>OY968780.1:0-2668373 GCA_963695385.1 uncultured Coriobacteriia bacterium
GTCGGGCCTGTGCCTGCGGCAACGTCGCGATCACGGAGCGATGCGGCAGCGGCTGGCCGTCGACGGGGTGTGCCGCCAGCGCGCGTCCCAACCTGACCGCGCGCTCCCGCGTGTCGTCCCAAGCTGAAGGTCCCGACCACCGTCGTGGCACGGACGTCGAGCCGACGACCTCCACGCCCGACCGGTCCAGCACGCGCCAGACGGCGCCGAGTCCGTAGGGCAGCGCCCCCATCGCCGCGGCGGCTCCAAGCAAGGGGGGCGCCGACGAGACGAGGGCCGCGCGCTTGCCCGAGACCTCCTCCCGGACGGCCGCACGATCCCCGCGAGTGCTGTACACGCCTCCGAACGATCCGACAAGGCGTCGCAGCAGCGTCTCAGCTCGCGGGTCCCGCTGAGAGACGCTCGAGGTGACCCCGACCAGCAGAAGGTCCGCCTCGGCCAGCCGCACGGCCGAGGCCTCCAGTGAGTGGTGACGCGAGGTACAGCAACCGGCGGTCGTGCATGCGCCGCACGACGCGCAGCACGTAGCGAAGACATCGTACAGCCGCACCCGGGTGACCGAGACGCCCGCACGCTGCGCCTCGCTTGCCGCGAATCCCACCGCCCGGGTCACAGGGCCGCCGGCGATCGCGCTCGCGTCCAGGACCACGAGTCTCATCCCTTGCCCCCGTCCGTGTCGGCGGCCGCGTTCGGCGACGGAGCCGGGAGGCCGCTCCTTACGCGCTCGATGGCGTCGTCTATCCAGTCGATGGCGCCGCGCGCCGCTGACGCCGCGGCTGTCACGGTCATGCGGCGGAGCTCGGCGTCCCGTGAGCGCCGCGTCGCGCGTTCCCACGCGTCGACCTCATCGCGCGCCCTGGTGCGAAGGCGGTCCAGCCGGACCTGATACTGATCGCGCGCATGCACGAGCAGCGATTCGATCTCCGCGTCAGGCAGATCGGGTGACAGCAGCAGGTGCAGAAGGAAGGCGTCTCTGACCGGAGGCGGCTCCTCCGGGGCACGGAGCCACGTCTCAAGGTCTCTACGGCCCTTGTGAGTGATCGCATAGACCCTGCGGTCGGGTTTGCCGCGCTGAGGGACGAGTCGTGAGCGGACGAGGCCGCGCTTCGCGAGACGATCGAGGGTCCGATAGACCTGGGCCTGGTCCGCGGTCCACAGGTGACCCGCGGCCTCGTCGAAGCAGCGCGTCTTGAGGTCGTATCCGGTCATCGGCTCCCGACCAAGAAAGGCGAGAATCGCTTGCTCTAGCGCCATGGACCCGTCCCGAGTGTGATATATGTGAAGACGAGTATAGGACAAGACATATAAAAAGCAATGTCAAGTCACACTCGATGCTTCGCGGTATCGTCGCAGGTCAGGGGCAGCGTCGTACCCTTGATGCGAACTTGAGGGTATTGAAGCGGCCCGTCGCGTTTGGAATACGCGCCTCACGCGGTCCGCGCGGGCGGCTGGCCGGGGTCACTCTGCGAACTGCGACCGATGCAGCCGCGCGAAGGCCCCGTCGGCCGCGATCAGCGAGGCATAATCGCCGTCCTCGACGATCCTGCCGTCCTCCACGACGACGATCCTGTCGGCGTCTCTGACTGTGGAGAGACGGTGGGCGATCACGAGGGCGGTCCTACCGCGCAGGATGTCGCGCAGCGCTTCCTGGATCAGCATCTCGGTGCGCGTGTCGACAGAGGAGGTCGCCTCGTCGAGGATGAGCAGCGCGGGGTCGGAGAGTATGGCCCGGGCGAACGCGATCAGCTGGCGCTGACCCGTGGACAGCAGCGCCCCGCGCTCTCCGACGGAGGAGTCGAATCCTTGGGGAAGCCGTTCGATGAAGCCGAGAGCCCGCGCTGTGCCTGCAGCGCGCCTCACGTCGTCGTCGGTGGCCTCGAGCCGGCCGTATCGGATGTTTTCGGCTATCGTGCCGCGAAACAGGAACGGCTCCTGCAGGACGATGCCGAGGTTGCGTCGCAGCGAGCCCATCGAGACACGACGCAGATCCTTGCGATCCACGCTCACGACGCCGGCCGTCGGGTCGTAGAAGCGAGCGACGAGGTTCACGATCGTCGACTTCCCCGCGCCGGTGGGACCCACGATGGCCAGGGTCGTCCCGGGCTCGACGTGAAGGTCCACCTGGTGGAGCACCTCTGGGCCGCCTCCGTACGCGAAGGAGACGCGGTCCAGGTCGATCCGCCCCGAGACCCGCCCGAGTGCCTCGGCGTCCGGGGCGTCGGCGACCTCGACAGGGAAGTCCAGCAGTCCCAGCACCCGCTCCCCTCCGGCGATGGCGGATTGCGTGTCCGCGTAGACGCTGGAGAGTTGGCTCACGCCATTGAAGAACTGGCGCGAGTACGCGAAGAAGGCCACGACCACGCCGATCGTGACGACGCCCCTCATGGCGAACCAGCCGCCGAGGCCCGCCACCGTCGCAGTGGCGACCGCCGCGATCATCGCGAGTGCGGGCGAGAATGCGCTCGAGACTGCGGCCGCCCTGACGTTGGCGTCGCGGTTGGCCGCGTTGCGAAGGGCGAACTCGGCCAGGTTGGCGTCGGTGCGTGTGAAGGCCTGCGCCACGCGTATCCCGGCGAGCTCCTCGGCGAGGCTGGAGGACACGTCGCCGATCGCCTCTCGCGTGCGCCGAAACGCCCGGCGGGCCAGCACCGAGAAGCCCATGGTCGTTCCCAGCATGACCGGCACGATCGCGATGGTCGCGAGCGCGAGCCGCCAGTCCAGGAGAAGCATGCCGGCGAGGGTCGCCGTCACCGACAGGCTCGCCGAGAAGATCCGCCTGAACGTGTTGCCGAAGAAGCTGTTGAGTGTCTCGACGTCATTGACGAGACGGCTCATGAGATCCCCGGACTCCACCCTGTCGAAGAACGCAACGGAAAGGTCGAGAACCTTCGCGAAGATGTCCTCCCGCACGACGACCAGCGCCCGCTGACCCACCGTAGCAAGCGCCAGTATCTGCGACCGGTCGGCCCACCAGCCCACGATGTATGACCCGATGAGCAGGGCCACCGGCGCCGTCAGCACCCCGGCGTCGCCCCTCGCGCCGACCGCTGCGTCGACGACCCGCCCCGTGAGCCAGGGCGAGACCGCGCCTGCCGCGGATCCCAGCAGCACCCACAGGAGCGCGACGACGATCCGGCGCCTGAACGGGACCAGGTAGCGGAGAAGGCGGCGAACGGTGTCGGCCAGGTCCTCGGGGCGCTCGCGGAACGCCAGGGCGCGCAGGGGGGACTGGCCCGGACCGAAGCCGCGTCCGCTTCCGCGGCCAGGACTCCTCGGCGGTCTGCGTTCGTCGCTCACGTGGAGCTCGCATCGGCATCGGGCGCTCCGTCGGCCGCACTCTCGCGAGCCGCGTCTCCAGGTTCGGCCGCCGCGTCCGTCATCCGGTCTCCGCCGATCAGCTGGCTCGCGGCTATCTCGGCGTACAGGCACTCGTTCTCGAGCAGCTCGGCGTGGGTACCCGAAGCGACGATCCGTCCCTCGTCGATCAGCAGGATCATGTCGGCCCTGCGCACCGTGGAAAGGCGTTGCGCCACCACGAAGGTGGTCCTTCCCACCATCAGGGTGTCGAGGGCAAGACGCAGGGCCGCCTCTGTCTCCGTGTCCACGGAGGAAGTCGAGTCATCCATGATCAGGATGCGGGGGTCGATGAGAAGCGCGCGAGCGATCGCGACGCGTTGGCGCTGTCCTCCCGAGAGTTGCACCCCGCGCTCGCCCACGGTCGTGTCGTACCCGTCGGCCAGTCGACGCACGAAGTCGTCGGCCTGAGCCGATCGTGCCGCGGCCACCACGTCTGCCTCGGAAGCGTCGGTCCGGCCGTAGGCGATGTTCTCCCGCACCGATCCCGAGAAGAGGACCGAGTCCTGAAGCACCACCCCGATCCGGGAACGCAGCGAGTCCAGAGTCGCGTCGCGCACGTCGACGCCGTCGAGCCGGACGGCTCCTCCAGTGACGTCGTAGAAACGGGGGATGAGGTTGACGATCGTGGTCTTGCCCGAACCGGTCGCTCCGACGATGGCCACGGTGGTGTTCGGCTCTATCGCGAACGAGACGTCGCTGAGCGTGTCGTGCTCGTCGCCGGGGTAGCGGAAAGTGACGTGATCGAACTCGACGCGACCCTCCAGCGCGGGCAGGGTCGCTGCGCCCGGTTTCTCGGATACCTCGCTCTTGGCGTCGAGCACCTCGAACAGCCGTTGCGCCCCGGCGCCGGCTCGCGCTATCGCCTGCGCGCCGAAGCCGATGATGAACAACGGTTGGAGCATCAGCGCCACGTACGCAGTGAAAGCCACGAGCTCACCGACCGTCAGCTCTCCCGCCACGATCAGCGACGCGCCGTACCACGTCACGGCGGCCACGCCGAGGGATCCCACCAGCGACAGCAGCGGGAAGGCGTTGGCGACGGCGGCCCGGACCTCCAGACCCTGCTGCAGCAGGGAGTCGCTGGCCTCCTTGTAGCGCGCGGTCTCGTGCTCCTCCCTTGCGAACGCCTTGACCACGCGTATGCCGGCGATGTTCTCCTGCAGCACGGAGTTGAGAGCGCCCAGGCGCTGCTGGAACCGGCGGAACATGGGGCCCAGGCCTTGGACGAACACCACCAGCACCAGGAGTGTGGGGGGCATCGCGGAGACCGCGACCAGGGCGAGACGCCACTCCATACGGAAGAGGACGACGACCGCACCCACGAGCAGCAGGAACGCGGAGACCGCCTGCGCGAGCCCTCCTCCGACGAAGTCCCGAACCAGGTCCACGTCCGAGGTCACCCTGGTGATCAGCTCGCCGGTCTGCGCCCTGTCGTGATAGGAGAATGACAGAGACTGCAGCTTGCTGAAGACGGCGTGTCGCATCTCGAAGGCCGCGCCGTGGCTGGCCTTCGCGGACAGGTAGCCCTGTAGGAACTGGGCGGTCCCCCCGATCGCCGCCACCCCCACCACAGCCAGCGCTCCTCGGATCACGATGTCCATGTCGCCGGCGCGGATCCCCGAGTCGATCACCCAGCGCAGCACCTGCGGGGCCGCGAGATCGGCCGCCGAAGCCAGGAGGACGGCCAGGATCGCGGAAGCGGCCACGCCGGCGTAGGCGCGCATGAACCGGAGCGAACGGATGAGGGCAGTCGGCATTCGGCGCGGCTCCAGTCAGGGTGTCGCTGCAATGATACCCGCCTCGACAGCGTCCTGAGACCGCTGGCCGCTCGAGCGCTGTCACGCGACCCGCGTCCCGGACCATGTGTTCGCGATGACGGGATGCGCGCGCACGAAAGGACCGGGCCCGCGCCTGTCAGTACGCGGGTCCGGTCCGGGTGGTGCGGAGAGCGGGGTCCGGAGGGGTTGGACCCCGGCTCTCGTGAGGTCTCCGGGGAGAGGGTTCCGGAGGCCCCAGGGAAGGGGGAAGAGGGGAGGGTCCCTCTTGGATGAGTTGTGAATGAAGACCACGGAGCTCTCGCGTGACGGGTTCTCGTGTTCTGTGGACCCAGTATCCCGCGGCCGGGTGGCGGCATCATGTCCCGTCTGTGGAGAACGCGTGGAGTGTCGAGCACGCCGCGCCAGGGGCCGCGCGCGCACGCGCTGCGCTACAATCTCCTCATGCCTCAGTACGAATACGCTCGTCCGGCGCTCACCGTCGACGTCGCGGTCTTCCGCGGCGAGGCCGGCGCGCGCGAGGTTCTCCTCATAAGGCGGGGGGAGGAGCCCTTCAAGGGAATGTGGGCTCTGCCCGGCGGATTCGTGGAGGAGGGCGAGACCCTTCGGGCTGCGGCCAGTCGCGAACTTGACGAGGAGACCGGCTTTTCGCCGAGAGGTGATCTCGTGCAGGTGGGAGCGTATGGCGACCCGGGGCGGGACCCGCGGGGATGGACGGTGGGCATCGTCTTCTTCACGACGGTCGACTATGACGAACCCGGCGTCGTGAAGGGCGGATCCGACGCCGCCGAGGCCGATTGGCACCCGGTCGCCCGTCTCCCTCATCTGGCCTTCGATCACGACACCATAGTCGCCGATGCGCTGAGTCACGCCGCCTTCGGCATGTAGCTGCCCGTCACGGCTCCGGAGGATGACCTTCGTCCTCAGTCCGTTTCTTCGTGGAGGTGAACGGAATGTCGAAGAGCTGGGAAGAGATCAACGCGCGCATCGCGAGCGGCGAGGCGGTCGTGGTGACGGCCGAGGAGTTCGCCGGGATCGCGAAGGCTGACGGGCTGACGTCAGCCGCGCGCAAGGTCGACGTGGTCACGACCGGAACGTTCGGCCCGATGTGCAGTTCGGGCGCCTTCATCAACTTCGGGCATTCTGATCCGCCCATCAAGATGCAGACGATCACTCTTAACGGCGTGCCCGCGTCGGGCGGCCTCGCCGCCGTCGACACGTACATCGGGGCTACCGAGGTTTCTCCGACCCGGGGCATGGAGTACGGTGGCGCCCATGTCATCGAGGACCTTCTGCTGGGCAAGTCCGTGCACCTCAAGGCCCAAGGCCCGGGCACCGACTGCTACCCTCGCACGGAACTCGACACTTGGGTGACCCTGGAGGAGCTGAACCAGGCGTACCTGTTCAACCCGCGCAACGCCTACCAGAACTACGCGGTGGCGGTGAACAAGTCCGACCGCACCCTGTACACGTACCTCGGTCCGCTGCTGCCCAGGCTCGGCAACGCCACGTACTGCTCGGCTGGGGCGCTGTCGCCTCTTCTGAACGACCCCACCTATCGGACGATCGGGGTGGGGACGCGCTGCTTCGTGGCAGGCGCGCCCGGTTACGTCGCATGGGAGGGCACGCAGCACAATCCCAACCAGACCAGAGGCGGCAACGGCGTCCCCGTCGCGCCGGCGGGTACTCTGGCGGTCATCGCTGACCTCAAGCAGGCATCGGCCGAGTTCTTCAGGGGCGCAACGTTCGAGAAGTACGGGGTGTCGGCCTTCGTTGGCATCGGGATACCCATCCCGGTACTGGATGAGGATCTCGCGGCCACGCTCGCGTTGACGGACGCGGACATCCGGGCCACCGTCCTGGATTACGGTGTCGCTCGGCGCGCGCGGCCGTCGCTCGGAACGGTCACGTACGCGGAGTTGCGGAGCGGACACATCGACGTCGAGGGCAAGCGGATCCGCGTGGGACCCATCAGTTCGCTTCCCAAGGCCCGGCGCATCGCCCAGATAGTCAAGGAGTGGGTCAGCGACCGACGCTGGACTCTCGCCGCTCCCCTTGAGCTGCTGCATCAGCCCGGGACGCAGTCGTTCAAGCCGCTGCAGATCCGCGACGAGGAGGCGATCTGACATGGCACGGCGAAGGGTGGATCTCACGTTCCCGCCGCGGCAGGCGGGGAAGCCCGTCGTCTACCATCTGGTCAAGGACTTCGACCTGACGCCGAACTTCCTGCGCGCTCAGATCGAGCCCGGCCAGCAGGGTCGCATGCTGGTCGAGCTGGCGGGGAAGAGGGGCGACATCGATGCCGCGCTCGCCTTCCTCGCCGACGAAGGCGTCATCGTCGCCGATGCGGCCTCCGACATCGTTCTCGACCGGGAGCGTTGCGTCGTGTGCGGGTTGTGCACCGCAGTATGCAGGCCGGGCGCCTTCTCGCTGGAAGAGGGGACGATGGAGCTCCTGTTGGACAAGGACAAGTGCGTGTACTGCGAGGCTTGCGTCGTGGCTTGTCCTCGGAGGGCTGTGACGCTCACGATCTAGAGGCCTGTGTGTCACGCCGCGCGGGAGAAGGTGCGCGCCGCGCTCACGTCCTCGGAGGGTCACCGGCGCGGCCGGTGACCCTCCTGCGGGATGTTCGCTTTCGGCGCGCACCTTCTCCCGCGCGGCTGCGCGAGGGACATATACTGGACGCCGCACGCGTCGAGAACACGGCGGGACGACGAGGGCCTGCGGTGCGGGGCCGCAGGAGGACTGCAAATGCCGGACATCCTGGACAGGCTCGGCAAGGAGGTCCTTGTCGTCGATGGGGCGATGGGGACGATGCTGCAGCGTGCGGGCATGGTTCCAGGTCAGTGTCCGGAGCAACTCAACGTGTCGCGTCCCGAGATGGTTCTCGGGGTGCATTCCGAGTATGCGGCTGCGGGCGCGGACTGCGTCACGACGAACACGTTCGGTGGCAGCCGAGTGAAGCTCGAGGAATACGGCCTCGGGGACCAGGTCGACGACTTCAACCGGGCAGGGGTGCGATTGGCGCGAAGCGCCGGGTCGGCCTACGTCCTGGCCGACATGGGGCCGACCGGGCTTGTGATGGAGCCGCTCGGGCCCGCGACGTTCGATTCGGTCTTCGCGCTATTCGCCGAGCAGGCCAGGTCTCTCGCCTCGGAGTCCCCCGATGCGTTCATCCTGGAGACCTTCACCGATATCGCGGAGGCACGCTGCGCAGTTCTCGCGGTCCGGTCGGTCACCGATATCCCGGTCCTCGTGACCGTCACCTTCGGACAGAACGGTCGCATGGCGCTCTCTGGCTCCGACCCAGAGACCGCCGCGGTGATCCTCGCCGCCTGCGGGGCGTCCGCGGTGGGGATGAACTGCGGCCTGGGCCCCGACCAGATGCTGCCGCTGCTCGAGGGCATGGCGTCAGCGACCGACCTGCCGCTGATCGTCCAGCCGAACGCGGGGCTTCCCAGGCTCGAGGACGGCCTCACCGTCTTCCCCGGCACGTCCGAGGAGATGGGCGACGCGGCCGCGCGTTTCGCCGAGATCGGCGCCTCGGTGCTCGGGTCTTGCTGCGGATCCACCCCCGCGTTCACCGCGGCGATCTCGGCGTCGGCGAAGGGCGCACGCGTGAGAAGGCGTCCCAGGCCCACCGGGGTCGCTCTCGCCGGTCCGCGCGGCGTCGTGCGCGTCGGCGCCGGCCATCCCCTCGCTGTGATCGGAGAGCGCATCAATCCGACGGGGAAGGCGTCGCTGGCAGCCTCGCTTCGCGCGGGTTCGATGGAGACCGTCAGGACTCTGGCGGCACAGCAGAGCAGCGCGGGGGCGGACATGCTCGATGTCAACGTCGGCGCCGCCGGGATAGACGCCGGCGAGGTCCTGCCCAGAGTCGTGCTGGCCCTCGCGGGCACGGCCGACCGGCCGCTCGTCCTGGACTCGACGGATCCGGTCGCCCTCGAGGCGGCGCTCAAGGTGTACGCGGGTCGAGCGCTGGTGAATTCAGTGCACGGCGGCGCTGACTCGATGGGCACGATCCTGCCGCTGGCCGCGCGATTCGGGGCCGCCGTCGTCGTGCTGGCGCTGGACGATGAGGGCATCCCCGAGACCGCCGGAGGCCGCCTGACGATAGTCGACCGCGTGCGCGAGGCTGCGCATGCGGTCGGGCTCTCTGACGACGATCTCGTCGTGGACTGCCTGGTCATGACGGCTGCCACCGATCCCGGCGGCGCGGCTGTGACCCTCAAGGCCCTGAGGTCCGTGAGCAGCGATCGCGGGCTGGCCACCGTGCTCGGGATCAGCAACGTCAGCCACGGTCTGCCGGGGCGCTCGACTCTCAACGCGACCTTCCTCTCCATGGCTGTGGCGGATGGCCTCTCGGCCGCGATGATCAACCCGGCCGAGGTCCACGTTCCGATCTCCGAAGCCGCCGCCGACGTGCTGTGCGGACGCGACCCGCTGGCGGCCGAGTGGATATCTCTGGCGGTCGCCGACGTCCCGGCCGGAAGATCCGCCGCGGCGTCCCGCGCTGCGGTTGCCTCTCCCGAGGATGAGTTGGTGGCCGCCGTCGGCCGGGGCGACATCGATGCCGCGCCTCGCCTGGTGGATGAGCTGGTGGCCGGTGGGGTTGACCCGCGCGACGTCATCGCCGGCGTTCTCACCCCCGCCATACAGGAGGTGGGAGAGGCCTACGCCCGTGGCGAGGTCTTCCTTCCGCAACTCATGGTCGCGGCTGACGCGATGAAGGCGGCCGTCGAGCGGGTGAGGTCTCATCTCCCGGAGGGCGAACGCGGAGCTGACGGACGCGTGGCTTTTTGCACGGTGAAGGGTGACATCCACTCGATAGGCAAGGACATCTGCATCTCGCTCCTGGAGAGCCAGGGGTTCGCCGTGAACGATCTGGGAGTGGACGTTCCGTCCGCCGACGTCGTCACGGCGGCTCGAGAGGCGGACGCAGTGTGTCTGTCGGCCTTGATGACCACGACGCTGCCGGCCATGGCCGCGACCGTGGCGGCCGTTCGGGAGGCCTTACCGGGACTGCCTGTCCTCGTGGGTGGTGCAGTCGTCACGGCGGAGTGGGCGTCCGCGGCGGGAGCCCTCTACGCTCAGGATGCTCCCGGCTGCGTGGGGACAGTGAAAGAGGCGCTCGCGGTGCGCGATCGGTGATCGCGGCGAGCGCCTCTTTCGTCGATCAGCCGCGCCGTCTCGACGGCACCGGCTGCGGATCCGGTCCTACTTGGCTTTGGCGGTCTTCTTCGCGGCCTTCATAGCGGCCTTCTTCGCGGCGGACGGTGCCTGGATGCCCATGGCTTTGGCCGTCGCCGGCACGAAGTCCAGGACGGAGGCCACGTCGGCGTCGCTTACGGAGTACACCGTGTTGTGTGGCGGAAGGGCCTCGGTGTAGAAGAACTCCGGAAGGCGGTCGTCGGCGGCGGTGAATCCCGCGGCCTGGTTGTAGAGGGACTCCATGGTGAGTACCTCCTTGCCGAGCCGCGTGAGCCTCTCGGCGTCCCATTTATCGCCGGTCAGCGCCGAAGCCATCTCCCAGATGGCCTTGAGCGCGTCGGGGTTGTCCAGAACAGCGAAGATCACGAACAGACACAGTCCCATCGAGTCGAGCATGGCCGTCAGGATCTGGAGGTCCTTGGACAGCCGCGCCTGGCCGGCGGGCTTCAAGGGGTTGACCTTGCCGCCGATGTTGAGAAGGTTGGCGGTGATGGCGTATCCGGCGGAGTCGTCCGCGCCCATCGGGGAGGAGGCGAACGTGACTCCCATGCCCTGGACAGCGCGGGGGTCGAACCCTGAGATGGCCTGGTGCTTCACGACCGGGATGCGCTCGACCTCGAACGCCTGGCCGGCCGCCTCGGCCCCGTTGCCCATGGCGTTACCGTCATCGGTGCCTTCAACGATCTGGTCGAATGACTTGAGTGAGTTGTAGCCGTCCTCGAAGGGGGCCTTTCCCGCCTCCATGTACATGGCGAGGGCGGTTCCGGTCTCGATCGTGTCCAGTCCGAAGTCCGCGCACCTGTAGTCGAGCTCCGATATGTCATCCAGGTTGTGGAGTTCGCAGACCGCGCCCAGCGCGGCGACGGAGTCGTATTCGGGTCCCTTGGTCCAGTACTTGCCGCCGCCCTCGTGGTGGACGTAGTAGTGCGAGCAGTTGATGACGCAACCCGTCGAACAAGGATGCCCTTTGACCTTGCCGCGGCGCTCTTCGATGATCTCCCGAGCGGTTTCGCCCCAGACGTCGTCGGCATAGCGCCAATCGCCCTTCGTGAAATTCCGTACGGTGGCACCGCCCGCTGCGTCGACTATCTTGAACAGGACATCCGTGCCGTACTTGGGCAGCAACTTCCCCGAGAACGGGTGCTTCTTCAGGGCGGTCTTGAACCTGCCTGCGGCAGCGGTGAATGCCGCCCGGTCCTTGGGAGTGACCCAGCCGGTTCCCAGTCCGATCGTGATCGCCTTGAGACCCTTGGAGCCCATCACGGCGCCCAGACCGCCTCGGGCCGCGATACGGTTGGGGTAGTCGCTGGGGTCCGACACTGCGATGCAGGCCGCCTTCAGCATCCTCTCGCCCGCCGGGCCGTTGGTGATGGTGGCGATCTTCTTGCCCTCGGTCATTTCGCGAAGCTTCTCCGCGGTCTCGTAGTTGCCGAGACCGGTCAGTTCGTCCATGCGCACGAGTTCGCCCTTAGCCTTGCTGGTGATCTGGAGTACGTAGCGGGCTTCCGGCTCCTCCGGAGCGCCCTCGATGACCACCGCCGCGATGCGCGCGCGTCCGAGTGTGAGAGCGGCCTGGCCGCCGGAGTTCGACTCCTTGATGCCCCCGGTCAAGGGACTCTTTGCTCCCACCGAGAGCCGTCCGCCGTTCGGCGCCTGCGTGCCGCCGAAGAGCCCGGGCGCGAACACCAGCTTGTTCTCCGGGCCGAGCGGGTCCGAGTTCGGTGGCACCTCGGCGAAGACGATCGCGCTTGTGAGCGCGCGACCGCTGTAGCCGGCCCACTGTTCCGGCACCGGCTGGATCTCCACGGAGAGATCCGCCATGTTCACCCTCATGATCGAACTCACAGATGACCTCCCGTCCATTCTGAGGATCGCCTGTGTGCGACGGCGACCCTTTGCCCACGAGCGAGTAATGGTATTCCGCATATGCGAGCGTTCGCAAGGGGTACCTTCCCCGACGCGTCGTCGCCGACGCCTTCGAACGGGCGCCCTCGGGTACAATCTCCACGACCGCGGCCGGGTCGGCCCGCGGTTCACTTCTGAGGACGGCCTTTGGAGGCAGGTATGGACATCGTCGTGCTTGGCGGAGGCCCCGGCGGCTATTCGGCGGCGTTCGAGGCTGCCCGCCTCGGCGCGAAAGTCACGCTGGTCGAGAAGGAGAACATGGGCGGGACGTGCCTTAACTGGGGCTGCATCCCCACAAAGACCATCCTGCGGTCGGCCCGCATCGCGCTGGATGCGCGCAACGCCGCGGAGTACGGCCTGAGGCTCGATCCCGCGGAGGTCGATGTCGAGCGGCTGATGGAGCGCAAGGAGTCCATCGTCGCGGAGATCCGCGGTCAGCTGCAGGGGACCGCGAAGAGGCTCAAGGTCGATGTCGTCTACGGCACCGGCCGCCTCACGGCGCCGAGGACCCTGCGGGTCACCACCGCGGAGGCCCACGTCGACTTCGAGCCCGACGCGATCATCCTGGCCACCGGCTCGACCGTGTTCAAGCTGCCGAGCATCGATCACACTCTGGAGAGGGTCTGGACCTCCGACGAGGCGGTGTCGCTGGTCGGCATCCCGGACCGGGTCCTGATCGTCGGCGGAGGGGTCATCGGCCTCGAGTTCGCTTGCGCCTATGCGTCGTTCGGCAGCGAGGTGCACGTCGTGGAGATGACGCCCGCGGTCCTACCGGGCGTCGACAAGCGCGTGCAGAAGACCATGCAAGAGGCGCTCGAGGGCCTGGGAGTGGTCTTCTACCTGGGAACGAAGGCCGACACGGTCGCGCAGTACGGCGACACCATGGTGACCACCCTCGATGGCGGCACGATGATCGAGACCGACATCGTGCTCTCGGCGGTCGGCCGCAAGCCGAACTCCGAAGGCCTCGGGCTCGACATCGCCGGCATCGAGATGGATCGGGCAGCGGTGAAGGCTGACCAGCACTTCCGCACGAATGTCCCCGGCGTGTACGCGATCGGCGACCTGATCGGCGGCATGATGCTCGCCCACGTGGCGGAGGAGGAGGGGATCGCAGCGGCACGAAACGCGGTGGCGGAGCACTCGGCCGCCGAGTCGAAGCGCTTCCCCGAGCTCGAGGCGGTCGACTACAGCTGCATCCCGGCATGCGTCTACACCTTCCCGGAGGTCGGCGTCGTCGGGAGCTCTCGCGACGGCGCGAAGGAACGCGGCCTCGACGCGGTGCAGGCCGTCTCCAAGTACGCCGCCAACGGTAAGGCGCTGGGCGAGGGGGAGAGCGAAGGCTTCGTCCAGCTCGTGGCGGAGAACGGCACAGGCCGCATCCTGGGCTGCCAGATAGTCGGGCCGCATGCCGTGGAGACGATCCATGAGGTGGCCCTCGCGATGCGCAACGGCCTGACGGTGAAGGCGATAGGCGAGACCGTCCACGCTCATCCCACGGTGTCGGAGGTCATCAAGCTGGCCGCGCTGGACGCGGCGGGAAAGTGCGGCGTCTAGGCCGTACACATTTGCCGCGCGCGGATCTCCGGGAGGGCAACCGCGGCGGCTCGTCCTCGGATGCCGGGTGCTACCATCGCGCACATGTCCTACGAACACGGACAGGATAAGGCGACCAGCCGCATGCCCGCGTGGATGCGCCGGCCGATCGCCTCGCCCGGACGCGCCATCGAGATAGAGGGCGTGCTCGACGAACTTCGTCTCAGCACCGTCTGTCGTTCAGCCAAGTGCCCAAATCGCGGGGAATGCTACTCGTCCGGAACGGCGACGTTCCTGGTCATGGGCGACTCGTGCACGCGGGGTTGCCGGTTCTGCGCCGTGGCGACCGAGAGCCCGGGCCCGCTTGACGCCGACGAGCCTCGCCGCGTGGCCGAGGCCGTGAAGCGCATGGGGCTTCGCCACGTAGTGGTCACCTGCGTCACGCGCGACGACCTCGAAGATGGAGGCGCATCGCATCTGGCCGCAGTGATCGCGGCGGTGCGCGGCGCGTCGCCGAAGTCAAGGGTCGAGGTTCTGACGAGCGATTTCGCGGGGAACCTCGGCGCCGTCGACACCGTAGTCGCGGCGACGCCGGACATCTTCAACCACAACGTGGAGACAGTCCCGCGTCTCTATCCCGAGGTTCGCCCCGGCGCCCACTACGGCCGCTCGCTCCGCGTCCTGGCGCGCGCCCGCACGAGTGGCTCCGGTCTTCCGACGAAGTCCGGACTGATGCTCGGCCTGGGCGAGCACGACGCAGAGGTGATCTCCGTCCTCGAGGACCTGCGCCGCGCGGGTGTGGAGATCGTCACGCTCGGCCAGTACCTGCGGCCCAGCGCCTCTCACCTGCCGGTGGCGCGTTTCGTGGAGCCCTCGGAGTTCGACAGGTATGCCGAGATCGCCAGAGGACTCGGCTTCGCGGGCGTCGCCTCGGCGCCTCTTGTGCGATCGAGCTACCACGCGGCCGAGGTCGGCGCGACCGCGACCCGCGTCGGCCAGCCCGCGAACAAGCCCACCGGTGAGCCCGACTCGGGTCAGTAGGTGGCGGCCAGGAGTTCCGGTTCCGAGACGCGGTCGCGCCCGGACTGCTTCGCGGCGTACAGGGCGTGGTCGGCGGTGGCAAGCAGATCGTCAAGGCTGTGCGGCATGGAGCCTGGCGGTTCCATCATCACGCCGATGCCTATGCTGACGGTGGCCCGAATGGCGGTGCCGTCGTCCAGCGTCACCGTCACCGAACGCACGGCCTTCCGCAGGCGGCCCGCGAGGTCGCGCGCATCGTCAAGGCCTGTCTCGGGAGCGACGATGGCGAACTCGTCGCCGCCGTACCTCGACGCCATGTCCGACGAACGCGTGGTCGCGCCGATCGCGGCTGCCACCGCGGTGAGGACCGAATCCCCCGCCGCATGACCGAACGAGTCGTTGATGGTCTTGAAGTTGTCGATGTCCAAGAGCAGCAGAGCGAGCGGATGGCCGTAGCGCGCAGACCACGCCGTCCACTGTAGCGCGTGGGTGCAGAACGCCCTGCGGTTGGCCAAGCCCGTGAGCGGGTCATGCATGGCGTGCTTCGCGAGCGCGCGATTCTCCCGCCATGACCGCCTCAGCACGCGGGCCAGCAACCCGGCCATGGTCTTGCCTTGGAAGTGCTCCTCGACCGCTGCTATGAGTCGCTCGATGTGACGCGAGTATGCCTCGTGCCTTTCGCGGGCGACGGCCGGCTCGGCGAGGTCGAGCAGGGTCCCGAAGATCGCATCGAGCATGAAGAACTCGATCGTCACAGCGCTCGAAAGTGCCTCATCCCCGCTCAGATCCATTTCCGGGTCGGGGACGGCGGCCTCGAGAGAGGCCAGTATCTCGGTCATCTCGGCGCGCACGTCGTCCGAATCGGCGTAGATGTCGGGCAGAAGGCCGTCGTCCCATGCGGCCAGAAGGCCCTTCCACCAGCCCACGTGCGCGACCTCCTCGACGGCCATGGCGCGAAGCACTCCGGCGACTTTCGGGTCGGTGCACGCGCGTGCCATCGCCGAGTAGGTGCGGTCGGCGAGTTCGTCCATACGTACGCACAACTCCAGTATGTCTCGCATAGATGGCCTCCCGCATCCGGACGCGCCTCTATCTTGGGTATTCCCATCGCGCCCCTGGGTTGGCCTCGCGCCAAGGGGATTCGCACTCGCCGTCCGCCCGGCGGCTGCCAACCGCTGTCGATGGGGCGTCGGGACCCTTCGGCGCTTGCCGCCGTGCGCTGGTCGGTCGACAATCGTCAGCATGGTCCACGTCCCCAGGACATATCGTCGCAGCGTGGCCCCCGCCGGCCTGGTGACATTCGAGGTCGTCGTGCGTGAGACGGACCTTCAGATCGCGGCCAGCCGCGATCTGAAGGTCGAGGCCATCGCACTCGCGAAGTCGGCCCGGTCGGACATTGAGGCCTTCATCTCGGGCCACCGCCGCTTCGTCGAGACGTTCGTGCCTTTCGCCGTGCCGGCCGACGCCCCACCGATAGTCCGCGCGATGGCGGACGCGGCCTCCAGGGCCAGCGTCGGCCCCATGGCCGCGGTTGCCGGTGCTGTGGCCGAGCACGTCGCGAGAGGGCTGAGCGAGTTCTCCGACGAGGTGATCGTCGAGAACGGCGGAGATATCTACATGCTCGGCGCGACCGAGCGGGTCGTCGCTCTGCAGGCGGGTCCCTCCCCGCTGTCCGGAAAGGTCGGCGTCGTGGTCCCGGCGGAAGCGATGCCGGTCGGAGTGTGCACGTCTTCCGCGACGGTAGGGCCCTCCGTGTCTCTGGGGCGAGCCGACGCGGCGTGCGTCATGGCGCAAGACGGCGCGCTCGCGGACGCCGTCGCCAGCGCACTGGGGAATCGGGTACATTCGACCGATGACATCCAGAGAGCGATCGACGCCGTCAGGGGCATCTGCGGCGTGCTCGGGCTGGTGGTGATCATCGGCGAGAGTCTCGGGGCCTGGGGTTGCGCGAGGCTGGTGGCTATCAACCCCTAGAGCGCTCGTCTCGCGAGTCTTGGCGTCGCTCGGCACGGGATTCTCTATGAGCCAGCGTCAGTGCGTCTCTCCGATGATCCTGGCGCCCACAGGGCAGCTGTGGCGGGCTTGACTGTAAGGTTCGGCTCCGCGCGACGTCATCAGAGGTCAAATGGAAGTTCAAGGACTGACACTTCGAGGGTTGCTCTCCCGGCGTCGCCCCGACCGGGACCTGCTGGCGTCCGCCCTGGCTGGCGACTCGGTCGCATTCGCCGAGGTCTACCAGCGGTTCGCGAGTCGGATCCACGGGTTCTGCATGGCGAAGCTGTCGGATCCCGAGGCGGCCGCCGACGCCGTGCAGGAGGTGTTCCTGCGCGTGTTGCGCAGCGGAGCGCCCGATGTGGAGAATCCCGCGGCATGGCTCCAGACCATCGCCCACAACGTCGTTGTGGACTCCGTGCGCGCGTCAAGACGACGTCCTGTCGCGGCGGAGATCGGTGATGATGTCCCGGTCTTGGGAGTGCGTGCGCCAGCCGACTCCACGAGCCGGGCGGAAGACCGCGAGGGAGTCCGTGACGTGCTGCTCGCGATGCGGGCCCTGCCGCCCCGCTACCGTACGGCTCTGGTCATGCGAGACATAAAGAGCTTGACCGGAGCGGAGGCCGCCGCCGAGTTGGGAACATCCACCGGTGCACTGGACACCCTGCTCCACCGCGCGCGCCGAGCCTTCCGTTCGGAGCACGATCGCCTGGAGGCGTTGCCGGCGGCTTGCAGGGGTGCCGCCAGGCTGCTGTACGAACCTGACCCCGCGCTCCTGTCGGATCACCAGCGCCAGGCGCTCGAGGTCCACATGCTGGGATGTCCGCAGTGCCGCGCGGAGCGCTCGCGCATCAAGCGTCGGCGCGCGATGCAGGCGATCCTGCCCTTCCTCTTCCCGGCGGAGCGGGGTGCGGATGTCATATCGCGCGTCGTCCTGGTGGGAGCCGAACCCATGACGCGCGTCGCGGCCGTAGGTATCGCGGTCGCGTTGGCCGTGGTCCCGTCCGGCTTGGCGGTTCGCGCCCACGTGGCCGACGCCGCGGCGCCCGCCCGTCCCTCGCTCGCACGCGCGGCGGAGGTGCGCCTGGTCGCCGGCGCCGCGCCGACCAGGGCTGTCGCCATCAAGCGCCTCGCGACGGCGGTCGCCGCTCGATACGGAACGCCTCGCCCGCGTCCGTCCGGCGCCGCGACGCGTTCGCCGGCTGGCGGCTCGGAGAGGCACATAGTTCCCGTGCCCGGCTCCACTCCATATGCCCCGGTCGGACACCACCCGGGGACCGTGTCCGCGCCGCGTTCGCCGATGATGACTCCGCGGCCCATGCTCCGGCGACCGGCGGGCGGAGGGTCGACCATGTGCCCGCCGGTCTCCCGCGTGTCCCCACCCCCCGCAGTCGTGAGGCCCTCGGCGCCCGCCTGTAGTCCGCCCCCCGCAGCCGTCTCAAGTCCCGAGCCCGCGCCGGCCGATCCCCCGCCACCCGCGAAAGCCGGTCCATGCTCGACGCCGGGCGGCGGGGACGGCGGCGGTGGCGCGCGCGGCATGATGGGCGGCGGGTAGACCCGCCGCGCGTGGTGGGCGGCCGGGCCGACGTGCCGCCGTCTCACCGTATGGGTGTAAGGTTCACGCCCCCGATGCGTCTCTAGCAGTGACAGCAGCAAGGTGAAGGAAAGACCCGCAAGACGAGAAGGCCCTGAACGAGACGGATACACAAGGGAGATGATCTGGATGTCCAGGAAGACGATAGCGCTCTTGATGAGCGCGGTCATGGTCGTCGGTGTTCTTTGGACCACGACTGCTTGGGCGAAAGCGCCCACGGCTCGGCAGCGCCACTTGGCCCAGCGCGCCAAGGCGATCCGCAATGCGAGAGCACGCGCCGCCATCGCGCGGGCTCGGGCAGCTGCGCTCGCCAGGGCCAGAGCTCGGGCTGCGGCGGAGGCCGCGCGGCGCGCGGCACTTCCGAGGCCGAGCATGCCCGCGACCTCCACGGAGGGCACCCCTGCGGCCCGTCCGTTCCCGGTCCCGTGCGTACCTCCGACATCGGCCGTCGACGCCACGGCCCGACCGTTCCCGATGCCCAACTGGCCTCCGGAATCGCCCGATGGCACCTTGACGGCCCCACAATCTCCGATGATGCCGGACTGGCCGCCGACATCGCCCGACGGCACTTGGACGGCCCCACCCTTCCCGATGCCCGGCTGGCCGCCCACATCCACGGACGGAACATGGACGGCGCCTCCCTTCCCGATGCCGTGCCTACCGCCGGTGTTCGTGCCGGAGCCGGGCGTCCCGGCCACGGTGGGACCCGATCCTGACCTGACGATCCCGTCCGATGACACGACTCCCGTCGTCGGTCCCGTTCTGCCCAGCATGCCGTGCACTTTCGCTCCGCTCCCTGTCCCCGCGCCTGGCGACATTCCCACGGACACGGTCGCGACCTCTCCTTGCGGTGGTTGGACCGGCGGCGGCATGATGCGTCCGCGCGCGTAGCGCACGCACCTGATCATCTCCGTTCGAGCGGGGCGGGCCTTCGGGCCCGCCCCGCTCGCTTTCCGGCGACCTTGCCTATCCGCCCTGCCGCTGTGCGGCGGTCTTCGGGGCCCGTCCCCCGTCGATTCGTCCTGGCGATCGGTGATGCGCGGGCCGGCTGCGCTCAGGGCGGTTCTGGTGCCGCCCGAACGGATAGAATGTATCGAAGGACCGCGCTCGCGATCCGAGGGTCGCTCGAGAGCGCACCAAAGGGGGCGGCGACGCCCGGAGATGGGGACAGAGTGGACGAGATCGACGAGCTCGACATGCGCGAGGCGCAGTTGCGCATGAAGCTCTACGACGAGTACCGCGACGCGGCGCGCGTGTTCAAGTACTACGTCGAAACGGAACTGAGAGCCTATCTGGCCAACGATGTGGTCGTCGAGCCTGTCGCCGCGGCCGGTGGCGCATACTTCAAGGTGACGCTGACGGACGTGTGGATCTACGAGGCCGAGCGCCTCAACCGTTTCGTTCCCGAAGTCATCGTCTACTCGGTCAACGACGTCCACGTCCAGAGGCTGAAGGGCGACGACGAGTGACCCAGCCGGTCGGCCGGTCCGGCGTCTCGGACATCCCTGACGTCCCGACCGACCGCGCCGCGGCGGAGCAGAGAGTCCGAGCACTCCGTCGCGAGATCGAGCGGCACGCACATCTGTACTACGTCGAGGACGCGCCCGCGATCTCCGACGCCGCCTACGACTCGCTCATGCGTGAGCTCGAAGTGATCGAGACGGCGTGGCCCAGTCTCGTGACCCGTGAGTCTCCGACCCAGCGGGTGGGTGCTCCCCCCTCCGCGGTGTTCGCGCCCGCGCGCCATTCCGTCCGCATGTACTCGCTCGACAATGCCATGAGGTTCGCCGAGCTGGACGCGTGGTTCGACCGCCTGGATCGTGACCTCGCCGCCCGCGAGTGCCCGTTCGTGGCTGAACTCAAGATCGACGGCAGTTCGCTGTCCCTCACCTACGAGGACGGACGCCTGACGCGCGCCGCGACGCGAGGAGACGGCGTGACCGGGGAGGACATCACCCCGAACGCTCGGACCGTGAAATCCGTCCCGCTTCGGCTGCGCGAGGAAGCGAAGCACGAACGCCTGCAGTCATCCGGTCGCAACGCGGGTGAAACGGGAGCCTCCTCCGCGTCATGGCCGACGATCGAGGTTCGCGGCGAGGTCTACATGCCCAAGAAGAGCTTCGAGCGGCTCAACGCCGCGCAGGAAGAAGACGGGCAGCCGGTCTTCGCAAATCCCCGGAACGCGGCGGCGGGAGCGGTGCGCCAGAAGGATCCGGCTGTCACCGCCTCGCGTGACCTGTCCACGTTCATGTACCAGCTGGCGGACGCGCGCCCCCTCGGCCTTCGCTCGCAATCGGAAGCGCTTGGCTGGCTGCGGACAGCAGGCTTCCGTGTGAACCCCGACATCAGGTCGTGCGCGTCGCGCGAGGACGTGCGCGAGTTCTGCAACGAGGCCCTGCGACGGCGACACGACCTTCCGTACGAGATCGACGGAGTCGTGGTGAAGGTGGACTCGTTCGCACTGCAGGATGACCTCGGCTACACGTCGAGGGCTCCCAGATGGGCCATCGCGTTCAAGTTCCCGCCCGAGGAGAAGACGACGATCCTGCGCGAGATCCGGGTGCAAGTCGGACGGACTGGCGCGCTGACACCGGTCGCGGAGTTCGACCCGGTGACGGTCGCCGGCTCGACCATAGCGAGGGCGACGCTTCACAACGAGGACGAGGTCCGGCGCAAGGACGTGCGCGTCGGCGACGCGATCATCGTGCGCAAGGCGGGCGATGTCATCCCGGAGGTCGTCGGACGGGTCCCGGGGACGCGGTCCGAAGACTTGGCGGAATGGACGATGCCTTCAGAGTGTCCGTCGTGCGGCGATCCGGTGTGGAGACCCGAAGGGGAGGTGGTGCCCCGCTGCACGAACGTAGGGTGTCCCGCCCAACGCTTGGAGCGCCTGCTCCATTGGGCGGGTCGCGGAGCGGCGGACATCGACGGGCTCGGGTATGAGATCGCGCAGAGACTCGTCGAGACGGGCCTGGTCCGAGACATCGCCGACTTCTACCGGCTCACTTCTCAACAGCTTGCGACCTTGGACACCGGTCGCCGGAAGAAGGACGGGACCCCGGTGTTCCTGGGTGAGACGATAGCGGCCAAGTTGGAGGCCAGCATCACGGTTTCGAAGGGCCGGCCGCTTGCCCGGCTGCTGTACGGGCTGGGCATCCGTCACGTCGGCGGGACGGTGGCCGAGGCGCTGGCCGGCGCATTCGGGTCGGTCGACGCGCTGGTCGCCGCCCCGGTCGAGTCCGTTGCGGCGGTCGATGGCGCGGGCCCGGTCATCGCCTCCGCCGTGCGGGCGTTCTTCGACAACCCCGACAACATGGCGGTCATCGAGAGGCTGCGGATCGCCGGCGTCGGTCTGGTCGAGGACCGCCGGGAGCCCGCGCGTCCGCAGACGCTCGCGGGTATGACATTCGTCCTCACAGGCGGGCTTGAGAGGCACGCGCGGGACGAGGCGGGAGCCGCGCTCAAGGCTCTTGGCGCGAGGGTGTCGGGCACGGTGTCGAAGAAGACATCCTTCGTCGTGGTGGGCGAGGATCCCGGCTCGAAGTACGACAGAGCCCTCGAGCTCGGTGTGCCGACACTCGACGAGGCTGCGCTGGATCGGATCCTCGAGACGGGCGAAGCGCCCGGGATCTAGCCGCTCTCTCTACTCTCCGAAGTCCTCGACGACCCCGTCACGCATCCGGATGGTGCGATCGCAGGCCTCCGCGACCTCGGGATTGTGGGTGACGAGCAGGAACGTCGTGCCCGTGTCCGTGTTGACGCGGCGCATCGTCGCGACTATCTCGGCCGAAGTCACCGTGTCCAGGTCGCCGGTCGGCTCATCGCCGAAGATGATGGTCGGGTCGTTGACGAGAGCACGCGCTATCGCGACGCGCTGCTGCTGCCCGCCGGACAGCTCGCTGGGGGAATGTCGCATGCGGTCTCCCAGCCCGACGAGTGTCAACAGATCCTGCGCCTTCGCCACGGACTTTCCGCGCGACATGCCCGCGTATTCCGCCGCCAGCGCCACGTTGTCGAGGGCATCGAGCGTCGGGATCAGGTTGAATCCCTGGAATATGAAGCCTATCTGCTCCCGCCGCACCTTCGTCAGCTCCCGGCCTCTCAGGGTGTCCACTCGACGGCCGCTGAGCCACACCTCGCCGTCGTCCGGCACGTCCAGGCATCCGACAATGTGCATCATCGTCGACTTGCCCGACCCGGAGGGCCCCATGACCGCGGCCATCTCACCGCGACGAAGGTCGAGAGACGCTCCACGAAGCGCGTCCACGAAGTTGTCCTTGCCAAGCCGGTAGCGCTTCTTGAGTCCGCGCACGTGGACGATGTGCTCGTCGTCCACCGTCGGAACATGCGAGAGTTCGTCGACTCCGGCGGCCTGCGCCTCCTCGGCGCTCAGGTCGGATCCGGCTGCGGGTGCGCCGTACAGCGTCCTCTTCACGCGCTCGCTCAGCTCACTCATAGCGAAGCGCCTGCACCGGGTTCAGAGACGCCGCGTGATAGGCGGGGTAGATCCCGCTGATCACGCCGAGCACCATCGCGAATACCACGGAACCGACCATGAGCCGCGGCGTCACGAGGAACAGCGCGTTCCCGCTCATCTCGCCCAGGGCGTTGCCGACCGCCGCGATCCCCAGGCCGAGCAGCAGGCCGGCCAGTCCGCCGATCAGCCCGATGACCGCCGACTCGGATATGAACTGGGTCATTATCTGCAGGTCCGAGGCGCCGATCGCCTTCCGGACCCCGATCTCACGGGTGCGCTCCGAGACCGACATGGTCATCGTGTTGATGACCGACAGGCCCCCGACCAGCAGCGAGATCAGACCGATGGCGTATATCACTGACGTGAAGATCACCAGCGGCTGCTTGATCTGGGCCTCGAAGTCGCCCGGCGTGGTCGGGCGGACGCCGGTGATGTGTCTCTTGATCCGCGCCGCGACCGCTTCGGGAGCCACCCGCGGCTTCAGGTACAGCGTGTAGTTCGAGACGATCGAGTCCCTGCTGATCGAAGTGCGCGCTTCGCCGGGCAGATCGTCGAACACGATGCGCCGAGCGTCCTCCATCGTCATGATCACCGTGTTGTCCGGCGCGGTCAGCGTCTTGTCGATGATCCCGACCACCTCGTAGTCCTTGTCGCGGATCTCCACCTGGCCGCCCACCGCCGCGCCAAGCTTCTTGACGATGTCGGCGCCCACTGTGACCTTCCCGATGTCGGAGTTCGTCAGCTCCCGTCCCTGGCTATACGTGAGGATGTAGGTCTCGTACCCGCGCTCGCGGCCGTCCGTCGCCTGGAACGATGGGATGGTTCCGAAGTTGACGGAGCTGATCTCCTTGTCCAGGAGCCCGGAGACCGAGGCGGAGACCCGGGCCACGCCGTCTATCCGGTCCAGGTCGCTGCGCAGACCGGTGGAGAGAACCGTGGAGGATATTCCGAACAGGCCGGAGTCCGGACCGACAATCACCTTGCCGGCGTAGAAGGTCACGCCTCCGTCGACGAGCAGCGTGAGCTTCTCGGCGATCGCGCCCATGACGACCAGCGAGAACACGCCTATGGCGATGCCGAAGATGGTCAGGAAGGCGCGAAGCCTCCTGCGGAATATGTTGCGCAGCAGACGCACCGGCGTCCCCCCTCGCCTGGCGAGCGTCGAAGGGACGCCATCGCCTGGGACCCGTACAGGATACCCGACGGTGTGCCCGGCAAACGAGTGGATGCCCACAGGGCCTCTCGGGCCGCTACGATGTTGACATGAGCGCAGAGCGTCCCAAATTGGTACTGAGTCCTGTCGACTGCGACGGCTGCGGCCGGTGCGTGGACGCGTGCCGCGCCGATGCGATCAAGCCCGGACCCAACTACATCTACGTGGACTGGTCGCGCTGCGATGCGTGCGGGAAGTGCGTCGACGCCTGCGACCGGGACGCGATCGCTCTTCGCCCGGAGCCCGGCTTGCGCAGTGGCGGGACGGGGGAGCCGCGACCCGCGGACGGATCGATTCCCGCGGGGAGCTCGGGGCCTTCCCGTCTGGCGAAGGCGCGACTGTGGCGTCCGCGGATCGGCCTGCCGGGCGCTCGAACACCCTCGGATCCCCCGGCCGCGCCGGGGCCCGTGGTCGCCTGGTCTCTGCCCGAGGCCATCATCGTACTCACTGTCGCCGTGCTGCTCCAAGTGGCTCAGAAGGCGGCGCTCGACTCGACCCTCGTCCACTCACTGACCGAGAACGGCATACTGCTTGCGCGAGGCGCGGTTCTGGCGCTCTACTACGGCCTGCAGGTCGCCGTTCTGGTGGAACTCGCGATCAGGCGAGATGTCGGATTCGCCGAGGCCTTCCGGCTCGACACGCCTCCCGATTGCGCATCGTACATCTCAGTGCTCGCGATGCTGGCGGGCACGTGGCTGTTCTCGATGTCGTACCGCGCGGCGGCGATAGCTCTCGGTTGGGCGCCGCCGGCCTCGGCCACGCCGAGTCTCACGCAGTTCTTCGGCTCGGACGTGGTGGGAATGATCCTGACCACCCTGGTTGTCGTGTTTCTCGGGCCGGTCGTCGAGGAACTCCTGCTGCGTGGGGTGGTGCTGGGCGCGCTGCACCAGCGGCTCGGAACGTGGCCGGGGATCATCATCTCGGCCCTCATGTTCGCCGCCCTGCATGGCAGCCTGTGGTCGTTCCTGCCGTTGACCGTCCTGGGACTGGCGTTGGGCAGGCTCGCGACGGGGCGCCGCTCCCTGCTTCCGGCGATCGCGCTTCACGTGCTCTACAACGCTGCGATAGTGGTGCCGGCACTCGTGCTGGTCGCGCGCGGGTAGGGGGTCCGCGCTCGGTTATCATGGTCCGGTGCTCGCGAGCGCCCGTTGTCGAAAGGATCCCGCCCGATGGCCATATCGGAAGACCAGGTGCGTCATGTCGCGACGCTCGCCCGTCTGGGCCTGAGCGACGAGCAGATAGAAGCCCTCGGAAAGGACCTCAACGATATCCTCGTGCAGATCGACAAGATCCAAGCGCTGGACCTGACCGGAGTCGAACCCACGACCCACGCCGCGGCGGTCACCAACGTCACCCGTCCCGATGTCGTGAGGCCCGGACTCTCGCGCGAGGACGCGCTGCGCAACGCGCCCGAACAGCAGGACGGCGCGTTCCTGATCCCGAAGTTCGGCGGGTAGGGGACACGCGGCCCATGAACCGGGACCTCTCTGGACTCTCCGCCCCCGCCATCCGCGAGGGCATCGCCGCGCGCGAGTTCACGGCCGAGGAGATGGTGGACGCCTCGCTGGCGCGCGTGGCCGACGTCGAAGGCGACGTTCACGCGTTCAACCAGATCACACCCGGGCTTGCCTACGCCGCCGCGGCGCGCATCGACGCTCTGGCCGCCGCCGGCGAGCCGCTTCCGCCGCTGGCCGGTGTGCCAACGGCGTTCAAGGACAACATGAACCTGGTCGGGACCAACACCACGTGCTCCTCGCGCATCCTCGAGCACTACGAGTCGGTGTACGACTGCACGGCCGTGCGACGGATGCTGGACGCGGGCGTGCTCCCCATGGGCAAGTGCAACATGGACGAGTTCGCCTTCGGCAGTTCCACCGAGAACTCGGCGTTCGGTCCCACCCGCAACCCGTGGGACCTCAAGCGCGTGCCGGGAGGATCCTCCGGAGGGAGCGCGGCCGCCGTTTCAGCCGGCATGGCCGTGCTCACGCTGGGCAGCGACACCGGCGGCTCGATCCGGCAGCCCGGCGCGCTCACCGGAACCGTTGCCATGAAGCCGACCTACGGTCGGGTGTCCCGCTACGGGATCGTGGCGTTCGCGTCGTCTCTGGACCAGATAGGCCCCTTCTCCAAGTCGGTCGAGGAGTGCGCCCTGTCACTCAACGCCATATGCGGCAAGGACGTGATGGACGCGACTTCGGTGGACCTTCCCGCCGAGGACTTCACCGCGACCATGCGGGACGGCATGGCCGGCCTTCGGGTGGGGGTGGTGCGCGACCTGCTCGACATCGAGGGCTGCGATCCTCGCGTGCGCCACAGCGTGCTGGCCGCGGTCGACACGATGGCGGGACTTGGCGCGGAGGTGGGAGAGGTGGAGCTGCCCGCGTGCCGGTACGGTCTGCCCGCGTACTACATCATCGGACCGGCCGAAGCCTCCTCCAACCTGGCCCGATTCGATGGGATCCGCTACGGCCTCCGCGTGCCGGATGCCGAGGACGTCATGGACCTCTACCTGCGCTCTCGAGCCGAAGGCTTCGGACACGAGGCGATCAGACGCATCATGCTGGGTACCTACGCCCTCTCCGCCGGCTACTACGACGCATACTACGGCCAGGCGCAGAAGGTGCGGACGCTGATCATCCGGGACTTCGAGCGGGCGTTCGCCGACTTCGACGTCCTTGTGACGCCGACCTCGCCGACCGTTGCGTTCGCGATCGGAGAGAAGGCGGCGGATCCGGTCTCGATGTACCTCTCGGACGTCTACACGATCCCGGTGAACCTGGCCGGGATACCGAGTGTCTCCGTCCCCTGCGGGCTCGTCGACGGCCTGCCGGTCGGGCTGCAGTTGATGGGGCCGCACTTTGCCGAGTCGAACCTGATGCGAGCCGCGTGGGCCTACGAGAAGGCGGCGGGACTGGACATGACACCCCCGCTGGTCGCGGGCGCCTCGGGCTCCTGATCCGTCCGGCGGACCGTTCAGCATGGCCCGGGTCTCCGCCCTACTTGGGATGCCTCAGGTGGGTGACCAGGATCGACACGAAGAACCACGTGCCGACTCCGACTGCGCTCGCCCATAGCACGCGCGCCACCCACACGAAGCCTGCCGGAAGCCCTGTTCTCGCCAGCATGAAGGACAGCCCGATCACGAAGGCCGAGACCACGAGCGCGAAGGCGAGCCGGTTCGCTACCTCCTCGAGGCGGGTCAGCGTCGGGTCGAAGCCCGTGGGGTGCACCGCGACCCGGAACTCGCCCTGACCGGCCCGTCGCAGGAGGCGGATCACAGACTCAGGTATCTCCGCCGCCGCTCTGCCGGCCCGTCGCAGCGATATCGTGAGTGCCCGGGCGACGGCGGCAGGCTCCCATCGCTCGTTCGAGATGCGTCTGGCGAACGGGGCCGTGACCGCCACGAAATCGAATCCGGGATCCAGCGTCCTGCCGACCCCCTCGAGGAGGGCGAGGGTGGTCAACAGCATCGCCAGTTCCGAGGACATCATCAGGTTGTGGTGGCGCACGATGCCGAACACGTCCGATACCAGGTCGCCGATGCGGACCTCGCCGATGGTCTTGTTGGCGTACTTCGTGATGAGCCGTGAGACCTCGCGTTCGAGTTCCGCGAGATCCATGTCGCCGGGATAGCCGGCGGCGGCGAAGAGCGTGTCGACCGCCAGGGCCGTGTCGTTCTCGACGATACCCAGCAGAAGGTCGGCCAATTGGTCGCGGGCGATCTGGGAGATGGTCCCGACCCGGCCGAAGTCGGTGAACGCCACCCGGCCGTCCGGCATCGCGAAGAGGTTGCCCGGGTGAGGGTCGGCATGGAAGAAACCGAACTCGAATATCATCTCGAGGAAGGCGTAGATGCCCCGCCGCGCCAACTCGGGGCGGTCCATGCCCTGCTCGTCGAGCTGGTCCGGACGGTTGAATGGGATGCCCTCGAAGCGCTCCATGGTCAGAACGCGTTGCGTCGTGAACTCCCGGTAGATCACGGGGAACGCCACCGTGTCGTCTCCGGTGAACATCTCGCGCAGCCGTTCGGCGTTGCGCGCCTCGGCGAGATAGTCGAGCTCGCCGATCACGGCGTTCGCGAACTCCTCGGCCACGCCCGCGATGTCGTAGCGCTCGCCGGTCTCCGAGTGGCTCGTGACGAAGTGCGCCTGAGTGAGCAGGATGTCGAGGTCCGTCTCGACCGAGGCGCGCGCATCCGGCCGCTGGACCTTGACGGCCACGGGGGTGCCGTCGGGCAGTGTCGTCGCGTATACCTGTCCGAGGGACGCGGAGGCCAGGGGCGTCTCCTCGAAACTGCCGAACAGGTCTTCGATCGAGCCACCCAGCTCGCTTTCCACCACGGCGCGCGCGTCGTTCCACGAGAAGGGGGTGACCTCGTCCTGGAGTTTGCGCAGCTCCTGGATGATCGGGTCGGGAAGGAGGTCGGGGCGGGTCGAGGCGACCTGACCGATCTTGACGAACGTCGGTCCGAGGCGCTCGAGGGTATGACGCAGCCTCACCGGCAAGGCCTCGCGCGTGTCCGCGGCGCCCCGCATCAGTCTGCGGACCGGCGCGAAGCGGCTCAGGCCGACCACGTCGAGAGCATTGCCGAACCCCTCTTCGATGAGGATGCCGGCTATCTGGCGGTACCGCGAGAGATGCCTGGACGGGAGCACTGACTCGCCGCGCCTATCCCTTCGCGCCCCCGGCGGGCATGGCGGCGGCGATCATCGCCTTGAGTTCCTTGATCTCGGTCTTGAGGGCGTCCACATCCTTCTTCGTGGCGATTCCCGTGGCCTTGAGCACCCGGTTGGTCTCGGCGACCACCGTCTTGGTGACGGCGGCCTGCTGCTCCTCGGCGATGGTTCCCAAGCGGTCGCTGACCTGCTTGGCCTCTGAACTCGACATCTTCCCGCGTTCTATGAGCTCGTCGGCGAACTCCGTGACCTTGGCGCGAGTGAGTTCCAGCACGCCGATCCCCATCAGGAACGCGTTCTCGACCATGGCGGCCGGATCCCGCATCGCGTCGGTCTTGCTCTTCTCGTTCATGGTGCCTCCCGTTGTCGCGGGGCGGACCGCGCGTCCGCACGACGCGCCCCATGAGCGGACGTGACCCGGAGGGCGACCTGTGTCGGCCCTGAGCGCTGTCCGACCCCGCCTCCTCGGGCACCCCCGTCTGTCGGGTCTATACCCGATGAGGTAGGCGCTCCTTGCCGGGGAGCCGACGTCGAGAGGAGGAGGCGCGCGCGGAGGTCTGACGGGACATCCTCCGCTGGTCTATTCGGGGAGGTCCCTGAGGACGTCGTCGTGACCGAGCAGAATGAGGCGCGGGCCGCGAAGGGCGCCGCTGACGTAGCTCTCGCCGGATCGCAGGCGCCGGCGGATCTCGTCCGGCCTGTAGACGACGGGGTTCACCTCTCTTGCGAGAATGCGTTCCGCCGGCGCGATCGCGCCCACGATGTCCAGAGTCGACACCTCTCCCACGACCAACAGGTCCACCAGGCTTCTCACGCTCGTCCCGCCACGGACCGCCGGCCCGAAGGCGAAGGCGACCTCGATGCGGTCCTCCAGCGGTTTGAGCGCGGCGAGGAGCACGTCGGCGAGTGCGACGGTCCGAAGGAGCATGTCCCGAAGTCCTGCCCACGCAGGATGTGCGGTGACCACGTTGTACTCGACGCGCTGACCGTTCCTGTCCCGCACGATCAACCCGGCGCGCTCCAGCCTCGCGAGTTCTCGCTGGACCAGGAACAGGCTCGCGCCGGTCAGCGAGACGAGTTCCCGCTGGTAGAAGGTGCGCTGGGGCTCCAGCGAGAAGCGGGACAGGACGGCCGCGAGCGTGTCGGTCGCGAACAGGTCCGCCAAGGGCGATATACAAATCGGTTTGGTCCCGTCACTAATCATGTTGGTCATGATAGGGGAACACCGGACCGGGCGCAACCGGGCGCCCCGCGTCCGGAGCGGCTCGGGTAGAATCTGGGCGTGCACGCACCGACTAGGGAATCGACGACATGCCCAAAGACCGCCTGGCTGAAGTGTTCGAGACATGGGAGGCGGTAGTCGGCCTCGAGATCCACACGGAACTGACGAGTCTCGACACCAAGATGTTCTGCGGCTGCCCCGTCGCTTTCGGAGGCGATCCGAACACGCGGGTGTGCCCGGTCTGCCTGGGCATGCCCGGCGCGCTGCCGGTGCCGAACGCCCGGGCCGTCGAGGCCACGCTCCTCGCAGGGCTCGCCATGGAGTGCGAGATCAGCCGCTGGAGCCAGTTTCACCGGAAGAACTATTTCTATCCCGACATGCCCAAGGACTACCAGATCAGTCAGTACGATCTGCCGTTCTGTGTGGGGGGGCGTCTGGACGTGGAGGTCGACGGCGAAGGCGCGGCTCAGCGGCCGGACCTCTCGGCCCTGCAGGCGGGCGGCGGGCCCGGGGTGAACGGCTCGGTCGAGAGCGACGGCGCGTACACGACCAGGATAGGGATCACCCGCATCCATCTCGAGGAGGACACGGGCAAGATGATCCACGTCGGCGGGTCGGGCGGCCGCATCGCGGGCGCGACGCACTCGATGGTGGACTTCAATCGGGCGGGTACCGGCCTCATGGAACTCGTGTCCGAGCCGGACATGCGCACCCCCGAGGAGGCCCGGCGCTTCGCGCAGAAGCTGCGGCTCATCTTCCTGACACTGGGCGTCTCGGACTGCAACATGGAGGAGGGATCCATGCGCGTCGACGCCAACGTGTCGCTCCGAAGGCGGGGATCCGAGCCTTTCGGCGCGAAGGCCGAGGTCAAGAACATGAACAGCTTCAAGGCGCTCCATGACGCCCTGGCCTACGAGATCGTGCGGCAGGCCGAGGTCCTCGACGGCGGAGGGACCGTGGACCAGGAGACGCGGCATTGGGATGCCGGCAAGAAGCGCACGTCGAGCCTGCGCAGCAAAGAGCACGCGCACGACTACCGCTATTTCCCCGAACCCGACATGATGCCGTTCACGTTCGAGGACGACTACATCGCGGGGCTGCGCTCCACCCTGCCGGAACTGCCGGATGCGCGGCGCGAACGCTACGTGAGCGACTTCGGCCTTCCGAGGCGCGACGCAAGCGTGCTCGCAGGGGATCTCGAGTTGGGGGCCTACTACGAGGAGGCCATCGCCGCCCCCGCCGCCAGGGCAGGCGCCGATGCATTCGGCGCCGGGCGCGCGAAGGCGGTGGCGAACTGGGTGCTCGGCGAGGTCTCGGCCCACCTGAACGCGGAAGGCATCGGTGCCTCGAGGGCGATCATCCGGCCGAACGCCGTAGCGCAGCTGGTGGATCTCGTGGATGACGGCACGATCTCCGGCAAGCAGGCGAAGGATGTGTTCACCGAGATGGCTGGGAGCGGCGAGGAACCTCGCGCGATCGTCGAGCGTCTGGGGATGCGGCAGGTGAGCGACACGGGCGCGATCGAGGAGATCGTGGATCGCGTCCTGGCCGCGAATCCCAAGGAGGTCGAGGGGTACCGGGGCGGGAAGTCCGGCCTGATCGGTTTCTTCGTGGGACAGGTGATGCGCGAGATGAAGGGCCAGGCCAACCCCGCCATCGTGAACGAGATCCTGAAGGCGAAGCTGGGCTAGAGACGATCGACCCGCCCGAGCGCCCGGGCGGGTCGTGGATCTCACGCTGCGTTCGTGCGCCGGTCGTTCGTCCCTCCGGCCGGTCGGTCGTTCGTCCCCTCTGGCTCGGTCGGGCGTCGGGTCAGTCGCTTCCCGATATCTGCTTCATGGCGGCATCGTGGGCGGCCGCGGCTTCCTCGAGTTGGGCCTTGGCGTCCTCGAAGGCCTTCGTGAGATTCCCGAGCAGCGCGTTCTGCGGGTCGGAGGCGAGCCGGGGAGTCGTGCTCGCACCGATCTTGTCCGACAGGGCGTTGTACTCCCTGATGGCCTTGGCACGCGCCGATGAACTGCCTCTCGGACCCAACTTCGCGACCTGGGCGATCTTCTTGGCCGCCCGCAGGCGCAGGTTGACCAGTTTCGTCAGTTCCGCTATTCCGATGCCCGGGTGAGCCTTGTCCAGGGCCGCCAAAGCGGAAGCCGTCCGCTGGTATCCCGCGACGGCCGACGCGGCGGACTTGGAGGCTGCGCTCCACCGCCGCGCGTTCACAGCCGTGACGGCCGCCTGGCGCGCGTTGTTGGGAGCGTTGACCTTGGTGACCGCGGCCGTGATCTGGGTGGTCAGTGCCGCGATACCAGCCTGATCCTTCTCAAGCTGCTCGAGGGAGGCCATCGCGGCGTCGAGTTTGTCGATCGCGGACAGGAACGCTCGCTTATCCGACGAGTCGCTGAGGCCGTCAACCTTGCTGCGCGCATCCTTGATGCCCTTGCGCACGGCCGCGATCTTCACGAGCTGGGCCTCCGCGGCGGACTTCATGTCTCCCGACGTGTCCGTGGACGTGCCGGCCGAGTCCAGGTCGTTGAAGGGAGCCGCGACGAGCTGGTCCGCGCTCTTGAGTGTGGCGGACTGGTTGAACGCTCCGTAGAGGAAGTAGCCGACCGCGGACGCGGCGCAGCACGCCAACAGGACGAAGACGATTACGACGGCGAAACATCCCCGCTTTCCCGACTTCGGGGGGGGCGGCTGCTGGGCATAGGGCTGCTGCGGCGCGCCCGGCTGCGCTGCGTAGGGTTGAGGAGGGTGCGGCGGCTGATACGCGACCGGCACCGGCTGCGCGGGCGCGACCGCGTCGGGCGGCAGCGGTGCGGGTGCGTCCGGGGGCGGCGGCGGGGCGGCCTTGGATGGGTCCGAGTCCAGCGGCGGCGGTACCGGCGGGGCGGATCCGGGCGGAACGGCCGACTCCTGTGCTCCGGACTGCTCGGGCATCTGGTCGCTCATGGCTTCTCCAAGTGGACGGCGCCTATTGTGGAAGGATGATATCACCGCGAGCGCCGCTTTCGCCCCCCACGGTCTCACCGCGGGGGCCCTCGTATGGGCCCTGCGATCGCTGCGGGACAGGCGCCCAAGACGGCGGGGGCAGGGGTATACTGGAGGCACGGCCAGACTCGCCGGATCGCCGATGAGAGACGTCCCGCGCGAACCCATGATGACAATCGCCGAGGCCGCGCGCCTCGCATGTATCACGTCCCGCCAGGCCCGCGATCGGGTCATCCCGGGTCGGGTGCGCGTTCCTCGACCCGCTGAGAGGGTGATACCGATCCCGCCTTCGGATGTCCGTCACGCTCGCGGGAGCGCGCTGCTGGTCGCGGCGATGGTGGTGTCGGCCATGCTGTTCGCCCTCATCTGGGCGCCCGTCACGGAGAGCGCGGCCGCTCCGAGCCCGGGTTCGATCGCCGCTCGACTGGACGCCAAGAAGCGCCAGGCCGCCAAGGTCGAGGCGCAGATCAGCGCGTTGAGCTCAGAGCTCACGACGGCACTCGCGGAGTTCGAGAGGGTATCCGAGGAGCTCGATGTCGCCAGGCGGGATCTGAACGACACCTCGATACGGCTCGAGGTTCTCGACGCGGACATCGCGGGAGACCAGGCGCGCCTGGATGCTCGTGCGGTACAGATCTACAAGTCCGGCGGGCTCGACGCGATCGAGGTGCTGCTGGGCACGAGGTCGATGCAGGACCTGATGCAGCGGATCGACTTCATCACGCTGATCCAGGACAGCGACGCCCGGCTCCTGGCCGACACGACCGCGATGCGAGCTGAGAGCGCCACCCTGCAGGAGCAGCAGGCGCAACGCGAGTCCCAGTTGATCCTGCTGCGCGGCGAGGCCGAAGCGCGGCGTGCGCAGGTCGAGGCCGCCACGGCCAGTCAGCAGGCCATCATGCAGTCCCTGGCCGGCGACATCGCGGACCTGGTGAGGCAGCAGCAGGAAGCGGAGGCCGCCGCCGCTGCTGCCGCGGCTGCCGCGGCGGCCGCGTCGCAGGACGGCGTGCCCGATCCACCCGTGCCGTTCGATCCGAACACGCTGGTCTCGGAAGCTGTGTACCAGGCTTCCGGGTCCATGAACGCGGCGGACATCCAGGCCTTCCTCGACAGGCAGGCTGGAGATCTGAAGTCCTACTCGACGCGCGACCACTCTGGTGTCGTCAAGACCGCCGCGCAGATGATCGCCGAGGCGGCGACCCAATGGGGCGTCAGTCCGAAGGTGATAATAGTGACGCTCCAGAAGGAGCAGTCACTCATCTCGAGGCCGAACCCGAGTGGGAGAGCACTGGATTGGGCCATGGGCTGCGGCAAGATGGACTCGGCGACGCTGGCGCGTTTCAAGGGGTTCGGGAACCAGATCTGGGACGGCGCGAGGGTGCTCATGAAGAACAGAGAGTTCTGGCGCCCGGGGATATCCCTCTCGATCGACGGCACCGTGGTCCACCCTACGAACGCATCCACGCACTCCCTCTACCGCTACACCCCGCACTTCGGCGGGAACACCTCGTTCTGGAAGCTGTACTGGCGCTACTTCGGGGATCCGGCGGGATAGCCGATCCGGTCCTGGCGCGCATGCGCATGACGGTCAGTGCAGCCGAGGCGTGGCGCGTCTCATGACCCAGACCGCTACCTCCATCGCCGCCGCGTCGCGGATGCCGGCGGCCAGGTCTGGGTTGAGGTCCAGCCATGAGGCCGGCACCTCGCACCGGAACATGTCCGACTGACCGTCGCTCACGTACACCACGCCATCCTCGGTGTCGGCGAACAGCTCCAGCGGCCGGTCCTCATCCTCGGTCTTGACCCGCACGAACAGGGGGAAGCCGGTTCCCCAACCGGGCCCCGCCGTGAACGAGAGGTCGATGTTGAGGGACCTGGCCAGATCGTTGAGCTCGTCCAACAGGGCGGGGAGGTCATCGTTCTCGGGTGCGGGGAGGTCCGGCAGCCCCAGGGTGGTCGCGAGATCGCCTCTGTCGGGGTTGTCTTCGGTGTTGGAGGCGTTGGCTTGGATGTAACGATCAGCAGACGGCAACCACGTCATGTCGGCGCTCCTCTCACCGTCGGGACTGACGGCTTCGGGAATCCTAGCACTCCGGACCAGGTGGGGGGCGGACGTTTGGCTGGAGGACTTTTCCTGCCGGTAGAATGTCCGTGTGACGGGACTCCACAGTCACGGTTGCGCCGCATGCCGATATCTCACTGAAGGGAAGGCAAGATGCGCCGGTTCGTCGCGTTGGCGTTCGTCCTGTCACTCGCTCTCGCGTCAGTCTCTTGCGGTTCGCCCGGAGCCCTACCGCCCGGCGCGCAGGACGGGTCCGTCCACAAGGCCCCCGGTCTCACTCGGAAGCAGATGACCGACACCGCGGTGAAGGTGACCGCGGCCATCAAGGAAGCCGCGGCAGGCGCGCCTTGGGGCAAGTCGATGAAGTCGGTCGAGGTCGTTGACTACTTCCGCACCCCGGTGGTCTCTGTGGCGGTCGACGGCGGCGACCTCGAGAGCGACGTCGTCGGAGACGCCGCGTTCCTGCTGGCCGGTACCATGTACCCAGATGGTCCGTACTTCGTCGAAGTCTATCGGGTGGCTGGCGGACGTGAGCGCGTGTCGTTCTCGAACCTCGTGAGGTTCGGGCCGAAACCACCGGCGCCGGCTTCGTCGCCGGACGGCATCATGGCCTGGATCGACGCGGCCTATGGGCCCAAGAGCGGCGATCCCGTTGACGAATCCTGGTACAAGGCCATCAAGACGATCCGGTTCGACAAGGCCAAGCAGACCGTCGTAGTGATGACGGACATCCCTCGCGACTCTCCGGCTGCCGAGCGGGAAGCGCGCCGCATCGCCATCGCGGTCGGCGAGGCCAAGGCGCCCGGGATCAGAACGATCCTCGCACGGTTCGCCGACGGCACCGCCTTCGCATCGCCCACGGACCTGGACAACCCGTATGCGCCGGTTCCGAGATCGTTCAACCCCCGCCTGAACTTCCCCAATCCCATCTTCGCGCCCCCCAAGTAGGCGTCGGCTCCCGCCTTCCGGCCCGCTCGTCTCAACGGTGAGGACAGGTGCCGGTCCGGCCGGCGGAAGGGCGCTCGCGCCGAGGACGGCGTATGGTGCCTCCGCCGTCCGCTGGTATACGATGGAACCACCGGCAAGATGACCGCGATAGGATGTCGCAAAGGGGTCCGATTTGGAGGCGAGTGGGGTCACACCATCGGCGTGGTTCATCCTCGCGCTGACACTCCTGCTGGCGCCGGCGATCGCGTCGATCGGGTACAGGGTCCGGTTCGTCAAGGCGAGGCGTGGCTTGGGTGTCGCCTACGGCTCAGTGGTCCTCTCCTACATCTTCTCCATGATGGAGACCTCCGCCCAACCCGACATCTTCCATGTTCTGCAGCACCTCTGTTACGTGATCGCAGGCGTCGGCCTGCTGTCTTCCGCTCTGGTAACGCGTCGGAAGGTCAACGAGGACATGGGAGCGGGTTCGTGAGAGAGCTGGCCCTGGTGCTGGACCTGGTTGCCTTCGCGGCGTTTCTCGCGACCATCGCAACCCTCGTTACGATTCCCTCTCAGCCGGGCAGCGCCTACAGCGCCGGGGCGAAGGTATTCTCGGTGGCTGCCTGCGCCGTCTACGCGGAGGTCACCTTCTCCGACGTGTTCGGCCGCTTCGGAGCCTTTCAAGCCCTTCACGCCGTCGAGGCGGAGTTCGAGCTTCTGTGGGCGCCGTTCGTCCTGTTCGCCATCTACTCGCTCTACGCTCGTCAGCAACTGAACGACGCCCATGCCAGCCGGGTGGAAGCCCTGCAGGCCGGGGAGATGACGCGGCGCATCGTGCAGACGATGCCGGCGGGGATCGTGATGATCGACGACGTCGGCGGGTTGACCTTCTCCAACCAGACCGCCCGGGAACTCCTCGATCTGGAGCAGGACGACGATCATGAGGGGCATCTCCCGACCTGGACCCTGCGCGTCAGCGTCCACGGGCACTCGTCGAGCGAGCCCATCCCCGGCTTCCGGGCGCTCCTTCGTTCCGAGCCGCTGAGCGGAGCGACCGTCATAGCCGAGTGGCCGACCGGCTGGCGGCGCCGTCTGTCGGTCAACACGGCGCCCGTGTTGGACCCGGACGGGCGTTTGACCAGCGTCGTGGCGGCCTTCGTGGAGAATGAACCCTGGCGTTCGCATCCGCGCTGAAGAAGTCGCCGTGCGCGGGTATAACCTGCGTGTTCGTCGTGACAGCAAGTGCGCTCAGGCGGAGGTGGCAGTGATGATCGGCAAGCCTCATTGGCCGTTCGGCGAGGGCGGAGAAGATCGTGGCGGCATGTCGAGTCGCAAGGGTCGCACGCGCGTGAGCGACGCTGTCGAGGCCCGGAAGCGCGTGCGCTTCGATCGACTGATCGTGGGGGGGCGCGCTCACGCGCGCAAACACGGTCTGAGCTGACCAGCGTAGAGCCAGAGGCGAGAGGCTCCTGATACACTCCGTGATGCGCGAGCGCGGCTCGTGCTCGAGCCTTACGGGGGTGCGCGGGTGGAGGTCGTCTACGACGTACTGGGAGGTGCCGCCGGACTCGGCCTGTCCGCCTGGGCCGGGTACGCGTTCGGTGTGGCTTCCCGTTCACGAGCCGGTTCGGTCTACTGGTTCGCCAACGGGGTCGGTCTTGTGCTCGGCGTCGTCGTCGCCACTCTGGGCTTCCGCTACGACCTGTCCTGGCTGTGGATCGCCGGGATCGGGGTCATGGCGGGCAGTCTGACCGGACTCAAGTACGGAGCCGGCCGAGTCGTGGATCTGGCGCGACGAGGGCCGTCGAGGCGCGATCGCGGCGAGGGGTAGACGTTCATGTCTTCGGACCAGCCGGCACCCGCACGACACGACTCCGACCGCGGCGCGCCGGTCTGCATCGAGGTGGAGCGCATCCTCGAGAGCGGAGAGTGCAGCTTCGGGATCGAGGTGGGACGCTCGTGGGTGGTCGACTCGCCCGGCGTCCCGGAGGGCATGTGCATGTGGGCGTGGGCGGCGCTCGTCCCGTTCCTCACTCCGCTCAGGTTCGGCGGATCGCTGCCGTGGGAGGACACGCCGGGAACGGCCCGAGTCTGCTGTCCCGACCCTGGCAGTCCCGTCGTGTTTCGGCTTACGGCTCTCTGAGGCGCGACGACGACGCCGTGCCGTGATGCCATGGCGCGGGGTCCAATGGCGCACGAACGCTCGCGAGCCCCGTTCTTCCGCTCGCAACATTCTCACGCTACACTGTGCACTTCGCGATACCTTGAGAACGGCGTCACGAACCGGACGCGTTCCAGATTGCGGGAGCCCTGGTCGTCACGCTAGGAGGTCTGATAGCACGTGGACAACACACCGATCTATGACATGCCGATCCCCTCGAAGCTCGGTCACGGGGAGATCTGCATAGACGACACCACGCTGCGCGACGGCGAGCAGACCGCGGGCGTGGTCTTCGCCAACAAGGAGAAGATCCGCATCGCCAGGCTGCTCGACGAGATCGGCGTGTGCCAGATCGAAGCGGGCATACCGGCGATGGGCGGGGACGAGCGCGACGTCATCGAGGAGATGGCGCATCTCGGTCTCAAGGCCTCGGTGCTCGGGTGGAACCGCGCCAACACCGCGGACATCCAGATCTCCCTGGACTGTGGCGTGCAGGCGATCGCCATCTCGTTGGCGACCTCGGACATCCACATCGAAACCAAGCTCAAGAAGTCCCGGGAATGGGTGCTCAAGACCATCGCGGAGTGCGTGACGTACGCGAAGGAGAAGAACCCCGACATCTACATCTCGGTCAACGCGGAGGATGCGTCTCGGACCTCCCTGGTGTTCCTGTGCGAGTACGCGAAGGCCGCCAAGGACGCGGGCGCGGACCGTCTGCGGTTCTGCGACACGATCGGCCTCATGGAACCGTTCCGCACCTTCACCGTGATCAGCCACCTGATCGAGGAGACCGGGCTCGAGATCGAGATGCACACCCACAACGATTTCGGCATGGCCGTGGCCAACGCCATAGCGGGCATCCACGCAGGCGCCACCTGGGTCAACACCACCGTCGGCGGTCTCGGCGAGCGCGCGGGCAACGCGGCGCTCGAGGAGGTCGTCATGGCCCTCAAGTACATCGAGGACCTCGACATAAAGTTCGACACGAAGCGCTTCCGCGAGCTGGGGGAGTACGTCGCGCAGGCCGCGGGCCGCACGATCCCGGTCTGGAAGTCGATCATCGGGACGAACATGTTCGCGCACGAGTCGGGGATCCACGCCGACGGCGTGATCAAGAACCCCAAGACCTACGAGGTCTTCACCCCCGAAGAGGTAGGGCTCGCGCGTCAGATCGTGATAGGCAAGCACTCGGGTTCAAAGTCGCTCCTTCTCAAGTTCGGCGAATACGGTATGGAACTCACGAACGAAGAGGCCACCGAGCTTCTGCCGCGCGTGCGCACGATGGCCATCGAGCTCAAGCGCTCCCTGTTCGACAAGGAACTCGTGTACATCTATAAGGACTACAAGGCCGAGCAGGCCAAGAGCGCGCACTAGACCGCGCAGACGTGCTGGTCGCCGAGTGATCGCGGCCGTCGCTGAAGCGGCGGCCGTTCTCTTTGGGCGAGGATGAGAAAGGGTGATCGAGATTCCCGGCAAGACCATCGCTGAGAAGATCCTCTCGGCACATTCGGGCACGGACGCGCGGGCTGGCGACATCGTGGTCGCGGAGGTCGACTTCGTGATGGGCCAGGACGGCACCTCGCCGCTCGCCATCAAGGCGCTCGAGGGGATGGGCGTCGACAGGGTCTTCGACCCCGCGAAGGTGGCCCTCGTGATCGACCATTCGGCGCCGTCGCCCCTTGAGGGCGTGTCGGCGCTGCACACGATAATGCGCGACTTCGGACGCCGGACGGGGGCCAAGGTCTACGACGTGGGTTGCGGAGTGTGCCACCAGCTGATCCCGGAGCAGGGGCACGTCGTTCCCGGCGATCTCATGGTCGGCTGCGACTCGCATACCTGCACGTACGGGGCGCTCAACGTGTTCTCGACCGGGGTCGGCTCCACCGATGGCGCGGCCGCGATGGCGGCGGGCAAGCTGTGGTTCAGAGTCCCCGAGACGATGCGGTTCACCCTCAACGGTGTGCTGCCAAAGGGCGTGCTGTCCAAGGACGTCATCCTGCACATCGCGGGAATGATCGGGGCGGACGGCGCCACCTACATGGCGCTCGAGTTCGACGGGCCCGTCATAGAGGCGATGTCGGTCTCGTCTCGCATGACCATCTCCAACATGGCGATCGAGGTCGGCGCGAAGGCCGGCCTGATGAGGGCCGACGACAAGACGCTGACCTGGTACGAGGGTCGCGGCACACGCAAGCCGGCGCCGGTCGATCCAGACGCCGACGCCGTCTACTCGGCGCATCACACGCTGGACCTGTCGGACCTGACGCCTCAGGTCGCGCGCCCGCACTCGGTGGACAGCGCGTCCCCCATCTCGGACGTCGAGGGCACGCCGATCGCGCAGGGGTTCCTCGGCACGTGCACCAACGGCCGGCTCGAGGACCTCGAAGTGGCGGCGGCGATCCTGAAGGGCCGCAAGGTGGATCCGGGTGTGCGCTTCATCGTGGCGCCCGCGTCCAGGCAGGTCTACCTCGACGCGATCGCCGCAGGCTTCATCTCGACGCTTGTCGAGGCGGGAGCCGCGGTCGTCACGCCCGGCTGCGGCCCGTGCGTGGGAACGCACAACGGCGTGCCGTCGGACGGCGAGAACGTGATCTCCACGGCGAACCGCAACTTCAAGGGCCGCATGGGCAATTCCAACGCGTTCGTCTACCTGGGAAGCCCGGCCACTGTCGCGGCATCGGTGATCGAGGGCGCGATCGCGGATCCTCGGAAGTACCTGTAGGGACCGGAGTCCGGCAAGGGAGAGCGGAAGCAGCATGAGCATCCAGGCCAAGGCCTTCAAGTTCGGTGACGATGTGAACACCGACTACATCATCTCGGGCAAGTACAAGTTCAAGTCCGGCGACATGGAGGCCATGGCGGTGCACGCCATGGAGGAACTCGACCCGGACTACCACTCGAAGGTGAAGCCGGAGGGCGGCTTCCTGGTGGCCGGCTCCAACTTCGGCATGGGATCGAGTCGCGAGCAGGCGCCTCTCGTGCTGATCCATTCCAACACCTGCGCGGTGCTCGCCAAGAGTTTCGCGAGGATCTTCTACCGCAACGCGATCAACACAGGCCTGCCGGTCGTGGAATGCGACACCGATCTCATCGACGACGGCGACCTGCTCGAGCTGGACCTGACGGCCGGGCTTCTCCGCGACGTCACCAAGGGGATCGATATCCCGTTCCCGCCCCTGCCGCCCGTGATGGCGCAGTTGCTCGCCGACGGCGGGCTGGTGGCGCACTTCAGGAAGCACGGGGGATTCGCACTCTAGCGAGCGCGGGAGCTTCCGTGGCCATCTCATCGATGGCAGGTGCGATGCAGAGAGGCGACGCCATGGCAGCAGATCCAACCTCCCGCATGTCCGTCGTCGAGGGAGACATCACACGTCTCGCGGTCGATGCGATCGTGAACGCGGCGAACAGCACGCTCCTGGGCGGCGGAGGCGTGGACGGCGCGATCCATCGCGCAGCGGGGCCGGGACTGCTGGCCGAGTGCGCCAGGCTCGGGGGATGCCCCACCGGAGAAGCCCGCATGACCGCCGGGTACCGCCTGCCCGCCAAGCATGTCATCCACGCCGTGGGGCCGGTGTATGCCGGCGGCCGTTCGGGCGAGCGCGATCTTCTGCGCTCGTGCTACCTGGAGTCGCTCCGGCTTGCGGCCGAGGCCGGATTGCGGACCGTCGCGTTCCCATGCATCTCGACCGGCGTGTACCGCTATCCGAAGGACGAGGCCTGCGACGTGGCTGTCACCGCGGTGTCGGAGTGGCTCGCGGCTCACGACCTGCCTGCTTCCGTCATCTTCTGCTGCTTCGGGTCCGCGGACGCTGGTCTCTACCGCGACCGGCTCGAGCAGAACCGCTAAAGACCGCCGTCCACGCCGCCGGGGGACCAGCCGCGCGGGGCGGGTCCGCTGGGCCGTTCTTCCCTCCGGTTCGGTCACCGATTCCCTGGCGGTGGGTACCCGTACGAGGGAATTCATATGAGAAGGGCGGAGACCATGGAAGCCGTCGTAGTGTACGAGTCCCTCTGGGGTAACACCGCCGTGATCGGGAAAGCGATCGCGGAGGGCATCGGACCGGGAGCGAGAGCGGCATCGACCGCCGAGGCGCTTCCCGCGGAAATGGCGGACGTCGACCTGATCGTGGTGGGCTCTCCCGTGCTCGGTTTCCGCCTCCCGTCCGAGGAGATGCTGGAGGGGATCCGAGTGCATCCGGGCAGGGCATCGTCGGCGCCGGACCTCACGCAGCCTTCGATGCGCACGTGGCTCGATTCGCTGCCCGAGGGGCGCGGCCGGTTCGCCGCGTTCGAGACACGCCTGTGGTGGTCGCCGGGAGGCGCGGTCCGAGGGATCTCGGACAGGCTGGGCGAAGCCGGATACCGTCAGATCGCGAAGCCGGCCCGCTTCATCGTCACCGGAACGTACGGGCCGCTCCGCGGAGGAGAGATGGAGAGAGCGCGGCTGTGGGGCGCCGAACTCGCGAAGGCGATGGAGGACGTCTCTATGCCCGTGGGTGCGGGACGATAGGGATGCGGGGGTCAGAAGTCCACGTACGCGAACTGCGAGACGACGCCCGAGAACAGCACGATAGCCACCACCAGAGCAGCCAGCATAACGCCCACGGCGACGTCCGCGGCGAGGGAGAAGAGCAGTCTCCTGATTCGGCCGCCTCCGGTCGGCGGGCTCCCTCTGTCTGTCACATCAGCCTCCCAAGCATTGTCACGAAACGGCCGACGGGCATGACGAACAGTCCCCAGCCAACGGTGACCGCGGCGAAGGTGAGCAGGCCGCCGGCCATCGAGCCGGCAGCGGTCAGGACCCGGCCTCCGACACCCGCGCCAAGGGCGGGGACGCGCTCGAGCACCGGCGTCTTGACCAGCCCTTCCCACAGCCGAAAGCCCGCAAGCAGCGCTCCGTGGAACAGTCCCCAGACCAGGAAGTGCCACTGGGCGCCGTGCCATATGCCCGAGACGGCCATCGCGACCACGACGTTGACCGCCGTGAGTGCGAGGCCGCGCCGGTTTCCGCCGAGGGGCTTGTACACGTAGTCGGTGATCCAGGACGTCAGCGACATGTGCCAATGTCGCCAGAACTGGGCGATGTTGCGCCTGAAGTACGGCCACGCGAAGTTCTCGGGCACGTGGATCCCGAACAGCCGGGCCGACCCGATGGCGATGTCGGAGTATCCCGAGAAGTCCATGTAGATCTTGACCGCGAATGCGAGCAGCGCGACGAGGATGCCGCCGCCGCTCGCGCCTCGCATGGCCGCGTCCGTCAGCAGGGGAGACGTGAGCGGGACCATGGTGTCGGCCACCACCATCTTCTTGGCGAACCCCACGATGATTCGCGTGACGCCGTCGTTGACGTCCTGGGCTCCCGCCCGTGCGAGGGCGACCTGAGGCTGGAAGTCCTGGAAGCGCTTGATGGGCCCGGCCACCATGGTGGGGAAGAACAGCACGAACGCGAGGAAGTCGGCGGGCCGATGCGCGGGTAGGGTCCCCTTCCGCGCGTCGACGATGTAGTGCACGAACTCGAACGTGAAGAACGAGATCGCTAGCGGAAGGTACAGCTGGGGGAAGCTGGGAAGACTGCCCGCGTGCAGCGTCGCGGCCGCCCCCTGGAGCGTGTGGCCGAGAAGCCCACCGTACTTGTATACGACGAGCACGCCCAAGGCGACCGCCAACGCCGCGGCGTACGCCCAGAGGCCGCGCCGAACGCCTCGCGACAGCACCATGACGATCAGGATCTCCCCGGCGAGAAGCCACACGAAGGCGGGCGAGTAGTACGCGTAGAAGGCGAGCCCACACGCGGCGATCCACCACGGCCGCGCCCGCGGGGGCATGAATCGGAACACGGCCGCCGCGGCCGCGAGGAAGAGGGCGTAGATCCACTCGCCGAATATCACCGCGCCTGCTCCCCCAAGTACCCTGCGGTGTCGCGGAACAGGAGAGCGCCGACCATGCGTCCGCCGGCGTCCGTCGTGTGGCTGATGTCGGCGAAGTCTCGCGCCGGCACCACATCCGGGCCGACGTTGTAGTCGAGCAGATCGAAGCCGCTCGTTTCGACGGCGTCGCGCAGGACGCGCACGTTGCGGGCGTACTGCTTGGCGTCGATCAACTCGTACTCTTCAAGGAGCCGCCGGTTCAGCGGCGTCATGTAGAAGACCGCCTTCTTGCCCTTCGCTGCAAGCATCCCCGCCAGCCGGCCGAGCAGCACGACTTCCGGGTCGCCGCGACTGATCTCGAAGGACGAACTCTCGGCGTAGCGCGCGATCACGGTCATCTGCCGCGCCGGATCCAGCGCATCGAAGGCGGCGAACCCGTCGTCGACCGCGTCCGCCGTCTCGATCGCGGACTCGGCTCCGGAGCGTTTCTTCGTGCCGAGCGTGCGCTCGACGGCCGTCGCCAGGGAGTCACGCGGCCGTCCGCCGACCAACCTCCGGTCGAGCGCGTCTCTCTCGCGCCACAGAAGCCACCTTCTGCCGAGCGATGCCTCGGCCGCCGACAAGGGACCCGGCGCGTTCCGTGACTCGAGCCCGAGCAGCCGGGAGTCCCGCGGCGCAAGCTGCACCCCCAGCAGCCTCGGCAATTCCGCGTATCGGATGACCCTGCCCGAGCGCGCCTTCGGATTGAAGGTGTGATACGTGAGTTCCACGAACACCACGTCCGCGTCGTCGGCCAGGCGCCGCGCGATCACGTACTCATCACCCGTGAACTGGCCGTTGCAGGCGAGATTGAACGAACGCAGCTGCACGCCGGAAGACGCGGCGGCCGAACGGAACGCGTAGGGGAAGGTATCGCGCGACTCTGCGATCCTGTGGCCCCAGGTCGGAGAGGCGCCCAGGAACAGCACCACGGGCCCCGCCGCACTCGATTGCCCGGCTGCATCGATCGCGGATGCGTACGCGGGCAGCGACGCGGTGGGCAGGTTGCGCGGCAGGCGGTAGTCGCGCCCGTAGACCGCGGGTGGCGGCAGGCTCGTGCCCACCGCGGCGTCCACGAGCAGCAGCGCGGCGACGAAGACCACCGCCCGAAGAAGCAGGCGCGGCCAGGTCACTCTTCCGCCGAACGACAGGTAGACGCCCTCGGTGCGCTCGGGGGCGAAGAAGCCTGCCGACACCTCGGTGCGCCGTTCGTCCCCTTGTCTCAGCTGTTCCTCCATGGCGTCCTGTCGCGGCTGCGTCTCGCGTCGATGTGGGAATGTTACAGTGTCACGCGATGGTCGTCCCGGTCGGTGCGGATCGCGGGCCATCGGAGCAGAGACCGGCTCGCAAACAAGGAGACCCAAGTGCGAAAGAGCAAGACAACCCTGGCGCTGGTCGCGACCCTTCTGGCGGCCCTTCTCGTGTGGCCGATCACGGGCGCGTTCGCCGCGCGCACCACGATATACGTGAACAGGGGCATCGGCACTGCCAGGCTCGGGATGAACGACTCAACCGCGGCCAAGCGCATCGGACCCGTCAAGAAGAAGATCAGGGACTCCGACTATCCGGGGCAGGTCTACTGGGTCTGGTATTTCGGGAGGAAGACCGGCGGCAGGTACGCGATCGAGATGCACAGTAACAGCAAGCGCAAGGTCTGGAGCTTCGTGGTCTACTCGTCCAGCTACAAGACCCTCAAGGGGATCCACGTGGGCAGCACGGAGTCTGCGTTGAGGAAGGCGTACGGGAAATCGCTCAAGAAGAGCACAGGGCCGATATACACCAAGTACTACCTCGGCGGGCGTCCGAGGACCGAATTCTATGTCAAGAGCAGCCGAGTGAAGCAGATATCGGTGTGGACGTACTGATGAGCGCACGTAGACGATCCTGCCTGACCGCCGCCGCGATCTCGCTCACGGCGCTGCTGTGCGCTGTTCCCGCGTTGGCAGCGGCGGACGACGTGCCGCCGGCGCCTGAACCGTCGCCGCCGGCCGTCTCGTTGCCGCTGCCTCGAGCGCTCGTCCGAAGCGTGGTTTCCGTGTCCGGTCGGGTCGACTCGCGCACCGTCGAAGTCCGCATCACGACGCCCAGCCAGACCGTCACCGTGGCCGTGACACCCGACTCCTCGGGTGCGACGTTCTCGGTGAGCGTTCCGCTGCCGTACGGGAAGTCCACCATCGGGGTGGCCGCGGGCAACTCCTCCGGGTACTCCGGAACCATACACAGGGTCGTCTACAACCTAGGCGCCGTTCCAGGCGGGTCGCACTTCGTGCTCGTAGACAAGTCCGACCTGTACCTCTATCAGGTCAGCGGCTATCGCGTCGCCGCGCGCTATCCCGTCGCCATCGGCATGCCGGGCTCGCCCACCCCGGTCGGCAGCTGGTACATGGGGCGGGTTCAGCGGATGAGGAGGGGCGGCGTGTGGGGGGTCCTGCGGATGCCGCTGATGCGCAAGGTCAGGGCGAGAGTGCGCATCACCGTTCACGTCCACGGACGGCACGTCACCAAGCGCGTGTGGAGGATCGTAGGCCGGGGCAACGGCTACTACATCCATGGCACCAACGCGCCGTGGAGCATCGGCACGGCGGCGAGCCACGGCTGCGTGAGGATGTACAACTCCAACGTGACTGCCCTGAGCAAGGTGGTGCGCGGCTGGCCCGTCACCATACGACGGTGACGATCCCGGCCGCTCCCCGCGCCAACGTGCGCGCGGTAGCGATGATCGCGCTCGGGATCACAATCGCGGCGGCCGCTGGCTGCTCGCAAAGCGCCGCGGATGTGCCGAAGCTGTCGGTGCCACGGTTGGGCCCGGCGTCATATTTCGCGTCGAACTCTGCCGTGCCTTCGGACGCCGTCTCCTCGGACTCGGTTCCGGGAGCGCTGGAGGTGCGGCAACAGGAGCCGAGGGTCGTCCAGGACCTCGATGTCACCCGCGTCCTCGCGCACTCGCGGGCGATCGAGCGGTTCGGCCGGCGTCCCGAAGGCGGGGATGAGGAACACGCGGCGGCCGACTACGTCATCGCCAAGTTGCGCGCAATGGGCTACGAGGTCGAGGTCGAGCCGTTCACGCTTCCCAACGGTCGCACGAGCCGCAACGTCATCGCCCGGTCGAAGGGGCGCGACCGCCGGGCGATCGTGGTCTCAGCCCACACCGACACGAAGACATCGACACCGGGCGCGAACGATGACGCGGCGGGGTGCGGCATCCTCCTCGAGATGGCGAGGATACTGGCCAAGGAGCCCGCGGTCGCTACAGTCGAGTTCGCGTTCTTCGGCGCCGAGGAGTTCAGCGAGAGTACCCCGAGGGACCACCACTTCGGTTCGCGGTATCACGTCGCGCGCATGACCGCCGACGAGCTGAGGGGCATCGCCGGCATGATCTCCGTCGACGTGGTCGGCTACGGTTCGCAGTTCGTTGTCCGGACCATGCGGATCGGTCCTCGGACGATGTCCGACCTGCTGCTGGATGAGGCTCGGCGGCTGCACGTTGGGCTCTCGTACCTGAGGGACCCCGGGCAGACGGGTTGGAGCGATCACGAGCCTTACGAGAAGGCCGGCGTCCCGGCGGCATGGTTGGAGAGGCTGCAGGATCCCCAGTACCATCAGCCGGGCGACACCACAAGCCACTTGCAGCCTGACCGCCTTCGCGAGTCGGGACAGTTCGTGCTAGACGTCGTCCGCCGTCTCGACAGCGTCGCCCTGGATCGCCTGTCTCGCTAAGCGGGCGGTGGGCGATGCCAGATGGGGGGCGGGCGGATGCAGGCGCTAGACGTCGGCTTCGCGCGGATTCGGGCTTATGCGGAACGCATATCCCCGGGCACTGGCGCTGCTGCCGAGGGAGGTTCGCCAGGCAGCCAGTGTCTGCACGAGCGCGTCTTCGGACTGGAACAGAGTGAAGGCGTTGAGGTTGCGGACCGACCTCGAGGGCCCGCAGCCCAAGACGCCGGAGGAGGCATTGCGCAAGCAAGCCGAGCAAGCGGGAAGGACCCGTGTGATCCCAGTCTACAAGTCTGATGGGACTACCAAGATCGGCGTGTTCGTCTTGGAACCCGCGCCATCCGTCACACCCTGGCGGGCAGCCGATCCAAGCCCAATCGGCGTCGGCAACTAGCTACTCGCTTCCTGACTACTCATCGACTCGCGGGGGGCGAGCATATGCCGATCAGATTTCGGGATCGAAAGCCGGTCGCAGCGCTTCTCGAGTCTCCGGCCGAGGTGGCCAGCTACGTTCGCCTGACATCGCGCCTGGGCGGGTATTACTACCGCCCGTTCGCGCGGCGGGCGCTCGCGATGACCGATCGCATCGAGGGCGACATGCTGGAGATCGGGCCCGGCCCCGGTCGTTTCCTGGGGGTCTTCGCACGACTCGCTCCTGATTGGCGCCTCACCGGACTAGACGTGTGCGAGCCGATGCTTGAAGAGGCGCGCGAATACCTTGGAGAAGAAGGCCTGCTCCAGCGCGTCACCCTCGTTCGTGGCGACGCGCTTGCGGCACCGTTCGCCGACGCATCATTCGACCTGATCTGTGCCATGAACTTCATGCACCACATTCAGGACCCGCACATGTTCTTCAGCGAGGTCACGCGCCTGCTGCGTCCGGGTGGTGTTGCGGTGATACAAGCGTGGAACCGCGGCGTCAATCCCGCTCTTGCTGTTGCCGCCAGACTTCAGTCCGGCGTATGCACTCTGCTCCGATTCCCGTTGACCGGTGCCGCAGTCATTCTGCCTTCCTCACTGAACGAGAAGGAGATATGGGAAAGCGTCGGAGGAATCCGCGGTGTTGTGGTCGAGGTAGCCGGCGGGGCCGGAGTGTCACTTCGCGTAGTGCTCCGGAGGCTTGACGACTGACGGTTCTCCAATGACGCTGGAGGTCAGGGGACAGAATGCGGCGGGGTGCAGTGCGTGCACACCGCCGAGTGCATCTATCGCGGACACGTCTGGACCTGACGTGCGGTCCTGCCCTCAGCAGCGCACCGCCCGGCGCTTGAAGCCGATCCTGCCCTTCTCGGCAGCTTTGCGAATCTGTTCAGCAGCACTGCCCAGAGGCTTGACCGTGCCGTTCGAGACTACCTCCACCACCCCTATGTCGTCAGCTGCCTTCAGCGCCTCGTCATGCAGCGGCTGATACGACACGCCAACGGCGACGATGAAGTTGCTAATGGCGCGCTTCAGGCGGGGTGATGCCTCGTGGATGGTCGCGGCAGCGAGTTCCAGCAACCCTCGGACGGTCTCAGGTTCGAAGTAACTGTCCGGTCGCCACCCCAGCAGCCATTCGTAACATGCCCAGCCAGCCGATGCCCTGTTCTCTTCGCCACTACGGATCCACCGGTTGGCCACTCCCTGGGCCAAGTCGGACTCAGCAAGGGTCGCAGCGACCACAAAGTCGGAGAGCATCGCGGAATAGGCGCCATCTATCCAGCGATCGAAACCCGCCTCGGTCATCACGCGGACATCCGCGATCATTCCGGCGAAGTACATCGCGTCGTAGTTGCCGGTGTCCCACAGCCTTTCTGCGAGCGCCTGGTCCACGCCGATCTCCTTCTTGAGTGGCTTCATCGCCCCCGTCGCCACGCCGAAGAGCGGCTCCTCGACTCCCCTGGACAGGTAGCTCTTCTTGGTGTGCGCGGTGCCGAGGGATTCCAGCTCGCGCATCACCGAATCGAAGTCCAGGGACATGGCACCTCACTTACTCGCATGTATTGATGTCACGTTCACATTGTATAGCCGGCTCGCAGGCCCGTTGGGCATTCGTGGACAGGCCCGGCAAGCGCATCGAGCACGCGCGGCAAGCGTAGAATAATCCCGAGCGCGTGAGCGCTGCTCATGCGTGACACGTTCGATGCGGCGATAGGAGTGGGGATGGACCGTCGGTTCCGCCTGTGGACGTGGTGGCTCGTCTTGGTCGCGGGCGCTGCTCTTGCCGTCGGCCTCTCCCCGGTACTCTTCCCAGGAGTCGTCAGTCGCCTTCTTGGTGGACTGTATCTCTCAAACCCCGACGCCATCGGTGCGTTCGGCCGCGGCGCTGCGGCCTACATCGGCTTCGTGACCGCGGTGTTGGGGGCAGTGCTCGCCGGCTGGGCTGCCGCGATCCTGTGTGTGCTCGCATTCCGGTTCCGTGCCGGCAATCGCGACGCCTGGTCGCTCATCGCCGCGTCTGTGCTGGTGTGGTTCATCCCGGACACCGCCTACTCGCTGCTCGCAGGCTTCTGGCAGAACGCAGTCTTCAACGTGGTCGTGTTGGCGATGTTTGCCGTTCCTCTTGCCGCCACATTCCGAGCGTCCTTCTCTCGTGACACGCGTCTGGCGGGCGCATCAGTGCAGCGGTAGCGGCGGCAACACGTCGGCGGACGTGAGTCGGGGGTTCGACTGTTAGGCGCGGCGCGTCCATGGAGATGACTCACGCCGGGACTCGATCGAGAGGACACGGCGATGAGGAAGCTGATCGTGACGACCTTCATGACCCTCGACGGGGTCATGCAGGCCCCGGGCGGGCCCGGAGAGGACGACGACGGTGGCTTCGCGTTCGGAGGCTGGTCGGTGAACTACTGGGACGAGATGATGGGCCTCGCCATGGGCGACCTCATGGGCAGGCCCTTCGACCTCGTTCTCGGGCGCAGAACCTACGACATCTTTGCCGCGTATTGGCCCAAAGCCCCTGAGGAGGCCGGAGCCAAGCCACTCAACGACGCCACGAAGTACGTCGCGTCGCGCGGCAGTCCAACGCTGGAGTGGAGCAACTCGGTCCTGATCGAGGGTGACGCCGCCGAAGGCGTCGCGGCGCTCAAACAGGAAGACGGGCCGGAACTGCAGGTGCATGGCAGCGGGAATCTGATTCAGACGCTCATGCGCCATGGCCTCGTCGATCAGTACCGGTTGTGGGTCTTCCCCCTCGTCATCGGCTCGGGGAAGCGCCTGTTCGCGGACGGCACCGTCCCCACCACACTGAAGCTCGTCGACAGCAAGGTCTCCACCACTGGCGTCGTGATCGGTACGTACGAGCCGGGAGGCGAGATCGTGGCAGGATCGTTCGCACTGAACTCGGAATGAGCACATCACCGTAGCGACGCGGCCTTCGGCTCCTCTGTCAACGGCGCAACTCGGTCTAGCGCCCGGCCCGCCTCGATCGCGTCGGTGGAACGTCGCCGCGCCGCTTGCCGTACAATCACGACTCGCACTTGGAAGATGGGCGCGAACGTCGCGCTTCGGGCACGCACCGTGTTTCCGACCGCTCGACCCTCAGACACTAGGAGCGCCGAAGATGGCCAAGCACGCGGTTACCCTCATCCCCGGCGACGGCATCGGCCCGGAGATCACCTCCGCCATGCGTCGCATCGTCGACGCGACCGGCGTCGACATCGACTGGTACGTGGTCGACGCGGGCGAGGGCGTGGTGGAGGAGTTCGGCACCCCCTTGCCGGATCATGTCATCGAGGCAGTGCGAGCCAACAAGGTGGCGATCAAGGGCCCGATCACGACGCCGGTCGGCAAGGGATTTCGCAGCGTGAACGTCGCCCTGCGCAAGGCGCTGGACCTGTACGTGAACCTGCGGCCTGCATTCTCCATACCCGGCACCGGGGCGCGTTACGACGGCGTGGACATCGTGATCGTGCGGGAGAACACCGAGGATCTCTACGCCGGCATCGAATTCGAGCAGGGAGCGGCCGACACGGCCGAGCTCATCGCCTGGGTCGAGGCCAGCGGCGCGGGCGTCATCAGGCCGGATTCGGGCATCTCGCTCAAGCCGATCAGCATCACCGCGTCCGCGCGGATCGTGCGCTGGGCGTTCGAGTACGCCCTGGCCAACGACCGGCGACGGGTCACGGCCGTGCACAAGGCCAACATCCTCAAGTACTCCGACGGGCTGTTCCTCAAAGTGGCGCGCGAGATCGCGGAGGAGTACGAGGGCCGTGTCGAGTTCGAGGACCGTATCGTCGACGCCACATGCATGGGCCTTGTGCTTCGCCCCGAGGACTTCGACGTGATGGTGCTGCCCAACCTCTACGGAGACATCGTGTCCGACCTGGCGGCCGGCCTGGTCGGCGGCCTGGGCATGGCGCCCGGAGCCAACATCGGTCTCGAGTGCGCCGTGTTCGAACCCGTACACGGCTCCGCGCCGAAATACACCGGCAAGGACATGGCGAACCCGACAGCCGAGATACTGAGCGCGGCCCTGATGCTTCGTCATCTCGGGGAGCGCGACGCCGCCGATCGCGTACTCGCCTCCGTCCGCGCGGTGCTCGCCGAGGGCAAGACCGTCACCTACGACATCAAGCGCACCAACACCGGCTCGACGGATGGCTGTGTTGGAACGCAGGCCTACGCCGACGCGATCATCGCGGGTCTATAGCGGGGAGAAGGACCCTGTGAAGACAGGGGAGGTGAGCGGGTGGTCGACGAGCACGGACGCAGAGAGCGCTCGCGCCGCGTTCCGGACGTCCTCGACCGCGAGCGCGGCCGGGTGCCAGCCGCGCCCCAAGCACCCGCCGAGCCGGCGAGCGCCGAGACCGAAGCCCCGCTCGAATCGCCCGCGAGGCTTGCGCCGGGGCCCGGCTACTGGAACGGGCTGGACGCGGCCCACAGGAAACGTCTGGTCGTCGGACTCATCGGCGGAGTGCTGGTGCTCGCCGTTCTCATCGCTCTCTCGTGGGCGCTGACGATCACCGAGCGCCCCCGGGTCAAGGCGCCAGCCCCGACCATCGTGCCGACTCCGGACGCTCAGACGTACTCCGGCGAGCCCAGTCCGTCCGCTGTCTCCAGTGCGCCGGCGACGCCCGCCACCGGGACTCCGGCAGTAGCGGCCGCGGCACCGGCTACCCGCGCTCCGATCATCGCATACAGAGCGGGCGCGACCGTCTGGGTCGCGGGCCAGTACGGAGCCACGCCGCGGGGAGTCTACTCGTCACAATCGGGCGCGTTCTCCCTGTCCCCGGACGGCCGGAAGCTTGCCGTCGTCGATTCGGTCTTGAGGCGTCTCGACATCGTCGATGTCGTCTCGGGGAAGGTGACCCGCGTGGGCTCCGCTCTTCCCGCCAGACTCGACTGGGCGCCGGACTCGTCGTTCGTGGTGTACACACGCGCGTCGCAGGGCGATCGCGCCGACGAGGTCTGGAGGGTCTCGGCGGGCGGTTCAGGCGCGGCCAAGGTCGTGGACGGCGCCGCGGGGCGTGTCATGCCCGACGGCAAGACGATCATCTCCGTCCCTGCATCAGGCGGCGTCCCCACCGACTTGGTGGCCGTGTTGTCGGACGGGAGGCGGATCTCGGGCGGCGACACAGCCACGTCCATCGAGGTCTGTCCCGCCGCCGCGGGAGTGTACTTCTCGTCCACAAGGACTCCCCAAACGGGCGGCTCGCCTTCGTCGTCGGTGCGCTTCGTGAGGTATGACGGCACGGGCGTCAGGATAGTCGCGGCGAAGACGCTTACCACCTCGAATGCCGCGTTCTCCGATCTCACGCTGTCTCCGAATGGGGATTGGCTCGTGTATTCCGAGGCCGGCGACGACGGTTACTCGCGCCTGTTCTCCGTGCCGACGGCCGGAGGCGTGCGCAAGGCCCTCACGCCCCGTTACGACGGGCAGTGGTTGCGGTGGAGTTCGGACGGCACCGAGCTCATCTATGTGGAGGGCAATGCCGACCAGGGCGAGGCGACACGCGTGTCGGCGATCAGGCCGGATGGCTCCGGGCATCGCATCATCATCGAGGGCGGGGGCCTCTAGCCGGTCGGGGAGGCGCGTCACGCCGCCCGGCTCGCAGGAAATACCCCCACTGGTATTCCTCGGTCGACGAGACTAGGATGTGAACCGGCATGTAGGGCTGGACGCCGCCGTCCCGTGGACGTCCGGATATACACCAAGCGGAGGTCACACTCATGGAACTCGACTACACGATAGGCACAGCGAAGTCCGTGGACGACGCCGTCGAGGCCGTCGTAGCCTCGACGGCGGCGCACGGATTCAGGGTCCTGACGGTGCACGACGTGCAGGCGACGCTGGCCGAGAAGGGTTTCGAGCGGGAGCCGCTCACCATCGTCGAGGTGTGCAACGCCCGCTACGCCCACGAGGTGCTGTCGCGTGACGTGAAGATCGGCCTGATGCTGCCCTGCCCGATCATGGTGTACACGCAGGAAGGCGAGACTCTCATATCGATGATGCTTCCGAGTCTGCTCGCGTCGTTCTACCCGGACGCCGGCATCGGGGACGTCGCGGTCACGGTGGAGGAGTCCATCAGGGCGATCGTGGCGGAGGCGGCCGCGTAGATCCGGGACCTCACTCGCCCCACTCGAGCCGATCCAGCGAGCGCCGGGTCTGGGCCAGCAACCGCTGGTTCTCGGCCGGGTCGATCGCGTAGTGGTCCTCGGTAAGACCCGCGGGCGGTTCCACTCCGGTGGTCGCGCGTACGTCGCGGCGCCAGGAATCGGGGATCGGCTCAGGCAACTCGACGCCGGCCAAGGCGGCGGCAGCGCGAGTCCACGCTCGCGGTACCGCGTGCTGCCACGCATAACCGCCGCCGCCGTGCGCGACCAGACGCCCCTGAGTGAGTTCGTCCGCCAGCGAGACCACCTGGTCCACCAGCCAGGCGTACCCGGGCAGTGTCAGGCCGAGCGACGTGAGCGGATCGTGATGCAGGGCGTCGGCCCCGCATTGCGCCACCACGAGATCGGGATGGAAGGAGCGGGCCAGCGGCCAGACGAGATCCTGGAAGACCATGCGGTAGCACGCGTCGGTCGCTCCGACGGGAAGTGGGATGTTCGCCGCGTAGCCGAGCCCGGGACCGGCTCCCCGCTCGTCGGGGAACCCGGTGCCGGGGAAGAGCGCGGCTCCGGTCTCGTGCATCGAGATCGTGAGCACCTTGGGTTCTTCGTAGAAGGCCTCCTGAACGCCGTCGCCGTGGTGAGCGTCGATGTCGACGTACAGGACGCGCAGGTCGGGAAGCCGCCGGAGCGCGTGCGCGATCCCGATGGCGACGTCGTTGTAGACGCAGAAGCCGGCGGCCCGGTCGCGGTGCGCGTGGTGCAGGCCGCCGGCGACGTTGAACGCTCGTTTGTGTCGGCCTGAGAGGACCTCGTCGGTGGCGAGTATCGCCCCGCCGGCCACCAGCTCGGCGGCCTCGTGCATGCCGGGGAAGACCGGGGTGTCGAGGGTGCCGAGCCCCGCTGCCGGCGGGAAGGAGCAGGAGGGGTCTTCGCCCGCCTTGCGCACGGCCGCGACGTAGGCGGCCGAGTGGACCATCTCGATCTCGTCATCCGAGGCGGGAGCGGGGGCCACCACGGCGAGGGGCGATCCGTCCGTCGCGGTCGATCCCGCGGCGGTCCCGGCGGGCACGAGGCCGTAGGCCTCCATGAGGGTGACCGCGAGGGTGAAGCGCTCGGGCCTCAGGGGGTGGTCCGGGCCCAGGTCGTAGCCTGCCAGCGCCGGAGAGTAGACCAGAACCGCGGTACCCCCGGGTGCGTGAGAGAGATCCATGCGTGGTTCATCTCCAGTGGGGCCCGATTCGAACGCGGTCCGAGTCCCTTCCGCGGGATCGACGAGTGCGTGGCGCACGACTCGGGATCGAGCGGGCCTGATCCGCATAAGAGGGTTCACATCGTACTTCCACTCCCTCCTCACACCGCCTTGCGATACTCCCGACATGAACAGCGGTGCATGTCACCGTGGCCCGCGTGAGGAAAGGACCAGACTGATGCGAGAGAAACTCGGAACAAGACTCGAGATCGTCTTGGGGATCGCCGCGTTGGCCGTTGCGATGTCGGCGGGCGTGGCGTTCGGCGCTCCCGTTCTGCGGCCCGGCGTGGTGTCGGCTCCGGGGATGAGCGGGGTGTGCACGGACTGCCACCGCTACGCCAAATCGACTCCCCCCGCTGCGAATTCCCCATCGGCCGAGCCGCCGTCGACGAGCCGCCCATCGGCGAGCCCGCGTGTCGTCAACCCGCCACGCGCTGGGGAGGACTCGGACAACGGCGATGTCGAGAGCCGCGATGCGGACGGACGTCACAAGGCAACGCGCCACCACGCCAAGAGCCGCCACCTGAGGGGCCGCCACATCCGTCGCCACCGCAACGACTAGGGCACTCCTATGCTGGAAATATCTGCCACCGACCGGATTGATGCGTCTGTTTATTACCGAGCCTAAGCGGGAATCCAGAAACCGCAAAACGGTCTCAGCCGCCGTTATGCGATGCCTCAGGGACGCGCGCCGACGCCAAGCCGGTGCGCGTTCCGTTTCTCTGAGAGTGTGCAGGATCGCCACTGAGCGACGGCTTCACCCGGGATGTGGTCGGACATCCCGCCGCCTGCGGACGAGTGCGGATTCGGACCTTCTTCGAGCCGACCCGGGGCCTCATACTGAGCACGATCGATCGCTACGTGGAATACACCTCACGTAGACGGATCTCGACAAACGGCGCCCATCCGGCGAGGAGGTCGCAACCAACCATGAGCGACGAGGTCGACAAGGCACTCGAGCAGGTGACCACGGCGGCGGCAGCCGACGGTCGCAAGAAGAAGCTGACGATGATCGTCATGAGCGGCGACCTGGACAAGCTGTTCGGAGCATTCAGCATAGCCACGGGCGCGGCGGCGATGGGCATGGAAGTCACGATGTTCTTCACGTTCTGGGGGCTTCGTGCCATAAGGCGCGCGGATGCGAAGACCGGCAAGACGCTCTTCGGCCGCATGTTGGGTCTCATGTACGGGGGAGGCATCGAGAAGGCGAACCCGTCGAAGTTCTCATTCGGCGGGATCGGCCGGTGGATGTTCGGCAAGATGATGGGCGCGAACAATGTTGCCACGCTGCCGAAGCTGCGCGACCTGGCGGTCGACCTCGGCGTCGGCATGTACGGGTGTCAGATGTCGATGGACGTCATGGAGATCCCCAAGGAAGCGTTCGTCGAGGGCGTCCGAGACTGCGTCGGGGTCGCCTTCTTCCTGTCCGAGGCCGAGCAGTCTCAGATCACCCTGTTCATATAGCCGCGCTCCGCCCCGCATGGGGCTGCGCGCGTCCAAGATCGTTCGTCCCGGAGGGGATGCCCGTATGAGCGACCTGATTCCAGATCTCGAACTCGACCTGCGAGGACTGGCTTGCCCGATGCCCGTCATCAAGATCTCCCAGAGTATCGCCGGCGTCCCGCTCGGCGCGGTCGTGCATGCGGTGGCCACAGACCCCGCCTCGATCCCCGACTTCACGGCATGGGCGAAGTCCACCGGCCAGGAGCTTGTGAGGGCGGAGAAGGTCGGTGACGAGTTCGAATTCCTCGTGAGGCGGCTCAAGTAGGGTCGTCCGTTCGCCCTCTCGCTACCGTTCGTCTGGATAACGGATAGCCATTCGCCGGATAAGCAGTGATGATGGCTTGAGGCGCGGCCACGCCGCGCCGATACGGTGGGCCTAGGCTCGGGGACCTCGGTCCCCGCCGCTGCTGCAAGATACATCCTGCGAAAAGAGGCCCGCATGTCGGCCAAGTCCAGCCTGCGATGGCTGCACGGTCCCAGCCGAAGGTCACCGAAGGCGCGGTTGACGTCTCTGGCGTGCGCGACGGTGCTGCTCGCGGCCATAGCGGTCGCGACGTCCATCGGCGCAGCCGCCGCTGCCGCGCCCACACCGGCGCCCGAGGTATGGGCGTCGCAGAACTCACCGCTGCCGGTAGGGCTGGACTCAGTCAGGCTGGTGGACGACTCCACCGGCTGGGTGGTCGGGGAGGGCGGGGCCATACTCAAGACGACGAACGGCGGCCAGACCTGGGGCGCCCAGACATCGGGCACGGCGGACGATCTCGCCTCCATCGATTCTCTCGCCCCTGACACGGCTTGGGCCGTCGGCGCCGCAGGCACCATCCTCAAGACCACGAACGGCGGCGCCAAATGGTTCGGCCTGACGTCCGGCACCGAGGAGGATCTTCTCTCGGTGAAGTTCGTCAACGGCACCACGGGTTGGGCGGTCGGCGGCGCAGGCACCATCCTCAAGACCACTAACGGCGGGGCGGCCTGGCTCGCGAAGTCATCCGGCACGGACGAGTGGTTCTTCTCCGTCGACTTCGTGGACGGCGTCACTGGATGGGTGGCCGGGAGCGGCGGAACCATCCTGAAGACAGCCGATGGCGGGGGAACCTGGCGCTCCGAAGTCTCCGGCACGGACGAGGACCTTCTCGCGATCGACTTCGTCGATGCATCGAGGGGTTGGGCGGTCGGACTCGGAGGCACCCTCCTGAGGACGACCGATGGTGGTGCGACCTGGAGCCGGAACACCCTCGACATCGTCGACGACCTGCTGTCCGTCCACTTCATCGACGCCTCGACAGGCTGGCTCGTCGGCTCCGGCGGCGTCATCCTGAAGTCCACCGACGGCGGAGGCGCGTGGACATCGCAGACGGTCCCCACGGACGAAGACCTCTGCGCCGTGAGCCTGAACAGCGCCCCGACCGGCTGGGCGGTCGGGACGAACGGGACCATCCTCCACCTGGGATCCTCGCCCGGCCCGACTCCGGATCCGGGTCCAGGCGCGACGCCGGCCCCAACCCCGGGCCCGGGGGCCACACCAAGCCCCACTCCGGGTCCCGGCGCGACACCGAGCCCGACGCCGGGTCCAGGGGCTACGCCGAGCCCGACCCCGGATCCCTTCCCGACCCCCGACCCGAACCCGACGCCCGACGTGGATCCCTTCCCGACCCCCGACCCGAACCCGGTGCCCGGCCCTACGCCGGTTCCGACCACAGAGCCGATTCCTACCCCGACGCCGGTTCCGGCCCCCGACCCGATCCCGACCCCGACGCCGGGCACACGCCCGAGCCCGACGCCGAGGGTGACGCTGAGCAGGCCGTATCTGTCGACGGCATCCCCGCACAGAAGTCGCAGGTTCCATCTCAGAGGCAAGTCGGCACCGGCGCGCACGGGAGTGACTCGCGTGAACCTGGTCGTCTACCGGAGAGTGGGAAGAGCCTACGAACCGTGGCGCACCTTCCGTGCGAAGGTTCCCAGCGGACGCACTGCATACAGCGTGGCCTGTACGGTGACCCTGCGCGGAGCGTTCCGGGTACGCGCGTATAAGGCCGACCCGGGGCATCGCCGGGTCTGGAGCCCGTACAGGTACTTCAGCGTGCGCTGAGCACTCGGTCCCGCCGGGGCAAGGACGATTTGCCCCCGTCCTGACCCTCGTATATACTCCCCACCTAATCGAATACAGCTATCTGGCGTTGATGGGGAGTAGTAGAGGCCAATCTCGTCTGCAGAGAGTCGGGGACGGTGGGAACCCGGCACGGGACGCTTCGAACCTGGCCCCTGAGCCACCCGGGAGAACGGACTCGCCCGTACGCGTGGAAGACCTCCGCGCAGGGCGGGAACAAGTAGGCCGGGTCGGTGTGGCAACCGTTACCAGCCGCACGAGTGGGCACGCTCCGCTCCGTACCGGTGTGTCCGGGCGGGCGGCAAGGCGTGTCAATCGGGGTGGTACCGCGGGAGCGCGAAGACATCAAAGCTCTCGTCCCTGGCCGGGGACGGAGTCTGCGCTCACCGCGGTTTTCGTTTTCTCCCTGGATCCCCCGGCGCGAAGACTTCGCGCGGGGTCCCCGGTCGAAGAAGCGTCCACCCATCACTGCACCGACCACTCGCTCGTGCGGTCTGTTGACGGCCCTGTCCACACCTCGGAGAAGGAGTGTGGGATGGAACTGCGCAGCGACCGCATGAAGCAGGGGCCCGCCAGGGCGCCCCACCGCAGCCTCTTGAAGGCTGACGGGCTCATCGACGAGGAGATCGCGCGTCCGATCATAGCCGTCGTCAACTCGGCCAACGAGGTCATCCCGGGGCATCTGAACCTGCGCAACGTCGCCGAAGCGGTCAAGGTCGGCATCCGCATCGCCGGCGGCACGCCTCTAGAGTTCTCCACGATCGGCATCTGCGACGGCATCGCCATGAACCACGCGGGCATGCGCTACTCGTTGGCCAGCCGCGAGGTGATCGCCGATTCCGTGGAACTCGCCGTGTCGGCACACGCGTTCGACGCGATGGTGCTCATCCCCAATTGCGACAAGGTCGTGCCGGGCATGCTCATGGCCGCGGCGCGTCTCGACATCCCGGCTATCGTCGTCTCCGGCGGGCCGATGCTGGCCGGGCGGTTCGGCGGCCGCGACGTGGACCTGGACACGGTGTTCACGGCAGTGGGGAAGGTCCGTGCCGGAGACATGACCGAGGACGAGCTGGCCGAGCTCGAGGACTGTGCGTGTCCCACCTGCGGCAGCTGCGCGGGGCTGTTCACAGCCAATTCGATGAACTGCCTGACCGAGGCCATCGGCATGGCCCTTCCCGGAAACGGCACCATCCCGGCCGTCTACTCGCAGCGTCTGCGACTCGCCAAGAAGGCGGGCATCCACATCATGGCCCTGCTGGAGGAGAACCTCACGCCGAGCCGGATCATGACGCCCGCGGCGATCCGGAACGCGATGACGCTGGACATGGCATTCGGCGGGTCCTCCAACACGGTGCTGCACCTCACCGCGATAGCGCACGAGGCCGGCGCCGACATCACGCTGGATGACTGGAGCGCGGTGTCCGCGGCCACCCCGAACCTGGTGCGCATCTCGCCGGCCGGCGAACACCACATGGAGGATCTCCACGCCGCCGGCGGCATCCCGGCGATCCTGGCCGAGCTGGCCAAGAAGGATCTCCTTGATCTGGACGTGCTCACAGTCAGGGGACTGCCGATGCGCTCAACGGTCGCGACTGCCGTCAATCGCGACACCGGCGTCATACATCCGATCGATGCGCCGTACTACCCGGAGGGGGGCTTGCGAGTTCTGCGCGGCAACCTCGCGCCGGACGGCGCGATCGTCAAGCAGTCCGCCGTCTCCGCGGCCATGAGACAGCACAGCGGTCCCGCGCGCGTCTTCGGGAGCGAGGAGGACGCCGTTGAGGCGATCCTCGGAGGCCGCATCGTATCCGGCGACGTGGTGGTCATCCGTTACGAAGGGCCCAAGGGCGGCCCCGGCATGCGCGAGATGCTGACGCCGACGTCGGCGATCTCGGGCCTGGGACTCGCGGACTCCGTGGCGCTCATCACGGACGGCCGCTTCTCCGGGGCCACCAAGGGGCCCTGCATCGGCCACGTCTCCCCGGAGGCGGCCGAGGGGGGCCCGATCGCGCTGGTCGCGGAGGGCGACACCATAGCCCTGGACATCGACGCCGGGACGCTGGAGCTGGACGTGCCCGCCGAAGTGCTCACCGCGCGGCGAAACGCCTGGAGTTCCCCGGCGCCGCGCGTGACGACCGGCTACCTCGCCCGCTACGCGGCGCAGGTCAGCAGCGCGGACAAGGGGGCGATCCTCGCATGAACCAGCTGCGCGGCATGAAGAAGGGCGTGCGCGCGGATACGCGTGTATCGGGCCATACGGCGGAGCGGGAGGTGAAGGCATGAAGATGACCGGCGGGCACGCGCTTGTGAAGGCGCTGACGGACTCGGGCGTCGAGGTGGTGTTCGGGTATCCGGGCGGGGTCGCGCTGCCCATCTTCGACGCGCTCTACGACGCCAAGGACATCCGCAACATACTGCCCAGGCACGAGCAGGGCGCAGTGCACATGGCCGACGGCTATGCCCGGGTCACCGGCAAACCGGGCGTCGTGATCGTGACGAGCGGTCCCGGGGCCTGCAACACGGTGACAGGCATCGCGAACGCCTACATGGATTCCGTCCCGATGGTCGTGTTCACGGCGCAGGTGGCCACGCCGGTCATCGGGACCGACGCCTTCCAGGAATCGGACATCACCGGCATCACGATCCCGATCACGAAGCACAACTTCCTCGTGAAGCACGCGGCCGAGATCCCCGAGACGATCGCGGAGGCGTTCCACATCGCCACGACCGGCCGCCCGGGTCCGGTGCTGATCGATGTGCCGGCCGACGTGAGCAAGGGTGAGCTCAACTACAAGTGGCCAGACGCGGTCAGCATGCCCGGCTACAAGCCGACGTACAAGGCCAACATCAAACAGACCAAGCAGGCGGCCCATCTCATATCCAAGGCGCGCAAGCCGCTGCTCTACGCCGGCGGGGGCGTGCTCGCCTCGGGGGCATGGAAGGAGCTCAAGGAACTCGCCGAGCTCATGCAGCTTCCCGTCGTCACCACGTTGATGGGCAAGGGCGCGTTCCCTGAGGACCATCACCTGTTTGTCGGGATGCCCGGCATGCACGGGGCGAAGTACACCAACTACACGATCACCGAGACCGATCTGCTGATCGCCATCGGAGTGCGTTTCGACGACCGCGTGACCGGCAAGCTCGCCGCCTTCGCCAGCAAGGCGAAGGTCATCCACGCGGACATCGACCCCGCCGAGATCGGCAAGAACAAGGCGGTCGACGTCCCCATCGTCGGTGACGCCAAGAGCGTGCTCACAGAGATCGTGGCCGAACTTCGCAAGATGGGCTCGGAGCCGCGGACCGACGCCTGGATGCGCGTCATCGACGACTGGCGCGGGCGATACCCGCTGCACTACCACCCCTCGGACGACGTGGTCATGCCGCAGTACGTGGTCGAGCGCGTGCGCGAGTTGACGAAGGACCGCCCGACGGTCTTCACGACCGAGGTGGGCCAGAACCAGATGTGGGCCTGCCAGTTCCTCCACATTCGCGAGCCGCGCACCTGGGTGAGTTCCGGAGGTCTGGGGACGATGGGCTTCGGGCTGCCCGCGGCCATCGGCGCGCAGCTCGGGCGGCCGGATCACATGGTGGTGGACATCGCGGGCGACGGATCGCTCCAGATGAACGTGCAGGAGTTCGCGACGGCCACGCTCGACAAGCTGCCGGTGAAGGTCGTGCTTCTCAACAACGGCTACCTCGGCATGGTCAGGCAGTGGCAGGAGCTGTTCTACCACGACCGGTACGCCTCGTCGGTGCTCTCTCGCAAGACCCCCGACTGGGTGAAGCTGGCCGAGGCGTACGGCTGGCACGGACAGCGGGTCATGAAGCCTGCCGAGGTCGACCAAGCGCTCATCGCGGCGTTCGACCACGATGGGCCGGCCATCGTCGACTGCTTCGTGTCCCCCAAGGAGTGCGTGTATCCCATGGTCGCCCCGGGCGGGTCGATAGACGAGATGCTCGGCGGCATCCCGGGCGGGCCGGTATCGGACATGCTGGACGACGAGGTGTTCGAGGAGGTGTGGGAGTAGCCATGACGCACACCATCTCAGTGCTGGTGGAGAACAAGCCGGGCGTGCTCACGCGAGTCGCCTCGCTGTTCGCCAGGCGCGGCTTCAACATCGACTCGCTGGCGGTCGGTCCGACGGAGGACCCGACGCTCTCGCGCATGACGATCGTGGTCAGCGCCGAGGACGTTCCGCTGGAGCAGATCACCAAGCAGCTCCACAAGCTGATCAACGTCATCAAGATCCAGGACCTCGATCCCAGGGAGATGGTCGACCGGGAGCTCGTGCTCTTCAAGGTCAACGCGCCGCCCGACCGGCGGCACGAGATCATCGAGGTCGCCACGGTCTTCCGCGCAAAGGTCGTCGACGTCGGCAAGAACTCGATGACCATCGAGGCCACCGGAGCGGCGGAGAAGCTCGCCGCGATGGAGGACCTCCTTCGCGCGTACGGCATCAAGGAACTGGCGCGCACGGGCAAGATCGCGCTCTCGCGCGGGTCGCGAGAGGGTTCGTCGCAAGGCTGAAGGTTCGTCGCGGGGATGAAATGACCATCAGGCACATCCGGGAGGAGATCTGAGGAAGATGGCACACGTCTACTACGAGAAGGACTGCGACCTGTCGCTGCTCAAGGGCCGCAAAGTGGCTGTCATAGGGTTCGGTTCGCAGGGGCACGCACACGCTCTCAACCTGCACGACTCGGGTTGCGACGTGCGGGTCGGGCTGAGGACCGATTCGAAGAGCTGGGACAAGGTCAAGGAGGCCGGCCTCCGCGTCATGACGCCTCGCGAGGCGTCCGCCGAGGCCGACGTCGTCATGATGCTGACTCCGGACGAGACCCAGTCGCACATCTATTACGCCGAGATCCACGAGAACATGACCGCCGGCAAGGCGCTGGCGTTCGCGCACGGGTTCAACATCCACTTCGACCAGATCGTGGCCCCCGAGGGGGTCGACGTCATCATGATCGCCCCGAAAGGCCCAGGACACATGGTGCGCAGGGTGTTCCTGGAGGGATCGGGAGTCCCCAACCTGATCGCGGTGCACCAGGACGCGACGGGCAAGGCCAAGGACATCGCGCTCGCATGGTCGGCCGGGATCGGGGGCGCTCGCGCCGGGATCATCGAGACGACCTTCCAGGAGGAGACCGAGACCGACCTGTTCGGCGAGCAGGTCGTGCTGTGCGGAGGCCTCACCCACATGGCGGAGGCCGCATTCGACACGCTGGTCGAGGCCGGCTACCAGCCAGAGATCGCCTACTTCGAGTGCTTCCACGAGATCAAGCTGATCGTGGATCTCATGTACGAGGGCGGCATGGCCAAGATGCGCGCGTCGATCAGCAACACCGCCGAGTACGGCGACTATGTCACCGGACCCAAGGTGGTCACCGATGACACGAAGCAGGCGATGGCCGAGGCGCTCTGGAACATCCAGTCCGGCGAGTTCGCCCGCGATTGGATCCTGGAGAACCGCGCGGGACAGCCGCACTTCAAGGCGATGCGCCGCATCCACGCCGAGTCCATGCTCGAAGAGGTCGGCGGAGAGCTGCGCGGCATGTTCGCTTGGCTGAAGAAGGACTGAAGCTGACCGACTCGGCGAAGCCGAGCCGGCAACTTCAGTCCGGCGGCATCCAGCAGACGCGCTTCGCGCGCAGCTGATGCCGCCCATATTGGCAATCGCGCCGTGCGCTTGCCGGAGTGACACGACGATCAAGAAGGAGCGTGCAGGAGAGCTATGCAGAAGAAGTACCTGATGACTCCGGGGCCGACTCCGGTCCCGTCCGAGGTATTGCTGGCCCAGGCCAGGCCGATGATCCACCACCGCACGCCGGAGTTCTCCGCCGCGGTGCGGGAGTCCGTCGAAGGACTGAAATACGTCTTCCAGACGACGAACGACGTGCTGCTCCTCGCATGTTCGGGGACCGGCGCGATGGAGTCCGCGTTCGTCAACTGCTTCAGCGCGGGCGACACGGTCATCGTGGCCCGCAACGGGAAGTTCGGCGACCGCATGGTCCAGCTCGGCAAGGCCTACGGCCTTGAAGTGGTCGACTTGAGCTACCAGTGGACGGAGTGCGTGAAGCCGGGGGACATCGCCGCGGCTCTCAAGGAGCATCCCGGCGCGCGCGGCGTGGTAGTCGTCCAGTCCGAGACCTCCAGCGGAGTGCTCAACGACGTCGAGGCCATCGGCGGGATAGTCGCGGCATACGAGGACTGCGTGTTCATCGTCGACTCGATCACCGGCATCGGCGCTGTGGAGTGCAAGACCGACGCCTGGCACCTCGACGTGGTCATGACAGGCTCGCAGAAGGGGCTCATGCTGCCTCCGGGCCTCGCCGCGGTGTCCGTCTCGGCCAAGGCATGGAAGGCATACGAGCGCTCGACGCTTCCCAAGTACTACTTCGACTGGAAGAAGTACCGCAAGAACCTGGAGAAGGACACGACGCCGTTCACGCCCCCGGTCTCGCTCATCCTCGGCCTCGTCGAGGCCATCAAGATGATGCGCGAGGAGACCATCGAAGGTGTGATCGCCCGTCATGCAAGGCTCGCCGAGGCCACGCGCAGGGGATGCGAGGCCCTGGGCCTCAAGCTGTTCGCGCCGCCCGAGGGTCGCGGCTCCGCCGTCACGCCCGCCTGGGTGCCTGAGGGCATCGACGGCAAGCAGGTGGTCAAGATCATGAAGACCAAGTACGGCGTGACCATCGCCGGCGGCCAGGACGACTACGAGGGCCGGATCTTCCGTGTGGGCCACCTCGGTTACTTCGGCGAGTTCGACATCATCACCACGCTGGCGGCGCTCGAGATGACCCTCGCCGAACTGGGCTATCCGTTCGAGCGCGGCGCCGGCATCGTGGCCGCCGAGTCCGTATTCATGGGGGAGTGATCACAGCATGAAGGTACTGATAGCCGACAAGATATCGGACACCGGCATCGCGAGGCTGCGCGACGACGGCTTCACCGTCGACGTGAAGACCGGGCTGTCCGAGGACGAGCTGGTCTCCATCATCCCGGACTACGCCGCGCTGATCGTGCGTTCGGCCACGAAGGCGACCAGGCCGATCATCGAGGCGGCGGACGCCCTCAAGATCATCGGCCGGGCGGGCGTCGGCATCGACAACGTCGACGTGGCCGCGGCGACCGAGCGCGGGATCATCGTGTGCAACGCCCCGACCTCCAACATCGTGTCGGCAGCCGAGCACACCATCGCGCTGGTGCTCGCCAGCGCCCGCAGCATCCCGCAGGCGAACGCCTCGATGAAGGCCGGCAAGTGGGAGCGCAGCAAGTTCACGGGCGCCGAGGTATACGACAAGACGTTGGGCATCGTGGGCCTGGGGCGCATCGGCACGCTGGTCGCCGAGCGCGCGCGCGGGCTTGGCATGAAGCTCATCGGATACGATCCCTACATCACGGAGGAGAGTGCGGCGTCCCTCGGGGTGGAGCTGATCCCCACGGTCGACGAGCTGTTGCCCAAAGCCGACTTCATCACGGTGCACCTGCCCAAGACCAAAGAGACGATCGGGATGTTCGGCGCCAAGCAGTTCGCCAGGATGAAGGACGGCGTGCGCCTGGTGAACACCGCCCGCGGCGGCATATACCAGGAGGACGCTCTGGTGGCCGCTCTCAAGTCGGGCAAGGTGGCCTCGGCCGCGGTCGATGTCTTCGAGGTCGAGCCCTGCACCGAGTCGCTGCTCCACCACATCGACAACGTCATCCTCACGCCCCACCTCGGGGCGTCCACGGAGGAGGCGCAGGATCGCGCCGGCGACCAGATCGCCGAGCTCGTCGCGGCGGGGCTGCGCGACGAGCCGGTGTCCACCGCCGTGAACATCCCGCCGGTGCCCGCAGAGGCCATGGAGGCCCTGCGTCCGTGGATGCCGCTGGCCGAGGACCTGGGCAAGATGCTCGCGCAGACAGCGCGCGGAGGCATCGACGAGCTCGACGTGGCCTTCATCGGCGCGCTGTCCGAGCTGGACACGCGCATCCTCAAGACCGCGGTGCTGAAGGGCATGCTCGAGGTCGTGACGCCGGAGGGCATCAACTACGTCAACGCCGGGCTGCGCGCGGAGATGCGCGGCATCAAGGTGAGCGAGAGCAAGCGCGGCGAGAGCCATGACTACGTGAGCCTGATCGAGGTCACGGCCAACGCGAGCTCGGACCCCATCCTCATCGGCGGCGCGCTCGTGGGCAAGCGCAACGAGCCCAGGCTGGTGAGCCTGTTCGACTACGACGTCGATATGGCGCCCAGCGCGCACATGACGTTCTTCCGCTACGCGGACGTGCCCGGCATGATCGGCAAGATCGGCACGATCCTGGGCGAGAGCGGCACCAACATCGCCTCCATGCAGGTAGGTCGCACGAAGATGGGCGGCGAGGCGGTCATGGGCCTCAACGTGGACACGGCCGTCGGCGACGATCTGCTGGTCGCCATCAAGGAGGCCGCGGGCGCGAAGGACGCGTGGACCGTCGAACTGTAGGCGACGAAAGGTCGCGATATGAGCACGGACAAGGTCTACATATTCGATACCACCCTGCGCGACGGGGAGCAGTCGCCCGGGGCCAGCATGAACACGGCCGAGAAGCTCGAGATCGCCAGGCAGCTCGTGCGCCTTGGCGTGGATGTCATCGAGGCGGGATTCCCCGCCAGCTCGCCGGGTGACTTCGAATCGGTCCAGCGCATCGGCGCCGAGGTCGGCGACGCGTGCGTGGTCTGCGGGCTCTCGCGCGCGATCCCGTCAGACATCCAGACCGCCGCCGAGGCGCTGAAGTCGGCCAAGCGGCCGAGGATCCACACGGGCATCGGCGTGTCGGAGTCGCACCTGCGCGACAAGTTGCGGATAGGGCGCGACGAGGCGGTCGAGCGTGCCGTGGCCGCGGTCAAACTCGCGCGGACCTTCGTGGACGACGTCGAATTCTACGCCGAGGACGCCGGGCGCGCGGAGCCCGCGTTCCTCTACAGGATGGTGGGCGAGGTCATCTCGGCCGGGGCCACCGTTGTCAACATCCCGGACACGACCGGCTACGTCTATCCCGAGGAGTGGGGAGCGCTGATCGCCGGGCTGTTCGAACACGTGGACTCCGCGTCGGGCGTCACCATCTCCGTGCACTGCCACAACGACCTCGGGATGGCCACGGCCAACGCTCTCGCGGGCGTCATGCACGGCGCGCGGCAGGTCGAGTGCACCCTCAACGGCATCGGCGAGCGCGCGGGGAACACCTCGCTGGAGGAGGTCGTGATGGCGCTGCGTCAGCGCCGCGACTACTTCGGGGCGGACACCGGGATCAACACGCGCGAGATCATGCGCACCTCGCGCCTGGTCTCCTCGATCACCGGGATCAACGTCCAGCCCAACAAGGCTATCGTGGGCGCGAACGCCTTCGCGCACTCGTCGGGGATCCATCAGGACGGCGTGCTCAAGGAGCGTTCCACGTACGAGATCATCGATCCCGTGGACGTCGGGGTGCTCGGGAGCAGCATCGTTCTCACGGCGCGCTCGGGAAGGCATGCGCTGCGCCATCGCCTCCAGGAGCTGGGCTACGAGCCGGCGGACGCGGAATCCGACACCGTCTACGCGGCCTTCCTGGAGCTGGCCGACCGCAAGAAGGAGGTCTTCGACGAGGACCTGGAAGCCCTGATGTCGGACCGCGAACGCACGCACGAGGAGTTCTACCACCTCGAGCAGGTGCACGTGACGTGCGGGGAGCCCGGCATACCGGCCGCGACGGTCGAGCTCGTGGACGCCGCCGGAGCGCACCTGATCGACTCGTCCCACGGGACCGGTCCGGTCGATGCCGTCTACAAGGCCATCTGCAGGATGGTCGACGTACCCAACGAACTGATCGAGTTCTCGGTGAAGTCAGTCACCAAGGGCATCGACGCCCAAGGTGAGGTGACCATCCGCGTGCGCAGCGAGGACGGCCGGGTCTTCACCGGCCGCGCGTCGCATACCGACATAATCGTGGCGTCCGCCAGGGCGTACCTCGACGCGCTCAACAGATTGCTGATGAGCGCGAGACCATCCATATCCGAGGAGATGTAGACGCGATGCCCCGCCCCATGACCATCACCGAGAAGATCCTCGCCTGCCACGCCGGTCTGGCGGAGGTGTCTCCGGGTCAGCTGATCGAGTGCGACCTGGATCTCGTGCTTGCCAACGACGTGACCGCGCCCATCGCGATACGCGAGTTCCGCGCGATCGGCGTCGGCTCTGTCTGGAACCCCGAGCGCGTCGCGCTGGTCCCTGATCACTACACGCCGAACAAGGACATCAAGTCGGCCGAGCAGGCCAAGATCATGCGCGACTTCGCGCGCGAGCAGAAGATCTCGCACTACTGGGAGATCGGATGCATGGGAGTGGAGCATGCGCTACTGCCGGAGCAGGGAGTCGTCGTTCCGGGTGACCTCATCATCGGCGCCGACAGCCACACATGCACCTACGGAGCGCTCGGCGCTTTCGCCACCGGCGTCGGGTCGACCGACGCCGCCGTGGGCATGGCCACGGGCCGGGCTTGGTTCAAGGTGCCCGCATCGATCAGGTTCGAGGTGACAGGCGAACTGGGACCGTGGGTCTCGGGCAAGGACCTGATCCTGCACATCATCGGGATGATCGGGGTGGACGGCGCACTCTATCAGGCGATGGAGTTCACGGGCGATACGATCGCGCGCCTCGGCATGGACGACCGATTCACCATGTGCAACATGGCGATCGAGGCCGGCGGCAAGAGCGGGATCATAGCCTTCGACCAGACGACGCACGACTACGTCGAGGGCCGCGCCGAGCGCGAGTGGACGGTCCATCAGTCCGACCCGGATGCCGGGTACGCGACGACGTATCGGATCGACGCGTCCTCGATCGAGCCGACGGTCGCATTCCCGCATCTTCCCAGCAACACGCGGCTGGTGCGGGAATCGCGCGACGTGAAGGTCGACCAGGTCGTCATCGGCAGCTGTACCAACGGCCGCATCGAGGACATGCGCATCGCCGCGAGCGTGCTCAAGGGGCGCAAGGTCAACCCGGACCTGCGGCTCATCGTGATCCCGGCGACGCAGACGATCTGGCGCGAGGCCATGGGCGAGGGGCTGTTCGACATCTTCGTGGAAGCGGGCGCAGCGGTGTCCACTCCCACCTGCGGGCCGTGCCTGGGCGGGCACATGGGCATCCTGGCGGCGGGGGAGCGAGCGCTGGCGACCACGAACCGCAACTTCGTCGGGCGCATGGGCGATCCGACCAGCGAGGTGTACCTGGCCTCTCCGGCTGTGGCGGCCGCGACGGCGGTAGCCGGGCACATCGCGCTGCCGGAGGACCTGGATTAGGGGCGGCCGTCGTCCGGCTCCTGCTCGCCATCCTTCTCGCCAGAGGCAACGTGCTGCTGTTCGATCCGACGTGCAGAGGGCCATCACTCGGAGCTCTGCATCCCGCTTTGGCGCGCTCTTTGCATTCACCGCCTACCGGAATCGCGGCATGCGTTTCCGAAAGGCCGTAGCGACACCTCAGCACCGCACTCCCGGTCGGCGAAGCGTCTTCGCGGTGTGGGTGTGTGCGGAGGGCACCGGTGCTATCATTCGACGGTATGAAGATTCCTTGCGGCTGCCTCGCGGCACCGTTGATGCGTAGGGTGTTTGACCGAGTGTCTGCTCTCGACAGAGCAGGCGAGCCCCTGTTTGGAGGAGCATATGGTCGTTGGAGCTGAGGGGCCCGAGCCGGAAGGCTCGGAGGCCCCCGAGGTCGCGCCGCCCGCTGCGCTTCCCGTTCGGCGGAGGCCGCCTGACCCCGTAGCACGGGCCCTGGTCACCACGATCCTGATCATCGTCGTCCTGGCGGTGGCAACCGCGGCGTATGTGGTCGTCGGGGGCGTCATGGGAACCGGGGCCCCGAGGACCATGGCTGAGTACAAACTCACCGCTGCAGCCGCCAAGATCGAAGGGGGCAGCAAGGAACGCTCCGACTGGGTGGACTACATCAGCGCCCTCATCAGCCAAGGGCGGTATCGAGACGCCCAGGACTGGATCGCCAAGGGCAAGAAGACGCTTGATAAGCAGGAGATATCCCAGGACATGGTTTACATGCAGGCGAACCTCTATGCCGCGCAGGGTAACCTCGATCAGGCTCTCCAGGCGGCCGACGCCGCGCTGAAGACGATGAAGGCGACGCGCAAGGCGGCGTTGATTGAAATGGCCAAGACCGGCAGTCCGACAGAGGCGTCCTCGCCGTTGGGCGAGAACTACTGGGACCTTCTACTTCTCAAGGCGGACATCTTCGAGCAGAAGAAGGACTGGAGAAGTGCCGCCGCCGCATACGACGAGTACCTGGCCGGCAACAAGACCGCCGCCACGGTGTTCGTGCAGCGGGGTAACGTCCGGGAGCGGCTGGGCAATACCAAGGGGGCCGCTGGCGATTTCCGGCGTGCCCTGACCTTCATTCCCGACAACGCAGACGCTCTCGCGGGACTCAAGCGGATCGGAGCTGCCAAGTGATGGACGAGCATGACGGCGTGACGCACGAATCAGAGGCGCTGGCACTCACCAGAGAAGAAGCCGAGCGACGGCTGCAGGACCTTGTGAACCGTGGCGGTGGCGACAGGGAGGCGCGACGCACGCGTGCGATGTTGCTCGTCGCGCTGATCGTGGTGTTGCTTCTCCTTTGCGGCGTGGGCGCATTCCTCTACCGGTTGCTCGTCCCGACCGGCACTGCGGGACTCGGGGGACTCGAGGGAAGCCCCGATACCGGCGGCGTCATCTGGGTCCGGTCCATATACGGGATCGGTCCGGGGGCCGACCAGCTGTTCGTCAACCCGAACGATGTCGCGACAGGTCCCGACGGGACTATCTGGGTGACCGATCCGACATACTCCCGGATCGCCGGCTTTCGGAGCGACGGAACCTTCACGGGACGCATCGTCCAGGGGAGCCAGAACACAGGCGAACCGTTCCGCCTGCCCGCGCGGTTGGCGGTGGGCGCCGACGGCATCATGTATATCGCGGATATCGCGAACGAGAGACTCACCATCATGGACGGGTCGAAGAAGCTCACCTCCGCTAAGATACCTGGCTTGACCTCTGTCGATGTGAGCAACGACAGCGTCGTCGTGGGGTCGACCTCGGGATTCGCCGTGCTGGACAAGGACGGGAACGTCAAGACCATCGTCGGGACAAGGGGACCCGGCGATAGCCAGTTCGATGTCATCGGAGGCATCGCCATCGACTCGAACACCAGTACGATATTCATCGCCGACACGTACAACAACCGATTGAGTGCCTGGGACTTCGCGGGCCGACGCAAGTGGATGGTCAAGACTGGGAACCCGGCCAACGCCGTTAAGCTGCAAGGCGGGGGGAGCATCGTGACAACGTCCTCCGCTGCCGCCAGACTCCAGCTGCCCGTGGACGTGACCCTCGACGGGAAGGGCCGGCCCATGGTCCTGGACGGCTTCGGCTTCTCCATTTCCGCCTTCGACCCCAAGGACGGTCGCTTCATAGACTCCTGGGGCGCATGGGGAGAGAAGGACGGGCAGTTCATCTACCCGACATCCCTGAGCTACGATGCGTCCAAGGACTGGTTCCTGGTCGCGGATACGTCCAATCGGCGGGCGGAGATCATCAGGATCCCGGGGACGGGTCCGGGAGGCGCGGCCGACATCCTCTCGGGCCTGAATCGCCTCCTGGCGGGACCGCTGCGCGCTCTGTGGCCGTGCCTGACACTCCTGCCGCTTCTCCTGCTCGCTCTTCTCTTGAATCGCCGGAGGAAGCGCCGCAGGGAGCGGGAGGCTGCTGCTGCCCGAACCGGCGCCGGTGAACCGGCCGTCGATGAGGCCTAGCGCCAGGAATCCGAGAAAGTCCCTTCCACAGGTGCCTACATGGTGCTACCATAACGTTGGCTAAGATTCGAGCATGGTCGCTAACGCTTGAATGACCCCCGGGAGACCGGGAATCAGTCTCGGGCAGGAGGTGAGTAACATGAAAGAGATATCTGCAACAACGAAAATCCATGGAGGAGAAACCCGCATGAAGAAGACGCTACTCATCCTTGCCCTCGCGTTCGTCATGGTGCTGGGGCTCGGCGTCGCGCCGGCGTTCGCGAAGTACGCTGGTTACAGCGCCACCAAGCAGTACGTCCCGTGGGCCGAGGCCACGTCCTTGGCATCGCAGAACGTCGACGCCGCCCTCGAGGCCTTCGGTCCGCACAATGGCTACGCCACCACGACCATCAAATGTGCCGTATGCCACTCCGTGCACCGCGGCAGCACCAAGCTGCTGAACAGGGGTTCTGCTTGCGCTTACTGCCACACGAACGCCTACTACGGCGGCGGCGCAGTCGCCCCGGTGCTGGTCTCGTGGAATGCCAACGCGTCCGCCGGTCCGCACTCCAGCTTCTGCTCCGGTGGGGCCGAGTCGTGCCACGCCGGTCCGCACGGCGTCGGTGCTTCGGCCTACGCCGGTCCTTCCAGCAAGCTGCTCGAGACCGACGACGTCAAGCTGGTCGCCTTCCAGACGGCCAACGGTGTCCCCCTGTCAGCGCTCGATACGTGGGATGGTGCGGGACGCGTTCTCGGTACGGCCGCTACCTGCGGTCGCTGCCATGAGAACTCCGCGCTCGGCATCGTCACCGCTGGCACAGCTCTCGACATCGTGCCCGGACCTTCCGGGGTCACCACCGCCACCGGCCACCGCGTCATCGCGACGGCCAGCGACGCAGGGTTGACCGGCTGGAACGCCAACCAGACCGACTTCCCGTCGGGCAAGACCGGTCTCAAGATCGCCTACAAGCCGGTCGACTACTGCAACTCGTGCCACGACCTGACCGACGACAACCTCGGTAACAAGCTCGCCTTCCCGCACGGCAACACCGATGTCGTCTCGGCCGCTCAGGACAAGATCGCCGGCAAGCGTGCCGCCGTCTGGCTCACCGCTGGCGCCGACGCCGACTCGCAGACCTACGCCGTCGGCCCGTACAACCAGTACACTGCCACCAGTACGGTGACCCGCGACCAGGCTGGCTCGTCGATCCTCGACGGTGTCTGCCTCAAGTGCCACAGGTCCGCGACCGCTGGTCTCGGACGCGACTTCTAGTCGTACTGCCAACCTGTAAGCTTGGCTGCAGGTTCGGGGGGCCGGTCCGCAAGGACCGGCCCCCCTTCGTGTTTGGGGTGCTGGGCCTTCGTTGGCTCGTGACTTCGTGCTTGATACAATCACGCGGGGGCTTGGAACCGACGGATGGGCGGCAAGCGGGAAGGGTGACTGTGGGAAGAGAGGCTCCGAGTTCCCGCGCCGTTGGAATAGCAGGCGTCATACTCGTCGCATTGGTCCTGGTCGCGTGCGCCGCACTCGGCGTCACGACCGCCGTGCTGCCTGGTTGCGAGGGCTGCCACTTCGGACGCCCGACATTCGAGGCCGCCACGAGAGGCACCGCGCACGGGCACGTGGCGTGTGTCGAGTGCCACGTGCAGACCGGCCTCCTGCTGCCACGAGCCAAGTTCGCCTTCTACGAGATCGTCGGGATGCGGTTGCGCCTCGTGGATCCGTCCTCGACCGACGTCGCGTTCGTGAAGGATGGGCAGTGCCTTTCGTGCCACGCCAACGTGATGACGAGTGTGACGGCGACGGCGGGACTGCGGGTCAATCACGCGAGCTGCTCGGTAGGGCGCCGATGCGTGGATTGCCACTCAGTGGTGGGCCACGGCCCGGCGACGAGGTGGCCGCGCGTTTCCTCAATGAACGATTGCGTCGCGTGCCACAAGAAGACTCAGGCCCCCCTCGTGTGCTCTGCCTGCCATGTGGGTCGGAGCGAGCTTAGGCCTTTCGTCGGGCCGGAGTGGGCGCTCACGCATGGGCCGACCTGGAGGCAGACGCACGGGATGGGCCAGATGAGCGTGTGCTCGCTGTGCCATTCCGAGGACAAGTGCTCGCGCTGCCACGGTCCTGGGGTCCCGCACCCCGCGAATTGGATCTCCAGCCATCCCACGGTGGCCGTCCGGGCGGATGCGAAGTGCGCGATGTGTCATCAGAAGACGTTCTGCCTCGGCTGTCATCAGACCGAGATGCCGCATCCCGCGACATTCGCGAGAGGCCACTCCCGTTTCGTACAGCTCAAGGGGTCGCAACTCTGCCTGCGTTGCCATGCCCAGACGGACTGTGACACGTGTCATCTTCGGCACGTGCACCCCGGGGGTTCGGTCGGAAACGTCCCCCGGCCGAAGACGGGCGGCCGCTGATGCCGTCGTCTCTCTGGACACTGGACCTCAGCCGAGCGTGGCAGCAGGTGATCGCGCTCATCGAGAACCCCTACTCCAACATCATTCAATCGTTGCTGCTTCTCGCGGTTGTCGTCCTCGCGGTGCTGATCGTCGTATTGACGATCGCGGCTGTCGTGGCCGGACCCGGTTCGGCACGACGCGAAGCGCGGGAACTCGACGAGATACGGGCGCTCCAGTACTACCTGGCCGCGTTGGAGGCGGAGGAAGCCGGCGGGGGATACGTGGCTCCCCCACACGAAGAGCGGACTCTTCCCGCGGCCGAGACTGCAAGCTACCGGCTCGCATGGCTTGCGACGATAGTCGTGGTCTTGGTGCTGCTCGGAGTCGCTGTCGGGCTCACCACATCCTCTCCGGCGGTCTGCGCCGCATGTCACAGGGCGACCACCCACGCGAAGGCGGTCAAGGCTGGGGTGGCTGATCCCCACCTCGCTGTGACCTGTGTGGCGTGCCATGAGTCCTCCGGCTGGCTCGGCTCCATCACGATCGAGGTCCCCGAGAGGTTCTCGCACTACCTGAACGGGCTGAATCAGCGCCCCGGGCCGAGCCAATATGGCGATGTCGCGAGTTCCGCCTGCTCCCGGTGCCATAGTCGGATCCAGCAGTCGACGACCGTCGACGTCACGAGCGGAGTGCGCGTGGCGCATAAGCAGCCGCTCGTCGCCGGTGCGCGGTGCCTCGACTGTCACACGTCGGCGACCGGGGTGGTCTCCAGCCTGACCGTCGGGATGACGCCGTGCCTGCGTTGCCATGACGGGAAGAAGGCGTCCGCCGAGTGCGCGCTGTGCCACACGAAGGCTGCCAGTGCCGCGACACGTGCGACAGCGGCGGGCCTGCAGGGCCGGCAGCTCATCGACACGCCGAACTGCGGGGCATGCCACAACATGGCCAAGACGTGCGACCCGTGTCATGGTGGCGTCCGGATGCCGCATTCCGCACTGTGGAGGTGGTGGGGCCACGCGCGCAAGGGCGTCGAGGATATCTGGTTCAACGGCGGTCGCGCCTGTGGTCGATGCCACACCGCGGACAGGATGCCGTGCACGAAGTGCCACGCGTTCCTGCCGACTGCGAGCCATGGGATCTCGTGGAGGATCGAGCACAAGAGAACGGTTGCGGGGGCCTGTGACGCATGCCACGGTCGGATGGCCTACGTGGCCGGACGCAGCTTCTGCGGCCTGTGCCACGGCAAGGTGCGGGTGAACCAGTAGGCGCCTTCGCTTCGCTCAAGAGGGCGGAGCGCGTGCTTCGGACTCACTGCTGGGTCGGCGATTCCCCTGTGCGCGTTCGTGCGTCTTCGATAGCGGCACGATAGGACGGGAAGCGCGTCAGGAGTTGGTCGAAGACGTCACGAGCCGCCTGCGGCCTCCCAGACAGGGCCAGGCCTTGCGCGTAGAGGATCCCGGGATACGGCGATGACAGTTCGTACTGCCAGTACCCGGCCAGTGCGCGCGCCATCTCCGCGTAGCGCCGGAGTTCGCTCAGGGCCAACGCCTTGTTCACGCGGGTCGGTATGTGCGCTGGCATGATGGCCAGCGCATCGTCTGCCGCGCGCACGGCCGCCCGGGCGCAGGACTGGTCGCCAAGCGTGTCGGCCGCCTGCCTGAGTACCTGCGCGCTGACCGACGGGAAGTACAGCTCGTGCGGTTGCCGGATGGCCGCGCTCGTGAGCTCGCGCGCCAAGGCATCCACCTCGCTTCGCGCTGACGGAGCCGCGCTGGCGAGCGCTCGGTCCACCTCGTTGACCCTCAGGTGAAAGTACGCCTGTTGAACGTCAAGGTTCCAGGGAACCGAGTTCGCGGCGGCGCGCGCGGGACTGAGAGAGCCGCCCTCGAGTGCGCGAGCCAGCGCGACTTCGGCGGCGACCGACGGGTACACTGCGCCCGCAAGCGCGACTGCGAGCACCACCGCGACGGCGGCGGTCAGCGACCGGGTGGCCGGGGTGCCGGACGCGGAGCGCGCGGACGGGAGAAGCAGCACGGCGAAGGTCAGGAAGGCGTACATCACGATAGGGGTGCTGACGGCGGCGACCAGCAACGCGACCTGCAGGGCCACAGCGCCGACGAACCACGACACGTAGTATCCCGCCTTGCCTGACAGGGCGCCCTCTCGCGCCAAGGCGAACGCGTGCCTCGCTCCGGCGACCAAGGCGATGGCTGCCGCGATGAGGTAGGCGATGAGACCGGGCACGCCCGTCGTCGCGACGACATAGGCGACGAGGGAGTGCGGGTCGTCGACGAGGTTGCCCTGACCTCCGCCCGAGCTGGCCGCGATCGCGTTCGGGTACCAGCCTATCTGGAATGCCGCCGGTCCGGTCCCGGTGAGTGGCCTCTGGGAGACGATCCGCAGGGTGGTCTCCCACATGTCGAGCCGATCCGACGACAGCGCGTTGACAGTCTCGGCCGTCGTCCCGGTCCGCACCGAGGTCGGGGAGGGCTTGAGCCGCGAAATGAGATCGGGGTAGTCCGTCGCGACAAGTGCGAGAGCGACAGCAGCGAGACAAACACCCAGGACAACCACGGTCCGAACTCCCGGCTTCCAAACGGCACGGGATCTCAACAGGAGGACTACCGTGAGGAACCCTCCTGCGACAACCGCTATCCATGCACCCCGAGTGGTTGTCCCCGTGAGCGCGGAGAGAAGGACCGCCAGGCAGGCTCCAGCGGCGAAGCGCTCGTATGCTTCCTGTTCGAACAGGACGAGGAAGACACTCAGTAGGACGGGCAGTACGAGGAATGTGCCGAGGTGGTCCGGATTCCCGATCGTTGAGAATCCATGGTCCGTCATCCAAGGCTCGATCGAGGGGATGCCGAAGAAATCCACCTGGAAGAGCTGCTGGACGAGCGCGACGAGCCCCACCGCCGTCGCCGAGCCGACCACTACCCATGTGAGTGCCTTCATGCGCGCCCCCGAGCCGATCATCTGCGTCGCAAGGAAGACGAGGATCGAATACGTGGTGATCCCCACGAGCGACAGCGGTGACATGGACGAACCGAACAGGGACCGCAGCGGTTCGTAGCCGGCGACTGTGGCGACGGCAGACCAGCCCAGGAAGAGGCCGAAGGCGATCATCGGCCGAGAAAGAGACACCCGCGCCTGCCCGGCGAGAACGGCGACTCCCCAGAGCGCCAGCGCCACGGCGACGCCCAGGGTGAACACGACTGTCTGAGGAAACGCGAAGACGTCGTAGGTCATCGGCAGGTCGAGGAACGCGAACTTGGAGACCGCGAGGGGGGTCATCGCGATGCAGCCTACGAACAGGATCCACGCGGCCCTCTCCCATGCATCCCCGTGCTGCGGTTTCGCGTTCAAGGCTCCACGCTCCACTAGTTCGGCGAGATGCGCTGCTGCACCTCGACGAGGACCGGGTCCCCTGGGAAACGGTCCTGCAGCAGCGACAGCGCCGCACGCGCAGCCTTGTTCTTCTTCTGGGCGGCGAGTGACTCGGCATACGTGATGCCCGAGTGGAGGTACCTCGGATCCGCGCTCCACACGTCGCGCAGAAGCGCCTCCGCCTTCGCCGGCTGATCGAGCTGCATGTAGCCCGACGCAACGCCTGTTCGCAGTTCGATCGAGTTAGGGTAGATCCGCAGTCCGCGCAGGCCGGCGCGAATCCCCAGCCTGCTGTAGTCTCGGCCGAGTCTCTGGCCGGAACCGATGAGGAGCAAGGCGATGCGATAGGGATGGAGGTACTCATGGGGCTCGCTGCGTTCCGCCTGAGCCAGCGTCCCGGCGGCTGCGGCGACCGTGGCGGGGCCGTCGGACTGACCGGTGAAGACGTGTTCCAGCGCAGCCTGTACCATCGTCTCGTTCTTACGCATGCGAACCTGGGAATCCCACGGGGCGACAGCGGCCGCCCGTGCGATGCGCGCACGCGCGAGATCGGCGTCTCCCGATCGAGCTCCGACCGCAATGACCTGCGCCGCGAAACCGAGCAGCGCGAACGCGAGGAGCGCCACGGCGCTGAGCACGCTGATGCCGACGATCGTCGTCCGCGCCATGCCGGCAGTCCATCGAGGTGCTTCGACACGCTGAAGGGCGGGGGCCAACACGACCCCGAAAGCCAGGAACAGCATGAGCAGCAGTACCGAAGCCAATATGCTCGTGAGCAACGTCACGATCAGCGCGACGGCTGCGTAGAGCCACGCGCCGTAGTCTGATGCATGACCGCGTCCGCCGGCCTCCATTGCGGAGCGATAGCCGCTGAGCGCGGTCGCGCCCACCAGGTAGAGGGCTGCGGCGAGCCCGATGAGCCCCATGGTCGCCGCGAGCAGCAACGGGACGCTGTGAGGATCGGTGATCACCAGCCCGGCTCCACTCGCAAGGTCGGCGATCGTGCGGACCGGATACCATCCCAGTCGAAAGGAATCGGGCCCGACGCCGAGCAGCGGATGAGTGGCGGCGACCTTCACGGCGCTGCTCCACAAGGGGAGTCTTCCGCCCAGCGACAGGAGCGACTCGGTGCTGCCGAACCTGACCACGAAGTCATGCCATGCGCCATAGAGGTCGCCGCCAGAGCCCGCCAGAGCAGCTGCGGTGACCACGCCACCAAGGACGGCGCCGATCAGGACGTAGATGACCGACCGCGACGGCGCCTGCGTCTTCTTCTTGCGCCCCCGGCGGCTGCCTTCCGCCTTCCGGGCGGCGACCCGCGATCCCAGGACGTAGGCAACTGCTCCCGCGATCAACCCCACGAGGGGCCCGCGGGTCTGGGAGGCGACGCACGACATGAGGATCACGAGGAAGCAGGCACCCCATCTGAGGCGTTCGGCGCGCGTTACGCCGCGTACGAGCCTGGATGCCGCGAGTATGGCCGGCAGCACGAGATAGGCGGCGTACGTGTCGGCGTTGCCGATGGTCCCGAAGCCTCGCCTGATCTGATAGGTCGTCGGGCTGCCCGGGGGGAGGAGGCCGGTGAGGTCCAGACCGAGAAGCTGCTGGGAAAGCCCTATGACGGCGACCGCTGTCGCCGTCAGGATGACCGCGGATGTGAAGGTGGCGAGGCGTTCCTCGTCGCGGACCAGCTGCGTGGTCAGGTAGCTCGCCAGGGCGCACAGAAGGAACACGAGCAGCCCCACGCCTTGTTCGAAGTCTCCGAAGAACGCCAGCCGGGGATCCAAAGCGGTGGCATTCGACACGGCCGCGACGAATACGAAGGCGGCAAGCGGGACGAGTGCGCGCCCGGAGTACAGGACGCCGCCGCGGACATCCAGGATGGCCCACGAGGCCAGGGCGACGGCGACCGTCAGGCTCAGGATGAGGAGCTTCGCCTGGACGAAGACGTTGAGGGTGATCGGCACGCCGAAGATCGGGATGACGCCCACGACGATGGGGACGAGGACCACTGCCGCGAGCAGCGAATACCATGGGAGTCGCGACGAGAGTACCACCTGAGCGCCCTCCGGCCTCCGGGACTTCTGCGGTTCCTGCGATGGTACCATTCTCGATGCTGCAGACTCGATGCCATCGGGGATCTCGGCGCTCGAAAGGACCTGCATGAAAGGGAAGCTTCTCCTGGCCGCGTACGCCGTCTCGGGCGTGGCCGCCCTCGTGTACGAGCTTGCCTGGATGCGGGAACTCTCCACGATGCTGGGCTCCACCGCCTACGCGTCCGGGACCATGCTCGCCGCATACATGACCGGACTGGGTCTCGGGGCGATCCTCGGCGTGCGTCTGGCGCGCGACACCAGGACTCCGATGCGCATGGCTTCGCGGGCGGAACTCGCCGTGGCCGTCCTGTCGGTCGTGGCGTTTCTGGGGCTCACGTACCTGCCCGGCTTCTACTTCGACGCCATGAAGTCACTGTCGGTCGGATCGGGCGGTCTGCTCCTTGCGCTCCAGTTCGGTGTGTCGTTCGTGATCATGGCGCTGCCCACCACGGCGATGGGCACGACCTACCCTCTGCTGATGCGCGCCCTGAACCGCGACGAGGAACTTGGGCAGTGGTCGGGCAAGCTCTACGCCGTCAACACGCTGGGGGCGATCGCCGGCTCGCTTCTGGCGACCTTCGCCTTCCTGCCGACGGTGGGGGTCAAGGGGTCCCTCGTGGTCGCGGCGGTCGTCTCGTTCGGGGCCGCGACCGTGTTCTCCGCCCTCGCCACCCATGACTCGAGGGTCCCCCTGCTGTTCCGCTCGTGGGAACTGGGGGCCGTGCTCGTGATGGGGGCTCTCCTTCTCATACCGGCGCCGATGGGCTCGCCTCTGGGACTCGGGCAGGCCTTCTACTACAAGACCTCGGGTGACTTCGCCCGGACGATGTCGACGCGCAGGACCCTGTTCCAGGCTGAGGGCATCTACTCGCGCGTGGCCGTCGTCGAGGGCGGGGACGGTGTGCGAACGCTGCACAACGGGGCGCTCGACGAGGGGACGAGCAGCAACTACGACCGGGTGACCACGACCATGCTCTCGCTCGTCCCCGCGATGAGCGTCGACAGCACGAAGACCGCGCTTGTCGTCGGCCTCGGGACGGGCTACACCTCGCAGACATACAACATGCTGGGCTTCGACCACGTGACCACGGTCGAGATCAATCCCGATGTCGTGCCGGCCTCGCGCTTCTTCATCGGCAGGGTCGCGCCCGATGACCCGCGCTGGAGCATCGTGATCGACGACGCCCGCGCATACATCCTCACGCATCCGACCAAGTACGATGCGGTCACCTCCGAGCCGTCGTGGCCGTGGAGCTCGGGGGTGGCGGCCCTGTTCACCGAGGAGTTCATGCAGGCCGCGAAGTCGAGGCTGACCGACGGGGGAGTCTATTGCCAATGGCTGCCCAACTACATTCTCAGGGAGGCCGACGTGGCGATGATGTACAAGACGATGCGGCGGGTGTTCGAGCGTGTGGACGTGTGGTCGGTCAACTTCCCCGAGCAGGCGAACGCGGAGCTGCTGCTCATCGGGCACAACCGGACAGGCGGACGCCCGGAAGCTGAAGTGAAGGCCCGGATCGATGCCATGATGGTCTCCCTGGCGCACGGGAACGACCTGATAGCGCCGCAGGCCATCACGCCGTATCCTCGCGCGGCCGCCCTTGAGGACGCGGTGAGCGACCCCAACGTGCCACTCAACACCGATGATCACTCGACGCTCGAGTACCGGGTCTTCTGGAACTTCGTCAACGATTCGATCGCCCGAAGCAGGGAGTAGCGGTGGCCTCGAACGCGAGCCGGAAGGCTTCGACGAGCATGCAAACGGACGTCGAGGGAGCGGGACCGCCACGAGGGGCGTTCCGCCTGCTCATGGCGGCCGTCTTCTCCGCGGGAACCGCGTCCCTCGTCTACGAGGTGGTTTGGATTCGCCAATTGAGCCTGTCCCTGGGCTCCACGGCCGTCGCGTTCTCCGTGATGCTGTCGGCGTTCCTGGGGGGCCTCGCTCTGGGGGGCTGGTATATGGGGAGGCGCTGCGACCTGATGGCGGCGCCCGCCCGGGCGCTGATGTGGGTGGAGCTTGCCGCCGCCGCACTGGGGGTCGTGGCGATCCCCGCCTTGGCTGTTGCGGGGCGCGCCTACGTCTACGTGACCGTCATGCTCGCCGGCAGTTCACTGGTCTCGCTCGCGATGCGCTCGCTTGTCGCTCTCGTGGTCATGCTGATCCCGGCCACGCTCTTCGGCATGACCTTCCCGCTTGCCACCGTTGCCGGAGGAAGGCTCGTCGGCGGGCAGAAGGCAGCGGGGTCGGTGTCGGCCGCCAGCGCGTTCGGCAGCGCGGCGGGCGCGCTCCTCTGCGGTCTGTGGTTCGAGCCGGCGTTCGGGCTGTTTGCTGCCGCGGTCATCGGCGCGGGGTTCAACGTCATCGCCGCCGGGGCGGCGCTGTTCGTGGACCGGAAGACCGGGGTGTGATTGGTGGTTCGGCGGACGCCGGTCTCTCGACTGTGACGAGATCCATCAGGCTACCGGTCGGTCGAGGCGCTCACGCGGCATTGCGCCGTCGGATCGGCGACCTGCCCCATGCCGCAGCCATGAGCGCGCCGGCGAGCGTCGCCAGGAACGGCAGGATGTCGAACCAGTAGCGCTGGTCGGGCACGAAGAACGCGTTCTGGAGCAGCCATACGACAAGCATCACCGCGGTGGGTGTCAAGTCTCTCCAGCGGATCGAAAGGACCGCTCCGGCGAACCCGAGGGCGCTCGTCGAGCTGAGGAGGATCCCGTCGACCGCGCCTTCGGTCGCACTAGCCGGCATGTTGGCGAAGGCCAGGTACTGTATCTTGCCGACCGTGAACCAGCCCAGGACCTCCATCGGCGATCGCGCGAAGTCGAGTCTGACGATCCTCCAGGCGAACTGCAGAGGCGTGAGGGTGGGGTCGAGCTTGCTAGCGAGCCCATAGTTGTAGAGGCTCGTCCCGTGTGTTGTGGTCTCGGCACCAGGCTGCCCTCGGAAGTAGGGATCGATCCCGCCGAGAATGGGGTCGGTGCGCCGCTCGATCAGGACCGGACTGCCGAGGCTGATCCAGTTTCGTATCACCCACGGGATGAAGGGGAGCGCCAGCCCCAGGATCGCCAGCAGGGACATGCGGCGTTGCGGCCTGATGGCGCTCGAGAAGCCGAGCACCAGCGGGACGAGGCTCGCGAACGCCAGCGTGGGTCTGGTCAGCAGACCCGCCGCGAGGATCAGGCCGGCGCCGAACGCGAGCCAGGCGCTGCGGCGTTCGAAGGCCCTGCCGAGGATGACGAGGTACCCCATGACGAGAGTGGTGGCCAGAAGACTGGTGAGCACCACGCCGACGCTGTTGTAGAACGACCACATAGGGGCGAGAAGCAACACAGCGATGTTGGCAGCCCTGCGTGTCGCGACCATTCGTGCGTACAACCATACGAGGCACAGCAGTACGGCGCCGATAAGCAGCTGTGTCAGGAATATGGCGGCGTAAGGGCCGCCAGGACCCGGCCCGGTCCTTCGGGCGAAGTAATAGAACGGGGCCAGGAAGGTCGGGTACCCGGGTGTCACCACGGCGTCGGGCACCCCCGGGTCGCTCTGGGCCCAGTAGCCGTACACACCGGTTCGCAGCCACTGCTTCGTCATGGCCTCGTAGTTGGCCGAGTCGAAATTGGTCGCGCCCCGCGGGATCGCCCGACCAACGTAGAGGCCGCCGAGCACCAGGAACATGGCGACCGCGGCCACAAGGGCCCACGGGAACTGGAGCCGTGCTCGCTGTGTGGCCTCCGAAGTGTCGATGTCGTCCACGTCCGCCGCCCTCCCCCTACTGCTCCTACCGTGCGCGCTCGGCGATACGTCGTTCGAGACGATCGATCACATCGGTGAGCGCCTTCGCGTCACCGCACGCGGCCAGGTCGTCGAGTTCGCCGACGTCGGCTCCCAGACCTGTGTCGGTGATCGCGGCGCGCACGCGCAGGATCTTCTCCCGGCCGGTGGGCTCGAGGGTCTCGTGCGCGTGAATGAGCGACTCGTGGAGCTTCTCTCCCGGACGCAGTCCGACGAATTCGATGTCGGCCGGTACGCCCGACAGGGCGATCATCTTGCGGGCCAGGTCAAGGATCTTGACCGGCTCTCCCATCTCCAGCACGAAGACGTCGCCGGTGTTGCCGATCGCCTGCGCCTGCAATACGAGGCGCGCCGCCTCCGGGATGGTCATGAAGTAGCGGGTGACCTCGGGATCCGTGACCGTCAGCGGTCCGCCATGCCGGAGTTGATTCTCGAATATGGGCACGACGCTTCCACGGCTGGCGAGAACGTTGCCGAAGCGCACCGCCACCGAGAGCACCCTCCCGCGTCGGCTCGCGGCGAGCATGACCATCTCGGCCCACGATTTCGTCAGGCCCATGACGCTGGTTGGGGCGACCGCCTTGTCCGTCGAGATGAGGACGAAGCGTTCCGCCCCGTGGCGTTCGCAAGCCTGGATGACGTTGTGCGTCCCGATCACATTCGTCTTGATGGCCTCTTCGGGCGCCGCCTCCATGAGTGGCACGTGCTTGTACGCCGCCGCGTGCAGGACGACGCTCGGCCGGTGCTCGGCCATCACCTCGTCGAGCCGCTCGACGTCGCGGATGTCGCAGACGCAGGACGCCGAGAGCCCGGGGGCCATGCCCTCCAACTCGAGGAAGAGCTCGTAGAGTCTGGTCTCGTCGATCTCGATCAGGGCGAGCCGCTCCGGTCCGAGCGCGACGATCTGACGGCACAACTCCGAGCCGATGGAGCCGGCCGCTCCGGTAACGGCCACCACCTTGCCCGAGATCGTGCTCCGGATCTGTTCCGTGTCGATGCGCGCGGGCTCGCGCCCCAGCAGGTCTTCCACGTCCACGCTGCGCAGGTCCCGCAAGTTGACCGAGCCGCGCGCGATCACGAGTTCCGGCATGATCCTGGTCTCAACGCCGGCGTCGGCCGCCGCGTTCAGGATGCTCCGAACGGCGTCCTTGGGTGACCCGGGCATCGCCACGAGCACCTCTTCGATGCCGAGGCGCGCAACGGCCTCCGGGAGGGTCAACGTCGACCCGAGGACGCGGACGCCGTTGACCGTGCGACCCGTGAGAGCGGCGTCGTCGTCAAGGAACCCGGCGACTGTCAGGTCGAGGTCCGGACGATTCCTGATCTCGCGCAGCAGCAGGGAACCCGCGCTGCCGGCGCCTACGATTAGCACTCGCCGGCCGGCCCCCGAACGTGTCGACCTCACGTGGAAGAAGACCCTGGCGGTGAGCCGCGCGGCCGAGGCACCCAAGAAGACGACGACGGCCTGAATGAACAGTATCCCGATGGGAACCGGGCGCAGGTCGTCGACCACGGGGAGTGCGAAGTCCACTCCCAAGAGGACGGCGAAACCGATGGCGCAGGCGCCGACCAGTTTGAGCAGGGAATCCAGACCGACGTAGCGCATGACCAGCCGGTAGAGTCCGAACGACCAGAACAGCACGATGTAGACGATGAGAGCCAGCGCGACAAGAGGCATGATCCAGCGCGCGAAGGACGCTGGGATGATGCCCTCGAAGCGGCTGTAGTAGGCCATGACCGTTGCGACGAACACCACCGCGACATCCATCGCCAGGAGCGCGAGGACCCACAGCCGGCCTGCCGCGCGGAAGCGGGCCAGAGTGTCCCGGAGCGTCACGAGGCCGCACCATCCCGGCGGCGATCGATCCCAGATTCGGCGCCCCGGGTCATTCGGGATCCTCGTCTCTTCCTGAGTTCCCGCCCGGCTCGAAGGGTTCCATCGTCGCGTGAGTCCCCGACGAGATCCCCTTGCGGCCGAGGGCCGTCCAGACCGTCATGGCGAGCACCCTCAGATCGAGCAGCAGCGAGCGATGGTCGACGTACCAGACGTCCATCTCGAACCGCTGAGTCCACGAGACCGCGTTCCGGCCGTTCACCTGCGCCCAGCCGGTGATCCCCGGACGCACTTCGTGACGTCTGGCCTGGGTCGCATTGTACCGCGTGAGGTACTCGGTCAGCAGGGGGCGTGGCCCCACGATGCTCATGTCTCCACGCAGCACGTTCACCAGTTCGGGGAGTTCGTCGATCGATGTAGAGCGAAGCCTCCGCCCGAAAGGAGTGAGACGGTCGGCATCGGTCCCGACCGCGGAGACCGCATCCTTCGCGGACGGGGAATGCTTCATCGTGCGGAACTTGAAGATCGTGAAGATCCTGCCGTCCTTGCCCGGGCGCTGCTGCTTGAAGATCACGGGCGATCCCAGACGGAGGCGCACCAGCAGCGCGGTCACGAGCATGACCGGGCTCAGAAGGACGAGCAGCACGGCGGACCCTAAGGCGTCGAGGCCGCGCTTGAGGGTGTCGTAGGCGCTATGAGAGCGCTTCACGGTATAGCTCCTCGTAGTCATCGATGATCCGCGGGAGCGAGAACTCCCGGATCGCGCGCTCGCGCGCGGCGGCCCCCCGGCGGCCGAGTTCCTCCGCGCTCGACGCCGCGGTATCGATCGCGGCTGCTAGAGCCGCCACGTCTTGCTTCGGCACGATCCAGCCCGCGTCGGGCCCGACCGCGTCGGCGATGCCGCGCGTCTGGGTGCCGATGATGGGAAGGCCCGCCGCCATGCCTTCGAGGACCGAGCGGGCCAGTCCCTCGCGCTCGCTCACGAGCACGAGAGCGTCGCTTGCCGCAAGCAGCGCCGGGACGTCGCGCCGGTAGCCGGCCCACCGTATGCGATCAGAGATGCCGATCGCGGCCGCCTTCTCGCGAAGCCCGGACTCCAGCGGCCCTTCACCCGCCAGGACGAGTACGATCCGCGGGTCGCGGACGCGGGCGAGCGCCTCGAACAGGTGGGCGTGCCGCTTCACCGGGCCGAACTCCGCCACCATGGTGAGCATAAAGGCGTCAGGAGGGACGCCGAGCGCACTACGCAGCGGCAAACGCGCCTCCGCATCCTGCCCCGGAGCGAAGGTGTCCGTGTCGACCCCGATCCCGGGAATGTAGCGGACACGCCGTGGGTCGATGCCGCCAAGCCCGCGCGCGGCCTCCAGGTCCTCCTGATTGATCGTGACGAGGTAGTCGGTCCACGGCGCGGCCACCCGCTCCATCGTGCGGTACAGCGCATGCGGGAGCGGCGCCTGGCCTTCGTAGAAGTGGAAGCCGTGAGCGGTGTAGATGACGCGCGTGCCGGTCCGCGTGCGAGCGCGGCGAAGCGCGTAACGGGTCACGAAGGCCGCGATGGGCGTGTGGACATGGACGATGTCGTAGCCTCCCGCGGCCACGATCCGACGGACCCTGGAGACCGTACCGAACAGGTTGCCCGGGTCGAGTGGATTGCGGGTCCACGAGACGTCGTGGATCTCGTCGAACGACCGCTGGATACGGGGGTTCGCGGTCGCCCCGTTCGCGAGCGCGTCGACGCGCCAACCCTCCGCGCGGAAGCGCTCCGCGAAAGGCGCGAGGAACGCCTCCAGCGTGATGGGAACCGTGGTGACGAAGAGTGCGGAACGGGTCACCGGACCACCGCGGTCCTTTCGGCCGCGTCCCGCTCGATCGCGGCCTCGATGACGTCTCCGCGCTGACGCGCGCGCGCATCCCACGAGTACCTGGCGACCACGGCCTCCCTTCCGCGACGCCCCATGTCTCCAGCCAGCCCCCGGTCGTCGATCAGCCGGCGCGTGGCAGCGACGATACCTGCCGCATCGCCCGGCTTGACCAACAGGCCGCAGCCGGTCTCGTTGACCACCTCGGAGATGCCGATCGTGTCCGAAGCGACCACCGGGACCCCGCAAGCCATCGACTCGTACAGCTTGAGGGGAGAGAACTTCGCCTCGCGTTCGGGCGCCAGCATGGGCACGTACGATACGGCCGCGTGCGCTACGACCTGTGCCACCTCCGTGTAGGGAACGCTCCCCAGGTACTGCACGCGATCGGGCATCTCGGCCGCCGTGCTCTCGATCTCCGGGCGCAGCGCGCCATCGCCGACGAAGACGAGCTTCAGCTCGCGGGGCCACTCCGGCTTGCGCACCGCCGCGAGGAGGGTCGAGATGCCCTGCCACGCCGGGAACTGCCCGAAGAACACGGCGAACTCGTCGGGCAGCCCCGCCCGTCTCGGCGCCTCGGGGGTGAACGCCTCGACGTTCGCGCCATTCCCGTTCGTGACGACGCGGTGGTTGCCGGTGTCGAGGATCAGCCATTGGGTAAGTCCTTGAGCCACCGAGATGATCGCGGATGCGCTTCGGTACTGCGAGCGTTGCAGGCCCTCGAACAGGGGACGCGCGATACGGGTCGAAGGCCATGCGATGAAGAGGTCCTCGTAGGGGCCGTTGCACTCCTGGACGACCGGGACGTTCCGGCTCCGAGCGAGCTTGCAGATCGGCCACGCCGCCGGGTGAGCGCGAACGTATATCGCATCGTATTCGCCGAGGCGACGGGCGAGCCGCCGCTGAAGCCGCGACATCTGGACGAGGCGCCTGAGCGCGCGCGGCTTCTCGTCCCCGCCGTAGTCGGGGAAGTAGGTGTCCACCGTCCAGCCGTGGGACCGGAAGCCCTGCACGATCTCGTTCACCGCGGCCCAAGTGTCTTGGCCCTCAGCGACTGCCTGAAGGCTCACGTACGCTACATGGCGCGGATTCGCAAATGGATTGTCGCTCGTATCTCTCGGCACGGCCTCGGCGCCCTACTGCTCGGTGACCTTCATGGCTATGGTAGCGTAGCAGCATGAGCGATCGGCGTACGCCGGATCATGACCGGGCCCCGCGTCGCGCCGACGTGTCGACGTCGCCAAGGGCATCGAGCCCTGCTGGGATGATCGCTCCACCGGCCGCGGACATAGCATGGCAGTTGCTTGGTTAGCGAAGATGTAGCTGCTAGGGTGAACCGGGCGTTCGTCGAGGCGAAGAAGGCGTTGAAGGCGGAATGGCGATAGGGGTGCCGAAGCGACTGCGCGACCTGACCAAGCGCGCGCTTCCCGATTCGACGGTCGAGCATCTCCGTTCTACTCTTCTGCGCCGAGTCTACGTCCAGAGCGTCGTTTCCACGGAGAGCCGCTTCGCGCGGTTCGTCCGCCGTGTCTTCACCAAGAAGCGGCCGACGCTTCACCACCTCGACGTCCACGTCACCGACCACTGCAACCTGAATTGCCGTGGCTGCGAGCACTACAGCAGCATCAGCGAGCCCGCCTTCGCCGATCTGGCCGAGACGGTCCGAGACCTCGAACGGCTCGCCGAACTCTTCGAGAGCATCACCCAGATCTACCTGCTCGGTGGAGAGCCGCTGCTGCACCCGAGGCTCGAAGACTTCGTGCGCGAGACTCGCCGTATCTTCCCCGCGACGCGCCTGTACGTGATGACCAACGGCATACTCGTCATGCGCATGTCCGACTCCTTGTGGCAGACACTTGCCGCCGAGAAGACCACGCTGCTGTGCGACAGCTACCCCATCAACCTTCCTCGCGAGAAGATCGATGAAGCGGGTTGCCTCCACGGTGTAACGGTCGAGTGGATGAAGCCCGCCGAGGAGTTCTTCAAGATCCCGTTGGACCTCTCGGCGAGCTGCGACCCCGCGCGCTCATTCGACCGCTGTCGTGGCCTGAGCAACTGTGCCATCGTCCGACACGGACGCCTGTACCCGTGCGCCCATATCGCGTACGCGGACATCCCGGCCAAGAAGTTCGGACTCCACGGTATCGAGCCCGGCGAAGAGGACTCGATCAGCGTCTTTGGCGGCGCAAGCGGTGACGAAGTGATCCACTTCCTGATGACCCCGGTGCCTTGGTGCGCTCACTGCGACTTCGACTCATTCGAGAAGTACCCATGGTCCCGCGGCAAGGGCGAGGCCGAAGAGTGGGTCAAGACCCCGGAGGGGATCAGCCACAAGTGAACCTCGTTCGCGTCACGCCCGCGTGGGTGAAGCGCCTCGCTCGAAAGGTCCTGCCGGAGCGCACCGTCGAGTCGGTTCACGATCGCGCGGTCGGCAGTGACTACATTCCGTGGATGGTCTCGCGCGAGAATCCGATCATGCTCAAGTTCAAGCGTGCTGTGCTCAGGCAGAACCCGCACCTGCACCGGCTGGTCGTGCACCTGACAGACCACTGCAACCTGAACTGCAGGGGCTGCACGCACTTCAGCAACATCGCCAAGCCGGCATTCGCCGACCCCGAGCAGTTCGAGGGGGAATTCAAGCGGCTCTCCGGCATCTTCTCGGGAATCACCGAGATCTACCTGCTCGGCGGGGAACCGCTGCTGCACCCGCGCGTGAACGACTTCCTCGGCATAGCTCGGCGCTACTTCCCAGAGTCGCGCATCAACCTCATGTCCAACGGCATTCTCGTCACCAAGTCGCCGCAGGCATTCTGGACGGCGATGCGCGAGAACGACATCTGGCTCGTCTGCGACCTGTATCCCATCGGTCTCCCGGTGGCGGAGATCGAGGCGCTCTGCAAGAAGCACGGCGTCAAGCTTGAGTGGACCGATCCCCGCGGGGAGTTCTTCAAGCTGCCCATCGACCTGACGGGTTCGCAGGACGCGACGCGATCGTTCCAGGGTTGCGGCGGTGTCAACAACTGCCCGATCCTGCGCGACGGCCGGCTCTACCCGTGCGCCTATGTCGCATACAGCGACCTGCTCATGAAGCGCTTCGGCATCGAAGGGCTCGAGCCCACCGAGGCGGACTCTATCTCGATCGATGGGGGACACACGCCCTACGAGATCTTCGACTTCCTGTGCAGGCCGGTGCCCTGGTGCCGCTTCTGCGACGTCGATGCCGTCTCGAAGTACCAGTGGGCCCGGTCGGAGCGGACGCTCGACGAGTGGACCTGCGGCACGCCCGCTGTGGCGCCGAAGGGCTAGATCCCGAGACGCTTGTCGACAAGCGCGATGAGCTCCGCAGCCGAGACGTCCGCGGCGGCCGTGCGCGGCGCCGCGAAGCGGTCCGTGCCGATCGAGACCGCGCCCCACGGCAGACGTGACCCGAGTCGCGTCGTGCATGCTCCGAGGAACCCCGCATTTCGCACAATGTCCACGGTCTCCGCCGAGTAGGACCCCGCCGTTCCGTGGGGGTAGCTGAATGAGCGGATCGAGTGACCGCACGCCGCCTCAAGAGCATGCTTCGAGCCGTGGATCTCCTCGCTCTGCACGGTTGCAGAGAGACCCCCAAGGCGTACGTGGTTGACCGTGTGGGCGCCGATCTCAATGAGGCCGCTTGCTTCGAGTTCCGCGAGTTCGTCGACATTGAGCGCCCGTTTCTCCGGTCTTACGACCGCCGGTACTCCGATTTGAGCGCGCAGGTCGGCAAGCGCCTGCGCGCGCACCGCCGGGGCGAGCGGCTCGACCAAGGCCGCGAGGTCCAGGTAGAGCTGCTGGCGCGGGCTCGTGACGGGTTGCGTGAAGTCCCACCCAACGAGACGCCTGCCATCCTCGTCACTCATCGTGCGGGCGCTGGAGGTGTCCCGTCCAAACTCCGCCCCGGGCAGTTCGATCTCGAGCCGTTCCGGCAGCTCGTCGGCGAGCAGCACGATGCGTTCGAGCTCGTCCCACCAGTACTCCCGCGTCCCGCCGAGGAGGCCGCTGCAGACGAAGACGGTCGCGGGCGCTTCGTGGGCCTCGAGGATCGGCAGCGCGTTGATGAGCGCGTCGGCGTAGCCGTCATCGAGGGTGATCGCCACCGCATTGCGAGGGAGCTTGCGACCCTCCGCGAGCAGGCCGAACACATCTCCGGTCGTCAGGAGCTTGTAGCGGGCGGCGAGCGCCGCGACATGCTGCGCGAAGCGCGCGGTCGGAACGGCAAGCCGCTGCGGATCGACGGCGATGTCGATGACGCGGTGGTAGGTGAGAAGCACGGCCGCGCCCCCTCGCGCGGCGCGGAGCCTGCGCAGTGCCGTCATCCCGCCGGATCGGATCGATGTCCAGTCCATCAGGAGGGCTTGCGCGCCTCGACCGCCACGAGGATCTGGTAGTCGGGGTCGTTGACGGCGAGTTCCTTGATGCTCAAACGCTCTGCGGGGATGCCCTCGATGAAGCACAGGCCGGCAAGCGCGTTCCCGAATGTCTCGACCTTGACTTGGTCCTCGGGGAACGCGGTGGTGAACAGCTCGCGCGCGGACAGCGACGTGAGCCTCCAGCGGTCGCCCCAGAGGTCCATGTCGTAGCGGCTGATCTGGCTCAGCCCCGGGACCGTGCACAGGACCGTGCCTCCAGGCGCGAGGATCCGGTAGATCTCCGCGACGGCGGCACGCATGTCGAACACGTAGTGGAGCGTCTGTGTCAGGACGATGCAGTCGAAGGAGTCATCCGGAATCTGGGGGCAGGATGTGAGATCGGCGACGATGGTGGCGCCGGCGGATCCCTCCGCGACGTGGAGAACGTCGATGCTCGTGAGGTCATGGCCGAAGCGCTCGAGGTAGTCGCTCCCGCCGACCTCCATCGCCCGACCGGTGATCACGGTCGAACGTTCGGCAAGGAAGCGGTCGAGATAATTGCGGTCGACGGGCGTGCCGCGGTCCATGCCGAATGCCAGATTCACCGGCTCGGTGTGGCGCAGCGTCCCGAAGAGAATGAAGCGCGACCTCAGGCGGCGAGCCACGGCACGGGCATATCGGCGGAAGGGGACGCTCACGGGGGCCTCCCGGTCGGCGGTCGGAGCAGACGGCGAACAGAGCGCTGACCACTCGTCACGCCTGTGCAGCCCCGCTCACGGCGCCCTCCATGATATTCGGAACCGCACCCGAATCCTACTGCCGAGAGCGGGTCGGCAGAGCCCGACACCCCGACGCGAGTTCGCACCTGGATCGACGCATGGCACCCGGGGGCCTCCATGACCCTCACACGCGGGACTCGACGGCGCTGGGCTACCGCTGCAGTATGGAGTGCGAGAAGATGTGGGCGGAGGACGCCGAGATGGCGGCTACCGCTCGCAGCTCAGGTGTAAACGAGGACAGGGCAACTTCAGCCAACTCAGTAGAGGAATGACGTGTCCTTGCCTTCGCTCGCCAGCGCGCTGTTGGCCCGACTCTACTTCGGCGCGGTACCTGACGAGTCCGACTACAGGATGCCGGTCAAGTGGACCGCAGAGGGCAATCGCGTCGTCGCCGAGACCCTGGCCGCAGGAGAGCCATGCATGATCACCCGCCTCGGCTCTTCAGAGCTCGGGTGCATCACCTTCTACGTCAGATGGCGAGAAGGCCGCCGGTTCAGACACAGCTATCCCGCGTCTCTCAAGCGGGTCATGTCCATCAACGCCGGCTTCTTCCCTGCAGACGATGATTCGCTCGACAAGTTCTGCCGACTGTATCTCGAGGCCCTGCGGCACGTCGATGTCATGGCCGTCTGGTTCAATCGGGGCGAGGAACGCATGGTCAACGAGTACAGCGGCCAGGCTCGTCTCATCGATCTGGATTCGTTGTTCAGCATGTGGTACGAGCCGCCGTGGAGCGCGCAGCTCCGGGGCAAGACAGTGCTTGTCGTGCATCCTTTCGCGAAGTCCATCCGGTCGCAGTACGCGCATCACAGGGCTCAGTTGTTCGCGAACCCGAACGTCCTGCCAGATTTCGAACTGAGGACGCTGGTTCCGCCTCAAACGATCGCGGGCGAGCGCGGAGGGTTCGGGAGCTGGTTCGACGCCCTGTCCCGGACCTGCGAGCAGATCGGCAGAGAATCGTTCGACGTGGCGTTGGTCGGCGCCGGCGCCTACGGTCTTCCCATCGCCGCCTTCGTGAAGAGCCAAGGTCGGCAAGCAGTGCACACGGGTGGAGCGACGCAGTTGCTCTTCGGCATCAAGGGACGCCGATGGGAAGCGGAGTACGAAGACAGCGTCGTTCCGCTGTTCAACTCACACTGGGTACGCCCTTCGGCGGAGGAGACGCCCGATGGAGCATCGCTGATCGAGGGCGGCTGCTACTGGTAGTCCACGCGCGGTGCGGGTGCTCGCAGGCGGCTGCCGGCAGACGCCTCCGTGATAGGATGGAGCCGCATCTTGAGCCCACTCCCTCGGCAGCCACCGGAGCCACCTCGCGCCCATGACGTCGAGCCCCTCGTCGTTGCACCACACCAAGCGCCGCATCGTGCGCAACACTGCCGCCAACGCTGTCGTGCAGGCGGCGACGATGCTTTCGACACTCATCTTCCTGCCCCTGCTCGTGCGCTCGTTCGGGCTCCCGATCTACGGGGTGATGGTGCTGTCCACGTCCGTCAGCGGGTACGCTATCCTGCTCGACCTCGGCGTGAGCGCCACCCTCGTTCGCATGGTGGCCGAGCGGACGGCGATCGCTGACCACCGCGGCGTCTCTCGCGCGGTGTTCTCGGCGGCGGGCATCTACTCGGTACTCGGTGTGACCGTGGCGCTCATCATGTTCGTGCTTGGGCTGTTCGCGGGCTCGCTGTTCAAGGTCTCGCCGAGCGAAGCCGACCTGCTGCGCACGCTGCTTTGGATCGGAGCGGCGACGCAGCTGTGGTACTGGCCGACGTCGGCCGCGCGTGACGCGCTCTCCGGCCTGCAGCGCTACGACCTGATCGCGATGGTCGCGCTCGGTATCGTGCTCGTTGACGTCGCGGGCACGATCTACGTGCTCGTCTCGCACCAGGGACCGGTCGTGCTCATCTCGATCCGCGCGATCGAGGTGGTGGCCGCCTCGATCCTGAACATCGGCCTGCTCGCGGGCTTGCTCCCCGGGGCCGCGCGGCGTATCTCCGCGTCGGTCGCGGACGTCAAGGCGATCCTGAGATCGGGCTCGGCGATCTTCGCGTTGCAGATCGCGCAGGTGATGAGCCGTCAACAGACGGACAGGGTGGTTCTCGGCGTCTTCCTCGGGCCCGCGGCAGTCGCGCTCTACGAGATCGCGGCCAAGCTCAACTCGCTCATCTCGACCTTCATCGGCCTGACCGTCTCGGCAGTGCTGCCGGTGGCCGCCGAACTGAACGCGGGCGAGCAGCATGGCGCGCTGCGCTCTCTGTTCCTGCGCGGCACCAAGATCGTCGCTACGCTGGCCGCGCCTCTCGTCACGATCCTCATCGCCATCGCCGCCCCGTTCATCGCCGCGTGGTGCGGCCCAGGCTACGAGCGCGCCGTGCCCGTCGCGCAAGTGCTGCTGCTCTCGCAGGTGCTGCTGCCGCTCTATCAACTCGGCGACCAGATCCTCATCGGCAAGGACAAGTTCCGCCTGTGGGTACCCGGCGGGCTGACGATCGCGTTCGCCAACGTGATCTTGAGCATCGTGCTTGTCAAGACTCTCGGACTCATCGGCGTGGCGATAGGCACGCTGAGCGCTGTCGTGCTGGAGTTCCCCTGGTACGCGGCGGTCTTCGGCAAGGAGATGAACCTGCCGATCGGAGAGTGGCTTCGCAAGACCGCGTGGCCCATGTATCCGTTGCTCGCCGTCCCGGCCGTCATAGGCTTCCTCGGCGGACGCACGGCGCTCGGCGGCTCGATCATCGGGCTCGCCGTCGTCTCGGCGGCCGCCGCGGCGCTCTACTGGGCGATCGCGCTGTTCGTCGGCTATTCGCCGGTCGAGCGGGCCGACCTCATCGCGATCGTTCGACGTGTCCCGCGCGAGGGGGTGTCGTGATGACCGAGGTGCCTGTCTCGGTGATCATGCCGGCTTGCGACGCCGAAGAGACGATCCCGGCCGCGCTGGATTCGCTCGTCGCGCAGACCTCGCGCGAGATCGAGGTGGTGGTTGTCGACGACGGATCGTCGGACGGGACCTCGGCGATCGTCGAGCGCATCGCCACTGGTTCGCCCGTATCCATCCGCTGTGTGACTCAGCCGAACGCCGGTCGAGCCGCTGCCCGCAACCGCGGCGTCGTCGAGGCTCGCGGCGAGTACCTGGCGTTCGTGGATGCGGACGACACCGCCGAACCGGCGATGATCGAGCACATGCTCACGCGCGCCCGAGCGACCGGCGCCGACCTCGTTGTCTGCGAGTACCTCGGGGTCGACGCGGTCACGGGAGCCGTCCTGCACAGGTACCACGAAGGTGATGCCGGACTCTACGGCGGCAGCGCCGTAGAGCGGCCCGGGCTGCTCACAAAGATCAGCGGCAGCGTGTGCAACAAGCTCGTGCACCGTTCGCTCTTCGATGACACCGGCATCGAGTTCCCAGTCGGGCGCGACTTCGAGGACCTGGCGACGGCGTACCGTCTGTGCGGGGAGGCGCGGCGCATCGAGAAGGTCGACGAGCCGCTCTACCGCTACCGCATGGGCCAGCCCGCATCGATCATGTGCGCCTGCGACGAGCGGTACCTTCACATCTTCGACGCTCTGACCGTCACCAACCGCCACTTCCTAGCGCGGGGGACCTTCGCTGCGCTCAGGTCCGACCTCGAGGTCGTCAACTTCATACATTCCATCGTCGGTCGCTACGACGACCTGCTGCTCTTCGGCGCGCGCCCGGTCCGGCACGAGTTCGTCGACAGGGCGTTTGCGCACATGGACGACTTCTTCCCCGGCTGGAGGCTCCATTCCGGTGTGCGAGCGGCCGCTGGAAGGATCGCGAAGTACGTGGTCAGCACGAACAAGCCGGTGCTCAAGTTCTACACTGACGTGATGGCACGGCGAGCACGATGAGCGGTCAGCGGCGCTTCCACTCCGCCGGATCCCATTCCGTCGGCCACGCCCTGTTCCACGACAGCATCTGACGCCGGAAGATGTCCCACCTGCTCGTGCGCACATCCGTGAAGGCCAGCTTCTCGGGGATCCTGCCGATGAGCAGCGCTCCCATTGCGCGCCGCCAGGAGTAGAACGCCCACGACAGGACGGGCTTGCCGCTCGGGTACCCGCGACCGTGTGTCTCAGCCAGGCGTCCGATATCCGACTGGAGCACCTCGGTCATCGTCACGCCCTTGCGCCCCACGTGGTGGCGGTCCACCGCGATGATGCGGTTGATGCGGTGGAAGCGGTGTCCTTTCGCGTCGAGGCGCAGCCACAGCTCGTAGTCCATGGCGAAGTCGTACGACTCGTCGAGAAGCGGCGCATCGAGCGCCGAGCGCCGGATGAACGCCACCGGCTGTCCGATGAAGTTCACTATCTTCAGCAGACGGCGCGAGAACCAGGGCACCCAGATCGTCCAGATGATCGTGCCATCGCCGGAGATCTGGGCAGCGTGGCCGAAGACGACATCGACGTCGGGATGAGCCAGGAAGTAGGCGACCACATCTTCGACCACCCCGCAGTCGAAGTAGGCGTCATCTGAGTTGATCCACCCGATGATCGCGCCTCTCGACTCGGCGAACGCTTTGTTGACCGCGTGCGACTGGCCGCGGTCCGGCTCGCTTCGCCAGCGGATCGATTCGCCCGCCGCACGCAGGATGTCGACGCTTCCGTCGGTCGAGCCGCCGTCCATGACGATGTGCTCGATGTTGCCGTAGGTCTGGCAGGCCACCGAGCGCAAGTTGTCGGGAAGCCACTCCGCCTGGTTGAACGAGGGCGTCAGGACTGAGACCAAGGGCTGGGATCTGGCATCCGGGACTTGATTCGTCGGCATTCTCTCTCTCCCGCTGGAAGCTACCTGTACTCGTCCGGCCAGTCGCTGCGCCTCGTCATGACCTGGCGACGAAGCAGTCCCGACTTCATGTCGGGCGGTGAATCGAACGCCGTCGCGGCGGGGCGGATGCGAGGGATGAGCAATGCTCCCATGACGCGTTGACGCACGTAGAACGCCGTGCGTCGCCGGTCCCATTCTCTGGAGGCGCGCAGCCCGTACATCGCGTTCAGCCTGCCCAGGTCGTCCGTGTGGATGTCTTTGATCGTCGACGACTTTCGCTCCGATTGATGGCGATCGATCGCCACGATCCGATCCAGACGTGCGAACTTGTGGCCGCGGGAGGCCAGTCGAAGCCACAATTCGTAGTCCATGGCGAAGTCGAACGACTCGTCGAGCATGGGCGCGGCGAGAGCGGAGCGGCGGACGAATGTCGCGGGCTGCATCTGGGGGTCCACCACGAGCAGCAACTCAGGGTCGAATCTCGGAGCCCAAAGCACCTGGATCGCATGACCGTCAGCAGTGGTCTGCAGACAGTGCCCGTAGACGACGTCGACGTCGGGATGTGAGGTGAAGAACGCGACCACGTCCTCGACCACTCGGCAATCGAAGTACGCGTCGTCCGAGTTGATCCAGCCGATGATCTCGCCGAGTGACTCGGCGAACGCCTTGTTGACCGCATGCGACTGGCCGTGGTCGCGCTCGCTGCGCCAGCGCACGGATTCGCCGGCGGCCCGAAGGATGCCGACACTCCCGTCGGCCGAGCCGCCGTCCATGACGATGTGTTCGATGTTCGGGTAGGTCTGGCACGCGACCGAGTGCAAGTTGTCGGCGAGCCAGGGCGCCTGGTTGAACGACGGCGTGAGGATCGAGACGAACGGATCCCGGCCGCTGGTTCCGGTCGGCGTGGCGCGGGCGAACAGCACCGGCGGGATCGGCACGCCGCGGAAGATCGCACCGACGAGAGCGAGCGTGATCCAGAAGCTCTCGGCGAAGTAGAACTGGTTGACGAAGGACATCACGAAGAAGGCGAGCGCCGCGGCTATCCCTGCCACCGGCATGCGCTCGCGGGCCAGCCCAGGCGCCTTCGATATCACGAGAACCAGGGCCCCGACCATCAGCAGCTCGGCGAGAAGGCCCACCACGCCGGTCTGCGCAGGGATGTCGAAGGGCAGCTGGTGGCCGTTGGGCACTGGGGAGATCGTCACACGGGCGTCCTTATAGGAGGGGTAGGACGCCATGAAGGCGCTCATGCCGATGCCAGTCAGCGGGTGATCCGCGAACATCTTCAGGGACACCTCGCTCAAGTAGACGCGGTCCATTGCGGAAGGATCGCTGGCGAAGCCCAGGATGGACCTCGCTCGATCCCGCACGCCGGGAAGCGCCAGAAGGGCGCCTGCCACCACGACAAGGACGAGGAAAGCCGCGAGTCGAGCCCGCGCGGTGCGGCTTGCGAACAGGACGAGCGCGACGACGGCCACCGCGAGCCCGACGAAGGCCTCGCGCGAGTACGTCACAGCAAGCCCTACCGCACAGATCACGCTTACAAGTCCGTAGCTGATCCGGCGGGCCGCGGAAGCACTTCGAATCGCGGCCTCGACAGCGAGGACGGTGGCGAGCACGAGCATCAGGGCGAGCGAGTTCGGGTTCGCGAAGAAGCCCGAGACGCGCGATCCGATCGCGGCGTTCCCGGTCGCGTGGCTCTCCAACAGCGGCACGGGGAATCGCGGAACCACAGCTTGGCCGATGGCCACGATCGCGGAGAATCCGCTCGTCAGGATCACCGCCAGGGTGAGATCCTCCCACGAGGCCCGCTCGCTCGCCATGACCGAGAGGAACAGGTACATCCCGACCAGGACCGCCGTTTCTACTACTCCAACCGCCGAGACGGCGAAGGCATGCGAGAAGGGTAATGAGATGACTGTCGCGAGCAGAAACAGCAAGATCCCTAGGTCCCAGGTCGTGATTCTGATGGCGCGTGCGCGCGGCTTGCGCGCAAACCTCCATACAGCTCCAGCGAGGGCGGCAACCAGCACCACCTGGAATACGGTCACGACCTGCGGTTCTGTCGCAATGATGGCGAATGAGTCCAGCGCAGGGGTGCCGGCGACCAGAATGACCCCGGCGCGTGCACTGATGCCGGAGACGAGTGCCGCGGGGACGGCCAGAACGAGCAGTAGAGCCGCATAGTGTTCGACGTGGTTGAACAGGAACGCACAGACGTACAAGGCCGCCAACAGTGCCCAAGCGAAATGCACGCGTCGATCTGAAGGTGAACCAGAGGGGGGATCGGCCACGGGCGCTCCCGGGATCACGTCCCACGCACCGGGAGGAGTCGCCGAAGCGGCAGTCCGCGCACCCTGCCGGCGTGGGGGCGCGAGGATCGAGACCAGTGGATCGGTTTCTTGCGCCGATCAGGGTCGGACTTCGGCGTCACAGTCTGGACCTCCGGCAGGCGAGCGACGAGACCACGGTACCAGATTGCGGTAGGAGACAGCCTCATCGCCAGATTTATGTGACCCGCCTACGTGGGTCCAGTAGTCTATGAGCCGAAGGCGACGGGAGGATGTGGATGCCAGCGCGCTGGGATCGGGTCAACGCATTGGTGACCCTGTTCAATCAGACGCTGTTCCGCGCCGTCAACAGGCCGCAGTTCCTGGCGCTGCCCGAATTGCGCAGCGCTTCCGATTCCGGATACTACCCTGAGATCGCCAGGCGAGCCGCGACCAACACGCGTGCGTTCGCTGAGTTCAGGCGCAATCCGATGTACCGAGAGATCCTCGAACATGTGAGCCAGGAACAAGGTGCTGAGTACCTTGAGCAGGCACGCAGGAAGTGGCCGAAGGTGATCGGTGAACCTGAGAAGTTCACCATCAACGATCGCATCGGGAACCCGGCACGTTTCCGCTACCCTGATGTCGGCTCGGTCAACCCGACCACGTTGCGATACCTGAAGGTCGCATGTGACCTTCGTGAGCTATTCGGGAGCCTGTCTGGTTTCCACGTCGCCGAAGTAGGCGTCGGCTACGGAGGTCAGTTCTTGGTGGCTGATCAACTGTGGCCGCTGGGGTCGTGGACGCTCTTCGACCTGGACCCCGTACTCCAACTGACGAGTCGCTACCTCGAGTGCCATCTGCTCAACTCGGCGTACAGGACCATGACTCTGAATCGCTTCGTGAGCGATGGACACCCATTCGACTTGGTGATCAGCAACTATGCCTTCTCCGAGTTGCCGAAGCGCTTGCAGCTGACCTACATGTCGAAGGTCATCGGGAAGTGCAAACGCGGATACATGACCATGAATACGGGCAAGACTGCCGGAGACGGCAGCGTACTCATCGTTGACGACCTGCGCGAGTACCTCCCGGGCTTGGAGATCCACGATGAGGTGCCGCTGACGGGTCCCGGTAACTACATACTCGTCTGGGGTCGCCAGCCCCCGACCTGAAGGTCGCGATCCGGTCTCGGACCGGCGCGCTGTGCGAGCCGCAGCATCACAGCGATCTAATCCTGTCCCAGGCGAACTTGGGAAGCTTCCGAAGCTTCTGGGTGAGCGTACTGCGCGGCGGCCCCTCGGGCGGCAGCCATCCGCGCACGTCGAAGGGCACTTGGATCCCGTGGTCGGCGAAAAGCTCCTCGACCACGTCGCGTTTCCATTGTCCGCGGACGATGCCTGTCGGGATGTAGGGGACGACCTGGGTGCTGTTCTCGCTGTACACGTCCCGGTTGACGGCCCAGATCCGACCCGCGGTGCGCGCGGCACGTTTGGAGCCCCAGACCTCCATCTCCCAGGGGGACTCGTGCGAGCGCAGATACTTGCGCATTCCCGTCTTCGTCCAGAGAGCGGCCTGCAGCGATACCCGGTACCTGGCCGTCCGGGCGACCGAGCGGAGCCACGGGTACGTGGTCGGCTCGTACGGACCGGCATCGCCACATTCCATCAGGCGCAGGCAGTCGAGATCCTCGGCATCCATGATACGCGCGGCCTCATCGACGAGGTCGGTCTTCACCGGCTCGCAGAGGAAGTAGTCGTCCTGCAGGTAGACGAACATCTCCGTAGGGATGAGCTCGAGGGCCCGGATCATGCATTCGCCCCAGGGGACGCGGGCCTCTACCTGCGGGGCGATCCGCGTGCACAGCACGGGCACGTCCGGATGGCCGAACGTCTTGCGCTCCGTGTTGAGGACCACCGGCCGCGTCTGCGGCCAGAAGTCGTTCAGCAGGTGGAAGAACGGCTCCCAGGTGTCCTCGAAGCTGTCCGTACTGTTCACAAAGACGCTGTAGGCGGGCGTATAGGTCACGCGGGGATCCCCGGTTTCGAGTCGTCGGCGCGGCGAAGGCGGATTGCCGCAGTGCGATCGTATGCGCCCATGTTAGCGGTTCCGGGGACGCCCGCTGCCATGCCCAGGGGGTCAAGGCGGTGCCGGCCGACAGGCCGGGTCCCACAGGGCCCAACTCCGCGTGACGGCGTTTGATAGTATGAGCCAGCGCGTCGATCGCCGCTGGACGACTACGAGGGACGCCGACCATGTCGAGTCAATCCAGGCTACGCGCGTTCGCAACCCGCTTCCTGCTTGACCTGTACTACGGCAGCGTTCCCCCCGAAGGCGGGCCCTTCCGACGCGCGGTCCACGCGGACGAAGCAGGGAGCGCCATCGCGCGCGCCACGTTGGCCGCAGGTGGGCCTTGTCTGATAGCCAGGATCGGGTCGGGCGAACTGGCGTGCGTCAGCTTCTACACCCGTTGGCGTTCGGACAGGGTCGTGCGGCTTCCCTACCCTCACGGATTGCGGCGCGTCCTGCGAGTGAACGCCGGTGTCTTTCCCACCGATGACGCCTCGCTCGATCGCTTCTCGGAGGTGTTCTTGGACGCCGTCTCTCACACCGACGTGATGGGTGTCTGGTTCAACAGGAACGAGCACCGGATCGTGGGCCGCTACTGCCCCGACGCCCAGTTGGTGGGTCTCGAAGGGCTGAACTGCGTCTTGCGCAGGGATCCCTGGAGCGCCGAGCTCGCCGGGAAGGTGGTGCTTGTGGTCCACCCGTTCGCGCGGACGATCGAGTCCCAGTACCGGACCAGGCGGACGCTGCTGTTCGAGAACCCGAGGGTCCTGCCGGAGTTTGAGTTGAAGACCCTCGTCGCGGTGCAGTCCAGCGCGGGGAACGAGTGCGCCTACCCGTCGTGGATCGACGCCCTGTCGAGCATGCGTGAGCGGATCGCGAACATCGACTTCGACGTTGCGATCATCGGCGCCGGTGCGTACGGACTTCCTCTGGGGGCGGCCGTGAAGGATCTCGGACGGCAGGCGGTGCACCTCGGCGCCGCCACGCAGCTGCTGTTCGGCGTGCGCGGGCGGCGCTGGGAGGTCGAGTCACCGGATGACATCGCACTCCTCTTCAACGAGTATTGGGTCCGACCGTCCGCGGAGGAGACGCCTGAAGGGGCCGGCTCCGTCGAAGGCGGCTGCTACTGGTAGGACCGGCCGGCCGGTCCTATTCGTGACGCGCGGCGCATGTTTCGGCGACATGGATCGAGGCACGTGAGCGACACAGGCGAAGGACCGGCCGGCCGATCGGCCCCTTCGGGCGAGAAGCGGCGTCTGGTCTCGAACACCCTGGCGAACGGTTTGTCGCAGACCGCGGCGATGTTCGCGTCGCTCGCCTTCCTGCCGCTGCTCATCCACTCGTTCGGACTCAAGGAGTTCGGGCTCTACATGCTCGCGTCCTCGGTGACCGCCTACACGGCGCTTCTGGACCTCGGCGCGGGCTCGGCGCTCACGAAGATGGTCGCGGAGCATGATGCGACGGGCGATCGCGAGGCGCTTGCCGGCTCCGCCTCAAGCACCCTGTCGTTCTACACGGTGATCGGAGTGGTGGTTGCGCTCATCATGGTGATCGTGGGCGCACTCGTGCAGCGGGTCTTCCAGGTGGATGCGGAGGGCGCCCTCCTTCTCAGAGATCTGCTGTGGGTCGGCGCCGTGTTCCAGCTGTGGTATTGGCCTGCGTCGACCGGTCGTCACGTGCTCGCCGGTCTCCAGAGGTTCGACGTGCTCGCGGCGACCGGAGTACTGGCGACCGTGTCGAGCATCGCTGTGACTGCATGGGTGCTGGTCTCGGGCGCCGGCCCGATCGTGCTGGTCGCGCTCAACGGCGCGGTCACGGCCTTGGCGTCGATACTGAACATCGTGTCGGCCAGGCGGCTCCTCGGCATGCCGATCCTCTCGTACAGAGCCGCCTCGCGCCTGCGCCTTGCCGCGATCTTCTCGTTCAGCTGGCCCGTCTTCGTGGTCCAGTTGTCCGACGCGCTGTTCTATCAACAGACCGACCGTGTGGTCCTGGGTATCTTCGCGGGCGCCACCGCGGTAGGGCTCTACGAAGCCGCAGCGAAGTTCAACGCGCTCCTGGCCTACGCCTCGGGGCTCTCGGTCAGCGCCGTGCTGCCTCTTGCATCAAGTCTCGGCGCCCAGGAGCGCCACGCCTCGCTCAAGGTGCTGCTTCTTCGCGGGACGAAGTACGTCGCGGCGCTCATCGCCCCGGTCACTCTCGTGATCGTCGTGCTGGCCCGGCCGCTCATCGCCGCATGGCTCGGGCCCCGGTTCGACGGCCAGGGGATCGTCGCGCAGGTCCTCGTGTTCCCTCACGTGCTGGTGTGTCTGGGGATCATGGGCGACGCGATCGTCATCAGCAAGGGTCGTCTCGCTGGCAGGATCCCCTACATCGTCGGCCAGGCCATCCTGAACCTCGTGCTCTCGATCGCGCTTGTCGGCCGCTACGGCATCCTCGGCGTTGCGATCGGTACGGCCGTGTCGCACATCGTCGATTTCCCGCTGCACATGCGATTCCTCCTGAAGGAGACCGCTACGAACCTCGGCGAATGGCTGCGCTCGGTCGCGGTACCCGTCTACCCGCTGCTCCTGGTGCCCCTCGCCGTCGCGTTCGCTCTTTCCCACACGGCGCTGGCCGGCAGCCTGTTGGGGTTGGCGGCGGCCGCACTCCTGTCCGTGCTGCCCTACTGGGGGCTCTTGTACGCATTCGGGTTCACGGCGGACGAGAAGGCGGAGGCCCGTTCGGTGCTGGCGAGTCTGCGCGGACGGTTCACCCGGGGCGCCAGGGAGTAGTCCGCTCGCGTGCCTGTTCCTGGCGGCCCCGCACTTGACGCTATACTCGCACCATGACCACCCTTCAGAGGACCCGCGAGTGGGTCGGACGTGTCGCCCGTGCGGTCCTGCCTGCGAAGTTGGCCGATAGCGTCCGCGATCGGGTCCGGCGTCGCTTCTACCGCACCATCAGCATGGTCTCGCGCGAGCGACCCTCAGCCGTGTGGTTCCGACGCGCGGTCCTGCGGCACAAGCCGGTGCTGTACCACTTCGAGGTGCACATCACCGACCACTGCAATCTGAGCTGCAAGGGCTGCGCTCACTTCTCGAACCTGTGCAAGCCGACGTTCGCTGATCTCGCCGAGTTCGAGTCCGACATGAATCGCATGGCGAGCCTTGTCTCGGTCCGGCAGATCTACCTGCTGGGTGGGGAGCCGCTGCTCCACCCCCAGGTCGCGGAGTTCGTCCGGGTCGCGCGCAAGGCGTTCCCGAGGACGCGCATCTACCTGATGACCAACGGCATGCTGGTGACCCGGATGAACGAGGACTTCTGGAAGTCGCTGGCCGACACAGGGGTCATCCTGCTGGCCGACTCCTACCCGATCGGGCTGCCGGTCGAGGAGATCGACCGCTTGGGGCGGGAACACAGCGCCACCGTCGAATGGACCGAGCCGCGCGAGCAGTTCTTCAAGATCCCCATCGACGAGTCCGGTGGGCACGACGCGGCGGCCTCGTTCGCCGGCTGCCAGGGCTTCAACAACTGCCCGATCATCCGCGACGGCCGGTTGTACCCGTGCGCTTACGTCGCGTACGCCGACGTCTTCCGCGAGCGCTTCGGCGTCGAGGGGCTCAAGCCCACGGAGGCGGACTCGATCTCGATCCGGGACGCGCCGGATCCCGAGAAGGTCATGGAGTTTCTGAAGAACCCGATCCCGTGGTGCGCCAACTGCGACATGGATGCACGGGAGTTCTATGCGTGGGGCCGTTCGCGGCGCACCATCGATGAATGGACCCGTTCAGATGCCGGTGGACCAGTCGCTCCGTAGCTCCGCGTACCAGTCCAGGTAGGCGTCCGCCTGCCGAGTCAGTGTGAACCCAGCGCGCACGCGCTCCGTGCCCGTCCGCCCGAAGGCCTCGCGCCGGTCGGCGTCGGCAAGCAGGGTGGAGACGGCGCTCGCGAGAGCGGCGGTGTCGCCCGCCGGCACGAGCGAGCCCGTCTGTCCGTCGAGCACGAGTTCCCCTATCCCCCCGACGTCGCTGGCGACCACGGGTATGCCGCATGCCATCGCTTCGATGATCGTGAGCGGAAGGTTCTCGGCGCGCGCGGCGTGAACGTAGACATCCGCCGCCTGGTAGTGGAGGGCGACCTTCTCCGCGTCGTCTACGAAGGGGCGTGGGAGGACTTCCACGCCGGGGATGGGCTCGACCGCGCGACTGGCGCCCAAGGCCAAGAGGAGCAGGCGGTCCGGCCGGTTCGCCGCGATCCTCGGCAGCGCGTCGCGCAAGGTCGCGAAGTCCTTGAACGGGTTGTCGTCGAGCATCTCGGCCGCCGCGAGAAGGATCGTGGCATCGTCGGGAAGGCCGAGGACCGCACGCGCCTCGCGCCTGTCTCCTGGCTTGAAGATGCCTACATCCACGCCATTGGGTATGACACGGGCGCGCAGGGCGTCTCCGAGTGGGAGGGTCTCCTCGACCATGCGGAACAACCACCGCGACGGCGAGACGAGGCCGAGGCGGCTGCGTCGCAGCACGTCCCGCTTGAGCTGCCAGTTTCGCGCACTCGCATCCTTGCGGATCGGGACGTAGACGCCAAGGTCGGGGCAGTCGCCGCAGCCGGTCTGCCAGCGCGTGCAGTCGAAAGGGTGCGCACAGTGGCCGGTCAGAAGCCATGGGTCGTGCATCGTAAGCACTGTCGGGAGCCGTCGGGAGATACCCGGAAGAGCGCGCAGGTCGAAGTAGTAGCCATGCAGATTGTGGAGATGGAGCACGTCGGGAGACCGCGTGGGCAGGCCGGTCAGGGCGCGCGTACCCGGGAACCCGAAGTCCTCGACTCCCGAGAGGATCGCGAGATAGCGGCGAGGGTCCGACGCGACCAGCATGGCCTTCTCGCGCATCGAAAGGCTCGTGGAAGAACTCGAGGTCGCCGCCCGGGCGAGCGCCCGCGACCACCACGATCGCATGGCGTCGTTGGGGATCTCCACCACACGGGGGCTCGGCCTCTGCGCCCTGCCGACGGCCACCCACGAGTCCAGGCCTCGCCTCAGATACTCGTGATGCAGATCGAGCATGACCTTGCCGGCGCCGCCGATCTGCGCAGCGCTCGTCTGCAGGATCGTCTCGATCGCGGGACCTCCGTGCGATCCGGACGTCACCCGCTCCACGCCTCCAAGAGTTCGCGATACCAGTCCAGGTAGTGGTCCGCCTGCCTCTCGAGGGTGAACTTGGAACGCACGCTCTCAAGGCCGGCGGCGCCGAGAGAGGCGCGGAGGTCCTTGTCAGCCATCAGGGCCAGGATGGCGCGCGCCAGTTCGCGGGAATCGTCGTGTTCGAAGAGCAGTCCGGACTCGCCGTCGACCACCATCTCAGGAATCCCCCCGACATTGCTGACGACCACCGGCAGGCCGCAGGCCATCGCCTCCAGAATGGCTAGTCCGAAGTTCTCCGCTCTGGCGGGGTGCGCGTATAGGTCGCACGCCTGATAGAACAGCGCCATTCTCGCGGGGTCCTCGACGAAGGGGACGAAACGGACGGCGATGCCCCCGACCGTAGTGTCGTCAGCGTCGGAGCCCAGTGCGAGCAGGAGGATGCGACCTCGAATGTCCTCATCCTCACCGAGCGCGGCGAGCGCGGCCCTGAGCGTCTGAAAACCCTTGTACTGACTGCCCTGAAGCCCCCTGGCCGCGAAGCACATGATGGTGGCGTCTCTTGGAAGGCCCAGGGCTGCGCGGGCCTCTTCCTTCACGCCCGGGTGGAAGATGTGTGTGTCGATGCCGTTCGGGACGACCCGCGCCTGCACATGGTCCGACAGGAGCCCCGACTGCTCCACCATGCGGAGAAGCCACCGGGAGGGGCAAGCGAGAGCCAATCGGCTCCGAGCGACCGCGTCGCGCTTGAGCCGGGCGTTCGAGGCGCTCTCGTCGTGGCGTATCGGGACATACAGGCCCAGGGATGGGCACTCCCCGCAGCCGGTCCTCCATCGCTGGCAATCGAGCGGGTACGCGCAGTGCCCCGTGAGAAGCCATGCGTCGTGAAGCGTGATCATGGTCGGCACACGCGCGGTCAAGGATGGCAGGGCGCGGATGTCGAACCACGCTCCATGCAGGTTGTGCAGGTGGAGCACGTCGGGGGCCGGCGAAACCCCGTCGAGCAGGTTGCCGGTCGCAGGGAAGTTGAAGTCCTCGTGGCCGCGCATCACCCTGGCGTACCGAGACGGTTCCGCGGCTGCTCTGAGCGCCTTGGACCCGAGCTGTGCGACTCGGCCGCTGCGCCGGGACATCGCCCTCGCCGGCTTGAGAAGGGCGCGCGCCCAGATGCTCCTCCCGGCGTCCACAGGGATCGTCAGCGTCCGCGGATCGTCGCAGTTCCTGTTCGCCACCGCGAGCCACGAGTCGATCCCCCTCGCCACGTACTCCCGGTGCAGGGTGAGGGCGACCCGCTCGGCACCGCCCCCTATGCACGAGGGGCTTGCCGAAAGCACGGTGAGGTCAGAACGATCCATCGAGCCACACCTCGATCTGCTCGGCGAGGCGCTCTGCACTGCAGTCGTGTACCACGTCACGGGGCAGACGGTACCTATCGGTCCACTGCTTCACCATACCGAGGTGGTTGGAACATGCTCCATCGAAGCCGGCCTCGCGCGCGATTGTCACGGTATCGTCGGAGTAGTCGTCGAGGGATCCGTAGGGGTAGGAGAACACGCGCATCGGCCGACCGCAGATGGCTGCGAGCGCGTCGCGGTCCTCGAGTATCTCCCGACGTTGCTCGTCGATGGTCCGTGAAGCGAGGACCGTGTGGTTCACGGTATGCGCGCCCACCTCCACGCAGGGAGAGGAGTCCAACTCGGCCACCTCCTCCGCGCTCAGTGGCCGGCAACTCGACGAAGCGGGGGATTCGGCGGAGAGATCACTCGCGCCACAGGCGGAGCGCAACCGGGCAAGCGCGTCCTCCCGTTCCTCGGCGGAGAGCGGGAGGATGAATTCGCACAGCTCGCTGTAGAGTCTCTGCCTGGCATTCGTTGGAGCAGCGAGCATGTTCCACGTGCGGTCGCTGGCGGCGTCATGCTGCGAGTAGCTGAGCGAGTCTTCGAGCACGGTCGAGAATCGAGCGCTCGGGAGGTCGATCACGATCCGCTCCGGCAGCACCCCCGGGGACAGGATGAGCCGCTCGAGTTCGTCCCACCAGAACATACGGCCGGCCCGAACGTGTCCGCTGCTCACGAACACCGTCGCCGGGACTCCCCGCTCGACGAGGATCGGCTCGGCCGTCGTCAGGTTGTCGGCGTAGCCGTCATCGAAGGTCACCACGACCGAACGCTTGGGTATCCGTCGGCGCCGCAGACCCGTAAGGAGATCTGCCAGCGAGATCACCTCGAAGCTCTCGGACAGCATTCGCATGTGCGATTCGAAGTTCCGCGGGGTGACGGCGAGCAAGTGCGGATCGCGCTCCAACTCGGCGACCCGATGGTAGACGAGCACCACCGCCGTCCCCCCCACGTGGCGGACGGCGAAGTCGCGAAGGAGTCGGCGCGGGGTCTTCATGTCGTGGTCTTGATCGCCCTGACGGCGACGATGACCTGGTAGTCGTCGTCATGCGCATCGAGTTCGGCCGTCGAGAGTTCGCGCACGGCCAACCCGTGAAGGAACGCTGTCGCGGCGAGCACGTTCCCGTACGTGCGTACGTGCACGACGGCAGCCGGGAATGCGGTCTCGAACAGCTCCGTCGCGGCGAGCGACGTGAGCCGCCAATAGTCACCCCAGCGCTCCATGTCGAAGCGGCTGATCTGGCTGATGCCGGGCACCGTGCAGAGCACGCAGCCGCCCGGCTTGAGAATCCGATGAAGCTCGGCAACCTCCGATTCCATCGAGTACGTGAAGTGCAGGGTCTGCGTGAGGATGATGCAGTCGAACGTCCCGTCCGCGATCTGGGGCGCGCTGGTGAGGTCGGCCACGATGGTCGCCTCGGGCGACTCGCCAGTGAGGTGGAGGACATCGCTCTTCTCGACCGCGGCGCCGCCGAAGCGCTCGGTATATGTGCGGTCGCCGATCTCGAGCACTCGGCCGCGAATGCGATCGGCATTGTCGGAGAGGAAGCCCTCGATGTAGTAGCGGTCGATGGGGACGCCCCGGTCGAGGCCGAAGACGCGGCTGACGGGCTCGGTCCGTCGCAGATCGCCGAAGTCGATCTCGCCCAGGCGAGGAGAGAGTCGCCGATGTCGACGACCGTCGCCGATCCGGGAATGGAGTGCTGCGATACCACGTCGGAAGATCGACGCCAACAAGTGTCCTTTCACCGGCGGCCCGACGGCACGTCAGAGTGGGCCGTCGAACCTCACAATAGTATGCCAAGCGCGCTGCCTCCAACGCGGCCGTTGTTCCAGGTCGCCCCTGCTATGATTGCCTCCCCGTGCAAGACCGGCACGACTCGAGTCGCCAGGAGGCAGCGATGTGAACGGCATCCCGAGCACGGACCGCCGCGCCCGGCTGCTGCGAATGTGGCCCTTGGCCTCGGCCATCGCGTTGTTCGCGGCGATGGCCGCAGTCGTCGCACGTATCGGCCTCGGGCGAACGGACGGCCACCTCGTGTACGCCCTCGACGACGCGTACATCCACATGGCCCTCGCCAAGAACCTGGCGCTGCACGGCGTGTTCGGGGCGACCCCGTTCGAATTCACCTCGGCCTCCTCATCGACGCTCTGGACGCTGCTCGAGGCGGCCGCGTTCCGCGTCTTCGGGGTCCACGACGCCATCCCGCTGGTGATGACCTGCCTGGTCTCGCTCGGTCTGCTGTTCGCCGCAGACAGGCTGCTGAGCAGGTTCGAGATCCCGGTCGTTCCGCGATTCGTGGCGCTGTTCTGGATCATCTTCGCGGCTCCATTGGCTCCGATCGTGTTCAGGGGATGGAGACCCCCCTTCAGATACTCCTCGACGTCTGCTTCGTGTCCGTGGCCGCGATGCTCCTGGGGCGCGGCGACGATGCCTGGGGGCGCCTGGGCATCCTCGCTTTGGCCCTCGGGGCGCTCACGGGTTGGATCCGCTACGAGGGGGTCCTGTTGGTGGCGATCGGCGCCGCCGCGTTCGCGGTGCGCAGACGGTTCAGGTTCGCGGCGGCGCTCCTGGTCGCCGGCGCGCTGCCGGCGACCGTGTTCGGCGTCATATCGGTCTCGCTCGGCGGCTTCTTCCTCCCGAACCCTGTGCTCGTGAAGGGCGCGACTTCAGCCGGGATCGGTCTGCTCCTGCGGAGCCCCGCGGCCTACTGGGCAGCGTTTCTCGCCAAGCTGCCGACGGCCTACCCCCTCTATCCTCTCCTGGTCGCCTCGGCTCTGCTGCTCCTGCTGCAGAAGATGAGGGGGCGGGATCTGTGGACTCCGGCCGTTTCCTTCCCGCTCATCGCCGTGGTGGTGTCGGCGGTACACCTCTCGATCGGTGATGTGGGCTGGTTCTTCCGCTATGAGGACTACATGGTCGTCCTTCTGGGGCTGGGTCTCGTTCTGCAACTGTGCGACCTGCTGCCGGTCAGGCCGGCGCCGAGCGCGCCGCAGTGGGCCGTCCTGGTTCTCGCGCTCATCGTGGGGGCTGGAGGCGTGGTAGCGTGCGCAACCCGGGGGAACGTGGGGCTGCGCAGCACTCCTTGGGCGATGAAGAACGTCTACGACGAGCAGTATCAGATGGCGCACTTCATCCTCGAGAATCCGCAGTACTCGCGAGTCGCCATTGGAGACCTTGGGGCTATCGCGTACTTCAACGACGGGCTGCGCATCCTCGATCTCGAGGGACTCGCCGAGAACGGTGTCCCCCTCGACCAGTTGGGTCGCAGCCGACTCACCGCATCGATGATCGAGAAGCGCGCGACCGCCGACGGGTCTCAGATCGCAATCGTCTTTCCCGACTACTTCGACCTTCCTGCCAGCTGGGTCCGGGTCGGGGAATGGACGATTCCCACGAACCTCGTGAACTACGGTCCGACGGTCGACTTCTACGCGATCCCGCCGTCGGATCCCGCCGTCTTGAGGGCGGCGGTCGAGAAGTACTCGAGCACCAGACTGCCGCGAGACGTTGCTGCAACGTTCCATCGATGACGCACGTCGTCTCCGGCTAGAAGAACCACTTCGCCATCGACAGAATCCCTTGCCGCCAAGGCACGCGGTGCGAAACGCCACCTGTGTCTCGAAACTCGTCCACGTGCTCGACATACCAGGCGTAGTTGCGCAACAGGGCGTCTCTGTTGGAGTACTTGGGAGCGAAGCCGAGCCGCTCCTTCGCCTTGTCGATCGAGACGAACGAGTCCTTTGATGCCGTCTCGTACACCCACTTGTACAGGGGGGAGAGGTGCAGGGCCTCGAGCACCCGCAAGGTCCAGATCATCGGCGCGGCCGGGAAGCCGTGGATCTTCTTGCCGAAGCCTGCCGCGTCGAGCACGGCCTGGTAGTCCTCACGCATCGTGGCGAACTCCTCGGCGCCGATGTTGAACGTGTCGTTCACCAGATCGCGGTCGAGCGTGCAGCACAGGTGGATCGCTGCGCAGAGGTCCTCGACGTCGAGGAGCTGGTAGCGGTTGCCACCGCTGCCGATCATGGGGAACCCGTGCCCCGTCCGCGCCCAGTCGTAGAACATCGCGAACACTCCGAGCCGCTCGGGACCCACGAAGCTCTTCGGGCGGATGATCGGGACGCACATCCCGCGCTCGCGGAACTCGAGGCAGACCTTCTCGGCGGCGATCTTCGCCTCGCCGTAGGGCCCGACGCCCACGAGCGTGTCGTCCTCGTAGAGGGGGTGATGGTCCGGGATGCCGTAGACGGCCGTCGACGAGATCATCACGAAACGGGAGGCGCCGTTCTTCTCGGCGGCTTCGAGCATCCGGCGCGTGCCGTCGATGTCGGTCGTCCGGATGTCCTCCGGCGGATAGAGCGGCAGCGCGGCGGCCGCATGCACGACTATGTCGACGTCGCGGCATGAGGCGTCGGCCGTCGCCCGGTCGCGGATGTCGCCGATGACGGCGTCGACCCGGTCGCCGACGTCATCGTAGTCGAACTCCACTAGATCGAGCGAGCGGACATCGTAGCCCCGTTCGAGCAGATAGCGGATCAGGTTGATGCCCAGGAATCCCGAACCGCCGGTCACCAGGAATCGCATGTCGCGGTACTCCGTCATTGTTGGATGGCGATGATCGCGCTCGCCGGTCGCCGTCACGCTCAATCGCCCATCACACGCGATCAAGCAGTATTGTGGCATGTATGAGCCTGCGCGACGTGATCGCCCTGATGCGCCCCCGCCACTGGACCAAGAACCTGGCGGTGTTCGCGGCTCTCGTCTTCTCGGAGAACCTCTTCAACGTGCCCCTGGTGGGCAAGGTCGTTGTTGCATTCGTCGCCTTGGACCTCGTGTCCAGCGGGATGTATGCCGCCAACGACGCGACCGACGCCGAACTCGATCGACAGCATCCGGTGAAGCGAGAACGCCCGGTGGCGGCAGGGAGGCTGTCGAGGACCCAGGCCTTCGGCATCTCCGCGCTCCTACTGCTCGCAGGAGGCGCACTTTCGGCAACGCTCGGGATGCCGTTCTTCTTGGCCGTCGTCGGCTACGCGCTCCTGCAGGGGCTGTACGCGACGCTTCTGAAGCACGTCGCCATCGTGGACATGCTCGTGATCTCGCTCGGCTTCGTGATTCGGGCGGTGGCCGGCGCGCTCGTGATCTCGGTGGTCGTCTCTCCCTGGCTCATCGTGTGCACCGGGTTGCTGGCTCTGTTCCTTGCGGCCGCGAAGCGCAGGCACGAACTCGTGTTGTTGCACGAGCTCTCGGGCAAGCATCGCCCGGTGCTGTCCGAGTACTCGGCCGAGCTGCTGGACAGCTTCATGGTGACACTTTCGGCCGCCACGATCACGTCATATGCTCTCTACACGTTCTTCGAGACGCGAACGCCGAGCCACTCGATGATGCTCACAATCCCCTTCGTGATCTACGGGGTGCTGCGCTACCAACTCCTCGTCTTGCGCCGAGAAGGCGGCGGGAGACCGGAGGAAGTCCTGCTGGGTGACCGGCCGATTGTCGCATGCATCGTGCTGTGGGCCCTCTCCGCCGTGGTCGCGCTGTATGTGGCACCGGGAGTCCTCGGCTAGGCGCCTGACCGTGCATCTCTCAGCGCCTCCCGCGCATCCTGCTACAATCTTGACCCACGACATCTCCTCGGCTACAGGAGTCGCCATGCGCTTTTCAGGCACCGCGCACAGGTACGGCCGTGATATCGACACGGACGTCATCATCCCTGCTCGTTACCTGAACACCAGCGATCCGACCGAACTCGGAAAGCACTGCATGGAGGACCTTGACGCGGGCTTCGTCGAGAAGGTCAAGCCCGGCGACATCCTGGTCGCCGAGGAGAACTTCGGCTGCGGCTCGTCGCGCGAGCATGCGCCGATCTCGATCAAGGCCGCGGGCGTCTCGGTGATCATCGCCAAGACCTTCGCGCGCATCTTCTACCGGAACGCGATCAACACGGGCCTGCCGATCATGGAGGCTCCGGACGCGGTCGACGGCATCAGCGACGGCGACCAGCTGGTCGTCGATGCGGATGCGGGGACGATCGAGAATGTGACGACGGGTGCCACTTTCCAGGCGCAACCGTTCCCTCCGTTCATCAAAGGCATCATCGAACAGGGCGGGCTCATAGAGTCGGTCAGACGCACAGCCGCGAAGTAGGTGCTCGACCATGGCGCGCACTGACGAACGCTCGGCTGCGCCAGGGTCATCGTCCATCAGGCGGTTCGCGGCGGTCATCTGCGCCGCCGCGGCCATCGCACTCATCTCTCCTCCGCTTGCGGACAAGGCTCAAGCGACGGATGTGTCCGCGGCGTGGCTCGGGATCGCCGGAGTCGCGGCGGCACTCGGGCTCCTACTGCTCCGCGCCAATCCTTCCTCGTCCCGTCCGACTCGCCTCGGTCTTGCCTGGATCGCGTTCCTGTCGTGGACGCTGCTGAGTGCGGTCACGTCCGGCCGGATCTGGAGTGCGCTGGTCGGGGAGTCCACGAGCATGCTAGGTTGGGCCACCCTCGTGGCCCTCACGGGCATAGCGCTCGCATCAGCCGTGGCTGGAGTCCAGGTCCGTCGCCTGCTCTACCGCTACGCGTGGATCCTCGTGCTCGGTCAGAGCCTTCTGGCACTGGCCATGGTCGTGTTCATGACTGAAGCCCAGCGGTGGGTGGCGACAGGCACCCTGTCCAACTCGACGTACTTCGGAGAGGCACTGCTGCTTCTGCTGCCATGGGTACTGCCCGCTCGCATGACCGCTCGTCCTTGGGAGCGTCGGGTTCGATACGCCACCGCCGCTCTGGCTGTGGCGGCGCTCGCTGCAGCGGGTTCGCTCGTGGCGGTCGCGGTGGCCGCGATCTTCCTGGGATGGATGGTCGCGCGGCGAAGCGGTCTGGCCACCGGCCGCAGAGTCGCGTTGCTTTCGGTCGTGCTCGTGATCGCGGCGGCATCCGCTCTGATCTTCGCCCGATTCGAGGTGGTTCAGAACCTCCAAGACATCAGTCTCGGGAGTCGGGTGTCGATGTGGCGCCAGTCCGCGCTGGCCACCGGTGCGCGCCCGATCCTTGGGTGGGGGCCTGACGGCTACATGGCCGGGAGTGCGGCGATCCTCACCCCTGAACTCGCGAGATCGCCGGCCGGTATCCTTCAACTCATCCGGGGGTCGTACGATCCGCACAATCTGGTCGCCTGGGTCGCTGTCTCCACCGGGTTCGTGGGTCTCGCGCTGTTCGCGTGGTTCGTCGTCGAGATGACTCTGACGTGGCGTGCGCGGATGCGCTCGGGAGCGGGCATCGCACCCGCGGCCTGGGGTGTTGCGCTGTGTACCGCCGTCGCGTTGACGGCCCCGCTCCCTCCGACGATCCTGCCACTGTTCGCCTTGATGCTGGGCGCGTCGCTGGGCGCGCCTGCCGCGGACGAGGATGGGTCCGCCGCGGGCGGCGGCCGAACATCCACGCGCCGCGCCTTCGCAGCCGTCGTCATCGCGGGAGCGCTGATATCCGCGATCCTGGCGGCGAACGCGGCGACTCGGGCTCCGCTTGAGGTCACCGGGGCACAGGTGTCCCCGCCGCTGGCTCCCCAGGCGCTCGCAGCCAGCGGGTTCTGGCGCTTGGACCCTCACCTCGCGTACCTGGCCTCGATCGACGCCGCCTGGGCGGCGGCCACCGTACCGCAGTACTCGCAGCAGAGAGCCGATCTGACCGCCATCGAGCGTGCCGTGTCTCTGGATCGGCGCGATCCCTTCTACGCCCTGGAACTCGCTCGCACGTTGCAGTTCTATCAGGAGCCGTTCGGCACCGTGGACGCGGCGTATCGGGAAGCGCTGCGTCGGTATCCTCTGTTCCCACTCGCGCAGGCGCAGTATGCGGCCTACCTGGCGCAAAGCGGTCGCCTCAAGGAGGCGCAGGCTCACTTGGACATAGCCGTGCTGATCGCCGACGAGAACCCCGAGCGCCTGAGTGCGATCAGGAGCGCGGAGGACTTGATCTCCAAGTCGCGGCCGTAGGCGCGCCTGGAGCTCGGACCTCCGCGCGGCCGAGGCCGGCTCGGTTACACTAGCCGCACCCTGACGGCCCAGGCGAAAGGGCGCGATATCGACGTGCCTCCGCAGGACTTGGCGAAGCATCGGATCAAGGTCGCCGTGGTCGTCGGCACCCTCGAGGTGGGCGGCGCCGAACTCGACATCGTGCGCAACTTCCCGCGGCTGGACCGCGGCGAGTTCGACGTCGTCGTCCTGACCTTCGCCGAGGCCGGGGCCCTGGCTCCGGAGCTCGAGCGCGCGGGTATCAGAGTGGTCTCGCGCGGCATCGGCGTGCCGCTGCTTGCGAAGACATGGATCGTGCGGCGGACCCGGAGCGCCTTCTACGCTCTAGGTGTGATCTTCTGGCTCGGCCGAAGGCTCAACGCCGAGAAGGTCGACATCGCGCATTTCTACCTGCCGCATTCCTACGGCTACGGCATGTTCGCGTGCATGCTCATGCGCCCCCGGGCCAAGCGCGTCATGAGCCGGTTGTCGCTCAACTTCTACAGCGACACGCACAGGATCCTGAGCTGGCTCGAGCGCAACGTGTTCCATCGCTCGGTGGACATCGCCATCGGCAACTCGCAGCTGATCGTGGACGAACTGGTGTCGGAGGGCGTGGACCGGGGTTGCGTGCGCCTGCTCTCCAACGGGATCGACCCCGAACCGTTCACTCACCGCGCCGGCGACCGCGAGCGCGCGCGCGATGCGTTGGGGATCGAGAACGACGCATTTGCGATCGTGGCGGTGGGCAACCTGCACACCTACAAAGGTCACCGCGACCTCATCGGCGCGTGCGCCGAGGTGCGGGACTCCCTGCCGCCGCACTGGCGCCTCCTGATCGCGGGTCGCGACCAGGAGGGCAACCGAGCCGCGTACGAGACACTGATCAGGGAATCCGGGCTCGCGGACCATGTCCGTCTCCTGGGGCCGAGCGACGACATCCCGCGGCTGCTGTCCGCGGCCGACGTCTTCGTTCAGCCCTCGCATCACGAGGGACTCCCGAATGCCGTCATCGAGGCGATGGCGGCGTCCCTGCCGGTCATCGGCACGACGGTCGGCGGCATCCCCGAGGTCGTGACGCCCGCCGGCGAGGCCGACGAGACCGGCTGGCTTGTCCCGCCCCTCGATCCCAGCGCCCTGGCGGCGGCCCTGCTCGAGGCCGCATCCGACCGGGACCGACGTCTCGAGATGGGCGAGCGAGCCCGGCGGCGCGTCGAGGACCGGTTCTCACTCGAGCACAGCGTCGCCGCCTACGAGGGGATCTACCGGGAGTTGATGTCGCCGGCCAGCCGCTGAGCCGATCGCTTCGGACGCGCGGCCGCGAACCCGCCGTGTCATACGGAACCGAGAGAGCGACTTCCACTATCATGGTCGGGGCGACCGGACCGAACGACTGGCGCAAGAGGAGCAACGGATGGGCGATCTCTACCTCGTGACCGGCGGGGCCGGCTTCATCGGGTCTCACTTGGTCGACGAGTTGCTCGAGCGCGGTCACCGGGTGCGTGTCCTGGACAACTTCGCCACCGGACGGCGCGAGAACCTCGCACATGTCCGGGACGACGTGGAGTTGTTCGAAGGCGACATCCAGAGCTACGAGCGGGTCCACAACGCTGCGCGCGGCGTTGACTTCGTCATCCACGAGGCGGCGTTGCCGTCCGTTCCGCGCTCCGTCCAGGACCCGCTCACGACGCATCAAGTGAACACGACCGGGACGCTGAACGTGCTGCTGGCCGCGCGCGACGAGAGCGTGAAGCGCGTGGTCATCGCATCGTCTTCATCGGTCTACGGCGCAAATCCCGCCTTGCCCAAGCGCGAGGACATGCTTCTCCTCCCGATCTCGCCCTACGGCGTTTCCAAGCTCGCCGCGGAGCGCTACTGCATGGCCTTCTCCAAGGTCTACGACCTCGAGACGGTCGCGCTGCGCTACTTCAACGTGTTCGGCCCTCGGCAGAACCCGAACTCGCAGTACAGTGCGGTCGTGCCGAAGTTCATAGACATCGCATCCAGGGACGAGCGGCCCGTAATCTACGGCGATGGGCGCCAGACGCGTGACTTCACCTACGTGCTCAACGTGGTGCAGGCGACGCTCTCTGCCGCAACCGCCAAGGGGGCGTCGGGGCGCGCGATGAACGTGGCCTGCGGCTCGCAGCACTCCCTGCTCGACTTGGTCGATACGATCGGCCGAGTTCTCGGGCGTACCGTGGCATGCGACATGGAGGCCGCCCGGATCGGAGACATCACAGATTCCTACGCCGACATCGGGCTCGCGCGAAAGCTGCTCGGGTTCGAGCCGAGCGTGTGTCTCGAAGACGGCATCAAGCTGCTGGTGGCCGCCTCCACGGGGGAGACCGCTGCATGAGCGACGTGCCCATCTACGACTCGGCGACGCGCGCGGCTCCCGCCATCGAGGAGGCCGTCGAGGCCTTCAAGTACCGTCATCTGATCGCGGCGTTCGTCAAACGCGACATCGTGACGCGCTACAAACGTTCGCTGCTCGGCGTCGTGTGGACGATGCTCAATCCGCTCGGCACGATGCTGATCATGGTCGTCGTCTTCTCGCAACTGTTCAGGACGACCCCGAAGTACCCCATCTATGTCCTGACGGGTCTGATCGCGTGGGCCTTCTTCCAGCAGGTCACCACGGCGGCGCCGCAGACGCTGCTATGGTCGGGCACGCTCGTCCACCGCGTCTACATGCCGAGGACCGTGTTCGCCCTCGTGGCGCTCGGAGGTGGGCTGGTGAACATGCTGCTCTCCCTCGTCCCGCTGGTTCTCGTGATGCTGTTCCTCGGCGTTCCCCTCACGGCCCCGCTGCTCGTCCTTCCACTTGCCATCCTGCTGCTGGCGCTGTTCGCACTCGGCGTCGGACTGCTGCTGTCCACCGTGGTCGTATACTTCCCGGACGTGCTCGACATCTACGGGATCGTGCTCACCGCGTGGCTGTACCTGTCCGCTATCTTCTATCCGTACGAGACCATCCCGGTCGGCTACCGGTGGTGGTTCTTCAACCTCAACCCGATCTACCACCTGCTCCTCCTGTTCCGGGACCCTCTCTACTACGGCAATTGGCCTGCCGCCGGTCACATCCTGATCGCGACAGGGGTCGCGGTGACCACCCTGCTGGTCGGCTGGATGGTCTTCACGCGAAGGGCGGACGAACTTGCCTACCGCATCTGAGGCGCAGATTCCGAGCACGACTGCGGCCGGAGACGTGGTTCTCCGACTGGAGGATGTCTCGGTCGTCTACAAGGTGACGAAGGAGCGGATCACGTCGCTCAAGGAGTACACGATCCGCCGCCTGCGCCGCGAGGTCATGCATGAGGAATTCTGGGCGTTGCGCGACGTGAACCTCGAACTGTGCCGCGGGGAGGTCTTCGGGATCGTCGGACGCAACGGCGCGGGGAAGAGCACGCTGCTCAAGGTGGTGGCCAGGGTGCTTCGACCGACCCGGGGCCGCGTATGGGTCAAGGGGCACGTTGCGCCGCTGCTCGAGATGGGCGCCGGCTTCCATCTCGAACTCACGGGCCGCGAGAACGTCCACCTGTACGGCTCATTGCTCGGCTTCAGCCGAGCGGAGATGGATGAGAAGCTCGAACGCATCGTGGACTTCGCCGAGCTGTGGGACTTCATCGATTCGCCGCTGCGTACCTACTCCACGGGGATGGTGACGCGACTGGCGTTCTCGATCGCCACCGACGTGCAGCCCGACATACTGATCGTCGACGAGATCCTCGGCGTCGGGGACGAGGCGTTCCAGCGCAAGAGCCGGGAGCGCATGCTCGGATTCTGCGAGCACGGTGCCACGGTCATCCTCGTCACGCACAGCACCGAGCTCATGCAGAGCACGTGCACTCGGGCCATGTGGCTCGACCACGGCCGGGTGAAGATGATCGGGCCGGCGGACGAGGTCGGCGCTGCGTACCACACCGCGAGCCTGTAGTGGCAAGAGGCTCGCGTGTCTCACGGTCGGTTCGACGGGACCAGATGCCTGGGGCGCGGCGCGACGCGACATGAGCCAGTCGGCCCGCAAGCTCAAGGTGTTGCTGCTGACATCCTCGATGACGCACGGGGGCGCCCAGCGCTACCTCTCCATCCTCCTGGACAACCTGGACCGGAGCATGTTCGTCCCCGAGATCGCTACGGTTCTTGAGAGAGACGTGGAATACCATATCCCGGCAGACGCGACCCTGTGGAATGTCGCCCAGGAACCTCGGGTCGAACCGCCGGTGGACCTCGGGATCCCATCCGAAGTCATCGACATGTGCTCGGACCAGGCGGCTTCGGCGCAGATGGTCGTGGACGAGATCGCGCATCTGGTGTGCCGAATCAGGCCGGACGTGGTGCTCTCGACGCCCGAGTGGGTGTCTGTCGAGGCAGCCGCGGCCTCGAGCCGGTTCCCTGCCGAGACACGTCTGATCTGCAGGGTGGGCGCACCTCCATCCATCGCGTTCCCGCCGGTCGGCGACACCTACCTGTATTCCGTGCTGGCTCGAGCCCACTACGGGACGGTCGACTGCATGATGGCGAACTCCGAGGCCATCGCGCGGGATCTCGTGGCCAACTTCGGCGTGGATGCGAGCCGGATCGCGGTCGTACACAACCCCCTCGATGTCACCAGGGCTCAAGCGCTCGGTTCGGAGCCGGTCACGGAGGTCCCGTTCGAGGACGGCGTCCCGACCGTGGTCTTCGTCGGTCGAATGAACAGGATCAAGGGTCTCGGCTACCTCCTTTCCGCGATGGCGCAGGTGGTCAAGGTCAGGGCCGCTCGCTGCGTCCTCGTCGGCGGGGGCGCGCAAGCGGACTACCTGAGAGCCCTCGCGAAGCACCTGGGTATCGACGGCCAGGTCTGTTTCGTAGGGCCACAGGACAACCCCTTCAGGTTCATGAGCAAGGCGACCGCATTCGTGCTGCCTTCGCTCTCAGAAGGCATGCCGAACGTACTCCTGGAGGCCATGGCTTGCGGATGCCCCGTCATCGCCACGGACATCGAGGGCGGTGTCACGCGCGAACTGCTTCGAGATGGCGACTGCGGGATCATCGTGCCTCGAGCGGACGCCGACGCGCTCGCAGAGGCCATCTTGCGACTCCTGGGGGACGACGCACTGCGCGATCGCCTGACGAACAGAGGCATCGACCGCGTCACGGAGTTCGACCTGCCATCGACCATCGGAGCGTGCGAGCGACTCATGCTCGAGATGGTCGCGGCTGACGAGGCGGTCGATCCCGCGGCGCCGTGCGACGCTGGACCGGATGCGGCAGAGTCGGAGCGCATCGCGGAGTCACAACGGAGCCAGAGCCCCGCCCAGACGGCTGCGCTCGCATCGTTGCCGACCGCACCGGCCGTCCTGCCGCGTTCGAGACTGGGAAACGCGGCGCGGATCCTGCGCGATCACGGACCTATGGTCTTGGCCCTGCGGGCGCTGCAACTCCTTCATCTCGTCAAGCCGCCCGCGGATCAGGTCCGCTTGGATGAGCAGGCAGCGCGCATCGAGGAGTGGGCCGCTCGTCGCGGACAGGGGCGTATCGGGCTCATGGTCTGCGTGACGACTGCGGACGACGTGACCGCGCGCAGCGTCCCCGAGGCGCTGCTCCGGAACATCGACCGCAACCTGTTCGACGTTTGCCTCGTGAGGGTCTTCGACGAGCCGGGATCCGGGGGGGTCTTCGACAGCGTGGATCAGTTCGTCATCGTCCCCGATCGCGGTCTAGCGCCTGTCGTGGATCGTGGGGTCCCGGAAGTTGTCGCGCTCCGGCATCAAGGGGAACTCGAGTGGGTGGCTGCCCGGGCTCGAGGGCTGAGCGCGCTTGCTGAGGGGCTTAGCGTCGACGCGATCATGGCTCAGGACTTCTACACCTCGATCATTGCCGCGATGTCCACTCAGGACCTGCCGCGCGGGGTCGTCACCCTCGCCGAAATGCACTCCCGGGCGCAGGACTTCGTCTGTGCATCCGGCGTCCTGGAGTTGTACGGGGCCTTGCTGTCCGCGTATCTGAGCAGGGCAGATGTTGCTGTGGCCCCCACCGAGAGCATCCGGTCGGACATGGTGGAGAAGTTGGGTGTCCGTCCCGACGCGGCCGTCGTGATCCCCGATCCAATAGAGGTTCGGCAACCGATCGCGGCGGGAAGCGATCTCGCGGCAGCGGGAGAGGCGGTCAAGCAGCCGGCGGTCTTTCGGGTCGCGGGCGCGCGGGGGCCGTCCGTGGCCATCGAATCCCTGTTCGAGGCGCTCGCCTTGGCTCGCCGTGAAGAGGATGTGCGCCTCGTGGTCGAAGGGGCCGATTCCGATGCCGGACTCACGGAAGCGTCCACGCGGTTCGGCACCCGCGATGCGGTCATCGTCGTGCGCGAGCTGGAAATGTCGCGGCGACCGAGTGACGGCGCGTTGGGTTGCGTCTACATTGGTGCGCAGGATGACGTGGGCGTTCCCGATGCGCTTGTCCAAGCGGTAGCTGCGGGGCTCGCGGTCATTTCGGTGGGGCCGTCAACCTGCGTGCGCGAGTTCCTGGGAGCCGGCGAGCGGGGGGTACTGGTGCCAGGCGGTGAACCCCAGGAGCTGGCGGAAGCCATCTTGCGGCTCGTGTGGGATGATGACGCGAGGCGGGTCATGGTTCGCAAGGCAGCCGAGTACCTTGCATCGGCGTCGGCGGACAGGGTCGTGGGCCGGCTCGAAGCTCTCGTCAGGGCCACTGTCGCCGGAAGAGACGAAGGATCGTCGGGGATTGAGCAGGACGAAGGCACAGTCTGAAGCGGCCGGCGTCGTGCGAGTGGCGATCTGCATCACGGGGCTCGAAGTGGGCGGCGCGGAGACCTTCCTCGGGGAGCTGCTCAAGCACGTCCCCATGGACCTCGAGGTTCGGGTCTTCTCGCTCATTGACGGCGGGTCCATCGCCGATCGCATCGCCGCCTTGGGGATCCGTGTCACCGGGCTCCACATGCAGGCGGGCCGCCCGAGCCTTCGCTCGCTGCTGGACCTGACGTCCGAGCTGCGGCAGTACCGTCCGGACATCGTGCATACATGGATGTATCATGCGGACCTCATGGGCGGCATCGCCGCCAAGATGGCCGGCGTCCGCCACGTGATCTGGCACCTGCACAACAGCGACCTCTCTCCCCAGCGTGTGCGGCTCATGACGCGTTTGGTGGTGCGGGCACTCGCGCTGCTCTCGCATTGGATCCCGGACGCGATCCTGTCGTGCTCGGAGGCGGCGGTTCGCGTCCACCGGACGCGCGGGTATGCTGCGGACCGCCTCCAAGTCGTGCCGAACGCTGTGGACACGGACCGCTTCGTCCCCTCGATCCTCGCTCGAGCCTCTGTTCGCGAGGAGTTCGGCTTCGACGATGACACTCCGCTCATCGGGCTGATCGCTCGGGTCGACCCGCAGAAGAACCATCACGGCTTCTTCGACGCGGTCCGGATCTTCTTCGCGCACGGCGACGACGCTGACTTCCTGCTCGCCGGCCGGGATGTGACACCGGACCACTGGCAGCTTCCCGGCTGGCGCGACGCCACCGGACGGCCGGGTCGGATCGTCCTGGCGGGGCCGCGTGACGACGTCCCCCGTCTCATGGCGGCGCTAGACGTCGCGACTTCGTCATCCCTCGGCGAGGCGTTCCCGATGGTTCTCATCGAGGCCATGTCGTGCGGCGTGCCCTGCGCGGCGACGGACGTGGGGGACAGCGCTCTGATCGTCGGGGACACCGGCATGGTGGTCGCTCCTGACGATTCACCGGCCTTGGCCGCGGCGTGGGGCATGCTGCTGGACATGCCGGTCGCCGAGCGGGCCGAACTCGGCCGGCGCGCGCGGGAGCGCGTGCTCGAGCACTACGCGATCGAGCAGGTGGCCGAGCGGATCTGGGGCCTGTACCGGAAATTGGCCGGCACCGCTGCCTGAGCAGCTCGGCTCGAAGCCGCCGAGCCGTGCTATTCGCCGGGCGCCGGCGGCTTCAGGCGCAGCGCGCGCAGCATGCGCACGATGCCCATCTTGAGCGCCACGACCCGTGTGTGACCGCTCCGGGTGTAGAGCAACGCTCGAGCGGCGGTGCGCGTCCGCAGTCGCGCGCCGGCCTGCAGCTCGGTAGCGATGAATGCGGCTTCGTGCCGCCACACGCGTGAACCGGTGTTCTGAGGTCGTGGCGACGGCAACCCTCGGATGAACTCAACAAGCCGGCTCGCCACCTTCGACGAGGCCAGCAGTCGCGCCGCGACAGACTGTCCGTTCGCGCCGATCCTGTCCGCGAGGTCGGTGTCGCTCAGCGCACGGGCGAGCGCATCCGCGAAGGCGTCGCAGTCGTCCGGTTCGACGAGGAACGCGCTTTCGCCGTCGACGAGGTACTTCGGTATGTCGCCGACTCGAGTCACGACCACGGGCCGCCCGGAAGCCAGGTACTCGCCCAACTTGTTCGGGAAGCCGGCTTCTGAGAACTCACCTTGAGAACGCGGGAGGACAAGAACGTCGGCTCGCTTCAGCACGGCTGGAACCTCGGTGGGTGGCACCGCATGCTCGATCGAGATCACCCGACTAAGTCCGCGATCGCTGATCGCTTGGGCAAGTTCTCCTCTTCTGTCTTCGGTGGAGTCCCCGTGGATCGTCAGGCGGAATGCCGGTAGCCGACGCCGAACCGACTCCGACACATCCAAGAGGTATTCGATCTCACGGTGCTGGAGGTTGCCGATGTAGGCGGCCGTCGCTGTTCGTGGTGGAGCGTCGTGCGCGAACGAACTTTCGCGAACCGCGGGCGGTTGGACGAGTATGCGGCCCTCGGAGACTCCTTGAGCCTGCCAGTAGCTCGCGAGGTGGTCGGACAGCGCCCATACCCCATCGCCATGCTCGACGACGCCGCGAACATAGTCATCCCGCGTCGCGGGGTCGATCTGCGTGTCCGATAGAGCCTCCGTAGAGGACACGATCACGCGCCACCGGCAACGTTCGGCGATGCGCCAGACCGTGCGCAGAACCTCGTAGGATCTTGGATAGGCCACTATCGCGACATCGTCGCCGCTGGCGAAGTCCTGCAACTCCCGTTGGAGTAGGAGTTCCAGGTACCATCCGCGCCCATCAACACCCGCCGGTTCCGCGCCGGCTACTTGGTCGAGCACTCCGAGTCGTGCGGCCGCGACAAGGTCGCGGCACCTGGGGTCTCCTGACGCCAGCCACGGCGCCGAAGTATCGAACGTCTCAAGCACTTCGGGGTGCCAAGCGGCACGATCCCGGGCGAGACCCACCACGCGCGACTGAATGCCGACGTGGGCGAAGCCATCCAGGATCGCGCCGATGAACGCCGTGGACGCGAGAGTCCCCGGTGCGCCCGCGTTAGTGGCTATGACGGCGATCTTCAAGCGCGGCTCGCAATCCGGCTGGGTATGGGAGACACGGGTCACTCCCTGACGGGCGGTAGAGTCTAAGATACCAAGCTGACGGCCGAAGAGGGACTTCGGCGCGAGAGGAGTCTTTCAATGAAGGCACTGGTCACCGGCGGGGCGGGCTTCATCGGAAGCAACCTGGTCGAGTTGCTGCTCGGCGATGGTCAGCAAGTCGTGATCCTCGATGACCTGTCCTCGGGCTATGCCGAGAACCTGAACCCGCGGGGCGCGTTCCTTCAAGGTGACGTCTCCGCTCCCGGAGTCGCCGAAGCCGCGGTCGCCGGCTGTGACGTGGTCTTCCACTTGGCGGCGAGCGTCGGCAACACGAGGTCGATCGACAACCCGGTCCGCGATTCCGAGATCAACGTCATCGGGACGCTGCGGGTTCTCGAGGCCGCCCGGACGCACGGCATCCCTCGCATCGTGATGTCGTCGTCAGCCGGCATCTTCGGCGAACTCAAGACGCTGCCGATAGCCGAGGACCACCCGCAGGACCCGGATTCCCCGTACGGCGCCAGCAAGCTTGCCGCGGAGAAGATGTGCCTCGTCTACAACAAGCTCTACGGCATGAAGAATGTGTGCCTGCGCTACTTCAACGTGTATGGGGTCCGGCAGCGCTACGACGCATATGGCAACGTGATCCCGATCTTCGCCGAGAAGATCCTCCGGCACCAGACTGTCACTATCTTCGGCGACGGCGAGCAGACACGGGACTTCGTGCATGTCGCCGATGTCGCGCAGGCCAACTTGCGCGCCGGCGTCTCGAAGGGCGCCTCAGGGACGTTCAACATTGGCAGCGGGACGCGCATCTCGATCAACGAGCTCGCGCGGATCATGGCCGAGATCAGCGGCGAGTCGGTCGAAATCGCGCACGGCGAGCCTCGGCCCGGCGACGTTCGCGACAGCCTCGCCGCAGTCGATGCAGCACGGGAGGCCTTCGGGTTCCAGCCTGACGCCGCCATCGAGGACGGCCTGCGCGCGTACATCGAATGGCTGCGCGCCGATCCGGTCACCCGAGAACGATGGGCGTCGCCGCAAGGAGAGCCTCGCTCGTAGCACCCTGACTCTGACGACCTCGTCACGAGCGCTCCACCATAGCGGGACCGGCGGGTCGGCAGCGCTATACTGTGGCTCGCAACCGCCCGGATCGAAAAGGAGTGCGGATTGGCTCGCGTCCTCATCGTTTATCACCGGGCTCCGCGTGGGCAGTGGCGATCCACCTATAACAGCCATCTCTACGGCTTCCGGCGATTCTCGGACCACGACGTCTTCTACTTGAACACCGCAAGGCCGACGGTGCCCAAGTACCTGCGAACCCTCGATCCGGATCTCGTGATCTTCCACTACACGTTCCTAGCGGTGCGTCAGGTGCCGGAACAGTTCGAGCAGCAGGTCGAGCGGATCGCATTCATCAGGGATCTCCGCTGTCGCAAGGCCATCGTCCCGCACGACGAGCAGGCCCACGCTGATCTGCTCTGCCGCTTGTCCCGCGACTTCGGCGTCACACACGTCTTCACGCCGGCCTCGACTCCGGAGTGGCCGCAGATCTACCGGGAGCTGGACCTGGACGCGGTCAGGTTCCGCACCGTGCTCACCGGCTACGTGGATGAGGCCACCGTCCGCACGACCGCGGAGCGCGCGCGGCGGCATGGCGGCAGACCGATAGATGTGGGGTACCGGTCCTGGGACACGTATCCCTTCTACGGCCGGCACGGCCTGCTCAAGGGCGAGATCGGACGCGCGTTCAGGGAGCGGGCGCCCGAGTACGGGTTGGTCACCGACATCTCGAGTGACTACAAGGACGCCCTGCTCGGCGACTCGTGGTTCGACTTCCTGCTCAAGTGCAAGTACACGATCGGCGTCGAGGGCGGATCGGGCGTCTTCGACTGGGACGGGACCATCGCGCAGCGGGTCCGCGACTACATGAGAGCCCACGAGGGTGCCACGTTCGAAGAGGTCGAGGCAGCCTGCTTCCCCGGCATGGATGGTCAGTTCGGCTATCGCTTGCTGGGCCCCCGGCATTTCGAGGCTGTAATGACCCGGACGTGTCAGGTGCTGATCGAAGGGCACTACGGAGGCGCGCTTGAGCCGGGCAAGCACTACATCGAACTGAAGCGCGACTTCAGCAATCTCGACGACGTGCTGGCGGCGATGAAGGAGGACCGTCTCCGAGCCGAGATCGTGGAACGTGCCTACCAGGATGTCATCGCGTCGGGGAAGTGGACGTACCGTGCCTTTGCCGACCTCGTCTTCGGCGAGGCGCTGAGCGGCCTGGACACCATGCAACTGTCTCGCCCGATTCCGAACGAGCACGTGCTGTTCCTGTGGAATCGCCTCGGCGGCGATCGTGCATGGGCCGCGCTGCAAGTCCTCCATCCGCGAGCGGTGCGAGGCTACATCCGCGACGCCGTCGTACTCACGGTGGGGGAGGAGCGGATATGGCGGACGCTCATCCGCGTGCACAACCTTGCCCGGCGAGTCACGCGCCGGCCTCCTCTGAGCCTCGAGTACGTGCCCACCGAGGCCGAAGTCGAGCGCCGGAGGCGGCGCACGGAGCGGGAGAAGGACTCCGTCTAGCGGGGCTTGCGCAGCAGTGCGCGCAACAGAAGGCTGGCGTCCCGTCTGGTCAGGTCAGGATCGGGCGTTCTATCACGAAGCCAGTTCGCGAGCGAGGTTCCGCCGGCAGCCGTGGGGCACTCGGGTGCGCCCTCGAGCGATTCCGCGAACGAGACAAGACGCTCCGCCACGACATCGGCGCGCAGGGCCCGCTCCGCCACGCGCCTGCCTTCAGCGCCAACGGAAGCTCCGGCGTCGGGTGAGCTCAGCACCCGAACCACCGCCGCCGCGAACGCCCCGTTGTCATCGGGCTCGACCAAGAAGGCGCTCTTGCCGTTCGAGAGGTACTTCGGGATATCGCCGACGATCGTCGAGACCACGGGTCGCCCGGAGGCAAGGTACTCGCCCAGCTTGTTCGGGAAGCCCGCCGTCGAGAACTCCCCCCGCGATCGCGGAAGCAGCAGGACGTCGGCCTCGCTCAGCACTCGCGCCACGTCGGCCGGGGGAACCGGCGGGCTCACGATGATCGTCTCGTCCAGGTCGCGGTCCTCGACCGCACGCTCGACGTTGTGGCGGGCAGTGTCCGTCGCATCCCCATGGATCGTGAGCCGGAAGTCCGGCACCGCGCGCGCTACCAACGCGGAGATGTCAAGCAGGTACTCGATCTCTCGGTGCGCAAGGTTGCCAAGGTAGGCAGCGCGCGCGCGGCCGCTGGGAGGCTGCTCTTCCAGGAAGCTCGAAGGACGGACTACCGGCGGGCTGACGAAGATCCGATCCTCTGTCACGCCGTGCGACTTCCAGAAGCCGGCCAGGTGTTCCGAGAACGCCCAGATGCCGGACGCGCAGCGCGTGACACAACGGATGTAGTCATCACGCGTCGCGGCGTCGATCCGGACGTTCGTGAGCGCTTCGCTGGAAACGACGACGACCTTCCAGCCAAGGCGGCGCGCGACCCTGCAGGCCGTCCTCACGAGCAGTAGCGCCCTCGAATCGACGAGGAGAACATGGTCCCGACCTTCAGGCGCGAAGTCGATCAGGTCGCGCTCGAGTAGAAGCTCCATACGCCATCTGATCGTGCCGTGGCTTTCGAGGCATCCGGTGCGATCGAAGATGCCGCGTCGGGACGCCTCAGCCCGGTCACCGAGTCGATAGCTTATCGGGGGCAGCCACGGAGCACTCACAGCGCGGACGCCGAGAGCATCCGGCACCCACTCCGCTCTGTCTAGAGTGAGTCCCAGGGCCCGGGATTCAACGTGGATTGCGGAGAATCCCTCCATGAGTGCCGCGGTGAAGGCAGTGGTGGCGAGCGTGCCCGGAGAACCAGCTGCCGGTACGACGACCGCGACCTTCATTCCCTGCTCACAATCGAGACGTCCTCTCCAGGTCCGCGTCTGCGATGTTTCCTTGCGCGCTGTCCATGGTCGGCGATTTTGCGTGTCTTGCCCACCGTTAGGATCAGAGAGGGATGCCGACGGACCTGATCGCCGGGGGTAAGCGAGTCAGGCCGGTGGGTTCAGGCTGCCTTCGACGGTGACTAAGGCGGCATCGGGCCTTATCGTGCGGCTGACTCATGCCGATGAAGTGAGAAGCGGCAAGCGACAGGCCCTACAGCCGAAAAACGCTCCCTGACATCGCGTGTCTCACTCGCATCCGGTCTTGGGTGTGTCGCAGTGCGAACCGATACGAAGTGTTGACGGCTCTCTGGCTCATGTTGCATAATCGCGCACACCACGTCTGTTGCTGGTCCTTCGGACACAGCAGGGGCCGGACATGGTGACGGACTATATGTGGGGTGCTGGCCCCGATTCGTGTGGGCTCATTTCTCTCGGAGTCACACAACTCGGTAGTAATTGGGAGGCGCGGCGCCTCTCTTCAGCCGTCGACGGGCGGCAGGACCCGGAGGGGGTTCACGTGATAGCGATGCACAGAACCGCACGTCTGCACGCACCGCTGCTTGCACGAGGTCTCCTTCGTCCAAAGGCACTGTTCTTATCAGGGTTGATGCTCGCCATGGTCGTCTCTCTGGCGCTCGGGGTACAGGTTGCCGTCGCAGCTGAGACCCTTGTCGACGCCGGACTCGAGAACGGCACAGACGGCGCTGTTCTCGCCTCACCGCCGTGGGCCGTCGTCGGTGTTCCCCAGCACAGCGAGTACGACAACACCAGGGCCAAGACCGGCGCGATGTCGGCCTGGATCCAGGGAACGTCGACCACGTCCCTTGCAGGTGCGGTCGAGACCGCCTCGGGAGGTATGACCTCCAACGGGGCGGAACTGCGCTTCTGGCTCTATACGGACTCCACCAACCAGCCCCGCGAGTTGGAGGACTTCGCGCCCGGTGTCGCCACAGCCGACCGCGCCATGAGGGTCTACTTCGGCCCGGACGGCAAGCTCTACGTCATGGCAGGCCAGGCGGGCAATCCGAATGGCTACACGACGGCCTCATGGACGCCGGTGGGCACCTACTCGACCGGTTGGACCGAGTACCGCGTCGTCTACACCTTCACCGGTGCCGGCGCCCAGACCTACACGCTGTCCAAGCGCGCGAATTCCACAGACCCCTGGACGCAGCTGAAGGCCGCGGCTGCCGCCGGCTACGCAATCCCCTTCAGAAGCACCAACACCATCACGGCCACCCACGGAACGATGTGGCGCGGAGCCTCGGGCGCCCAGATGTGGATCGACGACCTGCGCTACGCTGATTCAGGCATCACCGATGGCGGGGACACGGTGCCTCCCGCGGTGCCATCCGGCCTCGTCGCCACTCCCGGCGCGGCTGACGTCGCCCTGTCGTGGTCGGCCAACACGGAACCCGATCTGTTGGGCTACAAGATCTACAAGGCGGGTGTCCAGGTCGCCATCCTTCCGGCTGCCACGACGTCCTACACCGACTTCGGTCTGCTCACAGGCACGTACTTCTACCAGGTGAGCGCCATCGACTCCTCGGGCAACGAGAGTGCCAGGTCCGCCTCGGTGTCCGCGACAGTGGGCACCCCTCCGTCCGAGACCTTGGTCGACGCCGGACTCGAGAACGGCACAGACGGCTCTGTTCTCGCCTCACCGCCGTGGACCGTCATGGGCGCGCCCCAGCACAGCGAGTACGACAACGCCCGCGCCAAGACCGGCGCGATGTCGGCCTGGATCCAGGGAACGTCGACCGCGTCTCTCGCGGGTGCGGTCGAGACCGCCTCGGGCGGCATGACCGCGAATGGGGCGGAACTCCGCTTCTGGCTCTATATGGACTCCACCAACCAGCCCCGCGAGTTGGAGGACTTCGCGCCCGGTGTCGCCACAGCCGACCGCGCCATGAGGGTCTACTTCGGCCCGGACGGCAAGCTCTACGTCATGGCAGGCCAGGCGGGCAATCCGAATGGCTACACGACGGCCTCATGGACGCCGGTGGGCACCTACTCGACCGGTTGGACCGAGTACCGCGTCGTCTACACCTTCACCGGTGCCGGCGCCCAGACCTACACGCTGTCCAAGCGCGCGAACTCCGCTGATGCTTGGACGCCGCTGAAGGCCGCGGCTGCCGCCGTCTATGCCATCCCCTTCAGAGGCACCAACACCATCACGGCCACCCACGGAACGATGTGGCGCGGAGCCTCGAGCGCCCAGATGTGGATCGACGACCTGCGCTATGTCAACCCAGGCGCACCCGCCGCGGACACGCAGGCGCCGAGCGCTCCGGCCAGCCTGAGCGCTGAGGACCACCCCGCCGACTCCGGCGACGCAATCGACCTCTCCTGGGCCGCTGCCACCGACAACGTAGGCGTCACAGGCTACAAGCTGTACAGGGGCACGTCTCCGGGCGTCTACGACGCGCCGGTCGCGCTTCCAGTGTCCACGAACTACACCGACAACTCCGCGACGGCCGGAACGCGCTACTACTACGCGGTCTCCGCGGTCGACGCTGCCGGCAACGAGAGTTCTCGTTCGCCTGAGGCCTCCGCGATCGGCGTGGACAACACCGCTCCCGCGGTGCCATCCGGCCTCGCCGCCACTCCCGGCGCGGCTGAGGTCGCCTTGACATGGTCGGCCAACGCCGAAGGCGACCTGGCGGGTTACCACGTCTACAGCGGCGGGGTCCGTCTCACCGTCGCCCCTACCGCCGCGACGTCCTACGCCGACCTGGGTCTCCTCAACGGCACGTACTCCTACCAGGTGAGTGCCGTCGACACCTCGGGCAACGAGAGCGCGAGGTGCGCTGTCGTGCTCGCGACTGTGGGCACTCCGCCTCCATCCTCGTCGACCCTCGTCGACGCCGGACTCGAGAACGGCACCGAAGGTGCCCTGCTGTCCTCGCCGCCGTGGACCGTCATCGGCGCGCCCCAGCACACCGAGTACGACAGCGCCCGCGCCAAGACCGGCGCGATGTCCGCCTGGATCCAGGGAACGTCGACCGCGTCTCTCGCGGGTGCGGTCGAGACCGCCTCGGGCGGCATGTCCGCGAATGGGGCGGAACTCCGCTTCTGGCTCTATATGGACTCCACCAACCAGCCCCGCGAGTTGGAGGACTTCGCGCCCGGGGTCGCCACCGTCGACCGCGCCATGAGGGTTCTGTTCGGCGCAGACGGCAACCTCTATGTCATGACGGGCCGTGCTGGCAATCCGAACGGCTATACGACAGGCTACCTCGTGCCCGTGGGGAGCTACTCGGTCGGCTGGACCGAGTACCGCATCGTCTACACCTTCACCGGAGTTGACGCCCAGACCTACACGCTGTCCAAGCGCGCGAACTCCGCTGATGCTTGGACGCCGCTGAAGGCCACGGCTGCCGCCGGCTATGCCATCCCGTTCAGAGGCACCAACACGATCACGGCCACCCACGGAACGATGTGGCGCGGAGCCTCGGGCGCCCAGATGTGGATCGATGAGCTGGGCTACTCCGACTCAGGATTCGAGGCACCCGCCGCGGACACGCAGACGCCGAGCGCTCCGGCCAGCCTGAGCGCGGTGGACCACCCCTCTGACTCCGGCGGTGCGATCGACCTGTCCTGGGCCGCCGCCACCGACAACGTCGGCGTCACCGGCTACAAGATCTACCGCGGCACCTCGCCGGGCGTCTACAACGCGCTGGTCACGGTTCCCTCGGCGACGAGCTACACCGACCCCTCCGCGACGACCGGGACGCTCTACTATTACGTCATCACCGCCGTCGACGCCGCCGGCAACGAGAGCGCGCGTTCGCCTGAGGCCTCTGGGGTCGCGGCCGACAACGGTGTCCTCGGGTCGGACATGTCCGTTCAAGGGTACTGCGGGAACTGCCATGCCCGCCCGGCCACTCACCTTTCAGTGGACCCCTGCGACGACTGCCACGCGTTCGCGAGCAAGCACCCGGGCACGCCTGCATCGCTGCACCTCCCGGCCGACGTGACCGCGTGCGTCCCATGCCACAACTCCTCGCTCACCATCGAGCACAACGGTCGTTTGACCACCGCCGGAACCCCTGTCACATGCGTGACGTGCCACCAGAGCAGTGACCCGAACGTGATGGCCGGGATCGCATCGAGCAACTCGGCGTGCATGGGATGCCATCCCACGGCTGATCATAGTGACGTGGATGCCGTCCACACGACTGTGCCCGGCCAGACCTGCTACGCGTCAGGCTGCCACCCGGCCACCGCGACACAGAGTCTTAACCAGACTCACCTCAACGCCAGTGCGGTCCTGGGCGGTGCCACCCGCACGAGCTGCCAGGTCTGCCACTGGAACGGCACACCGACCACGCATGAGTGCGCCAGCTGCCACGCGGACCGCGTCGACGGGACCCACGGCGGCTCCACTGCACACACGTACACGTCAGGTGCCGACGCTGTCGCTACCGGGGACGCGGGATGCGCCAACTCCGGCTCCGGCTGCCACGGCACGGATGCGACGTACGCGAACTTCACCGAGTACCACCCGAACACCGGGTGTTCGCCGGGCGGCGCCTGTCACACCTCGCCTTCCAAGGCGACGTATGCGGGCAACGGCGACTGCCAGAGCTGCCATGACGGAAGCTTCACCAACGCGCCGACACGCGCCACACTGGCCACCGACCACTACAACGAGACCACGCACACCGCCACCGGCATGAGCGACACGGTCTCCGCGGGCGGCTCGGCCTCGGCCACGTGCTCCACCTGCCACAACCCCGCCGGCGGTCTCTACAGCCAGCACACCAACATCACGCCTCCGGTCGGATCCACCTACGGCACCACGGTCGCCTGCGTCGAGTGCCACAACGACACCGACGTGAGCGGCAACATCGTGATGCTCGCGGGCTGGACCAACGACGCCTGCTCGGATTGCCACTCCGTCACGAGCGCGGCCCCGCAGCACGGCACGTCCGCACCGGTCGTGAACACCACCTCGACCGAGGGCTGCGGCGCTTCCGGCACGGAATGCCACACCACCTACAACGTGCACGAGCTGCACGCGAACGCCGCCGGCGGCTGCACGATCTCGGGCTGCCACGACGCCGCCGAGCAGGGCCTCAAGCCGACACTGACCACCTGCGGAGAGGCCACCGGCTGCCACACCAACGCCGCGGATCTCCACTCCGCCACGCCGCATGCGGCCTCTCCGGCCTCCGAGACTGTCACCATCTCCGGTGCCAGCTTCGGTCCTGTGGAGTGCGATACCTGCCACGCCGATAGGCTCGACATCCAGGGCGGGCACACCGCCACGCAGGAATGCTCGATGTGTCACCCGAGCCCGAAGAACACCCTCACACCTGCTTGGGACAAGTCCTGTGCCCAGGGCGGCTGCCACACGGCAGGCTCGACCGCACCCATGCACGCCAGCATCGATGCCAGCCACGCTCCTGTCGCCGGCCAGACCTGCTACGACGCGAGCTGCCACCCGGCAACCGCGAGCCAGTCGCTGGCCGAGACGCATCGCAGCGCCAGTCGGGTCGCCGGCGGTGAGACCCGCAACAGCTGTGAGGTCTGCCACTGGAACGGCACGCCGACGACCGCCGCGTGCGGGGACTGCCATCCCGGTCGTGTCGACGGGACCCACGGCGCGGCGACGGTGCACACGTTCACAGTCGGCGCCGATGCGGTGGCCACCGGTGACGCCGGCTGCACCAACTCGGGCTCCGGCTGCCACGGCACGGATGCGACGTATGGCAGCTTCTCCGACTACCATCCCGCCACCGGTTGCACCTCCGGCGCCTGCCACACCTCGCCTTCCAAGGCGACCTACGCAGGCAACGGCGACTGCCAGACCTGCCATGACGGAAGCTTCACAGGCGCGCCGACACGGGCGACGCTGGCCACCGACCACTACAACGAGACCACGCACACCGCCACCGGCATGAGCGACACGGTCTCCGCGGGCGGCTCGGCCTCGGCCACGTGCTCCACCTGCCACAACCCCGCCGGCGGTCTCTACAGCCAGCACACCAACATCACGCCGCCGGCCGGATCCACCTACGGCACCACGGTCGCCTGCGTCGAGTGCCACAACGACACCGACGTGAGCGGCAACATCGTGATGCTCGCGGGCTGGACCAACGACGCCTGCTCGGATTGCCACTCCGTCACGAGCGCGGCCCCGCAGCACGGCACGTCCGCACCGGTCGTGAACACCACCTCGACCGAGGGCTGCGGCGCATCCGGCACCAACTGCCACACCACCTACAACGTGCATGAGCTGCACGCAAACGCCGCCGGCGGCTGCACGATCTCGGGCTGCCACGACGCCACCAAGCAAGGCCTCAAGCCGACGCTTACCACCTGCGGAGAGGCCACCGGCTGCCACACCAACGCCGCGGACCTCCACTCCGCCACGCCTCATATGGCCTCTCCGGCCTCCGAGACGATCACCATCTCCGGTGCCAGCTTCGGTCCTGTGGAGTGCGACACATGCCACGCCGATAGGCTCGACATCCAGGGCGGGCACACCGCCACGCAGGAATGCTCGATGTGTCACCCGAGCCCGAAGAACACCCTGACGCCTTCTTGGGACAAGTCCTGCGCTCAGGGCGGCTGCCACACGGCGGGCTCGACCGCACCCATGCACGCCAGCATCGATGCCAGCCACGCTCCGATCGCCGGCCAGACCTGCTACGACTCAAGCTGCCACCCGGCCACCGCCGGTCAAAGCCTTGCTGAGACGCACCGCAACGCCAGCTCAGTCCTGGGCGGGGAGACCCGCACCAGCTGTGAGGTCTGCCACTGGGACGGCACGCCGGCAAGCGGCGCTTGCGCTGACTGTCACCCGAGCCGCGTCGACGGAACCCACGGCGCGGCGACGGTGCACACCTTCACGGTGGGCGCCGATGCGGTGGCCGCCGGTGACGCCGGCTGCACCAACTCGGGCTCCGGCTGCCACGGCACGGATGCCACCCTTGGCAACTTCTCCGACTACCATCCCGCCACCGGTTGCACCTCCGGCGCCTGCCACACCTCGCCTTCCAAGGCGACGTATGCGGGCAACGGCGACTGCCAGAGCTGCCATGACGGAAGCTTCACCAACGCGCCGACACGCGCCACACTGGCCACCGACCACTACAACGAGACCACGCACACCGCCACCGGCATGAGCGACACGGTCTCCGCGGGCGGCTCGGCCTCGGCCACGTGCTCCACCTGCCACAACCCCGCCGGCGGTCTCTACAGCCAGCACACAGGCATCACGCCGCCGGCCGGATCCACCTACGGCACCACGGTCGCCTGCGTCGAGTGCCACAACGACACCGACGTGAGCGGCAACATCGTGATGCTCGCGGGCTGGACCAACGACGCCTGCTCGGATTGCCACTCGGTCACGAGCGCGGCCCCGCAGCACGGCACGTCCGCACCGGTGGTCAATGCCACCTCCAGCCAGGGCTGTGGCGCAAGCGGTACCAGTTGCCACACCACCTACAACGTGCACTCGATCCACAAGGACGCGGCCGCCGGCTGCACCCTGTCGAACTGCCACGACTCGGGGGCTCAGGGCCTCAAGCCTTCTGTCACCACATGTGGCGAGGCCACCGGCTGCCACACGCCTGACACCTTCCACGTCGGGATCACCGGCACGGACGCCACGCACACCGCCGATGCCATGACCACAGTGTGGGATGGCGGCAACGGCTTCAGCGGCAACACCTGCAGCGACTGTCACGCCTCCGGTCTCAAGACCGCGCACGACAAGACCGGCCCGACAAGCAACCTGAGCTGGACCAACGAGTGCACGGATTGCCACAACTCCACCTCGCCGGTGAACGGCTCGGCGGTCGTGGCATCCGGGTGGACGCCAAAGGAATGCGGCACCTGCCACACCACGAAGCATGATGTCTACTCGACAAACCACACCGGCCAGCCGACCGGCACGAACACCTGCACCGGCTGCCATCCCAACGACTCCCTTGACCTGCGCATCGTCCACACCTCCGCGATCACTTCCGGCTCGCCGAGTGATACGGGCTGCGGCATCGTCGGCTGCCACAACACTCCCGACACTCGCCCCGCCAACAAGACCTGCGGCGTAGGCGGCGCATGTCACACCGACAAGTTCGACGGTAGTCACGGCTCCGCGACGGCACACACCTTCACGAGCGCCAGCGACTACAACAACACCGCGGTCACGGGCTGCACGAACTCGGGCGCGGGTTGCCACGACACCGAGTCGGCCTACGGCAACTTCACCGACTACCATCCGAACACCGGATGCGCGGCCGGAGCCTGCCACACCTCTCCCAGCAAGCCGACATACGCGGGCGACCACGAATGCGTGAGCTGCCACAACGGTCAGTTCACTAACGCGCCCGACGTGGTGTCGATCACCGCGGCGAGGCCGGATGGTCACTACCCGGAGACCACTCACACGATCACCGGAATGTCAGACACCGTCACGGCCGGAGGCACCGCCAGCGCGACATGCGCCACGTGCCACTCGGCGACTGGTGCGACCACAGGCATGGGCGGCCTCTACGCCCAGCACCAAGGCGTCACCGTCGGTGGCTCCACGACGTCGCTTACATGTTCGGACTGCCACAACAAGTCCGCCGAGGTCAGTGCCATCATCAACGGGACCTGGACCCAGGCGTGCTCGGCGTGCCACACCGCGTCGGTACTCACGGGCCTGGAGCAGCACGGCACCACAGCGCCGAACGTGACCGCGACCCCAGGCACCTACCAAGGCTTCAACTGCGTGTCGGCCGGTTGCCATGCGGACGACAACCTGCACGCGATCCACAAGGATACTGCGGCCGGCTGTACCCAGACGGGTTGCCACGACTCGGCCGCTCAGGGTCTAAAGCCGACCGGCAAGTCCTGCGGAACCACCGGCACCTGCCACACGGCTGCCGAGCCGCATGACGCAGGGCTGCTCACGGCTGCGCATGATGCTTCGGCGGAGCCGATGGCCCAGCCTGGCACGGGCAGCGAGGTGACGACCGCCTCGGCCACGGCCGTGGACCAGAGCTTCCCCAACGCGACATGGCCCGCTGACTGGACGCGTGGCTCTACCCAGTACATCCGATTGACGACCACCGCCGCACGAGTGCATTCCACCCCCGATGCCGCCGAGCTCTATGCGTCGAGCACGACCCGCCGGACATTCCAGTTCTACAAGGACATCGATCTGACCACCTACCAGAGCGCGACGCTCACCTTCTGGGACTACACGGCGGGATCCTTCACCACGGGTGACTTCTCCCGCTCCGAGTACTCGACGAACGGCGGCTCGACCTGGACCGACATCTCGTACCTGACCGCGGCGACCGCCTGGACCCAGAGGACCATATCTCTGCCCGTCGGCGGAGTCGTGAGGATACGCTTCGGCGGCTCCGTGAACGCGACAACCGAGTTCTGTAACTGGGACGACATCCTGGTCACCGGCGTGACGCAGTCCATCACCACCGGCCCGCTTCCCGCCGACAGCCCCGCGGACGTGAGCTGTCAGAACAACCCGAACGGCACCGAGTGCCATGTAGTGAGCGACGTGCGCACGGTGCACAGCGCCCTGCCAAGCTACTGCGCGAACTGTCACAAGGCCGGAGGCCCCGTCAAGAACTGCCAGACGTCCGGGTGCCACACGCCGCAGTTCATCAACGTCGACGTCCACAACTCGACCAACCATGGCACGAACCTGATATCGACGGCCGTTGGCGAGCCCTTTGCGAGCACTGGTATCGACTCGACCACCTGCACCGGGTGCCATGACGACGCCATCGCGGTCGAGCACGGCTTGCTCAGCGGCTACGCGGCCACGCCGTGCTCCGTCTGCCACAAGAAGGCCACCGACTCTGGTGCTCCGACGAATGTGACCGCGGCCGACGCGTCGGCCGCGATCGCCAAGGCTGCCGGTACCGCGCTGTGCACGGACTGCCACAAGACCGTGTCGAGCTCGGCTGTCCACGTACAGCGCCAGGGTGCGACCGCAACGCCTGGTTCCACGCAGTTCGACGCCACGTGGTCGGGCCACAAGGTCTACGACACCATGTACGGTTCACGGACCGGCGGCACAGGCTCAACGTTCAACGGCCAGGCGACCTCGATCAGTTGGACGTTGCCGACGGCCACGAGTTGGCTGAAGGCCGGCTGGACCACCCCGACACAGGCGGTGCGCTGCTCGGACTGCCACGGCGCGTTCTCGGGTGCCACAGGCCCGCACGGCTCGTCGATGCAGGTCAATCTCGCTGCCGGCTATGACAACAGCTACTCGGACGGAACTCTGACACTCAACACCAGCTCCGGGATGAGCAACACCACCAACCTGTGCGCAAAGTGCCACACCACCAGCCTTGCCGGCTACAACGACCCTCACGGCGAAGGCAACCACTCTGGCGAGCCTTGCACCCTCTGCCACACCCCGACGCCTCACTCGTGGAAGCGGCCGAGGCTGCTCGGGTACACGACCGACCCGGTTCCTTACCGGACTTCAGGACTGGTGGGCATTGCGGTGGTCAGCCACACGGCCGGGACTTGGGCCAAGGGCAACTGCCAAAGCTCCTGCGGCGGTCACAACTCGGTCCCCACGCTGTGGCCGTAGGCCCGCACAGCCGAAACCACGATCGTCCGTAGGTGAACGAAACGAGCGGGGCAGGCACACAGCGCCTGCCCCGCTCGAGGCTTCTAGGACGCGACGGCCGAAAGGCATTGGAGCAAGGCTTCATGAAGCGAGCCCGCGGGGCCATAATGGCGCTCCTTGCCCTGCTCGCTGTCGGCTTCGCTGCCGCCGGGTGTGCCGGACCTTCCTCGCCCGGCAACTCCGCGCAGGTCTCCCAGCCGTCGACTCCCGCGCCCGCCGTGCTCACCAGCCCCAAGTCGGCGGTGACCTCGTACATGGATTGGGTCACCTACGCCTACCGCATCGGTGACTCGGATGTGGCGACGAACACGATGAGCGAGGATGAGGAGGTCCGTGTGAACTCCTTCGTGGAACTCAACACGGAGCAGCAACGCCGCATCTCGCAGGTGCTCACGTCGTTCAAGCCCGGCCCGGCCAGTGTCGAGGGCACGCACGCAACGCTGGGAGCGAGCGAGGTGTGGGAATACCGCTACCTTAGCGTGGACGGCGCTGCGGCGGTCTCGCCGACCTACACTGCAAGCTACGAGGCCACGTACAATGTCATTCTGGTCAGACCGAAGACCTGGGTGGTCGACTCCGTCGATGTTCGCGCTCTCGGCGAGGTCAAGTAGCCTGTCAGGTCAGCATTCCATCTGCGAAGGTGAGTCTCGATGTCCAGCGTGCTCTTCGTCGCCCCGCCCTACCGCTGCTGGGGCGTTCAGGTCATCGGGACCTGGCCGCCTCTTCAGCTTGCCTACCTTGCCGGCGTGGCCGTGGAGGCCGGGTATGAGGTCAGGCTCAGAGACGCGATGAACGACGGTTCCACCTTCGACGACGTCCGTGCCGAGATAGAGAAGTACCGGCCCGACTACGTCGTTACTCTGGACTACCTACCGGTGTCGGGCGCGATCAGCACGGCCACGGTACCCGCCGCGCTCAAGACGCTCTCCATCGCGAAGCAGGTCGACCCCGGCATCGTCACCATCATCGGCGGGCCGCATCCCACCTTCCTGTACGACGAGATCCTCAGCGACGCGGACTGCCATACGGACTTCGTCTTGAGGGGTGAGCCGGAGGAGACACTCCGGGAGCTGCTGCCGGCCGTCGCGCAGGGGCGTGTCGCCGAGGTAGCGGGGATCGCCTACCGGGATGGCGTTCGGGTCGTCGCGACTCCTCTGCGCGCACACATCGCCGACTTGGACACCCTCTCGCCCGCGTGGGATCTGCTTGACTGGAAGCTTTACCACTACAACATCGAGCCGTGGGGCCGGATGGCGTCGATCCTGACGACTCGCGGCTGCATGATGGGCTGTTCGTTCTGCTCGCACCGAAAGTTCTGGCGTGGCGATTGGCGCGCACGCGACCCGAAAAAGGTCGTCGATGAGATCCGGCTGCTGGTAGATGAGCACCAGGTCGATTTCATCACGCTCATCGACCCATACCCGACGAACGATCGCCGGCGTTGGGAGCGGCAGCTCGACCTGCTCATCGAGGCGGACATCGGCGTCAAGCTGCTCATGGAGACGCGCGTCGAGGACATCATCCGGGACGAGGACATCCTCCCCAAGTACCGTCAGGCCGGCATTATCCACATGTACCTCGGAGCCGAGAGCAGTTCGGATGAGATGCTTGCGAGCTTGAACAAGGGCTCCGATGTCGACATGAACAAGCGGGCGATCGACCTGCTGCGCGAGAACGAGATCATGACGGAGGCGTCATTCATGATCGGCTTCCCGAACGAGACGTGGGAGTCGATAGAGAAGACAGCCGACGAGGCCGTCCGTCTGAACCCCGACATCGCCGTGTTCCCCGTGATCACCCCTATGCCGTTCACGCCCTTGTACGACGAGGTCAAGGACCGCATCCGGGTGTTCGACTACTCGAAGTACAATCTGATGACGCCCATCATCGAGCCTTACGCAATGTCACTGGATGACGTGTACCGTGCGCTGGCCAAGTGCTACATGACCTTCTACGGCCACAAGATGAAGGAAGTGGCGCAACTCGAGGACGGATTCAAGCGCCGCTACATGATGAGCGCCTTCACGGAGATGATGAGGGACTACGGCGAGCGGTTCGATTTCCTGCGCGAGGAGATGCCGCACGGGATGCCAGGCATGGGCGGGTCGACGGATGAACTCTAGCGGGGTCTCGGCGCTGCCCAGGATCGTGAACAACTTCGTGCACGACATGAGCACGGGCACCTGGGCGGCCTGCATGCTCGTCATCCGGATAGTGGCGTCGCGCGCCTAAGGCGTGTCCCCGGAAGGCCGCTGCGGTGCTTGGAGAGGCGAATCGCGCAGTCCTTGTGGCTTCTGGCGCTGTCGCTCGTCGGGCTGAGCGCTACGGGGGCGATCCGGCTGTTCTACTGGTGTTCCGACACTCCGCCGGGGCAACTGCGCGAGAAGCGAGCGGCGCGTGTCGTCAAACACGTCGCGTTCCTCGTCGTCTACGGACTCGGCTCAGGCTGGGCGGCGCTCACAGTACTCCGCTAGCACGGGGAGGAGTACGCCGTCCCTTCGCCGCAAGCAATCCTGCACGCCGCCGTAGATGCTAGCCGACCCACTCCCGTGCCAGTTCCGCGAGCATCTCGTCCCAACTGGGCGGAGTCCAGCCGGTGCGTTGACGGAAGCGTGTGCTGTCGAGCGAGCGGTCGATCACCAGCTCGTCGGACGGTGTAAGGTCCACGTCCCACCCGAGCTTCTCAGACGCCTTCGTGAGCAGCGTGTACTTGTCGATCGGGTCCGCCGACAGATGCCACAGACCTTTGAGCGAAACGTCGGGCATGACCATGTCGCGGATGACCTTCGTGAACTCCTGCGTGGTCAATCCGCTGAACACAGCCCTCGTGAAACCCTTGAGGTGCTCGTGGCGATGCGCGTCGAACCAGCCGAGAAGCCCGGTCGCCGCCCCGATCTGCCAGCCGATGAGCGATGTCCGCAAGGTGACCGTGTTATCTCGGTCGATCACCTCGCCTAGCAGTTTCGACCGGCCATACATGTCGAACGCATCGGGTACGTCAGTCTCCGTGTAGCCGCCGCGCAATCCGGAGAAGACGCAGTCGGTGCCTACGTGCGCCATGCGCGCGCCGCCGCGCTCACAGGCGTCCGCGAGCACGTGCGGCCACAGGCTGTTGACTTCGATCGACGGGATGGCGGCCTTGGCGTCGGGGCGCTGCTTCACGATCCCCACGGCATTCAGCACAAAGTCGGGCTTCACCCGTTCGACGAATGCGTACGCCGACGCGGAGTCGGTCGCATCGAGGCCGCCGAGCATGCGTTCCGCGGGCACGCCCAAGTCCGGCAACTCGGCCGGATTCCGGCATGCGCCCCAGACCTCGAAGTCGGGTGCCAGCACTCGAACCGCCTCGTGCCCGAGCATCCCGCTGGCGCCGACCACGAGGATGCGCGAGACGCTCACGCTATCCCCAGGACGATCCTCGCTACGACGTCCGAGACGTTCGTGGCGAGGTACTCCGCAGGGGGCGTCCACGTGCCCGCCGAGCGGATCGCCAGATCGATGGCGGGCAGGATGCGCTCGCCTTCGACGCCCGCGAGGATGTTGCTGCCGCACTCGATGGTCTCCGGACGCTCGGTCACGTCGCGCATAGTCACGGTGGGCACACCGAAGATGCAGCACTCCTCCTGCACCGTTCCGCTGTCGGAGAGCACGCAGAACGCCTCCCGCTCGAGGCGCACGAAGTCGAACAGCCCCAGCGGTGGCACGAAGGTGATCTTGCCGGCATCGACGCCGAAGGCGCGCATCTTGTCGGCGGTGCGGGGGTGAAGGGAGGCCAGGATCGGCATGTCGTACTTCGCGATCGTGTCGTTGAGCCCCTTCATCAGTGATGTGAGCCGCTCAGGCACGTCGGTGGTCTCCGCGCGATGTGCCGTCATCAGGAAGTACTTGCCCGGCTCAACGCCGAACTGCGCGAAGGGGTCGGCGGCCTCGATCTGCGGGGCGTAGAAGTCGAGCACCTCTTTGATGGGGTTGCCGGTGACGAAGATGCGCTGGCGGTCGATGCCCTCACGCACGAGGTTCTCGGCGCTGCGATGGGTGTAGGGCATGAGCACGCTGCTCGAGTGGTCGATGACGCGCCGGTTGACCTCCTCGGGCACCCGGTCGTCGAAGCAGCGATTGCCCGCCTCCATGTGGCACACGCGAAGGCCCATCCGCTTGGCGACGAAGGCGGCTATGCCGGTGTTCGTGTCCCCCAGGATGAGTACGGTGTCGGGCCGCTCGGCGACGAAGACCTCCTCCGCACTTCGCGAGTATCTGCCCGATCTGATCGGCGAAGCTGGTGCCGCGCACGCCCATGTAGGTGTCGGGTTCGCGAACCCCCATCTCGCGGAAGAACATGCCGCTGAGCCGGTCGTCGTAGTTCTGGCCAGTGTGGACGAGCCGGTGGTCACAGGCCTGGTCGAGCACGGAGATGACGCGCGACAGGCGGATGATCTCCGGCCGCGTGCCCAGCAGGGTGAGGACCTTGGGCATCTACGCCTCCAGGTAGGTCTGGCCGATGACGTCCGGGATCTTCGTCTCGAGGAAGCTCGCGAGATCGGCGCGGCTCATGAGCGCGTTCTCGGAGCTGTAGTCGCCCACGATCGCCGGCTTGTCGACCGGATCGGCCAGCTCGGGAAGCATGGGGCGCAGGGCGAAGTAGCCCTCATGGCCGAAGATCGTGCGCGTAGCCTCCTCCTCGGACAGCAGGATCTCGTGGATCTTCTCGCCGGGGCGGATGCCGGTCACCACGATCTCGATCTCTCGGTCGCCGATGAGGTAGGCGGCCAGATCAGTCATCTTGGCGCTCGGGCACTGCGGGATGTAGGTCTCGCCCGGCGCGCCCGCGCGGACGGCCGCGAAGATCGTGTCCACCGCGTCCTCGAGCGTGAGCAGGAACCGAGTCATGTCAGGCGTCGTGATCGTGACCGGGCCACCCGCCGCTATCTGGTCGAGGAACAGGGGCACCACGGAGCCGCGCGAGGCGAGCACGTTACCGTAGCGCGCGCAGACGAAACGGGTCTGGGGCGCGCGGATGTTGCCATCGATGTAGACCCGCTCCTGGATCGCCTTGGTCATTCCCATCACGTTGACCGGCTTGCATGCCTTGTCCGTGGAGATGCCCATCACCGTCTCGACCTGCGAGGTTGTTCTGGCCGATCGCTCTCACGAGGTTCTCGCCGCCCTCGATGTTGGTCCGGACGGCTTCCCACGGGAAGTACTCGCAACTCGGAACTTGCTTGAGGGCCGCCGCCGCGAAGACGATGTCCGCGTTCCTGGCAACGCGCACGACACTCGCGTAGTCGCGGACGTCGCCGATCACGAACTTCAGGCGCTGCCTGCAGTTTTCGAAGATGACCTCGTCGGTCGCCGCGTGCTTGTGCATGAAGTCGAGGCGCATGTAGTGCTGCTTGGCCTCGTCGCGAGAGAAGACGGTGACGCTTTCAGGCACGCCTTCGTCGGCGGACATCAGACGGCGTACGAGCACCTGGCCGAGCGAGCCGGTCCCGCCGGTGACGACGATCCTCTTGCCTTCGAAGAGCTTCGACATGGAGCCTCCAGCTATGTCATTTCACTGCAGTCAGTATAGTCAAGCGAGTCGTATCAACGGCTTGGAACCTCGCGGTGTCTGTCAGCCGTCGGTCGCCTCACCGCGGTGAGTTGAGAATGTCGAGAACCAGCGCCGCGAGCACCAGCTGGAACCCCATCAGGAAAGGCAGAACGGCGATCATCACGGTGGCGGTGCTCGCCACGGGCGGTCCGATGGAGTCCCAGGCCACCCACGTACCGAACGCCAGTGACCACAGAAGCAGGACCACCCCGGACAACCCCAGCAGCGCCACGGGCGAGAAGCTGCGGACGACGTAGAGGAGCCAGAACCTCCTCCAGAATGCCCGGCGCAACGTTCGCGACAGGTCTCGGGCGACCCGGCCGAGCCGGATGTCCGAGATCTCCGTGCCGTACACAGCCGGGATGTCGACGTCTTTGAGCCGGGCCCTCATGAGGCCGAGCCTGGCGAGGACGTCGTTCTCGAAGGTGTAGTCGCGCGCCACCTCGGCCCATGCCATCTTCTCCTGCGCGCGACGCGTCATCGCCGTGTAGCCGTTTTGGGGATCGAACAGATTCCAGTAGCCCGTCGCCGCCTTCGTCATGATGGAGAGCGCGACGTTGCCCAGCAGCCGATGGCGTGGCATTCCATGCCACGAGGTGGTGGAGAAGAACCTGTTGCCCTTTGTGAAATCGTAGTTCTCGTCGATGATGGGATCGAGCAGGCTGGGCAGGTAGGCCGGATCCATCTGGCCGTCGCCTGCCATGACGACGGAAACGTCGGCATCCGTCTTCAGAGCCGCGAGGTGCGCATCGATCAGCGACCCCCCCAGGCCCTGATTCGCATCGTGTCGAATCAATGTCACGCGCGAGTCGCCCGCGGAGGTGACCGCGTCGGAGGTGCCGTCCGCGGAGCCGTCGTCGACCGCGATGATGTAGTCGACCAAGGCGGGCATAGTGCGTATCACATCACCGACGTAGTCCGCCTCGTTGTAGGCGGGCACGAGCGCGGCGATCTTGAGCTTCCTGTATATGGTGGGCCTCCCGGTTTCGGCAACCGCGGGGTCAGCGGGCGATCTGATCGTCGACCTCGCGTGCGAGCCGGACCGCCCTCAACCCTTCCTCTCCGGTCACCATCGGTTCCCGGCCCTCTCTCACAGCGGCTAGGAAGTCCGCAAGCTCGCGGGCAAGCGGCTCGACACTTCGATCGAGGTAGGGGATCTCGACCGTGTTCGCCTGACGATACACCTGTGGGCCCTCATCGTCTGAGAAGTCGACGGTCGTCTCGCGCTTGATCATGACGTCCTGGCGGACCGAATCGGCGACTATGAAGCGGTCGGCCTCCGAGATCGATACGCGTCGCACTTTGTCTTGGGTCACGCGGGATGCCTGAAGAGTGACGATGCAGCCGCCGGGAAACTGCAGGACTGCCGAAGCCACGTCGGCGGCCTCGGAGAACACGGGTGTGCCCACGGCGTGGACGCATGTCGGATACTCGCCGAGTATCCACATGGCCAGGTCGAGGTCGTGGATCATCAGGTCCGTGACGACGCTGTCCGCGATTCGCGGCGTGAAGGGGGACAGCCTCTCGAACGAGATCATCCTCGGATCGCGGCAGACGGCTTTCATCACCCCGAATGCGGCGTTGAAGCGCTCGATGTGACCGACGGCGAGAGTGACTCCCGCCTCACGAGCGAGCCGGACCAGATCGGCCGCCTCCGTTGTGTTCAGCGCGATAGGCTTCTCGATGAGCAGGTGGACACCATGCCCGAGAAGCTCGGATGCGGTTGCGTAGTGATGCTCGGTGGGCGTCGCGATGACCGCGGCATCCGCCTGAGGAAGGTCGTCGACGCTCGCAAACACGGGAGCACCGTGGGCGGCTACGTGCGCGTGGGAGGAGTCGATTCCCGGGTCCACCACACCGACGAGATCGACATCCGGCAGTCCCGCCAGGATGCGTACGTGGTTGCGTCCCATCATGCCCGCGCCTATCACTGCAACACGAAGCATCGGGGACTCCCTCGATCGTCAGTCTCGGACCGTCGCTCGGGAAGAGTGTCGCAGGACCGAGGGGACGCGGGCAACAGGCATGCCCGGCGTCACAAAGCCGCGGCTCCCATGACCTTGCGCACCGCCGTCACCGTGGTCTCGATGTCTGAGGCCTGCAGCGTCGGGTGGACGAAGAAGGACAGGCACGTCTCGTGGACGTCGCTGGCGACGGGCAGTCGTTTCGCGGGCGCGAGGCCCGCGTCGACGAAGGCCTTCTCCCGATAGATCTCGGCGCACGTGCCGTACTGGCATGCGATCCCTTCGGCGAGGATCGCCGCGAGCACGCGGTCGCGGGTCCAGCCCGGCGCCAGGCGCCCGAGATCGACGTAGGCGTACAGCCGGTAGAACGCGTGCTCGGTCCCGTCGCCGGGAAGGGGCACGCGCAGCCCCGGCGTGCCGGACAGGCCCTCCGCCATCTGGGTGGCGTTGCGCGTCCTCGCCTCGTGCCAGGCCGGCAGCTTGGCCAACCCGACACGCCCCAGCGCGGCGATGAGCTCCGGCATCCGCCAGTTGGAGCCGAAGCCATCGATCAACCACTGGAACGTCCCACTGCCGCGCGTGGCAGCGCCGTCCCGCACCTTGTCGAGGGACTTGCCGTGGTCCTTGTATGCCCACGCGTTCTTGTAGGCGTGGGTGTCGTCGAGAACCAGCATGCCACCTTCGCCGAGAGGCACGATCTTGTCCTGGCAGAATGAGAAGGTCGCGGCGTGGCTGCCGAGGCCGCCCACCGGCCGTCCCGCGTAGGACCCGCCGTGCGCCTGCGCGCAGTCCTCGATGACGACGAGGTCGTGACGAGCCGCCAGCGACACCAGCTGCTCCATGTCCACCGGCCACCCGGCGAGGTGCACGGGGATCACCGCGCGCGTCCGCGCCCCGAGGACCGCGGCCAGAGTATCGGCGGTCATGTTGCCCGACTCCCGATCGATATCCGCGACGACCGGCGTGGCGCCGACTGCGACCACGGAACTCGCCGTCGCCATGAAGGTGCGTGCGGGCACGACGACCTCATCGCCGGGGCCGATGCCGAACGCTCTCAGCGCGAGTTCGAGGGCAAGCGTGCCGTTGGCGACAGCAATGCCGTGAGAGCGCCCGGTCGCCTCAGCGTATTCCTGCTCGAAGGTACGGCACTCCTGGCCGGTCCAGTAGTTGATGCGGTTGGAGCGCAGCACCTTCTCCGCCGCGAGGACCTCCTCGTCGCCCATCGCCGGCCAGGCTGGCGCGGGGGACGTGCGGACCGGCGTGCCGCCGTCGATGGCCAGGCGGTCGCTCACGACCTTGACACCAGCAGTCTCAACGGATCCTCCTCGGGCGGACAGTCTCCAAGAACGGCGGGTCGAACGGTTCCCATTGTCGCATGTATCCGAGTCAGGACGTCCGCCTCGAGTGACGCTCGACCGGCCTGTCAGAGGGCCGCCCGGCATCCACTCCTGCAACTCCCCCTCGAAGTCGGCTCCGGGCACACTCATCCGGTCGAACGCGCCCTCAGCCTACAGGACCGTGACGTTGATGGTCCGTGATGTCGACATCCAGCGGCAGGGCTTGTCCGCGTATTTCGGCGGAGCACCGGCATACCCGGCCTTCAGGCGGTAAGTCCCGGGGGTCGTGGGCGCGAAGCGATACCTCCAACGGCCGCGGGACGAGTATGTCCGAACAGCAGACAGCGTCGACCAGCGATCGCTCCCAGGCCTGCGCACGAGGATTCGGACGCGGTCATTCGGCCGACCTGGGGCCAGGATGCCGCTGAGGACTGCCGACCCCCCCAACGAGACACTGCTCGACGTGGTGCGCAGCGAGATCGACGTGTAGATGGGGCGCATGAACTTGGCGAGAACCCTGAAACTCCGCTCCGACCTGTCCTCCACGTTGCCGGCTCTGTCCACGGACCAGAATCGGACTGTGAACGTGCCGACTCTTCGCATGTGGATCTTCCACCCACGATGTGTCCGACCACGGCCTATCCGGTAGTAGGTCGCAGCGACGCCGGAGCCGGCGTCACTGGCCCTCAGCTTGATGGTCGTCGGCCCGAAGTAGGCGCGCCACCATATCGTCGAACGGGTCACGGGAGGGGTCGTGTCCGCCGCGAGAGCCGTCACGGCCGTCTTCTCGAGGGTCCCGGCCGTGGCCGGGCCGACCCCGAGCACCGTCGCGGTCGCGACGATGCAGCACGCGAGTGTCATCCATCGCTGCCTTCGCTGCGTCCGCATCGAGAGAACCCCTTTCGGCGCCTTATCCCCGCGATCCGGTATCGGGCGGATCCACGGGCCGTACCAGCGCATTATAGGTCCTCCAAGACCACCGCCGCGACCCGTGTCAGGTCCCCGCGTGAGACCCGTCCACTCCGAAAACGCGGGCGCGCTACAATAGCCGGCAACCGTCGGTCCGCCCGGCGGGTTTCGTCCGCACAGACCCGACAGCATCGGAGATCCCATGAACGACCGCTCCTTCCGCGTCTGCCTCCTCCCCGGCGACGGCATCGGCCCCGAGATCGTAGCCGAGGCCGTCAAGGTGCTCGATGCTCTCGGCGCCAAGTCCGGCTACTCGATCGGCTACACCGAGGCGCTGATCGGCGGGATCGCGATAGACGCCACCGGGACCGCGCTTCCGGACGAGACGGTGGCCCGGTGCAAGGCGAGCGACGCCGTGCTCCTCGGCGCCATCGGCGGCCCGAAGTGGGACACCACCGACCCCAAAGGCGTTCGCCCCGAGCAAGGTCTGTTGGGCATTCGCAAGGATCTCGGCCTGTACGCGAACCTGAGGCCGGTAAACGTGTTCGACGCCCTGATCGACGGCTCGACGGTCAAAGCCGACGTCATCCGAGGCGTCGACATCATGATCGTGCGCGAGCTCACGGGCGGGATCTACTTCGGCAAGCGCGGGCGCGAGGGCGACATGGCCTACGACACCGAGACCTACCACGCCTTCGAGGTCGAGCGGATCGTGCGCAAGGCGTGCGAGCTGGCGCGCGCACGCGGAACCTCCAACGTGTGCTCCGTCGACAAGGCAAACGTGCTGGAAGCCTCGCGGCTGTGGCGCGAGGTGGCTCACAAGACGGTCGCTGACTATCCCGACATCGAGTTGTGGGACCTGCTCGTGGACAACTGCGCCATGCAGCTGATCAGGAACCCGAGGCAGTTCGACGTCGTGGTGATGTCCAACCTCTTCGGCGACATCCTCTCCGATGAGGCGTCGATGCTGTCCGGGTCGCTGGGCATGCTCGCCTCGGCCTCTCTCGGCGACGGTCCGGGCCTCTACGAGCCGAGTCATGGCAGCGCGCCGAAGTACACCGGTCTGGATGTCGCGAACCCCATCGCCACGATCATGTCCGGCGCCATGATGCTTCGCTATTCGTTCGGCCTGACCTCCGAGGCGGACGCCATCGAATCGGCGATCGACCGGGTGCTCGTCGACGGCTTCCGGACCAAGGACATCATGCAGGATGGGGCCGAACTGGTCGGCACGGCCAGGATGGGGGACCTCGTCGCCGAGAGGTTGTAGACTGTCCGTACCGCGGGGGTGATCCGCGGCGCGCACCGGCCGACATCGCCGGACCGCCGAAGGAGGGTGACTGAGATGGCTGCACTGCCCAAGGTCGACAAGATATGGATGGACGGGAAGCTCGTCGACTGGGATGACGCCAACGTCCACGTACTCACTCACGCCATCCACTACGGCTCCGGCGTCTTCGAAGGCATCCGCTGCTACGAGACTCCTGACGGCCCCGCCGTCTTCCGCCTGATCGAGCACATGCTCCGCCTCGTCCGCAGCGCCAAGATGATGCGCATGGACGCCGGCCGCACGGCCGAGGAACTCGTCGATGCGACCAGGGAGATCATCAGCGCGAACGGGCTCAAGGCCTGCTATATCCGGCCTGTCGTGATGCGTGGCTACGGCGTCATGGGCCTGGACCCGCTGCCCGCCCCGGTCCAGACGTTCATCGCGGTGTGGCCCTGGGAGACCTACCTCGGGGAGGACGCGATCAAGCACGGCGTGGACGCCGGGATCTCGTCCTGGCGCCAGCGCGGCATCAACTCGGTCCCGCCCCAGATAAAGGCGACCGGGAACTACCTGAACTCGTCCTTCGCGCGCATGGAGGCCAACGACCACGGTTACGCCGAGGCGATCCTTCTCAACGAGGCGGGATACGTGTGCGAGGGGACCGGCGAGAACATCTTCGTCGTTCGCGACGAGCTCATCGTGACACCGCCGGTCTCCGACGGCATCCTCGAGGGCATCACCCGCGACACGATCATCTCGCTGGCCCAGGACATGGAGATGGACATCGTCGAGGACCATCTGACGCGGACGGACCTCTACTGCGCCGACGAGATCTTCTTCACGGGCACCGCCGCCGAGGTCGTGCCGGTCCGTTCGGTGGACCATCGCGATATCGGCGATCCCGGTCCCGTCACCAAGGCTCTGCAGGACGCGTACTTCAAGGTCGTTCGCGGCCAGGACTCCGAGTACGACTACTGGCTCGAGCGCATCTAGCCCCGTTCGGGCGTGCCGGCGTCGCTGGGAAGCTGGGCGTCGCCGGGCGCGCCGCGGTCGATGCCGTGCGGGTGCAGGATGTACTCGCGCGGGCCGATCCGCTCCAAGCGGCCCGACTCCACGCGCTGCCTGATGGACACCAGCGCCATGTGGCGCAGCATGTCCGACTGCTCCTCGGTGCGAGGCTTGCGCCGGATCCGGCGACCGGCACCGGAGATCAGCGCGAGCCGCCGCACGACGCCCGGGCGCAACCCCGGACGAGTCGCCCAATCGCCGACGCGGCCAGTCACGATTCGTCCTCTCCGAGCAGTCTCTCGAGCTCGTCGAGGACTTGCTCCTCGGCGGCGCGTCTGCGCAGGTATCCCGAGTCGAGTTCGGGAGTACCTGCCAGCATGGTTTCCGCCCACATGCGCGCATCCGTGTCTCGCCAGAACTTCGCGGCGCACAGCCGGTCGACGACCACATCCTCGATTCCCAGAATGTAGGCGATAACCACTCCCTGTCGCACGGACAGCACGTGTTCCAGTTCCTCCGGTCCGGGACGGTTGCCCGGCACCTCCACTATCATGTCGAACGCCTCGTCGTACCAGTGGCGCCCCTCACGAGCGAACCCCCAAGCCTCGAGCACATGCGAGACTGGCTCCGAGGCTCCCGCAAGGTCGATATCTATAGTCGGAAAGTCCCCTGCGGTGTAGAACTGCACGGCCTGTCCTCCAACCACCACCGGGGCCGGCCAGCCAAGCGTCCTCACCCCTTGCGTGAGGAGGCCGATGAAAGCAAGCCGGCGGTCAAGACGGTCGGATAGCGGCGCGAGCAGGGCCTCGAGATCCGCGCGCGTCGGCATCGGGCCTGTCTCGGCGGCGGCCAGGTCGGGCGCGGTCGCCGAGTCGAGCGGGTATGGGCCGGGGACGTCGGGGGGGCGATTCGTGGGGATCGGGTAGCGACCGCGCACGACCGTCGAGGTCTTTGCAGGCGGGCGCGTCCCCGCTTCGGCTCGCCCGCCCGCGAGCCACTCCTCCAAGTCGCTCGGCCTCACGCGCCAGAGGCGCCCCACCTTGATCGCCGGCATCTCGCCCGCGCGGACGCGGTTGTAGACGGTGCGCTCGCTCACACCCAGGTACTCGGCCACCCGCGATATATCCCAGAGTCCTTCCATGGGCACATTATAGGACACTACAGGAAAGTAAGGGAAAGCAGCCCACCGGCGAGCGGCTCGGCACCAACGAGTCTCCCGTCGCGCTAGAATGGCGGTGCAGTTGCGCCGGCACGTGCATTCGCGGCACGCGAGGGGACGCCATGATCACGCTATACGACACCACGCTGCGCGACGGCACCCAGCGCGAGGGGTTGTCGCTATCGGTCGAGGACAAGCTGCGCATCGTGGCGCGTCTCGACGATCTTGGCGTGCACTACGTCGAGGGCGGCTTCGCGGGCTCCAATCCCAAGGACGCCGAGTTCTTCGAGCGTGCGTGCGGTCTGGATCTCAAGACGGCGACGGTGTCCGCGTTCGGGTCCACGCGACGCAAGGACACCAATGCCGAGGACGATCCCGGACTGGCTGCCCTGTTGGCGACCAACTGCACGGCGCTGTGCATCGTGGGCAAGGCGTGGGACATCCACGTGACCGAGGCGCTGAACGCCTCCCTAGAGGAGAACGTCTCAATGGCGCGCGACAGCGTGGGCTTTCTCAAGGCCGCCGGCCGCACCGTGTTCTTCGACGCGGAGCACTTCTTCGACGGGTATGCGGCCAATCCCGACTACGCCGTCGAGGTATGCGCCGCGGCCGCCGAGGCGGGAGCCGACTGCGTCGTCCTGTGCGACACCAACGGCGGAACGCTCCCGCAGGACGTGGCGCGCGTCGTGGCCGAGGTGGCGCCGCGGATCGGCGCGCCGCTGGGGATCCACGCGCACAACGACGCGGGGTGCGCCGCGGCGGACTCCATAGTGGCCGTCGCCGCCGGCTGCACTCACGTGCAGGGCACCATCAACGGCTACGGCGAGCGCTCGGGCAACGCCGACCTCACGACCGTCATCCCCGCGCTGGTTCTCAAGATGGGGGACGACTGCGTCACCCCGGATCAGTTGCGGCTTCTCACCGAGGTCTCGCATTTCGTGGCCGAGACCGCCAACGTTTCCCCCTACCCGCATCAGCCCTACGTGGGCGCGAGCGCGTTCGCGCACAAGGGCGGTCTGCACGCGAGCGCGACCGATCGCCTGGCGGGCGCCTACGAGCACATCGACCCGGGCGCGGTCGGGAACCTGGCACGCGTCGTGATGAGCGAGCTTGCCGGCCGGGCGAGCCTGACGATGAAGGCCAGGGAACTGGGCATCGATCTCGAGGGCGGCTCGGCCGATGTCGCCGCCGTGCTCGAGGCCGTCAAGGATCTAGAGCACCGCGGCTACGCTTTCGAGGCCGCCGACGCGTCCCTGGAGATCATGCTCAAGAAGCATACCGGCACCTACAAGCCGTTCTTCCGGCTCGAGTCGTTCCGCTGCATCATGGAGAAGCTCGAGAACGGGCGGGTCATGACCGAGGCCACCATCAAGGTGCACGTCGGCGGGCACCGCTACATAGCCACCGCCGAGGGCAACGGTCCCGTCAATGCCCTAGACAAGGCGCTGCGCGTGGCCATCGGCCGCTTCTACCCCGACCTCGAAGCGATCGCACTCACGGACTACAAGGTGCGCGTGCTCGACGAGAAGAAGGGCACCGGCGCCATCACGCGCGTCCTGGTCGTCTCCGATGACGGAGTCAGGTCCTGGGGCACCGTCGGTGTCTCGCAGAACATCATCGAGGCCTCGTGGGAGGCGCTCGTCGACGCGATGGAATACGGCCTCGCGCATGGTCCCAGCGGGGGCGCTCCGGTCGAGTAGCCGCGTCGTCCGTTCATGGACCGTTAACGTCCGTTCCCCGAATGGTTGTCGACCGGGTAGAAGGTATGTCGCGTGCCAGTGTCGAATCGTGCTGTGACGGACGACGGCCAAACAGCCTCCGTCGGCATCTCGCCACACCGGCAGGAAGGCGACAGACGAGTGAGAGTAGTACGAGTCTTCACGGGCGATGACGTCCGTTACGGGTTGGCCGACGAGGGCAGCATCACGCTGATCTCCGACGAGCCGTTCGCCGCGTGGGAGACCGAGGAATCCATTGCTCTTCTCGGGGCGCGGCTGATGCCACCCGCCATGCCCACGAAGATCGTGTGTGTGGGGGTCAACTACAAGAAGCACGCCGCCGAACTCGACCACAAGCTCCCGAAGGAGCCGGTCATCTTCCTGAAGCCGCCGACTTCGATGAACGCCACCGGCGGCGAGATACACATCCCGGCGGGAGCCGGACGCATCGACTACGAGGGGGAGCTGGCCATCGTGATGGGCCGGCGAGCACACCACGTGGGAGTGGCGGACGCCAAGTCCTACATCCTGGGCTATACGTGCGCCAACGACGTCACAGCGCGGGACATCCAGAAGGCCGACGGCCAGTGGACCCGCGCGAAGGGATTCGACGGCTTCTGCCCCATCGGGCCGTGGGTCGAGACCGACGTGGACCCGTCGGACCTGCTGCTCGAGACGTTCCTCAACGGAGAGCGTGTCCAGTCCGCCCGGACCTCCGAGATGATCTTCTCGGTTCCGGAGATAGTGAGCTTCGTCTCCAACGTGATGACTCTGCTGCCTGGCGACGTGGTCCTGACGGGAACGCCCGGAGGCATCGGGCCGATGAAAGCCGGGGACGCCGTCGAGGTGCGCATCGAAGGCATCGGATCGCTGCTGAACCGAGTGGTGTAGGGCTCGCGACCGCCGCGCTGGGTCGAGCGCGACCTGCGCCCTCGCTATGCTCCCGCGCCCTCCTCGCAGGGGGGACGGTCCAGCAGCTGCGGCCGGAGGACCAGGAACAGCGAGTACGCGCCCAGCACGGCCGCCCCCGCCAACACCGCGTTCATCGGGCCGACCGCTTGGCCCAGCAGGCCGAACAGGAGCGACGAGACCGGCATCAGGCCCATGAAGGCCATGACGAACAGGGCCATCACGCGGCCTCTGAGGTGATGCGGCACGCACGCCTGGATCGACGTGTTCATGAGCGAGGTGGAGGTGAGGAAGGCGGCGCCTGTCAGCGCGGAGACGACCAGCATGACAGGCAGGGTGCTCGACAGAGTGAAGGCGACGAGCAGCACCGACATGGCAAGCAACGTGTATCGAACGAGCGGCTCGCGCCGGATACCCTTGGGGAAGCTGGCGACCATCAGCGCTCCGACGAGCGCCCCGAGCCCGTTAGCGGCTACCAGGTAGTTCACACCGGTGTCGATAGCGACTCTGCGGACCTTCCCGATCAACGCTACCGGCACCAGCACTTTGTCCACGACCGCGGGCAGCAGCATCATGTAGGGCATCCCGAACACCGTCATCATCGCTACGGAGAGGATCAGCAGGCCGATGGTCTTGTCTTCGCGGGCGTATGCCAGACCCGCCAGGAGGGTCTTGAGGGTTCCCTCGCGAGGCCGCGCGTGGACCTCTCGATCCATGCGCGGAGTCCTCTTGGTCCTGATCGCCGCGAGCGCGGCGATGACGAACACGAAGCTGACCGCGTTGATGTAGAAGATGGTGTCGAATGCCCCCGGCGAGAGCAGCAGCACGCCGGCCGCGGCCAGCGGTCCGAGCATCCTGGCTCCCTGGAACCCCGCGGCGTTCAGGGCGATCCCATTGAGCAGGACGTCTCTCGGCACCAGATCGGGGACCATCGATTGCCACGCGGGGAATGTGATGGCGGCCATGAGCCCGCCAAGCACGCCCAGGGCGGATACGAGGCCAAGCGACAGCAGCGGGCGCGCGGATGTCAGGTTCCCGGTGGTGAACAGCACACCCAGCGCGAGCGCCTGCGCCATCAGCGCCACCTGTGCCCACATGATCAGGACCCGGCGATCCACCCGGTCGGCAAGCAGCCCTGCCGGGATAGCCAGGAAGAGCACGGGCAGACCGGAAAGGGCGTTGACGATCCCGAGGTCGGCCTCGGACCTCCTGAACGAGTACACCAGCAGGCCGAGAACCGGCATCTGCATCCACGTGCCGATGTTGGAGACGAGCGCGCCGCTCCAGAACAGGCTGTAGTCCCGGTGACGGAAGGCCGCCAGCGTGCCGAGCTTGCGCGCGATCGGTCCCGGCGCAGCCTCGTAGTCCGCCTCGACCTCAGTAATGGTTTCGGGCTGGAAATCCGCGTCGGTCTCCGAGCCCGGGTCGGCCTGGGTCGTCGGACGTTCGGCAGGGTCTTCCATGCCGGTGCCGTTGCTCATCTCGGATCCCTAGAGTGGAGGTCGCGAGCCCGACGGCGGCTCGGCTCTCGGTATTCTACCCCGTCGCGGGAAGGAGCCGTTGCAGGACCACGGGGGCTGCCTTGCCAGTGGCCGTCCGCGGACTGTCGAGTGTCCGGTCCGCCCTCTTGGGAGGGTCCACCCGAGCGCCCCCGCCGCCCGTCGCCTACGGCGTCCCGCTCGGCGGCTTCGGACCCCATCATGTCGGTGGCGAGTGCTACCATCGCCACATCATCTTGCGTATTCGGCGCGATCGGGGGCGGGCTAGGAAGCGATGTCGGCAGACCGGGTGCGCACTCCTGACGTGGACCGCCTGCTGGAGGCGGTCCGGACGCTGCGCACTCCCGACGAGGTCTACGCGTTCCTCCAGGACGTGGCCACGGTGCGCGAGATCCACGACATGGCGCAGCGACTGGCCGTGGCTCGGATGCTGGCGGCGGGCGAGCACTACGACGCGGTCCGCGACGCCACCGGCGCCTCGACGACAACCATCAGCCGCGTCAGCCGCTGTCTGAACTACGGCGCCGACGGCTACCGTCTCGTGATCGACCGCACCGGTGCCGGTGGCGCCGGTGGCGACGAGAGGCCGGGCGAGTAGAAAGCCGCCATGGCCTCGTTCGTACACCTCCACACCCATTCCGAGTACTCGCTGCTCGACGGTGCCGCCAGCATCGACGGTCTGGTCGGCCGCGCCGTCGAGCTGGACATGCCCGCGCTGGCAATAACGGACCACGGCGTCATGTACGGCGCCGTCGAGTTCTTCAAGGCGGCGACAGAGGCCGGCATCAAGCCCGTCATCGGCTGCGAGGTCTACTTCACCCCGAACTCGCGTCTGGACCGCGGCGACAAGCCGAGCCTGTCCCATCTGCTGCTCCTGGCCCGCGATCCCGACGGCTATCGCAACCTGATGGCGATCGTCTCGGACTCCTGGATCACCGGCTACTACTACAAGCCGCAGGTGGACGAGGAGCTGCTGTCGCACTACAGCAAGGGGCTCATCGGCACGTCCGCGTGCATGTCGGGGATCGTCAGCAGGTCGATCGAGCACGGCCAGGTGGACGCCGCCCGCCACTGGGCCGAGCGCTTCTCCACGATCTTCGGCGAGGGCAACTTCTACATCGAGCTGCAGCAGCAGGGGATCACCGGCGACAGCGGGGTGACACAGCACGACCTCAATCGCCAGCTTGCAGCCCTCGCGCGCGAGAAGGGCCTCCCGCTGGTCGGCACCAACGACATCCACTACGTGCACGCCGAGGATGCCAAGACCCAGGACATGCTCCTGTGCATCCAGACCGGCAAGACGCTGGATGAAGAGAAGCGCATGCGGTTCTCGTGCGAGGAGTTCTACATGCGAACGGCGGAGGAGATGACCGCCGCGCTGGGCGACTACCCCGAGGCGCTCTCCAACACGCTGGACATCGCGCAGCGCTGCGACGTCGTCCTGGAGTTCGACAAGCTGATCCTGCCCGCTTTCGACGTGCCCGCCCGCTTCCAGGACACCGGAGAGCAGCACCGCCCTGGACGCGTGCCTCGAGGAGCGCTGCCTGGAGGGTCTTCGAGTGCGCTACGGCGATCCGCTGCCTCCAGAGGTGGCCGAGCGGATGGACTACGAGCTCAGCGTGATCCGGGACAAGGGCTACGCCGGCTACTTCCTGGTCGTGGAGGACTTCGTCCAGTGGGCGAAGGACTCCGGTATCGGAGTCGGCCCGGGACGAGGCAGCGCGGCGGGCTCGATCGTCAGCTACGCGCTGGGAATCACCAACCTGGACCCGCTCGAGCACGGTCTGCTCTTCGAGCGCTTCCTCAATCCCGAGCGCACCGAGATGCCCGACATCGACATCGACTTCGACGACGAGCGAAGGGGCGAGGTCATCGAGTACGTCCGCGCCAAGTACGGCGAGGACAAGGTCGCCCAGATCATCACGTTCAACAAGATGAAGGCGCGCCAGGCCGTCCGCGACGCCGGCCGCATCCTCGGCTACCCGTTCGGCGTGCCCGACAAGATCGCCAAGATGATCCAGGAGGGCGCCGGCGCGACCATCGAAGGGTCGATCAAGACCAACCCGGAGCTGCGCGAGGCCATCAACTCGGGAGGCGACACCAAGCGCATCGTCGACGCGGCGCTCGCGCTCGAGAACATGGTACGCGGCGAGGGTGTCCACGCGGCAGCGGTGGTGATCTGCCGGGACCCTCTGCACTTCCACATCCCGACCAAGCGCGACACCAAGGGCGAGGCCGTCATCACGCAGTACTCCGGTCCGCTGATCGCCGAGCTGGGCCTGCTCAAGATGGACTTCCTGGGCCTGCGCACCCTCACCGTCCTTGCCAAGGCCCTCCGGGCCATCGAGGAGACCCACGGGATCGCCATCGACCTCGACAAGATCCCGATGGACGATCCCGAGACGTTCGCCCTCTACCAGCGAGCCGACGTCGACGGCGTCTTCCAGGTGGAGTCGCCGGGGATGCGCGGGGTCCTGCGGAAGCTCAAGCCAACGGTGTTCGCCGACATCGTGGCCGTCGTCGCGCTGTTCCGCCCCGGCCCGATGGACTCCATCGACGGCTTCTGCGACCGCAAGCACGGCCGGACCGCCGTGACCTACTACGACGACCGCCTCCGCAAGATCCTCGAAGAGACGTACGGCGCCATCGTCTACCAGGAGCAGGTCATGCGCATCTCGATGGAGATGTCGGGCTTCACCGCCGCGAAGGCGGACAAGCTGCGCAAGGCCATGGGCAAGAAGAACGCCGACGTCATGGCGGAGATGAAGCCCGTCTTCATCGCCGGGGCGCGCGAGCGCGGATACGAGCAGAAGATCGTCGAGAAGGTATGGGCGGACACCGAGAAGTTCGCCGAGTACGCGTTCAACAAGAGCCACGCCGCCGGCTACGCTCTCATCAGCTACCAGACCGCCTATCTGAAGACGCACTACCCGCGCGAGTTCATGGCCGCGGTGCTGTCGTCCTACTCGGGCAAGACCGAGGACATCGTCAAGTACGTCGCGGCCTGCAAGCGAAGCGGCATCCCGGTGCTGCCGCCGGACGTCAACTCGTCAGGAGCGGACTTCACGGCGGTCGAGGAGGGGATCCGGTTCGGCCTCGCCGGCGTGCGCAACGTGGGCGATGGCGTGGTCTCCGCGATCGTCAAGGAGAGGCGCGAGGGAGGACCGTTCACCTCGCTGCAGGACTTCTGCGCCCGCGTCGACTGCCGCTCCCTGAACAAGAGGATGCTCGAGGCGCTGATCAAGGCGGGCGCGTTCGACTCGACCGGCTACACGCGCAAGCACCTCTACGCGATGCTCGACGACTCGGTGGAATCCGCCGCGCCGGCGTCAGCGCGACCTCGAGGCCGGCCAGATCGGGCTGTTCGATCTCGATGGCGCGGCGGACAACGGCTTCGGCAACCACGTCCCGCCGCCGAACACCGACGAGTGGGACAAGCGGATGAAGCTGGCGTTCGAGAAGGAGATGCTCGGCATCTTCGTGTCGGACCACCCTCTGCGCGAGATGGCCGAGGTGATCGCCGAGGCCCGCACGCTGTCCTTGGGTGATGCCGAGACGTTCTCGGACGGAACCACGGGCTGGTTCGCCGGCATCCTTACCAAGGTGGCCCGGATCGTGACCAAGAAGGGCAAGGTCATGATCGACTACACCATCGAGGATCTCGACGGCATGATGAACGGGGCCCTCTTCGGCAACGTGTACCAGCGCTACGAGTCCCTGATGACCGAGGACGCCATCGTGCGGATCAGGGCGAAGGTCGAGGTCTCCGACCGCGGCACAAAGCTCACGACGATCGAGGTGCAGCCTCTGGCCGATGACGGCGTCTTTCGCAGGGCCCCGGGCGTGCTGCTGGTGGCCGCCGGGAACGCGTTGGCCAGCGGGGCGGTGCTCGAGGACTTCAAGGCCGCGCTGTCCAGGCATCCGGGACCCGACTCGGTCCAGGTGGAGGTGGACGGCGAGGGCGGTCGCAAGGTTCTGCGCCTGCCGGACACCTACCGGGTGGACAGGGGGGACTCGCGCCTGCACTCCGCGCTGCGCGAGTTGCTCGGAACCGACGCTGTCAGGGAGATGTAGGGCGGCGCGTCGTGCGTCGGAAGTGTGTGCGCGACGGCGGGGGGTGTGATACCCTACGGGGTATGACCTCGCACTTCCGACACGGGAGGACCCTTATGTACCTCGACCGCTATCTTCGCCTGATCGCCGGCACGATCGTGCTTCTCTCGGTCGCTCTCGCCTACCTGGCGAGTCCGCTGTGGCTGCTTCTGACCGGCTTCGTGGGAGTGAACCTGTTCATCGGCGGCGCCTTCGGCTGGTGCCCGATGATCTCGATCCTGCGCAGGGCCGGCATCCCCGAACTCCCCAAGAGCAGCACCTGCAACTGCTCCTAGACGAGCGGCCGGGGCGTCTCCGCGACGATGTGCTCAAGCGCTCGGCCCCGGGGGCTTCCCGTCAAAGGCGCGGGACGTCCCGCGATGCCCCTTGCGGGTTGGCCCTCCCTCCCGTTGAATGGCAGGAGGCGGCGCTGTGTGCCGGCGCAGCGCCCGACCGCCCCGAGGAGGAGAGCCGAATGCCCCGACGCGACGACGTCCGCAAGGTCCTGATCATCGGCTCGGGGCCCATCATCATCGGTCAGGCCTGCGAGTTCGACTACTCCGGCACCCAAGCCTGCAAGGCCCTGCGCAAGCTCGGCTACAAGATAGTCCTCGTGAACTCCAACCCCGCGACGATCATGACCGACCCCGTCATGGCGGACGAGACCTACATCGAGCCGCTCAACGTCGAGACCCTGACCGAGATCATCGCCGCCTCCCGGCCCGACGCGCTGCTGCCCAACCTCGGCGGGCAGACCGGGCTCAACCTCTCGTCGGCTCTGGAGAGCAGCGGGGTGCTCCGGGAGTACGGCGTGAGGATCATCGGCGTGGGCGCGGGCGCCATCGAGCGCGGCGAGGACCGTCTCGCCTTCAAGCAGACCATGGACTCCCTCGGGATCGAGATGCCTAAGTCCACCACGGTCACCAGCATCGAGGACGCGGAGGCCGTGGCCGCCGAGTTGGGCTACCCGGTCGTCATACGCCCCGCGTACACGATGGGCGGCACCGGCGGCGGGCTGGTCTACAACGTCGAGGAGCTGCGCGTGATCGCCGCGCGAGGCATCCAGGCTAGCCTGGTGGGCCAGATACTGGTCGAGGAGTCCGTCGTCGGGTGGGAGGAGCTCGAGCTCGAGGTCGTCCGAGACGCCAAGAACCAGATGATCACGGTGTGTTTCATCGAGAACGTGGACGCGATGGGCGTGCACACCGGCGACAGCTTCTGCACGGCCCCGATGCTGACGATCAGCCCGGAGTTGCAGGCAAGGCTGCAGAAGCACAGCTACGACATCGTCGAGGCGATCGCGGTCATCGGCGGGACCAACGTGCAGTTCGCGCACGACCCGGTGAGCGACAGGATCGTGGTCATCGAGATCAACCCGCGCACGTCGCGCTCGTCGGCCCTCGCATCCAAGGCGACCGGCTTCCCGATCGCGCTTGTCAGCTCGATGCTCGCCGGCGGGTTGACCATGGACGAGATCCCGTACTGGCGCGACGGCACACTGGAGCGCTATACGCCCTCGGGCGACTATGTCGTCGTGAAGTTCTCGCGGTGGGCCTTCGAGAAGTTCCCGGGATCGGTGGACAGGCTCGGCACGCAGATGCGCGCCGTGGGCGAGGTCATGTCCATCGGCAAGACCTACAAGGAGTCTTTGCAGAAGGCCATCCGCTCGCTTGAGAACGGGCGCCACGGTCTGGGATTCGCCAAGGACTTCAACGCGCTGACGCTCGACCAGCTCATGGAGTTGCTCGCCGAGCCGTCCAGCGAGCGCCAGTTCATCATGTACGAGGCGCTGCGGAAGGGCGCGTCGGTCGAGGCGCTCCACGCGCGCACCCACATCAAGACCTGGTTCATCGAGCAGATGCGCGAGCTGGTGCAACTCGAAGAGGGGATCCTGGCCTTCAGCGCCGGCGGACTACCCGACGACATGCTCGTCCGCGCCAAGAAGGACGGATTCGGCGACGCGTACCTCGCGGAGCTGCTCGGAGAGAGCGAGTCCTCCATCCGCGAACGCCGGATCCGATTGGGGCTGGTCCACGGCTACGAGGCGGTCCCGGTCAGTGGCGTCGAGGACGCGGCCTACTACTACTCGACCTACAACGCGCCCGACTCCGTGCCCACGACGGATCGGCGCAAGGTGATGGTCCTGGGCGGCGGGCCGAACCGCATCGGGCAGGGGATAGAGTTCGACTACTGCTGCGTCCATGCGGCGTTCGCCCTCCGCGAAGCCGGGTTCGAGACCATCATGGTCAACTGCAACCCCGAGACGGTCTCCACGGACTTCGACACCTCCGACAAGCTCTACTTCGAGCCTCTGACGGTGGAGGAGGTCCTCGCGATCCACGAGAAGGAGAAACCGGAAGGCGTCATCGTGCAGTTCGGCGGGCAGACGCCCCTCAACATCGCTCGCGACCTGGAGACCGCCGGCGTCCCGATACTCGGGACGTCACCGGAGACCATCGACCTGGCGGAGGACCGCGACCGCTTCCGCGGGATCATGGCCGGGCTCGGGATCCCCATGCCCGAGGCCGGCATGGCCTCCACGCTCGGAGAAGCGCTGGCGGTGGCGGAAGAGATCGGCTATCCGCTCATCGTGAGGCCCAGCTACGTGCTCGGCGGTCGCGGGATGGAGATCGTGCACGACGAGGACATGCTCGTTCGCTACGTGACCGCGGCCGTGGGAGTCACGCCCGAGCGGCCGATCCTGATCGACAGGTTCCTGGAGGACGCGCTCGAGTGCGAGGCGGACGCCATCGCCGACGGCACCGACGCGTTCGTCCCCGCGGTCATGGAGCACATCGAGTACGCCGGAGTGCACTCAGGCGACTCGGCCTGTGTCATCCCTCCGGTCACGATACCCGCGCGCCACATCGAGACGATCGAGAGCTACACGCGCCGCATCGCGATCGAGCTCGGCGTCGTCGGCCTGATGAACATCCAGTACGCCATCGCGGATGACATCGTCTACGTGCTGGAAGCGAACCCGCGCGCCTCGCGCACTGTGCCCCTGGTCTCGAAGGTGTGCGACATCCAGATGGCGCGACTCGCCACTCGCGTCATGTTGGGCGCCAAGATCTCCGACCTGGACCTGAAGCAGAGGAAGGTGCCTCACTTCGGGGTCAAGGAGTCGGTGTTCCCCTTCGGCATGTTCCCGGAGGTCGATCCGCTGCTGGGGCCGGAGATGCGCTCCACCGGCGAGGTGCTCGGAATGGCGAGTTCCTTCGGGCTGGCGTTCTTCAAAGCGCAGGAGGCGACCGGGCAGAGGCTCCCGCTCGAGGGCACGGTGCTGATCACGGTGGCCACCCGCGACCGGGCCCCCGGTCTGGAGGTGGCTCGCGAGTTCGAGAAGCTGGGATTCAAGATCCGGGCGACATCGGGGACGCACGCCTACCTTGCCGAGAACGGGGTGTCCTCCGAGCCGATCCTGAAGCTGCACGAAGGGCGGCCCAACATCGAGGACGCCATAAAGAACGGCGAGATCGACCTGGTGGTCAACACGCCCGCGGGCAAGTCCAGCGAGTTCGACGACTCCTACATCCGCAAGGCCGCCATCCGGCACAAGGTGCCATATATCACGACCACGGCCGCCGCCATGGCTACGGCGAAGGGCATCGCCGCGCACCGCGAAGACCACGATGGCGTGCGATCGCTACAGAGCTTCCACGCAGGGATCGGGTAGGAACCGAGTCTCACCGTCCGGGGACGGGAGTACGCGTCTGTGAGCGATGGAGCCGCGATAGCCACGCACGCGCTCACGAAGCGCTATCGCGACGTGCTCGCCGTCGACGCGCTCGATCTGGACGTGCGGCGCGGCGAGATCTACGGCTTCCTCGGCAGGAACGGCGCGGGCAAGACGACCACGATCCGCATGCTGCTGGGCCTGGTCCGTCCTACCGGCGGCGACGTCGAGGTGCTGGGCAGGCGCGTGCGACCGGGCGCGAGCGACGTGTTCGCGCGAGTCGGCTACCTCGTCGAGACCGCGACGGCCTACCCGAACCTCACCGTTGCCGAGAACCTCGACATACAGCGACGGCTCACGCGTGCGCCGCTCTCGGCGGTCGCGGACGCCATCGAGCGCATGCGGCTGGGGGCGCTGGCCGATCGGCGCGCGGGAACGCTGTCGCTGGGCAACAAGCAGCGGCTGTCGCTCGCCCGCGCGCTGCTGCACCGGCCCGCGCTGCTCGTCCTGGACGAACCTGCCAACACGCTGGACCCCGCCGGCATCGTCGAGGTCCGGGAGCTGTTGCGCACGCTCGCGAACGATCGGGGCGTGACCGTGCTCATGTCGAGCCACATACTCGCCGAGGTCGCCCACATCGCCGACCGGATCGGCATCATCCACGAGGGCCGTCTGCTCGAGGAGCTGGACCGCGACCAGCTGCGCGCCAAGGAGCGCCCGTACGTGCGGGTGCGCGTGTCCGAGCCCGACCGCGCGGCCGCGATCCTCGCCGCCGGCGGCTTCCCGCGCGTCGAGGCGGACGGCGGGGGACTGCGGGTCCTCGACGCAGAAGAGCGCGTGCCGGAGATCGCCCGGATGCTGGTCGGCGGGGGACTGGATGTCACCGAGCTGGCCGTCGCTCGCGAGGACCTCGAGGCGCATTTCCTGCGGCTCACCGGAGAGGCGCAGTGATGTTCGCTCAGGTCCTCGCCACCGAGTTCCTCAAGCTGCGGCGTAGCAGGGTGACCTGGTTGTCCCTGGTCGCGCTCTCAATAGGGACGTTCGCGATCGCGCTGATGATGTGGATAGTGCGCGAGCCGGGACGAGCGGCGCAGCTCGGGCTGCTCGGCACGAAGGCGAACCTGGCCGGACTCGAGGCTACCTGGCCCGCATTCTTCACGATGCTGACGCTGGTGGTCGGGATGGGCGGGACGCTGCTTCTTTCGTTCCTCGTCGCGTACGTCTTCGGCCGGGAATACAGCGACGGCACGGCGAAGAACCTGCTCGCGATGCCGGTGGGCCGCGCCTGGTTCGTGCTCGCGAAGCTCGTGGTGGTGGCCGCGTGGTGGGCCGTGCTGGTGTGCGTAGTCATCGCCGAGGGCTTCGCGATCGGATTCGCCTTGCGGCTGCCGGGATTCGCGCCCGCGCTGGCGGTGGGAGCGGTGCGCGACGCGCTGCTGGCGGCCTCGGTCGCCTACCTGCTCGCTCCCGTGGTGGCGTGGATCACCACTCTGGGGCGCGGCTACATGCCGCCGCTGGGCTTCGCCCTCGCGATGCTGGCCCTCGGCCAGGTCTTCAGCCGGACCGGCTGGGCGACGTGGTTCCCCTGGTCCATCGTCCCCCTGCTCATCGGGACCGTGGGTCAGCGCGTAACCACGCTCCCGGCGGCGAGCTACGTCGTCTTGGCGCTGACGTTCGTGGCCGGGATCGCCGGCACCATCGCGCAAGTGCGGTGGGCGGACAACGCGCAGTAGGCGGAGGGCGAGTCGGCGGCGTCGGTAGACGCGGATGATCGCGGGCTCGCCTCAGCCAGTCAGCAGCGGGGTGATCCGGGAGCGAGCACGAGTCTCATGCGAGTGTGCTCCGTGGTCGTTGATCTTGATCGTGGCGTGCTCGCGGCTCATGGGCTTCGGAGTGATGACCACTACTAGGCCCTGCTGCCCGTGATCGACTGCCGGATGAGGCCGTGGAAACTCGACGATGCCTTCGCGTCTGCAGCCTTCCGCGAGTGCTATCCTCGGGTGCAGGGGTTGCGAGAGGGGTGATCTCCATCCAGGACGCACGTGTTCGCGCCGCGGCATTCGAATGGCTCGCCGAGCAGGTGGAGTTGCACGGCGACGTGCTCCCCAGGAGCCTGCTCCTAGACGGGTTCGTGCTTGACGGCCAAAGGATCCACCTGCTCGGACCTCAAGGTATCTTCAAGCCCAAGGTTCTGTCGGGCGTGCCACTGTCCATCGCCACCGTTTCCGGCGGACCGTACGATGACTCATTTGTCGCCGAGGGGGTCCTGAGATACAGATACCGCGGTACGGATCCAAATCACCACGAGAATCAAGGGCTGCGCGAAGCCATGCGGCGGCGCCTTCCATTGGTGTACTTCCACGGAATTGCGCCCGGGAAGTACCTGGCGACCTGGCCGGCCTACGTGGTGGCAGATGATCCCAAGAACCTGGCGGTCAGTGTCCAAATTGACGACGCTCAACACCTGCAGCTTGCAGCAGACCTCGGTGAGAACAGCCTCATCGGGCAAGAGGACGCTGACAGTGCTCGCAGGAGCTACGTCACTGCGGCCGTCCGTGTGCGACTCCATCAGCGCGCATTTCGCGAGCGAGTGCTCAGCGCGTATCACCGCCAGTGCGCGTTCTGTCACTTCCGTCATGAAGAGATGCTCGATGCGGCACACATCGTCCCGGATGCCCATCCAGCTGGAGAGCCGGTCGTGCGCAACGGACTTGCGCTTTGTACACTGCATCACAGCGCGTTCGACCGACAGTTCCTTGGTCTTCGGCCTGACTACGTGCTGGAAGTGCGCCCGGACCTCCTCGGCGAGCAGGACGGGCCAACACTCGTGGGAATCCAATCACTTCACGGAAAGGGCATCCTGCTGCCCAGGACGGCAGGCTTGCGTCCCGACCGTGAGTTGGTGGCGCTACGCTACAGACAATTCCGCGAGGCATCCTAGAGGACGTATGCCAAGACGCCGTGATCGTGAAAGTGACGGCATCATCTGGGACTAGCCGGGTCGTTGTCCGTCGGCATGAGACCCCGTCCCAGCAAGGCCGCGGGGCGGGCGGCGGACACAAAACGGTCTGATCCGGGTTGGAACCCAGAAGGAATCGCATGTTTCACTGTCGAGTGATTGCTGCGCGGAGTCGCGTCCGCGGCAGGACCTCTCTGATGCCTAGCGGAGCAGCAGTTTCCGGCATCCCACCTTGTCACTTGACAAGGTGGGATGCCGCCCGTAGTCTGTTCTCGAGAGAGCGAGTGCCGCATGCCCAGGAAGAGGCACCCGAACTCTGCGATCGAAAGCGCACTCAGGTACGCCCAAGACCACGGATGGCGTGTCGAATCCGCAAGCGGAACGTCGCATGCGTGGGGCAGGATGTACTGTCCCAGCAACTCCACGGACTGCCGCTGTGGCGAGTTCTGCGTTACCAGCATTTGGAGTACCCCGCGCAACCCCGAGGACCACGCCAGGCAGTTGCGACGAGTAGTCGACGGCTGCGCCGCCCGGTCGCCGGGTGAGTCGACGAAGTGAGGGCGGTTGAGTCGTGCACACCTACGATTTCACCTTGAAGTTCGCTCTCGGCGCCTCTGATGCATGTCGCGACGAGTGCATCGAGCGACTCTACGAGCAGGGTTGTGATGACGCTCTGGTCGGGATCGGTCTTGGCGGCCGCATCGCGATGAACTTCGCCCGCGAGGCCGATTCGGCTCACGTCGCCGTTCTTGGCGCCGTCGCCGCAGTTAGGCGTGCCATTCCGGACGCGACGCTGATCGAGGCGGCTCCGGACTTCGTCGGCCTGACAGACGTTGCCGCAATCGTCGGCTGCACTCGGCAGAACATGAGAGAACTGATGCGGAACTGCAGCACCGCTGTTCCCGCGCCCGTCCACGAGGGCAGACCATCGATCTGGCACCTGGCACATGTCCTGACGTGGCTTGCCAAGCAGAAGAACTACTGTGTCCGGGGCGAACTGGTGGACCTGGCTCAAACGAACATGCAGCTGAACATCGCTGTCGACTTGCGCAACTCGGACCGATCGCTCCAGAGGGAGATCCGCTCCATCCTCGCGTGAGACCTCCCGAGGCTCGCCGTGATTTGCGCGTGCCGCCCCCACCTCACCGTCACGTGATCGAACCCGCTCGACCACTTGGCCCTAGATCAGGCCGATCGCGCGCATGTCATCGGCTGTGCTCAGCACGACTGTGGCCTCGCCTCCGCCGGCGGTCGAACCGTACGCGTATTCCACGTTGACGTCGGCTTCGGCCAGCTTCCGCACCGCGTCCTCCAGGGCGCCGGGGCGGTTCTCAAGACCGAGCACGATAGCGCTCTTCTCCCTCACGTTGGCGTTGAGCCTTGCGAGCGCAGCTGATGCCTTGTCGTTGTCGTCCGTCAGCATCAGGAACTTGCCCTCGCCGTCGCGTTCGTAGGCCGAGATGGCGGTGATGTTCACCCCCGCCTCCTTGATCGCGTCCGTGAGGTCGGCCAGCAGTCCCACCCTTGTGGGCATGGAAACGACGAGTTGAGTGGCCAAGTGTGCGCCTGACATGTCGCTCTCCCTCCTTGTCGAGTGTAGTGACCAGACATTCCTTCCCCGTCTCGGACCGATGCGACGGCACGACCAAAGGCAGACATGTATGCGTAGACGAAGAGGGCCCCTCAACGCCACAGTCCGCGCGGCTCTTGCCTTGCCGTCGCGCCCATGATACTTTGCCACTACAGCACTCTACTATGATAAAGTACATCGACCGCCACAGATGACGACAGAACGGACCACGATGCGCCCCGTCACCCCCAGAGGCTTCCGAGACGTCCTCCGCCAGGAGGCGGCCGAGCGCCGCGCCGTCGCCGATTCGCTCGGCGACTCCTTCGAGCGCTGGGGCTACGACCTCGTCGAGACCCCGGTGGTCGAGGAGTACCGCACCCTGTCCGCGGCCGCCGGATCTTCGCTGGAGGGCACCGCGTTCCGGCTCTTCGATGTGGACGGCACGCTGCTGGCCCTGCGTCCGGAGATGACGCTTCCGATCGCACGGCTCGTCTCGACCCGTCTGGCGGGGGAGCCGGGCCCGTACCGACTCCGCTACACCGCCGACGTCTACCGCGAGCACGCGTCCCTGCGCGGCGAGGCGCGCCAGTTCACGCAGGTGGGCGTGGAGCTCATCGGGGTCAACGGCCCCGCATCCGATGCCGAGATCGTCTCGCTGCTGGTCGAGGCGCTCGAGGCGTCGGGCCTGCGCGAGTTCACGGTCGGCATCGGCACGGTCGCGGTCCTCCGGGCGCTGCTGGAGGCCGCCGGCGGCGACGAAGTGTGGCGCGGAGAGGTCATGCTGGCCGCGCACGGCGGCGACCTCGTCGGGCTCGACTGGCTCACCCGCGCGCCGGGCATCGTCGCGGCGGCCGGGGACGCCCTGCGAAGCCTCCCCAGGCTGGGCGGTGGCGCCGAGGCCATAGAAGCCTGCCGCCTCCTGGCCGGGACGGCGGGCTGTGCCGGCGCCCTCGACACGCTTACGGAGACCTGGCGCATCCTCGAGGCCGCCGGCATCGCTCCGCGCCTGCGCGTCGACTTCGGGATCCTGCGCTCCTTCGACTACTACACGGGCCTCATCGTCGAGGCCTATGCACCCGGGCTCGGTCTTCCCCTCGGAGGCGGCGGCCGCTACGACGACGTGCTGGCCGCGTTCGACGCCCCCATGCCGGCCGCCGGCTTCGCGCTGTCGCTCGAGCGCGTGCACATCGCTCTGCAGGCGCAGGGCGTGGAGCAGGCGGCCCCGCGGCTCGACGCCGTCATCGGCGGCCCGGACGCCGCGGCCAACCTTCGCGGAGCCTCGGAGCTGCGCGACCGAGGGCTTCGCGTCCGGATGGCCGCGACCGCGGACGGCGCGTCCATCGCCGCCGAAGCGGAGCGCGCGGGCGCGACGCGGGCGCTGCTCGCTCGAGGCGACCGGGTGCTGGTCCTGTCACCCACCGGAGAACCCGAGGGCGAGGTGGACGTCGATGTCTGATACGTCGCCTCTCCTTCGAATGGCGATCCCCAAGGGCTCCCTCTACGAGGGCTCTCTCGCGCTTCTGCGCGAGGCGGGTGTCGACGTGGAGGCGCTCGCCGATCCCGGCAGGCAGCTCATCGTCGACACTGCGGACATGCGCTTCATCATCTCGCGTCCAACCGACGTACCGGCCTACGTCGCCTACGGCGCCGCCGACATCGGCATCACCGGCGCCGACGTGCTGGCCGAGGAGCGGCTCGACGTCCTGGAGCTGGCCGACCTGCGCTTCGGCGGCTGCCGCTTCGTGGTCGCCGAACGCATCGGCGCGGAGCGCACCATCGAGGAGACCTACCGCCACCTGGGCGTTCTGCGAGTGGCCACCAAGTATCCGCGGGTGACCGAAGCGCATTTCGCCGCGAAGGGCATACAAGTCGAGTTGGTCAAGTTGCACGGCAACATCGAACTCGCTCCGCTCATAGGTTTGGCGGACAGGGTCGTGGACATCACCGCGACAGGGCGTACCCTGTCCGAGAACGGTTTGCGGGTGGTCGAGGACGTCATGGAGTCGACTGCGCGGTTCGTCGCCAACCCGGTGGCCGCGCGGATCGACGCTGACAGGGTCATGGGACTCGCGGTCCGCCTGGAGCAGGCGGCCGCGCGGATCGAAGGACGGGGCTGAGAAGTCATGCTGATGCGTCGCATCGAGCTGGCACAGGGGAAGGTCCTGACAGACGACATGCTCGCCCGCGGGGGCGGGCTCGACGCCGAGATACTGTCGGCCTCCGCGCGCATAGTCGAGGACGTGCGCCAGCGCGGCGACGACGCGCTGCGCGAATACACGGCGCAGTTCGACAAGGCCGAGCTGACCGACCTCCGGGTGACAAGCGTCGAGATCGAGGCCGCAGTGGCCAGCGTCCCCGACGACTTCAAGGACGCCATCTCCGCGGCGGCTGCGGCCATCGAGACCTTCCACGAGCGGCAGGTCCCGCAGTCATGGTTCACAGCCGGCGAGGACGGCATCTTCCTGGGTCAGAAGGTCACGCCGCTGGCGCCGGGTAGGCATCTACGTTCCGGGCGGGCGCGCATCCTACCCGTCCTCGGTACTCATGACCGCCATCCCCGCCGTGGTGGCGGGTGTCGACGAGATCGCCATGGTCGTGCCGCCCGGCGCCGACGGCACCGTGAGCCCCTACGTGCTGGCCGCCGCCGCCGAGGTCGGGATCTCCGAGATCCACAAGGTCGGGGGCGCCCAGGCGATCGCCGCCCTGGCGTTCGGCACCAGGACCATACCGCGCGTCGACAAGATCGTCGGCCCCGGAAACGCCTACGTCACCGCTGCGAAGAAGCTGGTCATGGGCGACGTCGGCATCGACATGCTCGCCGGCCCCAGCGAGATACTCATCCTGGCCGATGAGACCGCCGAGCCGGCGTTCGTGGCCATCGATCTCATGGCGCAGGCGGAACACGACCCGCGCGCCGCCACGTACCTCGTGACCGACGACCCGACGCTGCCCGACGAGGTGGAGGAGGCGCTCGAGCTGCTTCTCGAGGACGCACCCCGCGCCGAGGTCATCCGTCGCTCGCTCACGGACAACGGTCGCATCATCATCGTGACGGACACGGCCTCGGCCATTGACGTCGCCAACGCCATCGCTCCGGAGCACCTAGAGGTGATGATGGCCGAGCCGTTCGAGCTGCTCGGCGCCATACGCAACGCCGGCGCGATCTTCCTCGGGCCATGGACGCCCGAGAGCGTGGGCGACTACGTCGCCGGGCCCAACCACGTCCTTCCCACCGGCGGAACGGCGCGCTTCTCAGGCCCGTTGTCCGTCGAGGATTTCGTCAAGCGCTCCTCGGTCCTCTCGTACTCACGCGAGGCACTGGAAGCGGACGCGGCCAATGTGATCGCCATCGCGACGGCGGAGGGCCTGGACGCCCACGCCGACGCGGTCTCGCTTCGGCTCGAACTGGCAGCCGAGGAAGGCGAAGAGGACGAAGAGGTGACAGGGCGATGAGGAGCCTTCGACCGGCCCGTCCCGGCCTGGATGAGGTCGCGGCCTACCAGGCCACGGAGCCGCACGCCAGGATCAACCTGTCCGCCAACGAGAATCCGCAGAACCTTCCCCACGAGGTGGTCGAGAAGATTGCGGACCTGCTGCCGGAGTTCTCGTTCAACCGGTACCCAGACCCGATGGCCAGCGTCGTCCGCGAGCTCATCGCCGAGGCCAACGGGCTGGATCCGGGCAACGTCCTTGTGGGCAACGGCGGTGACGAACTCATCTTCGATCTGCTGCTGGCCTGGGGAGGCCCGGGCCGCAAGCTGCTCAACATGCCGCCGACGTTCTCCATGTACGAGATCGATGCGCAGGTCACCGGGACCGAGGTCGTCGATGTCCCGCGGCTGGCGGACTTCACGGCGGACGAGGCCGCGGTGCTGGAGCGGCTCGCCCCCGGAGACATCGACTGCGTGTTCGTGTCCAACCCCAACAACCCGACCGGGAACCTGCTTCCCGAGACCCTGTTGATCGACATCCTGAAAAGCACCGACTCGCTCGTCCTGGTGGACGAGGCCTACTTCGAGTTCTCGCGCCACACCATGAGACCCCACATGCAGCGCCACCCGAACCTGGTCATCCTGCGGACGTTCTCGAAGGCGTTCTCACTCTCGGGCCTGCGGGTCGGCTACCTGCTGGCCAACGAGGACGTCATTGACGTGCTCACGAAGGTCCGACAGCCGTACTCGGTCAACTCGTTCAGCCAGTGGATCGCGGCGATGGTGTTCCGGGAGCGGGTCGTGTTCGAAGCGCAGATAAGCGAGCTCATCCGCGAGCGCGACGTCGTCTTGCACGGGCTCGAGCAGATCGAGGGCGTCGAGGTGTTCCCCTCGGAGGCCAACTTCGTGATGTTCCGTACGGAGTACGCCTCGGCGGTGTGGCGCGACCTGTTGCACGGCTATGACATCCTGATACGAGACCTTTCCGGCGCCGAGTACCTGCAGGACTGCCTCAGGATCGGAGTCGGAACGGCCGCGGAGAACGAGGCGTTCCTGAAAGCGATGAACGAGATCATGGACGCCCGGAAGGCGTCCGGGATCCTGGGGGTCACGAACGGCGGATCGATGTGCGCCGATCCATTGGCCGGGCAGGCAAGCGAGTAGGGAGGGTTTGCAGACGATGGGCCGACAAGCCGTGATCGAGCGCAAGACGAAGGAGACGTCGATCGTCGTGGAGCTGGGGCTCGACGGGACCGGCGTCACACGCGTCTCCACCGGCGTGCCTTTCTTCGACCACATGCTGGAGGCGCTCGGGAGGCACTCGCTGACCGACCTCGCGGTGGACGCCAAGGGCGACCTCGAGGTCGACGCGCACCACACCGTAGAGGACGTCGGCATCTGCATCGGAAGCGCGCTCGCCCAGGCGCTCGGTGACCGGGCCGGCATCCGTCGCTTCGGCTCGGCGGCGGTGCCCATGGACGAGGCGCTGGTGCTCGCCGCCGTGGATGTTTCCGGCCGGGGCTCGCTCACGTACGAGGTGGACATGCCGATCGAGTTGATCGGCACGTTCGACACGACGCTGGCCAAGGAGTTCTTCGTGGCGCTCGCGGCCAACGCGGGCCTTACCCTGCACGTGCACGAGGTGGCCGGCGAGAACGCACACCACATCGTGGAGGCGGCGTTCAAGGCGGTGGCGCGGGCTCTTCGGGAGGCGCTGGAGATCGACCCGCGTGTCGTCGGCGTGCCCTCGACAAAAGGCGTTCTGTGATAGCGATCATCGACTACAAGATGGGCAATCTGAGAAGCGTGGAGAAGGGCTTCGAGGCCGCGGGCGTGTCGGACGTCCAGGTGACGGACGACCCGGCCGTGGTCGCGTCGGCCGACGGCGTGGTCCTGCCGGGCGTCGGTGCCTTCCGCGACGCCGCGGCCAACCTCGCCGCATCGGGCATGCGCTCGACCGTGATGGAGACGATCTCGGCGGGGACGCCGTTCCTCGGTATCTGCCTTGGCCTGCAGCTGCTCGCCGCCGTCGGGCTCGAGGACGGGGAGCACGAGGGCCTGGGCGTTGTGGGAGGCACCTGCGAGAGGCTGCCTGACGGGGTCAAGATCCCGCACATCGGCTGGAACACCGTGGAGTTCGCGCGGGACAGCCCGCTCTTCGACGGCATCGACGACGGTAGCGCCTTCTACTTCGTGCACTCGTTCCGGTTGGTGCCGGCCGACGAATCCTGCGTCATCGGCACCACGGACTACGGGGTGCGCTTCGTCAGCGCGGTGCAGACCGGCTCCGTCTACGCGGTGCAGTTCCACCCGGAGAAGTCGTCAGATACGGGGCTGCGGCTTCTGCGCAACTTCGGCACGATCGTAGAAGGGATGGCATAGCAAAACGATGATCATCTTTCCCGCCATCGACATCCTGGAAGGCAAGGTCGTGCGCCTGCGTCAGGGCGACTACGACGATGTCACCGTCTACAACGAGGACCCGGTCGACCAGGCGAAGCGATGGGAGGCCGCGGGCGCCGAGTGGATCCACGTGGTCGATCTCGACGGGGCGGCCACCGGAGAGCCGAAGAACCTGGAGCACGTGCGAAACATCGCGGCCGCTGTCGGTATTCCGATCCAGGTCGGCGGAGGCATCCGTTCGATGGAGACGCTGCGGCTCCTCCATGAGGCGGGCGTGAAGCGCACCGTGCTGGGCACGTCGCTGGTCACCCAGCGCGCCTTCGTCGCGCGCGCGTGCAACAAGTACGACGGCATCGTCGCCGGCATCGACGTGCGCGGCGGCAAGATCGCAGTGGACGGATGGCGCCATGGCGCCGGCAACAACGTTCTCGATCTCATCCACGACCTGCAGCTGTTCGGCATCGGGTACGTGGTCTACACGGACATCGCCCGCGACGGCATGCAACATGGCGTCAATGCCGGGACATACCGCGATCTCTCGGAGCAGACGACCATGCGCGTCATCGCCTCCGGAGGCGTGGGCTCGCTGGACGACATCGCACGCCTCTACGCCGTGAAGCCGGCGCTCGAGGGCGTCATCGTCGGCAAGGCGCTCTACGAGAACACGTTCACTCTCGAGGCCGCGATCGCGGCCGGCCGCGGCGAGAAGGCGTGACCGGCCGGTGCTGATGAAGCGCGTCATCCCGTGTCTGGACGTCCACGAAGGACGAGTGGTCAAGGGCGTCAAGTTCGTCGAACTCAGGGACGCGGGCGACCCCGTCGAGCTCGCTCACGCCTACGACAAGGCCGGCGCAGACGAACTCGTCTTCCTCGACATCACCGCCTCGCATGAGGAGCGCCCGGTGATGCTCGATGTGGCGCGCCGCACGGCCGAGCAGGTCTTCATCCCGTACACGGTCGGCGGCGGCATGCGATCGGCGGCCGACATACGGGCCATGCTCCAGGCGGGGTGCGACAAGGTCTCACTCAACTCGGCTGCGGTTCGCGATCCCGCGCTGATCACGCACACCGCGGGGATCTACGGCTCGCAGTGCATCGTGGTCGCGATCGACGCGCGCAAGGTCGCCGGGGGCCGCGAACGCTGGGAGGTCTTCATCAACGGAGGCCGCATCAACACCGCCCTCGATGCCGTGGCTTGGGCGATCGAGGCAGAACGCCTCGGTGCCGGTGAGATCCTGCTGACCTCGATGGACCGCGATGGCACCCAGGACGGCTACGACGTGCCGCTCACGAGGGCGATCACGCGCAAGCTCAACATCCCGGTGATAGCCAGCGGCGGGGCCGGGCAGCTCGAGCACTTCGCCGAGGTCGTGGTCGAGGCGGACGCCGACGCGGTGCTGGCCGCGTCGACCCTGCACTACGGAACGTTCACCGTGCGCCAGATCAAGGAATCCATGGCAGCGGCCGGGATCCCGGTCAGGCTGTAGCGGCCGGCGACGACACACACGAAGGAGTACCGATGGATCGCGAACGTGACGCGCTAGGTGTCGAAGATATGAAGTACGACGCCGCCGGGCTGATCCCGGCGGTCGTGCAGCAGCACGACACGGGGGAGGTGCTCATGGTGGCCTACATGAACTCCGCATCGCTGGCCAAGACCATCGAGACCGGCCGCACCTGGTTCTGGAGCCGTTCGCGGCAGAAGTACTGGATGAAAGGCGAGAGTTCCGGTTCGGTGCAGGACGTCCTCGAGATCAAGTACGACTGCGACGCCGACACGCTGCTGGTGCAGGTCGACCAGAAGGGTTCCGGCGCCTGCCATACCGGAGAGCGCACGTGCTTCTATCGCACTCTGTATCCGGCGGCGGCGTCCGGGGAAGTCCAGAACGGCGAGTTCTCGTGAGCGGGGCCTCGGAGCCCACGCCCGGAGCCCCGGCGGACGGCACTGCCGATCTTGGCACGGTCCTCTCGGATCTTCACGCCGTCCTGGAGCAGCGCAGGCGCGACCTTCCCGAAGGCAGCTACACCGCCAAGCTGCTCTCCGGTCCCCAGGACAAGCTTCTCAAGAAGATCGCGGAGGAGTCCGGAGAGGTCATCATCGCCGCGCGCGACGGGGATGTTCACCACCTTCGGTACGAGGTCGCCGACCTGCTCTACCATATCCTCGTAGTCATGGTTCGAGAGGGAGTGACCCCGGGCGACCTCGCCGCGGAACTGCGCTCTCGGATGAAGTAGAGAGAGGAGGCGCTGACGTGCCGTGCGATCTGCCCTTGGGAGTCCGACGCGAGCGGATCGAGCCGCTGTGGGATCGGGTCGAGCGCAATCGGGTCAAGTTCGTGGCGTTCATCGTCGCGTATCTCGCATCGATCGCCCTCTCGGTCGCGGCCGTCGTGGGTCTGGGGTCAGCGCTGCTCGGGCTCCTTCTCGTGCGCGCTCCGCAGGTCGCCTATGCGTACTACGTGCACGTGTGGCAGCTGATGGGCGCCACATCGGCGCTCGCCATCGTGCTCGGCGCCGTCTGGGTGGGAGTGGCGCTCGGGCGCTCCGAGAAGCACACACTGGGCCGCCTGGGCGCGGTGCTGACGCGCACCGGCACCTACATCCCGTCCAAGCAAGCCCTCAAGGACATGGCATTGGCCGCGGGGTTCGCTCACGCGCCTCCTCTGTGGATCATCCCGGGATGTGACAGGGTCAACGCGTTCGCGGTGGGCCGGAACCGCAAGAGAGCGATCATCGGCATCACCGAGGGCTTCGCTGATCGGCTGACGCCCGACGACCAGCGCGCGGTGTTCGCGAACCTCATGGCGCGCGTGTGCAACGAGGACGTCCGCTGGGCGACGGCGGTCTCCGTGCTGGTCGGACCGCTTTGGGCGCAGAGGGAGAGGGACCTCCGGAGGGGCGACAACGACAAGCTGTTCTCCCCCGGAGAAGACGCCGCGAAGCCCGAGACGGGCGCCTCCGCGTTCGGGCACGGAGGCGACGCGTCGGCGGTGGTCCTCGCCTTCATCCTCTACGGGTTCGTGATCGTGGTCTCGGAACTGCTGCTCGCAGGCCACCAGAGATCCGCCATGTTGACCGCCGAGAAGGCGGACGCCGAGGGCATGATGCTGCTCAAGGACCCGCGCGAGATGCTGCGGGCGCTCGATGTGGTGCTGGAGGCCAACAACACGGTTCCGACCGCCGGCGAGACCTACTCGGCGCTGTTCTACTGCTGGGCCGGCTTCGGCTTCGCCTCGGAAGACGACCCCGAGTTCCGGCGCCTCGCCCGGCTTCGCGAGGTGCTGGGAGCGGAGGGAATGACCATTCAGCCTCAGTACACGATCCCGGCGAACGCCCGGGACATGCTCGCGCCCGTGGCGCCGAGGGTCGAGCCAAGCGGGGAGGACCCGAACTGAGACGCGGACTCCTCGCGGCCACGGCCGTCGCGCTCCTCCTTGCGGCCTGCGCTCCCGCGAGGTTGCAGGCGGCTCGGCCGTTGCGAGCGACGCTGGTCGGGGCCGCGGCGGGATCGAGCCGCGTGGCGTCGGCCGCGGTCGCCGCCGCCTACCTCAGTGCCGCCTCGCCACCCACGCCCGTGCGGCCGAGGGTGGTGGACCACGGCTCGCGCTCCGCGTCCAGGACCGTGGCGCTGACCTTCGATCTGTGCGCGACGAAGGACGATCCAGAGACGCTCGAGACCCGGATCGTGTCCACCCTGCGGGCGAAGGAGGCATCCGCCACGTTCATGATGGGCGGGCTGTGGGCGCGCGCTCATCCTGCGTGGGCCGCGTCGCTCGGCGCCGAGCCCCGTTTCGAGATCGGCAATCACTCGATGACTCATCCGCACCTGACGGGACTGACCGACGCGCGGGTGGCCCGGGAGATCATTCACGCGCAGCGCGCAGTGGGCCGCGCGACCGGCCGCCGGGCGCTGGTGTTCCGCTTCCCGTTCGATGAGTACGACCGCCGTACCATCGGCATCCTGGGCGCCTGCGGTCTCGTCGGCATAGCCGAGGATCTGCGAACCGGCGATCCGGACCCCAACATCTCGGCGGACCGGCTGGTCGAGTACGTGGTGGGCGAGGCTCGTCCCGGCTCCATCGTGCTCATGCACGCCAACGGCAACGGCGTCCACACGGCCGAGGCGCTGCCGGCCATGATCGACGGCCTGCGGGCCGGGGGACTTCGCCTGGTCACCCTGTCGGAGATGCTCGGGCTGCCGGCGCGATAGGGTCGTGGCGTCGGGTAGGGTCGGAACGGTCCTTCGGTCCGGACAAGGACAGAAGGAAGGGGGCCCTGGCGGGCCCCCTTCGTGTGCGTCGGGTGCGGGTCGACCCCCGTGTGCTACGGGATATTGCTGGAACCGCTCGAGAAGTAGCTCATCGTGTTCTTGGCGGTGATGGTGGAGCCGCTCATCTCGAAGACCTTCCACAGCGTGCCCGGGTGGTTCGGGACGTTGTAGGTGGCTATGAGTGAGGCGCCCTGATACACGCGCACCCGCGCTCTCGAGTCTGCGAGCGCGGTGGAGCTCGTGAGTGACCCATTGGTGAAGTCGTAGACCGAGTACCTGTACACACCGCCGCTCGTCCTGGACAGCGTGATCGTCTCGGGACCGAAGCCATCCCTGTCGTCGACGTCGAGCACGGCCACTGTCGTGTCCCCGCTCTGGTACACCTTCGAGCTGTAGTAAACGTGGAACCTGGTAGTTCCCGAGATGGGCCCGGTCAGGTGCGAGTCGACGTCCCGAGGCGCGTCGCCCCAGTCGAGGATGATGCGGATGCCGGTGCCCGTCAGCACCGGCGTGATGCTCCCGTTCTGGTTGGCACTATCCTGACCGCCGACGCTGATGATGTTGAAGAACGCGGTCGTGAACCCTGAGCCGCTGACCTCGGCCGTGTAGTAGCCTCCCGCCAATGCGGAGAACGAGTACGCGCCACCCCCTGCGGTCAGGGTGCTCAGGCCGGTGAGCGCTCCGGTGGTGTTGTTGATGCCCGACCTCAGCCGGACCGTGAGTCCGTCGATCGGATCGCCATTGAAGGCGTTCTTGACGATCCCCGATGCGTTGCCGGGTCCGGATGCGGTCTCCGGGATCAGCCGAACGGCCTCCAGCGACGTCACGACCCCGCCCGCGCTGATGCCGTAGTAGGTGGCGGGCATGAAGCCGGTCATGGTGAAGGTCGCACTGTAGTTGGAGCCTGCCGGCGCGACCAGCGTGTAGGAGCCGTCAGGCGCGCTGGCGCTCTGCGCCAGCTGAGCGGCCGACGAGTTGAAGAGCGTGACCGTGGCACCGTCGATGGGGCCGCCGCCGCTTGCGTTGAGCACGGCTCCCTGGATCTGGACGGAGGACTTTCCCACGACCAGTATGCTCGCCCGGCCCAAGCCCTTCTCGTAAAGGATGACCGCTTCGGCCCTGTGATCGTTGTTGGGATCGCCAGCGGTCAGCCTCGCACGCGAGAAGACCAGGCCTTTACGGCCGGACCGGTATATCTCCTTAGGGCGGGAGAGCGACGTGCCGTTCGACGTCATGACGTACACGGATCCTATGCCGCTGCCCCGGTCGTAGAGAAGGAAGAGATCCGCGCGACCGTCGCCGTCGTAGTCGCCCGCGGCGACCTGCGTCCTGGTGAAGGCCATGGTCCCGGACCAGGCGGTCGACCTGACCATGGATGCGCCGCTGGACCTGTAGAAGTACACCGTGCTGCCGGTAGTGGTGCGCCGGTAGAAATTGATGACATCTCCGAAGCCGTCTCCGTTGACGTCGCCGGACGCGATCTTGGATCGCGAGGCGTAGGTCCCGGTTCCACTCCAGAACGTCTTCGCGACCGCCTCGTAGGCGGTCGCTCTGATTGTCGCGAGCCCCTTCATCGCCGAACTGGCGACCGATGGCGCGGCGAACGCCGCAGCCACAACGAGCACGCCCACCAGCATCACCAGCAGGCTTCGATTCTTGGCGCGAACTGACAACAGACGCCTCATGGCAACCCCTCCCAAGTACGGTTGCGGCACGACCCCGAACAACGCTCAAGCCAGCACATTCCCCGTGGAATGATGCCCTGTCGACACGTCGAAGTAAACCCGTGTCGCCCCTGTCGACCGCGCGCGTGGCGGCGCCTGCGTGCGCAATGTGCCGAGCGGCGGGCCGCGGGCGCCAGTCGATCGGCTCACCAGGTTCCGGCCTGTCCTGTCCACATGGGTATACGTCGACTAGAGCCGGCGCCGACGCGAAGGTGGTTCGAGCGAGATGACCGATCGGCAAGTCACGAACGACTCGTCGGGGCGCGTGGATCCCGCGCCACCCAAGGGGCGGATCGCCCTGATCGAGGCCGGCTCTCCCGGACTGAACATCTACTCGCACATCGCGATGGGTCGCGGCGCGGCCCTTCTCGCGACGGTCGTCAGGGACTCGGGATATGAGGTCCGGGCGTTCATCGAGGACATCAGCGGCAAGGACTCCATCGATTGGGACTTCGTCCGGGCGGCCGACGTCGTCGGCTTCTCGACGATCACTTGCACGCTTCCCCGGACGGGCCGGCTCATGGAACGCGTCCGGGCGGCTCGGCCCGAAGCTGTTATCATCCTCGGCGGCCCCGAGCCCACCTGCAGTCCGGAACGCAGCCTCGATCTGGGCGCCGACTTCGTGCTCAAGGGTGAGGCCGAGGAGACGTTCCCGCGCTTCCTGGACGCCGTGCGCGGTCACAGCACGGAGCCGCTCGAACGGATCCCGGGTATCGTGTGGCGCGAGGAGGGGGGCCTACGCGAAGGACCGCCGGCTACCCAGCTCCTGCGTCCCGATCTGGACTCGCTGCCGCCGGTCGACCGCTCGCTGGTGCACGAGGCCGGCAGCGCCGACTGCGCCCCCGTCTGGCGCGCGCGCGGCTGCCCGCAGCGCTGCGACTTCTGCGAGGTGTGCGAGATCTGGCCCCGCTATGTGGTCAGGAGCGACGAGAACAGCCTCTCCGAACTCATCGAGGCGCAGGACGCCGGGTACTCGACGGTGTTCCTGGTCGATGACAATGCGGCCGCGAACAAGCCGGCTTTCAAGGAGTTCCTGCGGGCGGCCACCAAGCGCGGGTTCGTCACCTCGATCGCCGCGCAGATCAGAGCGGACTCGGCCTTCCTCCCCGACGGCAGGCTCGATCGCGAGTTCCTCCGCCTGCTGAGGCGCCTGTCCAGCGTGACGATCGTGTGCGTGGGCGTGGAGTCGGCGAGTGACGCGGCCCTGCAGCAGATCCACAAGTGGAGTGACGCCGCCCGCACCGCTCGCGCACTGAAGGCGATGCGCCGCTATGGCCTTCTCGTTCACGGCATGTTCATCGCCTTCCGCGAGGACGGCAAAGACGTCATCCGCCGCAACGGGGAGTACGCCCGCAAGTACGTGTCGTCGCTCCAGTACCTGTTCGAGACGCCCCTTCCCGGGACCAAGCGGACGCTGGAGCACGAGGAGAACGACGCGGTGATGTTCACCGACCCGGACGACCTCGCTCTCTACGACGGCATGCACGTCGTACTCCGTCCGGAGAAGATGGACGCCGCCGAGATGCAGGATCTCGTCGTGAAGGAGTATCAGCGCTTCTACTCGACACGGCGCGTGGTGGCCGCGGCTCTGCACGGGACGTTCGTGCGCTTCCGCCGGCTGAGCGAGGCGCAGAGAGCTCACCTGCGGCAGCTCGAGCCCGGGCGGAGGCTTCGCCGCTGGCTTCGATTCCACATCGAGTACAAGTACGCGCCGGTGGCGTTTCTCGCCATCGGCCGCCAGCGGGTGAAGAAGGTCATGAGCGATCCGGTGTACGCCGACTTCGTCGCGCGACTTCGTTCGATGAAAGGCGAACCCTTGCAGCATGTCCCGCCTCGAGTGTAGACTCGGCCGTAATCGAATAGACGCGCCTGTGACGGGGAGTAGTACCTCGGCACCGAAGCTATAGAGAGTCGGGGATGGTGGAAATCCGACGCGGAGGGCCGGCGGAATGGACCCCTGAGGCTCCGGGACAAAGGCCACAGAGACGATTCGGCTGACTAGCCCCGGCGGACTCCCACCGATACAAGGGACCGCGTATCGGAGACCACGGCCAACGAGGGCCGCCCCTCCCGTACCGCGAAGACAAGAGTGGGCTCGCCGAACGTGACGGGTCAACAAGGGTGGCACCACGGGAGAAGCCTCTCGTCCCTTGAGGATGAGGGGCTTTCGCATTCCCCGAGGAGGACTGACATGCTGCTGCCCGGTAAGGAAGAGTTCGTAGCACTGGCCGCGGACCACGACGTGGTCCCGGTGGCTCGCGAGGTCTATGCGGACCTGGCGACGCCGATCTCCGCGTTCCTGGCGCTGTCCGAGGGCGCCCCCCACGCGTTCCTTCTGGAGAGCGTCATCGGTGGCGAGCGCCTTGGACGCTACAGCTTCCTGGGCATCGGCGCCGACCGGGTGGTCACCGCGCGCGAGGGCAGCGCGGAGATCGTCGAGGGCGCGGCCCGCCGCGTCGTCTCCGCGCCCGATCCGCTCACCGTCGTGGCCGACCGGCTCAAGGCCGGCAGCGTGGCGCGAGTGCCGGGCCTGCCGCTCTTCATCGGCGGGGCGGTCGGGTTCGTGGGCTACGAGGTGGCGTCCGGCTTCGAGAAGGTGCCGCGCCACGCCAACGACGAGCTGAACGTGCCGGACGCCGTGTTCATGTTCACTTCCACAGTCGTCGCGTTCGACCATGCGCGACGGGTGATGCAGGTCATCGCGCCGGTGCGGCCCGGCGAGCGTCCCGGCGACGACTACGATCACGCGGTCGCCAGGATAGACGGCGTGCTCCGGCGTCTGCGCGACGGTTGCGCTTCGGCGCCCCTGGGCGACGTGGGCGCCAGCGTGGAGGTGCCGCTGCGCACGCACACGTCTCACGAGGACTTCGTCTCCTCGGTGGTTCGCGCCAAGGAGCACATCGCGGCCGGTGACGTCTTTCAGGTGGTCCTCTCACAGCGCTTCAGCGCCCCCTACGAAGGCAACGGTCTGGACCTGTACCGCGTGCTGCGCGCCGTCAACCCGAGCCCGTACATGTTCTACCTGCGGACCCCGGACGTGACCCTCGTGGGTTCCAGCCCCGAGCCGCTCGTCCGTGTCGAGGGCGACTCGGTGCTGACCCGCCCGCTGGCGGGAACGCGCCCGCGCGGGGCGACGATCGTGGAGGACAGCCACCTTCGGGCCGATCTGCTCGCGGACGAGAAGGAGCGCGCCGAGCATGTGATGCTCGTCGACCTCGGCCGCAACGACCTGGGGCGCGTCTGCGTCGCGGGCACGGTCGCCGTCGGCGAGCTGATGGAGGTCGAGAACTACAGCCACGTGATGCACATCGTCAGCAACGTCACGGGCACGCTGCGGCCCGACCGCGACGCGTTCGACGCGCTGAGAGCCACCTTCCCGGCCGGCACGGTCTCCGGGGCGCCCAAGATCCGCGCGATGGAGATCATCCGCGACCTCGAGCCGGCGGCGCGCGGGCCCTATGCCGGAACGGTCGGCTATGTGGGCGCGGATGGCGCCATGGACATGTGCATCACCATCCGGACGGTGACGATTGCCGGTGGACGCGCGTATCTGCAGTCGGGCGCCGGCATAGTCGCGGATTCCAACCCCGAGAAGGAGTACGAGGAGACCTTGCACAAGGCCCGGGCGCTGCACCGGGCGCTCGAGCTGGCCGCCGGATTGCGCGCGCAGGAGCCCATAGGAAGCGGGGTGGCATAGACCATGATCCTGGTCATCGACAACTACGACAGCTTCACATACAACCTGGTCCAGCTTCTCGAGACGCTGGGCGCGGAGGTGCGGGTCGAGCGCAACGACGACGTGACGCCCGAGCAGGCACTCGAGCTGCGACCGCGCGGGATCGTCATCTCGCCCGGCCCCGGAATGCCCTCCGATGCCGGCATGAGCGAGCGGATCATCTTCGCCGCGGGCGAGGCCGGCATCCCGGTGTTCGGCGTGTGCCTCGGCCATCAGGCCATCGCCGAGGTCTACGGGGGCAGCGTGGTCCGGGGACTTCTCCCCGTCCACGGCAAGACCTCCGCGGTCAGCCACGAAGGTGGCGGACTGATGGAGGGGATGCCTGAGGACTTCACCGCCACCCGCTACCACTCTCTGGTCGTGGAACGCGAGACCCTGCCCGAATGTCTCGAGATTACGGCCGAGACGTCCGACGGCGTCATCATGGGCATCAAGCACAGGACCAGGCCCGCCTTCGGCGTGCAGTTCCACCCCGAGTCCATACTCACGCCCGAAGGGATGGGCATCATCTCGAACTTCCTCGTGCTCGCAGGCGAGATCGACGCTGCGGAGGCGACCGACGTCGCCGGGGCCATCGGGGACACCGGAGGGGACATCCCGCAGAGGCTAAGTGGCGAAGCCCAAGCCTCGAGGACCGTCCCCGCAGGTGTCCCCGATGGCCCGCTCACCATCCAGCAGGCCATCTCAGCGGTCATCTCGGGGCGGCACATGTCTGAGGAGCAGGCGGCGGGGGTGATGGGGATCATCATGGACGGGGAGGCGACCGGGGGGCAGATAGGGTCGCTCGTCACTGCTTTGCGCATGAAGGGGGAGACGGTCGACGAGGTCACTGGATTCGCGCGGGCGATGCGACAGCGTATGACCATCGTGCGGCCACGCGCGGAGGGATACATCGACACTTGCGGCACCGGCGGCGACGAGCTGGCGACCTTCAACATCTCTACGACGACCGCCTTCGTCGTGGCGGGCGCGGGGGTCCCGATCGCCAAGCACGGGAACCGCGCCGTATCGTCCAAGTCGGGAAGCGCCGACGTGCTCGAGGCTCTCGGCGTTCGGATCGACCTGTCGGCGGAGGACATGGCGCACTGCATCGATGAGGTGGGCGTGGGCTTCTTGTTCGCCCAGGCGCTGCATTCCTCGATGAGGCACGCGGGGCCGACGCGGCGCGAGATCGCGATACGCACCGTGTTCAACATCCTCGGCCCTCTGACGAACCCCGCCGGCGCCAAGCGCCAGCTGCTCGGCGTGTACGACGCGTCGCTGGCGCCGGTCTTGGCGGAAGTGGCCGGCCGCTTGGGCGCGGAGCGGGTCATGGTCGTGCACGGGCACCCCGGGATGGACGAGGTTTCCGCTTCCGGCCCCACGACGATCGCCGAGTTCCGCGACGGGTCCGTGTACACGTGGGAGATCACCCCGGAGAGCGTGGGCATCGCCCGCGGGTCGGTCGCCGGTCTGTCGGGCGGGGACGCCGAGCACAACGCCGAGATCGTGGTGTCCGTTCTGAGTGGTGAGCACGGGCCGCGAAGAGATGTCGCCCTGATGAACGCCGCGGCGGCCCTCATGATCGCGGGAGTCGTCGAGGATATGGCCGAGGGTGTGGTCAGGGCGCGCGAATCGATCGACTCCGGCTCGGCGCTGACCCGCCTCGAGTCGCTGGTCGCCTTGACCCGCAAGCTAGGGCGGCAGGCTGACGAGCGCAAGGCGAAAGAGGAGACGAACGCGTGACGTCCGTGCCCGAGAGCTTCCTCATCAGGATGGCCGCAAGGCGCATGCACGACGTCGATGCGCTTTTCGGCTCCCTCTCCCCTGCGGACCGGGAGCGGGTCGCGAGCTGCTCGCGCCGGGTCCGGGGATTCTCGACGGCCCTTCTGAAGGGGCCGGACGTGGCCGTGATAGCCGAGATCAAGAGGTCATCGCCGTCCGCGGGGCCCATCGCCCCGGATGTGGAGGCCAGCACGCAGGCGCTGCACTATCAGCACGGCGGAGCGGCCGCGATCAGCGTGCTCACGGAGCCCAGCGAGTTCTCCGGATCGTTCGACGACCTGTCAGACGTTGCGGACGCGGTCGATCTGCCCGTACTCTGCAAGGACTTCGTCGTGGACCCGGTGCAGCTGTTCGTGGCTCGCGGACACGGCGCGGACGCGGTGCTGCTCATGGTGAGCGTGCTCGGCGACAGCATCGCGGAGTACCTGGACGTGATTCGCACGCTCGGGATGGAGGGGCTGGTGGAGGTCGTCGACGAGGTGGAGTTGGAGGTGGCCCGTTGCGTCGGCGCGCGTCTGGTCGCCGTGAACAGCCGGAATCTGCACACCCTGCGAGTCGATCGCGAGGCGGCCTTCCACTGCGTGCGCGCGGCCCGTGGGCTCGGGATGACGACGGTGGCCGCCAGCGGCGTGTGCGGCCGCGACGATGTCGTCCGGGCCGCGGCGGCGGGCGCCGACGCCGTGCTCGTGGGCGAGACCCTCATGCGTTCGGAGTACCCGGAAGATGTCTTGGCGGAACTCACGGGAGTGGGTAAGCACGCGGGATAGGGACCGCCGGGCAGGTCCTCCTTGTGGGACCTGTCCGCAGTGAAGACAGTGCGATAAGGGTGCGGGAGCGCCCGAAGAAGGAGGAACACGATGCCCGAGAGGACGAGGTACATGCTCGACGAGCGGCAGATGCCGACGCGCTGGTACAACGTGGCGCCCGATCTGCCCGAGCCGCCGTCGCCGCCGCTGGGCCCCGACGGCAATCCCATCGGTCCGGAGGCACTGACGCCTCTGTTCCCCATGGGGCTGATCATGCAGGAGGTCAGCCAGGACCGATATATCGAGATCCCCGAGGAGGTCCAGGCCGTCTACAAGACCTACCGGCCATCACCTCTCAACCGCGCGCGTCAGCTGGAGAAGGTCCTAGGCCTCCCCGCTGGAGTGAAGATCTTCTTCAAGTACGAGGGCGTAAGCCCGGCGGGCTCTCACAAGCCCAACACGGCCATCCCGCAGGCGTTCTTCAACAAGAAGGAAGGCATCAAGCGCATCGCCACCGAGACCGGAGCGGGCCAGTGGGGAAGCGCGATGTCCATCGCATGCGCCCTCTACGGTCTCGAGTGCACGGTCTACATGGTGGGCGTCTCCTACAACCAGAAGCCGTACCGTCGCATGCTGATGGAGACCTATGGCGCCAACGTCATCGCCTCGCCGTCGAACCGCACCAACGCCGGCCGTCACGTCCTGGACATGGACCCCGGGTCGCTCGGAAGCCTCGGCATCGCCATCTCCGAGGCCGTCGAGGATGCCGCCACGCGTGATGACACCCACTACGCGCTCGGCTCGGTCCTCAACCACGTCATCCTGCACCAGACGATCATCGGCGAGGAGGCCATCCTGCAGATGGAGATGGCTCAGGCCGAGCCCGACGTCGTGATCGGCTGCGTCGGCGGCGGCTCCAACTTCGCGGGCATCGCGTTCCCGTACTATCAGCGCCGCAAGACACAGGGCACCAAGACGCGCCTCGTGGCGGTCGAGCCCAAGGCCTGCCCGACGCTCACGGCCGGGGAGTATCGCTACGACTACGGCGACGAGGCCAAGATGACCCCGCAGATGCTGATGTACACGCTGGGTCACGACTTCGTGCCTGCCGGGATCCACGCCGGCGGACTTCGCTATCACGGCGACTCGCCGCTGGTGTCGATGCTCGTCAAGACGGGCGATGTCGAGGCCGTCGCAGTGCACCAGAAGGCGTGCTTCGAAGCCGCAGTGCAGTTCGCTCGCGCCGAGGGCATCCTGCCGGCGCCGGAGTCGAGCCACGCGATCAGAGTGGCGATCGACGAGGCCGTCGCGGCCAAGGAGGCCGGCGAGGACAAGACCGTGCTGTTCAACCTCTCGGGTCACGGCCACTTCGACCTGGCCGCCTACGAGGCGTACAACACGGGCACTCTCGAGGACTTCGATTTCGCGGCCGGCGCGACCCTCTGTCAGCCGGAGTAGGGAATTGGAGGGTGGCCGCACGCGCGTCAAGGTCTGCGGGCTGTGTTCCGCCGACGACGCGCGTGCGGCCGTCCTCGCGGGCGCGGATGCCATCGGCGTCGTGCTGGCCGACAGCCCGCGCAGGTTGACGCTCGCACAGGCCGAGGAGGTGCTCGCCGACGTCCCGCCGCTCGTCACTCGTGTGGGCGTCTTCGTCGACGCGACGGGAGACGATGTCGTGGCCGCCGTGAGGCGCCTGAGACTCGGGGCCGTGCAACTTCACGGATCCGAATCGGCCGCCTTCTGTGAGCGGATCGACGCTCCCGTGGTAAAGGCCTTCCGCGTCGGCGACGGCTACACGGTCGCTGATGTGGAGGCGTATCGCGGGAGCGTGTGCGCTGTGCTGCTGGACACGTATGTCCCCGGTCTTCCCGGCGGCAGCGGGAGGTCGTTCCTCTGGGACAGCGCGCTGCTGCCCGACGGGATACCCGTCATCGTGGCGGGCGGACTGCGTCCGGGAAACGTGGGAGACGCGGTGCGCGCCTTGCGCCCGTACGCGGTGGACGTGTCCTCGGGCGTCGAGGAGCGGCCACGTCAAAAGGACAAGGCCGCGCTCGCGGCTTTCATGGCCGCGGTGCGCGCGGCCGACGAGGAGGTCGGATAGATGAACGAGCCCCTGCTCCCATCGGCGGAGTACGCATACTCGAGTCCGGATGCGCAGGGCTTCTTCGGGCCCTACGGAGGGTCCTTCGTGCCCGAAACGGTTGTGCCGGCGCTGCGCGAGCTGGAGATGGCGTTCGTGGCCGCCCGCAGCGATCCGGCGTTCCACGAGGAGCTCGGCCGCCTGATGCGCGACTACATAGGGCGGCCGACGCCGCTGTACAAGGCCGAGCGACTCGCCGAGGCGGTCGGCCTGGGCGCGGTGTACCTCAAGCGGGAGGACCTGAACCACACCGGCGCGCACAAGATCAACAACTGCATCGGCCAGGCCCTGCTCGCGAGGCGCATGGGCAAGCGCCGCGTGATAGCCGAGACCGGCGCGGGTCAGCACGGCGTGGCGACCGCGACGGCCGCGGCGCTGTTCGGCATGGAGTGTTCGGTGTTCATGGGCACCGAGGACATACGCCGCCAGGCGCTCAACGTCTACAAGATGCGCCTGCTTGGCGCCGAGGTCGTTCCTGTGCCCGACGGTACCGGCACACTCGCCGACGCCGTGACCGCCTCGCTCCGTCACTGGGTGGCACGCGTGGAGGACACCTTCTACATCATCGGGAGCGCTGTGGGCCCCCACCCGTATCCCGCCATCGTGCGCGAGTACCAGAGTGTCATCGGCCGGGAGACGATCGCCCAGCTGGCCGACAGGAGCATCCCGATGCCGGACGCCGTGTTCGCCTGCGTCGGCGGCGGCAGCAACTCCATCGGCATGTTCGCGCCGTTCATCGCCGGAGTGGACGCCGAGAAGCGGCCGATGCTGGTTGGTGCCGAGGCTGCCGGCCTGGGGTTGGACAGCGGCAAGCACGGAGCGTCTCTCACTCTCGGAGAGCCCGGCGTCATGCACGGCTTCTACAGCTACCTGCTCCAGGACGACGCGGGGAATCCCCTCGAGGCGTATTCGATCTCCGCGGGCCTCGACTACCCCGGCGTCGGACCGGAGCACAGCTTCCTCAAGGACGAGCACCTCGTCCGATACGAGGCGGTGACCGACCAGGAGGCGCTCGATGCGTTCGCGCTGCTGTGCCGCACGGAGGGCATCATCCCGGCGATCGAGTCGTCTCACGCCCTCGCCCTGCTGCCCAGGATGTCCGCCGAGTTGGGACCGGACGCCTCGGTCGTGGTGTGCGTGTCCGGACGCGGCGACAAGGATGTCGACATCGTGCGGGAGGCCGGTCTTGGCCTCTGACGCGCCGCGCGGTCTCGGGCGCGGATTCGCGCACGGCAGGCCGGCGCTCGTGGCATACGTGATGGCCGGCTACCCCGATCGCGCCCTCTCGCTGGCGGCCGTGCGCGCGGTCGCGCGTGCGGGTGCGGACGTGATCGAACTGGGAGTCCCATACGGCGACCCCCTCGCGGACGGTCCCGTCATCGCCGGGGCGGCCAAGGCGGCCATGGCAGCCGCGGGCGGGCGCTTCGGTCTCGCGGAGACGATAGGGCTGGCCGCCGAGTTCGTGTCCGATCCCGGAGTCCCGGATCCGCCGCCCGTGGCGCTGATGACGTACCTGAACCCCATGCTTCGGATGGGTTTGGGCAAGCTCGCCGTCGCGGCGCGCGAGGCGGGGATCGAGGGATTCATCGTCCCGGACATGCCACCGGACAATGCCATGGCGATCGCCTGGCTGAAGGAGGCCGAGCCGATGGGGTTGGACACGGTCTTCCTCGCGACTCCCACATCCACGCCCGATCGTCTTCAGACGGTAGCGGAAGCGTCGCGCGGATTCGTGTACTGTGTGTCTACGACCGGAGTGACTGGCGAGAGGGGTGAGCTGCCGCGCGAGTTGGCGGCACTCGTCGCGAGGGTGCGGGAGTGGTCACGACTCCCAGTCGCCGTGGGCTTCGGCATCTCGACGCCGGCGCAGGCGACCGAGGTCGCCCGCATCGCCGATGGGGTGGTCGTCGGCAGTGCGGTGGTCCGCCGCCAGACCGACACGGATGCCCTTGAGGAGTACGTGAACGATCTGTGTGAAGCCGTACGTGGCGAAAGGAGCTCGGACGATGTCTGATGCAGGAGGCGGTCGCGTTCTCGACAGCGAGCCCGGGTCGGCCGAGGTTCCGCCGCAGCGCCGAAAGGGGAGTCGTTCAATGCCGGACGTCCGCATGTCCCGCGGAAGCCTGTGGGGCTTCCTGACGATCGCGTTCCTTGTGGGCATCGCGATCGGTGTCGGTCTCCTACTCTGGCAGCGATCAACTCTCATGGCCGAGACCCGCGCTCTCGAGAGGAAGATAACCGCGGCGGAGTCCAAGGCTGCGTCCGCCGAGCAGCAGGTCGAGGACCTTACCGGTCGCCTCGACACGGCCGAAGCGTCCGTGACGGATCTGACGGAGCAGAACTCTCAGCTGGCGTCGGACCTGGCGAGCGCGAAGGCGTCGGCTGAGTCGACGAAGTCCAAGACGGCGACGGGTACAGTCAAGGTCAAGGAACGCACGATCAGCCCGAGTTCCGTGAGCGCGAGCGGCACCATCACCATGACCGCCAAGGTGCAGGGGCGAGCGGACAAGGTCTGGATGAGGGTCACGGGTCCGGGCGGATACGCCAAGTTCTTCACCCTGTCACGCACGAGCACGAGCGGGGGCGTCGACACCTGGAAGAGGACGGTGAACGCGCCCGACCGGAAGGGCAAATACAACTACTATGCGAACGCCTACCTGGGCAGCAAGAAATTCGATATGCCCGGGGCCGCGGCGTCATCGTTCACGGTGAGGTAGAAGCCCAGCGATGCCGCCGGCGGGTCACCGCGGCGGCGCAGAATCGAACGCGATTAGGGCGCCGCGAAAGCGGCGCCCTAATTATTCGTGCCGTCCGTCTCTTGACGTTGCCGTTCACCGGCGTATTGGACGCGTTCGGCGGTGTGAGCATGCCAGACAACCTCATGACGCGTACTTATCGTGCCGATAACCGATGCATCTCGACGCGTCCTCACGCGGTCACGGGCATCGCGTGGAGATGTTCCGTCACCCTGCCGGGGAGTGTCGGGTCCTGGGCTCCACCAGGTGCGTCAGTAGGCGGAGAGGGGCCATGGGGCCCCCAGGGGCGACCCGGAGAGGTGTTGAGGAGTTGTCAAACCAGGAGATCAGGCTCGAACGAGGGGACATCACACAGGCCGACGTCGACGCGATAGTCAACGCGGCCAACGCCAACCTCGTACTCGGAGGCGGCGTCTGCAACGCCATTCACGAGGCCGGCGGGCCCACCATCGGGTCCGAGTGCCTGCGTATCCTCGTCAAGAGGGGCGCTCTCAAGGCGGGCGAGGCGGTGGCGACCACGGGTGGGTCGCTGCGGGCCAGGTACGTCATCCACGCCGTGGGCCCGAACTGGGGCTGGGGCTCTTCCGAAGAGGCGGAGAAGCTGGGTACGGCCTATCGCGCCGCGATCAAGGTGGCCGACGATCTCCGGCTTCGATCCATCGCCCTCCCGTCCCTGTCGACGGGAGCCCTGGGTTATCCGGTCGATCAGGTCGCGCCCATCGCCGTGCAGGCGGTGCGCGCGGCGATACGAGAGGCCAAACACGTCCGAGACGTGCGTTTCATCCTGCGCAGCGACACGACGTACTCCGCCTACCGTCGGGCGCTCGGCGAGACGGGCTCCTGAGGTGCCGTTCGCGCGACAAGTGTGAGGGGCGTCCCGCGGGGCGCCCCTCTTCTGCTCTCGGCTTCCTGATGCCGGCTGCTACCGACCGGGCGCCGTCTCGTCCGGCGGCCTCTGGCGCTGGCTCGGTCGCGCCGCTGGTGGAGGAGTCGCGGGCTTCGAGCCCGCCGGCGGCTCCGTCTTGGCTGCAGGCTTGGCTGTGGGGGACTTGGGCGCGGGGGGAGGGGCGGCGGCGGGTGGCTGTTGCCTCGCGGATTCGAGGATCTGATCCCTGATGCGCGCCACGGCGTCGTCGCGAGCGCCTATCGCCCCGGTACCCGGCACGATAGGCGCACCGAGCTTGTCGGCCGTCAGCAGCGTCAGCAGCAGGCCGAACGCGTTGTTGTTGACCGCGCCCTCGCCGTCGCCGCCCATGTTGACCACGGTTGCCGGCACGATCGGCACTTTGGAGGACTCGATGGCGATGGCCATCTTCGTCATGATGTCCTGCGCCAGCTGGAGTTGCGGGGCACCGTAGGCGCCGACCTGCTCCTCGATGGCGATGGCTTTGCCGATGCCGACGCGCGCCTCGCGGTCCGCATCCGCCTTGGCGATCATCTGCACTCGGGTGGCGTCGGCATCGGCCATGAGCTTGACCTTCTGGGCTTCGCCGCCCGCCAGGGTCTTGACGCGCTCGGCGTCCTGAACGGCGCGCTGGAGCGCGGCTCGACCCTCGTTCTCCTGGATCTGGATACTGATCTGCGACTGCGTGAGCATCGTCTGCTGCTCGGCCACCGCCTGCGCCTCCTTGAGCTCGCGCTCCTTCTCGGCGGCGGTCTTCTGCTTCTCGAAGGTCTCGAGCTTCTCGAAGGCGACCTGCCGGTCGCGCAGCTGGACGAGGATGGTCTCGATGCGCGTGTCGCCCTCCGGGGAGCGGGGCGTCCCTATCAGCACTTCCTCGAGCTCCAGGTTGTAGCGAAGGAAGCGCTCCTGCATCTCCTTGGACGCGCGCACCTGGATGTCGCTTCGCTGCTGGAGCAGCTCGATGATCGTCTTGGTCTGGCCGATGTTCTTGAAGTAGCTGGAGACCATCGGGTCGAGCGTCTGGTTGACCAGCATCTTGATGTCGCCGAAACGCTGGATGACGAGGGGCGCCTTCATGTAGTCGATGTGGATGACCACCGACAGGGGAAGCCGGGGCTCGAAAGCGTCCTTGGTGATCAGGTCGATCTCGGTGAGGTTCTCGTCGTAGTTGTGCTGCCCGGACTCGCCCGCTATCCACTTCAGGATGATGTTCGTGGTCGGCACTAGGAACACCTGGCCGGCGTACAGGTTGAACGCGTACTTGCCCGGCATGAGCGGCTCGCTCCAGACGCCGCGGTCGCCGACCTTGACGAGCTCGCCATGGCGGTACTCCTCGCCGGAGAGGTCCTCGCCCTTGGGACCGATGTAGGAGACGACCACGCCGGCGAATCCGACCGGGATGATCGTCTTGTTGATGAGCTCGACCGTCGCGAACAGCCTGTTGATGAAGTAAGTGCCCTCCGTGAGCACCTGGTACTGACGGCCCCGGAAGCCGCCGGCGCGCAGGAAGGCCTCGGGGTCCTGGAAGTTCCCGTGGTAGTCGGGGCTGCCGGCGATGTCCCCCACGGCCGGCGCGATGATGTCGCCCATCTGCAGCGACGGCCCGTCGTGCACGGTGACGATGCCGAGCTTGTCCTCCGCGCCCTTGATCACCACAGGCGTGAAGCCCCCGATGCCGGCCAGGTAGCTCGCCATCGACATGATGGTGGCTTCCTCCTCCTTGCTGCCCATCGGGAGGTAGTAGACCTTCGACTCTGTGATGATCACGAACTGCGCCAGGTTGAACGCGTAGGTACCCTCGCGCAGTATCCGGCGCTGCGGGCCTCGCTGGCCGCCGTTTGCCATGAAGGCGCGCACGTCCTGGAAGTTGTTGGACTCGACGACGGCTCCGAGAGTCTGATGCGGAGGCAGCGGCTGGCCGTCTCGAGCGAACACGTAGCCGATCCTGCCCTGCGGGATCGTGATCAGCGATTGTATGCGCACTCGATGCATGAGGGGAGTGCGGAAGTGGATCCCGCCACGCAACACGTCGGGCTGGACCCCCGCCTCGCCCTTCAGAGCGATGATGTTGTCCTTGAGGGAGCCTCTCGGCGACCACCATCTCTCGACCATGCCGATCTGGTCGGACCTGACGACGCGGAAGCCGACGAGCCACAGCAGAGCGGCCAAGCCTACGATGACCGCGGCCACCGTCGGCAGGGCGTCCACCAGCGCGGATAGGATAGACATGTCGGATCCCCTCCCTCTGTTGATGCGACGCTACCATCCGAGTGGGCCGAACGCCAGCGCACGTCGGGGGACGGCCGGCGTCACGGGTATGCTACGCTCGAGACCCGGCCGCTCGGGAGGAGCATCACGTGCCGCGCATCGCGATCGCGCAGATCGACGTCGTCGTCGGCGATATCGAGGGGAACACCTCCAGGATCATCGCCGCGCTTCACGCCGCCGAAGGCCTCGGCGCCGCGATCGCGCTGTTCCCCGAACTCGCCGTGACGGGCTACCCCCCTGAGGACCTGCTCGCCAAGGACCATTTCGTGGCGCGCAACACCGAGGCGCTCCGGCGGGTCGCAGAGAACTGCTCCGGGATGGTGGCGATCGTCGGCTTCGTTGATCGCGAGGACGAGAACCTGCACAACGCGGCAGCTCTCTGCCGCGCGGGGAGGGTGGAATCGGTCTATCGCAAGCGGCGCCTCCCGAACTACGGGGTCTTCGACGAGGAGCGCTACTTCGAGCCCGGCAGGTCGCCGCTGACGTTCCTGATCTCGGGGACGCCGGCGGCATGCAGCATATGCGAGGACGTCTGGGTCCCCGAACTCGTCACCGAGGCGGCGGGTCTCGGCGCGCGTCTGATAGTCAACATATCCGCGTCTCCCTTCCATGCGGGCAAGGGCGCCCAACGCGAGGAGATGCTCGCCGCGCGCGCCCAGGACAACGGCATCTGGCTCGCATACTGCAATCTCGTGGGCGGTCAGGACGAGCTGGTCTTCGATGGGCGATCGGTCGTCATCGCTCCGGACGGGACGGTCGTCGCTCGGGCCCGGGCGTTCGAGGAGGACCTGCTCGTGGTCGACGTTCCCGACTTCGAGGGCCGAGAGGGGCGCCGAGTCTCAACGGATGCCAAGGACTCGCGGTCCATGCCTGCCGACGTGGAGCCCATCCTCTCGGGCGAGGCCGAGGTGCACGCAGCCCTGGTGACAGGTCTCCGCGACTACTTCCGCAAGAACGGGTTCAAGGATGCCGTGATCGGCCTGTCCGGCGGCATAGACTCGGCGCTCACGGCATCCCTTGCGGTGGACGCCCTGGGACCGGAACACGTCCACGGCGTCCTGATGCCGTCCCGCTACTCGTCCGCGGGCAGCGTCGCTGACGCCGTCGCCTTGTGCGAGAACCTGGGCATCGACCACAGGACGCTGCCGGTGGAGAAGGCGTTGGAGGCGATGCACCGCGCACTCGCTCCTTCTCTTCGCGGTATTCCCGAGGACACGACGGAGGAGAACCTGCAGGCGCGCGTGCGGGGGATGCTGCTGATGGCGCTGTCAAACAAGTTCGGCTGGATCGTGCTCGCCACCGGGAACAAGTCCGAGTTGTCGGTGGGCTACTCGACTCTCTACGGGGACATGGTCGGCGGATTCGCACCCATCAAGGACGTGTACAAGACGCGGGTGTGGGACCTCGCGCGCTGGCGCAACCGCGACGGCGAGGTCATCCCCCGGAACAGCATAGAGAAGGCTCCCTCGGCGGAGCTGAGACCAGACCAGCTCGACACCGACTCCCTGCCGACCTATGAGGTCCTCGATCCGGTCCTGAAAGCCTACGTCGAGGACGACCTCTCGGTCGATCGCATCGTGGAGTCGGGGTTCGACGCAGCACTCGTGGCCCGAGTCGCACGCATGGTCGACGAGGCCGAGTACAAGCGCCGCCAAGGGCCGCTCGGCATCAAGATCACGCCGAAGGCATTCGGCAAGGACAGGCGCATGCCTGTCACCAACCGCTACCGCGGCTAAAGCCAAAAAGTATACCCCATCACCGTCGCGTCGAGACCCGAAACCGATCTACTTTGCGACAAGCGGCCTGTCCCAATGTACAATCATGCCTGCCGGGGTTGCCGGTCGGCCAAAGCATGGAGAGCGACATGGGCAAGCTGTATGACGCGGCGCAAGAGGTGGATCGCATCATAGATCGCCAGGGGCTTGACACCTTTCGGGTCAAGGGTCAGATCAGTATGCGCACGGGCTTCCTGTTGGCGTTCATCTCGCCGAATGATCCCGACGATCCAGAGAAGATCGAAGCGCTGCAGGCCGCGGCCCTCGATGTATTGGGACAGCGTCTCGACATATAGAACGAATGGGGGTCGTCTGATGGGGAACGTGTCGATCAGGGTCAAGGTGATGGCGGCACTGTTCGTGGGGGCCGGTATCTCGATGATCGTTCTCGCGCTGGTGCTTCGCCAGGGATACGACGCGGATGTCCGAAGCGCGGCGAACGCCTCGATCGCCAGGGCAGCCAAGACCTTCGCCGAGGTCGAGTCTCGCGACACTGTCGCACTCTCCGCCGCGGTCGACGTGCTCTCGACAAGGCAGGATCTTCGCGACGCGTTCGAGGCCGGTGACAGAGCTGCGCTGGCCAAGCTTGCCGCCCCGCTGTTCGCCGACCTCAAGACCCGATACGGGTTCACTCACATGTACTTCATCGACGCCACAGGGACGGTCTTCCTCCGCGCGCACAAGCCCGAGCAGTTCGGGGACAATCTGCAGCGCGCGACCTATCTGAAGGCCAAGCAGTCCGGGGGTTACGGGACCGGGCTGGAGCTTGGAAAGACCGCCTTCGCTCTTCGAGTCGTGCGCCCTTGGTACGCCCCGGCCGCGGGCGCATCCGGCGTCGATCCGGCCGCGAAGGGCCGGCTGATCGGCTATCTCGAACTGGGCGAGGAGATCGATCACTTCCTAGACATCCTGAAGAGCCAGACCGGCGACAACTATGGGCTGCTGCTGCAGAAGGACAAGCTGGATCGGAAGGCTTGGGCCGACTTCTCGGCACAGAGGAAGGTGCCCGACACCTGGGATGCGCAGACGACGTACGTGGTGGCCGGAACCACCGAACCCGAAGAAGTCCCCGAGATGGTCCTCAGCAAGCCGGCGGATCAGATCCCGAATGGCGGCGATGTCGTCGGCACGAAGGTGGAGGACTCGGGGAGCCGCACCGAGATGGACGGGGTATTCCCTGTTCTGGACGCCAACGGCAAGAAGGTCGGGGCGGTCTACGTGATCGAGGACATCTCTTCCACGGCGAACAGTCTCAGCGGCGCTCAGTACAGGGTGCTCGGCGTCGTCGGGGTCATGGCCCTGGCGCTGGCGGTGGTTCTCAGTCTTCTCCTCAACTCGCTGGTCTTCTCCAGGCTCGCGGCGGTCATGAGCCACATGGAAGATGCCTCTCTGCGCATCGCCGGCGGCGACTTCGACGTGCCCGCGACGCCCACCGGGGCGCAGGACGAGATCGGCAAGTTCGAGAGATTCTACGGAGAGTTCATAACCATGATCGCCGGCACGCTCAAGCAGGTCGGAGGACGCAAGGACTAGCGGGGACGTGACGGCGGGCTAGGGACATCGATGGTGTTCGTGCTGCGCTACGTGTCCGGCGACGATCCGAAGATGCTGGCTGTCGCCGATCTGTGCTACGAGACGCTGCACCGGCCCTTCGGTGTGACCCGCTCCGACGACTGGGACAACCTCGATCCTCGTTCGACGCATCTCGTGGCGTTGAACGAGGATCGAGTCATCGGATATGCGCGTCTCATCGTCGAGGGCTGTTGGGGACATCTGCGACAGGTGGCGGTCGACGAGTGCCACAGGCGGCGGGGGATCGGAACGGCCCTCGTCCGCGAGCTGCTGGACGAGGCGGCGCGCCGGGGCCTGTCGCGAGCCTACCTCAACGCGCGGCTGCCGGCTGTGGCGCTGTACGAGAAGTCGGGTTTCGCGCGAGTGGGTGATGTCTTCAAGATGCCGCGTACCTACGTGGATCACGTGCGCATGGAGAAGATGCTTCGCTGATCCGATGTCCCGCCGTCCGTGACGCGCGCCGGACCGCCGATCGTGGCACGGAGTCCGCCGCGCCGATTGTGGCACGGCGCCTCTCGATGGCCTACGCTGTTCCAGTTCCTCGCGGAATGGGGACACAGAGTTCCGCGGGGCGACACCGTTACAGGACAGGGCGCGCGGCAGCGCCGCCGAGCGTCAATGAGGAGGGACTCGAACGATGCCCAAGATCACCCGAGCCGACGTTCGCGTGCCGGCCGATGTGCCAGCGTCAGTGCGCGAGACCTACATCGACAACTACTTGAAGGCAACACGCGGGACGGGCAGGCTCATGCTGTTCGCCTGCGATCAGAAGATCGAGCACCTCAACGACGATTTCTACGGCGAGGGCATCTCGATCGACGACGCTGACCCCAAGCACCTCTTCGAGATCGGATCGAAGGGCGTATGCGGGGTTCTCGCCGGGCAGCGCGGCTTGGTGGCCCAGTACGCCGCTGACTATCCTGACATCAACTACCTGGTGAAGATGAACTCGAAGACCCACCTGGTGAAGACCTCACAGGAGGATCCGTACAGCCCTCAGCTCTACGATATCCAGACGGTGCTGGACATGCGCGACAACGGCGTCAACGTCGTGGGGATCGGATACACGATCTATCTGGGTTCGGAGTACGAGGCCTCCATGATGACCGAAGCCGGTCAGTTGATCGCGGACGCGCACTCCGTCGGCCTGCTCGTCGTGCTTTGGATCTATCCACGTGGTAAGGCGGTCGCCGACGAGAAGGACGCCCAACTGATCGCGGGCGCCGCGGGGACGGCGGTTTGCCTCGGGTCCGACTTCGTCAAGGTGAATCCGCCGAAGAAGAGCGAGAGCGGGTCATCCGCCGAACTGCTCAAGATCGTGACGATGGCCGCGGGCCGCACCGGGCTCGTGTGCGCGGGCGGCTCGACCGTGGACGCGCCGACCTTCCTGGGTCAACTCTGGGAGCAGATCCACGTGGGCGGCGCCGTCGGCAACGCGACCGGTCGCAACATCCACCAGCGTCCGCTGGACGAGGCGGTACGCCTGACCAAGGCGATAAGCGCGATCACGCTCGGCGACTGGGCTGTCGAAGACGCGGTCGCCGTGTTCGACGGGAAGAAGGACTTCGCCTGCGGCTAGACCGCGGGCCAAAGCGTGCGCGTCCCTGCGGACGTGTGAGCGCGCGCGCATGGAGCGGCCCTGTCGTCGTCGTGTCGGCAGGGCCGCGATGCGTTCGCGGACGGGGATAGAGGCGCCCACCCGGGTGGTATCATGTACCGGCCGACGGACGCTCGTCCGCCAAGCACACCCGCACCGACCGCCGTCGCACGAAAGAGCGTCATGCCCATCGCCGATTGGTTCCGCGCCCGCGAGGCGCGCCGATACGTTCAGCCGACATCCACGCCCGACGCGTCCGACGTGCCCGATGGCGTCTGGGCGAAGTGCGGAGGATGCGGCAGGATCGTGTACCAGGGCGAGTTCGAGAAGAACCTCGCAGTGTGCCCGCACTGCGGCCATCACGATGACATCACCGCGACGGAGCGCATATCCACGCTGGCTGACGAGGGCTCCTTCAGGGAGATGGACGCCAGCGTCGGGTCCGCCGATCCTCTCGTATTCACGTCCGGCAAGAAGTACCTGGACGCGTTGGCGGCCGCCGAGGAGGAGACCGGCATCAAAGAGGCCGTGGTCACCGGCCAGGCCACCATCGAGGGGCGCGACGTGATCATCGGCGCCATGGATTTCCGTTTCGTGGGGGGATCGATGGGTTCGGCCGTGGGAGAGAAGCTGGTTCGCGCATTCGAACTCTCTCGCGAGCAGCGCAAGCCGCTCGTGCTCGCGATAGCCTCGGGCGGCGCGCGCATGCAGGAGAGCACGCTGTCCCTCATGCAGATGGCCAAGACCGCGACCGCGGCGGCCAGGCATCGCGACGCTCGCGTCCCCTATGTCGCATTGCTGACGAACCCCACAATGGGCGGAGTGACCGCCTCATTCGCGACCCTGGCCGACGTCATCTTCGCGGAGCCCGGCGCGCGAGTCGGCTTCGCGGGTCCGCGCCTGGTCGAGCAGACGATCCGGCAGTCCCTTCCCAAAGGATTCCAGTCCGCCGAGTCCCTGCTCGTGCACGGGATGGTGGACGACGTGGTCGACCGGCGCGAGCTCCGCGAGCGGGTGTCGCTGATCCTCGACTACCTGGCGCCGGGCGGTGACTGAGGTGGCGCGCAGGTTCGTGATGGAGTTCGAGCGGCCACTCGCCGAACTCGAGGACAAGCTCGCCCTCCTCAAGCGCCTGGACGTGTCCGGGCAGCCGGAGTTGCTCGCCGAGATCGCCGCGCTGGAGTCGGAGATCTCGGCGCTTCACGACACCCTGTACTCGTCGCTGTCGGCTTGGGAGAAGGTTCAGGTCGCCAGGCACCCGGACCGGCCCAAGACGCAGGACTACCTAGAAGAGGTCTTCACGGATGTCGTGGAGTTCCATGGCGACCGCTTCTTCGGCGATGATGAGGCGATGTTCGCGGGGCTCGCCAGGATCGGCGGACGGCGGGTCGCGGTGCTCGGGCACCGCAAAGGCAAGAACACCAAGGAGAACATCGCGCGCAACTTCGGTTCGGCGCATCCCGAGGGCTTCCGCAAGGCGATGCGGGTAATGAGGATCGCGGACAGGTTCTCGCTGCCGATCGTCAGCCTGTTGGACACGGCCGGAGCCTACCCTGGTATCGAGGCCGAGGAGCGCGGGCAGTCCTGGGCGATCGCTGAATGCCTCGCGACGCTCGGGGAGGTCGCCGTGCCGGTGGTGGTGGTCGGGATCGGCGAGGGCGGGTCCGGCGGCGCCTTGGCGATCGGATTCGGGGATCGTCTGATCATGCTCGAGAACTCCTACTACTCGGTGATCAGCCCCGAGATGTGCGCCTCGATACTCCACAAGGACTCGACCAGGGCGGCGGAGACGGCTTCCAGCCTGCATCTCACCGCCGCCGATCTGGTCTCTCTCGGAATCGCGGATGAGATCGTTCCCGAGCCTCTGGGCGGAGCCCACCGCGATCCGGCGCCGGTGTACCGCGCCGTGAGCGGGGCTGTCGGCCGTGCGCTCGACGAGCTTGCGGGTGTCCCGGTCGATGAACTGGTCTCGCGGCGCTTCGAGCGGCTGCGCGGCATAGGGGTGTACACGGAGGAGGGTGTGTGATGGGCGCTGAGAGAGAGATAAGACGGGTCGGCATCCTGTTCTCCGGAGGGCCGGCGCCGGCGGCCAACGCGGTCATCTCGGCGGCGACGATGAGCTTCGTATGCGCGGGCGTCGAGGTGGTCGGGTTCCTGAACGGCTACGAGGCGCTCGAGCGGTACTCACCGGATACCCCGCTCATAGAGAATGAGAACTTCCTCCGCCTCAGCCGTGACGACGTGTCGGGCATCCGCAACCGCAAGGACATCATCCTTCGGACCTCGCGGTCGAACCCGGGGAAGTCCATCAAGTCGCTTGAGGACCTGAAGGACCCGGAGAAGAACGCCAAGTTGAAGGCGGTCTTCGCCGCGTTCGAATCGCTGGAGATCGACGGACTGGTGTCGATCGGCGGCGACGACACGCTCAAGACGGCAAACTACGTTCACAAGATACAGTCGGCGGTCGACGGTCTGCGGCCGGTGTCGGTCATCCACCTGCCCAAGACGATCGACAACGACTACTTCGGCATCGACTGGACCTTCGGGTTCGAGTCGGCGGCCAACTTCGCGGCGCAGGTGATCATCAACATCGGGGCGGACTCCAAGTCGACGAGCACGTGGTACGTCCTCGAGGTGATGGGCCGCAAGGCCGGTTGGCTCACTTACGCGGCCGGAATGGCCGGCGAGGCCACGAAGATGATCAGCGTGGAGGATGTCGAGGGGATCTGGGACCTCGATGCCGCGGCCGAGCAGCTGGTGGATCTCATGATCGCGCGAGCGGCCGATCGCCGGGACTACGGCGTGGTCGCCGTGGCCGAAGGTCTGGCCGACAAGCTCTCGGACGACCAGCGTCCCAAGGAGGTCGACTCGCACGGCAACACGTGCCTCGGGACGGTCAAGATCGGCGAGCACCTCGCCCGAGCTATGGAGAGCGCATACCTGAAGCGGACGGGCTCGAAGATCACGGTGCGGAGCAAGCAGATCGGCTACGAGACCCGCTGCACTCCGCCGGTCGGCTTCGACGTCCTGCTCGGCAGCCAGCTGGGTGTCGGGGCGTGCCGGGCCATGATCGACCGCGGGCTCACCGGCCACATGGTCTCGGTCAAGGACCAGCTGCAACTCGTATACGTGCCCTTCGAGGATCTCATCGATCCGACGACGCTTCTCACGAAGGTACGCTTCATCGAGCGCGACTCGGACTTCTACAGGCTGGCGCGGGCGCTCGAGTACAGGCAGCTGCCGGTCCCTGGCGCGTGCCCGGACTGAGCGGTACCGCAAGTCACCCCACGCGGGCCGACGCGGGACCGGATCGGTCGCGCGTCGCATATCGATGCAGACGGGTGCGGATGGGTCCGACGTGCTGGCACGCAGCTTGCCTCTATGGGGTGCAACCGCGATCGACTGTAGGGCGAGGAACATGAAGCTGAAGGAACTACTCTCCGACAAGAGCACTCGATGGACGGTGGCCGCGCTGATCGTCGTGATCGCGTTCCTCTCGTCCTTCACGTATGCGCTGGCCTTCGCGCCCGGCGGCCCCGCGGGAGGCGGGAACGCCCCCACCGTGGCCTCGGCCGCTGTTACCGCGGCGGCTCCCGTGGCGCCCGGCGGCTGCTGCGGCTCGAGTACATCCGCGGCGGTTCCCAGAGCCCCCGCGCCCGGTAGCGGTCAAGCCCCCGCGGCGGGTGGAGGTTGCTGCGGCTCGGGCGCGCCCGCCGGTCCGGCCACCGCCAAGGCGGCCAAGGTGGTCGGCGGCACCCAGAGGATCGCGGTGGATCTCTCCAAGGGCTACTACGAGCCCACCCAGGTGACGCTCAAGGCCGGCGTGCCGGCCGAGATCACATTCGGGCAGGGGAGCGGCTGCCTGGCGCAAGTGCAGTCCGCCGATCTGCGATTCTTCGAGGACCTTACTTCTGGTCCAAGGACCGTCATGATCGCGTCGCCCAAGCCTGGAACGTACGCGTTCTACTGCGGCATGGAGATGGCGTTCGGAAGCATCGTCGTCCGCTAGGACTCGCCTAGGATCCCCTGACCACGAACACCGCCGAGTCGGCCAGCAGGTTGGGCAGCACGCCGACCTCTCTCCCGGGCCGGCCGTCCGAGCCGCCGACCAGCGGTATCTCGCGTTCGATCACCGCTCCGTTCCGATCGCACAGGTCGCGGAAGTCGCGCAGGGTCGTGTGGTGGATGTTCGGGGTCTCGTACCACGCGTAGGGTATGGCCGCAGAAACCGGCATGCGTCCGCGGATCGCGAGATGGGCGCGATTGCGCCAGTAGGCGAAGTTCGGGAATGACACCACACCCCGCGCGCCGACCCGAAGCATCTCGGAGACGACGAACGCGGGCCGGCGCACGACCTGGAGCGTCTGAGACAGGATGACGACGTCGAACGAGGAATCGCGGAAGTCGGACAGGCCGTCGTCGAGGTCCGCCTGAACCACCGAGAGCCCGCGCTCCACGCATCCTCCGATCTTGCCGAGGTCGATCTCGACGCCGCGCACGAACGCGCCGTGCTCGTCGCGCAGGCGCGCGAGCAGTGCGCCGTCGCCGCAGCCCAGGTCGAGCACGCGAGCACCGGCGGGCACTATGTCGGCGATCAGCGCCTGATCGGCCCTCAGGAACTCGGCGGTCGTCACCTCAGTCCGCCTCCTCGGCCAAGCGCGTCAAGAACGGCGCGATCAATCGGTGTTGCGCCTCGGGCTCGAGCAGGAATGCGTCGTGCCCGTACGGGCTGGGGATCTCCGCGTACGCCACTTCGGCGTCCACTTGCTGGAGCGCGGTCACGAGCTCGAGTGAGTTGGCCGTGGGAAAGAGCCAGTCGCTGGAGAACGACAGCACCAGGAACCTGGCGGGAACGCCTCGAAGCGCGTCAGCCAGCGTCGGGGATTCCCCGCGAAGGTCGAAGTAGTCCATCGACTTGGTCATGTAGAGGTACGTGTTGGCGTCGAAGCGCTCCACGAAGCGGCGCCCCTGGTGCTGCAGGTATGTCTCCACCTCGAACTCGTGGACGAAGTCGAACGCATAGTCCACTCCGTCCCGCAGGCGCCGCCCGAACTTCTCGCGCATGGACGCATCGGAGAGATAGGTGATGTGCCCGATCATGCGCGCGATGGCGAGGCCCGAGTCCGGCTGGCGCTCCCGGTCGTAGTAGTCGCCGTCCCCGAAGTCCGGGTCCTCCAGGATGGCCTGGCGGCCGACGGCGTTGAACGCGATGGCCTGCGCACCGAGGCGCGGGGTCGTCGCGTCGGCGATGACGCTGCGCACCCTGTCCGGGAAGCGCTTGGGCCAGGCGAGCGCCTGCATGCCGCCCATCGAGCCGCCCACCACTGTGATGAGCCGGCTGACGCCGAGAGCATCCAGCAGTCTCGCCTGCACGTCTACCATGTCCTCGATCGTCACGAGGGGGAAGCGCAGCCCGTACGGCCGACCGGTCTCCGGATCGATGGACGAGGGACCGGTGGTTCCGCTGCAGCCGCCGAGCACGTTGCTGCAGATCACGAAGAAGCGGTCCGTGTCGATGGCCTTTCCCGGTCCCACCATCACGTCCCACCAGCCGCCCCGGCCCGCCTCGTCCCCGGACCGCGACCCCGCGACGTGAGAGTCTCCGGACAGGGCGTGGCAGATCAGGACGGCGTTGGAGCCGTCCTGATCCAGCCTCCCGAACGTCTCGTAGGCGACGTCCACGTGCCGAAGCACGCGTCCGCTCGCCAGAGTGACGGGACCGTCGAGCGCGAGCGTCTTCGATTCAGAGACGCCCGCGCTCGCGGTCTCGTCCCACGGACGACGGTTGGTGTCCTCCGCGCTCACGGTCGCCTATGCCCCCGCCAGCGCCTGGTCGAGGTCGGCGATGATGTCGTCGATGTTCTCGATGCCCACGGACAGGCGCACGAAGTCGGGGCCGATGCCCGCCGTCACGAGTTCGTCCTCGCTCAACTGCGAGTGGGTGGTCGTGGCCGGGTGGATGATCAGCGACTTGGCGTCGCCGACGTTGGCCAGGTGGCTGAACAGCTCCACGCTCTCGATCAGCTTGCGGCCAGCCTCGGCGCCGCCCTTCACGCCGAAGACCACGACCCCGCCGTAGCCGTTCTGAAGGTACTTGTCCGCGTTCGCCTTGGTGGGGTGGTCGTCCAGGCCGGGGTAGGTCACCCAAGCGACCTTGGGGTGTTCGCGCAGCCACTTGGCGACGGCCAGGGCGTTGTCGCAGTGACGCTGGACGCGCAGGGACAGCGTCTCGACGCCCAGCAGGATCTGCTGCGCGTTGAACGGCGAGAGTTGGGCGCCCAGGTCCCTTTGCAGCAGCACGCGCGCCCTGATGGCGAAGGCGACGTTGCCGAGCCCCGGAAAGTCGCCGAACACGTCCCAGAACTTCAGCCCGTGGTAGCTCGGGTCGGGCTCGGTGAAGTACGAGAAGCGCCCGTTGCCCCAGTCGAAGTTGCCGCCGTCGATGATGGCGCCGCCCAGGGAGGTCCCGTGCCCGCCGATCCACTTCGTGAGAGATTCGATCACCACCGCCGTACCGTGTTCGATCGGACGGCACAGATAGGGGGTCGCGAAGGTGTTGTCGACGAACAGCGGCACGCCGAGCGCGCGGCCCGCGTCGGAGAGCCCCGCGAGATCAGGGACGTCCAGCCGCGGGTTGCCGATCGTCTCGACGAACCAGGCTCTCGTCGTGTCGTCGGTCGCGGCCGCGAAGCCGTCGATGTCGGTGGTCTCCACGAAGCGCACGGTGATGCCGAGGCGTCTGAACGTGTGCAGGAAGATGTTCCATGTCCCTCCGTAGAGGGAGGTGGAAGCGACGATGGAGTCTCCCGAGCCGGCGACGTTGAACAGCGAGGTGTTCTCAGCGCCGTGTCCGGACGCGGTTACCAGGGCCGCGGAGCCGCCGTGCAGAGCAGCGAGACGCTGCTCGAGCACGTCGTTCGTGGGGTTCATCAGACGGGTGTAGATGTTGCCGAACTCGCGCAACCCGAACAGATTCGCCGCGTAGTCGGTCGACTTGAAGTTGTAGGCGACCGTCTGGTAGATGGGCACGGCGCGCGAGCCGGTGGTGGGATCGGCGGCGGCGCCTGCGTGCACGGATAGGGTGTCGAAGCCGGGGCGGGTAGAGTCACTCATCTTCGGTACCTCCTGATCGCGTTCGTGAAAGGCGAGGGCTGATGTGGCCGCTGTCCGCTGCTAGCGGGCGGCGCGACCGCTGATGAGCCCGGTTCCAGCGCAGCAGCGCAAGGACCCGGGCCGGGTCATCATCATGTCCATCACCATCACGAGCACTGTCAGGTGTTCCATGAGGTCTCTATCGCACCTCCTTTGCTTCTCCATCCAGGCCCCGAAGGGGCGTGCCGACATCGACGGGGCAGGTGCGCGCCCCGTTGCCGAGGTACTATATCACCGTCGTCGCCAAGGACAAAGCACCTTTGCGATGCGGAAGTGCGTGGCGTGGGCGCGCGGGGAGAGCCACACGATCTTGCATGGAGGCACGTCTTGGACGCATGAAATCGTCACACGGTCGTGCCCGCACGTGGTATACATCAGGAATCGTGTCCACGGTCGGACGAACGAGAGAGGTTGGTGGGGAATGCGTAAGACCTCGGTTTGGACGACGCTTGCGGCGGTTGCGGTCTTTGCTGTCGCGGCGGTCTTTGCCGGCGGATGTGCGCCGACATCGACGACAGGGGGCGGGACCGCAGGCTCGACGGCCAAGACGCTCAAGGTGGGCGTCATGACGTCGTTGACCGGCGCCGGTCTTGCTGACTACGGCTTCGCCGCACAGGAGGGCATCAAGCTGGCCGCCAAGGACTTCGACAACTTCAAGGTCGGCAACGACACCTACAAGATCGAGTTGGTCATCAAGGACGACAAAGGCGAGCCCGCGCAGGCGCCGATCGTCGCGCAGTCGCTCGTCGACGACAAGGTCGACGTGGTCATCGGCGCCCTGACGTCGGGCAACACGAACGCCGCAGGGCCGATCTTCAATCAGGCCAACATCGTCGAGATCTCCGGTTCCGCCACGCGGGCGGACCTTGTGACCAAGGGGTGGATGAACTTCTTCCGCACCTGCGTCGGCGACAACTTCCAAGGCGCCGAGCTCGCCAAGTGGATCACGGAGCTCAAGTTCAACAAGGTCGTGCTGTTCGATGACAGCGGCGACTACTCCGTCGGTCTGGCCGACGCGATCGTGCCGGGACTCACCGCTGGTCAGGCGACCCTGCGACAGCACGCCAAGGAAGGCGACACGGACTTCTCGGCCCAGATAGCCAACATCAAGAAGTTCGGGGCCGACGTGGTCGTCTACACCGGCTACCACAAGGAATGCGGCCTGCTGCGCAAGCAGATGGTCGAGGCCGGCCTGGGCAAGGTTCAGATGATGGGCGGCGACGGCATCAAGTCCGACGAGATCGTCGGCGAAGCCGGCGGTGCCGCGAACGCGAAGGGCATGCTGTGCACCTTCGGCGGCGTCGAGGACTCGCAGAAGCCGGGCTTCGCCTCATTCAAGGAGAAGTACAAGGCTGCCACCGGCAAGGATCCCGGTCCTTACGCGGACACCAACTACGACGCCGTCGGCGCCTACATCGCCGCGGTCAAGAAGGCAGGCACGACGGATGCCGCGGCCGTCGAGGCGGCCATGCAGCAGATCGAGTATTCGGGCGTCATCGGTACGTTCGGCTTCAACGACAAGGGCGAGGTCGTCATGAAGGGCGCGTCGTCGAGCGTCCAGACGATCTGGCGCTTCAAGTGTGACGGCAAGACCTGGGTGCCCACGAAGTAGTCACCTGGGCTCCGGTCGCCCGTTGCGGGCGTCAGTCAGGGAAGGCGCGGGGCGAAGATATTGGCCCCGCGCCTTCCCATGCCCAGCGGGTATCCTGTTCACTGACGGCAGTCGGCGGGTCTCGGCGTCGTCGGCGGACGTCGCGGGTGAAGGAAGTCCTCGGGAGGGCTCTTTGACGCTTTCGCTCCTGGTCTACCTGGCGGTGTCCGGCCTGACGGTCGGAATGATCTACGCGCTCATCGCCTTGGGCTACACGATGGTCTACGGCGTCCTCGAGTTCATCAACTTCGCCCACGGCGAGGTGTTCACCGTGGGCGGCTACATCGTCGTCCTCGTGCTCATCCGGTCCGGTGTGGAGCCGGGGGCGCCGCTCGGCCTCCGGCTGTTGTGGATGTCCGCAGCGCTGGCCGTGGCGGTCCCGGCGACCGCGGGTCTGGGGCTGTTCATCGAGCGCGTCGCCTATCGGCCTCTCCGCGGCGCCTCGCGGATCATCCCGCTGCTGTCGGCCATCGGGGTGTCGATCATCATCCAGAACCTGATCATCCTCATCAACGGACCCGAGGCGATCAGCATCCCGTCGCTGGTCCCGGGGTTCATCACACTGGCGGGCTCGCGCATCCGCGTGATCGCGCTCGTGATCATCGCGGTGTCTCTCGTGCTCATGGGACTGCTCACCTGGCTCATCCGGGCGACCCGGATCGGCAAGGCCATGCGTGCCACATCGCAGGATCGCGAGGCGGCCGAGATGATGGGGATCGACACGAACCGTACCATCGCGTTCACGTTCGCGGTGGGCTCGGCGCTGGCAGCGGTAGGTGGCTTCTTCGTCGTGCTCTACTACGGGACCCTCAAGTACGACACCGGGTTCCTGTACGGCATGAAGGCGTTCACTGCCGCGGTGCTTGGGGGGATCGGCAACATCCCCGGCGCGGTGATCGGCGCACTCGCACTCGGACTGGCCGAGGTCTTCGGCGTCGGGTCGCCTCTGGGCGTGCTCGCCTGGTTCTTCGCCGCCGGGCTGGTCCTCGGGCTCTACGTGCAGTACGTGCGAGCACCGCGGGCACGGCTCGCGCATCTGCATGCCGGGCAGCGGACCCCGGAATACGAACGCCAGCTCAAGCTGCTCTACAGGGCCACGCCGCTCTACGCAGTCAAGCGCGTGTTCTCCAAGCGCACCGACGCGTTGCTCGATCTGTCGGCGAAGCACGCATTGCGGCTCTTGGGCGGCAACCTGTTCCTTCTGGTCATCCTAATGGGGTGCGTGCTGAACCCCGAAGTCACGATCGACACCAACTGGCAGAACGTCATAGCTTTCGCCGTCCTGATCGTGATCCTGCTCTTCCGTCCGGCCGGGATCCTCGGCGAACACCTACCGGAGAAGGTGTAGCGCGTGGCGGAGCGGACGGCATCGGCAGAGGTCATTCGCACCTCGTGGGCATCGCGTGTCCCGCGCGCGGTGTGGATCGCGCTGGCGCTTGCCGGGGCTCTGGCGCTGCCGCTCCTCAACCAAGCCGGCGTCGTCCAGACGCTCTGGATCCGGCTCGGTTCGCGCACGCTCATCTACGTACTGCTCGCCCTGGGGCTCAACATGATCATGGGTGAGACGGGCCTGCTCAACCTGGGCTACGTGGCGTTCTTCGCCGTCGGTTCGTACACCACGGCGATCGTCAGCGCGCCGTTCACGGGGTTGCACTGGCCGTTCTGGGTCGCGGTGCCGCTCAGCATCGCGCTGGCGATGGTCGCCGGGTTCCTCGTCGGGCTGCCGACGTTGCGGCTCAGAGGGGACTACCTCGCAATCGTGACGCTCGCGTTCGGCGAGATCGTGCGCACGGTGTTCAACAACTGGAAGAGCGTCACGAACGGGCCGGGCGGTCTGCCGGATATCGCTCAGCCGTCGCTGTTCGGGTTTCAGATGAATGCCACAGCTCATCCGGAGCACTACTACTACCTTGTGCTCGTGCTCGTGGTGATCGTGACGATACTCCTGTCCAACCTGAAGAACTCGCGCATCGGGCGGGCCTGGAACGCGTTGCGGGAGGACGAGATCGCCGCGCGGCACTCCGGCATCCACGCCACGCGGCTCAAGACGCTGGCGATGGTGTTGTCCGCCGGGATCGCAGGCTTGGCCGGCAGCGTGTTCGCCTACTACCAGGTCTTCATCAACCCGTCATACTTCACTTTCATGCAGTCGGTGATCGTCGTGTGCATGGTGGTGCTCGGAGGCATGGGGTCGATCCCGGGCGCGATCGTTGGCGCGGTGGTGCTCGACACGACGCCGGACATCATCAGCAAGGCCTTCTCGGATTGGGTCCCGTCGCTTCTCGGCCCGGCCTTCATGGCGTCATGGCCGCCCGCGCTCCAGACCTTCTTCGTCGAGTTCGACCGGTATCGGATGCTCCTGTTCGGTCTCGCGATCGTGCTGGTCGTGATCTTCCGGCCCGAGGGCCTGCTTCCCGACACTCTCTGGCGTCGCGAGACCCATGAAGAGGATCCCCGGGAGATGGAGAAGACGCGCCAGGCGCTCTTCGACGTCGACCAGGGTCATCAGGATCTGGAGGGCTGACGTGGCCGCCGTACTCGAGCTGATCGGCGTGACCAAGTCCTTCGGCGGGCTGAGAGCCGTCAACGATCTCAACCTCACCGTCAACGAGGGCGAGATAGTGTCGATCATCGGCCCGAACGGCAGCGGCAAGACGACGGCTTTCAACGTGATCAGCGGCGTCTACGAGCCCGACTCCGGAGACATCCTGCTCGGCGGCCGTTCGATCGCGGGCCTTCGCCCCGACCAGATCCAGGCGCTGGGCGTCAGCCGCACGTTCCAGATGCTGCGACTCTTCTCCCACATGACTGTGCTTGAGAACGTGCTTGTGGGCATGCACAGCCGCACGAAGGGCGGGACGATGGGCGCGATGTTGCGGTTGCCGCACATACGCCGGGAGGAGCGCGAGGCGGTCGAGCGCGCCAAGAAGGTCCTGGAGTTCTTCCCCGGACGGTTCTCGGCTTCGCGCCAGAGCCAGCCCGCGCTCTCGCTGTCGTACGCGAACCGGCGCCGTCTGGAGATCGCGCGCGCTCTCGCGTCCGATCCGACGCTGCTGCTGCTCGACGAGCCGGTCGCGGGCATGAACCCTGCGGAGTCCATGGAGGTCATGGAGCAGATACGCAGGTTGCGCGACATGGGCCACACGATCCTGATGATCGAGCACGACATGAAGGTCGTCCTCGGGGCGTCGGACCGGCTCGTCGCGATGGATCACGGAGTCAAGATCGCCGAGGGCGACCCGCAGGAGGTCGCCGAGGATCCGCTGGTTGTGGAGGCATACCTTGGCAAGCGCAGCGAATCCGCTTCTTGAGTTCAGAGGGGTCCGGACCCGCTATGGCCGGATCGAGATCCTCAAAGGCGTCGACTACCGCGTCGGCGCCGGGGAGATCGTTTGCCTGCTGGGCGGCAACGCCTCCGGCAAGTCGACGACGATGAAGACGATCCTGGGTATCGTGACACCCTTCGAGGGCGAGGTCCTATTCGACGGGCAGGTCGTCAACGGTCTGCGAACCGCCGAGCGAATCAAGCGGGGGATCGCGACAGTTCCCGAGAACCGCCGCCTCTTCCCGCACCTGTCGGTCTACGAGAACCTGGAGATGGGCGCGTACACGCGCTCGGACCATGACGGGATCCGCGATGACATCGAGAAGATCTACGAGCTCTTCCCGCGTGTCGCGGAGCGCCGCACGCAGCGCGCGGGAACGCTGTCGGGCGGCGAGCAGCAGATGGTGGCCATCGGCCGCGCGCTCATGTCCAGGCCGCGCCTGATCATCATGGACGAGCCGTCCATGGGCCTCGCGCCAGCCCTCGTGGACCAGAACTTCGAGATCATCAAGCGCATCAACCGTGATGAGGGGGTGGCTATCTTCCTGGTCGAGCAGAACGCGAACGCGGCGCTGGCCATCGCGGATCACGGCTACGTGCTCCAGGGCGGTCGCGTGGTGATCGAAGGTTCGGCCGCCGAGCTGCTCGTGAACGCCGAGCTGCGTCGCGCGTATCTCGGGGAAGCGTAGGTTATCCGGCAACGGCGTCGCTTGTGTCCTCCGATTGGGAATCAACCAAGCGCCGCATCCGCAGCAGGCACCGTGCGAGTCTGGCGACAGGGGAGACGGAATGGGCGACCCTCAGGGATGCTCCGCCGCAGAACTGGGTGAGATCCTCGATGGGATGCGCTCCGGGGATCCGCTCTCCCGCGGGCTCTCCCTGAGGCTGCTGGAGCGCGTGCGTGCGAGCTGCGATGCGGGTCAACTCATGGGCGCGCTCGGCGATGATGATCCCGAGGTCGTGAGGTGGGCGGCATGCGGACTTGGACTCCGAGGCTTTCCCCGATCGCTCACGCCGCTGCTCGACATGACCACCTCGGACGATCCGACACGTCGCGAGGTGGCCGCCGATGCTCTCGGTCTGCTGGGGGACGTCCGGGCGATCTCGGCGCTGGTCGTATTGATCGAGGATCCGGATGCTCGTGTCAGGCGCGCGGCCGCCGTCTCTCTCAAGCGGCTGGGTGACGAGCGCGGGTCGAAGGCGGTCTGCGACGATCTCGTCTCGCAGCTCCGTGACGGGAACGCCGAGGAGAGGGCTTTCGCCGCCAGGGCGCTGGGCGCGCTGTGTGATAGGAGCACCACCGCGGCGCTTGTCGAGTCGCTCTCGGACGCGTGTGTGGACGTGCGTACGTACGCAGCCGAGGCTCTGGGAAACGTCGCGGATCCATCGGCGACCGGGGCCCTGCTGAGCGCCGGCTTCCGGGACGACGACGAGACCGTCCGCAGCTCGGCGATGGCCGCCCTCGGGCGCATGAGCCGGCAGCCCGGCTACGAGGTGGCCTAGGGTCGGAGTCCTGGTGCCCGGGGAGGGATTCGAACCCTCACGAGGTTGCCCCCGACGGCTTTTGAGGCCGCTGCGTCTGCCATTCCGCCACCCGGGCCCTTGCTCGGTGCGCGCGGCCGGCGTCGGCCGCGGGACGGATTATAGCCCGGGACGGCGGAACGCGGCGCACGGGAGTGGGACCGGAGAGCGGCGGGCCGGCGGTGTCCGTACCGTATAATCGGGCCATGGAAGAGAACGCCAGCCCGCCCGGCGATCCGGACTCCGCGCGGTCGGAGCACCTGGGCAACGTCGCCGGAAACCTCCAGCTCATCGCCGACATGGGTTACGGCGACGTGGCGCTCGCGATCCGCACCGCCGACGACGGCCTCCGGGTCGTCGCGGATGCCCGGCCGATGACCGCCGTGCCGGCTGTCGCCCAGACGCGCATCGGGCGGACCCTGCCGTCGCGCGACGAGCCGGAGGCGTATCGTGCCATGCGGGACGGGGTCCCCGTGGTGGGGCGTCGGCGCCGAACCACCCGCGGCATCTCGTATGTGACTCACGCGTATCCCGTGGGTGCAGCGGGCGAGACCTACGCGGTGCTCGTTCGCGACCTCACCCAGCAGGTGGCCGAGGCTCCCGGGAAGATGGAGCTGGAATTCATGGGCATCGCCGAGGGCCTGATCGTGTTGCTTCGCCAAGGTCCTCTCACCACTCTGGACGACGGCGTCCCATTCGTGACGACGCGGCGGGCCGGGGACGGCGTGATGCGTATCGGCCCGGATGGTCGCGTCGTCTACGGCAGTCCCAACGCCGTGAACATCATGAGACAGTCCGGACTCGAGGGTGGGCTCGTGGGCACGCCGGAGACCGGGTTGCCGGGCGGGTCGATCGCCGTGGAGCCGGTGATGGGGAGGCGCGGTGCTCTCGCCGCCGAGGTCGATGTGGGCGGTCGCGTTCTGTCGTACCGGACCATCGCCCTGCCGTCTGGCACGGCCGTGCTCGTCGAGGATGTCACGGACGTCCGCCGCCAGGAGCAGGAGTTGAAGGTGAAGGAGGCCACCATCCGTGAGGTCCATCACCGGGTGAAGAACAACCTGCAGACCATCGCCTCGCTGCTGCGGATACAGGCGCGCCGCTCGGACTCCAACGAGGCCGCCCGCGCGTTGGCCGAGGCGGTCGAGAGGGTGTCATCAATGGCGGTCGTTCACGAGATGCTCTCGGCATCCACGGACGAGCGCGTGGACTTCGGCGAGGCGGCGCGCACCGTCGTGGACATGGTCCGCCAGGGTATCGCGGGGACGAGAAGCGAGATCAGCGTCGAGGTGGAAGGCACGACCGGCGAGGTCCTTGCCTCGACAGCGACCTCCCTCGCCCTGGTTCTGGCCGAGCTGGTGCATAACGCCATCGAACACGGCCTGGGACCGGCGAGCCAGGGGACGGTCCTCGTGTCCATGCGACGCCTGCCCGGCGAACTCCATCTCGTGGTCCGTGACGACGGGGTGGGCCTTCCGCCCGGCTTCGACTCCGCCAAGGACGCGCATCTGGGACTGGCGATCGTGCGCACGCTGGTCGAGGACGACCTGCGTGGTACCCTCGTGTTCGGCGGTGGGGCGGGTACGACCGTGACCATCCGCGTGCCCGTCCCGAGCGATCGAGCCGACACGGAGTAGCCGATGCGTGTAGTGATCGCCGAGGACGAGGCTCTCATCCGCATGGATCTGCGGGAGATGCTTCTGGAAGAGGGCCACGAGGTGGTCGGTGAGGCGCGAGACGGCGCCGAGGCCATCGCTCTGGCGCGCCGGTTGCTTCCCGATGTGATCTTCATGGATGTGGAGATGCCGGGCACCGACGGCCTCACGGCGGCGGAGACGATCGGCTCCGAGTCCATCGCGCCGGTCGTGATGGTCACCGCCTTCTCCCAACCCGACTACGTCGAGCAGGCCACTGGGGCCGGCGCGATGGCCTACCTGGTCAAGCCGTTCTCGAAGACGGATATACTGCCGGCGATGCAGATCGCTGTCTCCCGCTTCGCGGAGGCTCGCGCGCTCGCGGCAGAGGTGGCCGACCTGTCCGAGCGCCTTGAGACCAGGAAGGTCCTGGACCGGGCGAAGGGCCTGCTGATGAAGAAGGGCATGACCGAGCCCGATGCGTTCCGCCGCCTGCAGAAGCTCGCCATGGACCGCCGCAAGTCGCTTCGCGAGATCGCCGAAGCGCTGGTCCTGGCGTCTGATCTCGAGGACGATGCTTAGCCGGACCGCCGACCGGTACCCCGCAAGAGAGAAAGCAGACAGATGAATCCGGATCGGATGACCGACCGCAGTGCGTACATCGTGTTCGCCGTCGCATTGACCGCGAGTCTGATCGCCGCGGCCTTCGCTCCCCAGGACACCCAGCTGGGTGCTTGGGTCAAGTTCGTGATCTGGCACGGGATGCTCAAGTGGGCATGCATCGTCGTCATCTATGGCATGGGAGTGCTGGCGCTCGGCCACCTTCTGACCGGCAGACGAGTCTTCTACGAGTGGGCGCACGCGATGCAGGTGGCGACGCTGCCGGCGTGGGCCTTCGCCGTGACCGTCGGCGCAGTCGCGGCGAGGCTGGTATGGAATTCGTTCAACTGGACGGAACAGCGGATGACCATGAGCCTCCTCTACATCATGGTGACCGCGGTCGCGCTGGTGATCGGGTTGTTGGTCAACAGGCCGAGGGTGACGAGCGCCCTGATCGTCGTGTCTTCTCTCACGATGGTGGCTGGAATGGCATGGATCACCTTCTTCCCGTCGCCCGATTCGATCCATCCCGCGGCCGCGGTGATGGGGGCCGACGACCCCATGTTCCGGGTCTTCGCATTACTGATGCTGGCCGGAACCCTCGTAAGCGTGCTGGCGGCGGTGGTCCCGGTTCGGCACTGGCTGCTCCGGCACTCCGATGATGCCGAGACTTAGGACACGCAAGGCCGCGCCGAGCCCCGACGACCGCCGCTCGTCGGTCCGGTTTCCCACGTGTTGCGCTTCGGTGTCCCTACGGCACGACCCGTGCTAGAATAGCGGCGTGCTCGCACGACGACGTGCGGGACCATGGATCGACCGAGCAATGGCGCTCGCAGAGCCGAAGGTGGCTCAGCGGGTGCCTTTTTCTATACGCGAACGGAAGTCTCATGAAGGACATGGCGGTCTTCTGGGGGTGCACGATCCCTGCGCGTTTCCCGTTCATCGAGAAGGCGACGCGCCTGGTGTTCGACGACCTCGGGGCCGAGGTCAGAGAACTCGAAGGGCTGACCTGCTGCCCCGAGGGCGTTCTCGTCAAGAGCAGCGACGAGGATGCCTACTACACGACGGCGGCGCGCAACCTGGCGGTCATCGAGAGCGCGGGTCTCGACGTCGTGACTCCGTGCAACGGGTGCTACTCGACGTTTCGCGAGACGTGGGCCCACCTCGAGAAGGATTGGCGCCAGAGGGAGCGCATCAACGAGCGCCTGGCTCCCGAGGGTCTTCACTACGACGGCCGGGTGAAGATCACGCACTTCGCGGAATGGCTGGCGGACGACCTGGGCGCCCCCCTGGTCGCATCCAAGCTCGAGCGCACCTTCTGGGGGATGCGGATCGCGGTCCACTACGGGTGTCATCTCCTGCGCCCGAGCCCCGCGATCGGTTGGGACGATCCGCTCGAGCCTCGAAAGGTCGAGGAGATCGTCGCGGCCATGGGCGCGCGCGTGGTCGACTACCAGACGAAGATGCAGTGCTGCGGCGGCGCCCTCGATCGAGTCGGTGAGCGCGACAGCTCGCTGGCCTTCGCGAGGCGCAAGCTTTACGACCTGCAGGACAACGAGGTGGACGCGCTGGTCGTCGTCTGTCCGTCCTGCTTCCAGCAGTTCGACCTGAACCAGGCCGCCCTGCAGCGCGCGAACGAGGACATCAACGTCCCGGTGCTCTACCTGTCCGAGTTGATAGCTCTGGGCATGGGCCACTCGCCCGATGAGATAGGTCTCGACCTGCACCGCGTCTCCGTGGATCCGTTCCTGAGGAAGTGGGACGAGCGCGAGGCGGACAAGGCGAGGCTCGCCTCGGCGTTCGACGTCTCGTTGCTCGCCAAGTGCGACAGCTGCCGCGCCTGCAAGGATGACTGTCCGGTCTGCAAGATCGACCCGGAGTTCCAGCCCACCGAGATCATCGGCGACCTAATCCGCGGACATCTCGACGGCGTTCTGGCCGATGGCCAGCTGTGGAAGTGTCTCGAGTGCTACACGTGTCAGGAGATGTGTCACTCGCGGATCGGCATGGCCGACACCTTCCGCAAGCTCAAGGAACTCGCGATGGCCGCGGGGAGCGGACCGGAGTCCGTGTCGGCCGCCTACCAGACCTTCCTCAAGACGGGCCTGCTCGGATCCCCGCGGGAGTCCGCGCGCAGAAAGCTCGGCCTCGAGCCGCTGCCGGCCAGCGGCGGCGAGTCGCTGGGCCGGGTGCTTGCTGGCGACAAGCCTCCCTCCGGAGACGCGTCGCCGGCCGATGGCGGAGGGGAGTGAACACGATGGAGCGTCCACACTACAGCCAGGAGTCGCCGTTCAAGATACATGGCGGCTGCGGCCTGGTCGGCATATGCGACGAATCCGGCAAGCTCATGGGCGGCGAGGTCGCGATCCAGGCGATGGCCGTGCAGCGCGACCGGGGCAACGGACTCGGCGGCGGATTCGCGGGCTACGGGATCTACCCGGAGTTCCCGGATCACTTCGCCTTCCACATGATGTATCACGACTTCCGGGCCAAGGAAGAGTGCGAAGCCTACTTCGATCGCCACTTCCACGTCGATCTGGCCGAGCCGATGCCCACCCGTCCCGTCAAGGGCATCAATGACGCTCCTCACCTGTGGCGCTACTTCCTCAAGCCCGATCCGCACAAGTTGAGCGATGCCGAGATGAGCGCCGAAGACTTCATCGTCCACGCCGTCATGACCATCAACTCCACCGTCGACGGGGCCTTCGTCGCCTCCTCGGGCAAGAACATGGGCGCCTTCAAGGGTGTCGGGTATCCCGAGGAGATCGGCCACTACTTCCGGCTCGAGGAGTACGAGGGTCACACGTGGGTGGGTCACAATCGCTTCCCGACCAACACCCCCGGCTGGTGGGGCGGCGCCCATCCCTTCACGCTGCTCGACTGGTCGATCGTGCACAACGGCGAGATCTCGAGCTATGGCATCAACAGCCGTTACCTCGAGCAGTTCGGCTACAAGTGCACGCTGGGAACCGACACCGAGGTGGTCGCGTACCTGTTCGACCTCCTGCTCAGGCGGCACAGACTTCCGCTGTCCCTGGCCTGCAAGGCGTTGGCCCCGCCGCTTTGGGGCGAGATCGACCGGATGCCCGAGAAGGAGCGCGCTCTGATGACGTCGCTGCGCGCCGTCTACGGGCCGGCGATGCTGAACGGCCCCTTCGCGATCGTCCTCGGTTTCAACGGGGGCATGGTCGCGCTCAACGACCGCATCAAACTGCGTCCGCTCGTCGCCGCCCGCAAGGGCCGGCTGCTGGTGGTCGCGTCGGAGGAGAGCGCCATCCGTCAGATCGTGCCGAGCCCGGACATGACATGGGCGCCCAAGGCCGGCGAGCCGGTGATCGGGCGCGTCGACGGAATGGACTGGCCGATCCACGGTGACCTGCACAGTCCGCCCTCAGAGGTCTCGTGCGCCGTCACCGGCACCGGGACCGCTTGCGAGAACGCCGAGGTGAGCTGAAGATGCCGGCGACATTCATACAGCCCGAGTTCAAGGTCGACATCGACTACGACCGCTGTCACAAGTGCGGCCGCTGCGTTCAGCAGTGCGGATGGGGCGTCTACAGCTTCAACGAGCGCCCAATTCCGGATGACAGCAAGTGCCGTGCGTGCCACCGGTGCGTGACGTACTGTCCGGCGCACGCCATCACCATCAAGAAGAACGAGCTGGCCTTCCGCGACTCGGAGAACTGGCCGCCTCACCTGCGCAAGGCCGTCTGGCGCCAAGCTGAGTCCGGCGGGGTCATCCTGACGTCCATGGGTAACGACAAGCCCTACACGAGGCTGTTCGACCACCTAGTGCTCGATGCCTGCCAGGTGACCAATCCCTCCATCGACCCCCTGAGGGAGCCGATGGAACTGCGCACCTACCTCGGCAGGAAGCCCGACAGCGTTTCCGTGGAGCCCGACGGCGAGGGCGGATTCCGTCTGGCCGCCGGAGCGGGACTGCAGAAGAACATCATGCTGGCCACTCCGCTCGTGTTCGGCGGGATGAGCTACGGCTCCGTCTCCCTTAACGTGCACAAGTCACTGGCGATGGCCGCCGAGCGTCTCGGCATCCTCATGAACACTGGCGAAGGCGGCCTTCACGCCGACCTCTTCCCCTTCACCGACAACGTGATCGTCCAGTGCGCGTCGGGCAGGTTCGGGGTCGATGCGGAGTACCTCAACCGAGGCGTCGCCATCGAGATCAAGGTCGGTCAGGGCGCCAAGCCCGGCATCGGCGGGCACCTCCCTGGTGAGAAGATCAGCCGCGAGGTCTCGACGACGCGCATGATCCCGCAGGGCTCGGACGCTCTCTCGCCCGCGCCGCACCACGACATCTACTCGATCGAGGACCTTCGGCAACTCATCTACGCGCTGAAGGAGGCGTCGGGATACAAGCCTGTGGGCGTCAAGATCGCCGCCGTGCACAACGTGGCCGCTATCGCGTCGGGCATCGTGCGCGCCGGCGCGGACTACGTCTACCTCGACGGTTTCAAAGGCGGCACGGGCGCCGCGCCGGCGGTCATCCGGGACCACATCGGGATCCCGATCGAGCTGGCCATCGCCGCGGTGGACCAGCGGCTGCGCGACGAGGGCATCCGCAACCAGGCTTCCATCGTCGCCGCGGGCTCGATCCGCTCGGCCGCCGACATGGCCAAGGCGATCGCCCTGGGAGCCGACGTCGTGGCCATAGGGACCGCCGCGCTGATCGCTCTGGGCTGTCACGTGTGCCAGAGCTGTCACACGGGGTGCTGCTCCTGGGGGCTCACGACCCAGAAGCCGGAACTCACGCGCCGCCTCGATCCCGAATGGGGCGCAGAGCGGCTGGTCAACCTGGTCCAGGCATGGAGCCACGAGCTGCAGGAGATCCTGGGAGCCCTCGGAGTCAACTCCGTGGAGTCGCTCCGCGGCTCGCGCGAGAGGCTGCGGGCGATCGGCCTGGACGAACAGACATGCAAGATCCTGGGCGTCAAGCCGGCCGGGATGTGACAGGAGGATCCGCCATGCGAGCCGCAACCGCTTCAGGTCCGATCGAGGGGTACCTGGAGACCGCGCCCACGATCCGCCTCGACGGCAAGACCGCGACGATCGACGCCGCGGGCGTGTACTACCGCAATCTGAACGAGGCCATCCGCAAGTCGTTCGACGAGGGCGCGGAGTCCGTGGTGCTCGAACACGTCAACGGACAGCGCTACATCGGCACCGGGATCCGCGGCGCGGAGAAGCGCATCGAGATCCACGGCACGCCCGGTAACGACCTCGCGATGTTCATGGACGGGCCGACGGTGGAAGTCCACGGCAACGCGCAGGACGGCGTCGGAAACACGATGAACGCCGGAACCGTGGTCGTGCACGGCGATGCGGGGGACGTACTCTGCTACGGAATGCGCGGGGGCAAGCTGTTCGTTCGAGGCGACGTCGGGTACCGGGTCGGCATACACATGAAGGCGTACGAGGACCGCATGCCGATCGTCGTGTGCGGAGGCAAGGCGCGCGACTTCCTCGGTGAGTACATGGCCGGCGGGCTCCTGGTGCTGCTCGGGATGCACACCCAGTTCCCCGACCAGCCCCTCGTGGGCGCCTACTGCGGGACCGGCATGCACGGGGGCACGATATTCCTGCGTGGCAGCGTCGAGCCGTGGCAGGTGGGCAAGGAGTGCGGCATCTTCGAAGCCGACGAGCAGGACATGGCGCGCGTGGCGCCCGTCATCCAGGAGTGGTGCGACCACTTCGGCGCGTCCGCCGAGGAGGTGATGTCGGTCCCGATGACCAAATTGGTGCCGGTGTCACACCGCCCCTACGGCAAGCTCTACGCCCCGTAGGACTCTCCGAGTTCTAGTTTCGCTCGATTTCTTGGTTTCAAACAGGAGGGAGGATACGTCCGTTCTGGTATGTTTCGTACATGTTTCTACCAGGCTACGCTTTCGTTACCGGCACACAGATGAGGGGAGACCATGAATCTTCAGCAACCCAACTCCAACGACGCAACGCGCACGACCAACAGGTCGCGCAGCGTCACTCCATGCTCCGGGATCTGCACCAGGTGTCTCGATACGTGCCGCGGCAACTGCGAGGTATTCAAGTCCTCGTTCCGCGGCCGCGAGGTCATCTACCCCGGCCCCTTCGGTGATCTGACCGCGGGCGGCGACAAGAACTACCCGATCGACTACTCGCACCTGAACATCCTGGGCTACGCGCTGGGCGCCAAGGGGTTGCCCGAGGGCGTCGTCGGGAGTCCCGACAACACGCTGTTCCCGCTGGTGGACACGGAGACCTCGTTCGGGCACACCAACAAGGTCAAGATGCGCGTACCGGTCTTCACCGGCGCGCTGGGCTCGACCGAGATCGCCCGCAAGCACTGGGAGGGTCTCGCCACCGGCGCGGCGATCTCCGGCATCACGCTCGTCTGCGGCGAGAACGTCTGCGGGATCGATCCGGGTCTCGAGCGCGACAGCAACGGCAAGGTCACGCACTCGCCGGACATGAAGCGCCGCGTCGAGCAGTATCGCCGCTTCCACGAGGGCTACGGCGACATCCTCGTCCAGATGAACGTCGAGGACACGCGCCTGGGCGTGGCCGAATACGTCGTCGGCACGCTGGGCGTCGAGACTGTGGAACTGAAGTGGGGCCAGGGCGCCAAGTGCATCGGCGGCGAGATCAAGGTCGACTCGCTCGAGCGCGCACTCGACCTCCAGGCTCGCGGCTATCTCGTGACGCCGGACCCGTCCGACCCGTCCGTCCAGGCCGCCTACCGTGACGGGGCCATCAAGCAGTTCGAGCGCCACAGCAGGCTCGGATTCGTGGACGAGCAGAGCTTCTACGCGGAGGTCCAGCGCCTTCGCGACCTCGGCGCCAAGCGCGTGACGCTCAAGACCGGAGCCTACCCGATGCGCGAGCTGGCCATGGCGATCAAGTGGTCGAGCAACGCCAAGATCGACCTGCTGACCATCGACGGCGCCCCGGGCGGAACGGGCATGAGCCCCTGGCGCATGATGGAGGAGTGGGGCGTCCCCACCTTCTATCTGCAGTGCATGACCAACGAGCTTGTCGGGCGTCTGCGCGCGAAGGGCGCCTACATCCCCGACATCGCCATCGCCGGCGGCTTCTCGTCCGAGGACCACGTCTTCAAGGCGCTCGCTATGGGCGCGCCCCACACCAAGGCGGTGTGCATGGGCCGCGCGCTGATGATCCCGGGCTTCGTCGGCAACAACATCGGCAAGTGGATCGCCGACAACGACCTGCCCAAGACGGTCAGCGAGTTCGGCACCACAAAGGAGGAGATCTTCGTCAGCTACGAGACGCTGAGGGAGAAGTACGGCAAGGACCTGGACTCCATGCCTCTGGGCGCCATCGGCCTCTACACGTTCGTGGACAAGCTCAAGGTCGGCCTCCAGCAGCTGATGTGCGGCAGCCGCAACATGAGGGTCGACACCATCAGCCGCGACGACATCATGTGCCTGACGCCTGAGGCAGCGCAGCTGTCGGGCATCCCTTACGTGATGGACGCCTACCGCGAAGAGGCGCTGAAGATCATAGACGCGTAGTCTTCGAGCTCCCGACTCAGTAGTCACGGAAGGGCCGTCCCTCCGGGGGCGGCCCTTCCGTCGTTCGCGGCCAGGCCCCTTAACGCGTCCGAAACATCGGATGGATATACTCCTCGCGGTAGATGAAAGTGAACAGCGCGGCGATCCCTTGCGGGACCGCCGCTTCCGAGAGGGAGGCGCATCTGTATGGCAGCGGCCAAGTTCGACAAGAACTATGTGCTGAAGACGGTCGAGGAGCGGGGGGTGCGATTCGTCCGATTCTGGTTCACGGATGTGCTGGGCTTCCTGAAATCATTCTCGGTGACGGACACGGAACTCGAAGGAGCCTTCGACGAGGGCATGGGATTCGACGGTTCCTCGATCGACGGCTTCACTCGCATACAGGAATCCGACATGGTCGCATCGCCCATCGCCGAATCGTTCCAGATCCTGCCCTGGCGTCCGGGCGAGGACGGAGTGGCGCGCATGTTCTGCGACGTCATGAACCCCGACGGAACGCCCTTCGACGGGGACCCGCGCTACGCGCTCAAGCGAGTGCTCGACCGGGCCGGCGCGATGGGCTACACGATGTACGTTGGACCCGAACTCGAGTTCTTCTACTTCGCGGACAGCGAGTCGACCGAGATCCTGGACAAGGGCGGCTACTTCGACCTGACTCCCCTGGATGTAGCTTCCGACCTGCGCCGCGACACGGTCCTCACGCTTGAGAAGATGGGCATCCCGGTGGAGTACTCGCACCACGAGGTGGCTCCGTCGCAGCACGAGATCGACCTTCGCTATTGTGACGCGCTCGCGATGGCGGACAACGTGATGACCTACCGTCTTGTCGTCAAGGAGATCGCCTACACGAACGGTGTCTACGCCACGTTCATGCCCAAGCCGATACAGGGCGTGAACGGCTCGGGCATGCACGTGCACCAGTCGCTGTTCAGCAAGGACGGGAACGCCTTCTTCGACCCGAACGATCCCGAGGGCTTCCACCTGTCCAAGCTCGCGAAGCACTACATCGCCGGTCTGCTGAAGTACGCGCCGGAGTTCTGCGCGGTGACCAACCAGTGGGTCAACTCGTACAAGCGTCTCGTCCCGGGCTATGAGGCCCCGGTCTACGTCTCGTGGGCCCGTCGCAACCGCTCGGCCATGGTCCGCGTGCCGATGTACAAGCCGGGCAAGGAGAACGCCACCCGCATAGAGCTGCGTTCCCCCGACCCGTCGGCCAACCCCTATCTGGCGTTCGCAGTCATGCTGGGCGCGGGGCTCAAGGGCATCGAGGATGAGCTGCCGTTGATGCCGGAGTCCTCCAACAATATCTTCCACATGTCCGAGACCGAGCTCGCCGAGGCCGGCATCGCCACACTGCCGAAGGACCTCGGCGAGGCGATCGTCCTCTTCGAGAACTCGGAGTTGATGAAGGAGATCCTGGGAGAGCACATCCACACCTTCTTCGTCGAGAACAAGAAGGCGGAGTGGAGCGAGTACATGGCGATGGTCTCGCCGTGGGAGCAGGACAAGTACCTCTCCGTCCTCTGACGGATGAGACATCGGCGGGGCCATGGCGGCCGCGCATGAACGACGGCAACGGCGCCGGACGAGCGGGACTCGTCCGGCGCCGTTGCCTGTACGACCTTGGCGCCGGATGCGCGAACGGAGGGTAGAATCGTGCACATGAGAAGGGCGCTGCTCGTCAGTGACGATATCCACACGCTCGCCTGGATCCGACAGGCGCTGATTCCACTCGACGTGTCGATGACCGAGGCGGGCGGGAACGAACTGCAGGCCAGATTGGCCGGGGGCGAGTTCGATCTGGCGGTCATCGATGCCGGCCGCGCACCGGAGGTGCAGGCCCAGGTGGTCGAGAACGCCGTCGCCGAGGGCGAGAGCGTCTCCTTGCTGCTCGTGATCGAGACGGACGGGCTCGCCGGTCTGCGGCTCCCCGCCCGGCTGAACGCCGATTTCCTGGTGCGCGGCGCGACGTCGGAGGAGCTGGGCGCGCGCGTGCGCGCACTGGTGTGGCCGGGCGAGGAGGCTACCGGCCAGGAACTCGTGCGAGTGGGCAGTCTGACCGTGAACCTGGCCACGTACCAGGCCCACATCGACAACGAACCGATCGACTTCACGTATCTCGAGTACGCTCTGTTCACGTTCCTGGTGACCCATCCGAACCGGGCGTACGGGCGCGAGGTGCTCCTCAGGCGCGTGTGGGGGACGGACTATTACGGGGGGTCGCGAACCGTCGACGTGCATGTGAGGCGGATCCGCTCGAAGCTCGGACCTGAGCTTGCCGAGAGGCTGAGCACTGTGCGCCACGTCGGCTACATGTGGCGGGGGTAGGGCTTCACCCGCTCACGTGCGGCGTCTCCTTGACCGATCCGACGAAGCGGTAGCTCGATCCCTGAGTATGTTCGGAGTGCCCGGCCACGCCACGCTGGGACATGTACACCGCGAGGGCGTGGGGCTTGAAGAAGCTGGCCGGCTCTCCCACGAGCCGCTCGGCCAGCACAAGCAGGCGCATGAAGATCCGGGTCGGGTCGAGTTCCAGGATCACGATGCCGCCGCCGGGCCGGACCACGCGCTTCATCTCGCGAACCGCGCCATTCTGGTCACGGAAGTGGTGGAACGCGTCGGAGACCACGCACGCGTCGAACTCCCCCTCGGAAAAGGGCATCTCCTCGGCCGAGCCGACCTGCGCGGTAACGCCCGCGTGGTCGGGAACGTAGGCGAGCATCTCGGGGGTGGGGTCCAGTATGGTGACCTTGGCCTTCATGACCGTCGCAAGGCGCGCGGCGAGCGCTCCGGTGCCCCCGCCCAGGTCGAGGATCGCTCCTCCGGGCTCCACGAAGGGGCGCAGCTGTCCGGCGATGTCGGCGACCGTCTCGTCCGTCCAACGGTCGCCGAAACGTCCGAACAGATGCGCCGACCAGCCGAAGAACCTCACTCGTTGCCTCCAGTCCAGCGCGCGAGTCCAGCGTGCGCCCATGCCGCCCCGGACGGCCCGCCGCGGGCGGCGGGCTCGGTTACAATCACCTGATGCGACGCCGCGGCTTCCGCGGGGTCACCGAGTACGATACCCGAAAGGCGCTCGCGACCATGGGCCAGCGCGTCCTGGCCGTCATCGACGGCAACAGCCTCCTGCACCGTGCCTTCCACGCGCTGCCCACCACGATGACGGCGCCGGACGGACGGCCGACCAACGCGGTCTTCGGGTTCCTCTCGATGCTGCTCAAACTGGCCGAGCAGTTCTCTCCCGACATCGTAATTGCCGCTTTCGACAAGGGGAGACCGGCGTTCCGGACGGAGGCGCTGGAGCGCTACAAGGTTCACCGGCCGCCCACGCCCGACGAACTTCGTCCGCAGTTCGCCATGGTGTGCGGGCTGCTGGACGCTATGAACGTGCCGGTCGTCGCCGTCGATGGATGGGAAGGCGACGACCTGCTCGGAACGCTTGCCGACCGGGGCGCCGCGGCCGGCATGAAGGTGCTGCTGTTCACTGGAGACAAGGACGCGCTCCAGTTGGTCACCGACGACGTCCACGTGGTCACGACGAAGAAGGGCATCAGCGACATCGCCGTATACGATCCCGCGGCGGTCGAAGAGCGGCTCGGTGTGACTCCGGCGCAGGTGGCGGACTTTCTGGGTCTCAAGGGCGACACGTCGGACAACATCCCCGGCGTTCCCGGCATCGGCGAGAAGACGGCCGCGAGGCTCATCAGGCAATACGGATCCTTCGACGCTGTGCTGGCGCACGCGGACGAGGTCCCCGGCAAGGTCGGAGAGAGCCTGCGGGCCAACGCCGATGAGGCCCGTGCCAGCCGACTGGTGGCCACCATCCGAAGGGACGTGCCCTTCGAACTCGACCTGGACGCATGCCGATGGGGCGCGGTCGATCCCGAGGCGGTCGTGAGGACCTTCGGGGAGCTGCGCATAGTGGCGCTGGTCGAGAGGGTGCTCGCGCTCGGACGCCGAACCGCCGCACGGGCCACGGCTGGGGGTGCCGGTGACGAGGTCACTCTCGCCGGCGGCGCGTCGCAGGCGGCGGCCGGGCCTCTTCCGGCCGAAACGCTCGGCTGGGAGGTCGTGGACTCCGGCGCGACTCCGGCTCGGGCCGGCAGCGGCGAGGCTGCGGTCTGGCCGGTGGTCACCGGCCCCGGAGCGCTGGAAGCGCTGCGCTCGGCGTTGGAGACGGGGGCGACCGTCGCTGCCTCGTTCGACCAGGACACCGACAACCTGTTCCCCTCTCTGGAGGCGGCGTTCGCGCTTCCCTCGCGGACCGTCGCGATCATCGAGGACGGAGATCTTGCCGAGACGCTTCTCGACGTCCTGCGCCGCGGCACTCTGGTGTCCGCGGATCTGAAGGCGCTGGTGCAGCGCGCCGCGCCCCCCGGCGGAACTCGCTCGGGAGTGGAGCAGTTTCTGGAGGCCTGGGATCCGGCACGGACCTTCGACGTCGGCGTCGCCGCTTACCTGCTCGAGTCGAATCGCTCCAGCTACGACGTGTCCGTCCTCTACAGAGAGGCGACCGGCCGGCCGCTGCCGGCGCCCGCCGACGCGCGGGCGCGCATGGCCGCTCAAGCGCAGGCGGCTTTCGAACTCGCGCCGTTGCTGCGCGAGCGTCTCGAGCGCGAGGGCGCGCTCGCGTGCTATGAGACGTGCGAGCTGCCGCTGGTTCCCGTGCTCGCGCGGATGGAGGATGCCGGGCTCGGCGTGGACACGACGGTGCTCGCGGGACTCGCCGAGGAACTCGGCGCCGAGATGACACGCCTCAGGGGTGAGATAGTCGACCTGGCCGGCGTCGGGTTCAACGTGGATTCGCCCAAGCAGCTCGGCGAGATCCTGTTCGACAAGCTGGGCCTGCCCACGGGCAAGCGAACGAAGACGGGCTATTCGACCGACGCCAAAGTGCTCGTGTCTCTGGCGGCGTCCTACCCGATCTGCACGAAGGTCCTCGAGTATCGCGAGATGGCCAAGCTCAAGTCGACATACATCGACGCTCTGCCCCGCCTGGTGGGGGAGGACGGCAGGCTGCACACGACGTTCAACCAGACTGTGGCGGCCACCGGACGCCTGTCGAGCCGCAATCCCAATCTGCAGAACATCCCGGTGCGCACCGCGCTCGGGCAGCGCATCAGGGCGGCGTTCATCCCGGCTCGCGCGGGCGACGTCATCGTGTCGGCCGACTACAGCCAGATCGAGCTGCGCATCCTCGCGCACCTGTCCGAGGACGCCGCGCTGATCGCGGCGTTCACCTCTGGCGAGGACTTCCACACCGAGACCGCCGCGCGAGTCTTCGGCGTGGCGCCGCAGGAGGTCACTCCCGAGCACCGAAGGCGTGCCAAGGCGGTCAACTTCGGGATCGTCTACGGCATCTCCGCGCACGGGCTGTCGGAGTCGCTGGGCATCGCCCGGCCGGAGGCGCAGGCGATGATCGACCGCTACTTCTCCGCCTATCCCGGCGTGCGCGAGTACATGGACCGCACCGTAACCGAAGCGCATCGGTCCGGGTACGCAGTGACCATGTTGGGACGGCGCCGCCCGATCCCAGAGCTGCGATCAACCAACCACAACCTGCGCGGCTTCGGCGAGCGCACCGCGATGAACCACCCCATGCAGGGCACCGCCGCGGACATCATGAAGCTGGCGATGGTGACAGTCGATGCGCAGATGCGGGAGCAGGGTTTCCAGGGCCGCATGGTTCTGCAGGTCCACGACGAGCTGGTATTCGAGGCTCCGGAGGCCGAGGTCGAGCGCCTCGCCGAGATGGTGCACGAGGAGATGGAGAATGTCGTCACGCTAGCGGTCCCGATCGACGCTCACGTCTCGTGGGGGAAGGACTGGGCGAGCGCGAAATAGCCGAAGGGCGTCTCCGGCGGGACCTGAGCGCGGCCGCGCTACGCGTGGCCGGCGGCGGGCCTCGAAGTTCCGTGACCCTCTTCGTCCTGGAGCTGGCAGACCATCTGCGTGCGGCTCGCCAACATGTACAGGAGACCGGCGATCAACATGGGCGCGGCCAGCAACGCCATCATCATGCCCCACACGCCGGGTTCCCATCTCGCGACAAGACCCCAGGCGATCGTCAGGATCGCGCCGGCGAAGAGCAGCCAGGCCGCCGGCTTCTCGTAGAAGAGTCCGACAACGAACACGATGACCAGGAGCGCCACCGGGAGCATCGCCGTCGCCACAGAGGCGAGCGGGGTGTTGGCGAGCCCGGATGCCGCGCCCACCGAGGCGGTGAGAATCCAGAACGCCCCCAGTGCGATCACCAGCAAGCGAGCGAATATCCTCTCGACGTTCATGCGTTCGTAGTTGCACACACGCTGCATCTGCATTGCCGTCGCCCCCTTCCAGGTAGCCCGGCGCCGGCCCATCTCAGCGCCATCGCATTTGGCGGCATGAGGCTATATGCCCAGTCTGGTGCGTGAGGGGGGAACGGAACGACGTGCGGGGGCAAAGAGCCGTATGAGGCATCGAGGGATGCGACGGAGATCGGCTGACGGTGACATATGTCACAGTGCGGCGTCTGAGTGTATTATTGTCAATTGGCGTGTCAGGCAAGGCGCCTGTCACGCTGGTATTGTCAGCCCCCGATTCGACATGGGTACGGAAAGCGCAGCGACCGAGCCGAGACGACCGGAAACCAAGCGAACCAGACTCAAATGCCATCGGGGCCCCGGAAGAATGGAAGGGGCCACACCAATGTCCGACGTGGAGGAAGTGCAAGAGGCAGGTCAAGAGTCCAGCGTTGTGGACGAGAAGCAGTACACCGATGAGGAGATGCACGCGCTCATCGATGGCACGATCACCGACTTCGACGATGGCGACCTGGTGACAGGCACGGTCGTCAGCGTGGAGCGGGACGAGGTCCTGCTCGACATCGGATACAAGTCAGAAGGCGTCATCCCAGCGCGCGAGCTGTCCATCCGCAAGGATGCCGATCCGGGCGAGATCGTCCAGATCGGGGACAAGATCGAAGCGCTTGTCCTCCAGAAGGAGGACAAGGACGGCCGCCTGATCCTCTCCAAGAAGCGCGCCGAGTACGAACGCGCCTGGGTCCAGGTCGAGGAGAAGTTCGCTTCGGCCGAGACGGTCGAGGGCGAGGTCATCGAGGTCGTCAAGGGCGGCCTGATCCTCGACATCGGGCTGCGCGGCTTCCTGCCTGCGTCTCTGGTCGACCTGCGCCGCGTGAAGGATCTCGCATCCTTCCTCGGGACCCGGCTGGAGTGCCGCGTCATCGAGATGGACCGCAACCGCAACAACGTGGTCCTGTCCCGTCGCGTGGTCTTGGAAGAGGGTCGCAAGCACGAGCGCCAGGACATCCTCGGCAAGCTGGCCAAGGGCCAGATCCTGCCCGGTTCGGTGAGCAGCATAGTGGACTTCGGCGCGTTCGTGGACCTCGGCGGCATCGACGGCCTGGTCCACATCTCGGAGTTGTCGTGGAGCCACGTTAACCATCCGTCCGAGGTCGTCCAGGTCGGCGACAAGGTCGAGGTTATGGTCCTGGACGTCGACATGAACCGCGAGCGCATCTCCCTGGGCCTGAAGCAGACTCAGGACGATCCGTGGAAGCAGCTCGTCAAGCAGTTCCCCATCGGATCGCTGCTCGAGGGCAAGGTCACGAAGCTGGTCCCGTTCGGCGCGTTCGTCGAGATAGGCGACGGCATCGAGGGCCTGGTCCACATCTCCGAGATGGCCAAGGGCCACGTGGAGAAGCCCGAAGACGTCGCGACCGTCGGCATGGAAGTCCACGTCAAGGTCATGGACGTCGACATGGACAGGCGCCGCATCTCGCTGTCGATCCGCGCCGCGAACACCGATCTTGGTCTGCCCGACGCCATGGAGGGCATGGAGCCGTCCGAAGGTGCTGAGGGCGCCGAGGGCGAGACCGAAACGGAAGCCGAAGCCGTCGCCGACGAGGGCGTAGCCGAGGTCGCCGAGGCAGAAGCCGAAGAGGCCCCCGCCGAGGCAGAGGCCGAAGAGGCCCCCGCCGAGGCAGAGGCCGAAGAGGCCCCCGCCGAGGCAGAAGCCGAAGAGGCCCCTGCCGAGGCAGAGGCCGAGGAAGCGCCTGCCGAAGCTGAAGCCGAAGAGGCCCCTGCCGAGGCAGAGGCCGAGGAAGCGCCTGCCGAAGCTGAAGCCGAAGAGGCCCCTGCCGAGGCAGAGGCCGAGGAAGCGCCTGCCGAGGCAGAAGCCGAAGAAGCGCCTGCCGAAGCTGAAGCCGAAGAGGCCCCCGCTGAAGCAGCAGCCGAAGAGGCCCCCGCCGAGGCAGAAGCCGAAGAGGCCCCCGCCGAAGTTGAGGCCGAAGAGGCCCCTGCCGAGGAAGCCGTTGCCGAGGACGAGGCCGAAGAGGCCCCCGCCGAAGCAGCAGCCGAAGAAGCTGACGAAGCCAAGGAGTAGTACAGCGACAAGTCGCCGGCGAAACACGGGCCGAGCGTGACCGAGCATACGGGGCCGGGCGGCCGCTAAGGTGAAGCGGCCCCCGGCCCCTTTGATGGAGGACGTGGGATCGTGTTCGTTCTGGCCTTGACCGGCGGGATCGGGTCCGGAAAGTCGACCGCCGCGCGGTTCTTCCGCGACAGAGGCGCCGTCGTCATCGATCTCGACGACATGGCCAAGGGGTTGATCCGCCCCGGCGGACCGATGGTGGACGCCGTTGCCGCGCAGTTCGGGCTGGAACTGAAGACCGCGGACGGGGGGATCGACACGGCGGCGCTCGCATCGGTCGCGTTCGCCAGTCCCGAGCAGGCGCGAAGGCTTGACTCGATCACTCACCCCGCGGTGCTCGCTGCTACCGCGGGCGCGCTCGACATGCTCGCCGCGCAGGCGGTCCCGCCCGGCGCGGTCGTCCTTGTCATTCCGCTGCTGGTGGAGGCACCCGGCTTCTTCGACCTGGTGGATGCCGTGCTCGCGATCTCGGCGGACGAGGACACGAGGCTGGAGAGGCTCGAGGTGCGCGGCATGAGTGGAGACGAAGCGCGGGCTCGGATCGCTTGCCAGACTTCTGACGCCGAGCGCCGGGATATCGCGGACTGGGTGATCGAGAACGACTCCACCATGGAGCAGTTCCTGGACGCCTTGGCCGGATTCTGGGACCTGCAGGTCGCGAATCGTGTCACGTAGGAATCCGATCGCGCTGCACCGGCTGATTCCGATCGCGGTGGTGACGCTACTGGCCGCCGTCGCGCTCCTTGCGCTTCGCGGTCCTCTGCCGATCCAACGGATGTTCCACCCGCTGAGATACCAGGGCCTGATCGCCGATAACGCCCGCGCCACCCGGCTGGATCCCCATCTCGTTGCGGCCTTGGTCTACGTTGAATCGGGATTCGACGAGTCCGACGTGTCTCCGAGAGGAGCCGTCGGTCTCATGCAGCTCATGCCGGGCACGGCGTCGGAGGTCGCCCGCGAGATGGGGGAACCCGACGAGGTCACTGTGCAGATGCTCAAGCGACCCGACATCAACATCAGACTCGGCACGCGCCACCTCGCGACGCTCCAGCACAGGTTCGGCGGCAGGACCGAGGTCGCGCTGGCCGCCTACAACGCGGGACCCGTGAACGCCCTTCGGTGGTCGCGGCTCGCTTCTCGCACCGGACGCCCGTTCCTGGAGGTGGTGGACTTCCCCGAGACCCGTCGGTACGTGACGGATGTGCTCTCGCAGCAGGGCGAGTATCGTGCGCTGTATCCCACGGCGTTCGAGTAGACGAACCGGGGGGAACCTAGCACGCGAATTGCTCCGCGGATGTGATGGCGGGGCCGGGAACTGAGGACCGCTGCTGTTGATTCGCGGCGCGGATACCTAGAATAGGGGATCGATACCCCGCGCCGCACGCACCCCGTCCGTCGCGGCGCAATTTGTTCCGGAGGCTGAGCATGCACAAACTGACCGACGCCGAATTCGAGGAGTTCCAGGCGCTGCGCGCGTACCACAAGCGGCAGCTCATGCTGGAGTCTGCCGGGGATGTCTCCCTCGAGCAGGACATCGACGGGCCTATCCGAAGGTGCGTGATGGCCTTCGCGCTTCTGGGTTGCGAACCCGAGTGGTCGTGCTGCGGATTCGACTACACGGGCCAGCCGATCCACAAATGGCACGAGTACGGTCGCACGTTCTTCAACCTGGTCGCGAACCCGAAATCGCTCGACGTCGTCGAGCGGTTCATGAGATTGGGTATGGGCACAGCGTGGAAGGCGGAACCCTACACGCAGAACGGTGTCCGGATGATCGCGCTCTCGGCCGATTTCGCGCACATCGACCAGTGGAACGACAAGGACTGCATCCACTATCCCGAACCGGCCACGCACAACATCATGGTTCTGCAGGAGTACCTCATGAGTCGGTCGGCCGGTTTCCAGGACGAAGTCATCCTGCGCGACTCCAACGTCGCCAGCCAAGGGCACTTCAAGCATTGGCAGTATCCGCCCAAGGCCGATTGGGTCATACGGAAGAGTGATCTGCTGAATGAGCCCACCTAGCGCCGGCACCCGATCCCTTGTCGGTCCCGAGCATGCCGATCGGACCAGGCCCTTTCGGGTCGTGGCCCCCTACGAGCCTGCCGGCGACCAGCCGAAGGCGATCGCGGATCTGGCCAGGGGAGTGACCGAGGGTCTTCGCTACCAGACCCTGCTCGGCGTGACCGGTTCTGGCAAGACATTCACCATGGCCAAGGTCATCGAGTCCATCCAGAAGCCCACACTCGTGATGGCGCCGAACAAGACGCTTGCTGCTCAGTTGGCCTCCGAACTCCACGACCTGATGCCGGACAACGCGGTCGTCTACTTCGTCTCCTACTACGACTACTACCAGCCGGAGGCCTACGTGCCGGCGACCGACACCTTCATCGAGAAGGACTCCTCCATAAACGAGGAGGTCGAGAAGCTTCGCCATGCGGCGACGGCGGCGCTGCTCTCTCGCAAGGACGTCGTCGTTGTGGCCTCGGTGAGCTGCATATATGGCATAGGCTCGCCCGAGGACTACGCCGGCGTGGCGGTGTTCCTCAACGCCGGAGAGGAGATCGGCCGCGACGCTCTCATCCACAGGCTGATCGACATCCAATACGACCGCAACGACTTCGACCTGTCGCGCGGGACGTTCCGGGTGCGCGGCGACGTCCTCGACGTCTTCCCGCCATACGCCGACCGGCCGTTGCGCGTGAGCTTCTTCGGCGACGCCATCGAAGAGATCGCCGAGGTGGACCAGATCACGGGCGAGATCACGGCGCGCTTCGACTCGATCCCTGTCTGGCCGGCCACGCACTACGTGACCATCCCGGAGCGTCTGCAATCCGCGCTCGAAGGCATCCGGGAGGAGCTGGCCGAGCGTCTCGAGTACTTCAAGGGTCAGGGCAAGCTGCTGGAGGCTCAGCGACTTGAGATGCGCACCAACTACGATCTCGAGATGCTCGAGACGATGGGATTCTGCTCGGGGATCGAGAACTACTCACGGCACCTGGACGGCCGAGCGCCGGGCGAGCCCCCCAACTGTCTCATCGACTACTTCGGTGACGACTTCCTCTGTGTCATCGACGAGAGCCACGTGACCGTCCCGCAGGTCCGCGGCATGTACGAAGGCGACCGCAGCCGCAAGCTCACGCTCGTCGAGCACGGGTTCCGGCTTCCCAGCGCGCTGGACAACCGGCCCCTGCGATTCGACGAATTCGAGCAGCGCGTGAAGCAGTTCGCGTACGTGTCGGCCACTCCGGGCGATTACGAACTCGGCGTCTCCAAGCAGGTGGTGGAGCAGATCATCAGGCCGACCGGACTGGTCGACCCCGAGATAGTGGTCAGGCCGACGAAGGGCCAGATCGACGACCTCCTGGCCGAGGTGCGCGATCAGGCCGAGCGCGACGAACGCGTGCTGGTCACCACACTCACGAAGAAGATGGCCGAGGACCTTACCGACTACCTTCTCGAGCACGGGGTGCGCGCCCGGTATCTCCACGCGGATGTGGCGACGCTGGAGCGCGTCGAGATCCTGCGCGACCTGCGCGCGGGCGTGTTCGACTGCCTGGTGGGCATCAACCTGCTGCGCGAGGGCCTCGACCTGCCCGAAGTCTCGCTCGTGGCGATCCTGGACGCGGACAAGGAAGGCTTCCTGCGCAACCATCGGTCGCTGATCCAGACCACCGGGCGCGCCGCGCGAAACGTGTCCGGGCGCGTGATCATGTACGCCGACAACGTGACCAGGTCCATGACGCTCGCGATCGACGAGACGAACCGGCGGCGCGCCATCCAGGTCGCCTACAACACCGAGCACGGCATCGAGCCGAAGACCATCCGTAAGGCCATCCACGCCATCGTGAGCTATGCCGAGACGGGTGAGGTCGTCGACGCCGAGTTCGTTGCGCGCGAGTTGGGCGGGCTGCCTCGCGAGGAGGTATTGCGCCTGATCGCGTCGCTCGAGGAGGACATGACCGTCTCGGCCGAGGCGCTCGATTTCGAGAGCGCGGCGCGTCTGCGCGACCAGGTGGTCAGGCTGCGCTCACAGGTGGAGTCGACCCCGGAGGATGAGGTCCTGGCGCGGCTCAAGAAGGGCGCGCGGCGGGGGTCGGCGCACGGCGTCCGAAAGCGTCGATGAGGCTGCGGAGAGCGCGCCGCGAGCTGCCCGGGGTCAGCCCTCGATGTTGGTCATCTGCAGTCGCGTGATGTAGCCCTTGACGATCTTGGCCTTCCACACGAAGAGCGCCCCGCTGGACAGCGGGCTTGACTTGCCCTCCGTCCACGCCCTGATGTCCTCCATGCTGAGCTTGCCGGCGCCCTTCCCGGTGCCGCTCGCGCCCGCGTCGAGGACTGCGGCGTTCTTCGCCAAGCGATAGGGGACGGCGTTGAAGTCCACATCCTTGACGAACTTCCCACCTTTCAGGGGATCGTAGAACTCCTGGCTGCGAGCGTAGTCGATGGCGGCCTGGCCCGTCAGAACCTCGACGAAATCAAGGGACACCGCCCAACCTTGGGCCGCGCTTCCGATGACCTTGCGAACGAAGCAGTACTTGACGAAGTTCGCGGACGGGTTGGGTTTCGGCAACGTCACGTCAGGCGGCTCGGTCGGGGCCGGAGTGGGGGGTTCGACCGTCGCGGTCGGCGTGACCACGCCGACCTCTACCGGCGTCGGGGATGGTGACGGTGTTGTGCCGAATCCGCCGGTCGCAGCGTAGATCGCCGCGCCCGCCACCAGAACCGCGACCGACACGCCTGCGATCACCCATCCCGGGACCTTTCCTCCGGGTGTTCCGGGTCCCTTCGTTCCGGATGGAGCCGGCGGAGCCCCGCCCGGGGGGGTCGGCGGTGCCTGCGCAGTGGTCCGCGTTCCGTCCATGAGGTCGCTCATGCTGTCTGTCGTCCTTTCGGCGATGTGCCGGTCGTCCAAGCAAACATGATACCGCGCGGGAACCGGTCCGAACGGGTGGGTAGGAACGTACGGTCACAGGGCTGTTCGAATCATGATTGGGGGCGTCTTGCCGTGGAACGCACGATGACCGTGCAGCGCATCAGACAAGGAGAGTTCTGTTGGGTCGATCTCATGGCGGCCGACCTGGGATCGCAGACGGTCTTCTACCAGAGCCTGCTGGGCTGGACACACGAGGACATCCCGACGGATGTCGGCCCGATCTACCGGATGTTCTACTCCGACGGGCTGAGAGTCGCGGGTGCGTCGCAGATGAGCGCTGAGATGCGGGCCGGGGGAGTGCCGACGACGTGGAACACCTACCTGGCGGCGGACGACGTCGACTCGCTTGCGCGTCGCGCCGAGGATCTCGGCGGGGTGATCGCGATGCCGGCGATGGATGTCATGAGGGAAGGGCGCATGGTCGGGATCCAGGACCCGACCGGAGCCACATTCTTCCTGTGGAAGCCCTTGGGGCACAACGGCGCGGAGAAGTTCTTTGAGCCCGGGTCGCTGATCTGGAACGATCTGAACACTCGCGATCCGGCGAGGGCCACCATCTTCTACGAAGCCCTTCTCGGCTGGGAGGTCAAGCGCGGCGAGACTTCGTCCATGCCGTACTGGCAGGTCTCAGTCCGCGGAACGCCGGAGGGCGGGATCATACCGATGCCCGAGCAGATACCCGAGCAGGTGCCGGCGCACTGGCTGGTGTACTTCGGCGTCACCGACGCCCGGGCGTCGGCCGACAAGGCGGTGTCGTTGGGAGCTCGGGCGGACGTGGATCCGACGGAGATCCCAGGCATGACCGTGTTCAGCGTTCTGACGGACCCGGCGGGCGCGACCTTCGCGATCATGCAGTCGGTCGCCCGCCAGCCGCAGGACTGAGGGGGGTCTTCGCGGCCGAGAGCTTACTTCGCCCGTGACCCGTCACGCCCCTGGGGGAGGACGGGTCGGTTTCGTCACGTTCGAGCCGTGTATTGCCCCTGCGACCGTGCGTCGCGTCGTCAGTTTGGGAAGAACAATCTTGCATGGTTCTGGCAGCCGGGTCCGATGGGGGACCTCTTTGTGAGCACGCCCGGCGACTTCGAGGTGGGGGCATATGAGACTGAGCGTTCTTACACAGGCGATGGCGGCCCACCGCTGGTTGGTCGTCATGACCATCCTGCTCGTCACGGCGGTAGCCCTGGTCGTGGGCACGATCGGTCCGAAGACCTACGAAAGCGAGGCCTTGGTCTCGATCTCCGACCGCAATGCCGCGGCGGCCGCTCTCGGGGTGAACGATCCCACCAGCGATCAGCAGGCCCTGCGCAACCTGAGCACGCAGATGTACCTCCTGCAACTTCCGACCATCGCGGAACCGGTCATCAAGGATCTGGGCTTGAACGTCAGCGCGACCGACCTTCTCAAGAACGTGGATGTCGCGGTTCTCGGCCAGTCGAGCCTCCTCTCGCTCACGGTTCGAGATGATCAGCCCGAGCGAAGCGCGGCCATAGCGAACGGGCTGGCGCACGGCTACGTCGAGTGGTCGCGCAAGAGTGAGAGTCAGGCGCTGGAGGCCGCCGAGAAGGCGGTCGAGGCTCGCCGGGTGCAGACTCTGGCCAAGATAACCTTCCTGGAGTCGCGCATCCAGTCGGGCAATACGTCGGAGGGGCTCCGGGCTCAGCTGGACGTCGCCAAGGCCACCTACGCGCCGCTGCCCGGGATGCTCGAGCGTCTGCGGACGAGCCAGCCGATCGCCACCGGCGCCGGCGCGGTGGTCAGCGAGGCCTCGGTACCGATCCGCCCGGTCAACCCGGGGCCCGTGGAGAGCGGCGGACTCGGGCTGGTCGGCGGGTTGATGTTCGGTGCCGCGCTTGCGGTAACGCGAGAGAACGCGCTGGGCACCGTCCGATCGCCTGAGGAAGTCGAGGAGGCGGCCGGAGCTCCGGTGCTGCGCGGCGCGGTGCGGGCTGTTCTCGATCACGCTGCCACACAGGATGGCGTCAAGTCGGTGGCTGTGACTTCTACGACCCGAGGTCAGGACGTCGGCCCCGTCGCGCAGGACGTCGCCAGCGCTCTCGCCCGTGACGGGCAGAGAGTCGTGTACGTGGACTGCAACCTCGCGGCGTCAGACCGGTCGACGGCGCCGATCACTGTGGGGGAGACGGGTCTGGTAGACGTCCTCGCCGATCCGTCGCTCATCATGTCCGCGATACGCCCGGGAGGGGTGCCAGGATTGTGGGTCATGCCCTTCGGCACGGTCTCGGACGACGCGACTGAGAAGGTGTTCTCCAGGAAGATGCGGCAGGTGGTGACTTCCTTGGGAGAGGCGGCGGACTGGGTCATCCTGGCGGCTCCACCCGTGCAGGCCTACCCCGATTCCGCGCAGATCTCCCAAGCCGCCGACCGAGTCCTGCTCGTCGTGCAGTCCGGTCTTTCAAGACGTGAGGAGATCGTCCGGACACGAGGCGCATTGCACGACGTCGGGGCACGCATCCTCGGCGTCATCATGGTCGGCGCCAAGCATCGCCGTGGAGCTCAGTGAGCCCGAAGTCATGCCAAGTCCAACGGCTCCCCGAATAGCGACACTCCCACCAGCCGGCGGACTGCCGCCGTCGGTCGGGGAAGATCGGCGCACCCGGTACGGCTGGGTGCTCGCTTGGGTGCTCTACGCGCTCGTCTTGGGCGCGGCACTCGGGGGAGGGCAGCTCAGGACGATCGGGTATGTCGTGGGCGCGACCATGGTGGGGGTCGCGGTGGTCCGTCCGGAGGTGCTGTTCTGGCTCGTGGTCCCGGCGGTGGCACTCTTCGACGAGTACGCCTACGGAGTTGCGGACCCAGAGTCGGTCTTCCGTTTGCACCGCTTCGGGTTGACGCAGATCCCGCTCAACATCGACGAACTGCTCGTGTACCCGCTGCTCGTGATCCTGGTCATACACATCGCGCTGAGGCAGCGGAAGGCGGAGCCGTTGCCTCTGTCGGTCGGCGCGTCAGCGTTCGCGGCAGGCGCGATAGTCGTCTTGCAGGTGGGCCGGGCGATGGCGGGACGAGTGCCCATCGCCGACGCGATGTCGGCACTGAACGGCAAGTACGTCCTGCTCTTTGTCGTCGCCCTCTGGTGCTTCGTGCAAGTGCTGCAGTCCGAGGGCATGCGGGCACGCCTGCTGGACGTCCTTTTCGCGCTCTGCGGTGCCAGGGCGCTCTTCGCCCTCGCACGCTACGTGTTCGGTGAGGGGGACCCCGCCAACGCCTACCGCGAGCTGGGCTTGAAGGTGGCTTTGTGGGAATCCACGGACCACCTCCTGTTCACCTTCCTCGCCGCCACCGCGGTCGCGGCTCTTCTGCTTGGCTCCGTCGGTCGGAAGCGCGCTTGGACATGGCTGGCCCTTTCGGTTCCCATGGTGGTCACCGTTCTCCTGTCGTACAGGCGCACCGGGTGGTTCGGGCTGTTGTTGACCCTGTGCGTGTTGGGAATCGCGATCGGCGGCGGGAAGGCGATCCCCGTGCTTGCCGCGGCGGTGGCAGTGGCCGCTGGGGGCGCCAGCGTCATGGCGCCTCGGCTCGGGCAGGGCGGGACGCTCCTTGAGCGGCTGTTCCCCGACATCGAGGCGACGTCGGGCCCCCGTCGTCTCGATGACTGGGTACTGGCCTGGGAAGCGATCCGGCGAAACGCGATCCTGGGGAACGGCGTCACGGCTGAGCGCGGCGTGCGGCTCGGCGAGGATTCCGCGGGAGTGATCCACAACGCATGGCTCTTCCTGTGGATCAAGATGGGCGTCTTCGCGGTGGCCGCGGTCGGTGCCTTGGTGGCTGCGGTGACTTGGCTGGCGTGGAAGGCCGCACGCGGAGCCTCCAGGGAGCGCTTCGTGGCATTGGCGGTCCTGTCCACGGTGCCCTACATCGTGCTGGAGATGTCGACCGGCACGCCGCTGATCGAGGTGCGTCATGTGCTGGCCTTCGCGATGCTGTTCGCTCTGGCCATCTGCGTCTCCAACGCGTCAGTGGTCCCACCCGAGGCGGTGGGTGCGAAATGACGCAAGGGGTCGCGGAGCGCACCGCGGTGAACTCGCTCAGCAACGTTGCGGGCTGGCTTTGGCCCACGCTGCTCTCGATCGTCACCGTGCCGTACATGGTGGGCCGCATGGGCATGGCTGCGTACGGCATCTACGCTCTGACCTTCCTCGTGATCGGCTATTTCGGCCTGCTCGACTTCAACCTGACCGTCGGACTGACGAAGTACGTCGCCGAGTGTCACGAACTTGGTGACCGCAGGCGCATGGGTCAGACGATCGGAAGCGGGATCGCCTTCGCCGGCGCGATGGGCTTGGTGGGTGGGGTGGCGATCATCGTCTTTGCTCCGTTCGGACCCGGTCTCTTCAAAGTGCCCCCGGCCATGACCGGGCAGGCGGTGGTCGCATTCAGACTCGCGGGCGCCGGGTTCCTTCTTTCGGTGCTTGGCGGCGCGTACTCATGCGTTCCCGCCGGCTTGAGCCAATATGGCGCGGTGGCCAGGCTCAACGCTATCTTCGCAACCGTTTCCGTCGCGCTGGTGATCGCAGCGCTCGTCGCGGGCACGGGCGTCGTCGGCGCGGTCGCCGCAAGCACGCTCGGGGTAGCGGCCCGCACTGTCGCGTTCTTCTTGCTGACGCGACGCCTGTTGCCGCCCCGTGAGTACCCCCGCACTTGGTCGGCAGGGGAAGCGCGTCGGCTCGCTATCTTCTCGGCCGCGTCCTTTCTGGGGCGCGTCTCCGGCGAGATGGACCTGACCGTCGATCGGCTCGTGGTCGGTGGCATGTTGGGCGTGGGTGTGCTGCCGCTCTACACGGTCCCGAACAACCTCGCCGCCCGCCTCACCACGTTCTCGTATCAGATGACCCAAGTCGTCATGCCGGTTGCCAGCGGGATGACGGCCAGCGGCGACTGGGCGCGTCTTCGTCGCGCATACCTGCGGGTCACGCGACTCGTGCTGGTCGTGAACACGGGCTTGGCCGCCGTGGCCGTCGTGGTCGCTCGGCCCTTCCTGACGGTGTGGATGGGCGCGGGGTTCGCCGACAGGACTTGGGTGCTCATGACGGTGGTCGTGGTCGCCTACTACGTGATAGAGCTGACGAACGTCCCGTCCCACATCATCGATGGCGCCGGACGCCCGATCGTCAACGGGGTCTTCTCGGCGCTACAGGCGGTCTTGAACCTGGCCCTGCTGATCCCGTTGGTGAATCTGATGGGGGTACTGGGTGGCGGAGTCGCCTTCCTGGTCCCGGCCTTGATAATGGTGCCTGTCTACATCGCGTATGCGCACCACAAGGTGATCGGCGTGCGCGCCTCGGAGTACCTGCGAGAGATCGCGCGCCCTCTGGCTGCTGGTGTGTTCGCCACGGCCGGCGGTCTGGCGGTCGTATCGGTGCTGGGCACCACCGTGATCTCGGTTGTCGCGAGCGCGGCGACCACCGTGGTCCTGTACGTGCTCGCGACGGCGCTGCTGGGTGCGGTCGATGCTGACGACCGCGCTCTGTTCTCGAGCATGCTGGGGCGTGTCACCGCCCGCCCGGGTTCCATGAAGGCGGAGGCTACCGATGCCTGACAGGCTTCGGATCGCCCAGGTCGGCACCGTCGACGTGGTCGGGGGAGCCGCCCGGGTCGCCCTGACGCTCCAACGTGAGTTCGTCAGGGCGGGACACGTCTCCGAGACCGTCGTCGGACACACGGTGACGGACTGGCATGACGTGCGTTCTATCAACGGCAGCGGCATGGCGCGGCTGATGGAGAGAGGGTTGGTCTCGCTCGGCGAGAGCATGGGCCTCGAGGACTTCGTGGCGTTGACCCCCTTCCTTCTGCGACATCGCGACTTCTTCCGAGACGCGGACGTCGCTCAACTCCACAACCTCCATGGGGGCTACTTCAACCTGAGCGCCCTGATCGGGATCGCCGCACGCAAGCCCACGGTGTGGACCCTTCACGACGCTTGGGCTCTCACCGGACACTGCGCGCACCCCGGCGAGTGCGAGAGATGGGTCGACGGCTGCGGGAGATGCCCCGACCTTGGCCTTCCGCCAGCGGTCCGAGTCGACTCCACCGGCCTGCAGATGCGTCTCAAGGCCGGCACCTATCGGCGGTCGGACGTCGCGGTCGTGACGCCGTCGCGCTGGCTGCAGGGTCTCGTGTCGCGCAGTATCCTTTCCGGCCATCGCTGCGAGGTGATCCCGAACGGCGTCGACACTGCGGTCTTCCGCCCATGCGCACGGCATGCCGCGCGTCAGGCACTCGGGCTGCCCGTCGGCGGCACACTGGTTCTCCTGTTGGTGGGAGCGTCGGACTACCCCTATAAGGGGTACTCCCTGCTCGCCGAGATGGTGCGTAGGACCCCGGCTCGTTCGGAGCTGGGGTTCCTCGCGATCGGCCGCGCGCAAGACATGGAGCCGCTGCGCAGCTCCGGACACTTCGTCCACCACGCGGAGGACGTGCTCGACCCGCGCCTGGTCGCTCTGCACATGAAGGCCGCGGATCTGATGGTGACGACGTCCGTGGCGGAGAACCATCCCTTGGCGGTCATCGAGTCGATGGCCTGCGGCACTCCTGTGCTTGCGTTCCCGGTCGGAGGCCAGCCGGAGATCGTCGAGTCCGGCAAGACGGGCATCCTTGTAGACGAGTTGTCAGGCGCCGCGCTCGCATCGGCTCTCAGCGCTGTTCTGGAGGACCTGCCCCTGCTCAGGCGGTTGGGGGGTCAGGCGGGCGAGACCGCATCGCGTCTCTTCGACAGCCGCGTTCAGGCGAGGCGGTATCTGCGACTGTACGAGGAACTCATCGAGTCTCGTGCGGAGGGAGGTGATCCGCGGTGACCAAGATCTCGATCGTCACTCCGTCGTACCAGCAGGCGGCCTTCCTCGAATCAACGATGCGCTCGGTGTTGGACCAGACCTATCAGGGACTCGAGTACGTGGTCATGGACGGCGGATCGACCGACGGAAGCCGGGATGTCATCGAGGCGAACGCGGATCGGCTCGCGTACTGGGTGAGCGTGCGGGACGAGGGTCACGCCAGCAGTGTGAACGAGGGGTTCAGACACACCACCGGCGAGATCATGGCTTGGCTCAACAGTTCTGACGTCTACTACCCCTGGACGCTTCAGACGGTGGCGGACGTGTTCGAGTCTCTGCCCGAGGTCATGTGGATCTGTGGCGCGCCATCGTTGTGGTCCGAGGGATTCGGGCCCAAGGGACTTGCCCGCGCGCATCTCAACGGCAATGACTTCGCGGGCGGGCGGTACCGCTGGCTGCAGCAGGAGTCGATGTTCTGGCGGCGAGAGCTGTGGGAGAAAGCCGGAGGGGGGGTCGACGAGAGCCTGCCATACGCCTTTGACCTGGACACATGGATGCGCTTCTTCGAGCACGCCGAACTCGTGCACGTCGGGACCCTGCTTGCTGGCTATCGGTATCACGGTGACCGGCGAGGCGCCGACCCCGCCTACGAGGCGGAAGCGGTCAAGGCGTCGCGTGCGCACCTGTCCCGTTTGGGGTCGGCCGCTCGCACTCGAGGGACCTACGCGAGGGTCCTCGGGAGCACGAGAGCGGGTCGGGCCCTGCGGGAGATGGCGCGCAGGCACGGGCTGGCGGCGTGGGACGCCGTTCCGCGCGCCGAGTACGACTACGACAAACGCGTCTGGGTGAGGCTGACGTGAGTCGCGTCCGGGGAGCGGATGAGCCGCTGAACGTGCTGATCATCTCCGACCAGATGGGGTTCCCGGAGGGGTTCGCCGCCACTCAACGCGCCAGGCTGATGTCCATGGCGCTGCTGGAGGCGGGGGTGAAGGTCGGCGTTCTGCTCCTGCGCCCGTCGGAGGTCCCGCCACTTGTCGTCAATTCCCTCACCTCGGGATCATGGAGAGGCGTCCAGTTCGAGTACGCGACGGGCACCACGGTGCGAAGCGAGCGGTTCGCCACGAGGCGTTGGGCGGAGGCGAGAGGTCTCGCCGGAGCGCTCGGGAGGATAGTGTCGGGTCGACGCAACGGACAGCTGGACTGTGTCTACCTGTGGATGGACTACTGGGAGCCTCGGTCCATGGCGACGCTGAGGATGCTCAGGGGTGCGTGCTCCGCGCTCGGCGTGAGGGTGGTCGTGGAGCTCAACGAGCCATCGCCGGCGGTCTGGATGGGGGCCCCGCTCTCAGACGGCGCGGGAAGTCGCGATCCTCTCCTCGCGCACGTCGACGGGTTCGTCGCGATCTCAGGCGGGCTGGACAGGTGGGTGCGAACCAGACACGGCGGCATGGTTCCACATGTCGCCCGTATCCCGGTCCTGGTGGACCCGGGGGAGATGAGACCCTCGTTCACGCCCGCCGCGCGCAGTGACGCCTTCTACTCTTGCAGTCCCGAGTACCCGGACGAGATCCGGTTCGTTCTCGATGCCTCCGAGTCGGTTCGTGAACGGTATCCCGACTTCCGCGTTCGGTTCAGCGGCTGGGAGATCGATGATCTGGCGAGTGCGGAGTTGCGCGGTCGACTTCGCGCCTGCGCGGCCTCCGGCCTTGCCGTAGCCGAGGGTGTGATGCCCCGCGAACGGCTGCTTGAGGCCTATCGCGAGTCGGCGATGCTGCTTCTGCCGATGCGGGACGATCCGCGGTCCCGCGCGCGATGCCCGACGAAGCTGGGGGAGTACCTGGCGTCCGGGCGTGCCGTCGTGGCGACTGGTATAGGGGAGGTCGGCGAACTGCTTACCTCGGGAGAGGACGTGTTCCTTGCCGAGCCCGGAAGCGCGCGAGCCTTCGCGGAGGCGATGGGACAGGTGCTTGCGGATCCCGGCCGCGCCTCCGCGGTCGGCCGCCGAGGACGTGCCACGGCCGAACGGCTGCTCGGCTACTCCAACTACTCGGCGCTTCTGCGCGAGTTCTTCGAGACCGTGTGCTCGGGGGCCGTGTCGCAGGGGCGTGACTTCGCGGCGGCGTCTGCCGCCGACTCTTCCTAGCGGCGCTCCCGACCAAGCCCTTTCCAGTGGCGCAAGCGTCGCAGCGGACGGGGTCTCGCCATCCCAGCCACGCGCCGTTCGTCGATGCTGGAGGTCTGATTCCCTGCGAAAAGTCGCCCTCTGGCACCGCGGTTGCACGATGCGGCAGCGGTGCGCCTCTTCAGGTCCCGCCTCCACCTTGGGCCGTCGACTGACGGTCAGACATCTCGATCCGGTTCTACGAGTGCGCTCGACGGCGACACCGCTCCGACCATTCTCTGTCTCGCCCGCTTGTCATGGCAGGCATCAAGGGGTCCATTGCCCTGGTAAACAGTCCTGAGCAGAAGCATAGGCAACGCAAGGAGTCTCTATAATGAATTTCGATACATCGTGCTACAGTCCAGATATCTCCCAGTCGCAGAAGGAACGGTGTGGTCGGAAACGTGTTCCGTCACCGCGGACGCCGAACGTGATCGCTCGACTGGCGTTGCGCCTCTTCGTTGCCACTCTGCTGGTGGTATCCATGATGCCGTCCGGTATCGCCAGCGCAGCCACCACCATCTCCGTGAAGTCATTCGGCGCCAAGGGCGATGGTGTCACCAACGACACCGCCGCCATCCAGTCAGCACTCAACGCCGCCGCCGTCGGTGATACCGTCTACCTTCCCGCCGGCACCTACCTGGCAAACATAATCTGCCAAACGGGCAAGAGCCTCGCCGGAGACGGTCCCACCTCGTGGGTCAAGGGCGCCGTCACGATGGCCTCGAACATGAACTTCACCGACCTCAAGATGGGCATCGAGGGCGCATCCTTCACCGCCCCCGATCCCGGTGTGGCCGCCAACGTCGTCCTTCGCCGGTGCACGTTCACGGGCGGCTCCAACGTCGCCGACCGCGGCACGGTGTGGTTCGGCGGCTGGCAGGTGCTCGTCCACGACGTGCTGTTCGACGACTGCACCTTCGAGAGGTCCACGCATCAGGTCAACTCGCTCAAGATCGAGTCCGGGGCGACCTCTGCCAACAACGACTACAACATCGAGGTCCGCAACAGCCACTTCCAGGGCTCCACCCGAATGAACGTGGAGGTCTACTCCCTGAAGGGGAGCTCATCGACCTCACGCGGCTTCTACAACGTCAACCTGATCGGCAACGACTTCGGCCCCTCCGACGACACCTGTATCTCCTACGCATCGGAGCTTTGGCAGGACGCGAGGGACGAGTGGGCGGGCGGCTACTCGACCGTGTCGGGCAACACTATCCGCGGCGCCGGTCTCACGAAGCCGGCCGGCGGCAGCGCCGGACTGGAGATCGCGACCTCGCACCACATGACGGTCTCATCCAACAAGTTCTCCGGCACCACGATCGGCGCGATGATCGGCCAGTGGGGCCCCATGGACCAGAAGTACGACCAGCACACCTACAACACATTCACCAACAACGTATGTGACGGTTCGGGATCTCCCAACAGCGGCGTGACCTTCAAAGGCTACGACCTCACCGTCACGGGCAACACGTTCAAGTGTCGCGCGAGCGACGCCGTCATCGTCGCCAACTCCGGCAACAGCGTCTTTGACGGCAACGCCTTCGAGTCCCTCAGCGGCCGGAAGGCCATGTGGGTCTCCAGCAGCTACGCCGACACCTTCCGCAACAACTCCTTCAAGTCCAGCGGTTCGCCGCTCGTCCACCTGGGCCAGGACTGGCTGACGCCGGCCGAGTACTCCTACAACATCGCGTTCGCCAACGACGCCTTCTACACCTCGGGCGGCGCGACGACCATCCAGGTCGATTCTCCTTCCACGAAGACGGAGAGTGGCTCCCTGATCAATCCCACGGGCCCCGCGCCCACACCTGCGCCGACACCTGCGCCCACCCCTGCGCCGACGCCCGCGCCGACACCTGCGCCCACCCCTGCGCCGACGCCCGCGCCGACGCCCGCGCCGACGCCCGCGCCGACACCTGCTCCGACTCCGGCGCCGACACCTGCTCCGACTCCGGCGCCGACACCTGCGCCGACCCCCGCGCCCACACCCGCGCCCACCCCGGCGCCGACACCGGCCCCGACACCTGCGCCCACACCCGCGCCGACACCTGCGCCCACACCCGCGCCGACACCTGCGCCCACTCCGACCTCCGCGCCGGCTGCCACGCCCACGGTGACGCCGACACCGGCGCCCACACCCGCGCCCACACCTGCGCCCACGCTGGCACCCGCGCCCGCCCCGACGTTGGCGCCGGTTCCCGCCCCGACCCCCACAGAGACACCCACGCCCGCGCTGATCCCGACACCGACGATCGGATGTCATCCGTGGTATCTGGTAGTCATCGCCACGCAAGACAGTGGACGCGCCCTGGTCGTGATAGTCGATGGGCTGCTGTATTCCGGTGACGAGGTATTGCTCGCCGAGTCCGGAAGCTGGCAGGCACCAGCGGAGGCGAGAGGATGGGCACTCGCGAACCCCGGGCTCGCCCTGGCTCTCGGCATTGAGAATGCCGGCGCCGAAAGGCTACTCGACCATCCCGACTATCCGGTGGCGCTGCTCGAGATCTTCGGGGTCGTCCGTTCAGGAGACCCGTCACCAGGGCGTGACTTCCCGGCGGCCACTGTCGCCGACGCCTTCTAGGAGAGCCCCGGACCGCGCCGCTTCCCGCGACGAAACAGTGAACGGCGGTCTCAGCATCGACGTCTGACGCTGCGCGCCGTTCGTCCGCGCCTCGGTTCAACTCGTCAGATGCTCAGACCGCCGGACTGGCCCAGCAGACGGCCGGACGATTCCTCCGCGACCGCGGCGCTTTCTGGCACCGTGATTGCACCATACGGCAGTGACGCGCCTGTTCAGGTCGCGCCTTCACTTGGGACCGTCAACCGACGGTCAGACACCGCAAATGGATCGCACCCGCGCGCTTGACCGGATTATTGCCCCGGCCACGCCATCCCTCACCCGCCTGTCGCGGCAGGCATCAAGGGTCCCCTTGGCCCTGTCGATAGTCCGAAGGACAGCATAGGCAACGCAAGGAGTCTCTATAATGAATTTCGATACATCGTGCTACAGTCCAGATATCTCCCAGTCGCAGAAGGAACGGTGTGGTCGGAAACGTGTTCCGTCACCGCGGACGCCGAACGTGATCGCTCGACTGGCGTTGCGCCTCTTCGTTGCCACTCTGCTGGTGGTATCCATGATGCCGTCCGGTATCGCCAGCGCAGCCACCACCATCTCCGTGAAGTCATTCGGCGCCAAGGGCGATGGTGTCACCAACGACACCGCCGCCATCCAGTCAGCACTCGCCGCCGCCGCCGTCGGTGATACCGTCTACCTTCCCGCCGGCACCTACCTGGCAAACATAATCTGCCAAACGGGCAAGAGCCTCGCCGGAGACGGTCCCACCTCGTGGGTCAAGGGCGCCGTCACGATGGCCTCGAACATGAACTTCACCGACCTCAAGATGGGCATCGAGGGCGCATCCTTCACCGCCCCCGATCCCGGTGTGGCCGCCAACGTCGTCCTTCGCCGGTGCACGTTCACGGGCGGCTCCAACGTCGCCGACCGCGGCACGGTGTGGTTCGGCGGCTGGCAGGTGCTCGTCCACGACGTGCTGTTCGACGACTGCACCTTCGAGAGGTCCACGCATCAGGTCAACTCGCTCAAGATCGAGTCCGGGGCGACCTCTGCCAACAACGACTACAACATCGAGGTCCGCAACAGCCACTTCCAGGGCTCCACCCGAATGAACGTGGAGGTCTACTCCCTGAAGGGGAGCTCATCGACCTCACGCGGCTTCTACAACGTCAACCTGATCGGCAACGACTTCGGCCCCTCCGACGACACCTGTATCTCCTACGCATCGGAGCTTTGGCAGGACGCGAGGGACGAGTGGGCTGGCGGCTACTCGACCGTGTCGGGCAACACTATCCGCGGCGCCGGTCTCACGAAGCCGGCCGGCGGCAGCGCCGGACTGGAGATCGCGACCTCGCACCACATGACGGTCTCATCCAACAAGTTCTCCGGCACCACGATCGGCGCGATGATCGGCCAGTGGGGCCCCATGGACCAGAAGTACGACCAGCACACCTACAACACATTCACCAACAACGTATGTGACGGTTCGGGATCTCCCAACAGCGGCGTGACCTTCAAAGGCTACGACCTCACCGTCACGGGCAACACGTTCAAGTGTCGCGCGAGCGACGCCGTCATCGTCGCCAACTCCGGCAACAGCGTCTTTGACGGCAACGCCTTCGAGTCCCTCAGCGGCCGGAAGGCCATGTGGGTCTCCAGCAGCTACGCCGACACCTTCCGCAACAACTCCTTCAAGTCCAGCGGTTCGCCGCTCGTCCACCTGGGCCAGGACTGGCTGACGCCGGCCGAGTACTCCTACAACATCGCGTTCGCCAACGACGCCTTCTACACCTCGGGCGGCGCGACGACCATCCAGGTCGATTCTCCTTCCACGAAGACGGAGAGTGGCTCCCTGATCAATCCCACGGGACCCGCGCCCACACCCGCGCCGACACCTGCGCCCACCCCTGCGCCGACCCCCGCGCCGACACCTGCCCCAACGCCTGCGCCCACGCCTGTCCCGACACCTGCCCCAACGCCTGCGCCCACCCCGGCGCCGACCCCCGCGCCCACACCCGCGCCCACCCCCGCGCCCACACCCGCGCCCACACCCGCGCCCACACCCGCGCCCACACCCGCGCCGACCCCCGCGCCGACACCGGCCCCGACACCTGCGCCCACACCCGCGCCGACACCTGCGCCCACGCCGACCTCCGCGCCGGCTGCCACGCCCACGCCGACTCCTACCCCCGCGGCGACGGCCACGCCCACTCCCACACCGACTGCGACCCCCGCGCCCACGAAGCGCCGTCATCGCCGGCGCCTGAGCTACATCACTCTGCGAGTCAGTCGCACGCAGGTCAGTCGGCGCACCCCCGTCATGATCTCCGGAGTACTCTCGAATGCTAGGGTCGGGGACTCGGTGGCGGTCTACGTCCGGAGGCCCGGAAGCGCGCTCTGGTCGTACTCGTCGGCGCGTCGCGTATATGCCGCGTCCGCGAGCGGGGGAAGATGGTCTTTCCGGTTCACGCCCAGGTCTCGCGGAACATACGGGTTCCGGGCGCGCTTTGCGGGAACGACGAGACTGCTCGCGTCGATCTCACGCAGCCGATCGGTGCGCGTTCGCTAGGAGATTCCTGGTGCCGCGATGCCGGCGCGCCCCATAAGAAACACGAGAAGGCAGAGCACTGACAGCGTGCTCTGCCTTCGTCTTGCGCCCGTTCAGGTCGCCGGGACCGAACGCGAGTGCCGTCCGCGTGGAGCCGCATATCTGGGCGCGCCTTAGGGCAAGTAGTCTACGGATGGCTACTCGGAACCATGGGGGATAGATGTCGACCGCGGCCAGGCAGCTGGGATTCGCCGTGCTCAGATGGAGCGGTGTCCCCGTGCTCGTCCGGGAGCTCCTGCAGCGCGACCGGGTCACCGTCGTCATATACCACGACGTCCGTCCCGAGACGCTCGACATGCACCTCTCGAAACTCTCGAAACGATACAACTTCCTGCCGCTCCGCGAGTACGTAGATGCCCGACTTTCCGGGCGGCTCGATGGACTGCCTCCGAAGTCCCTGGTAGTGACTCTCGACGATGGGCTGAGGATCCATCGCGAACTGCTCGATGTCCTGCGCAAGTACTCCGTGACACCCACGATGTTCCTCTGTGCCGGCATGGTCGGCACGCAGCGCATGTACTGGTGGCTGGCAGCCGGGTCCGAGGACGAGATCCGTCGCCTCAAGACTCTGTCCCATGAGGAACGCCTGGGTGCGCTGTCCAAATTCGGATACGACGAGTCCGCTTCGTATCCCGAAAGATGCACGCTCTCGCTCGCCGAGGTGGACGAGATGCGGCCGTTCGTCGACTTCCAGGCGCATACGGTCTCCCATCCGATCCTCACGCAGGTTCCCGCCGAGCGCGCGCTTTCCGAGATCAGAGACTGCAGGCAGGCGCTGGAGCAGGACCTTGGGCTTGACGTCTACGCGTTCGCCTATCCCAACGGGAGCTACTCGGAACGCGAGATCGAGTACGTCATGCAGGCCGGCTATCGGTGCGCGCTGACGACGGAGATCGGGTTCAACGGCGCCGACTCGGACCTGTACAGGCTCAAGCGCCTGTGTCTGAGCGACGACGCTTCCGCCAACGAGGTGATCGTTCAGGCGAGCGGCGTGGGTGCGTATCTGAAGCGCCTGCTTCTCGGCCCGGCGCGGTCGGCGCCGGCGGAGTCGTCGTTGGTAAGCGTGAGGGCCGTTTCATGAGTCAGCGACACGTCGGCGATAGCGGGAGTGTCGTCAAGTTGACTGTACTGGAGGACCCTGAGGTCTTCGCGACCATGGGCGAGGCCTGGAATGGCTTGCTTGGCCGCTCGTCCGACGATTCCATCTTCATGACACACGAGTGGCTGAACTCGTGGTGGCGCGCCTACGGTCGCGGGCATCGGCTCCATGTCCTTCTCTGCCAGGACGAGGACGGACGTCTCGTCGGTGCTCTGCCGGCCTACTCGCACGCTGTGGGGCCGCTGGCGCCCCGGCGTCTGCGCTACCTCGGTACCGACCCAGTGGGTTCCGAGTGGCTGGGATGTCTGGCGGAGGTCGGGACAGAGCGCGATGTGTTCGCGGCGGTGCTGGATCATCTCGCGGTTCGAGGAAGCGAGTGGGGAGCGGTCGAGTTGGCCGACATGTCCGCGGATTCCTCGTTCGAGTCCTACCTGCGGGCGGCCGCATCCGAGGCGGGGCTGGCGGCGCCGGAGGTCATCGACGACGACTGGGGATGTCCACGGATGGCTCTGCCGGCGGATTGGGACTCGTATCTGAGCGGATTGTCGAAGCGCGCGCGCTCGATGGTGCGCAAGTCCAGACAAGCCGCCGAGGAGGTCGGCCGGGTGGCGATGGAGGTCATCCAGGACGACGCGGACCTTGATCAGGCGCTCGCCGACATGGTGAGGTTGCGCGTCGACAGGATGCACCAGAAGGGCTTCAGGCGCTTCAGGTCGACGGCGGGCTACCAGCAGTTCCACCGCGAGGTGTTCGGCGCTTTCTTGGAGAACGGCTGGCTCCGACTCGCATTCCTGACCATCGAGGGCGAGCGGATAGCGTACGTGTGCCAGTTCGTCTACCAGGACGTGGTCTTCGCCTACGAGACCGCCTTCGATCAGAAGTGGGAGGACCTGCGGGTGGGCATCCTTCTGTTCAGCATGGCGATCGAGAAGGCCATCGCCGAGGGGCGCTCCCGGTTCGAGTTCCTTCGTGGGGATCAGCGCTACAAGTACCAGCTTGGAGCCACGGACAGGAGCGTGCCTCGAACGCTTGTCTTCTATGGCGGCACCGCCGCGGGACGTCTCCTGCATGCCAAGGACACGCTCGCCAGGCGGACCGAGGAGATGGTCAAGAGCGTGTTGCCGGAGTCGGGAGTGCGGAAGGTCCGAGAGGCGCTCCAGACCCGCTAGAGGTCCAAACCATGGCTACCCGTAGGAGGTGCTCGGCATGATGCAAAGTATGTCGACGGACGCTCGGATGCCCGCCACGCGGGTCAACGCTCAAGCCGGCGGCGACGGCCGGGAGGTTCTTGGTCTGCAGCCTGGCGAGTGGGTCGAGGTGAAGTCCGGGTCGGAGATCGAGGGTACTTTGGATGCTCGCGGCATGACCGGCGGACTCTACTACATGCAGGAGATGCGCAAGTTCGAGGGCGCGAGACTCCGGGTGCGCAAACGCCTGACTCGCCTTCATGTCGAGGGTACCGGCGCAATGAAGGCGATGAACAACACCGTGCTCCTGGAGGACACGACCTGCGACGGTTCCGCGCACCAAGGCTGCGACGCCTGTTGTCCGCACATGTGGCGAGAGGAATGGCTCCGCCGGGCCTGATGCCCGATCCGGCGAGGCTAGACCCTGGCCGGCGTGAGGAAGCATCGCACGGCATACTCCACGCCAGCCATCCCGCCGCCGAATTCCTGGCGAAGCCGACGACTGCGCGACCTGATGGCGCCGGCGCCGACCTTGTCCGGCATGGTGGACGCCAGCGTCCCCGGCCTGTCGCTGTACTCGAACACGTCGACCCTGTCGAATCGAGCGGTCCTCAGCAGCTCGAGCGTGGACTGGAAGTCCTCTTCTGTCTCACCGGGGAAACCGATCATGGCATGCGTGGCAAGTACGGTCCCCGGCGCTGTAGCTGCTCTGAGCGCGGCGAACGCCTGGCTTGCTTCGGCGGCGGTGTGTCCGCGTCCCATGCGCCTCAGGATCCTGTCACTTCCGGACTGGACCGGCATGGCCAACTCCCGGATCTTCTGCCCGTCCCGCGATAGGATCTCCACCAGGTCATCCCGGTGCTTGACGACCCATCGGGCGTTGAAGTCCACCAGCGACAGCTGGAATCCGTCGCCCCGCTCCAACAGGACTCGGAGGAGGTCGACGATGCTGGAGTTCAAGTCCTGTCCCCAGGCCCCCAGGTCGGGGGCCAGGAGTTTGATGTCCGTATGCCCTCGCGCGAGGCCGGCCTCGAACTCCGCTCTGACGGCATCGAGCGGCTTGGAGCGTAGCTCACCACTGCAAGCGGAGGGTATCGTGCAGTATGTGCACTCGCCGCGGCAGCCCCACGCGACCCTGACGGTGTAGGAATCCCGGCCCGTGCCCAGGTCCTCCTGGGGCCTCTTCCAGCCCACTCGCACAAGGGTATCCCGGAGACCTGAGTTCACCAGGAACCCCCCGAGACGTCCGAATCGTTCGCGCCCGTCGAAACACGCTGTGGCGCGGGCGATGTCGGAATCGATCCTGTTCGGGTCAGGCACGGCCGCAAGGGGGATGATCGCGCCGACTTCCCGATCCAGGAGTCCCTTCTCGAGAGGGGGCACCACTGCGGCGTCGAACGTGCGTCGCAGTCTCTCTCCGTGGATGGCGGCGAGACACCCCGTTATGACGAGCTTCGAGCCCGCCGCCCGCCGCCGGTCGGCTGACCTCAGCAGACGGAAGCTCGTGTCTTCCCAAGCGGAGTCGAAACCGCATGAGTTCACGACCACCAGGTCGGCCGTCTCCAGCGAGCCTGTCGCGGTCCAGCCGTTCAGCTTGAAGTACTCGAAGAGCTGCGCCGTGTCGACCTTGGCGCGAGTACATCCCAACCCGAAGGCTATGCAAACGGTCCTGGCCACTGCATCTCCGGTTCGCCGCGATGACTGACAAGAACCGATGTCCCCCCAAGGGAACCTCGGCCAAGACTATTCCCCAATGCGACTCTTCAGCCACGGCCCTCCGTTGGGGTCGACGTGAATAGAGCGAACGGACTCGTCTGCGATCGGCGGACTGAGTCCGCGGCGGCGGTCTCGACACCCGAGCCGGTCGGGCGGCGCAGACGCGTGGTTCGGGGAGTCGGAAGGGTACATTCCATCCCGAGACATCTGCTCGGCCGCGCGACGCGCGACGGCACGAATGCTTGGGGGTAATCTGGAATGGCGATGTCACCTGCACCGAAGAGTAGTACCGCCAAGACCGGTAGCGCCGGATGTGCTTACCACGAACTGGCGAAGGGCTCGCGTTCCGGGGCGGCCGCGCGGCGGCTGCGTGATTCGCTCGAGAACCACGGACTGGGCGGCACCGTTCGCAAGGTCGGCGAGAAGCTGCACGTTGTCGAGCCGCTGCCACCTCTGGAGTCGGACGTCGCACTATGGAAGGTCCGTCGCGACGACGAGGTCCTGGGGCTGCGGGCCGGCGAGCTGGTCGAGGTCAAGTCCGCGGACGAGATCCGCGAGACCCTGGACAGCCGCGGAATGAACCGCGGTCTCTTCTTCATGTTGGAGATGTGGAACTTCCCGGGCAGGCGCTTCCGTGTTCTCAAGCGGATGGATCGGCTGATGGTCGAGGCTACCGGGACCATGCGAAGCATCAAGAACACCGTGCTGCTGGAAGGAACGACGTGTGACGGCACGGCGCACGAAGGCTGTGAGGCGTCTTGCCACCACATGTGGCGCGAGGTCTGGCTGCGGCGTGTCCCGGATGGCGACGTCGCGAAGTCATCGGCGGAGTAGACGTCTGGGAGGTCGGCACGTGAGAGTACTCTTCGACGTGAGCACGTACGGGCGCGGGACGGACGAGAGCAATCCCGGCGGCGGTCTGGAACGCCAGGTCGCGGACCTCGCTGTCGGTTTGGCGACCCGCGGGCACGAGGTTGCGATCGTGGCCAACAAGGTCGGCTATCTGCATCGTGACCAGCTCGAGTCCCACGGAGTCCCGCTTTGGTCATTGGGCAGGCAGGGCCGGTACGACGTCCGGGTGTTGACGGATCTGACCGGACTGGTGAAGAGGTACGATCCCGACGTCGTCGTGGCGGAGAACTTCAATGCCAGCCTCTGGGCTCGACTGGCAGGCATCCGGCGTGGGACAGGCATCGTCGTTGCCGAGCACTCGTCGGACTGTGCCATCCCGGCCAAGGAGTACTGGACCAACCGGCTGCTGGCGCCATTCACTCACGCCGTGGTCGCCTGCGCCAATGCCCAGGCGAGGAGCCTCGTCGCGGCCGGTCACAGGGCGGATTCGATAGTCGTTGTCCACAACGGCGTGGATGTTTCCCGCTTTCATCCAGATCCTCTTGGCGCGGCTGCGTTCAGGTCGGAATGTGGCATACAGCGGAAGACCTTCCTGATCGGACTGGTCGCGAGTCATCGGCGCGAGAAGAGGCAAGACCGCCTGGTCCCGATCGTCGAGCGCATGCGCGAGGCCGGGATGGACGTTGCCGCATGCGCGGTCGGCTGGGGACCGGACTCGGAGAAGAACAAGGCATTGTTCGCCGCGTCGCCGGCCGGCGACAGGCTTCGCGTAGTGGGTCCCCGTTCCGACCTGAGCGCCGTCTACTCGGCATGCGATGCGGTGGTTCTGACCAGCGACGCCGTCGAGACCTTCCCTCTGTGCTTCCTGGAAGCTCAATCCTGCGGGACGCCAGTGGTGGGCATGATGGTCGGGGGAGTCGGCGAGACATTCCAGCCCGGGGTCTCCGGATTCCTCATCGAGCAGGGGGACGTGGCAGGGATGGCGACAGCCTTGCGCTCCTTGTACGACGAGCCGGACGTCCGTGCTCGCATGGGTATGCGCGCACGCGCGTTCGTGCAGCGGGAGCTGACCAACGATCGCATGGTGGACCGATACGAGCCGATACTGCGCGAAGCGTGGGAGTCCAGTGCGCGATACCGCCGCGCTCATGGGAGTTCGGTCGCGGATCGTCTGCATCGGGCAGTACGGGAGGGTCGATGATGTCCTTGAGAACGACCGGCATTTCGAGTCGTCTCCACCGCCCCAGTGCGATCAGACAGCTGGTGTGAGGGTGGAAGGCCTCATAGCCGTCACCTACCGCTGCAACGCGCACTGCCACATGTGCAACACGTGGCAGTATCCCACTCGTCCCGAGGAGGAGATCACCCCGCGCGACTTGGAGACCCTACCGCACCTCGGGTTCGCCAACGTCACGGGCGGCGAGCCATTCCTGCGGTCCGACCTGGCCGAGATCGTCTCTGTCGTCCGGTCGCGTGCCGATAGAGTCGTGATCTCCACGAACGGCTACTTCACCGACCGCATAGTCGCCCTCGCGGAGCGTTTTCCGGATCTGGGCTTCCGCGTCAGCCTGGAAGGACTGCCGGCGGCCAACGACGATCTCCGCGGCATCACCAACGGGTTCGACCACGGGCTACGCACCCTGCTTCGCCTCAAGGCCATGGGCGTGAAGGACATCGGATTCGGAACGACCATGTCCGACCGGAACGCGGACGACATCCTGGAGCTCTACGAGCTGGCGGACTCGATGGGCTTCGAGTTCGCGACCGCCGCGGTCCACAATTCCTACTACTTCCACAAGTTCGACAACGTGATAGAGGACAAGGATGGCGCCGCTGCCACCCTCGAGGAGCTGGCTCTGCGACTCCTCAGGACGCGCCGCCCGAAGAACTGGTTCCGGGCCTGGTTCAACGCAGGGCTGGCGAACTACGTTCGAGGAGGGCAACGGCTCCTCCCGTGCCGCATGGGAAGCGACATATTCTTCGTCGACCCCTTCGGCTCGGTCATGCCGTGCAACGCGATGGAAGCTCCCATGGGCTCGCTGAAGTCGTCCAGTTTCGACGAGATCTGGCACAGCGATGAAGCCGAGAGCGTCAGGAAGCGCGTCCGATCATGCGGGTCCGACTGCTGGATGATCGGATCGGTATCTCCTGCGATGAAGGCGAACTTCCGCGTTCCCGCGACGTGGGTGGCCAGGGCGAAGCTGACGGGCTCACTGCCGGCCGTCCGTGCGGTCCATGCGCATACTCGTAGCGAATAAGTTCTGGTACCGCCGCGGCGGTCTCGAGCGGGTGATGTTCGACGAGATCGAGTGGCTGGAAGAAGCCGGGCACGAAGTCGCTCACTTCGCCTCGGCGCATCCGAAGAACGAGCCGTCCGCGTGGGCGGACTACTTCTCCCCGTACCTCGAGTTGGGGGGTGCCGGGCTCGGTGCCGCTGACAAGGTCAGGGCGGCCTCCCGCATGTTCTCCAACGGACCGGCAAGGAGGTCCTTTAATCGCCTGCTCTCAGCGTTCCGTCCGGATGTCGTGCACGTCCACGGGATCCATCGTCAGCTGTCCCCGTCCATTCTCACCGCGGCGGCTCGGCACGGCGTGCCCGTCGTCCAGACCTTGCACGACTACCATCACATCTGCCCCGCCGACGTGTTGCTGTTCGCCGGGACGGAAGCGTGCGAACCTCGTCGATGCGGGAACCTCTGGTACGGAGCGGCCGTTGCCGGGAAGTGCGTGAGGGGAAGCCTCGCGGCCAGCGCCCTGTCGGCCGCCGAGACTTCGTGGCAGCGCGCGAGCCGGGCATACGACCGCGGTGTCGCCCGCTTCATCAGCCCGAGCCAGTTCCTGGCGGACAGGATGAAGGAGGCGGGGTGGACTGCCCCCTGCGACGTGGTTCGAAACGGGGTGCCTCGCGGCGAGAGAGCGCTGCCCGGCGAGGGATTCGTAGTCATCGGTCGACTCTCGCACGAGAAGGGGATAGCTGTCGCCCTCGCCGCGGCGCGACTGGCCGGGGTGCAAGTGACCGTAGCGGGAGAAGGCCCACGCGGGCAGGCCCTCGTCGACGCCTTCCCTGAAGCGGCATTCCCGGGACACCTGAGTGCCCGCGGCGTCGCTGCGCTGGTGCGCGGGTCGCGTGCCGTGGTGGTGCCCTCCCTGTGCCTCGAGAACGCTCCCATGGCGGTGCTCGAGTCTATGGCGGTGGGTGTCGCCGTCATCGCCTCGGACATCGGCGGGATCCCGGAGCAGATCACGGACGGCGTTGACGGAATCCTCGTGCGCCCGGGTGACGTGGAGGCTCTGGCGCAGACGATGCGGCACCTGGAGGCTGACTCCGCGCTGGCGTCGCGCTTGGGTGCGGCCGCGGTCGAGACCGTCTCCTCGCGCTTCTCTCCCGAGGTCCATACGGAAGGCGTTCTCGCAGCCTACCGGGCCGCCGGAGCCGTTTCCGTCTAGCCGCTCGACCCTCCTCGCGTATCTCGGCAGGCTCATGGCCGCCTGCGTCCGCCGTTCGTCGATTGTGTTCTGCGTCACAGCGGGCGCCTCCGACGCCGGGGTACGTAGACGGAGTGATCGCGACGCGGTGCGCTAGACGGGGCGAGGCGCATGTCGTACAGAGGGGGCTCCGTCATGAGGATCGCGATGATCGGTCAGAAGGGCGTACCGGCGACCCACGGGGGGATCGAGCGGCACGTCGAGGAACTGGGAGCACGGCTGGCCGCTCTCGGTCACGATGTGACGGTGTTCACCCGCCCGAACTACACCGATCCCGGTCAGCACACTCACAGGGGTATGCGTCTTCGCAGCCTGCCGACGATCGGGACCAAGCATCTGGACGCGATCGTGCACAGTCTCATCGCGTCTGCCGTGTGTCTGTCCGGCAGGTACGACGTGGTGCACTACCACGGTATCGGTCCCTGTCTGGCAAGCCCCATCGCTCGACTTCGCACCCCAGTAGTGGCGACGATCCATGGGCAGGACTGGAGGCGACAGAAGTGGGGTCGAGGCGCTGCCGCGATCCTGCACGTCTCCGAGTGGATGGCCCTTCGAGTGCCGCAGCTGACCATCTGCGTATCCGAGACTCTGGCCGCCGACTACCGCGCCAGGACGGGTCGCCAGGTCGAGTACGAGCCCAACGGAGTGAGCATCGAGCAGGGTGACGACACCGGGGTGCTCGACGAGTTCGGGCTCCGAGAGGGCGGCTACCTGCTGTTCGCCGGTCGCCTGGTTCCCGAAAAGGGCGCGCACTACCTCATCGCCGCGCACGCCGCGGTCAAGTCCGGGTTGCCGCTCGTGATCGCGGGCGACACGAGCAACTCCGAGGACTACGTACAGAGCCTGAAGGAGTCGACCGGGCAGGATGTGATCTTCACGGGCTATCAGTACGGAGCGCGGCTGGCGGCGCTGTTCAGACACGCGGCGCTCTTCGTTCTGCCTTCGGATCTTGAGGGTCTCCCGATCGTGTTGCTGGAGGCGCTCGCCTATGGCGTTCCGGTACTCGCCAGCGACATCCCTCCCAACGTCGAGGTGCTGGGACGCAAGGGGACGTACTTCGTCGCGGGGGACACGCGGTCTTTGTCCGTCGCCCTGGAGGGGTGCATGGTGGATCTTCCGCGCCTGCGATTCGCGTCGGATGCGCTTCGCGAGCAGGCGATCCACGACTACGACTGGGGCAGGGTGGCCGCGGAGACCGTCGGGTGCTACCGGCGGGCCGTTGCGCAACGAGTCAGCAACCCCGCGTCCGCGCGAACCCGCGTGCGCGCGCGCATGCGGCGTCAAGCCTGACGTTCAAGGAGGGGGAACCGAGGCAGATGTTCGAGACCAAGCAGGTGCTGGACCACATCCGGGAGTCGACCTACATACGCACGGGGCTCGACATAACTCGGCCCTCCCAGGTCACCATCGTCGTGACCACAAGGTGCAACTACCACTGCCGCATGTGCAACATCTGGAAGTCGCCGGCGGAACCGGAGTTGTCGACCGAGGGATGGTTCCGGGTCCTGGACGACTTGGGACGGTGGCCTGGCCCCGGCACGAAGCTGAACATATCGGGCGGGGAGCCGCTCCTGCGCGACGACCTGGTCGACATCCTCGGAAGGGCGTCGCGGTCCGGACTGGCGGCCGGGATGGTCACGAACGGATCGCTTCTCGACGAGCCGAAGGCAAGGGCACTCGTCGCGGCGGGTCTCTTCAACGTCAACATCTCGCTCGACTCCCTCGACCCGGCGGTCAACGATCGCCTGAGGGGTCACAAGGGAGCCACGGAGAGCGCGGTGGCGGCGATCGACATGCTCTTGGAGGCAAAGACGGCCCAACGTGCGGACCTGGCCATCGTGCTCAAGCCCATAGCCATGGCGCCCACTTTGGACGGCCTTGCCGGTCTGGTGGATTTCGCGGCCCAGCGTGGCATCGCAGGAGTGCTACTGCAGGGCCTGGTCGCACCGTTCGGGCCCGTCGCCGTCCACGGCTGGCGGGAGAACAACGACCTCTGGCCGCGCGACCCCGACAACGTCTCCGAGGTGTTCGAGCATCTCATCGCGCTGAAGGAGAAGGGCGCGCCGATCCTGAACTCGACTGATCACCTCCGCAGCATCGCGAGGTACCTCACGGATCCGAGAGCCACGTCGGAAGGGGTATGCCGAGTAGGCAGCTCGAACCTGAGCATCGCGCCGGACGGAGGCGTGCCGGCTCTCTGTGACGTGATCAGAGGGACGAAGGAGCTGGGAAACGTGACCGGCGAGACCGCGGAATCGATATGGAACAGCCCGCAAACCCGGTCGGCCAGGCGTGAGATCCGGGACTGTCGCAGGAACTGTGTCCTGACCTGTCAGAGGAGCAGAGGCCTGGCCGAGAAGGCCGGCCTCTATCTGGAGCTGCGCAAGAGATCGAGGGCAACGTCGTCAGCGCGGGCGACGAGCATCACCTGAAGGGCAGTCGTCTCGGCACTTGGGGGTGCCGTCTCGCATCAGTCACATCCATACGGCCAGCGGTCCGCTATCCGCCAATGACGGAAGGGGCGGCGGTCCGCGAAGGGAGGGGCGGTTGAGATGGCCACGCACGGCTTGACCTCACAGGATGCTGTGACTTGGGATCGCTTGCTGACGCGTGGCCTCGGCATGGACGCACTCGGAGGCTTCGCATCTCGCGGGGTTCGCCGACGCCGCGTGGGCCTGGTTCTGTTGGCATCGGATGCGGCGATGCTCCTGGCTGCCACGGCCGCGCCGTCGCTGCTCGGTTTCGGCGGGCCCCGGGGGGTCGTGTCGGGGGAGTCGGCCCTCAGTCCGCAGAACGCGCCAGTGGCCATCGCGATGGTCTGTTGCCTGCTCGCGTTCATGTTCTCGCAGAGGCTCTACACTCTCGAGAACCTGGGATGGGGCTCGGGCGAGTTCAGCCGCGTCGCTCAGGCTCTCGGCGTGGGAGTGTCCGCCGTGGTCGTGGTCAGCTTCCTTGAGAACAGTCCGGCACTCTCGCGGGAGTGGGTGGTGCTGGTCTGGGTGATCGGAGCGGCGCTGGTGATGTGCGGGCGCTTCCTCCTGCGCACGGTCGGCGCCCGGCAGATGCGGCGTAGCGGCTGGCTGCGGAGGCCCACACTGATCGTGGGATCGAACCTGGAGGCCGCCGAGATCACCCGCATCATGGCGTCCAACCCGGACTGTGGTCTGGTGCCCGTGGGCACCCTGTCGTCGTCACTCAAGGACAAGCTGTCATTCGACTACTGCGAACCGGCGGTGCCCGTTCTGGGAGCGGCGTCGGACCTGGTCAACGTGGTCGTTGAGAGGGCTATCGACACCGTGGTGATCGTCGCCTCCGCCTTCGACTACGAGATCCAGCAGCGGATGATCCGCGATCTGCACGGCATGGACGTGGGCGTTCACATCTCCTCGGGGCTCTCGGGAGTGATGAGGAGCAGGGTGGGGGTCCGTGCTGTCAGCGGTGTGCCGCTGCTGTCTCTGTCGGGCGTCGCGCTGTCCCCGGTGAGCCTGGTCACCAAGCGGGTGTTCGACCTGATCGTCGGCGGAGCCATCATCGTCATCGGGCTGCCGCTTTGGATCGTCGTCGCCGCGATGATCAAGGCGAACAGCGAGGGCCCCGTGTTGTTCACTCAGGAGAGGGTCGGCAGGAACGGCAGGCCCTTCCTCATCTACAAGTTCCGCACGATGGTCGATGGGGCGGAGCGGCGCTTGAAGGATCTGGGCGCGGCCAATGAGGCGGACGGGCCGCTGTTCAAGATCCGCGAGGATCCTCGGCTGACGGCTGTGGGAAAGAAGCTGCGGAAGTACTCCATAGACGAGTTCCCGCAGCTCATCAACGTGATGAAGGGCGAGATGAGCCTGGTGGGACCGCGCCCTCCGTTGAAGAACGAGACGACCCAGTACTCGAAGGACGACTGGCACCGGCTCGACGTGCCTCCGGGGATGACAGGCCTCTGGCAGGTGTCCGGAAGGTCGAACCTCACGTTCAGAGAGATGGTCCGACTGGACACCTACTACGTCGACAACTGGTCTGTGAGACTGGACCTCTCCCTGCTCGTGCGAACGATCCCGGCAGTGTTGCTCGCCCGCGGAGCGTGCTGAGGCAAGGGGGTTGTTCCCTGCCCGATTGACTCGTGCGGTCGCTGAGAATACAGTGAACGCATGAGCATATACTCAGACATCTCAGACGCCGATCCGATCTGCGAGACCCCATCGGTCGACAGTCGAACATCGGCCAGGGTCGCCGCGGCCATCTCGGGCGGGCCCAGGCGAAAGGCCGCCTGCGACGTCCACGGCGCGATGGCGGACCCGACCCGGCACCGCATCCTCGAAGCTCTCGCCTGCGAGCCCCTCTGCGTGTGTGATATCGCCGGGATCGCGGAGGTCAGCCAATCCGCGGTCTCCCATCAGCTGCGTATCCTGAGGGACCTCGATCTGGTCACCTTCCAACGGGAGGGTCAGAGGGTCGTCTACCGGCTGTCGGACGAACACGTGCGCACGCTCCTGACGATGGGCCTCGAACACGCGTCCGAGCGGACAGGTGAGAGATGAGTGCCGCGGACGCCGCGCGCGCTTCATGGCGCGTGACGGGGCTCGATTGACCCGACTGCGCGCGGACCGTGGCCAAGTCCGTATCGCTCGTGCCCGGAGTCATCTCGGCGGACCTGAGTTTCGCCGGCGGAGTGCTGATGCTCGAGTACGATCCCGCCGCGGATCCGCTGGATGCGGTCGTCTCCGTGTTCCGTTCCGCGGGCCTGGGAGTCGAGCAGGTCTCCGCGCCAGGTGTCGCCTCGACCTCCCCGGCGCTCCCGACCCCCACCTGGTGGGAGCGTCATGGGCATGTCGCATCCGTGGTCGCGTCAGGCGTGCTGATCGCGATCGGCTTGGCGCTGCAGGAGGGCGGGAGACCCGCGTTCTCGGGAGCCGCGACGGCCGCGAATCTCGCGGCCGTGCTGGCAGGCGGTCTGTTCGTGGGCCGGCGCGCCTGGAACTCCGTCCGCGCCCGTTCGCTGGACATGAACGTCCTCATGTCTCTGGCGGTGATAGGCGCCGTGCTCATCGCGGCTTTCCAGGAAGCGGCCGCCATCGTGTTCCTGTTCTCGCTGGGACAGCTGCTCGAGTCCCGGGCCCTCGATCGGACCCGGCGCTCCATCAGGGACCTCATGGACCTGACCCCCACGGTCGCTCGGGTCCGTCGGAGTGGGAGCGACGTGAAGGTGGGGCTCGATGAGGCGGTCGTCGGCGACCTGCTGATCGTGAAGCCGGGGGAGCGGATAGCCCTCGACGGCAAGGTGATCAGGGGAGCGTCGGCGGTCGATGAGGCCGCCATCACCGGTGAGTCGGTGCCGGCCGAGAAGGCGCCGGGATCGCTCGTCTACGCGGGGACCGTGAACGCCTCCGGCCTGCTCGAGGTCGAGGTCACAAGCCTGGCGGCCGACTCCACCCTGGCGCGAATCGTGTACCTGGTGGAGGAGGCGCAGGCGCAGCGGGCCCCGACGCAGCGCCTTGTGGACAGGTTCACTCGCTGGTACACCCCCGCCGTCGTCGGACTCGCCGTGGCGATAGCGGTCCTCCCGCCGGCAGTCGGCTCGCTCTCTGCGGCCGGCGCGCTACCCTTCGACACGTCCTGGTCGACGTGGTTCTATCGCGCGCTGGTGATGCTGGTCGTCGCCTGTCCCTGCGCGCTTGTCATCTCGACGCCGGTGGCGATCGTCTCCGCCATCACGCGGGCCACTAGGGACGGGGTGCTGGTCAAGGGCGGCGCGTTCCTGGAGACCGCAGCGGGGGTGCGCGTCGTGGCGTTCGACAAGACCGGCACGCTGACGTGCGGTCGCCCCGAGGTCACAGATGTCGTGCCGCTGGGGGCGGAAGACTCGGCGGAGGTGCTGCGCATCGCCGCGACGCTGGAGGCCGGATCGACACATCCCGTCGCGGCGGCGGTCCTTCGCGCCGCAGCGACGACCGGGGGAGTGGCGACTCTCGAGCAGTTCGAGGATCTCGCGGGCAGAGGCGTCCGCGCGAGGATCGACGGAATCAGCTACAGCATCGGGAGCCCCTCGCACGCGGAAGGTGACGGCGCGGTGACAGACGCCTCGTCGGCCGGGATCGTGCGTCTCGAGGACGAGGGCAAGTCAGTGCTGGTGCTGTCCCGGGAGGACGTGCCCCTGGGTCTGATCGCCGTGGCCGACGAGATCCGTCCGGAAGCGCGCGACATCGTGGCGGCCCTGAGGCGCGGCGGCGTCGAGCACGTGGTGATGCTCACCGGCGACAATCCGCGCACTTCCGCGGCCGTCGCCTCCTTGGCCGGCGTCACCGAGTACCGTGCGCGGCTGCTGCCCTCGGACAAGGTCGACGCCGTGAGGGAGATGCAGTCTCGGTTCGGTGTGGTGGCCATGATCGGTGACGGGGTGAACGACGCTCCGGCGCTGGCCGCGGCGGACATCGGTATCGCGATGGGAGCCGCGGGCAGCGACACCGCGCTCGAGACAGCGGACGTCGCGCTCATGGCGCCCGAATTGCACGAGCTTCCGAGGTTCCTGCGCCTGGGCCGGCGCACGGTGGCCAACATCAAGTTCAACGTCGGCTTCTCCATCGTGACGAAGGCGATCGTGCTGGTGATGGCGTTCTTCGGGATGGCGTCTCTGTGGCTGGCCGTATTCGCCGACATGGGCGTGTCGCTGCTCGTGACTCTGAACGGTTTGCGGCTCCTGCGGCCCGGCGAGGCGGACGGCTAGCTGAACAGTCCAGACACGTTGTTTACGCGTGGACCCGCGATATCGGTCGTTGACCGCCGATGCCACCATGCGGTCGGTACAGATTGTAGTACCTGAGGAACGGGTCGAGCTTCTTTGTCCGTTCCTCTGTGTTCTGGTAGGCGTCCGCGTATGCCCACTCGTTCGTGACGATTCTGACGAACGCCTCTGCCTTGCCGTTGGTTTGTGGCCGGTACGGCCTCGTCTTGCGCATGGAAACGCCTCGATGCGCGAGCAGGTCGCGGAACAGATTGGAGCGGTAGCCGGACCCGTTGTCCGTAAGGATCCGGCGCACCTCAATACCGGCGCTCTCGAAGAAGTCCAAGGCGTGCTCGGCGAAGGAAGCGACGCTCGCGGCGGTCTCGTCGGGCAGAATCTCGACGAAGGCCAGACGCGAGTGGTCGTCGGTCGCGACGTGGACGAAGTCCCAACCGATCCCGCGGTCACGTTTGCGCGAGCCGCCGCCGTGGATGCGCTTGCCGCCGCCCTGCCCGATGCGCCCGAGCTTCTTGATGTCGAGGTGGATCATGTCACCAGGCTCAGGCCACTCGTAGCGCACCGTCTTGTCCCGCTCGACGCTTTGCAGGCGGTTCAGGCCGAGCCGACGCAGGACGGCGTGCACCGTCGAGCCGGCGATGCCGAGTTGCCAGCCCAGGAAGTGCGGGCCGCGACGAAACCGCAGGCGGGCCCTGGCGATGCGCTTCATGGTTTCGCGGCCGACCTGGGGACGGGTGCGATGCGGGCGTGAACTCGCGTCGCGCAGAGCGTCGGGACCTTGGCGCCGGAATCGATTGACCCACTTGCTCGCGGTCTGTCGTGAAACGCCGGCAGCGCGTGCCGCGCTGCCAACCGTCCAGCCGGCGGCGACTCGCTCGACCATCAGGGCTCGCTGGTAGACGGACAAGCGGGCGTTAGGATGTTGCACGAGGACCCCTCTCTTCGGCTGTGGCGTAGACAACCAACAACCGACAGGAAGGGGTCCTCACCTGTCAACAACCTATGTGGACTGTTCAGCTAGCTGCCCTGGGTCAGCGTCTCGTTCAGGGAACCGGTGCGGTAGCCGTCGAGATCCTGCGCGACGTAGGCGAATCCGGCCAGATGGATGACGTCGGCGATCCGATCCCTCATCTCCCAGGCGCGCTGCATCTCGGCCGGATCGACCTCGACGCGTGCCACATCCCCGTGGGCCCGCACCCGGAACTGACGCAGACCCAGGGCCCGCAGCCCCTCCTCGGCGCCGGCCACGCTCGTGAGCCCGTCGTGGGTGATCTCCTGGCCGTAGGGGAAGCGGGACGCCAGGCATGCCATCGACGGCTTGTCCCACGTCGGCAGTCCCAGCATGCGCGAGACCTCCCGCACATCGTTCTTGCTCATCCCCGCATCCTGGAGCGGGCTCACCACGCCGAACTCCTGGCAGGCACGCCTTCCGGGCCGGTGATCTCCAAGGTCGGTGCCGGTGGACCCGTCGGCCACATGCCTCAGGCCTCGCACGTCGGCGACCGCTCGCAGCATGCTGAAGAGCTCGAGCTTGCAGTAGTAGCAGCGGTCGACGGGATTGGAGCGGAATCGCGGGTCCGCGAGTTCGTGGGTGTCGACCTCGTGCAGCCGCAGACCGAGTTCCGCGGCCGTCCGCCTGGCGGAATCGACCTCGGAAGTGGAAGCGGTGTCCGACACGGCGAGCACCGCCAGGGTGTCGCCGCCCAGGACCGAGTGTGCGGCGACCGCGAGGAGGGTCGAGTCGACGCCGCCCGAATAGGCGACCAGCACGCTGCCGAGGTTGCTCAAGCGGGCACGGAGCAGGTCGTACTTCTCGGGCGGGGTGGAGGGCATCTACGCTCCGGTTCGCGGTGGCGGGGTCTCGATTATAGCGCCGGGGCTACGGGCGCGGCTGGTCCGGTCGCCAGCGGCACTCGTTGCCGGCGCCGACGTAGCGGGCCGCGACGTAGAGGAAGTCGCTCGCGCGGTTGAGGAAGGCCAGCACCTGCGGGTCGAGCGTCTGGTCGGCAGCGACGGCCACCGCTGCCCGCTCCGCGCGGCGGGTCACCGCCCTCGCGACGTGAAGGCGTGCCGAGCTCTCGTCGCAGCCAGGAAGGACGAATCCCTCGAAGCCGCCGCCTCGCGCCGAGTATCGGTCTATCGTCTGCTCGAGAGACACCACGTCCTCGGCGCAGATGGGGGGTGCTCCACCGGCTGGCGTGGGCGAGACGGCCGCGCCGCAGTTGAAGAGGCGTTGCTGGACGAACTCGAGGACGTCGTCGAGTTCGCTGTCGATCACCGAGGGCCGGGCGAGGCCGATGAAGCAGTTGGCCTCGTCGAGGGCTCCGAGCATCTCGATACGCGGGTCGGTCTTGGCCACGCGACTGCCGTCGGGCAGCGCCGTCGTACCGGAGTCGCCGCCTCCCGTGTAGATGTCGCTCATGACAACTCCCTCGGTGACGGATCCTCGGGCCGGACTCCCTGCGGACATGGAAGCATATTACCCCGTTGCCCAGGCGGGCCGGTCACGCGCGCTCCCTGATGCGCATGGACAGGTGGCCCAGGACGCCGGGGTCGTCGACAGGCTCTCCCTGAGCGTCGACGATATGGAAGACGTCGCGCACGACCCCCCCTCTCGTCGTCGCCCGCGCCCAACGGATGTCCAGGCCCGACTCGGATATCGCCCGTGCGATGTCGTGGAGCAGTCCCACCCGATCTGCCGCTGTCACGTAGAGCACGGTTGCGTACGCCGCCGCGGCTTCGGTGGACACCGTCGTCTCGGCGGACGATCTTGGGGCGTAGTGACGCCGGCGTTCCGAGAGTCGCGCCTCGAGTTCCAGGTGGTCGTCGAGCGCAGCCGTCAGGTACCTTTCGAACGCGCTCCAAGTGCCCGTGTCGGCCGCGGCCAGGGTATCGGGCCGAACGACGAATGTGTCGAGGACCACGTCACCCGGCGCGGCGTAAGCATCTGCCGAGAGGATGTCCAGGCCCGCCAGCGCGAGGGCGCCCGCGATGGCGACGAATAGACCCGGACGGTCGGCCGCGGCCACGGTCAGACGCCACGTGCCGTGGACCGGCCCGGCGGTCACGGAGATACGCAGCCGCGGTCCGCCCCGGGTCCGCGCGACGTCGGCCGCCAAGGCGGCGTGCGCGGCTACGTCTCCGGGCGTCTGGGTCGCCAGGTACCTCAGGTGCGCTCCGCGGACGAACGATGCCGCCTCCGGAGCGGAGTCGCGTCCGAGCAGGGCGAGCGCGTGGGTTCGAACCTCCTCGGCGCGCGCGGCCACGCCGGCGCCTTCCACGTCCTCTGCGAGGGCCGCCGAGAGCCGGTCGGCAAGTTCGCCGAGGAGAGCCGCATGCCATGGCGTCCAGCCTCCGGGTCCGGTGGCCACGGAGTCGGCGGCGGTCAGCAGGTACAGACAGTCGACCAGGTGAGGCTGTCCGATCCGATCGGCGGCGCGAAGCAGGACGTCCTCATCGTGGACGTCCTGAGTCCCCGCTACCTCCGGGAGAAGCAGATGCTCCCGGATCAGGAGCACCGCGTCCCGCGACCCCTCCTCCCCCAAGCCGAACCGGGGGAGGAGGGTCCGGGCGATCGCCGCCCCGCGCGCAGGGTGTCCGGGGCCGGACTGCACCTTGCCCGCGTCATGCAGAAGCGCCGCGGCCTGGAGGGCACGGACATCACCGATCCGCTCGAGGCGCTGCCTGGCGCCCGCATCGATCGCCGGCAGACCGGGTATGAAGGCGGCGCACCGCAGGCTGTGCGCCCCCACCGTGTAGGCGTGCGCCAAGCCCGGCCGCCGTATCGTCATCAGATCCCGGAGTCCCGGCCACAGGTCATCCAGACGGTCGGACCAAGCGGCTCGCTCGAGTTCCGGCAGCGAGCGCTCGCCTTCGTCCAGGAGCCGGAACAGCTCCGCGGGCGTCACGGGCGCCGATCCGTGCGGCGCCAAGAGGTCCGCCGCACCCTCCTCGCGTGTGGACTTCCGAGTCGAACTCCGGAGCGCGCGCTCGCGCGTCTGCAACAGGATGTGGTGCACGTCCGCGAGGGCCGCCTGCACCGCGCTCACGTCCTGGCCGAGTTCCTCCGCCACATCCAGGCTCAACAGCGACGTAGGTCGCGGCGAGGCGAGGTGCAAAGCCCACCGCGCCGCGGTGATGCGCTCCGAGGCCACGGCGAGTACCGCGGCCTCGCCAGGCGAGAGCACCCCGAGCGCTACCAGCGGCGAAGGATCGCCGGCCGGCGTCCCGCTCAGGATCGCCGCCGTCCACGTAAGCTCATCGAGGTCGCGTTGACCGCCGGCCCCCTCCTTCAGGTCCGGCTCGAGCAGGTATGGTGACCCGGTCCGGTCGCGGGACCGCAGGATCTCGAGCAGACGCCGCGAGCGTCTACCGGCATCAGCGAACGTGTCGACGAGAAGCCGAAGCCCGAGGTCCGGGTCGCCGCACAGGACGCGTCCCGTCAGGGTGGCCGTCAGCGTCGCGATGTCGCTTCGCGCCGCTCGCGAGTGGTCTCGCCGTGACCGCACCTGGTGACCGACCTGGAGACCCGAGTCCCACAGGGGGTAGAGCACCCGCTCCAGTGCGGGCCGAAGCTCCGTCGCCGGCGCGTCGGTGACCACCAGCAGGTCGAGATCGGAACCGGGAAGGAGCCGCCGAGCGCCCCAGCCGCCGAGGGCGAGCACGACCCATGGCGCCCGAAGGTCGGACAGCGCGATCTCCCCCATGCTCGAGACCGCGCTGTCGGTCAGTTCGCTCAGAGCGCGCGCGGCGGACCCGCCGGGCCGGGACGTCGCGATCAGCGACTCGCGCTCAGCCAGGTACACTCCGACCAGGTCGGCGGGCGTCATGTCTCCCTGCTTCCGCGCAGCGTCGCGCCGGGCGGTCGGGCTCGAGCCGGTGCTAGAGAGCGTCGGCGCCGCGCTCGCCGGTTCGGATCCGGACCGCGCCCTCGCAGTCGTAGGTGAAGACCTTGCCGTCACCGATCTTGCCTGTTCGGGCGGCCTCGATGAGGGCTGCCTCCACTTTGGGCGCCAGGCCGTCGTCCACGACGACCTCGATCTTGGTCTTGGGCACGAAGTCGACGGTGTACTCGCTGCCGCGATAGATCTCGGTATGCCCCTTCTGACGGCCGTATCCCTTGACCTCGTACGCCGTCATCCCCGCCACTCCGAGAGCCTGCAGCGCGTCTTTGACCTGGTCCAGCTTGTGCGGCTTGATGATCGCCTCGATCTTCTTCATTAGATGGCTCCCTGGCTGAGGTGGCGCTGCCTACAGTTCGTACCCGGTCTCCGCGTGCTCGGCTATGTCCAACCCCGCGGTCTCCACATCCTCGCTCACCCGCAGACCTATGGTCGCGTCGAGAACCTTCAGGATGAGGAGACTCACCACGAACGAGAAGGCCATGGTGGCCACGACCCCGACGGCCTGCTTCATGAGCAGAGAGGGATTCCCGGCGAGCAGCCCGTTCGCGCCCGCCGCATTGACCGCAGTGGTCGCGAACACGCCCGTCAGAAGCATGCCGGTCGTGGCGCCGACGCCGTGGACGCCCACGACATCGAGAGCGTCGTCGAATCGGAAGCGGGTCTTGATCCGCAAGCCGAAGTAGCAAAGCACTCCGGCGGTCAGGCCTATGAACAGCGCCGGGAGAGGCTCGACGTAGCCGGCGGCGGGCGTGATGGTGGCGAGTCCGGCCACCGCTCCGGATGCGGCGCCGAGCACGGTCGGCTTGCCCTCCGTGAACACTTCAGCCAGGTTCCACGCGAGGAGGCCAGCGGCTCCCGCGAGGTTCGTGGCGATGAAGGCAGAAGTCGCGAGCTCGCCCGACGACAGGGCCGAGCCCGCGTTGAACCCGAACCAGCCGAACCACAGGATGCCCGCGCCGAGCACCGACATCGGTATGTTGTGCGGACGAAGCTCGTCGGTGCCGTATCCGGCGCGCTTGCCGAGCATGATCGCGCAGGCCAGAGCGGCGGCGGCGGACGACACGTGCACAACAAGGCCTCCGGCGAAATCGAGCACTCCGAACTTCGCGAGCCACCCGCCGCCCCAAACCCAATGTGCCAGGGGACTGTAGACGAGGATCGCCCACAACGCCGCGAACGCCACGTAGGCCTTGAACTTCATGCGTTCGGCGATGGCTCCGGTGATCAGCGCGACAGTGATGACCGCGAACATCCCCTGGTACATGGCGAAGGCACCGGTCGGGATCGCCGCGGAGCCCGTGCCGGTCACCGCACCGAGGACGCCTCTGAGCCCGGCGAAGTCCAGCGAGCCGATGAGCCCGCCCTTGTCCGGACCGAATGCGAGTGTGTAGCCGACCAGCGCCCATATCACCGTGACAAGTCCCATGGCGAACAGGCTGTGCATGGTCGTGGACAGCACGTTCTTGCGACGCACCATCCCGGCATAGAAGAGCGCCAAGCCCGGCGTCATGAAGAGCACCATCGCTGTGGCGACAAGCATCCAGGCTGTGGAGCCGGTGTCGATAGGCGGCATGTCCCCAGTCTCCCTCGGTCTCGATCCGCTGGCGACGGTTGTCCCAAGCGCGCATCAGACCGTACCGCGGACATGTTTCGTCGCGGTTTCCATGAGACGGCGGAGCGAAGAGCGGCATCAGAGCCGACGGGGGCGGCAACGGGTACGCGGGTCGCCCCGATCCGCCACGCCGCCGCTCCCTAGAGAGCGTCGGAGCCGCGCTCGCCGGTCCGGATCCGGACCGCGCCCTCGCAGTCGTAGGTGAAGACCTTGCCGTCACCGATCTTGCCTGTTCGGGCGGCCTCGATGAGGGCTGCCTCCACCTTGGGCGCGAGGCCATCGTCCACGACGACCTCGATCTTGGTCTTGGGCACGAAGTCGACGGCGTACTCGCTGCCGCGATAGATCTCGGTATGCCCCTTCTGACGGCCGTATCCCTTGACCTCGTACGCCGTCATCCCCGAAACGTCGAGGGCCTGCAGCGCGTCATTTACCTGGTCCAGCTTGTGCGGCTTGATGATCGCCTCGATCTTCTTCATGCGACTCCCTCGCTCGGGTGAGGTGCCTACAGGTCGTATCCGGTCTCCGCATGCTCGGACACGTCGAGCCCGACGCTCTCGGCGTCCTCGCTCACGCGCAGCCCCATGGTGGCGTCGAGCACCTTCAGGATCGCGAAGCTCACGATGAAGGACAGCGCGACGGTCGCCACGATCCCGACGGCCTGCTTCAGGAGCAGAGACGGATTCCCCGCGAGCAGCCCGTTCGCGCCTGCCGCGTTGACGGCTGTGGTGGCGAAGACTCCGGTCAGGAGCGCGCCGACGGTCCCGCCGACGCCGTGGACGCCGACGACGTCGAGTGCGTCATCGAACCCGAAGCGGGTCTTCAGACGCAGTGCGAAGAAGCAGAGCGCACCTGCGGCGAGGCCGATCAGCAGCGCCGGGAGCGGCTCGACGTAGCCCGCCGCGGGAGTGATCGCGACGAGTCCGGCCACCGCGCCGGAGGCGGCGCCGAGCACCGTCGGCTTGCCCTCGGAGAACACCTCGGCCAGGTTCCAGGCCAGGAGACCGGCGGCGGCCGACAGGTTGGTCGCCAGGAACGCCGAGCCGGCCAGCTGACCCGCTGCGAGGGCGGAGCCCGCGTTGAACCCGAACCACCCGAACCACAGGATGCCCGCGCCAAGCACCGACATCGGGACGTTGTGCGGCCTCAGCTCGCTGGTGCCGTATCCCTTTCGCTTGCCCAGCACGATGGCGCATGCGAGTGCCGCCGATGCTGAGGCGATATGCACGACCGTGCCGCCGGCGAAGTCGAGCGCACCCAGCTTCATGAGCCACCCGCCGCCCCAGACCCAGTGCGCGAGCGGGCTGTAGACCAGGATCGCCCAGAGAGCCGCGAATGCGACGTAGGCTTTGAACTTCATGCGCTCGGCGATGGCGCCGGTGATCAGCGCCACTGTGATGACGGCGAACATCCCCTGGTACATGGCGAATACGCTGGTGGGGATCGCCGCGGAGTCCGAGCCGGTCACCGCACCGAGGACGCCTTTGAGCCCGGCGAAGTCCAGCGAGCCGATGAGCCCGCCCTTGTCCGGACCGAATGCGAGTGTGTAGCCGACCAGCGCCCATATCACCGTGACAAGTCCCATGGCGAACAGGCTGTGCATGGTCGTGGACAGCACGTTCTTGCGACGTACCATCCCGGCATAGAAGAGCGCCAGGCCCGGCGTCATGAAGAGCACCATCGCTGTGGCGACAAGCATCCAGGCTGTGGAGCCGGTGTCGATAGGTGGCATTCGCGGTCTCCTTTCATAGCGGTCTGGCACCGCGGACGCTACGGTCGATTCCCAGATTGGCGTGCGCTTGTTTCGCTGCCATTTCTTCGGCATGAAACCTGCGGGCGCGATTGCCGGACGTCGGGTACCGGATGCTAGGATTGAGTGAAGCGAACGGGAGAGTGACGAAGGTGGATCGACGAGCAGCGTCGTGACGCCGGCGCGAGCAAGCCGGAGGAGCGGGATGTCTGACCTGGAAGAGCTGTACGCCTTGGTGCCCACTTTCGAGTGCGAGCCCGGTTGCACCGAGTGCTGCGGGCCGGTCGTCTTCTCTCGCGAGGAATGGGACCGGCTCGAGGACAAGCGAGAATCGGATGGCGAGCGATGTCCGTATCTGGGATCGGACGGCTGCGAGATCTATGCGCAGCGGCCGATGATGTGCCGGATCTTCGGGACGAATCCAGACTGGGCCTGTCCCCGAGGTCGCGGGCCGGCCGAGCCGATCAACTGGATGCAGGCGTACTTCCTGCAGATGCAGGTGCTCGGGAGCGACCCTCCCCACTACCGGGGCGCCACCCACTGCGATGGTTTGAGAGAGCGGCTGGCCAACCACCAGAGGATGTCGGGCCAGTCGGCGGAGCCGCCCAAGAAGTGAAGCTTGCGGAACACGAACTCTCGGCCTTCTGCGATACTCGCTTCGACACGGACGTCCGCTATCGAAAGGTTGAAGGGAAAGATGACCATGAGAAGGTCGCTTGGTGTTGTGCTGGCCGCCCTCGCCGTCGCTGCTCTGGTGGCTATGTCGGGCTGCCAGGCCGTCGCGCAAAAGGCTGTTGAATCCGCGACCGGCGTGAAGGTGAACAAGGACGGCAACTCGGTGTCGGTCCAGGGAAATGACGGGCAGAGCGTCACGATCGGCCAGAGCAACAAGTTGCCCGACGGCTTCCCGGAAGACGTCCCCGTCTACGATCCGGCCACCGTCACCAACTCGATGTCGCTCGCGTCGGACAAGGGCAGCACGTTCTCCGTGCAGCTCGAGACCGAGGACACCGTCGAGACCGTCTCTGCGTGGTACGACACCGAGCTGAAGGGCAAGGGCTGGACCATCAAGGGCACCATGAACTCCGCCGACAGCGGGGCTCTCATCACCAGCGAGAAGGCTGACCAGGTCCTGTCGGTGACGATCGCCCCGGGCTCCGGGTCCGACACCAAGACCACCATCGCGCTCACGTACGCTCCGAAGTAGCCGGCGCGGGCTTCCACTCGCTGCGACGACGCGCCCCGGCCTCCTCCAGGAGGCCGGGGCGCCGTGCTGCCGTGCGCTCTCCGTCGAAACGAACGTATGTTCGTGTATCCTTGGGCGTAAGATGGAGTTTCGGCTGGGATCGGCCGTCCGCGGATGGTGCGGATAGCGAATCGGAAAGGATCGACACTTGCCCCTCGACTACATCTCCATCCGGGGTGCCAGGGAACACAACCTGCGCGGCGTGGACCTGGACATCCCGCGCGACAAGCTCGTCGTCATCACCGGACTGTCCGGCTCCGGCAAGAGCTCGCTGGCGTTCGACACTGTGTATGCGGAGGGTCAGCGCCGCTATGTGGAGTCGCTGTCGGCGTATGCGCGGCAGTTCCTCGGGCAGATGCAGAAGCCGGACGTGGACCACATAGAGGGCCTGAGCCCGGCGGTCTCCATCGATCAGAAGACGACTTCGCGAAACCCGCGATCCACGGTGGGCACCGTGACCGAGATCTACGATTACCTTCGTCTGCTGTATGCGAGGGTCGGCATACCGCACTGCCCCACCTGCGGCAGGGTGATCGAGCGACAGACGCCGCAGCAGATCGTCGACCGCGTCATGGAGATGACGAGCGGGGCGAAGTTCACCGTGCTGTCGCCGGTGGTCAAGGGACGCAAGGGCGAATACGGCAAGCTGCTCGACGACCTCAAGAAGGAAGGCTTCACGCGAGTGCGCGTGGACGGGCAGGTCCGCGGGCTCGACGAGGAGATCGTGCTCGACAAGAAGTACCGGCACGACATCGAGGTGGTCATAGACCGCCTCGTGATGAAGCCGGGTATCGAGCAGAGGCTCACCGAGTCGGTCGAGATGGCGCTGAAGCTGGCCGGCGGGACTCTCATCGTGGCGCCGGAGGACGCCGAGGAGATCTCGTTCTCGCAGGCCTTCTCGTGCCCCGTGCACGGCGTGAGCATGGACGAGCCCCAACCGCGCGACTTCTCCTTCAACAGTCCCTATGGGGCCTGCCCGGAGTGCACCGGCCTCGGCAGCCGCCTGGAGCCCGATCCGGATCTCATCGTGCCCGACCCTTCGCGGTCGCTGAACGAGGGGGCCATCAAGCCCTTCTCCGGCGGACAGACCTACTATCCTCAGCTCGTGGCGGCCGTAGCCAGGCATTTCGGCATTTCCGAGGACGCCACGTGGTCGGACCTGCCCAAGAACGTCCGTGACGCGTACCTCTTCGGGCTCGGTGACCAGCGGATCCGGATCGACTACACCACGCGCGACGGACGCGAGACGCACTGGTTCTCGCGCTTCGAGGGCGCGCTGCATTCCATCAAGCGGCGCTGGGAGGAGACCGAATCCGACGGCAGTCGCGAGAAGCTCGAGGAGTACATGTCCGTCGTGCCGTGCGCTGCATGCGGAGGCGCGAGGCTGAAGCCGGAGATACTGGCCGTGACGTTCGGCGGGCGCAACGTGGCCGAGGTCACCGCTCTGTCCGCGAAGGATTCACTCGCGTTCTTCTCCGGCGTCGAGCTCACGGAGCGCGAGGAGCACATCGCGCGGCTCGTCATCAAGGAGATCATGGAGAGGCTGCGGTTCCTGGTCGACGTGGGCCTGGACTACCTCACGCTGGAGCGCGCGACCGCCACGCTGTCGGGTGGCGAGGCGCAGCGCATCCGCCTGGCCACACAGATCGGGTCGGGCCTGATGGGGGTGCTCTACATCCTGGACGAACCGTCCATCGGCCTTCATCAGCGGGACAACGCGCGCCTCATCGGTACGCTTCTGCGTCTGCGCGACCTGGGCAACACCGTCATCGTGGTCGAGCACGACGAGGAGACGATCCGCGCGGCTGACTTCGTGGTCGACATGGGCCCCGGAGCCGGGGAGCACGGAGGAGGGATCGTCTGCGCGGGATCGCCCGAGGAGATAATGGCCTCGCCCGAATCGCTGACCGGCGAGTACCTGTCAGGAGCGCGCAGCATCCCCATGCCGACTTCCCGCCGCGAGACGGACCGCGGGGCGATCCGCATAGTGGGTGCGCGGCAGAACAACCTGAAGGATCTCACGCTGGACATCCCGCTGGGCTCCTTCGTGGTCGTGACCGGTGTGTCCGGATCAGGCAAGAGCTCGCTGGTGAGCGACACGCTCGCTCCCGCGCTGACGAACGCGGTCGTTCGCACTCGCAGGCGCACGGGGAAGTACGAACGCATCGAGGGCCTGAGGGAGATCGACAAGGTCATCGTCATCGATCAGTCGCCGATCGGTCGCACTCCGAGGTCCAACCCCGCCACCTACATCGGTCTTTGGGATGACATCCGCTCCCTCTTCGCCTCGACCCACGAGGCCAAGGCGCGCGGCTACTCCCCGGGCCGGTTCTCTTTCAACGTGGCCGGCGGCCGCTGCGAGGCCTGCAAGGGCGACGGCCAGATCAAGATAGAGATGCACTTCCTGCCGGATGTCTATGTCCCATGCGAGGTGTGCAAAGGCACTCGCTACAACCGTGAGACGCTGCAGATCACCTACAAGGGACGCAACGTGTCGGACGTGCTCGACATGTCGGTCGAGGAGGCCGTGCACTTCTTCGAGAACATCCCGCCCATCAAGCGGAAACTGCAGACGCTGTATGACGTCGGGCTGGGCTACGTGAAGCTCGGTCAGCCGGCCACCACCCTCTCCGGCGGCGAGGCGCAGCGCGTCAAGCTGTCGAGCGAGCTGCAGCGGCGGTCGACCGGACGCACCTTCTACGTCCTCGACGAGCCGACCACAGGCCTGCATTTCGACGACGTGCGTCAGCTGTTGGTGGTTCTGCAGAGACTTGTCGACGCCGGCAACACGGTGCTGGTCATCGAGCACAACCTGGACGTGGTCAAGTCCGCGGACTGGGTCATCGACCTCGGACCGGAGGGCGGCGACCGCGGCGGAGAGATCGTCGTTGTCGGGACCCCGGAGCAGATCGCGGCGCACCCGACATCACACACTGGGCGCTTCCTGAAGCCGGTGCTCGAAGGACGGGGAGCCAGCGTGGCGCCGGAGGGGGATCTCGCGACGCCGGTGACGTCAGGGGGCTAGGTGTACTGCCCAGACACGTTGTTGACACTGGGCACCCGTGAAATCGGTGGTAGACCGCCAATGCCGCCGTGCGGACGCCTGTGATTGTAGTTGAAGACCCAGCGAGGGAGCGCCGCCAGGCGCTCCCCGTTGCTGTCATAGGGTTTGGCGTAGGCCCAGGCGTTGATGAGCATCCGGATGAAGCGCTCGGCCTTGCCGTTTGTCTGCGGTCGATACGGACGCGTGTGTGACCGCTTCACGCCGTGCTCCTCGAGCACAGCGAGCTGGGCGTGTGAGTAGTAGGACATCGCGTTGTCGGTGAGCAGCCTCCTGACCTCTATGCCGAGCGAGGCGTAGTGGCCGATGGCCCGCCTCGTGAACCCGGCTACCGTCTCGGCCCGCTCGTCGGCGTGCACCTCGACGTAGGCTAGGCGTGAGTGGTCGTCGATGGCCACATGGAGGAAGTCGAACCCGCCGCCGACATTGCGCTTCTTTGCCACGCGACCTCCGAACCTCCAGCCGCCACCCTCGCCCAGGCGCCCGAGCTTCTTGACGTCTATGTGGATGAGGTCGCCGGGTGAGGCGTGCTCGTAGCGCACGGCAGGGGGCCTGGGTTCACGGTCCAGATCACGCAGGCGTCCGTGACCGTTGCGAGCCAGGACCGCATAGACCGTGGAGCGCGGGATGCCCGTGTTCCAAGAGATCGCGAGCGGGCCTTCCTTCTGCCTGCGCCGACGCCAGATCCTGCGGAAGTCGCGGGGGCTGATGCGCTGTCGGATCCGCTCCGGGCGGCTCGACCGGTCGTGCAGACCCGACTCGCCCCAGGTCCTGAACCGTCCGAGCCACTTGTGCGCGGTCTGTCGGGAGATGCCGGCGGCGCGGGCGGCATCGGTGACCGTCCACGCCTGTTCGGCCACACGCCTGCACAGCAGTCTGCGGCCGAGAACGGTCAGCGGGGCGTTAGGATGTGACACGAGGGCCCTCCTTGCTCAGTTGTTGGCTTCAGCACCTACAACCGAACGGGAAGGCCCTCGTTCATGTCAACAACCTATGTGGGCAGTACACCTAGGCAGGCATTGGCTCGCGCCCGTCAGACACCGCGGTCCTACGGGCCTACCGGGGTCGTGGCGGGCACGGAGGGGCCTACAGGGGTCGTGGTCGGCGCGGAGTGGCCCACGTAGAAGGCGACACCCTTGTAGCGGAAGCTCGCGCGGCGCCCTGCGGTCAGTCGCTTCTTCGTCGACGCGTAGCGCGTCAAGAGGATGCCGTGCGTCCTCTTGTGCTCAAGGCGATAGATCGGAGCACCCGTTCCGGCCGTTGTGGACACGCGCCCGACCGTCCCGCTCGACACCCACACGCGGGGCCGCACGGACAGGAACGCGTCGCGCATCCTCGTGGACGCCGTGTACTGGTACCGGTGCGTCCGGGTGTTGCGCAGCCGGTAGAGGGGTTTCGCATTGACCGGCGAACTCGTGTCGATGCTGAACGCGGTTCCTCCGTAGGACCACGTGTGCGACGACTTGGCCTTCAGACTGTAGCGGGTGCCCTCGGAGATGGTGTACAGATATGCGCCCGTCGAGCGGTTGCGGAACCGGTAGACCGGTCGGAGACGCGGAGCCCTGCGGGGGTCGCCGAAGTAGCGAACATAGACGTCCCAGACGAGCTTCTGCGGGTAGTACGGCGTGTAGATGTAGAGGGCGAAGGTCGACGCGTTCCGGGGCCGGATCGTCTTGCGGTAGGAGATGCGCCTGGCATACTCGACGACCTCCCCGTCGACCGTCTTGGTCGCCGTGATGGACCTGCGGGCGTGAACGGTCCTGGTCGCGCCGGGGAACCAGCCGTATGTGACCTCGTACGTGGACAGCAGGCGAGCGCCGTTCCAGACCTGCCTGCCGAAGCCCGGGAACCGGTTCTTGGTCTTGCCGGTGATCGGGTCGATGCCGTAGACGCCGCATCCCATGGCCTTCAGCAGCCGCGCGTGGTTGCCCGAGTTGCTGACCGTGAGCAGGCTCTGTTCCTTCTGCAGTGTCGCCAGAATGATCTTCGGATTCATGTTCCAGGAGCGCGCTGCCTCCCAGATGATCCGGGCGGCCGTCTTCTTCTTTCCGTTGTGGTCGGCGGCCACGACCGACTTCAGGGGCCCGGGAAGGGCCTCGAGGAAGGTCTGGACGTCGGCGACGGTCATGGAGGACGAAGCGCGGTACGTGTCGTAGGGGATCACGTCGAGCGGGTCGTAGGTGGCGGCGACCGCAGGCGATGCGAGAGTGAGAAGCACGCAGGCCGCCAGCGCCAGCGCCGCGGAGGCTGATCGCAGCCGGAAGGTCCGCACGAGGTCATCGAGTGCCTTCACGGAGATCGCCTCTATCCTGGGAACGTCCCGCCGGCCGGGACGCGATGGGTGCTGTCGGAACCCCTATGATAGCGAGTCGCCGGCTGCCCGGCACGCGACAGGCGGCGTGCGCGGTGGGGAGCGCACGATCGACCGGATCGCTCTGGGTAGGAGATTCGGGACGGATCCGGTCGATCCGTCGCGGGTGCCATGCTCGGCCCACCGTGGGGTCGCGCACGTTCGAGAGGCTGTCAATGGAGCACGAACACTTCATGCGCCGCGCCATCGCACTCAGCCGTGAGAAGATGCTCGCAGACGAAGGCGGCCCCTTCGCGGCGGTCGTGGTCCGCGACGGCGAGATCATCGGCGAGGGATGGAACCAGGTGACCAGCCGAAACGACCCGACCGCGCACGCCGAGGTGGTGGCCATCCGAAACGCGTGTCTGGCGACGCGCGACTTCTCGCTTGCGGGGGCCGTCATCTACACGACGTGCGAGCCATGTCCCATGTGTCTCGCCGCCATCTATTGGGCCCGGCTGTCGGGTGCCTACTATGCCAACACCACAGAGGACGCCTCGGCGGTCGGATTCGATGACGGCTATCTGTACCGGCAGGTCGCGCTTCCTCCGGAACTGCGCGCGCTGCCGACACAGCGTATCCTCGCCGCCGAGGCGCTCGCGGTCTTCCGGGAGTGGGCGGACAAGGATGATCGCATCGGATACTGAGACGCGAAGAGGAAGCAGACATCCTGTTCGGGAGACAAGAGCCCGGCGGATGGTCGCGACCGTTGCACGGATGAAGGAACATGAGTGCTGACGTGGCGGCCCCGGTGGGCGTAGACTGACGTAATCGGGCGCCTCGTCGACGCGGCGTCCGATTTCGGCATCGTTGCGCCAAGGTTCGTGCCCTGGAGGACGGTTGATGAGTTCGCTCCGCGAAACGCTCTTTGAGTCCACAAGGAGCCTCGCCGTGTTCGCGGAGCAGCACCTCGCCGAGGCCCGCTGTCTTGAGTGGTCGACCAGCAAGAAGGTCACGGACAGCAAGGGCGGCAGGACCGAGTATGCCTTCGCGCTCGACGTCGTGCGCGAAGAGCTCGCCGGGATGGACTTCTCCGCCATCATGGGAGTCCTTCTCGACGAGAAGTGGTTCTCGCTCCGCGATTCGGAACCCGGCGTCTTCAACGACTCGAGTCTGAGCCTCTTCCGCGAGATCAGGACCCTCCGGAATCGTCTCACCCACCCCAGCCACGATGAGACGCTGACCCCCGAGGAGCTCGGTCTCAGGCAGGCTCTTCTCCTGCGCTTCCTTCGGGAGATCGGGGCTGACGGTGCGCTTGTCGCCCGGGCGCAGTGTGCCCTCGACGACTCTGTCGCCGCGAGATCGTCGGACCGGGTCGCGGCAGGATCCCAGGAGTCCGTCGACCTCCTCACGCACGCCCAGGCCGAATTGCTGGACCGTGCCCAGTCGATGGCGACGCGCCTGGCGCTGACGGAAGCCGCGGTAGGCGCCGCGGGGGAGACCTCGATCGCCGCCGACGCGCGCAGCGAGGACTTGGCCCGCGAGGTCGAGCGCCTCCTCGCGCAGCAAGCCGAGTCCGATCAGCATGCGTCCGCCAGCCTGGAGTCAGCCTCTGCGGCGCTGGAGGTCGCGCGCAGCGAGGCGAACGCGGCGCGAGAGCAACTCGAGCGCGTCCGAGCGGACTACAGCCGGGAAGAGCAGGCCAGGTTCCACTATCAGGCGGAGATCGCACGGCTCGACTCCATGATCAAGCAGACCAGCGACAGCTACGACGCCCGGGTGCGCTCGGACAGACGATCGCGCATAGCCATCGCGACCGTCGCCGGCGTGCTGGCCCTCGGGGTCTGGGGCAGCAGCCTCGGCGGGCTTGACGGAAACTCGCCATCCTCGCGATCCGTGGCTCCGACCGCGGGTCCGGTCACGCCGGAACCTCTGGCGGCCTCGGCTGATGAGGAGACGGGTTCTGCCCTCGTCCGGGTCCCGGGAACGACCGGCTCGACGCTCGCTGATGCCCGGACGCTGCTCGCCGGAGCGGGTCTGCTCATCGACCATATAGCCTACACCGCGACAAGCACGGTCACTCCGGGCACGGTCCTCTATCAGTCCCCGGGCGTCGGACAGTCGGTGAAACCCGGGGCGAGCGTGTTCCTGGAGGTCGCGACGCTGACCGTGCCGCAATCGAAGACGACCAACGCCTCCAACCGCGTGCCCAAGCCCAGTCCGTCGCCGTCGTCCGGACCCACCCCGAAGCCCGGTGGGAGCGGCGCATCCACGCTCACGGTCGTCGCGGTACCGGGAGTCGTCGGTGACGGGTTCTCCTCGGCGGTCTCGCGTCTTGGCACCGCCGGGCTCAAGACCGTGGCGTTGGATCCCTACGGGCACACTGTCCCGTACTCGGGAACCAGCCCGCTCGTGGCACATTCGATCTCGGCCTGTTCTCCGGCGCCGGGGCTGCGCGTTCGAAGGGCCTCCCTCGTGAGGATCACCCTCGAGAACCGCCCGCCCGTCGCCGAGTTCGAGATCTCGGTGCTGGGCACGGGGGACGGCCAGCACCGTGTCCAGTTCGACGGTTCGCAGTCCAGAGACGACTTCGGGATCAGGTCCTACAGGTGGAACGTCAGATGGAGCGGAGCGAACGCCGACGACCCGCGTGCCGAGGTCAACGGAGCCGGCAGGCGGTGGGACACGAAGCTTCCCACTGGCAGTCACGTGTTCTGCGCGACGCTGACGGTGACCGACGAATCCGGAACGAGCAGGGACGAGTACTGGAACTTCGAGATCGTCGGCGGAGCCGTGGCTCTGAAGTGGGACTGAGGTCCGAGGAGCACCGAACCAGCCGCTCGGAGCACCGGAGGACCCTGGACAACCATGTCGGCGCCTGACCTCAAAGCCCAGCTTGCCAGGGTTCCCGAGGAACCCGGCGTGTACATGTGGAAGGATGCCGCCGGAGAGGTCCTCTACGTCGGCAAGGCCAAGTCGCTGCGCTCGAGGATGCGCCAGTACCTGGGCGGTCACGACGAGCGCGCCATGGTGCCGGTGATGATGGCCCAGGTCGCCTCTTTCGACTGCTTCGTGACGGCTTCCGAGGTCGACAGCCTCGTGCTGGAAGCGAACCTGATCAAGCGGTTCAGGCCTCGCTACAACGTCGACTATCGCGACGACAAGACCTTTCCCTACATCGCGCTGACGCTTTCGGATCCCTTCCCCGCGATCAAGTACACCCGCGAGAAGCATCGTGAGGGAACGCGCTACCTGGGCCCCTACACGGACGCCAAGGGCGCGCGCGCCACGGTCGACATCGTGCGGCGCGTCTACCCGATCTGCCGCGCCGACTGCGTCGAATGGAAGCGCCTGACCGCAAGAGGCGGCACTCCCGGCGGCAAGCCGTGCTTCGACCAGCATGTAGGCAAGGGGCCCGGGCCGTGCGTGGGCGCGGTCAGTCGCGAGGAGTACGCCCGCAATGTGCGCAGGGTCAGCGACTTCCTGGAAGGGCGCCGCACTGCCGTGGCCGAGGATCTCGAGCGTGAGATGCGCGACGCTGCGGCCGACCTGGACTACGAGCGCGCCGCCCGCGCGCGCAACCGCCTCGAAGCGGTCCGCTCGGTGCTCGAGCGGCAGACCGTGGTGAGCGAGCGCAGGCTCGACGCCGACGTGATCGGTGTGCATCGCGAGGAGACGATCGCGGCCGCCTACCTCTTCCAGGTGCGGGAGGGTCGTGTCCTGGTCGGGACCGAGTTCGTTCTCGATCAGGGCCTGGACGTTTCCGCGGCAGACCTCGTGGAGGGTTTCCTTCTCCGCTACTATGCCCAGGCCACGCACGTACCCCGGGAAGTGCTCGTGGCCGTGCTCCCCGAAGAGCCTCAAGCCGTGGCCGAGTGGCTGTCGGGCTTGCGCGGTTCGAAAGTGAGGCTCGCCGTCCCTGCCCGAGGCGAGAAGCGCGTGCTGCTCGAACTCGCGACCACGAACGCCCGGCACGCGCTCGCGCGCTACTCGTTTCGGACCAGGTATGACGAAGAGCGCACGAACGCGGCGTTGCTGCAACTCGAGAGCGCGCTGGCGCTCCCAGCGCCGCCCATGCGCATCGAGTGCTTCGACATCTCCACCCTGCACGGACGGTTCTCGGTCGGCTCGATGGTCGTCTTCGAGTCCGGGCGCCCCGACCCGTCCGCGTACCGTCGGTTCCGCGTGCGGCTGGAATCATCCGAGAGCAACGACGTGGCGATGATGCGGGAGGTGCTGGGCCGCCGCTTCGCCCGCGAGGTGCGCGAAGGCTCGCGTTTCGCGAGGCGACCCGACCTGCTGATCGTCGACGGCGGCAAACCGCAGCTGTCGGCAGCCGTTGACGTGCTGGAGGAGATGGGGATCGCGGATATCCCCGTCGCCGCTTTGGCCAAACGCGACGAGGAGCTGTTCCTTCCCGCGTGGAAGGATCCGGTCGTCCTGCCCGCCGGGTCCCCGTCGCTCTACCTCGTCAAGCGCCTCCGCGATGAGGCGCACCGTTTCGCGATCGCGTACCATCGCGGACTCCGTGGCAAGGCGATGACGGCCTCCCTTCTCGACGAGATCCCCGGCGTCGGGCCCACTCGCAAGAAGGCGCTCCTGAAGGCGTTCGGGTCGGTGCGGAAGCTGAGCGCGGCCTCGGTCGACGAGATCGCCTCCGTCAAGGGCGTGCCGCGTGAGGTCGCGTCGGACGTCTCGGCATGTCTGGCGTCGTGGGAGCGGGACCGCAGTTCGCAGGAGGGCGGCGTGTAGGCGCCACTCGATCGCGCGACTTCGACCGCCACGGACCCGGGCGTTGCTATACTGCTGTCGCGGGTATTCATCACCCGTGTGCGGCAGGCGATCGCAGGGGGCTGGAGCATGACGAGGTTCATCATCCGTCTACTGATCTCCGGCGCTGTGATCTTCGGTGTGTCGTACCTGTCCGGCGGAACGCTGTTGCAGGTCGATTCCTTCGGCTGGGCGGTGGCACTGGCATTCGTGCTCGGCGTCGTCAATGCCATCATCAAGCCGGTCGTCGCCCTGTTCGCGTTGCCGGTCACCATCCTGACCCTGGGTCTGTTCTCGCTGCTCATAAACGCCGCGATGCTCTCCCTGGCCACGATGGCGGTGCCGGGTGTGAGCACGACCGGCTTCTGGGCGACCATTCTCGCGTCGATCATCATCTCCGTCGTGACGTCGCTCGCCACCGGCTGGTTGGAGCGCGAGGACTGACTCCGACCACGCGGTCGCGGCCGCGGTTCTGCAATGCCTACGCCCGCTCGAGTACGACGGAGGCTTCTTGAGAGACCGACCGGACATCGATAGCGAGGAGCTGCCGGTCCCGAGCGACGGCTCGTCCCAGGCGGCGGAGCTCGTGGTGATCACCGGGCTGGCCGGCGCCGGCCGCTCCGAGGCCATCCACACCTTCGAGGACCTCGGCTACTTCTGCATCGACAACCTGCCGCCGGCGCTCCTCGGTCCGCTGGTCGACCTCGTCGGCCTGCCCGGAAGCCGGATAGGCAAGGTGGCGGTGGTCTGCGACATGCGCACGATGTCGTTCTTCGACACGCTGCTAGAGGAGCTCGACAGGCTGGAGGCGGGCGGGCACCCCTTCCGGATCCTGTATCTCGAGGCCGCGGAGAAGGTGCTGGTGAACCGCTTCAAGGAGACCCGCCGCCGGCATCCTCTCGCGGTGACCGGGTCCATTGTCGACGGGATCCGCCGCGAGCAGGAGGGTCTGCGCCGGGTCAGGGAGCAGGCCGACCTGATCGTCGACACGAGTGACCTGCTCCCGCAGCAGCTGCGCACCGTCGTTCGCCAGAAGTTCCTCTCGGAGAACCTCAAGGACACCCTGATCGTGACGGTGACGTCCTTCGGCTTCAAGCACGGGCCGCCGATAGATGCCGACATCGTCATGGACGTGCGATTCCTGCCCAACCCGTTCTACATCCCGAAGCTGCGCCACCGCACCGGGCAGGACAGGCACGTGCGCGACTTCGTCCTGGATCGCGACGAGACGCGAGCGTTCCTGGCGAGGTGGGAACCGCTCCTGGCAGACCTCACGCCTAGCTACCTGGCCGAGGGAAAGCACCACCTCTCGATCGCCTTGGGCTGCACCGGCGGGATGCATCGCAGCGTCGTCCTGGCCGAGGAGACGGGCCGATTCATGAGGGGCCTCGGCTATCAGGTCTCGGTGCGCCACCGCGACGTGAACAAGGACCAGGAGTGGCTGTGACCTGCGACCTCCCGGGTGTGACCTAGCCGTGTCGTTCACTTCCGAGGTCAAGGACGAACTCTCCCGGGTCGTCCCCAAGCGGGCCTGCTGCCCGAAGGCCGAACTCGCGGCGCTCGTGCGGATCGAGGGCACGCTGCACATCACGGGACGCGAGCGTTTCACGTTGGAGATAGCCACCGAGACCGCGCCGGTCGCTCGCAAGGTGATCAAGCTCCTGCACGAGCTCTACAGTCTCAAGACAGAGCTCACTGTCCGGCGATCGGTGCTGCACAAGACAAACAACTACCTCATAACGGTGCCGTCGCAACCGGCGCTGACCGCAGCGCTCGCTGACCTTGGGGTGCTCGACGAGTCCCTGGGCATCGCCTACGGAGTTCCCTCCCGGCTGACCCGTCGGGACTGCTGCGCGGTCTCGTACCTTCGGGGCGCCTTCCTCGGGGGCGGGTTCGTCGCGGACCCGCACGGCGATTTCCATTTCGAGCTGACTGCCGAGTCGGAGCAACTCGCGCTCGATCTCGTGAAGCTGATGAAGCGCTTCCACATCGATGCGAAAGTCACGCGTCGGCGCGGCCTGTTCGCGGTGTATCTCAAGGGGGCCGAGCCGATCGTGACCTTCCTGGCGCTCGCCGGCGCTCATCGCGCGCTCCTGCGCACCGAGGACGTTCGCATCATCAAGAGCATGCGCAACGACGTGAATCGGCTGGTCAACGCCGAGACGGCCAATCTGGAGAAGTCGACAGAGGCCGCAATGTCGCAGATCGAGGACATCCGGCGGTTGTCCGATGCGCAGGGCCTCGATCGGCTGCCGAGGGCCCTGCGCGAGTTGGCGGAGTTGCGCCTCGAGCATCCGGAAGTCAGCCTGCGGGAACTCGGCGAACTCGCCGATCCGCCGCTGTCCAAGTCGGCCGTCTACCACCGGATACGTCGCATCGAGGCCCTCGCATCCGACCTCATCGCCGAAGATCGCGAAACATCGGCGGATGGCCTTGACGCAGATGGTCGGCAACGGGAAGGTACATAGCGCAACAAGGGGACACGTCCCGCGGGCCGGCTCACCACCAAGCCGATCGCCGCACGCTGGGGGCACTCGGACGCGATGCCTGTCGCGTCCCGACACGAGAGGAACGGGAGAGCAGTGGCGATACGCGTTGGCATAAACGGCTTCGGCCGCATAGGGCGCCTGGTATTCCGGGCAGCGAGCATGGACGCGAACATCGAGATAGTGGCCGTCAACGACCTGACGGACGCGAAGACGCTCGCGCACCTGCTCAAGTACGATTCCGTCCACGGGCGATACGCGGGCCGTGTCGAGCCCGGCGACAACGCGTTCTCCGTGGATGGCCGCGAGGTCAAGGTCGTGGCGCAGAGGGATCCGGCCGCGCTGCCGTGGCGCGAGTTGGGCGTTGACGTGGTCGTCGAGTCGACGGGGCTGTTCACCGACGCGACGAAGGCCGACGCGCATCGGCAGGCCGGCGCGCGCAAGGTCATCATCTCCGCGCCGGCGACCAACGAGGACATCACCATCGTCATGGGTGTCAACGACGACACCTACGACAGGGACAAGCACAACATCATCAGCAACGCCTCGTGCACCACGAACTGCCTGGCCCCGTTCGCGAAGGTGCTGCGCGATACCTTCGGCCTCGAGTACGGCTTCATGAACACCATCCACAGCTACACCAACGATCAGGTGATCCTCGATTCGCCGCACAAGGACCTGCGCCGCTCGCGCGCGGCCGCGCTGTCGATCATCCCCACCAGCACCGGCGCCGCCAAGGCGATCGGCCTGGTCCTGCCGGACATGAAGGGCAAGCTCGACGGGATGTCGATGCGCGTGCCCACACCGGACGGCTCGGTCGTGGACCTGGTCGCTCAGTTGAAGAAGTCGGTCACCAAAGACGACATCAACGCAGCGATGAAGGCCGCCGCCGAGGGTCCGATGAAAGGCATCATCGAGTACTGCACGGACCCCATCGTGTCCGTGGACGTGGTCGGCAATCCGGCGTCTTCCGTGTTCGACTCGCTGCAGACCATGGTCATGGGCGGCACGGGCACGTTCGTGAAGTGCATCTCCTGGTACGACAACGAGTGGGGCTACAGCAACCGCGTGGCCGACCTCATCCGGCTCGTCTAGGCGCACGGCGGATGTTCTCGAAGAAGACCGTCAGAGACGTAGACGTACGCGGCAAGCGCGTGTTGGTCCGCGTGGACTTCAACGTCCCGCTTCTCGATGCCGAGGTGACAGACGACGCCCGCGTCCGCGCGGCTCTGCCTACACTGCGTTATCTGGTCGACCACGGGGCGCGGGTGATCGTACTGTCGCACCTCGGTCGACCGAAGGGTCATGGCGGCTCCGAGTTCTCCCTGCGGCCGGTCCGGCGAGTGCTCCAGCAGCTGATGGGGCGCAACGTCGTCTTCGTCGATGACATCGTGGGCACCGAAGCGCAGGAGGCCGTGGAGCGCATGGTCGACGGCGAGATCGTGATGCTGGAGAACGTGCGCTTCGAGCCCGGAGAGAAGGCCAATGATCCCGAATTCGCCAAGAAGCTGGCGGCGCTCGCCGACATCTACGTCGACGATGCGTTCGGAACCGCGCACCGGGCCCACGCCTCGACCGAAGGCGTGACCCACTACCTTCCCGCGTACGCCGGACTGCTGCTTGCACGAGAGGTCGAGACCCTGACCGACATGCTGTCCGACCCCCAGCGGCCGTTCGTCGCCATCCTTGGCGGCAGCAAGGTCTCCGAGAAGCTCGGAGTCATCGACCGTCTTCTGGACTCCGTGGACACCCTCATCATCGGAGGAGGGATGTGCTTCACTCTGCTGGTGGCGAAGGGCGTGTTCATCGGCGACTCGATCGTGGAGCCCGACTGGGTCCCTCAGGCCGGCGCCCTCTTCGACAAGGCGGACGCCAACGGCGTCGGTCTGCGGCTGCCGGTGGACTTCGTCGTTGCCGACCGGATGGCCGAGGACGCCGACACCAGGATCGTCGGGCGGGACGAGATCCCCGAGGGGATGATGGGACTCGACATAGGTCCCGCCACCACGGAGATGTTCAAGGGGGCGATCTCGTCTGCCCGCACGATCTTCTGGAACGGGCCGATGGGGGTCTTCGAGATGACGCCGTTCGAGTCTGGAACACGTGAGGTGGCCCTGGCCGTCGCGCGTAACAACCGCGCGGTCTCGATCGTCGGGGGCGGCGACTCCGACGCCGCACTCAAGAAGTTCGGGCTCGAAGAGCGCGTGACGTTCGTGTCCACCGGCGGAGGCGCGTCGATGAAGCTGCTGGAGGGCGCGCCGCTTCCGGGCGTGGAGGCGCTGCTGGACAGGTAGACTGTCGGAGCCGCGGCGCGCGCGGCTTGGGCGAGATCGATATCCGCGACCGAGGGAGGGCCGCCATGGCTGGCAGGCGCACACCGCTTGTCGCAGGCAACTGGAAGATGTATGAGACGGCCTCGGAGGGCGCTGTCCTCGTCCAGGACATCGCGGAGTCGATCGGCGATGTGGGCGACGACGTGGAAGTGGCCGTGTTCCCGCCGTTCACGACTCTCAAGAGTGTCGCCACGGTGATCGAGTTCGACAAGCTCGCGATGAGGCTTGGCGCCCAGGACTGTTTCTGGGAGGAGGAGGGCGCCTTCACCGGCGCGATATCGCCCAAGATGCTCAAGGACCTGCGCTGCGACTACGTCATCCTCGGCCACTCGGAGCGGCGCGAGTACTTCGGTGAGACCGACGAGACGGTCAACCGCAAGGTGCATGCGGTGTTCGGAGGCGGCATGCGCCCCATCATGTGTTGCGGCGAGAGCCTCGAGATCTACGAGTCGGGCGGCACGGAAGCGTTCGTGCGCGGCCAGGTGAAGGCGGGCCTGGCCGGTCTCGATACCGTGCAGGCGGCCCTGCTTGCGATCGCCTACGAGCCGATCTGGGCCATCGGGACCGGGCGCACGCCCACTCCCGAGGAGGCGAACGACGTGGCCCGCATGATCCGTGCGACCGTGGGCGCTCTGTACGGACCGCCCTCTGCGATGAGCTGCCGGATCCTCTACGGCGGTTCCGTCAAGCCGGAGAACGCATCCGATTTCTTCGCCGAGCCGGACATAGACGGCGCGCTTGTGGGCGGTGCTTCTCTGAAGGCCGATTCCTTCGCGGGCATCGTGCGCGCCGCGCGGTGAGCGCGGCGGGTATCCCGGGCTTGTCGCGGGCGGCTCGCGCGGGGCTGCACCTGCCGGCCTTGCTCGTGATCATGGATGGGTTCGGGCTGACGGAGGCCGGGCCGGGCAACGCCATCACGCTCGCCGCCAAGCCGAACCTGGACCGTCTGTTCGCCGATGAGCCTTGGGCGCCGGTCACGTGCTCGGGACCGGACGTAGGTCTGCCCGAAGGCCAGATGGGCAACTCCGAGGTCGGCCATCTCAACATCGGCGCCGGCCGCGTCGTCTACCAGGAACTCACACGGATCAACCTGGCGATCGCGGATGGCTCCATCATGCGCAACGAGGTACTGAGCACGGCGATGGACGGAGCGATCGCGGACGGTCGAGCGGTGCATCTCATGGGGCTGGTCTCCGACGGCGGGGTTCACAGCCACCTGTCCCACCTGTTCAGCCTTCTGAACATGGCAAAGTCTCGCGGTGCCGAAAGGCTGTTCGTCCACTGCTTCCTGGACGGCCGTGATGTCGCCCCGCGGTCGGGAGCGGGCTTTGTGGCGGAGACGGAGATGTTCCTGGAGAGCCTCGGCGTCGGCCGGATCGCCACGGTGATGGGTCGCTACTACGCCATGGATCGAGACAATCGCTGGGAGCGCGTGCAGCGTGCATGGAAGGCGCTCGTCCTGGGAGATGGGGTCAGCGCCGAAGATGCGGTGTCGGCGGTGGAGCGCAGCTACGCGAAGGACGTCACTGACGAGTTCGTGGAGCCCACCGTCATCGCCGGCGTGGACGGCCGTCTTCGTGAAGGAGACGCGGTCGTCTTCTTCAACTTTCGCCCGGACCGCGCGAGAGAGCTGACGCGGGCCGTGGTCGATCCGGACTTCAGCGGATTCGAGCGGGAGTCCTTCCCCCGAACACGCTTCGTGTGCCTTACCGAGTACGACCCCACCATCCCCGCGCCGGTCGCGTTCGCCAAGGACTTCCCACGCTGCGTGCTCGCCGACGTCCTGTCCGACGCGGGTCTGCGCCAACTCCACATAGCCGAGACCGAGAAGTATGCGCATGTGACATTCTTCCTGAACGGGGGGAGCGAGCCTCCCCGGCCGGGAGAGCAGCGCATTCTTGTGCCGAGTCCCAAGGTGCCTACCTACGACCTGCAGCCGGAGATGAGCGAGCCGGGTGTCACCGGCAGGCTGGTCGAGGCCATCGGGTCCGACACGGCGGATGTCTACATCGTGAATTTCGCCAACTGCGACATGGTGGGTCACACGGGGGTCCTTGCCGCCGCGATCGCGGCCGTGGAGGCGGTCGATGACGGTGTCGGCAAGGTCGTCGCGGCGATCCGGGCCAAGGGCGGTTCCGCGATAGTCACGGCGGACCACGGCAATGCGGAGCGCATGATCGCCGGGGACGGCGCATCGCCTTTCACCGCTCACACGGCCGACAGCGTGCCGCTCATATGCGTCGCCCAGGGCGTGCGCTCCGTCCGCAACGGCGGGCGTCTCGCCGATGTCGCGCCGAGCCTTCTGGATGTGATCGGCCTTGAACAGCCCGCCGAGTGGACCGGCCGCAGCCTCCTGGTGAGGTAGGCCGAGAGGCGGTCATCGTTGAGCCGGCCGGCCGGGTCGCGTATACTCGTCCATCGCCGGTCGCCCGCGTGGTCCGGCGCCCGTTCCGAGAACAAGGATCCAGCGAGGAGATAGCAGTGAACCCCATCATCATCCTGGTGATGATCCTGCACATGGTGTTCGCCGTGGGCCTGATCGTCTTTGTGCTGTTGCACTCCGGCAAGGGAACCGGCCTGTCGTCGATGTTCGGCGGGCTCTCGTCCTCTTCGTCGGGCACGACCATCATCGAGAAGAACCTCGACCGTATCACTGTCGGTCTGGCCGCGGGGTGGGCAGTGACCTCGCTGCTCTTGATGATCGTCTACAGACCCTAGACCTCCGGCACGCCCGCACATAGACCGTCGCGAACAGCGCCCCCAGTCGCGGGCGCTGTTTCTTCGCCATCCGGTCCGCGCCGCGGTACTTGCGCCCGGATTGCATCAGCGCGACACTCAACACGTCATTCCATGCACTATTGGGTATGTTCCTCAGTGCGACGGCGACCTGGTCCGGTCTCCGTCGGAGTGGCACGGGTCGGGACTCGGTGTTTCCGCACGGTGTCGATATCCGTATTGGAGTTGAGAGGGGCTGTGCAATGACGAAACGTTTGCGCGGGTTGCTTGCTTTGGCCGTCGTGCTCGGTTTGGCGGCTGGGATCGCGGGTGTCGCTGGGTGCCAGCCGACCGGTACCACCGGGGGTGGCACGACCACGACCACCGGACCGGTCACGGGTGGCACGCTCACCATCGGATACGAGCAGGAGCCGCAGATACTGAACTCGTTCATCACCGGCGGCGACATGATGGCCACGAAGGACGTCGAGTCCAATGTCCTTCTCGGGCTCATCCGCATCAAGCCGGACTTCTCGTACGAGCCGATGCTCGCGGAGTCGATCCCCGATCTGGCCAACGGCGGCGTCACGGAGAACCCCTTCACCGTGACGTGGAAGCTCAAGCCGAACGCCGTGTGGAGCGACGGCGTTCCGGTGTCGGCTGACGATCTGAAGTTCACTTTCGACACGATCATGAGCGACAAGTGGCAGATCCTGTCGAGGGCGGGCTATGAGGAGATCGAGAAGGCCGAGGTCATCGACCCCAAGACCGTCAAGTTCACCTTCAAGGCCCCCTACGCTCCGTATCGCGAGATGTTCTCGGCGTCATACATGGTCCTTCCCAAGCACGCGCTGGACGGCAAGGACTTCAACAAGGTCATGAACGACGCGATCCCGGTCGCCAGCGGCCCGTTCATGTTCAAGGAGTGGAAGAAGGGCGATCACATCACGCTGGTGCGCAACGAGAAGTACTGGGGCCAGAAGGCCTATCTCGACACAGTCGTGTGGAAGTGGGTTCCCGACACGAACACCGAGATCGCCCAGCTGAAGACCGGCGAGGTCGACGCGGTCAACCCGTCGCCGGACCCGGCCCTCATCGATCAGTTGAAGACAGCCGGAATGGTCATGGCGGACCCGGGGACCCTCTGGGAGCACCTGGCGTTCAACGTGACCAAGCCGGACGTCTCCGACCTCAGGGTTCGTCAGGCAATCGCGTACACGATCGACCGGCAGAAGATCGTCGACCAGGTCATGCTCGGCCAGGTGAAGCCGCTGCAGGACATCTTCGTGCCTGAGCAGGCGCAGGTCTACTCGCCCTCCTGGGAGATGTACACGCCGGACAAGGCGAAGGCCGAGCAGCTGCTCAAGGACGCCGGCTACGCGAAGGGAGCAGACGGCTTCTACGCCAAGGGCGGTAAGACGCTGACTCTCGAGTTCAAGACGACGGCCGGCAACAAGGGCCGCGAGAAGGTATTCCAGATCATGCAGGCCCAGCTCAAGGAGGTCGGCATCGACGTCAAGTTCGTCTTCGAGGAGGCCAACACCTTCTTCGGCACTTCGACTCCCAACGGCAAGTTCCAGGTCGGGGAGTGGGCTTGGCTGGCCGCTCCTGACCCGAGCGTGAAGACGCTGTTCTCTTCGGAGCAGCTGCCGCCGAAGGGCCAGAACTACTACCGCTACAAGAACGCCGATGTGACCAAGTGGATCAACGAGGCGGACGCCAATGTCGACATGGTCAAGCGCGCGGAGCTCTCCAAGCAGATCTCCAAGCAGATGGCTGCCGACCTGCCTCTGATACCGCTCTACCAGCGGCTCTCGATCCTGGCCGTAAAGAACTACGTCCATGACGCCACGAACAACGCGACGCTCGAGGGCGCGTTCTGGAACCTGGGCGCATGGTGGAAGGAAGCGGGAGCCGGCGGCGCCACCGGCGGAACCGCGACCATGACCACGACGCCCTAGCCAGCGCTACTGCATTCAAGCCGCGCCGTGACGAACGGCGCGATGGCACGGTGAGACAGGGCGGCCGCTCCCCCGCGGAGCGGCCGCCCTGATTCGTGCATGCTAGACTTGGCCGGGTTGTTGCATGGACCGTGCAGGGCACGGTTCCGTCGCCGCATAGCCCCCGCGACCGGCCGCGAGAGGAAGCACGACGAGTTGAGACTCATCCGGTTGTTCTTCTCTCACCTGCGGGAGTTGGCCCCGTTCATAGTCCGGCGCATCTTCTACAGCGTCGGAGTGGTGGCGCTGGTGGCCGTGATCGTCTTCGCGCTGGTCTCGATCTCGGGCGACCCTCTGGCCAACCTTCGTGAGAACCCGAGGATAAGCCGCAAGGACATCGCCCGCATCGAACGCACGATGGGCTTGGACAAGCCGAAGTACGTGCAGTTCGGCTACTGGCTGCGCGACTCCGTTCGCGGAGAGGGTGAGTGGTCCAGCAGCTTCTCGTATCGGGCACCGGTGTTCCCCATCATTTGGGACCGTTTTCAGAACACGGTGGTGCTGATGTCCGTCACCGTGCTGGTGTGTCTGATCGTCGCCATACCGCTCGGCATCTACTCGGCGCTGAGGCAGTACTCCAAGATCGACTACACGGTCACTGCGCTGTCGTTCTTCGGGCTGTCGATGCCCGTGTTCTGGTTCGGCCTGATCCTGCAGCTCGTTCTTGGCTTCTACCTGATGCAGGCGCTCGGCCTTCGCGAACCTCTGTTCTACACCGCGAGCATGTACACCACGGGGATGGAGGGCGACCTCATGAACCGTCTTCGTCATCTCGTGTTGCCTGTCATGACCCTGTCGCTGGCGACCGTGGCGGGCTGGAGCCGCTATCAGCGCTCATCGATGCTGGATGTGCTCAACCAGGACTACCTGCGGACAGCGCGTGCCAAGGGACTGCCCGAATGGCGCGTGATCGGCAAGCACGCCCTGAAGAACGCGCTGATCCCCGTTGTCACCATCGTGGCGATCGATCTTGCATACCTGCTCGGCGGCGCGGTCGTGACCGAGACGATCTTCGCCTGGCCCGGAATGGGCCGTCTCTTCGTCCAAGCGCTCGAGCAGAGGGACTTCCCGATGGTGATGGGGACGGTCATCTTCACGTCCCTGATCCTTGTGGCGTTCAACCTGCTCGCCGACGTCGTCTACGGGTTCCTCGACCCGCGAATCCGCCAGGAGTAGCGATCAAGATGCCCACGGATCCCAGACAGCCCATCGACCGGTCCACGGAGATCGATCCGTTCGACACGGTCAAGACGCGCAACGGCAAGACGATCCCGCTCGAGGGACTCGATCGCAGCCCGTTCGAACCCGGGGGCGAGCTCATCTACGTCGCCGGCCGGACCCAATCTCAGATGTTCTGGCAGCGGTTCAAGAGACACAGGCTGGCGGTGGTCGCCGCGTGCGTGCTCCTCCTCCTGTACGGCATCGCCATCGTGGGCCCATACATCTCGCCGTATCAGTACGACAGGATCGAGTACACGGGCGCTCTGCCCCCCACGGTCCAGCACCCTCTCGGGACCGACGAACTTGGCCGGGACGAGGCGACCCGCCTCATCTACGGGGGACGCGTCTCTCTCATGGTCGGTCTGGTGGTCGCGGTTCTGTCCGCTGGGATCGGAACCGTCGTCGGCATGACAGCCGGCTACTACGGCGGCAGGCTCGACAATGCGCTCATGAGATTCACCGACATGATGCTCGCGCTGCCACTTCTGCCCCTGCTGATGGTCGCGGGGCTGGTATTTCGAGACATCGGCTGGAGCAGCCTGGCGGCGATCGTGTTGATCCTGGGTGTGCTCGAATGGATGTCAGTGGCCAGGCTGGTCCGCAGCTCCTTCCTCGCGCTTCGCGAGAAGGAGTTCGTCGAGGCGGCGCGTGCCATGGGCGCCTCGGACTGGCGCATCGTGTCGAGGCACCTGCTCCCGAACTCCATCGCACCCATCATCGTCAACACGACCCTTGTGGTCGGTTCGGCGATCATCATCGAGTCCGTGCTGTCCTTTCTCGGCTTCGGGATCCAGCCGCCGACTCCCAGCTGGGGAAACATGCTCACCGATGCGAAGTCGACCATGGTGCTCTACCCCTGGCTGATGTGGGGACCGGGCACTGCGATCGTTCTCACCGTCCTGTCGGTCAACTTCCTGGGCGATGGGCTGCGCGACGCTCTCGACCCGACGCAGATAAGGGTGCGGGAGTAACGCAGTGGCGGACAGGGACATCATCTCCGGTGATGTCGCGTGCGTCCCCAGACGCGCGCGTGGAGACACGGTCCTCGAGGTCGACGACTTGCGGACGCATTTCGACACCGACGAGGGCACGGTCAAGGCGGTCGACGGCGTCTCCTTCCGGCTCGCCGGGGGTCAGACGCTCGCGATAGTCGGCGAGTCCGGCTCAGGCAAGACCGTCACCGCTCTCTCCGTCCTGGACCTCCTGCCCAAGACGGCGAAGATCGTGAGCGGAAGCATCCGGCTCGAAGGCCGCGAACTCGTCGGCATCGCCGAACGAGACATGCGAAGGATCCGCGGCGCCGAGATCGCGATGATCTTCCAGGACCCTCTAACGGCGATGAACCCCGTCTACACGATTGGCAACCAGATCGTCGAGGCGATCCGGCTCCACCGCGGGATGACCCGGGATGGGGCACGCGAAGAGGCGATCGCAGCGCTGCGTCGTGTGGGCATCCCTGAGCCATCGCGTCGCATCGACGAGTACCCGCACCAGCTGTCGGGAGGGATGAGGCAGCGCGCCATGATCGCCATGGCCCTGTCGTGCTGCCAGAAGGTGCTCATCGCCGATGAGCCCACGACCGCTCTCGATGTGACGATCCAGGCGCAGATACTCTCCCTCATGGCCGACCTGCAGAAGGAGCTGGGTATCTCCATCATCCTGATAACCCACGACCTCGGTGTGGTCGCGGAGATGGCGGACAGCGTGCTTGTCATGTACGGCGGCCGGAAGGTCGAGTACGCCGCGGCGACCGAACTGTTCGAGAACTCCATGCACCCCTACACGTGGGGTCTGCTGCGCTCGCTGCCACGTCTGGATGTGCACGCCGGAGAGGTGCGCCTTCTGCCGATCCCGGGCGTGCCGCCCTCGCTGATACACCTGCCGGAGGGGTGCCATTTCTCGCCCAGATGCCGGTTCCGGAAGGAACGCTGCTTCCGTGAGTACCCCGAGCTGCGGGAGGTCGTCCCCGGCCACTGGTCTGCTTGCCATTTCGCCGAGACGCTCCCCGACCACAACGGGGGGCCTCCCGAAGCAGTGCGTCAGCATGTCGAACTGATCGCGAGTCCTCAGCCCACTCCGCATCCCGAGCGGAGGTTCGAGTAGACGTGGGGGAGATCCTGCGAGTCGACAACCTCGTGAAGCATTTCCCCATACGGGGTGGAGTTCTCAATCGCCGCGTCGGCGCCGTGCAGGCGGTGGACGGCATCTCGTTCTCCGTCAGCGAGGGAGAGACTCTGGGCCTCGTCGGCGAGAGCGGGTGCGGAAAGTCGACGACTGCTCGACTGGCCCTGAGGCTGCTCGAGCCGACGGCGGGGTCCGTGACCTTCGAGGGTCAGGACATGTTCACGCTTCCGTCCGACCAGATGCGGCGACTGCGCCGTGACGTGCAGATCGTCTTCCAGGATCCGTACGCTTCACTGAACCCCCGCATGACTGTCGGGAACATCATTCGGGAACCGCTTGTGATCCACGACATCGGAACCGTCGACGAGCAGAAGGATCGCGTCAAGGACCTTCTCAAGACGGTGGGGCTGAACCCCGAACACGTGGATCGCTACCCGCACGAGTTCTCGGGAGGTCAGCGGCAGCGCATCGGCTTCGCGCGGGCTCTCGCCACCAGACCGCGACTGATCGTGTGCGACGAGCCGGTCTCGGCGCTGGACGTCTCGATCCAAGCCCAGATCATCAACCTCCTTGAGGACCTGCAGGACGAATTCGGGCTTACGTACCTCTTCATCGCGCACGACCTTGGCGTGGTGAGGCACATCTCCGACAGAGTGGCCGTGATGTATCTGGGCAAGATCATGGAGATAGCGCCGGTGGCGCTGCTCTACGAACAGCCTCACCATCCATACACTCAGTCCCTGTTGTCCGCCGTGCCCGTGCCGAATCCGGCCAAGCAGCGCGCCAGGCAGAGGATCATCCTGGCCGGGGACGTGCCCAGTCCCATCGACCCCCCGACCGGGTGCCGGTTTCACACACGATGTCCGATCGCGCAATTCCCGATCTGTGCCGCCGAGGAGCCCGTCTTGCGCGAGGTCGCCGGCGGTCAGTCGGCGGCCTGCCATTTCGCCGCGCCGTTCCCGATCACCCCGGGTTCGAACGGAGAGGCGAGCGACAGGAATGTGTCGGCACCGTAGCCTTCGGGGCTACCCTGTGGACCGATGCGTCGCAGGTCAGCGCGCGTGTCCGGCGTCTCGAGCGTGTGCTATACTTCCGTCTCGCGCTGGCTCCCGGCGCTGACAATCGTCCGAGTGGCGGAACGGCAGACGCGCTAGGTTGAGGGCCTAGTGAGGGCAACCTCGTGGGGGTTCAAATCCCCCCTCGGACACCAGCACAGATACCGCAGCCCCCGTCGTTCCTCCGGGGGCTGCGGCTTTCATGTGGCGCTCCGCAAGATACCTTCCCGACGGACGGCAGCTCGATTCCGGCCTCCTACGCGGGGGGATAAGTGAGGGGGGCCGATGCCGGCGCGGCTTCGTCCCGGGGTGATCGGATGGTCGCGCCGGAGTCGCCACAGACACTCAAGCCGGCGCGGGAAGGAGGGATCGAGCGTGCGGTTCCCGTCGTGTCCTCGATTCCAGGGGCGTACCGGCGCGGCCACGGGGCATGCGCGGTCGAGGCGGTCGGCCGCCTATGCGGTGGCAGCGGTCGCAGCATCGGCGCTCCTCGCGTTCGCGGCGCTTCCGACCCGGGCCACGGCCTCGCTCACCGCGAGCGCCGTCAACCCCGGCATCTACGCTGACCTCACGTCCGACCAGATCGGTCTCGATGACTGGACGGCGGGTTCGAGTGTCGCGGTGACCATCGACAGCGACGCGGATCCGGGCAACGGCGTGCTATTCCAGCAGTCCACCGTCATCCCGGTCGGAGGGTATGGCGGCATCTACGACCTCGGGGGCGTGGACGTCAAAGCGGGCTTGTTCGTCACGGCCGCCGACGGCACGACGACCAAGACGCTCGAGGTAGGCAGGATCCAAGTGACCGTCGCGGACTCGACCAGCGACATCGTCAGGGGGACGACCGATCCGTCGGTCGTGCTGGATGTATGGATAGGGGCCTGGGATGGGATAGGAGCCGCCAAGACGACTTCGGACGCGTCCGGAAACTGGGCGGTGGATTTCACCGGTCTACACGCCGTGGTGGCCGGCGATGTCTGCCAGGCGGAACGGCGTGACACGGACGGCGACATGTCGAGGGCCCAACTGAGGGCGACAGCCGGGCCGACACCGACACCCACGCCGACACCCACGCCGACACCTACGCCGACACCTACGCCGACCCCCACGCCGACCCCGACCCCGACACCCACCCCGACCCCGACACCCACGCCGACCCCGACACCGACGCCGACACCGACACCCACGCCGACACCTACGCCGACACCTACGCCGACACCCACACCCACGCCGACCCCCACGCCGACCCCGACCCCGACCCCGACCCCGACACCGACACCCACGCCGACACCTACGCCGACACCTACGCCGACACCTACACCCACGCCGACCCCCACGCCGACCCCCACGCCGACGCCGACCCTGACCCCGACGCCCACCCCGACACCCACGCCGACACCCACGCCGACGCCGACTCCGACCCCGACCCCGACGCCGACTCCGACACCCACGCCGACGCCGACTCCGACCCCGACCCCGACGCCGACCCCGACCCCCACGCCGACGCCCACACTGACCCCGACACCGACGCCCACACTGACCCCGACACCGACACCGACCCTGACCCCGACGCCCACCCCGACCCCGACCCCGACACCGACGCCGACGCCGACGCCGACGCCGACCCCGACGCCGACCCCCACCCCGACGCCGACCCCCACCGCCACGCCGACCCCGACACCGACGGCAACACCGACACCGCCGCGAGCCCCCACGCTCTCGAATCCCGCGGCCCCCGCCACGATGTCACGCAAGCGGTCCTATTCGGTCTACGCGACGCTGAAGCCCCGGCATGCGCAGGGCACCTACTCCGTGCGCATCTACAGGTACCGGTACGTCTCGGGCAGGTGGAAGTCTTACGGCTACGTGAGAGCGAAGGCGGCGAACTACTCGACCTACACGAGATGCTCGGCCAGGGTGAACCTGCCGATAAGGGGCAGGTGGAGGCTTCGCGCCTACGCTCCGGCGGATAGTGCCCACTTGGCCAAGTGGTCGAGCGGATACGACTACGTGACCGTGAGGTAGGTCCGCTCGCAGTCCCTCACTGGGCGTCGCGGCGTCCTAAGCGGCTGGCCATCCACCCGTTGCGGGGATGTCGGCGACGGCGGGCATCGCGCCGTCCTCGTCGAAGCGATCGGCGGTCCGGTAGGGCCAAGCCGAGGCGAGAAGAAGCACGGACCCAGCTACCCACGCCGCGGGAATCGAAACGGCGCGGCTCATCCAGCCGAGTGCCGGCTGACCGCCCGTGCCTCCTATGTCGCCGAAGAGGGCGTCAAGCGAGAGGACGGTCGCCCGCTGGGACGCTGGCACGTGGTCGTTGATGAATGATTGCCGCACCGGGAGAGCGATCCCGTTGACGAAGCTCATCGCGATCCAGAAGCCCATCACGGCCAGGAATGGGATCAGGCCCCGGTCCTGCGGCAATAGAGCCACTCCGACGAGCCCGGTCCCCAGCGCCGCGAGACCCGACGCGGCGGTCAAGGTTGCGAGCACCCGTCCCGGTCGACGCCGGCCGGCGGGCCCCCTCATGGCACGTCCGACCAGCGTGTTGCCGATGACGCCGGCGAGCGCTCCCGCGGCGGTGCCGGCGGCCGCGACCCACACGATGTCGCGCCCGAGTGCCTGCAGCAGGTACGGCTGCAGGGAGTAGAAGGCGTACCACATGAACAAGGCCGACAAAGCCGACTGGAAGAGGAGAGGCCTCACGACCCGATTGCGCCATCCATACCTGGTCCCCTCCCGCAGGACGGTCCCCACCTCCGCGCCGACCGTGCGGAAAGTGAGCGGGCGCTTCTCGAATCCCAGGTCGCGCATCGCGACCGCCACGAACACGAAGCAGGCCACGAGCAGTGCGGCGCGCGCCAAGAATGGCCAGGCCAGGTCGAATCCTCCGAGAAAGCCGCCGAGCAGAACACCGACGACCATGGAAGTCTCAGAAGCGATCCCGCCCCATGCGAAGACCCTCTCCTTGGGCCCCTCCCAGCCGGTGTGGTCGAGCGCGTCGACCAGCCACGCGTCCACCGCCCCGGTCTGGAAGGTCCAGCCGATCGCCAGAAGGATGGATCCGCCGACGAAGCCCGGAATCCCCCAGGCGTAATTTCCGGCCGCGACGTAGAGCAGCGTGGACACGACCAGTAAGGCGATGCTGATCAGATAGGACGTCTTCCGGCCTATCGTGTCTGCGACGACTCCCGTGGGCACCTCGAAGATGACCTGCGTGACGGTGAAGGCCGTGTTCACAAGCATCACCTGGAAGATGTCCAGCCCCGTCGCGAGCAGATAGAGCGTCGTGACGCCCCAGATGAGCGAAGCGGCCAGGGTGCCGATGACTGTGGAGCCCAGGTAGGCGACGATGACGCGCTGCCGTGGATCGACTGCGCTCACGTCAGGGACCGTGCCAGCACGCGACATCCTCGCTTCGCTTCGACACCCGTGTTCTTCGTGGATGTTCCCAACGGCAGCGGCGTGCACGCATCCCCACCACTCCGGCAGGTTGCGCGAAGTCATCCGCCACGGCATGGCAGGGGTCGACCGCGTGCGATAATGTCGTCGCGTCAGCGCCGTTGTCGCGCCACGACCAGCCTTCGCCATCTGCCTGAGATCCGGCGCCTGGGAGCCCTCATGACCGAGAACGTCTCAGCTCGAGCCCGCGCCATCAGGCCCTTTGTCGTCATGGACGTGGTGGCGCGCGCCAAGGAGCTCGAGGCCGACGGGCGCGACGTCGTGCGAATGGACGTCGGAGACCCCGACTTCGCCACACCCGAGGTCGTCACGCAGGCCGCAGAGGCGGCGATGGAGGCCGGGGATACCGGCTACACCCAGTCGATGGGGCTGCCGGATCTGCGGCAGGCTGTCGCCGACCGATTCGGCACCAAGTACGGAGTGACCGTGGATCCGCGCGATATCGTGGTCACCCAGGGCACCTCCCCGGCCATGCTGCTCCTGTTCGGCTCGCTCCTGGATCCGGGCGACGAGGTCATCGTCGCCGACCCGTGCTATCCGGCGTATCCGAACTACATCGAGTTCCTCGGCGGCGTGGCCAGACGCGTGCCTGCGCGCGCGTCGGACGGCTTCGCGATGCGGCCGGACGAGATACGCGCCGCGATCACTCCGCGCACGCGATGCATCATGATCAACTCGCCTGGCAATCCGACCGGCTCGGTGCTTCCGCCCCGTCACCTGCAAGAACTCGCGGCCATGGCCGAAGAACACGGACTGTGGGTGGCCAGCGACGAGATCTACCACGGGTTGGACTACTCGGGTCCCGACCACACCATCCTGGAGTTCACGGACAGGGCTTTCGTGCTCAACGGGTTCTCCAAGTTGTACTCGATGACCGGCTGGAGGCTGGGGTACCTGGTGGCGCCTCGAGACTTCGTCCGCCCCGCCGAGATCATCCAGCAGAACTTCTTCCTGTGCGCCAACCACTTCGTCCAGACGGCGGGTGTGGTCGCTCTCAGGCAGGCGGGTCCGGACGTGGAGCGAATGCGGGCGATCTACGACGAGCGTCGCCGCTACCTCGTCCCGGCCCTGCGAGAGATCGGCCTGCGCGTCGACACCGAGCCGACCGCGGCATTCTACGTGTTCGCCGATGCGAGCGAGTGGGGGAGCGACTCGCTGGCCCTGTCACACCGTCTGCTAGAGGAAGCGCTCGTGGCCACCGCTCCGGGGATCGACTTCGGCCCGGGCGGAGAGGGCTTCCTGCGATTGTCGTACGCCACGTCGCTCGAGCGTCTGCGCGAGGGTGTCGCACGCCTGGGGACTTGGGCCGCGGCGAGGTAGCGCATCCGGCAGCCCGGTCGGCTGGGGTACGGGTCGGTGTCAGAGCGCGCTGCTATGCTTGCGGCGCAGCCGCCGGAGACAGGAGCAGGCCCGGATGTCAGTCTTCTCGCACTCGCGCATCGCCGCGTACGAGACGTGTCCCAAGAAGTACGAGTTCGCCTACATCCAGAAGACCCCCAGGGGGGCTGACGGGGTGGAGGCGTTCATGGGAAGCCGCGTCCACGAAGCGCTCGAGTGGTTGTACACGGAGGTCGGAGCATGCCGCAGCCCCGACGAGGAGGACGTCGTGGCTCGCTACGTGGACGCTTGGGAGGCGGCATGGAGCGACGACATCAGAGTCACCCGCGTCGGCCGGACGTCCGACGACTACCGGGCCATCGGCGAGAAGGCGGTACGCCACTACTTCCGCCGCTATCATCCGTTCGATCGCGGATCACGGTCGGACTCGAGATGCGCGTCGGCCTTCGGCTGGATCAGGATCACGAGGTCACCGGGTTCATAGACCGCCTGGTCAAGGTCTCCGATGGCGTCTGGGAGATACACGACTACAAGACGAGCGCCTCGCTGATGACGCAGGGCAAGGCCGATGCGGACCGTCAACTCGCGCTCTACGAGCTCGCGGTGAGAGAGGCGTATCCGGACGCGGCCGAAGTCTCCTTGGTCTGGCACTATCTCGTGTTCGACCAGGAGGTTCGATCCACCCGATCGCCTCAGCAGCTTGCGGACCTCCGCGCCCAGGTGCTCGAGTCGATACACCATATCGAAGCGCAGACCGAGTTCCCGACCAAGACCTCGGCACTGTGCGACTGGTGCGAGTACAGACCCCAGTGCCCTTCGTGGAGGCATGAAGTCGAGTTGGCCGATCTCCCGGAGAGCGAGTACGCATCCGAGCCCCGAGTGGCTCTGGTCGACAGATATGTGAGTCTGGCCGAGGAAATCAGGAACCTGGAGACCGAGAAGGACGCGCTCGCCGCGGAGATACTGCGGCGCGCCGACGCCGACGGTCTCGATCAGGTCTTCGGCACCACGCACGCGCTCAAGGTCTTCCGGTTCCGTGGCGCCGGGGTCCCCGGCAAGGACGACCCCGGACGCGAGGAGGTCGAGGCGATCCTGCGCGCCGACGGCCTGTGGGATCGATTCTCGTATCTGGCCGCAGCTCCGCTGGCCAAGGCCATCGACGGAAGGATGCTTCCCCGCGAGACTATGGAGCGGCTATCAGGATATGTGACAATCAGGTCTGGAGCGCGACTGTACCCGCGCAAACGGACATAGGAGGGGGAGCGTGACCAGTCTCGAGGACCTCGGCGAGTTGCGTGACTTCGGAGACGGCGAAGTGGTGTTCGATGAGGGGACGTCGGGCCGTTGTCTGTACACGGTGGTGAGCGGCGCTGTCAGCATCCGCAAGACCGGTGACGTGGTCGCGACCGTTCTGACGGAGGTCGGACCGGGCGAGCTTCTCGGCGAGATGTCGCTGGTCGAGAACAAGCCTCATTCGGCGACCGCGATCGCGATCGGTCCCACCACTCTCGCGTTCATGGACCGCGACACCTTCCTGTCGGCATTGCGCCAGAATCCGGAGATAGCGCTGCGCGTCATGTCATCTCTGGCAGGCCGCCTGCGCGACACGACCGATAAGCTCCAGCAAATCGCCACCCTCCACGTGCTCGACCGCACGGAGCTTGCCCTGATCCAGAAGGCGATCCTGGAAAGCGACCTGATCTAGCGCCCGCCTCAGGTCGTGACACAGCGCGGCGCCTGGTCGCGTGCCCCGGTCGCGGATGTGTATTCTGTGTGTGGTCGGGCCGCCGATTGTCGAATGGGTATGGTTTTCGCTCATCCTCACGACGATACACAATCCAGAGTGTCCTCGACGAGCAGGGGAGAATCGCCGGTGCCAAACGTATGGAGTAAGGCTGACGTTCACATCCACTCGCGTCACAGTGACGGTCTGGCGTCCATTCCCGAGATCATGGAGTACGCATCCAACAGCACGGACCTACGAGTCATAGCCATCACGGATCACAACACCATCGAGGGTGCGCTGTTCGCGAAATCGATCGAGGACCTCTACCCCGGGCTCGAGGTAGTGGTGGGCGAGGAGATAACGTCGAAGTGGGGGCACATCCTGGGTCTGTTCCTCACCGAGGAGATCCCAGCCGGTCTGTCGGCGGCTGAGACGATCGCCCGGATCGAGGCGCAGGGGGGCATCGCCATCATCGCCCACCCGTTCGCGAATCGCGCCTTCGGACCGTTCGGTCTCAAGAGTCTCGGCAAGAAGATCGAGGACGTCGCGTTCCACGCCATGGAGGTCTACAACTCATCGCCCTACCTGGTCTATGCGAATCGGCTGGCTGCAAAGGCCTTCGCGGGAGGTCAGGGCTGGGCCGCCACCGGCGGCAGCGACGCGCATGTGCTCAAGGCGATCGGCAAGGGTCACACGTTGTTCCGCGGCGAGACGGCCGCAGACCTGCGCCATGGACTTCAGCAACTCGACACGAGGGCGTGCGCGGACCGTGGCGGGATGTCGGTCGCACTTCGTTACATGTTCCGCTACCCGCAGATCAGGCGCCAGCAATCGATCAACTGGGACCGGTGCCGACCGGCCTTCAGCCTGAGGCGTCGCTGACCTAGCACTCCCGGGCCGTGCGCGTCGCGACCTCCGCGAGAACGGCTCCGACGGCCGGATCGTCTCCCCATGCGCCCAGCACGACCGTGGAGATGGACGTCCCCACGGCGGCGCGCTCCACGGCGTTCGGCAGGTCTATCGTCGTCTCCAGCGAGTCCGCCGGCACCGCGGCCGGTACCACGGCGATGCGATCGCAGCCGAGTGCGGCGAGGTGACGGACCACTTCGGTCACGTCCGGGTCCTGCCAGTCCAGCCAAGCGGAGCGGACGTGTGCCTCGTTTGCCCCCTCGGCGACGAGCATGGCCCTGACGCGTTGAAGGAAGAACGTCTCGTGCTCGCACGAGCTGGGATGCGCGCGATCCCACTGCCATGGCTGTCCGTTGCCGGCCAGGACGATCCCGTCGCCCGGGCGCGGCCCGTCGGGCAGGGCGGCGACCACCCTGTCTGCCACAAGCCGCGCGAGGGGGGTCTCCGACCAAAGCGGAGGGGCGTACGAGACGCGTACTCCCAGGGTCGCGAGGGTCCGGTGATCGGTGTCCGTACGTGCGCGCTCGTACTCGATCGACTCGGCGATGCCGAGGTGGATGACCACGATGTGGCGGGCGCCGAGAGCGACCGCCTGCGCGATCGCGTCCGAGAGCCGCGGCGCGCCGGTGAGCCAAGCCTCGAGAACAGGCCCGTCCTGTCCCTGCGCCCGCAGCGTGTCTTCCATTCGCTCGATGATGGTTCTCACCACCGGGCGTGAAGGGCTGACCCCCTGGGCACGATACCTCTCCCGGTCGGCGGTGTAGGCCAGGACACGCAGAGCGTCGGGCGGCACCGGGACGTCGGTGTCCGCGAGAAGCTCGAACGCCTGGGTCACCACCGCGGGGGTGTAGGTCTCCGGCTGGCCCTGAGCCAGGACGACGAAGGCCGGAGCATCCACGCGGGCGTCCGGACTTCCCGGTGCGGGTTCGAGCTTTCTGGGCGGCGGCTGCAGCCTGGTGAAGTAGGGCACGAGCGAGGCGCCCAGCGCATAGCCGCCCAGGATCGCCCCCACGGTGATGAAGACCGAGATGACCGATGTATCCAGCCGGCCGGACGACCTCGAGACGGTCACCGCGGACAGCGCCGACATGGTCATGAGCGCCGCGGAGCAGACGCTGAGCAGCCGCGCGAGCCTTCGACGGACGACCAGCGAAGCGCAGGCCGCACACCCCGAGGAGACACCGCTCACAAGCAATGCGGCCCAACCGAGCAGCATGCCGATATGCCTCCACTCGTGACCGACAGCAGTCCGCGGCGTCCCGGTCGTCCGCGCCGCGCGTCCACTATAACCCGACCCGAGGCACGCCCGGCTCGCTACGGAGTCGCCTCGGAAGCCTCAACACACGTATACTTCAGTGGTGCCGCGGCTGGCCCCGTGTGCAGCTCGCCTGACGTGACGGAGGACCCATTGTCCGTCATCGCGCTCCATCGTCGGGGGAGTGGCGCGTGAGAGCCTCGGCGTGTGTCGTGTGAGGGCCCCGGCTAGGGCCGTGCGAAAGGCGGATTCGGGTGATCCTGGACCAGACCGACCACATCGAAGCCCGAGAGGACCCCGAGGCGGGATACGACTACCGCCGCGACTGCGTCCGCGGATTCGAAGAGGCCGCGGAGGCGTTGGAATCCGCTCTCGCCCGGCACGGCTTCACGGTTCGCATCGTCCACGACATCCAGGCCACCCTCGCGGCTAAGGGATTCACCATCAAGCCCATCCGCATCTACGAAGTCGAAGCCCCGAGGGGCCCGGGTGCGATAGGCGGTGGCGCGGCGCCGTCCGGCGCGGAGAGCCTGACCAGACTGGTTCCCTGCAGGGTCAACGTGTTCGTGGAGGGCGACGGGGTCGTGGTGACCGCCCTGCGACCGACCCTCTTGTGCCGCGTGTTCCCCGACGAGTTGTTCGACGACGTGGCCGTCGCACTGGAGCGCGTGCTCGTCGCTGTAGTGGATGAGGCCGCAGGCGTCTGACCGCCGTCGGAATCGTGTTGCGGTCAGGCGTCGTCGGGCGAGGACCACGTGTCCGGAAGATTCACGAACCGCAGCAGCACGGAAAGGGCCTCGTCGATGATCTCTTCGCGGGACTTCGCCTCTGGATCCACCAGGCAGGTCTTCATGGAATGCCCGATTATCCGAAGCCCGACCTGGTTCAGCGCCGACTTCGCGGCCATGACCTGAGTGAGGAGGGCGTCGCAGTTCTGGTCGGATGTGATCATCGACTGGAGTCCGCGGATCTGACCCTCGAGGCGCTTCAGCCGATTCAGGATGCGCTTTCGTTCGTCGTCGTCCCTCATCGGGGCTGTACGTCCGACCGAGTCGCTCGTCATAAGGGACTCCTCCCGCACCGATGGATCTAGTGACCTGGGGCAAGGCGCACTATACCCCTAGGGGGTATATATGACAAGAACGGTCGGGATACCGGGCGTCCGGCCGCTGAAGACCTCGGCTTTGCGCATGGGGCATAATCAGAAATGGTACGGCGCTTGCTGGCCCCCGCCCGCTTCCCGGGGGCGGCCGACAGCGTTTCGGGAGAGGGACGCATGGAACTGGGTCAGAGGCCCGAACTCAGACACAAGGTCACGCTGTCGCCCCAGGTATACCAGGGGCTGAGCATACTCGCCATGCCCGTCGCGGAGTTGCAGACGCTGGTCGAGGCGGAGCTCCTTGAGAATCCGGTGCTGGAAGTCGAGGAATCCGATGAGACGGATTCCGACACCGACGAGCGGGACGAATCCCCCGAAGAGGAGCGCTCCTGGGACGAGTGGCTCGATCAGTACGAGGAGCTGGACTCGTCGGACCCCATAGTGCCGCGAGACCCGAACGTCGAGGAGGTGGACACCGACGAGTTCGTGGGCGGGGTGCAGACCTTCGACGCCTACCTGCTCGAGCAACTCGGGATGCTCGACATCGACGGGCCTACGATGAACGCGGCCGCCGCAATCATCGGCTCACTGGACGATGACGGCTACTTCTGCGGTGAGATGGAAGAGGTGGCGGGGATCGCGGGAGTCCCGGCCGAAGTCGCCGCGAGCGCTCTCGGGGTCGTGCAGCAGCTGGATCCGCCCGGTGTGGGCGCTCGCACCCTGGGCGAGGCACTCAAGATCCAGCTCGACTATCTGGGCCTCAACGAGCCGCTGCTGCTGACCATCATCGATGATCACCTCGACGAAGTGGCGGCGAGCCACCATCGCAAGATCGCGCGCGCACTGCACGTCGATGAGGCCGAGGTGCGTCGCCTGGTGGACATCCTGCGCACCCTGAACCCCCGGCCCGCGGGCGCGTTCTCGCCCGGGCCCTCGCCAGGCTACATCGTCCCGGACGTGACGCTGCGCCGTTTCGCCGACGGGTGGACCGTGACCGCCAACAACGACGTGGTGCCGCCGCTGCGGGTCAGCCCGCGATATCGGGGCATGCTGCGCCAGGGATCGGGCGCGGATCCTCAGACAGTCCGCTACCTCAAGGACAAGATAAGGTCCGCGGAGACCTTCATCCGCAACGTCGACAGGCGCAAGGACACCGTGAGCCGCATCGCCCAGATCGTGCTGGAGTCTCAAGGCGAGTTCTTCGAGGATGGGAAGGGGCCGCTTCGCCCGCTGCGCCTCGAGGATGTGGCCGTCGAGATAGGCGTGCATCTTTCGACGGTGAGCCGCGGCGTGACAGGCAAGTACATGGCGACCCCGTATGGCATGTTCGAGATCAAGCACTTCTTCTCGGGGGGGTACCGCACGAGTTCCGGCATGGACGTGGCCTCGACCAGCGTCAAGAACCGGCTCAAGGAGATGCTGGCCGCGGAGGACGCCGATCACCCGGTGTCGGATCAGCGGCTCGCCGAGATGCTCAAGGACGAGGGGATGACCATCGCCCGCAGGACCGTGGCGAAGTACCGCGAGGAGATGGGCGTCGAGCCGTCGTGGGCGAGGAAGCGACGGTGATCGCTCTCGAGCCGGAGGCTCGATCCGAGCGGGACCAGGACTCGGCCAGGCTTCGCGACGTGCTCATCGTGGGTGCCCTGCTGGTCTTCGTCACGCTGCTGCACAGTTTCACGTCGGATGTGACGCCGACCCAGGCCGCGTTGCACGAGTTCTACAGGCGGCTCTACTACCTGCCCATCCTGTACGCGGCCTTCAGGTTCGGCACGAGGGGCGGTCTGGTCACGGCCATCGCGTCCGCGCTGCTGTTCAGCGTTCACGTCGCGCTTGCTCTGGGAGGGTTCTTCGGTCGCTACTCCGGCAATCTGATCGAGATAGTCATGTTCGTCGTGATGGGCGTGCTTTTCGGCCGGCTGCGCGATGTCGACGAGCGACGCAACCACGATCTGATCAGGGTGTCGAGGAAGCTGGAGGATGCGTACAGGGTGCTGGAAGAGCGAGCCATGCAGCTGATCAGCATTCAGGACTACACGCAGTCGATCCTGCGCTCGGTCACATCCGGAGTCATCACAGTCGGACCCGATGACTCCGTCGCGACGGTCAACCCCGCGGCGGAGCGCATGATCGGAGTGACGGAGGAGATGGCTGTCGCGGCCACCCTTGGCTCGCTCTTCAAGGAGGACGGCGGTCTGGCCGGGGACGTCTCGCGCGTGCTGGCGGGCCGCGCGCCGCGGATGACCCGCGACCGCACCATAGTCACCCGCGGCGGCAGGACGGTTCACGTGCAGGCATCCGTTTCGAGGATGAGAGACGTGGGTGGACGGAAGCTCGGCGCCGTCGTCACCATCGAGGACGTCTCGGAGGTGAAGACGCTGACCGACCAGCTGGTCCGGGCGGACAGGCTGGCCGCCATGGGGGAACTCACGGCGGGAGTCGCGCACGAGGTCCGCAACCCGCTGGGCATCATCCGGGCCTCCGTCCAGCTCATGGAGGAGACCGCCGAGAACCAGCCCCGCCTGCACGAGGCGGCCGAGGTCGTCAAACACGAGATAGACCGGCTCGACCGCGTGATCAAGGCGCTGCTGGATTTCGGGAGGCCGTCCGCGCCGAGTCTGCGCGAGGTCGACGTCCGCAGCGTGCTGGAGGAGGTCGTGCTCTTCACGCGCAAGTTCGCCGACCGAAGCAAGGTCCGCATCTTGGAGGACTATGCGTCCGACCTGCCCTTCGTCATGGCCGATCCGGAGCAGTTGAAGCAGGTCTTCGTCAACCTGATCAGCAACGCCGTCCAGGCCATGTCGGAGGATGGAGGCGACCTGACCGTGGCGACCGGATGCGAGGACGAGTTCGTGTTCGTCCGGTTCACGGACTCGGGACCGGGAATCCCCACTGAGACGCTGGGCAAGGTGTTCGACCCGTTCTTCTCGACGAGGGACGACGGGACCGGCCTTGGACTCACGATCGTGCATCGGATCGTGGACGAGCACGACGGACACATCGAGGTCGCCAGTGACCCCGAAATGGGAACAGCATTCACTGTGCATCTGCCGGCCGTGACGTAGGGGGAGCGAACGCATGGGCAAGAGCGTTCTGATCGCCGATGACGAGAAGAATATGCGATGGGTGCTCGGAGAGTCGTTGACCGCCGCCGGCTACGACATCGTCGAAGCCGCGGACGGCAAGGAGGCATTGGCCGCGGTCAAGGAGGCCGAGCCCGATCTCATGGTGCTCGATCACAAGATGCCGAGACCTGACGGCATGGAGGTGCTTCGCCGCATCAGAGCTGACGGGCACACCTTCCCGATCATCATGCTCACCGCGCACGGAAACGTAGCGACCGCCGTCGAGGCGATGAAGGCCGGCGCGACCGAGTACGTGACCAAGCCGTTCGACCTCGAGGAACTGAAGCTCGCCATCGAGAAGTCGATCCGCATCGGAGACCTGTCCGCCGAAGTGGAGCGCCTGCGCGCCGAGCTGGACCGGGACTGGGACATCGACGGGATCGTGGCGGCGGACCAACACATGGTCGATGTTCTGTCCGCGGTGCAGAGGGTCGCCCCGACGACCGCCACAGTGATGGTTTACGGCGAATCCGGGACCGGGAAGGAGCTCGTGGCGAGGGCGATCCATCGTCTATCCCCCCGGTCGGGGAGGCCGTTCGTGGACGTCCACGCGGGAGCGCTGCCCGAGACTCTTCTGGAAAGCGAGCTGTTCGGGTTCGAGAAGGGCGCGTTCACGGGCGCTCTGACGGCGAAGCCCGGCCGCTTCGAGATGGCCAATGGCGGGACTCTGTTTCTCGACGAGGTGGGTGACATCTCGCTGGCCGTCCAGGCCAAGCTGCTGCGCGTGCTTCAGGAGCGCCGGTTCGAACGCCTCGGGGGTACTCGGAGCATAGAGGTCGACGTGCGCGTGGTGGCCGCCACGAACCGCGATCTCCAGCAGATGATCGTGGACGGGGCGTTCCGTGAGGATCTCTTCTACAGGCTCAATGTCGTGCCGATCACCCTGCCTCCGCTGAGGAAGCGTCCGGGCGACATCCCGCTGCTGGTCGCCCACTTCCTGGACAAGTACCAGGCCGGGCGCCGCACGTTCACGTCAGAGGCCACGAACATGCTGGTCCAGTACTCGTGGCCCGGCAACATCCGCGAACTCGAGAACACGATCGAGCGGATCCTGATCCTCGCGCAGGGTGAAGAGATCGGCACGGCCGATCTCCCGGCCGAGGTTCGCAGCGGCTCGATCTCCGCCACCGCGAAGCCGGTCTTCGTCCTTCCGGACGAAGGCTGCAACCTTGAGGAGGTCGAGATGGAACTGGTGCGGCAAGCTCTCGACCGTTCGGGCGGGAGCGTCGCCAAGGCCGCCAAGCTGGTCGGGCTGACGCCCAAGACCCTCGAGGTGCGGATGCAGAGGCTCGGACTCTAGGGTTGCCAGAACTCCGTCGACTTGTCCTGCCGGGGGTGCGGAGCATTGGCACGTGCCTTGCAATTCGTAACGCATCGGTCAGGTCCGCGGCGCGAGATGAGAGGCAGGTGCGGTGCGAAGCGATGTGCGCAAGATCGTGCTCGCCGTACTCCTCTGCTTGGTTCTCCTCGGCGCCGCTTTGGTGTCATGGGCCATGTGCAACGGCAGCATCAACGGCCAAGGATGCACGGCGGCCACGCCGCTTGGTTGGACGATCCCTATCGCATCCCTGATCGTGATCCCCGGTGTGGCTTGGCTCCTGCTGTCGAAGACGCCCGATGACCCTTCCGACGGGGCCGCTGCGCACAGCCTCGGGTGCCCTTCCTGCGGGCGTGTGCTGCTCGACGGCTGGCGGATATGCCCGTATTGCGGCAAGACTCTTGGTGTGGAACGGGCGACCGGGGGCGAAGAGGTCGTCACGTAGTCCATCGGTCCTCTGATGCGCCGGACAGGAAACACAGATGTCGCTGACCTACACCGCGTACCTTCTTCTCGGCTTGGCCACCAGCCTGCATTGCATAGGCATGTGCGGCGGCCTGGTACTCACTTACTCGGTGAAGCATGACGGGCACGGCGGGTTCTTTCGCAGGTTGGCGCCGCATCTCGCCTACCAAGGCTCCAAGATGCTGAGCTACATGGTGGTGGCTCTCCTGCTCGGTTCAGTCGCCGCGGCGCTTGGCGGCGCGTTCGATCTCACGACCGCGCGCAACTGGATCATGCTGGTCGCCGGCGTGTACATGGTGCTTCTGGGACTCGGCATGACCGGCTACTTCCCGTGGCTCGGGCATCTGAGCCCCAGACCTCCCAAGTTCCTCACGAAGCTCCTGTCCGCGAACCGGAAGCGCGCCCTGGCGGACTCGAAGCACGGTGAGGTCCACTATGCCACCCCCGTGACCTTCGGGCTGCTGACCGGACTGTTGCCCTGCGCGCCCCTGATCACCGCGCAGGTGGGCGCGATCTCCTCCGGCTCGCCGCTCACCGGGGCGCTTCTCATGGCAGCGTTCGCCCTGGGGACGGCACCGCTCATGATCGTCTTCGGACTGGCGTCCAGTTTCGCATCCGGGGCCATGCGTCAGCGGATGCAGTACGTGGCGGCCGTCGCCGTCGTGATCTTCGGTCTGGTCATCTTCAACCGCGGACTCATGCTCGTGGGCTCGCCGGTCACGTTCGACACCGTGCGCCGGGCCGTCGCGGGAGACGCGCCGAAGGCAGGCCAGAAGTGGCGAGTCGTGGACGGCGTGGCCGTCTACGACCTGGTCATCAGGGACGTGGAATTCGTCCCCAGCGTGGTGAGGGTTCCTGCCGACAGGCCCGTGCGGCTCGTCGTCGATCGCCAGGAGGACAACGCGTGCTCCGATCAGATTGCCATCCCGCGTATGGGCGTGCTGGTCAACCTGGCTCCGAACGCCAAGACCACGGTGAACCTCCCTGCGACCGCGGCGGGTTCGTATACGCTCACTTGCGGCATGGGGATGATGGCGGGGCGGATCATCTTCGGGGGAGGCGGAACCGGCCCGACTATATGGATGTGGGTCCTGGGATTGGGCGCGATCGCCGCGATGGGCGTCATCTGGGTGCGGGCGGTCCGACGACACCGCGTGACCCAGGCAGGCGGTGGGGGCAACGGCAAGCGTCCCCGGTCGTCCGACAAGACGTCTCCGGGCGTCTTCTTCGGCTTCACCGCGGTGGAGACGGCGCTGTTGATCGGCGGGGTCACTACCGCGATAGTGGCCGGTCTGGTGCTTGGAGGAGTGTTGGGGCGCTGACGCACACCGAACCCGCGCGAACGGTGCGCTCAGGCGGCACGCGATTCGCTCATCGGCGGTGATAGCATTCTTGGGAACGATCTCGCCGGGCGAGGCGGGTCCTAAGCAAGGGAGGCTCAGATGTCTGAGACCACGGTAAGGCTCAAGACCACGGGCATGCACTGCAATTCGTGCTCGATGCTCGTGCAGATGACAGTGGAGGACCTGCCGGGAGTCGCGGCCGTCAAGGCCGACTTCCCGACGGGGATCACCGAGGTGACCTACGACCCGGACGTGCTGGAAGTCTCGCAGATAATCGACGCGGTGGTTGGCGCCGGGTACGGAGCAGAGGTCGCCGCCTAGTCACGAGAGGCAAGAGATGCCGGAACCATCGGGCAGGAGCGTACTCACGCCGAGCAGGATCGTAGTGACACGGCGTGTCGAAGGCATGCACTGCGGTTCGTGCGAGAAGACGCTGGTCGACATCCTGATGCGCATCGACGGGGTGGAGTCCGCCGCGGCCGATTCGCAGGCTGGCTTGGTGAAGGTCTGGCTGGATCCAGAGCGCGTGAGCGACGACGACGTACTGGTCGCCGTCATCGACGCCGGGTTCAAGCCCGGCGACGTCATGTCTCGCGAGCCGTTCGAGGGTCCCGCCCCGGAACCGGGGCAGCGTATCCCGTCGGCGGGCGAGTCGGGCGAGAAGGAGGCCACGTTCGCGGTCACGGGCATGACGTGCGCGTCTTGTTCGGCCGTGATCGAGAAGGTGCTCTCACGCAAGCCCGGGGTCAGCGAGGCCGTGGTCAACCTCGCGGCGGAGAAGCTGACCGTTCGCTTCGACAGTGCCGTCACAGACAGTGAAGCCATAGTCACCGCGGTCGAGGCGGCCGGCTACGGCGCCACGCCGTTGGCGGCTGAGAAGGGGAGTGCGGCAGGCGGGAGGGTGACCCTCGCCATCACAGGGATGACCTGTGCTTCGTGCTCCGCGGTCATCGAGAAGACGTTGCAGCGTCTCCCGGGAGTGGCTTCGGCGACGGTGAACCTGGCGATGGAGACGGCGGTGGTCGAGTTCGACCCGACCGTGCTGGGTCCCGACGAGCTGATATCGGCGGTCAAGCGAGCCGGGTATGGGGCCACGCTCAAGGTCGAGCAGGGCGGTCCGATGGCGGGCGGCGAGGACGACGCACAGAAGGTCGCCCAGGAGGCCTACCATCGCCACCAGCGCTTCCTGCTCATCTTCAGCGCCTCGTTCGCGATACCGCTGTTCCTGATCGCGATGGTGGAGCCGTTCATGTCGGCCGTGCCCACGATCGTGGCCGGATGGTTCGGCATCCGATCCTCCGGGATGATGGGCGGCGCGGCCTCCATGGGCGGCGATCCGGTCGCGCAGATCCACAAGTACATCATGCTGGCACTCGCCTTGCCGGTGCAGGTCTACGCGGGTGCGCAGTACTACCGCGGATTCTGGCACGCCATCCAGCGGCGCACCGGCAACATGGACACTCTGATCGCGATCGGCACCTCCGCGGCGTTCGCCTATTCGCTGGCGGCCACTTTCGTGCCGTCGCTCAGCGGCCAGCCGGTCTTCTACGAGACGTCCGCTCTGCTGATCACGTTCGTTCTGCTGGGCAAGTACCTCGAGGCCCGCGCCAAGGGCAAGACGTCCGACGCCATAAAGAAGCTGATGGGCTTGGCCGCCAAGACCGCGCGCGTCCTGCGCGGCGGCGACGAGGTCGACATCCCCGTCGAGCAAGTGGTCGTCGGCGACCTGGTCGTGGTGCGCCCCGGCGACAAGGTCCCCGTGGACGGCGTCCTCACCGAGGGTTCCTCGGCCGTGGACGAGGCCATGCTCACGGGGGAGCCGATACCCGTGGAGAAGAACGTCGGCGACACGGTAATCGGCGCCACCATCAACAAGCTCGGTTCCTTCAGGTTCCGCGCGACCAAGGTCGGTTCGGACACGGCGCTCGCGCAGATAGTGAAGCTGGTGGAGGATGCGCAGGCTTCCAAGGCGCCGGTCCAGCGCTTCGCCGACCGCATCAGCGCTGTGTTCGTCCCCGGTGTGATCGGCGCCTCCCTTCTCACGTTCGTCTTCTGGTTCTTCGCCGGGCCGGCGCTCTTCGGCGCCAAGCCGGACGCCGCGAACGCGTTCATCCTGTTCGAGCCCGTTCTGGTTCTCGCGGCCAACAACGGGTGGCTTGTCGCTTCGCTGCTGGCAGCCACGGCGGTCGTGGTCATCGCCTGCCCGTGCGCGCTCGGCTTGGCGACTCCGACGGCGATCATGGTCGGCACGGGCAAGGGCGCGGAGAACGGGATCCTGATAAAGAGCGGCGGTGCGCTCGAGACGGCGTACAAGCTCACCGCCGTCGTGTTCGACAAGACCGGCACTCTGACGCACGGGACGCCCGTGGTCACCGACGTGGAGCTGATGGACGGTCATGACATCGATCGCATGCTTACTTTCGCTGCCGCGCTCGAGAAGTCCAGCGAGCATCCGCTGGCTGAGGCGATCGTCGCCCACGCGGCGGCGCAGGGAGTCGAATTCCCGCCCGTCGAGGGGTTCTCCGCCGTGCCCGGCCATGGGGTCGAGGGATCCGTGGACGGTCATCGTGTCGCGCTGGGCAATCGCAAGCTGATGGCTCGCGAGGGGATCGACGTCAGCGCTCACGAATCACGCATACGGGAACTCGAGGAGCAGGGCAAGACGGTCATGCTCGTGGGCATGAACGGCAAGAAGGCCGCCGGGCTGATCGCGGTGGCGGACACGCTGAAGGACAACTCCCGCGAGGCGGTGTCGCGCTTGAGCGCGATGGGCGTCGAAGTGTACATGATCACCGGCGACAACCATCGAACGGCCGCGGCGGTGGCGCAGCAGGCGGGGATACCGGCCGATCACGTGCTGGCCGACGTTCTTCCGGAGCACAAGGCCGAGGAGGTCGCAAGACTCCAGAAGGACGGCAAGGTCGTGGCCATGGTCGGCGACGGCATCAACGACACGCCCGCACTCGCGCAGGCCGACGTCGGTATCGCCATGGGTGCGGGGACCGACGTGGCCATGGAGACCGGCGATGTCGTGCTCATCCGCAACGACCTGCGGGACGCCGTGAGCGCCATCGAGCTGTCGCGCGCGACCATGCGCAAGATCCACCAGAACTTCGCCTGGGCGCTCGGCTACAACACGATCCTGATCCCGGTCGCCGCCGTCGGTCTTCTCTCGCCCTTCCCCTGGGTCGCCGGCGCCGCCATGGCGGCCTCGTCCGTGAGCGTAGTGTCCAACTCGCTGCTGCTTCGTGGGTTCAGACCGTCGTTGGTGCGCTAGACTGCTGGGTATGACCGGTCAGGTGGGCATGGCGGCGGCGTTCGGAGCGGGATTGATCTCGTTCCTGTCTCCGTGTGTCCTGCCGCTGATCCCCGCGTACGTCTCCTTCATGACTGGGATGTCTCTCGCCGAACTCACGGATGGTGACAGACGGAGTTGGCGCATCCTCGGTCCCGTACTCCTGTTCGTGGCCGGGTTCTCGGTCATGTTCGTGGCGCTGGGTGCCGGCGCCTCCGTCCTCGGCGCTCTGCTCAACGCCAACCGCATTCTGCTGACGCGCGTGGCCGGCGTCGTGATGATGCTGCTCGGAGTCATCCTGCTCGACGTGGTGCGGATCCCGTGGTTGGGAGGCGGACGCGGAGTGGACGCGGCCTCCTTCAGGAAGTTCGGGCCGATGGCGTCGTTCGCGTTCGGCCTCGCTTTCCCGTTCGCCGTCGGTCCGTGTGCCGGGCCGGTGTACGGGGCGATCCTGACACTGGCGGTGGACAGCCGCAGCGTCGGCACGGGAGCGCTGCTTCTGTTCATCTACTCGGTCGGGCTCGCCCTGCCGTTCATCGCCGTGAGCCTGTTGCTGGATCGCCTCACCGGGACCATGCGCTGGCTCTCGCGTCACTCGGTACTGATCCGGCGATTCGCCGGAGCCGTGTTGATCGTGATGGGGCTGGCGATGGTGACCGGGGTGATAGATCAGGTCTCCAGGCTGCTGCAGTCGTTGCCGGTGATCGGCACGATAGGCTGAGTGCCTGTGAGGCCGGCCCGCTCGGACAAGCGCGCGTGATGTCGACGGGGCGCGTACTCTAGGATGCGAACGTCTCTTCCACCGAACGGCGTGGGGGGTCTTGGGTGATGACCGGACGCACACGTCCGCGTGGTGTCGCGAGGCAGATGGCCGGGGCGACGCTGGTGGCCGGGGTACTCGAACTGAGGCGGGCAAGCCCTCGCGGCCTGGCCAGAAAGATGGCCGTCTTCACGTTGGGTGTCGCTCTCATGATCTCTCTCCTGGTGGGCGGCATCTCGGCGCTGGAGGTCTACAACCTCAACCGGCGGGAGGACGCCAGCCTCGCGGCCGTCTACCGGAAGATGCTTGCCGGGGACGTCTCCGAGCATCTCCTGCAGGCGCGGCGAACGATAGACTCCATTGCCAAGCCGGGGGGTTTGGATCGCCACCCGGGTGAGACGATCGATGCCGCGCTCGCGCGCTCCTCAACCCCGATCGCCGACCACCTCGAGGGTGTGGCTCTTATCGACGCTTCGGGGACTGTCATGGCATCCTCCCGAAGGGAGGAGTTCCCGCGGTCTCTGGCCGGGACTCCGCTCATGCCGGCCGGCCACGCCGAGTCGGATGCGCGATTCGTCATGTGGCGCAGTCAGGCTGCGAGGGACGAGACCGCTCTCTGGATCACGCGGTCATTTCAGGACCGCTCCGGTGGGGCCGTCGCGGTGGTCGGCCGAGTCCGAGTCGCCGACATCTACTCTCTGGCGGACTCGGTCGCGGCTGGGACTTGGCATCGCGCGGCCTTGCTGGTGGGCCCGGGCGGATCGATCATCCACGGAGCATGGGGCGGCTCCCGTATCGCGTCTTCCTCGATCGTCTATTCGCCGATCCCGGGCCAGAAGATCGACGGCCTGGCAGTCGCCGACACGCAGGCCCGCGGCCGGATGGCCGGCTCTTGGGAGGACGTGACGGCGGCGCCCGAGCTCGGCTGGCGGGTAGTCGTTCTCGAGTCCGAGTATGAGGCGCTTGCCCGCGCTCGCAGCGCTCTGAGGCCGTCGCTTTTCGCCACCGTCCTGGTCGCCGCGCTGGCCATCGCCGCGGCGCTGGTGTTCGGTCGACGTCTGACGGCGCCACTCGCCGAGTTCGAGCGCCGGGCTCGCGAGATAGCCGCCGGAGGCTACGTCCGTCCGATGGAGCTGGATCGCACCGACGAACTCGGCCGACTGGCCGACGCGTTCGACCGCATAGGGGTTCGGCTGAACTCGCTGCAGGACATGGCCCAATTGCTCGCCAGCGCTCACGACCCGACCGAGGTCTATGACGAGGTGCTGCAGGCGATAGGCCACCTGGTCGGGACCGGCGAGGCCGCAGTGCTGCTGGCGGACCCGGAAGACGCAAGACTCGTGCTGGTCCGGGGCCGCGGGCTGAGGGAACCCGACCTGCAGTTCACCGTCGCCTTTGACACGAACTCGCCGGTGGCTGTCGCCTACTCGGAAAGGCAGGAGGTCGTCTTCGACGGGACCACCTCCGATGAGACGGCGTCCATTCTTCGCCTCTTCGATGCACAGCCCTCACGGTCCGGAGTCGCCATCCCGCTTATCGTCGGCGATGAGGCTCTCGGCGTGCTGGTCGCGCTCGCTCCGGGGCGCAGGCGCGTGACGCAGGCCCAGATCGAGACGCTGCGGGCATTCTCGGCTCAAGCCTCGGTCGCTGTGCGCCTGTCGCGTCTGTTCGAGCACGAACACGAGTCACGGGGAGAAGCCGAGGCGTTGCGAGAGGCCGCAGAGGTCATCGTCGAGGTCAGCGACCTGTCGAAGGCCCTCGGGCGCGTGGCCGGTGTCGCGGCCGATCTGTTGGGCATGACCGACAGCATGATCGCGCTGGACAACCGCGAAGAGTTCGGGATGGAGCCGGCCGAGGATCCTGAAGAGGAGCGGGCGCTGCTCGCACTCTGGCGGGAGCGCGCCGTCGGCGAAGCGGGTGACGCATCGGTCTTCGAACCGGCCGTCATCGAGCACGCCCAGATAGCTCTCGGCGGACCGTCCGAGGCGGATACCGTACCGGCACACCAGGGTGCTCCCCGGGAGGAGAGCGGTTCGGCGGAACAGGCCCACAGGGACTTCGAGACTCTCATGTTGATCCCCCTCGTGCGCGCGGACCGCGTCAGGGGAGTGCTGGCACTCTCGGCATCCAAGCAGGATTCCACACCCGGGGCGAGGCACGTCGCACTGGCCGGCACTCTGGGCAGGGAGATATCGCTCGCTCTCGAGAACGCGGCGCTGCTTCAGGAAGCACGAGCAAGGGCGGCGAACCTCGAGACGGTCTTCCGCATCAGCCAGGCGGTGAGTTCCTCGCTGCAGATCAACGTGGTGCTGAACCGCGTGCTGGATGTCGTGCAGAAGATCTTCTCGGCGGATGCCGTCACGCTCATGGCGTACGACCCGGTCAAGCGCACGATGGGCACTTCGATGGCTCGCGGGATCGCCAACCGGGAGTTCCTGTATCTGGAGGTCGCTCCCGGTGAGGATATCGCGGGGGCGGTCTTCGACACCCGGTCGCCGGTTCAGTACGGGGATCTGAGAGAGGTGGACACTCACATGGCGCGGCTGGCGATCGGTCAGGGGCTGCGGTCCGCGCTCGCTGTGCCGCTGCTCGCGCGTGGCCGCAGCATCGGCGTGTTGACCGCGCTAGATCGCCGCACGGACGCCTTCGTGGACGAGGACATGGAGCTGCTGCTCACTTTCGCCAGCCAGGCGGCCCTCGCGATCGACACGGCCTCGCTCTACGGCCGGGAACATCACGTGGCCAGCGTGCTCCAGTCCTCGATACTTCCGGAGCGCCTTCCTGTCATGCGGGGTCTGGAGACGGGCAGCTTCTACCTCCCCGCGGGGATGGACGCCGAGATCGGCGGCGACTACTACGACCTCTTCGCGACCGGAGACGGCAGTGCCGTCATCGCGATCGGAGACGTGTGCGGGAAGGGCGTCCAGGCGGCGACCAAGACCTCGATGATCAAGTACTTCCTGCGAGGGATGATCGCGGCAGGGGCCGGTCCCGGGCAGGCTCTGAGCGAACTCAACCGTATCGTATCGGGTACCGGCGATCCATCCGACATCGTCACGGCGTGGGTGGGGATAGTCGACCCCGCGAGAAGGTCGTTCCTGTACGCGGACGGCGGCCATCCTCCCGCGCTCCTGTATCGGCGATCGAGTCGTAAGTTCGAGCGTCTGGAAGCCACCGGGCCGCTTCTCGGAGCCATCGAGGACGCGCCGTACGACGAGAGGGTCATCCGGATCGAACCCGGGGATCTTCTTCTCACGTACACCGACGGGGTCACCGAGGCCCGGCGCGGGAACCGCTTCTTCGGGGAAGGGCGGGTCCGACGGGTCATGCGCAGGTCCGAATCAGCCCAGGGCGCGGCTGACCAGCTGCTGGAGGCGGTGGCGAAGTTCTCCTCGGGCGTGATGCGTGACGATGCGGCCGTGCTGGCGATAAGGATCGTGGAGCCGCTTTCCCAGGATGAGGGGTTGGGCCAGTTATGATTGACCCGTCGGGGGTAGATTCACGACACGACCGACCGGCTTTGCAGGTCGAACTCGCGAAAAGGAACAAGTCAGCCAACATGGGTGTCGAGATAGTACGGTCCAGTGATACGCCTGCTTGCACGGTGCGCATCACCGGAGACATGGATCTCTCCCTGGTTCCTGCGATCCGCGCCGCCGTGGACGGCGTGGTCTCAACGTCGTGCTCGCACGTCGTCCTCGACCTCTCCGGTGTGACCTATGCGGACAGTTCCGCATTGAGCCTGCTGGTGTGGATGGACCGCCGCGTACACCCTCTGGGCGGGAAGGTGGTACTGGCCGGAGCAGATCGCAATGTCAGCCGCGTGCTCGAACTCTCCGGTCTGGTCGGGTTGGCGCCGTCGATCGTCATGGCGTCGGACGCCGAGCACGCGCTCGACGGCCTGGTGCTGCCGCCGCTTCGCGATGAGCCCGCTTGGGAGCAGAGCCTGACGGTCCCCGCGCGGGTCGAGGAGATGTCCGGGGTGAGGACTCGCGTATGCGACATCATCGCGCCGCTCCGGATGCCGGAGACGTCCCTCTACGATCTCAAGGTCGCGCTGGGGGAGGCTCTGGCCAATGCCATGCGGCATGGCTCCCCGGCCGGCGAGTCCGATGAGGTGACCGTGAACGTGTACGCGTACGACGACAGGGTCGTCGTGGAGGTACTCGACAGCGGGTCCGGGTTCGACGGTGTCTCGGACTCCGACGACGATGTGTACGCGAGCGGGGGCCGAGGCATCCTCTTCATGCGCGCGCTCACCGATGGCGTCGAGTTCATGCGGCGCGAGGGCGGGGGGACCGCGGTTCGTCTGACCAAGAGGCTGGACGGACAGCACGGTACGGTAACGAGCGGACGGGCTTGACCGCTGACGATCTCCACGTCGTGGTGGCGACCGCGGGCCTCGGGGGCGCGCAGGAGGAGATCGCCGCCGCCGTCGTCCGCCGGCTCCGTGGCCATCACGGAGACCGGGTCCGTGTCAGTTCGATTGACCTGCTGGCGAGATGCGCGCCGAGATCGGCGCGACTTGCCCGTATCGCCTCTCGCGGCGGGGAGGAGTTCTTCCCCGACGGCAGCGGGACCCTGTCCCAGATTGCGCCATCCCAGACGGATGATCCGATCGTGCGGGAACTAGTGTCCAGCGGAGCGGCCGCGGCCGAGTCCGCCCTGCGCGCTCTACGCCCGAGTGTCGTGTTCGCCACACATCCGGTCGCCGGAGCCATCGCCGCGGAAGTCCGTTCGGGCCGGGGATACGCCACGGCTGCGCTGGTCCCGGACCTCTGGCCGCGGCGCCTGTGGCTGCACCCGGACGTGGACTTGTACTTCGTGGCGTGCCCGGAAGCACGCGACGCGCTGGCGAGCCGCGGGCTGCCGTGGGCACGCATGGCGGTGACCGGCGTGCCGATCGGCGAACCGGGAGCGGACGGCGAAGAGGTCGCGGGAGAGCCGACCCCGCACCCTGCGGGCTTCACGGCGCTCGTCGCAGTGCCCGGAGGCGATGATGCGGTGGCGGAAGCGTTGGTGTCACACGCGATCCGTGTCGTGAGGAGTGCGCCGGCGGACGGTGTCCCGACGAGATCCCCCGAGCGCGCGAACTCGGTGAGGACGTTTCGGACGGGCGAGTCGATCGTGCGCGCGATGGCCGGGTGCGACGTCGTGGTGTGCGGGCCGTGCGGGACCGCCCTTTGGGCGGCGGTGGCGATGGGCGTGCCCATGGTGGTGATCGAGCCGGTCTCCGCGACGGAGCGCTCGAGCGTCGACCTGCTCGCCACCGCAGGGGCCGCTGTCGTCGCGCGCGACGCCGAAGACGCCGCCATCCGGGCGGGCTATCTGGGCGCCCATCCCGAACGTCACGCGCAGATGCGCCGCGCTGCCGCCGAACTCGGCCGCGGCAACGCGGTTCGGGCGGTCTGCGAGCGCCTGCTCGCCATGAAACTGGGGGTATAATCGGGACGCCGTGACAGGTATCATCTGTGCCTATCTTGTTGTCCAACGTCCGAGGTGACCGTGGAGCTGCACGAAGTCATAGAGAATCGGCACATGATCCGCGCGTTCACCGGCGAGCCGGTCGAGCGGGCTGTCGTGGAGCGGCTGATCCAGGCCGCCGCCCACGCGCCTTCGTCGGGGAACCTCATGGCGACGCGCTTCCACGTGACGACGGGCGACACACGTGAGGCGATGGCACGGGCCCTTTCCATGTGCACGCTGTCCCTCGTGGAGTACTACAGCATCACGGACCCGGCGCGCATCAGCGGCTACGAGAGTTTCTACGGCGACCTCGGCAATGCGCCGACGGTCATCGCAGTGTCGATCGAGACTCCTGAAGACGACATGCAGCGGATCAACTCTCTGTTGTCCGCGGGCTGTTCGATGGAGAACCTCCTCCTCACGGCTGCAGACGAAGGCATAGGCTGCTGCAACATCACCGCGTCGTTCTGGGTCCGCGAGACGCTGTCGGAGATACTGGGCCTGGGCGCGGACCGCGAGATCGTCGCAGTCATCCTGGTGGGCCATCCCGCTGCGGGACCTCTGGCGCCGCCCCACACCACGGACATCGCCACCTTCCACGACTGATGGGCCGCGGCCGCTACGCAGCAGCCTTCTTCGACGTCGGGAACACCCTCGTATTGCCGTATCCCCCTGTCTCGCAGATCTGCGAGCGGATCCTGCGCGCCGCCGGTCATGGCCGGGATCCGGAGGCGATCGAGTCTCTGATGCCTGTGATCGATGCGTACTACGAGGAGCGCTTCCAATCCGATGACACCTTCTGGTCGAGTGAAGAGGCGACTCTCGAAGTCTGGGTGGGGATGTATGCCCTGCTGTGTCGCCGGCTCGGCATCGACGACGACGCGGAAGTCCTGGCCCGCGCGGTCTACGACGAGTTCGGCAGCGCGGAACTATGGCGCCTCTACGACGATGTGGTGCCCGCTTTCGAGCGACTTCGCGAGGAGGGGATCCGCGTCGGGGTGATCTCCAACTGGGACAGCCGCCTGGAATCCGTGCTCGATGGGCTCGGGCTGACGCCGTATCTCGACACGGTGGTGTGCTCCGCGGCAGTCGGCCTTCACAAGCCGGATCCGCGCATCTTCGACCTCGCGTGCGCGAGACTGGATGTGTTGCCCGAGCACTGCGTCCACATCGGAGATCACTTCTACTCGGACATCGTCGGCGCCCGGTCGGCGGGACTGGCGGCCGTCCTGATCAAGAGACACGGCGCCCCGGGAACGGTGCCCGTCGCAAGCATACGCACGCTGGCCGAACTCGGGGAGGTCCTCTAGATGAAGGCCCGCAACTGGATCGCCCTCGCGTTGGGGACGCTCGTGGCGTTTGGAGCCTCGTACGCGGCGTACACCCTCGCGGGCTACTCCTGGAATCAGGTGGTCGACTACCGCAGCCCTTACGCCCGAGTGATGTTGCCCGAGACGGTCGACCCCGGACCTCCGAGCACCGTCGACCCGACCACTTCAGGCTCGCAGCCCCCCTTGCTCGTGTTCGTCATCATCGACGGCCTGCGCGACGACGTGTCGCGCAGGATGCCGACCCTCAACACGCTGCGCGCGCGAGGCTACGATGCTGTCGTGCGCACGTCCCAGCCCTCGCTGAGCTTCCCGAACTGGACGACACTGCTGTCCGGGGCGCCTCAGAGGGTCAGCGGTGTGACCACGAACTGGTTCAAGGGCCGAGTGCCCGTGGAGACGCTCATCGACGTGGCATTGCGCGCATCCCTGAAGACGGCCGTCTCGGCGCCGACCGATTTCGAGAGCCTGTATGGTGTGAAGCGATCCGGCCACGTCTTTCTCAAGGACTGGGTCAAGGACAGCTACATGAGCGGCGAGATCACCGACAACGCGATCCGCCTGGGCGATGAGACGAAGCCCGCATTTCTGCTGGTGCACTTCCCCGACGTGGACGAGATGGGTCATCAGTTCGGAGGCAGTTCCAGGCAGTACCTCGAGATGGCGCTCAGGGTGGACAAGGACCTGGGCCGTCTCGTCTCGAGATTCGACGCGACATCCACCGTCTTCGTGGTGGCTTCCGACCACGGCCACATCGCGACGGGCGGTCACGGCGGCTGGGAGAGGGTGGTGACCGATGTGCCGGCGGTGTTCTCCGGCGCGGGTGTCACGAAGACGGGACGGGGGACCGGCACGCAGGATCAAGTCGCGCCGACCGCGGCGCTTCTGGCCGGCCTCCCGGCTCCGCGAAACGCCACAGGCGCGCCGATGCTAGGGGCGGCGATCCCTTCGGTCATCGGCCGCTTCGACGTGCAACGCCTGGCTGCCTTCACCGCGTACGCGTCCGTCGTCAGGGGAGGCTCTGCCGCCCAAGCCTCGAAGGATGCGGAGACGGCCCTGATGACCTACGAGACTTCCTCGGGCCGGAAGCCCCGCGAGATGGTGGTTGACGCACCGGGGACCTTCGCCGAGGCGAGCGGTGCACGGCTTGCCAGGGAGCGCTCGGCACGCCGCCCGATGGCTCTCCTGCTCGGCGCGGCGGCGATGCTCGTGCTGGTCGCAATAGCCCTGCTGTCGTGGAGGGCCCTCGCCGCGGCTCTGGCCGGCACGGCGGCCTACTACGTCGTCTACAACGCCCTCTACTTCATCGCGCACGGCTACAGGTGGTCGCTCTCCGCGTTCAACTCGGAGGACATGCTCAAGACGTTCTTCAACGCCAGGATGCTGGAAGCGGTGATCGCGGGCATCGTCGCGGCGCTGATCGCGGCGGAGGTCTATCGCGCGATCCGCAGGGAGCCGCAGCCTCCCAAAGGCGAGTACCTCCCGGGATGGCTCGCGCTCGGGTCGGCGACGGTGTTGGCGATCCAGGCCACATTGGGTATGCAGGTCGCGTGGTACCTGTGGACTTGGGGCGCCGAGGTCAACTGGATCCTTCCGGACTTCATGTGGGCCTTCAAGTACGACCTGGACCTCATCCAGCTGACCGCCGTCGGGGCCGTCGCTGTGCTCGCGCCCGTGGTTACGTATCTCGTGGGGCGGTATCATCCAGTGCGGACGGCGTCCGACACTGACTTCGGCACCGGCGCCTAGCTCGCTGGGTCGCCGTGCGGTCGGCAGGGACAGTCGCAAGGGAGAACCGATGGCGCTCAAGGACCTGCGCGAGTTCATCGCGCTGATAGAGAGCAAGGGCCAGCTGCGGAGGATCGACGCCGAGGTGGACCCCTATCTGGAGATCGGCGAGATCACCGACAGAGTCTCCAAGGCCGGGGGGCCGGCCCTCCTGTTCACGAATCCGGTCGACGGGTCCACCGGTAAGCGCTACGCGCAACCGGTGCTCATCAACGCGTTCGGCTCCTACGACCGGATGGCATGGGCTTTGGGCGTGGACGCGGCCACCGGGACCTGGCGCGACCTGGACGCCAAGGCCAAGCAGCTGATGGAGCTCCTGCCGCTGGACATGCCGGCCTCCATGATGGACAAGCTGGGCATCCTCGTGAACCTGAAGGACCTCGCCGGCTCGGGCGCCAAGGAGATCAAGGCCAGCAAGGCGCCCGTCCAGCAAGTCGTCATCCGCGGCGACGACGTCGACCTGACCGCGCTGCCGATACTGACGACCTGGCCGCGCGACGGTGGCCCATTCGTGACGCTTCCGGCCGTTGTCACGCGTTCGCTCAAGGGCCGGCCGAACCTGGGCATGTACCGGCTGCAGGTCTACGACCGCAACACGACGGGCCTGCACATCCACTTCCACCACGACGGCGCGAAGAACATCCGCGACTGGAAGGCCGCCGGTCACGAGCGCGTGCCTGTGTCGGTCGCCCTGGGCGGCGATCCGGTGACGATCTTCTCGGCCACGGCTCCGGTGCCGCCGATGATCGACGAGTACATGTTCTCCGGCATCCTCCGCGGTGACTCCGTGGAGGTCGTCAAGTGCGTCACCAACGATCTTCTCGTGCCCGCGCACGCCGAGATCGTGCTCGAGGGCTACACGGTGCCGGGGGAGACCCGGTGGGAGGGTCCCTTCGGCGATCACACCGGGTACTACTCGCTTCCCGACGACTACCCGGTCTTCCACGTCGAGGCGATCACGATGCGGCGGGACGCCATATACCCCGCCACCATAGTCGGGCGCCCGCCGATGGAGGACTGCTTCCTCGCGAAGGCGACGGAGCGCATCTTCCTGCCGGTCATCAGGGCGCTCGTTCCCGAGGTGATCGACTACGACCTGCCGCTTGAGGGCGTCTTCCACAACTGCGCGATCTTCCGGATCAAGAAGGAGTTCCCCGGGCACGCGTTCCGCATCATGAACTTCGCGTGGTCGATGGGTCAGATGATGTTCACGAAGTACGTGATCGTCGTGGATGAGGACGTGGACTGCCACGACTACTCGGAGGTCGCCTGGCGCTGCTTCAACAACGTCGACCCGAAGCGCTCGATCCTCATCAGCAAGGGTCCGCTCGACGCGCTCGATCACAGCAGCGACTGGGAGCGGTTCGGCTTCAAGATGGGCATCGATGCGACGAAGCCTCTGCCGGGGGAGGCCGGGCACAACCGCGAGTGGCCCGACGCCCTCGAGATGTCTCCAGAGGTGAAGGCGCGCGTCGACGCCATGTGGAAGGATCTCGGCCTGTGATCGAGCGCTCAGACGCTGTGTCAGCGGATGCCATGGCCGTCAAGCCGTTGGAGTCGCCGAAGGGTTTCGGCGGGCGCGTGCGGATGTTCCTCGAGCTCGTGAAGTTCGAGCACTCGATCTTCGCTCTGCCGTACGCATACATCGGAGCCCTGTACGGGGCGGCGCTCGTCCCCGGGACGGCGTACGTGACAGGCGGCGGCTGGCCGACGCTGAGCTCGCTCGCATGGGTCACCCTCGCGATGGTCGGAGCGCGCTCGTTCGCCTTCGTGCTCAACCGGGCCGTGGACAAGGAGATCGACGCGCGGAACCCGCGTACCGCCGGGCGGGCGGTCCCGGCCGGACTCGTGAAGGCCTGGGAGTTGTGGGCTTTCGCTCTGGTCGTCTTCGCGGCGTTCATGCTGGCGGTCTTCAACCTCCATCCGCTCACGCGCAGTCTGTGGCCTTTCGTGATCGTGCCGTTCGTGATCTATCCGTATCTGAAGCGCTTCACGTGGCTGTGCCACTACTGGCTGGGCCTGTGCCTGGGTCTGGCGCCCGTCGGCGCGTGGACGGCGGTCACGGGCCGCGCGATGGACCCGGCGCCTTGGGTGTTCGGACTCGCCGTGATGCTGTGGACCGCCGGCTTCGACATCATCTACGCGACCCAGGACGTGGAGTGCGACAGGCGCGACGGCCTGCACAGCGCTCCGGCGGACCTCGGAGTGGGGCCGGCGCTCGTGCAGACCAGGGTCGTGCACGCGCTGACCTTCCTGCTGCTTGTCGCGGGTGGGTGGCTGGCGAGCGCGGGCTGGCCCTTCTACTCAGGCGTCCTGGCGGCCGGCGCGCTTCTCGCCTACGAGAACATGCTCGTGAGGGCGAACGACCTGAGCAGGGTGAATGCCGCCTTCTTCACCACGAACGGCGTGATCGCCGTCGTGGTGTTCGCAGGCGCGCTCGCGGACCGTCTTCTGTCGTCCTAGCTTGAGGAGGGGACACCCGTGAAGGGATGCATCGTCACTGTCTCGGGCGCGTCGGGTTCGGTGTATGGCCTGCGCCTGGTCGAGCAGCTTCTCGCGGCTGATGTCGCCGTCACCTTCATGGCCACGGGGGCGGGTCGCGACGTCATGGCCTACGAGACGGGATTCAAACTTCCTGACAGCGGTGGAGCCGAGGCGCTGTCGCGCTACCTGGAACTCCCCCCCGACCAGAATCTTCGCGTGGTCGACACGACCGACCTGTTCGACCGCGTCGCCTCGGGGACCAGCGCGATGGATGCCATGGTGGTGTGCCCGGCATCGATGGGATTCGTTGCGTCGGTGGCCGCCGGGCTGGCCAGCGACCTCCCCGAGCGCGCGGCGGACGTGATGCTCAAGGAGCGGCGGCCGCTCGTGATCGTCCCGCGAGAGACGCCCCTTTCGCTCATCCATCTGCGCAACCTGACCGCGGTGGCGGAGGCGGGAGGGATCGTCGTGCCCGCGATGCCGGCCTTCTACAACCGTCCGTCCGGCCTGGACGATATGGTGAATTTCGTTGTTGGGAAGGTATTGGATGTGCTCGGAGTGGAGCACCGGCTGTATAGGCGCTGGGGGGACTAGACCTTGACGACGCTCGCGAAAGCGGAGCAGAATCATGGAATCGGGGGGTATCGAGCGTCCCCTCTAGAGTCGCAGCACCGCAGTCGCAGCAACGTCGCAGCAGTACGTCGTAGCAGAGGAGCAGAAGCAATGACGCTCAAGCAGGCGCGCAGGCGCTATCCGTTGGTGCCCGATGAGATCCTTCGTTGGGCGGTCGAGAACATCTCCGACCCGCAGTCGCTCGAACGCGGACTCTTCCGCTTGGAGCAGGCCAAGCGACTTCAGATCAAGTACGCAGCGTAGGTTTCGTTCGGTTCGGCGTTGCCCTCAACGCTTGATGTCCTCACGCCCTGGAGCGGCGCGCAGTCGATGATGCACGTCCCGGGAATCACGAAGGGCCCTCAGTTCGAACTGGGGGCCCTTCGACTGTTCGTGGAGGCGACGCCCGGATTCGAACCGGGGATAAAGGCTTTGCAGGCCTCTGCCTTGCCACTTGGCGACGTCGCCGATACGCCCCTCAACGGGGCCATTTCAACGGTGAAGACCGGCACCGGCGCCGCTTGCCAGCTGTGTCTCCGGTTCCAGTCCTCAACGGGTGTTCTATGGAGCGGACGACGGGATTCGAACCCGCGACCCCAACCTTGGCAAGGTTGTGCTCTACCAACTGAGCCACGTCCGCAGTGCGAAGCGCAAGCGGTAGTCTACCAACGGGGTAGTGGGGGCGCAACCTGAAGCCGCGGGCCGGTACCGCGTGGGTCTGGTGTCGATGCGGCGGGATGATACAATAGCCGCCGTCGTGCCGCTGGCGGGCGTCAGCCGCGCGGTCTATGGGCGATTAGCTCAGGGGGAGAGCACTTCCTTGACACGGAAGGGGTCGCAGGTTCAAATCCTGCATCGCCCACCAGCAAGAAACAGCCCGCTACCTGCGGAAACAGGTAGCGGGTTTCTTGTCGTGTGATAGCGCTAGACTGAATCCGCGCCTGTCGGTATCGAATCGGAGTCGGGAAGCGATCGCTCTGTCTGAGCGCAACGAAACCGCCGGCGCGAGCCGGCCCCTTTGGCACAACCGCGATTTCAGGCTTCTCTGGGGCGGCCAGGTCGTATCGACGTTGGGCACGACGGCCTCGCAGGTGGTCTATTCGCTCTTGATCCTCGCCCTCACCAAGTCGCCCGCTGCAGCTGGTATAGCGGGAGCGCTCCGCTCCGTTCCGTACCTCGTGTTCAGCCTCCCGGTCGGCGCGCTCGTCGACCGGTGGGATCGAAAGCGCGTGATGGTGCTCTGCGACATCGGTCGCGCTGTCACGCTCGCGAGCATCCCCGTCGCGATGCTGTTGCACGTGCTCACCGTCTGGCAGCTCTACGTTGCCGCGCTGATCGAAGGCAGCCTGTTCGTCCTCTTCGACCTGGCACAGGTGGCGGCGTTGCCCCAGGTCGTGGAGAAGGACCGTCTGCCCCAGGCGGCAGCCCTCAACGAGGTGGGCTGGGGCGTTGCCACCATCGTGGGTCCTTCGTTCGGGACGATCCTGTACCAGACTCTTGGTCGGGCGGTGCCTTTCATTGCCGACGCGATCTCCTACATCGTGTCGGCCATCTCTCTGATCTTCATCAGGACGGAGTTCCAGGCGGAGAGGGACGGCGAGGTCCCGCACAGCCTGAGGCGGGACGTCCCCGAAGGGGTGCGGTGGCTGTGGAGTGCTCGACTCGTGCGGTTCATGGCGTTCCTCGTCGGCGGGCTCAACTTCGTCGAGGCGGGCGTGCCGCTCCTCGTCATCGTGCTCGCCAAGGGGATGGGCGTCTCCGACGCCGAGATCGGCGTGGCGTTCAGCATCGGTGGAGTGGGCGCGATAGTCGGATCGCTCATCGGCGGGCAGGTCCAGAAGAGGTGGTCGTTCAGGCGCGTCATCATAGGCACGACGTGGGCCATGGCGCTGTTGTTCTTCCTCTACGCCGTGGCACCGGGGTACCTGTGGTTGGGCGTCGTGACGGCGCTGGGCATGACTGTGGGACCCATCTTCAACGTGACGCAGTTCAGCTACCGGCTTGCGCTCATCCCGGACGAGCTTCAGGGGCGGGTCAACAGCAGCTTCCGGCTCCTGGCATACGGGCTCAACCCTATCGGGGCGGCGCTGTCTGGAGTGCTCATCGAGCGCATCGGAGCCAAGCCCACCGTGGTCGTCTTCGGGCTGTGGCTCGTCGTCCTGGCGATACTGACCAGTGTCAGCCCGGAGATACGGAAGGCACGGGCGATATGACGTGTTCGGCCCAGCTCATGAAACGCTGGGCTGGACGCGCCGCTCTGGCTGCGAGACGTGTCGGGCCGCGCTTCTACCTCACGGCCACGTACTTCCAGCGCGTGTAGATGGTGCGGGTGCCGACGTTGTGGCTGGCACGGATCCTCCACTTGCCGGCCGACAGCTTGGCGCGGAAGGAGAACACGGACCTCGATCCGCCATCTCGGAGTCTGGCCGTGGCGACGCTCGTCCTCTTCTTCCATCGGCCGCGCTCGAGGTGGTAGGCGCACGCCGCCACGATGCCCTTGTTCGGCGCATGCTTCGGGGTCACCCATCCGGAGACGGTGAAGTACTTGCGCGGACGGACCTTCGACGGACCGGAGAGCGCCGAGATGCGCTGGGTCACGATCCCGGCTTGCAGGAAGTAGTTTCCATCGCCGCTGGTAGTGTGCATGTATACGTCGAGATAGTAGTAGCCCGTGGTCGGCGCCTCGAACAGGAACGACTCGGTGGATGTGTCCTCGGTGGCCGATATCGCCACGAAGTGGGTCGTATCCGAGACGCTCGTGGCGTCCTTGGACAGCAGGGCGACGGTGAAGTCGGTTCCTTCCGATCCGACCATCGCGACCCCGAGCATCTGGCCTGCTCTCAGGTAGATGCGCGATACGTCCTCGACGTCGTCGGTGATGTTCAGGGTGTCGTCGATAGTGAGCGGCAATGCCCTGGCGATGCCTGGGATCTGGCCATCGCCCGGCGTTGACTCGGCTGATGCGGTGCCGGCGAGCGGCAGGAGGAGCACGCATACGGCCGCGATCCCCAGAGCGATCCTTCCGAACAGCGCAGCCGGTCTCATGCTCATGGTCCCTTCATCGGCGTCCTTGCTTGATGCGTCTGCGGTGTGAGTGTATTAGTGACGCGCGAGGTGCGCCAGCAGCCGTGGCGGGTTCCCCGACTCTGCTACCGTGGCAACAGACGCTCGCGTGCAGTCGGCGGAAGCCCGGATGGAAGAGAGAGAACTCCCCGTGAAGAGGGTGCTCGACAATCCCACAGCCAGGCTCGCGCCGGAGCGCGCGCAGTGTTTCGCGAGCGCCGTTGGATTCGCTCTGGCCGTGGCGATGCTGCTTGTCCTTTGGGGCTGCGAGCCATCCATGACCGTCTCGGGTGCAGTGAGAGATCGGCGTTCCTCGACTTCCGCGGGCAGCCTGTCGGCTGAGACTCCCGAGACAACCCCCGCTCCCGCGCCCGCGTCGATTCCAGCCACCCCGGCCCCGACACCGGCCTCGCCGTCCCCCAGCCCGACGCCGGCCTCGCCATCCCCCAGCCCGACGCCGAGCGCACGCGCGTCATTCGACCCCGCACGCGCCCTTGTCGACATCCGCGCCCTGGAGAAGATCGGTGTCCGCAATGGTGGCAGCAGGAACGAGTTGCGTGCCGCGAGCTACCTGGCTGGCCGGCTGCGCAGCATGGGATACTCGGTGACTATCGAGAAGGTGCCCCTGCCGCACGGCAGAACCAGCCGCAACGTCTTGGCGCGCAGGATCGGCTATAGCCGCCGGACCCTGGTCCTCGGGGCCCACATGGATTCGAAGAAGCCATCGCCCGGCGCCAACGACAACGGTTCCGGATGCGCCGCGATACTCGAGATAGCCAGAAGCGTGGCTGGCCGGGAGCCGACGGCCACCATCCAGTTCGTGTTCTTCGGATGCGAGGAGATGGTCGACAGCAACCCGAACCATCATCACTACGGCTCAAGGTTCCGCGTGGCCTCACTCACCGCCGCTCAGCGTGCATCGACGGCAGGGATGATCTCGGTCGACATGATAGGCGTCGGGCACAAGCTGGTCAGTCGGAACATGAGGAGGGGACCGCAGGGCCTCTCACGTCTCCTGGTGAGGAGGGCGGCCGCCCGAGGACTGGCGATGTCCTATCTCAAGGATCCGAGTGCGGCGGGCTGGAGTGACCACGAGCCGTTCGAGCGCGCCGGGATCCCCGTTTCCTGGGTCGAGTGGCGCGACGATCCGAACTACCACACCGTCCGGGACACCAGCGGCCGCGTCAAACCCGCTCTGCTGCGCAAGATCGGGCAGCTCCTGCTCGACTTCGTTCTGGAAGCGGACGATGCGACGCTTGCTGGGCTGAGGCGCTAGCCAACGCGGAGTGTCGTGCCTCTGCTCGCCCCGCCGCCCGACGCCCGCACGAGTACGAGGGCGTCCGCTGGGGTACGCAGTCCGGAGTGGGTCGTATCCGGGCGCGCCAGGGTCGTGAAGCGCACATGAGCGAAACGGTCGAAACGGTCGTCATCGGCGGCGGGCAGGCGGGGCTGTCCACGAGCCATCACCTGAGCCGGCGAGACTGCGAGCACATCGTTGTCGAACAATCGTCCGCGGCGGCCAACGCGTGGCGAAACGATCGCTGGGACTCCTTCACTCTGGTCACCCCGAACTGGTCCTTCCGCTTGCCCGGCGCGGAGTACGAAGGCGACGCCCCGGAAGGCTTCATGCCCCGCGACGAGATCGTTGCCCGGTTCGAGCAGTACGTCGAGCGCTTCCGTGTCCCCGTCCGGTACGGAGTCCATGTGACCTCGGTCGACCAGGACATCGACGGACATGGCTATCTGGTGACCACGGACGACGACGCCATCGCAGCCAGGAACGTGGTGATGGCCACCGGCCTCTTCCAGCGACCCAGGATCCCGGCCCTCAGCGACGATCTGCCTGGTCGCGTCACTCAGCTCCACTCGGGTCACTACCGCAATCCACAGTCACTGTCGCCGGGCGCGGTATTGGTAGTCGGCAGCGCGCAGTCCGGGTGCCAGATCGCGGAGGAGCTGTACCTGAGCGGACGGAAGGTATACCTGTGCGTCGGAGGCGCCGGACGCGTTCCCCGTCGGTACCGGGACAAAGACATATACGACTGGATGAACCTGATCGGGCTCCTCGACAGGACGCCCGAAGATCTCCCGTCGCCCAAGGCGAAGTTCGCGGCTAACCCGCACGCCTCCGGCCGGGCGGGGGGCACACGATCAACCTGCACCAGTTCGCGCGAGACGGCGTCGTCTTGCTCGGGCATCTCCGTGGCGTGCAGGGCGAGACGATCTCGCTTGCGCCCGACCTCAAGGAGAGTCTGGCCAAGGCTGACGACTTCGAGGCCGAGCTCGTTGCATCGATCGACCGCTACGTCGCTGAGGCGGCCTTGGACGCCCCGCTCGAGAGCCTGCCTGCCCTCCGCGATGGCTACGACGCTGAGGAGATCACCGAGCTGGACCTTGCGTCCGCCGGCATCACGACGATCATCTGGGCGATCGGCTACACGTTCGACTTCAGCCTGGTCCACCTGCCCGTCTTCGACGGTGACGGCTATCCGATCCAGCGGCGCGGCATCACTGACTACCCCGGCTTGTACTTCGTCGGGCTGCCGTGGATCCACAACGGGAAGTCCGGCCACATCTTCGGAGTCGGCGAGGACGCGGACTTCATCGCGTCGGCGATCGCCTCCCGAGACGGGTAGCGTTCGCGCGGGGGGACCTGTCCTAAGGGGCGTTCACAAAGGGGGCGCCACGGCCGCCGGTGTTATGCCGTGTTTGGGTATGTCTTCATTAGATTTCATGAATGTGGGCGGTCGTGCCGGTTCGCCCAGTCCGCGCGGAGCCTCAGACATGGGGAGGGAGGCGCCGCGCGAGCCCGGACATCGGTGCGCCACGGGGGCGTTGACCTCTTCGCATGGGTCACGTGTGCAGCTTCACCGATTGAGAGGAGCAGGTATGGACATCACACGCAGAGGCTTCTTCATGCTGGCCGGGGCGAATGTCATGGCGAACGTCATGTACGAGTTCGCCGGCCAGTCCGCCGCCATGGCGGCGGAGGTGGATCCCGCGTGGAAGCTGGTGAACGTCAAGGAAACATCGACGATCTGCTGCTACTGCTCGGGAGGCTGCGGAACGATCGTGTCCGTGCGGGACGGGAAGCTCGTCAACATAGAGGGCGACCCGGATCACGTGATCAATCGGGGCGGCCTGTGCTCGAAGGGCTCGTCCCAGTTCGCCGTCAACTCCATTTACGACGACAGGACGGGCCAGCGCATCATCAACCCCAATCGGCTCCAGAAGCCGAAGGTGCGCCGAGCCGGCACGTCGGAGTGGGAGGATATCTCCTGGGAGAAGGCGATCGGTGAGATCGCCCAGCACATCAAGAAGACCCGCGACGAAAACTACCAGGTCAAGGACGAGGCCGGCGTGACGGTGAACCGGTGCGAGGCTATCGCCAGCTTCGGGGCCGCGGCTCTCGACAACGAGGAGGGATACGCCCTTCAGAAGTTGTGCCGCGGACTCGGGATGACCTACATCGAACATCAGGCGCGAATATGACACAGCTCGACGGTGTCCGGTCTGGGCGCCTCCTTCGGTCGCGGAGCGATGACGAACCACTTCTGCGACTTCAAGAACGCTGACGTCATATTGGCCATCGGCTCCAACAACGCCGAGAACCACCCCGTCACGATGGCCTGGGTGCAGGAAGCGAGGGCCAAGGGCGGCAAGTACATAGTCGTCGACCCGCGCTTCACCCGATCCGCCGCGCTGGCCGACATCTACGCCCCTCTCCGCTCGGGCACGGACATCGCCTTCTTCGGCGGCTTGATGAAATACATCATGGACAACGACCTGTGGCAGAAGGAGTACGTCACCAACTACACGAACGCGTCGTTCCTGGTGAACGCCGACTACAAGTTCAACGACGCCGACGGCCTGTTCTCGGGCTGGGACGCCGAGAAGAAGTCCTATGGCACCTCAGACACCTGGAAGTATCAGGTGGAGAAGGAAGAGCCTTGGGACACCTCCCCCACGGGACCGTACGCATGGACGAAGGCGCCGGGCGTGCCTGCGTTCACCCCACTGGTGAACAAGGTCGCCAAGAAGGACCCGACCATGCAGGATCCCAACTGCGTGTGGCAACTGATGAAGAAGCACTACGAGCGCTACACGCCCGAGAAGGTATCGAGTGTGACCGGCTGCCCGACTGATAAGCTCCTTGAGGTCTGGAAGGCCTTCGCCTCCACGGGCGCGCCGGAGAAGTCGGGGACCATCCTCTACGCCATGGGCCAGACCCAGCACACCTACGGCTCGCAGAACGTTCGAGCCATGGCGGTACTCCAGCTCCTGCTGGGCAACATCGGCATCGCAGGCGGCGGTATCAACGCGCTGCGCGGTGAGGCGAACGTCCAGGGGTCGACCGACATGGGCACGCTGTCCAACACGCTGCCCTCGTATATGAACGTTCCAGTGGCGTCGAAGCACCCCAACCTTCGGGCCTGGCTCGAGGTGGAGACGATCGCGAACGGCTACTGGTCCAACAAGCCGAAGTTCTTCGTCAGCCAGCTGAAGGAGATCTACGGCGATTTCGCCACCGTGGAGAACGACTACGCCTACGACATGCTGCCCAAGCTGAACGCGGTCAACCACACGCACATCGGTGTCTTCGAGTCGATCGGCGAAGGCATCGTCAAAGGCATGATGTGCTGGGGGCAGAACCCGGCGGTGGCCGGCCCGAACTCCGGCTTCGAGCGCGAGATGATGGCCAAGCTCGACTGGTTGGTCGTGGCCGACCTGTGGGAGACCGAGACCGCGGCCTTCTGGAAGGCCCCCGGTGTCGATCCGGCCAAGATCAGGACCGAGGTCTTCATGCTTCCCGCCGCGTCACACTTCGAGAAGCAGGGCACGATCTCGAACTCCGGCCGCTGGATCCAGTGGAGATACAAGGCCATCGATCCTCCCGGCGAGGGCAAGGACGACCTCGAGATGATGCACGAGATCTACAAGAAGCTGAAGGAGCTCTACACGGCCAAGGGCGGCGCGAATCCCGAGCAACTGACGAAGCTCCACTGGCCCTATGAGACCGACGGCCATGCGGATGTCACCAAGGTCGCGGCGGGCATCAACGGCTACACCGTGGCCGACGGCAAGCTCGTCAAGAACTTCAGCAAGCTCAACGCGGACGGCTCCACGGCCTGCGGGGTGTGGATCTACTCGGGCTACTACAACAACAACGACGCGCCCGGCGATCCCACGAAGCAGCCGACGGGTTCGCGGATCAAGGACGATCCGGGTGGACTCGGCCTGTATCCGGGGTGGTCCTTCTCATGGCCGCTGAACCGTCGCGTCGTCTACAACCGGGCCTCGGCGGATCTGAGTGGCAAGCCGTGGAACCCGGAGAGGTCCCTGGTTGCCTGGGACGGCGCCAAGTGGGTCAACAACGACGTGCCGGACTTCGTGTTCAAGAAGGATCTGCCCGACGGCACGGTGGAGATGATCCCGCCCAACAACAAGGCGTTCATCATGAACGCCGAGCAGGGCGCCCGCCTCTTCGCGGCCGCGGCGGCCATGAAGGATGGTCCGTTCCCCGAGCACTACGAGCCGTTCGAGACCCCGGCGAAGAACCTCATCAACGGTGGCCAGTCCAATCCCGCTCTGACCTTCGGGAAGGCCGAGTCGGTCAAGCCCGGCGATCCGAAGAAGTATCCGATAGTGTGCACCACGTACCGCCTGACGGAGCACTGGCAGACCGGCGGCATGACTCGTAACATCCCGTGGTTGGCCGAGGCCATGCCCAAGATGTTCATAGAGATCTCCGAGGAACTCGCCAAGGAGAAGGGCATCGGCAACGGCGATCAGGTCCGAGTCTTCAACAATCGCGGCTCGATCGAGATGCTGGCGATGGTCACGCCGCGCTTCAAGCCTTTCACCATAGACGGGAAGACCGTTCACCAGGTCGGGATGCCGTGGCACTGGGGCTACAGCTCCGGGTACTCGACCGGCCCCATCGCAAACGACCTCACGCCTAACGTGGGCGATGCGAACACGTCGATCCCTGAGTACAAGGCGTACCTGGTCAACGTCGAGAAGGCATGAGGGGGTGTGACCGATGGCTGAAACCGCGATCCTCTACGACTCGTCGAAGTGCAGTGGCTGCAAGGGCTGCCAGGTCCAGTGCAAGCAGTGGAACATGCTTCCATCGAGTCTCGTCAAGAACGGCTACGAGTTCACGGGCACCTACCAGAGCATGGCCAATCTCGATGGCGACACCCGTCTGCTGATCACCTTCGGCGAGACGAACGGCCCCGCCGGGGTCGAATGGGCGTTCGGCCGCAAGGCGTGCTTCCACTGCACCGAGCCGGCGTGCATGTCCGTCTGCCCCGTCGGCGCCATCAGCAAGCTGGACAGCGGCGTCGTGCAGATCGACAACGCCAAGTGCATAGGCTGCAAGTACTGCAGCACGGCGTGTCCGTTCGAGGTGCCCAAGTACAGGGACACGGTCGGCATCATCAACAAGTGCACACAGTGCACCGACCGAGTCGCCCAGGGTCGTCGGCCGGCGTGCGTGACGACGTGCCCCGCGGCCGCGCTGTCCTTCGGTCCGCGAGCCGACATGCTCGCGGCAGGGAAGAAGCGCGTCGAGGACCTCAAGACGGCGGGCTTCAAGAAGGCCGAGCTCTACGGGGAGACCCAGATGGGCGGCATGCACTCGCTGTTCATCGCGAAGTACGGCCTCGAGGCCCACGGGCTCGTTCGTGACCCGAGGATACCCGACTCCGCTGTCGCGTGGCAGTGGCTGAAGCCGCTCGGTGGGTTCGGGATCGCCGCTGCCCTCGGCGGGCTTGGGATCTCGTTGCTGACAGGCGTCGGCTACAAGCGCGACGAAGCGACCGTCGAGACCGCCGCGAAGAAGGAGGAGTGAAGTGACCCGCTACATACAGCGCCACAGCGTCCTGAAGCGATGGGTGCACAACGTGAACCTGGCGGCGACCATCATCCTGGTCGCGAGCGGCATCTTCCTGTTCGTGCCCGCCTTGGCGCAGGCCGTGGGCCATGATGCGATGCAGACCCTGCGGCTCGGACACCGGGTGATCGCCGTGATCTTCATCGCCGTGCCGCTCTTGGCTCTCGCCATCGCGCCGCAGGGTCTGGTGCACTTCCTGAAGAGCACGTTCGCCCCCTGGGACGAGGACGACAAGAAGTTCATGAAGTTGTTCCCGAAGTACCTGTTCTCGCCCAAGACGACGCACATGCCCAAGCAGCACGAGGTCAAGTCCGGGCAACGGCTCGCGGATGGCGCGCTGTTCTTCGCCGCCGTGGCGATCGCGATCAGCGGGGTCATCCTGTGGGCGGGCAAGGCGGTCGCCCCCGGCGTCCTGAGCTATGCCCTCATCGTGCACGACGTGTCGTTCCTCATGATCGCGGTGATAGGGCTCGCGCATGGATTCCTGGGCGCCGGGATCTTCCAGCCGTATCGCGGATCCGCCCGTCTCATGTTCGGCGATGGCCGGGTGTCGGAGTCAGACGCCCTGTACCACTGGGGCTACTGGGCCGAGGAGGAGCTGGCCAGCGGCAAGAACGTGGTCGAGGAGTAGGGATCACCCGCGAAAGCACTGACGACGGTATGCTGGGCCGGGCCGACCAAGGTCCGGCCCAGCTATCGCTCGGTCCTCTCACGCACGATGGCGAGCCGGCGACGGCGCCCGAAGGAGTGACCAGATTGGACATCCAGGACACGAAGCGCGCCACAGACTCCTATCTCGAGTCTGTGACAGGCGCCACCGCCGAGCGACTCCGCTTCTTCGAGGGGCTGTGGGAGATCCAATCCGAGATCGGGGCCGTCGACCGGCCGTTCGCGGCGCCCGTCGCTGACGCCGCCCTCGAGGCCTTGGCGACCGGTCGGCCACTGTTCCTCGTATCGCGTCCGGTCGTGCCCATGCAGGACTACGTCGACACCGTGGAGCGCGTAGCGGCTCACGTCGCGCGTTCGGCCGGGTTGCCGGACGGACAGGCCGCGGCGCTGCTCGCCGCTCCCTTTCGGGAGGCCATCACCGAAGGTGCGCTGGAGAACGCGGTGCCCGATATCGACGCCTTCGTCGCGGGTGTGACAGCGCGGCTGAACGGCGGCGGCACGGGACTCACGGATGCCACCCTGGCCTTCGTGCTCCTCTCTGCGCTGTCGCCGTTCCTGCACGGTCCGGCCCGCGAAGCCTGGAGCGTGGTGGATGAGGGTCAGCGGCGGACGTGGAGATCGGGGCATTGCCCGATCTGCGGATCGGCCGCTGCGATCGGCCGTGTCGGCGAGCGAGGCGATGCCGGCGGTGCGGAGCGCGGATTGTGGTGCGGGACCTGCGGCACGGAGTGGCACTTCGACAGGATCCGTTGCGTGCGCTGCGGCACGCGCAACCCCGACGTGCTCCGATACTCCTATGAGGAAAGCGATCCGGCGCACCGTGTCCACCTTTGTGACGAGTGTCACGGCTATGCCAAGTTCGTGATCGAAGACGAGATGCGACGTCCGATCTCGATGCAGGTCGAGGACGCGGTGACCGGCACGCTGGACGCCATCGCGCGCTCCCAGGGGTACACGCCCACGGGAGATCGCGTTCTCGAGGCGGCTGCCGGAAACTGACGCGCTGAGGTCGAAGAGCGGCAGGTCCGTGCTCGGGGCTTGGGTCCGAACGCCCGGGCGCCCGCCACATCCTTCCAGTTTCTCGGATTCCACTAGTGCGCCTTTGCACCGTTTCTGTCAGCATGGCGACAGAGGGAAGAGGGTACCGGCACGCTCGACCTGTCCTCGCCGCGACTCGAAACCCAAGTGAGATCGCTCCAGGATAGGAGACTCGCATGAAGAACAGGCTTCTCGTCTTGTCCGTGACGTTCATCTTCTCAGCCGTTCTTCTCGCGCCTTCCTGGGCCGCGGCCGGCCAGGCCCGCGCTGGTGGATCCTCGGGCGCGGTCAAGTCGACGACGCACACGCACACTCACACGCACGCGTCGACTGCTTCGGCGATCACGGCGTCGAGCCAGATCGGGGCCGCTGTCTCAGCGTCCATGTTGTGTCCGACTTGCGGCGGAACAGGCGTCGTAGACTGTCCAGCATGTATCGCTGGTCTCTACTGGGTCATTGGTGTAGGCGGGTACATGGAAGCGTGGCCCTGTACAGTCTGCGGAGCGAGCGGACTGCTGTATTGCGCCACCTGCGGGGGCGATGGTCTGGTCCCCACGCCATCAGGAGTGGTGAGTCCGTCGGGCATGACGTTCACGATGACCGCGGGGGGAGCCCTCCCGGCGGCACAGAACTTCAATTTGAGACGCGCCGACTACGGTCCGTGGGTGAGCTGGACGGACGCTCCGTCGGTCGGGTGGCTCAATCTGTCCGCAGTCAGCGGCGATACGTTCCGCGTCTCCACGAATTCGATGCCTGCGGGCACATACACGACCTCCCTCTCGATCCAGATGTGGACTGACAGTTCGCACACCTATCCTTTGGCCGGATCCCCCTACAACTTCCCGGTCACGTTCGTGGTCAACCCGAGCCCCACACCTGTTCCGACCCCCACACCGACCCCGACTCCGACTCCGACCCCCACACCGACCCCAACACCCACGCCTACCCCGACCCCCACACCGACCCCAACACCCACGCCTACCCCAACGGCGACCCCCACTCCAACCCCCACAGCGACCGCCACTCCGACTCCGACCGCCACCCCCACCTCCACGCCGATCCCCACCCCTACGCCGACTGGGCCCCCGACGCCGACCCCCACTCCGGGGCCGACGCCCACACCGACAGCCACCCCCACTCCGGGGCCGACCCCCACACCGGGACCGACCCCGACACCTACGGTGACCCCCACTCCGGGACCGACCCCCACACCGACAGCGACCCCGAGTCCGGGGGGCGACACCACCCCTCCGACGACGACAGCGGATAACGCTGCAACCTACTCCGGAACCGCCAGGATCAGTCTCACCGCCGTGGACAACCCGGGCGGCTCGGGCGTCGCGGTAACGTACTGCGAACTCGACGGCGGGCCCCAAGCGATCTACCTGGGCACGATAGTCGTGACAACTCCGGGAATGCATACGCTCAGGTTCTGGTCCAGGGACTTCGCGGGCACCTCTGAGGCGGTCCACACCGTCACCTTCACCATCGCCGACTCCACTGGCCCGACTCCGACTCCGGGGCCGACACTGAGTGCCCCGACTCTCTCGAATCCTGTTGCCCCCGCCAGGATGTCCCACGCCAAGTCCTACGTGGTGTCCGTCACCCTGAAGCCTCGTCACGCCGCGGGCTCGTATCCCGTGCGCATCTACAAGTACCGCCTCGTGTCACGCCACTGGAAGTCGTACGGCTTCGTGAAGGCCAAGGCGGCCAACTACTCCACGTACACGAAGTGCTCGGCGAGGCTGAGGCTCACGACAAAGGGCAAGTGGCGTCTCAGGGCCTACGCTCCCGCCGACAGCGCACACTCTGCGAAGTGGTCCGGCTTCGACTATGTGACGGTGAGGTAGCTCCTCCGGCGGCAGCCACGCTCTACGTGCAGCGCAAGGCGGGCGCACTTCACCGTCGAGTGAGCTTGGCGCGCGCCCATCGACTCAGTGCTCGCGTCGAAACACGGCGTAGGTGAACTCCTGCTCCGCACCGGAGGGTGTCACGTGCACCTTCTCAAGGCTGTGGAGGAGTTCGAAGTCCGGGCCGAACAGCACGGACAGCCCGGCGGGGTCGTATCGTTGGACTGGCAGGCCGCTGCATCGCTCGGGACCCTCTAGGGCAAACGTCGCAATGACGACATGCCCCCCGACTTTGAGCGCCACTCTGACAGAGTCCAAGTACGCTTGTCGGTCGACCTCTTCGGTCAGGAAGTGGAACACAGCTCGGTCGTGCCACACGTCGACCTGCCGCGATAGGCGGAGATGCCGCACATCCGCGGCAATCCACGTCACCAGGTCTCTGCGATCTCCCGCGCGCTCCCGAGCCATATCGAGGGCGGCTTCAGCGACATCCACGACGATCACATCGCAGTAGCCTTGGTCCAGGAGCCGGTCGACAAGAAGCGACGCTCCTCCTCCGACGTCGACGATGATGCTGCTTCTCGCGGGTGCAACTGCCCCGATCAGTTCCGATCAAGTCGCCGGTTCCGGCTCGAACCAGCCGACCTGGTAGGGGGCCTTGCTCGTCCATACCTTGTGCCAGTGGATCTCCGGATCATTCATGATGCTCCTCTCACCGGGCTCGGCCGACGTCCATCCCGCGACGCGAGCCCTTCTCCGGGGATGGTTAGTGACACCACACAGGTGGCCAGGACAAGGCCGCAGCAGGGACTTGGCCGCCCCTACTCAAACGGGCACGAACCATCTTGGGTGGCGGACAGGCCTGGCTATGTGCGGTAGTCCAGCGCTCCGCCAGACCTACCTCACCGTCACGTAATCGAAGCCGGTCGACCACTTCGCGGCGTGTCGGCTGTCCGCGGGAGCGTAGGCCCTGAGACGCCACTTGCCCTTCGTCGCGAGCCTCACCCTGGCTGAGCACTTGGTGAACGTCGAATAGTTCGCCGCCGTTGCGCTCACGTATCCGTAGGACTTCCAGACGCGTGACACGAGCCGGTACCGGTAGATGCGCACTGGACGGGTACCCGCCGCATGACGAGGCTTGAGCGTGACGTAGACCACGTATGACCTGGTACGGGACATGGTCCTGGGGGCCACAGGGTCCGATAGCGCCGGTGCCGGGTGACTCGCGGGTGTGGGTGTGGGCGGCGCTGAGACTGTGAAGTCGACGCGCGTGTGCGTGGTCTCGACGTTGCCCGCCGCGTCCACGGACCAGAACTCGAGAGTATGGGAGCCGGCGCCGACAGCCACGAAGGCGCCCTCAGCCTGCGCCGCGCCGTCGAGTGCGTGGTAGGTGTGCGCAACGCCCCAGCCGCCCGCGTTGTCGACGGCGGCGAGGTGGATGGCTGCCGCTCCCACGTACGATGCGGCGGCGTCAGACGACGTCGAAGGAGCCGTAGTGTCCGGCTCGGCGGGGTTCGTGATCGTGAAGTCGACGACGTGGTGCGGGGTCTCGGCGTTGCCGGCCCAGTCCACCGACCAGAACGCGAGCGAGTGGGAGCCGGCGCCCGTCACCGCCAAGGTCGCGCCATCCGTCTGTGCTCCGCCATCCAAGCTGTAATAGGTGTGTGCCACGCCCGACCCGCCGGCGTTGTCCGTTCTCGTGAGATCGATCGTGGCCACGGCGACGTAGGAGGCGGTCGCATCGGATGACGTCGACGGCGGAGTCGTGTCCGCCACCACCAAGGGGTTGACCGTGAACATCGCGGCGTGGGCCTTCTCGACGTTGCCCGAGATGTCGACGGACCAGAACTCGATGCAGTGGGCGCCCATCACCGAGACGGAGACAAGCGTCCCGGTCTGCCGGCTACCGCCGTCGATGCGGTAGTACGTGTCCGCCACGCCCGTACCGCCGGTGTCCCCGGCCATCAGGATGATGGACGCGGAGCCGGCGTATGTACGCACTGCGTCGGAACTGGTTGATGGCGGGGTCGCGTCCGCCCCCGCCAGCGGGTTGACTGTGAACAGCGCCGTCTTGGGGGGGTCCTCGACGTTGCCGGCCGAATCGGCGGACCAGAACTCGAGAATGTGCGCGCCCAGCGCCGAGACCGAGACGAAGGTCCCGATCTGTTGGCTACCTCCGTCGAGGCGATAGAAGGTGCCGGCCACTCCGGATCCGCCCGCATTGTCCGCGCCGGTGAGATGGATGGATGCGGAGCCTGTGTAGGTCGAGACGGCGTCCGAGGTGGTGTGAGGCCGAGTCGTGTCCGGCGAGATGACGGAGAACGAAGCGGTATGGCGTGGGTCTTCGATGTTGCCGGCCACATCCACGGACCAGAACTCGACCCTATGGGCGCCAAGCGTGGACACGGAGATCGATGTCCCCGTCTGCTGGGCCCCGTCATCGAGGCGATAGTACGTGTGAGCGACGCCCGAGCCGCCGGAGTCACTCGCTGTCAGATGGATCGACGCGGAGATCGTGTACTTCGACAGGACGTCGGACTCGGTGGAAGGCGGAGTGATGTCGCCAACGGGAGTCGCACCTATCGTGAACGACTCGTTGTTGTGAGCCTCTGTGTTCCCGGCCACGTCCACGGACCAGAACTCGAGTTGGTGCGAGCCCAGGGTGGTGACCGCGATGGGGATCGAGGAGTATCGCACCTGGGTGCCCCCGTCGAGGCGGTACCATGTGGCCGCGACTCCCGAGCCGGGGTCCGAGGCGTTGAGCGTGATGCTTGCCTGTCCTTCGTAGAACCATTGGACGTCGGACACTGTCCTTGGAGCAGTGATGTCCGTCGAGCCCGCTGGCGGAGTGTCGATCGTGAACGAGGCATTGTGGTGCGCCTCGGCGTTGCTGGCCCAGTCCTCGGACCAGAACTCGATGGTGTGCGGACCGAGTGCGGTCACCGTGACCACCGCGGGCTGGCCCGTGTAAGGCTGACTGATGTCGTCAACGGCGGAGTCGAGGCGGTAGTGGATGCTGGCGACTCCTGAGCCTCCCACGTTGTCGATCGCATCGAGGCCGATGGTGGCCGTGCCGAGGTAGCTGGACAGGAGGTCGCCCGAGGTCACAGGAGGTGTCACGTCGGGCGCGGCGAGGGCGAGGACGTCGAACTGGGTCTGCCTGTGCGCCTCGATGTTGCCGGCCAGGTCGACAGTCCAGTACTCGAGGTTGTGCGTCCCCACTTCCGCGACGGAGAACGGGCCGCTGTAGGTGATCTGGGGGCCAGAGTCGAGGGAGTAGTAGGTGGCTGCGGGACCGAGGCCGCGGTCCGCTCCCGTCAATCCGACGGTCGCGGTGCCGACGTAGCTCGGGCGAGCATCGACGTATGTCACCGGCGGGACATCGTCGACTCCAGGAGGTGTCTTGTTTATGCGGATGACCGCCGTGCTGCGTGCATGGGATGCTCCGGTGCAGCAGGCCTCCGTCCAGTCCACCCAGTACGTGACCACGGTCGTGCCCTCGGTCGAGACGGTCACTGGGGAGCCCATGGCCACGGACATGCCGTCAAGTACGACGTCGTTGCCTCCGGGGCCGAGGATGTGGTAGATGCCCTCGCACGTGGTGTCGAACTCGGCGACCTCGATCCAGAACGTCACGTCGGACGTGCTCACGCCGTCCGGTATGCCGTGAATGATCACGTGTGGGGACGCGAGGGCGGGCCGGGGAGAAGCGAACATCACCGCGACGAGCGCGACTGCGGCGATGATCCAAGCTCGCCTGAGCCCCACAGGAACCCTCGATGCGCCTGTCATGAGACACCTACTTCTACCGGCAGACATGCGTCGCTCCACTCCGGGAATCCACTATCCAGCCGGATCGCATCCATCCCCTGCTCTCGCAGGAGCCTGACGGCATCTGCCGACATCACGCAGTACGGGCCTCGGCATCGGTCGGACGGACATCCAGAAGCACTACTTCGCCTTTGGAGACCCGGCGAGGGGAAGAAGGCCAGTGGCGATCATCAGCGCCAGTGTCAGTCGAAGCAGTCGATCTGCGCTCGTGCTCGATCGTGTGCTCATTGGCTCGCCCGTTCCTTCTTGTCGAGTCCCTGTTGCTTCATTCGGGGAGGCCTGAGGTATTCAGCTCCTAGATTGAATAGTAGCACCGTCCAAGGTCTCCAAGTCCGAGAGGGAATGGCGCAGTCCGGGTCATGTCGCTTGACAGCGTAAGCGCCCGCCGACGCCGCTCCCTCGGCCACCCGGTCGATCGGCCACGCTCACGTGAAGCGAAATGGCCGACTCACGCGGTTGCCGGACACTAGGAATCTGCGGTCCGTCTTGCGACCCGCTACGCAGGCGCCACGGGGGCCTGGTCCGGCTTGGTCGGCGGTCAGGCGCGTCACGACGTCGGCCATGGTCACCATCGATGCGCCGCCCAGGGCTCCCATCAGCATGAAGGCGATCGCTTCGATGATCTCCCCTCCGGTCCCGCCGAACGCGAGGACGACGATCACAGTCGAGTACGCCGCGACGATGACCGTCGACACAAGGCGCACGACGTCCAGCGTCCGATGGTCCCGACGGTTCGGAGCGTAGTCGCGTACCGCATCGATCACGAGCCAGACGACGAGAGCGGCGAATGCGGCCGCGACGATGGCGGCGGCGGCGAGCGGCCCGGCGTATTCCGCATCGCTGATAGGGGAGATCACCCAGCCCAGGATCGCCGACAAGCCGACGAACACCCAGAACACGGCCCCGGCAACGGGCATGCCGATAAGGGCTCCGAAGACCGCCGCGAGACTGACGCGGCGATGGTGCATGAGCCAAGCGACCACCGGTCCGGCGACCCCGCCGAGCAGCGCTGCGAGGGCGCTCGCGATCTGGATCGCTACCGGAACCTCCCTGTCCCCGACTCCTGCCGAGATCAGGAGCACGATCGAAGTGAGCGCGGCGAGAGTCGCCGCCGTGATCAGGGCCGCATCGCTCGCCAGTTCAAGCCGTTCTCTCCTGGCCGCGGATGTTTCCGATGGCATCATCGCACCCCCGTCGCGTGACCCAGATGCACTGGCGTCCGCATGCAAGTGTACCTTGGGTCGCGCCGCTCGGGTCATCCGCGAGTTCGCGCGCGGCAGGGCGCAGACCCGGGCGCTGCAGTGGCTCACCCGGTAGCAGTCGGGGCAACTGGTGTATGATGTCCCGTGGAAGTCCATGTGGGGCTGGACGACGGGGATTGAATATTCTCATGCAGACATTCAACAAGGTGCGGTTCATTCCACTGCTACTTGTACTGTCGCTCGTAGTGATGATGGCCGCCCCCGCCGTGGGCGTGGCTGCCCAGCCGCCGGTGAACCTGCTGACAACGTCCACCTTTGCGGTGCTGGCAGGAACGACGATCACCAACACCGGGCCCACCACGATCAACGGCGACGCCGGTGGAGATGTCGGTCTACACCCCGGTACCGCGTTCCCCGGTCAGGCGGGCGTGACACTGAGCGGGGCTGTGCACCTGACTGATGCCGTCGCGCTCCAGGCCAAGAACGATCTGGTGACCGTGTACGACGACGCAGCAGGAAGGACGCCGGTCACCATCATTCCCACCGAACTGGGTGGGACCACGTTGACTCCCGGCACCTATGCCTCGAACAGCGGCACCTTCCAGATCACGGGCACTCTCACTCTCGATGCCCAAGGCGACCCCGATGGCGTCTTCGTGTTCCAGACCAACTCCACTCTCATCACCGCATCGGGCAGCAATGTGGATCTTCTCAACAGTGCTCGGTTCTGCCGGGTCTTCTGGAAGGTCGGAAGCTCGGCGACTCTCGGGACGAACTCCCATTTCGTGGGCCACATCTTCGCGCTGACATCCATCGCGGCGCAGACCGGGGCGACGATACAGGGCCAGTTGTTGGCGCGGAACGGCGAGGTCACGCTCGACACCAATACCATCACGAATGGGATCTGCGCGGCGGCGACTCCCACGCCCACCCCCACGGTGACCCCCACACCCACCCCAACGGGGACTCCGACGCCCACCCCCTCAGTGACTCCGACGCCCACAGTGACACCCACCCCCACAGTGACGCCGACGCCCACAGTGTCGCCGACGCCCACGCCCACACAGACCCCGACGCCCACCCCCACACAGACCCCGACGCCCACCCCCACACAGACCCCGACGCCCACCCCCACACAGACCCCGACGCCCACCCCCACGGTGGCCCCGTCGCCGACGCCCACAGTGTCGCCTACACCGACCCCGAGCCCGACCCCGACGCCCACGGAGAGTCCGGCACCGACCCCCACGTCCACACCGTCACCGACGCCGGCGCCGGCGCTCCCCAGGACGGGTCTGCCGCCTTCGGATGGGTCCTCGCCGTGGCAGCCTCCAGTCGCCCTGGTCGCCCTCATGGCTTTCGCCTACTCAGCCAGGAGAGCGTATGTCTCCTCGAAGCAGGAGTAGACAGAGGGACGACGCTTCGCAGGCAATCCTCTTCCGCAAACGGAGACGGCGGTCGCCCGTCGGATGGACGGTCGCCGCACTCCTGAGCCTCGTGGTCTTGACGGCTCTCTTGATGTCGATGGCCGGCGCTCCGTCTGTCAGTGGGCCCGAGATCGTCCGCGGTCAGGCAGGCGACACGGGCTCCTCGCAGTCGCCGTCACAGAGCGCCGGAATCACCCGGACCGCGGGTCTCCCGATCCACAAACAAGGCGACTTCGGGGTGCCGAAACGTCTGAAGATCCCCAAGGTTCGTGTGGACGCTGCCGTGGTGCCGGTGGGGCTGACGTCCGCCGGGGCCATGGATGCTCCCGAAAGCGCGAAGGCCGTCGGCTGGTTCATGTCCGGCCCGCGGCCGGGGCAGAGCGGCAGTTCCGTGCTCGACGGTCACAGCGGCATGGCATCCGGGGGCGCCGTCTTCGATCGGCTGACGGACCTTCGCAAGGGCGACAGGGTCTACGTCGCTGACGCCTCCGACTCGTACGTGACCTTCGTCGTGACTGGACGAAGGTTCTACCCTGCGGACGAGACGGTCGACGCTGTCTTTGCCCAGGGCGGTCCAAGCAGGCTCAACCTGATCACCTGCACCGGAACCTGGGACAGTGTCAGGAAGACACACACGAAGCGTCTCGTAGTGTTCACCGAGGCCGAGTTCTAGGCTTCCCATAGCCGTCAGACGGCGGCTCAGGATCGGGATGACATGACTCCGGGGCGTATCAGGGTCGGCACCAGCGGGTGGTCCTACGACCACTGGGGTGGACTCTTCTACCCGGAGCACCTCCATGCCGATCGGCGGCTGGGCTTCTACGCCACCCGGTTCGAGACCGTGGAGATAAACGCGACCTTCTACCGCCTCCCGAGCGAGCACTCGGTGCAGACCTGGCGGGACGCGGTGCCCGAGGACTTCGCCTTCTCCGTGAAGGGAAGCAGGCTCATCACGCACTTCCACAGGCTTGCCGGTGTAGAGGACGCCGTTGCGGCGTTCCTGAGGCGCTTATCATTCCTCGGCCCGAACCTGAGCGTCCTGCTCTGGCAGCTGCCGCCGGATCTGCAGCGTGACACGCAGCTTCTGGATCGGTTCCTCGGCGGGCTGCCGGAGGGACGGGTGCGACATGCGGTCGAGTTCCGCCACCCATCGTGGCTGGTCGAAGAGACGTTCGAGGTGCTGCGCGGCCGGAATGCCGCACACGTCCACGTGAGCAGCGACGACATGCCCGAGGATCTGACGCCTACGGCCGATTTCGTCTACGTGCGCTTCCACGGGACGGCGAGCTACCACGGGGCATACACGCACCCGGCGCTGGAGCCGTGGTCGCGGTTCATCAGCGAGCAGGCCGGCGGGGGCCGGGACGTCTACGGCTACTTCAACAACGACTTCGAGGGTCACGCTCCGCAAGATGCGGACCGGCTGATCGAGATGCTGAGGCAGGGCCGCCAACGGGGATGAGAGGGGCACCCGTCCCCGGTGGGCTAATGCTGTCCGAGTCGGCTCAGGCTTACTGCCCGGCCTCGTACAGCCCGAGGAAGTAGCGGTGCGGGCCCGGCGTGCCGTACGGGACGAAGGCCACCTCGTCTCCGGGCCGGACGATATGCGTGAGCCGATAGATCGTGTGGTTGCAGAACACGCCCTCTATGCGTTCGGGAGGCAGTCCCATGGAGATCGCCAGGTCTCGCGCTGTCATTCCACCGGCGGGGATGGCCTCCACAGTGACTGACGACAGGCCCTGCTCCCTCCGCATGGCGTCCAGCACGCCGAACATTCGAACGTTCACCAGGTTGGAGTCACTCATCGAGGCCTCCCAGAAGTGGTCGTCGCTGCGCGCGTGAACCATTCGCATCGCGCCGAGACGAGCGGCGCGCGTCGGGGTCTTTCCGATCTCTCTGGGGATATACCCTCAGTGGGCCCCCTCGCACGTCGTGCGGAATTCGGGAAGGCAGCGTCGGCGACGCTCCGCGGTCCACAGACCATCGCCGCAACGGCTGGCGTTCTGCTCAAGGAGGTATGTCGCATGCGCAATATCATGAGGGTCGACATGTCCACGCTTCAGGTCAAGACGGAGCCCCTGCCAGAGCGATGGAAGGACTACGGAGGCCGCGCTCTGACTTCCGCGATCGTGTTCGAAGAGGTCCCGGCTGATGCCGATCCGCTGGGCCCGGCCAACAAGCTCATCTTCGCTCCCGGTATCCTGGGCGGGACGACGGCGCCGAATGGGGGGCGTCTCTCGGTGGGTGCGAAGAGTCCGCTCACGGGCGGCATAAAGGAAGCCAACTCGGGCGGCCAGGTCGCCCACGCGTTGGGCAGGCTGGGAGTCGCGGCAGTGATCATCGAGAAGGCCGCAGCCTCCGGGATGTACTCCCTTGTGATCGAGGCGGACGGTTCCGCGAAACTCGAGCGTACTGACGAGTGGGCCACGCTGGGCAACTACGACCTCGCCGAGAAGATCAAGGCCACCCGCCCCGCTGACGACCGGTTCTCCTTCGCGACCATCGGACCGGCCGGGGAGAAGCTCCTGGCATCGGCTACCATCGCGGTGTCCGACCCCGCGGGCATCCCGAACCGTCACGCCGGCAGGGGAGGCCTCGGCGCGGTCATGGGCAGCAAGCGCCTCAAGGCCCTCATCGTCAGCGACAAGGGTCTCGGCTCCGCCGAGCACGCCGACAGGGACGCGTTCAACGCGGCCACGCGCAAGTTCGCCAGCGCGCTGAAGGAGCACCCCGTGAGCGGCGAGGCTCTGCCGACGTACGGCACTCAGGTGCTCACCAACATCATCAACGAGGCCGGCGGCTATCCGACCCGCAACTTCTCGTCGGGGCAGTTCGAGTTCGCCAGCGCCCTGTCGGGCGAGACTATGCGCGACGTCACCCTGGAGCGGGGAGGCAACGTCAAGCACGGATGCCACTCGGGCTGCTCGATCCAGTGCTCGCGCTACTGGGTCGACAAGGACGGCCACTACAAGACCAAGGGCATGGAGTACGAGTCGGTCTGGGCGCTCGGCGCGAACTGCGGCATCGGCGATCTCGACGAGATCGCCGAACTCGACCGCCTTTGTGGTGACCTTGGGTTGGACACCATCGAAGCCGGCGCGACGCTCGCCGTCTATATGGAGTCCGGCGCCATAGCGTTCGGCGATGCGTCCGGCGCGCTCGCGGCCCTCAAGGAAGTCGGTACCGGCAGCGAGTTGGGGACGGCGCTGGGCAACGGCGCCGAGGCGACGGGCAAGAAGTACGGCGTCACCCGCATCCCTGTGGTCAAGCACCAAGCCATGCCCGCATACGACCCGCGTCCGATCAAGGGCATCGGCGTGACGTATGCGACCTCCACCATGGGAGCGGATCACACGGCCGGCTATTCGATCACCGCCAACATCCTCGCGGTCGGCGGCAGCGTGGATCCGCTGGGCAACGAGGGCCAGGTCTCCCTGTCGCAGGGTCTTCAGATCGCGACTGCGATGCTCGACTCGATGGGGCTGTGCATCTTCGTGGCATTCGCCGTGCTCGACAAGCCCGAGGCGTTCGAGGCGATCTCCGAGATGGCCACCGCACACACCGGCAAGGACTGGAACGCCGACGAACTCATGCTGCTCGGTAAGAAGGCGCTGACCTACGAGCGCATCTTCAACAACCGCGCCGGCTTCACGCCGGCGGACGACCGTCTGCCCGCCTACATGTACACGGAGAAGCTCCCGCCGCACGACGTCGTGTTCACCATCTCCGACGCCGATCTCGACACGGTGTACGACTTCGTTCCCGAGACCGCGAAGCTTCTCGGCATCGTGGAACCCGCCCTGACCGGCGCCCGCTGAGGGGCCGGTTCGTGCGCATAGAGCTCGCGCTGTTCGCGAAGTTCTCCGCCCGCTACCCGGTCCCGGGTAGCGGGCGGGAGCCCCGCGATCTTGACGTGGATGACGGCACCTCCGTCGGCGTTCTGGTCGAGAGGCTCGGTCTCGCGGGCGAGCAACGCATCACCTTCGTGAACGGGCGGCACGCCGCGGATGACCGTGCGCTCGCGGAGGGTGACCGCCTCGCGATCTTTCCTCCGATCGCCGGAGGGTAGCGATGCCGTCGGACGCGACCGACCCGCCGCCGCCCTGCCGGATGGACCAGGAGGGCGTTCGCGCGCGCCTGGCAGGCGCCACGGTAGGGATCGTGGGTCTCGGCGGCCTTGGCTCGAACGCCGCCATGATGCTCCTGCGCAGCGGGGTCCGCCGCTTCGTTCTCGCGGACTTCGACGTGGTCGAATCCGGCAACATAAGCCGGCAGCTGTACTTCCCCGACCAGATCGGGCGGCCGAAGACCGACGCGCTCGCAGAGACCCTGATGCGCATCGAGCCCGGCGTAGACCTCTCACTGGTGCGCGAACGCGTCACCGCGGAGAACATGGCCGGCGTCTTCCGCGATGTGGACGTGCTTCTCGAGGCGGTGGACTCGGCCGAGACCAAGGCGATGATCGTGGAGACCGCATCCGACCTCATGCCCGACACCCCTCTGGTCTGGGTCGCAGGGTTGGCCGGATGCGCGTCCGCCAACGCGATCGCCACGAGGCGGGTGGGCGAGACCGTCTGGGTCGTGGGTGACCTGGAGGCCGATATCCGCGACGGGCTGCCGCTGCTGGCATCGCGCGTCATGGTAGCGGCCGCGCACGAAGCGCATATCGCAACGCGCATCCTTCTCGGGATGCCCGATGCGTAGAGAGCGCAGTAAAGGCATGGGCTTAGTGCGCTTGGGATTGCGACCTGCCGGTAGACTGACAGTGAACGGAACCCGAGACCGCGACGGAGGGGATGGCACGTGTCACTCACCGCGCTCGACCTTGTCGCCGCCCGCATCATAGACCCGCTGTCGTACGCGCGGCCCGGCGCCGCGGCGGCCGACGCCCTGCGCGAGCTGCGCTCGAGGCGAACCCCCGCCCTTCCCGTGATCGATTCGGGCAGGCAGGTGGGCTCGGTCGGGGCGGCGATGCTCGAGGCGGTCGCCGCGGAAGAGGGTGCGGTGTGCGTCCGCAATGTGATGGACGGACCTCTGCCTGAACTCGACGAGACGGCCACAGTCGACGACGTCCGCGAGATGATGTCGAGGGCCGGCGCGGTCGTTGTGACGCGCGAGCGCTTCGCGATCGGACTGCTGACCAGCGAAGACGTGGATATGGCCACCTAGTCGCCTCCCCGGGCTTGACGCTGCGTCTGCACCGTCCGCAGCTCCCTAGGCGCCCGGTCCCTCATCTACACTGGGCGTGCGACACTGGTGGTCCGGCCTGGAGCGCGCATGGCGTGCTACTTGCTCCGCTGTCTCGAGGTGTCAAACCGCGGCGGGAGAATCATGTTCACACGCGCATCTTCATGGGCGGCCTGCGCGCTCGCGCTGGCGCTCGCTCTGTCCCCCTCGCTGGCCTTCGCCGGCGCGAACAAAGCTGGTACTTCCGAGTCCGATTCTCCGGGCGCCGCACGGCGCTCCTCGGTCGTGGTCGGCGTGGATAGCGCGGCAGACATGGGTCCCGTCCGCACCGCGCTGGAGTCGATCGGCGGCCTCGTGAAGAAGCGGTACGCCTGGAACGCTTACCTGGTCTCCGCGCCCGCCGGGATGGGCTCTGTGAGCTACGGCGCCATGGCACGCTCGATCCCCGGGGTCCGCTATGCGGAGGGCAACGCCACGGTCCACGCCGTCGGAAGCGCCAACGACCCCATGTTTCCGAGACAGTGGGGTGCCCAAGCCATAGGCGCTCCCGCAGCCTGGGACTCGAGTCAGGGGCAGGGAGTGGCCATCGCCGTCCTCGACACCGGGATCGACTACACGCACGAGGACCTGAGTGCCGCGGGCGTCGTGCCGTACAGGAACTACGTGTCTCCCTTGACCCCCCCTCTGGACGATGGCGGGCACGGAACGCACGTGGCCGGCATCATCGGCGCCGTCCGAGACAATGGCGTCGGAATCGCCGGTATCGCGCCGCGATCGACCCTGTATGCGTTCAAGGTGCTCTCCGGTTCCGGCGTCGGCGACAACGCGACCGTCGCGAACGCCATCCGGGACGCGGCCGACGACACGCCATGCAGGATCATCTCGATGAGCTTCGGGGAGATCGGTACCGCCGTGCCGGGCTCCCAGTTCACGGCGATGGGGGAGGCTGTGGCCTACGCCCGATCCAAAGGCATCCTGGTGATCGCGGCGGCGGGCAACGACGGGGGTGACCAGTACTTCTACCCGGCTTCCTTCCCCGGCGTGTTGGGCGTCGGAGCGGTGGATGAGACTCTGGCGCACGCTGACTTCTCGGACTTCGGTCCCGGTCTGGTCGACCTCGTGGCGCCAGGGACGGGGATCGTCTCCACGACCTTGGGCAACCTCTACCCCGCTTGGAGCGGCACGTCGATGGCGACCCCGTTCGTGAGCGCGTCCGCTGCCCTCGTGTGGTCCCGGTACCCGACTCTCAGCGCGGCGGCCGTGGCCGACCTCCTCGAGGGGACGGCTCAGGACCTGGGCGTCGCGGGCGCCGATCCGTACTACGGGCACGGGCTCGTGCGCGTGGATCTGGCCATCGAGTCTGCGCCGACGCCGACGCCCACGCCCGCGCCCACGCTGACGCCCACGCCCATCCCCACGGCTACGCCCACGCCCACGGCGACCCCGGCGCCGAGTCCCACTGCCAGCCCCGGCCCGACGCCGACTCCGACCCCGGCCCCGGTCGTGCGAGCCCAGACGCTATCGAATCCCGTTGCCCCCGCCAACATGTCCCACGCCAGGTCCTACGTGGTGACCGTCGCCCTGAGGCCGCGTCACGCCGCGGGCTCTTATCCCGTGCGCATCTACAAGTACCGGCTCGTGTCACGCGTCTGGAAGTCCTACGGCTTCGTGAGGGCAAGGGCCGCGAACTACTCGACATACACGAAGTGCTCGGCCAGGGTGAGGCTCACGACGAGAGGCAGATGGCGTCTCAGGGCCTACGCTCCCGCCGACACAGCTCACTCTGCTAGATGGTCCGTCGGCTGCGACTACGTGACAGTGAAATAGCTCTGCCGATATTCTTCTCGCCGAGAGGAGCACAAGTATCATGACCCTGTTGTCGCGGGGATGGAGGGGGCGCCGGAAGTGCGAACGGTCAGACCCATACTCGCGGGCGTGTGCGGGGTCATCGCGCTGTCGGGCGGTTTCGGCTTCCTTCTGTCGGGAAACGCGGCCGGCAAGATCGCCGGCGCCGGCCTGGGGCTGCTCTTCGGCCTGATGGCGTTCTGGAACCTGGACTTCTTCTAGACGCGCAGGCAGGTCGCCCTGGCCCGGATGGACGGAGGGCGCCTGCGAACGGGCTTCCCGACGACTACTGGACGACGATCTGGGCCGTCATGGACGGGTGGATGATGCACTTCACCGCGAACGTGCCGGTTTTCGCGGCGCTCCACTCCACGGATGCCCCGGGCTGCTGGACCCCGAGGTCCGTGCCGTCGACGTCCACCTGGTGCGCTGTGGTGTCCTGATTGTCGAACGTCACCTTGTCGCCGATCTTGACCGTCAGCGTCGCCGGGCTGAACTGGAAGTCCTTCTCGACCATCGTCGTGGCACCCGCCTGCGAGGTCCCGGCCGATGGCGCCGCGGGCGTGGTACCTCCTTGATACGACGTCGAACCCCCGCAACCTGTCAGCCCCACGGCGAGCGCCAGCGTCAGCGCGAGCGTCAGGCCGGTCGCGAACGTGCGCGTGTTCCTCATGACTGTCCAATCGTCGCGGCGGTCAATCGCAGCGCCCGCCGATGGTCCGGTTGGAAGTCTCTATCCCCAGTAGCAGGTGAGGCGTAAACGGGGGAGTGGCGCACGACGCGCCGACGGTGTGGGGTGATGCCGCCGCGTGCGCTCGCGAGTGCTAGGCGAGTGCCTCGTCGAGCCGCAGTTCCTCGAGCAGGGATTGCACCGATTGGCGTGTGCCGAGGATCGTGATCGTCTGCGCGGTCCAGGATCCCTGGAACGGGCGCCGCATCACGTCCATGAAGGCGACAAAGACCGAGTAGCTGCCGTCCTCGCCAAGGAGGGTGCCCTTGGCCAGCCATGAGTCGATGTACGCCTCGGTCGGCTCAAGGCCCGCGATCGATATGATGGGGCCGCCCGCATCCGGGATCGATTGGACGTGGGTCGGCTCGATGGCACAACTCTCGAACTTGTCGATGATCGCGACCACGGCGCGGCAATCGTTGGCTGCGTGCGCGTCGTTGACCAGTCGGGGGGCGATATCCTCCAGCGCCAGGGCCGCCTCGCCAAGGCGCACGGGTAGTATCATGCCGGTCGCCTCGAGAGCCTCTCCCGGTTGGAGGCACGCCATCGTTAGCACCATCTCCGTCTTGCAGCTGGCTGGTCGCGCTGGTGCCGCAGTCATTCGAATCTCTTATCGGCCAGTTCGCGCGCAAGTAATAGTGCTGATTGCAGGAAGTTCGGTCGATGATGCGTCCGGGGGTGCTCGGTGCGACCTGAGGGCCACTCGGGCCCGGCGTGGATCAGTCGGCGCCCCCGCCCCCGCCCCCTCCGAAACCGCCCCCGCCTCCGCCGGAGAAGCCGCCGCCGCCCCCGGAGGAACTCGAGAGGGTGCTGGTGGCTATGGACGCGGCTGAGGTGAATCCGCTGGACAGGGCCGACACGGGAGAGGCGTAGCCGGGGCCGGCGGCGACCCACCAGTAGGAGGTGGCGAACGCCTGGTCGCTCATCACCTGCGGGACTACCACCCTCATCTGCTCGATGACCTGTTCGGCGATGCCGAAGACCACAGCGAGCACGAGGAACTGGTTCCACAGGATCACCGAGGCGGGCGGAGCCTCCTGGAGCCGCGAGAAGTCCCGCAGGAAGTTGCGGAGGGCTTCGTATTTCGCGTACATCTCGGCCGCGGCGGGGGAGCGGCGGATCATGTGCGTCGACATCACCATCATCGGCACGACGAGCAGAAGGCCGACCGGACAGATCAGGAACTGCTCCGTCATGACGACGGCGACGAACACGGAGACGATGACCAGCAGCGTCATCGTCCATGCCAAGGCTCGATAAGTGCGGCTCCTCTTCTCCACGAAGCCCTGCCGGTCCGCCTCCTCGGCTACGGCGGCCTTGAATGCGTTCACCCCGTCCTGGAACTCCTTGGCGCGCTCCTTTGCCTGCTCCTGCATCTCGGCGATGGTCAAGGTGTTGTCGCCCGCGATGGTCGTGAAAAGGAATGACAACAGATTCTGGTCGAGCGGGTCGAGCGAATTCCATTTCGACGTGTCGAGCGTGAGCAGGAAGGTGTTCTCGATCTTGGCGCCGAAGAAACCGGGTTTCTCGAAGATCGTGGGCTCCATGCGGATGATGCCCCGGTCGGCCAGGTTCATCAGCGACGCCGAGATAGCCGCGTTGTCGATATCGCCCATCTTCCACAGGTAGCCGACCAGCGCCGGGTGCAGGTCGGCCGGCGGTTCGCGGAAGTATTGCCCTTGGAACGACGGCTTGTGCTCTCTGCCGTATCGGAAGAACAACAGCGTGGTGATCAGGGCGAGCAGGAACGGGCCGCCGAGACATACCCCGGTCAGGATGGCGACCTCCAGCGGGGACAACTCGCTCCCCGCCACCTCTCTCTTCGCGTCCTCGCGCGCCTGGTTGGCGGCGTTGGCCTGCTCGGCTTCGTAGGCGAGGATCTCCGCGAGTTTGGCCTCCGACCTCGGACGGGCGCGGGACAGCGCTTCCGCCGGGAACAGTATCCGGGCCTCGACGAAGGTGTTGGCCGGCAGGTCGCTGACGGTCAGGAAGACCGAACCGCCGGCCTGGATCGTCACGTTGCCGGTCAGAGGACCGTGGGCCCAGGCCTTGACCTGCTCGGTCGCCAGTACGCTGGGCGGATGGATGGTGATGTCCGCCTGACCGGTATTCGCGCCCCAATTCGCTGCGATGGCCTGCCAGTACAGTTCGGACGTGTCGGACCAGCGCGCGGCAGCGTTCGACACGGTGTAGGACAGCGAGTAGGCGACGGTCTCGTTGGACCACTGTCCGTAGACCTCCACTCGCGTCAGGGTGCCCTCTCGCGTCACGCGACAGAACCCGGCCGGCCGGCCATCCGCGGTGGTGCGCGGCAATGCGCCCCTGGGTCCGGTGACCACTATGCTCGTGATGGCACCGCCTTGCGGAGGCTCGAGGTCCCAGAAGACGCGGGTGAAGTCGCCGCTGAAGTCGAATGAGCGGTTCTCCTTGACGACCAGCGACCCGTCCGGCTGGATGCGCGCGTCTATCCGCACCGACGGCATCGAGAAGGACTTCGCCGACGCTGTGGCCGGCGTCGCCAGGGCGACGAATGTGGCGACGAGCACCCAGACGAGCGCGCGTGCGATCGATGGGCGATGGTTGGGAAGCGAGATACGCCTGTTCATCCTGCTCGCGCCTCCGGTCCGGTCGCCTGCTTCGCGCTGGATCGCATCCCGATTCCGAGAATCACGCCCAGGCGTTCCCGCGCGGTTGTCACATGACGTAGGGAAGCTTCGTGACCGTCGTCAGGTTCGCCAGAAGATAGAGCGTGTTGGCGGCGTTGAAGACCGTCACCACCAGGATGAAGACGCGGTAGTAGGTCAGCATGCTGTTCTGCCGGCTCACGAAGGATCGGGGCAGGACTGCGGACTGCGCACCGCGGAGTTGCGTGTTCAGACCGATGATGCGGACCAGGAAGAACATGTGAGCCGCGATGAGTGCGACGGTCGCCGTCAGCCACAGCGGGTTGAGCGCGGCGGCCGCAGCGGTGTTTCGCATGATGGCGCTGCCCAGCAACGTGGTGACGGCTATGTAGGCCACCGGCAGGACCGCGCATCCGAAGGCGGCCGAGTCGACGTCCAAGACCGCTCGCACGGCAGTCTGCGTGTCCGCCCTCTCGGGCTCCGACCCGACGCTGACACTTCCGCCCTGTGCGCCCGGCGGCTGGAGGCGCTTGGCGAGCGAGGTGGTACGCGTGACCGAGTTCAGGTACTGCAGGCATGCGGCGGCGTATACGATCGAGAGGAGCAGGTACGCATAGACGTAGAGCCCAGCGTCCATAGTCTCCCTCCCCTTCGCGAGCCGCGGCGCGATCCTGCGGCGATAGTGTAACGTACCCGTCGCGATGTCGGAACGCGACCGGGGCCGGGATCCCCGGTCATGTGACCCTCGTCACGCGGCGGCCGAAGGCCGAGCCTTTTCTCGAGGAGCGTGAGTATGGGCAGGGACATCATCCTGGTGGCGACGGGGGGCGCGATGGGCGCCGTGGCGCGCTACGCCATCGGTGGGTTCCTCGGCGACCGAGGTGCGGCCGGTTTCCCTTGGCACACCATGGCGGTCAATATCTCCGGGGCGCTGCTCATCGGTATACTGATGGGCGCTTCCGTGGATCGCTCGCTCATCGGGCCGGACTGGCGGCTGTTCCTCGGGACCGGGCTCTTGGGCGGCTACACGACCTTCTCCACGCTGGCCTACGAGACCACGAGGCTGATAGAGCAGGGTCTGCTGGGCCCGGCGGCCCTCAACATGTTCGGCACGGGCGTGGCGGGGATCATCGCCGCCATCGTGGGCATGGCGCTGGGACGGCTGCTGTGAGAGGCGCGCACCCAGCGGCAGGGCAGGCCGGTTCGCTTGCACGGCGCGCGCGAGGCGCGCCAGGGACGGAATAGGAGACCGGAGTGCTGGATCTGTTCATGGAGCCCTCCAACTGGGCGGCGGTCGCGACGCTCACGCTGCTCGAGATCGTTCTGGGCATCGACAACATCGTCTTCATAGCCATCCTGTCCGGGCGGCTCCCCAAGGACAGACAGCCCTTGGCCCAACGGCTCGGACTGGCCCTGGCGCTTGTGACCAGGCTCGTGCTTCTGTTCGCGATCTCATGGATCACCAGCCTGGAGCATCCGTTGGTGACGGTCGCGGGATTCGGCCTCAGCGGGCGGGCCATCATCCTCCTGGCCGGCGGCCTGTTCCTGATCGTGAAGTCGACACGGGAGATCTACGAGAAGACCGAGTTGGCCGGAGAAGAGGGCGGCCCGAAGGCTGGCCGGAGCACGCTTTCCGGCATCGTCGTGCAGATCGCCCTCATGGACGTCATATTCTCTCTGGACTCGATCGTCACGGCGGTCGGAATGGTGAACAAGCTGCCGCTCATGGTGACCGCGATCGTCCTGGCAATGATCGTGATGATCGTGTTCGCCAACCGCGTCAGCACGTTCATCAACGACCATCCGAGCCTCAAGATACTGGCGCTGTCCTTTCTCCTCCTCATCGGCGTGCTGCTAGTCGCCGAAGGCGCCGGAGTGGAGTTCCCCCGCGGATACGTCTACTTCGCCATGGCGTTCGCTTTGGGGGTCGATCTCATCCAGATGCGCTCCGAGGCGAACGCGGTTCGAAGGCGTGCGGGGGGCTAGAGCCAGTCGTCAGGCGCCGGGGGCCGCAGTGCCGGTGGGCACGACGAAGGTGGCGGCCAACGGCAGCACGCGTGCCGAGAACGGGGTCGACGCTCCGAGGGTCTCGCCGTCGGCCTGCAGGGGCAGCGGCGGGGTGGACTCCACCTGGATGCGCTTCGCGCGGTAGGTGTCGATGATCTCGCCGCGCTCCGGGAAGTCGACGATCCGGTCGAGCACGGCGGCAGCCACGGCAGGCAGCAGCTCGGCCATGAATCGCGCCCTGATCACCACGATCTCGAAAAGCCCGTCGGCGCCGTCGCTGTTGTGTGCGACCGACAGATCGAACTGGATCCTCGCGAAGTTCACGAGCAGCACCGCGCTGCCCTCGGTCTCGATCTCACGGCCGTCGAGATCCATCCTGATCGAGGCCATCGTGGGCTGGATGATCTGTATGGCGGCGACCAGATAGGCGCCGGCGCCTATCGTGTTCTTCAGCTCGCGAGCCCTCTTCATGATGTCCGCGTCGAAACCGGCGCCTGCGATGCCAGTGAATCCCATATGCACCTTGGGGCTCGTACGGGAATAGCGTCGGCGCTCGACCTGCACCGGTTCGCTCGAAGGCTCATAGTTCAGCTCGCCCAGGTCGGTGCGCAGGACGCGGCCCGTGAGCGTCGTTTCCGCGAGGCGTTTCGGGTCCGTCGGCATGCGCAGGTTCATCGCGATGAGATTGGCGGTGCCGGCGGGATAGGGGAGCAGAGGTATCCCTGTGTTGCGCAGGTGGTGAGCGGCGGCGGACACGGTGCCGTCTCCGCCCGCTGCGACGACGCGGTCGAAGGTCTCGGCATCGCGCAACGCCTGGGCGAGATCGGCTCCCGAGGCCATGGGCCGCAGGGTGACCTCGGCGCCTGCGAGAGACAGTTCGCGCACGTAGTCGTACAGGCGCGAGTCGCCTTGGCCCGCCTTCATGTTGTTGACCACGAGTATCTTCATCGACATGTGTCCGCCCGGCCGGGGTTCGTGCGCGTTTGATGTTAGACCACTCCGCGGGGATACTGGTACGGTTCCCTCAAGGCTAGTCACCGGCAGGACCGTGCAAAGAGGAGTCCGATTTGTTCGCCAATGACCCCGAGACGCTCGCCGCGGTAGCCGCGGTGGCCCGAACCAACGGGCTTCTGGCCATCGACACCGAGTTCATGCGCGAGAAGACCTACTACGCGAGGCTCTGCCTGATCCAGCTGGCGGCCGGGGACGAGGCATGGATCGTCGATCCGTTCGAGATCGCGGATCTTGGACCGCTTCGCGCCGTCATGTCCGACCCTGATGTCGTGAAGGTCCTTCACGCCGGATCCCAGGACCTGGAGATACTGACTCGGATCCTCGACGCCCCTCCCAAGCCCGTGTTCGACACCCAGGTGGCCGCCACGCTTGCCGGATTCCCCACACAGGTCGGGTACGCGCGCCTCGTCAAGGAGATGTTCGACGTCGATGTGGACAAGTCGGACACATACTCCGACTGGGCCCGGCGTCCGCTCACGTCGGTGCAGATCGAATATGGACTCGCCGATGTGCGCTTCCTGCCGAAGATGTACCTGCAGCTCAAGGAGCGACTCGAGCGGGAGGGGCGCCTCGCGTGGCTGGACGGCGACTTCGAGCGCATGGCCGACCCGGCGACCTACGAGGTCGTGCCCGAGGAGCAGTTCCGCCGGATAAAGCGCGCGTCATCCCTGGGCCGCCGCCAGCTGGCCGTCCTGCAGCAGGTGGCGGCATGGCGCGAGCGCGAAGCCCAGCGCCGGGACCTTCCCAAGCGATGGGTGGTCTCCGACGAGACGCTGGTGGAGGTCGCGCGACGCCATCCGAAGGACGCCTCGGCCCTCGGAGAGCTGCGCGGGCTCAACCCGCGCTCGCTCGGAGACGGCGGCGCCGGTCTGCTCGAGGCGGTGCGGCGCGGGCTCTCCACGCCGGAGGACTCGCTTCCGCGGCTGACCATGCGCCCGCGCACCAGGATCGACGTGGAGGGCATCGTCGAGTTGATGAACGCGCTGGTGCGCGTGAAGGCCTCCGAGCACGGAGTCGCGGCGGCGCTGCTCGCGAGCCGCTCGGAGCTAGAGCGGCTCGCCGGCGGAGAGAGGGACGAGAGCCCCCTGCTCCAGGGCTGGCGGCGTTCGCTGGTCGGGGAGGATCTCGTCGAATTGGCCGAGGGGCGCCTGTCGTTGCGCGTGGCCGAGGGCAAGGTCGTGCCCGAGAGCATCGCGTGACCCCCAGGGTAAGGCCGCGGTCGTGAAGGCGTAAGGCCGCTCGTTCACCATGACCCAGTCGGGATCGGGGGAATGAGCATGGTGCAGTGCGCGACGGTGTCCCGGCCCTCGCCCGAGCAGGTCCTCGCGGAGGTGTTCGGGCACACGGCGTTCAGACCCGGCCAGCGCGAGGTGATCGAAGCCGTCCTGTCGCGCAGGGATTGTCTGGCCATCATGCCGACCGGCGCAGGCAAGTCGGTGACGTTCCAGCTTCCGGCGCGAATCGCCGCGATGACCGTGCTGGTCGTGTCGCCGTTGATCGCGCTGATGCGGGACCAGGTCGCTGGAGCGGTGCGGCGGGGGCTGTCGGCGACGTGGATCGACTCCACCCTCACGCCCGGCGAGCGCGAGACGCGTCTCGACGGTGTCCGGCGCGGTTCGTGGGAACTCGTCTACGTCTCGCCTGAAGGGCTCGAAGGCGTGCTAGAGCCCCTGACGGGCGCGGTGGGCCTTCTCGCTGTCGACGAGGCCCACTGCATATCGCAGTGGGGGCATGAGTTCCGGCCCGCCTACCGCCGCATCGGCGAGGCGCGCGTCCGACTGGGGGATGTGCCGGTCCTGGCGGTGACGGCGACCGCCACACCCCGCGTCGCAGACGACATACGCGACTCCTTGGGCCTGCGCGACCCGTACCTCTGGCGCGGAGGATTCTTCCGGCCGAACCTGCTGCTGGCAACTCGTGCCAAGGATCGTCTCACCGACGCGCGCCGGACGGTGATGGCCGCCGTGAGGGCTCACGAGGGCGATTCCGGCATCGTCTACTGCCTCTCCCGGCGCGATGCGGGCGCGCTGGCGACCTACCTGCGTGCGCATGGTTCCACCGCCGCGCCGTACCACGCGGGCATGGACCCGGTCGCGCGCCAGGAGGTGCAGGCGGCGTTCGCCGAGGGCGCCGTGAGAACCGTCGTGGCCACGATCGCCTTCGGCATGGGGATCGACAAGGCCGACGTCCGCTATGTGGTGCATTCCGACCTGCCGGGCAGCATCGAGGCGTACGCCCAGGAGATCGGTCGCGGGGGAAGGGATGGCGCCGCCTCGGATTGCCTGCTGCTGTACTCGTGGGCCGACGTTCGCCGCCGATGGCGCATGGCGCAGGGTTCGTCGCCGCAGGTGCGCGAGGATGCGCGGATGCGGCTTCACGAGATGTATCGTCTGGCGGCCGGCGCGGACTGCCGGCACATGGTGCTGTGCGGGCACTTCGGAGAGGACACGGCGGCCTGCCGGACGTCGTGCGACGCGTGCGGCGGGCGCTCGGCGCTGACGATGACGGGCGGTCTCTGAGCGAACGCACGACGGAGCCGAGTCGCCTCGCTGGGCGGCTGGTAAGATGGGCGCACCGAGACCAGGAAGGATGGCCGCATGGCCGACGAACCGCGCGCGCTGACAGTCTCCGAAGCCATGATCATGGCGAAACGGCTGCTCGAGACGCTCGCGCTTCGAGTCGTTGGCGAGGTCTCGGAGGTCACGGACCGGCCGGGATACAAAGCCGTCTACTTCACTCTGGGTGACGGGTCCTCGGTCATGCCGTGTCTCGCGTGGCGCGACGTCTTTGACGCGTGCGCCATCACCCTGCGCCCCGGCATGCTGGTCGAGGTCACCGGCGGCATGACGGCCTACCCTCCCAAGGGCCGCATGCAGTTCCAGGTGCGCACGATCGCCGAGGCGGGCGAGGGGTTCCTGAGGCTCAAGGTGGCGGCGCTTGCGCGCAAGCTGGAGTCGGAAGGGTTCATGCGCGCGGATCGCAAGCGGGACCTGCTTACCTATCCCGAGAGGATCGGTCTGGTCACTTCGCCCCGGGGCAAGGCGGTTCACGACGTCATCCGCTGCCTCCGAAGACGATACCCGGCCGCGGAGCTCTTCATCGCGGGCGTGGCGGTCGAGGGAGCGGATGCGTGCGCGAGCATCGTGGAGGGCCTGCGGGCCATCGGGGAGTCGGGGGTCGACGTCGTGATCCTCGCGCGCGGAGGCGGCTCCTACGAGGACCTGATGCCGTTCAACGACGAGAGCGTCGCTCGCGCCGTGGTTGCCTGTCCGGTGCCTGTAGTCACAGGGATCGGGCACGAGCCCGACACGACGATCGCCGACATGGTCGCAGACCTTCGTGCATCGACTCCGACCGCGGCGGCCGAGGCCGTCGCCCCCTCGACCGCCGAGGTGTCCGTCCGCTTCTCAGCCGCCGGCGGCCTGCTGGCTCGAGGCTTGCGCCACGCGGCCCAGCGCGCCGCGCACCGCCTGGCCTCCGTGGCCGGGCGCGCGGTCGTCAGTGACCCGAGGCTGCTGCTCGCTCTTCCCGCGCAGCGCCTGGACCTGACCAGCGGCGCTCTGGCCCGCGCGATGCCGGCTCGGATCGAGCTGGACAGGGACATGCTCTCGCGTCTGGCGGCCGACCTGCCACGTGCCTCCGACGTCTCGATCGGCCGCCAGCGCGAGCGTCTGGGGCTGATGGCCGCGAGGGTCGAGGACCTCTCTCCGCTGGGTATCCTCGCTCGCGGGTACGCCGTATGCTATGACGCGTCCGGGCGGGTCCTGCGCTCTGCCCTGGGTGTCGTGCCGGGACAACGCCTGCGCGTCAGACTGCATGAGGGCGCGCTCGGATGCCTCGTGGAAGGCGTCGACATGGAGGAGAGCGATGACTGACGACGCGCGTCCGGTCGAGGAGCTGCGCTTCTCCGAGGCGCTGGCGGAACTCGAGGACATCGTGGCCGGTCTCGAGAGCGGTCAGCTCGATCTCGAGGACAGCCTTCTGCGCTACGAGCGCGGCGTCTCGCTGCTAAGAGCGTGCCAGCGCAAGTTGGCCGAGGCCGAGCAGCGAGTGACCATGCTGATGGGGGAGCTCGAGACTGGCGGGAACGAGGACGGGCCCGCGTCCTGAAGACGGGCGCCGGCCGCGCCGGAAGAACGGAGAGCGAGCATCTTGGAAGGCTGCATCTTCTGCATGATCGCCCGGCACGAGATCGATGCCAACGTGGTCTACGAGGACGACGAAGTGATGGCCTTCGACGACACTTCGCCGCAGGCTCCGGTCCACACGCTGGTCATCCCGAAGACCCACTACGCCAGCATGGACGACAACGTCCCTCCCGAGGTGATGGCTGCCCTGTTCTCGGCCGTGCCGAAGGTCGCCTCGATCAAGGGGCTCACCGAAAGCGGCTATCGCGCGGTCGTCAACAACGGCCCGGACGCGCGCCAGAGCGTTGCTCACCTGCACGTCCATGTCCTCGGCGGCGCGCCGATGTCACACGGCATGGCGCGATTCGAGTAGCGGGGAAACGCGAACGCCGGGCGATCCCGTCCCGGCCGTCGGCGTGTGGAAAGGGTCCGGACGTGGGACGAGCCCGGCCTTCGGGCCGAGCTCGCCTTATTCCTTCCCTTATAGCCCCTGAGTCTCATCTGAGCCGCATAAGCGGCCCCGCCTGACGCTGCGTCGCAAATAGGAGTGCCGGCTCCCGCGCCTGCCGCGCCTGGTCTACCACCTCCGATAACATCGAAGGTGAACGCAAGGGAAGGGAATCTGATCGAAGCTGTCAACGTGTCGACAATAGCCTACGTACCCATGCTCCGCAACGGCCACACGCATGCGGTCCGGCGAGCGGCATGTTCGCCGATGACGGCGACCGGGCGATACCGCGTACCGACGAAAGGAGCCGTCCACCTTCTGCGCTCCGTGTCGAACCATGTCGCGCGTCGATACTGTTGTCCCATCGCCGTGCCGTGGACGAGTGCCGAAGGGGTACGTATGCATAAGCCGCGCCGTTGCGCGTCGAGGCCGGCGGGGGATAGACGGCCGGGAAACCAGGGAGGCGACCATGTCCGAAGCCATCGAGTCGATGCAGCAGGAATCGAGGCGGATCGACCCGCCGGACTGGGTTCGCGATGAGTCCTACATAACCTCGGAGGAACAATACCGGCAGATGTACGACCGCTCGGTGCAGGATCCGGAGGGGTTCTGGGGCGAGGCGGCGGAGGAGTACCTGTACTGGCACAAGAAGTGGGACAAGGTGCTCACCTGGGAGTTCGACACGCCAAAGGTAGAGTGGTTCGCCGGCGGCAGGACCAACGTCACCTACAACTGCATAGACCGGCACCTGGACACTTGGCGGCGGAACAAGGCGGCTCTGATCTGGGAGTCCGACGACGGCGCCTCCAAGACGTACACGTACCAGGCCCTCTACTACAAGGTCTGCCGCTTGGCCAACGTGCTTCGCAAGCATGGGGTCACCAAGGGCGACCGCGTCGCCATCTACCTTCCGATGATCCCTGAACTGCCGATCGCCATGCTCGCCTGCGCGCGGATCGGCGCCATCCACTCGGTTGTGTTCGGCGGGTTCTCGGCCGCTGCGCTCCGCGACCGGATACAGGACTGCGGTGCCAAGATGCTGATCACCGCCGACGAGGGCATGCGCGCCGGCCGGGTCGTGCCCCTGAAGCACGAGTCCGACGTCGCGCTGAAGGAGTGTCCGACCGTCGGGACATGTGTCGTCGTCTCGCACACGGGAGTGGGCGTGCACATGGAGCCGGGCCGCGACGTCTGGTACCACGAGGAGGTTCACGCCGAGGACATCGGCAACCACTGCGAGATCGAGTGGGTGGACGCCGAGGACCCGCTGTTCATCCTGTACACATCCGGATCGACCGGCAAGCCGAAGGGCGTGCTGCACACGACCGCGGGGTACCTGCTGTTCGCGGCCATGACCTTCAAGTACAACTTCGACTACCACGACAAGGACGTATTCTGGTGTACGGCGGACATCGGATGGGTCACGGGTCACAGCTACATCGTCTACGGCCCCCTGTGCATGGGCGCTACGTCGCTGATGTTCGAGGGGGTCCCCAACTACCCGCACCCCGGCCGGTTCTGGGAGATCATCGAGAAGTACGGGGTGAACCAGTTCTACACCGCGCCGACGGCCATCAGGGCGATCATGAAGTCGGGCGATGACTGGCCGAAGAAGTTCGATCTCTCGAGCTTGCGCGTCATCGGAACTGTCGGGGAGCCCATAAACCCCGAGGTGTGGATGTGGTACTACAACGTGATCGGCGGCGCGCGGATCCCGTTGGTGGACACCTACTGGCAGACGGAGACCGGCGGACACATCATCAGCAACCAGCCGGGCTGGACGCCGATGAAGCCGGGCAGCGCCACATATCCCTGCTTCGGGATCGTGCCCGAGGTGCTCAACGAGGACGGCACACCCACGTCGCTCGGGTCCGGCGGCCGTCTGGTGATCAACAAGCCGTGGCCGGGGATGCTGCGCGGTACGTGGGGCGATCCCGAGAACAGGCGGGTCAAGGAGGTCTACTTCACGGCATTCCCGGGCCGCTACTTCACCGGTGACGGCGCCCGCATGGATGAAGACGGCTACTTCTGGTTGATGGGCCGAGTCGACGACGTGATCAACGTGGCAGGTCATCGCCTGGGCACAGCGGAGGTCGAGTCGGCGCTGGTCAGTCATCCGCTGGTCGCCGAGGCGGCCGTGGTCGGCTTCCCCCACGACGTCAAGGGCGAGGGCATCTACGCGTACGTGATCCTGAAGCACGGGATAGACGTCCCGGAGGGTCTTGAGAAGATACTGGCTGATCATGTTCGCGAGGCCATCGGCCCGATCGCGAAGCCTGACTTCATCCACATAGTGCCAGAGCTTCCCAAGACGCGCTCGGGCAAGATCATGCGCCGGATCCTGCGCAAGATCGCTGCGGGCGATCGCGAGATGGAAGCCTTCGGCGACATCTCCACCCTTGCGGACCCGTCGATCGTCAAGACCATCCTGGACACGGCCCGGACCGCTTAGAGACCGGCGGGACCTTCCCGCACCCGGGACGAACGTGGAGTCCTGAGGGCGATGGAAGCCGGAAGTCGCCGCGGCATTGCGACCCTCGCGACGGCCGAAACCTGTCTCCCGGGACCTTCTGATAGACTGTCGGGCGCGAGGAGCTGCCGCTCCAGACGGCGCCGCGGACTGCCGTCGGCGCCCCGCACGCACCGCCGCCACGTTCCCAGCATCGCATTCGAAGGGACCCTGCCGCAGATGGCTTTCAACGACACGTTTCTGCGCGCCTGCAGGCGCGAGCCGACCGAGAACACGCCGGTCTGGATGATGCGCCAAGCGGGGCGCTACCTGCCCGAGTACCGCGCCATCCGCGAGAAGCACGACTTCCTGGAGATGTGCAAGACGCCCGAACTCGCGGCCGCGGTGACGCTGCAGCCCGTCGACCTCGTGGGTGTGGACGCCGCCATCCTGTTCGCCGACATCCTCCTTCCGCTGGAGGGCATGGGTCTTGAGCTCGCGTTCGCCAAGGGCGGCGGGCCCGTCATCGGCAATCCCATCCGCACGGTGGCCGACGTCGGCAAGCTGCGCGTATCCGACCCGCTGGCTGACACCGGCTATGTCATGGACGCCATAAGGCTGCTCCGCCGGGAACTCGAGGGCAGGGTGCCGCTCATCGGCTTCGCGGGCGCGCCGTTCACGCTCGCCTCGTACATGATCGAGGGGGGTTCGACGCGCGACTACATCGAGTGCAAGAAGCTCATGTGGTCGGAGCCGGAGGCTTGGGACTCGCTCATGCGCGTCACCACCGATACCGTCATCGCGTATCTGAAGGCGCAGGTCGAAGCCGGCGCGCAGGCTGTGCAGGTGTTCGATTCGTGGGTCGGGTTCGTATCTCCGGCCGACTACCGCCGCTCGATCCTCCCGCACACCAAGCGTCTGATCGAGGAGGTCTCCACCACCGGTGTGCCCGTGATCAACTTCGCGAACAACGCCTCGGGCATGCTCGAAGACGTCGCGTCCGCCGGGGGGGACGTCATCGGCTTGGACTGGCGAATAGACATCGACGTGGCGATCGAGCGGCTTGGTGACGGCTTCGCGGTGCAGGGCAACCTCGATCCGACGTCTCTGTTCGCGCCCCCCGAGACCATCGAGAGACTCGCGGTGGACATCCTGGAGCGGGTCGGGACGCGGCCTGGGCACATATTCAACCTGGGGCACGGCATCCACAAGGAGACGAAGCCCGCTCACGCACGCGCGCTTATAGACGCCGTGCACAGTCACTCCGCGCGCATCAGGTCGGCGAAGTAGGCGTGGCCGAGACTCCGAACACGGGAGTCCTTCTCACGGCGTTCGGAGGACCAGACTGCCTCGACGCGGTCGCGCCGTTCATGTCGAGCCTCATGGGGCAGGAGGCGCCCGCCGAAGCCGTCGAATCCGCCAAGCAGCGATATGTGGCGATCGGCGGCTGCTCGCCCCTGCCCGCAATCGCCGAGAGGATAGCCGCCGCTCTGGAGCGGAGCCTGAACGGACTTCCCGTCGGCGAGGGACGTGCCGGCGAGGGCGAGGGAACGGTCCGCACGCCGGTGGCGCTCGGCATGCGCTACTCGCAGCCCAGCATCGGGCAGGGCGTCGCGGACCTGTGCGCGCGGGGCGTAAGGCGCGTCGTGTGGACGAGCCTGTCGCCTTTCGAGTCCCAGGTGAGCACGGGCGCGTATCGCAGCGCTGTCGAGTCCGCTTGCGTCGCATGTGGTGTCGAGGTCGTCGAAGCGGATCGCTACTCCTCCGCGGAGCCGTTCACTCGCCTGCTGGCCGAGGCGTGCATCGAGGCGCTCAACCGTATGCCTGACACTTCGCGCCCCCTGGTCGTGATGACGGCGCACAGCTTGCCTTCGACCGACGAGGGGGCGACCGTCTACGTCGGGCAACTCACCGCGGTAGCGGCACAGGTGGCGGCGCGGGTCGGGTTGGGTCCCGTGGACGCGGATTTCCTGTCCAGGATGCTGGAGATCCGCGCCTTCGGCGGGTACGGTCCACACGCCGTGTGGATGCTCGCATACCAGTCCAAGGGCAAGCGCGGCGGGCAGTGGCTCGAGCCCGACCTCGACCAGGTGATCGACGCGGCTGCCGGTGTGGGATGCCGGGCCGTGGTGGTCTGCCCGATCGGGTTCGTCACCGACCACCTGGAGACGCTCTACGACCTGGACATAGCAGCGGCGGCTCGAGTGACCGGTCACGGGATGACGTTCCTGCGCTCGCGCGTTCCCAACGACGACCCGCTGATGATCGAGGCGCTCGCGCAGGCGGTCGGGGCGCGCTTGTGAGGGCGCCATCCGGACGACGCGGCGCATCTCGACCCTCGGGGAGGAACCGCGCATGAGGCGAGTGGTCGTCATCGGCGGCGGGGTCGCGGGACTGGCCGCGGCGTACAAGGTGCGGCGCGCGGCCGACGAGGGACACGACGTCGCCTTCACTCTGGTCGAGAAGGACTCGCGGCTGGGCGGCAAGGTGGCCACCGAGAGCGTGGACGACTTCGTGATCGACGGCGGCCCGGATTGCTTTCTGACCAGCAAGCCGGCGGTGCACCGTATCGCCCGGCTCACCGGCATCGAGGACGACAAGCTGCCCAGCGACGAGTCGCGCAAGGGAACGCTCATCCTGTCCCGCGATCGCCTGCACAGGATGCCCGAGGGCGTGATGATGTTCGCGCCCACGAAGTTCTGGCCGTTCGCCACCACAAGCCTGTTCTCGCTGCGCGGGAAGGTGCGCATGGGGCTGGACGCGTTCATTCCGAGGAAGCGCGTGGCCGAGGGCGAGCTCAACGACGAGACCCTCGAGAGCCTGATCGTGAGGCGCATGGGCCGCGAGTGTCTTGACCGCCTGGCCGAGCCTCTGGTCGGGGGAGTGCACGCCTCCGACCCGGCGACGATGTCTCTGGCGGCAACGTTCCCGAGCCTTCTGGAGATGGAGCAGAGGCACGGCAGCCTGCTGGCCGGCTTTCTGGCCCAGCGCAAGATGGTCGACGAGATGCGCCGCAAGTACCCCCCAGACCCCCTCAAGCCGCGGACCTTCTTCACGTCCTTCGCGCGCGGGATGGCCGAGCTCCCCCAAGCCATGTCCGTCTCGGCGGGCGCGGAAGACATGCGCACGGGCGTCTCGGTCGAACGGCTGGAGCGCGCGGGGTCCGGGTGGAGGGTTCACCTGTCGGATGGTGAGGCGCTCGACGCCGACGCCGTCATAGTGGCGACGGAAGGCTGGGCCGCGGCCAAGCTGCTCGCGCCGGTCGACGCGGACGTCGGCTCAGCTCTCGAGGAGATCCCATACTCGTCTGCTGCGACGGTGTCCCTTGCATTCGACACGGAGGACGTCGGCTTCGACCTCAACGCGTTCGGCGTGCTGTGCCCCATGGCCGAGAAGCGTGCGCTGCTCGCCGCCACCTACTCGTCGACGAAATGGCGGGGACGCGCCCCCGAGGGCAAGACCCTCCTGCGCGGGTTCCTCGGAGGTCCGCACAACCAGGCGATCATGAAGCGCTCCGACGACGATCTCACGCAGGTGGTGATCTCGGAGATGCGCTCGATCCTTGGGCTGAAGGCGGACCCCTCCTTCGTCCGGGTGTTCCGCTGGCCCGACGCCATGCCGCAGTACACGATGGGGCATCTCGGCCGCGTTGCCCTGGTCGAGCGCGCGATGGTGGCCACGCCGGGGCTGGCGGTGGCCGGAGGCGCCTACAGCGGCGTGGGCGTGCCGAACTGCATCGAGACCGGGGAAAAGGCGGTTACCAAGGTACTCGCCGACTTGGGGATGGTGCTGGAGGAGGACTTGGGGGAGCCGGAGAAGCGGGCATACTGAGCTTCTGCCGGGGGGCGAACGGCGGGTCCCTTCGCTCATGTCCTCGAAAGTCCGTCAGCGGGGCTGTCGGACTTTCTGCGGGAATTCGCTGCGGGGCCCCGCCGTTCGCCTGCGGCGCGGCAGCAGAGGGCGCTGCGCGCCCGAGCGGTCCCACATCAGGCGCGGTCGCGGGGTCGGCGGCTACGGCTGGCTGGGGGTGGGGGTGGCGATGGCGATGGCTTCCAGCAGGAGGGGGTGGAGCCGGGGTCCGGCGGCGACGTGGTCGGCGGTATCCACGGTCCAGGGGTTGCCGGCGAAGTCCGTGACCAGGGCGCCGGACTCGCGAAGGATGATGACGCCGGCGGCGGTGTCCCAGGTCTTGAGGGCGAACTCCCAGAAGCCGTCGGCGCGACCGGAGGCGACGTGGCAGCAGTCGATGGCGGCGGACCCGTCGCGGCGGATGCCGTGCACGTGGTGAAGCATGTGCGTCAGCACCAGCAGCTGCCTGTCCAGCGTCACCGTGCGATCGTACGGGAATCCGGTGATGAGAAGCGCCCGGTCGATGGAGTCGGCGTCGCTACAGTGTATGGCCGCGCCATCCAGTGTCGCGCCGTCCCCGGTCTTCGCGCAGGTCATCTCGTCCGCCGCGGCGTTATAGACGGATCCCGCGGCCGGCTGCCCGTCGCGCAGAAGCGCCACCGAGACCGAGTAGCACGGGTAGCCGTGAACATATGACGTGGTCCCGTCGAGTGGGTCGATCACCCAGACCTCGGGATCCGTGAGCGAACCCTGGTCGACGCCGGCGAGAGCGTAGACCTCGGGCTCCTCGACCACGAAGCGTGCCCGCGGCAGCCGTGCGGCGATCGACCGGACCACCGCCACGCCCGCGGCGATGTCGACCTCGGTCACCAGGTCGTTCGCGGATGACTTCGTGCGCACGGCGCCGATGTCGCGCGCTCTGGAGCGCAGGACGTCGCCGCCCGCCAGGGAGGCGTCGCGCGAGATCGCCAGGATGTCGGACATTCCTCTTCTCACTCCCAAGTCGTGTACGCCCGGTGGTGCGTGCGTGATACCGCGGTCGGGGATAGAACGAATGTGACGGGTCGAGTGTACCCGTGCCGGTACAGACGCACGCGCGACAGGAGCGACGATGCTCGAACGAGGATTCGCGGTCCCCGAGATCGACGAGGCGAGTGCATCCGCGTTGCGCGAGCGTGCCCGACTCTGTCGCGGCGCCGTGCTGACGATGACGGCTCTGGCCGCTTCGGGACACCCCGGCGGGTCGATGTCGTCGATGGAGATGTACCTGCTGCTGTTCCACTTCGCCCGGCTGCGTCCTCAAGAGCCTCGATGGCTGCGGCGGGACCGTGTGGTCGTCAGCCACGGGCACACGTCTCCAGGCGCGTACACTGCGCTGGCCGACGCCGGGTTCTTCGACCTCGAAGACGCCGTCGCGCACTTCCGCCAGGCCGGCAGCATCTTCGAGGGTCACGTCGAGGCCTCCGTGCCGGGGGTCGAGTGGTCCACCGGCAACCTGGGGCAAGGCCTTTCCGCCGGAGTCGGAATGGCGCTCGCGGCCAAGATGACCGGAGTCGGCTGGCGCACATTCGTGGACATGTCGGATGCCGAGCAGAACAAGGGTCAGGTGGCCGAGGCCCGTCGTCTGGCCGCGAAGTACGGGCTGTCCGGCCTGACCGCCGTCGTGGACCTCAATCGAGTGCAGATCTCCGGGCACACGTCCGAGGTGATGCCGGTGCGAGTAGCCGAGGACTTCACGGCCGACGGATGGGGCGTGATAGAGGCCGATGGCCACGACGTGGCGGACCTCTACGCCGCGATCGCCGCAGCCGTCGCTGACACGACCCGCCCCTTTGCCGTCCTGGCTCACACGACCATCGGCAAGGGCGTGTCGTTCATGGAGGACGACCCGGAGTATCACGGGAGGGGGCTCACCGCGGACGAGTACCCTCGTGCGATGCGCGAACTCGGACTGGACCCGGGGTGGCTGGACCGTGCGCGGGCGGAGCGGCCGCAACCGCCGCGAACGGTCGCCGTCGCCCGTCCGGAACTGGTGGTCGCGCGCTCGACCGGGAAGCCGCGCACCTACGGCGCTGACTCGAAGACGGACTGCCGCTCCGCTTGGGGAGCCGCGCTCGCCGACATCGCTGCCGCCGATCCGACTTCGCCGCTCGCGGTGCTCGACTGCGACCTGGCGGCGTCCGTCAAGACGGAGTCGTTCGCTTCGTCGCATCCGGAGTCCTTCATCGAGTGCGGGGTCGGGGAGCACAACGCCGCCGCGGCCGCCGGGGCGCTCTCGATCAGCGGCGTGCTGACCTTCTGGGCGGATTTCGGCGTGTTCGGCCTCGACGAGGCCTACAACCAGCAGCGTCTGAACGACATCAATCACGCCGGCATCAAGCTGGTGCTGACCCACTGCGGCTTGGACGTCGGAGAGGACGGCCGAACCCACCAGTGCGTCGACTACGTCGGCGCGCTCAGGGATTTCTTCGGCTGGAGGGTCATCGTGCCGGCCGATCCCAACCAGACGGATCGCGCCGTGCGCGCGGCGGCGTCGATGCCCGGCTGCGTCGCCATAGCCATGGGCCGTTCGAAGATGCCCGTCATCCTCGGAACGGACGGCGAGCCGTTCTTCGGGGGTGACCGGGCGTTCGAGTACGGTCGCATCGAATGGGTGCGCCGGGGTGCGGACGCGGCGCTCCTGACCATGGGGACGGTTTCGGGTGCCGCGGTGGACGCCGCGGACGTCCTGGCTCGCGAGGGACATGCCGTGGCGGTCGGTGTGGCCGCGTGCCCCCTGCATCTGAATGATGACGACATGGCCGAGGCCTGCGCGTCCCGGCTGGTCATCACGGCCGAGGACCATGGCATCCGTACAGGGCTGGGGGCCTCGGTCGCGGAGTGGATCGCGGAGAACGCGGTGCCGGCCAGACTGGTCCGGGCCGGCGTCCGGGACTACGCGTCGTCGGGCGTCTCCGCCGAGTTGCTGCGCCGCGCGGGGTTGGACGCCGAGGGGATAGCCGCCACGGTGCGGGACGCACTCGCCGGCTGAGGCTCTTCGCGGATGCGGACGGAGTGGACGCCGGAGCCGGCGCCTAGGTCCGACGCGGTCCCTTGGAGAACGTGCGGATCGCCTCGAGCACCTGAGCGTCGGCAGAATCCCCGACGCGAGGCGTGGGGTGGACACCGTGCTCCCCAAGCACCTCGAGAACCGCCGCCGCGGCCGCCGGAACGGACGCCTCGACGCCTGGAGTCAGCCCGATCTCGAACGTGGTCATGTCCTCGATCTGGATGCCGATGCACTCGGCCTTAGGCGTGGCGCCGATCAGCATCGCGGCCTGGAGGACGTCCACGAAGCGGATGTCGTGGAGCGAGTGCATCACCTGGTTGGGCGCCATCTCCTCGGGCGAGAGGCGGACTATCGTGCCGGGTTCCTCGCCGGTGCCGTCCACCGCGTCGACGACCAGCATGTAGTCGCACTCGCGGAACAGGTGAAGGATGCTCATGCCCATCGTGCCGACATCCAGCACCTTGACGTTGTCGGGGAACTCGAGTGCGGCCATCAGTGACTCGACGACGCGGACGCCGACACCCTCGTCACGAAGGAGAGGGTTTCCCATCCCCATGACCGTTACGCGCTCGGCGGGCACCGTTACCACTCGCCCGGGTCTTCGGCGACGGCTGCCTGCACAGGCGCCTCCGCGGTCTCCTCGAGTCGGCCGCGCGCCGTCTCGGCCACGCCGTACAGAGCGAACCCGCCTGCCACTCCGGCGGCCGAGATGGCCGCGACCGTCTCGGGCTGGAGCCCTGTTCCCCAGAGGCCCGTGCCGATCGCGCGTGTCCTCGACAGGAACGGTGCGTCGTTATCGACCCAGTTGAGGTTGCCGCACCCGATGCAGGGGGAGCCGGACTCTACGCACCAGCTGGCGCGACGGTTCCAGCGCACCCTCGGACAGTCGGTGAAGGTCTGCGGGCCCTTGCAGCCCATCTTGTACAGACACCAGCCGTTGACCTCGGCCTGCGTCCCGAACTGCTCGACGAACTCGCCGTTCTCGAAGTGCCCTCGCCTCGGGCAGTTGTCGTGGATGCTCGAGCCGAAGATCAGAGTCGGACGGTTGTGGTCGTCCATGGCCGGAAGCTTGCCCAGCATCAACACGTCGATGACCACCGCCACGATCCACTCGGGGTTGACCGGGCAGGTCGGCAGGTTGATGGTCTTGGCCGCAAGCTCGGGCATGAAGTCGAGCACGCCCTTGCCGCCGGCCGGGTTCGGGTTGGCCCGCACCCACCCTCCGTCGACCGCGCAGGAGCCGACGCACACGACGGCGTCGGCCTTGGGAGCGATCTCTTTGAGGATATCCACGCCCGTCCTGCCGCCGATCCTGAGCGTGTTGCCGCCTTCTCCGGTCATGACGGCGCCCTCGGCGATGAGTATGTAGCCACCATCGGCGACCGTCTTGGCCATGGCGTCCTCGGCCTGCTTGCCGGCCGCAGCCGATATGGTCTCGATGTAGTTGACCGAGAGCAGATCGAGCACGACCGTGGCCACGTCGGGTGTGTCGACCTGTGCCAGGGATTCGGTGCAGCCCGTGCACAGTCCCATGTCGAACCATATGGCGGGCTTGAGCTTTGCGCCCTTCTCGACCGCGGAGGCTATCTGAGGGACATACATCTCGGACAGACCCAGCAGAGCCGCGACGGACCCGCAGTACTTCATGAAGTCGCGGCGGGACACTCCCCGTGCCGCGAGCAGGTCGTCGATCCACGGTTCCCGCACGGACGATCTGCCTCCCCGATATGAGTGGTCTGCCACGAATCGTAACTCATGACATGCGCCACGCCGTGCGCTCATGGCCCGCCGGTGTCGAATGTCCTGATCCGCACCAGTGGTGGTGGTTCGGCGATGCTAGGCATGGCGGTTGCTCGTAACCCACGCATCAAGGGTCGGCGCCGCCATCCGGCCGCAGGAGAGTGGGAGCGAACATGAGCCGGTCGCATGCGAGGGTCATCTTCATGATCCTGCTGTCCGTCGCCCTCGCCGGCGCGTCGCCGTTATCGTCATTCGCGGAGGCGGACACGGGATTCGGGCTGATCGCCTCCGCGTCGGTGCGCAGCTCGGCTGTGCGGGCGGCATCGGTGAGTATTCTGACGATCTCGGCTCCGGTATCGGTTTCGCCGGGTTCGCCGGTGTTGATAGTGGGATCGCTCTTCGAGGACGAGGTCGGCGGCTTTCGACCGGACGTTCAGGAGGTCTTCCTGGAAGCCTCGCCTGACGGCGTGTCGGGATGGACCGTGGTCGAGAGCACGTGGACAGACACGGAGATAGTGCCGGACAGCTACGGCTTCGTCCTGTATCCGAGCGGCTCGAGGTACTACCGGGTGCGCTACCCGGGCAGCGCATTTCCCGCGGCGACGAGCGACACGGTTCACGTAGCGGTCGAAGTGGCACCATCCCCGACGCCGTCACCCACCCCGCCGCCGACACCGACGCCGACACCGACGCCGACGCCGATGCCGACGCCGACGCCTGCGCCGACACCGACGCCTGCGCCGACACCGACGCCTGCGCCGACACCGACGCCGACGCCGACGCCTGCGCCGACACCGACGCCTGCGCCGACACCGACGCCGACACCCGCTCCCACGCCCACGCCGCAGCCAACACCCACGCCGACGTCTGACCCCACGCCGACGCCCGTCCCGCCCTCTCGCGCGCCCGTGGTCATCACCCTTGAGACCCCGACTTCGCTTATCGTGCCGGGGGCTTCACCGGTGCTTACGGGCGTAGTGAAGAACGCCTCGACTGGTGGTTCAATCGTTGGGATCCCGGTCGCTTTGCAGACATCTCCCGACGGCGCCACAGCTTGGATCGCCGTTTCCGAATCCAACAGCGACGTCAACGGTCACGCGTGCGAGGTGACCGTCACGACGAGCGCTCACTTCCGTGCCACCTTCGCCGGCGACGACGCCCACCTTCCCGCCACCAGCGAGCCGAAGCGGCTGGAAGTGGACAGCTCCGTGTCTTTGACTCTCGGCGCCTCTCAGGTCACTGTGGCGCCGGGGGGCAGCACGACCCTGTCGGGCTCGATCGCCGACGCCTCAGGCGCCCCGCTGACAGGTCCACGGGTCTCCTTGCAGGCGTCGCCTGACGGGATCGCCGGCTGGATCCCGCTGGGCACGCCGGTGACGGCCACGGGCGGCACGCTGACCTTCTCGATCCGGCCTTCCGCCACCGCCTTCTATCGCGCCGACTTCGCCACGGACGGGATCTATGCGGCCGCCACCAGCGCCGCGGTGCGGGTGGCGGTCTCGACGTCCAAGCCGGCATCCGCGCTCACGATCGCGACGAATCGCACGCTTCTCAGGATCGGCAAGGCAGCCACCATTTCCGGGCGCGCGACGCCCAGAGCCGGAATGGTCGGCGCGAGGCTGCGGCTTCTGGTGAAGAAGGCCCGCAGCTCGCGCTGGACCCTTCTGACGCGGCCGACCATCCGGGGAACCGCCGCGTCCTGGTCGTACCGTCTGACGCTGCGCAGGGGGTCGCCGAAGGGCACGCATCAGTTCAAGGTCGTCTACGACGGCGGCGCCTTCCGGTCCTCCTCCTCGCGCGTGATCAAGATCGCCCTGCGCTAGCCCGGGTGAAGAATGTTCGGAGCGGGGACGAGCCCGTCGTAGCAGTCGTGTCGAGTCAGGGGAACGCCGCTGCGGCCGTCATCGGCGCGCGCGAGCAGGGTCTGGTACACGGTGGTGAATCCCGCGGAGAAGCCGTAGGCGCACGCCGACATGTAGAGGCGCCAGATCCGGTAGGTGAGTTCATCCGATGCATCGCACGCGGCATCGCGCTGCCGCTCCAGGTTCGAGACCCAATGCCTCAGCGTGAGGGCGTAGTGCTCGCGCAGGCTTTCCACGTCGCGGACGTCGAACCCCGCCGTCTCGGCGGCGGCCAGCGTGGTGTGTATCGGTACGAGCTCGCCATCGGGGAACACGTAGCGCTGCCAGAAGGTGGGGCCGGTCTCCGTCGGCACTCGACCGGCCGACTGGCGCACGGGGCTGTTCGCGATGCCGTGGTTCATGAACAGCCCGCCCGGCCGCAGCAGCCGGAATGCCCGGTCGAAGTAGTCGCCCAGCTTCGCTGCGCCGACGTGCTCGAACATGCCGACGCTGACGATCTTGTCGTAGCAGCCCCAGTCCGTCACCTCGCGGTAGTCCCGGACCTCGGCACGGCACCGATCGGCGAGCCCCGCGCGCGAGAAGCGCTCATTGGCGAGTCTCGCCTGCGGATCGCTGAGCGTGACGCCGAGCGCATCGGCACCGTATCTGGACGCGGCATGCATCATCAGCCCGCCCCATCCGCATCCGACGTCCAGCAGGCGGTCCCCCTCGCGCAGTCGCAGCTTCCGGCAGATCAGGTCCAGCTTCTGCTCTTGGGCGGTATCCAGGTCATCGCCGGCATCCTGGAAATAGGCGCACGAATAGACCATCCTCTGGTCCAGGAACAGCCGGTAGAAGTCGTTCGACACGTCGTAGTGATATGAGACGGCCGTCCGATCGCGACGTAGGGAATGGGTGGTACCGTGCATCTCCGCCGCCCGGTCGAGGCGGCTGGTCCCGGAGGATGGAAGTCTCGCCACGCGCTGAAGGGCGTTGACCGCGGTCCGCAGATCCCTGCGCCGCAGCAGCGCGCGGTCCGCCACCGCGATCAGGCTCTCGACGTCACCTTCCACATCGATGTCATCGGTGAGATACGCTTCTCCGACCGTGAGGGTGCCGGGATTGAGGAGGATCCGTTTCACCACGGAGGGGTTTCTCAGGACCAGGGTGAACCTTGTGCCCATGCCCGGGTCGGGCCCCAAGGTGCTCCCGTCCCAAAGGCGCACGCAGAAGTCGAACGGGTGGAGGTCGGAAAGCACCAAGTCCAGGAGCTCGATCGTGGAGCGAGCGTGTCGATCGAGTTCGGGCGCGAGAGCCGTTCGCATCTGTCATCCCCCGTCCGCGCGTGTTGCCGCGACTCGTCACCGACGACTACGGAGTACCCGCGATGGACCGTTCAGCCACGACGAACCGCGAGGCCATCCTGCGAGCGGCCCGAACGCCGGGTGAGCGGCGCAGGACGCGCAAAGGCCCGGGGCACGCGGCCCCGGGCCTTTTCGCGTCCTGCGCTGTCATTGATGCACAGCGGCGCCTGGATGAGTCTAGCCTTCGTCCTTCGCGGGCGTCTCGATCCAGGCAAACATCAGCTTCGTCGGAGCGACTCCGTGGATGTTGGCCAGGTACACGTGCACCATGGTGAACAGGATCAGGATCCACATGCCGAAGTAGTGGATCAGGCGCATCGTCATCAGACCCCCCACGGCCTCCAGCCCCGCGTTGAAGAACGGCCAGATCGACCACTGCGTGGCTGGTCCGTAGATCGCGAATCCGGTGTAAGCCATCAGGTAGGTGATCGGGACCGTGGCCAGATAAGAGATCTTCTGGAGTGGCCCGTACTTACCCGATATGACGTGCTCCTTGCGCAGGAACAGGTAGAACTTCACGTTCTCCCAGAACTGGTGTCGGTTCTCCTCCTGCGGCAACCAGTTCTTGACGTCGACCTCCTTCTCGCGCGATCCGAGAAGGACCGCGTCCTTCACCCAGAACGACAGGATGATCCGCGCTGTCAGGTTCACCACGACCAGATACATCAGCACGAAGTGGATGGCGCGGGCTCCCTGCATGGTCCATGCGAAGAACGGATAGTGGATGTAGAAGCCCGTGAAGGCGAGTCCGATGATGCAGATCAGGTTCACCCAGTGGATCATCACGAATACCAGCGGGTGCGCCTCACGATAGTGTCCGTGGGACATGTCGATCACCTGCCTGCGGGCTTCGACATCACGAACGAGGACTTCTTTGTCTTGGGTTCTATCAACTGAACCCCGCAGCCGATTCAAGGATCGAAGCTGTGGATGATACGCAGGGCCTCGAGGGGCTTCTCGACGTCCGCCACCGGCGCGCCCACGAGCGCTTCCTCCAGAGGTCCTCGGACGCCCTTGGCGTCACGGGGACAACAGTCCCAAGTAGAGGGCGAGACAACCTGGTAGTTGGCGATCTTCCCATCCTTGATGTCGATCCAGTGGGCCACCGACCCGCGGGGCGCCTCCCACAGGCCGGCCCCGGCGCCGTTCGCCTCGACAGGCTCGGTGAAGAACTTCGCCTCGCCACCCTTGATCGCCGAGACGAGCTCGCCTATCCACTTTCCCATCTCATCGGCGATGAACTTGGTCTCCAGGTTGCGTGCTGCGACGCGGCCCAACAGGGAGATCAGGACTTCCGGCTTCCCGGCCACTCCCAGCGCTGAGAGCGTGGTGTCGATCAGGGCCGTGACCTCGGGCACGCCGGAGAGGTACGCAACCAGCATGCGGGAGAGGGGGCCGACCTCCATCGGCTTCTCATTGAGGCGCGGCGCCTTGATCCACGAGTACTGAGCGGCCGTGTCATACGAGGTGAACTTCGCCTGGGTCTGTCCTTGGGCGGGATTGAGGCCCGAGGGGGAGGAGTACCAAGAGCGCTCGACGTACTCCTTGACCTGCTTGACGTCGGGGTCGACGACCTGCAGCTTCCCGTCGAAGATGGCTCCTCGAGGCAGCACGCGCTTCTTGGGGTCGAGACTCTGAGACTCGAACACGCCCCAGGACAGGAAGTTCTTGCAGCCCTGCCCGTAGCCCGCGGCGTCGATGTAGTAAGGGGCGATCGCCAAGGTGTCGGGGATCATCGTGTTGGTGACCCAGTCGCTGACGCGTTGCCATCTGTAGAGGACATCATCGAGCTTCTCTTCCGTGGGCATCCAGGCGGTGCCCCCGGGCAGAGAGGTCATGAAATGCGGGAACTTGCCGCCCATCACGGCGATGATCGCGGCCGCCTCGGCCTGCATCTCGAGCGCCTCGAGGTAGTGAGCCACGGCGATGAGGTTCAGCTCCGGGGGGAGCTTCATCGCGGGATGACCCCAGTAACCGTTCGTGAAGATGGACAGCTGCCCGCCGTCGACGAACGCCTTCACTCGCCTCTGGATCGCGCCGAAGTCCGCCGTGCTCGTTCCGGCCTTCTCGGCCAAGGCGTACGTGTCGGCGATGTTGGCCTTCAACGCGGAGACGACGTCGACGTAGTCCAGCGCAGTGAGCGTGTAGAACCACAGGATGTGGCTGTGGAGGGACTCGGCGCCCTCGATGATGTTGCGCACGATGCGGGCACCGTCGGGCGGGGTCAGTTTGAGCGCGTCCTCCGTCGCCTTGGTGGAGGCATGCCCGTGCGGTATGGGACACACGCCGCATATGCGTTGCGCCACGTAGAAGGCGTCCGCGGGTGCTCGACCCTTCAGCACGGTCTCCATGCCGCGGTAGAGGCTGCCCGAGGACCAGGCGTCGGTGATCTTGCCGTCGACCACTTCGCATTCGACGCGAAGGTGGCCCTCGATCCTGGTGACGGGGTCGATGATCGCTCTGGCCATCAGATATCGCCTCCCTTCGTGCTCTTGTGTTTCTTGTCCCAGGCCTTCTCGGTCTCGATCGGCGGACCCGACGTACGGCCCGCGGCGGCAGATGCGATGCCATGTACCGCCAGACCGACGACCGCCGCACCACCGACTACGACCCCGACGGTCTCCGGCCGTACTCCGCCAAGACCCGGCAAGCTGACATTGGTCATCCTCGACAGGAACGGTGCGTCGTTGTCGACCCAGTTGAGGTTGCCGCACCCGATGCAGGGGGAGCCGGACTCGACGCACCAGCTGGCGCGGCGGTTCCAGCGCACCCTCGGGCAGTCGGTGAAGGTCTGCGGGCCCTTGCAGCCCATCTTGTAGAGACACCAGCCGTTGACCTCGGCCTGCGTCCCGAACTGCTCGACGAACTCGCCGTTCTCGAAGTGCCCTCGCCTCGGGCAGTTGTCGTGGATGCTCGAGCCGAAGATCAGGGTCGGACGGTTGTGGTCGTCCATGGCCGGCAGCTTGCCCAGCATCAACACGTCGATGACCACCGCCACGATCCACTCGGGGTTGACCGGGCAGGTCGGCAGGTTGATGGTCTTGGCCGCAAGCTCGGGCATGAAGTCGAGCACGCCCTTGCCGCCGGCCGGGTTCGGGTTGGCCCGCACCCACCCTCCGTCGACCGCGCAGGAGCCGACGCACACGACGGCGTCGGCCTTGGGAGCGATCTCTTTGAGGATATCCACGCCCGTCCTGCCGCCGATCCTGAGCGTGTTGCCGCCTTCTCCGGTCATGACGGCGCCCTCGGCGATGAGTATGTAGCCGCCATCGGCGACCGTCTTGGCCATGGCGTCCTCGGCCTGCTTGCCGGCCGCCGCCGATATGGTCTCGATGTAGTTGACCGAGAGCAGATCGAGCACGACCGTGGCCACGTCGGGTGTGTCGACCTGTGCCAGGGACTCGGTGCAGCCCGTGCACAGTCCCATGTCGAACCATATGGCGGGCTTGAGCCTGGCGCCCTTCTCGACCGCGGAGGCTATCTGAGGGACATACATCTCGGACAGACCCAGCAGAGCCGCGACGGACCCGCAGTACTTCATGAAGTCGCGGCGGGACACTCCCCGTGCCGCGAGCAGGTCGTCGATCTCGTCACGCGTTCCCTTCGCCATCCCATACACCTCCTTGCGCTTCCAGAAGTCCAGCGTCACATGCATACCGGTCCTCACGATCGTTGCCGCGCGAAAGGCCGATCACGCCGATCCCCCCTCTCACTCCGGCAGACGATTGGGATGGATACGAACGGAGGCGGGACCTGGAACGCCGCCCGATCCGGCGAGCGACCCGGAATGCGACGGCGTGGGACCGGATGCGGTTCGGGGGCGGGGCAGGGTCCGGTAGCGCGCGGGCAGACCTGCCCGAGAAGGACGTCAAGGGGCGGGTGAGGACGCGGATGGCCGTGCGTCGTTGCGGTGCCCCTCCGCATGACCAACCACGCCGACCTCGCGCCCGATGCCTTGATGACAAATGCCCATCGGTGCTGCCCCCTGTGAGGAATCCCCGCGCGCCGAGCATACAACACGTAATGGATGATTCACCTTCCGCTATTGGATACCCAAAAAGGAACCCGTACGGGCGGGTAGAGTACACAATGCCGCCCGCCGTGAATGCAAAGCGATCGGCGCCGGGTCCCGCGGGCGGTCTGCGTGCGCGGCAGGATAGAGCCCGCTGGCGTCGAAGTGGTAGGACAGCCACTTGGGATGCGTCTCTCCGGCGGGGGTCTGGAACGGGTCGGCGGATCTTGTGTGGGCATCGCCATGCCTTGTGGCCATGCCGTTGCTGCGGGAGGAGGTGCGTGTGTCTTCCATGTCATCCGGGCTCGTCATCGACATCAGAGGGCTCACGCCGGCGTTTCGACGGCCGCTCCTGTTCACGGTCATCGACAAGATGATCGACGTCGGCTGCACCGAGAGGCTCATGGTGATCAGCGACCATGAACCTGCGGGCCTCGTATATCAGATGGAACTCCGCAAGGAGACCAGAGGGCTCTTCGAGTTCTCATATGACCAGAGGCTGGACGGAGCGTGGGTGGCCATCATCCGGCGTCGGAGCGTCTGAGGGATCCGGACGGGCTGCGAGAAAGGCTAGGCGGTCCCGTAGCTCTCGCCGTCGGGCAGGTCCCCTGTCAGGCGCGGCAGCAGATCCGCCAGGTCGTCGAGATCGCCGTGCCAATCCGCGTGGACCGCTGTATCGGGGCCGACGTAGAAGGTACGCATCCCCGTGTCGGCGGCCGGCATGTCAAGGAAGCGATCGTCGCCGACCATCAGACACTCCGAGGGCGAGCATCCGACCATCGCCGCGGCTTCCCGGAAGTACTCGGGCTGGGGTTTGCACGCGTGCATGTTCTCGTAGGTGGTGAGAATCTCCAGGCCCTCGTTCTCGAGGCCGGCCCACGCCAGTCTTGCCTCGATCGCGCGCCTGGGAAAGATCGGCTGAGTGGCCACGACGACTTCGACGCCCACGGCTCGCGCGGTATCGACGGCGCGCAGGGCGCCCTTGGCCGGTCGCCCTCCGTCGCCGAGAGCGGGGAAATCCTCCACATAGAATCTCTCGAAGACGTCCCAATGCTCGTCCATGTCCACGCCCGTGCGCGCCACGAAGTCCTGGTTGAACACCTGCCTGTTCGTGCGACCGGGATGCGGTAGCTGCATCGCTTCGGTGGAGGCGATCACGGCCGGCATGACTCCGGCGCCCGGGAAATGACGCTCGGCGACCGAACCGAGCGCGGCGAAGTACCGGCGCAGGAACGCGCCCAGATCGATGTCCAGCAATGTGCCGTCAAGGTCGAACAGTATGGCGCGCACCGGTCGGGACTCCTGTTCGGTCGTCCGGGAACGCGGACATGGTATCACCGTCCGATGGCGCGGGCCGTTCGGCGCGGTCGACCCCGGTCGATGACGGACGGGCGGACGATTCAGTCCAGAGCGTGTCTCAAGTCACAATCACGGGAGTCCGATACAGCCGATATGAATATTCTGCAGACGCCGGGCAACATCGTGTCGAAACTCAGGTCGCTGCCCATGTTCACGGACCTCGACGAGAACGCCGTGCAGGCGCTCGCCGGGATGGTGACCTACAGGCAGGTTCATCGGGGCGAGTTCATCGTCAGCCAGAACGAGCCTGGAGCCACGATGTATCTTCTTGTCTCCGGCCGGGTGAAGGTCTCTCTCGCATCCCCCGACGGCAAGGAACTCGCCCTGTCGTACCTGACGGCGCCGGGTCACTTCGGCGAGATGAGCCTCGTCGATTCCGGTCCGCGGTCGGCCGACGTGATCGCCATGTGCGACGTGGAGGTCCTGGCGATCGAGTCGAGGGACCTCGCGGCCGCGATCCGCGTGCAGCCGAAGCTGGCGCTGTCCATGATAGCCACGCTGTCCAGGCGACTCCGGGAGACGATATCGCGCCTGGAGGACATGGCTTTTCACGATGCGACTCACCGCATAATGCGCGTTCTCCTCAACGTCGCCACCGCGTCGTACGAGGCACGCGGCGTCCCCGTTATCGCGGGACTGACGCACTACGAGATCGCCACATTGGGCGGTACCTCCCGTGAGACGGCGAGCCGGATCATCTCCAGCCTGGTCAAGGAGGGAGTGCTCGCCACGAAGGGCAGGCGGATAGTGGTGGACCTGCTCCAGATGCGCGAGCGCCTGAAGACGGAGTAGGGCGCCCCGGGGCGGGATTCCCGGGATCATGCACCACAAGACAGAGATCGGGCCCTCGAACGGCGGCCCGATTTCTCGCGCCCCGGCCCTCCAGCGGCGACCCGATCCCTCTCGCGCCCGGGCCTGTTTCGGGGTCGGTCGAGACAGGTATGAACTCCGATGCCCGGCGCTCCGCGTCGCGGCTACACCGGGGAGGATGCATGAAGGACTTCACTGCCAAGGATCTCGCGGCCTTCGACGGGCGCAACGGGAATCCGGCCTATGTCGCCTACAACGGGGTCGTCTACGACGTCTCGAACAGCGGCATGTGGGCAGGGGGCGACCACGAAGGCATGCACCAGGCGGGGCAGGACCTCACCAGCGACCACGATGATGCCCCCCACGACGTGCTGGTGACCGGCTTCCCGGAGGTCGGACGGCTCGTCTGACGATTCTCGGCTTCCGCAGGCATCGCGCGCGCTAGTCCCGGTCGAACACGGCCACCGTTTCGACGTGGTAGGTCTGCGGGAACAGGTCGATCGGCGTCGCGCGCACGAAGGTGTATCCGAGCGCGCGCAGACGCGAGACGTCGCGGGCCAGCGTGGCCGGGTCGCAGGACACATACACTATCCTGCGTGGGCTGCATGCGGCGAGCGCGACCGCGACTTCCTCGGCCATCCCGGATCTTGGGGGATCGACCACCGCGAGGTCGAAGGACCCCGCGTCGGGAAGGAGACGCGCCGCATCTCCCGGCGAGACGTCCGCCTCCACTCCGGCCGTCTCGAGATTGCGACGCAGGTCGCGCACGCAGGAGCCGGCCGATTCCATGGCGACGAGCTCGCCGGCCTCCTGTGCGAGCGGCAGCGTGAACGTCCCGACTCCGGCGTAGACGTCCAGCACGCGGTCCGACCCACTCGGGGCGAGTTCCTCGACGACGAGCGCGGCCATCCGCTCCGCGACCTTCGTGTTCACCTGGAAGAACGAGGGCGCCGAGACCCGGAATTCCAGGTCGCCCATCTTCTCACGCCAGTATCCGTGCCCCGAGAGCACCTCGACCTTGCTCACGTCGCGTGACTTGACGTCTCCGCGGACCAGGACGCGGGTGAGCGAGTCGAATCGCACGGCGCTCGAGAGCGTGTGCCGGGCCGTGGCGCGCGGGAACGGTCCGGGCGCCGCCCAGAGGGCCACCTCGACACTGGGGGTGTTCGCGGCCACCCGTATCGCCACGCGATGGAGGTCAAGCGGGCCGCCGCGCGAGAGATAGCGCAACGCGCCCCGGAGCGACTTGGGAAACGAGCGGCACTTCTCGGGCAGGAGGAGGCAACTGTCGATCGCCACGATCCTCTGGGAGCGCGCTGCCGCCAGTCCCAGGACAAGGCCTCCCCGGGCGTCGGAGTCGGCCGTTAGTTCGATCTTGTTGCGGTACCCGTAGGCCTGTCCTCCCGACACCGTCTCCGCGACCAGCGGCTCCGCGACGTGGCCGATGCGGTTCAGCGCGTCGGCCACGGCATGACGCTTCGCCTCCGCCTGGGCCGCATGCGACACGTGCTGCCACTGGCATCCGCCGCACTCGCCGAAATACGGGCAGGGCGGCGTCCTTCGCTCCGGCGAAGGCGTCAGCACCTCGGTCACACGCGCGTTGATGTACCTTTCGTGCTCGGCGGTCACGGCGGCCGAGACGGTGTCACCCGGGCAACCGCCCGAGACGAAGACGGTCCTGCCGTCCTCGGCCCGTGCGATGGCGTCTCCCCCGTAGGCGAGGGATTCGATCGCAAGGGTCATCGTCTGATCCACGTGGCCTCCAGTCGGCGCGTGCGGGCGGACGCCTCCGGCCCCGAGGTTGGCCGGGGCTCTCAGATGATAGGGCAAGGTACACCGCGGCGGCGTGTCCTGTATTGTGATATCGCGTCACAATGCGTGTTTCGTTGTGCAGTCCGAGTGCCGATATACCCGTGGGGAAGCTCGGCCGACTGTGCGGCCCGCGGGCCACGCGTCTGGAGCGGAGATTCAAAGCGTACGAGGGAAGGGATCCGCCTGGTGACGAAGGTCCTGATAGTCAACGAAGACGCCGGACAGTTCGAGAGGATCCAATCGAGATTCAGTTCCGACCTGCCCGACTTCGAGGTCTTCAACGCGATTTCCGGTCCGCGCGCTCTGGGTCTCGCATCGCAGCGCCGACCGGACGTGATCATCGCCGACGGCGACATGGTGGGTCTGGACGGATATGCCCTGACGGAGCAGTTGAAGTCCGATCCGGAACTCGCGGCTATCCCTGTGGTCGTCCTCGCCAAGATGCCCTCCGAGGCGACCGCTCAGAAGGCCCGGCAGGCGGGCGCGTCGGCTCACCTGGCCGAATCCGTCGACCTGGGCGCCCTTCTCGACAAGGTGTGCTCCCTGGCCGGGGTCCCCTCGGCTGTCAGGACCGCCACGGCTCCGCAGGCCCCGGCAGCCGGCTACGGAGCCCCACAGCCGCTCGGCGGCTACGGGGCGCCGCAGGTGCTGGGTGCGGGCGGAACCCCCCAGCCGGCGGCCGCCCCGGACGTCCGGGTGTCCTCAGGTTCCGGCCGCGAATCCGGCGCCCCCCACATCGACGACCTTCTTCGACTGATGATCGATCGCGGCGGGTCCGACCTTCACATCACCGTGGGCAGCCCGCCAGGCATCCGCCAGCGGGGTGAGATCATCCCCGTGGAGTCCATGAGGCCCCTGTCACCCAAGGACACTCAGGAAATGATCCTTGGACTCCTGTCCGAGGAGCACCGCAAGCGGTTCGAGACGGAACTCGAGCTCGATTTCGCCTACAGCATCCCAGGCGTGTCGCGCTTCCGCGCGAACGTGATGCAGCAGCGCAGCTCGATGGGCGCCGTCTTCCGCGTCATCCCTCTTCGCATCCCCACGATGGAGGACCTGAACCTTCCCAAGGTCTGCAGATACCTCGCCGAAAGGCCTCGCGGACTGGTGCTCGTCACGGGGCCGACCGGCTCGGGCAAGTCCACCACGCTCGCCGCGATCGTCAATCACATCAACGAGACTCGACCCGTCCACATCATCACCCTCGAGGACCCGATCGAGTTCGTGCACAAGAACAAGCGTGCCTTCGTCAACCAGCGCGAGATCGGGGAGGACACGCGCTCCTTCGCGTCCGCCCTCAAGCGTGTCCTGCGCCAGGATCCCGACGTCATCATGGTCGGGGAGATGCGCGACCTCGAGACGATCTCCGCCGCGATCACCGCCGCCGAGACGGGCCACCTCGTGTTCGCCACCCTGCACACCACAGGAGGTCCCGAGACTGTGGACCGCGTCATCGACGTCTTCCCGCCGCATCAGCAGCAGCAGGTGCGCATGCAGCTTTCCGGGACTCTCGAGGGCGTCCTGTCTCAGGTACTTCTGCGTTCCACCGACGGGAAGAGCCGCGTGCTCGCGATGGAGATCATGCTGGGCATCCCGGCGATCTCCAACCTCATCCGTGAAGGCAAGACGCACCAGATGCCGACCATCATCCAGGGCGGAGCTCAACTGGGCATGCAGACGCTCGACCAGCACCTCAAGACACTGCTGCAGGCCGGGCGAGTCACGTTCGAGGAGGCCATCGGCAAAGCGAAGGAACCTCGCGAGCTCGCGGCGATGCTGGGCAGGAAGCTCTAGCCTATCTTGTATCATTGCGCCACCGTTGGCGCCCGTGGCTCCCTCCCGGGGCTGCGGGTGCCGTTCTGTTGGGGATAATGGGACGAAGGACTCCGGTCGAGTCCGCCAACTAGCAGACTGGGGCAGCGGCGTGGACAAGGTGCGAGTACGGTACTCCGGTGGCAGGCAGTTCGTGGGCTGGGACGAAGCCGGCCATGGGATCGTGATGGATGCTCTATCGGCGAGCAAAGGGGAGGGTACAGGACCGCGCCCGATCGAGCTGGTCCTTTACGGCCTCGCGGGCTGTACCGCCATGGACGTGGTCTCGATCCTCGAGAAGAAGCGTCAACCGGCCAGCTCGATGGAACTGGTCGTGACGGGCGTTCAGAGGGAGGATGAGTATCCTCACTCGTACGAGAGCATCCATATCGAGTACACGGTCAAGGGTGCGGGCGTGACCCCCGAGGCGGTCCGCAGAGCCATCGAACTGTCGGAAGACAAGTACTGCTCGGTGAAGGGCATGTTCGGTCCTCAGGTGACCGTGACCACCTCCTTCAACGTGGTCGAGGCCGACTAGAGTGCCGGATCTCCCGCGCGCCTCGCGACGACCCGGCACGTCCGTGGTCGTGATGCCCGTGTACAACGAAGAGGCCACTCTGTGCGCCGTGCTCGATGCCGTTCGGCTGTGGTTCGTCGAGGCGGTCATAGTCGTCGACGATGGCTCGACGGACGGTACGAGTGAGTGCCTGGCGGCAAGGGCCGACGTCGAGGTCGTCCGTCACGAGTCGAACCTGGGCTACGGCGCATCCTTGATAGACGGGTTCGCGGCGGCGCGCGGCCTGGGGGCCGAGCGGGTGGTCACGATGGACTGCGACGGCCAGCACGAGCCGGCGCACATCCCCACGTTCCTGAAGGCGCTCGACCAGGCGGACGTGGCTTCGGGCAGCCGCTATCTTCCCGGCAGCGCCGTCGTCGGTTCCGCGCCTCCCGACCGTGTCGGCGTGAACGCGGCGATCACCCGCGAGGTGAACCGGGTCACCGGCTGGCACATCACCGACGCGTTCTGCGGGTTCAAGGCGTACCGCGCCTCGGCCCTCGATCGTCTCGAGCTGAGCGAGGCAGGTTACGCGATGCCGCTCGAACTGTGGGCGAAGGCGTGGGCGATCGGATTGCGGATCACCGAACTGCCGGTGGAGCGGATCTACTACGATCACGACCGCTCGTTCGGCGCCGACCTCGATGACACGGACAAGAGGTTGTCGTACTACATGCGTGTGTGGCGCGACGCGCTGGCTGAGTCCGTTCGGCGGCCACGGGAGGAGATCGCGTGATCGACGTCATGTGCGTGGGGGCCCACCCCGACGACGTGGAGATAGGCATGGGGGGGACCGTGGCGGGCATGGTGCGCCGGGGCATGGACGTGGCGATCGTGGACCTCACGGACGGAGAGCCCACACCTCGTGGCTCCAGGGAGACCCGGGCGCGGGAGTCCGCCTGCGCGGCCGACGTGCTTGGCGTGACTCGGCGCACTCTCGACCTGCCGAATCGCGAGCTGTTCGACACGGTCGCGGCGCGCAAGGCTCTGGCCGAGGTGATCCGGGAGATCCGGCCGCGACTGCTGTTCGCACCCTATCCGATGGATGCGCACCCGGACCACATAGCCGCGTCCGCGATCGTGGAGGCCGCGCGTTTCTACTCGAAGTTCGTGAAGACGGACATGTCTGGCGAACCGCACTACCCGGCCAAGGTCTACCACTACTGGGCGGTGCATCTCCGGTTGGTCGCCAAACCGTCCTTCGTCGTCGACATCTCCAAAGACCTGGATTCCAAGATGCGCGCGCTGCGCTGCTACGAATCACAGTTCGAGGACAAAGGGCGCAGCGCCGGTGTGCTGTCCTGGGTGGAGACGCAGGCAGCCTCCTGGGGGTCCCTGATCGGATGTTCCGCCGGAGAGCCGTTCCATGCGCGCGAAGAGGTCGGCATCAGCTCCGTCTCGGACCTGTTGTGAGCCTGACGGGAGCGTCGTAGCAGATGGCCCGGGCCAAGACGACGACACCGACCGGTCACGGCGAGGTCATCACCCAACCGCCGCTCGCGGAGTGGCGCGAGCTCATGGAGGCCAACACCCGCGCTGCCGCGTCCTGGGGTTTCACCGTGTGCGGGACGCGCGCCCCGGAGTTGCGGCGCGTCGCGCGGAGAGAGGCCGTCTCGCTGGCACGGGACGTTTCCGAGCGCCTGGGCCTGACGGTCGCGCCGACACCGGTTCAGCCGGAGTCGCTGGTGATGACGGGACACCAGCCCGAGTTGTACCACCCCGGCATATGGGTGAAGGACTTCCTCCTGCAGAGGCTCTCTGACGAGACCGGCGCGACCGCGATCGACCTCATCGTGGACTCCGACAGCTTCGACACGTTGGGCATCCACACGCCGTGTCTGCGCCCGGACATACGCGTGTGCACCGCATTCCTGGCGATCGGCGGTCCCGACCGCTGCTTCGCGACCTCGCCTGTCCCGTCCGCCGATGAACTCGAGGCATTCTGCCAGGCGGGGGCGCAACAACTCCGGACGCTGCCCGCGCCGGCGATAGGACATCACTGGGCCGCGTTCTGCGATGCCATGCGAGCCTCCGCGCCCGTGGCCGCGAACCTCGCGGAGCTGGTGACCGGCGCACGCAGGCGATACGAGGCGTCCGCGGGGACTGACTATCTCGAGTTGCCGGTGACCGAACAGGCGGGAGGCTTCGCGTTCGCCGCGTTCGTCGCCGACATCGCGCTGAGGGCGGAGGCGTTCGTGGAGTCGTACAACGGCGAGTTGGCCGCCTTCCGCGCGCGCACCGGCACTCGCTCGCTCGCGCAGCCCTTCCCGGACCTGCGGGTCGAGGGCGATCTGCTCGAACTGCCGCTGTGGGACCTCAGCGACCGCGGAAGGCGGACGGTGTGGACCCGGGCGGGAGAGCACCCCGCGCTCGTGGTGGAGGGGGCGGGCGAGGTTGCGCTTCCCTCGGACTGCGCCGATGCCCCGGCGGCGGTCCTTGGCGGACACATGCTCCTGGCTCCCAAGGCTTTGGTTCTGACGATGTTCCAGCGGATGTTCGTGTCCGACCTGTTCATCCATGGTGTCGGCGGGGGGCGCTACGACCAGGTCACCGACGGGGTCATCCGGCGCTTCTACGGCGTGGAGCCTTTGCCCTACGTCGTCGCGTCCATGACGATGTACCTCCCTTTGGGCGCTCACGTCGTGACGGACGAGGAGATCGACTCGGCCACCCAACGCCTCAACCGGTTGCGCCAGAACCCCGACCAGATGCTCGGGGAACTGGATTTCGACGACGACAGCGAATACGAACGTGCCATGGGGCTCTCGGCCCGCAAGGCGCGTCTGGTGTCCGAGATCGCGGCCCCGGGGGCCGACAAGAAGACGCTTGGCGCCACGATAAGGCAGGTCAACGTGGAGATCGCGGGACTGCTCGGAACGCTGGAGCAGGAGATGAGGGATGACCTCGACAGACTGCTCCAGATGCGCGAGGCGTCGGAGATCCTGACGGACCGGACCTACCCGTTTTGCCTGTGGAGTCCGTTGGAGGTCGCCGACAAGGTGCGATGAGGCGCGTCTTGCGCCGCGATGGTATGATTTTGGCTGTTCCGCCCGGGGGGTTGGAGCATCAAGCCAGTTCAGCGAAAGGAACAACAGCTCATGGGCAAGCCCGTTGTCGATCCCGATCTGTGCACCGCATGCGGCATCTGCGTTGACGAGTGCCCCACGAATTCCCTCGACCTTGAGGACGTCGCCGTCTTGGGCCGTCCGGACGACTGTGATGAGTGCGGCACCTGCCAGGAGGTCTGCCCGAACGAGGCCATCGAGCTCAAGTAGCAGCAGAGTCGCAAGCGGGCGTGAAGAAGGCCGGCCTCTCCAGGGTCGGCCTTCTTCCGTCGCCGTCGCGCGATACTCAGGTCAACCCCTGGGCCCCATGCGGTCGCCCGTGTACAGCTTCGGTTCCTGTCCGCGCAGCATGCCCACGAAGCGGTTGTGGTGCGCCGCGTAGACCACCAGGCCCAGGATGAGTGCGAACGGCCAGTCGGCCTGCCGGGTGACGATGGCGAAGGCCGGGATCGACATGGCCCCGGCCACCTGGCCGGCCATCATGTAGCGCGTTATGGCGATGGTGAGCAGGCCCACGATCGCCCCGATCACGAAGTAGCGCCAGTCGTAGGCGAGTAGCGCCCCCCCGCCTGTCGCGAGGCCCTTGCCGGTTCGCGCGAAGCGCCCGTTCTTGATCGCGAGCCACAGCGAGTAGTTGTGGCCCAGGACGGCGCCGAGAACCGCGAGCATCGGTACGCACAGGGCGGCGATGAAGGGCCAGTCGGAGAAGCCCGCGCCTTCGCGGATGAACGGCCGCAGGGTGTCTGCCCAGGGCCTCAGGACCACACCCCAGTCCGGCGAGAACCCCGAGACGACCATCTTCGCTGCCAGCGTCGGCGCGAATCCCTTTGCCGCGTCGGCCACCATCGCCACGACGAACCAGCCCCACGAGCCCGTGGTCCGTCTGACGTTCATCGCCCCCACGTTGCCGGTACCGTGCTCGGAGATGTCCTCGTGCGATACCGACCTGACGATGATGTAGGCCCACGGGATCGAGCCGATCAGATACGAGAGTATCGGCGTCGCGATCGGCGCGACGATCATCAGGAGGAGCGCATAGACTTCGTCGTCCATCACTTGGCACCCGCGACGATGCACTCCAAGGCGCCGGGCAGGATCGAGATATCGTAGCGCTTCTCCATCAACACCTCTCCATCGATCTGCGCGGGCAGGGGGGTCTGCGACTCGATCAGGATCGACGTGTGCCGCGACATGTGGACGGGCTTCATGCCGGTGTGCTTGCCGAAGATCACGAAGGGAAGGCGCGCGAGCGCTCCTGGAAGAGACAGCGGGTCGATGACGCACACGTCGAAGAGGCCATCGGTCGGCACGGAGTCCGGAGTGATGAAGAAGCCGCCGCCGTAGGTCGGGCCATTGGTGACCGCCACGACCAGCATGTCGTAGTCGAACGGCTCGCCGCCGTCCCAGGCGATCCGCACCGGGTGGCTGTAGAGCTCGTGGAAGAGCACGTGGAAGAGCGCGGTCAGATACAGCCAGATCCCCGAACGCTTCTTCGTCTCCTTATACTCCACGGCCTTGATCGTCACGCGCGCGTCGAGGCCGGCGGCGAACGAGTTGTTGAAGTACACGGATCCGTTGCACAGCCCGACGTCGAAGCGCCTGCGGACGCCTGTGACCAGGAGCATCGCGGCGTCCGCGAGATCCGTGGGCAGGCCCAGGGTCCTGCGCGTGTCGTTGCCCGAGCCCGTGGGCAGCACGCCGAGGGCCGGGCGGTCGTCCTCCGGGCGGCGCATGATGCCGTTCAGGACCTCGTGCACCGTGCCGTCTCCTCCGGCGGCCACGATGACGTCGTAGCCCCGCGCGCTCTCGGCGAGCTGCGCGGCATGCCCCGTGCGCTCGGTCTCCACGGAGTCGTGCGGCACGTTCTGGAGCAGCTTCTCGATGGCGGGCACCAGGGTCCGTGTCTCTCCGTGGTTGGCCATCGGATTGACGATCAGCAGCATGCGGGTCTCGGGCACGGTGCCCCTCCGTGTGTCACGTGCGCCAGGCCGGGTCGCGTCGCGGCAACAGGATAGCGTTCGGGGAGCGGGGCGGGGAAGCGGGAGAACTGTTGGGTCCGACGGCATCAAGATGTTCGGCTCACGCGGTGAGTCGCATCGTGAACGGCCGCTTTACCCGGATGCCTACCGCAAACTAGACTGGGCGCGTCGGGCTGCGAACGGAGGCGCAGCCCGGACGTCCACCGGGGAGGAGTCCGAGAAGTGGCATGGGCCGAGAGGATCGTCGAGCTGCTCTCTGTGTTGATGGTGGTCCTCGCCTTGGCGCTCGCCGGCGTCAGGATGTTCCGCGATCTGGTCAGCCGTCCTCGCGATGCGGAAGACATCCCGGAAGGCGAGGCAGAACCGGGCGAGCCTGCGACGGAGGCGCCTCCGGTGCCGGCGCGCCTGTCGGCCGTGAAGGTGACGGCCCTCACCCTCGCGAATCGGGCGGTCGTGTTCGTGATCGGCTACCTGGTGTTCCTGGGGATAACCGACAAGAAGGCCGGTTTCCTGGACTCGTTCAAGACGATCTGGTCGAGATGGGACGGCGTCCACTACCTCAACCTCGCGCAGAACTGGTATCGCGGGACCGGGGAAGACCGCGTCCTGATCGCGTTCTATCCGCTGTATCCGATCGCGATCAGGATCGCCCACCTGGCCATCCCCGACTACTTCTGGGCGGCTGTGGCGGTCTCTCTGGTGTGTCTGGTCGCTGCTTCCTACTTCCTGCAGGAACTGGTCCGGCTGGAAGTGGGAGACGGCGCGACCGCGCGTGACGCGGTCAAGTACATGCTGATCTTCCCGCTGTCCTTCTTCTTCGCGATCGCGTACACCGAGAGCCTCTTCCTGCTGCTGACCGTGCTGGCGTTCTACTTCTGCAGACGCGATCGGTGGCTGGCAGCCGGCATCGCCGGGCTGCTCGCGGCACTGACCCGCAATGTGGGCGCGCTTCTGGTGCTTCCCCTGGTCATCGAACTCGCGTATGGCTACAGGCAGAGAGGAACCAGCCTGCGACGGACCATGTCCCGGGCCGCCTGCGTCCTGCTCGTGCCGGTCGGCACGGGGCTCTACTTGCTGCTCAACAAGGTGGTGACCGGGGACTGGTTCAAGTTCATGGAATACCAGAAGGGCCTCTGGTGCCACGATTTCGTGTTCTTCGGAGCCAACCTCGCGACGATGGTCCCGCGCATCTTCGAGCCCAACGTGCGCCTGGCGGTCGGGACTTGGCTTTCGGGGGTGGCATTCTTCTTCTTCGCGCTGCTGGTCGTGATCCTCGCGGCACGAGCGCTGCCCCCTTCGTACACGATCTACTCGGTCGCGTACCTCGTGACGGCCTACTCTGTCACTTGGCTGCTCGGTGGCGCTCGCTACATCGCGGGGATGTTCCCTCTGTTCGTGGGGATGGCTCTGATGGCGCGCGGGCATCCGGTCAGAAGGCATGTCATGGATCTGGCGTCCGCGCTGGGGCTGGGGTTCATGATCGCGATGTTCATCCAATCGGCCGTGTACTAGATCCCGTCGACGTCCGGCGGGTCCCGATGCGATCGACACGACGGATCCGGCGAGCTGAGGGAAGAGGCGAAGAACGGTCGGGTATCATGTTGAGCAGGGCGGGGGAGCCGACGTCCCGCTCGGCCGGGCGAGGAGTCACGTGATCCGACAGGAACTCCATTCGATCGTCGTTCCCATGTTCAACGAGGAACAGGTCGCCGAGGCCTTCTTCGCGCGCCTTCGCGCCGCGCTCAAACCGCTTCCCGCCTTCGAGGTGATCGTCGTGGACGACGGCAGCCGGGATCGGACGTGGGAGATCGTGTCGGACCTCGCCGCGAACGATCCCCGGATCCGGCTCGTGCGGCTGGCCCGGAACTTCGGCCACCAGACGGCGATCACCGCAGGGATCGACATGGCGGCCGGTGACACGGTGGTCGTGATCGATGCCGACCTTCAGGATCCCCCCGAACTCATCCCGGACATGGTCGCACTATGGCGCGAGGGCGCGGACGTGGTCTTCGCGGTCCGCGAGCGACGCGATGGCGAAGGCCCTTTCAAGCGCCTCACCGCCGCTCTGTTCTATCGCGTCCTGCGCTCCCTGTCGCGTACGGACATACCTGTGGACGCCGGAGACTTCCGCCTGATGAGCCGCCGCGCGGTTACCGGGCTTCGGGCGATGCGGGAGAAGAGCCGCTACATACGCGGCCTGGTCGGATGGATGGGACTGCGCCGCGCCACTGTCACCTACGCCCGGGAAGAGCGGGCAGCGGGGGAGACCAACTATCCGCTGTCCAAGATGGTGCGGCTGGCCGTGGACGGGATCGTCTCCTTCTCGGCACGCCCGCTCCAGATCGCGACTTGGATCGGCTTCGCCGCCTCGGCGCTCGGCCTGCTGGCCGCGGTCCTAACCATCGTCGACTGGTTCGGTGGCCACACGGTACAGGGATGGGCCTCCCTGATGACAGTGGTCCTGTTCTTCTGCGGGATCCAGCTGGTGACCCTGGGTATCGTCGGGGCATACGTCGGGCGCATATATGCGGAGGTACTCGGCAGGCCTCTCTACCTCGTGGACCAGGTGCAGAACTTCCCGCCGTCGGTGCATGAGCACTTCGCCTCGTCGTGTCTGCCGGATGACGACGGTGCGCGCGAGCGAACCGGCCTTGCGGCGATCGTCACGGACGAAGCGTCATGACCAGATACTTGGCAAGACCCCGAGTGGGATGCGATCTGATCACCGTGGATTCGTCGACGGTCCAGCCCGCGTCGCGGGCGAGCGTCTCGTAGCCGCTCGGCGCCCGGCACTCGCGGCCCCGATCCAGGCGCGCCAGAAGATTGCTCACGGGCTCGCCGTCGAGGAAGACGATGTCCTGCGTGACGATCCGGCGCACGGTCCCGGGACCGCGCACGGCGCGCAGCAAGCCGTGAGCGTGCTCGTCACTCAGATGGTGCAGCAGACCCATCAGAACGACGACGGTCGGACCCAGTTCGACCGCGTCCGACTCGGACATGATGCGGGCCTCGAAGGTCACGCCCTTGCGCTGTGCGTAGCGCTGACGCGCCAACGCGACCGCCCGTCGGTCTATGTCGAAGCCGACGTAGCGCCGGAAGTCCGTGAGGTGGCGCAGCGCGTCGCCTGTCCCACAGCCGACGTCGAGCACCGTGTCGTCCGGTGTCGTCTCGGCCCGATGATAGACGGGCGACATGTCGATGCCGCCCACCACCAGCGGGCGAATGTGGTCGTATACGAAGGGCGTTCCGACTATTCGGTCGTACAGCCCTCTAGTTGCCGATCCCATCAGACCCCGCCCCCCTGTGTGACGATGCCCACCCAGTATGCCCCCGTCCGGCGCCGTGCACATGCGCCTGTTCCTGTGCTACCGTACACCGGCGGCTCGCTTCCGGGTCGCACCGCGCCCTCTTAGCTCAGGGGATAGAGCGTCTGCCTCCGGAGCAGAAGGCCATAGGTTCGAATCCTATAGAGGGCGCCAGCTTCTCGACCCACCGACCCGGCCCTCGCGCCGGGTCGTGCCATGGAGGGCCCCAAACCCTCCCGACCGGGTATCTAGCATGCGAACCGACGAGGGGAGACGCGGAAGTGAAAGAGCCGACGAACCACGTGTACGTGTTCCCGAACCCTGTGGCACTCGTGACAGTGCCTGACGGGGCCGGCAGCGCCAACATCATCACGCTGGCGTGGGTCGGGATGACCTGCTCGGATCCGCTCTGCATCAGCATCGCCATCCGCCCGTCCCGCCACAGCAACGTCCTTCTCAGAGCCGCGGGCGAGTTCTGCCTCAACATCCCCGGCGAGGAACTGGTGACCCAGGCCGACCACTGCGGGATGGTCTCGGGCCGCGACCACGACAAGTGGGTCGAGACCGGCCTGACCCCGGAGCCGTCCCAGCACGTCTCCGCTCCCCGGATCGCCGAATGTCGCTACGCGCTGGAGTGCAAGGTCATCGAGACGGTCCCCCTGGGCGCTCACGACCTGTTCATCGCTAGAGCCGAAGGCGCCTTCGCCGACCCCGCCATCCTGGACGACCGCGGCCACGTCGACTACGCCAAGCTCCGTCCCATGGCCTACATGCCCAACCAGTACTGGTCCCTGGGCAACCGCATCTACACCTACGGCGAGAGCAACAAGAAGCCCGAGTAGACGCCGTCAGGTGATGCAGGTCGAGGGCCGCGTGGCACGGCGGCCGGACCGTAGGGGTTTGGAGTCGTTCCGCCCGATGGGGTATGCGCCCCAGGTTGGCGAGGGGCCGGAGCGAACACCCCGCAGGCGCCCGGCGATGCGAAGCCGCCGGGCTGCCGAGGACCGTTCGCGGAGCGCTCCTCGCCAACCGCGCCCCGGACCCTACTCCTCGGCCTTGTTCTTCGCCTGCTCCACGATCTTGCGCGCCATGTCCCCCGGAACCTCGGCATACTCGCCGATCTCCATCGAGTACCACCCGGATCCATGGGTCAGAGACCGCAGCTGCAAAGCGTAGTTGACGACCTCGGCGTAGGGCACCGTGGCGCGGATGACCTGCTTGCCGCCCTTGCCTTCCATGCCCAGGATCTTGCCGCGGCGAGAGGACATGTCGCCCATGACGTCGCCCGCGTAGTGTTCGGGCACGGTGATCACCAGGTTGGCGATGGGCTCGAGAAGGACCATCTCAGCCTTCTCCGCGACGGCCCTGAAGCCCATCGACGCGGCGGTGCGGAAGGCCATCTCCGATGAGTCGACGGCGTGATAGCTGCCGTCGTAGACGGCGATCTTCACGTCGACCACGGGGTAACCGGCCAGGACCCCGCGCTCCATCGATTCCTGGACACCCTTGTCGATCGCGGGGATGAACCCGCGAGGGATCCTGCCGCCCACGATCTCGTCGAGGAACTCGTAGCCGCCGCCGGGATTGGGCTCGATGCGCAGCCAGCAGTCACCGAACTGGCCGTGGCCGCCCGTCTGCTTCTTGTGACGGCCCTGGGCCTGCGCGACCTTCCGGACCGTCTCGCGGAACGGGATCCGCAGGTCGGTGAGTTCCGTGTCCACGCTGAACCGGCTCTTGAGGCGCGCCATGACGACCTCGATCTGAGTGTCGCCGAGCGCAGACAGCACTGTCTGGTGGGTCTCGGAGTCGCGCCTGAGGCGCAGCGTCGGGTCCTCCTCGACGATCTTGTTGATGCCTCCGCCGAGCTTGTCCTCGTCCGTCTTGACCTTCGCGCGGATGGCCACGGAATAGAGGGGTTCGGGGAGCGGCATCGCCGCGAACGCCACGTCTCCTTTGGCGGACAGCGAGTCGTTGGTGGCCGTATCAGCCAGCTTCGGAAGGACCGCGACATCTCCGGCGGGAACGCCGTCCATGTCGCTCGCATCCTTGCCTATGAGCTTGAGGACGTGGCCGATGCGCTCCTTCTTTCCCGTGCGCGCGTTGACCAGTTCCGAGTTGGGCGACAGCGTGCCGGACACGACCTTGACGAAGTTGAGGCGCCCCTGATACGGGTCCGACATCGTCTTGAAGACGAAGGCGGAGACGGTCCCGCCGGTGGACACGTGGACCTCTTCGCCGTCGACGGTCGGCAGCGGACCGTGCGCCGTGGGCTCGGGGAAGAAGGAGACGATCTCGTCCATCAGGTCCTCGACGCCCTGCAGCTTGAGGGCCGATCCGACGAACACCGGGATGAATATCCCCTGCGCGATGGCGAGCCCGAGAAGCTTGTCCAGCTCCTCCTGGGTGAGCCGCTCGCCCTCGAGGTACTTCTCCATGAGATCGTCGTCCGCCTCGGCCACCAGCTCGCACAGTTTGTCCCGCGCGGTCTCGGCGCGGTCGTTCTGATCCGCGGGGATCTCGTCCGTGTGCTCGCCGTCGGACTCGTGGTGATACGCCTTCATGCGGATGATGTCGATGACGCCGTGGAAGTCGGCTTCGCGCCCGAGCGGCAGCTGCACCGCGCCGACACGGTGCCCGAAGGCCGCCGTCAGAGCGTTCATGGCCGCGTCGAAGTCCGCGTGCTCCTTGTCCATCCGGTTGACGAAGACGGAGCGGGCGATCCCCATGTTGCCGGCGATCTCCCACAGGCGCTCCGTCTGCACCTGGACGCCGGCCACCGCGTCCACGACGAAGATGGCCATCTCGGCGGCTTCCATGCCCGCGATGGCGTCACCGATGAAGTCGGCATAGCCGGGGGTGTCGATCACGTTGATCTTGACGTCGCGATGGGCGACGGGGGCCAGCGCCAGGTTGATCGTCATCTTGCGCTTGAGCTCTTCAGGGTCGTAGTCCAGGGTGGAGTGACCGTCTTCGACCGTCCCGAGGCGCTTGGTCTCTCCCGCCATGAAGAGCATCGCCTCGGCGAGAGAAGTCTTTCCCGCGCCCCCATGGCCGACCAGAACGACGTTGCGGACCTTGTCGGTGCTCACTGCTCCCATGCGGCAATCGCCTCCACTGGCAAGATGCGAACGGGCCGCCCTCAAGACGGCCCGCGCGGTTCGCCGACTCGACCGGCCCCGGGGCCGGTCCGCCGTTACGATAGCACAACGTGCACGCGCGGCACGCGCGCGAGCGCCTTCGCGCGCGAACGGTCGTTGCGGCGGCAGATCAGCGTCGGCGACGGTCGTGTGGCAGCCCTGCGAGGCGGACTGGTACTATGTGCGAGCCATGCACCTGCCACCACGCCAGGCCGCCTTCGCGGCCCTCGTACTCATCGCGCTCGGCATGTCCATCGCCGGGTGCTCTCCCGTGTCCTCCGGCGGCGATACCTCAGGTTCCGGGTCGCTGACGGCAACGGCGCCCGCCGATCCCGACGCGCTTCCGCTGCATGTGTCGAAGGTGGTCGTCAGGGGAGACGAGAGGGCTGTCCTGCGCACGTCGAAGGGCGTCATCGAGATCGCGTTCTATCCCGGCAAGGCGCCCAACACGGTGGCCAGCTTCATCGAGCTGGCAGGGGAGGGCTTCTTCGACGGCACCAAGTTCCATCGCGTGGAACCCGGCCTTCTCATCCAAGGCGGTGACCCTCTCTCCAGGACGGATGATCCCGCGGTCGGGACGGGGGGTCCGTCGTGGCGGCTCAAGGCGGAGTTCAACGACTTGAAGCATGTCGAAGGCACTGTCGCCATGGCGCGGACTCAGTCTCCCGATTCCGCGGGCTCTCAGTTCTACATCGGGCTGGTGCCCATGTCCGGGCTCGACGGCAACTACACCGTGTTCGGCCGGGTGGTCAAAGGCATGAGCGTCGTACGCGCGATCTCGGTGGGCGACGTGATCAGCAAGGTCACTATCGTGCACGGCTCATAGGGGCGGACGTGGACGAATCCAGACTGGTCTATGGCGACAAGGCGTACGCCGCAGGCGATTGGCGCGCGGCGGCGCGCGAGTATCTCGCCGCGGTCCAGGGCTCCGAGCCGGCAGGCACCGGTCGGGCGTACCACATGGCCGGCAACTCCCTCATGAAGCTGCGCCGTCACGGCGACGCGGCCACCGTGTATGGTCACGCGCTCAGGGACGAGTCCTACGGCAAACGCGGGGCGATCCTGACCAACCTCGGCTCTGCGCTGGCCGCTGACGGCCATCTCTCCGAAGCGGTCCAGGCCTTCGAGTCGGCCATGGAGGACCCCGCCAACGAAGCACCCTGGAAGGCTCAGCAGGGGAAGGCGGGAGCGCTCTACGACATGGGTCGCTTCGAGGAGGCGTGCCAGGCGTACCGAGACGCCGCCTGGGCGGAGGGAAACCCAGACCCGGGCAAGTCGCTCAACAATCTCGGGATGTGCTTCATGACCCTGGGACGCCCCGAAGAGGCCGTCGGTGCGTACAAGGCCGCCGTGTCCACGGACGGCTATGCCGCCAAGGGGCGCGCCTCGGCCAATCTGGGCCTGGCCTATTCCTCGATGGGTTTCCATGAGGAAGCGGTGCGCGCGTTCGAGGCTGCCCGAGACGAGTTCGGCTACGAGCTGAGTGACGCGGTCCTGGCAGCGTACGAATCCTCCGTGGCCGCCGGATCCCATCCTGAGGCCGAGCCCGCCGAGGAGCCGGTCGCGGAGGTGGCCATTCCTCCTGCGCCGGAGCCGGAGGAGGCTGTTGCGACGGGCGATCTGGCCGCGACCGCCGAGGACGACGCCTTCTTCACGATGACCGAGGACGAGATGAGGGTTCGCGGGCGGGCGGCCAACAAGGCCGAGCGCCGAGACAGGCTGTCGGGCCGCGGATTGGCGCTGCGCGTCGGACTGTCGCTGCTCGCCTTGATAGTGATCTTCGGCGGCTTCGCCGTCGCGGCCTACATGGGGCTCGGGTATCCTTCGCAGAGCGCCACCGTGTCGGGACTGATCGACGCTTATCGTGCCGGCCGCCCGGTGGCCGGCTACTGGGTCGCCGTGCCGGTCACGGACGTGAGACGCGAGATGCGGACGCTCCCGGCTCGGTTCGAGTCGTATTCGATCGAATCCGTGGCGGCCAGCGCGGCGTCGTCCACGGCGGATGTCACCGTAAGGCTGGACAGGAACGGCACGCAGAGGTTCCAGGTATCGCTGGTGCGCGAGGGCGTCGGGTGGAAGGTGAACGGCATCCGAAACGACTGGCGCTCAACCGGCGACGGCATCTGACCGCGTCGGTATCGCGTCATCGAGGTCGCCGTCCGCGGGCGACATCGTCGGTAGGCGGAGAGTCCTGCAGGAACGTCGACAAACAGGGAGCGCGAATTGCAGCAGAGCACATACGTGATGGTGAAGCCGGACGCCGTGAAGCGGGGCCTGGTCGGGCAGATAGTCAAGCGGTTCGAGCGTGCCGGCCTGGTCATAGAACGCATGGAGTTCGGGCACGTTGCACGCGCGCAGGCCGAGGCGAACTACGCCGAGCACGCGGGTAAGCCCTTCTACGAGGGCCTGATCGCCTACATCACAGGCGGGCCGGTGGTGAAGATGGTCCTGTCCGGTCCGGAGGCGGTGACGGTCGTTCGCAAGCTGATGGGCGCGACGAACCCGCGAGACGCGGCCCCGGGCACCATACGCGGCGACTTCGGACTCACGCTCGACGAGAACATCGTCCACGGCTCGGATTCTCCCGAGAGTGCGGACAGGGAGATAAAGATATTCTTCACTTAGTCTCGTGGCCTAGCGTCCATGGCAGGTCTCGGACTATCATCGCCGAAATGTTACGGAGGTCTCCACGCATCCGCGAGGGTCGGCTTTGCCATACCCGCGCATCCGCCTGGAGCGTACACGCGACTTTGGAGGTCGAAGAGGGGTGAGCGAGTGACGGTACGCACATTCCGAGGCGGCGTGCATCCTCCGGACCACAAGGAGGCCACCGCGGGCCGGGCGACTGAGCTGGGTCCCATGGCCGCGCAGTTGGTCGTGCCGATGAGCCAGCACCTTGGCGCGCCGTGCCGACCGACCGTGGAGAAGGGTGAGCTGGTGCAACGAGGCCAGGTCATCGGCGATGTCGATGCGATGGTCAGCGCGCCGGTCCACAGCCCCGTCAACGGCGAGGTGGTCGCCGTGGGCAAGGTGCTGACCGCCGGCGGCATGCGAGTCGATGCCGTGACCATCGCACCGGACCCCGAGCAGGACTTCGAGCAGTTCGTGCCGGTGCAGGCCGCCGACGAAAGTGTCCCCGCTCTTGCGCGCGCCGCCGGCATCGTAGGTATGGGGGGCGCCGCCTTCCCGGCCGCGGTGAAGCTCCTTCCGCCCAAGCACTTCACGATCGACACCGTCATCCTCAACGGGTGCGAATGCGAACTCTTCCTGACCTGTGACCATCGGGTGATGATCGAGCAGACGGCGCAGGTGATGGCGGGCGCGCGTCACATCGCGACGGCCGTCGGCGCGAAGGACGTCTTCGTCGCGGTTGAGGACAACAAACCCGACGCGATCGACGCACTGCGCAAGGCCGCGGCCGGCACCGGTATCGAGATCGTGCCGCTGCGGACGAGGTACCCGCAGGGCGCCGAGAAGCAACTCATCTTCGCGGTGACCGGCAGGGCGGTTCCGAGGGGGCAGCTGCCGGCGTCGGTCGGTGTGCTGGTCCACAACGTCGGCACCGCCGTGGCGATAACAGACGCCGTGGAGCGGCACAAGCCGTTGATGGAGCGGGTGGTCACGGTCTCGGGCCAGGTCGCCAAGCCTGGCAACTACCGGGTCCTGATCGGTACCCCGATCTCCGCGCTGATCGAAGCGGCCGGCGGGTTGGTCGAGCCGGTAGGGCGGGTGATCGCCGGCGGACCAATGACCGGCGCGCCGCTCGCGACTCTGGACGTTCCGGTCGTGAAGGGGACATCCGGGGTCGTCGCTTTGACCCCGGCGCAATCCGCGCCCCTGGTCGACGGCGATCAGCCCTGCATCCGCTGCGGGAGTTGCGTCGAGGTCTGTCCGATGACTCTGCACCCGTTCGCGATCGCGTCCTACGCGGATCGGCGCATGTGGGACGGGGTCGAGCGCTTCCATGCTCTCGACTGCATCGAGTGCGGTTGCTGCAGCTACATGTGCCCCACTCGGCGTCCGCTCGTCCAGCTCATCAAGACGGGCAAGGCCGCCCTCATGCTGAAGGGGGCGAAGAAGTGAGCGACGAGAAGAAGGAAGCGCCGGTCGAGCAGCGCATGCCGGTCGTCGCACCGGCCCCGCATGTCGCGGCCGAGCAGAGCAGCCGCACGATCATGCTCTGGGTCATCGGCGCTCTCACCCCCGCCACGCTCTGGGGAATGTGGTGCTTCATAGCGGCCGATGCGAGCCTGGGCATACGGTCCCTGGTGACTCTGGTCGTCGGGATCGGCTCGTGCGTTCTGACGGAGGCTCTCTGGAACATCTTGCGCAAGGAGCGGCAGACCATCGGCGATCTCACCGCCGTCATCACGGGTCTGCTGCTGGCGATGTCGGTTCCGCCCCTCACGCCATGGTGGATCACGATGTTCGGCGGCATAGTCGCCATCGCGCTGGCGAAGATGCTCTTCGGCGGCCTCGGGTTCAACCTGTTCAACCCGGCGCTGGTGGGTCGTGCGGTCGTCATGATGTCGTGGCTCGGCGTCATGTCCGACGTGAAGCCCTACCCCGGCGGATGGTTCCGCGCCCTGTCCATGCCCGCGGCGGGCAAGTTCGACGCCATCAGCGGAGCCACGCGGCTGGCCATCGCCTCGGCCGACCGGGCCGCCCTGGGAGCGTATCACTACGATCTTTCGGCCCAATACGGTCCGCTGCTGTTCAAGAACCTCGAGGGGTCGCTCGGCGAGGTCTCGGGCGCTCTGCTGATCCTCGGCGGGCTCGTTCTGATCGGCAAGCAGATCATCGACTGGCGAATCCCCGTCGGCTACATCGGGTCGGTCGCGCTCCTTTCCTGGGCATTCGGGTCCGACCCGATCTTCAACGTGCTCGCCGGCGGGGTCCTGCTCGGCGCGTTCTTCATGGCGACGGACTACGTCTCCTCATGCGTCACCAGGAACGGGAGACTCGTGTTCGGCATCGGGTGCGGCGTGTTCAACATCGTCACGAGGTTCTTCGGCCCGATGCCAGAGACGACCACCTTCGCGATCCTGTTCATGAACGGCCTGGCACCTCTCATCGACCGCATGTTCATGCCCAAGCCGTTCGGCTGGATGAAGCCCGGGAAGGAGGCGAAGGCGAATGCTTAAGTTCTACTTCAAGCTGGGCATCCCGGTGCTTGTGACGTGCATCGTCGCCTCCGCCGGCCTCGCTGTGACCTATGCGGTGACCAAGGACCGCATCGCGGAGCAGGACCGTCTGGCCAAGGAGAGATCGCTGCGTGTCGTGCTCGCCGATGTCGGAGCGAAGGGCACCTTCGAGCAGATCAAGGACGCGGCGGTTCTCAAGAAGGCGGCCGTCGCGGCCGGCGAGACCCCCGTCTACGCCCTCTACCGGGCGCTTGACGGCAGCGGTGGTCAGATCGGATGGGGCGTCCTGGTCGGACCCCGCGGCTACGGGGGTCCCATATCCATGGCGGTAGGTGTGGATAGGAACGGGAAAGTCACCGGCGCCACAGTAGTGTCCATGAACGAGACCCCGGGTCTCGGAACCAAGGTCAACACCGAGATGGTCAAGGGCAAGCCCTGGCTGCAGGGCTTCGTGGGAGTCGATGTGGTCGAGGGCGATGCGCTGGTGGCCGAGGTGGACACGATCACAGGAGCGACCAAGTCGTCCCGAGGCGTCAGGAACGGCGTTCAGGCGGCAGCGAACATCTACGCACAAGCGCTGGCCGGCTTGGGAGAGGTGAGCGGCAAGTGAATGAATGGATGCGCGTCTTCCGCAGCGGGATATCGCTGGAGAACCCGCTGACCGTGCTGATGATCGGTCTGTGTTCCACCCTCGCCGTGTCGTCGAAGCTCGAGGGCTCCCTGTTCATGGGGATCGCGGTCATCTTCGTGCTCGTCATGAGCAACGTTCTGATCTCGGCCACACGCAAGTTCATCCCGGACGAGGTCCGGATCCCGATCTTCATCGTGATCATCGCGTCGTTCGTCACGATCGTCGACCTGGTGATGAAGGCGTTCCTGCCCAGCGTGTACGCCTTCCTCGGGGTGTGGATCCCCCTCATCGTCGTCAACTGCATCGTCTTGGGACGCGCGGAGGCCTTCGCCTACCACAACACGATCTGGATCTCCGTCGCAGACGGCATCGGGATGGGGATCGGATACACCATCATCATCGCGGGACTCGCCGCGTTCCGGGAGCTCTTCGGCACGGGCCAGATCGTGTTTCTCAACGCCACACTGATATCGCTGCCTGCCTTCTACAAACCCCCGAACATCCTGATGCTCTTCCCGGGCGCCTTCATTCTCTTCGGACTGATCGTCGCGGCATCGCATGCGCTCAATCGCAGGAGTCGGGCGAAAGAGGCCGCCCAGGCGGCCGCCCTCAAGATGAGGACGGAGGCGGCCTGAGGTGAGCACACTGACGCAGTTCGCTCTACTGCTTGTGGGATCGGCGCTTGTCAGCAACATCCTGCTTACGAGGTTCATCGCGCTGTGCAGCTTCTTCGGCATCAGCAACGATATGAACACGTCGATCGGGATGAGCCTCGCCGTCATCTTCGTAATGGTGATGGCCTCCGCCGGAACGTGGCTCTTCTACTACCTACTTCTCGTACCGCTGGGTGTGGGTGAGTTCCTCTACATCCCGGCGTTCATCCTCGTCATCGCCGCTCTTGTCCAGTTCGTGGAGATGTACCTGCGCAAGTACAGCCCCGCTCTCTATCGCGCCATGGGCATCTACCTTCCGCTCATAACCACGAACTGCGCGGTGTTGGCGGCGGCCACGGAGGCCGTGAAGCCCGGCTTCTTCAAGATGAACATGGCGTACCACTTCACGTTCGGCGAGACCCTCGTCTACAACCTGGGCGTGGCGCTGGGCTTCGGATTCGCGCTCCTGTGCTTCACGGCGATACGCGAGCGTCTCGAACTCGCGCCGGTGCCCCGCTCGCTGCGCGGGACTCCCATGGCGTTCATTACGGCCGGTCTGCTCTCGCTCGGCTACATCGGCCTCGGCTCGCTCTTCGGTCTGTAGGGGAGGCGCACAATGGACTTCATGGTGGTCGTCAAGGCGGTAGGTGCGCTCAGCTTCATCGGCGCGATCGCCGCGGTCATGCTGGCGACCGCGGCGCAGAAGTTCCACGTCGAGATAGACCCGCGCATCCAGGAGATCCTGGATGCCCTGCCGGGCTCGAATTGCGGCGCTTGCGGCAACCCGTCGTGCTTCGCCACGGCGGAGGGGATCGCCGAGGAGCGCCTCGTCGTCACCGCGTGCGTCGCGGGTGGCCAGGAGGTCGCGGACAGCATCGCGACCATCATGGGTCTGGAGAGCTGTGCCGTGGCGTCCGTCGTGTCGTGCCGGCACTGCGGTGGCGGCACCAGCGCGACCCGCGCCTTCGACTACGGCGGCGCGCAGTCCTGCGCGGCTGTCAACAAGCTCGCAGGCGGTTCGATCCTGTGCCCCAACGGCTGTCTAGGGTACGGGGACTGCGTCAACTCGTGCCCATTCGACGCCATGAAGCTGGATGATCGGGGTCTGCCCGTCATCGACCTGGCGAAATGCACCGGGTGCGGGATCTGCGTGACCGAGTGTCCTCGCGGAACCCTGAACCTGCTCCAGCTGGTGCCCGATTCGGGGCCGATCATCGTCCGCTGCAGTTCTCATGACAAGCCCGCCATCCGCAGGCACTATTGCACCCGGTATTGCAGCGCCTGCAAGAAGTGCGAGAAGGCCTGTCCGGAGGACGCCATACACGTCATCGACTGGCTCGCGGTCGTGGACTACGACAAGTGCACCGGATGCAACGCATGCGTGGACGTATGTCCTCAGGACTGCATCGACGTCAGCGGGCGCGCGTCCGGCCTGAACGCCGACGTGACCGACGGCGCCTCAAGGACAGTCCCGGGCCTCGAGGTCAAGGTGCCCGTGGCATCCGCTGGGGAGGCAGACGGGGCGTGACCCGCGGAGACCGGCTGGTGGTGGCGTTCGTCGCGCTTCTTGCCGTGCTGGCGTGGCCGGCTACGTTCCTGGCCGCCTCTGGACCCGCCGACGTTGTGGTCATCACCGGACCCCGTGGCACGACGGAGGTGCCGCTTTCCTCGGAGCGGACCCTGGACATCGACGGCATCCACGGGAGTGTCCTGGTCCGGGTCGAGGGCGGCCGCGTGCGGGTGGTCGAGTCGTCTTGCCCGGACAGGATCTGCGTGAGGCAGGGTGCCGTCGCCGATGCTGGCGGCGCGATCGTGTGCGCTCCCAACGGCGTTACGGTTACGGTCGGGGGAGGCGGCGGTGGACTCGATGCGGTCGTCCGCTGAGGGTTCGTCGGCGCGCATGCTGGCGACCGCCGGACTGCTGGTCGCGCTCGGCGCCGTGCTCGGGTTGGTGGAGAACGCCATCGTTCCGCCTCTGCCGGTCCCCGGCGTGCGCCTCGGGCTTGCCAACATCGCCGTCGTCCTGGCCTTGACCATGCTCGGCTCGCGCCGGGCTCTGCTCGTGAGCGTCCTTCGCGTCGTGATCGTGGGCATCGCCGCGGGATCGCTGGGCGGGCCCGCGGGGCTGCTTGCGCTCTCCGGCGCGGTGTCGTCTTGGGCTGTGATGGCGTTGCTGGCCCGCCACCCTGGGGTCTTCTCTGTCGTGGGGTGGGCGGTGGCCGGCGCCGCAGCGCACGTCCTGGGCCAGCTGGGCGCCGCCTGCGTGCTGACCGGGTCCGTCGCGCCGCTGATGCTCAGCCCAGTCTCTCTCGTGCTCAGTCTCGCCTGCGGCCTCACGATCGGACATGCGGCCCGTCTCCTTCTCTCCCGCCTCCCCGTCTTCGTGTCGGTGGAGGCCGCGGGATAGAGAGGGGGCGCCGGGAGTGGCGCCGCGCATGTCGGTCGGTCGTGATGCACTGAGAGAGGTCGTCCTGTGCGGCAGGGCGGAGACGCTCTCCGACGCCGCTCTCGTGGGCATGCTCGTGTCCGAAGGATCCGAGGACGCGGGGCGGAGTGTGCTCGACGCACACCCGATCCCGGACGGGTTCTGGAGGCTGACCGCCGAGGACCTGGTGCGCCTGCCCGGGGTCGGGCCCGCGGGTGCCGCGCGCCTTCTCGCCTGTCTCGAGATGAGCCGCCGGGCGTCGGCCTGGCCCGCATCGCGCCGGATCGCCGTCTCCACACCGGAGGACGTCCTCGCGCTGTGCGGCACACAACTGCGCGGGCTCGATCGCGAGCACTTCTGGGCACTCGCGCTCAACACGAAGAATCAGCTCTTGCGCATGGTGGAGATCTCCGTGGGCAGCCTCAACGCGTCCATAGTGCATCCCCGAGAGCTGTTCAAGGAGGCGGTGAAGGTGTCCGCGGCATCGGTGGTCGTCGTCCACAACCACCCAAGCGGTGATCCCACGCCTTCCGGCGCCGACCTGCAGCTGACCAGGCGCCTGGCGCGCGCCGGCGAAGTACTCGGGATCGACCTGCTCGACCACGTCGTGATAGGCGACGGGGGCGCCCACGCGTCGCTTCGCGAGATGGGCGCGCTCTAGATCCCGCGATCATCGCCCTCTCGTTCCGGGCGTACCGCGGCGGCCCGCCCGCTCGGGAGTGGACGGGCCGTTCAGGTGCGCGAACGGCGCGCTGTGCTAGACTCATGGGCGTTCGGACCGCACGCGGGCCGACTTATCAGCGTGCCCTGGGGTCTGGCGCCGCAAGGTTGGCGGCGCTCCTGTGTCCCTGTTGAACTTCCCGGCGCATGGCGCCTTCGAGAGGAGAGCGCACTTGTCGCTCATCGACATGTTCTTCAATTCCTGGGGCTCTGACATGGCGGTGGATCTCGGGACCGCCAACACGCTTGTGTCCGTCCGCGGCCGGGGCATCGTCCTCATCGAGCCTTCAGTCGTTGCCGTTGAGAGGGATTCGAAGCGGGTCCTCGCGGTCGGCATCGAAGCCAAGAGGATGCTGGGACGGACTCCGGGGTCCATCGTCGCCATCCGGCCTCTGAAGGACGGCGTCATCGCCGACTTCGAGGTGACCGAGGCGATGCTGCGCTACTTCATCAACAAGACGAGGGTCAAGCGCTTCCCATGGCAGCCCAAGCCGCGCGTGGTCGTGTGTGTTCCCTCGGGCGTGACCGAGGTCGAGAAACGAGCGGTGTTCGAGGCCACGATGCAGGCCGGCGCGCGGCAGGCCTTTCTGATCGAGGAGCCGATGGCCGCCGCGATCGGCGCGGGCCTGCCCATTCAGGAGCCGACCGGCAACATGGTCGTGGACATCGGCGGAGGGACCACCGAGGTCGCCGTCATCTCCTTGGGAGGCATCGTCGTCGCGCAATCCATCCGGATCGGCGGAGACGAGTTCGACGAGGCGATCGTGGCTCACGTGAAGCGCGAGTACAACGTGCTCATCGGGGAGCGCACCGCCGAGGAGATGAAGTTCGAGATCGGGTCGGCGTATCCTCTCTCCGAGGAGTTGGATGTGGAGGTGCGCGGTCGCGACCTCGGGTCCGGTCTGCCGCGGACGCTCCAGATCTCATCGGAGGAGATCCGAGGCGCGGTCGAGGAGCCGACAAGGGCGATCCTCCAGGCCGTGAAGGACACCCTCGAGGAGACTCCCCCCGAGTTGGCCAGCGACGTGATGGAATACGGGATCGTGCTCACCGGTGGCGGCTCCCTTCTCAAGGGCATTGACGACCGGCTGAAGGTGGAGACGGGAATCCCGGTCCACGTCTCGGAGAACGCGCTCATCAACGTGGTCCTCGGAAGCGCCATGGCGCTCGAGGAGATCGACGTTCTGAAGAAGGTGCTGACCGTATCCCGCTAGCGGATGGCGAAGCCCGATCGCGATGGGGACGGAAAAGCGGATCCATGAGACGCTTGGAGATAGACACAACACCGGGAGCCGGGCGGCCGTTCCTCCTGGTCGCGCTCGTCGTGGCCGCGCTCGTGATCACGACCGTGTGGTATCGCGAAGGTGTCGACGGCCCCATACACGTGGCGAGACGTGTCGTCCTGGCCGCGAGCACCCCCGCTGCGGTCGCCGGCACTGTGATCACCTCGCCGTTTCGGGCGGCCGCCTCCTACCTTCGGGACTCCGGCGTGTCGCATGACCAGTACGTGGCCCTGAAGCGGCAGAACGAGCAGCTCAAGGCGACGCTCGCGCAGCTGGAGGAGACGCGGCAGGAGTGCGACCGCGTCCTGGCGCTGATCGACATCACCCGCGCGCAGGACTACAAGACGATCGGGGCGCGTGTGATCGGACGACCGACGGAGTCGTGGGAGCGCTCGATGCTCATAGACCGGGGCACTCGCGACGGCGTCTCAGCCGGCGCTCCTGTGATCGCCGCCGGCGGGCTGCTCGGCCAGGTGATCGACGTGACGTACGCGTCGGCAAAGGTCCGGCTCATCACGGCGGTGGACTCGGGCGTCGCGGTGCTGGTCCAGCGGACCAGGGCCGAGGGCCTGGTCCGCGGATCCGTGGACGGCAAGCTCACATTGGACCTTGTCACGAAGACCCCGTTGCCGGGTGATGTACTCGTGACGTCCGGCATGGGCAAGGTGTTCCCGAAAGGGTTGGTCGTGGGCGACGTGGAGCATGTCGCTGCCTCTCAGGGCGGCCTCTACCCCACGGTGGACGTGGTATCGCGCGTCGCGGTGGACAGCATCGAAGAGGTCGTGGTGATCGTCGGTTCCGTCGCCGAGCCGGCGGCCGGGGCCAACGAGTGAACAGGACATGGTCCACCGCGCTGGCTCTGCTAGCGGCGGTCATCCTCCAGGTCGCGATCGCATCCCGGATCGCGGTCTTCGGCATCGTGCCGAATCTGGTCTTCCTGGTCGTGGTCACGCTCGCGCTGGTGGAGGGCCCCGTCGCCGGATGTGTAGGCGGATTCATAGGAGGGCTTCTCTTCGATCTTCTGGGTGCCTCGGTCGTGGGCCCCTACGCCCTTGTCTTCTGCGTGGTCGGCTACGTGGCGGGACTCGTGCACGCGAACATGTTCGCGGAAGGGTGGCTGCTGCCCGTCTCCGTCGTGTTCGTGGCCGGGATCGGAATGGAGATCTCCTACGGGCTCATAATGGCCATCCTCGACGTGGGCATGCCGTTCGGGACCGCTCTGCTCAAGGTGATGCTCCCGGGGGCCGTGTATAATACGGCGCTGGCCGTGCTGTTCTACCCCCTCCTCACCCGGGTCCTGCGGCCAGACCGGACCGTGAAGTCCTTCCGCCGCCTGGCGTGAGAGTCGTTGCGCGACCCGCGGGCGAAGCGATCCGAGCCGCAGGACGCGCCCCCGCCGTCGGAAAGAGTCGATGACCACCTTCCGCCAACAGCTCAAGGGCCGTTTCGGGGCTCTTGGCCTCATCGTGATGATGCTGATGGGCGTTCTGCTCGTGACGCTGTGGAGCATGCAGATCCTTCGAGGCCGATCCTTCGCGGCCAAGGCGGACGAGAACAGGATCCGTCAGGTCTCGATCGACGCGCCCCGTGGACGGATCCTGGACTCCAAGGGCAGGCCGCTTGTCACCAATCGCCCGGTCATCGCCGTGACAGCGGCTCCAAGCCTGCTCACCCGGGAGGACAGCGCGACGCTGCTCGCAAGGATCTCCGTGCTGATCGACGTGCCCGTGTCCGAGATCGTGACGCGCCTGGAGAGCTCCCGGCAGGAGCGCTTGAAGCCGCGCATCCTGCGGCTGGACGTCCCCATGGACACCGTGAGCTACCTGGCGGAGCACGCTCCGGAGTTCCCCGACGTGCAGGTCGAGGCCGCCGCGATCCGCGAGTATCGCAAGGGCGTCCTGGCGGCCCACGTGCTGGGGTACACGGGCGAGATATCCGAGGAGCAGTTCAAGAACGCCACGGCTCAACTGAAGCCGAACGAGAAGCCCTACTACCAGCTCGGTGACACTGTCGGCAAGGCGGGGGTCGAGTCCCAATACGACCGGGTCCTTCAGGGTGAGAAGGGCTACCGGCGCCTCGAGGTCGATTCGCGAGGGCGGATCCACCGGATAGTGACACAGGGCGAGCCGCGCGCCGGCAAGGACATCATGCTGACCGTGGACGCCGGCGTCCAGAAGGTGGCCGAGCAGGCTCTGGCGGACGCCGTGGCTGAGGCGCACCGCCAGGGGTACAACCACGCGCGCGCCGGCGCCGCCGTGGTGCTGGACGTCAGGACAGGCGGGGTGGTCGCCATGGCGAGCGTTCCGACCTACGACCCCTCACTGTTCCTGGCTGGCATCAAGCAGGCGGACTGGGATCGGATGAACGCCAAGGGCAGCGAGTACCCGCTCAACAACCGGGCCGTGATGGCCGCGTACCCTCCAGCCTCGACCTTCAAGGCCAGTCACCGGGATGGCGGCCCTCGTCGACGGGGTCACCGGCGCGTGGACCCAGTACTACTGTGCCGGCAAGTGGACGGGGATGGGCAAGGAGTGGTCGAAATGGTGCTGGAACCATGCGGGTCACGGCGGCATCGGTTTCACCAACGGCATCGTTCAGAGCTGCGACTCGGTCTTCTACGAGATCGGAAAGGAGTTCTACGAGAGCGATGGCGAGCCGCTCCAGGCGTTCTGCCGCAAGCTCGGTCTGGGCGCGGACACCAAGATAGACCTGCCGGGCGAGGTCAGCGGCCGCGTCCCCGACGAGGCGTGGAAGGCGAAATTCAACCGAAACTATCCCGAGTCCCAGAAATGGCTCGGCGGCGACACGGTCAACATGGCGATCGGGCAGGGCGACCTTCTCGTCACCCCGCTGCAGCTGGCGAGCGTCTACGCGGCGTTCGGCAACGGCGGCAAGGTCATGAAGCCACATCTGCTCAAGAGCGTTCTAGGCGACGACGGCCGGCCGACGCTGACTATCAAGCCGGTGGTCTCCTACGACGCCAGCATCCCCGCCTCCGATCTGGCGATCATGCGCCGCGCGCTCGTCGGGCGTCACCGAGACCGGGACGGGCAGCGGCGCCTTCGCGGGATTCCCCATCAGGGTGGCCGGCAAGACAGGCACCGCACAGGTCAAGGGCAAGGACGACTTCGCCGTGGTTCGCCTGCTACGCGCCGGCCAACAAGCCCCGCTACGCGATCAGCGTCATCATCGAGCAGGGCGGCCATGGCGGCTCCGTCGCCGGACCGGCCGCGCGCCAGATCCTATCCAAGCTGTTCGGCGTGAAGTGGCGCGCCGTGCACACGACCGACGTCTCGAGGTAGGGGCGTGCGCCGTCCGCGGATCAGGATCGTGACCGACCGCCTGCATGTGAGTCTCGTGGCGTCGACGATCGCGCTGACCGCATACGGGACGCTGGTTGTCTGGTCCGCGATGGCCGGCATGACCCTGCACGACGCCATGTTCAAGCGCCACCTTCTGGGGTTGGCGATCGGCCTGCTTCCTCTTGTCGGGCTGGGTCTGCTCGACTACCAGAAGTGGAAGGGCTGGACCGGGCCGATGATGGTTGCCCTGTCGCTTCTCATCATCTCGCCCAGGATCCCGGGCATCGGCGCCACCTCCAAGGGAGCGGCTTCCTGGCTCGAGATCGCGGGCATTCGGCTCTTCCAGCCGTCGGAGCCGGCCAAGCTGCTCTACATCGTCGTCATGGCCGCCGTCATCGCCGAGTACGGCGGGCGCATCGCCGACAGGAGGGACATCGTCCGCATCGCCGGGTTCGCCCTGCTGCCGGTCGTGCTCATCCTCCTGCAGCCCGACCTCGGGACTGGAATGGTCTTCGCGGCGACCGCGCTCGGGATGCTGCTGGTCGGCGGCATGAGGGGGCGGTATTTCGCGATCGCCGGCGTGGTGGCGGTGATCTCCGTCGGATTGCTGCTCGCGTTGCCCGGGCCGCTCAAGGACTACCAGAAGAACCGCCTGCTCGTCTTCGTCGACCCCGCACGGGATCCGCAGGGAGCCGGCTACAACCTCGCTCAGTCCAAGATCGCGATCGGGTCGGGCGGACTGACCGGCAAGGGGCTGAACATGAACCCGGCGAGGCTTGGGGCCGGGAGTCAGAGCAACCTCAACTTCCTGCCCGAGCGCCATACCGACTTCATCTTCGCCGTGCTGGGCGAGCAGCTCGGCTTCGTCGGGGCGATCGTGCTGCTGGGTCTGTACCTCGCCTTGCTGGCGTCCGCGCTGTCGGTCTCGACGTCTTCCCGGGACCTGTTCGGCGCGCTGATAGCTGCCGGGCTGATCTCGATGTGGATGTTCCAGATCATGGAGAACGTGGGAATGACATTGGGACTGATGCCCATCACGGGAGTCCCGCTGCCGTTCATGAGCTTCGGGGCGTCCGCGATGGTCACCAATCTGGCCGGAGTAGGTATGCTGTTGTCGGTCTGGTCGCGCCGATACGGGACCTGACGCCGCCGCACCGCCATAGGAGAGTGTGATCGTGGCCAATCTACCGATCGACGTACGCGCGCTGCTGAAGACGGGCTCCAAGCTCCTCGAACAGCGCGACATGCCGGTGCGAATCGCCGTGGTCGTCGAGTTGGACGCCCCCGATGAGCTCGTCGACGCCGTCCGCGAGGGCTTCCGGCCACGCACCGGCAAGGCGCTCGTCGACGTCGAGGTCGTGAAGCCCGGCGAGGTCGTGCGTGTGGAGTCCACCGTCGACGCCGTCGTCGTCCTGATCGGCGGCGCCGGCCCGGGAGTCACGGCGACGCTGGTCGATCTGCGCCACCGCGCGCATCCCCACGGCGGCGGTCGCCGTGCGTGAGTTCCCGGACGGGCTGGCCGCGCTCCTCGGGCATTCGGACGACGACGTGATCACCGGCACCGATCCGCATGAGATCATGCGCGGCCCGCTGGCCGACTGGCTGATTCGCCGTCTTCCCGACAAGCACACCGCGATCGCCAGCAACTTCGAGTTCGTTCGCAGCGCGGTCGCGCGGGAGGCGGTGAAGGCCACCGCCTGGCAGAACGCCGTCATCGGGGGAGTGGCCATCATCCCCGGCGCCGACATGCCGCTCATGACGCTGAACCAGGGCAAGATGCTGCTCCAGATCGCCGCCGCCTACGGCCAGCAGCTCGGCGCCGAGAGGGTCAAGGAGCTGGCGGCCGTCGTCGGCGGCGGTCTGGTCTTCCGCGCCCTCGCGCGACAGGCGCTCACCCTCGCTCCCGGGGCTGGGCTGGGCTCTCAAGGCCGGGATCGGCTACAGCGGGACGCTCGCGATGGGGACCGCCGCCATCGCGTACTTCGAGAAGGGCGCCGACATCCCGGAGATGCTCGCCGGCCTGAGGGAGACTGCCGGAAAGGCCGCCAAGACGACGACGCAGCGCCTGAAGCTGGGCCAGCCCGAATGACCGATCTCTGGCCGCGCGTGGAACGACTCCTCGCGCGAGTCGAGCGGCCCGCGCGCTACATCGACCGGGAGTGGGGCGCGCGTCACGCGCCCGAGGCCGGATACCGCGTGGCTCTGCTCTACCCGGACACGTTCGAACTCGGGATGGCCAACCAGGCCATCGGCATCCTCTACGACCGCCTCAACCGGCTCGATGGAGTCGCGGCCGAGCGCGTCTTCCTGCCATGGAAGGACATGGCTGCCGCGATGCGGGACACGGAGGTGCCGCTCTTCACCCTGGAGTCGTGCGCGCCGGTATCGGAGTGCGACCTGCTGGGAGTGACGCTGCCGTACGAGCTCACCTACACCAACGTGCTGGAGGCCCTCGACCTCGCCGGCATCCCTCTGCGTTCCGCGGACCGCACGGAGGCGCATCCTCTCGTGGTGGGGGGCGGTCCGTGCTCGTACAACCCCGAGCCGCTAGCCGAGTTCCTGGACGCGATCCTGATCGGCGAAGGCGAGGACGCGGCCGGTGAGATCGTCCAGGCCCACCGCGACGCCAGGTCCGAGGGCCTGTCGCGCGAAGGCCTGCTGGAGAGGCTCGCGGGCATCCAGGGCGTGTACGTGCCCTCGCTCTACGAGCCGGCCAGCGCCGAGGCGCCTGCCCGCCCCCGCGCCGGATCCTCCGCGCCCCCCGTGGTGCGCAAGAGGGTGCTCGCGACCCTGTCGGACGACTCGGCGCCCGCCTGCCCGGTCGTCCCGTTCATGGACGTCGTTCACGATCGCGCGACGGTCGAGATCCTGCGCGGCTGCACTCGCGGCTGCAGATTCTGCCAGGCCGGCATGGTCTATCGACCGGTGCGCGAGCGCAGCGCGGACGAGGTGGTCCGCGACGCGGTGGCGCGGCTCCGATGCACCGGGTACGAGGACGTCTCTCTCACGTCGCTGTCCACCACCGACCACAGCCGGATCGAAGAGGTACTGCGGCGTCTGGGCGCGGCGGTGCGCGGGACGGGTGTGTCGATCTCGCTGCCGAGCCTGCGCGTCGATTCGTTCGGAGTGGAGATGGCTGCCCTGGCGTCGGCGGGCAACAGGGGCGGTCTCACGTTCGCTCCCGAAGCCGCGACCCAGCGGCTGCGCGATGTCATCAACAAGAACGTGACCGAGGAGGATCTGCTCGAAACGGTCTCCGCGGCGTTCGCCGCGGGATGGAGGCGGGTGAAGCTGTACTTCATGTGCGGGCTGCCGACGGAGACCGACGAGGACGTGGCCGCTATCGGCGCGCTGGTGAAACGGGTCCTGGAGACCGCGCGCCAGGCTACGCCTCCCGCGCAGCGCGGAGGCATCCGCGTCGGCGTATCAGTGGCGGTCTTCGTCCCCAAGGCCCACACGCCCTTCCAGTGGGAGGGGCAGCTTCCCCTCGAGGAGGTCCGCCGCAGGCAGCGGATCCTGCGGGAATCCATCCCCCGCAAGGGCGTCGACCTGTCATGGCACGATCCCGACGTCGGTCATCCTCGAGGGCGCGCTCGCCCGTGGAGGACGCGAAGTGGGCCGCGTGATCGAGAGGGCCTGGAGATCGGGTTCGACGTTCGATGCCTGGACGGAGGAGTTCGGCCTGCAGCGATGGCTCGACGCTTTCGCGGCGGAGGGCGTGGATGCGGCCAGCCTCGCCACCGAGCCGCGCGACCCGGCGCGTCCGCTGCCATGGGATCACATATCGGCGGGCCTGGATCGCGACTTCCTGCTCGCCGAGCGCGACCGCGCGATCGAAGGGGAGACGACTCCGGATTGCCGTGCCGACGCCTGCACGGGCTGCGGGGTCTGCCCCGATCTGGGCGTGGACATCGTGTTGGCCGGTGGCAGCCGTGGCTGAGGGGACGTTCCGTCTGAGGGTCAAGTTCGGCAAGACCGGGCGCCTTCGTTTCCTCTCGCACCTGGAGGTCGTTCGCGCGTGCGAGCGGTCCATCAGACGCGCGAGGCTCGAATACGCCGTGACCTTGGGTTTCAACCGTCGCATCAAGATGGCATTCGGCCCCGCACTGCCTGTCGGGACCGCGGGACTCGGCGAGATGTACGACCTGTGGGTCAGGCGATTCATCTCGCCGGCAGAGGCGCTCGGCCTCCTTCGCGGGTCCACTCCAGAGGACCTGGCGCCCTTCGAGGCGCTATACTTGCCGGAGTCGGCGCCTTCTCTCGGGGCGGCGATGACGATCGCGGACTACGAGGTATTGGTGGATTGTCCGGACGGCTGTCCGGACGACGTACGTGCGGGACTGGAGGCCATCGTGGCCGGCGGCAGCCTCGCGCTTGAGCACAAGGGAAAGTCCAAAGTCTTCGACCTGACCATCTGTCTCCCGAAGGGGATGGAAGTCAGGGCGATCCCCGGAGGAGCGGCCATCAGTATCACCACTCGAATGGGTGCGTGGGGCTCGCTCCGGCCCGAGGCGCTTGTCGCTCAGGCGCTTGAACGCTCGTCGGTCTCCGGCGCGGTCACCGCGGTGACGCGCATCGGTCTGCAGTCGGAGAAGGACGCCTAATCGGGCTTCCTTCTAAGGAGACCGTCTGTGCCCGACACCGTGAGGGAGATGCTCATCTCCCACGATCCTTCCGAGACACGGGTGGCCGTGCTCGAGGACGGATGCCTGGTCGAGTACTACATCGAGCGGGCGAAACACTCCGTGGTGGGCAACGTCTACCTGGCCAAGGTCAAGGACGTCCTGCCGGGGATGCAGGCTGCCTTCGTCGACATCGGGCTCGAGAAGAACGCCTTCCTCTACGTGGACGAGGTCGTCGCTCCCGAAGGGATCGAGGACATCCCGAGACGCGACATCCAGTCCATGCTCAAGCCCGGCCAGGACATCCTGGTGCAGGTGATCAAGGATCCGATGGGCACCAAGGGCGCCAGGGTCACCACCGACATCAGCCTTCCGGGCCGCTGCATCGTCCTCATGCCGTTCTCCGACTTCATGGGGGTATCGCGGAAGCTCCCGGAGGACGAGCGCATGCGACTCCATGACATCATCGCCTCCAGCGCTCCGGACGGTACGGGGCTCATCGTGCGGACCGCCGCCGCCGGCAGCAGCGAGAGGGACCTGCTGTCCGATCTGGAGTTCCTGCAGCGCCTGTGGAAGAGGGTCCAGCACCAGTCTCTCGAGGCGCTTGCGCCCGAGGTCGTGTACACGGAGATGGATCTTCCGCTGCGGTTCGTTCGAGACGTCTTTCGCGGCGACTTCAGGCGGCTGCTGATCGACGACAAGGTCATCTACGAGAAGGTGCTCGCCTTCCTGAAGAAGACCTCTCCCGAGCTCATGCGCCACGTCTCGCTGTACCGCGACAAGACCCCGCTGTCCGATTACTGCGGCTGGAGCGAGCAGGCGGCCATCGTGCTCGAGCGGGTCGTCCGATTGCCCTCCGGCGGCTACATCGCCATCGACGGCACCGAGGCGCTGACGGCCATAGACGTCAACACCGGCAAGTTCACCGGCCGCACCACCCTGGAGGACACGATCTTCCGCACGAACATGGAGGCCGCAGACGAGGTGGCGCGCCAGCTCAGGCTCCGAGACATCGGCGGCATCATCGTCATCGACTTCATCGACATGGACGACCAGTTCCACCGTGCCGAGTTGATGGCGCGGCTCAGCGCGGAGCTGGACCGCGATCGGACGAAGACGAGGGTCTCGGAGATCTCGCGGCTGGGCCTGGTCGAGATGACCCGCAAGAACGTCACGGACGGACTCGCGGTGGTACTCACCGAGCGCTGCCCCACGTGCGGAGGAGCCGGCCGCACGCTCTCCGACTCGACCAGGCGCATCATGGCCGAGCGCCGCATGCGAGAGGTTCTCCTGACAGGCCGGTCGGCGGCCTACCTGTTCGGACTGCACCCCGAGACGTTCGCGATCGTCAACGCGCCGGGCCAGAACGTCATAGCCTCGCTTCGAGCCGAGACGGACAAGCAGGTCGCGGTCGTCGCCGATCCGGACTGCCGCCCCGGGGAGGTGCGGATCCTGATCGAGGGGCGCGCCGGGGCCATAGACCGCGCACTGGGGTAGAGCGCGGATCGCCGGGCGGCGCGCGCTCTCGTCCGGCCGCCCGCGCAGCGGGTCCGGAGGGCTCGACCGGGGACACGCCCGGTGGCGTAGCGTGTTTGCGCACGTCGTAGGCTCCGTGATAACATTCCCCCTCGCGCGATTCCACCGAGAGTAAGGCGACACCCTGATGTACGCAGTGGTCAAGACCGGCGGCAAACAGCACAAGGTCGCGGTCGGCGAGACTCTCTCCGTCGAGAAGCTCGACGCGGAAGCGGGCTCCGTAGTCACGCTGCCCGCTCTGTTCGTGAGCGACGGCGACAAAGTGCTGGTGGGCGCCGACGCGGCAGCGGCGAGCGTCACAGCTAAGATCCTGGGCCACGGCAAGGCCGACAAGATCGTGGTGTTCAAGTTCAAGAAGCGCAAGGGTCACAAGACGCTTCGCGGCCATCGCCAGAACCTGACGCTCGTCGAGGTCACCGACATCGCCGTGGGTGGCAAGAAGCCCGCGAAGAAGGCGGAGGCCGCCGAACAGGCGCCTGAGGCCGCAACGGCGGCGCCCGCGCCGGCAGTCACACCCGCGGCGGCCGTCGAGCCCGCTGTCGTGAAGAAGCCGGAGGCGAAGAAGCCTGCGGTAGAGAAGGCCCCGACCGCGGAAGCCGCGGTGGCGGAGAAGCCGAAGGCCAAGGCTGCCACGGCGGAGTCCAAGACCGCGGCCGCCAAGCCGAAGGCCAAGACAGCCGCGGCAGAGCCGAAGGCGGTTGCCGAGAAGAAGCCCGCCGCCAAGCCTGCCACCAAGGCCGCAGCCAAGCCCGCAGCGAAGCCTGCCACCAAGGCAGCCGCCAAGCCGGCAGCCAAGCCCGCCACCAAGGCCGCAGCCAAGCCCGCTACCAAGCCCGCAGCCAAGCCCGCGACCGCGAAAAAGTCCGAGGCGAAGAAGGCCGAGGGCGAGACCACAGCCAAGAAGCCCGCCGCACGCAAGCCGGCGACGAAGAAGACCGAGAAGCCTGCCGAGTAGGTCAGGCACGAGCGCAGCGAGGGTGTTGAGAGATGGCTCATAAGAAAGGCCTCGGTTCCACCAAGAACGGCCGCGATTCCAAGTCCAAGCGACTCGGTGTCAAGCGGTTCGCCGGCCAAGTGGTGACCGCCGGCTCCATCCTGGTCCGCCAGCGCGGCACGCACTTCCACCCGGGCGAGAACGTCGGGCGGGGCGGCGACGACACGCTGTTCGCGAAGATCGACGGCGTCGTCGATTTCACACACGGCTTGAAGCGCAAAGTGCACGTGCTGCCCAGCGCGTAGCGCTTGGCGCACCTCCTTACGAAAAGTCGAGCCGGGCCCTCCGCCGCACCCGCGGTCGGGGGGCCCGCCCGCATCTTGGAGCGAGAAAGACATGTTCGTCGATGAAGCGAAGATCTACGTCAGAGGCGGCGACGGCGGCGCGGGCTGCATGTCGTTCCGCAGGGAGAAGCACGTCCCCAAGGGCGGTCCGGACGGAGGCGACGGCGGCCATGGCGGCAGCGTGGTGATCCAGGCCGACCGCGGACTATCCACGCTGCTCGACTTCCACCACAAGCGTCACTTCAAGGCGCGACGCGGGACGCACGGCAAGGGCTCGCGCATGGACGGCGCCGCCGGTGGAGAACTCGTGCTCAAGGTGCCGCTCGGCACGCTCGTCAAGGACGACGAGACCTCGCAGGTCGTGGCCGACCTCACGCACGACGGCGACCGGGTCGTGATCGCGCGCGGGGGCCGGCGGAGGCCGGGGGAACACCCATTTCGTGACACCGACCCGACGCGCCCCTGCCTTCGCCGAGCTGGGCGAGCCCGCCGAGGAGCACTGGGTGACCTTGGAGCTCAAGCTGCTGGCCGATGCCGCTCTCGTCGGCTTCCCGTCTGTGGGGAAGTCGTCGCTGATCGCGAGGATGAGCGCGGCGCGTCCCAAGATCGCCGACTACCCGTTCACGACGCTGGTGCCCAACCTGGGCGTGGCGCGCGCGGGCGACCACAGCTTCGTGTTGGCCGACGTGCCCGGGCTGATAGAGGGCGCCAGCGAGGGAGCGGGTCTCGGTCACGCGTTCCTGCGCCACATCGAGCGGACGGCTCTGATCCTTCACGTCGTCGACCTCTCGGGCGGTCACGACCAGCGCGATCCCGTCGAGGGGATCGGAGCCATCGACGCCGAACTGGCCGCTCACGCCGAGGAGCTCGTCGCTCGTCCGCGGGTGATAGTCGGCAACAAGGTCGACGTGGAAGGCGCGCGCGAGGCGTCCGAGCGAGTGGCCGCGTACGCGCTCGAGCACGAGATTCCCTACTTCGCGGTCTCCGCCGTGACGGGGGAAGGCATGGACGCGCTGACTCTGGCCGTCGGCCAGATGGTCCATGACATCCGAGTGGCGGGTCCGGCCGACGAGGGCCCCCACGAGGTCGTGTACACCTACGCGCCTCCCGAGGACGAGGGTCTCACCGTCACCAGGACCGGGCGCGGCCAGTTCGAGGTGACCGGGCGCAGCATCCTGCGCATGGTCGTGATCACCGACATGAACAACGAGGAGGCCGTCGCCCACCTGCAGCTCCGGCTGATGAGGGCCGGCGTCGAGAAGGCTCTCCTGGAGGCGGGCGCCGTCAACGGCGATTCCGTTACCATAGGACCCGTGACTTTCGAGTTCGAGGCGTCCACGGCCTAGTCCGGCTGTGCGTCCCGGTCTCCCCGGACCAAAGGATCACTCGAGGCAATGGCCGAATCCAAGCGTATCGTGGTCAAGATCGGAACCTCCACGCTGACCCGGGCCGACGGCGTCGTGGACCGCGACTACCTGGGCGACCTCGTGCGCCAGATCTCGGTCGTCCGTTCCGAGGGCGCCCAGGTGGTGGTCGTGTCCTCCGGAGCCATCGCCGCCGGGATCGAGGCCCTCGGCCTGGCCGCGCGTCCGACCGAGATCACCGACCTGCAGGCCACGGCTGCCATCGGCCAGGTCCGGCTGATCGGGACGTATTCCGACCTGCTCGGCGAAGTCGGCGCTCATGCCGCGCAGGTGCTGCTCACGCGACACGACACGGGGCATCGGCAGGCGTACCTGTTCGCCTGCAGGACCTTGGACCGCCTTCTCGAGATGGGCGTGGTTCCCATCGTGAACGAGAACGACACGACCGCCGTCGAGGAGATCCGCTTCGGTGACAACGACACGCTGGCCGCTCTCGTGGGCGTGATGGTGCAGGCCGACCTCGTGATCCTGCTTACCGACATCGAGGGACTCTACGACGCCGATCCCCGCGAGGTGGAAGGCGCCGCGCTCCTCGAGCACGTGGCGGAGGTCACGGACGAGCTCCTCGCCGCCGCCGGCGGTTCCGGGTCCGATGTGGGCTCGGGCGGCATGGTGACCAAGCTGGAGGCGGCTCGCATACTCATGAAGGCGGGAGTCCCGATGGTCATCTGCGACGGCCGCCGCCGCGACGTCCTGGTGGACGCCTTCCACGGGGCGCCGGTCGGCACGTACTTCGCAGGCGGGGAGGGCGATGTCGAGGCCAGGAAGCTGTGGATAGCCTTCGCCAGCAATCCCAAGGGCTCGGTCGTCGTGGACGGTGGCGCGAGGGACGCGCTATGCTTGCACGGCAGGAGCCTGCTGCCCGCAGGGGTCCTTCGCGTCGAGGGCGTCTTCCGCGTAGGAGATCCCGTTGCGGTCGTGGACGCGGCCGGACGCCAGGTCGCGCGCGGTCTGGCGGACATCTCGTCGAAGGACCTTGACCGCATCAAGGGCCTGAAGTCGTCCGATATCGGGAGCGTCGCTCCGGGGTTCGCCGCATGCGAGGTGGTCCACCGGGATCGGCTCGTCATACTGTAACGAGGATCCGGCCTGGCTCGCCCGGCCGCGTCGGTGCCGCAAGAGGACGGAGAACGCGATGTCGGAGGTCATGGGTCTCGCGGTGAAGGCCAAGGAGGCGTCGCGTCGCATCGCGGCGACCTCGACACGGCAACGTGACCGCGCTCTTCTGGCGATGTCGCACGCGATCATGTCGCGCTCCGACGAGATCCTGGCGGCCAACGCCGAAGACATGGAGGCGGCGCGAGCCAAGGGGACGGCCGCGCCGCTGCTCGACAGGCTCGAACTCACCCTTGCGCGTCTCAAGTCGATCTCGGAGGCCGTGAGGGGCCTGTCCCTGCAAGCCGACCCCATAGGGGAGGTCACGACCGGTCACCGGCTCCCCAACGGCATCCAGCTCACCCAGGTGCGCGTCCCTCTCGGAGTGGTCGCGATCATCTACGAGGCGCGCCCCAACGTCACGGCCGACGCCGCCGCCCTGTGCGTGAAGACGGGCAACGCTGTCATCCTGCGCGGCGGATCCATGGCCGCCAAGTCCAACGTCGCCTTCACGCGTGTGCTTTCAGATGCGGCGACCGGCGCGGGCCTCCCGGACGGCGCGATACAGTGCGTCGCGTCTACCGACCGGGCCGAGACCGACGAACTCATGGGTCTGCACGGATACATCGACGTGCTGATCCCGAGGGGCGGGGCCGGACTGATCCGCTCCGTGGTGGACAACGCCAAGGTGCCGGTGATCGAGACCGGCATCGGCAACTGCCACATCTACGTCCACGCCTCTGCGGACCTCGAGATGGCCAAGCGGATCGCGGTCAACGCCAAGTGCAGCCGCCCGGGTGTCTGCAACGCGGCGGAGACCCTTCTCGTGGACGAGGCGATCCACGCGAACGCTCTGCCCGCGATCCTCAAGGCACTCGAGGACGAGGGCGTCACCATCTTCGGCGACGAGGCCACGCGTGCCCTCGGAGCGATCACCCGGATCCAGCCCGCCACCGAGGCGGACTGGTCGACCGAGTACCTGGACCTCAAGATCGCGTGCAAGGTGGTCACCGGGATCGACGAGGCCATCGCGCACATCAACACGTACGGCTCCAGCCACTCGGAGGCCATCGTCACGGAAGACTACGCCGCGGCGCAGCGCTTCCTCTCCGAGGTCGACGCGGCCGCGGTCTACGTGAACGCGTCGACGCGGTTCACCGACGGCGGGGAGTTCGGCCTCGGCGCCGAGATCGGCATCTCCACCCAGAAGCTCCACGCGAGGGGCCCCATGGGCCTCGTGGCGCTGACGTCCACCAAGTGGCTCGCGATGGGGAGCGGACAGATCCGGGAGTGAGGTCCGCGCAATTGAGGAAGACCCTTCGGCTCGGGGTGATGGGCGGTACCTTCGACCCGGTCCACTACGGGCACCTCGTCACAGCTGAGGAGGCGCTCGTCCAGTTCAATCTGGACCGCGTGGTCTTCATGCCGACCGGCCGTCCCGTGCGCAAGACGCACCGCCACGTGTCGTCCAGCGAGGACCGATATCTCATGACGGTGATAGCGACCGCCTCGAACCCGGACTTCGAGGTCTCCCGAATGGAGATCGACCGGCCCGGCGACACCTACACGGTCGACACGATGGCCGAACTGAGGGACCGGCACGGTCCTCGCTCCGAGTTCTTCTTCGTGACCGGCGCGGACGCCGTGCGCGAGATCCTCACATGGAAGGACGCCGAACGCTTCGCCGGCCTGTGCACCTTCATCGCCGCCACGAGGCCGGGGTTCGAGATCGACCTCCCGGCCGACATGATCGGCTCCGGCGGCGCCGGCTGGCCGCGCGTTGAGACCATGGAGGTGCCCGCGCTCGCGATCTCGTCTTCCGACATACGCGAGAGGGTCAGGCAGCGCAGACCCACACGGTACCTGCTGCCCGAGGCCGTAGCCTCATACATCTACAAGAACGGGTTGTACCGTGAGCCTGGATCCGACGGCTGATATCGACATCGTGCGCCTGCGGGCGGCCGTGCGCGGGCGTCTGCGCCCGGAGAGCGCCGCGCACTGCGAGCGAACGGCCGCGACCGCGCGCGCTCTGGCGATGGGACACGGAGTGGACCCTGACATGGCCGAGATGGCCGGGTTGTTGCATGACTGGAGCCGGGACGAGACCGACGCCGAGTTGCTGCGCTACGCTGACGAGCACGATCTCGCGGTCCTTCCCGTCGAGCGCGAGCATCCCTATCTCCTGCACGCGCGAGTGGGAGCGGCCCAGCTTCTCGAAGCCTTCCCGGGCATTCCGGCCGAGGTGGTCGATGCCGTATCGGCGCACACCGTGGGCGCCGCGCCGATGACCGATCTGGACAAGGTGGTCTTCATCGCCGACATGGTCGAGCCGAACCGCGTGTTCCCCGGTGTGGACGCCATCCGTGAAGCAGCCGAGCGCGACCCGCTCGGCGAGGCCTTCCGCGAGGGATACGCGAACTCGGTGGCCAACGTGTTGGAGAAGGGCCGCGTCCTGCATCCCACCAGCAGGCTGGTCGCGGCGGACATCGAGCGCGAGACCGGTCGGCCCATCCACCTCGGGGCGCCGCCGAGATGAGCCCGTCTCTCAGGAGATCCAAGTCGGGTCGCCACGTCTCCTCGGAGGCTCCGGCCGTTGTCGAGCCGTCGCCTTCCACGCCATCCGGGGCGATGAAGCGCACGATGCCGGAGCCTCCGCCCGAACCGCGGGCCCCCGGGTATCGCGCGTCGAGGAGGTCGTCCAAGACCGGCAAGCAGTCGCGCCGTCAGGCCAAGACCGATCGCGTGATGGCCGAGGTCTCCGAGAAGACGACTGCCGTGGCTCGCACCGCCGGTCGCGTCACGTCGATGATCCTGTGGACTGTCCTGTCGGCGGTACTCGTCGCCGCCCTCCTGTGGGTGACCGCGCTGGGGATCAACGCGACTGCCAGGTGGAACGCGCGGCGTCTCGCGCACGCCGGAGCGGAGTCGGCCAAGGCCAGGCTGTCCAAGGAGAACCTGGTCGTCATCGGCGTGAAGGACGATCGGGCCATCGGCTTCGTGGCGCTCAAGGCCGAGCGCGCGGGCAAGCGGGTGCTCGGGTTCTCGATCCCGGACGGCGCGTTCGTCGAGGTCCCGGGTCAGGGCTTCGAGAGCATCGGGGACAGCTACGCCGCCGGCCCCGTCGTCTCCCGCGACGCCGTCAGCAACTTCCTCATGGTCTCCTTCCCGCGCTACGTGGTCGTGGGCTCCGACGCCTTCCAGCGTCTCGTCACCGAGCAGAATGTGAACGACCTGCTCGCGAAAGTGGTCAGGACGGACCTGATGCCGGCCGATCGTCGCGATCTGTCGGAGTTCCTGGAGGACGTGCCATCAGAGGATGTCTGGATAGTCCCGATGCCGGTCAAGCCCATCTCGGTGGGCGATCAGCGGTTCTTCGAGCCGCAGCGGGCTGAGATCGCCGATCTGGTCCTGCAATGGTGGGGAGTGCGCGTCGACCAGCAGAAGCAGCCCCTGAGGGTCATCGTCTACAACGGCGTCGGTACTCCCGGCGTGGCGGGCAAGGCCGCCCAGCAGCTGATCCGCGAGGGATTCCGCGTGGTCGATTCCAAGAACGCCGACAACTTCGACTACAAGACCACTCAGGTGCTCCTGTACCATGGCACGCAGGCCGACGCCGGCAAGGTCACGAGCGCCCTCGGCGTCGGCGAGGTGTCCGTCGAATCGGCGGCGCAGGATATCGCTGACATGATCGTGATAGTAGGTGCCGACTACAAACCGCCGGTCGGGCCCTGAGGCCCGGCCCGGGAGGACAAACGTGCTTGAAGTGGAATCGCATGTCCGCATCGCGGTAGATGCCGCGGCGGAGAAGAAGGCGTCGGACGTGGTGGCCATCCGGGTGGCCGAGCTGCTCGTGGTCACCGACTACTTCGTGATAGCGACCGGGCAGACCGACCGTCAGGTCAAGGGGATCGTCGACGAGGTCGAGGACAAGTTGCGCGAGGCGGGCGTCAAGCCCATCGGGCGTGAGGGCGAGCGCGAGAATACCTGGGTGCTGCTCGACTACGGTGACTTCGTCGTCCACGTGTTCCAGCCCAACGAGCGCGAGTTCTACAGGCTCGAGAAGCTATGGTCCGACGCACCGCGCATGGAACTCCCGGCGGAAGTCGTCAACGCGAGCCGTCCTCCCGAGCCGGAGCCCGGGCTCGAGCCGGAGGAGACCGAGGAGTCGTGAGCGCCGCCCCGCGGTGGCTGGTGTCCCTCGCTCTGATGGGGGTCGCGGCCGTCTGGGGCGCCACCTTCGTCATGGTCAAGGGCGCGATCTCGTCCTACCCCGTGTATTCGTTCCTCGGGCTTCGCTTCGCGATCGCATGCGTCGCGTTCGTCGTGCTGTTCCCCTCGGCGCTTCGGCGCATGGACATGCCTACCGTGAGGGTCGGTCTCGTGGCGGGCGCGTTCCTCGCCCTTGGCTACATCTTCCAGACTCTGGGGCTGGCCAAGACCTCGCCGTCGAAGGCCGCGTTCATCACCGGCATGTTCGTGGTGATCACGCCGTTCCTGCAGGCCGGGGTGCTGCGACGGATGCCCCGATGGCCGGCGTGGCTCGGGGTGGCGGCCACGGTGGCCGGGCTCTGGCTGCTGTCCGGCGGCGGCGTCTCCGGGGGATGGAACACCGGCGACACACTGGTGCTGCTGTGCGCGGTCGCCTATTCGTGGCACATGATCGTGCTCGGGTGGTCGGGCGCGAGACATGACGTGCGTCCGCTGACGCTCGTGCAGCTGGCGACCACCGCGGTCGTATGCGGCGCGATCGGCGTTGCGACTGAGCATCCTGGCCTTCCGACCGGGCAGGACGTGTGGGTCGCACTGGCCGTCACCGGCGTGGTGGCGTCGGCGGTGGCCTTCGGCGTCCAGACCTACGCGCAGCGGCACCTGTCCCCGACGCGCACGGCGCTGATCCTGATCACCGAGCCGGCGTTCGGGGGGCTGTTCGCGTGGCTTCTGGGAGGCGAGATCCTCGGGTTGCGCGGGTGGGCGGGGGCGGCCCTGATCCTCGTCGGGATGGCGGTCTCAGAGGTGCTGGCGGTGCTCGTGGCCAGGCGTGGCGAGGCTAGGAGCTTGGAGCCGGCCATGGAGGGGCCGTCCGTGCAGGTCATCGGGCCCGCGGACGTCGAGACTCCGGAAGCCTGAAGCGGCTCACTCGCGCGTCGCGGGCCCTACTGCCCCATCTCGTACGTCCTGAGTTCGGCGATTGCGTCTTCGAGGGCGCCCGGGACCAGACTGTAGTAGACCCAGAGCCCGCGTTTCTGGGCGCTGACGAGACCAGCGTCCACGAGCGTCTTCATGTGGTGGGAGACGGTGGGCGCTCCGAGACCCAGCCGGCTCGAGAAATCGCATGCGCAGACCTCGGGGGCGCAACAGCATCCGCTCACATCGTCGCGCTCTCCGGTTGCCAGCATCCGCAGGATCTCGCGTCGCGGCTTGGATGCCAGTGCCCGGAAGAGGTTGTCGATCCGATCCGCTGAGTCCTTTGGCACAACTGCCCCCTTGACAAGTTCGAGGTATATCGAAATAGTAGCGTCATGGCCATAGTTCGACAAGTGACGAACTACTACTGAGGAGGCAGGACATGTTCGAGGACACGGACATCAAGCAGGCGGTGCGCGAGCGCTACGCCGAGCACGCGACGAAAGCCACGAGCTGCTGCGGGCCCGGCGCCGCATCCAACTCGTGCGCGACCGATACGAAGCTTCTCGCCATAGGATACGACGAGGCCGACCTCGCCGAGATCCCTGACGGCGCCGATCTGGGTCTGGGCTGCGGCAACCCGCTCGCGATGCTGGACCTCGCTGAGGGGGAGACGGTGCTGGACCTTGGCAGCGGCGGTGGCGTGGACTGCTTCCTGGCCGCGAAGCGCGTCGGTCCCACGGGACGCGTGATCGGCGTGGACATGACGCCGGAGATGCTCGCCCGCGCGAGGCGGAACGCCGCCGAAGGAGGCTACAAGAACGTCGAGTTCAGGCTGGGGGAGATCGAGCACCTGCCGGTGGCGGATGCGAGCGTGGACGCCATCATCAGCAACTGCGTGGTCAACCTGGTGCCGGACAAGGCGCAGGTCTTCGCCGATATGGCGCGAGTGCTCAAGCCCGGTGGCCGGGTCTCGGTCTCCGACATCGTTCTGGTCGGGGAGATCCCGCTCCAGATCCGGGATTCGGTCGAGGCATACGTGGGATGTCTGGCGGGCGCGATCCAGCGCGACGACTACATTCGGATGCTTCAGGAGGCGGGTCTCGCCGACGTGCGGATCACCGAAGAGCGTTCCTTCACTCTCGAGGACGTCGCGGACGAGCCCGTGGTCGCGGATGTCGTCAAGCGCACCGGCGCGGGCGAGGCCGAGTTGCGCGACGCGGCGTCGCGCTTCCGCAGCATCAAGGTCCAGGCGCGCAAGGTGTAGATACGCTCAGCTCGAAGGTCACGTACGGCATCGCGAAGGTCCCGCACAGGCAGGCGCATCCGCGTCGCGCGCCTGCGCGGGGCCTTTCGCGTTCGAGCGGACCGAGGTCCGTCGTGTGAGGTGCGGGTCGCGGGGGTATCTCCCCGGCATGGGCGACCTTAAGGACACAGTGGTGGCGATCACCGGCGCCAGCTCCGGGATCGGGCGGGCGACCGCTCGCGAACTCGCGCGCGCGGGGGCCCGGGTGGTGCTCGGGGCGCGCCGGCGAGATCGCCTCGAGGTTCTCGAGCAGGAGTTCCCCGGCCGGGCCTTGGGGGTCGAGATGGACGTCCGATTGCCCGAGGACAGCGGTCGCATGGTCCGAGAGGCGATCGAGCGGTTCGGGCGTCTCGACAGCCTCGTCGCCAACGCCGGTATCGGCTACTACGGCGGCATCCTCGATCGGACCGACGACGAACTCGCGGCGATGCTGGACACCAACATCGCCGGCACGGTCTGGTCGATCCGGGCCGCCGTCCCCGAGATGCTCAAGGCAGGCGGAGGCGACATCGTCATCGTGGCCTCGGTCGCCGGCTTCCGGGGAGGGGCGGAAGAGGCGGTCTACGCGGCCACCAAGCACGCCCAGGTCGGCCTCGCCGGGTCTCTGGACCGGGAGCTGCGCGAGAAGGGGATCCGCGTCACCACGATCGGGCCTGCCGGGACGACGACCGAGTTCGCCATGGGCACAGGGCGCACCGAGGACATGCCCGTGCTGCGCACCTACCTTCAGCCCGAGGACATAGCCTTCGCCATCCGGACGGTCCTGGAGCAGCCGCGCCGGCTCCGGACTCAGTACTGGACGATCTGGAGCATGGCACAGGAGAGCTAGTCCCCTGAGCGGTCGTCGGTTCGGACCCGAGTTGACCCCTTCCGAAGCCGTCCGTATACTTGCGCTTGCCCTTCACGGGCACCCAGAACGCGGGGCCATAGCTCAGCTGGGAGAGCGCTTGGCTGGCAGCCAAGAGGTCAGGGGTTCGATCCCCCTTGGCTCCACCAATAGGACATGACGGTCAGGTCGGGTGAAACACCCGGCCTGACCTGCGTTTTAAGGAATTAGGGCGCGTTGGCGACGAACGGTCGCGAGCCCAAAATCGACAAAAGTCTGCGGAAAGTCTGCGGAATAACTGCGGAATAGGCCGAGAACCCCCTGCCAGACGGCTGTCTTGGAAGGTCCAACGGCAGAGCAGACGCACATGAAGACCTCGATCGCGCGTACCGCGGGTCAGGTAGCAGGGCCCCGGGAAACTCGCGCGTCGATTCTCCCGTCTTCCTCAGTTCAGTCCGCTCCCAGCTCACGCAGCAACTCGGAGCACGCCTGTCTGAGTTCCGGGAGGTCCTCGGCCGCGGTGGCAAACACCGTTTCGTCGTCGACTGCAGCGTAGTCATGCGCGAGCAGGTTGCGGAAGCCGATGACCAAGCGGGCGTTGGGGATCCGCGCGAGCAGGTTCGGAGATACCCGTCCAAGGACTGTGACGGCCTCGCCGATGATGGTGAACTCGCGCTCGACGGACGAGCGGATGAGACGGGAGTCCTCATAGGTGGCAAGATCCACATCGCGCAGTGCCGCGTCGATGGCGTCGCACGCCTCGACGATGTCCGCAAGGTAGGCTGCCGTGCTACGCGGCATACAGCGTCTGCTTGGTGCGCTCGATCTCGCGGGCGACGTAGCGGTTGCGCACCGCCCCGGTCATGACCAGATCGACCTTGGTGCCCAGCAGGGCCTCGAGCTCATCGAGCATGTCGAAATAGGCGTGCGCCTTGGCGTGCCCCCCGATCGGGCCGAAATCGACCAGCAGGTCCACATCGCTTTCACCGGGGCGGAAGTCCTCGCCGGCAGCCGAGCCGAACAGGTACAGATGCTTGACGCCGAACTTGCGGCAGACATCAGCGATAGCGTCTCTCTTGCTCTCGATCACGGCCACCATAGCGGAACACCTCCGAGTGCATCCTACCCCGCCGAGTCTTGGGCCGCTACGAACCGCAGCCGCATTGGTCTCAGGGTCGGACTGACGTTGTTGCGAATAACCCGCGTGTCGAGCGATTCCAGCATGGCCTAGCGCTAGGGCGCGGGTTGATGCGCCTATTCGACCGCGGTCGCACCCAGCCCACACCGATTGAGAAGACCCTTCAATCGCGAGCGGTACTGCTTGAGAGTCTCGTAGTTCAGAACCACCCGATCACCCTCTGAGGGCGACGGGGACATGCCGGCGACCGCCAGCTTCGCGACCGCGCGTTTCGAGTATTCGCGCTCGCCGTGCGCAATCAGGTTCCGGACGACGCCGACCTCGATTACTCCCACACGTTCGTCTTCGCTACGCCACCCAACGCCCGCGGCATCGAGGAGCTGTTCAGCCCAGTCCTCAATTCCGCTACATCCGACCATGTCGTCGCGACCCAGGCGCTCTGCAACTGCGCTTTCCGTGAGTGCGTAGTAGAGAACCAGCGCGGAGGAGTAGAGAGGCCGCATATCTCTCAGGGCCGCAATATGCTGGTCGAGCGAAACCCGATACAGAGTGCCTTGCGCCTCGAATTCTAGGTTAGCGTCGATGGGGTTCAGCTTCTCAAGTTCTGCCCATCGCGTCGCTGCCGGCAGCAGCGTGAACCGGCTACTCTCGAGAAAACGAGTGATGCTCGCCCATTCGTCCCAGATCAACACAGCCCCCAGTCGGTCGAACAACGCTCATGCGGAACCGGGTGCGCCCGCTTCCCCGCAAGACAATACGCTTCCGATCTTCACCCGTGTAGCCAAGCCGGTAGCGTCGCCCCCCCCAAGGCGCCAGGATCTGGAGTGTCCGAGTATCCAAGGCACCAAGGCACCCAGGGATCAAGGGACCTCTGGGACCCGGGGCCGCAGTTTCCCAGGACCCTAGTACCCAACCCATCGCGCGTACCGCGCGACGTCGCTGCCGGCCCGTGCGCCGGGACGAGGTTCACAAACGGCGACTCCGTCGTACGCGGAGAGGATTCGCGGGGACGCCAAAAAACGGTGCACGAACGCCTACAGCGCCGCGTAGCCTTCTCGATAGCTGCATCGATCAGGTCCGCGGCCTCTCTCTGCTGGCCGGGCAGGACGTGCGAGTACACCCGCAGCGTCATGGCGGGATCGGCGTGCCCGAGCGCCTCGGCGACCGCGTTGACGGGGACGCCGTTGCGCAGCGCGATGGTAGCGTAGGCGTGCCGCAGGTCGTGGAACCGGACACCCTTTAGGCTATTGTCGTTTGCCAGCTTGTGGAACTGCCTCGAGACGGTCGTCACGCGAAGAGGTGAGCCGGGTGCGACATCTCGAAGCTGCCAGACGTTGGGGAAGACGAGCCCGTGATCGGCCCACGTCTCGCCGAACTGGAGCCTCAGCGCACTCTGAGAGGTCTTGTGACGCTTCAGTGCCTCGATCGTTGATGCAGCGACGTCGATGGTGCGTCCGCGGCGGCCCTTGGGCTCGGTGAATGCGTACCAGTTCGCGCCGCGCTTGCCAGCGCGCTCGGTGATTGTTCGCGAGACGTGGATCCGTCGGTGTTCAAGATCGACGTCGCGCCAGCGGAGAGCGAGGATCTCGCCGAGCCGGGCGCCAGTAGCCAGCGCGACGCGGATGATCATCTCCAGGTCGGTTCCCTCTGCGGCCTTTCGGACCTTGGCGGCCTCCGGCTCGCCGACGATCTTGACCGGCGTCCGGCTCACGCGTGGCTTGTCCACCGCCTCGAGCGGGTTGCGGTCGATGAGTCCTTCCCTCACCGCCTGCCTGAGCGCAGTGCCGAGAGCGCCGAGCCGGTTCTGCACCGTCTTCGGTGACACCATCTCGCCCGGCCTCTGCGGCGACGGCTCGAGGCGGCAGTCGGCCATGAAGTCGCGGATGTGTTGCGGCGAGAGATCACAGAGCCGAACGGAGCCGAGCGCAGGGGAGAGGGACGTGCGGATCAGAGAGTCGTAGCGGGTCCACGCCGACTCCTTGATCGTGCCGCGCTTGCTCTGGAGCCAGGAGTCCAAGTACGCCGATACGGGCTGTTCCGCCCGTCCCCGCAGGTCCGGGTTCGCCGTGCGATCGCAGAGATCGGCGAACCAGTCTTCGGCGGTGGCCTTTACCTGCGCGCGCGTGCCGGTGAGCTTGCGAGCGCCCGTGCGCCGCTGCCCCGTGACGGGATCTGGCCCCAGCTCCGCGATCGCCTGGTACGTGCGATTCCCGAGCTTCTTCAGACGCCATGATGGACCCTCGAATCTGCGCATGATCCCGTCTCTCTCGCGGCCGGGGTGGCATTGGATGAGTCTAGCGGGTGGGTCGGACACGGCCGGACTTTCGCCGAGCCGGGCGATGGTTGGCTGGTCCGCCGGATTGACCAGAAAGTCAGAGTTTGCACCGGCGGTTATGTAGCCTACGCCCAACACCAACACCAACGACGACGTGACGAGGCATACATGATTCGCATGGTGAAGGAACGAACTGTACGCGGGCTTACCCAACCCGCTCCTGCCCGCGCCCTGGACTGGCCGCAGGAGCGTGCCGACGCGCTCTTCGAAGAGGTGGCCGAGTGAGCGCCCGCATCCTTCTACTGGGTCATGAACTGCGCCCGCTGGAGTCGATAGCGACCGTGGGCGACCTGCTCGGTGTGAGTCGGGCGACCGCGTTTCGCCTCGCTGACTCCGAGGAGTGGCCGACAATCGGCGGACGTGGCGCCAGGCGCGTGATCCTGCCGGCGCTCGCCTCCAAGCTGGGTTTGCCCTACGAGGTGGTCGCGCACGAGGCCGACGTTGAGTAGCGCCGTCGCTGCGGCGACCGGTCGGCTCGCATTGGCAGCGCGTGCGCGGGACTGCGGGCAGAGTCCGCAGTGACGATCGCCGCGATCCAAGCGGTGTTCGCGCACTACGCGGGGAGCCCAGCCGACAAGTTCGTGCTGCTTGCGCTCGCCGATCGCGCGGACAAGACGAGCTGGGAGTGCTATCCCAGCGTCGGCGACACGGCCGCACGCACCGGCTACTGCCCGCGAACAGTAAAGGCGTCGCTCAAGCGCTTGGAGCAAGAAGGCGTCATCGTGCGCATCCGCTACGGCGGGGTGAAGGGCTCGCACGGAGGCATGCCGACCAACCGCTACAGGATCGTTCGCAGCTTCCTGGTGCCCGATGGTGCGGCAGATGCACTATCGGACCGTGCAGCAGGTGCACCTTGGGATGGTGCAGGAGATTCACCTTCAGCTGTCCCAAGGGGCATCTCACGACCTGCGATGGTGCAGCTGACGCCCGCTGATGGTGCAGGAGGTGCACCCGAACCTAGAGATGAACCGTCAAAGGACCCTAGGGAGGGCCCTCGGACGAACGCCGAGGCGCGACGCCGGATCAGTCCCGTGTGCCCGCACTGCGACGCCTCTGGGCGCGAGCCTGATGGAGCTGACTGCCGAATCTGTGGCGGGAACGGCGTGAACCCCGACTTCCGATTCGAGAAGAGGAGGGGAGCCAAGCGTTGGTCAACGTGAACCGGAGTCGTATGCATTCTTGTCCACGGCGATCTGTGCTGTGGTCAGGCGCACGAAGAGGAGACGGGAGGTAATTGGGCTACATGGCGCGATTTTCACCCGTGTGGTATTTTCAGTGCGCAATGAAAATGGCAATGGAGTGAAAATGGATGCCGAGACACAAGCCCTTGAACTTGCTCGCCGTCTGACCCAAACGGAGGTCGCTCGTTTTCGTGCAGTGGGCGATACCGTGGACCTCGACGGTGAATACGGCTACCACGTTCCGCTACAGGTGATCGATGCTGGCTCGGGAAGGACCGAGCAAGTTGAGTTGGCGCTCGGCCGTTCGAAGACCTTGTCAGATGTGCCCGTGATCGTAGGCCGCCATTTCAGCAAGAATGCACTCGCGGAATTGAATGCCGCTGAGGCGAACTACATGGACGACCGCAACATCAGGGTACGACTGATGACGCCGAATATTCTCATACGACTCCAGGACGAAGCCGAGCCGCCACCCGAGCGGTCTACAACGACTCTGCGTCTGAGCGGCACCGCAGGTGGCGTCGCGCTCGCGCTGCTGTCTGACCCCAAACGGGACTGGAAGGTCACTGATCTGGCTGCCGAGGTTCGCTCGTCGCTCGGGGCTGCCCAGAACACGGTCGTCGCACTTGAGGCCGCAGGTCTGTTGGAGCGTTCGGGCCGCGGACCCGCGACGCGTCGTCGCGTGACGGATCCTGCTGGCCTGCTTGATCTATACGCTCGTGATGCAGTGGCCGATCGCAAAGTGACCGCAAGGGGCTTCCTTCTCAACAACGGTGCAGAAGAGACAATGCGCACAGTGGCACAACATCTGGCTAACGGTGGCCACGGCGTTCGGGCTTACTTCACCGGTGTTGCCGCGGCCCAGATGGTGGCGCCACACGTCACGGCGGTGCGGACCTTCGAGGCTTGGGTGGCCACTCCACATCGTGCCGACGCGGTCTTGAGCGCGATGGGGGCGATGCCCGCCGACGACGGTGCGAATCTCGTCATATTGCGGGGCCACAAAGGTGTTCTCGTCGGACGCGAGAAGGACAGAGGTGTTAGCAGGGTGTCCTTGTTCAGGATCTACGCCGATGCTCTTGTCGATCCGGCCCGCGGCGAGGAACAGGCGGAGCACCTACGCGATACCGTCATCGGCTTCTGAAGGGGATTGCATGGTCGAGCAGTACAGCAGTGAGGCAACCAAGCGCTGCGAGAGGGTTCTCGGCACGCTGATGCGCGGAATCGGGCAACCGTGGAGAGAGAAGGTCTGTCTGGTTGGCGGACTCGTCCCGCTCTACCTCGTGCGGGGCGACGGCTATGCCCAGCCGGCCCACGTTGGCTCGGCGGATGTTGATGTCGCGTTGAGGCTCGCAGTCGAGGCGGAGGATCTGGGCGCATACACGACACTTGAGACGAACTTGAAGAAGAACGGGTTTTCGAGGGTGGACGGAAGCTCATGGCGATGGTCTGCCCCCGTTGACGGTGACGCCGTCGTTCTGGAGCTTCTCGGCGATAGAGAAGGCGTCGAGCCCGGAACCGTGTTTCGACCCAAGGTCACGCCACCTGCCGGTGCGGGTGGCGTGGGGTTGCTGTGCGTGAGGGGTCTTGAGCTTGCGTTCAGGGACTCCATCACGATCACGCGCGACCTTCAGCTGCTTGACGGAGCCTACTCGGAAGTGGACTTCCATGTTGCGAATCTGGCGCCGTTTGTGGCGCTGAAGGCGGACGCCTACTTGGACCGGCGCAAGCCGAAGGATGCCTACGACCTGGTCTACGTGCTTCGATGGTGGCCGGGTGGGCCCGAGGCTGCGGCGGTCGCGGTCGCGGCGAGTCCGGTCGCAAACGACCCATTCCTTGCTGACGCATTGGCTCGAGTTTCCGGGGACTTTTCGGAATCGAATCGGGCCGGCGCGGTGGACTACGCCAGTCTCGTGGCACGGGCCGGCTCGGCGGCGGAGATGGCCCAAGCGGCGAACGAGGCAGTGCTGGTGATTCGGCAGTTCGTGGGGAATCTGTGTCTGCCCGGGGCCTAGCTCGTCGTTCTCTCGGCCGCCCAGAGCGATGCTATAGTCCGCGTCACGATAGTCACCCCTAGAAGGTGACTATCTCGACGCGCCCTGTAGCTGGCCGCACATTCCATGTGCTCCGCGAACCCTTCTTGTATGCTGGCTGCGAGGTTTGTTCCGAGCTGCCGAGGGGGCGCACGCGTGAGGGAACCGGTCGAGGCGTACTTCACGCAACTGCGCGACATCCGCGCGTCCGGTGCCGGCGTCGCCGAGACCAGCTACTACGCTCCGCTCGCGAACCTTCTCGATGAGGTCGGCAAGCACCTCAAGCCCAAGGTTCGCGGCGATCATCAACCTGCGCAACACCGGCGGCGGGCAATCCCGGATGGCGGCCTGTTCACCGCGCCGCAGCTGAAGGGTTGGGAGCCGGGCGAGAATCCGCTCCAAGGCCAGCTGCCCAACCGCGGCGCGATCGAGGTCAAGGGCACCGAGCGACGATGTCTTCGCCGTCGCGGCATCCGAGCAGGTCGCCCGTTACGTCGAGCGCTATGGGCTCGTGCTCGTCACCAACCTGCGCGACTTCGTGCTCGTGGGCCGGGACGCCGGCGGCTCGGGCGTCCGCACGCTCGAGTCGTGCCAGCCTCGCCAGGCAGTGAGGCGCGCCTTCTGGGCGCACGTCGGCCAGCCCCGCAAGTTCGCGGACACGGCCGGCGAGGGCCTCACCGAGTTCCTCCGCCGGGTGCTGCTCCACAACGCGCCACTGTCCGACCCCAAGGACGTCGCCTGGTTCCTCGCGAGCTACGCGCGCACCGCGCGCCTGCGCCTCGAGCACCGCCACGAACTGCCCGCGCTCGACCAGCTCCGCGGCCAGCTCGAAGAGGCGCTCGGCCTGAAGTTCGAGGGCGAGAAGGGCGACCACTTCTTCCGCTCGACGCTCGTGCAGACGCTCTTCTACGGCATGTTCGCGAGCTGGGTGCTGTGGGCGCGCGATCGCGACCACACGCAGGCGATCCCGTGGGAGTCGCGCTTCCAGTGGGAGACCGCTACCGCCACGCTGCACGTCCCGATGGTCTACGAGCTCTTCCACCAGTTCGCCGACGTCCGTCCAGCTCGGCGCGCTGGGCATCTCCGAGGTCCTCGAGTGGGCCGAGGAGGTCATCTGGCGCATCGACCGCGCGGCGTTCTTCGAGAAGTTCCGCGAGGAGCACGCTGTCCAGTACTTCTACGAGCCGTTCCTCGAGGCGTTCGACCCGCAGCTTCGCAAGGAGCTCGGCGTCTGGTATACGCCCGACGAGGTCGTCCGCTACATGGTCGCGCGCGTGGACACGGGCGCTGCGCGAGGAGCTCGGTATCGCCGACGGACTCGCCGACCCGAGCGTGGTCGTGCTCGACCCGTGCTGCGGCACCGGCGCCTACCTGGTCGAGGTGCTGCGCACGATCGACAAGACGCTGCAGGCCAAGGGCGCCGACGCGCTCACGCGCAAGGACGTGAAGCGGCGGCGATGAACCGCGTCATCGGCTTCGAGATCATGCCGGCGCCGTTCGTGGTCGCGCATCTGCAGATGGGCATTCTGCTCGCCGAGCTGGGAGTGCCGCTGCGTGATGCCGATGAGCGAGCAGCGGTGTACCTGACGAACGCGCTGACCGGGTGGGGTGACGGCGGGGCGATACCGCCGAAGGACAAGCGCGTCGGCGAGGGGCAGATGCACTCGACGTTGCTGTTCCCGGAGTTCGCGCGAAGAGCGCGACGCGGCCGACAGGATCAAGCGCGAGGAGCAGATGCTCGTGGTGATCGGCAACCCGCCGTACAACTCATTCGCCGGCATCAGCCCCGACGAGGAGGAAGGGCTGGTCGATCCCTACAAGGCCGGCCTCGTTCGCGACTGGGGCGTCAAGAAGTTCAACCTGGACGATCTGTACGTACGCTTCTACCGCCTGGCCGAGCGTCAGATAGCAGAGCGTTCCGGTCGTGGCGTCGTGTGCCTCATCTCCAACGCGTCCTGGCTCGGCGATCAATCGTTTGTGGTCATGCGCAAACGACTGCTGTCCGAATTCGACGCCATCTGGATCGACAACCTGAACGGCGACAGTCGGGCGACCGGCAAGGTCACCCCGGATGGCGCTCCCGACCCCAGCATCTTTTCGACGAGGCACAATCGCGAGGGTATCCAAGTCGGCACGGCCATCGGCCTACTTGTGCGTCGCGCGGCCCATTCCGATGGGCATGCCGACGTCCGCTTCCGCGAGTTCTGGGGCACGGACAAGCGCAGCAATCTCATGGAATCCCTTGCAGACACCGCGACCGGTCCCGACCACCTGACGACCGAGCCGGTGCAAGAGACGCGATTCTCTCTCCGTCCTCGAACGGTGAGCCCCGGTTACCTCGCTTGGCCCAGTCTCGCAGACCTGTGGAGGCAGCCGCCCATCAACGGCCTGCTGGAGAAGCGCAGGAACGCACTGATTGAGATAGACAGAGATGCCCTCAACGACCGGATGCGTGCCTACTTCGACCCCGACGTGACATGGGAATCGCTTTCCTCCCTCGGCACCGGGCTCACACAGGATGCGGCGCGCTTCCCCGCCAAGGGCACTCGTGCGAGGGTGCTGTCCGCCGAATCCTTCGACGAGTCTCGGGTGCGGCCCTACCTCTTCCGGCCGTTTGACACCCGTTGGGCCTACTACTCGGCTGTCCGACCACTGTGGAACGAGCCGCGGCCCCGTTTGGCTGGTCAAGCAATGCAGGGGACGGAGTTCCTGCTTGCTCGAGTGCGAGCGCCGCGCGCGACGGACGGCTTCCCGTTCCTGTTCTTCGCCGGACTCGTCGATGACCACGCCCTGCACAAGGACGCCTACCTCATCCCGATCGAGTTTCGTCCCCCAGCATCTGAGCCTCACGGCCAAGTGCTCGATCTCGGCGATGCCTCGGTTGAGTCGAACACGTCTCCGGACGCGTCGGCTTACCTCAGCCGCGCCGAGGTGTCGAGCCGCGACTTGTGGATGCATGTCCTTGCAGTTGGCTACTCCTCACGCTACTGCGACGAAAACGCTGCTGGGATTCAGAACGACTGGCCGAGAATCCCCCTGCCGCAGGCCACGGAGTTGCTTTCCGCGTCGGCTTCGCTTGGGAGGACGGTCACCGAGTTGTTGAGCGGATCGTCACCTCCGCCCGCGGCGCCTATCAGGCTCGGCACTTTGTCTGCGGCAGTGGGCGAAGGCCTGAATCCTGACGCGGACTTGAGCCTCTCGGCGCACTGGGGCATCGCGGGTCGCGACGGTATATGCATGCCTTCGACCGGCAAGCTCGGCGAGCGCGCCTACACCGCCGCTGAGCGCGTTGCCATCGCCGAGCACGCCGAGTCGCTCGGCATGTCGGCGGAGCAGGCGATCGCCCTCCTCGGCGAGACGTGCTTCGACGTCTACCTGAACGACGTCGCGTACTGGCGCTGCGTGCCGGCGAACGTGTGGCGCTACACCATCGGCGGCTACCAGGTCATCAAGAAGTGGCTGTCGTATCGCGAGCGCGCGCTGCTCGGCCGCGACCTCAAGCCCGAGGAGGCGCGCTACGTCACCGAGATGGTGCGCCGCATCGCCGCCCTCGTGCTCATGCAGCCCGAACTCGACGCCAACTACGAGCGCGTGAAGGCCGACGTATACGATTGGAGCGTACCGAATGCCGGTCGACGAGGCTAGAGAACAGCAGGCGAGTGCAGGTAGAGACGACACTCGCATTGGATATGAGTTCAAGGGGATTGCGCGAGTGTTGGCAGATGCTGCCTTGTGTGTCCCCCCCTACCAGAGATCCTATTCTTGGGAAGACGAGCAAGTAGTTGACCTCTGGGACGACACCTACGAGGCTCGCCGGGCTGGAGCCTCCGAGTACTTCCTTGGGGCAGTCATTCTCACGACCGCGAACCGTGGCTGTTTGACAATCATCGATGGCCAGCAGCGGCTTGCGACAATCTCGATGCTGGTGGCAGCGTTGCGGGATGCGTTCATCGAGATCGGGGATCAAAGGCGAGCGAGCAAGCTGATCGAGGTGTTCTTGGCGTCGGAGGACTTCAACACCCTTGAGCTGAGACCGCACCTGAGCTTGAACACCCAGGACAACCACTTCTACCGGGAACTCGTCGTCGAGTCGAAGTCACCAGAGCCCACGTGCGATTCGCACCGTTTGCTCCGAGCAGCGTTCTTCGAGCTCTCATCGAGGCTCCAGTCTGAACTCAACGATCTGCCGAGACCTGAGGACCGCCTGGACTTGTTGCTCGAGTGGCGCGAGTTCCTGGAGGACAAGGCCAAGGTCATCGTCGTGCACGTGCCTTCCGAGTCCGATGCGTATCTCATCTTCGAGACCCTCAACGACCGAGGCAAAGACCTGACCATCGCAGATCTCCTGAAGAACTTCCTGTTCCAATGCAGTGGCGGACGCCTAGAAGAGGTGAAGCAGTTCTGGGGAAATGCGGCGTCGCTCTTGGAGGGGTCGGGCGTGGCATTCGTCACCTTCATCCGCCATCACTGGGCTTCGATGTACGGCATGACCAGAGAGCGCGACCTCTACAAGAACATCAAGCGCCGCATCCGTACCGGCAATGACGCAGTGAAGTACGCTCGACAACTGGCAGAAGCTGCGAAGATGTACCTTGCCCTTCTCGGCAACGACATGGACTACTGGTCGGAGCTTGGGACTGAGGCTCGACGGCACGTGGAGACGCTCAACCGATTCGGGCTCGAGCAGTATCGTCCTATGCGGTTGGCTGCCATGGCCAACTTCGATGCTGAGGAGTTGTCGAAGGTGCTGAACAAGACCGTCGGATGGTCAGTCCGCGGGCTGGTGGTCGGTGGGCTTGGTGGAGGCAGCTACGAGAAGTACTACGGCGATGCTGCAAGACGCATCAGCGATGGGACGGTGCGCAAGGCGTCCAAGCTGTTCGAGATCCTGGAGCCGGTGGTCCCCATCGATGAGAGATTCGAGCAGGCGTTCAGTGAGGCCAAGGTGTCGAAGCCGGCCTTGGCCAGGTACTACCTCCTCGCCCTCGAGAATCATGCTGCCGGAGAGAGCGAGCCCGAGCTTGTGCCAAACGATGACGAGGGACTGGTCAATCTGGAACACGTGCTACCCCAGAATGCCAGTCTGGGTGATTGGCCCGGCTTCAACGCAGACAACGTTTCAGACTACTCCAAGCGTCTCGGCAACATGGTGCTGCTCAAGAAGAGCGAGAACCGACGACTTGGGCGCAGGTCGTTCAAGGAGAAGAAGCCCAAGTACGCAGAGTCGAGCCTTCGACTGACTGCGCAAGCGGGGGCGAAGCCGCGATGGACGCCCAAGGTCATCCAGGATCGGCAGGCGGAACTCGCGAAGATGGCCGTGGAAGTCTGGCCTCGCAAGTGAATCCCTTGCCCTTGCCGCGTATCACCGGCGTCGCACTGCTCGGGTGGGCGGTGCAGGGCGAGTGCAGCCCTTGAAGAGAGAACGCAGGATAAGCGTCGCCGCTCAAGACGCGGCGACGCGAAGAGAGCGCATCGCCGGCTAAGCCGGTGAGCAGGGAAGATGGGACACAGACTGACGCCCAGCGTCAGAGCTGCTCTTGGGGACTTGCGGCGACTGAGAGCCGCTCGCAGTCAAGCGCTAGAGCCGCTCGGAAGTCAGCCCGATCGCGCTCTCTGGCCGCGATGGCGCCATGCACTCGGATAGTGACCGCCGCCCACTGCAGGGCCATCGTGGAGGAGCTGGGGCGGCATGAGAACCGCCTAGCCGATCTCTTGGCGCGTCATGCGGAACCGTCGCATCTGCGCCGCGTATGGCCGAGCTGGGCGTATCATTCAAATACACGGACACCCTCGCCGCACGAACCTTCTGACGCGGGTTCGCATAATCATTGTTAGGCCGAGTAGTCATGCACCTCATCTTGCGTCACAACTAGTTCTCGTTTGGGGAGAAGGGGGGTTCCGTGAGACCGTTCTGGCGTGCATTTGTCTTCGTTGCTAGGCTTCTCGTCGGACTGGCCTCGATACTGGCCTTCGTCGGATGGTACTGGGGTCTCCGAGCGGCGCAACGGGACCAGTTCTGGGGCTGGCTGTGGGCGCCTGTCACGTCGATGTCGACTGGCAGTCGAGTCCTGGGGGCGTGGGTTCTGCTGGCCGCGAGCCTGTCGATTCTTGCTCTCTTGATGTTCCGCCCGCTTCTCTACCTCTGGACAGTCACTTTGGCGGCGATCACGCATCAGGCTCCCGTGGACTACGCGAGCAGCTTCGCGGAGGTTGGCCTCACGCGCAGCCGCCAGGGGCGCTTCTGGAGCGCCGAAGCGTACTTTCGGCTGGCGCTTGCCATGAAGGAGGCGGTTCGCGGTTCCGCTCACAAGGGAACGGCAAACACCGTCGCCAACCTCGGCAAGGTCATGCAGCGACAGGGACGCCATCGGTCTGCGGTTCGAATGTATAGGCGTGCGCTTACGACGAAAGAAGCGGCCTGCGGGCCGCGGGACTCTTCATTGGTTCCGACGTTGGTCAGCTTGGCCTTCACCCTATACTCCCTCGGCGAATACGAGGAAGCTGAGGAGACCGCCACGCGCGCGTTGGATATAGCGCGCGGCTCGCAGCAAGAGCAGCTCATCGCCCGCACTACGCACCAGTTTGCGCGAATCCTGATGCTGCGCGGCAAGCTTGGTGAGGCCCATTCTGCGTTTAGACGCGCAGTGAACATGCGCATCAAGCTGAATGGCCCCGGCAGCCACAAGACCGCGAGTTCGCAGTATAGATGGGGACAGAACTATCGGCTCCGCGGACAGTACGGTGAGGCACTACGCCTGCAGCTGGCCGCAGCGAAGGTGCTCCGGAAGGCGGGATCGCCTCAGGAGTTCTCGCACTGCTTGGGCGAAATCGCCAAGACGCTGCGAGACGCTGGTCGCTTCCGAATGGCCGTGCTAATAGCGCGATACCGACTGGCGTTCGCGCTGCGCTCCTTCGCCGCTACCAGTCCGGAGCTTCAGGTGTGCCAACAAGCCCTGGTGGAGGTCCTCCGGGCCTTGAGCACGCCGGACGCCTTGCGGGAAGCGGAGGAGCTTGCGAGGCAATCTGCGCGGATTCCCGGTATTCGGCGGCGTCTCGCAGTTGAACTCGAAGCAGAGTAGCGGTCGTCGCCAGCGGACCGGCCTAACAACGGCTTCCTTGACCGACAATACGCCGCCAGCCATGTAGACTCAGGTTTGGAGCGCGGCGAGGCGGCATATTGCGGCTGAAGCCGAACACGTTGGACAGAGCGGGGGCACAGGTGGCGGCAATATCGCAGTCCGATTTCTCCGACTTCGTGGTGCATTTCACGAAGGACGCTGCGCCGTTCTGTGTGAAGGAGCACCCGAATGAAGTCGGGGCGATACTCGGCATGTCGGCACAGGACAGGCTGTTCACGATGCTCGCTGACGGGAAGATCAGGTCCACCCGGATGCCTTGGACGAACAAGTACGCCGCGTGCTTCACGGAGTGCACTTGGCCCAGTCTCCTTGGGCACGCTGAGCGCTACTCCTCGTTTGGAATTGGCTTCAAGAAGTCATTCGTGTTCTCACAAGGGGGCGGTCCGGCGATCTACATGCGCCAGGACCTACTGAGGGACCAGTTGGCCAAGTCGGCAATCGTCCCAACCATGTACTCGTTCGTCACACCGTTCGCGCCCAGCTACGCGCCAGCGAAGTACCTGAAGGATGACTGGGGCGGTCGGCCCCCTGTCGACTACACGCACGAACGGGAGTGGCGAGTCGCGGGAGATGTCAACTTCGGACTCGACGATGTCGCCTTCGTGTGTGTCGACACGTACGAGGACATGGCCGTGGCCCCGAAGCCGTTGAAGGATGCAATAGGTCGAGAGAACTGGGTGATCCTCTCGAACTACCGGAAGATCGAGGAGCTTTGGCCACAGCACAACATCTGAGGCCGTCGTGCGCCTGCCCAACCAACAATGTTGGCCGCATCGCCGGAGGGGAGCTCTACTTGTCAGCGTTCGAGTCAGAGGATGCGTATCGATCTTTCGCCCGAGCCGTTTCTCACCATTCCCGCTATGTACGCGATGCGGGCACCGAGCGCTTTCTCGCAGCGTTGCTGGCGCAGGCGAGTGACAAGGTCGAGGTTCTGGCAGAGGGATCCCTGCTTTGGCGAGCGCAAGTGGGCCATGACTGGCAGACTCGTGAGGAAGACGACTACTCATTTGAGGAGCCGGTACCCTTTCCACCAGGGCGAATGAAGCCTCTACCCAACCGAGCCGTAGAGGGCCGTGCCAATCCCAAAGGCATCCCGCATCTGTACTTGGCGAGTCACCGGGATACGGCGTTGGCGGAGGTTCGCCCTTGGATTGAGGCCGGGATCTCGGCCGGCCAGTTCAAACCAGTGCGTGATCTTCGCGTGGTCAACTGCACCGTCCACGGTGAGTTCCATTGGGATTGGGGCTACGCGACGGCCGAGGAGTATTGGGATGACAACGTATGGTGTGACGTGGACCGGGCGTTCTCAAGGCCGGTAACGGCGAGCGACGATTCCGCGGACTACGTCCCCACCCAGATCATCGCGGAGCTGTTCAAGTCGGGTGGGTTTGACGGTGTCGCGTACGGGAGTGCCGTGGGCGACGGCCACAATGTCGCCTTGTTCGATCTCGACGCCGTTGTGCTCCACGGTTGCGGGTTGTACAGCCTAAAGAGTGTTCAGTTCGTGTTCGATCAGTCAGGCAACCCGTACGTCGTGACCAAGCGAGTGGGCGAGAGCGGCTAACAACGGGATCAACTCGCTTCGCTCGCGAGTCATCCCAAGGACGTTCGCGCGACCAGATGGAGGGTAGATGGCACGTCGACGCAAGGACTCAGGGGAGGAGCTGCTCGACCTGCTGCCCGACATGCCTTGGTGGGTCAGCATCGTCTTCGGCATGGTCCTGTACGTGGTGCTCCGCTTCGGGTTCCCGATATGGTGGCCGGACGCGAAGACCATGTCTGGCGTGTTCGCCCGCGCGGTCTCTCAGGCTGCGTGGATGACGATCATCTTCGTAGCTCCCTCCCTGGTGTCAGTAGTCCGATCGGCTCGTAAGAGCCGGATGCTCGACCGCCAGAGCGGAATCGAGTCGATTCGCGACTTGCCGTGGAAGCAGTTCGAGGAACTGCTGGGCGAGGCGTATCGGCGACAGGGCTTCACTGTCTTCGAGAACTCAGGCAAGGGCACGGACGGCGGTATTGATCTCACCATCAAGCGCGCCGGCGAGACCTACTTGGTGCAGTGCAAGCACTGGAAGGTCTACAAGGTCGGCGTCAAGGTGATTCGGGAGATGCTCGGCCTTGTCGCCGCGCACGGAGCCACCGGCGCCATAGTCGTGACGTCGGGGGTGTTCACGACGGAGGCGGCCGGCTTCGCCGCGGCCCAGCGCATCGAGCTGGTCGACGGCAGCGATCTCGTCCGGCTCATCGGCGGATTGCAGACACGGCCCACGATGGCCGCGCCGGCTGCCGCGAGTGCTGCCCGTCTCTGTCCGCGCTGCGGCAACAACCTTGTGCTTCGCCAAGCGAAGCGTGGGCCCAACGCGGGGAGTCAGTTCTGGGGCTGCAACGGATACCCGCATTGCCGTCACACGGAGCCGGTTGCGGGCTGACACGCATCGAGCGGACGGCGCGAGGCAGACTGCTCAAGAGAGGGTGCTCCAGGGCGCTTCGACTCACCGAGAGTGGCAGATGGAAGCTGCGCGCGTACGCACTGGCCGATGGCGCGCACGCAGCGAAGTGCTCGAAGGGCTACAGCTACGTGACGGTGAGGTAGGCTCGGGTCCGAAGCGTGGCGAGTCGGCATATTGCGACTGAAGCCGAACAACCTTGGGTGTATGCTGGCTGCAGGAGGTACGAGCATGGCGAAGAGCAACCAGCATGTGGTTCCGAAGGATGGCGGTTGGGCGGTCCGAAAGCAGGGCGCGGCCAAGATCACCAAGGTCTTCAACACGCAGAATGAGGCCGTCCAATTCGCCCGCAACGTTGCCAAGAAGAACAGCGGCGAGCTCTTCATACACAAGGCGGACGGCACGATTCGGGATCGCAAGAGCTACGGCACCGATCCCTGCCCTCCTCGCGACAAGAAGTAGGCGCGCGTGGGCGCTGGCTTCGAGCAAGGCGTCTTCGTCAACTGCCCGTACGATAATCAGTTCAAGCCGCTTCTTCGACCGCTGCTCTTCTGTCTGGTCTTTGCGGGTTTGAACCCGCGGTTGGCTCTCGAACGTCGCGATTCCGGGGAGTTGCGCCTCAACAAGATCGTGGAGCTGATTCGCGACTCGAAGTACGCGATTCACGATCTGTCGAGAATGGAAGCGCAGAACGTCGGCGAGCTGTTTCGACTGAACATGCCGTTCGAGCTTGGCCTCGACATCGGCTGTCGCCTGTTCAGTGACAATGAATGCCGCGAGAAGCGGTGCCTGATACTGGACCGGGAGCGCTACAGGTACCAAGCCTCCATTTCGGACTTGGCCGGCACTGACCTCGGTGCGCACGCAGACGAGCCCGAAGAGATCGTCGCAGTGGTGCGCGATTGGCTGTGCAGCGATGCCGGGTGTGACCTACCGGGACCGTCCCTGATATGGGGCGCCTTCCTTGACTTCATGGCTTGGGATTTCGACCGGCTGTCCGTCTTGGGCTACTCGAAACGCGACATCGAGCGAGTTCCCACCACGGAACTCCTCGCACACATGAACGAATGGGTCGCTGGCAACGCCTGACCAGCGACAACAGACGGTGGTAGCGGATGCGGTTGGAGGTGGTCGCTGTGGCCGTGCAGCTGATTCAGGCGGATCCGCGCGTCATGATGGGCAAGCCAGTGGTCGCGGGTACGCGCGTGACCGTGGAAGAGATACTTGAGGAACTCGGCGCCGGCGCGACCGTCGAGCGGGTGCTCGACGAGCACCCGCGGCTCACTCGCGATTCTGTTCTGGCCGCAATGCGCTTTGGTGCCGAGGCCCTTCGGGCCGACGTTGTCTATCCCACCGACTAGCTGACCTACGTGAAGCTCCTCGTCGACGAGGGGAGCGTCGCGTCTGTGGTCGCGTTTCCGCTTCCACGAAGTCTGCGGAAAGTCTGCGAAATGAATTCAAACCGCGTTGAAACGGCCTGAGACGCCACGAGACCGCAGGCCGCCTGTTGAGACAAATCACCGCCTCTGACCTGCGAGAACATGCTTCTAGACGGCCCTCGCTGCGATCTCACGATACCCTCGGATTCGGCCGCGGACGAGTTCGATCCCCCTTGGCTCCACCAAAGGAGTGAGACGGTAGGGCTCGGTGAGAACCGAGCCCTACCTGCGTGTATGGCTTGGGGCGGGGTAGGGCGACGAACGGTCGAGGGGCCGAAAAGGGACAGATGTCTGCGGAAGGTCTGCGGAATAGCTGCGGAATGGGGCGGGAGCCCCCTGCCCGACGGCTGTCTTGGAAAGCCCAACGGTAGAGTGGACGGACCTGCTCGATTGTTGGCGAGATGCTGTCGATGGACATCAGACCGAGATCCCTGTGTTCTCTAGGGACTTGCGCCGCCACTACTAAGTGTTACTATGTACGAGTAGTCACTAGCACTAGGTAGTACGGGAGGTGTTCCGTGGGCAAGCAGATGACGGAGATGCTCAAGGGAACGCTAGAGGGCATCGTCCTCGCGATTCTGTCCGGCCGGCCTGCGTACGGCTACGACATCACCGCGCGGTTGCGGGAGATGGGCTTCGCCGACATCGCCGAGGGCACCGTCTACGCGATCCTCGTCCGTATCGAGCAACGAGGCCTAGCCGACGTGGAGAAGCACCCCTCCGAGAAGGGGCCGCCGCGCAAGGTGTACTCGCTCAACGCACAGGGACAGGCGTACCTCGAGGAGTTCTGGCAAACCTGGGGCTTCCTCGCGGGACGTATCGAACAACTTCACCCAGTAGAGGAGTGATCATGGCCACCTGGATCGAGACCCTCACGGGGTCACTCGAGCAGAAGAAGCAGTACAGGCAGTACAAGGCACGCATCGAGGCGCTTCCCGAGCCGTACGGCACAGCCGCCAAGGCGTTCCAGCGGTACTTCATGTGCTACGGGGGCTTCACGGACGGAGAAACCCTCATCACGATGATGGGTGACTTCGTCGAGCTCTGGGAGCGCGCAGTCGCAGACGACACCCCGGTGCGTGCAATCGTCGGTGAAGACCCGGTCGAGTTCGCCGAGGCGTTTGCGCGGGCTTACAGCGGCACCCAGTGGATCGACAAGGAACGCGCGCGCCTGATCGCGTCGATCGAGGACGCCGTGCGAGGCGAGCAGCAGTGACTACGGATGCAGCTATCCGGGTGAAGGGTCTGCAGAAGTCGTACAGGGAACTGAACGTGCTGCGTGACGTGGACTTCGACGTAGCGCGGAGCAGCATCTTCGCGCTGCTCGGCTCCAACGGGGCAGGCAAGACCACGGTCATCAACATCCTGTCCACGCTGCTCAAGGCCGATGCAGGGAGCGCGGGCGTGAACGGCTTCGATGTCGGCACGCAGGCCGCCGACGTGCGGCGTTCCATCAGCCTCACAGGACAGTTCGCGGCCGTCGACGAGATCCTCAGCGGGCGTGAGAACCTCGTGCTGGTCGCTCGATTGCGGCACCTCAAGGACCCGGGAACGATCGCGGACGGCCTGCTCGATCGTTTCTCGCTGACAGACGCGGCCGCGCGGAAGGTCGCGACGTATTCGGGTGGCATGCGCCGCCGCCTCGACATCGCGATGAGCCTCATCGGTAATCCGCCGGTCATCTTCCTCGACGAGCCGACGACCGGGCTCGATCCCCAGGCGCGTCTTGAGGTGTGGCAGACCGTCAAAGGACTTGCCGGGCGCGGGACGACGGTGCTGCTCACGACACAGGATCTGGACGAGGCCGAACACCTCGCCGACCGGATCGCGATCCTTCACCGGGGTCGGATCATCGTCAACGGCACCCTCGCCGAGCTCAAGCAACTGCTCCCGCCCGCCAAGGTCGAATACGTCGAGAAGCAGCCGACCCTCGAGGACGTCTTCCTTGCCATCGTCGGTGACGACCGCAAGGACGGCTACGCCGGTAGTGACGCAGCGTCGGCACCGACGAGTAAGGAACAACGATGAACACGCACTTCTTCGGCGACACCGCCATCTTGACGGGACGATCCCTGAAGCACATCACGCGCAGCCTGGACACCATCATCACGACCGCGATCATGCCGATCGCCTTCATGCTGCTGTTCGTGTACGTGTTCGGCGGCGCGATCGACTCAGGGACGGATTCGTATGTGAACTACCTGCTGCCCGGCATCCTGCTCATAACGATCGCGTCGGGTGTCTCCTACACCGCATACCGGCTCTTCATGGACATGCAGAGCGGCATCTTCGGGCGATTCCAGTCGATGCCGATCGCACGGTCGTCCGTGCTGTGGGCGCACGTGCTGACGTCGCTGGTCGCCAATATGACCTCGGTCGTGATCGTCGTGCTCGTCGCTCTTCTCATGGGCTTCCGCTCGGGAGCGGGAGTGCCGGCGTGGCTCGCGGTCGCCGGCATCCTGATCCTGTTCACGCTGGCGGTGACGTGGCTCGCCGTGATCGCCGGTCTCTCCGCGAAGACCGTGGACGGCGCGGGCGCGTTTGCCTACCCGCTCATCTTCCTGCCGTTCATCAGCTCGGCATTCGTGCCCACCGCCACCATGGCCGGCCCGGTGCGCGTTTTCGCCGAGCACCAGCCGGTGACATCGATCGTCAATGCGATCCGCGACCTGTTCACACAGCAGCCGGTCGGCACCGACATCTGGATCGCCCTTGCCTGGTGTGTCGGCATCCTCATCGTCGCGTACGTCTTCGCCATGGCGACGTACCGCCGCAAGATCGCCTAGCAGAGTGTCGAGTGGGTGTGCCGACGTGGGCGCGCCGCACGTGCGCCTGAGCCTGAACCGGCGGTGAGGCTCTGAGAAGCTGCGGGGGGATGGCGCATCGAGCGCCTCCCGAACCGGGTGGCATGGCACGCCGGTTCGGGCTGAGGAGCACCACAGGATGATCAAGGCGGCAGCGGAATCAACGGAGAACGGGACTCAAGCCAACGTGATGCTAGCGCGCTACTTCACCCACAGCTGCCCAGTCGTAGTGCCGTGTTGCGAAGGTCTCTGGCGACGTGAGGGATGAGATTGGACCGAGCTGACGCGGATGCGCGGCACATGCGTAGAGTCGCCGGGGTCGCCCGGAATCACGCACTCTGCCGGCGCAGGATCTTCTCGATCGCTCTCCCCTTCGCGAGCTCGTCGATCAACTTGTCCAGATAGCGGATCTTCTGCATCAGCGGATCATCGACGTCTTCGACCCTCACACCACACACCACGCCCTTGATGAGGGAGGCATTCGGATTGAAGGCCGGGGCCTGACCGAAGAAGGCTGCAAAGTTGACCTGCTGTTCGACCTGCCGCTGCAGACCCGGAGAGTCGTACCCCGTCAACCAGGAGATGACTTGGTCGACTTCCTCCTTCGTACGGCCCTTCCGCTCCGCCTTCTGCAGGTAGAGCGGGTACACCTTCGCAAACTGCATGGCGAACACGCGCTGCTCGTTCAAGGTCACCCCCTCTTGCGTCGCAGTCGGCACCGCTGACGCTCGTCGCGCCAACGTGTTTCCCCTGACCCGCGAGCCCAGCGTGTCCAGTATGGAACAACTGAGGGCAGGTTGAAGCGATTGTTGTACAGGGCCGACACACGCTGACGACTCGTCAGCAGTCGAACACTGACCAACAGATATCGTTTCGCAACCGCTGGTCGTCCAAGACAAGGTCGCGAATCGCCTCCGGCAGCTGCTCGCGTTGCCACAGACACTCAAGCCGACCGGCATTCTCGTCCTGGCCATCAGGCGCGGCCGCACGGGCGGCCTTGATCGCGTAGGCCGCAGCACCGAGCTCGTGTGCCGCGACATGCGACACCGCTACCGCCTGGCCGGCCGCATATGCGGCGTGCCGAGCGGCTCCGCTCAGCCCTCTTGCCGCAGCGTTGGCGCCAGCCGCCGCGCGGGCCTGAGACATCGTGACTTCGCCTCGCGCCCACGCCCGAGCACTCTCGATCGTCCGGCGAGGTCGCGGGTCCGAAGGCTGCACCAACTCGAAGAGGTGCAGAACATGCTCCGCGCAAACGGCCGCCCACAAGGCCAGGAGCCGATGGTCTGAGTCCGTGAGCGTCCCCCCGCGGCGGATGGTGATGAAGCGGGGGTCGCGGTCTTTAGGGAGGATCACGGTTGTCCGTTCACTTGCATCTGTCCCACAACGTTTGTGCGGAACCGCGTACGCCGGCTTCCCCGCAAGACGATACGCTTCCGACCTTCACCCGTGTAGCCGAGCCGGTAGAGTCGCCCCCCAAGGCGCCAGGATCTGGAGTGACCGAGTATCCAGGGCGCGACCGGCACTCAGGGGCCAAGGGACCTCCGGGACCCGGGGCGGCAGTTTCCTAGGACCCTGGTACCCAACCCATCGCGCGTACCGCGCGACGTCGATGCCGGCCCGTGCGCCGGGACGAGGTTCACAAACGGCGACTCCGTCGTACGCGGAGAGGATTCGCGGGGGGGATGCCCAAGAACGGTGCACGAACGCCTACAGCGCCGCGTACGCCTTCTCGATAGCTGCGTCGATCAGGTCCGCGGCGGCCCTCTGCTGGCCGGGGTGCGCGGGCGATCGCGGATGGGATAGAAATCGCCGAGGCCTTGCTCGATCCGCCTCTAGATGGCTCGGCGCCTGGCAGATGGATTCCCAGGGACCGCTCGTGGACGTAGAAGTCTGGTGTGCGGTGCCCTCGGTGGGGAACGAACGCAGTACGCTTCAGGATTCCTCACGCGGGTCCGGTCGCGTTACCATTGCCGTAACAAGGAGACGCCTCATGCCCACACGCGCCAAGACAGCCGCCATGGTCCTGCTGGTGTCGGTGGCCCTCGGTGCGTGCGCGGTGCCGTCGTCTCCGATCCAGCCCGTTCCCACTCCCGGAGGCGCCGGCGGAGGGGGCCTCGTGCCACGGCCCGGCCTCGACAAGCGGGCGGACGGCACGGCCGTCGCTCGCGGGTGGGTTGTGCACAGCGACCTCGAAGGCGGGTTCTGGACTCTCGTGGACGCCGCCCCGGACGCCGATGCTTCTGGGAAAGTCGTGGTCGTGCTTCTGCCCGGCAAGGTCACGGAGGCAGAGATCGCGGCTCTCGACGGCTCGTACGCGAGCGCCACAGGGCGGATGAAGACGGGCGCCTCCATACGCATGTCCGGCCCCGAGATGACGGTCGAGACCATCGAGAAGCTCGCGCCCAACACGCCGTGACGCCGCGCCTGTGACGTAGCAGGGTCGAGAAGGGACGAAGGATGCAGGTCATTTCCCCCGGATACGCGAACGGCTCGACCATGCCCGCGCGATACGCCAACACCGGCGTGCCCGGAGGCGTCAACGTGTCGGTTCCGCTGGTGTGGTCGGAGGTTCCCGATCGCACAGGATCCTTCGCCGTCACGATGATCGACCGGCACCCGGCGGCCAACAAGTGGGTCCACTGGCTGGTCGTGGACATCCCCGCAGGCATCCGTTCCCTGGCCGATGGGGCGTCGGGCGGACGGCGTCTGCCGGTCGGCGCGACGGAGTTGGTCAACACCTTCGGCACTCTCGGCTACGGCGGACCACAGCCTCCGCGCGGATCGGGGCAGCACGACTACGAGACGACCGTGTACGCCCTGGACGTGGACTTCCCCAAGATGTCGAGGGATTCCACCTGGAAGGACGTGAGCCTGGCCATGGAGGGACATCTTCTCGCCAGCGCATCCGTGACGGGCCGGTTCGGAAGATGAGATCGCGGGACGACAGGGATGTCCCTGCGTCTGAGACGCTCTACATCGGAGCGGAAGGCACTCAGTTGCCCGCCGACCTGGAGGTCCCGTCGTCGGCGCGCGGCATCATCGTGTTCGCGCACGGCTCCGGGTCGAGCCGCCGCAGTCCCCGCAATCGGGAGGTGGCCGCCGCTCTCAGGTCATCCGGCACCTTCGGCACCCTCCTGTTCGATCTCCTGACGCCCGAGGAGGACGTCATGTACGCCAACCGCTTCGATGTGGACCTGCTGACCGAGCGTCTGGTCACGGCCATCGAGTGGTTGGCGCTCCGGCCGGGGGCCGTCGGCCTGCCGCTGGGCATCTTCGGCGCCAGCACGGGCGCCGCCGCCGCCATGGGCGCGGCCGCGCGGCTCCAGGACCGGGTGCGCGCCGTGGTCTCGCGGGGAGGGCGACCCGATCTGGCTCGCGCCGTCCTCCCGGCGGTCCGGGTCCCCACGTTGTTGATCGTCGGAGGACTGGACACGACCGTCATAGGGCTCAACGAGAACGCCCTCGGGCTGCTCGGCGCGCGAACGAAGCGCCTTGAGATCGTCCCGGGGGCGAGCCACCTTTTCGAGGAGCGCGGGAAGATGGACGCCGTGGTCCGGCTCACCAACGACTGGTTCGAGAAGCACGTCGCCTGAGCCGGTGTAGTCCCCCGGGGCGCCTCCACCCTGATCGGGTGGTTCGGCTATCATGCGTGTCGATGCATCCCGGCCACCGCATGGAGGTCTCTCCGCCGTGATCCCCAAGTACGATCCGCTCGCCATCGAACCCAAGTGGCAGAAGGTCTGGGCCGACTCCCGGCAGGACTCGGTGTCCGAAGACCCGTCGCGTCCCAAGAAGTACGTCCTGGAGATGTTCCCGTACCCATCCGGCGACATCCACATGGGTCACGTGCGCAACTACTCGATCGGCGACGTCGTGGCGCGATACTCGACGATGCGCGGCTTCAACGTGCTGCATCCGATCGGCTGGGACGCATTCGGTCTTCCGGCGGAGAACGCGGCCATCAAGTCCGGGTCGCATCCCGTCGACCTGGACACACGCCAACATCGAGACGCAGGCCGCGTCGTTCCGGCGGATGGGCTTCTCCTACGACTGGGACCGCACCGTCAAGACGTGCGACGTCGACTACTACCGCTGGGGCCAGTGGAGCTTCCTGAAGTTCTGGGAGCGCGGCCTGGTGGAGCGCAAGTCCTCTCCGGTGAACTGGTGTCCCGACTGCAAGACCGTCCTGGCCAACGAGCAGGTGGTCGGAGACGGGGTCTGCTGGCGCTGCAAATCCTCGGTCGAGAAGCGCGAGCTGGAGCAGTGGTTCCTCAAGATCACCGACTACGCGCAGGAACTGCTCGACGACCTCGATGGGCTGGACGGGTGGCCCGAGCGGGTCAAGGCGATGCAGGCGAACTGGATCGGCCGCAGCGAGGGCGCCGAGGTCGACTTCACGCTCTGCGACGCGGCCGGCGAGCCGACGGACCGTGTCATCACAGTCTTCACCACCCGTCCGGACACCCTGTTCGGCTGCTCCTTCTTCCTGCTCGCCCCGGAGCATCCGCTGGTGCACGAGCTCGTCGACGGGACGCCTTTCGAGGCGGACGTCATGCGCGTCGTGGAGGCGGCTGCCAGGGAGACCTCGGTCGAGCGGGCCATGGGGGAGCGGGTCAAGAACGGGGCGTTCACCGGGCGTCATGTCGTCAACCCGGTCAACGGCGAGAAGGTGCCGGTGTGGGTCAGCGACTACGTGCTGATCGAGTACGGCACGGGCGCGGTCATGGCCGTGCCCGGCGGAGACCAGCGCGACTTCGAGTTCGCGCGCCAGTACGGCCTGCCGGTCCCGCCGGCCGTCCTGGCCCTCGACGATCCGCTCGTGGCCGAGCTGGGGACCGCCGGTGCGAGCCCGGACGTGGACTTGCCGGCGCCCTACGAAGGCCCCGGCGTCATGGTGCGCTCCGGCGAGTTCACCGGCATGCCCGGCGGCAAGGACTCGGCCGGCATGAAGGCGGTCACCGAGTGGCTCTCGGCTCGCGGCGTGGGCCGGTACTCGATCAACTTCCGGCTGAGGGACTGGCTCATCTCGCGGCAGCGCTACTGGGGAAACCCCATCCCGGCCATCCACTGTCCGGTCTGCGGCCTCGTGCCGGTTCCCGAGGACCAGCTGCCAGTCATCCTGCCGATGGACGTGGACGTGACCAAGGGCGAGACCCTGGCGGACCATCCGGAATTCTACGAGACGACGTGCCCGCGCTGCGGCGGTCCTGCCCGGCGCGAGACGGACACGATGGATACGTTCACGTGTTCCTCCTGGTACTACCTGCGCTATTGCGACGCGCGCAACGACTCCGAGATCTGGGATCCGGCCAAGACCGGCTACTGGATGCCGGTCGACCAATACATCGGCGGTATCGAGCACGCGATCCTGCACCTGCTCTACTCCCGGTTCTTCACGAAGGTGTTCCGGGACATGGGCCTGGTGGGCTTCGGGGAGCCGTTCACGAACCTGCTCACCCAGGGCATGGTCAAACTCGACGGCGCGACCATGTCCAAGTCGCGCGGCAACGTGGTGGCTCCAGAGGACATGATCGCCCGGTACGGGGCCGACGCCCTGCGCGCCTACATCCTGTTCATGGCCCCGCCCGACAAGGACCTCGACTGGAGCTACGACGGGCTCGAGGGCATGTACCGCTTCCTGGGTCGCGCGTGGCGCCTGGTGTGCGAGATCGCCGCCGAGACTGCTGCCGGGGCGCCCGCAGAGGCCGGGGACGCGCCCCCAGCGGAAGCCAATCCCGGACCGGCCGAGGCCGCGCTTCGCCGTGCGATGCACCTCTCGATCCGCAAGGCGACCGACGACATCGAGCGCTTCCAGTTCAACACCGCGATCTCCGCGATCATGGAATACGTCAACGCGGGCAACGACTACCGCCGCGACGTGCCCGCGGGGTCCCGCGATCTCGCGCTTCTGAGGGAGGCCGCCGGCACGCTGACGCGCCTCCTCGCCCCGATCGCCCCGCACATGGCCGAGGAGCTCTGGCAGACCGTGCTGACCGGCGAGGGGACTGTGCATCGGCAGACGTGGCCGGTGTTCGACCCGTCAGCCGTGGTAGCCGACGAGATGGAGCTGCCCGTCCAGGTCAACGGCAAGGTGAGGGACCGCCTTCGGATCGCCGTCGACGCCTCGGAGGCGGACATCATCGCCGCGACCATGGCACTTCCAAATGTGACGGCGCACACGAACGGACGTACGGTCAGTAAGGTCGTGGTTGTGCCGGGACGGCTGGTCAGCGTGGTCGTTTCGTGACCCTACCGGCGGTCGCATCGTAGGGCGACAAGGGTGGATAGCCTTCCCTCGCTGCTGTTCAGGCGGTACTCTGTTAATGCAGCAAGTTGACCTTCATGGGAGGGCCATAGGTGCGCCTTGGGCGGGCTTTGGATGTGGCTTCGGGCCGCGTGGTTTTGTCGCGCGCCCTGCTTCTCGCCGTCGCCTCCACGATCTTCTTCCTCCTCTTCGTCTCAAACGCGTTCGCCTATGAGGAGTACCACCTCGACAGCCGGGAGAGTTCTGCGGAACCGGTGACCGGGCGCCCGCCCTACGCCTACGTCTGCGTAGACTGCCATGTGGGAGGGGAGGGCGGCAGCGAGGCCACCCACGGTCCCGATGGCGGACCCCTTGCCGGAGTCGGACCTCACGGATACTACCGCTCCGACACGAGCAAGTGCCGAATGTGCCACATGGTCCACCAAGCCGCCGCGCAGTCGACCCTGCTTCTGCCTTCGGCGACCATCCAGGGGACGTGCTTCACCTGTCACGACGACACGGGGGCTCAGGGCGTCTATAGCGCCATCCCTGACGGTTCGGTCGTCTCGTCCCATTCGATCGACACCACGACCCACGTGCCCGGTGCCAGTCAGGACCTGCCGTCGGTGTTGACTTGCACGAGCTGCCACACCGTCCACCGCGTCACTGCGATGCGGCCCTTCTATCGCGACAGGAAGGTCCCGAACCTGGAGGCCACCGATACTCCGCACATCACGAACGCGCTGCTGCGCGACGATGTCGGAGGCAAGCCGCGGGGGACGTTCACCACGTACGGAGTGGAATGGTGTTCCTCGTGCCACGACACGCACGGAAGCATAGATGCGACGTACACGAACCACCCGCTCGAGACGGCGGAGAGTGCTGCCTCAGATCCGCTGGGCATGTTCTGGTATGGCCGCCTCGCGACGATACGGCCGGAGACCGACCCCGATTCGACGGTCACCGTGATATGGGCCGATCCGCCCAACGGCCCCGGCGGAACGGGTATCGCCGGCCGGGGTCTCGGGTTCTCCAACGGCGGATACGTCATGCCTCGCGGGGACTCGGAGAACACGCGGACCGTGCTGCAGGGAGATCACAAGCCGATCTGTCAGCAATGCCACGAGGACGCCCGCGACGTGGGTGGTCACGATGCCACCGGGGTCCCTGCAGCCGCCGTACCGTTCGACCGCGACACGACGGCGACCTACAACCCGCCGTATCTGTCCTTCCCGCATCAGGGGGCGAATCAGAACCTCCTGGTCGAGACCGGGGACAACTTGTGCATGAACTGTCACCCGCAGGGAACGCTTCCGTAGCGTCCAGGTCGTAGCGCGGCTTCCGGGGCCGGGGTAAGGAACCGGTCAGGATCGCCGTGTAGGCTCCCGCTGTGATCCAGAGCAGACGGACGCCCCCTCCGCCCGATGCGGAGGGGGCGTCTCTTGCGTCAGGAGCTGCGGGAATGGATGGAGGAACTCGCCTGCAGGGCGGGGCTTGACGGGATGCCGGCCGCGGCCAGAGGTGCTGCGCTGGTTCTGGCGATCGTGCTGGTCGGCGTAGCGGTCTGGTGGTGGGGCGGCGCTCCGGGCGGGGAAGGGGTCGACGGCGCGACCGCCCCAGTCCTCGCCGAAGAGGACGCGACACAGCAGACGGAGGGGGATTCGTCGCTGCCGGCCTCGCCGGCGTCGGTGACCGTCCACGTCGTGGGCGCGGTGAGACACCCGGGCGTCTACGTGCTGCCGTCGGGTGCCCGCGCGACGGACGCCGTGGTCGCAGCCGGCGGAGCCCTCGGCAGCGCCGACCAGTCCGGGATCAACCTCGCCAGGCAGGTCGCCGACGGCGAGCAGCTCGTGGTCCCCGTTCGCGGCACGAAGGCGACGGCAGCCGGTCAGCCGGTCGGCGCCGGGCCGGGCGCAGCCGGTGGAGCCGGTGCGGCTGGCGGGACGGTCGATCTCAACACCGCCACGCCGGCCCAGCTGGATGTGCTGCCGGGTGTGGGTCCCGCCACCGCAGCCAAGATAGTGGCGGATCGCACGGAGAACGGCCCCTTCCGGTCGCCCGAGGATCTCATGCGCGTTCCGGGGATCGGCGCCAAGCGCTTCGAGAGTCTCAAAGACATGGTCACCGCTCGGTGACCCTCTTCGAGAGCGTGGTTCCGGCTCGGGACAGGACGCCCGGGCCCGCTCGGCCGTCGGTCTCGCCGCTGGTCTGGGCCGCCGTGGCGCTGTGGGCGGGCTCGGTCGCGGGCAGCGCGGCCTGCTGGTCGGGCTACCTGGGTGGCCCCGCGCGCGCGATGGGGTGGGTCGGTGTGGCGGTCGCGGGCATCGCCGGGCTCGCCTCCTTGGGGCTCTCGCGGGGACGCAGGTCGTTCCTCGGCGGTTGCTCCCTGGCGCTGGCGCTGGGTCTCGCGACCGCGTTGATGCACGGAAGTTGGGTGCTGGAGCAGGGTCGGCTCGCGGAGGCGGCCGGCCCCTGCGACTGGACAGGCGTCGTCATCGCGGATCCGCGCGAGGGCATGAGCGGACTGCGCGTCGCCGTGGCGCTTCGGGAAGGACCCGCTTCCGGGCGCTTCGTCATCGACTGGCCCGAGGGCTGCCCCAGCCCGCTGTACGGCCAGAGGGTCGTCTTCTCGGCTCGCATGCGTGCCCTGACGAAGGACGCCGCCTGGTCCCGGGACGCGTTCCTGCGAGGTGAGGCCGGCGGCGCGAGGCTGTGGCGAGCGCGGGCGCTCGGCTGGGAGCCGGGTCTCATCGGAGTCGCGGGGGCGCTGCGGGCGAGGTGTCTCTCGCTGCTGGATCGCGCGGGCGGACCCGGGGCCGCCGTTGCCGGCTCGGCGGCGTTCGGCAGGCGCGACACGCAGCACGAGGACGCCTTCCGCGCGATCGGCGTGGCGCACCTCATGACGGCCTCGGGCATACATCTGGCTCTTGTGGCGGCTCTCTCGGCGTGGGCCCTGCGCCTCGCCAACCTCCGCCGTCCGCTGCCGGCGCTGGGTTCCGTGGCCGCCGCGGCGGCTTTCTGCCTCGCCAGCGGACTTCGGCTCTCCGTGGTGCGGGCGGCGATCGTGACCTGTCTCTCCCTGGTTTCCGCGCTCGGCGGCAGGCGCCGCAGCGCGATCGGCGGGGCCGCGATCGGCGCCATGGCCCTCGTGGCGATGGACCCGCCGGCAGCCGGGGACGTCGCGCTCTGGATCGGCATGTCGGCCGCGGCCGGGATTGCCCTCTTCGGCGGTCTCGCCGGTCGGTGGGTGGGCGTCCTGCTCCCGAGACGCTCCCGGCGGCTCGCACGCACCGTGGCGGCCACGGTCGCGGTCCAGCTGTCGATAGCCCCGTTGGCGGCCACGCTCTTCGGCGTGTTCACCCCGCTGGCGCCTCTGTCGACGGTCCTCATCGCGCCCTTTGTCGAGGCGGCCGTCGTCCTGTGCGTTCTGGGCGCGGCGTCGCTTCCCGTCTGGGCGCCGCTCGGGCAAGGGCTGCTCGGCATGTCCACCGTGCCGGCCGGGTTCGCGGCGCAGCTTGCAGGCCGGCTGGCCGCGACCGGGGTGACGGCGTTGCCGGTCGAGGGCCTGGGACCGCTGGTCGCCGGGTTCTGGGTGTCGGTGGGCGTCGTGCTGTGGCTGCGCTGGCCGCGACCGCGACGGGTCTGGCGCGTGCGGGCCGGCGCCTCCCTCATTTCGGCCGCGCTGGCTCTCGCGCTGCTGGTCCCGCAGGGCAGCGGACCCCGGATCGTGGTTCTGGACGTGGGACAGGGCGACGCGATCCTCGTCCAGGACGGGGCGTCGGCCATGCTCGTGGATTGCGGTCCGGACGAACTCACCCTGCGCCGAGCCCTCGCGCGCTCAGGCGTGCGTCGCCTGGACTGCCTGGTGCTCACGCACGCGCACGAGGACCACACCGGCGGCGTCTCGGGACTCGTCGGCGCGGTGCGGGTCGGCTGGGTGGGCGTTCCGGACGTGCCCGATGCGTTTCCGGCGGAGGCGACGGGTGAGGTCATGAATGCTGCAGCGGGTGCCACACTCGAGCGGCTGCGGGCCGGGATGTCGTGGAGCGTCGGATCGTGGAAGGTCAGCGTCCTGTGGCCGGCCGGCGGCGAGCGCCGCCTCGAGACCAACGACACCAGCGTGGTGCTGCTTGCGCAGAGAGCGGGGGTGTCCGTCCTGCTGCTGGGCGATGCGGAGTCCCGCGCGCAGGAGGGCGCCGCGCGTCGGCTGGAACGGCGGGTCGATGTCGTGAAGGTGGCCCACCACGGCAGCGTCAACGGCACCCTCGAATCCCTGATCGGCGTCTGGCGTCCGAGCGCCGCCCTCATCAGCGTGGGCGCGGGCAACCGGTTCGGCCACCCGCACGCCCAGGCGCTGCGCGTTCTCGCGGGCGCGGGAGTGAGTGTGCGGCGCACCGACCAGGAGGGCGATCTTACCGTGCGCGCCTCCGGGGACGGGTGGCAGATCGCCTCCGCCGGTCGTGGCCCGCGGCTCGCCGCCTGTGCGACAATCGACGCTGCCTCGCGGCCGTGCCTCACTGCCGGCGACGTCCATCCCAGTCAGGAGCGAGTTGGCTACCGCGGACCTGTCCGATCTCAAGCCCGTCTACCTGATCCACGGCTCCGAGGAGCTGCTGCTGGAGCGCGCGGTCCACCGCCTGCGCGACCGGCTCGCCAAGGTGGCGGACCTGGACTTCAACATGGAGACGTTCGAGGGCGACGGCGCGTCGGCCGAGGTCGTGGTCAACGCTGCCAACACGATGCCCTTCATGTCCGATAGGCGGCTCGTCGTGCTCAAGGACGTCGATCGGATGTCGGCGGCCGAGCAGTCGCTGCTCGCCGACTACGCCAAGGATCCCGCGCCCTTCACGTGCCTGGTGCTGACCGCGAAGAAGATCAACCGCGGCAGCCGGCTCTACAAGGCGGTCAGCGCGCTCAATGGCGTCGCCGAGTACTCGGCGCCCAAGCGGAACGAGTACCCGGCCGAGGTGTCGCGGATGTTCGCCGCGCATGGGAAGCGCGCGGGGCTCGACGCCGCCCGTGTGCTGGTCGAGGCCGTGGGCCTCGACCTTCGCCGCATCGACAGCGAGATCGACAAGGTCGTCTCGTACGTGGGGGATGCCGGCACAGTGACCGCGTCGGATGTGGCCGCGGTGGTCTCGGAGGGCGCGCCGGTGTCGGTCTTCGCGTTCCTCGACGCCCTCGGGGCACGCGACGCGTCAGGCGCCATCCGGCTGCTGTCACGCCTCCTGGACGGCGGTGAGTCGGTTCACGGGGTGCTCGCCATGTCCGTGCGTCACGTGCGCGCGCTTCTGGGCGCCAGGGCGCTGACGGACAGGCAGGTGAGGCCCAGCGAGATGGCGCCGGCGCTGGGGATGGCGCCTTGGCAGGTCGGGAAGGTGGTCGCTCAGGCGGAGAACTTCACGCCCGCCGAGCTGTCCGTGGCTCTGCGCGCCGCCGCCGCGGTCGAGACCGAGATGAAATCGGGCGCCGTGGAGGGACGGATCGTGCTCGAACGCTGGACAGTCGAGGTGTGCCGGGGCCGGACAGCGACGCGGTGACGAGGGCGCTTGTGGCTAGCTCGCCATCTTGGAGACGGCCGACGAGATCCCCGACTTGCGGTTCGACGCCTGGTTCTTGTGGATGACGCCCTTGCTCGCGGCCTTGTCCAGCGCGCGGTTGGCGACGGCGAGCCGCTCGGCGGCCACGGCCCTGTCACCCGAGGCGACGGCCTCGTTGACCTGCTTGATGAGGGTCTTGAGCGACGACCGCACGGCCTTGTTGCGGGCCTGCGCCTTGGCGTTTGTGAGGATGCGCTTCTTCTGGCTCTTGATATTGGCCAACTTGAGAAGTCCTTCCAAGCTGAGTTGACGGCTGCTCTGTGCGCCACGAGTAGGGTGGCGAACCGGCCGATAGTAGCACAGGCGAACGCCGAGGACCAAGTGTCGGGCTCATCGCGAACGAGGGGCCGTCGCTCGCCGGGAAAGGGCTCGCACGGGTCGTAGCCGCCGCGGCGCCGGCGCCCGTCGCCCATCGCAGGATGGTAGACTTGCGAGCCATGACTGACCCTGGACTCATACGCAATTTCTCCATCATCGCGCACATCGACCACGGGAAATCGACGCTGGCCGACCGTGTGCTCGAACTGACGCATACCATCGAGGACCGGGACATGATGGAGCAGGTCCTCGATTCGATGGACATCGAGCGCGAGCGCGGGATCACCATCAAGGCTCAGGCCGTCCGGGTCCTGTACCTCGCCGACGACGGCGTGACCTACACGCTGAACCTGATCGACACGCCGGGGCATGTGGACTTCACCTACGAGGTCTCCCGTTCGCTGGCCGCGTGCGAGGGCGTGTTGCTGGTAGTGGACGCCACGCAGGGCGTCGAAGCCCAGACCGTCGCCAACGCGCTGATGGCCATGAACGCGCACCTCGAGATCATCCCGCTGATCAACAAGATCGACCTTCCCTCGGCCGATCCGGAGCGGGTCCGCCACGAGATAGAAGAGGCGCTCGCGGTGCCCGCCGACGAGGCTGTGCTCACCTCGGCCAAGACGGGAGCGGGCGTGCGCGACGCGTTGGAAGCCGTCGTGCGCCGCGTCCCGGCGCCGCTCGGCGACCCGGCCGCTCCGCTGAAGGCGCTGATCTTCGACTCGTTCTTCGACGCATACCGCGGGGTCGTCGCTCTGATACGGGTCGTGGACGGTCGTGTTACCGCGGGCATGAAGGTCCGGATGATGGCCACGCAGACGGTCACCGACGTGGAAGAGGTCGGCACGCGCAGCCCCGTCCACGTGCCCGTGGGGGAACTCGGGGTCGGCGAGGTCGGCTACCTGATCACAGGGCTGAAGGACCCGTCGCTGGTCAAGGTCGGCGACACCGTCACGCTGGCCAGGCACGGCGCCGAGGAGCCCCTGCCCGGCTACCGCGACGTCAAGCCGATGGTGTACACGGGGCTCTTCCCGATCGACGGTGACCAGTACCCGGCCCTCCGCGACGCGCTGGACAAGCTGCGACTCAACGACCCGGCGATCATCTATGATCCCGAGACGTCGCACGCTCTGGGATTCGGCTTCCGCTGCGGCTTCCTGGGCCTTCTGCACATGGAGATCGTCAAGGAGAGGCTCGAGCGCGAGTTCGACCTGGATCTGCTCGCCACCGCGCCGTCGGTCGAGTACCACGTGTTTCGGACGAAGGGCGACGTGCTCGAGATCCATTCGCCCCAGGACATGCCGGACCCGGGATCGATCGACCACATCGAGGAGCCGTACCTGAAGGTGACGGTCCTGGTGCCTCCCGAGTTCGTCGGGGCGGTCATGGAGCTCAACGAGGGGCACCGTTCGTCGTTCATCGACATGCAGTACCTGTCGGCGACGACGGTGGACATGCACTACGAGATGCCGCTGTCCGAGCTGATCATGGACTACTTCGACCAGCTCAAGAGCCGCACCAAGGGCTACGCCAGCCTCGACTACGAGTTCATCGGCTACAGGCCCAGCGACCTGGTCAAGCTCGACGTCCTGCTGGCCGGCAAGCCGGTGGACGCGCTGAGCTTCATCGTGCACAAGGACAAGGCCTACGCTCGCGGCAAGGTGCTCACCGAGAAGCTGCGCGGTATCATCCCGCGCCAGATGTTCGAGGTCCCGATCCAGGCGGCCATCGGAGGCCGCATCGTGGCGCGCGAGACCGTCAAGGCGATCCGCAAGGACGTCATCGCCAAGTGCTACGGCGGCGACATCACGCGCAAGCGCAAGCTGCTGGAGAAGCAGAAGAAGGGCAAGAAGCGCATGAAGCAGGTCGGCACGATCGAGGTGCCCCAGGAGGCGTTCATGGCGATCCTCAAGGTGGATGACTAGCCCGGCTGTCAGCGGTTCCTGCGCAGACGCCACCGGCGCCGCGGCGACCCGAACGCCGGTATCGCTCTACGTCCACGTCCCGTTCTGCGTCTCGAAGTGCGCCTACTGCGACTTCCACTCCGAGGCGGGGGAGGTTGATGCCCCCGCGCCGGAACCCGCGTCCCTGCTCGCGGGTTGGCTGACGCCCGGCGAGCGGCTCGCCGGCACCACGGGCGAGGCGTTCCTGGACGCCGTGCTGGGGACCCTGGAGCAGTGGCGACTGCCCAAGATCCTCGGCGACGCGCCCACACTCTACTTCGGCGGAGGCACACCGACCGTGCTGGGCCCCCTGCTCGTCGATCTGGTCGCGGGCATCCGCGAGCGGGTCGGACTGCGTCCGGCCGCCGAGATCACCGTCGAGACTAACCCGGAGACCACGACCCCGGAGCTCGTCGAGGCGCTTATGACCGAGGGGGTCAATCGCTTCTCCCTCGGCGTTCAGAGTCTCGACGATGCGGTGCTGCGGACCTTGGGCCGATGCCACGACGCCGAACGGGCGCTCCTGGCGGCGGCGACGCTGCGCAACGCCGGCGTGACCTTCTCGGTCGATCTCATGTGCGGGGTCCCCGGGCAGAGCTTCGAGTCGTGGGACTCCACTCTCGAGTCGGCCGTGGCATGCGGGGCGCGCCACCTCTCCGTCTACCCGCTGACGATCGAGCCGGGCACGCCGATGGCGGACGCGGTGTCGGAGGGGCGGATCCCCACACCGGACCCCGACGTCGCCGCGGACATGATGATCGCGGCCGACGTCGCCTTGAGCGCGGCGGGGATGCCGCGCTACGAGGTCGCCAACTACGCCCAACCCGGCCACGAATCGCGGCACAACCTAACCTACTGGACCGGAGGCGCCTATCTGGGGATCGGACCTTCGGCCGCGAGCATGCTGCCCTTGGATGCCTACCGCGCGACCGGGCTGGGACTTCTGAGCGAGCCGCCAGGCCGCGGGGTCGCCGGAGGCCGCGTGCGCTTCAGGATCCCGCCCGATACGGCCGGGTTCATCCGGCATGGCCTGGACACGGTGGACCCGGAGGCCGAGTACCTCTCGGCGGAGCAAGCCGCCCGCGAGGACGTCATGCTCGGACTGCGGCTGACGGCGGGCGTCACGGCCGCTGAGGTGGACTCCGCCGGACTCACGGAGGTGCTGGTCGGCCTGGACGAGCGCGGCCTGGTGAGGCTTGACGACCGGGGCGCCGGACCGCGCTGGCGCACCACCGAACAGGGTTGGCTTCTGGGCAACGAGGTGTTCGGGGCCGTATGGGCGGGGGAGTAGTCCGAATTCCCGCTGGCGTCGGCTCACGCGCCGGCCGGTTCACACTCCGGTTAGCACTCCGTATAATGGAGTGCTAAAGGAGGCGGCACGCGCCGTGCCTTCTGTTTCGCGGCCCCCCGGAGATGCCAGCTGTGAGTACACGATGCTGAACGAACGCCGCCGTGCCGTGCTGTCCGCGCTCGTGGCGGAATACGTGTCGTCCGCCCATCCGGTGGCAAGCAAGGTGCTCGTCGAGCGATACGGGCTGCGCGTCAGCCCGGCCACCGTGCGCAACGACCTGGCGTTCCTCGAGGAGACCGGCTACGTCTACCAGCCGCACGTGTCGGCCGGCCGCGTGCCGACCGACGACGGCTACCGGGCCGTCGTGAACGACATGTCAGGGCAGGCGGCCGACGATTCCGTCGATCGTCCCGAGGCCGACGCGATCCGGCGCTTCTTCGCGCGGAGGGAGACAGACCTCGCTGACATGCTCCGCGAGACGGCGGCTCTCCTCTCACGCATGACGCGATACATGTCGGTGGTCGTCGCGCCGGCCGTGCGTCGGGCGCGGATCAAGCGCGTCAGCCTCGTGGGTCTCGGCCCGAGGAACGTGCTCCTGGTCGTCATCACCGACATCGGTCAGGTGGCCAAGCGTTTCGTCGAGCTTTCCAGCGCGGTGTCGGACTCGGAGCTCTACGACATCGAGCGGTTCCTGTCCGGTGCGCTGGACACCGTCGTGGCGGAGGAGGCCGTGGCCCTGCAACGCGAACTGCTGCGTGCCCCCACGGCGTTCCGTGAGATAGCGGCCGTGCTCATCGAGGAGGTCGTCGCCTGTATGGTCGAGTCCGAGGGGGAGCGTTTCGCCCACGGAGGCGCCGCGGGGCTGCTCGCGCAGCCCGAGTTCTCCGACCCCCGTTCGGCCCGTCCTTTGCTTGAACTCGTGGAGCAGGGGCTCGCACTGGTGCACGCGCTCACCGAGATCGCCGGGGCAGGTGGCACGTCTGTGCGCATCGGCCGCGAGAACGTGCTGGAGGGTCTGGCCCACGCGAGCCTGGTGGCAACCGGATTCGGAGATTCGGGTAGCTACGGAGTGGTCTGCCTGATCGGCCCCACGCGGATGAACTACGGCCGCGCGATCGGCGTGAGCCGTTGCGTGGCGGACGCACTGTCGGAGACACTGTGAAAGGCGCCTGCGGCCCGGCCCCGGGGTCGGCACGCCGCATGCGCCACGCCAGAGAGGATCGATGACCGCAATTGCCTTCCACGACTGACTACTACGACGTCCTGGGCGTCGCCCGTGACGCCTCGGCCACCGAGATCAAGAAGGCGTTCCGCCGACGCGCCCGCGACGTGCATCCCGACACGTCCGAGCACGAGGACGCGGAGGATCGCTTCAAGCAGCTGAATCAGGCCTACGAGGTCCTCTCCGACCCCGAGAAGCGCTCGAACTACGACCGCTACGGGACCGCTGATCCCCGCCAGACCGAATACCAGGGCGGCGGTTTCGGCGGGTTCTACGGTGGGGGCGGCATCGGTGACGTCTTCTCCGATTTCTTCGACAGCGTGATGGGCGGCGTGAACAGCGCACGGACCGTGCATCTCGCCGGTCGCGACATGAGCGGGCAGGTCGTCGTGACGCTCCTCGAGTCGGCGGAAGGGACCACCGAGTCGGTGCGCTACAGACGGATGGCTCCCTGCACGACGTGTTCGGGGCGCGGCGCTCCCGTCGGCGGCGAGATCAAGACCTGCCCCGACTGCCAGGGCGCCGGGCAGGTCTCCACGATCCGCCGGACGATGCTGGGATCCTTCCAGTCCACGCAGCCCTGCGCGAGATGTGGCGCGATGGGCAGCATCGCCGACCCGCCCTGTCCGGACTGCGGCGGCTCGGGTCGCGCGGAGCGCAGCGAGACCGTGGAGGTCACCGTGCCGCCGGGTGTGTACGATGGCGCCGTTCTGCGCATCCCCAAGATGGGCGAGGCCGGCTTCAGGAATGCCGAGAGCGGCAGCCTCCTGGTCACGGTCCGGGTCAAGCCCCACGAGTACCTCCACCGGGAGGGCGACAACCTGCACTGTCGCGCCAACATCCCGATGACCTTGGCGTCGCTGGGCGGGGAGATGACGGTGGCGGGCTTGCGTGGAGACGTCGCGGTCAAGGTCCCGGCCGGCACGCAGAATGGCGACACGGTCACTGCGAAGGGCGCGGGCATGCCTCGCGGGAACTCGGTGCCCGCGGGTGATCTCCTGGTGCACGCGAACGTGGTCGTCCCCAAGAAGCTCAACCACGACCAGCGCAAGCTGCTCGAACAGCTCTCGGAGTCGCTCGGGGACCGGCGCGGCAACTCGAAGCTCGATCGGATCCGTGAGTGGCTGGGCGTCTAGCGTGTCGCTCCACCGCTTCTTCGTGTCGGGGTCCCTTCCGGATGACGACACGCGGGGCTGGGTCGCTTCGCTCTCCGAACGGGATCTGCGCCACGTGACCCTGGTGCTGCGCATGCAGCCGGGAGACGGTATCGTCCTCGCCGACGCCTGCGGTCGGGAGGCGGAGTGCGTGATCGACCGGGTCGCGCCCGACGCCGTGACGGTGGACGTGCGCACGGTCGCCGCGCGCCAGGCCGGTCCTCGAGTGGCGCTCGCGCAGGGGCTCGCGCGCCGCGAGCGCATGGAGCTGGCGATCCAGCGGACGACGGAGCTGGGCGTGACCGAGATCCTTCCGGTCGCCTTCTCGCGTTCGATCGTTCGCATGGACGAGGTCCGAGCCGGGAAGAGGACGGAGCGCTGGCGCCGGATCGCGGAAGAAGCCGCGAAGCAGTCGCAGCGCGCGGACGTCCCGGTCATACGCGACATCGTGGACCTGGCCGGGCTGGTCGAGGCCGCGGCCGGCTTCGACATCGTGCTCGTCCCCTGGGAGGAGTCCGTGGGCTCCGAGGTCCGGGTCCCGGGGGTCGGTGAGGCTCTGGAGTCGGCGGGCGCCGACATCGGCGCGACCGTCCTCGTGATCATCGGCCCCGAGGGCGGCCTCGAGGCGACCGAGGTCTCCACGCTGTGCCGGGAAGCGGGAGCGATCCCCGTCAATCTCGGCGAGACCATCCTTCGCACCGAGACGGCCGCCATCGTCGCGGTCGCTCTCGCGTCCTACGAACTCGGCGGTCTCGGCGGCCGCCCGCGTGCCTGAGTCCGCTGGAGCGGGCCGCCGTCCGCACGTGGCCGTTCGCACGCTCGGCTGCAAGGTGAACCGCGCGGAGAGCGAGACGATCGCCGAGCGCCTCGTCGCGGCGGGGGTGGAGATCTGCGCGGACGAGGCCGACGCCGACGTCGTGGTGATCAACACCTGCACCGTGACCTCCGAGGCGGACGCGAAGGTCCGAAAGGCGGTCCGGCATGCGCTCGGCGCCGCGAACGAGCCTCTCGTCGTGGTGACCGGCTGCCTGGCCGCGCTGGATGCGGGCGGTATCAAGGCCCTCGGCGGACCCGTCGTGGTGGAGCCGGACAAGGACAGGATCGAGGGCGTGGTTCTGGACGCGGTGGCCGACGCTCTGCTGAGGGTCGGAAGTGCTCCGGCGGCTCCGGCCGCACCATCGACGTTCCGCACGCGGGTCAACGTCAAGATCCAGGACGGCTGCGACCACCGGTGCGCCTACTGCATCGTGCCGGACGCGCGTGGGGATCCGACCAGCGTCCGATCCTCGGACGTCGTGGGCCGCATCGCCTCGCTGGTCGCGTCGGGGAGCAGAGAGGTGGTTCTCACGGGGGTCAACATCGGACGCTACGACGACGGCGGCGGTCGATCTCGCCGGATTGATCGACATGGTGGCCGCGACCGGCGTCGACCGGGTGCGGCTCTCCTCGATAGAGCCCACGGACCTCACGCCGCGGTTGCTCGATCGCCTGGCCGCGTCACGCGAGCGTCATGCCGCATCTGCACGTGCCGCTCCAGTCCGGGTGTGACCGCACTCTGGCCGCGATGCGTAGGGGATACGACACCGCCTCCTACGCCGACGCCGTCGCGCGCGCCCGCGACGCCATCCCGGCGCTCTCGGTGACCACCGACGTGATCGTGGGCTTTCCGGGAGAATCGGACGAGGACTTCGCCGAGTCGATGGCCTTCGTCAGGGCCTGCGGGTTCGCGCGGATCCACGTCTTTCGCTACTCGCGTCGGGCCGGCACCCCGGCCGCGGCGATGGGGGACCAGGTGCCGCCGGATGTCTCCGCGGCCCGCGCGCGCGACCTACGTGAACTCGGCGAGCATCTCGCGTCAAGGCGCGCCGCCGGACGCGTCGGCGAGAGGGCGCGCGTCCTGGTGGAGCGGGTCACCGAGGGGTCGGCTCTCGGCACCTCGGAAGACTACCTGCGCGTGACCGTGCATCTTGCCGACGGACAGCGTCCGAGACATGGCGATATCGTGGTCGCGGAACTCACCGCCGCGCAGCGCGGACAGGCGTGGGGACTCATCGCCGAGTGCTAGAATCGAGGGGTGCAAACTACGATGCGGAGGCCTCCCGACAGTGTCTGAAACCGAGATCCGCCTGGTCGTGCCGCCGGGGCGCGACATGGTCGATCTGCTCGGTCAGGGCGACCACCTCCTGAAGCTGGTCGAGGAGCAGTTCGAGGCCGACATCTGCGTTCGCGGCAACGAGATCACCATCGGCGGCGAGAGCTCGGAGGCGCAGGCGGTGTCCGCCCTCTTCGCCGAGATGCTGCAACTCCTGGAGCGCGGCGACGTGCTCACGCCGGATTCCATCGACCGCGCGATCGACATGATCAAGCGCGACGAGGGCAGTCCTTCGCGCGTGTTCTCGGACGTCATCCTCACGCACCGCGGCAAGACGATCCGGCCCAAGACCGCCGGCCAGAAGCGCTACGTGGATGCCATCAGGAAGAGCACGGTCACCTTCGGCATCGGGCCGGCCGGCACGGGAAAGACCTACCTCGCCATGGCGATGGCGGTCGATGCGCTGAAGCGCAAGGAGGTCGGGCGGATCATCCTGACCCGTCCCGCGGTCGAGGCGGGGGAGAAGCTCGGATACCTCCCCGGGACTCTCTACGACAAGGTGGACCCCTACCTGCGCCCGCTCTACGACGCGCTGTTCGACATGATGGACATCGAGAAGTCCACCTCGCTGACCGAGCGGGGCGTGATCGAGGTCGCGCCGCTCGCGTTCATGCGCGGGCGCACGCTCAACGACTCGTTCGTGGTCCTCGACGAGGCTCAGAACACCAGTCCCGAGCAGATGAAGATGTTCCTGACCCGGCTCGGGTTCGGCTCCAAAGTCGTAGTGACCGGCGACGTCACCCAGATCGACCTTCCGGGCGGGGCGTCGGGTCTCAAGCAGGTCCGCGACATCCTCAAGGGGATCGCCGACGTCTCATTCGTGGAGTTGGAGCCGCGTGACGTGGTCCGGCACAAGCTGGTGCAGCATATCGTGACCGCATATCACGAGTGGGAAGAGGCGAAGGCCGCGGCCCGGCCCGACAAGTGACCAGGCTCGTGGACAGGCTCGCGCGCGTCATGCCCAGTCACGGAGTCCTCGCGACCGAGGCCGGCAAGCGTGTCGCGCTCTCCATCGCGGCTCTCACCGGGATCGCCGGCTCCGTGGCCGTGGTGATCCTGGGGATCGGCGTGGCCGTGTGGAGCGCGACCGGCCTTCTCGACGTGGCGGTGCTGCGCTCTCTGGTGATCGGGTTGCTCGCCGGATTCGCCGTGGTGGTGCTGGCGTTCCTGACCCTGCCTCTCATAGGCCGCTTCACCGGCATAGCCAACGACTTCCGTCTTCTCGAGCTGTCGAACCCCGGCTCGCCCCTGCTGCGCGACCTCATGACCTCCGCGCCCGGCACCTACTCGCATTCGATCATGACCGGCAGCCTGGCGGAGAGAGCCGCGCACGAGATCGGAGCCAACGGATTGCTGGCCCGGGTCGGCGCCTACTATCACGACGTCGGGAAGGTGGTCAGGCCCCGGTTCTTCGTCGAGAACCAGGCCGGTCGCAACAATCCGCACGACATCGCGTCTCCGTCGCAGTCGGCGTTCGTGATCACCGCGCACGTCCGCGAAGGCGCCGCCATCGCCCGGGCGAGCCGGCTGCCGGACGAAGTGATCGACATAATCCGGCAGCATCACGGGACGTCGCTCGTGGCGTACTTCTACGAGAAGGCGCTCAGGGGCGACGCGCCCGTGATCGAGGACGATTTCCGGTACGAGGGGGAGCTGCCGGACAGCCGCGAGGCGGCCCTCGTCATGCTGGCGGACGGCGCGGAGGCCGCGGCCCGAGTGGTGTGCGACCCGACAGAGGCGAGGTTTCGCGCGATGGTCCGTCGGATCGTGGACGCCAAGATCGAGGACGGCCAGTTGCAGGATTCGGACATGTCGTCCGAGGATCTCGAGAAGACCATCGATGTCTACGCGGCGATGCTGGCGAGCATCTACCACAACAGGGTACGTTACCCTGAGGACATCGATATCAGGAGGCCGTGAGTCATGCAGGTGCGAGTCATGAGTCATCGCGACCCCGAACCCCTCGCACTCGAGGCGTTCGAGCGCCTCGGCGCTTTCGTTCTGCGCCTCGAGGAAGTGCCCGACGCCGCCGAGCTGTCCGTCGCCGTGGTCGACGCGCTGGAGATCGCCAGCCTGAGCGAGAAGTACCGTGGCGTGGCCGGGCCCACGGATGTCCTGTCGTTCGGCTGCGACGAGCCCTGCGCCGCCGGCAGCGACGAGCCCATCACGCTAGGAGATGTGATAATCGCTCCCGAGATCGCGCAGGAGCACGCCGCGGAGGCGGGGACGACCGTCGAGGCGGAGCTGAACCTGCTTCTGGTGCACGGGATCCTCCACCTGCTCGGGTACGAGCACGATGAGGACGAGGCGGCCGAGGCGATGCAGGCGCGCGAGCAGGTGCTTCTCGCCGCGTGGGAGGACCAGAGCTGAGCGGGCGCCCGGTGCGCAGCAAGACCCTGCTGTGGAGCGTCGACTTCGCGATCCAGGGCATCATCTACGCGCTGCGCACACAGCGGAACATGCGGCTGCACGCGCTGGCGGCCGGCCTGGTGTTCGTCGGCGCGCTGTTCTTCCGGATCACCGCCTTCGAGCTCATCGCCCTCATGTTCGCCATCTCTCTGGTGGTCGTGGCGGAACTCGTGAACACGGCGCTCGAGGCCGCCGTCGACCTCGCGGTCGAGACCCTGGAGCCGATGGCCAAGACGGCGAAGGATGTCGCCGCGGGAGCCGTGCTGGTGGCCTCGCTCAACGCCATGGCGGTGGGCTACGTGGTGTTCTTCGGGCGGATGACACCCGAGACCGAACGACTGATCAGCACGATACGCTCGTCCTCCGCCAACCTGACCCTCATCGCGCTGGCGCTCACCACGTTGGTCGTGATAGCCGTCAAGGCCATGCGGCGTGAGGGGTCGTTCATGCGCGGCGGATGGCCGTCCGGGCACACCGCCGTCGCGGTGGCGCTGGCGACATCCATCGGGTTCGCCACGGAGTCGGCCAAGGCGACGTTGCTCGCGCTGGCCATCGCGTTCCTGGTCGCCCAGAGTCGCGTGGAGTCGGAGGCTCACACGGTCCAGCAGGTCGTGTTCGGCGCGATGCTGGGGTTCCTGCTGACCACTGCCGTCTTTCAGGTATTCTTGAGATGATGACCGTCCTCACAATCTTCGCCGCCGCAGCGGTGACGCTGATCGCGCTCGGCGCGACCGCCATGACGGCTGCCGCCGATGCATCCGTCAGGTTGCTTGGCCGCGGTCGCATCCGCCGGCTGGCGGATTCCGGAGCGCGCGGCGCTCGCGCCCTGGACTCCCTCTCGGAGCGTCCGGGTCGCGTCGCCGCGGTCCATGCGCTGGTCTCGGGGGCGTCGTTCGCACTGCTTTCCGCGGTCGGCGCGGTGGCGCTGGCCGAGTGGTGGAGCGGCACCCCGGGGTGGGCCGTCATGATCGCGGCGGCCTCGATCGCGACCGTCGGCCTGTTCGTCTTCGGGGAAGCCCTTCCCCGCGCGCTGGCCTCTGCCAACCCCGAGGACGCCGGGCTGACAGCGGCGCCCTTCGCCGCCCGCGTCGGCACGGTGGCGTTCCCGATCGCGCGCCTGCTGTCCTGGCCATGGCGCTGGACCGTGACCCTGGTGTCCGGCGAGCGCTCGCCGGAGGTCCCCTGGGTCGAGGCCGAGGAAGCTCGCGCCACCGAGGATGCGGTCGATGGAGGCATGCTTTCCGACGACGCCAGAGGCGCGGTCTCCGACCTCGGAGGCAAGATCGTGCGCGAGATCATGGTGCCGCGGACCGACATCGTGGCTCTCGAGGACACGGCCACGATCGAGGATGCCGTCAGCACGGTGACGGGTGCGGGGGTCTCGCGCATCCCCGTCTACCACGAGACGCTCGACGACATCACGGGCGTGCTCTACGCCAAGGATCTCCTGGGTTGCTCCGGCGAAGAGTCGCGCAGCCGCCTCGTGACCGAGAACGTGCGCGAGCCCTTCTTCGTGCCGGAGACGAAGCCGGTCGAGGAGCTGCTGCGGGAGATGAGGCGGCGGACGCACATCGCGATCGTGCTCGACGAGTATGGCGGCACGTCCGGGATCGTGACGATCGAGGATCTCGTAGAGGAGATCGTGGGCGAGATATACGATGAGTACGACCAGCAGGTGCAGATGGTGACCGACATGGGCGAGGGCAGGTACACGATCGACGCCCGGCTCCCCGTGGACGATCTCAACGAGCTGTTGGGCACGGCGCTCGAGGTGGAGGCGGACACGGCCGGTGGGCTGGTCTCCGAGTTGGCCGGACACATCCCCGATGTCGGGGAGTCCGTGGAGGTGGATGGGTTGCGGATCGTCGTGACCGACAAGGAAGGCAACCGCGTTCGGCAGCTGGTCGTAGAGCCGAAGTCGCACGCTCGCGATGGAAAGGACCCATCATGACCGAGACCACGCAGGCCGATCTCGCGCTTCTCGCGTTCGCACGTCAGTCCAAGGACAAGGCGTACGCGCCGTACTCGGAATTCCGAGTGGGCGCCGCGGTGTTCGCGGGCAACGAGATCTATCAGGGGTGCAACGTCGAGAACGCCGCGTACGGTTCCAGTCTCTGCGCGGAGCGGGGCGCGGTCATGGCCGCGGCGCTCGCCGGACAGCACTGGATCGACGCGATCGCCATCGTGGGCGACTCCGATTCCCCGACCGTCCCGTGCGGGGCGTGCCGGCAGTTCCTCGCGGAGTTCAACCCCGAGATGCGTGTGGTCATGGGAGGCGCCACGGACGCCGTCATGGTGATGACACTGGACGAACTGCTGCCGGAGGCGTTCGTCCGCGGATACCTGGACCAGGACGACCACAAGGATGACTGACGCGGCGCGACGAGGGGCCCAAGCCGCGGGCGCAGGTGCGAAGCGGCTTCGTGGCCCTCGTGGGACGCCCGAACGCAGGCAAGTCGACCCTGATAAACGCCCTCGCCGGCGAGAAGGTCGCCATCGTCTCAGACAAGCCGCAGACCACGCGGCATCGCCTCCGCGCGATCATCGATACCGAGGACGCGCAGGTGGTCATGGTGGACACTCCCGGGCTGCACAAGCCCATCGACGCGCTCGGGGAGCAGCTGAACCGCAGCGCGCTCATGGCGCTTTCCGAGGTGGACGTCGCGTGCCTGGTCATCGACTCCACGAAGCCGGTGGGCGAGGGAGACCGGTGGGTGGCCGCCCACGTCGCGGCCTCCAGCGGTCGCAAGGTGCTGGTCCTGACGAAGGCGGATGTCGAGTCCAGGGTGCCCATGGACCGTCGGATCGCCTCGGCGGCCGCGCTCACCAGGTTCGATGATGTCGTCGTGCTGTCCGCCAAGGAGGGCTTCAACGTCGACGGATTCCTGGCCGTCGTCACGAGGTACCTGCCCATGGGGCCGCGCTTCTTCCCGCGCGACATGGGGACCGACCAGCCGCTCGCTGTGATGCTCGCGGAGTTCGTGCGCGAGAAGGTGCTCTTGAGCACGCGGGACGAGGTGCCGCATGCCGTCGGCGTGTCCATCGAGGACGTCTCGTTCGACGAGAAGAGCGCGACCACAAGGGTCGTCGCGGTGATCTTCGTTGAGAGAGAGTCGCAGAAGGGCATCATCATAGGCGGTGGGGGCGAGGGCGTGCGCCGCATCGGCACCGAGGCCAGGATGGATCTGGAGCGCCTGCTGGGTACGAAGGTCTTTCTCGACCTGCGGGTACAGGTGAAGAAGGACTGGAGGCGTGACGCCTCGCAGATCAGGCGGTTCGGGTACGGGGAGGGCCTGTAGACCATGTATCGAGAATCGATCGACAGAGAGACGCTCGCAGGCATGATCGACCAGACGCTGCTCAAGCCGACCGCGGGCCGCGACGCGGCTCTTGAGTGGATGGAGGCGAACCGCGACGCGGGGTTCGCCTCACTGTGCGTGTCGCCGTTCCTGGTCCCGCTCGCGGCACAGATCCTCGCGGGACGGTCCACGAGAGTGTGCGCGGTGGTGGGGTTCCCGCTCGGCTTCGCGTTGACGGAGACGAAAGCGGCGGAGGCCCGGCGCCTGATAGAGCTCGGCGCGAACGAGATAGACATGGTGCTCAACATCGCGGCCCTGATCGAGGGAGATGACGCGTTCGTCACGTCCGACATCGCCGCCGTGGCCCTTGCCACGTGTGAGACCTCGATCGGGGACTACGTCGTCAAGGTCATCCTGGAGACGGGCTACCTGACACCCGAGCAGATCACCCGGGCGTCCCGGCTGGCGGTGGCCTCGGGAGCGCATTTCGTGAAGACGTCGACGGGATTCGGCCCGCGGGGCGCCAGCACCGCCGACGTGCGCCTGATGAGGGCGGCGGTCGGCGACGAAGCGGGAGTGAAGGCGTCGGGGGGTATCCGGGATCTCTCCAGCGCCATGTCGATGATCGAGGCGGGGGCCACACGGATCGGCACGTCGTCGGGCCTCGAGATCCTCGAAGAGTTCGATCGATCCCCACTGGGTGTGGCATCCGGCGCGTCCGAGAAGCGCGCCGGCCGCTGAGGTGCCGACGTATCCGCTTCGCGCCCTTGTCCTGCGCAAGACCAAGCTGGGGGAATCAGACTTCGTGATCACGATGCTGGCATCGGATGGGCGTCAGGTGCGCGCCGTGGCGAAGGGCGCGCGCAAGACCAAGAGCCGCATCGGCGCGCGGGTCGAGCCCCTGACGGTTCTGGATCTGCTGCTCCACACGGGCCGGAACCTGGAGGTGATCGGAGAGGCGGAGACCGTCGCCGGGCACGACCACATCCGCACGGATCTCGACCGGTTCTCGGCCGCCGCGGTGGTGGCCGACGTGCTCGACAAGATATCGGTGGAGGGGCAGGCGGAGCCGCGCCTGTTCGAGATGGCACTCGTCACCCTTGACGCGATGGAATCGGCCCCGGTCGAGGCGATGAGGCCCCTTCTGCTGGCGTTCCTGCTCAAGGCGCTCGCCATGCACGGATACCGCCCCGCGCTCGACGGGTGTGCGTCCTGCGGGGGCGACGCGACGGACGTTCGCGTCTTCTCGCCGCGCTGCGGAGGACTGTTGTGTGGCCGCTGCTCGGGCGAGGATCCGTCCGCGATCGCCGTGTCGCGTGACGGTCTCGCCGTGATGCGCGCCCTGATGCGCGCCCGGATGGCCGACGTCGCCGCGCTCGATGTGCCGCCCGACCTGCAGACCGAGGTCATGCGACCCGTCGTCGCGTTCGTGTGGTTCCATCTCCCGGCGAGGCTCAAGGCGCTCGAGATGTACTCGAAGGGGATGTGACCATCTTGCTTGACACCGACCGGCCGGAACTCGAGGAGGAGGGCGCCGACCATGACGCCGTGTCTCCCGAAGGCCCCGCCGTCGAGTTCGAATCGCGGATCGGACACGCTCAACTCGCCACCGTGCTGGCCGGCGGTACCCTGACGAACCCCATGGTGCTGGCCGTGATGCTCGCCGGACCGGTGTTCCTGTTGATGGGGTGGCTGACGGGCAGCGCCGCGGTCCGCGCCTACGGTGTCACCTTCCTGGTCACGCTGCCCGCGGTGCCTATCGTCGCCTACGGGGTGGCTCTGTTCCTGGCCTACAGACCGCGGACGGCGGAGGTCTTCAAGCCCGTGAAGGTGCGCGTCGACCTGGGTGGGGTCACGCTGGCCGTCGAGGGCCGCGAGACCCGCGCCGGGTGGGACTCGTTCGTACGCTGGCGTCGGATGCCGGGAGCGCACCTGCTCTACGAGAGCGAGCGCACCTTCCTCGTGCTGCAGACTGCGGGCCTCGACGAGACGCAGAGGGGCGCACTCGAGAAGCTGCTGCGCACTCGTGTCGCCGAGGGGCCGAAACGCTGAGCGGGGGCGGTCTTCGAAGGGTACGAACGGCTTGAGAATCCGCCACCGTGGCGCTGGTGTACCATAGCGGACGGATTCGGCGGCGCGAGCGGCACCAGCTTTCGGCGTCAGCGACGGCAGAGCCTTCACGAAAGGTCCCGCAAGCGCCCATGGGCCATCCCAGCAACAACACCGAAACGATCGCGGCCGCGATGACGTTCCAGGACATCATCCTGGCGCTGCAGCGCTACTGGGCCGACCGCGGCTGCGTGATCCTGCAGCCATACGACACCGAGGTCGGGGCCGGGACGTTCCATCCCGCCACCACCCTGCGCTCGCTGGGTCCCGACAAGTGGAGCACGGCGTACGTGCAGCCCTCGCGCCGCCCCACGGATGGCCGCTACGGCGAGAACCCGAACCGCCTGCAGCACTACTACCAGTTCCAGGTGATCCTCAAGCCGTCTCCGGACGACGTCCTGGACCTCTACTTCGACAGCCTGCGCGCGATCGGGATCGAGCCGGCCGAGCACGACGTCCGCCTCGTCGAGGACGACTGGGAGTCTCCCACACTCGGCGCCTGGGGTCTTGGCTGGGAAGTCTGGCTCAACGGCATGGAGGTCACCCAGTTCACGTACTTCCAGCAGGTCGGCGGGTTCGAGTGCCGTCCTGTCCCGGCGGAGATCACCTACGGGCTCGAGCGTCTGGCCATGTACATCCAGGGAGTCTCCTCGGTCTATGACATCACGTGGTCGGCAGGCCGCGACGGCTCCTCGTTCAGCTACGGGGACGTGTTCCTGCGCAATGAGCAGCAGTACTCGGCCTACAACTTCGAGGTCGCCGACACCGCCATGCTGCGCGGGTTGTTCGACACCTTCGAGGAGGAGTGCCGGCGAACGCTCAAGGCCGGATATCCGCTCCCGGCCTACGACTACGTCCTGAAGTGCTCGCATGCGTTCAACCTCCTCGATGCGCGCGGCGCCATCGCCGTCACGGAGCGGGTCGCGTTCATCGCGCGCGTCCGGGCCCTCGCGAAGGGTTGCGCCGAGGCCTACATGGCCGCGATAGGCGATCCGGAGCCCGAGGGCGCATCCGCCGGACCCCGCGGGGGGGAGGCCGGGTGAGCCGGCGCGATCTGCTCTTCGAGATCGGCGTCGAGGAGATCCCCTCGGCGGCGCTCTATGACGCCACAGTCCAGATGCGCGCCGACGCGACCAAGTCGCTCGCCGAGGCGCGTCTCGGCTACGAGGACCTGAAGGCCTTCGGGGCGCCACGGCGCCTCGTCCTCTCGGTCACAGGCCTGGCCGAGCGCCAGGAGGACCAGACGCTCAGGTCGCGCGGCCCCTCGGTCGCCGCGGCCTTTGACGGGATGGGCGAGCCCACGAAAGCCGCTGAGGGCTTCGCACGCGGCAAGGGTGTCGCCGTCGAGGACCTGGTGCGTGCCGAGGAAGGCGGCGGAGAATACATGTTCGCCGTCATCGACCGGCCCGGCGCCCCGGCGGCCGACGTGCTGCCCGAGCTGCTCGCCCGCCTGGCCGAAGGGCTCGCGTGGCCGAAGACCCAGCGCTGGGGGGAAGGGGAGGCGCGCTTCATCCGCCCCGTCCGCTGGCTGCTGGCGCTGTTCGGCGGCGAGGTCGTCCCGGTGACGTTCGCCGGGTTGACCGCCGGCCGAGTGACGTACGGGCACCGGTTCCTCTCGGAGGGCGCGATCGAGGTCCCGAGCGCTTGCGAGTACGCTCTCGCGGCCGAGCGCGGCCGCTTCATGTACGACCAGGGGCGGCGCGCGACGCTCGTCGGGCAGGACATCGCGGTCCAGGCCGAGAGCGTCGGGGGCAGGGCGGTCACCCGGGAGAAGACGCTTTCCGAGGTCATCAACCTGGTCGAGTGGCCCAGCGCCGCGGTCGGACACTTCGATGAGGGCTTCCTGGCCGTCCCGCGCGAGGTGCTCGAGACCGCGATGGAATCCCACCAGCGCTACTTCCCGCTGGAGGCCGAGGACGGCAGCCTGATGAACGCCTTCGTCGTCGTGCACAACGGCGACCCGGATCGCGGCGAGGCCATCGTCGCCGGCCACGAGCGGGTCATCCGGGCTCGCCTCGCCGACGCCGCCTTCTTCTACCACGAGGATCTCAAGTCCTCCATGGAGGCGTGGGTCGCCCGCCTGGAGTCGATCGCCTTCCACGCGAAGCTCGGCACGCTCGCGGCCAAGGTCGAACGGATCGAGAGGCTCGCCGAGCGTCTGGCCTCCCTGTCCGGAGCGGATGCCGGCGAGGCCGCGATCGCGGCGCGCGCCGCGCATCTGTGCAAGGCGGACCTGGTCAGCCACGCGGTCGTGGAGTTCCCCACTCTCCAGGGCGTCATGGGGCGCTATTACGCCCTGGCGCAAGGCGAGGACCCGGCCGTGGCCGACGCGATCGTGGAGCACTACCGCCCGCGGTTCGCGGGCGACGCGCTGCCGGCGTCCACGGCTGGCCTGATCGTCTCCGCGGCCGACAAGCTCGACACCATCTGCGGCATCTTCGCCATCGGAGCCGCCCCCACCGGCTCGGCGGACCCGTACGCGCTCCGCCGCGGCGCCATCGGCGTACTGACCATGCTCCTCGACGGCGGGTTGGCCCTCAAGCTGACCGACCCGATCGCCGCCGCTCTGGATGGCTTCGCGGGACAACTGCCGGGGATGGACGTCCAGGCCGTCGGCTCCGCCGTGGCCGAGTTCCTGCGAGGGCGCCTCGAGGGCATCCTGAAGGAGAGGGGCCACGCCTACGACACCGTCGCGGCCGTGCTCGAGGTGGCCGCGGACGATCCGCACGATGCCCTCGCCAGATGCGGCGCGCTCACGGCGGTGCGCGACAGCGAGACCATCGCGGACCTCTCGGTCGCCTTCGCCCGCGCGTGCAACCTCGGCGAACCGGGGCTGGGCACGGGCTACGACCGGTCGATCATGGGAGCGCAGGAGGCCGCGCTGGCGGATGCGATGGACGGGTCCGAGGCGCAGGTCCTGGGCGCTCTCGCGGATCGCGACTACCCCGCCGTCCTCGGTCTGCTTGCGGGCCTGCGCGGACCGATAGACGCATTCTTCGACGCGGTGCTGGTGATGGACCCGGATCCGGCACTTCGCGACAATCGCCTGCGGCTGCTGAACCGCTTCGTCGCGCTGTTCATCGCGTTCGCGGACTTCGGCAAGCTCGCAGGGTAGGGGGCGAGCGCGCTCCCATGAGCCCAGGCACGCGCACATCGGTCTACGTGCTCTCCGACTCCCTGGGCGAGACCGCTGACGCAGTCGCCCGGGCGGCGCTCACGCAGTTCAAGAGGAGCGCGTTCCGCGTCGTGCGTCTGGCCAAGATATCCTCTCGCGGCCAGTTGCAGGGTGTCGTGCGAGCGGCATGCGCCGAGAGGTGCGCCATCCTCTACACGTTCGCGGCGCCGCACCTGAGGACGGAGATGGCCCGGTTGAGCCAGGAGTCCGGGGTCGCCGCACTGGACATACTGGGGGCGGCGGTCGACACCCTGCGCAGGGCGTCGGGTATCGAACCGAGCTGGGTCGTCGGCCTCACTCACCTCGCTGACCAGGGGTACTACGAGCGCGTGGAGGCCCTGGATTTCGCCGTGAAGCACGATGACGGCAGGGACCCGGAGGGGCTCTCGTCCGCGGAGATGGTGCTGATCGGCGTGTCCCGCTCCTCCAAGACGCCTCTTGCGATGTACCTGGCGTTCAAGGGCTACAGGGTGGCCAACATCCCCCTCGTGCCGGACGTGCCTCCGCCCCCCGAGCTGTTCGAAGTGGATCCACGCCGCGTGTTCGGCCTGATGACCACGCCCGACATCCTGGTCGAGGTGCGCACTCAGCGCGCGGCGGACCTGGGCCCCTACGCCAAGAGCTACATAGACCGCGAGTCGATCGAGCAGGAGCTGGACGAAGCCCGCGCCCTCATGCGGCACATCGGGTGCATCGTCGTGTCGACGGAGGCCAGGGCGATCGAGGAGACCGCGCAGGAGATCCTGCGCTACTACGCGACCGCGTTCGGAGGGACCGAGGCCGCCGAGGCTCAGCCCGGCGGAAACGTCGCGGTCGCCGCGCCGCGCACGAGGAGAGTCCGCCGCAGCCAGACCCATCCCGGCGACTGACTTCGCGAAGCGAACGCGCTGTTCGCTCAAGGTGGTTTGTGACCATCCGGTCCTGGGTCATGTAGGATATGGGCACTGCCGTACGAGTACCGGTCTGCTCTCGGGGGTCTGGTGCTCTGGCCGCGCGGGTGGTGCGCGCCGCCGTTGTTGAAATCTAGCGAAGGGGTGGGCGAATTGTCCGACGACAAGCGGGTGTACGCCTTCGAAGAGGGTGACGCCTCGATGAAGTTCGTTCTCGGCGGCAAAGGCGCCAACCTCGCCGAGATGACCAAGCTCGGGCTCCCGGTCCCGCACGGCTTCACGATCACCTGTCAGACGTGCGCCGACTACTACGCGACCGGGAACACCTTTCCGGCCGGCTTCGTCCAGGAAGTCACCGAGTACGTCACGGCACTCGAGACCAAGATGGGCAAACGCCTCGGGGACGAGATCGACCCACTGCTCGTGTCGGTGCGCAGCGGCGCGCCGTTCTCCATGCCGGGGATGATGGACACGATCCTGAACCTCGGCATGAACGACAGGTCGATCCGGGGCCTGATCACGCAGACGGGCAACGAGCGATTCGCGTGGGACTCCTACCGCCGCTTCATCCAGATGTTCTCGAAGGTCGTTCTGGAGGTCGAAGGCGATCTGTTCGAGAACGCCATCACCGCGATGAAGCAGGCCCGCAGCGTCCGCAACGACACGGACCTGACCGCCGCGGACCTCGAGGAGCTCGTCGGACAGTTCAAGGAGATCGTCGGGGATCACGTCTCGCCCGACGCCTTCTCCCAGCTGGTCAATCCCAAGACCGGCCGCGTCGAGTTCCCCCAGTATCCGACCTCGCAGCTCTATCTCTCGATCGAGGCCGTGTTCCGGTCCTGGATGAACCGCCGCGCGATCGACTACCGCCGGCTCTATCGCATCGAGGACTCCCTGGGCACAGCCGTGAACGTGCAGGCGATGGTATTCGGCAACAAGGGCGACACCTCGGCCACGGGCGTGTCCTTCACGCGCAACCCGGCCGACGGCACGAAGGAGTTCTACGGCGACTTCCTGACCAACGCCCAGGGCGAGGACGTGGTGGCCGGCATCCGCAACACCAGTCCGATCTCCGAGCTCAAAGAAGTGCTGCCGGAGGCCGGCAACGAGCTCGACCGCGTCATGACCCTGCTTGAGAACCACTACAGGGACATGTGCGACATCGAGTTCACAATCGAGCAGGGCAAGCTGTGGATGCTGCAGACTCGCGTCGGGAAGCGGACCGCGCGCGCCGCGCTCAAGATCGCCGTGGACATGGTCGAGGAGGGCCTGATCTCCAAAGAGGAGGCCGTCCTGCGCGTCGATCCGGAGCAGCTCGACCAGTTGCTGCACCCGCGCTTCGACTCGTCGGCGACCTACGACGTCTTCTGCAAGGGACTCAACGCGTCTCCGGGCGCCGCGGTCGGCGAGGTGGTCTTCACCGCGGACGAGGCCGAGGAGGCCGCCGCCGCCGGGCGCAAGGTCATCCTGGTGAGGTGGGAGACCACGCCCGACGACCTGCACGGGATGATCGCCGCCCAGGGCATCCTGACCAGCCACGGCGGCAAGACGAGCCACGCGGCGGTCGTCGCGCGCGGGATGGGCAAGCCGTGCGTGTGCGGGGCCGACACGCTGCGCATCGACGCCGCGAACAAGGTCGCGCGCGTGGGCGACAAGGAGCTGCACGAAGGCGACATCATCTCGATCGACGGCACAGCGGGCATCGTCGTCGTCGGCGCCGTGACCCTGGTCGAGCCCGAGGTCTCCGGCGAGTTCGACACCGTGCTCACCTGGGCCGACGGCTTCCGCACGATGGGCGTGCACGCCAACGCGGACACGCCGGACGACGCCATCCTGGGTCGCAAGTTCGGAGCCGCGGGCATAGGTCTCTGCCGCACCGAGCACATGTTCCTCGGCGACCGCAAGCAGATCGTGCAGGACATGATCATCTCGCAGGACGAAGCGGGCCGCGAGGCGCCGCTGGCACAGCTCCTCGAGGTGCAGACCAGGGACTACCTGGGCATCTTCGAGGCGATGGACGGCCTGCCTGTGACGGTTCGCCTGCTCGACCCGCCGCTGCACGAGTTCCTGGACAACCCGCGCGACCTCGAGGTCGAGATCACGCGCATGGAGTGCACCCGCGGCGACGCCGACGTGATAGCCGAGAAGCGGCGCCTGCTCGCGCTGGTCGACTCCATGGCCGAGATGAACCCGATGCTGGGGCTGCGCGGCTGCCGGCTCGGGATCATGTTCCCGGAGATCTACGGCATGCAGGTCCGGGCCATCACTCTGGCCGCCTGCCAGCTGCGCAAGGCCGGCAAGGATCCGCGTCCCGAGATCATGATCCCGTTGGTGAGCGTGGTGACCGAGTTCGAGACGCTGCGCGCGGAGTCGGAGGCCATCGTCGCCGAGGTCCAGGCCGAACAGGACTGCGCTTTCGAGATCCCCATCGGCACGATGATCGAGCTTCCTCGTGCGGCGATCACGGCGGACGAGATAGGCGCGATCGCCGACTTCTTCAGCTTCGGCACCAACGACCTGACGCAGACGACGTTCGGCTTCTCCCGCGACGACATCGAGGGCAAGTTCCTGCCCCGCTATCTGGAGCGCAAGATCCTGGCGCGCAACCCGTTCGAGACCGTCGACTCGGCGGTGGCCGAACTCGTTCGCATCGGCTGCGAGAAAGGGCGCTCGGCCAATCCCGGGATTCACCTGGGCGTCTGCGGCGAGCACGGGGGCGACCCGGAAAGCGTCAAGATCTTCCACAAGATAGGGCTCACCTACGTCTCGTGCTCCCCCTACCGCGTGCCGCTGGCTCGTCTGGCTGCGGCGCAGGCGGCGCTTGCGGAGACCGCGAAGTCGTCCGATAACAGGTAGGCTTGGCGCGGTAGCGCTCCCAGTCACGCTCGGGTCGCGGTTCCGCGGGTTCCGCCCTTTGCATCGGGGGGACGTGATGGTCGGCAGGACGCGGCTTACCCAGAGTGTGCGCTCGCCACTGATCGAGGGGCGCACCCGGGTGAAACGTCGCGTCTGGCCATGGATCGTGTCCGCTCTGCTGCTCCTCGCCGCCATCGCCGCGGCGTGGTACTTCCTCCTTCGCTGAGGCAGGCGACCCGTGACCGAGATACTGACGCGCACCGACATCGAGCGCGAGGAACACGGTCGTCTCTCGCCTCGCGCCGCCTTCGCGGACCGCACGCGCGGTCGAGAGTCGGAGATGGCTCTCGACACCCTTCGCACCGAATACCAGCGTGATCGGGACCGGATCATCCACTGCAAATCGTTCCGGCGCCTGTCCCACAAGACGCAGGTGTTCATCGCTCCCGAGGGTGACCACTACCGGACCCGCCTGACGCACACCCTCGAGGTGGCTCAGATCGCGCGGTCGGTGGCCCGCGCCCTGCGGCTCAACGAGGATCTGACCGAGGCGATCGCGCTGGGCCACGATCTGGGACACACGCCCTTCGGGCACACGGGCGAGGAGGCCGTCAGCGCCTGCCTGGAGGCTCTGCGGGACGAGTACCCGGGAGTGCAGGCGCCCTTCCTCCACAACGTTCAGTCGCTGCGCGTCGTCGAGCGGCTTGAGTACGAGGGCAAGGGGCTCAACCTCACCTGGGAGGTCCGCGACGGCATCCGCTACCACAGCGGCGACGACGAGAAGGCCTCCACCCTGGAAGGCCGCGTCGTCGCGATCTCCGACCGGATCGCCTACGTGAACCACGACATCGACGATGCTCTGCGCGCCAAGGTGCTGACCGAGGACGACTTGCCACCCGAGTGCACAGAGGTCCTGGGCCACAAGCACGCGGCGCGCATAGCGACGATGATCCGTTCCCTGGTCGAGTCGTCGGTGGACGCCGACGACATCGTGATGGCGCCGGCGGTGTGGGACGCGATGATGGGACTGCGCCGCTTCCTCTTCGACCAGGTCTACCTGGGCGGGGAGGCCAAGAGGGAGGAGCCCAAGGCGCATGCGCTGGTCGTGGCGCTGTTCGACCACTACATGAGCAACCCCGGGGAACTGCCGCAGCAGCATCGCCCGGAGACGCCCGAGGACCTTCCCCAGGCGGTGACCGACTACGTGGCTGGGATGACCGACCGGTTCGCCATCCGCACGTACGAGCGGCACTTCCTTCCCAAGAGCTGGATGGTGTAGGAGAGGGACCGCCCGGCCGCCCCGGTCGCCCACGCGTCAGTACACACCGATACACACCCGTGGTATCCTCAGAGCATGTATCGCCGCCTGAACATCACACTGTCCGACGACGTGCTGGAGCGTGCGGACGCGTTCGCGCGCAAAGAACGCTACACGCGCAGCGGGCTCATCACCGCCGCGCTCGACGCATTCACCGGCGGCGAGGGGCAGGCCACCCCTGTCGCTGCCGGCGAGGACGTCACCGCCGGTGAGACACCCGCCGCTTACCTTGCCGGCGAGACGGCTGTCGCGACCGAGGCGCCGCTTCGGCTCGCGTCCGTGACGCCCCTGCTCCGCTCGTTCTTCGCGGCCCGGGAGGATGTGGTCGCGGCCTGGGTGTTCGGTTCGGTGGCGAGGGGAGACGCACGTGCCTCGTCGGACCTGGATGTGGCGGTCCTGGCCGATCCGTCTGCCGGTGACAGACGGGCTAGATCCGAGACGCGGCTCACGCTTGGCAGGCTCCTCGAATCCGGCCTTCGAGTCCCGCGCGTCGACGTGGTCATGCTCGCCGACGCATCCGTGGTCCTGGCCCATCGGATCGTGACCGAGGGTGTCTGCGTGTGGGGGGAGGACCGGCTCGAGACCTCCGAGTCGACGCTGCTGGCAGTCTCGGAGTACTGGGACTTCCACCGCATCCTGGACGAAGGCCGCGGCCGTCTCGACGAGTGGGTCGAGGCCGATGCTGAGGGTTGACGGGCGCGTGATAGCGCCGCGGCTCGCGCGGATCGTCCGCTCGATAGAGGTCATCGAGGAGGGCCGGCCCGCCGACGTCGGTCGCCTGGAGGCCGAGGGCTTCGAGAGGGTACGTGACTCGCTCGAGTACCGGTTGCTGACGGCGGCGCAGGCGCTGATCGACGTGACGGCGCACATCACCTCCGCGATGCGCTACGAGGCGCCGGAGACAGCTGCCGACGGAGTCAGGGAACTCGGGCGCCGCGGCGTCATCCCGCCAGGTCTTGCCGAGAGGCTCATCGATGTCGTCGGGATGCGAAACGTGCTCGTGCACGAATACTTGGCCGTGGACTCCGGCCAGGTGCTCGCGGCCCTTCACGATCTCGAACCGCTGAGGTCGTTCGTCGTCCACGTGAACGCCTGGATGAGGGAGCACGGAGCCTGACCGGGGCGCAGGTCGCGGTCTCGCCACGCAGGACCATGTTCACCGCGAGCGTCACGGGTCCAGCCTTGAGAGGCGCGTCAAAGAGGGTGACCGGCGCTGTTGCAGCCCGACATGCCATCGGATAACCTTTGCCAAGCATGCAATTGAGGGGTGCCGATCGTCTTCAGACAATAGGGAGGGTGCATGACTCCGGCAATAGCCTGGTTCGCCCCGCTGGCCGCGCTCGTCGGCCTGGGCGTGGCGGCGTTCCTTGGTTCGTGGGTCCTCAGGCAGGATCCCGGCAACGAGAAGATGCAGGAGATCTCGCTGGCCACGCAGGAAGGCGCCATGGCGTTCCTGAAGGCCGAGTGGCGGGTCCTGATCATCTTCGCCATCGGCGTCTTCGCCGTCCTGACCTTCTCGGGCGGCAGCCTGTGGAAGGGTGTGATGACAGGCGCGGCGTTCGCCACCGGCGGCCTGCTGTCCGCGACGGCCGGCTACATCGGGATGTACGTCTCGACGCGAGCCAACACTCGCACCGCGCAGGCGGCCACGATCGGCATCGCCAAGGCCCTCAACGTCGCATTCCGCTCCGGTCTCACCATGGGCCTCACTGTCGCCTCGTTCGGCGTTCTGGGGCTCGGCCTTTGGACCATCTTCCTGATCATCAGCGGCGATCCGCAGCCTGAGATCGTCAACGGGTTCGCGATGGGCGCCTCCTCGATCGCGCTGTTCGCGCGTGTCGGCGGCGGCATCTATACCAAGGCCGCCGACGTCGGCGCCGACCTGGTGGGCAAGGTCGAGGCCGGCATCCCCGAGGACGACCCCCGCAACCCAGCGGTCATCGCCGACAACGTGGGCGACAACGTCGGCGACGTGGCGGGCATGGGTGCCGATCTCTACGAATCCTACGTCGGCTCGATCCTCGCGCCCATCATCCTCGCGCTCTCGCTGTGGGGTGCGAACTCGGCCTCGGCGTCCACGGTGGACGTCGGATTCGGAGTGACCATCCCGCTGCTGATAGCGGGTGCGGGCATCATCGCGAGCATCGTCGGCCTCTTCGCGGTCCGCGCGAGAGAGGGTGGCAAGCTGCACACCGCGCTGAACGTCGGCACCTATGTCGCTGCCATCGTCGTGATCGCCGCCATGGGCGGCCTCTTCTACTGGTGGGCCAGCGCCACCGAGATGGCGCGCATGTGGTACTTCGGTTCGGTCGTGGCGGGTCTCGCGGCCGGCATCGCGATCGGTCAGATCACCGAGTACTACACCTCCGACCACTACAAGCCGGTCAGGTCGATCGCGGACGCCAGCCAGACAGGTGCCGCGACCAACATCATCGCCGGGCTTGGCGTGGGCATGATCTCGACGGTCGGGCCGATCCTCGTCATCGCCGCGGGCATCTGGGGCGCCTTCTACATGGGCAACCTCGCCGTGCCCGGGAACGACACATCAGGCATCTACGGCATAGCGCTCGCGGCGCTCGGCATGCTCTCCATCACCGCGATCACGGTCGGCGTCGACGCGTACGGCCCGGTGGCCGACAACGCGGGCGGCATCGCCGAGATGGCGGGAATGGGCGCCGACATCCGCAAGATCACCGACAGCCTGGACTCGGTCGGAAACACGACGGCCGCCATCGCCAAGGGCTTCGCCATCGGATCCGCGGGTCTCACCGCGCTCGCCCTCTTCACCGCGTTTCGCGAGACCGTCAACGCCGGTCTCCCGGCGGATAGGGCTCTGAACCTGTCGCTCGAGAACCCCAACATCGTCGTGGGGCTGTTCATCGGGGCGATGTTGCCCTACCTCTACGCGGCCCTGACGATGAACGCGGTCGGACGTGCCGCGTTCGCGATGATCGGTGAGGTCCGCCGCCAGTTCAAGGAGATCCCGGGCCTGCTCGAAGGTCGCGAAGGCGTGCGTGCCGACTACGCCAAGTGCGTCGACATCGCGACCAAGGGCGCGCTGAGGGAGATGATCGTCCCCGGCGTGCTGGCCGTGGTGATTCCCATCGGGCTCGGCATCATCGATCTCGAGGTCCTGGGAGGGTTCCTCGCCGGCGCCGTCGTGTCGGGCTTCCTGCTCGCCATCATGATGGCCAACGCCGGTGGCGCATGGGACAACGCCAAGAAGTACATCGAAGGCGGCGTCCTCGGCGGGAAGGGCTCCGATGCGCACCATGCCGCCGTCGTCGGCGACACCGTGGGCGACCCGTTCAAGGACACCTCCGGCCCCGCGATGAACATCCTCATCAAGCTCATGACGGTCGTGTCGCTCGTCTTCGTGCCGCTGTTCCTGAGGGTGCACGGCTAGACCACCAGGCCGAAGAGGTCGCGCGCCCCCGCACTGGGCGACGCGAGCGGATCAGGTATCGTCCGGATGCTCCCGGACCCCGCACAAAGGGGGTCCGGGAGCATCCGCGTCGAACAACACACGCAGGGGAGGCGAGACGGTGGGCCGCATATCCGAAGAGGACGTGATGCGCGTGCGCGAGGCCACCGACCTCGTGCAGCTCATCTCCGAGTCGGTGCCACTGCGCCAGAAGGGCCGCCTGTTCTGGGGCCTTTGCCCTTTCCACGGCGAGAAGACCTCCTCCTTCAAGGTGGATCCGGGGACCCAGTTGTGGCATTGCTTCGGATGCGGGCTGGGCGGCGATGCCTTCGGCTACGTCATGAAGATGGAGAACCTCGAGTTCCCGGAGGCCGTCCGCCAACTGGCGGAGCGCGCGCATATCGAGATACGCGAGGAGGCCGGCGGTCTTCCCACCGGGCAGCGCGAGCGCCTCATCGCGGCCTGCGAGAGGGCCGCCGAGTTCTACAACCACGCTCTGACGACCTCCACAGAGGCCGGAGCGAAGACGGCGCGGGAGTACCTGAAGGGCCGGGGCCTGGGATCGGACGTCGCGAAGCGCTGGACCCTGGGCTACGCGTCGGGCAAGGGCAGTCCCTTGTCGGCGCACCTGGGCAAGGCCGGTTTCGCCAGAGACGAGCTCGTCGCGGCCAACCTGGCGCTGATCGAGGAGACTGCCGGTCGCGCCTCCGCCGGCGGCCTCAAGGACCGCTTCTTCAACCGGGTGATGTTTCCGATCTCCGACGTCTCCGGCAAGGTCATCGCGTTCGGAGGCCGAGTGATAGGGGACGGCCAGCCCAAGTACCTCAACTCCGCGGACACCCCGATCTTCCACAAGTCGTCGAACCTCTACGCGATCAACGTCGCCAAGAACGAGATCGTGAAGTCGGGCACGGCCGTGGTGGTCGAGGGATACACCGACGTCATAGCGCTGCATGAAGCCGGGATCCGCAACGTCGTGGCCACGCTCGGCACCGCTCTCGGCGCCCGTCACGTGAAGCTGCTTGCCAGGTTCGCCAAGCGCATCGTCTATCTCTTCGACGGCGACGAGGCCGGTCTCCGCGCCGCCGACCGTGCCGCTGAGTTCCTGGACCGGTCCTCGACCCCCGAGGCCGGCACCGCTCGCCTCGACCTGGCCGTGGCCGTGATACCTGCCGGCCAGGACCCGGCCGACTACGTGACCGCGCACGGCGCGGACGGCATGCGAACGATCATCGACGCCGCCGTGCCGCTGCTTCGCTTCGTCGTGGATCGACGCCTGGACGCCCACGACCTGACCACCCCCGAGGGGCGCTCGCAGGCGCTGGCCGCGGCCGCGCGCACGCTCGCGGGCGTGAGGGGCTCGATACTGGCTCAGGACTACGCGAACTACATCGCGGGGCGGCTGCTGGTCGACTACGAGACCGTGATGCGCGCCGTCCGAAGCGCGCAGCCGGAGTTCGCCGGCGCATCCGCACGCGAGGACGCCCCGGTCGAGGGCGCTCCGAGCGCGGGCGGCGAATCCGGCGGCGCGAGCAGGCCCCGCCGGCGCCCCGCGACCGACGCGCAGTCCAAGGCCGAACTCGAACTGCTTCGCGCGATAGTCGTGGTCCCCGATCTTCGCGAAGAGGTACGGGAATTGCTTGCAGATGAGGACGCCCTCACCGATCCCGCGAACGTACGCCTGGGGAACGCGGTGGTCTCCGCTGGAGGGGCAGTGGGAATGAAGCTGTTCGAGGCTGTCGCGGCGGTCGAGCCCGAGCTCGCCGAGGAACTGAGCGCATGGCTCGTTGACACGCCCGGACGCGATGCCGTGGTGGAGACGTTCAGAGAAACGCTGAGCCGAATCAAGGAGTTCGCCCTGCGACGTCAAATACTGCGCGCACAGGGGCAGATGCAAAGCACGGACGCGACGAAGGATCCAAAGGCGTACGACGACATGTTCCGGCAGGTTGCCGCGCTGCGCAAACAGCTCGAGACTCTTCGGGCGAGCACCGCGCGAACCGACACGAAGGCGTAAGGAGTTCCGTGAGCACCAAGTCCACTAAGCAAGTAGAGGAACCTGTGAGCAGCGTCAAGGCCGACAAGGAAGTGCCGGCGAAGGCGACGAAGAAGGCTGCGGCCAAGGCAAAGCCGGCCTCGAAAGCCGAGACCGACACGAAGGCCCCGAAGGCCGAGACCGCTGCGAAGGCCCCTAAGGCCGACACCGCGGCTCCGTCTCCGGCCAAGGCCGAGAAGCTCGCACCCGAGCTCGCGCTGCCCGAGGTCCAGATCCTCATGAAGATCGGCAAGTCCAAGGGCAACCTCTCCGAGGACGAGATCACGGGTGCTCTGGGCGACATCGACCTGAGCGCCGATCAGGTGTCCAACATCTACGGCTACTTCGCCCGCGCCAGCATCGAGGTGCTCGACGAGAACGGGATCGTCTCTCCCGATGACGCGGACATGATCATCGCCGCGGACGGTGTCTCGTCATCCATCGCAGGCGACCTGACGCCCTCGGAACTGGTGGCCGAGATCGCCGACCCGGTGGACCCGGTCGACCTGCCTCACGAAGCGGTCGAGGTCATCGAGATCACGGTGCCCAAGGCCCCGACCAAGGGCAAGAAGAAGCCCCGGCGCCGGGCCGATCACCACCACCTGCAGCCGCTGACCTCCGACCCGGTCCGCATGTACCTCAAGGAGATCGGCAAGGTCCCGCTGCTCAACGCCGCCATGGAGGTCAAGCTCGCCAAGGAGATCGAGGCGGGCCTGGAGGCCACGGCCGAACTCGAGAGCGCCGCGGAGCGCGGCACGAAGCTGGAACCCGTCGACCGCCGCCGTTTCGAGAGGCTCGAGAACATCGGCATGGCCGCGAAGAGGGGCCTGGTAGAGGCCAACCTGCGACTCGTCGTCTCGATCGCGAAGCGCTACGTGGGGCGCGGGATGCTCTTCCTGGACCTCATCCAGGAGGGCAACCTGGGGCTCATCCGCGCTGTCGAGAAGTTCGACTACACCAAGGGCTACAAGTTCTCGACGTACGCGACCTGGTGGATCCGGCAGGCCATCACCCGCGCCATCGCCGACCAGGCCCGCACGATCCGCATCCCGGTGCACATGGTCGAGACGATCAACAAGCTCATCCGGGTGCAGCGTCAGCTGCTGCAGGAGCTCGGCCGCGAGCCTACGCCCGATGAGATCGGCGCCCAGATGGAGATGACCGCGGAACGCGTGCGCGAGATCCTCAAGATCTCGCAGGAGCCGGTCTCTCTCGAGACGCCTATCGGCGAAGAGGAGGACTCGCAGCTCGGTGACTTCATCGAGGACTCGGAGGCCGTGGTCCCGCCCGATGCCGCATCGTTCTCGATGCTGCAGACGCAGCTGGGTCGCGTCCTGGATTCGCTCTCTGAGCGCGAGCGCAAGGTGATCGAGCTGCGATTCGGGCTGATCGACGGCCACCCCCGTACGCTGGAGGAAGTGGGCCGGGAGTTCGGAGTCACGCGCGAGCGGATCCGGCAGATCGAGTCCAAGACGCTGTGCAAGCTGCGCCATCCGTCGCGGTCCAGCAAGCTCAAGGACTACCTGGAGTAGGGGAGCGGGGCCCTACAGTTCGCGGAACGGGATCGCCATGGTGCCGTCGGGCAGGCCCACGGTAACCTCCCCCGGGTGCACCACGTATCCCGGCCCCTGCGGATTACCTTGCAAATGACATTTGAAATGTCGTATTGCAAGGTAAGTTGCGGGAGGAGAAAGCCTGCGCCGCTCCGATCACAGCTGTGAGTAGGGAAGCGCGATCGTATCGTTGCCCAGCGGCACGCTGGTCGCGCCCGGATGGATGACGTAGCCGGTTCTGACCGGCTCCGTCGTGTTGGAGGCGCGGAAGCGCGAGATGCCTTCGGTCATGCGGCGGTTGGCCGTGGCTGCCGACTTGACCTCGATGGGGACCACTCCGTCCGGCGTCTCGACCACGATGTCCACCTCCGCGCCCTGTCCCGTTCGCCAGAAGGACATCCGGGGACGCTGGCCGGCGTGGGCGTAGCTCTTGTAGATGTCGGCGACCACGGCGGTCTCGACGATCTGACCGGCCATCGGCCCCCGGAGCGCGTGATCGACCGAGCGCAGGCCGACAAGGTGACATAGAAGGCCGACGTCGGTGAAGTAGACCTTCGGCCGCTTCACCACGCGCTTCCCGAGGCTGCGCCAATACGGTCCCAGCACGATGATCGTGTAGGTGGCCTCCAACACGGAGACCCAGGCCTTCACGGTGTTCAGCGAGACGTCCAGGTCGCGGGAGATGTCGGTGTAGTCGATGACCTGCGCGCTCCTGGCCGCGAGCAGGATGACGAACTTCTCGAACGTTTGCAGATCTCCGATGTTGCGGATTGAGCGCACGTCCCGCTCGACCAGAGTGCGAAAGTACGCGTCGAACCACACGCCGCGGTCCACATCGCGGTCGAGGGCGACCTCCGGGAAGTAGCCGCGCAGGAAGTGCTCCCACATCTCCATCACTCGGGCCGGTCGCGGCTCGGCGACTCGATCGGGCTCCCAGGGAAGCGGGCTGTCCGGCTCGCCTCGCAATTCGCGCTCGGTCAGCGGGAAGAGCTGGAGCACCGCGACGCGGCCGGCGAGCGACTCCGACACCGTGCCCGAAACGGTCAGATTCTCCGAGCCGGTCAGGATGTAGAGGCCCTTGGTGTTGTCGCTGGCATCGATTCTGAGCTTGACCGCACTGGCCAGGTCCGGGGCCTTCTGGAACTCGTCTATGATGAGCCGCCCGGGATGGCGCTCGAAGAAGCCTCGGGGGTCGTGGCGCGCCTGATCCAGCTCGTCGAAATCGTCCAGCGAGACATACTCGTGGGTATCGGCGAAGACGTGTTTGAGCATGGTGGTCTTGCCGGATTGTCGAGGGCCGGTGAGTTCGATGGCGCGAAACGTGCGCGCGATGCGGAGCAGCACCGGCTCCATCGTTCGCTGCATGTAGGTTCCCACGGCAGTCCCTTCCAAGCGAAGCCTCACACACATCCCCCGCCGCGCATTATCGCATTTCAAATGCAGAAATGCGCGGTCTTCGGTGCGGCTGAGCGGTCTCGTTCGGTGCGGTCCGCGTGCTGGCGAGCGCTGCGAGACGGGGAAGCAGAAGGGCCCCGGCATCGCCGGGGCCCTTCGTTCGAGTCGTTTGGCTCCTCGGGTAGGACTCGAACCTACAACATTCCGGTTAACAGCCGGACGCTCTGCCAATTGAGCTACCGAGGAATCTGGCGTGCCGGTAAGGCCTTCGAGGCACGGGAACGGATTATAGGCAACGCCCGTGTGAGGCGCAATCACGCCGCCGCGTGCGGCAGGCCCGTCAGGCGACGGAGTCCGTCTGCGCCATCGCCTTCTCCAAACACGACAGCACGTCCTCCGGAAGCTGCGGCTTGAGGAGGACGTCTTGCACGTCCAGCGTGGCGGCCACGTCGAGCGCGTCGTCGGAGGCGTCGGCGGTGTGCATGCATATCGGGAAGTCGTGACCGGCGGCGCGCAGCATGCGGACCAGATCGAAGCCGTTGATCTCCGGCATCCGAACGTCCAGCAACATGACGTCAGGTCTCTCGACGCTCAGCGCGTCGAGCGCGTCGAGCGCGCAGGCGGCACGCGTGACGGTGTGTCCGTGCATGCTCAGGTACATCTCGTAGAGATCGAGAAGGTCGACGTCGTCGTCGACTAGGAGTATCCGTCCGGTCATGCCGGTTGACCGCCGTTCGTTCGCCTTGCAGGGTCTTGCGTTCATGCGCTCTAATACCCATTCGCGGCGCGAACGACCCCCTCGGGCCGTGCGGTAATGGTAGACTCACATCTGCGCGCCGTACGGGAGAGGCGCGCTCGCAGGAACACACGGACGGCGGCAAGGCGTGACGCCGCGCACAGGGGCTCGTAGCTCAATGGCGGAGCAGGGGACTCATAATCCCTTGGTTGCAGGTTCGAGTCCTGCCGGGCCCACCACGTGCGGTCCCGCTCGTGGCACTCGGCGAGGGACCCAAAGACGCGGAGGGCGATCCGGGACGTGAGCACACCCAGGATGGCCAAACGTGGGCGCGCCATGGGCGCACGCGTCGCGAGACGTGTGGCGGAGGCTCGCGACCACGCTCACCGTCACCGGCCCTGGAAGATACCTCTCGCTGCCGCTGTGGCCATCGTGGCGGTCCTCGTGGGCGCGGCCGCCGCGATACTGCTGATCCAGCCGGTACCCCAAGCCCCTCTTCCCGTTGTCGAGCAGGCGACGGCTGAGTCCTCGCAGACGTTCGCATCGGACGGGCAGCAGCCCAGAGCCCTCGCCGCAGAGGCCGTCGAGGCCGTGCCTGCCACCGGGAGTGTCGAGGTGGAGGTGCCCGACGTCGTGGGCAAGCACCTGTCCACGGCGGAAATGGTCCTCGATGTCGCGGGCTTCAAGACGGTCACGCGCGTGGCCGAAGTCGCGCAGGACGGCCTCCCGCCGAACACCATCATCGACCAGACTCCCGACGAGGGCACTCGGCTGATGCATGGCGACTGCATCACGGTCACATACAACCCTGCCGGCGCGCCTCCGGTGGAGAGCAGGCCCGTGGTCGTCATCGACCCCGGCCACCAGGCCAGGCCCGATCTGATGCCGGAGGCGGTCGGCCCCGGTTCGACCGAGACGAAGGAGAAGGTGCGCGCGGGCGCCACGGGCGTCGCGACTCACATCCCCGAGTACCAGGAGGCGCTGGCGATCAGCCTGAAGCTGAGGGATCGATTGGAGGCGGCCGGTATCGAGACGATCATGATCCGCACCACCGACAACGTGAACATCTCGAACTCGCAGCGCGCCATCATAGGCAACGACGCGCAGGCCGATCTGGTCGTGCGCGTGCACCTCGACTCGTCGAGCGACAGCTCGGTCCGCGGCATCTCGACGCTCTATCCGGCCGGCAACTCGTGGTGCCGGCCGATAGAGGCATCAAGCAGGCGCGCCGCCGCCATGGTCGAGGCGCAAGTCGTGCACGCGACGGGAGCCGCGAGGCGCGGCCTGTTCCCGCGCGGGGACATCGCCAGCTTCAACTGGTCGACGCGTCCCACGATCATCGTGGAGTGCGCCTTCCTCTCCAATCCCCTCGACGACCGCCTTGTCGCCACGGCTGCCTATCAGGACAGGCTCGCGGCGGGTATCTCGGCCGGAGTGCTCGAGTACTTGGCGGTGCAGAGCAGATGATGTCGCCGGCGCTGCGCGCGGCGCGCAACGGGGCCATCGCGGCGCTCGTCATCCTGGTCGTCGCGGGAGTGGGAGGTTGGCTCTACGCGTCCCGGACCGGCGCCCTCTCCCGGATAGACAGTCTCGATCGGGTGGCCCTCGTGTTCGCCTCCCATGGCGAGGACGGCACCCAACTGGCGCAGGTCGTCGCGCTCGTGACGAGGGACGGGAGCAGCATCGACTTCATAGATCCGGGCACGAAGGCGGTCATCCCGGGCACGTCGTTCAGCAAGATCCGTGACGCCTACGCCTTCGGGGGAGGCAAGGGCGTCGCGGCGGCGCTGGAGAAGCGGGCCGGTGGTCCGGTCGCGTACGTTGATGTGCCCGAGGACTCCTGGGAAGCCGCGCTGGCGCAGGCGGGGGGCGTGACCGTGAGCCTGCCCCAGTCGATGGAGGTCTTCGACGGCACCACGCTGGCCAGCTTCTCGGAAGGCACCTCCACGGTGCCCGCCAGCCACGTGCCCCTGCTGATGCAGGGGCTCACGTACATGGGCGTCGAGCAGCAGCGCCGCGACATAGCCCAGGCCGTCGCGAAGGCGTCCGTGGAGGCGTTCGCGGGGTGGAAGGGCGCGCCCTCCGTCGCGACCGACCTTTCAGACGAGGCCTTCGCGCGACTGATGGGGCGGTTGGGCGGACGGTAGGGCTGATCGATCCTCGCTCCGCGAGCCGGACGTCACTTCACGGCCGGGAAACGCTCCGACAGTCGTGCGATCAGATCGTCGAGACCCACGAACTCGATCTCGTGTTCGCCGAGTGCCGCGCTTCGGGGCCGCTCCACATCGGCTCCCACGACCAAGCCACGGGCGACCGGATAGGCAGTCAGGAACGACCGCAGGCCGTTCAGCGCTCTCGCATTCGACGAGGTCCACTTGCACTCGACGGCAACGGGCCTCGCCCCGCGGCGCGAGACGACGAAGTCGACCTCTTGGTGCGCCGTGGTACGCCAGTAACCGATATCCAGGTACGGCAGCCGGGCGTCGATCTCGTTCAGCACGTAGTGCTCCCACAGAATCCCCAGGTCGTCGGGTCGCGGATCGGACCATCCGCGATACTCGCTGACGAATCCCGTGTCGAACGCGTACACCCGCGGCGTCGAGACCACCTCTCGCGACCTGCGAGTCGAGAACGGTCGCACGACGCGGGCCAGCTTTGTCACCTCCAGCACGCCCAGCCAGGTCGTGATCGTCGGCCGGCTCACCTCGCACGGGCCCGCGTAGGCGGTGGCCTCGAACGCCCCACCGCTGTTCAGGATGACGAGCTCGATCAGTCTCATGAATGCTGGACGCCGCTCGATCCGAAACAGCTCCTGTACGTCTCGAGCCCAGTACGAGTCCATCCACTCCTGGAAGTCGGAGACAGGCAGGGCCTCGGGGAGGAAGAAGGGAGGCAGGCCTCCGCGAACCAGGCGACGCTCGAGGCCTCCGCCGAAGGCGCGCAGGTCCTCGCTCATCATGGGCGTGAGCCAGATCTCGGTCTTGCGTCCGGCCAAGCTGTCCCTGAACTTGGCCGTGGCCTGAAGAGTAGAGGATCCGGTCGCCAGCATACGCACGTCAGGGAAGAGATCAGCGGCCACCTTCAGGAGTTCTGCCGGCTCGCGGAGCCGGTGTACCTCATCAAGCACGACTCGTTTGCCCCGGACTGTGCGAAGGAAGCGCTCGGGGTCTTCCAGGTCGAGTCGCACGCGCGCGAGGTCGCAGTCGAAGTACTCCACGTCTGCCAGGGACTGCGCAAGCGTGGTCTTGCCGGCGCGGCGCACGCCCGTGAGCCAGACGAGAGAGCGACGCTCCCAAGCCTTCTCCACGCGATCCGTCCAGAACTGCCTAGGTATCATCGGCAATCAGACTTGCATATTGTGCAACCAGACGCAAGTGCCTCCACTCCCTCACACGATCTTGCATCCAACGGGTCGGCCAACCTCGCGCTGAGCGAATCCCCCCAGCCAGGACCCTTATGCTATAGTCCGATCAGTTGCACTCTAGAATCTGGGGTGACGCGGGTCACGATGCTGTGACTTCTCGAGATCCCCGGGATTCTAAGTCGAAGCATTCGAGGTGATCATGATGGGCGAAGGCGCAACGTTGGGGACGACGCCGACGCGTGGGGGGATCGTGCCGAAGGGGAAGACTGGCCGCGCGCGGGTCGTCTTGGCCGTGATAGGGCTGGCCGCCGCAATCGGGCTCTTCGCGGCGGCCTTGTTCTATGCGGGCGGGATCGACTACGTGTCCGAGCTGCTGGCGGGAATCTCGGGTCCGGCTTCGGGCGCGAACTCGGCCGGCAGTCCGCCTTCGGTCGAGGCCACGTTGCCCCCCGGCGTCGACCAGGAACTTGCCCAGCGCATGTACGTCGAGCAGATCGAATCCGGCGAGAGCCTGAGGCTCCTTTCCGAGGGCAAGTTCGCTTCGTTCAGGGTCCTTGAGGTCACGACAGAACAGGATCTCGCTGACGTCGCGGTGAACGCGAAGCTGGTCGACGGCACCAGTGCTCCGGGAATCATGCGATTCGTGAAGCGCGGCGGCAAGTGGTACTTCTTCGCCATCTCAGGCCTGCGGGCCGGTCCGACCGGGGGCTTGGCCGACAAGGTCGCCGCCTCCGCAGCGCTGGAGGCCTCGGAGAACGTCGCAAGTGAGCTCTCCGAGGCTGGTATCACCGCGATCGACCAAGACGTGCTGGAGACGGTCCTTTCCCAGCAGGTCGCGAATCAGGACATCGTCACCGGCATCGTGGACGGGACATTCAGCGCCATAGCGATCGGCAAGCCGGTCCGTGGCGCGGGGACGGTGAGCCTTCCCGTGAGGTTGACGGGCGGGGACTCCGCACCAGTGAAGGGCAAGGCAATCCTCGTGTTCAAGACCATCGACGGCGAGTCGCGCACCTTCCTGACGACGTTCTCGAGAAGTTAGCTCGCGCACGGGGTCACCGGCCCGCCCCGAGTGATAACATCGTAGCCACACATCGCAGCAGGGGAGCGGGAGACAGTTGGAGCTTCGCGACTACCTGAACGTCATCCGCGCCCGCAAGTGGATCATCATCCAGGCCGTCATCATCGTGACACTGACGGCGATCGTGGTCTCCCTGCTCCAGCCGCCCACCTTCCAGGGCGAGGCCAGGGTCCTGGTCTCGGAGAAGGACGCCGGCGCCGCGATCTTCGGGACAGTGCTCTCCGAGTTCTCCAGCCAGCCCGAGCGCGGACTCCAGACTCAGGTGCAGCTCATGCAGTTGCGCCCGTTGGCCGAGCGCGCGATCCGCCAGCTGAACCTGCAGACCAGTCCTGAAGCACTTCTGGACAGGGTCACAGTGTCCGCGCTCGGCCAGACCAACGTCGTCACAATCTCGGCCACCGACGGGAACGCCAAGAGGGCGGCAGACATCGCCAACGCGATGGCGGACGCATTCGTGGCCTGGTCAAGGGAGTCGAAGCGAGAATCGGTCAAGGCGGCTGCCGACGAGGTGCAGACCCGGCTGGACCAGGCCAAGACCGAGATCCTGGCGCTGGGCAAGAAGATCAACGAGCAGGCCAACAGAGATACGAAGCCCGGAGAGTCGAATCCCATCTCCGCCGAGTGGACGGCCGAACTCCAGATCGCCACGGGACTGTACTCGACGCTCGCGGACAAGCTCGAGCAGCTGCGCGTGAACGAGCAACTGGAGACCGGCTCGGGGCAGGTGGTCTCCGGCGCGGTCGTGGATCCGATGCCCGTCTCCCCCAAGCCCGTGCGCAACGGTGCGCTAGGCCTGGCGGTCGGGCTGGTGTTCGGGTTGGGCATGGCCTTCCTGTTCGAGTATCTGGACAACACGATCAAGTCCACCGACGAGGCTGAGAAGTACTACGGCGCTCCGGTCCTGGGACACATCCCGGCGGAGAAGTTCGAGAAGGACGAAGCGCGAAGACTCACCATCGTCCAGCACCCCGGCTCGCCGGCGGCAGAGGCGTACAGGGTGCTCCGGAACAGCCTCGAGTTCATCAACTTCGAGCACGACATCAAGACGCTGCTGGTCACCTCGTCCGCGCCCTGGCGAGGGCAAGTCCACTGTGGCGTCGAACCTGTCGGCGGCCCTGACACAGGCTGGGGCCAAGGTCGTGCTGGTCAACTGCGACTTCCGCCGTCCCACCACGGACCAGTTCTTCGGCGTCAACAACATGATCGGGCTCTCCGACGTGCTCCTGGACCGCAACTCGCTCAAGTCGGCGCTCCAGCGCCCGGGGGACGGGAACCTTCTTGTGCTGACCGCGGGCAAGATGCCTCCCAACCCCAGCGAGCTTTTGGGCTCGACCAAGATGGCGGACCTGATAGTGAGCCTGAAGGAATGGGCTGACTGGGTAGTGGTCGACTCACCGCCGTTGCTGGCCGTGGCTGACGCCAGCGCTTGCGCGCGGTGGGCCGACGGGATCCTGATGGTGACCCGCGGCGGCAGCTCGACTCGCGATGCGGCTAAGAAGGGGCGCGAGATGCTCGACAAGGTGGGCGCCCGCGTGGTCGGGGTGGCAGTTTGGGGCTTGGAGGAAGCTGGAAGCAGGGGCGGCTACGGCTACTACTACGACGGCTACTACGGCGGCTACTACTACTCCGACTACTACAACAAGGACCTCATCGGCGGCGCCATGGTCGGACGGCGCAGCGGGAAGCCCGGTAAGCCGGACTCGGGGGCCAAGGGGTTTCTAGAGCCCGCGGTCGCGAGCGAAGCGACGGATATCCGGATCTACGAGCCGGTGGTCAGTCGGGGCCGGAGGGCTGCGGAGTTCATCGGTCGTGTCATGGCTGGAGTGCTGGCCTTCGTGGTCGTCGTGGCGGTCATCGCGGTGGTGGTCTACTTCCTCGATCAAGCGTTTGGGTGGGGGATACTGGCGATGCTGGGGGCGCTGCGGTAGTGCTGGTTGCGCGCCCTCGCGCTGTGAATCGGAGAGCGAGTCGTTCGCAGAGGGGCACCGACTCGCGGCGTCGGGAGTCCGCTCTTGCATCCAGTTGGCGCGCATGCGAGGCATCCTGCATAGGAGGTTTCTCGAGGGCCCGAGTCACCTATCGCACTTGTCAGCACTGGCCGCGAACGGATCGCCATTCATGAGCGGTCGCATCTTGCCCTCGTCTGGAACCGTTCTGGCCATACTCGACCAGACGCTCTTCGCTGGTTCCAACTTCCTCATGAGCATGCTGATGGGGCGATGGCTGTCTCCAGCCGAGTATGGTGCGTTCTCGGCGGTGTACACCACCTTCCAACTTGCCGGTGCCGCCCACGCGGCATTCGTGGTCGACCCGATGATGGTGTTCGGCTCAGGACGCTATCGGTCATGGTTTCGCGTGTACTTGCGACAGGTTGTCAGGCTCCACTGGATTGTCTCCGGTGTTCCGGCTGTTGCCGTAGCGCTCCTCGCGGGTGTGTGGATGCGATTCGGCGGATCGGTCGTGGCGGTGGCCTCTATGGGGATTGCCTTGGCGGCGCCCTTCATTCTCCTGCAGTGGGTGTACCGCCGCGCGTTCTACGTAGAATTGCATCCTGGAGCGTCTGCCAGGGGCGGTGCTGTCTACATGGTTGTAGCGCTTGCCTTGGTGTCGGTGCTTGCATGGAGCGGTCGCCTCAGCGCGGCGTCGTCGTTCATATGCATGGGTGTGGGAAGCGCACTTGTGTCGGTTCTGTTCGCGCTTGAACTGCGGAGCCCAAAAGGGGCCTCCCCCGCTGAGTCTCGTCGAGAAGTCATACACGAACACGCGGTCTACGGTCGTTGGTCCGTACCGACCTCGGCGCTGATGTGGGTGCCGAGCAACATCTACTACATCCTCCTACCTGCAGTGTCCGGGTTGGCAGCCGGAGGTGCGCTTCAGGCTTCGATGAACGCCGTGATGCCGGTACTGCACGTTTCGGGAGCAGTCGGGACGCTGCTGGTGCCCGTGTTTGTCGGCTACATAGTCGACGGCAGGCTTGCGGAGCTGAAGCACCAAGTGCGGCGGACGTTGGCCTGGATGACTCTGATGGCCGCGGGATACCTGGTCGTCGTCGCTCTATTCGCGCCTCAACTACTACGTTTGTTGTACGGTGCGCAGTACGCTGGATATGGGACGCTAGTGCTCTTGGCGGCGATCATCCCACTGTCAGCGAATGTCGTGACCGTCATCGGATCGCTGCTTCGGGCTCACGAGAGGCCGGACAAGGTGTTCACAGCCTATGGCTGGGCAGCCGCTGCGTCGTTGACTGTTGGACCCTTCTTGGTACTTGAATTCGGTCTCTATGGAGCGGTCACCGCGATGTTGCTGACTAGCATCGTCACCGCTGCGTCGATGGCGTACGGATACCGAGGGCTAGCTGCGGCGGCGGTGAGCAATTGATGCGCATCGCCCACTTGATGTCCGGACGGCTCAACCCTTCCAGCGCGAATGGTGTCGACAAGATGGTGGTCGGCCTCGCGGGCCAGTTGGTGGCCAGGGGACACGAAGTGCGCGTCTTCGGCATCTCGAAGAAGGATCCAGTTGACACTGAGCCCGTAGAATCGGTCACCTTGAACGATCTGCCTTGGGGTGTAGCACGAGAGATATCGGCCTTCCGGCCGGACATCGTCCACGTGCACTCAGTATTTGTTCCCGCGCTCGATATCATCGAACTTGGGCTCCATCGCAGTGGGATTCCGTATTGCGTCACCCCTCACGGTGCCCTGTCGCCCGCAGTCATGAGTGCCAATCGGTTGCGGAAGGCCGCGTACCTTGAGCTGGTCGCGTTGCCGACGCTCAACCGCGCTTGCTTCGTGCACGCTCTGACGGCCGCGGAGGCGGAGAGGGCGGAGACTTTGGGAGTGCGCACCACGATCGCAACGGTGGGAAACGGCATTGACCCGCCGCCCCGGGCGGATGATCTGCCCGGGGTTGCTGAACTCGTGCCGCAGCTTGGCGACTCGCCGTTCATCCTGTTCCTTGGCCGACTCGAGCCCGATCAAAAGGGCCTTGACGTTCTGCTGAGTGCCTTCAGAGACAATGAGGCAGCGATGGTCCCGCTACGACTAGTCCTCGTCGGAGCGGCTCATCCCAGTTGGCGCAGAGTCGTGGAGCGCTTCAGCGACTTGATAGCGTCTGGCCGCGTAGTGGTGCTGCCTCCGCTGCTCGGTCCCGAACGGTTCTCCCTGTTGCACGCCTGTAGCGGCTTCATTCATCCATCGCGATGGGAAGGAATGGCCTTTTCTGTATTGGAGGCCGCTTCCTGCGGGCGTCCGTTGATACTGTCCGAGGCCGCGGACCCTGGGGGAGTCTTTGCGCGAGCGGGGAGCGCGATAGTATGCGCCCCTGACGAGGTGGGAGTTGCGGATGCGCTGATTCGATTCTCTGAAGCCGACTCGTCATCGCTTGCTCGCATGGGGGCGTCGGCCAGTCGAACTTGCAGGGATCGTTTCGGCTGGCGTTCTGTCTGTGACGCAATCGAGTCGGCCTATGAGGCATGCAATGGCTGAGTCGGACAGGATATCGATTCTCGAGAGGATTGCTGGGGCCTGGAATGCGGCGGGTCTCAGGTACGGAGTCGCGCACGGTCTCGAGGCGTACCCCCAGAGGCTGGGCCGCGATATCGACGTGATGATCGAGAGGCCAGACCTGTCGCGCGCGGTGGAACTCTGTCGGACGATACTCGCTGAGGACGGCTGGTCAGTCGTCGAGCCGCCCAATGTGTGGCGCGCGCGTTGGGTCTTTGCGGTTCGCCGCGACGACGCGGTTGAGATCGACCTGATACCCGCGCTGACATGGGGGCCCGTGGCCCTATGCACGGGGAGGGGGGCACTTGGGCACCGCAAGGGTCCCTTCGAGATATCCCTTTCGGGCGCGTTCGCGAAGTGCGTTCTCATCCGACTGCTTGGAGGAGTCGAAGTCAGGGTTCCATCCGAGGATGTCCTCGCATCAGACGAGGTTTGGCGCGCGTGTGGTGTGGTACTGGGGCGTGCGCGTAGTGAGTCACTGCGATCTGCCCTGGCCGTGGGTGCCACGGGCGAATTGTTGACCACGTTCCGGTTGTACCGGCGTGCCGCGCTGACCAGGGCCGGGGCGCGTCCCGCGCGCGCGGTCGCGGCGACGGCTGCGAAGGCGGCGACAGCCGTATTGGACCACCGGTGGCACGCCGCCCCCGTTGTGTCCGTTCTGGGGCCAGATGGGGTGGGAAAGTCGTCGGCGTTGGCGTCTGTTGAATGCGCATTGCCGCAGTTCTTCACCGCGCCCACAATACGTCATTCGCGTCCGGGAATCCTGCGACCGCTTGCGGTGCTCCTCGGACGCGCAGGGAGCGACCGCCCAGGAGGGTCTGCTCCCAGACGCAGTCCGGGCAGAGGCCAGCTTCTCCGGGCTCTCTACTACTGGCCGGACTACGCTTTCGGACCAGCGATCAGGGACTATCCGGAGTGCAACAGGGTACATCCGGTCATCTACGATCGCTCGGCAATCGACATGGTCGTGGATCCGGTCAGGTACGCGTTCTCATCGCCGAGATTCCCGTGGTTGACCGTGAGGACGAGTCCGCGACCAGATGCGGTCATCGCCCTCGTTGACCAGCCGGCGGCGGTCCGGGCCAGAAAGCCGGAGCTGGACGAGTCCGAGATTGCGCGTCAAGTCGAGACTCTGTTTGAGTTGCTGGACGTTGGCGCAGTGGACTACTGTGTTCCGGTGTCGGACGGCACGGACGTTGCCGTCGCGGGTATCGCGCAGGCCGTGGTCGACGCGTTCATGTCTCGTGACCGCGCTGGGGCCCGCGTGTCGACCGAACTCCAGGCAATGCTGAGGGCGGTAGGATTCGAGAGCGCGCCCCGCGCTACTGCGAGACACGTCATGCTCCGACTGCCGGGCGGAAGGGCTTACGTTCTTGACGCCAAGGACGCGCGGTCACTGCGCCGAAGCGCGGAGATGATCTCTGCGGGTTCATGGAAGGCGCGCGTGGGACGGCGGGTACTTGCCATGCGTGCTAGCGGGTTCCTCGTAAGGCTGGTCGGCGTACCACTCGAACTCTCCAGAGATGGGTCGTCGCTGGTCTCTGACGTCATCGGAGTCGGCGACCGGGATGTCGATATCGCGGTGTGCTTCAGTCTTGGCGCGCCGGGGCCGAGCCGCAAGCCTGTCGCGCTGGTGTCCGGTGCGGGATTGGGCGACTACGTGCTGAAGTACGGCTGGAACGATTCAAGTCGCGCGCACGTTCGTGCCGAGCACGCGGCTCTCGGAAATCCGGCGTTTCGGTCACTTGGTGTTGCACTGCCGGAGGCGCTGAGCCTTCATGTCTCGCACGGTGTCACGGTCGGTGTGCAAACCTCGGTTCCCGGATCGATCTTGGATGGCGACGCAGCGTGGGGCGAAGAGGTGATCCGCTTCACTTGCTCTGCGATCAAGAGTAGGTCTTCGGTTTCCGCGTACAGCGAGTCCGAGATGTACGGCTCCTTGGAGGAGAGCGCTGAGGCATGCGACCACGCCATCGCGCGAAGCGTTGCGCGGGAACTTCTTCGCGAATGCAGCAAGGTGTACGGGGACGTTGAGATCGTGTCGGCGCCTGCCCACGGTGACATGGTGCCATGGAATGCGAAGCGCAAGGACGGAGCAATCGCACTGCTGGACTGGGAATGGGCCGAACTGTCTGCACCTGCGGGCTGGGACGTGGTGCACTACTTCGCGCAGGCCAATCGCCTGCTGCGCCTTGTGGGCCCTGTCTCACTCGCAAACGGCCTGCTCGAATCTGGAGACCTGGGAGCGATGCTATCTTCGTGCGGCATCGACTCGCGCACACGCCCCGCGCTTGTGGCAACGTACCTGACGCGTCAACTGCTGCGCAGCGTCAGCGGGAGCGCAGCGGCAGTGCCGACCATCCGGTACTACGCCGCCGCATGTGCCGCCGTCGTTCAATGGCTGTGGTGCAAGTGACGGACACGCACAGGCGACCTCGCGTGCTGATATCGGCATATGCCTGCGAACCCGGACGGGGTTCGGAGCCTGGCGTGGGCTGGAACTGGTGTCTGATGGCATCCACTGTCGCAGACGTTAGTGTTGTCACGCGGGCCAACAACCGTTCTGCCATCGAGTCCTGCGGCGATCCGCGTGCGATGCGCGTGCACTGGATCTACGCGGATCTGCCCGTCTGGGTGCTCGCGTTCAAGCGAGCCCGCTTACTACCGGTCCAGGCGTACTACGCGGGGTGGCAGTTGGTTGCGTCGCGGATCGCCAGAGCCACTCACGAGGCAGAGCCGTTCGACATCGTGCACCACCTGACCTTCGGCACGTATTGGATGCCGGCCATTCGAGGTCCCAGAGGAGTCCCGTACCTGTGGGGACCGCTCGGGGGAGCGGAGTCGACCCCTCGTTGTCTGCGCGGCTCAATCGGTTGGCGCGGTTGCCTTTCCGATGGGGCTCGATGGGCTGCTCGCCGCGTCTCGGAGTACTTGGGCATCCCGAGACGGCTGTCCGAAACAGCGTGCGTCGCTCTGTCCAAGTCTGAGGAGACAGCGATGAGACTGCGGGCCCTGGGCGCGCGAGATGTCAGGCTGTTGTCCGAGGTCGCGGTCAGCGAGCGGGATCTGGTGGCGCTGGAAACCCTGCGCGTGGGCTCCCCCGACGCGGTCACGTATCTGAGCGCTGGCAGGCTGCTTCACTGGAAGGGGTTTCACTTGGCCCTGCAGGCGTTTGCATCCCTCCGTCCGGGTACTCCCGTGGAGTACTGGATCGTCGGCGAGGGCCCCGAAGGTCACCGTCTCAGGACCTTGGCTGGCACGCTAGGTTGCGAGAGTCGTGTGCGCTTCCTCGGTCCCATGAGGCGAGAGGACCTGCTGAAGGTGTATGCGCAGGCGGACGTCTTCGTCCATCCGAGTCTTCACGACTCTGGCGGCTGGGCGTGCGTGGAGGCCATGGCCGCTCGATTGCCGGTCATCTGTCTCGCAGTGGGCGGACCCGCTGTGCAGGTCACCGAAGAGACGGGCTTCGCCGTGGTACCCGAATCGCAGGGACAGGTAGTCACTTCGCTCGCCGATGCCATGCTTGAGCTTGCCCGCATGCCCGAACTCCGAGTCCGGATGGGGGAGGCGGGCCGAGCACGCGTGTCCGCCTCCTATAGCGCTGTCGCCCGCGGTGAGGACCTCGCAGCGCTCTACAACGAGATGCTCGATCATGGCTAGCGGCGGGGCCAGGTTCCTCGCTGCGCTCTTGGTGGCCGGTGCGCTGCTCGGTGCGGCAATAGGATTCGGCGACGAGCAGGCAATCACCATCGTGCTCGTATCGATCGCGCTGTTCGCACTCGTGGCGCTCGGCCTAGCCGGAAGGCGATTGAGGCTTGGCGCGGTCGCGCTGATCTCGTGGATCGTCTTGCTTGCGAATCGAGCGTTCTTCCTGCGCACGGGCGAGGTCATGGATCTGCCACTCGCTCAGATCGTGCCCGAGGTTGCGATTACCGGGATGCTCTCGCTTGTCGCCGTCGTGCTGCTCGTGGTGCGGCTGCTGGACGACGACAGGCCCTTCGTCCTCTCCGGGGTTCAATGGGCGTTCCTCGGCTATGTCGGCCTTGCCGCAATCTCACTGTCCTGGACTCCCAACGCAATGTACGCCGGCTTCTGGCTCCTGAGGCTGACCGCCGCCGTGATGCTGGCCGTTCTCGTAGTCGAAGACGATCGCGACAAGGGATGGCAGCGGCTTACGTACGCGACCGTCCTCGGCATCGCGCCGAACATCGCCCTGCCGGTGATCTCCTACCTCACCGGTATCGGTTCCGACACGAACGTTCGTGCGGACTTCCGCGCGACCGGCTTCTGGTTCCATCCGAACAATGCGACGATCGTGGCAGGGGCCATCGCCGTGTTCCTGGTGATTCGCGCTCTTCAGGGAGTACGTCCAGGACTGCACGCGGTTGGCGCAGCCGCTGCGCTGTCTAGTGCGATCGTCGCCGGCGGCAAGGCCGGCTTCGTGGGCACCATCATCGCATTGGCGGTCACTATCGCTCTCTTCCCGCGGTTGGTAGCGCGGTTCAGTCTCGCGCCCCTCGTGCTAGCAGTCTCAGGCGTCATCTGGGCAGCGCTCATCTACCTTGACGTGGGCATCTTCGTGCACATCAGGTACTACTCGCAATTGGGGACTCTGCCGACGCTCTTCTCGCGGTGGGTTCTGTGGGCGAACGCTATGCGAGTGTGGACGGACTCCGTGTTCACCGTGCTACTCGGCAAGGGATTCACGTACACCAGGGCCGTCGGGATCCCTTCCATCGTGGGACTGGGCAGCCTGTCCCATGCTCACAACGCATGGATCCAGACTCTGGTCGAACTCGGGGCTGTCGGCCTGTCACTTATGGTGGTCGTGCACAGCTCACTGGCTAGCGGGTTCCTCCGCATGCGGCGCAGGCTGGAAGACGGACTTGCGGTCCCGGTGTTCTCAGGCCTTGTGGTCCTGTTCGTCACGACCTCCACGAACAGCATCTTCGGGGGTCTCCTTGAGCCTCAGTTCTACCTGTTCATCGGGTTGGCGGTGGCCCTCGACGCCGCTATTCGCCTCGCTTCGTCGCCTGGCTCTGAGACTGCGGCGGGTGACCAGGATGGCTGATCGACCCCTCAGGGTGCTTGTGGCCCACGTGCCGTACAGGTATCGGGGCGGCGAGGACGCCGTGGTGGAGCGTCAGGTCAAGCTGATGGAGGCTGCGGGGCATCTCGTCTGGCGGCTCGACTTGAGCGCAGGCGACTTCGAAAGCCTGGCCCCACGGAAGAAGATGAGCCTGGTCCTGTCCGGCGGCGATCATGAACATGGCCGGGGGATCGTTCGACAGGCGGTTGCCGCCCACGAGCCGCACCTAGTGCATTTCCACAACTTGTATCCGCTCTTGGGCTACGGGGCCATGCAGGAAGCCAGCCGGCTGGGGTGCGCGGTCGTCCGTACGCTCCACAACTATCGGATCTCGTGCGTCGCAGGCGTTCACCTACTGCGGGGAGAGGTGTGCGAGCGGTGCAGCCCGCTACATCACCGCGCGGGAATCTTCAGCGGCTGCTACCGCGGAAGCAGGATCCAGTCCCTGGTCATGTCTCGATGGACTGCGGGAGACTGGACAGCGGCGCGTTGCGGCGCAGGAGCGGATGTCGTTCTCGCGCTAACCGAGTTCGCTCGCGAGAAGTACGTCAGATATGGGCTGGACCCCGCGAGTCTCAGGGTGACGCCCAACTCCGGCCCCGTGACCGAGCTCGGTCTGCCACGCTCAGGCGTCTGCTTTGTGGGACGCCTGAGCCCCGAGAAGGGAATCGCCGCACTCGTCGCAGCGTGGCCTGCCGCGGCGCCTGTCCTCCGCGTCGCAGGCGAAGGCCCCGATCTCGACCCGATTCGGGTGTTGGCCGGGCCGAACGTCGAGCTGTTGGGTCCGCTAGGTAGTGCTGGAGCACTCAGGCTCATGGCGACCTCGCGCGCGGTGGCTATGCCCAGCCGATGGTACGAAGGGTTCCCACTGACGCTCGCCGAGGCGTTGGGCGCGGGCACCCCAGTCGTGCCGTACAGGATACTGGCGGCGTCGATCATCGCCGGCCTGGTTGAACCTGATCTTGTTTGCGAGACGGGCGACGTAGAGGCGATAGTGGATAGGTGCTGCCGTGTCGCGGCGATGAACGAGCCGGAGTTCTCTGCGGTGAGCCATCGTGCACGCGAGGTTCATCAGCAGTGGTGTTCGCCCGCAGCGGAGTTGTCCCACCTTGAGGCGGCCTACGAACACGCGCTGCGACGTTCAGCCGCTAGGAGAGCGTCACTGTGATAACCATTCAGGGGACTCTCCTCTTGCGATTCTTGGCCTCGCTCCTGATAACGAACTCCCACCTGGACAGGTTGTATCCGATTGCCGCATTGGGGACAGGCGGTTCGTTAGGCAATGCCATCTTCTTCGCCGTGTCGGGCTACGGTCTGACTGTGTCCGTCCGCCACAAGTTGCCATTCTTCGCGTGGTACCTGAGAAGGATTCTTCGCGTCTACCCGTCTGTCCTGGTCGTGACGCTCGCGGCGTTGCTCGTGGGCGCGCACTCGGTCGTGGTTCGGGTGGGTGACCTTCTCAGGGAGTTTGTGTTTCCCACTTCTTTCTGGTTCGTTGGCGCGATCATGGTGTTCTATGCACTCGCGTATCCGATCATTCGGTCGCGTTCACTCAAGTTGGTGATTACCTCAACGGTCTGTGCATGCGTTGTGTACTCGGTGTGGTACGGGTTCTTCTTGGACACCCGCACCTGGGTCGTGGAAGGCCCGGGCTACTTCAAGTGGGTGTTCTACTGGCTGGTCATGATGCTCGGAATCGCGCTCGCACTGAAGCCCGAATGGTTGGCGATTCGGCCGGCGGTCTCACGCACGCTGGCAGCGCTGTCGTTGACAAGTTACGTGACGGTCAAGGTCATTGTGGCCGGTTTGTTGCCTCACCTGCAGTTCGCTGTCCAACTGCTCACGCTACTGGTCGTCTACGCGCTGTTCGCCGTGATGTCAGACGAGACTCTCGTCTCGGGAGTGGTGAACGGCCGCGCGGGAGCGTTCGTCACCTTCATCGGCGGCCTCACGCTGGAGATATATCTGGTCCAGTACAGCGTCTACTCGAATCCGATGGTGCTCGTCCTTCCCTTTCCCATCAACGCGATTGCCTTCGCGATCGGGACACTCGCGCTGGCTTGGGCGGCGCAATGGATGGGGCGCCGCTTGGTCTCAATTGTCGGTCTCAGAGACCGGTGATACCCCGGTCACTTTCTGCACGGGTCGCGGCTTTCCGTCATCGAGTTGCCAGCGGTCGGCCGTCCGGAGCTACGGCCCCAAGGGGCCGTCAGCGTCCAGGGCGTCGATTGTCAGGTAGGTGCTGGCTGCCGCGGCGTTCCTGCGTCCGGTCCACTCGATTACGAGTGTGTGGTTGCCATGGGGGAGTCCAGCAACCGACCAGACCCTCTGCAGGTACGTGTACGTGGGCGCGTACAGGTCGACGTCCGACCAAGCACCTCCGTCCACCGACACCCGCCCGATGCCGCCTCCCGAGTACTTCATCGCTATCCAGTCAACCGCTGTTCCGGTAAAGGTTGCCGTAATGGACGCTCCGGCTGCATTGGTGCCGCGGTAGGCGCCGCCTGAGCACAGCGCGTTCGTGTGGGAGTTCCAAGTTTCGGAGTATACGATGCCGGCCGAATCCTCCTGAGAGCGGATCTTTGGATTCGGTGGAGCGGACGCCTGCACGAGCAGGCCGCCAACGTCCACAGCGTCGAGGTTGACATATGTGCCATTTGATGAACCGTTCTTCTGACCCGTCCACGCAAGGCGCACGGTGTGCGTCCCCGAGATCAGTCCGTTTACGCTGAACACCTTCTGCCTGTACTGGTAGACAGGCGCGTAGAGGTCCACATCGACGGGAGGCCCTCCGTCGACCGAGACTCGCGCTATGCCACCGGAAGCGTACTTGAGGGCGAGAACGTCTGCGCCAGTACCGTTGAACGCGATGTCGACCGCGCTGTCGCTGGCGTTCGCCAAACGGTAGGACCCACCGACCGCACTCGCCGCTGTCATCGTCGCCCAGACGCTCTCGAGATGGATCTCGGCTGCATCTTGGTCGTAGCGCCGTCTCGTGACGACTCCGACAACGTCGAAAGCGTCAGACGTGATGTAGGTACCTCCCGACGCAGGGTTCTTGTTGGTGGTTCGCTCGATCCGGAGCGTGTGCGGACCGTCGCTGAGCCCGCTGGTTCCCCACACCTTCTGCTTGTACTGATACGTCGTCGCATAGAGGTCCACAGCCGCCCATTCGCCGCCGTCAACCGAGACTCGCGCAATGCCACCCGAGGCGAGCTTCATCGTGATCCAGTCGATGGACGTGCCCGTGAATGCCAGGTTGATGGATGCGCTCGCTGCGTTTGAGTTCCTGTATGACCCTCCGTGGGCCAGCGAATTGGTGAGAGTCGACCACGAGCCCTCATGAAGCACCTCTGCGCATGTCTGGTCCACGCGCTGGGATGTCAGGTAGCCGCTAACCTCGACGTAGTCGAGAGACACGTAGGTGTTATTCGCGGATGCATTCTTGCGCCCCGTCCACTCCAGGCGCAGGGTGTGGCTTCCGCTGGCCAGTGCCGAGGCGATGAAGACCTTCTGCTTGTGGCGATATGACGGGGCGTAGAGATCGACATCAGTCCAGGCGCCACCATCGACGCAGACCCGCGCAATGCCCCCAGACGCGTACTTCAGGGCGTAGAGACTGATGTCCGTGCCGACGAATGCGATGTCCGTGGATGCGGCAGCGTTGTTGGTGAGCTTGTAGGCCCCGTTCGACGCTGCGTCAGCCGAGATCGTCGCCCAATTCTCACCGTAGATGAGATATGGGAAGGAGTCGTCGTACGCCGCGGAAGTCCTGAGTTCTCCCGCTACTTCCACGGAGTCGAGGGTGATGTACGCATTGTTCGACGAGATGTTCTTGCGGCCAGTCCACTCCATGCGCAGCGTGTGCGGCCCATCTGTCAGGTCGGAGGCGGTGAACGCCAACTCCCTATGGCGGTACGAGGGGGCGTACATGTCCACGTCGCTCCAAGGTCCGCCGTCGACTGAGACGCGCGCGATGCCGCCCGACGCGTACTTGAGGGCGTACAGGCTGATTCCGGTGCCGACGAACGCCAGGTGTACTGTTGCGCCAGCATTGTTCGTAAGCTTGTAGGCGCCGCCAGACGCTGATGAATTGGAAATAGTCGACCAGCTGTTCTGATAGCCGATGGATGGGTCCGCGTCCTCACGGATCTTACGAATGACCAGGGAGTCCGTCGCTGACTGAGATCTGTTGCCGGCCGCGTCAATCGCGAAGTACTCAAGCGTGTGACTTCCGCCAGTCGTGGTCGTCGCGACGCTGCCCGTGCTCCACGCGCTGCCGTCGAAGCGGTAGGCGATCGACGCAACTCCCGAGAGGGTGTCGGTTGCGGCCACGCGGACAGTGGCCGATTCAACGTAGGACAATGCACAGTCACTGCCCACAGTTGGCTTGCCATTGTCGATGCGCACGGTCGCCGTCTTCACGCCCTCGGTGTTGCCGGCTCCGTCGACCGACCAGTACTCAAGTGTGGTGGTGCCCTCGTCCGAGACTGTGACGGGGCCGGAGCAGGTGCTGGTCTCGCCGCTGTTCAGACGGTAGTAGGTCACTCCGGCTCCCGAGCCGCCGTCCGTTGCGGAGAGGATGACTACCGCCGGACCTGTGACCCAGGTGCTGGCGGCGTTGTCCACGGTCGACGGCGGCGTGGAGTCGATGCGAACCACGGCCGCTCTCACGGGGCTCTGATTGCCTGCGGCGTCGCTTGCCAAGTAGAGGATCGTCGTAGTCCCCTCGGCGGCGACCGAGATCGGGCCGCTGTAGGGGAGACCGGGCTGTGAGCCATCTATGCTGTAGAGGATAGAGGGTGCCCCGGATAGGTCGTCTGAGGCATGGAGCGTCACGCTGATCGGACTCGAGACCCAGCCCGTCGGCGCGTCGTCGGTGGTGACAGGTGCGCTCTCGTCGATGCGCACGATCGCCGTCTTCACGCCCTCGGTGTTGCCGGCTCCGTCGACCGACCAGTACTCAAGTGTGGTGGTGCCCTCGTCGCTCAACGAGAACGGTGCGTTGTAGGTCGTGGAAGACGCGCCGTTCAGACGGTAGTAGGTGGTCTTGACGTAGGTGTCGGCATCGGTGGCCGTCAGCGTCACGGTCGCACTCGTTGCACGCCAGGTGCTCGACGCATCGCAGGCAGAGACTGGAGCGGTCGAGTCTGCGACGGGCGTGCCCACGAGGTCGGCGGCGTCGAAGTTGACCGAGGTGGCCGTGGCCGAGGAGTTCTTCGACCCGGTCCACTCGATGCGCAGCCGGTGTGTGGTGTTGGCCAGCTCGCTTGCCGAGAACACCTTCTGCTTGTGGAGGTAGGCGGCATTGTAGAGATCCACCATCGCCGGCGTGCCATCCAGAGTCACGCGCATGATTCCGTAGGCGGGCGTCTTGGAGCCGTAGAGATCGACCTTGGTGCCCGTGAAGTCCAGGTAGGCCGTCGCGCTCGTCGCGTTTGAGATCGTGAGCGAGTTGCCCGAGTAGGCAGCGCTGGTCCCGGTCGCCCATGCGCTGCGGTACACGAAGCGCGGATCGGTCTGCTCATAGCGCTTGACCACGTCGAAGGTGGCGCTCTTGATGGACTCGACGTTGCCCACGGCGTCGGTCGAGTACCACTGGAGAGTGTGAGTTCCGCAGTTGATGGTGGTCATGGTCGTGCCGACCGACCATGTGTCCGAGTCGAGACGGTAGTGCGTGGTGCTCACACCGGACATCGCGTCGGTTGCCAGGAGCGAGATCGTCGCAGTAGAGGTGTATGAGGGCGACGTGTTGCTGGTCGTCACCGGCGCGGTGTCGTCGATCTTGATCGTCACGGTCTTGGTGGACTCGGTGTTGTCCGCCGCATCAGTGGATCGATAGCGGATTGTGTTCGTACCTTCGGTCGAGATGCTCACGCCCTCGGTCGGGTATGCGGTCGCCGTGCCGCCGTTGAGTGCATAGGTAGTTGTGGCCACTCCAGAGATCGTGTCTACGGCGCTCAGGTGAAGAATCACAGGGGCATCCTGCCAGCCCGCCGGCGCGTCGTCGGTGGTGACAGGTGCGCTCTCGTCGATGCGCACGATCGCCGTCTTCACGCCCTCGGTGTTGCCCACGCTGTCCACCGAGCAGTAGGAGACAGTCGTGGTGCCTGCGGCGGAGATCACTGTGCCGGAGGTGGCAACGACAGACGGGTCCGTGCCGTCCAGGGAGTAGTACGTCTTGTCGACGCCGGAGAACGGGTCACTGGCAACCAGGTGAACCGTCACGGCATCGCGGACCCAGCCCGTCGGCGCGTCGTCGGTGGTGACAGGTGCGCTCTCGTCGATGCGCACGGTCGCCGTCTTCACGCCCTCGGTGTTGCCCACGCTGTCCACCGAGCAGTAGGAGACAGTCGTGGTGCCTTCGGCGGAGATCACTGTGCCGGAGGTGGCAACGACAGACGGGTCCGTGCCGTCCAGGGAGTAGTAAGTCTTGTCGACGCCGGAGAACGGGTCACTGGCAACCAGGTGAACCGTCACGGCATCGCGGACCCAGCCCGCCGGAGCGTCGTCGGTGGTGACAGGTGCGCTCTCGTCGATGCGCACGATCGCCGTCTTCACGCCCTCGGTGTTGCCGGCTCCGTCGACCGACCAGTACTCAAGTGTGGTGGTGCCCTCGTCCGAGACTGTGACGGGGCCGGAGCAGGTGCTGGTCTCGCCGCTGTTCAGACGGTAGTAGGTCACTCCGGCTCCCGAGCCGCCGTCCGTTGCGGAGAGGATGACTACCGCCGGACCTGTGACCCAGGTGCTGGCGGCGTTGTCCACGGTCGACGGCGGCGTGGAGTCGATGCGAACCACGGCCGCTCTCACGGGGCTCTGATTGCCTGCGGCGTCGCTTGCCAAGTAGAGGATCGTCGTAGTCCCCTCGGCGGCGACCGAGATCGGGCCGCTGTAGGGGAGACCGGGCTGTGAGCCATCTATGCTGTAGAGGATAGAGGGTGCCCCGGATAGGTCGTCTGAGGCATGGAGCGTCACGCTGATCGGACTCGAGACCCAGCCCGTCGGCGCGTCGTCGGTGGTGACAGGTGCGCTCTCGTCGATGCGCACGATCGCCGTCTTCACGCCCTCGGTGTTGCCCACGCTGTCCACCGAGCAGTAGGAGACAGTCGTGGTGCCTTCGGCGGAGATCACTGTGCCGGAGGTGGCAACGACAGACGGGTCCGTGCCGTCCAGGGAGTAGTAAGTCTTGTCGACGCCGGAGAACGGGTCACTGGCAACCAGGTGAACCGTCACGGCATCGCGGACCCAGCCCGCCGGAGCGTCGTCGGTGGTGACAGGTGCGCTCTCGTCGATGCGCACGATCGCCGTCTTCACGCCCTCGGTGTTGCCCACGCTGTCCACCGAGCAGTAGGAGACAGTCGTGGTGCCTGCGGCGGAGATCACTATGCCGGAGGTGGCAACGACAGACGGGTCCGTGCCGTCCAGGGAGTAGTACGTCTTGTCGACGCCGGAGAACGGGTCACTGGCAACCAGGTGAACCGTCACGGCATCGCGGACCCAGCCCGTCGGCGCGTCGTCGGTGGTGACAGGTGCGCTCTTGTCGATGCGCACGGTCGCCGTCTTCACGCCCTCGGTGTTGCCGGCTCCGTCGACCGACCAGTACTCAAGTGTGGTGGTGCCCTCGTCGCTCAACGAGAACGGTGCGTTGTAGGTCGTGGAAGACGCGCCGTTCAGACGGTAGTAGGTGGTCTTGACGTAGGTGTCGGCATCGGTGGCCGTCAGCGTCACGGTCGCACTCGTTGCACGCCAGGTGCTCGACGCATCGCAGGCAGAGACTGGAGCGGTCGAGTCTGCGACGGGCGTGCCCACGAGGTCGGCGGCGTCGAAGTTGACCGAGGTGGCCGTGGCCGAGGAGTTCTTCGACCCGGTCCACTCGATGCGCAGCCGGTGTGTGGTGTTGGCCAGCTCGCTTGCCGAGAACACCTTCTGCTTGTGGAGGTAGGCGGCATTGTAGAGATCCACCATCGCCGGCGTGCCATCCAGAGTCACGCGCATGATTCCGTAGGCGGGCGTCTTGGAGCCGTAGAGATCGACCTTGGTGCCCGTGAAGTCCAGGTAGGCCGTCGCGCTCGTCGCGTTTGAGATCGTGAGCGAGTTGCCCGAGTAGGCAGCGCTGGTCCCGGTCGCCCATGCGCTGCGGTACACGAAGCGCGGATCGGTCTGCTCATAGCGCTTGACCACGTCGAAGGTGGCGCTCTTGATGGACTCGACGTTGCCCACGGCGTCGGTCGAGTACCACTGGAGAGTGTGAGTTCCGCAGTTGATGGTGGTCATGGTCGTGCCGACCGACCATGTGTCCGAGTCGAGACGGTAGTGCGTGGTGCTCACACCGGACATCGCGTCGGTTGCCAGGAGCGAGATCGTCGCAGTAGAGGTGTATGAGGGCGACGTGTTGCTGGTCGTCACCGGCGCGGTGTCGTCGATCTTGATCGTCACGGTCTTGGTGGACTCGGTGTTGTCCGCCGCATCAGTGGATCGATAGCGGATTGTGTTCGTACCTTCGGTCGAGATGCTCACGCCCTCGGTCGGGTATGCGGTCGCCGTGCCGCCGTTGAGTGCATAGGTAGTTGTGGCCACTCCAGAGATCGTGTCTACGGCGCTCAGGTGAAGAATCACAGGGGCATCCTGCCAGCCCGCCGGCGCGTCGTCGGTGGTGACAGGTGCGCTCTCGTCGATGCGCACGATCGCCGTCTTCACGCCCTCGGTGTTGCCCACGCTGTCCACCGAGCAGTAGGAGACAGTCGTGGTGCCTGCGGCGGAGATCACTATGCCGGAGGTGGCAACGACAGACGGGTCCGTGCCGTCCAGGGAGTAGTACGTCTTGTCGACGCCGGAGAACGGGTCACTGGCAACCAGGTGAACCGTCACGGCATCGCGGACCCAGCCCGTCGGCGCGTCGTCGGTGGTGACAGGTGCGCTCTTGTCGATGCGCACGGTCGCCGTCTTCACGCCCTCGGTGTTGCCGGCTCCGTCGACCGACCAGTACTCAAGTGTGGTGGTGCCCTCGTCGCTCAACGAGAACGGTGCGTTGTAGGTCGTGGAAGACGCGCCGTTCAGACGGTAGTAGGTGGTCTTGACGTAGGTGTCGGCATCGGTGGCCGTCAGCGTCACGGTCGCACTCGTTGCACGCCAGGTGCTCGACGCATCGCAGGCAGAGACTGGAGCGGTCGAGTCTGCGACGGGCGTGCCCACGAGGTCGGCGGCGTCGAAGTTGACCGAGGTGGCCGTGGCCGAGGAGTTCTTCGACCCGGTCCACTCGATGCGCAGCCGGTGTGTGGTGTTGGCCAGCTCGCTTGCCGAGAACACCTTCTGCTTGTGGAGGTAGGCGGCATTGTAGAGATCCACCATCGCCGGCGTGCCATCCAGAGTCACGCGCATGATTCCGTAGGCGGGCGTCTTGGAGCCGTAGAGATCGACCTTGGTGCCCGTGAAGTCCAGGTAGGCCGTCGCGCTCGTCGCGTTTGAGATCGTGAGCGAGTTGCCCGAGTAGGCAGCGCTGGTCCCGGTCGCCCATGCGCTGCGGTACACGAAGCGCGGATCGGTCTGCTCATAGCGCTTGACCACGTCGAAGGTGGCGCTCTTGATGGACTCGACGTTGCCCACGGCGTCGGTCGAGTACCACTGGAGAGTGTGAGTTCCGCAGTTGATGGTGGTCATGGTCGTGCCGACCGACCATGTGTCCGAGTCGAGACGGTAGTGCGTGGTGCTCACACCGGACATCGCGTCGGTTGCCAGGAGCGAGATCGTCGCAGTAGAGGTGTATGAGGGCGACGTGTTGCTGGTCGTCACCGGCGCGGTGCGGTCGATGCGCACGGTCGCGGTCTTCACGCTCTCGGCATTGCCGGCCTTGTCGGTCGAACGATACCTGAGAGTTGTTGTGCCCTCTGTCGATACTGGGGTTTCTGGGGTGGCCGGTATAGACGGGAAGGATCCGTCGACGCTGTAGTAGGACTCGTCGATCCCGGACAGGGAATCTCCCGCGCTTACGTGCACTATCACCGTGTCGGCTTGCCAGCCCCCCGGAGCGTCGTCGGTAGTGACAGGGTTCGTTCTGTCGATCCGCACCGTTGCTGTGGCGGTGGTCGAGTTCCCGCCGAACGTAGTCGCTCTGTAACGCACGGTAGTCGTACCTTCGTCTGTGACGAGGATTCCCGAAGAGTAGGGCACGGTCGGGTCCGAACCGTCTATCGAGTAGAAGGTCGATGCCACGCCGGAGGTGGCCTCGGACGTGAAGTGAACAGTCACGGTGGCGGTCACCCATCCTGACGGCGCGTCACTGACCACGACCGGTGGGCCATTGTCGATTCCTACGGCGGTCGTGGCCGAAACGCTGTTCCCGGCCGAATCCGTCACCCTGTATCTAAGGGTCGTCATGCCCTCCGCGGACACCATGATGCCCGCACCGTAACTGAGCGATGGATTCGAACCGTCGATGCTGTACTCGACGTTGGCCACGCCTGAGAGAGAGTCGCTTGAAGTCAGGTGGACGGTGACAGGTCCCCCGACCCACCCCGCGGGCGCGTCGTCGGAAGCCGTCGGCGCCGTGTTGTCGATCCGTACCGCCTTGGTCACACTCGTCGCGTGCCCCTGCACATCGGTCGCCGTATAACGCAGAGTCGTCGTGCCTTCGTCCGAGATGACGATGCTTCCTGAATACGTGACGGTGGGCGTCGATCCTTCGGTCGAGTACAAGAGGCTCGCGATGCCCGAGACCGTGTCCGTGGCGTTGAGATGCACCGTCACAGGCCCGGTGACCCACCCCGACGGCGCGTCGTCGGAGACCACCGGCGAACCGTTGTCGACTCTGACAGTGGCCGTGGCGCTCGTGGAGTTGCCGGCCACGTCCGTCACCGTGTAGCGAAGCGTCGTCGTGCCCTCCGCACTGACCGTGATGCTGCTTCCGTAGTCCGTTCCCGGCTCCGAGCCGTCGATGCTGAACTTCACGCTCGAGAGGCCCGACACGGCATCAGCCGTTGTCAGATGAACGACGACCGGTCCGTTCACCCACTCCTCGGGTGCGTCGTCCGAAGCGGTCGGCGCGTCGGAGTCGATCCGAACGACCTTGGTCACGCTCGTCTCGAGCCCTCGCACGTCGGTCGCCGTGTAGCGAAGCGTTGTCGTGCCTTCGGCGGAGACTGGAATGCTTCCGGAATAGGTGACCGTTGGCGTCGATCCGTCGGTCGAGTACACGAGGCTGAAGACGCCGGAGACGGTATCGGTCGCGTTCAGGTGCACCGTGACGGGGGCATGGGTCCATCCGCCTGGCGAGTCGTCCGACACGGTCGGCGCGTCGTTGTCGATGCGGACGGTGGTCGTGGCGCTTGCAGAGTTTCCGGCCACGTCCGTGACCCTGTAGCGCAGCGTCGTCGTTCCCTCGGCGCTGACATCGATGCTTGTTCCGTAGTCCGTCGACGGATCTGAACCGTCGGTGCTGTACTTCACGCTGGAGACGCCGGAGACGGCGTCCGCCGTAGTCAGGTGAACGGCCACCGGTCCTCCGACCCAACCGGCAGCCGCGTCGTTCGACGCTGTCGGCGCGTCGCTGTCGATCCGCACGCTCTTGCTCGCGCTCGTCGCGTGCCCCTCGGCGTCGGTCGCCATGTAGCGAAGCGTCGTCGTGCCTTCGGTGGAGATGACGATGCTCCCCGAGTACGTCACTGTTGGCGTTGACCCGTCGGTCGAGTACACAAGACTCGCGATCCCGGAGACCGTGTCAGTGGCGCTCAGGTGCACGGTCACAGGCTCGGTGACCCAGTCTGACGGTGCGTCGTCGGAGACGATCGGCGCGCCGTTGTCGACCCTGATCGTGGCCGTGGCGCTCGTCGAGTTGCTGGCCCCGTCCGTGACCCTGTAGCGCAGTGTCGTGGTGCCTTCGGAGACTATCGTGACGCTCGTCCCGTAGCTCAGCGAGGGTTCCGAGCCGTCGATGCTGTATCTGACACTCGAGACTCCGGAGAGCGTATCGCCTGATGTCAGATGCACCACGACCGGTCCACTGACCCATCCGGCGGGCGCGTCGTTGGAGGCGGTCGGCGGCGTGTTGTCGATCCGCACCGTCTTGGAGGCACTCGTCGCATGGCCTTGGGCGTCCGTCGCCTTGTAGCGCAGTGTCGTCGTGCCCTCGGCGGAGATGACGACGCTCCCGGAATACGTGACAGTCGGCGTCGATCCGTCGGTCGAGTACAGGAGGCTCGCGATGCCCGAGACCGTGTCGGTGGCGCTCAGGTGCACGGTCACTGGCCCGGTAACCCATCCGGCGGGCGCGTCGTCCGCCGCGGTGGGCGACGTGTTGTCGATGCGCACCGTGGTGGTGGTGGACACGCTGTTGCCCGCCACGTCCGTCACCCTGTAGCGCAGCGTCGTGGTGCCCTCTGCGCTGACATTGATGCTCGTCCCGTAGCTCACCGTCGGCTCGGAGCCATCGGTACTGTATTTCACGCTGGCCACGCCCGAGAGCGCGTCGCCCGATGTCAGGTGCACAGCCACAGGTCCGCTCACCCATCCCGAGGGCGCGTCGTCGGACGCCGTGGGCGCCGTGTTGTCGATGCGCACGGTCTTGGACTTGCTGACGGTGTTGCCGAGTGTGTCTGTCGCCCTGTAGCGGACGGTGGTCGTGCCCTCGGCCAGGACCGCGATGCCCGAGACATAGGGGGTGGTCGGCTCGAACCCGTCGGTGGAGTAAAGGACGGAAGCGAGCCCGCTGCCGGTGTCGTCGGCGCTGACATGGACTGTGACCGGTCCGTGGACCCAAGCCGAAGTCGCGTCGTCAGATGCGATCGGCGCGGTATGGTCGATGCGCACGGTCGCCGTGTGGGTGGCCTCGACGTTGCCCGCCCCATCGGTCGACCAGTACTGAAGTGTCGATGTGCCCTCGCCGCTGACAGAGACCGGCGACGAATAAGTCGTCGACGAGCCGCCGTTCAGCTTGTACTTGGTGGACGCGACCCACGTGTCCGTGTCGTCAGCCGTGAGTGTGACCGTCAGGGGCGTCGTCCGCCAGGCGCTGCTCGCGTTGTCGGTGGTCGAAGGAGAGTCGACATCCGGGACGATGGTGCCCGTCATGTCGAGGGCGTCGACCCCGATGATGGTGTTCTGCGAGTAGCCGTTGTCAGTCCCGGTCCACTCGATCTTGAGACTGTGCTTCACGTCGGCCAGACCCAGCCGCTGCCAGATCCTGACCTGGTGCCGGTTCCTGTTCAGGTAGAGGTCGACGTATTCGGGCGTACCTCCATCGAGCGTGATCTTCGCGATTCCGTAGTTGTTGGATCGGGAGACCACGAGGCCCACCCGGGTCCCTACGAAGCTAAGGTAGGCGGCGCTGGGGCTCGGGCCGTTCGTCTGCGCCCAGTAGCCTCCGTAGCGTGACGTGTTGTACACATTCGACCATGTGCCGCGGTAGTAGATGCCGGCGGCCGACTGGTCGTATCTGATCGAGATGTCGAAGGTGGTCGTGTTCATGTCCTCGACGTTGCCCACGTTGTCCACCGACCGGTAGTCCAATGTGTAGACTCCCGCGGTCGTGATCACGGCTTGAGCGCCTCGGATCCAGGAGCCGCCGTCCAGGCGGTACTCGGTGTAGGCGACCCCGGACAGCGTGTCCGTCGGGTCGAAGCTGATCGTCGCTGACGTCGCGTAGCCCAGCTCGGCGTCGCTCAGCGTCACCGGAGGCGTCTGGTCGACCCGCACGTTCTTGGATGTGCCGGCCGCGTTGCCGAGGTTGTCCGCCACCTCGTAGCGCAGCGTCGACGTGCCCTCCGCGTCGATCGTGATCGGGGAATCGTAGGAGACAGTCGGTGTGGTCCCGTCGGTCGAATACAGGATGGAGGCGACTCCGCACCCTGTGTCCTCGGCGCTCAGGTGGATGACGGCCTGGTCCTTGACCCAGGAGGCGGACGCATCGTCTGAGCCGGCCGGGGCGGTTCTGTCCAAGCGCACGATGCTGGATCCGATCGCGGTGTTGCCCAGCGTGTCGGTCATCCTGTAGCTGACGGTGGACGTGCCCTCAGCGCTGACCGTGATCGAGGAGCCGTAGGGGAGAGTGGGTTCGGACCCGTCAGTCGAGTACAGGATGGAGGCCAGGCCGCAGCCGTCGTCGGTCGCGGTCAGGTGCACACTCACCGGACCTATGGCCCAAGTGGAGGTGGCGTCGCTCGAGCCGGACGGCGCCGTGTTGTCTATGCGCACGATCGCCAAACCGCTGCTCGTGTTGCCCAGCACGTCCGTGGCCACGTATCTCACGGTGGACGTGCCCTCGGCCGTGACCAGGATCGACGAACCGTACGGGAGCGTGGGTTCGGACCCGTCGATCGAGTAGAGGACCGATGCCATGCCGCATCCGGTGTCCTCGGCGCTCACGTGCACGGTCGCGAATCCGCTCACCCAATCCTCGGGAGCGTTATCGCCTATGACGGGCCCGGTCTTCTCGATGCGGACGATGACCGTCGTCGTCGCCTCGCGGTTGCCGGCGGCGTCGATGCCGGCGTAGCCGATCGTCGTCGTGCCCTCGGATGTGATGTCGATCCCGGAGTCGTACGTCTGCTCGGCGCCGCCGTCGATCGCGTACTTGATCGTCTCGGGTCCGGACAGGGCGTCCTCCGCGGTCAGCGTCACGTGCACGTCGTCCCCGACCCAGCCGGTCGGCACACCCGAGGCCGTGGTGACCGGCGGCGTCCTGTCGATCCTGACCTGCGCGGTCTTGGTGTCCTCGCGGTTGCCGACGACGTCGATCCCGGCGAACTCGATGGTGGTCGTGCCCTCTTCGGTCACGCCGATCTCGGACTGGCTCGTCTGTTCGGGACCGCCGTCGATCGAGTACTTGAACGAGGCGACGCCGGAGAGCGTGTCGGTCGCGGACAGGGTGACCGTCACGTCGCCGGAGGCCCACCCGGTCGGCACGCCGGAGGCGGAGCTCACGGGAGCGTGGTAGTCGATCCTGACGTTCTTCGTCGCTCCCGAGGCGCGGTTGCCCGCCCGGTCCGTGGCCGCGCATCCGACGGCCGTGACCCCCTCGGCGGTGACGGAGAACTCGCCCTCGGGACAGGCGACGTCGGAGCCGCCGTCCAGCGAGTAGAGCAGCGAGGCAAGGCCGCTGACGCTGTCGCTGCCCGAGAGCGTGACGGTCTCCGGCGTCGACCTCCACGCGTCCGAGGCGCTCGACGCCACGCCAACGGGCAGGGACTTGTCGATCAGTATCGTCGTGGTCTGCGTGTCCTCGCGGTTGCCCAGGGTGTCGATCGCCCAGTACTCGAGCGTGTTGGCGCCTTCATCGGAGACTACGACGGACCCGGTGTACGGCTGAGCCGCGCCTCCGTTGAGCGAGCAGCCGATGGTCGCGACGCCCGAGTGGGCGTCGGTGGCGGACAGGGTCACCGTCACGTCGGTGGACGACCACCCGACCGGCACGCCGGTGGCGACCGTACTCGGTCCGGTCCGGTCGACGCGGACGTAGGTCGTCTTCGTGGTCTCCTGGTTGCCCACCAGGTCGACGGCGGCGTACTTGAGCGTGAACAACCCGTCGGTCGGGAAGTCGATGTAGGTGAAGTAGTCCTGCTCGTCTCCTCCGTCGATCCAGTAGCCGATGTGAGCGATGGGCGAGCCGGTGTCGTCGGCGGACAGGGTCACGACGACGAGGCCGTTCGTCCAGTCCGAGGGGACCCCGGAGGCTTCCGTGCTGGGCTCGGTCCGGTCGACCCGTGCGGTCGCGGACCTGACGGCCTCGTAGTTCCCGGAGTTGTCCACCGACCAGTACTCGATGGTCGTGACGCCGTCGTCGGTGATGCTCACCGGGCCCGTGTAGACGGTGTCCGTTCCGCCGTTGAGGCGGTACCAGGTGACGGGACTGGGGTCGACCACGTCCGTCGCCGCGAGACTGAAGGTGACTACGTCGCCGGTCCAGTCGGAGGGGACCCCGGTTATCTCCGTGTAAGGCGGCTCGGCGTCGTCCCACCGCTCCCGGATGAAGATGTCCTGGACGCCGTTGATGTCCCCGCCCACGACGTCCGCGGCCGCCGACGCGAACACCACGAACCGGCCATCGTCGCTCAGACAGCCGGCGTAGGTCTGCGAGTTGCCGGTGACTTGGGTCGAGGAACTGTTCACGCTCTCGAGGGTCGTGGTGATGGTCGTGTCAGACGACAGGATCCGCTCGAAGACGTCACCGAATCCGCCCGTGTGTCCGGTGATGAGATTGGTGGCCGCCGTGGTGAAGTCCACGCGCGGTCCCGCTCCCGACACGCACACGCCCGAGACCGTGTTGTTCGGCTCCTCCCCGAGGGCGCCGAGGCTGACGCGAACGGTGGTCGAGGTCTCGGTGTCACGCATGTACGCATCCGCGTAGCTGTTCGTGTCCGGGTCGGCGGCAAGGTTGGTGGAGTTGGTCAGGAACAACACGTAGCGCCCGTCGTCGCTGATGTCCGCAGTGGTGCAGGGGGCATCGGCGGCGACTCCGCTGCTGCTCACGCTCACACGAGTCGTCGTCCCGGTCTCCCGATCTCTGACGAATATGTCGGCGATGGCGGACGAATCGCCTGGGTGGAACTCCGAGCCCAGCGACTGGAACACCACGTAGCGTCCGTCGCCCGAGATGCGAGGTACGTTGGAAGCCTGCGTCAAGGACTGCGTGCCGGACGAGGTCAGGCTCGCGAGTTCGGTGGTGTCGGTCACCGTATCGCGTACGAATACGTCGCCCTTCCCGTTGGTATCCGACGCCACGAGGTTCGAGGCGTCGCACCAGAACGCCACATACTGTCCGTCATCGCTGATGAATGGGTTGCCGCAGTTCCCGACAGCGCCGTTGCGGAGCCCGCCGCTGGAGCTGACCGATAGCAGCTTGGTCGTGCCGTTCTGGCGGTCCCGCAGGAAGATGTCCTGCGTATTTGTCGCCGTGTCGATCGGGTCCAGGTTGCCCGCCAGCGACTGGAAGACCACGTACCGGCCGTCGTCGCTGATCCCCGCCTGAGCGCAGGCTGCGTTGGCGGCCGCGCCCGCATTGGTGATGCTCTCGAGACTCGTCACGCCCGTCTGCCGGTCGTGAACGTATATCTGCACTCCGGACGTCGACGTGCCGACGAGGCTCGTGGAGGCCGACTGGAAGACCACATAGCGACCGTTGCCGCTGATCTTGGGCTGGTCGCACGGGAAGTTCGCCTCAGTGCCGCCCGTGGAGATGCTCACACGGGTCGTCCCCGCGCTCGCTCCGGCCCAATCGGGCATGAGTTGAGTGGCGCCTAGCAGCAGGGCCAGTGCCAGCACGATGCGCCACATGCGCGGCGATCGTCTGAACGTGGTTGGCGAGAGCTTCACGCGCGATCACTCCTCGGGACACGACAAGAACGGCCTCCGGGGCCGCTCGGACAACCTTCAGAGTGTGTATCGGACTGACGGGCGGCACGCCATAGTGACCCAGCGCACAATTCTCGAATAAACCGACAGACTTCTTGCAGACCGTCCGCGGTGTCCCGCTGCGCGGACTCACCCCCCGGCGCGATCCCCTTCAGGGTTGGGCGCGGACTGCCGAATAGCATCCCCATAGAAGGCGTGATGCGCCCGCGACCTGACCTGCGGAATCGAGGGCCGCGAGGCGCCGATGTGGTATCGTTTGGCGCAGGGGATTACCTGCGGCGCAGGTGAGGGGCAAGATGCAGCGACTCTACGTAGCAGCCCTACCTTTGATCCGGGCGGACGTTCCCCGGGCGCTGGACCTCATATGGGGCGACGTGTATGCGGATATGCCGCATGCGTTCGTCCTTGTGAACGCCTATTCCTCCACCCTGAGACGCGAGCCCGGCTACGCTGCCGTGCTCGCTTCGGACCGCGTCGTCCCCCTCGTGGACTCCATGCCTCTCTCGCTCGGCGCGCGTCTGCTCGGGCACGGCAGGACGGGGAGGGCTCCCGGGCCGGACGTGTTCGAGGCCGCCGCGGAGCGCGCGGTCGCCGACGGCACGTCCTTCTTCCTCCTCGGAGGGGGACACGGCGTGGTCGAGGAGCTTCGCGACGCGCTGGTCGCGCGGCATCCCGGGCTTCGGATCGTCGGCACGGCCACGCCGCCGTTCGGTGACTGGAGCGAGGATGAGACCTCCTCGCTGATCGAGGCGGTGCGGGCGTCTGAAGCCGACGTGGTCTGGGTGGGAGTATCCGCGCCCAGGCAGGAGAAGTGGGCGGTCGCCAACATCGACAGACTCGGCCGGCCCGTGGTCTGCGTGGGCGCCGCGTTCGACTTCCTGTCCGGGCGAAAGGCCCGCGCTCCCCGATGGGTACGCACGCTCGGCATGGAGTGGGCGTTCCGGCTCGCCACGGAACCGCGCCGGCTGTGGCGGCGGTACCTCGTCGGCAACATCGTCTTCGTTTGGGACCTGCTGGCCCCGGTCTGGCGCGCGGAGAGGCAGTCGGCGGAGTGAGTCCCGTGCAGGGTAAGTCGTTCCCGCAGCGCCGGACCCGCCGTGCGGTGGTGCGCGGGGCGCTATTCCTGTCCGACGTGGTGGCCGTCGTCGCCGCGACCCAACTTGCGGCGCTGGTGCGCTTCGGGGCGATCCGCCACGTAGTGGTTATCCCCGAGATAGCGGACGTGTTCCAGCTCTTCGACATCTCGCTGATCATCTGCGCCATCTGGCTTGCGGGCCTGTGGTTCGAGGGGCTGTACGACCTGGATCGCGTCTTTTGGGGGAGCGGCGAGTTCTCCCGGGTGATCAAGGCGCTATCGGGCGGGATGGTGCTGTTCATCCTCGCCGAGTACGCGATGAAGATGTCCGCCATCTCCCGCGGATGGACGCTGCTGGCATGGGCCTTCGCGGCCACGTTCGTGGTCCTGGGCCGCTCGCTGGTGCGGGTCGGAGTTGTGGCCGCGCGCCGTCGCGGGCGGTTGCTCAGGCCGACTCTGATCGTGGGCTTCAACGGCGAGGCCGCGGACATCATCAGCGTCCTGCGCAAGGACACATCCTCCGGGCTCGTGCCCTTGGGGTGCCTCGCAAGTTCGCAGGAGGCTCGTCTCGGACTCGACTACTGCGTGGATCCGCTGGTGCCGTGCCTCGGCTACGCGCGGGAGATAGGGCGCGTGCTCGACGAGCGTTTCATCGACACCGTGATCATCGCATCGACTGCCTTCGACCACGATGTCGTCTCGCGGATCATTAACGACCTGCGCGGCAGGGATGTGGACATCCAACTGTCATCCGGTCTGTTCGATGTCACCACCTCGCGCGTACTCGTTCGCGAGGTTTCCGGGGTCCCCCTGATAACGCTCAAGGCGGTCGGCTTCGCTCCGTGGCAGAGATGGCTGAAGCGAGCGTTCGACGTGATCGTGGGGGGCGCCATCACGCTGGCCGGGATGCCTGTGTGGCTCCTGCTGGCGCTTCTCATCAAGATCGACAGCCGTGGTCCCGTCTTCTATCGGCAGGAGCGCGTCGGCCACGACGGCAGGCCGTTCGGCATGCTGAAGTTCCGCTCCATGCGAGCGGATGCCGACGAGCGGCTCGAGGAACTGCGCGAGCATAACGAGGCGACCGGTCCGCTGTTCAAGATGCAGGACGACCCGCGGGTCACCCGTGTCGGGCGATGGATGCGCAGGTACTCGATCGACGAGTTCCCCCAGCTTCTCAACGTGCTCAGCGGCGACATGTCCCTGGTGGGGCCGCGACCATCCCTTCCCAGCGAGACGGCCGCCTATACCGACTATCACTGGCGCCGCCTCGAGGTCCCGCCCGGGATGACGGGCCTGTGGCAGGTGTCGGGGCGTTCCAGGCTGACGTTCGAGGAGATGGTGCGCCTCGACCTGTTCTACATCGAGAACTGGACGGTCGGCTTCGACATGGGACTTCTGGTGCGCACCGTCCCAGCGGTGCTGTTCGCCAGGGGAGCGTACTGAGGCAGCGTCCGGCGCAAGTCCTTTCCAGAGGCGGCTTCGGCCCGATCGAACCGCGTTCGACCCCCAAGCGTGGAGTCCCAAGGGCATCCGCGCAAGGGCATCGGCCCGTTGCATGAAATATGGCAGCGTGCTATATTATTGCGCGACGATCCCCCTCGCCGGACACGTCCAGCGTTTGGGAGAGGCGGCATGTGGAGCGGCGGTAGCCTGGGTAAGCCCAGGCCGCATCACGAGTTGGAGTCTGTGCGGCGCGCATTCCTTGACGGTAGGTTCGTCATCACGTCGCGAGTTCGCCGCCACATGGCGCTGCACGATTGGACTGAACGCGACATCGTGGACTGCATCTCCGGCCTCTCGCCAGAGGACTTCCACAAGTCGCAGGCGCATCGGATGAATGAGGGCGTTTGGCTCGACATCTACCGCCCGGGATTCGCAGGCAGGCGACTGTATGTGAAGCTGACCCGGGAGATGAAAGGCAACCGCTTCGTAGTCCTCTCGTTCTGCTTGGACGGCGAGGATCACTGAAAGGGGTCGTTGGTGGACGGCGGAGGCAAGCGGGCGAAGTGCCTGATCTGCGGCGCGACAGCCGTGGAGAGCACGCGCGACCCCGTGACGGTCGAGTTCCGCGACGGGTGCTACGAAGTCGACGGATTCGAGTACGAGCGCTGCTCCGCGTGTGGCGAGGAGTACTACCGCGCGGGGCAGGTCGATGCCATGCACACGCGGGCCGCGGACCTGGCGCGTGGTGAGCGCGGGCTGCTGACCCCTGACGAGATCCTGCGCCTGCGGCTTGAACTCGGGATGACGCAGACGGCACTCGACGCTGCTCTCGGCGGAAGTCCCGGAACGGTCGGTCGCTGGGAGCGCGGGTCGGTCTTCCAGCCGGCGGTGGCCGACCGATTGATGCGACTGTTGTGGGCACACCCGGACCTCGTCGTTGAGATCGCTCAGCCGATGGCGATGGAGGCTCGTGGGCCGTATCGGCCGCGTTCCCGGAAGCGGGACTGACGGGCAGCCGGCATCGGGTGCCGGTCGTCATCCGACACGGACAGCGTCCGGCGCTACAATGACCGGGCCGTGTCTCCGTCTCCCGCACGACCAGGGGGTTACGCATGCGCCTCATAATCGTCGTCGGCGCCCGGCCCAACTTCATCAAGGTCGCGCCCCTGATGCCCGCTCTGACTGAGGCCGGGATCGACGCGGAACTCGTCCACACCGGCCAGCACTACGACGCGTCACTCTCGGATGTCTTCTTCGCCGACCTCGCCATCCCCGAGCCTCGGTGGTTCCTCGGCGTGGGGAGCGGCACCCATGCCGTTCAGACCGGGACGGCGATGATGCGGCTGGAAGAGCTGTTCGCGTCCGAGCGCCCTGATGCGGTCATGGTGGTGGGGGACGTGAACTCGACGCTCGCCGGCGCGCTCGCCGCGGCGAAGCTCGGCGTGCCGTGTGTGCATCTCGAGGCGGGCTTTCGCTCGGGCGACATGTCCATGCCCGAGGAGATCAACCGGCTTGTGACCGACCAGCTCTCGGCGATGCTGCTCGCTCCCACGCCGGACGCGCTGGAGCACCTGGCCAGGGAGGGTGTCGATCAGGCCCGCGTGCACTTCGTCGGCAACATCATGGCCGAATCCGTTCTGGCCAACGTGGACCGCGCTCGCGCTCGAGAGGTGTGCCTGCGATACGGCCTCGCTCCCGGCGGCTACGTCCTGGCCACCGTGCACCGTCCCGAGAACACCGACGCGCCTCAGAACCTCGAGGCGATCGTGGGAGCGCTGGGCGAGGCTCCGCTGCCGGTGCTCTTCCCGGTACATCCTCGCACGCTTCCCAGGCTTGAGCCGGCGGGCATGGCGGCCGGCGGCTCGCTCCGCGCGATCGATCCGGTAGGCTACCTCGACATGTTGTCCCTGCAATGCGACGCTGCGGCGATAGTCACGGACTCGGGCGGTGTGCAACAGGAGTCCTGCATGGTGCACACGCCCTGCGCGACCGTCAGACGCAACACGGAGTTGCTCGTCACGCTGGAGGCGGGATCCAATCGGCTGGTGGCCGCCGAGCGTGAGGCGATCGCAGCCGGGCTGGCGGCAGCGCTCGGATCGTCACGCGAGTGGCTCGTCCCGGAGCGGTGGGACGACAAGGTCTCCGCCCGCGTCGTTGAGGCGCTTCAGAGCGGCGTGGCCCCACTGGCGGGGTGCTAGAGGGCCCGTAGGGGGATCTGGCGATTGGGAAGCTACTTTGCGGGACGCGGGCGGGGCACTGATGACTGCCCGTCTGTACACAAGAGCGTAGAATCCGCTACCGGAGGCGATCATGAGAAGAGACACGCAGATCTCGGCCTACATCTCAGGCGACACCAAGCGGCGTCTGGACATGTTCGTGCGCGAGACCGGCGTCAAGAAGGCTCGCGTGATCGAGGATGCGCTCAACCACCATCTGGATGCGCTGCAGGAGCTTCCCGCCGACGCGATCATCCCCACGCGCATCGTGCTCTCCCACGAGAACGGCCTTCGTTTCATCGAGGAGATGGAATCCGACGCGGAGCCGACCGGCGAGCTCCGGCGCCTGATGCGCGCCGAGTAGCCCCTCTTCCTGCCACTGCGCAGGCTCGATGGGACCAGCGGAGGGCCGGAACCGCGGTAGGGCATCCTCCCGAGGGGGCGTCGGTCGCGTCTCGAGGTACCGGGGCTTCGCGCGGTCGGGATTGCCGGTCACGTGCATCCTCGCGTCGGGTATCCTAGAGCGCGAAGAGCAACGGGGACCGAGGGGGTAGCCAAGCCGGTGTCGAAGAGCGCGCTCATCACAGGGATCACAGGTCAGGACGGCTCGTATCTCGCCGAGCTGCTCCTGTCCAAGGGCTACGAGGTCTACGGCTTCGTGCGCCGGACCTCCACGGACAACAGAAGCCGCATCATGCACCTTCTCGACGACGTGACGCTCCTGGACGGCGACATGGTCGACGTGCCCAGCATCATGCGCGCGATTGACGCTTCCCACCCCGACGAGGTCTACCATCTCGCGGCGCAGTCCTACGTGGGCACGTCCTGGGACCAGCCGGTGTCGACCGCCGACTTCGATGCTCTCGGGACGACCAGGCTGCTCGAGGCGGTCCGCCTGCGCAAGCTGGACGCCCGCATCTACCAGGCGTCATCTTCGGAGATGTTCGGCAAGGTGGTGGAGACTCCGCAGCGAGAGACGACCCCGTTCCACCCTCGCAGCCCGTACGGCGTCTCGAAGGTGTACTCGTACTGGGCCACGGTCAACCATCGCGAGTCCTTCGGCATGTACGCGTGCAACGGCATCCTGTTCAACCACGAGTCGCCTCGCCGGGGGCTGGAGTTCGTCACCCGCCGCATCACCATGGCCGTGGCGCGCATCAAGCACGGGCTGCAGGACAAGCTCACCCTCGGTGACGTCGAAGCCAAGCGCGACTGGGGCTTCGCGGGCGAGTACGTCGAGGCCATGTGGCGCATGCTTCAGCAGCCCGAGCCCGACGACTACGTGATCGCCACCGGTGAGACCCACTCGGTCAGCGAGTTCGCGCAGCGGGCGTTCGCCAGAGTGGGGCTGGACTGGCGCGACCACGTCGTGATCGACGAGTCGATCCTCCGCCCGGCCGAGGTCCAGCTGCTTCTGGGCGACCCGACCAAGGCGAGAGACGCCCTCGGCTGGGAGGCCAAGGTCCGCTTCGCTGAGCTGGCGGACCTGATGGTGGACGCCGACATGGAGCTGGTGGAGAGGGAGGCGCGCCGGTGAGCTTCTGGACTGACAAGCGCGTGTGCGTGACCGGCGGCGCCGGCTTCCTGGGGTCGTTCGTGCTCGAGGAACTCGAGCGCCGCGGCGCTACCGACGTGTTCGTGCCCAGGCTCGAGGAGTACGACCTGCGCACCCTCGAAGGTATCCAGCGCGCCCTCCGCGACAGCAGGCCGGATCTCATCATCCATCTAGCGGCCGTGGTCGGCGGCATCGGCGCCAACAGGGCCAACCCGGGCCGCTTCTATTACGACAACGCGATCATGGGGATCCAGCTCATCGAGCAGGCCCGTCTGATGGGAGTGGGCAAGTTCCTGGCGCTTGGGACCATCTGCGCGTATCCCAAGTTCACCCCGGTCCCGTTTCGCGAGGAAGACCTGTGGAACGGCTACCCGGAGGAGACCAACGCGCCCTACGGTCTGGCCAAGAAGATGATGCTGGTCCAGCTGCAGGGCTACCGCGAGCAGTACGGCTACAACGGCATCTTCCTTCTGCCGGTCAACCTCTACGGTCCGCGCGACAACTTCCATCCGGAGACGAGTCACGTGATCCCCGCGATGATCCGAAAGATGGTCGCCGGGCGGGATCAGGGCGAGCCGGTCGTGCTGTGGGGCGACGGAACGCCCACGCGCGAGTTCCTCTACGTGGAGGACTGCGCGCGGGGCATCCTGGACGCCGCCGAGCGCTACGACGGCCCCGACCCCGTGAATCTCGGCTCCGGCATGGAGATCTCGATCCGCGATCTGGCCGAGCTCATCGCGAAGCACGTCGGATATGAGGGCTCCATCGAATGGGACACGTCCCAGCCGAACGGACAGCCGCGCCGCAGCCTCGACGTCTCGCGTTCCAGGGAGCGCTTCGGCTGGGCGGCGCGGGTCGACTTCGAAGAGGGCATCCGCAAAACGGTCGAGTGGTGGCAGACCGTCGGCGTCAAAGAGCAGGGCTGAGGCGTGGACCGGGTGACCGGCGCCGGCGGCGTTCACGCGGTCATCCTGGCCGGAGGCAGCGGGCAGCGGTTCTGGCCGCTCTCGCGAGAGCTGAGTCCCAAGCAGCTGCTGTCCATCTTCGGGACCGAGTCTCTCGTCGCTCAGGCCGTGCACAGGGTCCTGCCCCTGGTCGGCGGGGATGACGACGGCGTTCTTCTCGTGACCAACGAACGGCTCTTCGACGAACTCAGGAACCACCTCATCGCGCAGCCAGACCCCGAACTCCGGCGCGTCGAGTACCTGGTCGAGCCCGTGGGCCGAAACACCGCGCCCGCCATCGCGCTGGCATGCGCGCGGGTCGCACGTGACGATCCCGACGCGGTGGTCATCGTGCTGCCGTCCGATCACGTGCTCGAGGACGGCGCCGTGTGGATCGACACGATGACCGCGGCGATAGTGGCGGCCCGGGCCGGCTACTTCGCCACCATCGGCATCAAGCCGACGCGCGCCGAGACAGGCTACGGCTACATCGAGACCGGCGATGCGCTTCCCCAGTTCGCCACGGGCGCCGCCCATCCGGCCTCGGCGGTGGCCTTCGTCGAGAAGCCCGACGCGGAGACCGCCGCGCGCTACCTGACCGATGGGCGCCACATGTGGAACGCCGGCATCTTCGCGATGCGGGCGGTGGACTACCTGGCGGAGCTGCGCAAGTCGAAGGCCAACGCGGCCATAGCGGACGCGTCCGAGGCTATCGTGGCCGGCATGGACGCCGAAGAGGCGCGAAAGCTCTTCGACGCCCTGCCCTCCGTCTCCATCGACAAGGCGGTGATGGAGACGTGCGCCCACGTGGCGGTCGTGCCGGCGTCGATCGCCTGGAACGACGTGGGATCCCTGCTGTCTCTGGCGGATCTTGCCGATGCGGACGCCGAGGGCAACGTGCGCGTGGGTCGCGGGGTGGACGTGCGCAGCACCGGTACGGTCGTGTATGCGGCCGACAGGCTCGTCGCCACACTCGGCGTCTCCGACCTGATCGTGGTCGACACCGCCGACGCCACGCTGATCACCCACCGCGACGCCGCCCAGGACGTCCGGATGGTCGTGGAGGCGCTCAAGGCCCAGGGTGCTGCCGAGGTGGTCCAGCCGAAGCAGAGCCTTCGTCCTTGGGGCACGTGGGTGACCCTTCTCGAGAGCCCCGGCTACAAGGTCAAGGAGATCGACGTCACCCCCGGCAGCAGGGTCTCTCTGCAGCGTCACGCCCACCGCAGCGAGAACTGGATAGTCGTCAGCGGGCAGGCGCTCATCACGCTCGGAGACGAGTTGCTTCGTCTCGGACCGGGGGAGTCCGTCTACCTCCCGCTGGGGATCGCTCACCGGATGGAGAACACCGGCGACGAACTGCTTCGCATCATCGAGGTGCAGATCGGGGACTATCTCGGCGAGGACGACATCGAGCGTTTGGATGACGATTGGAGGCGGGACTGATGAGCTCCGAGGGCGGGGAGAGCGTGGGGGATTGGGTCTTCGGCGATCCTCCCGTGAGCGATGTCTCGGGGTCCGGCTGTCCCGATTGCGGAGCGGCCGTCGGAGAAGACGACTGGATGTGCGCCCAATGCGGGACCGTCGTCGTGGACAAGAGCGATTGGCCGATCCGCGGCAAGCACTCGGTGAGCACGCGCGGATACGGGTCGACGGGCTCGGCGTCGGCGAGGGGGCGGAAGTCCGACTACAAGCCGGTGAGGACTCCCTCGGGGAGCAGGATCCGGCTGCGGGTGACGCCCGTGGGCGCGTCCGTGGCGGTTATCGCGGCCGTGGCGGCGCTCCTGGCCGCCTTCGCGCTGGGCGGAGCGATCGTCAGGTAGAGCGGGCTGGTGTCGACGCCGGAAGGGCGGCACGAACGTGAAGATCCTTGTCACAGGGGGTGCGGGCTACATCGGCTCGGTCACGACTCGAGCCCTGCTCGACGGCGGGCACGACGTCGTGGTGCTCGACACGCTCGAGAAGGGACACGCCGCCGCCGTCGATCCCAGGGCTCGTTTGGAGGTCGGGGACGTGGGCGACCGCCTGGTGCTCGATCGCGTGCTGCCGGGTTGCCACGCAGTCATGCACCTCGCGGGATACATCGAGGTGGGGGAGTCGCAGCGCGACCCGGCCCGCTACTTCCGCGGGAACGCCTTCAAGCCGCTCGCGATGCTCGAGTCGATGGTCGAGAACAACGTCGGCGCCATCGTGTTCTCGTCCACCGCGGCCACATACGGCGAGCCTGCGCAAGTGCCGATCTCTGAGGACGCTCCGACGAAGCCGGTGAACGCCTACGGCGCGTCCAAGCTGATGTTCGAGGAAGCGCTTGACTGGTTCGGCCGGGCGCACGGCATCATGTCGGTCCGGCTGAGGTACTTCAACGCGGCCGGGGCATGGCCTGACGGGTCGATCGGCGAGTCCCACGATCCCGAGACCCATCTCATCCCGCGGATCCTGTGTGCGATGGCCGCGGGCGAGAACATGTTCGAGGTGTACGGAGACGACTACGACACCCCGGACGGAACGTGCGTGCGCGACTACGTGCACGTGTGCGATCTGGCCCTGGCCCATCGGCTATCGCTGGAGCGGCTGGGTGCGGGAGGCCGGGGCGGCGTGTTCAATCTCGGAAGCGGGCACGGCTACTCGAACCTGCAGGTCGTGGAGGCTTGCGCGGATGTGACGGGACGGCAGATCGAGGTCGCCTTCGGGCCGAGGCGAGAGGGCGACCCCCCGCAGCTGGTGGCTTCGCCGGAGCGCGCACGGAGGGAGCTCGGCTGGGCGCCGAAGCGCGCCGAGTTGAAGGTCATGATCGAGGACGCGTGGCGGTGGCACGCCCTCCACCCCAGCGGGTATGGGCAGGGCTCGGCGTAGGGCGCTCAGCCGCATGGTCCGGCCGTCAGTGAGACTTCTCTCATAATCACCCGGACCTGTGTGCAGTCGGACCTATGAGGTCGATAATGCAATGTAATAGGTTCCGTGCAGCTTCGGACTCTGCCGACGCCGAAATGCACGGGGGATCGCCGTCGCTGCGGCGACCGGGACCTTGCCAATGAGGGGAGACCGTCCATGCGTACAAGACGTTCCGTTCTGGCACTGCTCGTTGTCGTCGCCTTCCTGACCGCCCTGGCCCCTGTGGCCGTGGCACAAGGGGATTCCAGGGGAGAGCGTCCCGACCGCCGGGGCCGCTGTGACAGGATCAGGCCTCTCTACCGGGTCACCAAGCCTCACGTCGTACGTCCCGTCGTAGTAGCGGGCGCAACGTTCGAAGCGTCCGGCTCAGTGATGCCGACCATCACCGCCGGCGACACCTCCACCACCGTGGCCATCCTCGTTCTCAAGGGCGGCAAGCACGCGCGTCCCGCGGTCGTCTCCACCGTGCCCGCCACGCTCACCGAGGGCGCACGAAGGGGCACCGGCTACACGGCCAGCCTCTCCCTCCCCGGCGAGGGCAGATGGGCCCTGGTCGCCGTGGTTCTCAAGGATGGAGTCATCGTAGGTCGCTCCGAGCCGCGCGACATGAAGGCGCGGCTGCCCTATCGCCTCACCAAGCCGAGAGTCGCCCGATCGTCAGTGGTCGCGAGCACCACCTTTGAAGCGTCGGGGTCCGTCGTCCCCACGATCCCCGCGGGCGACGGAGCCACTGTGGCGATCCTCGTCATGAAGCCGGGCAGGTGCTCACGCGCCTCCGTCGTGGCGACCGTGCCGGCCACACTCACCGAGAATGCGTGCAGGGGCACCGGATACCAGGCCAGCCTCTCGCTTCCGACCACCGGCCGTTGGACCCTGGTCGCCGTCGTCATGAAGGACGGGACGATCCTGGGTCGCTCGGAGCCGCGCATGATCAAGGCGCGTGCCGCCGCTCCGTGCGCCGACTTGCGATCGGGTCGCCGGAGGTAGCCAGATCTGACATCCCCAGCCGAACGCCGATACCCCTCCCACGCCAGGCGGACCGGCAGGACAATATGCGAGCCGGAGTTGGACCCCAAGCCATCTCCGGCTCGCGCGCGTCACGGCCCACCCCGGATGCCCCGCAGCCAGAAAATGTGGCACCCGCAACGCCGGGATGGTTACAATAGCCCTCGCGCTCCCGGCCTGGTCCTCACGCCGGTCCCGGAGCGCGCAACGGGCGATTAGCTCAGGGGGAGAGCGCTTCCTTCACACGGAAGAAGTCGTAGGTTCAAATCCTACATCGCCCACCAGCAAAACCGCAGGCCAGGTGCCATATGGTACCTGGCCTGCCTTGTACTCGCCCGCGCGGATCCAACAGAGAGATGCCGTGGCGATGGCCAGAGGGATCATCGCCGCGGCAGGGCGCCCGTTAGCTCACCTCGCCGTCAGATAGCGGTATCCGCTGTAGCTCGGGCGATGACCGCCGTCGGAGTGGTACGCGCGGATCCTCCATCTGCCGGAAGAGGGGAGTGACAACTTCGCGGCGTATCTGGAGTAGGTCGAGTAGTTCGATACCTTTGCTCTCACCGTCTTGCGCAGACGATACGCGCCCGACTCGAAACGGTAGCAGTGCAGCTTGACCGCGTAGGTCCCCGAGGGGTGGCGTGGCTTCAGGAACCGGTAGACGGTGAACGAGCGGTTTCGGGTCACCAGCCGCGGAACGACGGGAGTGTAGAGGGTGGCGAGGGGCAGCAGCCTACCCGACGATATCGCCAGTCTCACGGTCGTCCCCTGCACCACCGTCGTGCCGCCCGCCGGTACCTGTGAGATCACCCTGCCCCGCGGCACGGAGCGGCTGCTCCGCGTAGTGACGGATCCCTTGACGAGCTGGGCCGCGACGAGGGCCTGAGCGGCCTCGGCCTCGGTCTTGCGGTAGAGATCCGGCACGAGCACCTGCCGGGGGCCTTTCGAGACCCGCAGATCGATGGGCGTCAGCGGAGGCCGGGTGGCGTGACGAGGCGACTGCCACAGAATCGTGCCGGAAGCAGCGGTCGAGTTCTCGTGGGAAACGGCTCCGACGGCAAGGCCGGCCGCGGGGATGCTCCTCCGTGCTGAGGTCTCTGTCTGGCCGACGAGGTCGGGCACGTCGATCTGGATGTAGGCGACGGGACGCACCTTCGTGTCCCAGGAGACCGGGACGTCGTAGCTCCACCAGTCATGTCCCGAAGCCGGCCAGAGCCATGTGTTGGCGGTCTGATCCTCGACGAGGACTCCGTTGCACCAGATCCGCATCCGACCGACCAGCCAGTCGTCGTTGCCGGGGACGTAGCTCGTGACGTGCACTCCAGTCTTGCCCACGAGACTCCAGGTGGACAGGTAAGGGTCGTCCGGATGTACGTAGCAGTAGTAGTAGTCGCGGTCGTTCTCCTCGAAGTCGTTGTACCCGCTGTGATCGAAGAGCCACTCGCGGCCCTGCGCTGGGTCGGCGCTGCTGTTGTGCAGCCAGAAGATCACGTTCTCGTCCGTTCCTCCCCAGTCCGTTCCCCAGTCCGTGGATCCGACTCCTGTGGTCATCTCGACCACGAGCGCGTTTGTGAGTCCCTGGTCGCCCCACCCGATGTCGAGATTCCAGCAGTCCTGGAACGCGGCGTAGTTGCCGGCCTCGGCGCACAAGAACAGGTCGGTCGCCCACTTGGCGCCCTGGTTCACGGCGGCAGTGCAGTTGTCGGCCCGGGACCTGCCGTTGGGCTGAGCTGCGCCCATGTAGCCTACGGCCTCCGCGAATGGAGCGTAGAGGTCGGCTTGTCCGGCTATGAGGGAATTGCTCAGGCCGGTGTAGACGATGTCGGTCATGTAGTTGAAGTCATCCGCGGTCGGGCCGCCCTCTCCGTCCCTGGCTCGAGATGGGCTGACGCTGTAGACGTTCGCGTAGGACTGTGCGAAGAGGTTGCGGACGCCGATCGGCAAGTCGAAGTGGAACCGGCCTCCGAAGCCCGTCGTGTTCAGCTCCGACGCCGGATGGCCCCCCAGCTGCGTCCAGATATACGGGTCGGAGTACTTCTCGAGTTCCTTGTGCTTGGGTATCGAGGATCCGTTGTCGAAGAAGACACCCCCCGCTTCGTCGTTCACGTACATCGAGTGACCGGCCATGTCGCCTGTCGCGTGCGTGAGCCACCCGGCCGCATACGCGATCTGTTGCTCGTCTCGCGAGGCGAGTGCTTGGCGCAGCATCTCCTTCGCGAACGACCCTGCCTTGTGGTAGTGGAAGAGGTCGGCCCACTCGGCGTAGTCGCTCCACATCGTCTTGAGCTGGCCGTATCCGACGTCGTGACCGTAGGCGCCCCACCCGAACGAGATGTTCGGGTACTTCTCCATCGCGATCCGGATGCGGCTGTCCGCTGGTAGCGCGGCGGCCGCCTTCTCCGCGGTGACCCAGTGACCGGCGGGCTTCCAGGCAAGCGCCGGAGCGGGCGCCCACAAGGTGACGCCGACAGCGCAGGCCAGCACATGCACCGCGAACACCGTTCGTTTCATGTGGATCCCCCCGACCTCGGTCCCTGGCACCCCCGTGCCTCGCGCGCCGCACACCCGGCACGTGTGTCGCTTTCCATGCCAGCGTATAACCCTGAGGCGTAGAGGGCAACGAACCGGGGGAAGCCGGGGTGGGCCATCTACCGTGTCTTTGGCTTCCGCCGACGGCTCCGTTGGGTCATGCTTGTCCCGTTCGGGTAGGGGGCTTTCTCGTGTTTGGCGCGATGGCCCACCAGATTGACATGAAGCAGCCCCGCCATCCCATGAGGTGGCTGGAGCTGTATTCTTGACAGCGAGTGACTTCTCGGTCGGACGCGCTATGGGGGGTCGGTTGTCGTGAGCGTGGATGTGCACGGGGGACTCCAGTCGCGGATCGATCGATGGCGGGCCCATGTCCTCGCGCATGGCGAACTCGAGACGGACGTCGCTGTCGTGGAAGGCCAGCTGCGCGATCAGGCAGCCGGACTCGGCGATGCCGGCCTGGATGCGGACGAGGCCTTTCTCGTCGCTCTCAGGCGCGTGGCGGTGAGCGATGAGGCTTCTCGCGACTTCGCTCGCGTGTTCTGCGACGAGCTGTGGGTTTCTCCTGTCGAGATTGAGGGCGAACGGCGCCTGCCTTACGGCGCCACAGCCGACTTCTCGGTCATGCTCGGATACGCGGTCGCGGCCGCGCTCGCGGTCAAGGTCCCGGCGCTCCTTGGATACGGGTTCAACGGAGACGCTTCGGGCTTCTATGCGCGGAACCTAAGCCTTTTCGTCCTGCCCTTCCTCGCGACGTACTTCATCTGGGGGCGCGGGTTGAGCAAGAAGGGCATCGTTGGTCTGGCTGCGATCTTTGTCGCGGGCATCGCGTTTGCAAACGCGTATCCCTTTACACCGGGCGGGTCCACGGAAGTGCTCACCGCGATCCATCTGCCCATCGCTCTGTGGCTCGCGGTCGGAGTTGCGTATGTCGCGGGCGACTGGCTGTCGGATGCGCGACGCATGGAGTACGTGAGGTTCACGGGGGAATGGTTCGTCAACTACGCGCTCATCGCACTGGGTGGCGGAGTTCTTGTCGCGATAACCGTCGGTGTCTTCGGATCGATCGGCCTCGAAGTCTCGACGCTTGTGGGGGAGTGGGTACTTCCGTGCGGCGCCATGGGTGCCGTCATGGTTGCAGCGTGGCTGGTCGGAACCCGCCGCAACCTCGTCGGCGGGATGGCGCCGATGTTGGCGCGCGTGTTCACCCCATTGTTCGCGCTCATGCTCGTCGCTCTGCTCGTCGGCGTCGTCTGGACGCGGGGCATCATCGATGTCGAGCGCGAAGTGCTCATCCTTTTCGACGTGCTCCTGGTCGTCGTGCTGGCCCTGCTGCTCTATGCGATCTCAGCGCGCGACCCGCTCTCCGACCCGGGGCTCTTCGATTGGATTCAACTCCTGCTTGTCGTGTGCGCCTTGGCTGTGGACGTGTTCGCCCTCCTCAACATCGCCGGTCGCCTGACCGACTACGGGTTCAGCGCGAACAGGACAGCCGCGATCGGACTGAATCTCATTCTGTTGGTCAACCTGGCGTGGTCGGCGCTCTTGCAGACGGCCTTCTTGAGATCGCGGCGCAGTTTCGAAGCCGTCGAGCGATGGCAGATGCGCTACCTGCCCGTGTATGCGCTGTGGGCCGCGATCATCGTCGTTGCCTTCCCGCCGCTTTTCGGCTCCTCCTGACCTCCGGCTGCGCACAGGTCGGCGTTTCTCGCTGATGTGCATCAGATCGATATCCGCGCCGCCAAGCATCTTGCGCAGCGGGGGAGCGGGGTATCCTCTCTGCAGGGCAGACCGCGCGATCCGGTGGCCCTGATTCGTCCGTGTGCCGTCTTCGGGCTGCAACCAGGGGGTCGTCGTGTCATCGGTGCCGAAGCAGATCACTCCAAGTCGGATGCCCGCCGACCAGCTGGCCACGCTCCTGAAGGTCAGCACTGCACTGGCCTCGACACTGGAGTTGCCGGTGGTCCTGCAGACCGCGATCGAGAGCGCCGTGAGCGTCATCGGCTTGGACACAGGGGCGATCTACCTGCTCGACGAGGAGGGCCTGTACCTGGGGGCCACCACGCCGCCGCTGCCCCCGGACTTCCCGGAGGAGTACCGCCTGGCGCGGGTCAGCGACCATCCGCACATTGGGATGTGTCTCGACACCGGCGATCCCGTCTACCTGACCGATGCGACCACCGCTGAACTCACGCCGGCGGAGCGCGGGATCAGCGAGGCTCGCGGCCTGCGCTCGATCCTCTACATCCCGCTGCTGGTCGAAGGGAAGGCGGTCGGCTCGGTGATCGTGGGATCCACCAGTGGGGTCCGTGAGTTCAATGACACCGAGATGGACGTCTGCCGAACGCTCTCCTATCAGATGGCGCTCGCGGTGGCCAACGCGAGGCTGTTCGCTTCCGTACGGGAGGCCAACGCCGAGATCAGCGTCCTGAACGACAACCTGGAGGCCATGGTCGATCAACGTACGGCGGAGTTGGCCGGCGCCAACGCGGATCTTCAGGGGCAGGCCGAGAAGCTACGGACTCAGGCCGCAGTGCTGGAGGAGCGGACCCTGCGTCTTGCCGAGGCGAGTGCTGCAAAGACGCGCTTCCTCCAGTCCATGAGCCACGAACTCAGGACGCCGCTCAACTCGATCATTGGGTTCTCCAGCGTCATGCTGCAGGGACTGACGGGCGGAGTCTCCGACGAACAGCGGCGCCAGCTCGAGATGATCAACAACTCGGGTAGCCATCTGCTCGCCCTTGTCAGTGACATCCTCGATCTCGCGCGCATCGAGGCCCACGAGCTCCACTTGTCCTTCTCGCCGATCGACATCGACGAACTGGTGCGAGACAGCGTAGCCACCGTGAGTGCTGCGGCGGAGAGCAAAGGCCTCGAACTCGTCACGCGCGTCTCGGAGCCGATATCGACCTTCATCTCCGATCCGATGAGGGTCCGACAGATCCTGGTGAACCTCCTCGGTAATGCTGTGAAGTTCACGGATGCCGGCAGCGTCATTCTGGCAGTGCGTCCGTTCGGCGACCATGCGATGGAATTCAGCGTCAAGGACACGGGTCGCGGGATTCCCGAGGAGCTCGGGGAGGAGGTGTTCCGCGAGTTCGTCCAAGGAGACGAGCGATCGTCCACGATCCAAGAGGGCACCGGCCTCGGTCTTGCGATCTCGCGGGAGCTGGCTTCGGCTCTCGGCGGCACCCTCACGCTCGAGAGCGTCCCAGGTGACGGCTCAACCCTCACGCTGACTCTGCCGTTGACGGCGATGGCGTAATAGTTGACCGGGGCGTGCTGACTACCTCTAGCGCTGGCGCTTGTCCTTCGTCTTGGCGCATCGAGGGCAGTCGCCTTGCCCTGCTCCGTAAGTGAGGCCGCACTTCGCGCACACCTTGGTCCGGTCACCGCGTGTCAGGATTCGGGTGCCGCACTTGTCGCAGGCGTAGTCGGCACGCATGGCTTCCTCCGCGCTCAGCTCCCAGATCGACCCGCAGAGCGGGCAGGCTATCACCACTCGCATTCGACCCTCCATTCCTTTCTGCGCACTGCTGGCGGGAGAGGTCCGGCGCTAGTCGGCGTAGTCGTCCTGGATCTGACCCGCAGGGACGAACAAGGGCCTGACCTCGACGCCGCCGTCGCGGGCGGCCGGGTGCAGTTTGGCGACTTGCACTGCCACGTCGATACTGGGAGCCGCCAGCACGTAGAACGCGGAGACTACCAGATCCGACTCGACAAGCGTTCCATCTCTCACCGTGTCGCCCTGGACGGCCACGGCTGTGTTGCTCGGATCCAAGGCGAATCCCCGTTGCTTGGCGAAGTAGGTGCCGCCCAGTACTTTGCCGCGCAGCGCCCTTGCCCGGGCGGGGTAGTCTTCGAGCATCTCCAGATACTCTGCCGTGAGTGCCTTGGGATCAGCAGGCGCCGGCGAGTAGACAAGCACTCCATACTGAGGCATCGGGGACTCCTTTCGCTGGGCCTACCTCATTCTGTCTCCGCAGTTGCCGCCGCGCTAACAAGTGTCTCCAACTGATGCGCCACGTGTACGCTACCGCGGAAGGTCGTCCCCCGGGGTATGTACGAGAGCAGCCTGGACGCAACGTCGACATCGTCCTCGTGCATGCACGGACTACCCGTTTGAAGGGAGCGCACACGATGAACGCCACACAGAAGATCGTTCCTTCGCTCTGGTTCGACAGCCAGACAGAGGAGGCGGTCAACTTCTACATCTCGGTCTTCAACGCTTCGCGGCACACGACTCGCGAATCCAAGTTGATCAGCATCGCGCGCTACGAGAAGGGCATGGAGGTTCCCGGGGTCGACGAGATGGAGGGCAAGGTCCTCACCGCCATCTTCGAGCTGGACGGCCAAAGGTTCATGGCCTTGGACGGTGGTCCGATCTTCAGGTTCACCGAAGCCGTATCATTCTACGTCGAGTGCGAAGACCAAGAAGAAGTCGACCACTTCTGGGAGCAGCTCTCGGCCGTGCCCGAAGCCGAGCAGTGCGGTTGGCTCAAGGACAGGTTCGGTCTCTCGTGGCAGATCGTTCCCCGGCAGATGGGGGAGCTCTTGCAGAGCCCCAACAAGACAAAGGCCCTTGCGGCCATGAATGCCATGCTGAAGATGAAGAAGATCGTGATCGCCGATCTCCAGCGAGCGTTCGACGAGGCGTAGCCCAGGCTGTTCCAGGCGCATCCAAGCCCGCCACCTGCGAAGACGCAGGTGGCGGGCTTTCTGTTCGGCGTCTCAGCCAGATGCCGGCGGGGTGGACTGATCTTTGCTTCGAACGAGGACATGGCTTTGACCCAGGAAGCGCTCAGGGCTGCCGGCAAGGCTTCCATGACAGGAAGGATGTCGCCGTGAGCGCGAGCAGATCGCCCATCTGGATGATAGCCTCGCTTGTCGTCGTGCTGGCTTCAGTGGTTCTGGGTCAAGTGCCTGAGGCGGGGGCAGCCGGGAATCCGAACGTGATCGTTCTGACCAACGAGATAGTCCCCCAAGGGTTGCCTGCGGGGAGCTTCGTCGGCTTCGTCGAGCCTCTGAACTACGAGGGCTCGGATTGCATCGAGGTCTACGTGACGTTCACGATCGTGGGCGGGGCAGATGCCGCCTCCTTCACCCTCGAGCAGGGAGTGCTCAAGACCGCGGCGACCATGGATCGCGCGGCGAACTCCTCCTACGACCTCATCATCAGGATGCACGCCAGCATTCCCACACACCCTCTGGGTGGATACACTTTCGATCAGCCGGTCAGGGTCCTCGTTGGTCCTGCGTCGGTGCCTCCCGTTGCCAGAGACGATGCCTACGCCGCGAAGTCCGGTGCCCAGCTGGTGATTCCAGCGGTGGGAGTCTTGGACAACGATTCGGACCCCGAGCACAGCCTGATGTACGCTCGGCTGGGCGCGGGCCCTGACCACGGCACCCTGTCGCTGGACGCGGATGGCCGCTTCACATACACCTCGACCGCGGGCTACGTTGGGATCGACCGCTTCAGCTACCGGGTCTTCAACGGGGCGGTCTACTCGAACTACGCGACTGTGACCATCTCTGTGACGCAGAACCTGGCGCCGACCGACATCCTGCTGGACAACCACGTCGTGCAGGAGGGCCAGGGCACCGGTACCGTGGTTGGCTCGTTCCAGGCCGTGGATCCGGACTCGACATCCTGGTACTACGCGCTCATCTCATCGACTGCGACTGACGTCGTGTACGCATACGGAGACAAGCTCGGGTACACGGGGCCCATCGCGCAGCAGAAGTCCTTCGACATCGTGATCAGAGCCACGGACCCGGAGGGCGGATGGTTCGAGAAGACGTTCACGATTCTCGTGGGCCCCTCGTCAACACCGGCACCGACGTCCGGTCCGACACCGTCCCCGATCCCCTCGCCTGCCCCGTCGCCAACGCCTTCCTCGGCCCCGACCCCGGTCCCGTCCCCGATCGCCCCGACCCCGACCGCTGCGCCGACCCCAACCCCGACCCCAACCCCAACCCCAACCCCAACCCCAACCCCAACCCCAACCCCAACCCCAACCCCAACTTCGGCGCCCACTCCGACCCCGGCGGCTGCGCCGACCCCGACGCCCGCCGCTGTCCCGACCCCGGCCCCGACGTCCGTGCGCGCGCTTCTCTCGATCCGCACGACGCGGAGGACGTCACGGACGGGCCAGCACTTCAAGGTCTATGGCTACGCCACCCCGCAGGGCATGGTCGGCCAGCACGTGACCGTACAGGTGCACCGGCCGGGCAGCGGCAAGTGGACTGGTCTCAGGGTCCGCACGCTGAGGGCTCTGGGCACCGGCAAGGCGTACTTCTCCTACGGTTTCCATCACACGGCCAATGCCAGACACGGCAGGTACCTCTTCCGTGTCGTGTACTACGGACCCAAGTACGCGGGCAGCACGTCGACAGCGAAGAGAGTGATCCTCAAGTAGAATGGAACTGAAGAGCGGCGCGCTGTCCGCAGTGACTTGGACGGTCTTTCGCTGCGCACCCCGAAGGATGGAACACACCGATGTCGGATGACCCAAAGACACTGCAGTGGTTTGAGCGGACAGGCTTCATAGTCGCCGTCCTTATCGTGTTCTGGCCGGTGGGACTCGCACTCATGTGGATCAATCACGCGTTCAAGCCAGCGATCCGGGTCGCGGTCAGCGTGGCCGCCCCGTTGCTGACTGCCGCCGTCGCAGCCGCGGTGGTGTTGGCGCCGGGTTCACAATCTGTACAGGGCCCCTCTCCGACGCCGACTCCCAGAGCCAGCGTGGTCTCGTCGGCCTCAGTTGTCGCAACCGTGGCGCTGGGCTCCACCTCCACATCCAACTCCGCTTCGGCGACTGGGACGGACTCCGCCTCGACCACGGCGACGCCCGAGCCGACGTCCAAGAGAAAGCCCAAGTCCAGGCGCAGGGTGAGGCCCACCGATTCCACCAGGAAGTTGCCCACCCAGGGCGGAGCCCCGTTGCCCACGCCCGGTTCTTCGACGCCGGGCGACCAGTCCGAGGCCCAGGCGCGATTCACCGTGGAGGGCAGGATGACCACTACCGGCTCCGGGTATCAGGTCACGATGACCATGAAGGCGTTGCAGACGTCGGGGATCCGCAACTACCTGTGGTGGGTCTACGCTGGAGGCAACACAGTCAGCCTCGACGGCTCGACTGCGACGTACTCATACGAAGGCATGCCCCCGACGAGCGTCATGCTTGTGGCAACGGATTCCAGCGGCAAGGCCCACTCCGCCTCCGCCTACGTGGGCTACGCGAACGGCCGCCTGCAGGGCGCGACACCCTAGCGGGTACCGCGCCTCTGGGCCAGGGTGCTAGGATGACCCGGGGATGGCGCAGCACTTGGCCAAAGTCGCGGAGGGGGAGGCAGCGTGCTTCGTTCCACGGTTCAGCGCTCGGCATCGACCGTGCTCGCATTGCTGACGGTCTGGCTGGCCGCAGTCCTTGTCGCTCAACCCGCCGTTGCGCACGCCGTGACGCTCCCGACATCAGTTGACCAACTGGCAAGCATGGCCGACTCCGTCGTTCTGGGCACGGTCACCTCGATCTCGTCTCGCCAGGTCCCTCCGGCCGTCGACACCGATCGCGGTCTCATCTACACGGACGCGTTCATACATGTGGAGACCACGCTCAAAGGTTCACCGGCATCCGACGTACGTGTGACGACGCCGGGCGGTACGGTGGGTTCGCTCACGCTCTGGATCGACGAAGCCCCGACGTTCTCGCCGGGTGATCGCTGTCTCGTCTTCATCGATGCGGATGGGACCACCATTGGGGGTCGTCTGGGCAAGATAGCGGTCCTTGACGGCGACGTGCCCGGAGTGGGACAGCCGCTGACCGTCGTGGAGTCGCGCATACGGCTCGCCGGCGCCTTGTCAGCGGCTGACTCGTGGTACATCGCCCCGGAGGACCTGATGATCGGCAATCCCGATCCTTCGGTCCGCAATCCGCCAGGTGCCGTCCACATCATGGACTTCGCGTGGTCCGGGCGCAGCTGGCCGCTTCGGGCAGGGGGGCTGCCTCCGCAGATGCCATATCGTGTCAACGAGAACTGCGCCGACGCTGGGTCCGAGGGGGCGCTTACTCAGCTCGGGGTCGGAGCGTGGAACGGCCTCGCAGACTTCAGCTTCCTCTACACGGGTTCATGTCTCAGTGGCGTGAACCCTCCCGGAAGGGACTATGAGAATGATGTCTACTGGGCCAGCAGCGGCTTCACCGACCCGGGGACGCTCGCGTGGTGTCAGTCCTGGTACTCCGGTTCGACACAGCTGGAGTGCGACATCGTCTTCAACGATTCGTACCTGTGGGAAGACGGCTCCGGTGCCAGTTTCGATGTCGCCAGCGTAGCCGCGCACGAGTTCGGCCACGCCGTCGGGCTCTTGGACCAGTACGACGACATCAACGCGGACAACGTCATGTACGGCTATAGTTCCGCTGGCGTTCAGAAGCGGATACCCACGGCGGACGATGTAGCGGGCATCCAGTACATCTACGGTGCCGCTTCCTCTCCGACACCTACGCCGGATCCGCCGTCCCCTGATGACGATATCCCAGGTGTTGTGCTGCCAGCGTCGCCGGCGACCGGTACTCTGTCGCCTGGCGATCATGAGGATGTCTACAGCGTGTACCTCAATGCGGGCGATGAACTGTCGGTCTCGATGAGCGGACCGCTTGACAGCGATCTCGACCTGTACCTGTACGGACCAACCGCCACGAGCGTCTCCTCCGGCGAGTGGCTGTCCTCATCGGAACTGACCGGGTCCTCAGAGGTCATCACTTGGACCGCGACTTCATCGGGCAACCACTACGTGGACGCGTCCTGGTATTCCGGGGCTGGAGGGGCGTACACGCTCACATGGGCCGTCACGGTGCCCACCCCGACCCCGACCCCCACGGCGACCCCGACTGCGACCCCGACTCCGACCCCGACGGCGACCCCGACCCCGACTGCGACTCCGACTGCGACCCCGACACCAACGCCGGTCCCGGTGGACGTGAGCGCTCCGAACACGTTCTGTGACGCGGATGCCGTCTTCGCCGCGAGTCCGGCGATCATCCACCTTACGGCGATAGACAATGAGGGTGGCGCGGGCGTTGCCTCCCTCCAGTACCGAATCGATGGTTCGCCGACCGTGACGGTCAACGCACAATCCGGTATGCGCGCGGCGGCCAAGCTCCCCAATGCCCCCTACATCCCACCGTACGCACTCTCGAACTGGCTGATCCTTCCCGGTCACACCGGCGGAACCAGACCAGGTGTCGAGGCCGTTTGCCCGGCTTGCCACGGTCCGTACGAAGTGCCTGTGCCGATCACTCCGGCCCAGGTCGCGGACAGTTCCACGATACCTGCGGTCAGGCTCCCTCATGCCACGCAGGCCTGCGACCACTGCCACACTGTGACGGGTCTTCCAAGTGGATCTATGGAGATCTGGGTCTTTGTGTCCGGTGCCGGTCCCCACACGCTGCAGTTCTGGGCAGCTGACAAGTCCGGAAACGTCGAATCCGTGCAGACGTCCATCTTCACGATAGCCGAGGATGTGCCGACACCGACCCCGACACCAACACCAACACCGACACCCACGCCTACCCCGACCTCGACACCGACACCGACACCGACGCCGACGCCGACGCCGACACCAACACCGACGCCTACGCCGACACCGATACCCACCCCGACACCGACCCCGACCCCGACCCCGACCCCGACACCGACACCTACCCCGACACTGACGCCACCACCGACACCGACCTCGACCCCGACACCCACCCCGACACCAACTCCGACACCCACCCCGACACCCACCCCGACACCAACGCCGACCCCGACACCGACCCCGACACCGTCTGACACGACGCCGCCGATCACCACATCGGACGCCCTGGCCTACTACGCGGGCCCCGCGGCGATCCATCTGGTCGCCACCGACAACGAAGGGGGATCGGGAGTCGCTCACACGTACTTCAGACTCGATGCCGGCACCGCCTGGGAGGGCACCACAGTCAACGTCGTCCCGCTTGGAGCGCATGCCCTTGAGTATTGGTCGGTGGATGCGGCCGGCAACATCGAATCCACCAAGATGGTGATCTTCAGTGTCAGTCCGCTGGTGCGTCGAGCGCCGACGCTTTCCAACCCCGTGGCCCCAGCCAGGATGTCTCGCGCCAGGTACTACACGGTGTTCGCCACGCTCAAGCCTCGTCACGCCGCCGGCACGTACCCGGTGCGCGTCTACAAGTACCGTTACGTCTCGCGGCGCTGGAAGGCTTACGGCTACGTGAGGGCCAAGGCAACGAACTACTCGACCTACACCAAGTGCTCGACCAGGATGAGACTGGCGACCAAGGGCAAGTGGCGCCTCAGAGCCTACGCTCCCGCCGACGGCGCTCACTCGGCGAGATGGTCGACCGGATACGACTACGTGACGGTGAGGTAGCCGACTCACGGGGGTATGGATAGGTGTCGGTGGCCACCTGTCGGAGGATGCGGGACTCTTGTCCGGAACCACGAAGCCCCACGCCGGTGTCCGGGGACGGCCGGTACGGCTCCATCAAACGATGCTGGAGGCGGATGCCGTCGCGGCTGGGACGTTCGCCCACCCGGGCATGCGACGCCGCCGCGCATGATTGCGAGCCGCTTGGCAGCCGCGACCCTCCTGGTCTCCCTGTGCCTCGCGGTCCCGGCATGTCGTGGATCCGCAGCGATGCCGGCATCCCAGAGTCCACCGACGCCTGCTCCGGCGTCCAACAGCGGGCCGGCCGAGCGCTACGCCACGATCTCGTTCAAGGGCTACAACATCGTGGTCCACGACGTCCTCTTCGACGATTGCACGATCGAGAAGTACACCGCTGACGTGGCCAACGCGGTCAAGATCGAGGACGACGCCACCGCCGAGTCCAGCAACTACAACATCACGTTCAACAACTGTCACTTCCTCGGTTCCAGCCGCATGAACATAGAGGTCTACTCCGGCCCGGCCACAGACTCCTCGAACCGGGGGTTCCGGAACGTCAACATCGTCGGCTGTGACTTCGCCGCCGCCGACGACACCGCCATCTCCTACGCCGCCGAGCTCAACGACTCGACAGCAGACGACCCCAGGGATGCCTGGGCGGGAGGATTCTCCACTGTCTCGGGCAACACGGTCAGGGGCGCGGGTCTCACGAAGTCGGCCGGAGGTTCCGCCGGGATAGAGATCGCTACCGCCATACACATGACCGTCACCGGCAACAACTTCTCGGGCTCCACCATCGGCGCGATGATCGGCCAGTGGGGACCCTCGGAGCAGAAGTACGACCAGCATGCGTACAACACATTCACCGACAACTACTGCGACGGTTCCGGCTCGCCGCGGAGCCAGGTGGTGTTCAATGCATACGACCTAACAGTCACCGGGAACACCTTCAAGGGCCGCGCGAGCGACGCCGCCGTGGTGAAGAACTCCGGGTCCAGCACCTTCGAGGGCAACACCTTCGAGTCTCTGAGCTCCAAGAAGGCACTGTGGGTCTCCGGGACCTACGGCGACGTATTCAGGTACAACTCCTTCAGGTCCGGCGGGTCTCCCGTGGTGCTCCTCGGCTCCGATTGGCTGACTCCCGCGGAGTTCGCCTACAACGTCGCGTTCACGAACAACGCATTCCATCTGTCCAACGGAGCCACCAGGATCGAGGTCGACTCGCCCTCGACCGTGATCGAGTCAGGATCGCTGGTCAATCCGTTCGCGAACCCCGCACCGCCCCCCACGCCCTTTGTGGCCCCCACTCCCGGACCTTCTCCGGTGCCGACACCCGCCCGCGGCCCGACGGTCTCCGTCAAGTCCTATGGCGCCAAGGGCGACGGGGTCACCGACGACACGGCGGCCATCCGATCAGCCATCGAAGCGGCGCCCTCCGGCGGCACCGTCCACTTCCCGGCCGGCACGTACCTGGCCGACGTCAGGGCCGCTGACCGGAAGAACATGACCGGGGACGGTCCGGCGTCCTGGATCAAGGGCAGGGTGATCCCTGCATCCGAGATGACTTTCACCGACCTGAAGATGGGTGCGCCGGGCAAGTTCTGGGGGCCGGCGGATTCCAGCAACACCCACGACTTCACCTGTCGCCGCTGCACGTTCACAGGCGGGGGCGCCGATCCCAGGCAATGATCGCCCCTGGTGCTCGGAGGGGTCATTTCTACACAGCACACGGAAGGACCCGGCAGTGGGATCGCCGGGTCCTTCCGTGCAAGAGATCGTATTGGTGCGCTACCGCCTGATGCGGACCTTGGTGCTGGCCGAGGCGGCCACGTGTGCCGTGTCCTCATGCGAGACGACGACCTTCCAGGTCCCGATGGCGGAGGGGCGCCACCGGTATGTCCACTTGGACCACTGGGAGTTGCGCCGGGTCAGCGGGACGTCGGCGGTGTCGCCGGACTGGACCCACTCGTACCGGGTGATCTGATGGCCGTTGCCACCGCGTGCCGTGGCCGTGGTGACCAGCTTCTTCCACAGGAAGAAGCTGAGCTGGACCTGACCGCCGGTGGCGTGGAGCGGCGCCACGGCTCCGTTGACCTTGTGCAGCCCCTTCTTGTGACCGCGGCCGATGACCTGCGGCTTGGTCAGCTGCGCCCTCACCGTGATCGTGACAGGCGTGCTCTCGATGCTGTCGGAGACCAGCTTGTAGGTTGCGGAACTCTTCGGCCTGTTGACTACCCTGGTGCTCTCGCCAGCCGGGACCACGGCGAAGGTGGTCCACTCGCTCGCGCCCGCAAGGAGGCGCATGACGACCGAGGTCGTCTCAACGCTGCTGATCAGCTTCGCCGAGTGCGGGTAGGTCACCGCGGTCGGCCTCGCCGTCAGTGACGGCTGGGTGACCGCTACGGCGGTGGCCACCACGGCGAACGTCAGCGCGACCACCCCCGCCAGAATCCATGTACTCCTCCTGCGCATGGTGCATCACCTCTCTGATCGTCATTGGGTCGGCAGACAGCCGGTCATCGAGTCCGTGCCGTCAGCGCTTGCCACTGTCCAACTGCGTCTCGTCCGTTCCCTTGCTGTTGCGCGGCGTCTGACCGGTCACGTTGCGGGGAGGCGTCTCCTTGGAGCGCTTGTGCTTGCTCGGAGGCTTTCGGACCTTGCTTCCCGTGGCGGCGTGCCCGCGCTTGGGGCGCACCGCCTTCGCCTTCTCGGCGGCACGCTTGCCGGCCGTACCCCTGCGGGCCTTCGCGGCGCCTGCGGTCTCGGTACCGTCCGCGCGGCGTGGAGCGGGCGTACTCGTGGTCACCGAACCGAGTCCGTTCGCCGTCTCCGTGGTACCGACAGCCTTGCCGGCACCTGCGGCCTTGTCGACGCCGCTAGCGCCACGTCGACCCTTGTCGGCGCCTCTGGCGCCGCGTCCGCTCCTGTCCCCGACAACCGACCTGTGTGTCAGCCGCGGACTCGGGATCGCGATACCCACGCTACGCGCCGCGTCCGACACCGCGCGCTGTATGGGCTCCGGCAGTACTCCGGCGTAGGCCGCTCCTCCGAACGCGAGGAGCCCCGCCATCGCGAGCGCGGTGACCGACGTGAACCGTCGGGCTCCAGTCGTCGTTCCGGGTCTTGGTGCGAACCACCCGCCCCTCGATCGCGGCGTCGAGGACGCCTTCCGGCCGATGGCCGCGCCCGCGGACGAGGGGATCCCCTCGTCCGCGAGTCGCGCTTCCTCGACCATCGCCGCGACATGGGCCGACTCGAGGTCCCCGGTCGGCTCCTCGGGAAAGACCGAGCCCAGGTCCTGCAGGAATCGGGCCACGCCTTCGAGGCGCTCGTCGACGGGCGCCCCGCCGTCGAGAAGCCGGTCGATGTCGGTGTCGCGTATGTTCGAGAGCCATCTCATGTCGTCGAGGTAACCGTCCGAGTCGCTCAAAGGGATACGGCCTCCTTCGACATCGCACGACGGATGGCGGCAAGACCTCGTGCCTGGAGGGCCTTGACCGAGCCGGGCCGCTTCCCCATGACGGCAGCGACTTCCTCGATGGTCAGTCGCGCGAAGAAGCGCAGGAACAGCACGTCGTGCTGGTCGGGGGTGAGACGGGCCAGCACCTCCATGACCCGCTGTTCAGCCAGGCGGTGCATGGCGTCGTCCTCGACCGAACCGCTGCCCGCCAACGCTGCGAGCGACTCGTGATCGACCGGTTCGATCACGCTGCGGCCCGCCGCTCGCCACTCGTCGATGAGACGGTTGCGCGCGATGGTGAACAGCCACGTCCGGAATTCGCGCTCCTCGCCCTCGAAGGACGGCAGGTTGCGGACGACTTGGACGAACACCTCACCGAGCAGGTCTTCGGGCGCCTGGGCGCCGTGGCCCTTGAGGTAGCGCAGGAGCGCGGGCGAGTACTCCCTGTAGATGACCGTCCACGCCCACTCGGCACCGAGCCGGGCGGCTGCCAGCACGGTGACATGGTCGACAGGTGACATTGGCGCTCCGAATGCTGTGCGGTCGTGTCGAATATCGACTGAGGTGTGAGGACGCATGAGCCGGCTGAACGGCCGTCGAGCAGGCCGGGTGTCCTCCAGTATGGCCCTCGTCGAGACTCCGAGCACGACGGGCGCCCCCCGGGTGTGTCCGGGCATCGCGTGGGGAACGAACCAGCGGCGGAGGTGATCCGGAATGTCCGAGAATGGCGAGGCTACCCCGACCACCACCACGCGATCCGACCGCGCCACACTTCTTGCGTTCGCCGCGCTGGTCGTCATAGGGGGCAGCAACGCTGTCGCGGTCCGCTTCAGTAACCTCGAGCTGCCGCCGTTCTGGGGGGCCGCGGCGCGCTTTCTCGCCGCCGCGGTGATCTTCTGGGCGATCCTTCTCGTCCGACGAGTTGCGCTCCCGAAGGGCAAGGCTCTCGTCGGTGCCATTCTCTACGGCGTGATCGCGGTGGGTGCGAGCTACGCGTTCGTCTACTGGGGGATCCTCAAGGTCCAAGCGAGCCTGGCGATGGTCATCCTGTCATTGGGCCCGCTCCTGACCATGTTCTTCGCCGTGGCGCACGGTATCGAACGCTTCCGCTGGAGGGGCTTGGCGGGCGCTTTGGTCGCACTCGTGGGAATCACGATCGGAGTCGGTGGGGAGATAGGCCGGTCGGTACCGATTCCGTCACTCGCCGCGATCATCGCCGGCGCGGCGTGCATCGCCGAGGGGTCGGTCATCTACAAGCTCTTCCCGAGCACGAAGCCTCTCCCCACGAATGTGGTCGCCTTCACAACCGGCGGCTGCATCCTCCTGGTAGTCTCGCTCATCGCCGGAGAGTCCTGGTCCCTGCCGAGCGCTCCCCGGACCATCGGCGCGTTCATCTACCTCGTCATCGTGGGGTCGGTCGTGCTGTTCTACTTCTACCTCTTCGTTCTCTCCAGGTGGACGGCATCTGCCACTTCGTACTCGTTCCTCCTCTTCCCGGTCGCGACGATCGTGATAGCCGCGTCGATCTCCAGCGAGCGAGTCACGCCGATCTTCCTCCTGGGAGCAGGCATCGCCTTGGTCGGAGTCTGGATCGGCGCCGTCGGGAAGCCTGCGGAGATACCCGTCGCTCAAGTTGCCGCCATCCCCGCGACCGAGCGCTGCGATCCTCCGTTCCCGGGATGCGCCTGAGACCTCCGGAGGCGCCGCTGGCGGGGGAGACCAAGTCGAACTCTGTCCGGCCGACAGGTTGCCACTTGACGCGGACGAGGCTGGGTATGATTCACACGTGACGCCAGGCGAGGCAGACTGTTTGAGGGCCGAACAGCTCATGCAGCCTGCGGCAGATGTGCGCACAGGCGGAGATCCGGGGAGGTGTCGGTGTGTTGGTCAGTACGTGGGACCAGTCCTACGAGACCGGCAACGAGTTGATCGACAACCAGCACCGCGAAGTGATCGCCCTGCTGGACGAACTCCGGGACGTCGATGGCGCGGAGGATTCAGACGTGCGGCGGGTTCTCGACAGGATCATGGACTTCACGCTCTTCCATTTTCTCGCAGAGGAGCGACTCATGGAAGAGGTCGGGTACCCCGACTCCGCCGCGAGGGAGATGCTGGAACATCACCGCTCCTTCAAGGAGTACGCACGGCTGCGCGTCCTCGAGTTCCGCACGGTCCCGTCGTTCAGCGTGCTGCCGCTCCACGACTTCATGAAGGAGTTCCTCGAGCTCCACGAGTTCGGCCAGGACAAGCTCCTGGCGGACTGGATCCGTGAACGGAACGGGGCTTCGGCGGCCAGGAGCTAGGAGCGCGGACCGCGGAGTGCTAGCAGCCGCGCAGTCATCGCTGTCGCACGGTCCAGGTCACGCCGCGCGGAAGATGGGATTTTCTGGGTCCTCGCGGTTGAGTATAATCAGTCCCACTTATCACCGTTCCTTTTCAATGGCGCATCAGCTCAAGGCGGGGTTCGCGGTCGGATGGGGATGATCGGACATGCCGGACGACAATGCCACCGTGAGAGTCGCCTCCGCCCACTCCAGGAGTGTGACCGGGGCAGGATCCGGTCCGCCGCAGCCGCATGACGGACACGTCACGTCCTTCGTCCTCGTCGAGAAGCTGGGGGAGAGCCCCCAGTCGGTGGTCTACACGGGGGTTCACCGTTCGAAGCCGGACGAGCTGTTGGCGATCAAGATACTGAAGGTCGGCGCGCCCTCGGACCTGCAGAAGATCCACTTCCGACAGAAGGTCGAACACCTCAGGGTGCTCAACGATCCCGCGCTTCTGCGTCCGCTCGCCGTGGTCATGGCGACGGATTCCCAGATCATCACGCGGCAGCACTTCGACGGCTTGACTCTCAACGAGTGGGTGGCGCAGCAGGAACAGATCGCCCTGCACGACTTCTTCACGATCGCGTGTCAGCTGGCGGGCAGCCTGGCCAAGGTGCATGAAGCGGGCATCATCCACGGCGGCATCAAGCCCCACAACATACTCATCGATCCGAAGACCCTGACGGTCCGGATCATCGACTTCATGACCGCTCTGGACGTCCGTGAGATCAGCCACTTCATCTATGATCTGGCGTTCGTGAAGGGTACTCTTGCCTACACTTCGCCCGAGCAGACGGGACGCATCAACCACAGAGTCGACTTCACGTCGGACCTGTATTCACTCGGGGTCGTGCTCTACGAGCTGCTCACCGGCCGGTTGCCCTTCTTCTCGCTCGACCCACTCGAACTGATCCACTCGCACCTGGCAGAAGAGGCCGAAGCGGTGCACTCCGTCGATCCTCGGGTGCCCGTGACGGTAAGCGACATCATCGCGAAGCTGATCCTGAAGGAGCCCGAGAAGCGGTATCAGAGCGGCGCCGGATTGCTGGCGGACCTCGAGCGTTGCCGGCGTGAGTTCGCAGCAGAAGGGAAGATCTCCACCTTCAGCCTCGGCCTGTTCGACTTCACGCACCGCGTGCGCTTCGTTTCGAAGATGGTCGGGCGCGACGGCGAGGCCGCTCAGATCCTGGAACAGTACCGGGCAGCCGCTTCCGGTTCGTTCTCGTCAGCCTTCATCTCGGGGTTGCCTGGGATCGGCAAGACGCGTCTCATCCAGGAACTCCAGCGTCCGATCGTCAAGCACCGCGGTTACTTCACTTCTGGGAAGTTCGACCTGTACCAGCGCAACATCCCATATGGCGCACTCCTCCAGGGCCTCCGCAGCCTCATCCGGACCTTCCTCACAGAGAGCGACGAGAGGGTCGATACGTGGCGAGCGCGGATCCTCGGGGCGGTCGGGTCGAAGGGACGCGTGCTCACCGACGTCATCCCCGAACTCGAGGTCTTGATCGGTGTCCAGCCTGAGGTCGAGCCACTTCCCCCTGCGGAGTCCAGGAACCGGTTCAACGACCTCATCAACGCCTTCCTGATCTGCCTGGCCAGCCAGGAGCATCCGCTCACTCTGTTCATAGACGATCTTCAGTGGTGCGATTCCGCCACGTTCGACTTCCTCGGCAACGTGTTCGCGAACACGAAGGAGTACCGCTATCTCTTCCTGCTCGGGGCTTACCGGCACAACGAGGTCGACTCGGCCCATCCCCTGGCGAAGCTGATCCGCGACATCCACGAGCACAGGCGGCCGCTGAGCGAGATCCGTCTCGGTCCGCTTGCGCCCGAGTACTGCCACGAGATGGTGTCCTACATCCTGGACTCGCCGATGAGCAAGACCCGCGAACTCGCGGCATTCATCACCGACCTGTCGGACGGCAACCCGCTCTTCGTGAGCGAAGTACTGTCCTACCTGCACAACCAGAGCCTGTTGAGCATGGACGACGACCGGGTCTGGCAGTGGAACCTTGAGCGCATCCGTGAGTCGGACATGCCGTCAACGGTAGTGGCGCTCTTCACGGCCAAGGTCAGGCAACTGCCCGCGAAGACCGTGGAGCTGTTGAAGTTCTGCGCCTGCATGGGGAACCGCTTCCTGCCAAGCGACATCGCCTCGGCCAAGGAGATCGACCTGCTCGCCACTTTCGAGACGCTGAAGTCGGCACTGGCGCAGGGCCTTCTGATGGAGAACAAGGAGAGCCTGCAGTTCGTGCACGATCGGGTCCAAGAGGCGGTGCTGGCAACTGTCAGCCCCTCGAGACGCAGGCGGATCCACTGGGACATCGGAACCCACCTTCTCTCCGCGATCCCCCAGGGCGCCGACTTCGAGAAGCTGGACAACCTCTTCGAGATCGTCGCGCATCTGAACCTCGGCCGCATCAAGACACTGGACACGGACAGCGCCAGGCGGCTCTCGCACCTGAACTACGAGGCCGGCAACAAGGCGCTCAAAGCATTGGCGACCGAGGCCGCAAACGACTACTTCCGACTGGCCCGGCAACTCCTGTCCCCCAGCGCGTGGAAAGACGAGGACGAGCAGACTTTTCGCGTGTATCGCCTGGGCGCCAAGACCGAACTCATGTGCGGGAACTACGCCGAATCCGAGAAGCTGCTGGACCAGCTCCTGGCCAAGGCGAAGACGGATCTGGACAAGGCCGAGGCTCTCGCCGAACAAACGACTTCGCTTTCCTCGATCGGCAACTTCATCAAGGCCGTCGAGACGGCCAACCGCGGGCTCGCCTACTTCGACAAGGCCATCCCAGAGGATCCCGCGGAGGCTGAGGCCAAGCGGGAAAGACTCATGAACGAGATCGAGTCCATGGACACCGACGTCTGGGACACGATCCTGAACATGCCGTTCACGACGGAGCGCAAGAGCAAGATCGAGTTGGCGTTCTACAGCGAGCTGATCCCGGACCTCTACATGTCGGGTCTGGTGCCACAGCTCTACCTGTCGGCCGTGCAGTCGACGCAGCATTGCCTCGCAGGAGGCATGGACGAGTCAGTCATCTACTCGTTCTCGATAATGGGTCTCTACCTCGGGGAGAAGGGCCGTTTCGAGGAAGCCTTCAAGTACCAGGACCTTGCGCACGATCTGTGCGCGAGATACCCGAACACCTTCGGTGCGACGCGCGGCATGAACGGCATCGTCTGGTGCAACATGCACTCTCGCAGCACGCCCGCGGAGATCGTCGACTACTGCCACAAGTCCATTCAGAGCGGCAGGAACTCGGGCGACCTCTACAACGCCGGCCTCTCCTACGGGCCGCTGATGTGGAACCAGCAGGTCGCAGGTGACGATCTTCGAAAGATCGAGGCGTCGGCAGCCGAGTGCCTGGAGTTCTCAGAGAAGTACCACCTCAACTTCTCGGTGCGACTCGCGGAGGCGATTCAAGCGGGCTGGGTCGAGCCCATGAAGCGCGGCTACACCCCTGTGCCGATGGAGGAGAAGCTGGAGGCGTGGGAGAAGGACAACCACGTGGCGTCGGCGGGTAGCTACTTCGTCCACATCGCCCTGGTGAACTACTACTTCGGCCGGCATGAGGAGGCAGAGGAGCTCCTGCAGAGGGTCCGGAGCTACCTGCACGGGCTCACCGACAACGTGCTGAAGCGTCAGTGGCACGTATTCCTCGTCCTGAACGCCCTGAGGCTCCACGAGATGGGCAAGGCGTACCGTACCGAAGGCGAGATCGAGGCGTACATCCGGCCCTTGATCGAGCAAGTCGAGACATGGGCCTCCCTCGGTCCGTTGCTCAAGCCCTACGTCGCCCTGATGCATGCCGAGACGGAGGCAGTGAGGGGCGACGGAACGGCCGCCCGCGGCCTGTACCTTCGAGCGATAGAAGTCGCCAGCGAGCACGGTTACACGTTCCTGCAGGGATACCTCAATGAGCGTCTCGGCGAGATCATGGAGGGGGAGCCAAAGGATCCGGACGATGAGTCCGCGCGCAACGTGCGCGGGACATTCCGCCCGACCCCTGGCGTCGTCTTCATCCGCGAGTCGGCTCGGCTCTATCGGGAATGCCACGCCGAACGCAAAGAAGACGACGTCGTCGATCGCTTCCCGGAGTGCTTCGACGAGCAGATGGACGCCGGCGCATCTGAAGACGCGCTGGAGAGGCCCGACGAGCCGAGTCTGGACGCCCGGTACCTGATCAAGTCGACGACCGCGATCTCTTCGGAGATAGACGAGAGCCGGCTCATGGGCCGCATCATGCGGGTGGTGCTCGAGGCGTCGGGCGCTCAACGCGGCTGGCTTGTCACCAGGGACGAAAAGGAACTTCTGGTACGAGCCGAGAGCGCCGCGGGATCGGGCGACACGGTGTATGCCGAGGGCCGGAAGCTCGAGGAGTGCCCCGACGTGTGCGCCCCGATCGTGCGGTACGTGAATCGGACGCTGGAACCCGTGATCCTCGAGAACGCGAGCGACCGCGGGAGTTTCAAGGACAACCCGGAGGTGCAGTCGCTCGAACTGCGATCCGTGATGTGCCTGCCCATCATCATGCAGTCCGAGCTTGTCGGCATTCTCTACTTGGAGAACCGGCTCGCTGAAGGTGTCTTCACGGCGGACAAGACCGAGATGACCAGACTGCTCAGTTACCAGGCAGCCATATCGTTGGAGAACTCGCGGCTCGTGGAACGGGAGAAGACCGAGGAGAAGACGAGAGTCGCCTCCCGCTACTCCAGAAGCCTGATCGAGGCCAGCCTCGATCCGCTGGTCACCATCAGCCCCGAGGGCAAGATCACCGACGTGAACCACGCGACCGAGCAGGTGACCGGCGTCTCACGCGACAGGCTGATCGGCACCGACTTCTCGGACTACTTCACGGAGCCGGATAGCGCCCGGGAGGGATACCGCCAGGTCTTCTCCGAGGGCCAGGTCTTCGACTACCCGCTGGCCATCCGGCACGCCTCCGGCAATGTCACCGACGTTCTCTACAACGCCTCCGTCTACCGCGACGAGGCCGGCAACGTGGTCGGTGTCTTCGCCGCCGCGCGAGACGTGACCGAGCGCAAGTACGCGGAGGAGCAGGTGCGCGCCGCCTCCCACTACTCCAGGAGCCTCATCGAGGCCAGCCTCGATCCGCTTGTCACCATCAGCCCCGAGGGCAAGATCACCGACGTGAACCACGCGACCGAGCAGGTCACCGGTGTCTCACGCGACAGGCTGATCGGCACGGACTTCTCGGACTACTTCACCGAGCCGGACAGCGCCCGCGAGGGATATCGCCAGGTCTTCTCCGAGGGCCAGGTCTTCGACTACCCGCTGGCCATCCGGCACGCCTCCGGCAATGTCACCGACGTTCTCTACAACGCCTCCGTCTACCGCGACGAGGCAGGCAACGTGGTCGGAGTCTTCGCAGCCGCGCGAGACGTGACCGAGCGCAAGCACGCGGAGCAGCAGGTGCGGCGACTGAACGAGGATCTGGTCCAACGCGCGATGGAGCTCGAATCGCTCAACAACGAGCTGGAAGCGTTCAACTATTCCGTATCCCACGACCTCCGGACGCCCCTTCGGAGCCTGGACGGATTCAGCCAGGTCCTTCTCGAGGACTATCGCGATTCGCTTGACGAGGAGGGGCGCGACTACCTCGATCGCATCCGGAAGGCCGCCGGCCGAATGGGTCAGCTGATCGACGATCTTCTGAATCTGTCGCGAGTGACCCGCGGCGAGTTGCGCCGGAAGCGGTTCGACATGAGCGCGCTCGCGGAGGATGTGGCCGCCGAGTTGAGGAAGACGCCCGAGGCAGGGAACACGACCTTCCCGATAGCGGCAGGGATAGCAGCCGACGGAGACGAGCGCCTGGTGCGTATCGCCCTGTTCAACCTGATAGGCAATGCCGTCAAGTTCTCGTCCAAGCAGCCCAGTCCGGAAGTCGAGTTCGGGACGGTGTCCACGCCAAGCGGTCTCGCCTACTTCGTGCGGGACAACGGAGTCGGTTTCGACGACAGGTACGCCGACAAGCTGTTCATGGCCTTCCAGCGTCTTCATTCCGATCGCGAATTCTCGGGCACCGGCATAGGGCTTGCGATGGTGCAGCGCATCGTGCACAGGCACGGAGGCCAGATCTGGGCGGAGAGCGAACTGGGCAAGGGCTCGACTTTCTACTTCACTTTGAGCGGATAGCGACAGGCGTCGGACAAGGAGTCGGAATGGTGGAGGACAGGTGCATACTGCTGGTCGAGGACAACCCGGATGACGTCAAGCTCACGGTCCGGGCGCTGAAGAAGAACGGCGTCGCCAATGATCTGACGTCTGTCGAAGATGGAGCGGAGGCGATCGAGTACCTGTTCGCCGAGGGCCGGTATGCCGGGCGCGACACCTCGCAGGGCCCGTGCCTCGTCCTGCTCGACCTGAAGCTCCCAAAGGTTAGCGGCCTCGAGGTGCTGCAGCGTATCCGGGGTGACGAGCGCACGGAGAACATCCCTGTCGTGGTCCTCACCACCTCGAACGAGGAGCGCGACCTCATCGAGAGCTACCGCCTCGGCGCGAACAGCTACGTTCGAAAGCCGGTGGACTTCCAGAACTTCCTCGAAGCCGTCCGCCAGCTCGGCCTCTATTGGCTCGTGCTCAACGAAGCGCCGCCCTCCGCCGGTGCCTGATGGCCTCGCGGATGATGTCGTGACCACCCCGCTGAGCGTCCTCATCGTGGAAGACACGGAAGACGACGCCCTGTTCGTGGTGCGGGAACTCCGTCGGGGCGGCTTCGAGGTGGATTCGCGCCGAGTCCAGATGGCCGACGAGATGAAAGCCGCTCTCAGCGAAGAGAAGTGGGATGTGGTGATCTCCGACTACATGCTCCCCGGCTTCGGCGCCCTGGAGGCGCTCGAGATCGCCCGCGAGGCATGCGGCGACATCCCGTTCATCATCGTGTCCGGACAGATAGGCGAGGGGGTCGCCGTCGACGCACTGAAGGCGGGAGCGGACGGCTACACGACGAAGGACAACCTCGCACGTCTCGTCCCCGCCGTGCAACGAGAGATCCGCAGTGCCGAGGTACGGCGCAGTCGTGCGCGCGCCGAGGCCGAACTTCGCGAGAGTCAGGAACGCTACCGACAGATCGTCGAGACGGCCACGGAAGGGATCTGGATGCTCGACGGCGACGGGAACACGACCTACGTGAACCGGCAACTCGCCGATATGCTCGGATACTCGCCGCAGGAGATGCTCGGGACGAACATCTCTCGACACATCGCCGTTGAATCGAGCCTTGAGCTGCGGGGAATCCTGGCCGGATCCGCGCTCGGTGACCGGCTCACATCGGATCTCCGGTTCACGGGTCGCGATCGGCGAGACGTTTGGACGCTCTTCTCTTCCACGGCTGTCTGCGATGACCAGGGCGAGTGCGCCGGCTACCTCGGGATGCTGGCCGACATCACGCCGAGGAAGAACGCCGAGAGGGCGCTTCAGGAGGCCTACTCGCACGAGCACCGGATCGCCGATGTTCTGCAGCGTGCCCTGCTCGCGGACGTCGTCCGACAGGTCGGGCCCTACCGCATCCTCTCCAGGTACGAGCCCGCTCTCGATGAGGCGGCGGTGGGAGGGGACTTCTACGACGTGTTCCCCCTTTCCGAGCGACGAGTCGGCATCCTCATGGGCGACGTCTCCGGCAAGGGACTTCAGGCCGCGGTGTACACGGCCATGGCGAGGTTCATGGTCAGGGCCTACTCTCACATCGACTGTGACCCCACGTACGTGCTCGCGCACCTCAACAGCGCCCTGCACGCCCACACGCCCACGGAGTTGTTCGTGACCCTCTTCTTCGGAGTGCTGGACATTGAGACCAATTCGCTCGTCCATGCTGCTGCCGGTCACGAGTCGACTCTCCTGCTCCGTGAAGACGGGGAGGTGGAGGCGTTGGAGGCCACCGGGCCCGTGGCCGGGGCGTTCAACGCGTGCGAGTACGGGTCGGGGACACACTACCTGCGTCCCGGCGACGTGCTCGTCGCGTACACAGACGGGATCACGGAGGCTCGAACGGGCTCGCGCATGTTCGGGCTGGAGGGCATAGAGCAGGTGCTGGTGGACTGCGCGGGCAAGTCCGGGGAAGAGATCATCGACGAGCTGTTCGCGCGCGCCTCCGCGGCAGCCGGCGGACGGCTGCGCGACGATGCGGCGGTGCTCGTGATCACGGCGCGCGAGGAGTCGCAGATGGAGTGACCGCCGCTCGCGAGCGCGGCGCGGAGGGCTGGACCGGGGGGCTGACCTGCCATGAGGGTGCTGTTCATCGGTGGCACCGGCTTCATAAGCGCGGCGGTCAGTCGCATCGCGATCGCCGAGGGCTTCGAACTCTACCTGCTCAATCGCGGATCGCGGGTCGAGGGTGTGCCCGGCAGCCACAGCCTGATCGCGGACATACGTCGTCCCGAGGACGTTCGGACCGCCCTGCGCGGCTTGGAGTTCGATGTCGTCGTCGACTGGATCGCCTACGCGCCGAAGGACGTCGAGCGCGACCTGGCTCTGTTCCGAGGACGCGTCAGCCAGTTCGTGTTCATCAGCTCGGCCTCGGCGTACGAGAAACCGCCGGCTCACTACCTGATCACCGAGGAGACGCCGCTGCGGAACCCGTATTGGGACTACGCCCGCGGCAAGATCGCGTGCGAAGAGCGTCTCATGCGAGCGTACCGTGACGAGGGCTTCCCCGTGACGATCGTGCGTCCCTCGATGACCTACGACTCCAACCTGCCGATCGCCGTCGGCGGCTGGGGAACCTACACGCTGGTGGATCGACTGATGGCAGGCAGGCCGATCATCGTGCACGGCGACGGGTCGTCGCTTTGGGTCGTGACCCACGCGGACGACTTCGGGCGAGGGTTCCTGGGGCTGCTGGGGAACGAGAGGGCGCTGGGCGAGGCCTTCCACATCACGTCGGACGAGGTGCTGACGTGGGATCAGATCTATCGGACCATCGCCGAGGCGCTGGGTGTGGAGGCCAAGATCGTGCACATCCCGTCGGATCTGATCGCGCGCGTGGCGCCGCATCTGTCCGGGAGCCTGCTGGGAGACAAGACCTGGAGCGTGGTGTTCGACAACTCCAAGATCAGGACGCTCGTGCCGGACTTCCGGGCCGCCGTTCCCCTACGGGACGGCATCCGCCGGACGCTGTCATGGTTCGCCGAGGATGCCGGGCGCCGGGTGGTGGACGAGTCGGTGCATGCTGAGATGGATCGCATCCTCGAGGTCTACGGCCGAGCCTCCATCTGACCGTCGAAGTCGGCGCCGAGGTGCCGAGCGGGGTCGTCCGCACCGGCGCGGGTATACAGACGTTGCCGGATGCACGCTCGAGTGTGTGCGATGGGGGACCCACGTGAACGAGGATCGGCGTGGCGAGGTGAGTTCGTCGGGGGCGTTCGGACGCGTCGATCGCGCTATCGGACTTGATCTGGCCCGGTGTCTCGCCGCCGTCGCGATCGTGCTGTTCCACTTCACGTACGCGTACGCTCCGCTCATGCCGGAGACTCTTTCCCTTAGCACCGCCGGTGGGTGGTTCCTCCTCGACCTGGGACCATGGCTGGCGCCCGTCGCCATATCGATGTTCGTGGTACTGGCCGGCTCCGGGATCGTCATGGGGCGCGCGAGTCAGACCTACCGGAGCCACATGTGGCTCCGGCTGACACGGTTGATGGTCCCGCTGTGGGTCGTGGCCCCCATCTACCTGGTCGCCGGCGTTCTGACGGGGGCCATGTCACTTGCGGACCTGTGGAAGGTGCCCATCTGGCTGTCCGGAGCGAGCATCGTCAGTCCCGCCACGTTCCGGCCCGTGGTCGAGGCTTGGTGGTTCGTCACCCTTGCCGTGCAGATCGCGCTGCTTGGTCCCGTTCTCAGGCGGGGCGTCGAGCGCTACGGGATCCTGCGACTCTCGGCGATCCTGATGGGCTGCAACTACGCGGTGCTCTGGGCTATCGAGCGCCTCGCGGGGGAGTGGGGCTATCTCAGAGTCGGACTCGCGCCTGCCCGGTTCCCCGAGGTCGTGCTCGGGATGTCGGTGGGCCTGCTCCTGTCGTCTGCGAACGTGAGATCGCGGGTGGAGGCGGTCCTGTCGGTGGTCTTGGCCGGTGCCGCCCTGGCGCTCCGGCCTGCCGTCTTCCCGACGAAGGCCGCGGTGGGGCCCATAGGATTCGTGGTGAGTCCTGCCGATGTCGCCGTCGGATTCGCCGCCATCGCCATTCTGGTGGCGCTCACCGCCGGCCGTCGGCCCGGGACCGCTGCGATATGGGCGGGCAAGGCATCCGCTCTGACCTACGTTCTGTACTTGACGCATTCGCCGCTGGTCAAGTACCCCGTGATCCTCCTAGGCCTCCGCGACGCCAACGGGATCTGGTTGTCCGCGGTGGTGGCGGTCGCCGGGTCGATCGCCGTCGCCGTCGCCTTCCAGGCCTTGGTGACTCCCGCGGTGGAGCGGATCCGGATGGTAGGATCACGGGCGGTTCCGGAGCCGGGCGCCCCTGAGTTGGCGGTCGGGCGGGCTTCCTGAGCGGATGCGGATCAGCCGCAGGGATGCCAATGGCCAACCGATCGTCCCGCATGACACCGATCAAGATGCCCCGGGCCGTTGTCGAGTGGCAGGACCGCGGCATACGCTGCTTCCTGTCGTCGCAAATCGCGCCGTCGAGAGGCGCGCCACCATTGGCTACGATGGGAAGGGGATCCCTCCATGGGCGTCACCAAGAAGATCACGATCCTGCACTCCAACGACATGCACGGCGATTTCTTCGCCGAACAGGCCGCTGGGGGTGGCGAACTGACGGGTGGGTTGCCCCTGCTCTCCGGCTACATCAACAAGGTCCGGGCCGAAGAGGACAACGTCCTCTACGTGATCTCGGGCGATATGGTCCAGGGCTCTATCATCGACTCGGACTTCAGGGGCGTCTCGACCATCGAGATCATGAACTATCTGGCCCCTGACGTCGTCTCGCTGGGCAATCACGAGGTCGACTACGGACTTCCGCATCTGCTGTTCCTCGAGAAGATCGCCAACTTCCCCATCGTGAACGCCAACCTTTACATCAAGCCCTTCAACAAACGGATGATGCGCCCGCACCTGGTCAAGAACGTGGACGGTTTCGATGTCATGTTCACGGGCATCCTGACGGAGAAGGTCATGGATTCGATCAAGCTCGACGAGCTGATCGGGACGTTCGTCGGGCTGGAGGACGCAACCAGAGAAGTCGGGCGCATCTGCAACGCCTTCAAGAACGACGACATCGATCTCACGATCCTTCTCACGCACATCGGGTTCGATTCCGACAAGGAACTCGCGGCGATGCTGGATCCCGCTTGGGGGGTCGATCTCATCATCGGCGGTCACAGCCACACTCTGCTCAACGCGCCGGCGGAGGTGAACGGGGTGCTCATCGTGCAAGCGGGCACGGGCACCAATCAGGTCGGGCGCTTCGACGTCGTGGTGGACGACGACACCAACTCGATCCTCGAGTGGTCCTGGAGACTCATCCCGATCGATCAGGACATCGCGGAGCCGGACACGAAGCTGATGGAGTTCATCGACTCCTTCAAGGATGTCGTCGACCGGAAGTACGGCGTCGTGATCTGCAAGCTGACCACCAAGCTCACCCATCCCACGCGCGAGGAGGAGACGTCGCTGGGGAACCTTCTCGCGGATGCTCTGGCGGAGTCGCTGCCCGCCGACGTCGTGCTGTTGGGCGCCGGATCGGTCCGTGTGAAGGAGATCGGTCCCGTCGTGACGCTGATGGACTTCATGAGCTGCTTCCCCTACGACGATTCCATGGAGCGCTTCACGGTGACCGGCGAGACCCTCAAGCGCATGTTCGGACACTGGATGCGCATCGAGAATCGGGACGGGGAAGGGGAGTGCTACCAGGTCAATGGCGCAGTACGCGCGGTCTACTCGGACGGAAGCCGCTCGCTGGCCTCTCTGACGGTCGGCGGCCAGCCGGTGGAGGACTCGGCGACCTACACAGTCGCCTTGCAGGGATACCACGTCGCGAGCGGCAAGCCGTATCTGGACGTCACGCGCGAGGAACTGGAAGCAGCGGGCCCGAGCAAGGTCGTGACCACCTCGGCGCAGGACGTTCTCGAGGAGTGGCTGCGCGGTCACCAGAACGTCGGCAGGAAGATCGAGGGGCGGCTGGAGTACCGGTAGTGACGTCGGGCGCTCCGTTGCCTGCGCCTCCGTGTCGTGTCACAGTCGGTTTGCGGGGCCGTCCCCGCCACTTGGAGGGGATGCTGGTTGTCCGGCCCATCGGACCTCGATCGTCTGGGCTACTCCCCGCGCTGGGAGGCGCTCTTCGCGCCCTACGCAGCGGAACATGTCGTCCCCGGCCGGGTCGTGCGCGCCGACCGCGGCAGCGTCCTGGTCTCCACGGATGCCGAGACCACGCGCGCCGTCCCCGCGAAGCGACTTGTGAGGGCGGCGCGCTCCGGTGCGGACCTTCCCGTCGCGGGCGACTGGGTGGCGCTCTCCGTGCGGCCGGAACTCGAGATGCCGCATGTCGAGGCCGTTCTCGAGCGGTCGAGCGCGTTCGTTCGAGGCGACCCGAACGGGTCGGCGGAGGACCAGGTTCTCGCGGCCAACATCGACACCGTGTTCCTCGTGCATCCGATCGCGGACGGGCCGAACCTGCGCCGGATCGAGCGGGAACTCTCCCTCGCCTGGGAGTCGGGTGCCACCCCGGTGGTCGTGCTCACAAAGGCCGATCTCAGCCATGAGGTGGAGGCCGCTCACGAGTCGCTGGAGAAGATAGCCTTCGGCGTCGACGTCCACGTCACATCGGCGTCCGAAGACCTCGGTATCACGCCCCTGCGCGCCTACACGGAGGGCGGGCGTACCGTGGCGCTCATCGGGCCGTCGGGTGCCGGGAAGTCCACGCTCATCAACACACTGCTCGGCGAGGATCGGCAAGAGACGCGGGAGGTGCGAGCCAGCGACGGCCGGGGGCGCCACGTCACCGTCGCGCGCGAACTGCTTCTCCTTCCGGACGGTGGCGTGCTCATCGACACCCCGGGGCTACGGGGCCTCGCTCTCACCGGGAGCGAGGAGGGGATCGCCTCTGCGTTTCCCGAGATCGAGAAGCTGTCGGAGGCATGCCGCTTCCGGGACTGCACGCATTCCGGGGAGCCGGGGTGCGCGGTGGGGGCGGCCGTCCTGGCGGGAGAACTGCTTCCCGAGAGGCTCGACAGCTACCACAAGCTGCTAGGCGAGGCGGGCGAGGCCACCGTCCGCAAGGACCTGCGCCTTCGCGAGACGAAGGATCGCAAGCGGATGGGTACATCGAAGTCCTCGGGAGGCCACACCCCTCGCAGCGGCGGCGGTCGTAAGGACTGATCGGCGACTGACCGGTGACGGCGGAAGCGGGATGGGCTGCGCGGGTGCCCACGGACCGCCGGGTATTCGAAGATGCACGTATTCGAATAATCAGGACATATACCATGGCGCAAAGTCGCGCAAAGTGCCTAGAATGCGACTATGTGTTCCTCTGAGGGACACTGCATGTTCCGGCGGGCTTCACTATTCATAGGCAAAGACGTCGCTCGCTACCGGCCGCGGAGGAACACATGTCGTTCTGTGAGACGATCAACAGGGATTGCGTGTCGGGCTCGGAGTGTCCTTCGCGCAACTCGGGGCGTCAGTGCTGGGAGACGAGCGGCGCAGCCTGCTGCCGCCGGAACGACAAAGCTCGTTGCTGCTTCTGTAGTGTGTATCTAGGCTACCTGGACGGCAAGGCGGCAGGTCGGTTCGAACCGGTCTGCATGGGTTCGAAGGAGCCGCCCGCCTTCGCTGCGATGGGCAAGCACTTCGGCATGGATTCAGCCGCGGAGATGCGGGTCTAGACAGGATCGACCGCGCGTCGATCGGGGCCACTCCGGTGGTGACGGCCGCGTTGTACCGGGACGGGCGGACCTCCCGTCGATCTCCGTAGATACCATCGCGTGACCACACGATTCTTCTGACGCTTCCTCAGTCGGGGACGGGCGCTTCCAGCCCGTCCCCGACTCCCTTCATCAGCCGTCGCACATGTGCTGCATGCCGGCGGCTGCCCGCGCCGCGGTTCCTAAGCAGGGAGTGAGATTCCTCTCATACTGCGTCGAAACCCGTAAACACGTGGTCTTATCGGACCGATAAGGGTCGTGTATTACTCCCGGCTGGGGCCCTTCAAGCTCTATCGGGGCCAAGCCGATCGATCGAGGGAGGCGAGGAGCTCAGCACTTGTTCTGCGAATCCGTAATCACACGGCTCATAGGCCGTACCCACAATGACTTGCCTGGAGGTGCTTGTCTGTGAAGAAGGTCGGACACAGTCTTGTGTTGGTGCTGACGACCGCATGTCTGGTCCTCGCGTTCGCGAGTAGCGCGGTCGCGAAGCCCACGTACACCATCGCCTGCAACACGTGTCACCAAGGGCCGACACTCTCCGTGACCACGTCCCTGGTGTCGAACACGGGCGCCATCGCGACGTACAACGTCAGCGCTTCCGGAGCGACTGCGATCGCGGTATTCGACGGGTCCTTGCACGTGCTGACGATCACCGGATCGAGCGGGAAGTTCACCGTAGAGACAGGGAAGTCGTACTCCGTGTACGCGGTGAAGGGTCCGGGCACGGTCAACGGGATAGGCAACGCGTCGGTCTTCCCGTCGGCTTCGGTGCCGACGCCCACACCAACACCGACCCCCGCTCCGACTCCGACGCCGAGGCCGACCCCCACACCGACACCGACACCGACGCCGACTCCGACGCCGAGGCCGACGCCCACACCTACCCCCACGCCGACCCCGACCCCGACCCGGACCCCAACACCCACCCCCACGCCGACTGCGACGCCGAGGCCGACGCCCACGCCCACGCCGACACCGACCGCCACACCGATCCCGACACCGACTCCGACTCCAACCGCCACCCCGGCGCCGACACCGGCGCCTGCACCCACACCTGACCCGACACCAAAGCCTACCCGTTCGCCCGAGCCGACCCCGACGCCCACGCCTACTCCGGCGCCCACCCCCGCACCGACACCCAGTCCCGGGCCCACACCCGCGCCGGAGCCCGCGCCTTCCGACACCACGGCTCCGACCACCTCGTCCGATGTAGTCGCCGCCTACGTCGGTCACGCGCACATCAGGTTCTCGGCCACCGACAACGTCGGCGGTTCGGGCGTCGACGATACCTACTACAGCCTCGACGGGGGCGCGACGAACGAGGACGAGAGGCTGTCGGTCTCGACCGCCGGCACTCACACCCTTGAGTTCTGGTCCGTCGATGAGGCAGGCAACGTGGAGACGGCGAACAGCGTGACGTTCGTCATCACTTCGCCGGCCAGAGGGAAGCGGGCAGCGAAGCTCACCATCCGCTCGGCCGTCTCGGGGAGCAGAGCGCACCGGCGGATCCTGCTGTCCGGCTCGCTGTCGCCCGGTTCCGAAGGCGACGCGGTGACCGTCTCCGTCAGGAGGGCCGGATCGTCCCGCTGGACGCGGCTTGCCGCGGTGCGAACCTCGGACACCGTCGGCTCCGACGGCGCTGCATGGTCGTACAGGTACTCGCCGCGCCGCAGCGGCCGCTATGTGTTCCGCGCGAGCTTCGCCGGAGACGCGGCCACTCTGTCCTGTGTCTCCAGGTCGGTCTCGGTGACGGCTCGCTGAGCCGCGGTTGCTGAGAAGCCGGTAAGCTCGGTCACACGTTCCAGGTACGGATCCCCAGGGACCGGGCGCCGACAAGCGCCCGGTCCCTGGGCGTCATCCGTGACTTGTGACCCCGGATGCCGCACTGTGTTGACGGCGTGACATGGGCGTGTGTCGACTATCGAACGGACGTCGCGATGGACAGGAAGGCCCGTATTCGCCAATACAAGGAGACTCCCCGGACCGCGGGAGTCTTCTGTGTGCGCAATCTGCTCAACGGGAAGTCGTTCGTCGGATCGAGCGTCGACCTGCCCGCCATGCTGAACCGGCAGCGCTTTCAGCTCGAGAGCGGCGCACACCCGAACCAGGCGCTCCAGAAGGACTGGAACGAAGTCGGGCCTGAGGTCTTCGAGTTCGAGGTGCTCGTCACTCTCGACCCGCCCGCAGAGCCCGCCGCCGACGTCTCCGACGACCTGCGGACGCTCGAACAGATGTGCCTGCAAAGCCTTCGCGACGAAGGCGTCGGCCTCTACAACGTTGAGCGGGTCACGCAAGGCAAGGGTGATCCGGCGTGACCAGGCGCGAACCGGCCGCCGTCACCGGAAGGCTCCGAAGCGCGCGGTCCGCGGGATCATCAGTCGTGCTGTCCGCTGACCATCCAATGCCATGGCAGCGCCGGGTGCACGGTGACCCGGTCAAGACCGACCGACCGGAGTAGCGCGACCACTGTCTCGGGGTCGGCCCGCACGGCCTGCGGAGGACCCTTGGGCGTGTCGCCGCGAGCCCAGTCGACCACCAGGATGCGGCCTCCCGGCGCGAGGATGCGAAGCGATTCGGCGTAGGTCTCCCTCGGACTTGCCAGTTCATGGTGGAGGTTCACCATGACCACGGCGTCGGCCGCATCGTCCGAGAGGGGGATCTTCGCCTCTTCCGAGAGGATCGGGATGATCCTCCCCGAAGCCACTTCGGGTCGGTTCTGTCGCATCCACTCGATCATCGCGGGCTCCATGTCCACCGCGTAGACAGTGGCCTCGGGCGCCATCGCGGCGAATCGCGCGGCGAACAGACCGGTACCGGCGCCTATCTCCACTATGCTGCGCGCGGCGGGCAGGTCGAGCGCGGACCACATGCGGTCGGGGTCCAGTTGCTCGAAACGGCCTTCGTCGTTGAGGCGCTCGAGTTTCGATATGTCGAACTTGAAGTGGGGCAAGCGGCCCTCCGTCGCGAGGCGAGATACTGGTAAGAATCGAGTATGCCCGGGGACGCAGACTTCGGGCAAGCGCCCGGCGGCCGTGTCGCACCCGCGACGCGCGGACGCTCCGCCCGCCGGACCCTTGATGGACAGTCCCCGTCGCGGCTCGTATACTTACGCGGCCAATCGAATAATCCGAATACAAGTGGGACCCCTGCCCCTCGGGGTCGAGTGTGGTCCCCACCTTGCGGCGCCACTTCAGGGCAGCTGCCTGGTCGATGAAGTTGAGCCTCGCCGAACCCCGGCGTACTCGGCGTTCACGTCCGGCAGGCCGCCTCAAGCGCCGCCGGACTTTTCAATTTGGGAATGGACCGAATGACCCGGCATCGAGCGCCGGGACGAGCATGGAGGTGAATGGCCCATAAGCACGGTCGAACCTCGAGTGAACGAGCGCATCCGTGTACCGCGGGTACGGCTCATCGGCGTTGACGGGTCTCAACTCGGGATCTTCGTGACATCGGATGCCCAGAAGATAGCCGACGACCACAACCTGGACCTGGTGGAGGTGGCCGCGAACGGCGACCCACCGGTGTGCAGGATCATGGACTACGGCAAGTTCAAGTACGAAGAGGCCATCAAGGCCAAGAAGGCGCGCAAGCACCAGACGACCGTTCAGGTCAAAGAGATCAAGTTCCGCCCCAAGATCGACAAGCACGACTACGAGACGAAGAAGAAGCACGTCATGCGCTTCATCGACGCGGGCGCGAAGGTCAAGGTGACCATCATGTTCCGCGGCCGCGAGATGGTCCACGCGGAGCGCGGTCTCGTGATCCTGGAGCGCCTGGCCGAGGATCTGCGCGAGATGGCGCTGATCGAGAACGAGCCGAAGCTCGAGGGCCGCAACATGTTCATGCTCATCGCGCCGGTCAAGAAGGACATCATCAAGCCCAAGCACGATGAGACGGAAGAGCACGGCACGGCCCCCACGGACGAAGGCGCACCGACGGAGGACGATGCCGAAGCGAAGGCACCAGAAGAGACTCCGCCTGCACAAGCCAAGGTAGCGGCGAAGGCGAAGGCCGCGAAGCCGAAATCGGAGCCGGCGACGGCGGACGCGACGGACGCGGTCGATGCGCAAGAGCCCGAAGGGGTCGGAGCGAGCGAGTAGACTCGCGCCGGCGCCGCACCGAAGAAGGAGCGATACAGGACATGCCGAAGACGAAGACCCACAAGGGGACAGCGAAGCGGTTCAAGCTGACCGGCACGGGCAAGATCAAGCGGGCGAACGCCTTCAAGAGCCACATCCTTGAGAAGAAGAGCCCGAAGCGGAAGCGCGGGTTTGCGGCGCCATCGCTGGTCGACAAGGCCGACGTGGCCGTCATCCGCAAGAACCTCGGCGTGTAGCAGCGCCGCAGACCGTCCTTCAAGGAGCTGATATGCGATGCCAAGGGTAAAGCGCGGGGTCACCGCAAAGAAGAAGCGTCGTACCGTACTCGGTCGCGCCAAGGGCTACTACGGGGCGAAGAGCCGGTCGTACCGCGCCGCAAAGGAACAGGTCCAGCACTCGTTGGCCTACGCCTACCGCGATCGCAAGGCCAGGAAGCGCGAGATCCGCAAGCTCTGGATCGCCCGGATCAACGCGGGCGCACGACTCAACGGGCTCTCGTATTCCGTGTTCATGAACGGCCTCAAGAAGGCGGCAATCGATCTTGATCGCAAGGTGCTCTCCGACATGGCGATCAACGATCCAGCCGGCTTCACCCAACTGGTGGAGAAGGCGAAGGCCGCTCAGGTCGTCTAGTCTGGTCATGAACGACCGCTGACGAACGCCTCCGCGCCGCGCGGGGGCGTTCTGGCGCTTCATGACGGATCGTGGTTCGAGGTGTACAGGATCGTCAGGGAGCGCGGGAGTCGCGCGACGGCTGATACCAGTCGGGCCAGCGTCTACTTGCCGGTGTCGCCCGCGGCGTTCTTCGTGCTCAGTACCTTGGACTGCCCGCCGGTGGTGTCGATCAGCTCAACTTGGAAGACCACGCCTCCGCGGAGGTTCACCCGCGCGGCTCGGTCGCCCGTGGCGTAGATCCAGTTCTCGCCAGCCGCCTTGGATGCGGCGGGCTCGACCTTGGAGGGTTCACCCACAGCCTGCTTCAAGGTGGCGGCCGGCTCCTGGACCCAGACCATCTCGAACACCCCTTCAGGAGAGTAGATCGTGGCCTGCGGTGTGCCGGTGATGTTGCGTGACGGGGTGGCGGCTTGCGGCGTGCAGCCGCTCGCGGCGATCCCCACGGTGACGGTCAGCAGAAACAGAGCGATCCGTTCGAACATCGTCGATCTCCTTGAGGCCGATTCGGACGACTTGAGCGCGGCGCCGAAATGCAGCGCACCCGGAAGTATACCGCCGCGCGAGCCGGTTCGGTCCCGGTCGGGACCCTGTAAGGCTGTCATGCGACGATCGCCCTGGCCGGTTACCGCCGGCCTGTCATGTCGGATGCCACCCACCCTCGGTGGCGCAGTTCGCGTACCGAAGGGGTGGGACGGATGAAGAAGCTGGTGTTCTGCACGGCGGTGCTTCTGACGGTGCTGATGGTCGGCTCCGCCGGAGCGTACTTCACAGCACAGGCGCAGGTGCCCGAGAACGTCATCAAAGCGGGGACGGTGGCGGTGTCCACCGAGCCGACGGCGGCCGCGCTGTCGATCGAATGCCTCGCCCCGGGATCGGTGGTCAGCAGACCGCTTGCGGTGGTCAATGATGGGGCCCTTCCTGTAAACGTCGTGATGACGGCCGTGAAGAAGGCAGGCATCACCGATTTCTACGACGCTCTGACCGCGAGCGTGTCCACGAGCGGCACGGTGCTGTTCTCGGGCGCGCTGAGCGCCATGCGCACCACTCCGATCGTGCTCGCGCCCGGTGGACGGGCGCTGGTGGACTTCGGGATCGGTCTGCCGGCCACGGTGGGAAACGATCTGGCGGGTGACTACGCCAAGGTGTCCTTGTACGTGGACGCGGAGCAGGTGTACTGATGCAGAAGTGGGTGCGGCCGCTGCGACGCGCGTGCGTGGCGGCGGCCGCGCTCGCGCTGGTGGTGTGGATGGCATCGCGGTTCGGGGTCGTGTTCATCGGGGGATGGTCGATGGCGCCCACCTTCATCCCAGGCGATCTGGTGGTCTATCGTCGTGGCTACCCTCGTCCGCGAGAAGGCGATGCGGTCCTCGTCGCGAGCCGCTCTGCCGCGCGCGGCTTCGTCCACCGGGTGGTCGGAGTCACGGGCGATGGTCTGCTTCGCACTCGCGGCGACGCCAACGGCACACCGGACCTGGAGGCATCCGATCCGAGCGACGTCGTCGGAGTGGTCATCGGTTCTCTGCGCACCGGGCGCGTGGTGGACTCCGTGGCCTCGGGTGTTCGCTGGTGCTACAATCGCGTACCAATCGCGAACATGAGGCGATGACGGAGAGGCGTCGGCGCCCGAATATGCGCCACGGACCAGAGAAGGGCCCCAAGGCTGGAAGGGCCCAGGTGCGAAGCGACGGCGGTTCACTCCATCAGCCGCGACCTGAAAGGCGGCGCCCGAGAGGCGCTGACGACTAGGGAAGCCGGATCCCCCGTTATCGGGACGCCGGGCTGGAACGGCCCGGGTCGACCGCGTGAGGGTCGACAGACTTATGAGCGGGCCGGCGCGAGCCGGTCAACCGGGGTGGTACCGCGGAAGCCGACTTTCCGTCCCCGGACATCTATGGTGTCCGGGCGGGGTCGGCTTTGCTGTATCCGAGGCCGGGACGCACTGAACTCGACGAACGGGAGTGAAATGTCGGTCCTGGATGATCTGGCTGGGCTGAAGGACGCCGGTCTCGCCGCGGTCGCCGAAGCCGCCGATCTCGCGGCGCTCGACGCGGTGCGCGTCACCTACCTTGGCAAGAAGGGGTCGATCACATCCGTACTGCGCGGCCTCGGCGGGCTCTCGGCCGAGGAACGCCCGGCGGTGGGCAAGGTCAGCAACGAGGTGCGCGAGGCCATCGAGTCCGCCCTGGCGCAGCGCCGTTCGATCCTGGCGGTCGAGGCGATGGACGCGCGGCTGTCCTCGGAAGCGCTTGACGTCACGCTCCCCGGAAGGCGCCACATCCCCGGGAGACAGCACCTGATCGACAAGGTGGTCCGCGAGATATCGCAGATCTTCATCGGACTCGGCTACTCGGTGGCGGAGGGGCCCGACGTCGAGTTGGACTACTACAACTTCACGGCGCTCAACACCCCTCCGGACCACCCCGCGCGCACCCCCTCGGATACCTTCTACGTCGAGGACCTGTCGGGCGACGTCGCGGCCGTCGCGGGGGAGTCGGACGTTCTTCTGCGCACGCAGACGTCCCCGGTCCAGGTCCGGGTGATGGAGAAACAGAAGCCTCCCATCTACATCCTGGCGCCGGGAACCGTGTATCGCAGAGACGTGGCCGACCCGACGCATCTGCCGCAGTTCACGCAGATCGAGGGGCTCGTAGTGGACGAGGGCATCACCTTCGGCGATCTGAAGGGCACCCTCGAGCACTTCTGTCATGAGATGTTCGGTCCCGAGCGCAGGGTCCGCCTTCGGCCGCACTTCTTCCCGTTCACGGAACCCTCCGCCGAGGTGGACGTCTCCTGCCACGTCTGCGGCGGCCCGGGCTGCCGGTTCTGCAAGCAATCGGGATGGCTCGAGATCCTCGGCTGCGGGATGGTGGATCCCAACGTGTTCGGCTACGTGGGCATCGACCCGGAGCGCTACTCCGGATTCGCGTTCGGGATGGGCGCCGAGCGCATCGCGGCGCTCAAGTACGAAGTCCCGGACCTGCGCTATTACGTCGAGAGTGACATGCGCTTCCTTCGTCAGTTCTGACCACGACCCGCCGCGGCCAGGCCGCGCCCCGGAAAGGACCATCCGATGCGTGTCTCCATGAAGTGGCTCAGGGAGCTGGTCGACGTCGACATGCCGCTGCCGCAGCTGACCGAGCTTCTGGACATGACCGGCACCAAGGTCGAGGCCCTGCACGCCGTCGGCGACGTCCTTGACGGCGTCGTGGTCGGGGAGATCCTCACCAAGGAGCGCCACCCGGATGCGGACACGCTTTGGGTGACCACGGTGGATGTAGGCCTCGACGAGCCGGCCGGGATCGTATGCGGCGCCCAGAACTTCGAGGCCGGCGACAAGGTCCCCGTGGCGCTGGTAGGCGCCACGCTGCCCAGCGGCATGGTGATCAAGAAGGCCAAGTTGCGCGGCGTCACCAGCGAAGGGATGAACTGCTCGGCGGCCGAACTCGGGCTGGGCACCGATCAGTCAGGCCTGCTGATCCTGCCTAAGGACGCGCCCGTCGGGATGCCGTTCTCGGAGTACCGCGGACTGGCGGATGTGGTGGTCGAGCTGGAGGTCACGCCGAACCGGCCGGACTGTCTGTCGATGGTCGGCGTGGCGCGCGAGGTCGGGGCCGTCACCGGCAAGTCGGCCAAGGTGCCCGTGTCCCGGCCCGCCGAGTCCGGTGCGCCGACAGCTGACCTGGTCGATCTCGCGATCGAGGATGCGGACCTGTGTCCGCGCTACACGGCGCGGGTCATCACAGGCGTCACCGTGGGACCGTCGCCGGAGTGGCTGGTGGAGCGCGTGACGGCGGCGGGCGCAAGACCCATCAACAACGTGGTCGATGTTACCAACTACACTATGTTCGAGTTCGGCCAGCCGCTCCACGCATTCGACATGGACACACTCGCTAGCCGGGGCGGCAAGATCGCCATCGCCGTGCGCGTGGCGCGCGACGGCGAGTCGCTGACCACTCTCGACGGTCAGGTGCGCTCCCTTGCCACGGATACCCTTCTGATCTGCGATCCCAAAGGTCCCGTGGCCCTGGCCGGAGTCATGGGGGGCGCCGCGACCGAGGTCTCGGACACCACTGTGAACGTGCTGCTGGAGTCCGCCTGTTTCCAGTCGTCGTCCATCGGGCGCACGAGCCGGCGCCTGGGTCTCATTTCCGAGGCCTCGCAGCGGTTCGAGCGCGGAGTGGATCCCAACGGCTGCGCCGCGGCGGCCGATCGCGCCGCGGCGCTTCTCGCCGAGATCGCCGGCGGAACTGTGGCGCCCGGCATCGCGGACGCCTACGCCGCGCCTCTCGCTCCGCCCGTGCTGGAGCTGCGCATGCCAAGGCTGAACGCCGTGCTCGGGACGGATCTGTCCTCGGGCGACGCGGCCGGCATCCTGGGGCATCTGGGTCTTGATGTGGCGGCGGGGGCTCCCGGCGTCCTGACCGTGACCGTGCCCACCTTCCGGCCCGACGTCGAGCGCGAGGTCGACCTGATCGAAGAGGTCCTGCGCGTCCACGGCATGGGCAATGTCATGTCCACCCTGCCCGCGGGCCGAGGCCGCGTCGGGGGACTGACCCGTGCGCAACGGCTGCGCGAGCGCATCGGCGAGACACTGCGCGCGGCGGGGCTGAACGAGGCGATCACATGGAGCTTCGGCGCCCCGGAGGACATGGAGAGACTCGGATGGTCCCTGGGTCCGAGCGAGCAGCCGGTGCGGCTCCTCAATCCCATGAGCGAGGATCAGTCCGTCATGCGTTGGACGACGCTGGCCGGCCTGCTGCGAGCGGTCTCGAACAACCAGCGCAAGGGCGTGCCGGACGTCCAGCTCTATGAGATGGGCGCCGTGTGGTGGACGGCGGCCGGCCGCAAGCAGCCCAAGCAGCGACTCGTGGTGGCCGGCGTGCTCGCCGGCAGATGGCAGCGTCCCGCATGGCACGAGTCGGCATCCGAGCGGGAGTCCGTCCTGGGCTTCTTCGATGGCAAGGGCGTCATCGAGAGCGTCGTCGAGGATCTCTGCGCGGCGCGGTGGCGCGTGCGCGACGCTGAGCAGGCGTGGTTGCAGCCAGGCCGGAGTGCGGATGTGCTGATCAACGGTGACGTCTGCGGCTGGGTCGGCGAGGTGCACCCGCGTGTGCTCGACGCGTACGAATGCGCGGGTCCCGTGACCGCGTTCGAGCTCCACCTGAAGCCGCTGCTCGCGTCCGCGCGTGACGTGACCGCCTTCGTCGACATCCCACGCTACCCCGCCGCGAAGATCGACCTGGCCATCGTCGTTCCCGAGGACGTGACGGCCGAGAAGACCGAGCAAGCCATCCGATCCGCGGGCGGATCCCTGCTCGAGTCGGCTCGTCTCTTCGACGTGTATCGCGGCCAGGGCGTTCCCGACGGCAAGAAGAGCCTTGCCTTCTCTCTGAGCTACCGTGACCCCGACCGGACGCTCACCGACGACGAGGTCTCCGCCGCGCACTCGCGATTGGTGCGCAAAGTGACAGCGGCCGTCGGCGGGGAGCTTCGGGTATAGGGAATTGCGCGAACGGCAGCAGGTAGGTGCGAACCGGCCTACATGGCCCGGCATTCGCTCTATTGCGCTTCATGGAAGGCGAACGAAGGGGAACCACAATGCATCGGATAACCAGATGGCCGCTCATGGTGGTGCTTGCTGCCGCACTCGTCGGGGCATCGGCAGGACAGGCCGCCTTGGCTGTGGCCGCCACGCCTCAGCCGGCCAAGGTCTCCGTCACGAAGTCCAGCAGCGCGCCCTTGCCCTACCATAGCGAGACGATCACGGCCAAGGTCAAGGACGCGGCCGGCCACCCCGTCAAGGGCGCGAAGGTAGTGTTCACCTGGAAGTTCCCCGTGGCCAAGACGGCGACCGCGTACTCGAACTCACTGGGCGTCGCCAGGAGCACGCGCAACATCGGCAGCGCCAAGGCGGGCCGCAAGGTCGTCGTGGCTGTGAAGGCCAGCAAGAGCGGCAAGACGGTCACCGGCAGCACATACTTCATCACGAAGAGCCTCATACAGTCGAAATCCGTGAGCGCGACCGGTGGCAGATTCAATCCCACCGCCTTGACCTTCACGTCCGGCGCTACCATCAAGATCACCTTCGGTCGTGGCGTCGGCTGCATGGACTCCGTGCAGTCGATCCGGGACCTGCACTCTCCTTACAACCGCTATCATTCGCTTGGCTTCCGAGAGACATTCCTGTCATCCGGTCCCAAGACCGTCACTATCACGCCCAAGCCCGCCGGAACCTACATCATCCAGTGCGGGATGGACATGCAGCACTGCGTGGTCACCATCAGGTAGGCTCGACTCTGCATAGAGCCGCTCGCGGTGATGCGTTGTGCGTGCATGTCTTTAGCCGACGCGACTGCGTTGCCGCATAGACCTTGACTGATATACGCTGCTGCGCGTACCATGCCCTCCAGATACACGTTCGTTCATGGAGGCATCGGCATGGGCACTGTCAGGGCGGTCGTCGTGGGCGGGGCCGGCTACACGGGCATCGAGCTCGTGCGGCTGCTGCTCGGACACCCTTGCATCGACCTGGTCGCCGTCACCTCGACCGCCGACCAGGGCAGGCCGCTCGAGGACCTGTACCCGGCTTTGGCGGGTTGCGGTCTGGCTTTCGTCGCGCCGGACCCGGCCGAGCTCGCGGACTCCGCCGACATAGCCTTCCTGGCGGTTCCGCACACCGCTGCGCTCGCGCTGGCTCCCGGTCTTCTCGACGCGGGGATGAAGGTCTTCGACCTGTCGGCGGACTTCCGCCTCAAGGACGCCTCAGTGTATGAGGCGTGGTACGAGACCCCGCACACCGCTCCGGAGCTGCTCGCTCGGGCCGTCTACGGGCTTCCCGAGCTGGCCCGGGACGCTCTGCCGGGCGCCGAACTGGTCGCTTGCCCCGGCTGCTACCCGACCGCATCCATCCTCGCGTGCGCTCCGGCCATCGAGATGAGGATCGCTTCGGCAGAACGTGTGATCATCGACGCGAAGTCCGGTGTCTCCGGCGCCGGACGTTCGCCCTCGGCAGCCACTCACTACTGCTCGGTGAACGATTCGATCGCGCCCTACAAGGTGGCGTCGCATCGCCACACCCCCGAGATTTCCCAGGCCCTGGCCGAGATCGCGGGTGGTCGAGTCAAGGTGACATTCACGCCCCATCTGGTGCCTATGACCCGCGGTCTGCTCGCCACGGTCTATCTCGAGGCGGCTGATGGGCTGACCAGCGCGGACGCCGTCGAGGCATACCGCGACCGCTACTCAGGTGAGCCGTTCCTGACCGTGCATCCTGCGGGGCGGGTGCCGTCGACCCGGGAGGTCTGCGGCACGAACCGGGCGCATCTCGGCGTAGCCGTGGACGAGGCCTCGGGCACGCTCGTGGTCGCCTGCGCGATCGACAACCTCGTGAAGGGTTCGGGTGGGCAGGCGGTGCAATGCGCGAACATCGCGCTGGGAATGAACGAGACTGACGGGCTGGTATGGCCGGCTCCGCTCGTATAGACGGAACCGGACGGGGGACCGATGCCTGACGAAGACACCATCGAGCCGATGTCCGTCCCGGGTGGCGTGACCGCGCCCCGGGGCTTCTCGGCGGGCGCCGCAGCGGCAGGTCTGAAGAAGGGCGGCAAGCTCGACGTCGCCATCGTGTCCGCTGCGTCGGTGGCTCCCGCCGCCGCGGTGTTCACCACCAACCTGGTCGCCGCCGCGCCGATCGTGGTCAGCCGTCGCAACATCGCATCCGGCACCTGCCGGGCCGTAGTGCTCAATGCCGGCAACGCCAATGCGTGCACCGGCGCGCAGGGGCTCGTCGACGCTCAGACTATGGCCCACGACACGGCGGCCGCGCTCGGATGCGACGCGGGCGACGTCATCGTGGCCTCGACGGGTGTCATAGGCGTTCCTCTGCCGGTCGGTCTCGTGCGGTCGGGGATCGTCCAGGCCGCCGCCGGCATGGATCCGACGGGCGGCGAGACCGCGGCCAAGGCGATCATGACGACGGACACCTTCGCCAAGGAGTTCGCGTGCTCCGTGGACGTGGACGGCGCCACCTACACCGTCGGGGGCATGGCGAAGGGTTCGGGGATGATACAGCCGAACATGGCGACGATGCTCGCCGTGGTGACCACGGACGCGCCTCTGACGCCGGAAGCCTGCGACGCGGCTCTGCGCTCTGCGGTGCGCTGCACGTTCAACCGGATCACGGTCGATTCCGACACCTCGACCAACGACATGTGCCTGCTGATGGCCGGCGGCGCCGCTGGTGGCGAGCCGATCGGACCCGCCGACGGGAGATTCGACGCCGTGGCCGCGGCCGTGTCGAGCGTCTGCTCGGAGCTCGCTCGGATGATCGTGCGCGACGGCGAGGGCGCGACCAAGTTCGTCGAGGTGACCGTGCGCGGAGCTGCGAGCGATGAGGACGCGGAGATGGCGGCGTTCTCGATCGCGAATTCCCCGCTGTTCAAGACCGCCATCTTCGGCGGCGACGCGAACTGGGGCCGTGTGGCGATGGCCGTGGGGAAGTCGGGTGCCGAGGTGGACCCCGACCGACTGGAAGTCGTGTTCGCGGGAATCACCACGTGTGTGAATGGCACCGGTCTGGCGTTCGACGAGGCGGCCGCCGCCGTCGCGCTCGGGGCGAAGGACATCGATGTCGTGGCCGACCTGCACCTGGGTGGCGGCTCAGCGAGCGTTTGGACGTGTGACCTGACCTATGAATACGTACGCATCAACGGTGACTACCGAAGCTGACACGCACCTGCAAAGCGCGCGAGACGGAGAACAAGTGGCGATGAGCGACCTTCTGGGCAAGGCCGAGATCCTGACCGAGGCGCTTCCGTGGATCAAGTCCACGTGGGGCACCACGGTCGTGGTCAAGTACGGCGGCTCCGCCATGACCGACCCGGTCCTGCGCGAGATGGTCGCATCCGACATCGTTCTGATGAAGCTCGTGGGGATAAACCCCGTGGTCGTGCACGGCGGCGGTCCGGACATCACCGCCTTCATGAACCGTCTCGGGATGAAGGTGGAGTTCTTCGAGGGCCTTCGCGTGACCGACGACGCGGCCATGGAGGTCGTGAAGATGGTGCTTGTCGGCAAGGTGAACAAGGAACTCGTCTCGGCGATCAACGAGCACGGCAGGCTCGCCGTCGGCCTGGCGGGAGACGACGCGAACCTGATCAAGGCGCGCCAGGTCTCCGAGAGGCTGGGCCGGGTCGGCCAGGTCGAGACGATCGATGCGACGGTCATCGTCAAACTCATCGACGACGGGTTCATCCCCGTCGTGGCCACGGTCGCCTACGGCGACGACGGAGGGTCCTACAACGTGAACGCGGACCTTGTCGCGGGGGAGTTGGGAGCCGCACTGGGCGCGGACAAGGTGATCTTCCTGACGGACGTCGACGGCCTGTATGCGGACTTCAACGACAAGTCTTCGCTCATCAGCGCGATGTCGCTCGAGGAAGCAGAGGAGATGATCGCGCTCGACAAGCTCTCGACCGGGATGATCCCCAAGGTGGGGGCCTGCGCTCAGGCGCTGCGCGGCGGTGTGCGGCGCACCCATATCCTGAATGGCACGGTGCCTCACGCGCTGCTGCTGGAGGTCTTCACGGATGAAGGCGTCGGGACCATGCTCACGGCGAACGGGACCGGCCCGGCCGATCTGGCCGGAGCGCGGACTCCCAGCGGGGAAGGGATAGACGGACATGGGTGAGCTCTATGAGAAGACGGTCGCGCTCGACCAGGCGTTCCACGTGGCCACCTACGCCCGCAAGCCGGTGCTCTTCGTCAGGGGCGCAGGCATGCGCCTATATGACGACGACGGGCGTGAGTATCTCGATTTCCTCGCCGGCATCGGTGCGGTGAATCTAGGGCACAGCCACCCGGCCGTCGTCGAGGCCGTGCGCGAACAGGTGGGCAAGCTGACCCACGTCTCCAACCTCTTCTACGTGGAGCACCGCGACGAACTCGCCGCTCAGCTCGCGGGCCTGTTCGGCGGGGGAGCGAAGGTCTTCTTCTCCAACTCGGGCGCGGAGTCTGTCGAGGGCGCCATCAAGCTGGCGAGGCGCTGGGGACACCTCCGGCGTGGCGGCTCGTGCTATCGGATCGTCACCGCCGAGCGTTCGTTTCACGGCCGGACCCTGGCGGCCCTCGCCGCGACCGGTCAACCCAGCAAGCAGGAGGCTTTCGTGCCGCTTCCGGAGGGGTTCGATCACGTCCCGCTCAACGACCTCGCCGCGATGGACGCGGCGGTGACCGCCGACACCTGCGCCGTCATGCTGGAACCAGTGCAGGGGGAGGGCGGTGTGTTCCCGTGCGACCCCGCCTACCTGACCGCGGTCCGTGCGCTGTGCACCGAACGCGATGTCCTGCTCGTGCTGGACGAGGTCCAGACGGGCTTCTACCGCACCGGACCCGTGTTCGCGCACCAGGCCTACGGCGTCGTGCCGGACATCATGTGCCTGGCCAAGGCGCTGGCCAACGGGTTGCCGATGGGTGCTGTGGTGGCTTCAGACGAGGTGGCCGCCGCGTTCGCTCCAGGCGACCACGGGACGACGTTCGGAGGGGGTCCTGTGCTGTGCGCGGCCGGCCGCGCCTGCGTGAGCGCGATGGCCGAGGAGGGGCTGGGAGAGAACTCCATCGAGATCGGGGAGTACCTGCGCGGCCGGCTGCAGGCATTGGCTGAGGAGACCGGCGCGGTCACCGAGGTGCGGGGTGCGGGGCTGATGAACGCCGTTCAGCTGAGGGATCCCGTGGCCCAGACCATGGCCGCGTCGCTCTTGGAGTCGGGATTGGTTGTCAATGCGGTCGGGACGGGCATATTACGTATGCTGCCACCATTGGTGTGCGGCAGACCCGAGGTTGATACACTGGTAGATGCACTTTATGAGATGTGCGCCGCCGTGCCGGAGTCGAGGGGTCAGTAGGCCATGGGTCTCGAGGGACGCGATCTGCTCACGCTCGGCGACTGGACCTCCGACGAGGTCCTGCTGGTCCTTGAGCGCGCAAAGGTCCAGAAGCGGATGTGGACCGGGTCGACGAGCCGGCCGAGGCCTCTTGCCGACCGTGCAGTCGCGATCATCCTGCTCAAGCCGTCCATGCGGACGCGGGTGAGTTTCGAGATAGCCGTGCGGCAGCTCGGCGGCACGCCGATAATCCTCGGCCCCGAGAGCGTGTTCTCCCGGGGGGAGAGCGTGAAGGACTCTGTGAAGGTGCTCGAGCGCTACTGTTCCTGCATCGTCCTGCGGACGTTCGAGCAATCTCAGATCGAAGAGGTCGCGGATTACTCCTCGGTGCCGGTGATCAACGCGCTGACCGACGAGTATCACCCGTGTCAGGTCCTGGCCGATCTTCTCACGATCGACGAGAAGAAGGGCGCGCTCAAAGGCCTGCGGATGGCCTACGTGGGCGACGGCAACAACATGGCCAACACGCTGCTCATCGGATGCGCTCAGGTCGGCATGGACATCACGGTCGCGTGTCCCCCGGGGTTCGAGCCCATGAAGTCCGCGCTGTCTCGCGCAAAGGACATCGCGGCGGTCTCCGGGTGCGCGCTGGGCCTGGTGCGCGACCCGAAGCAGGCGGTCGAGGGCTCGGATGTCGTCGTGACGGATACCTGGGCCTCCATGGGTCAGGAGGCTCTGCATGACGAGCGTGTCCGGCAGTTCAAAGGCTACACCGTCGACTCCGAACTCATGAGTCTCGCTAAGGACGACGCGATCTTCCTGCACTGTCTGCCCGCGCACCGCGGCGAGGAGGTCACGGACGAGGTGATCGACTCTGCGCAGTCGGTCATCTATGACGAGGCCGAGAACCGGATGCGCGCTCAGAAGTCCCTGCTTTCCTTGATCATGGGATGAGACGATGAGAAAACGACACGAACGGCAAGAGGTCATTCGCAGGGTCGTCCGTTGGGAACGGATCCGAACACAGCGGGAACTCGTCGACCGCCTGAAGGCACAGGGGTTCGTGTGCACCCAGGCGACCGTGTCTCGCGACATCACGGAGATGGGCCTTCGCAAGTTGCCCGAGGGCATCTACGTTCTGGCGGAGGACCTGCACCTGCAACGCATGATCAGCGAACTCGTCGTGGGCGTGGTCCGTTCGGACAAGCTGGTCCTGGTGAAGGCGTCTCCCGGCACGGCTCCCGGCGTGGCCGCCGCGCTGGATGGCGCGGGCCTGGACTCGGTTCTGGGGTCGATCGCAGGGGACGACACCGTCCTGGTCATCACCGGGACCAACGAGGATGCGGTCTCCCTCGTCGAGAGCATTGAGAAGTACCGGGGCACGTCTTAAGAACGGACGCCTCGGAGGCAAGCGGCCATCAAGAAGGGACATTAGTGGGCAAGGATCTGTGCGTACTCGCGTATTCGGGTGGACTGGACACCTCCGTGGCCATCCAGTGGCTGATGGAGCACAAGGACGTCGACGTGGTCGCGCTGGCCATCGACGTCGGCCAGGAGCGTCAGGACCTGGAACTCGTCAGGGGCAAGGCTCTGAAGATCGGTGCCGCCGAGTCGATCGTGAAGGACGTGAGGGACGAGTACGTCGCCGAGTACCTGAGCAAGGCGCTGAAGGCCAATGCGCTGTACGAGAACAAGTACCCGCTGGTGTCCGCGCTCTCGAGACCGATCATCGTCAAGCACTTGGTGTCCGAGGCCCACCGCACCGGTGCTCGCTACATCGCTCACGGCTGTACGGGCAAGGGCAACGACCAGGTCCGCTTCGAGGTCGGCATCGCGGCACTCGATCCCGATCTCCAGGTACTGGCGCCTGTCCGCGAATGGGATCTCAAGACGCGCGAGCAGGAGATGGACTACGCGAAGGCACGTGGGATCCCGGTTCCCACGACCAAGGCGAACCCTTACTCGATAGACGACAACCTGTGGGGTCGCGCCATCGAGTGCGGGGTCCTGGAGGACCCCTGGGTCGAGCCGCCTGCCGACATCTACACGATGACCAACGACGCCAGGACGTCGGCCTGCGACGAGCCTGAGTACATCGAGATCGCCTTCGAGCAGGGCCTTCCGGTATCGCTGAACGGCGAGGCGAGGACCTTCGGTGACATCATCGTGTCTCTGAACCTCTTCGCCGGACGCCACGGCTTCGGGCGGATAGACATGATCGAGAACAGGCTCATCGGCGTGAAGAGCCGCGAGATATACGAGGTCCCCGGCGCGCTGACGCTGATCCAGGCGCACAAGGCTCTCGAGGACCTCTGCCTGGAGCGCGAGCTGCTCCACTACAAGCTCGGCGTCGAGCAGAAGTGGGCGGAACTCGTCTACAACGGCATGTGGTACTCGCCGCTGAAGGAGGCGCTGGACGGTTTCGTGGAAGCCACCCAGAAACTCGTGACCGGCGAAGTGCGGATGCGCTTCTTCAAGGGCTCGTGCGTGGTGGTCGGACGGCGCAGCCCGTACTCTCTCTACGACTTCAACCTTGCCACGTACGACGCGGCGGACAGTTTCGACCATGCTGCCGCGAAGGGCTTCATCGATCTGTGGGGACTGCCGACCCGCGTGTGGGCGCGGCAGAGGCGCAAGGTGGGAAAGGAGGGCGAGGTCTAGATGCTGGCAGTATTCGGCATTCCCGGCGGCGCCGAGTGGGCGATCATCGTCGGCATCATAGTCCTGCTGTTCGTCCCGGGCGCCGGCTTCCTGGGGCTCGGGTACCTGCTCGGACGCAACAAGGCCGAGAAGGATGCAGCGGCCGGGACTCCCGGGAAGTCCGGTACTCCCGAGGAGACACAGGGCAAGCTGGCGGCACCCCCGAATCCCGAGGGTTCAAAGGAGCCCGTGTCCGACCAAGCTCCCGGGCAGACGGACGAGACACCCTGATGGCGGAGTCGAAGACCCCCTGGGGTGGCCGGTTCTCCAAGCCGATGGATGAGTTCGTGGTCGAGTTCGGCGCGTCGCTTCCCGTCGACAAGCGCATGTGGGAGTCCGACATCCGCGGTTCGATCGCCCATGCCCGCATGCTGGCAGGCGCGGGGATCGTCTCCGTCGTGGACGCCGAGGCCATCGAGCTCGGCCTGTCCCAGATCTATGGCGAGATAGAGACCGGCCGATTCGAGTTCGAGAACGCCGACGAGGACATCCACATGGCGATCGAAAGGTCGCTGGTGGCCAAGATCGGCGACGCCGGCAAGCGACTCCATACCGCCCGCTCGCGCAACGACCAGGTCGCGCTGGACACGCGCATGCATGCGAAGGAGGCGGCCCTGCGGCTGGCGGAGGCGGCCAACGCCCTGAGGGGCACGCTCCTGCGCCTCAGCGAGGAGCACTTCGGGGTCGTGATGCCCGGATACACCCACCTGCAGAAGGCGCAGCCGGTCCTGTTCTCGCACCACTTGCTCGCCTACACGTGGATGCTCGCGCGCGACGTGGAGCGCCTTCGGCACGCATACGCCTCCGCGGACGTCATGCCGCTGGGTTCGGCGGCACTGGCCGGGACGACCTTCGCGATCGACCGGAGGGCCGTCGCCGTCGAGCTCGGGTTCTCCTCGGTATCGCCCAACTCCCTGGACGCCGTCTCCGACCGCGATTTCCTCCTCGACCTGGTCTATGCCTGCGCGGTCGCCATGATCCACCTCTCGCGGCTGTGCGAGGAGTTGATCATCTGGAACACGGAGGAGTTCGGATTCGTCGTCATGGACGATTCGTTCTCGACGGGCAGCTCGATCATGCCGCAGAAGAAGAACCCCGACGTCGCTGAGCTCGTGCGGGGCAAGACGGGTCGCGTCCTGGGTGATCTGCAGGCGCTGCTCGTCATCATGAAGGGCCTTCCCCTCGCCTACGACAAGGACATGCAGGAGGACAAGGAGGCGGCGTTCGACGCGATCGACACACTCGCCGACTGCCTGCGTGCCGTGGATGGCATGGTCGGAGCGATGACCATCGACGCCGGACGCATGCGTGCCGGCGCGCGCGGGGGCTTCATGGCCGCCACGGATCTGGCGGACCATCTGGTCGCTAGCGGCGGCCTTCCGTTCCGGGAGGCACACGAGGTCGTGGGCGGGGTCGTGCGCTCGTGTGAGGCCGCCGGCCGCACCCTGCAGGACCTGTCGCTGGCAGATCTGAAGGCGGCGTCTCCCGCCTTCGGCGACGACGCGCTCGTCGCTCTCGACATCGACTCGGCCGTGGCGCGCCGTACCAGCGAGGGCGGTACCGGCCACGGCCCGGTCCGTGAGCAGTTGGCGCAGGCTGTCGCGGCTCTCGACGCCGATCGCGCGTGGGTGGACGGCGCCCGAGCGCGCTAGGATCGGTGGCGCCTCCGTCGGACAGCGGGAAGAGGACGGTCGTATTCGGTGCCCGAGTTCGACAACCACGCGATAGCCTCGATCCTGGAGGCAGCCGGGGACCTGCTTGAGATCTCGGGCGCTGACAGGTTCCGTGTCCTTTCCTATCGCAAGGCGGCGGGCGTCATTCGAGCTTGGCCGGAGGCCCTCACGTCCATGGCGTCCGAGGGCCGGCTGACCGAGATCCCCGGGGTGGGGGCCAAGATCGCGGGCTCGGTCTCCGAGATCGTGCGGACCGGGACGTTCCGGGACTTCGAGGCGCTCAAGAGCAGGTATCCCGCGAAGCTCATCAGCGTGATGCTGGTCAACGGCGTGGGTCCCAAGAGCGCGCGGACGCTGCACGAGTCTCTCGGAGTGACGTCGGTCGAGGATCTGGAGCGCGCGCTGGCGGAGGGGAGAGTCGCCGCGTTGCCCGGCTTCGGCAAGAAGTCGGCGGCCAGTATCGCCGAGGGGGTCGCCGCGTATCACCGTCACAACGAGAGGCTCCTGCTCTCCGACGCGCTTCCGTTGGCGCAGCGGTTCGTGGACGATCTCGAAGACGTCTCCGCCGTGCGGCGGGCGCAGTTCGCGGGGTCGCTGAGGCGCATGTGCGAGACGATAGGCGACATAGACATCCTGACCGCCTCCGACGACCCCTCGGCAGTGATGGCGGCCGTGCGCGGGATGCCGATCGTCCTGCGCGTCCTGGGTTCGGGCGACACGAAGACCAGCGTCCTCACCACGGCGGGCCTGCAGGCGGATGTGCGCGTGGTCGCTACGCGGGAGTGGGGAGCCGCTCTCCAGTACTTCACCGGCAGCAAGGAGCACAACGTCCACCTGCGCGAGATCGCGAAGGGACTCGGGCTGAAGCTCAACGAGTACGGAGTGTTCCGCATCTCGGACGGCGCGCGCGTATGCGGCGACACGGAGCATGAGGTCTACGCCGCACTGGGGATGGACACGCCCCCTCCTGAGATCCGGGCGGACCTGGGCGAGGTGGAGGCCGCGCTCGAGCACCGCCTTCCGCGACTGGTCACCTCGGACGACATCGTCTGCGACCTGCATACTCACTCGGACTACACGGACGGCCGATCGACGCTCGCGGAGAACAAGGCGGTCGTGGCCCGCCTCGGCTACGACTATTTCGCCGCAACGGATCACGCCCTCAACCTGCGGATGGTGGGCGGGCTGGACCTGGGTGCCCTGGAGCGTCAGTGGGCGGAGATAGACCGGCTGAACGCGGAGGGCGGGCCGCGCATCCTGAAGGGGATCGAACTCAACATCGACGACGAAGGGGCCGTCGACTACGACCGCGATCTGCTGTCGCGATTCGAGATCTGCCTGGCGTCCCTGCACACCGGGTGGGGTCAGCCGCGTGACGTGGCTACCCGGCGACTGCTCAATGCGATGGAGAACCCGTTCGTCGACGTGATCGCCCATCCGACGGGTCGCATCCTGGGCCGCCGCGACCCAATAGACCTGGACATGGAAGCCGTGCTGGCCAAGGCAGGGGAGACCGGGACGATAATGGAGATCAACTCGTATCCCGACCGGCTCGACCTGTCCGACGTCAACATCCGCATGGCCCGCCGCCACCGCGTGCGCTTCTCGCTGGGAACGGACGCGCACCAGACCGAGCAGATGCGGTACATGCCCTTCGGCGTGGCTACCGCCCGGAGAGCGTGGGTCACGCCGTCTGAGTTGCTTAACGCCCAACCCTGGGAGGTCGCGCGCACGTGGCTGAAGAGGAACAGGACGTCCTAGCCGCTTTGGATCCGCTGCCGCGGGAGTTCTTCGAACGGGACACGGTGACCGTCGCGCGCGAGCTGCTCGGGAAGATGCTCGTGAGCAGGATCGGCGGCGTCCTCACAGGCGGCCGGATCGTGGAGACCGAGGCGTACCTGGGCTCTCACGACCCGGGCTCGCACGCCGCGACCGTGGGGGTCACCAAGCGAAACTCGGTCATGTATGGACCGCCCGGTCATGCCTACGTGTACTTCACCTACGGCAACCACCACATGCTCAACCTGGTCACCGAGCAGGAGGGGGTGGCCGGCGGGGTCCTCATACGCGGCATCGAGCCATCGATCGGCATCGATGAGATGCAGAGGCGCCGCGCATCGTCCAAGCGGAGCGGGCGCCCCCTGGGATTGGCCGATGGCCCGGGCAAGCTCGCAGCCGCACTGGGCATCGACCTGTCCGCCAACGGATCCGAGCTGGGCCCGGGAGCGCTCGCCGTATACGACGCGCCGGCGCCGGACGAGACCGTGGCGGTCTCGGGGCGCGTCGGGCTCTCGTCCGGTCACGAGCTGGAGTTGCGCTTCTACCTCGAAGGCAACCCGCACGTGTCCCGGGGACGCATCGGCCGCAAGCGGACGGGGCGGCGTCGGGCGAAGCCGTGAGACGTCCTACGGCCTGGGGCCGCCGGTCCCCTCCTCGTCAGGAGGCGGTGTCGGTTCGGGAGTGGCGATAGGGGTCGGAGGAGGCGGCGGCTTCTGGCTGGGCACCGGCTTGGGCCTCACGCCCGGCTTGGGGGTCGCGCCCGGCTTCGGCTTCGCGCTGGAGGAGGCTTCCTTTGACCACTCGGTCCTCCAGATGTAGTGGGGGGCCGGGGCAGTGGGGAAGTCGACGGACGGCTTGCCCCTGAGGGCCCGCTCCATGAAATAGCGCCACATGGGAGCGCAGAACGTGCCGCCGAACGCCTGCACGCCGTGGAGAGAGCGCATCGGGACGTTGCCTTTCGAGTATCCCATCCAGATGGCTGTCGACAGCTGCGGAGTGTAGCCGCAGAACCAGGTGTCGGCGTTGTGCTGCGTGGTCCCCGTCTTGCCCGCGACCTCGCGTCCCGGCAGGGAGGCGCGGGTGCCCGTGCCGCCGCGCACGACGCCCATGAGTATCTTGGTCGCCGCGTAGGCGATCGACTTGCTCAGGACCCGCTCGCCGGATGGCCTGCGCTCGAAGATCACGTTGCCTTCCGAATCCACGATCCGCAGGATGGACGTCGGCCTGTGGTGAACGCCGCCGGCGGCCAGCGTGCCGTACGCCGATGCCATCTCGAGGGGGGAGACTCCTCGGGGCAGGCCGCCCAGGGCGATCGCAAGGTAAGACGGTACGGGGGTCGTGATTCCCATGCGCCTGGCGGTGCGGGCGACGTCGCGCGCACCGATCTCATATATCAGCCGGGCGAAGACGACGTTGACCGACCTGGCGGTGGCGCCGGCAAGCGTCACTCCGCTGGCGCCACCCGTGACGCGCCAGGGAGGACGGGTCGGTATCACGGCCGGGGATGATCCGTTCATCGGGCGGCTCGGGGGGATACCCTTCTCCAACGCCGTGACCAGCACGAACATCTTGAACGCGGAGCCGGGCTGCCGCTTGGCCTGCACGGCGGTGTTGTAGTGGTTCTTGCGGTAGTTCCTGCCGCCGTACATCGCGACGATGTTGCCGTTCCGCGGGTTCAGGGACACCAGACCAGCATCGGGGTCGCCTTTTCGGTTCAGGACGCTGTGCACGGCGGCCTCAGCGTAGCGCTGCATGCGTGTGTTGATCGTGGTGTAGACCTTGAGCCCGCCCTTGAAGACGAGGTCGTTCGGGTACCGGGTCAGGAGTTGCTTTCGCACGTAAGCGACGAAGTACTCGCAGTCGTAGATGCCTTCCACCGGATCGACCGTCTTCTTCAGGACGATCTTCTCCGCCAGCGCCTCGTCCATCTGCTCCCGCGTTATGTAGCCGTTCTCCTTCATCCTTTGAAGCACGGCGCGCTGCCGATTCTTGGCGGCGTCCATGTAGAAGTAGGGGTTGTAGGCGTTGGGGGACTTCGGCAGACCCGCGAGCAGGGACGCTTGGGCGAGGGTGAGCCTGCTGGCCGGCTTCCTGAAGTACTCCCGCGACGCGGCCTCCGCGCCGTACGCCCCGCTGCCGAAGTACACCGCGTTGAGGTACAGCCCCAGGATCTCGGCCTTCGTGTGACGCTTTTCGAGTTCCCTGGCCAGGAACATCTCGCGCAGCTTGCGCGTGGCGGTGACCTGAGTGGCCTCCTTGGACAGGATCGTGTTGCGGACGTATTGCTGGGTGATCGTGGACGCGCCTTCCTTGACGCTGCCGGACAGCGCGTCGATGACCAGCGCGCGCGCGATCCCGACGGTGTCGACCCCCTTGTGCTCGTAGAAACGCTCGTCCTCGACCGCCACGACGGCGTTGATGAGGTCGGTCGAGATCTGGGAGAGCTTCACGATCTGGCGGTTCTCGAGATAGAAGTTCGCGAGGAGTTTGCCGTCCGCCGAGTAGATCTTGGTCGGCTGGGCAACGTCGAAGGCCCCGTGGGCGTTCATGTCGGGGAGGCCTTCGAGCGAGCGGTTCACGTAGGTGAAGGCCATGGTGGCGACGAGGGTGACGACGAGGGCGGCCATCGCGGCAAGGGCGGCGAGGATCCACAGGGCGATGCGCATCGCGCGTCCGCGCGTCTTGCGGATTCTTCGGAGCCGTCTTGACATGCACGTCCCTTCGCTCACAGGCTAGTCGATTGTGCGGCATCCCGTGCTCGCGGGTCCGTGCGCGTTGCCGACATGTCATGTTACCTATGCGGGCGATACACCGCCACGCGAGCACCGTGCAGTCCGTTCGTCGGGCCGCGGGTGCCTGATCGGGACCGGAGGCTGAATTGACCGACACCGCCATGCGGCGAGTCCCTGAGTTGCTCGCCCCGGCGGGAGGGCCTGAGTCGCTTCGCGCGGCCGTGGCCAACGGCGCCGACGCCGTCTATCTCGGACTGGAGTCGCTGAATGCCAGACGAGGTGCGGAGAACTTCACCATGTCGTCGCTTGGGGAGGTCACCGGATACGCGCATCTCCGCAGTACGAGAGTGTACCTCACGGCCAATGTGGTCGTTCTCGCGGACGAGATGAACGGGGCGCTGGACCTGGTCGCGCGCGCCTGGGAGGCCGGCGTGGACGCTGTGATCCTGCAGGACCTCGGGCTTCTAAGGCTGGTCCGAAGGATACTGCCTGAAGTGCGTGTTCATGCATCGACCCAGATCGACGCTCACAACGCCGCGACCGTCGAGGTGCTGGCGGGCATGGGGGTCTCGCGCGTCACACTGGCTCGGGAGATGTCCATCGCGCAGATCGCCTCGCTGACCGCGGAAAGCCGCGTCGAGCTCGAGTCGTTCGTACACGGCAGCCTGTGCTTCTGCTACTCGGGGCAGTGCCTCATGTCGTCGATGATCGGAGCCCGGTCGGCCAACCGGGGGATGTGCGCCCAGCCGTGTCGCCTGCCGTACGACCTGGTCTCCGAAACGGGGGAGGTCGCGCAGGCGCCGGGGAAGTACCTGCTCTCCCCGAAGGATCTCGCCGGTATCGGCCTCCTCCCGGACCTGATCCGATCGGGCGTCTCCGCACTCAAGATCGAGGGCCGCATGAAGAGCCCGGAGTACGTCGCGACCGTGGTCCGCGTGTACAGGGCCGCGCTTGACCGCGCGGCGGCCGACCCGGAAGCCTTCACCGTGACCGAGGCCGAGTGGGACCTGCTGTCCGAGGCGTTCAGCCGGGGATTCTCGGAGGCATACCTCGCGGGAGCCAGCGACGATTCGATGATGAGCTTCACGCGACCCAACAATCGCGGCGTTCCCGTCGGGAGAGTCGCGTCCGTGGCGCAGGGCTCGGCGGTGGTGTCTCTGGACAGGGCGCTGGAGAGTGGCGACAGGCTGGAGTTCCGAACCGGGTCCGGAAGGTTCACGCAGGCCGCCGGCCCGATGCGCCTTGACGGCGCGATCGTCAACGCCGCGCCGCCGGGCTCCCGGGTGGTACTGGACGTCGAAGGCGCGACGCGCACGGGTGACCGGGTCTTCCGGGTCGTCAACGCCGCTCTGCTGGAGGCCGCTCGCAGGACCTACACGGGGGCGGAGGAGAGCCGGCCGACGCCTGCCGCGTTCTCCGTTCGGCTCGTGCGCGGGCAGGAGGCCGTGGTGACGGTCGCCGCCGCGGGGCTCGCGGCGACGGCGACCGGCCCGATCGTCGAGAAGGCCCTCACACGTCCCATCACGGCCGAGGACGTCGCCGGTCATGTGGGGAGGCTGGGCGGGACACCGTACGCAGCTGACAGCTGGCGGATCGACCTCGATCCCGGGGTCGGCATCTCCTTCTCGGTGCTGCACGCGCTGCGCAGGAGAGCCCTCGAATCGCTTGACGCCCAGAGGCTGGCTCCCTGGACGGGAAGGTCGCTCCCGCGCGCCCCGCGCGCCGATCCGCCGTCCGGCCGGGCGACGTCCGCCCCGGATGTGCCGCTGGTCGTGGTGGCGGTATCCGATATCGAGGTCGCCCGCGCTTGCATCGACGCGGGGGCGGACCGGGTGCTGCTCGCGATGCCGGTCCGTGACGCGCCGCCGGAGCTTCCCGCCGGTGTGGAGCCGCTGCTGCCCAGGGTGGCGCCCGTCGAGGAGTTCGCGGCGATGGCCGCGCGTTGGAAGGACGCTTCGCGGGTGACGACGGGCAACCTGGGGCTCATGGCGGTCCTGGCCGGCGGAGGACGCGAGGGCGCGCCGGTCGTGAGCGCCGATTGGGGTCTCAACGCGGTCCAGGAGTGGACCGTCGAGGCCCTGGCCGAGCTCGGGGCGGCGATGGTGTGGGCGTCCCCGGAGGTGTCCGGGCGTCAGTTGAAGCGCATGGTGGAGGGGTCGCGCGTTCCGGTGGGTGTGCTCGTGTACGGGCGCATCGAGCTCATGGTGTCGCAGCACTGCGTGCTGCAGACCGCGGGGGCATGCTCGCACGCGTGCGCGCGCTGCGAGCGTCGCGGAAAGCGCTGGTTCCTCCAGGATCGCAAGGACTACCTCTTCCCGGTCACCACCGACGACACGGGGCGGAGTCACATATACAACTCGGTGCCGCTGGACCTCTCGCGTGCGCTGGCCGAGGTCGTCGACAGCGGCGTCGCGGCTGTACGGATGGAGCTGCACCAGGAGGGTCCCGCCGAGGCGGCGCGCCTGGTCTCCGCGCTCCGTTCGCGTCTCATGGCGGCGGCTGCGGGCGGACGTCCGCCGGAGGAGCCGATCGTCTCGCCGGCGACGTCCGGGCACTTCTTCCGCGGCGTCAAGTAGGAGCAGCCGGCTGGCGAGGAGGCTACCTGACCGGTATCTCGATGCTGAAGGATGCCGTGTTACCCGCATCGTCGGTGACCCAGAGCGTGGCGTCGTACCGGCCCGGGGATGCGTACGAATGCGTGGCTGCCTCTCCGGAGGTCGAGTCCTCGGTCCCGTCGCCGAACTCCCAGAGGTACTTCGTGATGGTGCCGTCATCCGAGGATGCTCCGGCGTCGAACCTGACGGGCGCCCCGACCGAGGGGTGCTTGGGAGTGAACTTGAAGGCGGCGACGGGATCCGTGTCCTCGGGCAGGCTGCTGGCGACGACCAGGGTGACGGTCGTGGCGGTCGTGGCCCGGCTGCCCGCTCTCGGGCTCTGGGAGGCCACAGTCCCGGGAGTGACGCCGGCGATCTCCCTCTCCTGCACCACGTACCTAAGCTGCAGTCTCTGGAGCGCGGAGATGGCGGCCGGCTTCTGCATCCCCACGAGGTCCGGCACCCGGATGGCCTCTGGAGCCACGTGAAGCGCGCACGGGTCCGGCAAGTGTCCGGCGAGGAACAGCGCACCGCCCGTCTTCGGGCAGAACTCGGTCGCCAGGCCTCCGCTCTCAAGGCATATCGTCTCGTCGGCGAGACCGGAAGGTCTGGCGAAGCCGGCCCGCGACATCCCCTCGGTCGCCTTTCTCATGAATGCCGCCCATATCCGGGCCGGGAAGGTGCCGCCGGTGACACTGATGCCATGCACGCTGTTCATCGGGTGGTTGTCGACGTATCCGACCCAGACCGCGGCGACCAGATCCGGCGTGTAGCCCACGAACCAAGCGTCGCGATTCTCCTGCGTCGTGCCGGTCTTGCCCGCGGCGGGGCGGCCGATGTTCGCCTTCGTTCCGGTGCCGGAGGAGATCACGCCGCGAAGGATGTCCGTCGTCAGGTAGGCCACCGGGGCGCGGATGGCTCTGGCGACGGAGGGCGCCGCCTTGGTGAGTACCTTGCCCGAACCGTCCAGTACCTCGAGCACCGCGTAGGGCTTGGAGCGCTTGCCGCCGGCCGCGAGCGTCCCGTAGGCGGACGCCATATCCAGAGGCGTCACTCCTTCTCGCATGCCGCCGAGCGCCACGGCGGGCACCGGCGTGATCTTGCGGGTGATCCCCATCCTGTTGGCGGTCTTGACCACGTCCTCGGCTCCCACCTTCATCACCAGTTGCGCGAAGACGGAGTTCACGGACCTGACTGTCGCTTCGCGCAGGCGCATCACGCCCTTGCGACCCCCGCCCGCGCCGGTGACGCGCCAGCGTGAGCCGCCCGGCATGGGCAACGAGACCGGCCCGCAAGTCATGGTCTGCTCGGGGGAGATCCCTTCTTCAAGAGCCGTGACCAGGACGAAGGGCTTGAATGACGAGCCGGTCTGGCGGTTGGCTCCCTGGACGGCGACGTTGTACTGCTGCGTCTGGAAGTCCCTTCCACCGACCATCGCCAGTATCTGGCCCGTCTTCGGGTCGATGGCGACGAGCGCCGCCGAGGGATCGCTTCGCTTGTCGAGCATCTCTCTCACGGCGCTCTCGGCGGCCTTCTGCATCCGCAGGTCCAGAGTCGTCTTCACGCGCAGGCCCTGCCTGTAGACTGCCTCCTCGCCGAACTGAGAGACCAGTTTCTCCTTCAGGTACTCGACGAAGTACGGCGCGATCTTCGAGCCCTTGGTCAGACTCCGGGTCTTGATGGGGGAGGCCACAGCCTCGGCGTACGTGGACTCGTCGATGTAGGCCTGATCGCGCATCTGTCCCAGCACGGTGTCCCGGCGGATCTTTGCCGCCGCGGCGTCGTAGTGGGGGGAGTAGCGCCTCGGGGACTTGATGACTCCCGCGAGCAGCGCGGCCTCCGGCACGGTGAGCTTGCCCACGTCCTTGCCGAAGTACACCCGGGATGCGGACTGCACGCCGTAGGCGCCGTGCCCGAAGTAGATCGTGTTGAGGTACATCTCAAGGATCTGGTTCTTGGTGTAGTGCTGCTCGAGGCGGTATGCCAGGACCACTTCGGAGGCCTTGCGTTTCACGGTGCGCTCGGGGGTGATGAACGCGGTCTTGACGTACTGCTGCGTGATTGTGGACCCGCCCTGCACGTTGGCGCCCGCTCTGATGTCGACGAGGAGGGCTCTGAGCATGCCGAGGAGATCCACCCCCGGATGCTGGTAGTAGCGTTCGTCCTCGGTGGCGATCACCGCCTGCAGCAGGAACGGCGGCATGTCCTTGAGCAACACGTTCGTCCGGTTCTGTTCGGCGAACAGGTCCACGATGAGCTTGCCGTGGCGATCCAGCACCTTCGTGGTCTGGTCGAACCCGCGCAAGGGCTTGGAGGGGTCCGGGAGGCTGCCCGAGATCGAGTTGTAGACGACACAACCGGTCACGCCGACAGCGATCACAAGCAGGACCGCCAGCAGCATGCTGATGCGGATGAACGCCCGCAGACGCCGGCGGCGCGGAGGCGCACCCCGTTGCGACGGGGACCCGGGCCGCTGGGGACGTCCGGTGCGCGAGGAGGAGTGAGCAGACCCCGAGCGAGGCTTCGAGCGGGACGTGCCGGTCCGCCCGGCGGGGGCCGCCTTGCGGCGCGGTCCTCCGGCGGACGAGTTGCGTGGTCGATTTCGGATGTCGTCTTGGCTGCTCATGCGGTGACATCCATTCTACACCGCGTCCTGGCGCGGACCCGGTCCGGGAGGCTTCTCGGGGGGACCGGGAGCGAGCTCGGGCCGTGCTAGTATGACCTCCGGGAACCGCGAACGGCGCTTCCAGCCGTCGGGTGTCATCGCACCGTTGACCCAGGCGGGAGTCCTAGACCTACTCGAGGAGGTACCTCGAACAGAGTGCTGTCCCCGAAAGAGCAACTCCACGAGATCACGAGCGGTGTCGCGGCCGTCCACACGCCTCAGGCGCTGGAGGAGAGGCTGCGTCTCGGAAGGCCTCTGCGCATCAAGCTCGGGGTCGATCCCACGGCGCCCGACCTGCACCTGGGCCATGCAGTCCCGCTGCGCAAGCTGCGCAGGTTCCAGGACCTCGGGCATCAGGTCGTCCTGATAATCGGCGACTACACCTCGCTGATCGGGGATCCGTCGGGACGCAGCGCCACCAGGCCCGCGCTGACTCTCGAGGAGATACTCTCGAACGCGGCCACGTACACGGACCAGGCGTTCCTCATCCTGGACCGGGACGCCACGGAGGTTCGGTACAACTCCGAGTGGCTCGGCAAGCTCGACCTTCGGGACATTCTCAAGTACTCGAGCATGTTCACGGTCGCCCGGATCCTCGAGCGCGATGACTTCTCGAAGCGCTACACGAAGCAGCACGCGATCTCGCTGCACGAGTTCCTCTACCCGGTGATGCAGGCGTACGACTCGGTCGCGATCTCCGCCGACGTGGAGATAGGCGGGACCGACCAGCTCTTCAACCTGCTTGCAGGGCGGGAGCTGATGGAGAAGCTCGGCGTCGAGCCGCAGGTGTGCCTGACGATGCCGCTCCTGGAGGGCACCGACGGAGTCCAGAAGATGAGCAAGTCGTACGGCAACTACGTCGGTCTGACGACCGCGCCCGACGACGCGTTCGGCAGGGTGATGTCGATCCCGGACGCGCTGACGGTCAAGTACTTCCGGCTGACGACGGCGTTGCCCGCCGACGAGATCGACGGCATCGAGGCGGAACTAGCGTCCGGCGTTCGCCATCCGAACGAGACCAAGCGGCGACTCGCGCGCGAGATCGTCTCCCTCTATCACGGCAGGGAGGCCGCGGCGGAAGCCGAGGCGGCATTCGACCGGGTCTTCAAGCGTCACGAGGCACCCGACGATGTGATGGAGGTCTCCTTGAGCCTCGAGGACCCGGTCTACATCCCGGGGCTCTTGAAGCAGCTGGGCCTCGTCGAGTCGGCGTCCGAAGGACGGCGCCAGATCGATCAGGGAGCGGTGCGCATCGAGGGGGAGGCTCTGGCCTCGGGAGGCTACTCCGCGAGTCCCGACGCGGTCGCCGGCAAGGTAGTGCAGGTCGGCAAGCGCCGTTACGCAAGGGTGATCCGGCGCCCCTGAAGGCGCGCGCGTGACGAGGCTCGCTGATGGGGCATGCGCGGCCCGCGAACTCGCCTTTGCTCGTGCAGGGAATGGAGAGGTTTCGCCGAATCACTGACCTATGCGACGCCGTGTAGTCGCGAAGGAATCTGGGGCTGGCTCGCACGATCGCGCGTTTCGGCTACGCACAGGTGCGCGGGTGACACGCTACCGGGGAGGCGCTGCAGTTGGTTTCATGGGGGTCCGTGATGTTCGTGACGGGGGCCGCACTGGCTGCGGTGGCGTTCACCGGCCTGGTGTTCGGCATGAACAGGCTTCTGTCTCCGAGCGACCCGAACACGGCGAAGCTCGAACCGTACGAGTGCGGCATGCCTCAACAGGGTCAGGCCAACGTACGGGTCAGGCTTCGCTTCATCACGATCGCCGTGGCGTTCGTCATCTTCGACGCCGAGTCGGTCCTGCTCTTCGCGGTCGCGAGCCGGTTGCGTGGTTCCATCGCGGCGCTCGGTGTGATCGGCATCTTCACGGCCCTTCTCGCCTTCGGGCTCGTGTACGCTTGGCGGAAGGGGGCGCTGCAGTGGCACTTGTAGACAAGGTCGGCAAGATGCTGTCCGGCGCTCCGATCATGCTGACCAGCGTCGACGCGCTCATCAACTGGTCTCGGGGTCAGTCTCTCTGGGTGATGCCCATGGCGACGGCCTGCTGCGCGTTCGAGTTCATCGCGAATTCCTTCTCTAAGTTCGACATCGACAGGCTGGGCGTCTTCCCGCGCCCCGACCCACGTCACACCGACGTGATGATCGTGGCCGGAACGGTGACCCGCAAGATGGCCCCCGCGATCCGGCAGCTCTACGACCAGATGCCGGAGCCCAAGTACGTCATCGCAATGGGTAACTGCGCGGTATCCGGCGGGATCTTCTACCACGATTCGTACTCAGTGGTGCGAGGCATAGACGAGTTCATGCCGGTGGATGTCTACATGGTCGGCTGTCCGCCGCGTCCCGAGGCCATGATCGACGCGGTGCTCCAGCTGAGAGAGTTGATACGCTCGCGCTCGATCGCGGAGGGTCATTCCCATCCGCGGAAGATGACGCTCCCCGGAGCGGGCCGGGGGGCCGCTGTCGACCCAAGGGATGCCGCGCCGGCAGGCGTCCGCTCCCCGACGTCTCCGGCGCGCAAGGGGGGATCGGCGCTGTGAACATCCAGGCACTGCGCGATCATCTGTGCGAGCGCTATCCGGCCCTGTGTCCGCTCTTCTCGACCGAGTTCGGGGACGGAGTGCTGTGGGTGGATTCCGCCGATCTTCACGCGGCGGCCCTCGACATGCGGGATCTGGGATTCTCCAGGCTCGACATGGTCACCGCCGTCGACAGAGGCGAGACGTTCGAACTCGTGTATCGGCTCGAGTCCTCCGAGATCCTGGCGGGCATGTCGCTCAGGTGTGCGGTGCCGAGGAGCGACCCGAAGGTGCGTTCGGTCTGCGACGTGTGGCCGGCCGCGAATTGGCATGAGCGCGAAGTCTACGACATGTTCGGGATAGAGTTCGTCGGTCATCCGGACATGCGGCGGATGCTTCTGCCTCCCGAGTGGGAGGGGTATCCCCTGCGAAAAGACTACGAGGACGATCGTGTCACCAAGAGGCCGGACTACATCTGATGCCGGAATCATGCGTGTGCCGACACACGACGTGTACGCAAGGGGGGTGACGCGGTGCCTATAGAGGTGGAGAGCCGAACATCGGTGATCGACGAGTCCGGGCGCGCCATCGACGAGCTTGTCGTCAACGTCGGTCCGTCACACCCGTCGACCCACGGCGTGTGTCGCGTGGTCACGCGTATCGATGGCGAAGTCATCACAGACGTGGACGTCGTCATCGGATATCTGCATCGCGGGATCGAGAAGATGTGCGAGAACAGGACCTACCTCCAAGTGGTCCCCCTGACGGACAGGCTCGACTATGTGGGCTCGATGTACAACAACTGGGCCTACAGTCGCGCGGTGGAGCGCCTGGCTGGAATCGAGGTCCCGGAGCGCGCCGAGTACATCCGAGTGATCACGTGCGAGCTTCAGCGGATCGCCGCTCACATGATCGCCATCGGCTCGACTGGAGGAGACGCCGGAGCATCCACGCTGTTCATATGGGGCTTCGACGTGCGAGAGAGGATCATCGAGCTTTTCGAGGAACTCTGCGGATCGCGGCTCACCTACAGCTACGTGAGGCCGGGCGGTGTGGCGAGGGACCTGCCTGACGGTTGGATAGAGTCATGTCGCGAGGTCGTGGCGAAGCTGCCCGCACTCATCGGGGAGATGGACAGGCTCTTCTTCGGCAACTACATCGCCCGCGGGCGCATGCGCGGCGTGGGCGTGCTGTCGGCGAAGGATGCCGTCGCGTGGGGCGCCTCGGGACCGACGGCACGAGGTTCGGGTGTAGCCTGGGATCTGCGCAAGCACGATCCGTACTCCGTGTATCCGCGGTTCGACTTCGACGTCCCGCTGGGCGACCACGGTGACTGCTACGACAGGGCGCACTGCCGTCTGTGGGAATCGATCGAGTCGTGCCGCATCGTGCAGCAGGCTCTCGATCAGATCGAGCCGGGCCCGATCAAGGCCGAGGGGCTGCCTCGGCTACTCGCTCCGAAGCCGGGGGACGCATACGACAGGATCGAGTCGTCGAAGGGGACGCTCGGCGTGTTCGTCGTGTCCGACGGGTCACCGCGGCCCTACCGGGTCAAGTTCCGCTCTCCCGCATTCAGCAATCTCGCGCTGATGAAGCTGCTGGCTCCCGGTCACACGATGGCGGACATGGTAATGATCTTCGGGTCGCTGGACCCGGTCTTCGGGGAGGTGGACAGATGACCGCCAATGCCGGACTGCTGTGGGGCGTGGCCGGCGGTCTCGGTGGGGCCGCGGCAATCGCAATCTCGGCCGTCATCGGGGTTTGGGTGGAGCGCAAGATCGCGGCTCGGATCCACATGCGGTTCGGACCGCAGGAGGCGGGGCCATTCGGCCTCCTGCAGACTGTGGCCGACATGATCAAGATCCTGCTCAAGGAAGACGTGATTCCCAGGCTGGCTGATGCGAAGCTGTTCCTGTGGGCGCCCGTGGTGGTATTCGTGCCGTTGGCCCTGTCGTTCCTGGTCATTCCGCTCACGGTGGGCTGGGCTGCCTCGGCCAGCTCGGTCGGTGCGCTGTTCTACCTCGCCGTCCCGTCGATCTCGGTGATCGGCGTGCTGATCGCCGGGTGGTCATCGGGCAACACCTACAGCACCATGGGCGGGATTCGAGGCGCTGCGCAGATGGTGAGCTACGAGGTGCCGCGTACGCTTTCGGTACTGAGCGTGGTCGTGCTCGCGGGCTCGATGAGCCCCCTCACCATGATGTCGCAATGGCGCTGGTGGTGGTTGCCTCTGCTGGCCGCGGCGTTCGTGGTGTATGTGGTGTCCTCCATCGCCGAGATGAACCGCGGTCCGTTCGATCTTCCCGAGGCGGAGTCCGAGCTCGTGGCGGGCTATCTCACGGAGTACACGGGTATCCGGTTTGCGGTATTCATGATGGTCGAGTACGGCGCCATGCTCTCGGCGAGCCTGTTCGGGGCCGCCATCTTCCTCGGGGGTACGAGCCTGCCGATTCTCGGCGCCGTGGCGGGACCGGCAGGATTCGTCGTCCTGCTCCTGAAGGGCATCGTGCTGTGCGTTGCGATCATCTGGGCGAAGTGGACCTTCCCACGCTTCCGAGCCGACCAGCTCATGTCGGTCGCATGGAAGGTGCTCACGCCTATCGCGCTCGTGCAGCTCGCAGTCGTTGGGGTGGTGGCGGCATGGCTCTAGAGCGTCGGAACATCTCTCCCGGCGAGTACTCCATCACCGACACGGACAAGCCCGGGGCATCGGGATTCCTGGATGCATGGACGTCGCTGCTCACCGGCCTGGGGCTCACGGGCAAGCGCGCTGTCGGCACGAAGCCCGTCACGATCCGCTATCCGTTCGAGAAGGTCGTCCTCTCCCGGAGGTGGCGCGGCCCGCTCGCCTTGCGCGGGATCCTGGGCTCGGACGACGTCGCACTCCTTGACGCTCCGTCCGATGCCTACAACGGGATGGTGGCGGACCTGCTCGGCGGCGACCGCCTCGCTCCATGCACGGGCAGCTGCCCCGGCAGCGTCGACGCGCGCGGCCAGAACTACCTGATGGCCGACGGGCGCAGCGCCGAGGCCTACGAGCTCGTGCGGGATCGCAACATCCTGCCCGGGTCACTCGGATGCATATGTCACCATCCCTGCGAGACAGCGTGCAGGCGCAACCTCTACGACGAACCGATCGCCATCCGGCCGCTGCACCGCCGTGCCTACGAGGATTACCAGGCTGTCCGGCACGAGCGCGTAGCCCCGCTGCCGGTGACCCAGAAGGAGACCGTCGGGATAGTGGGCGCCGGGCCCTCCGGGCTGGCTGCTGCCTACGACCTGATGCGCGCCGGCTACCGGGTGACGATGTATGAGAAGAACGACAAGCCCGGCGGCGCACTGTACACGGGCGTGCCGGCGTACCGCTTGCCGCGCGAGGTGCTTCACGGCGAGATCGACGACCTCGTGCGGATGGGCCTGGACCTGCGCTGCAACGTCGAGATCGGGCGCGACATCTCGGCCAACACGTTGATCGACGATCACGACGCGGTGCTCATCGCCGCCGGGCTGCAGGTCTCCCGACTCGTCCCGGTCCCGGGCAACGACGCCGAGGGCGTGCGCGTGGCGCTGCCGTTCCTCCGGGACGCCAACCTGCACCAGGACGCGAACGTCCGCGGCAAGAGTGTCTTCGTCGTCGGCGGCGGCAACGTCGCGGTCGACGTCGCCCGCTGCGCGCTGCGCGTGGGCGCCACGCAGGTCCAGCTCGCGTCGCTGGAGGCTCCGGACGAGGTGCCGGCGCATCCGTGGGAGATCGAGGAGGCGCTGGACGAGGGCGTGGTGATGACCTGCTCGATAGGTCCCGAGGAGGTCCTGGTCAAGGACGGCGCCGTGACCGGGATACGCATGCGCGAGTGCCTGTCCGTGTTCGACGAGACCGGCCGGTTCTCGCCCAAGTTCGGCGACAATCTCACGGATTTCCCATGCGACGTGGTCGTCTTCGCAATCGGTCAGGCGTCCGACCTCAAGGGTCTGCTCGCCGACAGCGGGGTCGAGATCAACGAGCGCGGCAACCTCGTCGTCGACGGTTCGGTGTTCACCACATCCATGCCGGGCGTGTTCGCGTGCGGCGAGGTCGTGACCGGCCCGGGCTCGTGCATCGGCTCGATAGCGACCGGGCACGAGGTCGCCACCTCCATCCTGCGGCATCTGAGGCGCCAATCGGTCCAGGACGACCGGGTCGCCAGGCCGGTCCCGGTCGTGGAGAAGTACGGTGCCGCCTACCTCGAGGGTGTCGCGGACGACCGGCGTCGGGCCGTGATGCCGGTGACGCCGCCGGACGAGCGCAGGCACGACTTCCGTACGGTCGAACAGGGGCTGGGGACGGCCGAGTCCCTCGCCGAGGCCGCCAGGTGCCTGAGGTGCCAGAGCGACGTGTGCGTGGGGTGCACCTTCTGCGCCCGCACTTGTCCGGACTACGCGATCCAGGTCGAGCGGGTGGACGATCCCGGAGGCCGTCAGGTCACGCGCTACGATCTCGATCTGACGAAGTGCTGCTACTGCGGATTGTGCGCGGAACAGTGTCCGACGAATGCGCTGCAGCACACGGGTCAGTACGAGATGACCTTCTACCACCGCGATCTCGCGGCCCTGGGCAAGAAGGACATGCGGCGCGATCCCTCTGGAACGCGCATGGCGGGTCGCGGCGACGTCTGATCCCGGTGGACCCGGTCGGCCTTCCTCCCCTCGCATGGGTCGATCGAGTAGGCTCGCGATTGCATTCACAAGCGGTCTTGATTTGGGGCAGCTACTAGTATTAGACTGACTACAAGAACGTTGCCTCGGCAACGCTCCTGCCCCTGAGCCTCAAGGTGCCGGCCTTGAGGCTCAACCTTTTCCCGGGGCAGGATCGGCTCCTTCGGGATCGGGCGACACGGTCGGCTGATTCGTCCATGAAGCCGTCAAGGCCGTCGCTTATGGTGCCGATAAACGGAGCATGATAATCTCCGAGGAACAGGTGCGGCGGGCGCTGTCCTACTTGCAGTCCGAGAGCGGCTCCGCTGCCGTTCCTTGGGTGCACCCTGTAGAGGGCGTGACCGTCGAGCTCATGGAGCGCGTCAGGCGCGTTCTGGCCGACTCACCGGACACGCGCGACGAACGCGTCGCCATGGGTCGTGACCTGATCGCATCCTCGGAGATCACGTCGGAAGACGTGGCGCGCAAGATGATCGGGCGCATCATCTCCGATTCACTGCGCTGACTTTTCGCACGACGGGGAACCTTTTCGCACGGCAGGGGATCTTCTGTGATTGGCCTCCGAGTGGGGCTCGTCCTTGTTGCGTTCGTTTTCGGGGATAATGGCAGCCGGTAGCCCGCCGGATCGCCCTAGGGGGAACATGCCTTCTGCAGCCAAGCGATCCCCAGTGTCAATCGTCGTCACGATCCTCATGGACGTTCTCATGGTGTTGGTCGTTGCGTGCGTGGCGCACCTGATCGTCTCGTTCTTCGGAAGGGCGTCGTCGACCGACTGGGGCAAGGGCATTCTGTCGATCTCGAAGCTGGTAGTTCTCCCGCTGAACCTGGAGCCGATCAAGACGCCGTACGGCGGGATCCTCGACGTGGATGCGACGGCGACTGTCCTGGTGCTGCTCGCGGTGGAGTGGGTGCTCGGTCTGGCCAGAAGGAACTCGTAGCGATGGGCTACTCGCGCGAGAAGCTGGGTGAGATGCTCGTCAAGGCGGGCGTCGTCTCGGATGAGCAGCTCGCGGAGTCCCTCGACCTGCAGCGACGTGCCGGGGGCAAGCTCGGGGCCACCCTGGTCAAGCAGGGCGTGCTCACCGAGGAGCAGCTGGCCGACGCGCTGGCCGAGCAGAAGGGTCTCGACCGCGTCGACCTGGGATCCTATCCCATCGACCGGGACGCTGCCGCTCTGATCCCACAGCGCGTCGCACGCCGCCGGCTCATCTTCCCGGTCGGCTACAAGAACGGCCGGATCGTGGTGGCGATGGCCGACCCGTTGGACATCCAGGCGATCGACGAGGTCGAAGTGCGCACCGGCCGCAAGGCGGAGGTGCTCGTCGCCACGGAGGGCCAGGTCCGCCACGCCGTGGACAGGTACATGTCCCCGCATGACGCGTTCGAGGACGTGATCCGGGCCAGCACGATGACCGGTGACGTCGAAGTCGAGGGCGGTCTTGACGAGGGCATCGTGACCGGCGGCGATGTTCCCGTGGTGCGCCTGGTCAACCAGATCATCCACGAGGCCGTCACCGATCGCGCCAGCGACATCCACTTCGAGCCGATGGCCAAGGATGTTGTGATCCGCTATCGGGTGGACGGTGTGATGCACGAGGTGATGAGGCTGCCCCGCGGCACCCGGGCGGAGATAACCTCGCGCATCAAGATCATGAGTGACATGGACATAGCGGAACGCCGCCGGCCGCAGGATGGGCGGATACGGGTGGTGCTCGAAGGACGCGAGGTCGACTTCCGCGTCGCGACGCTGCCCACGCCCTACGGCGAGTCGATCGTGATACGGATACTGAACCAGGACGTCACTCCGCTCGACCTCGGGGATCTTGGGATGGGGGCGGATCACCTCTCCGTTCTGCAGTCGATGCTGTCGCGCCCCTATGGAGCGATCCTCGTCGCCGGTCCCACCGGATCGGGCAAGTCCACGACGATGTATGCGGCGTTGACCAGCATCAACGACGCTTCGCGCAAGATCATCACCATCGAAGAGCCGATCGAGTACCAGTTGCCTGGCGTCACGCAGATCGGGGTGAACAACCATATCGGCCTCACTTTCGCCTCCGGTCTGCGCCAGATCCTGCGTTCCGACCCCGATGTGGTGATGGTGGGAGAGATCCGGGACCCCGAGACCGCGGAGACCTCCATCCGGGCCGCGCTCACGGGTCACCTCGTTCTGTCGTCCATACACACCAACGACGCCCCGTCAGCGTTGACGCGCCTCGTGGACATGCGGGTGGCGCCATTCATCACTTCGTCCGCGCTGCTGGCCGTGGTGTCGCAGCGGCTGGCGCGCAAGTTGTGCTCGCGATGCAAGAGACCCGTCGACATACCCGTGGACGCGCTGGTGTGGCTGGGTATGGATGCGAAGAGGGCCGCGAAAGCCCAGACGTACGGCCCTGTTGGCTGCGACAGTTGTCTCGGGACCGGCTATCGGGGCAGAGTGGGACTGTTCGAGGTGATGGTCATGGACGATGACCTTCGCAAGCTGTTCCTTCGCGAGGCGCCGGCCGACCAGCTGCGCGAGCTTGCCGTGGAGCACGGCATGAGGACTCTGGCTCAGGACGCTTTCGACAAGGTCACGCAGGGCGTGACCAGCCTCGAAGAGATGAGCAGGGTCGTCTAGGACGTCTCTCGGCGGGGATCTGCGCGGACGCGCTGAGGGATCGTCTGACGTATGGGAGGGTGCATGCCGAAGTCGCGGAGGTCGCGCGCGGTGGTCTTGGTGCTGGACAGCGTCGGTTGCGGGGCTCTGCCGGACGCTTCCTCCTACGGAGACGAGGGTGCCGACACGCTCGGGAACACGGCACGGGTGGCCGGGGGCCTGGCCATGCCGAACCTCGGCGCCATGGGGCTTGGCAACGTGACCTCCATCCTCGGTGTGCCACCCGTGACGGATCCGTCCGCCTGCTGGGGCCGCAACGCCGAGGCGTCCGCCGGCAAGGACACCACGACCGGGCACTGGGAGATGATGGGGATGCGCCTCGAGCAGCCCGTTCCCCACGTACCCGGATGGCTTCCCCGCTGAGCTCATGGAGTCCTTCGAGAAGGAGACCGGGCTGGGATGGTTCGGGCAACCGCCCCGCCTCGGGAACGGTCATCATCCAGGACCTGGGCGACGAGCACGTGCGCACGGGCAAGCCGATCGTCTACACCTCAGCGGACTCGGTGTTCCAGATCGCCGCCCACGAGGACGTGATCCCGGTCGAGGAGCTGTACCGGATCTGCGAGGCTGTCCGAGAACGCGTGGTAGTGGGCGAGCACGCGGTAGGGCGCGTCATCGCCCGCCCGTTCGTGGGACCGGTCGACGGGGTCTATTCCAGGACGCACCGGCGCCGGGACTTCGCGCTGGAGGCCCCGGAGCCCACGGTCCTGGACGTTCTCACCGAGTGGGACGTCGAGTGCTTCGGCGTCGGCAAGATCGGCGAGATCTTCGCGTGGCGGGGGATCTGCGAGAGCCCGCACGTGACCGACAACATGGACGGGTTCGACAAGCTGGTCGCCAGGGTCGCCTCGAGCGAGCCGGGGTTCGTGTTCGCCAACCTGGTCGATTTCGACATGGTATGGGGTCACCGAAACGACGTCGAAGGCTATGCGCGAGGGCTGGAGGCGGTGGACCGGCGGATCCCGGAGCTGCTCGACGCGATGATCTCCGGCGATCTGCTCGTGGTGACGGCGGACCACGGTTGCGACCCGACGACCCCGGGCACCGACCATACGCGGGAGCACACACCGCTGATCGCCAAGATGAAGGGCATCGACGCAGGAGTGCCGCTGGGCACGCGCTCGACGTTCGCCGACGTCGGCGAGACGGTGCTGGACTTCTACGACCTCGCCGGCCGCTGCGGCCGGGGCACATCCTTCCTGAGCGAGGTGCGCGGTGGCGGGTGATGAGGGCGGGACGCGCTCGATCGAGGAGCTGATCGAACTTAAGAGGGACCGGGGCAAGCACACGCCGGATGAGCTCGTGCGGGTCGTGGACGAGTTCGTGTCCGGTGCGATGCCCGACTACCAGATGTCCGCGTGGCTCATGGCCGCGTATCTGAACGGCCTGGACGAGGACGAGACGGTGTGGCTGACGGACGCCATGGCGCGCTCGGGCCGGATGATCGACCTCTCGAGCGTGCCGGGAACCAAGGTCGACAAGCACTCGACCGGCGGCGTCGGCGACAAGACGACGCTTGTGCTGGCGCCTCTGGTGGCCAGCTGCGGTGTCCCGATCGCGAAGATGAGCGGCCGGGGACTGGGGCATACGGGAGGCACGCTGGACAAGCTGGAGTCGATACCGGGGTTCCGGGTGGAACTCGAGGTCGAACGCGTTCGTCTCCCAGGTCCGCGACATCGGCCTGGCCGTGATCGCGCAGTCACCCGACGTGGACCCGGCCGACAAGAAGATGTATGCGCTTCGCGACGTCACCGGGACCGTCCCGTCCGTGCCCCTGATCGTCTCCTCGATCAGTCAGCAAGAAGGTCGCCGGAGGGGCGGACGCCATCGTGCTGGACGTCAAGGTCGGATCGGGCGCGTTCATGAAGACCGAGGCCGACGCCCGCAGGCTGGCTCGCGAGCTCGAGCGCGTCGGCGCCGCTCTCGGGCGGCGGATAGTGTGCGTCATGACCGACATGGACCAGCCGCTGGGGCACACGGTCGGCAACGCGCTCGAGGTGCGGGAAGCCATCTCCACCCTGCAGGGGGACGGGCCCAAGGACCTCACCGACCTGTGCGTGGCGCTGGGAGCCAAGATGCTCGTCCTGGGCGGTCGCGCCACGGAGGAGAAGGGCGCGCGCGAACTGCTGCGCGAGTCGATCCGGACGGGGCGGGCGATCGAGTGCTTCGGCAAGTGGATCCAGGCGCAGGGTGGGGACGCCGGCGTCATCGACGATCCTTCGGTGCTCCCGCACGCCCCCGTGACACGCACGGTGGGCGCGCCCTCGGCCGGGTGGATCGCGCACTACGACTCCGAGGGAGTCGGACGGGCGGCCATGGTCATGGGTGCGGGACGCGCGACCAAGGACGAGGCCATCGACCCCGCGGCGGGGCTTGTCCTGCACGCCAAGGTCGGCGACCGGGTGGAGGCGGGTACGCCTCTGGCCACGCTGCACGCGGCTTCGGACGAACTGATAGCGATGGGCGAGGCGAGGTTCATGCAGACCGTGCGCATCGTCGACGTGTCCGTGAGCCCGCCCGTGCTCTTCCACGAGCTGTAGACCGGAGGCAGCCGTGGAGCGCAAAGGCGCGATCACGATCGCCGTCGGCCATGCGAACCCGGATTTCGACGCGTATGCGTCCACCGTGGCCGCGACGAAGGTGTTCCCGGGCGCCAGGGGCGTCTTCCTGGGAACGCAGAACGTCAACGTGCGCGAGTTCCACAACCTCCACGAAGGGTTCCTGGACTTCGCCGACCTGAAGGGGCTGGATTTCGCCTCCATCGGCCGCCTCGTGATGGTGGACACGCGGGACGCGGGACGGATAGGCGAGCTCGGTCCTGTGGCGCTGGACGGCGACGTCGAGCTGGTGATCTACGATCACCACCCGGCCATGGCAGGCGACGTCACCCGCGGCGATGACCGCTCCGAGGAGGTGGGCGCCACCACGACAATCATCGTGCGCGAGATCCGCGAGCGGGGCATCTCGCTGACGCCCCTGGAGGCCTCGCTGATGCTGCTGGGGATCCACGAGGACACCGGGTCGCTGACGTACCCGGGCACCACGGCTCAGGACGCCGAAGCGGTCGCGTTCCTGATGTCGGCCGGCGCCGACATGGAGGTCGTGAACCAGTTCCTCTCGCGCCCGCTCACCCCCGAGCAACGGGCGCTGCTCGACGCGATGTCCCGCGACCTGGAGGTCTGGGACATCCACGGACAGTCGGTAGCGGTAGGCGCGGTCTCTTCCGACGTCTACGTCGATTCGGCCAGCGTCGCCACGCACTACCTGGTCGAGGACATGGGCCAGCGGGTCGCGGTCGCGGTCGTGACGATGCCGGGGCGGGTCCACGTGGTGGGGCGCAGCCGGCTCGCGGAGGTCGACATCGGGGCCGTGCTCGCGCACCTGGGCGGGGGCGGGCACTCGCAGGCGGCGTCGGCATCCCTGAAGGGGGTCGACACCGCAGAGGTGCTCGCTCGCCTCCGGGTGGCGCTCGAGGCCGAGATCCGGCATCCGCTGACGGCAGCGGACATCGCGTCGCGGCCGGTGCGGACCGTGTCGTCCGAGACCACGATGAACGAGGCCGCGGACCTCATGCTGCGGTGGGGTCACGGCGCCCTCCCCGTCGTGGACGACGCGAAGATCGTGGGGATCGTCACCCGCAAGGACGTCGACAAGGCCGTGAGGCACGGCCTGTCGCATGCCCCCGTGAAGGGATTCATGGCCCGCGACATCTTCACGGTGGGACCCAAGGCGGAGCTCGTGGAGCTCGAGCGGCTGCTGACCCGCGAGAACATCGGGCGCGTCCCGGTCGTGGAGCGCGGGCGGCTGGTGGGGATCGTCACGCGAAAGGACGTCCTGCGCGCCGAGCACGGCGACGCCTACCTCGACAGGGGAGCGCCGAAGGCGCGCGGCGAGGCGAGCGGACGGTTCCTCGAGTCCATCGCGTCCCTTCTCCCGGCCGAGGTGCGCGAGGCGGTCCGGGGAGTGGGCGTACTGGCCGAGAGCAGCGGGGTCCGCGCGCACGTCGTCGGCGGGTTCGTCCGCGACATGCTGCTGGGCCGTCCCAACCTGGACGTGGACGTCGTGGTGGAAGGCGACGGCATCGCCTTCGCCGAGGAGGCCGCGAGGTCCCTGGGCGGCTACGTGAAGGTTCACAGGCGGTTCGGCACGGCCGTCCTGGTGCTCTCGCACACGATGCATCTGGACGTGACGAGCGCCCGCACCGAGTACTACACGCGGCCGGGCGCGCTGCCCACCGTCGAGCGCTCATCGCTGCGACAGGACCTCCTCCGGCGCGACTTCTCGATAAACGCGATGGCCGCGTGCATCAACCCCGATTGCTTCGGCGCCATCGCCGATCCGTTCGGAGGGCTTAGGGACCTGGAGAAGGGCGCGATCAGGGCGCTGCACTCGCTGTCCTTCGTCGAGGACCCTACCAGGGTCATGCGCGCCGCCCGGTTCGAGTCCCGCTACGGCTTCCATCTCGAGCCGTCCACGGAGCAGCTGGCCCGGCACGCGGTCGAGATGGGCCTGCTCGAGGACCTCTCGGGGGCGCGGATCCGGCAGGAGTTGTTCGCCATCCTGGAGGAGGAGCCTGCTTCGAAGCCGCTGCATCGCCTTCTCCAGCTGGGCGCGCTGACCGGGTTGCTGCCGTCGTCGGTCGAGCCCGATGCGGCGCTGGCCGAGGTCGACGTGGTCGAGACCGCGCTGCCCTCGACGCCGCGGGCGCCGGGCCGACAGCCCAGGCGGATGGCGCTCCTGCTCGCCGCCCTCGCATGGCGCGGGGCCGCGCACGACGTGGATCGGTGGGCGCTGTGGTTGCGCCTCGGGCGAGACAACGGGGGTCCGGCCGTCGAGGCGGCGACCCACGGCGAGGCCGTGCTGCGCGCTCTGCGATCCAAGCGGGCCGTGCGCGACAGCCGCCTCCACTCCATGCTGCACGCTCTGAAGCCCGAGACGATCGTGGTCCTGCGCGCGCTCGGTGACGAGCTCGTGCGCGAGCGCGTGGACAGGTACCTGACGGTACTGTCGAGGGTGAGCTCCGCCGTGACCGGCGACGATCTGTTGAGCCTCGGCTTGGAGCCGTCCCCCGTCTTCTCTGCTATCCTGACGCAGGCTCTGGCCGACCTGCTGGACGGTCGCGCCGTCGGCCGCGAGGCCGAACTCGCAAATCTGCGCAGGCTGGTGGCGCGAGCCGACACGGTACCCCGCTAGAGGAGCTCGAGGCCCGTGGATCTCACCAGTTTCCCCGTCAAGCTGCTGTTCTTCGCCATGGCGATCCCGTCGATCGTGTTCCACGAGGTGGCTCACGGCTACGTGGCGCTCCTTCTGGGTGACCACACGGCCAAGGACGCCGGAAGGCTGACGCTGAACCCTCTGAAGCACGTCGATCCCGTCGGCACGATCATGCTGCCGGCGATCATGGCGCTGGTGGGGGGGCCGATCTTCGGGTACGCGAAGCCGGTGCCGCTCGACCCCCGCTACTACAAGAACCTGCGCTCGGGGATGCTGTTCGTCGGGCTGGCCGGTCCGGCCACGAACCTGGTGCTGGCCACAGTGTCCGGGTTGATAGTGCGGATGAGCGGTGGGATCCCGGGCAGGCTCGTGAACCCCGTCGGGTACTGGGTGTTGGCGGCGCTGTATCTGCTTTGTATGGTCAATCTCCTGCTGATGTTCATCAACCTGATCCCCATCCCGCCGCTTGACGGTTCGCGCGTGATACCGATCTTCCTCTCGGATGCCGGGATGCGGGTCTACGCGCAGGTCGAGCAGGTCGGGATCTGGATCGTGCTCGCAGTCATCTTCGCCTCCTTCTTCCTGCCGGCCTCAGGCCTGAACCCGCTGGACTGGTACTTCCGTCACACGGTGGATCCTGTCTTGCGACTCATCCTCGGCATCTGACGCTGCCGACCCGCGCGGTTCCCGACTGGCGCCCCGCGGTCCCGCCCTCGCGCTGGAAAGGATCCCGCTTGAACTTCAACCCGCAGACGATCATGTGGCTGGTGCTGCTCGTGCCCTCCATCACCCTGCACGAGGTGATGCACGGCTACGCCGCGTACCGCTTGGGGGATCCGACCGCCAAGGATGCCGGCAGGCTCACGCTCAACCCGCTGAAGCACATCGACCCGTTCGGCACGGTGGTGCTCCCGTTGCTGCTGTTCTTCGCCGGCATGCCGATCTTCGGCTTCGCGAAGCCGGTGCCGTACAACCCCCACTACTTCAAGAACATCAGACGCGACGACCTGATCGTGGGCATGGCCGGTCCGGCGGCCAACCTGGTTCTGGCCGCATTCGGCGCGGGGATCGCGTGGCTCGCGAGCGTCTCCTCCGCAGTCATCCCGGAGGCGATCGGGAGTTTCGTCTGGCTCGCTGGATACACGTTCGTGCTCACCAACCTGTTCCTGATGTTCTTCAACCTGATCCCGATCCCGCCGCTCGACGGGTCCAGCATCGTCCTGGCGTTCCTTCCGGAATCGGCGATACCGACGTGGTACCGCATCCAGCGCTACTCCTTCCCGATCCTGATCGGGTTGCTGTTCATCCTGCCGCAGCTGACCGGATTCGATCCTCTGCACGCGTATTTCAACGCGACTGTGTATAGCATCATGGGGTGGCTGTTCGGGGCCTGAACAGGGTCGTCCGGGCGTAAGATGGGTGTCTCGATCTGGGAAGGGACTGAGCGAGATGACCGAGTGGGACCCGGGCCACTACCTGCGGTTCGGCGACGAGCGGACGCGGCCCGCGGTCGACCTGGCCTCCCGCGTCGCACTCGACGCGCCGGAGCGGATCATCGACCTGGGATGCGGCCCGGGCAACAGCACCGAGGTGCTGCGGTCCAGATGGCCGTCCGCGCAAGTCTGCGGTCTGGACAGTTCTCCGGAGATGATCGCGGCGGCGCGACACGCACACCCGGAACACGAATGGATCGACGGACGCATCGAGGAATGGTGTGCCCGTGACCTGTTCGACCTGGTGTTCTCCAACGCGGCGCTGCAGTGGACGGCCGATCACGCCGCGCTGACAAGGCGCCTGCTGGCAAACGTCGCTCGCGGAGGAGCGCTGGCCTTCCAGGTACCGAGCCCGGCCTACTCGCACGTGCGTTCGCTGATCGAGGAAGTCGCGCGGGACGGGGCGTGGGTGTCGCGCATGGGAGAGGCGCTGGCGGAACTGACCATCGAGGAGCCCGACGCCTACTACGACGCCTTGGCACCCTGGGCCGACTCGATCGACATGTGGGAAACCGTCTACTACCACGTGATGCAGTCTCCCACGGACATCGTCGACTGGATCTCGAGCACAGGATTGCGTCCATTCCTCGACGCGCTGGACACCCAACAGGAGAGGTCGCGGTTCACTGCGATGCTGACCGAGCGAGTGGCCCGAGACTACACGGTTCGGGCGGACGGTCAGGTGCTGTTCCCCTTCAGGCGCACGTTCGTCATCGCGTACGTCTAGCTGCACCCCACGGGATCACAACCGGCGAGCGACCCCCCGTCGACCGGTATCGAGCCGAGTTCATACACTGGGACCGGTGGTAGAGCAGCAGCCCGGTCGATGGCCGCGTCGTCCGCTGGCCCCTGCGCTATCATGGTCGGGCACGTCACCCTGACGCACCCGACGCACGACGCGAGGAGTCCGAGTCCGCATGGCCCGAAAGCGCATCCTGACCGGCTATCGGCCGACCGGCAAGCTCCATCTGGGGCACTGGTTCGGCAACCTGCAGAACATGCTGTCGCTGCAGGAGGAGTTCGACGCGTTCTACTTCGTGGCCGACTGGCATGCGATGACCTCGCTTTGGGCCGACACCTCCGAGATCCGAAGCTACACCGAGGAGATGGTCCTGGACTGGGTGGCCGCCGGACTGGACCCCGACAAGTGCACGATCTATCGCCAGTGCGACGTTCCCGAGGTCGCCGAGCTGGCGCTGTACTTCACGATGGTCACGCCGATGTCGTGGCTGGAGCGCGTGCCCTCGTACAAGGAGCAGCGCGAGCAGATCACCGATCGCGACCTGGGCAACGCGGGCTTCTTCCTGTATCCGCTGCTGCAGGCCGCCGACATCACGATCGTGCGCGCGGATTGCGTGCCGGTGGGCGAGGACCAGCTGCCGCATCTGGAACTCACGCGCGAGATCGTGCGCAGGTTCAACAACACCTACGGCGAGTACCTGGTCGAGCCCGCGGCGCTGACTCCCAAGGAGGGCGCGCGCGTCCCGGGCACGGACGGCCGCAAGATGTCGAAGAGCTACGGCAACGCCATCTTCATCTCCGACCCGCCCGACGAGATCCGCGCCAAGGTGATGGCGATGCTGACCGACCCCGCGCGCAAGCTGAAGACCGACCCGGGCGACCCCGACATCTGTCCGCTGCAGCAGATCCACAAGCTGGTGAGCCCCGATGCGGCCGACATCGCCGAGTGGGACGCGTGCTGCCGCAGCGCCGAGTGCGGGTGCGTCTCGCACAAGAAGAAACTGATCGAGGATCTGATCGCCTACCTCGGCCGCGTTCCAGGAGCGCCGCTCGCAGCTGGCCGCGCGCCCGGGCTACGCGTGGGAGGTGCTCGAGGGCGGAGCCGCGCGCGCGAGGCCGGTGATGCGCGAGGTGGTCGACAACGTCCGTCGCCTCGTCAAGCTCGACGCGGGCTAGGCGCGCCTCGCCGTGGCCGCCTACAAGGTCAGGACCGAGATCTTCGAGGGGCCGTTCGACCTGCTGCTGCACCTCGTCGGCCGCCAGAAGCTCGACATCCGCGACATCACCGTCTCGGAGATCGCCGATGCCTTCCTCGAGCACATCGAGCGCATGCGCGACCTGGACCTGGACGTGGCCAGCGACTTCCTTCTCGTGGCGGCGACGCTGCTCGAGATCAAGGCGGCGTCGCTGTTCCCGGCCGAGCCGAGCGGGGAGCTCGACGAGTACGACGACATGAGCCCCGAGGAGGCCCGCGCGCTGCTGGTCGAGCGGCTGCTGGCCTACAAGCAGTTCAAGAACGCTTCCAGCGAGCTCGCCGCGCGCATGGAGTCCGAGGGCCGCATGCACCCGCGGGCCGCCGGTCTCGAGGAGCAGTTCCTCAAGCTCATGCCGGACTACCTCGAGGGCGTGACTCTGAGAGGGCTGGCGGTGCTGTGCGCCGATCTGGACCGCCGGCGCGAGGTGTTCCTGCTGCAGGCGGAGCACGTGGCCTCGATGCCGATCAGCCTCGAACTGCACATGGAGAGTGTCAGGCGCACGCTTCAGAAGCGAGGCCGCGCGACGTTCTCGGAGCTGCTGGAGGCCGGCGCGTCGCCCGAGGTCGTGGTGGCGACCTTCCTGGCCATCCTGGAGCTGTACAAGCGCGGGGTGCTCGACGTGCGGCAGGAGAGTGTCTTCGGCGAGATCGAGGTCTCGCATCTGGACGGGGAGGGCGAGGATGACTGACACCCGCGCGCTGCGGGGCACGCTCGAGGCGCTGCTGTTCGTCAGCGACGAGCCGCTGCATGCCTCCCGCGTGGCCAAGCTGCTGGACATCGGCGAGAAGGACGTGACCGAGACGCTGCACGCGCTGGCCGAGGAGTACGCGCGCGACGAGCGCGGCTTCCAGCTGCGAGAGGTGGCCGGCGGCTGGAGGCTCTACACGCATCCGGCGTTCCATCCGGTGATCGAGCAACTGGTCCTGTCGTGGGACACGAGGCGCCTGTCGCAGGCGGCGCTGGAGGCCCTGGCGGTGGTGGCCTACCACCAGCCCGTCACGCGCCAGGGGGTAAACGCCGTGCGCGGAGTGAACTCGGAAGGCGTGATCGCCTCGCTGCAGGAGAAGGGACTCGTGCGGGAGGCCGGGCGCGATCGCAGCCAGGGAAACGCCGTCCTCTACGGCACGACGCGTACGTTCCTGGAGAAGTTCGGCCTCAAGGACCTGTCCGAGCTGCCGCCGCTGACGGAGTTCGCGCCCGATCCCAAGACCGAGAGCGCGATCCGTGACCGGCTCACAGCACTTGAGGGCCCGGAGTTCGAGGACGATGGCGCCGACCTCGCCGTCGACTGACGCGGGCGGGGGCGCGGGCGGGGCGCGTCCGACGGAGGCGCGTCCGACGGAGGCGCCGGCGGCCGTGCGCCCGGCGACGGAGCCGCACCCGTCTATCCGATGCGGCTGCAGAAGTTCCTGGCGCGGGCAGGTGCGGCGTCTCGGCGCGGCAGCGAGGACCTGATGACCGCCGGGCGGGTCACCGTCAACGGGGTCGTGGTGACCGAGCTGGGGTCGAAGGTGGATCCGGCCGTGGACGAGGTCGCGGTGGACGCCGTGGTTGTGCGTCTGAGCGACGGCCCGGTCTACCTGATGCTGAACAAGCCAGCCGGCTACGTGACCACGATGAAGGATCCGCAGGGACGGCCCACGGTGGCCGAGTTCATGCCGAAGGAGATGGCCGGGCTGTTCCCGGTCGGGCGGCTCGATCAGGCGACTGAGGGGCTCCTGCTGCTGACGACGGATGGCGAACTCGGGCAGCGGCTGACGCATCCGCGGCACCACGTGAGCAAGACGTATCTGGCGACCGTGGACGGCGTTCCGGATGACGGGGACTTGCGGAGGCTGCGCGAGGGCGTGGAGCTGGACGACGGCATGACCGCGCCGGGTGAGGCGCGGGTCGTGCGCAGGCGGAGCGGGGGAGCAGTGGTCGAGCTCACGATCCGAGAGGGCCGCAAGCGGCAGGTGCGCCGGATGTTGAGCGCCGTCGGGCATCCGGTGACGCACCTTGAGCGGGTGTCGCTCGGGCCGATCGAGCTGGGGGAGCTGCCGCGCGGGAAGGTGCGGGCGCTGAGTGCGGACGAGGTGGCGGCGCTGAAGGCGGCGGCGGGGATGTAGGACCTCGCCATGAAGCCACGCTACGCGAACATCACGCGCAGTCTCTCGATCTCGTCGGGATCAGCTTCAAGTTCACTGAGTGCGATATTCAAGTTCATGTTGAGCTCGGCGACATCAACCAGGCCTTCGTCGATATCCTGGGTTCTGTGGCTCTGAACCCAGCGAAGTATCGTTGCCAGATGCCACACGGACGGTCTTCCCTCGTGGATTGGGACGGGAAAGGTTCGCAGAGAACCGTAGGCGAGCTTCCTCATGTACTGACGGCTGAATCCGAGAATGTCCGCAACCTCGGTCAAGCCGACAAGGTCAGGACTCGCCTCCACCAGTCTCGCGCCGGGAATCGCTCTCAGGACGTCTGCAACCGCGCCAGTCACTGCGTCTCGAGCTGACGCGCCTTCGCGCGTGAAGTCGAGGCCGACGATTCCCATTTGCCCGATTCCGACGAGGGCGTCTGTGCAACCCCCGGACTCCAGCGCAACGAGGAAGTCCGCCGGGTCGGCCGAGGCATTCGGAAGGTCGAACTTGAGAACGAAGTCGTAGTCCCGCACGCCTTTCCTCCCTCCGTCACTTCCTGCGTTGCTTCTGCTTCCTCACGACACACTTGTCGACGCAGGAGCGAATCTTCTTGGCGTGGTTCTGCGGGTTCTTGGGACTGCTCCACACGCTGAACCGACAGAAGACGCCGGAGCGGCAACTCCGGCTGTTGTGCGGACATCGGACCGTTCCCCACGGATGCGACGATCCACCGGCGCTCTTCTCCACACTCCAGCCAGCGTCTTCGGCGTACCTGAGCGCTGCCTCGATGTGCTTGTCTGGGTGGGAGGTTCGCTTGGCCAATGCTTCTCTCGGTTCCAAGAATGAAGTGAGCGGGCTGAGGTGTCAATTGACAACCGGCAGGCGGTTGGGGCGCAGAGACAACCGGACCAGCGCGTCGGCTGATGAGCGTAGCTCGGACGCCCAACCCGAATCTGACCGTGAGAGGAGAGGGCCCAACTCGGGTCGTGGTGTCTACGGCTTCCCGGCCGCGGGCATCGGCGTCTTATCGCGCACGACCAGGTCCACGTCGCAGTCCAGGACTCGCAACAGAAGGATCATCTGGTCGATCGACTTGCGGTAGTTGGTCGGGTCCAGCAGCCGGTAGAACTGGGCTGCTGACGTCCCGAGGCGCCTGATGATCTCTCGCTTGGCCAGAGGGCTGTCCTCAATGCGCTTCTGCGACTCGATGGTCAGCTGGTAGAGAAGAAGGTCGCGCATGTAGGACGGGTCTTGGTGGTACTCGAGGACCCGGTCGACATGAACGGATCCTTCGCGACCGGATGCCAATCTGTAGGTGAAGGCCTCACGGCCGAGTTCCTCGTCGACGAACACCTCGACTATGGCATCGGCGGTGCCGGGGACCGGATCGGTCTTGGCGTAGGGGAAGTCCAACCGGCGACCGCCTGCGACAACCTCGAAGGCTCGCTTTCGGTTGTTGGGCCTTGCCGATCGGATCTTCACAACAGACCCTCTGAGTCGAGTTGGCGGATCAGCTGCAGCACCTTGCGTGAAGGACTGCCGGTGAGGAAGACGTATCCACCGCGTCGAACCTTGGTCACCGAACTGCTACCCCCCATGGTAACACATGTGCGCCTGGCCGGACCACGTTCAATACGGGTCGAGGGTAGCCGGTGAGTCCTACCGAACATGACCACGGAACGCTCCAGAAGAGGCGCGCCGCGATAGGGCCGTTGCAGCGGCAGCACGGGCGATTGCTCGGCTGACGAGCGTGGCTCGGGCGCCCGAACCGGCTAGCTGTCACACCCGGGAGTTCGTGTCGGCTTGTCAGTGACCGTTATCGTCGCGTGCTCGCGACCCCTGGGTTTCGGAGTGACTACGATCTGCACATCCCGATCCAAGGAATTCAGGAAGCGGAGAATCCGCTCCATCGAGAATCCGGCAAGCTTCCCGGCAAGGAGATCGGAGACCTTTGGCTGGGTCGTGCCCAGAATGTGCGCAATCTCCGCTTGGGTGAGATGTCGATGCGCTGAGATGCTCGCTATCTGGTGGACGAGTGCGGCTTTGGCGATGAGTTCGTCCGACTTGGGCAGTTCCAGGTCGGCGAACACGTTTCCGCTACTGGCGGCATCTCCCTCGCTCATGTCTGTCATGCGTTGCGTCCTCTCCCGCGGCTCATGAACGACTCGTGCATCGCGACAGCCGTGTCGTATCTCTTGAGAATCAGGTCCACGTCGGCCTTCGGGGTCGAGACCCCGTGCTTGGACTTCTTCTGGAACGCATGCAGGACGTAGATCGCCTCCTGGAAACGCACCGTGTACACGGTGCGATACGTACTTCCCTCGTGGTCTGCCGCGGCCTCGAGGATTCCGGCGCCCTTGAACCCCTTCATGGGAGTCGTCTTGGGATGCTTGCCGCCTGTCTGGGCCTCGTACAGTGCGAATCCCATCACCTGGCGCACATCCTCGGGGAACTCCCGAACGTCCCTCAGTGACGAGCCGATCCAGACAACGTCTCTTGGATTCGGGGCGCTCATGCGAGTATCCCCGTTTTGGGATAACAGCGCAATGGACGGGCGATGGGAGGAGCGGAGCCGGGGCGCCGAGGAATCGCGCGGTGTCGTCGGGTCGCGTCGTCCATGTCACGCCCTCTCGCGTCGTCGAGAGGGAGACTTCTGAGGTGAGTCGAGGGTAGCAGGGCGGTCTGACACACAGCTTCGTGTAGACGTGGACGTGGGCGTTCCACGCTGCGCAGTCGGGGTTGTTCCACACAAAGCAACAGGAGGCTCCATCGGGCTCGTGGTGAGCCAGTGGTCCTCCTGTCTATTAGCGGTTCAAGTATACCCTGACTGTCAACGGCGCAGCCGCCTCGTCTAGGGAGTCCAACTCCTTGACATTGCGGTGATATCCCACGACCGAATGAACCCGAGTTTGACGTCCGAGTAGTCCGGGTCTCTCACGAGGTACTTACGACCGAACAGTCGCAGCGCCAGGTCCGCCACCTGGACCGCCTCGACGTATCCGCTGTCCACGGCTGTCACGGCTGAGAAGCTCGGCAGATTCTTGTTGTTGTTCAGGTATCTGGCGAACTCGGCGAGCTGTAACGTGCTGTGGCTGTGGCGGTCAAAGACGAGTTCTCGATCGGGCGTTGCCGAGACCGCGTGGCTGAAGTGCGCTTCCAGGAGCCGTCGCGCCTGGAAGTTGCGGAACTCAGTGCCGTGACCGGGGTCGAGGTAGCGTCCTGTATACCGCGACTTATCGAGGAAGGTGATCGTGTAGGTGACATGCCCGGCATCTTGGAGACCGCGAAGCACCTCTACGAGCTTGGGACGAAGGGCCGGAATCTCGTGGAGTCTCTTCATCTCTGAGAAGACCTGTCTGTAGAAGCGCAGGTCGGCGAAGCACTCCACGACGGCGCGGAGCCCGACGTCGGTCGTGTGCAGCGCGATGCACGAGAAGTGGGTCGACCGGTGACCGGGATCGCCGCTCTCATCGATGAAGACGTAGTCCCTCTTGGGTTGTCGCTGCAGGCCCATCACTCTCCCGCGCGGAATCGTAGCCACAGGGACTGACCGAGTACTTACCTTGTGTGTCGTGCGGTGGGCAGATTGGCCGCTGCGCAGTAGGGCAGCGGTGCCTGGGATGAAGTTGAATGCGATGCCCACTCAGAACCCCGGATACCGCTCCCGGCTGACCTCGTGGCCCCGACAGAAGGCGCGGTAGAGGTCGTCGGCGAGTTGGAGGAGTTCGTCGCGGCGCTCGACCTGCTCGACCCAGCGAGCGGGGATCGCCTCCACGCCGAGTGTGGCTCCGAGCAGCGCGCCGACGGTGGCGCCGGTCGTGTCCGAGTCGCCGCCGTGGTTGACGGCCGCCAGCACGGCGGCGGACCAGTCGTCGGGGTGGCGCAGCGCGCACAGCAGGGTCACCGCCAGCGCCTCCTCTCCCACCCAGGCTCCGCCGAGCCGGGTGATCGCCACGAAGTCCGGCGCGTCGGTGCCGACGGCCTCGAGCGCGGAGTGCACGGCGGCCAGTGTCTCTTCGTGGTCCGGCCAGTCGATGAGTTCAGCGCTAAGCGCCTGCACGCTCGTTTCGAGGTCGTAGCGGTGGATCGCGAGATCCACCATTCCGGCGAGGAACCCGGCGGGCAGGTAGCCGGACGGGTGCGTGTGCGTGAGCGCAGCGATGTCGCACCCCCACGTGAACGCGCCATCGGACGTGAGGACGAGCCCCGCGGGTGCGGCGCGCATGATCCCGCCCGCGCCCTTGCTGGGGCGCCCGAGGATATCGGGTGACGGGTCGTCGTCCACGCGCCGGTCGACAAGGACGCCATAGCGCCCCGACCCGAGCATGCCCAGGCACGAGTGCCCCGGCGCGCGCCGCTGCTCCGGGTCGGTCTGCGTCTCGAACCAGCGCACGTAAGCCCCGTGCACGACGCCGATGGTGTCCCAGATGTCCATGTCTCTACCCCGGTTCAACGCCCGGAGTGTGCCGGAGGCAGTCGCGATCGCCATCTGGGTGTCGTCGGTGAACGAGCCGGCCGGGAAGCGGTGCCAAGGCGCCAGGTCCGTCACGCCGTCGGGACCGAAGGTCGCGCGGATCTCGTCAAGGGAAAGGAACTCCGCTGGAGCGCCGAGGGCGTCGCCAACCGCCTGGCCGACGATGCAGCCTCGGTAGCGGTCTCGGATCGAGACACTCATCTTGGCTCCTATCCCTCCGCCATCGCCGACAGCACCTCGTACACGCGCACCATCGCCAGTGTGTCCGTGGCGCAGTACTCGCGCAGGTCGGCGTACACCTGCTGGCGATCACCTTCTGGCAGTCCGCCGGCCAGCGCAGCGGCGTAGCGCATAGACGCCGTGCCGCCCTCTTGGATTCCGAGACCCTCGTAGGAGAGGTCGTCGACGAGAGCGGGCAGCACGTACTTGATCGACGTCCGGCCGCAGCAATCGGGATGCTGCACGTGTGCCTTCACGACGCGCTCGAGGTCGAAGATGCGCGCCTGCACCGCGGCGATGCCGGCAGCATGCTCGGGAAGGGCCGTGGCCAGTGCGGCGAGCTGGGTGTTCTCGAACGAGGTGTAGACCACGATGGACCCGCGGGTTCCGACCGCCGACAGCAGGCTCTCGATGAAGTGTGGCCGCGGGTCACCGGTACCCTCGAAGAGGAACTCCCGGTGCTCGATCGTGCCGCCGGCGGACATCACGTGGTCCGACCACTGGAATGGGATCTGTTGCCAAGGCCTGGTTCCCCGGAAGAGGGGCAGCGCGAACTGGACGGTCTCGAAATCGACGAAGTGGACGGGGTATTCGAGCGCCGAGAGCGAATGACCGATGTCGCCTGTGAACCGCGGCTCGCCGGAGCGGACGACCTCGCACACGAGGCGCTGAGCTGTGGTGAGGCCCGGGTAGGCCAGCGGTACGTCGGCGATCGCCAGGATGCCGTCGGCGACCAGCGAGTCGAGAAGGTCCGAGCCGATCCGGGGCAGATCAGTGACGGCGTGCCGGGGGAGCGAGGCGTGGCAGTAGCCGTAGAAGGCGCACACGAAGGGTTTGTCGCAGTGCTTGCCGATGGGCAGTTCGGGTTCGGGCCCGGCAAGCATCGTCCGCATCTCCGCGACCAAGCGAGGGATCTCCGCTTGCCATGTCCGGACGTCGGCGGTCACGTCTTCGGCGGCGAAGAGCCGATCGAGATCGTAATCGCCGCCCGGATAGGCGTATCCGCTGTCGAGGTGCATCAGGAACGCGCGCCGGATCTTGAGCCCGGCGCCCTCAAGCACCCAGAGCTGGACGGCCACGTCGGTGACGTTCTCCGGCTTGAGCTTGGTCGAGGACTTGACCTCGTAGAGGTCCCAAGCGTCCCCGGCGCGCGTGAGCACGTCCGGGCGGACGAACACGCCCCCGTGTTCGAAGGCTGCCTCGAAGATCGCAGCCGGCGGATTCGACATCAGCTCGCGCGTCGTGGCGAGCGCCTCGGCCGAGTGCATGAAGTCGGCCTCCACCAGTATGCCGGGCGCGAAGCGCTCGCGCGCCAGTTCGCCCACGGCGGTCCCGGTGTCGAAGATGTGCTGCTGCTGGTCGCTGATCGCGTCGGCAAGGTCAGGCCGGTGACTCTTGAGCCAGAGTTGCCGGTAGCACTGAAGACCAAGCTGGAAACGCGATTTGGATAGTCCGGGTGTCGCCATGAGACCGCCCTCCTAAGGCTGAGGCCATTGTAGCGGCGGGGTCTGACATGGGCGCTACGCGACACCGACTTCGACTGGGTCTCGTTCCTGAGCAGCCAGCCGGAGATCGGCGAGGTGAACTTCTGGCAGCCGTCGGGCGGGCGAGGGTTCCGCGCGGTGCCGCAGGCCTCGCAGTCTTCTTCCGGCTGAAGGCGCCGCACAACGCGATTGCGGGTTTCGGGTACTTCGCCAAGCACAGCGTGCTGCCGGCATGGCTCGCGTGGGAGGCGTTCGGCGTCAAGAACGGCGCGCACGACTTCGACGAGATGCGGGCGCGCATCGAGAGCTGCATCATGGTCGCCGGGCTCGTGTTCCTGCCGCGCGAGCTATGGGTTACGCGGGGCAGATGGCCGAGCTTCACGTGCCGATCGCCGAGGGGAACCGTCGGATCGCGAGCGGCTCGGAAGACGCGTGGCAGAACGCAAGGCAGTAGAAGTCACCTACCTGCGGAAATGCCGATGTGAGCTATCCCCTTGTCGATCGTGGCAGGTCGATTGTCATCAGCCAAAACACGCTTGCGTCTTGGGGTCTCCCACATGCTGTAGAGTTGAGCAGTACCACGCGTGAACAGGGGGATGGCGATGCTTCGGCGTATCGAGCTCAGGAACTTCAAAGCGTTCGAGCATCTTGGGCCGCTCGAGCTGAAGCCCTTGACCGTCTTCTGCGGCCCCAATGCGGCCGGCAAGAGCTCCGCAATTCAGAGCCTGCTTCTGCTCAAGCAGACGGCTCTTGAGCATGCCCAGCATCAGGATGAAGACCTCGTAACAAGCGGTGACACGGTGGTGCTCGGAGATTACGCTGACGTAGTGTTTGGTCATGACCTCGATCGAAACGTTTCCATAGAACTGAGCGCTGATGATCTGGATCTCTTTGAGACCGAGCGAGTCGTAGTCACAACGGGGTTCGAGTTCCGAACATTTCAGGTGGGGGAACTGAGGCGCGGTTGGCGAGGTTGGTCTTCTGCGTCCGCTCTTGCTGCCCCGTCGTTGTCCCGCTTCGCGATCTCGATGAACGGAGCTCAATCCGGCCGCCGAGTGTTCCAGTTGGAGTACAAGGTCGATGACAACGGCGGCTACCCCAACGTCACAGGTGGAGATGGCTTGATGCGGGTGATTGTCGGCGAAGGCACCGGCATGAGGACCATGAATCTGGTCGGCAACATGGTGAACTTCGCTGGGCTGCAGCTTCAGCCCGGGGGAACGCTCGGACCCGACGGAAACGCCTCAGAATTGGCCGAGGTCGCGATTGTGGACCAGTGGTGCGAGCCAAGCGAGTTCGAGGATGAGCCCACCGTCGACAACCTAGTTGGACTGTTGCGGTGTGCGCTCGACGTGGTCACCGCGGAGTTCATCCACCTCGACTATGTGGGGCCAGCCCGCGAGGCGCCGCAGCGGTACTACCAAGAGCCGGGGACGAGAGGCAAGAGCAGGCAAAGACCGGGTCCATACGCCGTTCGACGCGATCGTATTAGTGCTGCGCCGATGCCACCTGGTGCTCGGCAGATGGACGGAAACGCAATGGGAGGCGGAATCGACGACGCTGTGTCGGCCTGGCTTGAGTACCTCGGTCTGCCGGACGTGCAGGTTGCTCTCGAGGGGCGCGACTACCGCTACCTCGTGCAGTCGCCATACTCGCGTGATTGCCGGGTCACCCTGGCTGACACCGGATACGGCGTTAGCCAAGTGCTGCCGATTCTTGTTCGGGGACTCGATGGCTACTGGTCGCCTCTGATACTCGATCAGCCTGAACTTCATCTCCATCCTCGCGTGCAGACAGGGATCGCGGATTTTGCTCTCGCAGTCTCGCGCGATAGGCCCCTCATCGTCGAAACACACAGTGACCATTTCGTGAACCGGATTGTCCGGCGGGTAGTCGAGGGATCCGCCTCGGCTGAGGACGTTGCCGTCTACTTCTTCACCCCAACCGCTGACGGTCCGCATGTCGAGGAGGTGCAGATAGACCCCACGTTCGGTATCAGGAACTGGCCGCTTGGCTTCTTCGACCAATACGCCGACGAGCAGGAGGCCATCATCCGCGCGAGCCTTGAGCGTCGGAGCCGCGAGGAGAGGAACTGATGAGGCTCCTGTCCATTCTGGAGCCGTCGATCCTCCACATCGATCGAGACGGTTGGCGCCAATCCGACGTCGCGCGAGCATTCGAACATCGGTGGCTGGACTTGATGGACTCGCTTTCAGATGCACGCGAAGCCGGCTGTGAGCATGAGGCGCTCACCAACCTTGCACTTGAGTCACTGATCTGGGACCCGGAGCACGCTCCGGCTTGGGCTGTCGAGCGCGATGGTCGGCAGCGGCTGCTTCCGCTGTTCTACCAGCGCCTAATGCCCATGATGCGAAGCGTGGTGGTAGAACGTCCTGGCCCCGCAGAAACGCAGCCGTCGATGGACGATCGGTCGACCCAAGACCCTTGGCTCGCAGCCACATCCGAGTTGCTTGGGTGGGCAGCGGATCAACCCGATGACCTGATGGTGCAGCTGGGCATTCGAGGCGCGACGGAGACAGTGGCGACTGTAATCCGGGATGGCGTTGTCGTGCGCACCACTCCCATGTGCCATGACTACCACGAGTTCCTCGCCGAGTTGCCCCTAGATGACCTTGTTCGGTTGGCCGATGAGTACACGCTGCCCAAGCTCGCAGAACTGCAGATTCGCAGATTCGAGAGCGGCAATCCTGACAGGAAGGCGCAGTACCATCTCGTCTACACGGACACGTTCCTTGGCTGCTTTGCAGACGCGCCGACGGATATGAAGCCGCGCATTGTCGGCTCCATCGTGGGGCGCGTTACCCAGAACCAGAAGTCGGCACAATCGGACAAGGGGCTGGGTGACGAGCCGCTGAAGGGGAAGGACGCCTGGCGGCGCTGCCGCGTGACGCGAGATTGGCGCATCCACTACTCATACGCCGGTCCCTCGACGATTCAGCTGGAGACGGTGGGGCCTCACGACTTCGGGCTCTAGGTGCCGAGAAACGCGCAAGATGGTGGAACCTGTCTCACCTAGTCTGCATGGAGCGGGCGTCCCGCAAGAGAACGGACGGAGTTGGCCATGACGTACAAGACGGATTCTGAGTGGAATGAGCAGAACGAAATCCGATGCCTGATCATCTTCAAACGACTTCAGGCGGAGAAGTTCCCCCGAGGGAGACAAGCGGAGTACTGCCGCGAGATGGCTCGCGTCGCTAGACTCGATCCAACGAACATCAGCGCCAAGGTTAGCAACTACAAGTCTGTAGCGGGCGTAAACCGCGCGTCGAACGCGTCCCGCAACACGGTTGAACTGTATCGAAAGTATGGTCAGCTGCCGATTGAGCAGCTCGAAAGGCTTGTTTCCTAGCGGATAGGGCGGTGGACGGGGTTGGATTCCACGAAGATCACGGCAGTCGAGTGGCTGTCCGCAAAGGATGTGGTGGGCTACGAGGCGAGTGGCTTCACACCGTGGCTTGCCAACAACCTCGACATGCTTGGCCAGGCGCTTGGGCTCGATTCCCTGGTTCTGCGTGAGGTCGAGGCCGACGTACAGGGGAAGAGCCTGGACATCTTGGCGGATGGAGTCGACCAAGATGGCAACACGTTCCCAGTGATCATCGAGAACCAGTACGGTGCGACCGACCACAGACATCTCGGCCAGTTGGTCACGTACCTTGCCCAGTACGGTCCAGGCTACGCGGTTTGGATCGCGGAGTCCGGGCATGTGGCGCTACTGACCGCATTGGATTTCTTGAACAGGACTTCGCCCGAGACAATCAGCTACTTCCTGGTGAAGGTTCGTTTCACGCACGGTCCTAACGGCGGTCATCAGGTTGATTTCCAGGTGCTCGCCCAGCCAGACCATGCTGCCAAGCCGCAGGGTGGAGTCAAGCCCAAGTCGGGCAAGACCAACCAGGACAAGGTGGACTACCTGGCGTCTGTGCTAGGGCTTGTGAAGCCCGGATTGGCGTCAGTAGGCTACAAGGGCATCCGGATGCACACGAATGGTTCCTACATCGAGATGCGCGTGCCGCTGTCCTCTATGGAAGCCTGGGGCGCCCGAGTGAAGGTATTCACCAATCAGAACGAGGCTGCTGTACGACTCTACGTCTGCAACCTGGACAAGGAACGGGAGCAGAACTCCGCAGCGATTGATGTCCTGCGCGACCGCTACGAGGTGGCATGGCATGATGCCCTCCCATCGGAGGAACTGCAATGGCACGGGGGCGCGGAGGGCGCGGTCGGCGACTTTGTGCAGTCCATCCGGTCTGGCTTGGGGTACGTTGGCGGGACGCCGGAGTCGACTGCCGAGTGGGCTTTGAGCGTTGCATCAGAGTGGTTGCGTCCGATACTGGCGAATCCGATTGACGACCTGGACCAAGCCGTCGCGAATCAGTTGATCCGGTCGCAAGAGGTCGTTCCGGCAGAGGCTGACTAGACTGGCCTTGTCTTCGGCAGTGCTCTCCGTTCTTCTTCCGGCTGAAGGCGCCGCACAAAGCGATCGCCGGCTTCGGGTACTCGCCGAGCACAGCGTGGTGCCGGAGTGGGAGGCGTTCGGCGTCAAGAACGGTGCGCGCGACTTCGACGAGATGCGAGCGCGCATCGAGAAGTACCGGCGCCGGTTCGCCCCGGGGCTGTCCGAGCGCCCCGGCGACTACGACGTCGGCTGCATCATGGTCGCAGGGCCCGTGTTCTTCCCGCGCGAGCTTTGGGTGCGCTGCCGAACGACTGGCAGCCCAACATCGTCAGCGGTCGCGGGCAGGATCTCACCCAGAGCGAAGGCCCGCGCATCTTCACCGAGTGCCTCGAGCGCGTGGCGGGCCTGGACGCCACGCTCGCGCCGGTGGCCGAGCTGGTGAGGGAGGACGCGCCGAGGTTCGGCGAGGCGATGCTGGTCAAGCCGCGTCTAGGGCAGGACATCTTCCGGGCCGCGGTCCTCGACGCGTACTCGCGTGCGTGCGCGGTCACGGGCGAGCACTCGCTGCCCGTGCTCGAGGCCGCGCACATCAAGCCGTATAGGCAGGGCGGCGAGCACGCCATCACGAACGGGATTACGCTGCGAAGCGACATCCGTCAACTGTCGACCTCGGCCACGTCACGGTGTCGCCGGACTACCGTTTCCGGGTGAGCGAGAGCCTCGAGGAGGAGTCCCACAACGGCCGGGACTACTATGCGAGGCAGATGGCCGAGCTTCACGTGCCGATGGCCGAGGGGCTTCGGCCGGATCGCGACCTGCTGGCGTGGCACGGGGAGAGCGTGTTCCGGGGGTAGTGTCCGGCGTCAAGGACTCGGAGTCTTTGCAGGACGTTGGCGGTGTGTCACTCCTCGTGGCGCGCCGGGAGGGAGTCGGTCCGTTCGAGAGTCCGGCACGATTCTGGGAATCCGCAAGTGAGAGGTTGTCAAATGGGAGCTGAGGGTGGTACAGTGTTCCCGAAATGGGAACATGTATGTCATGAATCGGTTCGACTGCGGCGTTTGGCCTTCCAATGAAGGTGATCGGCAGGGACGTTATCGATGCGTGCATATCTACGCATCCCGAGACCAAGCCAAGTCTCGAATCATGGCTGGCGGAGGCCGAGCGCGCTGACTGGGCGACGCCGGTGGATGTCAAGTCAAGCTACAGCAGCGTCACGATTCGCCCCGGCAGCATCGCCCTATTCAACATCAAGGGTCGCGAATACCGAATGGCATGCCGGGTCTTCTACCCCAAGCGAATCGTCAGAGTCCTCGAGATTGGCACGCATCCCGAGTACGACAAGTGGGACTACTGAGGGGAGGCTGGACGAGTGAAGCTCAAGGTGATCAGCGGCGAAGCTGAGTACAAGAAGGCACTGGCACGCCTTGACGAACTCATGGTCAGTCAGCCTGCGCCCGTCTCGGACGCCGCGGATGAACTCGGGATTCTCGCCGTTCTGCTCGAGGACTATGAGAAGAGGCGCTTCCCAGTTGCTCTGCCATCGCCAATCGACGCAATCCTCTTCCGCATGGAACAAGCTGGATTGACGCAGCGCGACCTGATTCCCTTCATTGGCAGCAGGAGCAAGGTCTCCGAGGTCCTGTCCGGCAAGCGTCCGCTATCGCTTGGGATGATCCGGGCTTTGTCGGAAGGTCTTGGAATCCCAGGGGACGTTCTGCTTCAGGAGGACCGTGCTCGACCGGACGGCGATCCGGACGCTTGGGTTCAAACGTTGCCGGTGCGCGAGATTGTCTCGCGCCAATGGGTCATCGTGGAGCCCGGAGAGAGCCGGGAAGCAGCGGTGAAGCGCTGGATTCTGCCCACGCTCTCTTCTGAGTACTTGCTGGCTGCGCGGCAGACGCGGCACGTGCGGACTGCGAAGCAGTCTGACGAAGGGTCGCTGCTGGCGTGGACGGCTCGCGTGCTCGAGCGCTCATCCAAGAATCCTCCAACGAAGTACGTGCATGGGACCATCAATCAAGAACTCATGTCGCGAATCGTGAGACTCAGTGCCGACGAACGAGGTCCCGTTCTTGCTCGCGACTTCCTCGCCGAGCAGGGCGTCGGTATGGTTATCGAGCCGCACCTGCCTCGCACCCATCTCGATGGCGCTGCAATTTGGTGCGAGACAGGACCCGTTATTGGCCTGACGTTGCGACATGACAGGATCGACAATTTCTGGTTTACCGTTCTGCACGAGGTGGCTCACTTGTGGCAGATGGATCGAACCGGCAATGACGTTGGTGGCTTCTACGACGACCTCGATGCTCCTGATCGCGATGGTCTCGAGGTCGAGGCTGATGCGACGGCGTCGGAGGTCATGATTCCGACGGAACTTTGGGAAGCGAGTCCAGCGAGCAGATTGCGCTCCCCTGAGGCCGTCAATCTGCTCGCCGGCCAACTTGGGATTAGTCCTGCCATCGTCGCAGGCCGAATCCGACACAAGTATAGAAACTACCGAGTGCTCTCCCGGATGGTGGGAACCGGTCAGGTTCGTCGCCTCTTTCACGAAGAGGCGAGGCAATGAACAGTCAGCCGTATGTGCCTGGACTCCGCTGGAAGAGAGCCGAGATGGCTTCGCTGCAAAGGGTTGACCAATGCGACATTGCACACATCTTCCCACTGATTGAACTCGCGCCGCGCGAGTACCTGCCCGGGGCGAGCCAGACCGCTGAGCAGGCGGAAGTGCGAGCACGACGCTTCCGCTCGGAGTTGCGAGACGTCTGGAACGGGCGCCCATCCTTCGTCTGCACCGGGCTCATTGGGGAGGCCTATCGTCTCAGTGACGGAAGGAGCCTGCTCGAGACTGTACTTGACGCGTCCGACCGAATGACGCTGAACATTGTGCCTGTGGTTAGCGCCGATCCCAATGATCCGCGCATACCTGTAGTCCGGACCTCTTCCAGCCAGTCGGCAGCCATACGAGCCCCGGCGGCGTTGCTCCTACGACCTGGGGCGGAGGCAGTACTCGATAGAGTTTCGGCCCACATGGGCCTCGATCGGTCCAGCGTTCACGTCATCGTGGACTTGGGGTACGTCACTGCCGTGGATGGTCGCTACCAACGGGTGGCAGGTCTGGCGTGGCTTGGCAGTTTCGCGAGCGTAACGTTGCTGGGCGGTTCCTTTCCGGTCGACTTGACTGGGATGGCAGTCGGACGCCGAATCCTGCCGCGGCATGAGTGGTCCTCATGGTCCAGCGTGGGTGGTAATCATGCACTCGGCTTCGGGGACTGGACGATTCAGCATCCGATCTACCGCCAGCTCTCTACGGTTCGACCGAACTACAGCGCGAGTATTCGTTACACATCCGATGAGACATGGCTTGTCATGCGCGGTGAGGGCGTCTTCAACGACGGCGGCCCCGGCTTCTCGCAGTGGCCAGCCAACGCTCTGATTCTAACAATGCAGCCTGAGTTCCTTGGCGCAGACTTCAGCTACGGCGACTCCTACATCTGGCAGACGGCCAACCAGACAGCGAAGACCGGGAGCGCTGAGACATGGCTTAGGGCCGGAATCAGTCATCACCTTGCGCTCGTTGCTCGTCAGGTGAGCGGCGGGCGCGCCGCGTGATAGCCTGTGCCACGGCTTGTCTCAAGGCACTCGGAGACATCAGACCGATCAGTTGCGCATAGGCTTCTCTGCGCGGCTTGTAGGCCAAGCGGGTCGCGTGCTCGGCGGGAAGCAGAGACAGGGCCTCCTCTTTCCACAGCAACTGAGCGAGTTCCAACGGCTGAACGTTGGGGTTGCGGGACGCTCGCCTCAGGGTGCGCAGACGGGCCCCCCCGCGCGGCCCCTCCGTAGCGGCAATCACACCCCAGTGGTCTGGGATTCTTTCCAGTACGCCGGCGAGCAGTCCAAGAGTCACCACGATAGTGATTCGGTCAAATACGCACTCGTACTGAAGCGCCTGGTGTACCAGGTGTCGAAGGTCGTCCCCTTTTCCTTTGATCTCATAGGCGTGCAGTGAAGCCGGCCGCACAGCGACCATGTCAGCTCTGCCGCGGCCGTGAAGGAAGGCAAGCTCGTCTAGGATGAGAGGGGGCCTGCTATCTGTGCCGGACGCGTGGAGAAGGCGCGCCCTAACACCGCGGCGAATGCTCGCGCTCCTAGCCTCCCTGTTCATGAGCGCCATTCGCGTTCTTGTCGTTCATGCTGACCAATGCCTTTCCTCGATGACGGCAAGTGCCGATGCAGCCTCCAGCGTCCCCCGGACCCATCAGAGCGTAGCATCGGATGCCAGTACCACGTACTTGCCGTAGCATCTTGATTGCGCCGCGCGGGCTCCTGGGGCCGATCGAGCTGGGGGAGACGCCGCGGGGGGACTGCGGGTGCTGACTGGGGACGAGGTTGCCCGGCTGAGGGCCGCGGCGGGGATGCAGGGAGGCGCGGTCGTCGCGAGGACTCCTCGGTAGCTGCTTGCGGCCGTTCTTGATTGACGCATGAGCTGAAGCGCATAACAAGAGCTGCGTGGAGGCACTCCGAGGCTGGCGCCTCTACTCGACCGGCGCAACCAGCCCGTCGTCGTCCTGTGGGCCAAATAGGATGAGGCTCTGTGAGGCTTCGGCCGGAACAGATCCGCTCTGGTCCTTGTTGGCGCCGCGGGAATTGCGACGTTCCAGGTCGACTGCGCTCGTGAAGGCGATCGGCAGTTCAAACTGACCGGCCAAAAAGGCCATAACGACCCGGCACAGCCTCATGACCGAGTCCGCGTCTGGCGTCTCGAGGGCTTCTACCGCCTCCTTCGAGACCGGGCGCTGCCGGACGACACCTTCGTATACGACGAGGTCGAGAGTGCGGAGGAGGTGCCGCGCATGAATCTCCTCAGCGATGATTCGCCGGGACAGTTCTATCAGCGGATCCGCGTAGTCCGGCGGCGTCGGCTCGAACGCGCCGAGGTACTCAGAGGCATCCGCACTTGACACGCCTCTGCCGCGAAGAACGCCGGCGAGGTATCGGTCGAACGCTCTAGACAGGCGGTGCATTTCTGTCGGCGGTACGGCCCCGTAAGACAGAGTCTGACGCATGTGATCACGGAAGACGTCGTCGGTCATGCTCGAGCCCGCCGACGCAACAAGCAGAATGTTGGCCGTCGCTACGATGACGGATTCGGCTAGCAACCATCTAAGGGCCAGCCCCTGATCGCCCTGAGCATCTGGAACAAAGCGACGGGACAGGTACGCCACACCGGAAAGCGCTCTCTTGAGGGCAATCCAGCGATCGACAAGCCAGGCCTCGGACCTGAGGAACCAGAAAGCGTGATCCAGGTCCGGATCTGACGAACAACTCCGCTGCACGTCCTTCAAGACCGTGACCATGCTTGGGCCTTGAGACCCGATGTCGGCCAGCCCTCCGATGCCCAATCTTGCCTCGCGTTGGCCGAGGTCGCTCACGGATTGTGCCGAAATGCCGAGATCACTCGCCAGGTCTCGCATCTTCAACTGGGGCGATACGCCAGTTGTCAGCTCGCCCGCTTGGGCACCCACCAGGGACATCAGTCCGCGGAGCCAGACCATGCGATCCAAGGGCTTGGCGTCCTTGCCGGCCCCGCTCTTACACTCGCCAATCGAAAGGCGGGGTCTGAGCCCCGGGCCGATCTCCAGTGCGAGGAGATCGAGGTCTGTGACCTGGAAGGCCTGCTGCCCGTAGTGCCGCTGTAAGTTTATTCCGAAACGAGAGAACGTCCCCTCCCAGAACCAGACCTGCGCGACGCGAGCCTCGAGCTCTTCGCCAGCTGTCACAGCATTCCTTCGGTGCGAACTAGAACCCGCCTTCTCCTCTCGCGACACGACGGGCCTCCTCTCTGAGGCGCATTACGGAGGCTTCGAGAATCTCCATGTCGGCGCGGCCCACATCCAGGCTGGCTCGATCCTGTTCCGGAGTCCGGAATCCCTTGGCCGGACCTGCGCCACCGGCGGCACCGAACACCAGACTAGACTCCGGGGCAAACAGGGCCTTAAGCTGGCCGAACCCGTCTCTGACCACGTCCTGTTTGATCATTTCGAGGATCGGGCGTCCGTTAGCGGAGGAAGTCACTCGCACGATGCCAGCAGCTTCGAGCAACTTGTAGTCGGTTCCAATACTGTTTGCTGGGCCCACTTGCCCGTTTCTGAGTAACGCATTCACGAGCGCGATTGGGTCACCGATTCGGCCTGTCGTTGCGGACGCCATCTGGTGTCCATACATGATATGGGCCACGAACAACTTCCTCTCGTGGAGGGACTCCGTGCCTCCAGAAAGGGCAATCTGGGCGTCGAGGATCGGCGAGAACAGAAACGTCTGGCTGTCGCCCGAGCCGCGGGTCGATATCACCTTCGCAGACTGCACTAGGCCGACCTTGCGCGCTGCTCGCACCAGGTTTGGGGTCGCACCGCTGATGCTCTGAACGGGAATCCCGGGCTTGTCCATCACTGCCTCGCACACCCCCAGCAGGGCAGCCCGTTCCGCAGAGGGCAGCGACTTCAGGAATCCTGCGACAGGGACCGCCTCAGTGCTCCACACGTACGCGTTATAGATCACGCCTTCGCCGAGAGATGCTGATTGCGCTACCTGGTTGAGGGAAGTGGCGCGAGTGGCCGCGAGTGCCGAGGTGGAGACTTCTTCAGAGAACCCTTGGATGGTCAGGTACTCGAGGTGGTCGGATTGGGCGAGTGGCGCCCAAGCAGCGACATCTACGCTCTCGACCACGCACCATTCGAGTTCCGTAGGATTCATGGCCTCAAAGACGCTGACGGTTTGTTCGAGGATCGGCGCGGTCACACCAACGTACTCTTCGATTGATGTGAGCCCACCGTCGTCTACGGTGTACGACACGACGCCTGCCCTCTTCAAGGCGGGCAAAGCAACCAGCCGAAGTTCAGTTTGGTCTATGCCAGAGAGCCCTGCGAACTCCTGCGCGAGGGCGGGACTAAGGCGACTTCCGAATTGCCTGAGCCGAGCGGCAAAATCCATCGCCTTGCCAGTCCGTAGCAGGTTTGCGACCTGCGCGGACACTCGCCGATTGACGACGACACTCTCTTGGTTCTCGTGGACTCTCAGAATCGCCGACCCGAGCCGACGGCTTCGCTGCGCATCTCTTGCCAAAGCGGCCCCAGATCCTCGCGGGGGGTTTCGCAGCATTGTCGCACGTTCGGGCGGGCCAGGCTCTTTCCAGATCGCTCCGTCGCTCGCACGGGCTCGTGGTGATTCCTCCAGGACCTGGACCTGCTGCCCTTCGTCCACGCGACAAGATGAGCTGGACCTTGCCGCCCAGCTCTGCTCGGGCGGCTGCTCGTGGCGATGGTCCCCGACGAGTCGCTCTTCGAGGACATACCTGACTTGGGCGGTCCGTCCTAGCCAGAGCGTCAGGCCGGCGCGTTCGAAGTTGTTCCATACTGGACGCGCAACGCGCCGGTTGAGCGCAATACGTCGGGCAGAACTGGGGGGTTGGACATGGTGAGCATCAGAGAGGTCTGGGGACGGATCATCGCTCATCAAGGTGAGCGGTTTGAGACTGTGACCGGCAAGCCGTTCTCCTATCGGGCAAGCGACGATGTCCTAGTGACTGACCGCTCGGACTTCCCGCTGCGTTCCGGCGAGTTCGAGAAGGCGCTAGCGGTTGCCCCTTCGGACGGACCTGGCGAGATCTCGAAGCTAGTCCGTGGCCCCTCGTACATATGGGCGATACTTCACGACCCGCGCATCAGACAGACCGATTGGTAGGTCGATCCATCGGGACTGGCAGACCGCCTGTTAGCAATGGCCCAGCAACTCGTAGACGAGACTCCCGACTTCTTCGAAACCAAGGGGCCGGGCAGGGGGGACCTGGCGACCAACGCCTTCATGTCCGAGTTGCGGCGGCGGGCCGGCGCGGAGTTTGGCAAGGACTACGCTGAGCAGAGGATATGCGGGCAAACGGCTTCTGCGTGGACTACTACTTCCCACACGAGTCCACCGTCGTGGAGATTGCGCTCGGCCTGCCAAAGCCAAAGACCGAGTACGAGCGCGACGTGTTGAAGGTAGTCATGGCAGTCGAGGCTGGCTCACCAGTCGACCGACTGTACTTCATCCCTCGAAGCCCGGTGCAATCAAGAAATGCGCACAGGCCGCAAGACGCGGCGTTGCCACGTGGCTGGAGCAGAATCATCGCATTCTGCCCGAGGTCCATGAGCTGAAGCCATCTTCTGCCTAGCAGGCGCTAGTCGGCTCGCCCGTCCGCGCTCAACGACCGCAGCGGCGCGCCATCGCTTCCGTGGCGTGACTAGCGGCCCACTCCTCGGGGTCCTCGTCTTGGGCAGAACGCACTTTCGTGGTGCCACTCGGTCCTCTGTCACCTCAGGTGGTGACGGACCGTAGCGCTTCTCCTCGAGAGAGCCACGTATTCACGAGGACGTCGTACGGAACTGCGATAATGGTCAGGGGTTCGAACCCGAACGCCCGGTTGCCCGGCAGTGGAATTGGGGGAGTCGCATGGCGACCATCTACGATGTACTTGATGCCATTCGCGAGTCCTCGAAGACAACCCAGGAGATGGGCGCCGCCTTCGAGCGCGCCACCCTCTACTTCCTGAAGCATGACCCCGTCTGGAAGCAAAGGTTCTCGGCTGTGTGGATGTGGCAGGACTCGCCGGTTTGTGGCGGTCCAGACACTGGCATCGACCTCGTGGCCCGCGACGCGGACACCGACGCCTATTGGGCCGTCCAGTGCAAGTGCTTCCAGGAGACTCACTACCTCCAGAAGCAGGACATCGACTCGTTCTTTAACGAGGCCGGCAAGGACATCTACGCCGGACGCATCATCGTCGCAGCCACCGAGAATTGGAGCCGACACGCTCTGAAGTCCGTGTACGACTGGGGAGCCCTGCGGATCCTGCCCCGCGACATCGCGGAATCGCCGCTTGACTGGGAGCCGTTCCTCACCGGGAAGTACGATGTCGTCCAGTCGCGTCGGACGTATGGGCTGCTGCCCCACCAGAGTGCGGCGGTGGCCGATGTTCTGGCGGGCTTCGAGACCGACGACCGCGGCAAGCTCATCATGGCCTGTGGCACCGGCAAGACATTTACCTCGCTTCGGCTCGCCGAGACGATGGCGCCCAAGGGGGCGGTGCTGTTCCTGGCCCCTTCGATTTCGCTGGTATCCCAGACTCTTCGAGAGTGGGCTAACCAGACCAAGGTGGGCTTGCGCAGCTTCGCGGTGTGCTCGGATACCAAGGTCGGTGCCAGCCGAAGCGGGGACAGCGGTGACATCACTCTCCTTGACCTGCCCTATCCCGCGACCACGGATTCCGGCGAACTCGCTCGCAGAATGACCCTGCCCCGCACTCGCGACGCGATGACGGTGGTGTTCTCCACCTATCAGTCCATCCAGGTCATCTCCGACGCCCAGAAGGCCGGCTGCCCGCAGTTCGATCTCATCATCTGCGACGAGGCCCACCGGACAACCGGTGCCAAGGGCATTGCTGACGACGATGAATCTCACTTCACCAAGGTCCACGACAACTCGATTATCAACGGAGCCAAGAGGCTCTACATGACAGCCACTCCCCGCATCTACGGGCAGCAGGCAAAGGAGAAGGCTCGCGAGAGCAGCTACGAGGTCGCCTCCATGGACGACGTCGAGAAATATGGCCCGCAATTCCACCGTCTCGGCTTCGGCGAGGCCGTCGAAAGGCACCTGCTTACCGACTACCGGGTGCTAGTGTTGACCGTGAGCGAGGATGAGGCCAGCAAGTCTTTCCAGAAGTTGTATGCAGTCGAGGACGGGGAGCTGCCCCTGCCCGAGAGAGCCAAGATCATTGGCTGCTGGAACGGTCTCGCCACCCGAGGGCACGAGGTCGGCGACGAGGATCGCCCCCATCCCCTGCGCCGGGCGGTCGCCTTCAGCGGCAGCATCGCGGACTCGAAGCAGCTGAAGGACAAGTTCCAGGCCGTCATCGAGGCATACGCACTTCGGACGGGGGAGACGGATGTCTTCCGCTGCGAGGTGGACCACGTCGACGGCACCATGAACGCGATTGAGCGCAACACCAAGCTCGATTGGCTTAGGGCGGCCAACGGCCAGGAGAACACCTGTCGGATCCTCTCCAACGCCAGATGCCTCTCCGAGGGCATCGACGTGCCGGCGCTGGATGCCGTCATCTTCATGAAGCCCCGTCGCAGCAAGGTGGACATCATCCAGGCCGTAGGCCGCGTGATGCGCAAGGCCGACGAAAAGGACTACGGCTACATCATCCTGCCGATCTGCGTCCCCGCCGGCGTGAAGCCTGAGGACGCTCTCGACGACAACCGCAGCTTCGAGGTGGTTTGGGAAATCCTGCAGGCCCTCCGGAGCCACGACGAGCGCTTCGACGCTATGGTCAACCAGATCCAGTTCGGCGGGAAGAGCCCGGTCAAGGTGAAGTCCGTGGCCTCCGAAACTGCTGAGACCGGCGGAATTGGAGGAGATGGGGCACCGGACGAGGCCTCTCAGGAAGTGCGCGAGGAGATCATCCAGTTCGCGATGTCGTTCCCCGTCGATGAGTGGCAGAAGTCCATCAACGCCAAGATCGTCTCCCGGGTGGGCACACGATTCTACTGGGAGGACTGGGCCAACGACGTCGCCATGATCGCAGGGCGACACATCGAGCGCATCACCAGGCTTGTCGACACGGGTCCTGTCGAGATCGCTCAGGCGTTCTCCAAGTTCCTCAAGGGCCTCCAAGACAGCGAGAACAGCGGCGTCTCGAAGGAGGATGCCATCGACATGCTGGCGCAGCACCTGATTACTGCGCCGGTCTTCGACGCCCTCTTTGGTGACTACTCCTTTGTCCAGCACAACCCCGTGTCAATCGTCATGGAGGAGATGCTCGGCATCCTGCGGGAGCACCGACTCGACGCCGAGGACGAGTCGCTTGAGAAGTTCTACAACGATGTCCGTCGGCGTGTGGACGGCATCGACACCGACGAGGGCCGGCAGGCGGTAATAAAGGAGCTCTACGAGAACTTCTTCTCGGCGGCGTTTCAGGAAGACCTCCGATGCCATGGGCATTGTCTACACGCCCGTCGAGATCGTGGACTTCATCCTGAGGAGCGTGAACGAGGCACTCGAGAGGGAGTTCGGCAGCTTCCTGGGCGACGAGGGTGTTCACATCCTGGACCCGTTCACCGGCACTGGCACCTTCATCGTCCGGATGCTCCAGACTGATCTGATCGGCGATGCTCAGCTCACCGAGAAGTATCTGAGCGAGATTCACGCGAATGAAATCGTTCTCCTCGCGTACTACATCGCTGCCATCAACGTCGAGCACGCGTTCCACAGCCGCATGCCCGGCGACTACCAGCCGTTCCCAGGAGCGGTGCTCACCGACACGTTCGAAATGTTGGAGGCGGGGACGCATCTCGACGTCGAGATGTTCGTTGACAACTCGGAGCGTGTTCTACGGCAGGCCGGGATCAAGGACATCCGGGTCATCATCGGCAATCCTCCCTACTCGATCGGGCAGAGGAATGAGAACGACAACAACAAGAACATGGCTTACCCAAGACTCGACCAGAGGATTAGAGATACCTATGCACGGCGCTCGACGGCCGTTCTCAAGAAGGGCCTGTATGACTCCTACATCCGGGCATTCCGCTGGGCTTCGGATCGGCTGGGGGACACCGGGGTCATTTGTTTCGTCTCCAACGCTGGGTGGCTGGACGCCCAGGGAATGGACGGCTTCCGCAGGAGCCTCACAGATGAGTTCTCCTCAATTAGCGTCTTCAACCTCAGGGGTAACCAGCGGACATCGGGAGAGAACTCGCGCAAGGAGGGCGGGAAGGTGTTCGGCAGCGGTAGTCGCACCCCCATCGCCATTACGATGCTGGTGAAGAACCCGGCATCCAAGAACAGTGGTCGGATCTTCTACCACGACATCGGTGATTACCTTTCCCGAGAGCAGAAGCTCGGGATTGTCGCGGACTTCGGGAGCATGGCCGTCATGCCATGGAAGTCCTTGACCCCGGATGTGAATGGCGACTGGCTGAGTCTCCGGGACCCATCCTTCGAGCGCTTCAACAAGCTCGGTGACGGAAAGCATCGCGAGCCCCTAGGCATGTTCGAGACCTACTCCGCCGGCCTTCTCACCGCTCGCGATTCCTGGGCGTACGGCTTCTCAAGTCAGGGTGTCGCTACGCACATGACCGAGATGATCGACTTCTACAATTCGGAGGTGGGGCGGTACGCCCGTGATGGAAACAGGTCGTCCGTGGACGAGTTCGTACAGACCACTCCGTCCAGAATCAAGTGGACCCACAACATCAAGAACGACCTGCGGATGGGGCGGACTCTGTCCCCGCGATCCGAGGCCGTGAGAACGTCTCACTATCGGCCCTTCTGTAAGCAGCACGTCTACTTCGACCGTCAACTGAACGAGAGGGTCTATCAGCTTCCGCGCTTGTTCCCGACACCGGCGCAAGAGAACAAGGCGATCTGCGTGAGCGGAGTTGGTGCCGCCCGAGACTTCTCGGTTCTCATCGTCGATGTGATTCCGAACTTCGACACGCTGGAGAAGTCCCAGTGTTTTCCACTGTACTGGTACGAGCGGCAGGAAGGCACTGGTCTCTTCGCGGAGCAGACGGAGTATCTCCGACACGACGGCTTGACCAACGCCGCCCTGGCAAACTATCGCGCCAACTACGGCGATGCCGTCTCCAAGGAAGATATCTTCTACTACGTCTACGGCATCCTCCACTCACCCGAGTATCGGGAGCGCTTCGGAGACAACCTCCGCAGAGAACTACCGCGCATCCCACTCGCGGGAGACTTCGTAACGTTCGCGGAGGCCGGCCGGAAGCTCGCTGAGCTCCATCTGGGCTACGAGAGCGTCGAGCCGTGGCCACTGGCGGAAGTGGTCGCTCCTGGATGTGCGAGGCCGTCCTACCGCGTGGAGAAGTTGCGCTATCCCAAAGTGGGTAAGGTCGAGGACAAGTCCGCCATCGTGGTGAACCCGACGCTCACGCTCGCGGGCATTCCCGTAGAGGCCTACCGCTACGAGGTCAACGGCCAGCCTGCTCTGTGGTGGATCATGGACCGATACCAGATCAAGACCGACAAGGAGTCCGGCATCACAAACGACCCGAACGACTGGAGCGATGATCCTCGCTACATGGTCGACCTTATCAAGCGGATTGTGAGGGTGTCCGTCGAGACGATGGGGATTGCAGATGCGCTGCCGGCGCTGAGCGAGAAGAATCAGGCGAGTGCGTAGCGTATTGCGCTGTGCGGACTACAGCGGGACCGGAATCGCGTGAATCGGTGGCGATTCTGCCGTGGAAAGGGTGCGAGCCGCAGGCGCGGTGGGGTCTGCCTAGCCGTGCCGCGCCCCTCTCTGATGCCAATCGACCGGCAACCCGTTGAGCCGGTTCCACGCTCCCTGGATGATCGCCCCGGAAGCATCGTCCGGTTCCCAGCAGCCGCAGGCCTCGAGGAGCTCGCTGTTGCCCGCCCAGCGGCCGAAGTCGTTCCGGATCCCGGTGTCCCACCCGAAGTGGAACATGATCAGGTCGCCCTCGGCGGTCGACTTCACGCGTTCCTTGTCTTCCTCGGACATCCGCGAGACGAGCAGCTGAACCGCGGCGTCAAGCGTTCGAGGCCACTCGTCCGGCGAACTGGTCGTCATGTCCCGCCCCCGATCCACCTGACGAGCCTTTCACCCACGCGTGACGGTGATCGGCCGCTATCCCTCGCGGCGTGCGGACTCCGCGCGGAACGCACTGCCCACCTCGATGTATGCGGCGTCCCTCTTCGCGGGCTTGTGAGTCCGCGCGGCGGACCACGGAAGCAGCCAGCGCCGCTTTCGCTCGGCCTCGTCGAACTCTCCCATGCGAAGCTTCAGCTGATCCATGGCCTTCGCCTCGCCTTTCCCCGGCCGTGGCGGGCGCTCCAATCCGACTGGATCCGCTACCTGTGCGCCACGGCCGTTTGCCGATAACCTGTACTCTGTGCCAAGGCCAGGGGGGAGGCGCACGTGATGGAGGACGTGGCAGGCCAGCTGCACCGCGATCCGGACCTCTTCCTCCGGCTCGCGGAGAACGCGCTCATGGTCGCCGGCGAGCTGAGGTCCGAGTATCTGCAGTCCACCATTGGCGTTGCGCGGGGAATGCGAGAACGGTTCCGTTCGTCGGACGGACCCTACCGCCTCGAGTCGGTACCGACTGCGCTGCATCCGCCGTGCTCGGTGGCGTTCGTCGACGGCGGCCTGTCGCGGGTGGATCTCGGCATCGATGTTCCGCTCATCGCCCGTGCCGGCATCTTCAGAGTCAAGCAGGGCGAGCGCGACCTGGAGAAGCGCGAGACGCTCGACCACTTCCCATTACTCATAGGCCAGCTCAGGGGCGGACTGAAGGCCAACCAGCAGCATGGTGACGTGGTGCGACAGCTCGTGGAACTCGGCGCGGTCATCACGGCGCTCGAAGACGACCGCTTCGAAGACATCCGCGTCCTCATGTTGCACGGACCTCTGCAGTTCGTGACGGGACGCTTTTTCGAGCACTGGTTCTTTCCGGAAGACTACGAACTCATGCTGGGCATGCAGGAGGGGCGCCCGCATGTGAAGCGCGTACTGGGCCGGTTCACTGCGTGGTGCAAGGCATGCCCGCTCAATGGCACCAAGCGGTGCAATGTCGACATCGGTTCGAAACGTCTGCACGCCGTCTGTATGCTTGCGTTCCTTCAGCAGTACGCGTTCGAGCGAGCCTCTCAGAAGGGCGTGCTGCTCTGCGGTGCAATCGAGCGTTCGTTCGGGCGTTCGATCACGAGGCAGGTAGTCACACAGATTCTCAGTGAAGAGCCGGAGACGTTCGACCGGATGCTCGGAGCTCTCGACATGCGCGGGCGTGGTGTGCCAGCGCAAACGGAGGCGATCCTCGACGCCACGCGCTACAACGACGCTGTGCTGCTCGCGCTCGCCATGAAGGCGGGGGAGAGCCTCGCCTGGTATCCGCTCGATCCGGCGAAGCGCATCGACGACGAACGTTCGGTGCTCTTCCCTCGGGTGCAGACCACCTTCGTTCGCTCCGCCGTCGCGCGCTATCCGATGCGCCTTGAGGCGCCTGCGACCACATCGGCAGCAGACCTCACTGAGATCGTCGGTCGGGCGCACGAGTACGCAGCGCTGCTTCCCAACTTCGCCTTCCCGATCGGCCTCGACATCGTCGACAAGTTCGCGGCGATACCGGCATGGATGACCAAGGCCTACAAACAGTTGATACTCGCCCAATGGGGACGTCTGCTCTCCGGGGATGTCGTGGACCTGGACGACGTGGAGCGACTGCAGGCACGAATGCTGACCGACGACGCCGGCAGACGGCGGCGCAGCGAGCGACCGGGGGTCTGAGAGTGACGATTGACGTGAAGCGCACGGCGGTCGGAACCGTGGTCGGAACGAGCTCGACCACGGAGTTCATGATGCAGGTCAAGCCGGACGCGATCCGCGCGCAGGACCTGGTCGCCGTCGACACGCTCGAAGACGGTGTCCGCTTCCGCGTGTGGGCGAAAGTCGGGACGATCGAACGGCTCAACCCGCTGTTCCCGCGCGAGGCGGCGCAAGAGCTCGCATTCCAGGGGCGTGATCCGGTGGATTCCGTGGTCTCGATGTCGCGCGAGATGGTGACGGCCACGTGCTCAGTGGTTGGCGTGCAGCGCGACGGCCGTCTCGAACCTGCGAAGTATCCCGTCCAGCCGGCGAGTCAGGTGTATGTGCCGGCCGCCGATGAGATCGAGTCCTTCTTGGTCGGCGACACCTTGCAGCACCGTCGCCTCTTTCTCGGTACCGAGCGCGGCAACCGTGACGTCAAGGTCTACGTCGACGGTCACATGATCGTCTCACGTCACCTCGCTGTACTCGCCTCGACGGGGGCCGGTAAGACAGTCGCCACTCGCAGGATCCTCGAGGAGCTGATGGTGAAGGGCTACCCGATACTCATCTTCGACCCTCACGGCGACTACTCCGGGCTGCACATCGCTCGCAAGACGAAGGTCACGACCTACCTGCCGGAGATCCGCATCGGAGACGAGGAGCCCGATGCGATCCTCGGATACGTGGCGGGGCTTTCGGGCGAGGTCTTGTCGCCGCCGCAGGAATCCCTTCTCGCGGCCGTGATCGACGTCGTGGGCGACGCCGACGCACGATCGCGATTCAATGAGGGGCTCGCGGAGGCCGGCGTGGCGCCGCTGGCCAAGACCGCTGCCCGCGACCACTTCTACGCCCTCGCCGAGGTGTGCGAACGCATCCAGGAGATCAAGGGTACGGACGACCGCGCGAGTCTTCCCAAGCCCATCATGAGCGTGTCGCCAGCTCTCAACGTGGGTGCCGCGACCGCGGGTGCCGTTCGCCGGCAGGCGAAGCGGGCCGGCTGGCAGTACTGGAACATGATCAAGACCAACCGCAAGTTCGCTCGCGACTCCAAGCCGCTACCGGCGAGAAAGGACCTCTCGGGAATCATCAAGCAGGGCTCGGTCGCGATCATCTCGCTAGAGGGTTACTCGGACGAGTTGCGTCAGTCCATCGTCGCATCGATTCTGCAGCGGCTGCTCGCCGAGCGCATCGACGAGCAGGTCCCGCGATTCCTCACCGTCATCGAGGAGGCGCACAACTTCATCCCGAATCGCATCGACGGTTCGGACGCCCCCTCGCTGCCGATCATCAAGCAGATCGCGACCGAGGGTCGCAAGTACGGCATGGGCCTGATCTTCATCTCCCAGCGCCCCAGCCGGATCGACGCGACCGTGCTTTCGCAGGCAAACAGCTACCTGATCATGAGAATCGTGAATCCGACCGACCAGAAGTACATCCGCGACGTGGTTGAGACGATGGGGGAGGACGCGGCCCGCTCATTGCCGAACCTCAACACGGGCGAGGCGCTGCTGTCGGGCCTGTTCACACGGATCCCGGTCATGGTGAAGGTCGAGAAGAGCATCAGCGAAGGCTCGCACGAGGAAGAGGACTTCCTGGCTTACGTGGCCAAGGACGACTCCGTCTGGCTGGCCGCGGAGGAGTGATCGGACTGCAGGAAGCCCTTTCGACCGCAACCTTCGCGGCGACGAGAGGCACCCATGAAGAACCAGTACTTCGGCGACGTCAACGACTACCGGAAGTACGGCCTGCTTCGGGCACTACAGGCGCCGCGTGGCCTGAGTCTATCGGTCGGCTGGATGCTGACGCCGGACGACGGCGGCACCGACGGCGGCTTTCGTCGCTACCTCCAGCAGCCCCACAAGTGGCGGCACTACGACCCGCTCTTGTTCGATCATCTCTCGGCCGCGCTGGCGTCGGGTTCCACTCCTGCCGTAGCGCTGGTCGGGGAAGCCGATGTCCTGTCGCGGGCCGCCTTCTTCTCGGAACTCGTCCCGGACGGCCGCGATGCTCGCATCGACTGGAGCAACGGGTTGGCGCAAGCCGCCTCCGGCGCCGACCTCGTGTTCCTGGATCCCGACAACGGTCTCGAGGTGCCGTCCAAGCCGATCGGCCGAAAGGACTCCTCCAAGTACGTGGCGTGGGACGAGGTCGAGCGTCTGTGGAACGCGGGGTCCTCGCTGCTGATCTACCAGCACTTCTGCCGCGAGGAGCGCGACCTCTTCACTTCGCGGCTTGCTGCCGAACTTCGTCGGCGCACCGGGGCAGCCTTCGTGGAGGCGTTCACCACGGCGCACGTGCTGTTCCTCCTTGCTGGCCAGCTGCGCCATGCGGAGGGATTCGAGAAGGCGATCGCCAGCGAACTGCCTCGATGGCGGGGGCAGATCGAGGTCGTCGGCATGTCGGCTGGGTAACTGGCGTGTGATTCTGCTTGAAAGCGTTTGAGGCCGGGTCAGGCTCGGCCGCTAGCACTTGGGTCCGTGCGGGGACGCTGTGATGTATCCTTGTTCTCAAGGGAAAGGCGCGGCCCTGTTCAGCAGGGGGGAAATGGCGATCCCGGTGACGGTCAACCTGACGCGGTCGCGACTGATCCGCTTGGACCGGTCGACGTACAGGCCAAACGCAGCGCTCTAGACGGTTACGGGATATGCAAGCTCGCGATCAAGGGTTCGGGAGGTCCTTGCCGTGGCTTCAAGCGTGCTGTCTGTGGTCCTGGGAACGGTCGCGAGTCTCGTCATCGCCTTGGCGGCATTGGCAGTCTTCGCGAATGAACTCCGCCTGCGTCGGAAGGTTTCCGAAGAAGAGCTCGACCTTCACAAGAAGCGGTTCGAGCGTGAGGAACGCGAAATCGACGCGAGGCAACGATGGCTCGCGGAGCAGAATGTCACGCTTGGTGAGATGGTGGCACCGCTGACTGACAGGCTCGCCGCAAGCCTAGCTTCCGACACCAGGTGGGCGGTTCATGCCCTCGAACGCGCCAAGCTCGGCCCCTACACGGAGACGCTCTTCGGCGAGCGCAGCGGGCATTTCCGTGACGAGAAGAAGCACATCGCGGAACGGTTCATTCCCATGCTGTTGCGCCGATGCAGAACCCTGATAGAGGATGAGCACAGACAGGTCTATCTGCTAATTGATTCGGGCACAACGCTCCACCCCTTCTTTGAACAACTCGGAGAACATACCGTCAGAGCGTTTGAGATGTGCGAGCCCTGGGTCCGCGAGGGACGATTCACGGTTGTGACGAACAACCTCCCAGGCGTGCAGATGTTGATGGAGAAGGGTCGGCCAAACGCCGCAAATCGTTACTCGGGATTGGCGGTTGATTGCCGGCTACTCCCAGGGGTGCCGCTTCCCGTCTACTCGGCTGTGACCGGTAGCGAAACAGAGAAGGCAATCACTGCGCTGCGACCCGCGAATTCTGGACAACCGGCCATCATTTCGCTGGTGACCGGCAACTGGATTCGTATACGGCGCACGCAGCGCCGCTGTCCCATCCCCTTGGCACGCGGAACCGGACACCGAAACACAAAACAGGCCTTCATCGACGTCGCTGACGAGGTGTACGTCGTATCCCCGCTTGGGAAGGTGTTCGCGAACGCCGACAAGGACGCAGTGAATCGATGGTTGGGACTCGATAGGGTCCAAGAGGATCCCGAGAAGCAGCCTTACGAAGAAGTGGAAATCGTGGAGGATGTGCAGGCGAAGAAGGTCGCATTGGTTTCGACGTCTCGGGTGAACAACCGCGTTCTTAGCAACGTGAGCGTGTACTTGCGCGGAGAACTCGGACTCGATCCGTTCAATCCGATAGACGAAGGCGATTTCGCGCGGAGGCCTCTCGGTGAACCCGCGCACTTTCTCTTCCCGTTCGACAACTTGCCAAGTGACCCAATCCTCGAGCGCGAGGTGGAGTTCCCTCATCGTCACACGCGGCGTAGCGAGTTCATTGGATTCTTCACGAACCCGTGAGCGGCAGTTGACGATACTGAACGAACGGGCACGCGCTCGGAGGTCGACTTCACGCGTTCCTTGTCTTCCTCGGACATCTGCGAGACGAGCAACTGAACCGCGGCGTCAAGCGTTCGGGGCCACTCGTCCGGCGAACTGGTCGTCATGTCGCATCCCCCGATCCACCCGTCGAGCCTTCCACCCACGCACGATGGTACTCGGCGACTATCCCTTGGTGCGAGCGGACTGCGCACGAAACGCGCTGCGCAGCCCCTCGATGTATGCGGCGTCACTCTTCGCGGGCTTGTGAGTCCGCGCGGCGGACCACAAAAGCAGCCAGCGCCGCTTCCGCCCGGTCTCTCGAGCTCTCCCATGCGAAGCCTCAGCTGCTCCATCATCTTCGCCATTCTGCCGGCGGTGGGGTCTGGCGCACGCACGTAGGCCATGTCCTCGGGCGTGAGCCACACCGCTCCTCGGGCGCGGTTGGGAGACGGTAAGGCTCCCTCGCTACAGTCAGGGCGTTTCGATCCGCTGAGAACTTGAGGTCACGATCTGTGACCTCAAGATGACCGCGTGACCTGCGGAAACGATCTTGAGGTACCAAATTGGTACCTCAAGATGAGGTGCGAAAGCGTCGCGCCGGCTTGGGAGTGGGGGTGTGAGCGTGAGCGAGTCCATCGTGTCGGCGGACGTCATCCTCGGCAGTATCTACGTCTTCCGAGGGCTGAAGGTGCTCCTCGACGCCGACCTTGCCGAGCTGTACTGCGTGGACACGAAGACACTGGTGCGCGCTGTCACCCGCAACACTGATCGCTTCCCCGACGACTTCATGTTCCGGCTGACCACGGAGGAGTTCGCTGCCCTCCGCGAGGCGCTCGGCAGCGGAGATTCATGGGGCGGCCGTCGCCATCCCCCGTACGCATTCACCGAGCAGGGTGTCGCTATGCTCTCGTCGGTGCTGCGCAGCGAACGCGCTGTCGCCGTGAACATCGAGATCATGCGGGCGTTCGTCCGGCTCCGCCGGATGCTCCAATCACACGAGGACCTCGTGCGTCGGCTCGAGGAGCTGGAATCGAAGTACGACTCCGAGTTCGCAGTCGTATTCGAAGCGATTCGTCAGCTCATGACCCCGGCGGACCCGCCGCCCAAGTACCCGGTGGGGTTCGCTCCACCTGACGACGTGTAGTCCGGGCACCAGGGACGTCCCATTCCGAGGGCGTCATGCTGGTGGTAACGACGGGAATGCCCTCCGAGCGGGACGATGCCGACTGGCGGGCGTTCTGGACCACGCAACTGGGCGGTATGCACAACTGCGGTGTCGTCACGTTCTCTCGGCCCGTCGCGTACCGCAGCGCGACCATCGTTTGCCCGGAATGCGGTCCCCAGCGGGTGCGGGTCGGGGTGGAGAAGGGCATCGATGTCCGCATCGCGCTCGACGTCGTCCGCCTTGCCCTTGACGACGAGTACGACGTGGCGGTCGTCTTCAGCCAGGACCAGGACCTGACCGAGGCGGTCGATGATGTCCGCCGTGTCGCGATCGTTGATCCCCAAGTCGCGGTGCCACGACTACGTGACGGTCAGGTAGCGTCGCGAAACCGGTCAACCTGTCGCCTCCTGGCGCGTCACGCTCAGGGGCGAGTCGCATCACGCCGATACAGACGGTCGCAGGGTGGTACCGCGCCTGAAGGAGTCTCCGGTGTCATCGGCGAGAAATGCAGGGCCGTGTCGTGCGTGGCTGCAAGCGCTCGTCCTCGCGAGCGTGCTGGTGCTTGCTCTGCCGACCGTCGCGCATGCGGACATCGCTCTGCGATCCGCGGAGGAGATCCAGACGAGATGGCAGCAGCTGCGACCGGTCTACTCCGGAAACGCGTTCACCAGGTCGCCCCGCCTGGTATCGCCCTACTCTGCAGGCGCCCTCAAGCAGGGATTCCTCCAAGACGGACTCAACAGCGTCAACTATGCTCGCTACTTGGCTGGCCTGCCCGATGACGTGGTGCTCGACCCGACCTACACGGACCGGGCCCAACACGGGGCGGTTCTGCTGAGCGTCGGGCAGTTCGCTCACTCACAGCCCAAGCCGGCGAACATGAGCCAGAGCTTCTACGACATCGCGAACCAGGCGACCGGCTCCAGCAACATCGGTTCGGGCTACAGCAACCTCTGGCAGTTCACGTTCAGTTGCCTGGACGACTCCGGTCCCGGCAACATCGATCGGGTCGGGCACCGGCGATGGCTCCTCTTCCCACCACTGAAGAAGACGGGGATGGGCTTCGCGGACGGCATGACGGACGCGTACGTCTTTGACTGGAGCCGGACGCGAGACGTCTCGTATGACGCGATCAAGTGGCCCGCCGCCGGTGCCTTTCCTGTCGAGGTGTTCGGGACGTCCGTCCCATGGTCGGTGACGCTGAACCCCGACCGGTACACCTGGACGACCGGGACGCGTGGCCACAAGGTCGTCATGCGCCGCCGGCGCGACGGCAAGACCTGGACGTTCACGAGCGCCGACACTGACAAGTCCGGCGAGTACTTCAACTTCGAGACGCAGGGATTCGGCGTCAACAACTGCATCATCTTCCGGCCGGACCCTGACAGCGTGGGAAGCTACGAGCCGGGCGACGTGTTCGAGGTCACGATCTCGGGCGGCATCACCCGCAAGTCAGACCGCTCGCCCGCGGTCATCTCCTACACCACCGAATTCGTCTCACATCTCGGCGGGACAGCACCGGATACGACACCGACGGTCCATCCGACGCCTACGCCCGCTCCGGTACCGACCTCCACGCGGGTGCGCGCCGTGCCGAGCCTCTCCAAGCCCGTGGCGCCCAGCACCATGTCGCGCACCACGGCCTATCGGGTCTACGCCACGCTCAGGCCCAGGCACACGGCCGGCTCCCATCCCGTCCGCATCTACAGGTACCGCTACGTTTCGCGCAGGTGGAGGTCGTACGGCTATGTGATGGCGAGAGCCGCTGACTACTCCACGTACACGAGGTGCACCGCCCAAATGAGGCTGGGGGCCAAGGGCAGGTGGCGTCTCAGGGCGTATGCCCCCGCGGACCACGCTCACACCGCTCGATGGTCGAGCCGCTATGACTACGTCAGCGTGAGATAGCCGATCCGCCTTCTCGCTCCAGTGTCCCGCCGCGCCTTTGACCTTCGCCGTTCCCCGGTGCTACGGTTGTTCGCAGGGGCACGGACCGGGGGGAATCCGATGAAGTCGATCGCAGCCTGCTTCTTCTGCCGCACTGCCGACAGCCGGGATCGGTCGAGTGGCCGCGTGCGTCGCGTCCGTCTCGCCATTCTTCTGGCTCTCGCTGCAGCGGCGGCGTTCGCGTCCGTCTCAGTCTCATCCGCCGCCGTCAATGCGAACGCCTTGGGCGAGATCGAGCGGGTCAGCATCAGCAGTTCGGGCGGGCAGGGCACCGCGGACAGCTACGGACCCGCCATCAGCGCGGACGGACGCTTCGTCGCATTCTGGTCGTTCGCCAACGACCTCGCGCCCGGCGATGCCCACACCATATACGGCGACCTGGACGTTCTCGTGCGCGACCGCGTCCTTGGGACGACGGAGGAGGTCAGCGTCACTTCCGGCGGGGGCCAGGCGAACGGGTCCAGCTACGAGGCCGCCATCAGTGCCGATGGGCGCTACGTGGCCTTCATGTCCACGGCGCAGAACCTGGTGGCGACGGACACGAACCTCGCAAACGACATCTTCATCCGCGACCGTGACGCAGGAACGATCCAGCTGGTCAGTGTCGGCTCCACCGGCACTCTGGGAGACAATCACAGCACGCACCCGGCGATGAGCGCCGATGGCCGATACGTGGCTTTCGTCTCCAACGCGGGCAACCTGGTGCCCGGCGATACGAACGGCGCCATGGACATCTTCGTGCGAGACCTGGTCGGCGGGACGACCGAGCGCGTAAGCGTCTCTTCCAGCGGGACCGAGACGGCCGGCGGCTCGGAGACCTTCGATCCGGCCATCAGCGCCGACGGCCGCTTCGTCGCCTTCTCGTCCACCGCGACCTACCTTGGAGCCGTCCCCGCAACCGGGCCCGTGCAGATCTACGTGCACGATCGCGTCACCGGTGAGACCGAGCGGATCAGCGAGAGCCCGACCGGCGAGGGAGGCAATGCCCGCAGCGACTTCGCAAAGCTCAGCGCGAACGGCCGCTACGTCACGTTCGCCTCGTCGGCGAGCAACATCGCGACCGGCGCCGGAGGCGGGCAGCGCCTCTACATCCGGGACCGCGATACGAACGTCACGGAGCTCGTCAGCGTCGACGGGAACGGAACGCCCGGCTTCGGCTTCAAGTCGGCCATCAGCGGCGACGGCCGCTATGTCACGTTCACGTCGTCAAGCAGCCTGGTGTCCACAGACACTAACGCGGTTTCCGACCTCTACCTTCGCGATCGCCAGGCGGGCACAACGACTCTCGTGTCAGTAGCCACCACCGGGGTAGCGAGCGACGGTGCCGCCGAGCAGGACCCCGCGATCAGCGCGAACGGCCTTCACACGGCGTTCGAGTCCGCCGCGACCAACCTGGTGTCCGACGACACCAACGGCCAGCGCGACGTGTTCGCCCTCGATCTCGAACCGCTCCCGGAAGCGACACCCACGCCGACGCCGACGCCGACACCCACGCCGACACCCACGCCGACACCCACGCCGACACCCACGCCCACACCCACGCCCACGCCAACGCCCACACCCACACCCACGCCCACGCCGACACCGACGCCCACGCCCACGCCCACGCTGACCCCGACACCCACGCCCACGCCCACGCCGACCCCGACACCCACGCCGACGCCTACCCCGACACCCACGCCTACCCCGACACCCACACCGACGCCCACGCTCACGCCGCCCACGCCCACGCCGACCATCACTCCGAACCCGACGGCCCCGCCAAGCGGCCCTCCGGTGGTGTGGTGGAACGACATTCAGGCGTCCTACGTGGGGACAGCGACCATCCACCTGCTCGCCAACTTCGACTACCATCATCCGAACTCCATTTTCTACCAGCTCGACGGCGGCGCGACGACCCGCTACTTGGGTCAGATCGTTGTGAGCGCCTTCGGCACACACACTCTGGAGTTCTGGGCCGAGTATCCATACCTGTACATCGTGGGGCCGCGGGAGAGCAGGTCCTTCACGGTCAACCCGTCGCCGAAGCCCAGGGTCTCGCTGTCGAATCCTGCGGCGCCCTCGCGGATGTCGCGGGGGAGGGCCTATGCGGTGTACGTGACGCTCAAGCCCAGGCATCGCGCGAAGACCTATCCTGTGCACATCTACGCGTATCGCCTGGCCGCTGGGAGATGGATCAGGTTCGCGTCCTTCGGCGCACGGGCCGCCGATCGCTTCTCGTACACCCGCTGCAAGGCGACCGTCCGGCTTCGGGCCAGAGGCCGGTGGAGACTGAGGGCATACGCATTGGCGGACGGCAGCCATTCCGCGACCTGGTCGAAGGGCTTCACGTACGTGACCGTGCGGTAGGACGGTCTCGCGCTTCAGCGGGAACGCCGCGGCGCAGTTGGGAGTCGGTCAGGTTCCGGCGCTAGAGTCCGAGGCCGGGGGTCGTGGCTCGCCCCGCGCAGGAGTTCTCTGTCCTTCGCGAGGCCGCCGTCGCGTCCTCAAGTCGCATCGAGATAGCGCCGGTGATATCATGAGTCACGGTCAAACCGACCCACTTCGAGATTCGCGGCTGCGCGAACCACTGCCGCCGTCGCAGAAAGAGTCGGCGCCATCGAAGGTGCAGCGCCCGGACGACCGCGCGAACGACATAAGGCGCGGTAGGACCTCAGGCGGCTGCTCGCGGGGACGCGCCGCGCGCTCAGGAAGCAGTGGGAGACGGCCAGGTCGCCTGTGCCTCACAGCGCCTTCAGCCGGTACCTGCCCGTCTTCTTGGTCCCGACCTTCTCCACGAGTCCCGCCTCCACGAGCGGGTTGATCAGGTCCATGGCGCCCTGTCTCGAGACGCCAAGCTCGGCCCAGATCTCAGACGGGGTCATGCTTCCCTGAACCGTTAGGAGCTGCAGCAGCCGCTCTTGCCTCGGCCGCAGAACCAGCGGCTTCCCATCTGGCGGCGTCACGAGCCGGATGCGTTCCCAGACCCGGCCGAGCGTCTGACGGAGTCCTTCGGCGGAGTACTCAAGCCAGTCCGAGAGGTCTTCGCCCTCCTTGTGCACGCGGCTCAGCGCATCGTAGTAGGCCGGGCGATCCTCCCAGTAGTACTCGTCGATCGAGAATATGTGGTGAGTGTCGAACCCCCGCCGATACAGGTCCCACAGCGCGAGGGCCCGCCCCGTCCGCCCGTTGCCGTCCGCGAACGGGTGGATCGCCTCGAAACGGTAGTGGATGATCGCCGAGGTGATGACCGGTGACAGATGCGCCGAGGACTCGTTCCACCAGGCCAGGAGGTCGGACATGAGTCCAGGGACGTCATCGGGTTCCGGCGGCTGATAAGTGCCCACCCAGACGCGCATGTCCCTGTACTCGCCGGCCACGCCCTGGTCCATCACGCCCTCGGCGAGGATCCGGTGCATCTCGAAGACGTCGTCGATCGCAACACGCGTGTCGTTTGCGTGCTGCTCGATGTAGCGCAGCCCCGCCAGGTAGTTGACGATCTCGCGCGCGGAACGGGGGGTCGCGGTCGGAGCGGCCTCGCCATCGGCTATGGCGCGAACCTCGGGCAAGGTCAGTGGGTTGCCCTCGATCGCCGTGGAGGCGTGTGCGTTGCGACTGCGGCTGTCCTTCTGCAAGGCGGGGATCCACGCGAGTTCGACTGACGCATCCTGGATGCGCTGGCGCAGCCGAGCGATCTCCTCGACAGCGGTCAGCAGACCCGGACTGATCACGAAGCGCGGCTCGTACCCCATGCGATTAGTCAAGCATCTGTCCAGTTATTAGTCAAGTATGGGTCGTGACGGTCGGGCATCGACGCGACGTCTCTCGGGGACTCTAGGCGCGGCCTTTGGACCGAGAGCCTCGTGGAGCCCTCTACGCCGCCCGCCGCTGCCGGTAGGCCCGGCCACCGCCGCCGTGCGCGCCAAGATCGAACAGCAGGGCGATCACCATGACCACCCACTCCAGCGTGCTGAGGCCGCCGGGGGAGACGAACACGTATGCGACGGTGGTCCACGGAAGCAGCAGAAGTCCGACAAGGGGCCAGATCCACACGGGGGCGGTCACGCTCCCGAGGGTCCTCGTCCAGCCGTGGAACGAATCGATGATCCGCACGGGATCGAGGAACCACCACAGAGCCAGCGCGATACGCGGCGCTCCCGCCAACAGCAGTGCTCCAAGACAGCAGCCCATCTGCGTCCCCCCGTTCAGCAGGATCCTTGCGACTCGGCGATCTGCATGACTCATACCCGATTTCCCGGTTCGGCCGTATGCGTGCCAGCGACGGAGCGGCTGCCGCTCGCCCAATCGACGGGGGCCGTATGGCGGTAACTCGGGGCAGAAGGGGTAGGCTGGCAGTGTGGCTTCCGTCGCAGCGGGCGTGGCACGACCGTGCCGAAGTCACGCTTCCTGCCGAAGGAGGCAAGGATGAACGCGCGAAACGTACGGGCCCGTACCGCGGTCCTGATGGTGGCTGCACTCCTGACCCTGCTGTTCCTTGCGGACACCTCGGTCGCGTTCGCCTCCGTGTCCGCCGCCGTCGACACGACCCCCCCGGTCACGACATCGGATGCCCAGAGCTTCTATGAGCCCACGGGAACCGTGCACTGGATCATCGATCCCGTCATCAGCATCTCGGCCACGGACAACCCGGGCGGCTCGGGCGTCGCCGTCACCTATTACGCAATGGACGGTTCCGCCGCCACCACGTATACGAGCCCCGTAGCGGTGAGTACGCTCGGTCTCCACACACTCGAGTTCTGGTCGGTGGACATCGCCGGCAACGTCGAGCCCACGAACACGGCGAGCTTCCGGTACGTGCTGTCCATCCCGCCTCCGACCACAACGTCAGACGTCACATCGACGTACCCGACCACTCCAGCCGTGATCACGCTGACCGCCAGCCAGACCACCGACATCGAGATCGCCCACACGGTCTTCAAGTTCGACAGTGGCACCACCCAGATCTACTTCACCCCGATCATTGTGAGCATCCCCGGGACTCACACACTCGAGTTCTGGTCTTTGGACTTTGAGAATCATGTGGAGCCGCATCACACGGCGACCTTCTTCATCGCGGGGCCCACGCCTACGCCGACGCCGACGCCCACCACCACGCCGACGCCGACCGCAACCCCGACTCCCACGGCGACGCCCACACCGACACCCACGACGAGCCCGACGCCGACGCCCACCACGACCCCCACACCGACGCCGACACCAACCACCACGCCGACACCGACCGCAACCCCGACTGCGACTCCGACCGCGAGTCCCACACCCACCCCGACGCCCACACCGATTCGCGCGCGCGTCTCGATCTACACGACGCTGAAGATCGCCCGGCACCTCAGGAGCTTCACGATCTACGGCTACGCGGTCCCCTACGGCATGGTCGGTCAGAACGTCAAGGTGCAGGTCATGAGGCCCGGCAGCCGCAAATGGGTGACTTTGAAGACCATCACGCTCAGAGCCCTGAGGAACGGCAGGCCGTTCTACTCGTACCGCTTCGTCCACAGGAGGAGCACGAGGAGCGGCACCTATTGGTTCCGCACCATCTATCAAACGGCCAAGTACCTCTCCAACAAGTCGCCATCCAAGAGAGTGATCGTCAGGTAGGCTGTCCGCGCGTCGGCGTCTCCGGTGCCGACGACTGGCGGCCCGAGCGTCGACCCCTTCCGCGCCCGGCGGGCGAACCCATCGCACAAATCTCGCGATAGGCCGTGACCCTTTCGCCGTCTCGGGCGGTTCCCGTACATGAAGCCGAGGCGGCTCGCGAAGGCTGCGCGGTCTGGAGTCCGACCACAAAGAGGAGATGGTGAAGGAAATGAGGAGAACCTGGGCACTTCTTGCCGGGGCCCTGATAGTGGGGCTCATCGTGGCAGGCCCGGCCTTGGCGAAGCCCGCACCCAAGATGCACACCGAGATCTACATGTCGACGCTCGTCCCCCTGAACGGCTCAGGCGTTCACGCCAAGGCGCAGCTCATGGTTCGGGGCGACAGAGTGCGCGTGCTGGTGAACGCTTCCCGCGTGGCCTCGTACACCACCCACACGATCGCGATCCAGGGCTTCTCGGGCGACGCCACGAAGGCCATCGTCCCGACCGCTTCCCCCGACGGGACCATCACCGCGGCTCTCGGCGAGACCTTCTACGGCGCTCCGATGCTGTCCTTGGTCGATTCCGCGGGCGTTTCACCGTCCTCGAATGCCAGCGGCACCCTGCACTTCATGCGCTGGTTCACCGGGCAGTCCGCCCTGCGTCCCTACGGACTGCGCACGATCGTCGTGTACGGTGGGTTCGTGAACGGCGTCTATGACGCGACGTTGCCGGTCGCGTGCGGCGTCATCAAGCCGATCAACAAGTGGGCGCGAGTGGCCGATGGCGCAGCAGCGCGGGCCAAGGCGCATGCCAGGGCCAAGGCGCTCGCGAAGGCAAAGGCGCTTGCGCGCGCCAAGGCCAAGGCTCATGCAAAGGCGCACGCACGGGCCAAGGCCCACGCCAAGGCGCTGGCCCACGCCAGGGCACACGGCAAGGCAACGGCGCACGCCAAGGCCCACGCCAGGGCAAGGGCACGCGCCAAGGCGAGGGGCAGGAAGTAGCCCGCACGCCCGACGCACAGTCGATCCGCAAGGGGGCCGGTTCGCCGGCCCCCTTGTTCTGTCTGCCCACCTTTCCTGTATACTCGGCCCCGTTCACAACCGCATCACGCACCCCCGACGGGTGCCCGGATGGGCCGCGAGAAGATCGAACGCGGGAGTCCGGGAGAATAGGGAAGCCGGTGAGAATCCGGCGCTGTCCCGCAACTGTGATGGAACCGCGTCAAGCGAGTTCCTAAGCCAGGAGACCTGCCCGATCGGGAGCGACCGCTCAACAGTCGGCCTTCGAGGACAAGGCCCGCGTCGCGCGCCTGGTCTCCAAGAGGCGCAAACGACACGGATACCTTCCGAGAAGACCCCCACCAGGGGGTCTTTCGCGTTCCGGACATCCTCACAGAGCCCCACGAGAGCGGGCGGCAGTGGGCCGAGGAGAGCCGGGAACGACGGAAGGAAGGCAAGGAATGAACCACGCACGCATTGCACGGATCGGAACGGTGCTCGCCGTATTGGCGATCGCCACGGCGGGACTTTGGGGATGCGGGGGGCAGGCGCAACCATCCGCGGACGCGACGGCCACCCCGGCTGCCTCGGCAGCCGCCTTTCCGGTGACCATCACCGACGACGCCGGCCGCCAGGTCACCATCCAGGCGGAGCCGAAGCGGATCGTCTCGATGGCGCCGGCGAACACGGAGATCGTGGCGGCGCTGGGGATGTTCGACCGGCTGGTGGGCGTCACCACCTGGGACGACTACCCGGCCGAGGTCAAGAACGTCGCCAAGGTGGGAGACTTCGTCACTCCCAACATGGAGGCCGTGGCTGGGGCCAGGCCCGACGTCATCCTGGTGACCGGCGGCGTGCAGGCCGACGTCATCTCCAAGCTGGAGGCCGTGGGCGCGAAGGTCGTGGTCGTGGATCCCAAGAGCCTGGAAGGCGTCTACTCGGCGATCGGATCGGTGGCCAAGGTTCTGGGCGCGGCCGCCAAAGGTGACGAGCTTATCGCCGGCATGAAGAGGGACCTTGCCGGCATCCGCGCGAAGGTGTCCGTCGAGCCCACCGTGAGCGCGTTCGTCGAGATCGGCTGGAACCCCCTGTTCACGGCCGGCAAGGCGACGCTTCTCGACGACCTGCTGACGCAGGCCGGCGGTTCCAACGTCGTGACTCTGAACGACTACGTCGGCTATTCCGTCGAGCAACTCGTCAAGGATCAGCCCCAGGTCTACCTCGGGACGAAGTCCTCCATCGGCGATCCGTCGGCGATCAAGAAGCGCGCGGGCTACGGCGCGCTTGCGGCTGTGAAGTCCGGCCGGGTCTTCACTCTCGACGACAATCTCGTGTCCCGTCCGGGGCCCCGTGTGGTGCAGGGTGTCGAGGAGATCGCTCGCGTTCTGCACCCAGACGCCTTCAAGTAGGGGAGCGGGACCCATGGGACGCATCGGGACGAGGCGCGCGGCCGTCGTGCTGCTCGCGTTGGGCTCGGCGCTGGTCGTCGCCTGCATCGCGGGCACGGCGTTCGGCGCCGTCCCGGTGCCCCCCGCCGAGGTGGTCGGCGCGATGCGCAGGGCGATCTCCGGTGCGCGACTCGGCTCCTCCGACGCGGTCATCATCGACCTTCGGCTGCCTCGCGTGCTGCTCGCCGCACTGGTGGGGGCCTGCCTGGCGGGAGCCGGTGTGCTCTACCAGGCGCTGTTTCGCAACGCGCTGGCCGACCCCTACATCCTGGGTGTCTCGTCCGGCGCCGGCCTCGGGGCCACTCTGGCGCTGACCTTCGTGGGCGCCGGCGCCGTGTCGCTGATCGCGGTGCCTGCCGCGGCGTTCCTGGGCGCGCTGGCGACCATAGTGCTGGTGGCGGCGGTCGCCTCCAGACGCGGCGTGATGGACACGCTGTCCCTGCTCCTTGCGGGCGTCGCGGTCAGCTACACGCTGGCGGCGCTGACGTCGTTCGTGCTCGTTCTGCGGCGGGAGCAGATGTCGCGCGTCGTGTTCTGGATGATGGGCGGGCTCCAGGGCGCTTCGTGGGAGTACGTGGGCGTGGTCGCTGCGATGCTGGCGGTGGGACTCGCGGCTCCTCTCCTCTTCGCGCGCGAACTGAACATGATCCTGCTCGGCGACGAGCGCGCCGGAGAGCTCGGCGTTCACGTCGAGGGGGTCAAGCGCGTCATCCTTGCCGCCGCGTCGCTGATGGTCAGCGCTGCCGTGTCGGTGTCGGGTCTGATCGGCTTCGTGGGGCTGATGACGCCGCACATGGCGCGGCTGGTGCTGGGTCCGGATCACCGGCTGCTGCTGCCTGCTTCGGTGCTCTCGGGAGCGATCGTGATGGTGCTGGCCGACCTGCTAGCGCGCGTGCTGCTGGCGCCGGTCGAACTCCCCGTCGGGATCGTCACCGCGCTCGCCGGCGGGCCCGTGTTCGTGTGGCTGCTGGTGCGCACGCGAGGGGGCCGCGCATGAGCGCCACGCTGAGATACGACCGCGCCACGGTGGGCTACGTGTCGCCGGTGGTGACCGGGGCCCGGCTCGAGGTCCTGCCAGGCGAGATGGTCGGGCTGATCGGCCCGAACGGCTCTGGCAAGACGACGCTGGTGCGGGCCGTGACTGGCGGCGCGCGAGTGCTCGAAGGCGAGGTCAGGGTCGACGGGCGACCGGCGGCTTCCTACTCGCGCACGCAACTCGCGCGGCTGGTCGGCGTCCTTCCCCAGACGGTTCCCGCGACCTTCGCGTTCCCCGCGCATCAGTTCGTGGAGATGGGCCGCCACGCGCACGTGTCCCGGTTCGGGGGCCTGTCGGCCGACGATCGCCGCGCCGTGGCCGACGCGATGGAGATGACCGACACTGCGCACCTGGCCGACGAACTCGTCGACACCCTGTCGGGCGGGGATCTGCAGCGTCTCACGCTGGCTCAGGCGCTCGCCCAGGAGCCGAGCGTGCTCCTGCTGGACGAGCCCACCAGCCACCTCGATCTCAACCACAGACTGCAGGTGCTCGACGTCGTGCGAGGGCTCGCGGATGAGGGCATGGCGGTCCTGGCGGTGTTCCACGACCTCGACATGGCCGCGAGGTACTCCGACCGGCTGGCCGTCGTGCACGGCGGCGCTCTGCTGCCCGCCGACACGCCGCAGAACGTGCTGACGGCGGCGACGCTGGCGGAGGTGTTCGGCGTGCGCGCGGTCATCGGGACCGATCCGGTGACCGGCACGGTGCAGGTCCTGCCGGTCGTGCGCGCGCACGGTCGCGCGCCCGCGCGCGGCGTGTCGGTGCTCGTCGTGTCCGGCTCGGGCAGCGGGGCGGCCGTGATGCGCAGGCTGGTGCTGGCCGGGTACAAGGTCGAAGCAGGCGCTCTGGCGAAGGGCGACACGGACGCCGACGTGGCCGCGGCACTCGAGATACCCATGTGGCTCCTGCCGCCCTACGGCTCGATGACCGCTGAAGACGAGGGCGCGGTACGGCTCGCGGCGGGTCGCGCCGACGTGGTCGTGATCGCGGCCACCCCGTTCGGGCCGGCCAACGTGGGCAATCTGCGGGCGGTCGCGGGCGCGGCGGCTCGCGTGGTGCTGGTGGGCGTCCCGAGGCTTGAGGACGACTTCACGGAAGGGGAGGCCGGCGAGCTGTGGACGGCTCTCAAGGACGGCGGCGCGCGCGTCTGCGCCGATCCCCGCGAGGTCGTTCACCACGTGGAGGAGGTGTCCGGTCAATGAGCCTGGTCGTGCTCACGGGAGCGGTGCGCAGCGGGAAGTCGTCGGCCGCCGAGGGGATGGCGGCCTCTCGCGGAGCCGACGTCGTCGTCGCGGTGGCCGGGTGGGACGGTGACCAGGAGATGGAGCGGCGCATAGCCGCCCATCGCGCCGCGCGGCCCGGGCGCCTGGGACGTGCGCGAGGTGGGGACGGACGCCGGGTGGGTCGCCGACGTTCCGGCAGGCGCGACCCTGGTGCTGGACTGCCTCTCCACGCTGGTGGGGACGGTCGCGTGGGAGGAGGCCGGAAACGCCGAGATAGCGAGCGCAGGCGTCGAGGAGCGCGCGCTGGCTCGCGCGGGCGCGATCGTGGATGCGCTCGTCGCGCGCGGCGGCGACACCGTAGTCGTGACCAACGAAGCCGGATGGGGTGTGATCCCGCCTACCGCGGCCGGACGCATATTCCGCGACGTGCTGGGCCGGGCGAACAGGACGCTCGTGGAGGCCGCCGATGCGGCCTACCTGGTGGTGGCGGGACGGTTCATCGACCTGAAGACGGCCGGCGGCGCGCCCGAGTGGCCCGCGCCCGAGAAGACGAGGGGATCCCAGTGAGCGACGAGGCATATCTCCAGCAGATCATCGCGGCGATACCGGCGCCCGACCCCGCGTGGGAGGTGCTCGCCTGGGAGCGTCTGGACTCGCTGACCAAGCCGCCGAGGTCACTCGGCAGGCTGGAGGAGCTCGCGCAGAGGGTCGCGGCTCTGCAGGCGACCGAGCGCCCGGCCGTCCCGCGCAAGGCGATCGTGCTCATGGCCGGGGACCACGGAGTCGTGGCGCAGGGCGTGTCCCCGTATCCGAGCGAGGTGACCGCCCAGATGGTGGCGAACTTCGTCGCGGGAGGCGCCGCGATCAACCAGCTGGCGCGCCACGCCGGTGCGCGCCTGGTGCTGGTGGACATCGGCGTGGGCTCGCCGCTGCCCGTCGACCGACGGCGTCGTGAGCGCGCGCATAGCCGCCGGGACGCGCGAACATGACCACGGGCCCCGCCATGACGCCGGGAGCAGGCCATGGCGGCGGTCCGCGTGGGCATCGACACGGTCGCGGGACTCGTCGGCGGAGGCGTCGACCTGATCGGGACCGGCGAGATGGGGATCGGCAACTCGACCGCCGCGGCCGCGATCGTCTCGGCGCTGACCGGGCTCGACCCGGCCGACGTCGTCGGACCGGGGACGGGTCTGGACGCGGCAGGCGTGCGGCACAAGGCCGACGTCGTGCGTCGCGCGCTCGACGGTGAACGCCCCCGACGCGGCCGACCCGCTGGACGTGCTCGCGAAGGTCGGCGGTTTCGAGATCGCCGGGCTGGCGGGAGTGGTCATCGGCGCGGCGGCTCGAGGCGTGCCGGTGGTCGCGGACGGGTACATCTGCGGGTGCGGCCACCCTGGTGGCGCTGCGGATGGCGCCGGCGGCCGCTCCGTGGGTGTTCGCCTCGCACCGCAGCGCCGAGCCCGGGCATCGCATCGTGCTCGACGCGCTCGGCTCTGACGCCGGTGCTCGAGCTGGACATGCGCCTGGGCGAGGGCACCGGCGCTGCGCTGGCGATGGAGCTGATCGACGCGGCATGCGTCATGATGTCCGGGATGGCGACGTTCGCCGAGGCCGGCGTGAGCGATCGGGAGGAATGAATCGGTGACCCGAAGCGACCAAGCGGGCGCGCCCGCGACCCATCGCGGACCTCGCGGCGGCGATCGGGCTTCCTGACCGTCCTGCCGGTCGGGCCGCACGTGGCCGGACGGCGACGCGCGCCGCGCTCGACCGGCTGGTATCCGTGGGTCGGCTTGGCTGCTCGGCGTCGTCGTCGTCGGTCCGCTGCAGCTGGCGATGCGGCGACCCGTCGGTCATGCGCCGGTCAAGGGCGCGATGCTCGTCGGGGCCGCCGTCATCGCCGCATGGGCGCTGCTGACCCGCTTCCTGCACTGGGACGGGCTCGCGGACACGACCGACGGGCTTCTGGGCGGCTCGACTCCCGAGCGCCGGCTCGAGATCATGCGCGACAGCCGCGTCGGCTCGTTCGGCGTGACGGCGATCGTGATGGTCGCCCTGCTCCAGGTCGTCGGCCATCGCCGACTGTCGTGGCCGAGAGCGGGCTCTGGCCGCTGCTCGCCGCGCCGGTCCTGGGAAGGCTGGCTGCGGCCTGTGGCCGCGTTGGACGAACCGGCCGCACGCTCCGACGGGCTTGGGACTCAGCGCTGTGGGCCGCTCCGGCACCTACGACTGGATCGTCGCGCTTCTCGCGCTCGTCGCCGCTGGCGGCCATCGGACTCTTCTCGGCGCCGTTCGGTGCGGGCGTGGAGGTCATCGCGTCGACGATGGCGGCGGGGGTCGATCGCCGCGGTCATCGCGCCGCGCCTGCTCGGCGCGGTGCGTGGGCGGCATGACCGGCGACCTGTTCGGCGCGACCGTGCTGCTGGTCGAGACCGTCGTCCTGGTGACGGGAGCGGTCTTCACGTGAGCGACGGAGCGCGACAGGATAGCCGCCGGCGCACCGGCGCCCGAGAAGCGTGCGCCGGTCCCGAGGCGGTCGAGGTGCTGATCGCGCGGCACCCCGAGGTCGAGGCCAACGTCGTCGGGGCGTTCGTCGGCAGCGGCGAGTCGCCGTTCACGGACCTGGGTCGCCGGCAGGCCGCGGCGCTCGCGGCCTGCGATCGCCGCGTGGAAGCCCGACGCTCGGTGCACGCGAGCCCGCGCGAGCGCGCGCGCGTCGGTCGCGGAGCAGGCCGCGCGCTGGTCGCGGGCGTGCCGCTGCACGTCGACGACGACCTGGCCGAGATCGACTTCGGCGCCGCGGAGGGTCTCACGTACGAGGAGGCGAGCCTGCGCGGCGTCGACGATCGACCTGCTCGGCGGTCCGCCGGAGACGGCGCCGTTCAAGGACGGCGAGACGTGGCACGCCTTCGCGTGCCGGGTCGCGAAGGCCGCCGCGCGCATCGAGACGTGCGGTCCGCGGATCGCCGTGGTCACGCACGGCGGCGTGATCAGGGCGCTGCTGACGCACTGGCTCGGGCATGTCGCACAAGTCGGCCTGGCGATTCGCCGTTGCCGAACGCGACGATCGCCACGATCACCCTGTGGGACGGGTACGGCACGCTGCGGACCTTCGGCGTGGAGCCGGGTCGCTGCTCGTGGGAGAGCTGAGCGCGCGCTGCCGCTCGAGTGCGTAGCGCGCCGCCGCAGGTTGCCATAACGCGCAGGCAGCAGGCACAATCGCACCTACAACCCCGCCATCACGAGTCGCTGCCGGGGAGTAGGGGCCCGCGACGAGGGCTCGTGACCGCGGAGGGCTGCCTTGGCCGAAGGTCCACTCATACGACCCGAGCTGGAGCCGATGCGGCCCTACAGGCCGGGGTCTGCGCGGCAGCGAGGTTCGCGAGCGCTCCGGGCGCGAGCGCGTGCTCAAGCTGTCCAGCAACGAGCATCCCGCGCGGCCCGGTACCGGCCGCCCTGGCCGCCATCCGCGCGATCGCGCCGCACCTCAACCGCTACCCGGACGGGTCCTGCCGCGCGCTGCGGCGCCGGCTGGCGCGAGCACTGGGGCGTCGACGAGCCGCCACGTCGTCGTCGGCAGCGGCAGCAACGAGCTGCTGCGTCTGGTCGCCCAGGCGGTCCTGCGGCCCGGCGACGAGGTCGTCTACGCGTGGCCGAGCTTCGTCGTCTACCCGATGGTGACGGCCGCGTTCGGCGCCACGGCGGTGCCGGTCCCGCTCGACGCAGGGTCAGGCCCACGACCTGGACGCGATGCTGGCGGCGGTGACGGATCGGACGCGCCTGCTGTTCCTGTGCAATCCGAACAACCCGACCGGCACGATCTACCGGCGCGGAGGCGTTCGAGCACTTCCTGGGCGCCGTGCCCGACCACGTGCTGGTCGTGGTCGACGAGGCGTACTTCGAGTTCGTCACCGACCCGGACTACCCCGACGCTCTGCGATACTTCGACGGGCGAGCGCCCGCTCGTGGTGATGCGGACCTTCTCGAAGATCTACTCGCTCGCGGGACTGCGGGTCGGCTACGGCTTCATGCCCGAGCGATCTGGCCGAGGCCGTCGACAAGCTGCGCGAGCCGTTCAACGTCAACACGGTCGCCCAGATCGCCGGCGTACTACTCGCTCGACGACGCGGCCGAGGTGACCCGCCGCCGCGAGGAGAACGCCGAGCAGAAGAAGTACGCTGTATGCTTGCTTCGACCGGCTCGGCGTTTCGCTACGTCGAGTCGCAGGCCAACTTCGTCTACTTCATGACGGAGCGGCCGGTCGAGGTGTTCGAGGCCCTGCTCGGCGAGGGCGTGATCGCCCGGGACTTCGGCAACTCTCCCGGGCTGCGCCTCGGTGTGGGCGCTGCCGGAGGACACCGCGGTCACGGTCGCGGCGTTCGAGGCGGTGGCCGCGCGGCTCGGCTCGATCTGAAGAGGCGCGCCGGCGGAAGGGTGTGCCGAGGAAGGGCGCGCCCACGAAAGGCGCGCAGACGATACCGACGAGGGACGAAAGCTGAGGCAGCCATGCTCGTGGTGATGCGGGATCATGCCACTACCGAGGAGGTCGACCACGTCGTCGACCGTCTCCACGAGGCCGGCGCCGAGGCCCACGTCTCGCGCGGCGAGGTCAAGATCGGTCATCGGCGTCATCGGCGAGCGCGAGGTCATCTACTCGCTCGATCTCGAGGGTCTGCCCGGGGTCGCGGAGGTCATCCGAGTCCTCAAGCCCTACAAGCTCGTCAGCCGGGAGTTCCAGTCCGAGGACACGGTGGTTCGCGTGGGGTCGACCCAGGTCGGCGGCGACGTGCTCGCCGTGATCGCCGGCCCGTGCTCCATCGAGTCGGAGGCGCAGATGCACGCGGTGGCCTCGGCCGTGAAGGACGCCGGCGGCACCATGCTGCGCGGCGGCGCGTACAAGCCGCGGACCAGCCCGTACGCGTTCCAGGGGATGGGCGAGGAGGGTCTGCGCTGCTGCGGGAGGCCGGCGACTCGGTCGGGCTGCCGGTCGTGACCGAGGTGCTCGACGTCCGGGACGCCGAGACGGTCGCGGAGTGGGCCGACGTGCTCCAGGTCGGCGCCCGCAACATGCAGAACTTCATGATGCTCGAGGAGCTCGGCCGGATGAAGCGTCCGGTCCTGCTCAAGCGCGGCATGTCGGCCACGCTCGAGGAGGTCCTCTCCGCCGCCGAGTACGTCCTCAAGGGCGGCAACCGCGACGTCATCCTGTGCGAGCGCGGGATCCGCACGTTCGAGACCTACACGCGCAACACGCTGGATCTGGCCGGCGTCGCCGCTCTCAAGCACCTCACGCATCTGCCGGTGATCGCCGATCCGTCGCACGCGACCGGCCGGCGCGACCTGATCGCCCCGATGTGCAAGGCCGCGATCGCCGCGGGCGCCGACGGCGTGATGGTGGAGGTCCACCCGGATCCCGAGCATGCGCGCTGCGACGGGCCGCAGTCTGTGGACGGGCCCGCCTTCCGCGCTCTGATGGACTCGCTGCGCCCTCTCGCGACGCTCGAGGGCAAGCGCCTGTGAGCAGGCCGTTCGACAGCGTCGTCATCGTCGGCGTCGGCCTGATCGGCGGCTCGCATGGGCCTCGCGCTGCAGGCGCAGGCGGACCCCCCGCGCGTGATCGGCGTGGCGCGCGCGGAGTCGACTCGCGACATGCGCGGTCGCGCATGAGCGCGGTAGACGAGGCCGTGCGCGCCCGAGGCGGCCGACGAGGCCATCATGGCCGCCGGGCTGGTCGTGCTCGCGACACCGGCGCAGGCAGCCGTGGAGTGGCTCGTGCACCTGGGTCAGCTGGGGTACCGGGGCGTGGTGACCGACGTGGCCTCTACGAAGTCCGCCGTGTTCGCCATGGCGCGAGACGTCGCTCGACCCCGCCGCCGTCTACATCGGCGGTCATCCGATGGCGGGCTCGGAGCGCAGCGGCGTCGAGGCCGCCACGCCCGACCTGTTCCGGGGCGCCTACTACGTTCTCACGCCTTCGAGCAGCACGGACGCCGACACCTATCGGCGCCTGCACAGCCTGGTGACGTCGCTCGGCGCGCGCGTGATCGCGATCCGGCCGGAGGCGCACGACGAGGCGGTGGCGGCGATCAGCCACGTCCCGCACGTGGCCGCCGCGGCGCTGACGAACCTCGCGGCCGCTCGCGCGGACGCGGGCGAGGACGTGCTGCGGCTGGCGGCCGGCGGCTTCAAGGACATGACGCGCATCGCCGCGGGATCCCCGGACCTGTGGACCGGCATCTGCCTGGACAACCGCGACGCGGTCGTTCGCGGCCTCAAGGAGTACTCGGAGATACTGGACGAGTTCGCGGAGATGCTGATCGGCCGGCGACGCCGACGGCCTGCGGGAGTGGCTGGAGCGCGCCGCGGAGACGCGAAGGGCGCTTCCCGCCCGCTGGGTGCCCGCCTCGGAGCGGCTGAGCGTGCTGTCGGTCTCGGTCACGGACCATCCCGGCGTCATCGGCACGGTCACCCAGGCCGCGGCCGCGCGCGGGCTGCAACATCGAGGACATCGAGATCGACCACACCTCCGAGGACAGCGCCGTGCTTCGACTGGTGCTGACCGACGAGGGCGATGCCGACGGGCTCGTGCGCGCCTTGGCCGACCAGCGGTTCGACGTGGAACTCCGCCCGTTCGAGGAAGACGACCCGCCGTCGCCCGACGCGCCGGAAGCGCAGCGGTGAACCGCACCGTGACCGCGGCCGCCGGACCGCTCTCCGGGTCGGTGCGCGTACCTGGGGACAAGTCCATCTCACACCGCGCGGTCCTTTTCGCCGGGATGTGCCCCGGCTCGTGCCTGCTGACGGGCGTGCTCGATTCGGCCGACGTTCGCACCACCATCGACGCCGTCTCGGCGCTGGGCGCGACGGTGGTCCGGACCACCCGGGAGGCGCGGAGGGCTGGATCTGGAGGTCGCCGGCTGGGGCTCGGCCGGTCCGGTCCAGCCGATCGGGCCGATCGACTGCGGGAACAGCGGCACGACCGCGCGGCTGCTGATGGGCGTGCTGTCGGGATGGGACATCAAGGTGACCCTGACTGGAGACGAGTCGCTGTCGCGAAGGCCGATGAGGCGGGTCACTGAGCCGCTGGCGATGATGGGGGCCGACCTCATGACCGCCGAGGGCGGGACGCTGCCGGTCACGGTGCGCGGCGGCAGCCTCCGGGCCATCCGATACGAGCTTCCCGTCGCCAGCGCGCAGGTCAAGTCGGCGGTGCTGCTCGCTGGATTGCGGGCCCGCGGCCGGACGGTGGTGGTCGAGCCGACCCCCTGTCGCGACCACACGGAGAGGATCCTGCCGGTCTTCGGCGTCGGCGTGGGGCGCGACCACACGGAACACTCCTGTTGGGTGGACGGTCCGGTGGAGATGCAGTGCGCGGACGTCGAGGTCCCCGGGGATCCATCCTCCGCGGCATTCCTCGCCGGCGCCGCGCTCGTGGTGCCGGGCAGCAGCGTGACGATGCCGGATGTCTCGCTCAACCCGACGCGCATCGGCTTCCTTCGCGTGCTGGAGACCATGGGCGCGGTGCTGGACCTCGTGATGCTTCGCGCCACGGGCGCCGAGCCCGTCGGCACGATCGACGTGCGTCCGACGGGTGTGCTCCACGGTACGGTCGTCCCGGCGGATCAGATCCCGTCGCTCGTGGACGAGGTCCCCATCCTCGCCGTGGTCGCGAGCCAGGCGCGGGGCACCACCCGCTTCGAGGGCGTCGGGGAGCTCCGCCTCAAGGAGTCCGACCGCCTCACCGCGATCCAGGAAGGGCTGACCGCCCTGGGCGCCGAGGTCCGCTCGGGTCCGGACTGGCTCGAGGTCGACGGTCCGGCGCCACTGCACGGCGGCGCGCTGGACAGCCTGGGCGATCACCGCCTGGCGATGGCGTGGGCGGTGGCGGCTCTGGTGGCCGACGGGCCCGTCGAGATAGCCCGATGGGAGGCCGTGGACGTCTCCTACCCGGGCTTCGCCTCCGACCTGGCGTCGCTCGCAGAGGAGGATGCCGAGTGATCATCGCCATCGACGGGCCGGCCGCCTCGGGCAAGTCGACGGTCGCGCGCGCGCTCGCCACCCGGCTGGGTTGGGGCTACCTGGACACCGGCGCCATGTACCGGGCGATCGCGGCCGAGGCGCTGCGCCGCGGGATCGACGTGCGACGACGAGGACGCGCTGCCCGGCCTGGCCTCCGCAGTCACGATCGCCTTCGAGCGCGAGGCCGGCTCTCCGCTGCCGACCAAGGTGCTGCTGGACGGCCGCGACGTGACGCGCGAGATCCGCACGCCGGAGGTCGACGCGGCCGTGAGCCCGGTCTCCGCCGTCGGCGGTGTCCGCGCGGCGATGGTGCGCATCCAGCGCGAACTGGGTTCGAGCGGCGACTGGGTCGTCGAGGGTCGCGACATCGGCACGGTGGTGTTCCCGGACGCGCCGGTGAAGGTGTTCCTGACGGCATCGCCGCACGAGAGGGCGAGGCGCCGCACCGTGGACATGGGCCGGCTGGGCGTGACGATCACGCACGGGGCCGTGTCCGAGCGGATCGCCGCCCGCGACACCTACGACTCGACGCGCGCGGCCAGCCCGCTGGCGGCCGCGGACGACGCCGCGATGCTCGACACGACCGGCATGACCGTCGACGAGGTCGTCGAGGAGATCACGGGGATGCTGGAGCGAGCCAGGTGACCTCCACCCTGCTCGGACGGGTGCTGCGCGTGACCGCCGCGCCGATCATCAGGGGGCTGTTTCGGACCCGCGTCATCGGACGCGAGAACATCCCGGCTACTGCGGCGATACTCTCCGGCAATCATGCCTCCTACGCGGAGCCGGTCCTGCTCTGGTGCGTCACACCTCGGCCCGTCCACGAGATGGGAAAGGCCGAGCTGTGGGACGTTCCGCTCCTGCGGTGGGCCCTGCCTCGGGCCTGGGGATTCCCGGTGAAGCGGGGGACGGCCGACCGAGAGGCGCTGGGGACGGCGAGCACGCTGCTGCGCGCCGGCCATCTGGTGGCAGTGTTCCCCGAGGGCACCCGCAACCAGGAGGGCCTCGGAGAGGGGCACGGCGGCGCGGCGTTCCTGGCCGTGCGCAACGACGCTCCCGTCGTCCCGGTCGGTTTCGCCGGCACGGAGAGGATCCTTCCGAAGGGGTCGCGCATGATGCGGTTCCCGCGCGTCACCGTCGTCTTCGGCGAAGCGATCGACCCGGGGGACTACGTGGAAGGTACGCGGAAGGAGCGGATCGCGTACATGACGGACGAGATCATGTCGCGCATCGCCGCCGCCGTCGAGCGAGCCCGGCAGCCGTAGGAGGAGTCCGCCAATGCGAGTCGAGGTCGCACGCCATGCCGGTGTCTGCTACGGCGTCGAACGCGCGCTGAAGATGGCCGTGGAGGCCGCGGATTCCGGCGCCCCGGTCAGCACCCTGGGTCCGTTGATCCACAACCCGCAGGCCGTCGAGACACTGCGGGAGCGCGGCGTCGATGTCGCGGCGGTGCTGGACGAGGCGGAGGACGGGACGCTGGTCATCCGCACCCACGGCGTGGACCCGGCGATCATCGAGGCCGCCCGCGAGAAGGGCCTCCACGTGGTCGACGCGACCTGCCCGTTCGTGCGCACCGCTCACGAGGTCGCGGCCAAGCTGAAGGCAGACGGCTACACCGTGGTCATCGTGGGAGAGGCCGACCATCCCGAGGTGGCCGGGATCCTGGCCTACGCGGGCGGGGACGCGCTCGTGGTCGCCGACGCCGACGGACTGCCGGCCAAGCTGCCCTCGCGGCGCGTGGGTGTGGTGGTGCAGACCACGCAGTCGCTGTCCCGCCTCACGGCGGTGGTGGATGCGCTGCTCCCGCGCGTGAGCGAGCTCAAGGTGCACAACACCATCTGCAGCGCGACGGGTCAGCGTCAGCGTGCCGCCGAGGAGTTGGCCGAGCGCGTCGACGTCATCGTGGTCGTGGGCGGCTACAACTCGGGCAACACCAGCCGCCTGGCCGAGGTATGCCGGGCGGTCAACCCGCGCGTGCATCACGTCGAGACGGCCGACGAACTCGAGGAGGCCTGGTTCGAGGGCGCGAGCTCCGTCGGCGTCACGGCAGGGGCATCCACCCTGGACGAGCAGATCCAAGGCGTGATCGCCGCCGTCAAGGCGATGGGAGCGTGAGCTCCGGTTCCTACGAGAAGGCGGCCGGCGCGCCAGCCGGCGGCGGCAGGATCGCCGAGGTCTCAGAGGGCGGTCCCGCGTATCGCGCGGGGATACGCGCCGGGGACACCGTCCTGTCGGTGGACGGCCGGCCCGTGCGCGACGTCATCGACTGGCGATGGCTGACCTCCGAGGACCGCTTCCTCGTGAGGGTCGCGTCTCCCGAGGGCGCGGTGCGCGACGCGATCGTCGCGCGGGAGTGGGACGAGGCGATCGGCGTCGAGTTCGACCAGCTTCTCTTCGACGGCGTGCGCGAGTGCGACAACGCGTGCGTCTTCTGCTTCGTCTCGCAGCTCCCGCCCGGGCTGCGGCCATCGCTGTACGTGCGCGACGACGACTTTCGGCTGTCGTTCCTCGCCGGCACCTTCGTCACGCTCACGAATGTCGAGGACGAGGACGTCGCGCGCATCGCGGAGCAGCGGCTCTCGCCCCTGTACGTGTCGCTGCACGCGGTCGATCCCGACGTGCGCCGGCGCCTGCTCTGCCCGACTCGTGGAGGATCGCGCCCTGGAGCGCCTCGAGCAGATACTCGGCGCCGGCATCGAAGTCCACGTCCAGCTGGTGCTGGTCCCGGGAGTCAACGACGGCGAGGTCCTGCAACGCACGCTCGAGTGGCTGGCGCCGCGGGCGGGCGTGGCCTCGGTCGGCGTCGTCCCGCTCGGCTACACCGGTCACCAGAAGCGATTCGCCGCTTCCTACTCGGAGCCGGGCGCGGCCGCCGCCGTCCTCGACGCGATCGAGCCGTGGCGGGCAGCGATGACCGCCGAGCGCGGCATCCGCTGGGTGCACGCGGCCGACGAGTTCTACCTCGCGGCGGGCCGGCACATGCCCCCCGAGGACGAGTACGACGGGTTCCCGCAGTACGAGAACGGCATCGGCATGACGCGGTCGTTCACCGATGAGTGGATGGATGCGGTGTCGGGCACTCCGGTCGAGCCCGATCGCCCGCAGACCTCGGCCACCCTCATCACCGGGACCCTGTTCGCACCCGTCCTGACCCGACTCGCCCCCATGGCCGAGAGGCACGGGGTGTCCGTTCGAGTGCTGGGCGTGGAGAACCGCTTCTTCGGCGGGAACGTGAGCGTGACCGGCCTGCTGACGGGGGCCGACATCGCCGCCGCGGTGGCCGAGGACGACGGACGCGGTCCCTACATGGTGCCGGACGTCGTGTTCAACGAGGACGGCCTGACGCTCGACGGTCTGGCGATCGAGCGAGCTGCGCGAGCGCGCGGGTAAAGATGTGCGTGTGGTATCCTGCGACGCCCCGGCGTTGCTCGATTCGATGCTGGACCTCTCCCGCCCCTCCTGACCAACTGGGACCCAATCCATGTCCCTTCCTGTCATAGCCGTGGTCGGAAGGCCGAACGTGGGCAAGTCCACGTTCGTCAACCGGCTGGTCCAGGCGCATGACGCCATCGTGCACGAGATGCGCGGCGTCACTCGCGATCGCAGCTACCACCGCACCGACTGGAACGGCCGCGAGTTCATGCTGGTCGACACCGGCGGGCATCGAGCTGATGACCGACGACGCGTTCGGCGACTCCATCCGCAAGCAGGCTATCATGGCCGCCGAGGAGGCCGACGCCGTCGTCTTCCTCGTGGACGGCAAGACCGGCGCCGCCGCCGGGGACGAGGACGTCGCCCGCATCCTCCAGCGCTCCGGGAAGCCCGTCTTCCTCGCGGTCAACAAGCTCGACACCCCCAACGACGACACGGCGATCCACGAGTTCTGGGCTCTCGGGCTCGGGCGACCCATGGCCGGTCTCGGCGCTCCACGGACACGGGACGGGGGATCTGCTCGACGCGCTCGTCGCCGTCCTGCCCGAGATCGAGCCCGAGGAAGCCTCGCCCGAGATCGGCGTGGCCATCATCGGCAAGCCCAACGCGGGCAAGTCCTCGCTGTTCAACAAGCTGCTCGGAGTCGAGCGCTCGATCGTCTCCGAGGTGCCCGGCACCACCCGCGACGCCATCGACACCGTGCTCGAGCGGGACGGCGAGCGCTACCGCCTCGTGGACACCGCAGGCCTGCGCCGCAAGAGCCGCATCGACGAGTCGGTCGAGTACTACTCGTTCGTGCGAGCCATGCGCGCCATCGACCGGGCCGACGTCGTCCTGCTGGTCGTGGACGCGTCGCAGGGCGTCACCGACGGCGACCAGCGCGTGGCCCGGTTCGCCGAGGAGCGCGGGTCCGCCATCGTCGTCCTGCTCAACAAGTGGGACCTGCTCGAGGACGACGAGCAGCGCGACGACGTGGTCGAGCAGGTCACCGAGAAGCTCGGGTTCATCGGGTACGCGCCGCTTCTGCGGACCAGCGCGCTGACGGGACGCGGGGTGGGCAAGCTGCTGACGGCCGTCGACACCGTGTACGCGGCCTACACGCGGACGATCCCCACGCCGGCCATCAACAAGCTGCTGACCCAGCTGCGGGAGACCGGTCACACCGTGTCCAAGCACGGAGCGTCGCTGAAGGTCCGCTACGGCACCCAGACGCACACCTCACCGCCCGTGTTCACCTTCTTCGCCAACCACCCCAGGTTGGCGGACGACAACTACCATCGGTTCATGGAGAATCGCATGCGGGAGGCTTTCGACCTGACGGGGACGCCGGTCAAACTGCACTTCCGGCAGAAGGACTAGACGGACCGCGATGCTGGATGTCGTTCGGGTCATAGGCACCGTTCTTGGGGGGTACCTGCTCGGAGGGGTTCCCTTCGGCATCGTCGTGTCGCGCTTCCTCTTCCACACGGACATCACGGCGCAGGGTTCCGGGAGCACGGGCGCTACCAACGTCTACCGGGCGCTGGGCTGGAAGGCCGCGCTGCCGGTGGGGATCCTCGACTTCGTGAAGGGCTCCGTGCCGCCGCTGGTCGCCTTCGCGGTGGCAGGCCAGGCGGGTTGGAGCGCCGATGCGCGGGATTGGCTGGCGATAGCGGCCGGCCTGGCGGCGGTCGCCGGGCACAGCTACTCTCCCTACTTCGGACTCCGTGGCGGCAAGGGTGTCGCGACGGCCGGCGGCCTCGCCCTCGTCCTGGTCCCGGGGATACTCGCCTTCGAGCTGTCCGTGTTCGCTCTGCTGGTGTTCACGGTGCGGATCGTGTCGGTGGCATCGCTGGTCGTAGCGGTCGCCTTCCCGTTCCTGGTATGGCGCTTCTACAGCGGCCGCCCGGCGCTGATCGCCTTCTCGGTCATCGCCGCCTCGCTCGTCATCTGGAGACATCGCGCCAACATCGTGAGGCTCGCCAGGGGAGAAGAACCTAGAATAGACAAAGGCGGGATCTCCATCCTGCGTGGAGGCTCGCCCGCTTCAAGCGGGCCGTCCGACGGTGAGGGGAGCTCCTAGCATGCGCGTGGCTGTCATCGGCGCGGGATCGTGGGGCACCGCGGTCTCATGGATGCTTGGCGGGAAGGGTCACTCTGTGCGGCTCTGGTCGCACGAGGCGGCTGTCGCTGACGGCATCAACGGCACGCACCACAACCCTCTTTTCATGCGCGAGGTGCTCCTGCCGGAGTCCGTGGCCGCCACGACGGGGATGGCCGACGCCCTCGCGGGAGTCGAAGCCGTCGCCATGGTCACTCCCTCTATGTTCGTGCGGCAGACCGCCGAACTCATGAAGCCGCATCTGGACCCCGCGACTCCCGTCGTCATCCTGTCCAAGGGCGTCGAGGAGTCCACTCTGATGCTCATGACCGAGGTGCTGGAAGACGTTCTCGGCGGGCGTGAGCGGTTGGCCGCCCTCTCGGGTCCCAACCACGCCGAGGAGGTCGGACGCGGAGTGCCGTCGGCCACCGTGGTCGCCGCGCACGCCGAAGAAGTGGGCCGCCTGTTCCAGGACCTCTTCATGACGCGTTTCTTCCGCGTCTACACCAACCCGGACGTGGTCGGTGTGGAGTTGTGCGCCGCAAGCAAGAACGTGATTGCCGTGGCGGCCGGGATGTCTGACGGGCTCGGCTACGGCGACAACACGAAGGCCACGCTGATGACCCGCGGCCTGGCCGAGATGAGCCGGCTCGGCCGCGCCCTTGGCGCCAATCCGCTCACATACATGGGCCTGGCGGGCATGGGCGACCTGATCGCCACGTGCACATCGCGCCACTCGCGCAACCGCTCGCTGGGGGAGTTCGTCGGGAAGGGCGGCACGCTCGAGGGATGGAGCGCAACGACGGCCCAGGTGGCGGAAGGCGCCTTCGCCTGCATCGCGGTCGAGGAACTGGGCAAGCGCGAGGGCGTGGAGCTGCCTCTGACAAGGCAGGTCCGCGCGGTCCTTTACGAAGGCCTTCCGGTCTCGGCCGGCGAAGAGGCGCTGCTCGGCCGAGCGGCACGCGACGAACTCCACGGTCTCGGTCTTGTCGACTAGCCGGGGCGACGAACCCTTGGACGAGCCCAGGCAACTGCACGTCGTCACGGGGGCCTTCGGCTACTCCGGGCAGCATATCGCCGCCCGCCTGCTGGCCGCGGGGCATCGCGTCCGCACCCTGACCGACTCGCCGGAGCGGGAGAACCCCTTTCACGGGTCGGTGGAGGCCCACCGGTTCCACTTCGACCAGCCGGAGAGGCTGACGGAGTCCCTGCGCGGGGCCGCCGTGCTCTACAACACGTACTGGGTCCGGTTCAACTACGAGGATGCCGGAGAGTCGACGAGGTTCCAGCACTCCGAGGCGGTCGACAACACACTGATGCTCTTCGCGGCTGCGAAGGCGGCGGGCGTGCGCCGCATAGTCCACGTCAGCATCACCAACCCCTCAGAGGACTCGCCGCTCGAGTACTTCAGCGCGAAGGCGAAGCTCGAGAAGGCGCTGATCGGCTCGGGGATCTCGTATGCGATACTGCGCCCGGCAGTTCTGTTCGGGGGACAGGACGTCCTCATAAACAACATCGCCTGGACGCTTCGGCACGTGCCCGTGTTCGGTGTCTTCGGGGACGGCGAGTACCGCCTGCAGCCGATCTTCGTCGATGACCTGGCCGAACTCGCCGTGCGGCAGGGGGCCGGTTGCGAGAACGTGGTGATCGACGCGATCGGGCCGGAGACCTTCAGTTACCGGGAACTGGTGAGGGTGATCGGCGAGGTCATCGGGAAGCGAAGGCCGATCATCTCGGTCCCGCCGGCGCTGGGATACGCGGCCGGTTCGATCCTCGGCGGGATGCTTCACGACGTTCTGATAACCCGGGATGAGATAGAGGGTCTGATGGCGGGCCTGCTCTGCACGGATTCGCCCCCCACCGGACAGACCAGGCTCACCGATTGGGCCAGGGGGAACGCGGATGCGCTCGGCATCCACTACTCGAACGAGTTGGCGCGCCGCCGAGACCGGACGACGGCGTACGAGAAGCTCTAGACCCGCGAGACAGGAGACAGGAGTGGCAGACGGGATCCTCATGGCGCCGTCGATACTCTCGGCGGACTTCACCCGGTTGGCCGAGGCCGTGGCCGTCGTGGAGGCCGCCGGCGCCGACTGGCTGCACGTGGACGTCATGGACGGCCATTTCGTGCCCAACCTGACGATCGGGCCGCCGGTGGTGCGCGCCCTCAAGCGGGTGACGGCGGTTCCGCTGGACGTCCACCTGATGATCGACAACGCCGACGAGACCGTGGACTGGTACCTCGAGGCCGGCGCGGACCTGGTCACCGTGCATGCCGAGGGGGTGCGGGACCTCCCGGGCGTGGCCGCGCGGATCCGAGCGGCCGGCGCGCGCGCGGGAGTGAGCGTGAAGCCCAAGACGCCGGCCGGTGTGCTGGCCGGCGTGATCGCCCAGATCGACGTCGTCCTGGTGATGAGCGTGGAACCCGGGTTCGGCGGGCAGTCCTTCATGCCCGAAGTGCTGCCCAAGATCGCCGAGATCGCGCGCATGGCGAGCGAGGCGGGCGCCGATGTCATCATCGAGGTGGACGGCGGCGTCGACGAGCGCACGGCTCCGCTGGTCGTGGCCGAGGGAGCGCGGATGCTCGTGGCCGGGAATGCGGTGTTCGGCGCGCCCGACCCCGCCGCCGCTCTCAAGGCGATACGCGCGGCGGGTGGACGGGGCCTCGCATAAGGGGCGCTGCGATCGGCGCAGGCGGGCACATCCCGACACGAAACGAGGAGCCAGCCGAATGACCACCCTGGATCAGGCGGAGCGCGCGATCCCCCGACGGCGGCGCACGGCGTGGCTGTTGCTTCTCGTGCTCGCACTGACGCCGTCGGCCTGCCAGTCCCCATCGGCCGTGCGCGAGCCCGCTCCGACCCGCGCGGTGGTCCTGCCGAGCGACCCGCTCGCCGCCGTGGTCTCCGCGATCCGCGCCCAGCCCAAGGCCGTGCCATTCAGCATCCAGACCATCATCGACAGCGACGGCAACCAAGTGACGAGCTCGCTCCGGATCGAGTCGTCGAAGCGCATCCAGCTGGTGTCGTCCGGCGGCTCGATCAAGATGGTGGACGGCCAGTGCTACGAGAAGATCGGCGATAGCCCCTGGAGTCCGTGCGTGAACCCCGAGGGGGGAGCAGCCGCGATCGCGGCCGCCAGCAAGCTGCTGGACCCGACGATCACCGAGGCGTCGGTGAACATGATCCAGAGCGCGAGCCTGGTCGCCACCGAGACCCTGAACGGGATCCGCGTGAGGGTCTACGAATGCGCCGTCGCCGGCGACCGGTACGGCGTGCCCACAGAGGGGACGTCGCGTTTCTGGGTGGCCGAGGGCTCCGGCCTGCCGGTCAAGCAGGTGACCGTGATCTCGTCGGCCAGCCTGGATGCGACGACGACTCTGATCACCGACTACGACCCGACTCTGACGGTGCGGGCGCCCTAGCCGGGACGCCGTAAGTGCGGGCAGGTCGACGGGCGCCCTGGCCGGGACGTCGCTCGCTGACCTCGTGGTATCATCTACCTTGGCTTTCTTCAGGGCGGGGTGGAAGTCCCCACCGGCGGTACAGCCCGCGAGCGCGTAAGCGCAGACCCGGTTTGATTCCGGGGCCGACGGTCAGAGTCCGGATGGAAGAAGGAAGGCGAGCAATAGCCGCATGCGGCTCTTCTCCGACGTGCCCTCACAGGTCCACGACCCATGGCTCGCGCGCGCGATGACGCTCGCCGAGCAGGGCCGGGGCATGACGTCTCCCAACCCGCCCGTCGGCTGCGTCCTCGTGCGCGACGGCGTTCCGGTCGGGGAGGGTTTCCATTCGCGCGCGGGCGGGCCCCATGCCGAGGCTGTGGCGCTGGCCGCGGCCGGGGACGCCGCTAGAGGCTCGACCGCATACGTGACCCTCGAGCCCTGCACCCACCACGGCCGCACGCCTCCGTGCGTGGGCGCGCTCCTGGACGCGGGGGTGGAACGCGCGGTGATCGGCATGCCCGATCCGAACACCGGGGTGTCGGGTGGCGGCGCCGAGGCGTTGCGCACTGCCGGAGTGGACGTGGACTTCGCGGAGGATCCCGAGCCGTTCGAGGATCTGGTCGCGGAGTGGACCAGCTACATCGCTTCCGGCCTGCCTCATATCAGGGTCAAGATCGCCCTGACGCTCGATGGCCACCCGACCATCGCCCAGGGCGTGCGCAGCTCGCTCACTGGCGAGGAAGCGCTGGAGCTGACCATGCGCCTGCGCTCCCGCTCGGACGCCGTCATGGTCGGCGTGGGCACCGCGACGGTGGACGACCCCGCACTGACCGTGCGCGGCCCGGACGGAGCGGCAGCGGCGAGACAGCCTGTGCGGGTGGTGCTGACCCGCACCGACCAGCCCAGCTCGGCGGCCCGCATGTTCAACGACGGCCTCGGGAAGGTGATCGTGCTCGTCCCGGAGGAGTCAGAGGCGGATCCGGTCCTCGAGAGCGTGGCCGAGATCGTGAGATATCCGATCGCGGACGGAATCAGGGGCGCGCTTCGGCAACTCGCGGGCCGGGGCATAGTCAGCCTGCTCGTGGAGGCCGGACCGAGGCTGCTGTCGGCCCTGTGGGAGGAGGATCTGGTCGACGACATGGTCCTGTACCACGCCGGCGGCATGGCGGGAAGCGGTGCTCCCGAGCTGTTCGCCGGGGATTCGCAGGAGGATCCCGCGTCGCTCGTGCGCCGCATGCGCGCGGTGGAAGCGGGACTGGCTGGGAACGATGCAGTGACGGTGTGGCGCCGGTCGACCGGACCGGACCGGTGACGATCGACGGCCCGCATCGCGGCGCTTGTGGAAGGGGACGAACGCAGAGATGTTCACAGGCCTGATCGAGACACAGGGCATCGTGACTCGTACCGAGCGCGTGTCCGGCGGGTTGCGGCTCGAGGTGTACGCGCCTGACTTCGGCAGGGACATGGCCATCGGCGACTCCGTGGCGATCGACGGCGCGTGCCTCACCATCGTGAAGTTCATCCGCGGAGCCTTCCTCGTGGACGTGAGCGATGAATCGCTCCATCGCACGACGCTGGGCAAACTCGGCCAGGGATCGCACGTGAATCTGGAGCGGGCGCTGCGATTGTCGGACCGGCTCGGCGGTCACATCGTATCCGGCCACGTCGATGCCACCGGCAGACTCGCCATGCGGCAGCCCGCGGGCAACGCGGTCGTCTACCGGTTCACTGTTCCGCCCGAGGTGCTGATGTACCTCGTGGAGAAGGGCTCGGTGGCCGTCGACGGCATCTCGCTGACGGTCGCGCGGCTGCACGAGGACGGTTTCTCGGCGGCGGTCGTGCCACACACCGAGGAAGTGACCACGCTGAAGGACAAGCCCAACGGCGCCGACGTGAATGTAGAGGTGGACATGTTCGCCAAGTACGTCCGTCGTTACGTGGAGGGGTACCTGGGCGGTGCGCAGGCGCAGCAGATGAAGCCGCGCCGCGGCCTGGGAGACCTGCTCAAGGACCTGACGGAGGGCTCGTGAGGGCCATGGAAGAGGTGAGCTCCAGGACCTTCTCGACCATCGAGGAAGCCATCGAGGAGATCCGCGCCGGCAGGATGCTGATCGTCGTGGACGACGAGGATCGCGAGAACGAAGGCGACTTCGTCATGGCCGCGGAGAAGGCCACTCCCGATGCGGTGAACTTCATGGCCACCTATGGCCGCGGACTGATCTGCCTGCCGCTGACCGGCCAGCGTCTCGACGAGCTCAAGGTGCCCCCGATGACCGGGACGAACACCTCCGCCCAGGGGACCGCCTTCCACGTCTCGATCGGCGCCAAGGGGCGGATAACCACAGGCATCTCGGCAGGCGATCGCTGCACGACCGTGCTGGCGGCGATCGATCCGGCCACGCGGCCCGAGGACATATCGATGCCGGGCCACGTCTTCCCGCTGAGGGCGAAGGCCGGCGGAGTGCTGGAGCGCGCCGGGCATACAGAGGCATCTGTCGATCTGGCTCGCCTCGCCGGGCTCAAGCCCGCCGGAGTGATCTGCGAGATCATGAACCCCGACGGGACGATGGCCCGGCGTCCGCAGCTTGAGGAGGTCGCGAGGCTGCACGGCCTCAAGATGGTGACGGTCGCGGACCTCATCAGGTACCGGCGCCGCACCGAGAAGCTGGTCCGGCGCACGTCTGTCGTGCGCATGCCCACGCGCTACGGCGAGTTCACCGCCTACGGCTACACGAGCACCGTCGACGGGTCCACCCACATCGCCCTGGTGGCCGGCGACGTCGCCGGAAAGAGGGACGTGCTCGTGCGAGTGCACTCGGAGTGCCTGACGGGCGACGTCTTCCACTCGATACGCTGCGACTGCGGCGCTCAGCTCGAGGAGGCCATGCGCGTCATCCAGGAGGCGGGGGAGGGCGTTGTCCTCTACATCGTCGGACACGAAGGCCGCGGCATCGGGCTGGCGAACAAGCTCAAGGCCTACGAGTTGCAGGAACAGGGCCAGGATACGGTGGAGGCCAACGAGACGCTGGGCTTCCCGCCGGACCTTCGCGACTACGGGATCGGCGCGCAGGTGCTCTCGGACCTGGGCCTGACCTCCATGCGGCTCATGACCAACAATCCCACCAAGATCGTCGGTCTGGAGGCCTACGGCCTCACGGTGTCCGAGCAGGTGTCGCTTCAGATCCCGTCCTGCCCGGACAACCTCGCGTACCTGCGCACCAAGAAGGAGAAGATGCGCCACAGGCTTGACCTGCCATAGCGGTGCAGCGCCGATGCCTCGGTGGCGAGGCGGCGCTCGACAAGACGGAAGGAGGGCGGCTTCATGGCCGTCTACGAGGGGAACCTGATCGGATCCGGTCTCAAGGCCGGGATCGTTGTGAGTCGCTTCAACGAGTTGTTGAGCAGTCGTCTGCTCGGGGGCGCACAGGACGCGCTGTCCCGGCACGGTGTCGCGGAGGCGGACGTGGACGTCGCCTGGGTACCGGGCGCCTTCGAGATACCGATGATCGCCCAGAAGATGGCCTCGTCCGGCCGCTACGACGCGGTCATCGCGCTCGGCGTCATCATCCGTGGCGCGACGCCGCACTTCGAGTACGTCGCCGCCGAAGTCTCCAAGGGTGTGGCGAAGGTCTCGCTCGACACCGGCGTCCCGATCGCCTTCGGAGTGGTGACCGCCGATTCGATCGAGCAGGCCGTCGAGCGCGCCGGCACCAAGCAGGGCAACAAGGGCTGGGACGCCGCGTCCGCGGCCATCGAGATGGCCAACCTGCTCAAGTCCATGTAGGCGCAAAGAGACCCGAAAGCCCCGCCACGACGCATGTCGTGAGCGGGGCTTTTCTCTAGGAATCCGGTGGGTCCTCGCGACCCCGTCGCTGTCGACCGCGGATCTCCGTCCTGCGAGACCGGGACCTCCCCCCGGAGACGCGGGAGCAGAATGTAGCACGGGACTTCGCGGGCCCGCAACGGGCTTGAGCAGGCACTCGCCGAGCGGGGGCGTCCGGTCGGCGAACGCGAATGGGCGGTCACCCGACGGTCGAAGTGTGACGACGGGCACGCTTTCGTGACTGTCTGCCGCTATACTCTGGGTGTGCGACGCCGCCGCGGTCCGCGGGCGGAAGGGTCCGGTCGCATCTGTCGCGAAGGGGCGTGGAGCGGTGTCCGACGAAGATGAGCTCATCGAGGACAAGAAGGAGCGTTTCGCGGTCCTCGACGTGTTCGGCCTGAAGCTTGAGGTCAGCAACCCCCGCATCGCGGAACTGTTGACCATGGACGCTCGAGAGGCCCTCGTGACGGACGTTCGCGACCTCGCCAGCCCGCCAGACGAATCAGAGGAAGACCGCGCGGAGGCGACGGAGGCGATGCCGGACGTCGTTCTCACGCCCAGCACGGCCCAGGACGAGTTGGACGCGCAGACGCGGATGGAGTTCCGCGCTCGCGTGGCCGCTATGGGTTCGGCCGTGGGCTTCGACACGGACCATGAGGGGATATGGAACTCCCCGACGGGCGTGACCATCCTCACGCGTGCGATCGAGAGCGCCGTCACGCTGGCCTCGGCCACCCACTACGTCACGCAACTGGCCGCGCGCCGGGAGGAACTGGCGGGCCCGGACGCCCTGGTTCTCTTCATCGCCGAGGGGCAGCAGTCCGCGGACGTGTTGAAGGTCGCGATCAGGCAGCAGCGTCTCTACGACGTGATCCGCGTCATATCGGTCGAGAACCTCGAGGACGTGTCCCGGCTGTATCTGGCCGGCGCTATCGACCACTCCAAGGTGGTCGTGCTGCTCGCCCCGTCGGCCAACATAGACGTGGGCGAGATCCTCTCCGTCATCCGCTCGGCTTCTTCCGGCCAGCCCGGGTAGCCAGGCCGGTCGGCCCTTCCGCTTTCCCCAGGCGTTGACACGATCCCTTCCGCGAGTCTATGGTGCATACCTGACCTAATCGGTAGTGATTGCCGAGTGGAAGACAACGCGGAGGGAGACCGGAAGCATGCGACTCACCGCGCGCAGCGAGTACGGGCTTCTCGCCCTCATCGACATCGCGTGCCGCCGCGACGACGCCCCGGTGAGCGTTCGAGGCATCGCCGAGCGCCAGCAGATCCCTCAGAAGTTCCTCGAGCAGCTCTTCGGCGAACTGCGCAAGGCCGGTCTTGTCACCGCGGTTCGCGGCGCCCGCGGAGGCTTCCAACTGAGCCGTCCCGCGTCGTCGGTGACGGTCCTCGACGTCGTGGAGGCGCTCGAAGGCCCCCTTCAGCCGACGCTTTGCGGAGGCGCGGCGCCATGCGAGCGCAGCCAGGCCTGCGCCGCATCGGCTGTCTGGTCTCGGGCGACAGTCGCTCTGCGCGAGGTGTTCGTGACGACCACTCTCGCGAGCCTGGCCGGGGTGCAGTCGGAGATGGACAACGAACTCGGCGCCGGAGCGCCGTTGGCGGAAGGGGGCGTCACCCGGAGATGAGCAGCGACGACGGGCGGACCATCTATCTGGACTACGCGGCGACCACTCCCGTGGACGAGCGCGTCGTCGAGGTCATGATCCCGTTCATGACGCAGCGCTACGGCAATCCCAGCAGTCTGTACGCACTCGGTCGAGACGCCTTCCGTGGGCTCGAGGACGCGCGCGAGTCCATCGCGTCGGCCATCGGCGCCGCGTCGCCCACTGAGCTGGTCTTCACCGGCTGCGGGACGGAGTCGGACAACGCTGCCGTGATAGGGATCGCGCGGGCGGCGCAGGGTCGGGGAAAGGGCGCGCACATAGTCGTCTCCGGCTTCGAGCACCACGGCGTCCTGGGTCCCGCGCATTACCTGGAGAAGAGGGGCTTCGAGCTCACGACGCTGATGCCTCGCGAGGACGGCGTGGTGCACGTAGAGGACCTGGTCGGCGCTCTGCGCGACGACACCGTCCTGGTCTCGGTGATGCAGGCCAACAACGAGCTGGGCACGGTGTCGCCGATCGCGGAGCTCGCGGCGGCCGCTCACACGGTGGGCGCGTACTTCCACACGGATGCCGTGCAATCGCTCGGCAAGCTCGCCTGGGACGCGGTCGAACTGGGCGTGGACGCGGCGTCGTTCTCCGCTCACAAGATCTATGGGCCCAAGGGCGTGGGCGCGCTGTACCTGAAGCGCGGGACGCCGTTCGAGCCGCTGCTCATGGGCGGCGGGCAGGAGTCCAAGAAGCGCTCCGGCACGCAGAACACCGCCGGCGCGGCCGGGTTCGCCAAGGCCCTCCAGCTGATGGACGAGGAACGCGATCGCGAGACGCCGCGGCTGACCGCGCTTCGAGACAGGATCATCGACGGCGTGCTCGAGCTGCCCAACACGCAGCTTAACGGCGCGCGCGCCGCCGAGCGCCTTCCTCACATCGCGAACCTGGTGATCAAGGGCGTGGAGGGCGAGTCGATGCTGCTCCAGCTCGACAACAAGAGGATCGCGGTCTCGACGGGTTCGGCGTGCTCCTCCGGCTCGCTGGAGCCGAGTCATGTGCTGCTCTCCATCGGGCTCGCGCCCGAGATCGCGCACGGTTCCCTGCGCGTGACGGTGGGCAGATTCACGACCGCTGAGGACGTGGACGCCTTCCTGGAGGCGCTGCCACCGATCGTCGAGCGGCTGCGTGCCATGTCGCCCGTGTACGCCAGGATGTTCGGGGACTCCTCCCGAGTGTGAGAAGCAATGTCGGGTCGCGCCGCGGGTGCACAGGGCGGCGGGAAGTTCCAGAGACGAGGAAGCATGTACACCGAGAAGGTCATGGACCACTTCAACAACCCCCGCAACGTGGGAGTGATCGAGGACGCTGACGGCGTGGGGGAGGTCGGCAACCCGGTGTGCGGCGACGTCATGAAGATCACCATCAGCGTGGACGAACGACACCATCGACGACGTCAAGTTCCAGACCCTGGGCTGCGGAGCGGCGATCGCGACCTCGTCGATCGTCACGGAGATGGCGCGGGGCATGTCGATCCAGGACGCCGTGGCGATCACCAAGAAGCAGGTGGCCGACGAACTGGGCGGTCTGCCCGCCGCCAAGATGCACTGCTCGGTGCTTGCGACCGATGGGCTCAAGGCGGCCGTGGACGACTACCTCGTGAAGAACGGCCGCGAGCCCATCGCCGGACCGATCCTGTCCGAGGACCCGGACTTCGATCCGCACGCGGATACCGAGTCGCTGGAGTCCTGCGACAGGTGAGGTCGCTTCCTCGCTCGAGAGGCTGTGAGCAGGGGTCATGTCGCGGGTCTGGGTCGCGATGAGCGGCGGGGTCGACTCGTCGGTGGCCGCGGCCCTGCTCGTCGAGGCGGGTCACGATGTCACCGGGGTCACCATGCGGCTGCTCGCGGAGGACTCCCCCGGAGGCTGCTGTCCGTCCGGGTCGGTGCGCGACGCCAAGCGCGTGGCCGGGATGCTCGGCGTGCCGCACTACACTCTCGACATGCGGGACGTGTTCGACAGCGCGGTGGTGGAGGCCTTCTGCGACGAGTATGCCGCCGGGCGCACTCCCAACCCGTGCATCGCCTGCAACGACGTGGTCAAGTACGGGGAGCTTCTGCGCCGCGCCGTTCGAGAGGGTGCCGAGTACCTGGCCACCGGGCACTACGCGCGCGTGGCTCTGGACTCCTCGGGCTCGCCGTGGCTGAGGCGCGGCGCCGACCCCGAGAAGGACCAGTCCTACTTCCTGTACCGGATGACGCCCGCCCAGTTGGCCAGCGCGCTCTTCCCGGTCGGCGAGATGACCAAGACCGAGGTAAGGGCGATCGCAGCGGCCAAGGGGCTTCCCAACGCATCGCGGCCCGAGAGCCAGGAGGCCTGCTTCGTCCCCGGCGACGTTCGCGATTTCGTCAGGGCCCATCGTCCCGAGGCGTTCCTTTCCGGGTCCGTGGTCGACGCCTCGGGCACGGTGCTCGGCGTGCACGACGGCGCGGTGGGATTCACCATCGGCCAGCGGCGAGGCGTGGGCATCGGCGGCGGTGAACGCCGGTACGTGACCGGCATACGCCCGTCGCAGGGGACGATCGTCGTCGGCGACGCGGAGGAACTGCTCGCGGACGTGGCCGTCGCGGATCACGCCGTGTGGCGCGGGACGGAAGAGCCCAGGCGCGTTGTCGCGCAGGTCCGGTACCGCGGAGCGGCGCACCCGGCGACGGCTCGGCTGGAGGGCGGGCGCCTCGTCGTCCGCTTCGACCGCCCGGTCGACTCGGTCGCTCCCGGTCAGGCTGTCGTGTGCTGGGACGGTGATATCCTTCTCGGTGGCGGCGAAGCGGGGGAGGGATAGATGATCGACCTGCACGTGCATACCGCGCGTTGCGGACACGCGGAGGGGACTCCCGACGAGTACGTGGCCGCCGCCGCCGCGGCGGGGATCGAGACGATCGCGTTCTGCGACCACCTGCCACTCCCGCCCCATCATCCCCCCGGCTACGCGATGACCTGGCCCGAGCTGCCCCTCTACGTGTCCGAGATCTCGGACCTGGCTGCTCGAAGCGCGGCCGAGGGCGGCCCGGAGGTCCTGGTGGGCATCGAGGCCGACTGGATACCCGGCTTCGAGCGACTCGTCGCCGGCGCGCTGGAGACACACGCCTTCGACCTGGTACTTGGGTCGGTCCATTTCATCGACGGATGGGCGTTCGACGACCCGGCCAAGATCGCCAGGTACTCAGAGTGGCCCAGTCGAGGCGCTCTGGGAGCGCTACTTCAACGACCTGGCCGCCGCTTCGGCCAGCGGGATGTTCGACGTCATGGCGCACCCCGACCTCGTGAAGAAGTTCGGACGATTGCCCGCGACGAACCTGAGTCACTGGTACGAGGCGGCCGCCGAGGTCTTCGCGCACTGCGGCGTCGCCGTCGAGGTGAACACGGCCGGGCTGCGAAAGCCCGTGCGCGGAGATCTATCCGTCCACCGCCTTTCTACGCGCCTGCAGGGAGCGGGGAGTTCCCGCGACCATCGGTTCGGACGCCCACCGCCCGGAAGAGGTCGGCGCGGGTCTGGATGCGGGCAGGGAGCAACTGCTCGAAGCGGGGTACCACTCGGTGTTGGTGTTCCGCGGCAGGAAGCCCGAGGAGGTGGCGCTGTGACGCAGGTCCGCGTCCGTGACGTCCTGGCCCGTCTCTCAGAGGAGATCCCGGCGGCCTGGGCCGAGCCATGGGACCGTGTCGGACTGCTGGTCGGCGATCCCGACTCCACGGTGGAGCGCGTCTTCGCCGCTCTCGATCCGACGCCTGTGGCACTCAAGGCCGCGATCGACGCCGGCGCGCAGGTGCTTCTCACACACCACCCGGCGTTTCTCGAGCCTCCGGCGCGGCTGACACCGCAGCCGGGCCTCGCCGGCGTCCCATTCGCCGCGGTGTCGGCGGGGGTGGCGCTCGTGTGCGCCCACACAAACCTGGACCGCTCTCCCGCGGGGGCAGACGCCCTCCCGGCGATCCTGGGACTGACCGCGATCGGACCTCTGGAGCGTGGCGCACAGCCGTCCGTCACCATCGTCACCTATGTGCCGTCGTCCTCGGCACCGGCGGTCATCGAGGCGCTCGGCCGAGCCGGCGCGGGTCGCATCGGGATGTACGAGGCGTGCTCGTTCGAGTCCGCCGGGACCGGCCGGTTCACCCCGCTGGCCGGGTCATCTCCCCGATCAGGGGAGGTCGGCGTGTCCGGCAACGCGCAGGAGGCCCGTATCGAGGCCGTGTGCGACAGCGGGCGAGTCGACGCGGTTCTGGTGGCCATCCGCGAGGCCCATCCCTACGAGGAACCCGTGATCCTCACCAGCGCATCGGCACTCGCGCGCGGCACCGTGCGCATGGGCCGCGTGTGCGAGGTGGCTTCGGAAAGCACTCTGGCCTCGTTCGCCTCCGACGTGGGACGTGTCCTCGGCGTGCGCCCGACGGTGTGGGGAGATCCGAGGCGAAGCGTGACGCGGATCGGCACCGCTCCGGGATCGGGCCGTTCCCTTGTGCCGGACGCACTCGAGGCGGGCGTCGACGTCCTTCTCACCGGCGAGCTGCGCTATCATGAGGCGCTCGACGCGGTAGCGTCGGGCCTTTGCGTGATAGAGGCGGGGCACGACGCGACGGAATGGCCGATGGTGCCGGTGCTGGGCGCGGTGGCGGCCAGCACGGCCGGACTCGACGCCTCTCGCGTGACAGTGGACCGGGCAAGGGTCGAATGGTGGACGGCGGAGGGTTCCTAGCGTGGACGAGGCGAGCATCCTTATCGAGTTGCAGGATCACGATCTCCGCGCGCTGCGCCTCAACAGGCAGCTCGATGAGATGCCCGAGAAGCGAGTCATCCTGTCGGCCCGCACCAAGATAGCCGAGATCGAGTCGATCCTCGCGCGCACGCAGGCCGCCACTCGCACGATCGAAGCCAGCGCCAAGCGCCTTGAGGATGAGATCGCCGTATACAACGCCAAGATCGAGGTCGAGCAGGCCAAGCTGCTGTCCGGTCAGGTCAAGCTGCCCAAGGAACTGCAGGCCATATCGCTCGAGCTCTCCGCTCTCAAGCGCAGGGTGGACGCGCTGGAGAACGACCTGCTCGCCGAGATGACGAAACTCGAGACCGCCGCCGAGCAGGCGGCAAAGGTATCGGCCGCCATCGAGGCGGGGCGGCGCAAGGAAAAGGAGCTGGTGGCGGCGTTCAAGGATCGCGGAGGACACCTGGTGGCTGAGATCGACGCTCTGAATGCCGAGCGCGAGCGTCTGGCGCACGGCTTGAGCAAGCCCGTCCGGGAGCGATACGAAGCGCTGCGCCAGTCGCGCGGCGGGATCGCGGTGGGCGTCCTGGAGGAAGCCACTTGCAGCGTCTGCCGTGTGGGAATGCCGGCCGGTCAGCTTGACGGGCTCCTGGGCGGTCCCGACGTGGGTACGTGCCCGATGTGCCACCGGATGCTGATCGTCCGGAGGCCGTAGCGCCATGGCCGGCGCTCACGTTCTGCGCACCGACGGTGGAGCTCGCGGCAACCCGGGCCCCGCGGGCGCCGGGTTCGTCCTGGAGGCTCCCGACGGCCGCGTGCTTCGCAGCGGAGGTCGCTATATCGGCGAGGCCACCAACAACGTCGCCGAGTACTCCGCGCTCGTATGGGGGCTGGCCACAGCTCTCGACGAGGGCGTTGAGGACCTGGAGATCAGGTGCGACTCGGAGTTGATCGTGAAGCAGGTCCGGGGCGAGTACCGCGTTCGCAATGCGGGGCTCGTGCCTCTGCACCGCTCGGTCCAGGAGTCACTCGCGCGCTTCCGTCGGACGAGGATCGCGCACGTGCGGCGCGAGGAGAACAGCGCCGCCGACGAGCTGGCGAACCGGGCCATGGACCTGCGGGCCACCGTCGGAGACGGCGTGGACGACGGTCCGCGCGTACAGGGATCCCTGTTCGGCTGATGCGGAGTCCGTGGAGGCGCGCATGTACGAACTGACGGTCAAGGGGCACTTCGACGCGGCGCACGCCCTGCGCGGCTACCCCGGCGAGTGCAGCGCTTTGCACGGGCACACCTGGGACGTAGAAGTCACCGTCGCTGGCGAGACCCTCGACGAGATAGGGATCGTGTACGACTTCAAGCGTCTCAAAGAGGATCTGGGGGCCGTCCTGTCCGACTACGACCACGTCTGCCTCAACGACGTGCCGCCCTTCGACTCGCTCAATGCCACGGCGGAGAACTTGGCCCGGATCGTGTTCGAGCGGATGAGCGAGACGGTGGGGGACACGGTGACCGTGACCGAGGTCGCCGTCTGGGAGTCGCCGATAGCGAGGCTGGTGTACCGGGGGTAGAGTGGGAGGCACGGGATCCGGGGGGATGCCGGAATGGACGTGTCTGGACTTGGGAGGGGGTCTCGATGATGCCACGGATCCGGCGCCTGATCGCCGTCCTCGCGTTGACGGCCTCTTTGGCGGTGGCGTTGTCGACCGCACTGGCGGACGCAGCCGTGCCGCCCGACTACGTGCCGGGTACGAATCACCTCTCCGGCACGATCAGGAATCAGGCGGGAGTCCCGCTGGCCGGGATCACCGTCACGGTGTGGTGGGTCTCTTCCGGCCCGCAGTGGTGGACGGTGAAGAGCGTCGGCAGGTCCACGAGCACCCTGGATGGGACATACGATGTCGGTGGGCTCTCGGCGGGAACCTACGATGTCGCGCTCAGTGACGACGCCGGCGCGTTCTGCGACAAGGGGTACCCGGACGTCGCCGTCCCCGGGCTTCTCGATGCCGTGCTCGTTCCCGCGGGCGGCATCACCGGCAGGGTGACCCGGCCCGACGGTACGCCGGCGGGCGGGATCGACGTGACCGCGCTGGGCCACGGATCGCCGCCCAATGACTTCGGGTGGCCACCGACCCCCATGCCCTACCGCCCATATGTGCCCGCCGCGCACTGGCCGGCCGGCGAGGCTGAGACCGCATCCGACGGGACGTATCGCATAGGGGGGCTCACGCCGGGAGACTACCTGGTGTCGTTCCACGTCTGGTCCCCGACGCTAGCCTTCCAGTTCTACGACGGCGCGTCCGGGTCCACGTTGGCCATCATGGCCATCGAGGTCGTCGTAGCGGGCGGGGAAACGCGCGCCGGCATCGACACGACCTTCACGGCGGGGGAGGCCTCCCCGTCGCCGACTCCCACACCTACTCCGACCCCGACCGCGCGGCTGTCGATCTACACGACCGTCATGGTCTCTCCGGACCGCAAGGACTTCACGGTCTATGGATACGCCGTCCCGAACCCGGGAATGGTCGGCCAGTTCGTGAGAGTGCAGGTGCTCAGGCCCGGCAGCCACACGTGGTCGACTCTGAAGATCATCAGGCTTAGGGCCCTGAACAACGGCCGGCCGTACTACTCCTACCGCTTCGTTCACAGGAAGACCACCAGTGACGGTTCCTACTGGTTCCGCGCACTCTACCCGGCCGGCAAGTACGGGGGCGGTCGCTCGCCGTCGAAGAGAGTGATCATCAGGTAGCCCACGGCGCTCGAGATGGCCGGCCGGGACTGGTCTAGGGGACCGTGCGCGGCCTCTCGCCTACCCACGCAGCTGTCAACCGCCGCCGCGCCTGCTCTATACTCGCACCAGGCGCCCGGCCCGCCTTCCGCGGGAGCGGTGGCGCCCGCCGCTAGGGAGATGCGATGCCGAGCGCGACGCTCGAAGAATACCTGGAGACCATCTACAAGATCTCACTGGACGGCGAGGTTCGGCCGGCGCAACTTGCCGAAGCGCTCTCGGTCTCGCCGCCGACCGTGACCTCCACGCTGAGACGGCTGGAGTCGGCGGGTCTCGTGACGAGACCGGGCGGCGGGGTTTGCCTGACCGAGGCGGGGCGGCGCGGCGCGCTGGCGATAGTGCGCAGGCACCGGGTCGCGGAACGTTTCCTGGTCGATGCCCTCGGCATGTCGTGGGAGGCCGCGCACGAGGAGGCCTGCCGTCTCGAGCATGCCATGTCGGAGCGCGTGCTGGCGGCTCTGGAGAGCTTCCTGGACAACCCGCTGTTCTGTCCGCACGGGCACCCGATACCGTCGCCGGACCTGAGCATCCTGGCCCAGCAGGGGATCCCGCTGAGCGAGCTGCGAGTGGGTTCACCGGCGACCGTGGTTAGTGTGCCGGAGAACGATGACGAGATGCTGGCGTACATGGGCCGGATCTCCATGCGTCCCGGAATCGGCCTCATCGTCGAGGAGGTGGCGCCGTTCGGGGGGCCTCTTCTTGTCAGCGTCGACGGCACGAGATTCCCGGTGGACCGCGGGATCGCGAGGCACATCTTCGTCCGCAACGACGGCCCTGAGACCGATATACGGTAGCGCCAGGGAACCATGCAGCGCGCTCTGCGGCGACGAGCGGTAGCAAACCGTTCGACCGGGAAGCGGGACCGTCAGGACACGGAATGGCCCCGGTGGTCGCAAACTCTGGCATTCGGCAAGAACGCTATTGACCCCATTTCAGGGGAGGCCTAGTGTGGTTCTTGTCCCAAGAAGTCGGACCGAGCGAGTCTTGAAAACCGGTGTACCAGTAGCTGCCCGACCAGGCGGCGCAAGAAAGGGCTTCGTCGTGAGGCTGGCCTGAGTACCGCTCCATCAGTGAAGGCGTGAAACGGGAAATCGGTTAGTATCCACTCCGCAGGCGAGGTTTCTTGGGACACTACTATGTAGGTCCCAGACCCGGTCCTTCCAGGATCGGGTCTTTTCGTTTCCTCGGCTCCTCCGTCTCGCGTGATGGGAGCCCCCGCTACCCCTCGTGAGCCCCTTCGACCCACCCCTGGCGGCCGCCTGTCGGAGCGTTGTTGTATACCGAACATACGTTCGATATATTGACGATGCGGGGTCGCTGCGACACAAAGCGACCCCCGAGTGTCCTTCAAGGGGAGAGCCATGGGCCGCAACACCTCCATCAGACGGTTCGACGCTCGGCCGGCGGGTCAGTCTATGGACCTGTTCGGGCCTTCCCGCGGCGCGCTGCCGGCCGTGCTCGAACTGCTCGGCACTCCATGGATCCGGCGCGCCTCGGACCTGGCCTCCGGTCCCGGCTCCGGCAAGCGCGTCGAGGTCGAATTGGAGGTCGAGTGGGACGGCGAGAGGGGGCGGCCTCTCGCATTCGTCTACAAGGGCAAGCGGCACAGGGTCGACACGGTCGTCATGCAGTGGGCGGTCGAGCGCGGATGGTGGGACCGCTCGCGCTGCGTGAGCCACCGCTGCTTCCGGGTGCTCGCGCGTGGCGGCGTGTGGGACCTCGCGTACGACCGCGAGCGCAAAGTGTGGCTGCTCATCTGCGTCGTGGACTAGGTTCGAGGCGACTGAAAGCCGTGTCAGATTCGTTCGTGCATCTCCACGTGCACTCCGACTTCAGCTTCATGGACGGGGCCGCGTACACGGGCGGGCTGATCGAGCGCGTCCGACGCCTCGGGATGCCGGCGGTCGCGCTGACGGATCACCAGGGGCTCTACGGCGCCATCAGGTTCTACCGCGCCGCCCTCGCCGCGGGGGTTCGGCCGATCCTCGGCGTCGAGGTGGTCGTCGAGGCGTGCGGAGTGGTTGGAGACGAGTGCGACCAGCCGCCGGCCCAGCGCCTGGCGCCGCCTCCACCCGCCGGTTTCGGGAGGGCGTCGGCGTCCGGCTTCCACCTCACGCTTCTGGTCAAGGACATCACCGGTTACAGGAACCTGTGCCGCCTGCTCTCCCGCGCGCACCTGCGCGAGGAGGGAGGGGCCGGCCCGCCGCGCTCGGTCATCGCGCTGTCCGACCTGAAGCGCAGGAGCGAGGGGCTGATCGGACTTTCCGGCTGCGAGCGCGGGGAGCTCGGGGCCTCGGTCCTGGCCGATCTCCCGTGGAGAGCCAAGGCCGCGGCGAAGGAGCTGTCGCGCTGCTTCGCGCCGGGCGATTTCTACGTCGAGCTCACGCACTCCATGACACCCGGCGCCCTGCGCTACATCAGCGCGCTTGTCGACCTGGCCGGCGATCTGCACCTCCCGGTAGTGGCCACCAACGACGTCCACTACCTTCAGCGGGCCGATTTCCGCCTCCACGACGTGCTCTCGGCGGTGGGCGCCCGCACGTCGCTGCCCGGTCCGCTCGATCGTCCCAACGCCGAGCTGTACCTGAAGAGCGCGTCGGAGATGCGCAGGCTCTTCGCCGGGACGCCGGCCGCGTGCGACGCCACCCTCGAGATCGCCGAGCGCTGCGACCTCGATCTCGGGCTGGGGGAGTTCCACTTCCCGGCGGTCGAGGTGCCGCGCGGCGAGACCGCCTACTCGATGCTGTCCAAGCTGGCATGGCGGGGGGTGGAGGAGCGCTACCGGCCCGTCACCCCCGAAGCCGTGCGGCGCCTGCAGCACGAGCTCGCCGTGATCGAGGAACTGGGCTTCTCGGAGTACTTCCTGGTGGTGCGCGACATCGTCGAGTTCGCGAAACGCGGATCCATCCGCTGCTCGGGGCGCGGGAGCGCGGGTGACTCGATCGTGACCTACGCGCTGGGGATCACCGATGCCGACCCGGTCGCTCACGACCTGCTGTTCGAGCGATTCCTCAACCCGGCGCGGCGCCAGATGCCCGACATCGACGTGGATTTCGACTCCGCGCGGCGCGACGAGGTCATCGACTACATATACAAGCGGTTCGGAGCGGCACATGTCGCCATGGTCGCCACCGTCTGCACGATGACCGCGAAAAGCGCCGTCCGCACCGCGGCGAAGGCGCTCGGCCATTCCCCCGAGCGTGTGAACGAGATGTCGCGGCACCTGCCGTGGACCTCCGCGCGCCGCATCCGGGAGGTGCTGGCGACCTACCCGGAGTGCCGCACCCATCCGCTTCGGGAGCCGGGACACGAGCTGCTGCTCGACATCACGGAGCAGCTGGACGGCTGCGCGATGCACTTGGGGACGCATCTGGGCGGGTTCATCATCACCCGCGAGCCGATCGAGACATGGATGCCCCTGCAGTGGGCGGCCAAGGGCGTGGTCGTCTCCCAGTACGACAAGGACGACATCGAGGCCCTCGGCCTGGTCAAGATGGACATCCTGGGGCTGCGGATGCACACGGCCATCTCCGAGGCTGTCTCCCTGGCTCGCGAGCGGGTGGGCGAGGCGAACGTCCCCGAGCCGTTCCTGCTCCCGCACGACGACCCTCACGTGTATGCGACGATCGCGGCGGCCGACACGGTCGGCATGTTCCAGCTCGAGAGCTCCGGGCAGCGAAACCTCGCCCACCGCCTGAGGGAGCGGACCTTCGAGGACATCATCGCGGCGATCTCGCTGTTCCGCCCCGGGCCGCTCGAGGCCGAGATGATCACTCCCTTCATCCGGCGCCGGCACGGGATCGAACCGGTGGTCGTGCCGCATCCGTCCATGGGACCCGTCCTGGCGGACACCTACGGGGTCATCATCTACCAGGAGCAGGTGCTCCAGGTCGCCAAGGCCGTGGCGGGCTTCACCCTGGCGGAGGCCGACCTGTTGCGCCGAGCCATGACCAAGGGCCGCAGCCGCGGCGAGATGGAGGCGCTTCACGGCGAGTTCGTGGAACGCGCATGTGCGCTCGGCTGTCCGCGCGAGGCGGCCGAGGAGGTCTTCCGGCAGCTGCAGGGGTTCGCCGCCTACGGGTTCAACAAGGCGCACGCGGCGTGTTTCGCGGTGGTGAGCTACGCGAGCGCATGGCTCAAGACCTACTACCCGGCCGAGCTGGCCGCGGCCATCCTGAACAGCGAGCCGATGGGTTTCTACAGCCCCCGTCTCATGCTCGACGACGCGCGGCGTCACGGGATCGACGCCGCTGCCGCCGCACGTGAACGCCTCCGGCGCCGACTGCTCGGTGGAACGCGACGGGCGCGCCATCCGCGTCGGCCTCAAGGGCCTGCTGCACATGACGGAGCGGCTCCTGCGCGTGATGGAGACCGAGCGCGCACTGCGTCCGTTCGACGACCTGACCGACTTCCTGCGGCGGACGCGGGCGGAGGCGCCCGCCGCGGAGAGCCTGATCCGGGTCGGCGCGCTCGACGGGCTCGGCATCACGGATGCCGGCCGGCCGCCCACCCGCGACGAGCTGCTGGCGCTGCTGCCGGAACTCAAGGCGGTGCTCGCGCGCGAGGGGTCGGCGGGGGAGCGAGCGCTGGTGATCGCGCCGTCGCGCGCGCGGCCGGCGGAGGACACGAGCCACGCCTCGGGCTGGTCGGCTGTGCGCAGGCTCGGCGCGGAGATGGAGCTGCTCGGGCTGGCCGTCACTTGCCACCCGCTGGAGTTCGCCACAGCCGACCTGGTGCGCCGCGGCATCACGTGGGCATGCGACCTCCCGCGGCTCGAGGACCGCACGCGCGTGCGGGTCGCCGGCGTGCGCGAGCGCGCGCAGACCCCGCCGACCCGCTCGGGGAAGCGCACGTGCTTCCTCACGCTCGAGGATCCCGACCGGGCTGCTCGACGTAGTCGTCTTCGAGGACGCGCTGAATCGCGCGGGCGAGACGATCGTGAAGCATCGCTGCTACGTCGTGGATGGCGTGCTGCAGAACAACGCCGAGCGGGGGCTCGCGATCGTGGCGGAGGAGGTCAGGCCCTACCTGGTCCGCAGCGACGGCGGGGAGCCGGTCAGGCTTCGCCGCGGCGTCGGCACGGCGCCGCTCGGACCGTTCCGCGGCATGGCCGGGCACACGGACGAGGAGGAATGGGCTAGCGCCAGGAGGTGAGCCACATCCTGGCCTGGAGCCCGCCCTCGGATAGGGGGAAGCCGTAACTGATCGGCGCGAAGAAGACGAACCCGACGGTCACGGCGATCGCGATGGCGGCGACGGCGATGGCGACGGCTCGAGCAGGGACCTTCGGAGATGAGACTCCGCCCCGACGCGCGGGCTGGGATCCCGCGCTCCCTCCCTTGATCAGTTCGTCCCACAGGACGATCACGAAGATCAGGCTGAAGATGAACGAGAAGAAGTAGTGATAGAAGAACATCACCCGGGTGACCGCGACGAAGGGCAGCAGGTTCATCAGATAGGCCGAGCCCGTCACCACGAGGGCGAATCGCCCCTGTTCCGATATCCTGCGGCGCCACAGGCGCAGGAAGACCAGGCCGGCCAGAAGTGCGGCCAGCAATCCCCACCAGACGACGGGATTCCCCAGAAGGTAGATGTATCCCGCCAGCTTGCCGCCGACGTTGGCCCCGACCCAGTAATAGATGGGTCGCAACTCCAGCGGCCAGGTGTACCAGGCTGAGGAGTACGGATGCGTGGCGGTGAGTCCCGCGTTGGACCGCATGATCTCGCCGTTGATCTCGATGAACTTCTGCGCGAAGGACTCGCTGGCCTTGGGGTCGTAGGTCTTGCTCCCGATCAGCATCGACTGGAACGTCGGCGACATGAAGGCGTCGCCCTCGCCGGTCTTGGGCAGGAGCGCGAAGTGCACCCAGAACGCGCCGACGTACAGGATCGCGGGGATGAGGATCAGGACCGCGAGCTCGCCGAGGAGGCGGCGCCTGTGCTTGCCGACGTCGCGCCGGTTGTCCCAGATCCAGCACAGGCCGACGAGGGCGAAGGAGGCCAACCCTGTCCACTTGATGCTGAACGCAGCGCCGGCGGCGAGCGCCGACAGACTGAGCCAGATCCAGCGTCCGCGGCCCGTGCTCTTGCGGGCCACGAGATAGAGATAGAGGCCGGCGAATCCGAAGAACATGAGCATGGGGTCCAGCAGGATGAAGCGGGACTCGACCAGCAATGCGTTGTCGGCAAGCACCATGAACGCGCCCAGGAAGGCGAGGGGTCTCCCGACGCCGAACTGTCGCAGCAGCGCCCAGACCAGCGGCACGAGCAGCGCGCCGAACACGGCCGGCAGCACCCGCATCTGGACGGCGGCGGTCTTGAGCATCGCCGACGACGAGAAGCCGATGATGTGGGCGTAGCCCGCCAGCAGCAGCTTGCCGAGAGGCGGGTGGATGTCGAAGAAGTACTTCCCGTCCAGGTAGTGCGCGGCGAAGCCCTTGAAATGCACCTCGTCGAAGACGACGGCGTCGGGTATGTAGACTCGCCACAGCCTGGTGAAGAGAGCGGCCAGCGTCAGGACTATCAGCTCCGGCCTGAACCTGCTCGCCTTCTCCTCCGCGGCCGGTTCCTCGCGGATGGGCGGCGCCTTCTCCTGGTTCTGTCGCTTCTCGGGACTCTGGGTCCCGCTCGGGGTGGGCCGTCCGCCCCCGTTGCGCCGGTTCTTGGTCTTCTTCGCCATGCCCGTATTCTAGCAGTGCGCGGGCGCGGTCCAAGAGCGCTTGTGCGACCCGCCCCGTACAGGGCTCGCGACTATCGGCCGGGACCGTACCTGCCCCGGGGATCCCGCGTTCCGGACCGCGTCCCGAAGCGGACCGCGTCGTCCCCGAAGCGCTCTCGCAGCCTATCGACCGTCTGCTCGAGAGCGCGGCGCCTCTTGTCCGGCGTTTCATCGCCCACCGGCAACTCCATCTGGAGCGGCACGTGGTCGAATCCCGACATGCCGACCCCGAGCAACCGGACGCCGACCCCCGCGGTCCATTGGGCATGCAGGAGGCGCAACGCGGCGCTGGCTATCTCGTCTGTCGAATCGGTGGCCGACCCCAGGGTGGTCTGGGCCGTCCTGGTGGAGAAGTCCGCGAAACGGATCTTGAGGTGTACCGTGCGGCCCCGTAGATCCTTCCGCCGAACGCGCCCGGCGACGCGTTCGGCGAGAGCGGTCAGAACGCCCTTGAGTTCGGCTGGATCGCGAAGATCGTTGGCGAACGTCCTCTCGTTGCTGACCGACTTGACCGGCTCTCGCTGCCGGACCGCACGCGGGTCGACGCCTCGAGCGCGTTGGACCGTGGAAGGTCCGTGGGATCCCAGCACCTGCGAAGCGGTCTCGTCGTCCAGGCGCGCCAGGTCGCCGAGTGTCCGGATGCCGAGGCTCCGCAGGCGGGACGACGTCACCGGCCCCAAACCGGGCATCAGCTCGATCGGGAGCGGCGCCAGGAATCCCGCCTCATCCCCGGGCCATACCACAGTCATCCCGTTGGGCTTGTTCCGGTCGGAGGCGATCTTGGCCACCGTCCTGTTGGTCGCCACTCCCACGGAACACGTGACTCCCATCGCGGCGACGGAGTCCATGATCTCTCGGGCCACCTCCACGGGATGGGTGCCGTGTTCCCCCGGGGTGACTCCCAGGTATGCCTCGTCGATGGACGCCGCCTGCAGGTCGGGGGTCACGGACCGCAGCAGGTCGAACACCGCGTGGGAGACCTCCGCGTACCGCTCGAAGCTCCCACGGGTCCAGACCGCATCCGCCGGGAGCAGACGCGCCGCCTGAGCCGCGGGCATCGCCGAACGCACCCCGTAGGCTCTCGCCTCGTACGAGGCGGCTGCGATGACTCCGCGTTTCCCCGGCTCGCCCCCGACCACGACCGGTCTGCCGCGCCACTCCGGGTGATCCAGCTGCTCCACCGAGGCGAAGAAGGCGTCCATGTCGACGTGAAGCACGGCACGTCCCGACCAAGCGGGGAGGGCGTCGCCGATTCCGGGGATGTCTTTGGTGGACGGCTCCATGAGACGATGATAGCGCGCCCCTCGATGGTGGCCGCGGCGCAAGGACAAGGGGGCGTGCATGAGGATAGGCGCGCATGTCCCCGTGGCCGACGGGCTCCTCGCTGCGTGCGCCTACGCCTCCGGCATCGGATGCGAGTGCATCCAGGTGTTCGCCAGGAACCCGCGCACGTGGGTCTGTCCGCCGCGCGATCCCGAGGAGGCGCGGCTGTTCAGGGCCGAGCGCGCCAGGTTGGGCATCGGTCCGCTGTTCACGCATGCCTCGTACCTGATCAACCTCGGCTCGGACGATCCACTGCTCTGGGAGCGCTCCTGGCGAGCGCTCGCGGACGAGTTGAGCCGCGCGGCGCTGATCGGAGCCGATGGAGTCGTCGTGCATGCCGGGACCTCCTACGGCGGAGTCTTCGACACGCCGGTCGGGCGCGTGGCGGACGCCGTCGCGAGAGCGTGGGATCTCGCCGCGGTGGATGCGCCGGCTCCGCGGGTCGTCCTGGAGAACTCCTCCGGGGCGGGGCGTGCGTTCGGCCATCGCCTCGAGGACCTGTGCGCGGCGGCGGAGAGCGCCCGCGTCAGCGGGGTGCCGACGGGGGTCTGCTTCGACGCCTGCCACGGATTCGCGGCCGGCATCGACGTGGGCGACGGTTCCGGGTGGACGCGTGTGTGCGATGTGGTGGAGTCCACGCTCGGCCGGGGAGGGCTGCGTCTGGTGCACGCCAATGACTGCGCCGGAGATCTCGGCGGGCATCGGGACAGGCACGCGTGGATCGGCGACGGCTCGATCGGGACCGAGGGGTTCCGGGCGATGTTCCTGGAGCCTCGGCTCGCGGGCGTGCCGGCGATCCTGGAGATGCCCGGCGAGCCGCCGGAGAAAGACATCGTGAACCTGGAGCGGCTCAGGAAGCTGCGTGGCTGCGCCTAGGTTGCCTGCGGTCGAGACCGAGGCATCGCCGCACTCCAGCCAGGGTCAGGCTGGCGTCTCCGACCGGCACTTCGACGTGCGCGCCGCCCTCCGTGAACGATGCGATGATCAGCAACTCGGCCACCTGCGACGGCGTCAGGCTGAGGATGTCGGGCCGGGACCTCCCGTCGAAGTAGACGTTGCCCAGGGCGCGGGGCAGGCGACCCTTGATGGACTCCGACGTTCCCCGCAGCACCGTGGCCCGCAGGCCGCCGCGCACGAGGTGCACCGCGACGTGATCGGATATGCGCTCGACCAGGACCGCGTCGTGCTCCGTCGCGCGTCGCAGAGTTCCCAGGGTGCCGAGTCCGCGGTCGAGAGCACGCAGACCATCCCTGTATCGGATGGCGTCCTCATAGCGAGCCTCCGATGCCGCGCACTGCTGCAGGTCCGAGAGGAGGGATCTCGCGTCGTCCTCCTGTCCCTGGAAGACGGCCAGAAGACGGCGCACGCTCGCCGAGTATTCCGCCCTGTCCACCTCCCGGACGCACGGGGCCGGACAGATCCCGTCCCTGTTGGGGCACTCGCGTGCGGCCAGTCGCGAATCGATGCGACGCGTGCACATTCGCAGTCCGTACGTGGACGACAGGCAGTCCGCCAGAGTGGCCGCGGACCAGCGGCTCGTGAAGGGGCCTACGTGCTCCCCACGCGCCCGGCGTCTGGTCACGACCTTCACGGACGGGAAGGGTGCGCCGGTGTCGACGTGGAGAAGGTAGACCGCGCATGCGCGCTGAGCCGGCGGGTTGAACGGCGGGTCATAGCGCGCCAGGAGCCGCCGTTCGAGCAGGGCGGCATCCAGCGCGGACTTGATCGGAATGGCCCGGACCGCCGACACGCGGCGACCGAGATCGGAGTGGAACCGCTCGCTCGAGGGGTAGAAGTGGCCCCGGACACGGCCCCGGAGGCACTTGGCCCGGCCGACGAAGAGAACCGCTCCCTGCTCGTCCCGAAAGACGTAGACGCCGGGAGCGTCCGGGACCCGGACCGTCAGCGGCAGGCGGGACGCAAGCGCCTGCTGGTCCGACAGGCCGCAGAACTCGGCCAGGTCGCCCACTGTCGTCAGTCCGCCGCTCTGCAGTTCGGGAAGCATCGCGGAGAGGACCTCGGCTGCCGCGCTGGCGTCGTGCGCGGCCCGGTGATCCGGCCGCGATGACGTTCCCAGGTAGCCCGAGAGATACAGGAGGCTGTGCCTCTCCAGGCCCGGGTAGACGCGACGCGCCATGGAAAGGGTGTCTATCGCGGGGCGGGGGAAGGGCTCTCCCCACAGACGCTCGGCCTCGAAGTCCAGGAATCCCAGGTCGAAGCGGTAGTTGTGCGCCACAAGGACCGCGCCGGACGCGAACGCGCGGAAGGCCGGGATCACCTCATCGATGGATGGAGCGGTCGCCAGCATCTCGGCGGTGATACCGGTGAGTTGCACGATCACGCGGGGCACGACGTCGCGAGGGCGGACCAGACTCGAGAACTCCGCGGTGACCACGCCGTCGCGCAACCGAACCGCGCCGACTTCGATGATGCTGTTGCGACCCGGCGAGCAGCCGGTCGTTTCCAAGTCCACCGCGACGAATTCGCAGTCAGCGAGAGGCAGTCCACTCAGCATTCGCGGGACGCTCGTTCCGATAGGCCATAATGCGCGGAGCGCACCGCGTCGATGTTATCACAGGTATAAGCATATATTGCCCGACACGCTGCTGGGGACTAGCATTGGACCCGCTCGGGGTGCCGGACCGCACGCCGACCTTCTGGCTTCGAGGCTCGTGAGGTGCAAATGCGTTTCTTCCTGATGGCTCGAGACAGAGACAGCGGACAGGTGTCCATGGTGTCACCCGCGACCTACGAGTCGCGGGAGGACGCTTTGGACCATATTCCCGAGACGGTCGACCTCCAGGTGGCCAATGACCTCTTCCTGGTCGACATCGATGCCGCGACGCCCGTGGTCGTCTACAGGGCGCCCGTCGCCGAGCCGGCTCCGGTCCAACCGCCGGAGGAGCCGATGGCCGCGGCGTGGGAGACCCCGGAAACATGGGCCCCCATCGATCCGCCGCCGATCGCTCCCGTTCTGGTCACTGAGGAGGACGTCTCCCCGGTCGCGCCGGAGGTTGTCTCGTACGAGCCCGCTCCCGAGCCCGCTCCCGAGCCCGCCCCCGAAGCGATCGTCGAGCCCGCCTCGGTCGTCGGGCCCGAACCGGCGCCGCCCGGTCCGGACACCGATCTCGCGAACGCGCTGCGCAAGGCGGCGTCGCGCATGGAAGACGAAGGCGTGGTCGCTCCCGCCAACGTCGAGGCTTCGCCGGAGCCGGCTCTCGATGTGGCTCCGGGTGCGCCCAGCACGGCTGTCGAGGACGAGCAACTCATGGCGATCTTCGAGGACGTCGGGCGAGTCGAGCCGGTCGAGCACGCGGAGCCCGGCGCCCACGCTGAGCCGGTCGACTCAGTCGGGGCTCGCGCCGACGTGGTCGCAGCGGCGGTCGAGACGGCGCTGCAAGCCTCGACGCCCCCGGAAGAGCCTGAGATGGTCGAGCTTGCGGATTCCCCGGAGGAGATGACTCCCGAGGAGCCTGTCCCGGGGTGGCCATGGGAGACGGTGGCGCCTCCGGAGGACGAACCGGTGGTGTACGAGGCGGCGGGCATCGAGGTCGCGCCGGACGATCCCGCGGCCTTCCAGCCCGTCGGGATCGACGAACCGGGGCTCGCGGACGTCATGCTTCTGACGCCGGCTTTCGAGGACGCGGACTTCGTTCCACGGACCGTGGTCATGGGCGAGTACCCTCCGGAGACGCCTGAGGAAGTGGTGGCGCCCATCCCAGACGTCCCCATGGATGAATCGGCGGGTGCCGTTCCTCAGCCCGTCGAGACGCCGCGCGCCGAAGCGCAACCTATCGAGACGCAACCTGTCGAGACGCAGGCCGTAGAAGCGCAGGCCGTGGAGGCGCAGCCCGCAGAGACGCAGCCCGTAGAGACGGACACCAAGGTCTACGAGCCCGGGGACGCGGACATCTCGGCCTACACATGTGACGACTGCGTCTACGTGGAAACGTGTCCGAAACACCACCAGGACGGCCCCGCGACCTGCGGAGCGTTCCAGTGGAAGTCGGTGTGACGAGCAAGCCGCACACATTCCCGTTCACGGCGATCGTCGGGCAAGACTCCCTGAAGACGGCGCTGCTGGTCAACGCCGTGGACCCACGGATCGGTGGCGTACTGGTCCGAGGCGAGAAGGGAACGGCGAAGTCCACCGCCGTTCGGGCGCTGGCGGAGGTCCTCCCGCCGATCAGCGTGGTCGAGGGCTGCCGGTTCTCCTGCGATCCGGACGATCCGTCGCGTCTGTGCGTCGAGTGTCAGGCGCGTGCTGAAGAGGGTCCGCTGCCGGTCGCCAGCCGGCGCCCGCGCGTCGTCGAACTGCCGGTCTCGGCCACCGAGGATCGGGTCGTGGGCACTCTGGACATGGAGCACGCCCTGCGCCACGGTCAGAAGCGCTTCGAGGCGGGCCTGCTGGCCGCGGCGAACCGTGGCCTTCTGTACGTGGACGAGGTCAACCTGCTCGACGACCACGTGGTCGACACCCTGCTGGACTCGGCCGCCATGGGCGTCAACATCGTGGAGCGGGAGGGCGTGGCCTTCTCGCACCCCGCGCGGTTCATCCTCATAGGAACCATGAACCCCGAGGAGGGGGAGGTCCGCCCGCAGCTGCTGGACCGCTTCGGCCTCTGCGCCGACGTCACGGGCCTGTCCATCCCCGCTCAGAGGGTGGAGGTGCTCGAACGCCGGGCCGCCTTCGAGGACCGGCCCGTGTCGTTCGCCTCGGAGTGGCAGGGGGCACAGCACGCGCTCGAGCGCTCCCTCGCAAGCGCGCGCTCAGTGCTCTCCGACGTCCGCATGCCCCGCGCCCTGCTGTTCCTTATCGCGACCGTGTGCGCGGAGCTCGGAGTGGATGGGCACAGGGCGGATCTGACGATGGCGCGCGCGGCTGGTGCGGTAGCCGCGCTCGACGGGCGTTCGGAGCCCACCATCGACGACGTCAGGGCCGTCGCCCCCATGGTGCTGGCTCACCGCATGCGCCGCCGGCCGTTCGAAGATGTCTCCTTCGACCAGCTGCGCCTTGACAGCCTGATGAGCAACGAATCCGCTGAGGGAGACCAGGAAGTTCCGGAGCACGATGGCGCACCCGGTGCAGGGGTCGGGATACAGTCCGCCGCGCTGGGGGTGGTCAAAGCCGCAGATGAGAAGGGCGAAGCAGAGGGCGTGGCGGGTCGCATAGTCACCCCGCTGGACAGCGTTCGGCGGACGGCCGCCGGGCGGCGACAGGAGACGACGACCAGCGACCGGCGCGGCCGCTACTCGAGGACTGAGCCGCCCAAGGCCGGGGTCCAGCCCGACGTGGCGGTGGATGCGACGATACGGCAGGCAGCGGCCCGCGGCCGTTCCACCGGCGGAGACATGGCGATCAACGTGGAGCCGGGCGACGTCCGCTCAAAGGTGCGGACCCGACGCGTGGGCGCGTCGATCGTGTTCTGCGTGGATGCGAGCGGCTCGATGGGGGCGTCGCACCGCATGGAAGCCGCCAAGGGGGCGGTCCTGGATCTGCTGGTGGACGCGTATCGGAGACGCGACCGGGTCGGCCTGGTATCGTTCCGGGGCGATTCGGCCGAGGTCCTGCTCACCCCGACCGCGAGCGTGGAACTCGCTCAGCTGCGCCTTCGCAGGATGGAGACCGGCGGCGCGACTCCGATCGCGGCCGGAATCGAGAAGGCTCTGGAGCTTCTTAACGGCGAGATCCGGCGCGACCCGAAGGCCGTGCCGTGGATCGTGCTGGTGACTGACGGTCGGGCGAACGTGGGCCTGGGTGGGGGACTGGGCAGCGAGGACGCCAAGATGATGGCCGCCAAGATACGCGATGCCAAGGTCCACACGCTGGTGATCGATACGACCGAGGGTTCGTCCGGCGGAGGCGCTGCGCGGGACCTGGCGCGCCTGGCCGGGGGAGACTGCGTGCGACTGCCGCGCTCCGACGGTGGTTCGGTCGCGGGGGTCGTCAGGGAGCGCGTGGCGTCGGCCGGGTAAGGGAATGCCCCTTCGTGGCCGATATTGTATAGTTAGCCGGGCGTACCCCACGCCACACGTAGCCGTCCGGATGCGTATTCGACGCGATGGACTCGAAACACGGGAGGGGACTTCCATGAAGCGCACCCTGAGGCGGTCACTCGCGATAGCGGTGAGCGCAGCGCTCATATTCGGCAACTCACCGGTCGGAGCGTTCGCTTCGTTCGGGTCGGTGCCGGTCCCGCCGGCCACTTCATCGACCAATCCTGGCGATGGCGAGGATGGCTGGTGGAGGCAGGGGTGGGGCCGGTCCCTGTACCCGGAATTCCAGCTCGCGCTTCCGTCTGTCGACGGTTCCAGCCCCGCCGAGATCGTTCTGGGCACGTTGTACCGCGTCGACAACATTCCGAGCGATCACGTCATGTCCCCGCCCAGCGACCCTGAGGGGGGTTCCGACACCTATCCGCAGGACCCGGAGAACTACTACCGTTCGGCACGCCCCGACGGAGCGAACCTCACCCAGCGGCTCGATCTGGCCGGGATCGCTCAATCGATCTCGCTCACCCATCCCATCGATGGACGGTGGTACTACCACTACAAGTTCTTCAGCAACCACAGCATGCAGCCGACCGAGCAGGTGATCGGATTCGGTATGGACGTGACGAACCCGGCGTCGGTCACCGGCCTGGAGATCGGTCGGACGCCGACGGATGTCTGGCCGGCGTCCACGTGGATGCCCACCAGTCGTATCCACGCTCACTGGAATGTTCCCACAGCCTCGTTCGACTACCTCGGCAAGGCCACGTACGACAATGCCGGTGGCGCGGGGATCGGCTACTATCAGGTCCTGGTGGATGACGTCCCTCTGATCCCGAGAGCGCAGGCGGACCTGGGCAGGGTCTACGAACTCGGACCCGGCGTTCCGTCGGGCATCACCGTCGAGGATCCGCCTCCGGGCCGTCACAAGTTGTCCATAGTCTGTGTGGATCGGGCGACCAACGAGGGACTGCCGGCCGACCGCTGGTACCAGTCGGACCCCGACACCCCGACGATCCGGATCGATCTGCCCGCGGGCGGCGGTCCGACTTCGAACTCGGTCATTCAGGCTTACGCAAGCGACGGCGGCGGGGTGGACTTCGTCACGTTCGCGTTGGACAGCCCCGGCGCGACCATAGCGACGGATACCAGCGCGCCCTACTCGGTCACGCTGGGCTCCCTGGCTCCGGGCCCGCATATCCTGTATGCGACCGTCCAGGACATGTACGGACGCAGGGTCACCACGTCCACGTCCGTGGACACGACCGATCCCGGACGCCAGCCGAACAGGTCGGACACGATGATCGCGGATGATCGAAGGCCGTGGTGGCTGCACGCACGCTGCTTCTCTTCGTCCGGCAGCCGCAACTCTCGCCGGACATGAAGCACGTTCAGTTCAGTGTCGATGTGACGCCGCCCCGGGTCCCGACGGGCCTGAGGCCAGTCGGCGGTTCTACAAGCGACGTGATGACCTACACCCGCCGAGACATCATCTGGGACAACCGATCGGGCGGGAACGCTCCAGTACGACGTCCTGAGCGGTGACAGTCGCTACATCGTGTCTCTCACGGAGTCGACGTTAAGGACTTCGGGGTTCCGCTTGGGTTGGCCAACGGTACTTCAGCGTCGAGGATCTCCAGACGGCTCACGTCGTTGGCGTGAGCGTCGTCGCCGCAGACCGGGCCGAGTCGCGTATCACTCTCGGTCGCCGATGCTGCCATCCCGGCGGCGGTCAACGACGTCGATCTGCCGCTGCCATCGGGGGTCCTGTGGACGAATCTCCAGTCGCCTCTGGTGTCATTCTCATCCAGCTCGCCAGTGGATGCCTTCGTATACACTCTGGACCATTCGTCTTCCACGGTCCCCACGCTTCCCAGGGATCCGACTCAGGCACCGGTGGCCTATCTGCCGGCTGATGAGCAGGGGAAGGCCGGCACTTCCCTCGACATGGTCGGTTGGGCCGCCTCGCAGACGGTCATGGTGACCCCGCCCTCCGGTGCGTCGGTGCCGTACGAGGGACCATGGTGGCTGCATGGCCGCTCGGTCGCGACGGCATCCTCTCCGGCGCTCTCATCGAGCACGGCGCACGTGGAGTTCAAGGTGGACGTGACAGATCCCAGTCGTCCTGACGGTCTTCGCCCGGCGGGTGGCGCCACGACGTGGTCGCCCATATTCACGCCGGGACATCACCTGGACCAATGCGGTCGGGGCTGGTCTGTCACAGTACGATTCGCTGAGTGGCGATGGCCGATACGTCGTCAGTGTCAATGGTGTCGACACCTACGATTCGAGCGTCCTTGTCGGCCTACCCGACGCGTACTGCACCGTGGAGAACATGCGCCCCGGCCGGAACGTCATCGGCGTCAGCGTCGTGGATGTCGCAGGGAATCGCGGGGCCGAGTCCAAGATCGGCTCTCTTGGTGGATTCGGACGCACCGTCCGTGTCGATCACCGTCCCGGCAACATCCGGTCGCTCGTGTGGACGAATCTCCGGGCGCCCGTCGCGACATTCTCGTCGAGTTCGACGGTCGACGGATTCGCGTACACTGTCGACCGTTCGCCGTTGACCGTTCCCGACGCTGCCACAGAATCCCGCGCAGCCGCCGACAGCGTTCCTGCCGCTCGAGTGGGCCGGTGGCACGTCGGACAAACCTCTCGTCAGCGGGGTTCTGGACATGGACGGATGGGTCGCTTCTCAGACCGTCGTCGCCCCTGTCACTCCGGAGCGATCGACCCGGTGGAAGGGATGTGGTGGCTGCACGGGCGCGCATACGTGGCCACGGCGACATCCCGCACTCTCGACCTTCATCGCGAACGGGATCTTCGGCGTCGACGTGACGGCTCCCAAGTCGCCAGCCGGCGTACGACCGGTGAGCGGCGGCAGCGCCGCACTGGACCACGTACGCGCGCCGCGACATCATGTGGGACAACCCGCTAGGTGCCGGCGCCCCCCTCTACGACGCCCTCAGCGGTGACAGCAGCTACTTCGTCACGCTTAACGGGACGGATATCCGGGAGATGAAGGTCCCCGTCACTCTGGCGAACGGGTACTGCACCATCGAGGACCTCATAGACGGTCGCAACGTAGTTGGCGTCAGCGTCATGGACAAGGCAGGCAATCGTGGACCCGAGCGCAGACTGACCCTGTTGGTCGACACTGACACGCCCTCCGTGTCGATAACAGGCCACGGGGACGTCAGGCCGCTACCTGCCGGTGTCAGCGGTCGCGTCTGATGGAGCGGGAGTCGTGTCCGTGGCATTCTCGGTAGGTGGTGTGGTGGTCAGCCGCGATACCGAGGCCCCATACAGGACGACGATCGACATGGCCCCCTTCGGTGCGGGAACGCACACCGTCACAGCGACGGTCACGGATATGGTCGGTCGTCACGCGTCCGACTCGACCACGGTCAGGGTGCTCGACATCAGCGTCCCGAGGATGACGAGCATCTCGGGGTCCCCCAGCCCCGGACGGCGCCGGGGTCGCGTCCGTGGAGTTCTCGGTCGACGGCGTGGTGGCCAGTCGTGACACCGCGTCCCCGTACAAGACGACCATCGACATGAGGCCCTTCGGCACTGGCGTGCACACCGTCACCGCGACTGTCACGGACATGGTCGGACGCCGCGCATCCGACTCGGCCACGGTCAGGGTCATTGACGTCAGCGTCCCGAGCATCACAAGCGTCTCGGGTTCCCCCAACCCATTCTTCCCGATCAAGCGCGACCACTACCGGGACAACTTCACAGTCCGCTTCCGGCTCTCCGAGCGCGCTGCCGTCGCCATGGCGATCTACGCCCCCGCGGGAGGAGCCCCCGCGCGCATCATCACAACGCGGACGAGGAACGCGGGTTGGAACACCATCGTCTGGAACGGCCGGACCGACGCTGGCGGGCCGAGCGTGGGAACGTGGCGGTACCGGTTGGTCGCTCACGATGGGATAAACACGAGCAAGGTGACCGCGATCCGTTCGGTCAAGATCCGGAGCTACATCATCAAGAAGGTTCGGCACAACGTGGCGCGCATCGTCTACCACTAGAGCGTCCAGAGCGTCGCAGGCGCGACCCCCCGGAGGCCGCGCATCGAAGCTGGAACTCCAAAGAGACCCGGTCCCTCGTTCGAGGGGCCGGGTCTCTTTCTCCGTTGCGAAGCGGGCCGGTAAGCGGGGTTCTGTCGTGGACGACCATCTATCTAGGACCCTCGTTGCCGATGGCCTCAAGCGGGCGTACCCGAGCGCCGGCCGGGCAGACCTTGATCGCTCCTATTCGCCCTTGCTCCGGGTGGGGTTTGCCAAGCCGCCACGTCCCCGTGACGCTGGTGCGCTCTTACCGCACCGTTTCAGCTTTTCTCCCGACCTGCACCGGACACTCTCTGACCGGCCGGTGTCGGGGGAGTTTTCTTTTCTGTGGCACTTTCCGTCGCGTCTCCGCGCCAGGCCGTTAGCCTGCACCCTGCCCTGTGGAGCCCCGACTTTCCTCACGATCGGCCTCGTGAGAGGCGATCGCGCGGCCGTCTAGCCCACTTCGCACGCGTATTCTAACAGGCCCGCTCATGTCCCGAGGTGATGAAAGGTGCGCGGTCGGGTCCGCCAGGCGTTGCCGACCAGGTCAGGCCTGGCCCTGGCGCCCCTGCGCCTGCAACTTCGCCCAGGTGTCCCTGAGAGTGAGCGTTCGGTTGAACACGAGCGCACCGCGGGCCGAGTCGGGATCCGGGCAGAAGTAGCCGAGACGTTCGAACTGCACCGTCTCGCCGACCGGCACGTCGGCCAGAGAGGGCTCCACGAAGCAACCTGTGAGAACGGCTTCCGAGTCGGGGTTCAGATCCTCGAACAGATCCCGGCCGTCGGCGCCGGGGTGAGGTGCCGTGAAGAGGTGGTCGTACAGGCGGACCTCCGCGGGCACGGCATGAGCTGCCGATATCCAGTGGAGGGTCGCCTTGGGGCGACGGCCGTCGGGAGCCGCCCCTCCGCGTGTGGCCGGGTCGTAAGTGCACCGCAGCTCGACGACCTTGCCGGAGGCGTCCTTCACGACCTCGACGCAGGTCACGAAGTACGCGGACCTCAGGCGCACCTCGCGGCCGGGGGCCAGGCGGAAGAACTTCGGCGGGGGCTCCTCCATGAAGTCGTCGCGCTCGATCCAGAGCTCCCGCGTGAAGGACACCTTGCGGCTCCCGGAGGAGGAATCCTCGGGGTTGTTGGGTACCTCCACCTCCTCGCTCTGGCCTTCGGGGTAGTTCTGGATGACGACCTTCAAAGGATCGAGAACCGCGAAGCGGCGGAGGGCCTTGGCGTTGAGGACGTCCCGCACGGCGTGCTCGAGCATCTCGACATCGACAACGCTGTCGGCCCTGGCCACCCCGATCATCGTCGCGAAGTCGCGGATCCCCTCGGCGGGGAAGCCTCGCCGGCGGAGGCCCGAGAGGGTCGGCATCCGCGGGTCGTCCCATCCGCGCACGTGCCCTTCGTTCACGAGTCGCAGGAGCACACGCTTCGAAAGGACCGTGTGGGTGAGATTGAGCCGGGCGAACTCGTACTGGTGCGGGCGTGAGGGCACGGGCAGGTTCTCGAGGAACCAGTCGTAGAGCGGGCGGTGGTTCTCGAACTCGAGGGTGCAGATGGAGTGGGTGATGCCCTCGATCGCGTCGGACTGGCCGTGGGCGAAGTCGTAGGTGGGGTAGATGCACCACGCGTCGCCCGCGCGCGGATGCGCTGCGTGGACGATCCGGTACAGGACCGGGTCACGCATGTTGATGTTCCCGGAGGCCATGTCGATCCGCGCGCGCAGCACGCGAGCTCCGTTGGGGAACTCGCCGGCACGCATGCGCTCGAACAGGTCGAGGTTCTCATCCGCGGTTCGGGTCCGCCACGGACTGTCGAGGCCCGGCTCGGTGAGCGTGCCCCGGTGCTCGCGGATCTCGTCGGCGGTGAGGTCGTCGACGTAGGCCTTGCCGGACTTGATCAGGTGGACCGCCCACTCGTACAGCTGCTCGAAGTAGTCCGAGGCGAAGTAGATGCGCTCGCCCCAGTCGACGCCGAGCCAGCGAACGTCCGCCTCGATGGCATCGATGTACTCCTGCTCCTCTTTCACCGGGTTCGTGTCGTCGAAGCGCAGGTGGCAGACGCCACGGAACTGCTCGGCGATGCCGAAGTTGAGATAGATCGACTTGGCGTGACCGATGTGGAGGTAGCCGTTCGGCTCGGGAGGGAAGCGGGTGACGACCGCTCGGCACCGCCCCTCGCGCAGGTCGGCGGCGACGATCTCGCGGATGAAGTCGCTCCGCTCGGAGGGGGTCGGTGTCTCGTTGCTCACAACCACGGAGGATAGCATAGGCCGGTCAGGACGCATGTCTCAGGCGGCCTATGGCGTGTGGAAGTCGCCACCCGCCCATTCGAATTCGAACGAGGCCGCGCTGACACTCTGGCCGCCGCTCACGCTGGAGTATTCCTGGCCCGCGATACAGCCCGCACCCCCGCTGACGCTCGATATGCGTCCGGTCGCTCTGTTGTTCGCGCCCCCGCTGACGCTGGAGTAGTGTCCCGCCGCGGTATTCGCCGCACCTCCGCTGACGCTGGAGTAGTATCCGGTCGCGGTGTTGCCGAGGCCTCCACCGACATGAGCCTGGAATCCCGCCTTGTTGGAGTTGCCTCCGCTCACGCTCCCGTAGCTTCCAACGGCGTTGTTGTATATGCCTCCGCTCACAGACGACGACAGCCCGCTCGCGGTGTTGTTTCCGCCTGCCGTGACGGTCGCGAACGGTCCGCTGATGGTGTTCGAGTGGCCGCCGACGAGGCCGCCGAAACTGGAGAAGCTGTTGCCATAGCCGAGGACGAGGTTGTGCGATCCGCCACGGGAAGCTCCATCGAGATCCGGCGCCTCGTCGTATCCGATGATGAGGTTGCCAAGACCATTGATGGGCCCATCGGTGCCTCCCGCGCCAGAACGGATGTGCACGTTGGCGCCGGTCAACACCACGTGCGGTCCAGCGACGCCGTTGATCGCTTCGGTTTCCACGCTCACGTACGGCTCCAGCTTCATCACATTCGACGCCTGGACCCCGCGCAGGGCGCTCCGCAGCGAAGCGATAGTCGTGCCTTGCTGAGCGACCGTAGCCTGAAGGGCGGTGACCTGCTTGCGCAGGGACGCGAACTGCTCTGTGACGCTGGGAGCCCTCTGGGTCGTCGCCAAGGCGAACGACGGATCGGCGGACATGGCAAGTCCGAACGCTATGAGAACCAACAGACGCCGCATGACCGACTCCCCCTTCTGGGAAAGTGAAATCGCCGCAACGACCAGCGACGAGCGCAGCTTGGGGAAACTGCACAAATCTGTCATTCCCTCTCTCGGGGAGCAGGAGACAGTGACCGACTCTCCTCGGGCGGAAGCGGGCGGCAGACGAACGCGCTCAAGCGCCGATGGCGAAGTCAGCAGCAGGCGGTGAATGGGTGAACTGCCACGCGCCGTGGACCGGATGAGCCTTGGAGCAAGCAACGGCCCCACCTGTACCGGAGCGAGTCTCCGCAGGTAGGGCCGCGTGTCGGGCTTGGTAGCGCGTACGGGATTCGAACCCGTGATCTCCGCCTTGAGAGGGCGGTGTCCTAACCGCTAGACGAACGCGCCGTGCTCGCTGTCCATCGCATTGGCTGGGGCGCTAGGATTCGAACCTAGACTATTCGGAACCAGAATCCGACGTGTTGCCATTACACCACGCCCCAACGCTGCGATGATCCGCAGCCTCCACCAGCGGTAGAGGCGGTCTGGAATGTTATCCGAGGCCGTGCGGCCGGTCAAGGCGACCAAGGGCGCCTCCCGAGGGCGGCAGAGGCGTCTTGGCCTCGTCCCTTGGCCGCTCAGCGTCACCCCAAAGCGGCGTCGATGCGCGCCAGTGCCTGGTCGCGTCCGAGTAGCGTCAGAGACTCGAACAGGGGAGGGCTGACTGTGGAGCCCGTGACCGCCACTCGCACCGCCTGGAAGAGTACCTTGGGCTTGATACCGTCCCGTTCCGGGATCTCGCGGAGCGCCGCCTCGACACTCTCGCAGTCGTACGGATCGACAGCGGAGAGTACCTGCCTGGCCGCGGCCAGACCACGCACGGCCGTCTCGTCGGAGAGCGCCTTCGCCCTTGCGGCTGGGTCGATGTCGACGCTGTCGGTGAACAGGTACCGGACCATGGGTGCGATCTCGTCCATGCGCTTGATCCGCTCCGAGACGAGGGGGGCCAGCGCATCGAGCCACGGACGTCGCGAGACGGCCTCCTGGACGGTGATGAGGCCCGCGTCCTCCAGCCACGGGATCATCCGGTCCGTGAGTGAGGCCGCGGGAAGCGAGCGTATGTACGTTCCGTTCAGCCAATCGAGCTTGTCGACATCGAAGATGGCGGGGTTGTGCGAGACACGGTCGAGCGAGAACGCCTCGACCAACTGGTCGATCGTGAACACGGTGGTCTCGCCGTCCAGCGACCAGCCGAGCAGGGTCAGATAGTTGAGAAGCGCCTCCGGGAGGTAGCCGGAGTCGCGATAGGCCTCCACGGACGTCGCGCCGTGTCGCTTGGACAGGCGCTTGCCGTCCGCTCCGTAGATCATCGACAGGTGCCCGAAGACAGGCACGTCGCGTCCCAGCGCCTCGTACACCAGGATCTGGCGAGGGGTGTTGGAGAGGTGGTCGTCACCTCGAATGACGTGCGTGATCTCCATGAGGGCGTCGTCCACGACGGTGGCGTAGTTGTAGGTCGGCGTGCCGTCGGTTCGGACGAGGACGAAGTCGTCCAGCGACTCGGACGGGAAGGACATCTCGCCGCGCACCGCGTCGAGGAAGGTGACATCGCCGCGGTCCTCCGGGACGCCGATGCGCCACACGTGAGGCTCTCCCGCCGCGAACTTCGCGTCCACCTGACCGGGGCTCAGTCGCCGGCACGTCCGATCGTAGCCGGCGTTGCCGCCGCGGGCGCGTGCCGCCGTCCGCCGTGTCTCCAGGTCCTCCGTGGAGCAGAAGCAGGGGTACGCGTGGCCGGCCTCGCGCAGTCGCAGCAGCGCATCGCGGTAGGTGTCGGCGCGCTGGGTCTGGAGGTACGGCCCATGCGAGCCGCCGGCCTCCGGCCCCTCGTCCCAATCAAGCCCGAGCCACCGCAGCGCGCGGAAGATCGCCTGGGTGTTCTCGTCCGTGGAGCGCTCGGGGTCGGTGTCGTCGATCCGGAGTATGAAGACGCCGCCTGTGGATCGCGCGAACGCCCAGTTGTAGATGGCGGTGCGCGCACCGCCGATGTGCAGATGGCCGGTGGGGCTTGGCGCGAACCTCACGCGAACTGGATCCGTCACGATCGCTGGATCACTCCTCTGAGCGCAGTAACCCGGGGTCGCGCTTGGCGAGAAGGTACCACGTGATCCCCACGGCCAAGAGCAGCATCGACAATCCGCCTGCCTTCATCAGCACAACCTGCGCGGTGGCCTCGGTGTCGAAGGCGACCAGCTTTCGAGCGACGGCCACGAGTCCCGCCTCCAGGACGGTCGGGATCACGTCCTCGTGCCTCAGGTAGGCGATGGCGATCCGGAACAGCTCGACGATGATGAATATGACGAGCGCCACGTCGATGACCTGGATGTATCGGTTGAGGTCGAACCGGACGCCCTCCCGGGCGAGATCGATCACCGCCGCCCCGAGGCTGACGGTCCCCCAAGAGCCGAGCAACACCAGGAGCGCGGCGACGAAGCCCTCGATCCACAGGACCGCGGTACCCATCACATCGATGACGCTGTTCTTCCCGGACATGGAGGCTCCCTGGTCGCAGCGTGGAAATGTCAGCCGCGGTGCGCGAGATGATACCCGATTCGCCCGCCACGCGCTGGCTCCCGGACTTCCCGGCCGGCTCGCGGCCGCTTGTCTGGGCGGTGTCCAGGGTGGTAAAGTCATGCATGACTCATCATGAGGCGCGACTCCGCGAGGAGGCGCGCAGAGGGCCGAGGGACCGCACCCGTGGACGCCCCGGCAACCTGCCCCGAAAGTGGGGCAAGGTGCCAAATTGCGGCAGACCGATCCGGTCTGGAAGATGAGGGAACAGCGCTGTCGTGCCATGTGCGCGCCCAACGCGGCCCTCGTCGGACACCGGACGAGGGCCTTTTGCATGTGGAGTGTCGCAGTGTCACCCGCGAGTGAGACCCACGGGTGAGGATGAAGGAGCTCAAATGTCGCGAGACTACGTGTTCACGTCGGAGTCGGTCACCGAGGGCCATCCGGACAAGATGTGCGACCAGATATCGGATGCGGTCCTCGACGCGATCATCACGCGAGAGGGCGAGCTGACCGCGGAGGGCTACGAGACCGACACCGGGTCGAAGGCGTCTCCGGACTACGTGCGCGTGGCGTGCGAGACTCTCATCACCACCGGGCTGGTGGTCGTCGCAGGCGAGGTCAGAACACACGCCTACGTCGACATCCCCAAGATCGTCCGAAACACCATCAAGGACATCGGCTACACCAGGGCGAAGTTCGGCTTCGACTACGAGACATGCGGCGTCATCACCTCGATCGACGAGCAGAGCCCGGACATCGCTCAGGGCGTGGACGAGTCCTACGAGGCTCAGCGCGGCGATCAGGACCCGCTGGATCGGGAGGGTGCCGGAGACCAGGGGATGATGTTCGGGTACGCGTGCCGCGAGACCTCCACGCTGATGCCGATGCCGATCTATCTCTCGCACAAGCTGGCGAGGCGCCTCAGCGAGATCCGCAAGGAGGAGATAGTCGACTACCTGCGTCCCGACGGGAAGACGCAGGTCACGGTCCGCTACGTCGATGGCGCCCCCGTGGAGGTCACGAACATCCTGATCTCGTCCCAGCACGCCGACGGAGTGGACATCGTAGGGACCATGAAGGCCGACTTCATCAAGCACATCATCACCCCCGTGATGGCTAGCGAGGGTGTGAAGTGGGACAACGCCGAGATATACGTGAACCCGACCGGACGGTTCGTCATCGGCGGGCCCATGGGCGACACAGGCCTCACGGGCCGCAAGATCATCGTCGACTCGTACGGCGGATACGGCCGTCACGGCGGCGGCGCCTTCTCCGGGAAGGACTGCACGAAGGTCGACAGGTCGGGCGCCTACGCCGCCCGCTGGGTCGCCAAGAACGTGGTGGCGGCGGGTCTGGCCGATCGCTGCGAGGTCGAGTTGGCGTACGCCATCGGAGTGGCCAGGCCGCTGTCGGTGCTGGTCGAGACGTTCGGCACGGAGAACACCGACGTGAAGCGGATCGAGCAGGCCGTGGCGGACACGTTCGACCTGCGGCCCGGAGCGATCGTCCGCGATCTCGACCTGCGTCGCCCCATGTACCGCAAGACCGCGGCCTACGGGCATTTCGGCCGCGAGGACAGCGAGTTCACGTGGGAGCGTGCGGACCGCGTTCACGAGCTGAAGTCTGCCGCCGGAGTCTGATCCGCACCCCATCGCACCCGACGAGGCCGCCGGCGAGAAGGATGTCGGTGGCCTCGGCTATGCTCTACGCAGTCGGACCGCCGGCCCCGACGAGGCACGGCCGGCATCCTCACCGGAGGCAGCGTGCGCGCAGCTCGCGTGATAGTCGACATCCCGACCCGCGAACTGAGCGAGCCGTTCGATTACTCCGTCCCTGAAGAGCTCGACGCGGTGACCGAGGTCGGCGTGCCCGTCCTGGTCCCGCTGGGCAGGCAGACCGTGGTCGGGTATGTGGTCGAGCGGCCGGATTCCTGTGACAGGGAGGGTCTTCGCGACGTGCACGCGGTCCTGGGCGCGCCCGTCTTCCGGCCGTGGGCATATGGACTCGCGACCTGGATATCGAGCGAGTACGTCTCCACGCTGGCCGATGCCATGCGGCTGTTCCTGCCTCCTGGCGGCACGCCGAGACTGTCGCGCCGCTACACGGTCGCGGGGCCGCGCCCCGAACGGGGACTGCGAGCAGCAGTGTGGGACGCGGTGTCCGAAGCCGCCGAACTGACTGCCCGTGAGATAGCGAGGCTCGCGCCGTCGGCCCCCGCCGCCGCATCCGCCCTGGTCGCCTCCGGTTCGCTGGCGCGAGAGTACCGGCTGATGCCGGCAGCTGCCGGCCCCGTCGACGACAGGTGGGCGGAACTCGTGCCGGATTCGGGCTTCGTGCCGTCGTCGCGCGCCACGCTTCAGCGCGCCCTCCTGGATGCGCTGTCCGAAGGCCCGGTGCGGGTCTCCGAACTCGCCGCCGAGTTGGGCGCCGTCGATTCCGCGGTGAGGCGGCTCGCGGACGCGGGAGCGGTGCGAGTCGTCCTTCGCCGACGCATGAGAAGGCCCGCGATCGCGGAGCGCTCGGCGCCAAGGCACAAGCACCTCACCCAGGGTCAGCAGGCGGCGCTGGAAGCGATCGCGGGCGCCGCGCCGGGGTCAGCGGTCCTGCTCGACGGGGTCACCGGCTCGGGCAAGACGGAGGTGTACCTGCGCGCGATCGAGCGGGTGATGGACGACGGGGGAGCCTCGGTGGTCCTTGTCCCCGAGATCGCCCTCACACCCCAGACCGTCGGAAGGTTCAGGGCACGTTTCGGCGACGCGGTCGCCGTCCTTCATAGCCGCCTGTCCGCGGGCGAGCGATACGACCAGTGGGACAGGGCCAGGACGGGTGAGGCGAGGGTCGTCGTAGGCCCCCGCTCGGCCCTTTTCGCTCCCGTGCCGGATCTCCGGCTGGTCGTCATAGACGAGGAGCACGAGGGGAGCTACAAGCAAGGCTCCGCGCCGCGATACCACGCCAGGGACGTCGCCTCGCGGCTTTGCCGGGCCACGGGGGCCGTCCTCGTGCTGGGCAGCGCCACGCCGTCAATGGAGACGCGGCACGCTTGCCGCAAGGGGTCATGCGAGGCGGTCCTCTTGCCGGAGCGTGTGGCCGGAGGCGTGCTTCCCCCGGTGCTGGTCGTGGACATGACCGCCGAGTTCGCCGACGGTCATCGCTCGATGTTCTCCCGTCCGCTGCTCGCGGGCCTCAAGGGTGTGAGCGAGCGTCGAGAGAAGGCCGTGATACTGCTCAATCGAAGGGGTTTCGCCGCCTTCGTCCTGTGTCGGGATTGCGGACACGTCCCTGCGTGCAAGGACTGCTCCGTCTCGCTCACGTATCACGAGGTGGGCGGGCGGCTGGTGTGCCACCATTGCGGTCACAGCGAGGCGCTGCCGACCGCGTGCCCCGAATGCGGCAGCCTGTTCCTGCGGCAGTTCGGGGCCGGCACGCAGCGCGTGGAGGCTGAACTGACAGCAGCGATGCCGGGCCTGCCAGTGGTCCGTATGGACATGGACACCACCGGCACCAGGGGTGGTCACGAGCGGCGTTTGGCCGAGTTCGAGGCGCTCGAGACCGGGATCCTGCTCGGAACGCAGATGATCGCCAAGGGGCTCGACTATCCCGAGGTGACGCTCGTAGGAGTGGTGAACGCGGACACGACTCTGCACATGCCCGACTTCCGCGCCTCCGAGCGCACCTACCAGCTTCTCGAGCAGGTGGCCGGTCGGGCGGGAAGGGGAGAGCGTGGCGGACAGGTCGTCATCCAGACCTACTGGCCCGACCACCCCGCCATCCGGGCGGTGGCGCTTCACGACCCGGGCCCGCTTCTCGCCGAGGAGCGAGCGAACCGCGCACTGCTGGGCTACCCCCCGTTCGGACGGTTGGCGAACATCACGCTGACGGGGCGCGCTCTCGACTGCGTGAAGAGGGCCGCGGTCTCATTGGCGGCGGAATTGCGCGGATCCGCGCAGCCGGGCTGGAGCGTTCTGGGGCCCAGTCCCGCGATCCTGGCGCGCGTTCGGGCGTCGTTTCGATGGCATATCCTCGTCAAGGGACCCGAAGGCGCGGACGTTCCCTCGCTGGTCCGCAACGCGTTGACCGCCTACTCGCCGGTCGAAGGCGTGAGCGTCGCCCCAGACATCGACCCGCTCGACCTGATGTGACCGTTTCGACCTGATGTGACCCCCTCGAACTGATGTGACCGCCTCGAGGGCCGGGGTACAATGGTGGGACGGGCAAGGGTCTTGCTCCATCGGCGTCGGACGCAGCCGACCAGGACCGTGCTCGACCCCCCATGACCATCCTCGACCAGCTACAGGAATGGAGAAGGCGCGCGCGTGGAGATACTCACCCACCCCAATCCCGCCCTCAAGCGACCTGCATCGCTCGTCGACCCCGAACTCGACAGGGGAGTCCGTCGACTCGTCTCGGACATGGCCAGAGCGATGTACGCAGCGCCGGGCGTGGGCCTGGCCGCCACGCAACTGGGTGTGAGCAAGCGTGTGGTCGTCATCGACATCGACGACGGTCTCGTCGCCCTGTGCAACCCGGAGATCAAGTCGCGCTCGGACGAGACGGAGATGGACGAGGAGGGTTGCCTCTCCCTTCCAGGCATTACGGTCCCGGTCGAGCGTTCGGTGGAGGTCGTGTGCGAGGCCGTCGACGTGGAAGGCCGACCCATCCGTTTCGATGGCGGCGGGTTGATGGCGCGCGTCCTCCAGCACGAGATCGACCATCTGGACGGGATGCTGATCATCGACCGTGCGGCGCCCGAGGACCGCAAGGCCGCCTTGCGCAGGTATCGCGAGCTGCATGAGGGCTGAGGGTCCGAACGGGGCGGGGGCGCGATGCGCGTAGTCTTCATGGGAACGCCGCAGTTCGCCGTCGAGCCCCTTCGGGCGCTGACCGCCGAGCACGAGGTCGTGGCCGTATACACCCGCCACGACCGGCCCGCGGGTCGCGGACTGCGCTCGACCGCCTCGCCGATCAAGGAGGCCGCTGTTGCGATGGGTCTGGCGGTCATGCAGCCGCCGTCCCTTCGGGATCCCGATGCAGTCCAGACGCTGGGGGCTCTGCGCCCCGACGTCGTGTGCGTGGTCGCTTTCGGCCTGATCCTGCCGCCGGAGGTGTTGAGCATCCCTCCTCGCGGTTGCCTCAACGTCCACGCATCTCTGCTTCCGCGACATCGCGGCGCCGCCCCCATCGAGCGCGCGATCCTGGAGGGCGACGAGACAACCGGTGTCTCGATCATGAGGATGAACGAGGGGCTCGACACCGGTCCCTACGCGCGCCGCGTACCGGTGCCCGTGGACGATCTCGACGCCGAGTCCCTTCGAAGGGCCCTCTCATCAGTGGGAGCCGCCGCCCTCGTCGAGGTTCTGAGGGAGGTGGAGGCGGGGACCGTCGCCTGGACCCCGCAGAGCGACGTTGGCGCCACCTACGCCTCGAAGCTCTCGGCCGAGGATGTCGCCCTTGCTCCCGGTCTGGCCCTCGAGCAGGCCCTGCGTCGAGTCCGCGCCTCAGGCCGCAGCGCCCCCTGCCGCGCGGTCGTGAACGGTCGAGCGGTGACGGTGGAGTCAGCTTCGAGGGCGGAGAGCCCAGTGCCCCCCGGTGTCGCCGCGTCCGTGGAGGGCGGCCTGGTGCTGGGCCTGGCCGACGGCGCCCTGCGCGTGGACCGGCTGGTGCCCGCGGGTCGCGCCTCCATGAACGGGTCGGACTACCTTCGGGGAGCTCGTCTGGGCGCCGACTCCGTCTGGGGAGCCCCTTCGTGAGTGTCGCACCCGCGCGCCGAGCCGCGCTTCAGGTACTCAAGAGGGTGCGCGAGCGCGATGCTTTCGGCCCCGAGACGCTCGACGCCGTCCTCGCGGCGTCCGGTCTCTCGCAGGCGGACCAGGCGCTGGCGACCAGGCTCACCTACGGCACCCTGCAGACGCAAGGCGTTCTGGACGAGGCGATCGACCGGCTCGCCACCCGGCCCGGCGACATAGAGCCTCGTGTGCGTGACGCGTTGAGGCTCACGGCGTACGAGATCCTCTTCGCGCGCACCCCGCCGCGCGCGGCCGTGCACCAGGGGGTGGAGGCCGTGAGGGCCGCCAGACCGCAGGCGTCGGGTCTGGCCAACGCCCTCCTGCGGCGATTGGCAGGCGAAGCGCCGTCGTTCCCGTGGGGAGATCCGGAAGCCGACGACGAAGCGTTGGCCCGGCTGACCGGCCACCCGCGGTGGCTGGTCGACCTGATGATCGTCGAACTCGGCCGCGAGGCGGCGCAGCGCGTGCTGCGGTCGCAGAACGAGCCGGCCCCGCTCTACCTGTGGCACAACCCGTTCGCCGGCGAGTTCGGCGAGGCCCTCGCGATGCTCGAGGACGACGGAGCCGATCCCGAGTCCTCCGAGCCTCAGGGGTGCATCCTGGCCCGCAACGCGTCCGCCGCGGTGCGCGGCGCGACGCTCGCGCAGGGACGTTGCCTGGTGTGCGACGCCGCCGCGCAGGTCGCCGCGCTCGCTGTGGGCCCGTGGCCGGCCGGCGCCGTCGTCGACCTGGCCGCCGGGCGCGGCACCAAGACGGTGCAGATGCAGGCCGCTTCCGTGAGGGCCGGCGGACCCTGCAGGCTCTACGCGATCGATCTTCACCCGTTCAAGACGGAGGTCCTGGCGCGGAGGATGGAGCGCCTGGGCGTTCCCGGCGTGACCGTCCTCACGGGCGACGCGACCGACGTCGCCGGCATCGCCGGCCTCCCCGAGGCTGGTACGGCCGACGCGGTCCTGCTCGACGCTCCGTGCTCCGGGCTGGGAACCCTGCGGCGAGGGGCGGAGAAGCGCTGGCGGCTGCGCCCCTCGGACCTGGATGGGCTGGTCGCGCTCCAGTCAGGGATGCTGGCTCAGGCCGCCACCATGGTTCGGCCGGGAGGCGTACTCGTGTACTCGACGTGTTCGATCTCGCGTCGCGAGAACCACGAGGTCGTCTCCGACTTCCTGAGATCGGCGCATGGCTCAGAGTTCCGTACAGGGGACCTGTCATCGGCGGTGCCTGAGACGTGGCGGGGATGGATCGGTCCCGAAGGATGGTTCCAGTCACTCCCGGACGTCGGCGGACCTGATGGCCATTTCGTGGCCAGACTGGACCGCGCGTAGCGCGAGAAAGAATGGTCCGCCGATCACGGTCGCGACCGTGATCGGGGCGCAGAGAGGCTAGTTGCCCTCGGCTGAAGGACAGCCCGCGCACGCCGGACTGGACGAGGATGCGCCACATGCCGGAGCGGGAGTGGGGGCGGACTCTGTAGAAGCCTCGGGCTTGCGGTAGTCCGTGTTGTGGAAGCCGGACCCCTTGAAGTGCACGCCGACCGGCGAGAAGACGCGACGCGTCTCACCACCGCACGACGGACACGGGACGGGTGAGTCGTCGGTGGAGGGTCTCGTGACCTCGACCACCGTCGCGCAGCTCTTGCACTTGAAGTCATATGCGGGCATCGTTCGCTCCTTGTTCATCCAGCACGGGCGGACACGATTGAGTGTGGCCGACTGCCGCCGGCAGGCAGGATACATCGGTCCTCGCGAGGGGCGCAAGGCTCTCACTGGTATACTGCTCGTCATGGATGACTCAGACAAGACATTCTCGGAGTGGCTGTCGCTCGGCAGTCAGCCCGACGAATCACCACTCGACGAACGGCATGACGATCCACCACCCGAGGAGCCATCCCCGGAGGAGCCGACGCCCGCACCACCCGAGGGCGGAGCGGCGGAGGCCAAGGTCGAGGAATCGCCCACCTCGGACGATGGATCGCCCACCTCGGAAGAGGAATCGCCCACCGGGGATGAGGAATCGCCCACCGGGGACGAGGGTTCGGCAACGCCGGAAGATGAACCCGCCGGCGAGTCCGGCGCCGACTTGCTGCCGGAAGAGACGCCGGCCGAGGATGCGAAGCCGGAGATCGCGCCCGGGGACGCTGCGGCCGAGAGTCCCACCGAGAACCCTCCTCCGGCCGAGGAGACCGCTGAGGTCCCCGCGCAGCCCCCGGTCGCGCCCGGTCCCGCAGCGCCTTGGACCCCGCCGGCGCCGGGAGCACGTCGCAAGCCGCTGATTCCCCGGTGGGTCTTCTTCGCCGCCGGTGGCGTCGTGCTGCTCATCGCGCTGATCATCGCCGTGGCCGTGCTTGGCTCGCGGTCGGGTGATGTCCGAGTGCCGTCACTGGCCGGCTTGGACAGTGCCGCTGCCGCCGCCCGCCTGAAGGCGATCGGACTCGTCTTGAAGGTCGGGGATCGGCGGTTCTCCGCGACCGCCCCGATGAACAGCGTGGTGGAGCAGTCTCCGAAGGCCGGGTCGATGGTGGCCGAGGGTTCGACTGTCGTGGTCGCGATCTCTGGAGGGTCGGAGTCGTTCGCGATGCCCGACGTGGTGGGATCCATGCTCGACGACGCGCGAAGCAGGTTGAGGGATCGCGGCCTGTCGGTGGAGGTCGAATCGACGACATCCGACCAGCCTCAGGGCACCGTGCTCGAGACGGTTCCGGCGCCTGGAGCTACAGTGTCCACCGGAGACACCGTTCGCCTCTCGGTGGCGGCCGGCGGGGGCAGTGCCAACACACTCCTGCCGACAAACCTCACCGGCAAGGTCTTCGTGATCGATCCCGCCCCCATGCCGGCCACGGGTGCCATAGATGCGTCGGGCGCCGTCGTCGATACTTCGATGGACATCGCTAGACGCGTACGTGCCCTTCTCGAGGCGTCCGGCGCCACGGTCCGTATGACACGCGAGTCCGCGGACTCGGGAGAATCCCTGTCTGACGCGGCGCGCGTGCTCAAGGCCAAGGAGGCCTCCGCCAACGCGCTCATAGGGTTCTCCGTGACGTCTTCCGGCCCTCAGGGTGTGGCCGTTCTGTCGATGCCCACGACATCGTCGGCACCCGCGTACGCCTCGCAGGCGGCTGCCCTCGGCACGGCGGCTGCGGAGGCGCTGAAGCAGACGTCCCCTACGGTCCAGACCGGCGTGGCCACGGACGATGCCGTACTCAGCAGCGCGGGAGTGGCCGCGTTTCGGATCCGGCTCGGCTCGTCCGATGTCGAGGCCGACCGGTTGACCTTCGCCGATCCCCAATGGGCCGACAACGTCGCGCAGGCCGTCTATAGGGCAGTGGCCTCGGTGTATGGAGTCAAGTAGAGCGCATCCCTCTCCAGTCCTGACCGCGATCGAGTTCGGAGTTGCCTGGTGAACAGACGCTTGACGGCAAAGCTGTGCGTGGTGTGCGCCGCGGTACTGATCGCGCTGCCCACGCCGGCGTTCGCCCGCAGCGCCAGCCAGATCCGTGCCGAGCTGCACGCGGTCGAGGGAAAGGTGCAGGCGGCCGGAAGAGTGTACGAGCGCTCCATGCACCAGCTGGAGGACACGAGATACCGCATCGCCCTCAACGACCGTCGCATGAGGGCTCAGACCAGGAAGCTCGCCAGGTCGGAGAAGTTGCTGGGCCAGCGCATGGATGCGATGTACCGGACGGGCGACGAAGCAGGGATGCTCGCGTTCCTGCTGGGCGCCACCACGTTTGAGGACTTCATCACCCGAGCTGATCTGGCGACCATGATTGGAGACCGCGACGCGTCGTTGGTCCTGCACGTCAAGAGGACCCGTGTCGCGCTCGCGCGCAGTCGTCGCGAATTGGTGGTCGAGCGCCGGCGTCAGGCGGTCGAAGCCGCTGCCTTCCGCAAGAAGCGCGACGTCCTTCAGCGCCAGTTGGCCGGCGTGCAGGCGCGCTACCAGCGTCTCCTTGGCGAGTTGGATGCCGCACGCCAGCGGGAGATGGCGTCCGGAAGGACCACATGGGCCCCTCGGGGACCCAACGGAATGGTCTTCCCGGTCCGTGGGGCTCACTATTACAGCAACACTTGGGGGGCGGCTCGATCCGGGGGGCGCCGACACATGGGCACGGACATCATGTCGCCTCGCGGCACGCCTGTCGTGGCCGTCTCGTCCGGCCGTGCCGACCCCCATTACAACGGGTTGGGCGGGAAGTCCATCACGCTGACCGGGAGCAACGGGTGGGTGTACTACTACGCCCATCTGAACTCCTACGCGGTCGGATCCGGGCACGTGTCCGCCGGGCAGTTGATCGGCTACGTGGGCTCCACCGGCAATGCAGCCGGCGGGGCGCCGCACCTTCACTTCCAGATGGGCCCGGGCGGCCGCTGGACCAATCCTTACTACTACCTCCGCCAGATGCAGTAGGGTTCGCGCCCTTCGGGCATGCGGTCTATAATCGCGGCTGCGGAGAGAACATCTTCGCGCCAATCACATACCGTGACGGGAGCCGCGAGAGAGCGGCTGAGAGGCGACCTTCAGGGTCGCGACCGGGATGACGGCGCCGGTAATGCGGCGCGCGCACGACGGTAGTAGGGGACGTCTGTCGCCACTTCTGAACCCGCACGGTCGTCGTGGACCCGCTGACGCCGGTCCTGGAAGGTGGCATCGATGACCGCAAGCAGAACGAGGGTCCTGGTCGAGACCGCGCTCACGGTGGCGCTTTGCGCCGCCCTGCACTATGCCAGGCTATGGCAGATGCCCCTCGGCGGGACCGTGTCGCTGGAGATGCTTCCGATACTGGTGCTAGCCGTCCGTCGCGGCCTTCTGGCGGGACTCACTGGCGGCGTCCTGTTCGGTGCCGTCGACTTCCTCCTGGAACCGTACTTCGTGCACTGGGCTCAGATCTTTCTGGACTACCCGATAGCATTCGCGGCCGTTGGCCTCGCCGGCCTGTGGTCGCCGGTGTGGAGGCGGTTGGCCGGGGCTGGGATGGCGCGCGCTGTGGCCTGGGTACTGCCGGCCGCGGTGGCGACCGGCGCCGTCGCTCGCTATGCCGCGCACTTCGTGTCGGGGGTGGTGTTCTTCGCGACGACAGCCATGGGAGGGCCCTTGGCGAACGGGACGAGCTCTTTCGCGAGCAGCCGTGCCCTGGGGTTGGCCGTCGGGTACTCAGCCGTCTACAACCTGTACGTTCCTCTGTCCGCAGCGGGATGTCTCGCGGCGATGTTCGTCCTGATGCCGACGCTCGAGCGCGCGATACCCACCGGGGACGCTGAGTGAAACGCGCGCTCATAGTGGGCGCGGCGCCTGTCGCCGGAGAGGAAGCCTTCTACCGTCGCATACTGGCCGATGCCCGGTACGTGGTCGCCGCCGACGCGGCGGGGGAGTGGTGTGCCGGTCTCGGTCGCGTGCCGGACGTCACGGTGGGGGACTTCGACTCGTCCCTGGACGGCGCCCAGGAGCGACTCGTCGCACTAGGGTCTGGAATCGTGGAGTTCCCGGGCGTGAAGGATCGCTCGGATCTGGACGAGGCTGTTGCGGAGGCGCGCGCCCGGGGGGCGGAGTCGATCGTGTTCACGGCGGCCTTCACGTGCCGCTTCGATCACACGCTCGCCGCGTTCGGATGCGTCGCCCGTGCCAAGGACCTGCGCCCTCGCGTGTCCGAACCGGGCTGGGAGGCCTGGCTGCTCGACTCTTCCGCGCGGCCGGCGCTGTGCGTCATCGTCGATGCGGGAACGACGTTCTCGGTCATCTCGCTCTTCGGTGCGGAGGGGGTCAGCATAGGAGGAGGAGAGTACGCGCTTGAGAACGCCCCGCTGGAGCCGTTGTCCAGCCTCGGCCTGAGCAACGTGGCGACGGAGTCCGAACTGCGATTCACGGTGGGCAAGGGTTCAATCCTGGTGATCGCGGCGACGAGACGCGACTGATCGCGCACCTCTGACGGTCGTTGATGCGGGCAGACGGGTCGGGTATATACTGCGGTCGTCGGAGGCCGAGTTCGATCTGCGGGGGTTGTCGTCATAGAAGGGCGGAGATCTCGATTGGCGGCGGGTTTCGCCGCCGTCCTGACGAGGGCGCGAGCGTCGGTTCGCGGCCTGCCGCTGTCCGCACCCGTCGCTGACGAGTCCGGTTCGGTCACGGTCTGCGAGGCCCCCCTCGCCGAGACATCCCAGCCCCATGCCGAGCCAGTGGACTCACCACCTCCGCAGCGGGTACCCGCTACACCGGCCATCGCCGTGGACCCGACCGACGCCGTCCACGCGCTCTACGTTTCTGCGCGCGCCTTGGCGCCCGCGGTGGCCGCCCATCTGTGGCTTCAGGATCCGGCGACCGCCAGTCTCCGACTGGTGGCGGCCGACGGGGAGAGGCTCCCATCCTCTCGGCCGATGGCCGTCGACGAGCCGTCCATATCCGCGGTCGCGTCGCGCGGCGAGTCGTCCATGGAACCCGTGGTCGCGCTCACGGACGAGGACGGCGTGTCCACCCTCTGGAGATACGCGTTCCCGGTGACCGCCGGCGGATCATTCGGAGTCGGTTGCATCGACATCGTGTCCACGGACCGAGTCGACGTCGCCGGGATCGATTCGCTGGTCCTTGGCAGCCTCCCCGCGTTCGCCGCCGCGCTGGCGCTCCACGTCTCGCGGACGGAGACGGCCACCGCGGGCAATCTCATCGAGGCCGCGTACGAACTGAGCCGGCGTCTGAGACCGGAGGATGTCGCTGATCGCACGCTGGACAGGGCGATGACCCTGTCCAGTGCCGCGAACGGCAGCGTTCTCCTCATGGATGAGTCGGGCGTCATGCGCATAGCGGCCTCTCGCGGACTGCCGGACGATGTCGTCGCCGACAGCGCGGTGGCGCCGGGCGAAGGCATAGCCGGGTGGGTGTACTCGAGCGGCAAGCCCTTGCTGGTGGAGGATATGCCCGGACGTGACAAGCCCCCGCGACACGGAGTGCGCTCCGCCGTCTGCGTCCCGATAGCCGACGAGGACGGATGTCTGGGAGTGCTGTCAGTTGGCTCCCGCGAGTTCCCAGCCCGCTTCACGCACTCGCACGTGCACGCGCTGGAGGCCCTGGGCCGGCTCGCGGCGGTCGCGCTGCGAAACGCGCGTGCCGTCCAGTCGTCCACGACCCTGTCCTTCTCCACTTTGACAGCGCTCGCGATCGCGCTGGAGACGAAGGACCCCTACGGACAGGGCTGCACGGGTCGGGTGACAGAACTCGTGTCCGCGCTCGCCGCGAAGATGCATCTGACCCAGCCGGAACGTGACACTCTCCACGTCGCCGCCCTGCTGCACGACGTCGGCATGAGCCTGGCAGGCGCTCCCATCGGCGCGACCGCGCGGCCACTGTCGATCACAGAGCGCGGTCTGCTGAAGGCCCACCCTGGAGTCGCCGCCGAGATCCTGGCCAAGGTGCCGGCGCTTCACGAGGTCGTCCCCATAGTCTTCCACCATCACGAGTGGTACGACGGGCACGGCTACGAGGGCGGGATCTCCGGCGAGGCGATCCCCCTCGGCTCGCGGATCCTCGCTGTGGCTGACGCCTTCGTGGCGATGACCTCCGCACGCCCGTATCGGCGTGCGATGAGTGTCGATCGTGCCGTGGGGGAGCTGACTTCGAAGTCGGGGACGCAGTTCGACCCCGAAGTGGTGACGTCACTGAAGAGCCTGCTGGAGGAGGACCCGGCCGTCGCGTTCGCGGGACGAATCGACTGAGCGCGTGGCCGGAAGCGGCCGGCGCTCGAAGTCTCGAACCTAGGAGCGCGTCACCTTGCCGGCCTTCATGCACTTGGTGCACACGTTGACCTGCTTGACGGTGCCGTCGATGACCACGTGGATGCTTTGGATGTTCGGCCGCACGATGCGGTTCGTCACGCGGTGCGAATGGCTGACGTTGCGGCCAGCCGCCGGGCTCTTGCCACAGACGCTGCAGACTTTCGACATCCTCGGACGCTCCTATCGGTATTCATTGATCGGGCGGACCTACGCCCGAGAGCACGGCCGACCGTGCAGAGCGTAGGTATGCTAGCACACGCGAGTGGTCGTCTCAATGGCTTCCTGCCGGGCGCCGGCTGCCCTGACCGAGCCGCGCTCCCTTGACGAGTCCGCAGTAGGGTATACTCTCTCCACGCTAAGCCCGGATTTAGGGTGACAAGTCACGCGAGGGCGATCGAAGGAGATGGGGAGTATGAGTGAGGGATCCAGAGGGCGATTGACGCTTACCGTCTTTGCCGTGGTGCTTGCCGCGGCACTCGCCGGGCTGTCCGCGCAGACGGTGTTCGCCGCCAGCACCTTCACCGGCGGAGTCGACAACTCGCCACCGCAGTACATGCTGAACGACCACACCGCTTATGCCGTCCACTTCAGCGCGAGCGCAAGCAGCGGCCTTGCCCCCAACACCACCTACAACGTCTTTCTCCGGCTGTCGAGCAGTTCCAGCTCCGGCGGGGGAGGCACGGCTCGCGGCTTCACGTGGAACTCGGTGTCGAGCCGATGGGTGCAGGAGCGCGAGGACCCCTCCCTGATGCCTACAGTGACCACCGACGCCAGCGGTTCCATCTCGGCGAACGCCGGGTGGCTGTTCTTCAAGTGCGGCGACGAGTCCTTCACCGGTCACGGGGGAGGCGTACTCGCCGCGAACCAGAGCTATCTCGTGGTCTCACTGACCACGGGTGGCGTCGGATCCACCTTCAACAGCGGGTCGTCTTGGATCGTCAACATCCTGGACGCCAAGACCCAAGGTGCCTGGGTGCACAACGGCGTCGCCACCGGAGCCGCCGCCTCGAAGCGGGCCGAGGCTCTGAAGTCGGATGACGCATCCGTCACCTATGCGCTGCAGAAGACCGAGTCCAATCTCGTGGACGACGATGAGAACGGCATCGTGGACGACGAGAACCAGGGTCCGGCAGGCCTCACGGGTGACGTCCGCCTCGGGGTTCCTGCTGCGGCGGTCATGAACGTCAAGCTGAACCAGAACCCGTGGGCACCCGGGAGCGCCGCAACGGCCGGTCCTGCCGACACCGATATCGCCTTGGGAGCGTCGGACCAATCGCCCCCAAGCGCTCCGGGGAGCCTCAGTGCCACCACGAGTGTGGGATCGGTTGCCCTGTCCTGGAGCGCCTCGAGCGATGACTCGGGGACAGTGGCATACCGGGTATACCGCATGACCGGCACCAGAGTGAACGCCTCGCCGATTCCCTTGCTGTTAGGCACGACCGGAGCTGGGACCACCTTCACGGACACGAGCGTCTCCGACGGGACGGGCTATACCTACTACGTACGGGCCTTCGACGTCGCAACCAACGTCAGCGCACGCTCGAACGAGGCTTCGGCGGTGATCCCGACCCCGACCCCGACTCCGACGCCTACGCCGACCCCCACAGCCACCCCCACACCGACCCCAACTCCTACACCCACACCGACGCCAACTCCTACACCCACACCCACACCGACGCCTACACCCACACCGACGCCTACACCCACACCGACCGCGACCCCTACTCCGACACCGACCCCTGCAGCCACTCCTACACCGACCCCCACAGCCACTCCCACACCAATCCCGACGCCCACGCCTGCCGTGACACCCACGCCGACGCCTACCGTGACACCCACGCCGACGCCTACCGTGACACCGACACCCGCGCCGACGCCTACCGTGACACCGACACCCACGCCGACGCCTACCGTGACACCGACGCCGGCCCCCGTCCGTGCGCGTGTGTCGATCTACACGACGCTCAAGGTGTCGCGTGACTACAGGGCATTCACGGTATTCGGCTACGCGGTCCCGAACCCAGGCATGGTAGGTCAGTACGTGAGAGTGCAGGTGCTCAGACCCCGCAGCCACGCGTGGTCGACTCTTGCGACCATCAAGCTGAGGGCATTGAGGAACGGCAGACCGTACTACTCCTACCGTTTCGTTCACAGGAGAACGACCCGGGATGGTTCCTATTGGCTCCGGACCGTGTACTCCGGCAGCAAGTATCTGAGCGCGCACTCTCCGTCGAAAAGAGTGATCATCAGGTAGACGCAGCGCCCACAGCCAACGAGCCTGGGGGAGGAAGAGTGGGATGGTGGCGGCCGGTAGCCGCCACCATCCCACTTCTTGGATCCAGATCGGGTCCCAGGCTCGACCCTATTCCTTGGTTATGATCGTCCCCACATTCTCGCCGGCCAGAGCTCGCGTCAGATTCCCCGACTCGAGGCCGTTGACGATCTGCACCCTGTCGAGCACTTGGCTGTTCATGAGTATCTCCAGGCAGGGCCGCTCCAGAACCAGGTCGTCCAGCGCGCGCTCGGTCAGTTCGGCCGCGGAGATCTCCGGAATGAACTCCGCGTCGGCGTCCTTCTTGGGGTCGTCCGTGAAGAGGCCCCTCTCGTCCTTGACGAAGATGCAGCTGCGTGCGCCGATGAGGTCGGCCATGAGCATCGTGCCCACGTCCGTGCGGTGAATAGGGATCCGCCCCCTCGCCGGAGGGATCGCGAAGTAGTCGTAGGGTGGCATGGCCTGCGTAACCGGAATGCATCCCTGCGCGAAGTAGTTCGGCAACTTCATGATCGCGTCCTGGTCGATCTCGATGCCGCCGTGGTCCGACAGCAGGGTGGCTACCAGCAGGGCATTCTGCCGTGAGACGGAACTGCCGAAGGCGGCGATGATGCCGGTGGGCATTCCCAGCTCCAGGCCGATCGCATAGATGTGACGGCTGCGTGTCCCTCCGCCGGTCATGATGAGCATCTTGTGGTCGCCCCGGTTCGCCACTATCTCTTCGACGACGCCGGGCAGCGCCTTCACGCCCCGATCGCAGATCGACTGGCCGCCGATCTTGATGACATCCACATCGGGAAAGAGCCGTCGCTGCGGGGCCACCTCCAGAGACTCGAGGAAGCTCTCGCTGACGAGGCTCTCACCCATCAGCTTGCTCTTGATATGCAGGCGCATGCTGTCGCGCTCACGCACGAGCGGCATCGGCTACCCCCTTCGATTGCATTCGATCGCCTTTGCGCTCGTGCATGAGCGCGGTGTGCTGAGACCGCGGGTGGACCCGTGCGGCGTCACTCGTCGCCCACTTGGACTTCCTCGCCGTGCGTCTTGTGACCCTTGTCCTCGACTTCGAGCTTGATGAGTTCCGCGCCCACCGATGCGGCGACTTGCTCCAGTTCCTTCTTGCGCAGATGCTTCACGTGGATCTTGAGATCCACGCCGGATACCGCTACCAGGTTATAGCGGGGCTTCTTCTCGCCCTCGTCGACCTTGCGACGTTCGCGGTAGAAGATCTTTCCGGCCATGACACCCTCCCTCCGTGAGCGGCCGTTCCGGCCGGCTCACCACTGTTCGCACGCGTTACGTGCTTCTTTCTTCCCATATCGAGCAGCTGCGCTGTGGCTGGGTGGACGAATGGGGATGGATACGTCGGCCGCGGCGCCGCGCCGTGGCCTTGACTTGCCCTCCGTCGCGACTAGACTGCAAGTAGGTACTATAAGCAGTCACTAAGGGTGTGACAATGCAGCCACTCACCAGAATCTCAGAGCGAGATCAGCTCGCCGCTATCGCCGACACCAACAGGCTCTCCATACTGCGCAGGTTGATGGCCGAGCCGGCAACGCTCACGCAGCTGGCGACGGCGCTGGGTTCCTACGCCGCCCACGTCAGACATCACGTGAAGCGTCTCGAAGCAGCCGGGCTTGTTCGGGCTGGCCGAACCGTGACGACCCGGAACTACACCGAGAAGTACTACGAGGCGACGGCGGCGGCCTACACCGTTCACCTGATCGTCGTGCCTGAGCGTGGGTCGGAGAACCCGCTCGTGATCCTCGGCAGCAATGACACCGCTCTCGAAGCGCTCACCGAGTTGGCGGAGCACGACGTCAACCACTCCGTGTACGCGCCGGTCTCGATCGGCAGTCTCGACGGTCTCGTTGCGCTGAGGCAGGGACTCGCGGACATCGCGGGTTGCCACCTGCTGGATGCTGACGCGAAGGAGTACAACGTTCCCTTCATTCGTCACCTCTTTCCTGACCGACCGATGACCGTGGTGACGCTGGCCCACAGGGAGCAGGGACTAATAGTCGCCGAGGGCAATCCGCTCCTGGTCACAGGCATCGAGGATCTGGCCCGTGGCGACGTCCGCCTGGTGAACCGCAACCCGGGTTCTGGTACGCGCTCCTGGCTTGACAGTCAACTGCGCGCCCTCGGATTGCCCCACGACTCGATAGCCGGCTACGAGATCGAGGTGCCCACACACAGCGCCGTGGCGGCCGCAGTCGCGTGCGGGTCCGCGGACGCGGGGCTGGGCATCCGGGCTGCCGCGCTCGAGGCCGGCTTGGGCTTCGTGCCACTGTTCATCGAACGCTACGACCTCGTGATGGACGAGAGCAGGGCCCAGGATCCGCAGGTTGAGCGACTGCTGGACACCCTGTGCACCAAGTCGTTCCGACAGAGGATCGACGGATACGGAGGATACGACACATCGCACACCGGAGACGAGGCGCTGGTCGCCGTCTAGGTGCGCTGAAACGCGTATTCCCACGGAGTCGCCGTCCGCTGCGTCCGGGTGCGGATGGCCTCACCGTCTACGAGAAAGGGCAGGCGCCATGGGCACCACGACAAGACCGAGCACCGGGCGGCGCGGCTTCGGGCTGCTGGTGCTCGCTCTGTGCGCCGGCGTGGTGACAGTGGCGCCCCCGGTTGCCGCTGGGCCGACAGCACAGGCAGCGTCCAGCTTCCGCGGCGGCGCGAGCGAGACTCCGGCGGTGATCCTCAACGACCACACGCCATATCTGATCCACTTTGCGAGCGAAGCGAGTTCCGGACTGCTTCCCAGCACCACGTACTACGTCAAGGTTCGGATAACCGTCGGCACCGCGCCGTCGGGGGCCACGAATCGCGGGTTCACCTGGAATCCGAGCACCCACGCGTGGCTCCAGGAGCGCGAGAGCTGGACGAACTACCCGCAGATCACGACCGATGTCCTCGGGGCGATCCCGCCCAGCACCGCGTTCGTGAAGTTCGGCGAAGAGAGCAAGACGGGGACGTACCACGTGCTCGTCTCCCTGTCGCAGACCGGTCTCTCATCGACGTACAACGCCTCAGTCGCGCCCACCATCACGGTCGTCGACCCGCGTACGAGCGGATCATGGGTGCATAACGGGGTCGCCACCGGCGCGGGCGCAGCGGCGAGTGTACGCGTGACTGATGCTTCAGCGGCGACGATCCATGCCGCTCAGATGACCGAGGCGCAGTCGGTCGACGATAACGCCAACGGCGTCGTGGACGACGAGGACTACGGCCCCCCCGGCTCGGCAGGGGACTTCCGTGTGGGCGTTCCGGCCACGTCTTCGATCAGCGTCTACCTTGGAGGGGCTGTTTGGGCCCCGGCCGCCGACTACTCGGCCGGCCCCGCAGACGTGGACCTCGCCATCGGTGCGGGCGACAGTGTCGCACCGGGCGAGCCCGGTTCGCTCACCGGCTCGAGCGGCGACGGAACTGCGACGATCGAGTGGGCTCCGGCCTTCGATGCCGCGGGAGTGACCGGGTACCACGTGTTTCGCTGGAGCCCGGTTCCCGACGGGAAGTCATACAGCCTGCCACACGTCCGGGTCGCCACCCTCGGCCCATCAGAGACATCGTTCACCGACAGCGGGCTTGTCGACGGCGAGACCTATCTGTACGAGGTGCGAGCCTTCGACGCGGCCACGAACGTGGGTCCTCGGTCGAACCCGGTCGCACTGACGCCCCATGTCCCGAACCCGCGCGCCGTGGCGTCGCCACTGTCGCCTGACGGCGCTGAGGACTGGTACGTCACGACGCCCACCGTCACGATCATCCCCGGCGTGCCCGGACGGTCAAGCGTGTACTCGCTGGACGCGACCATGTCGTCCTGGACGACGTTCGCGGCTCCGATCGCGATCCCGCAGGGCGTCCACACTCTCTACTATCGCGACTCGGAGTCGACCTCCACCATCGACTACCTGCCGGTGAAGGTCGACTGCGGTCCTCCGACCTCGAAGGTGTCGGTGCCCCTCGTCTCTGCAACCCTCAGTGGCGTCAGGCAGTTCCCTGTCCACTGGAGCGGCATAGATCCCGTTTCGGGCATCGCCGGCTACGATGTCGACTACCGCCTCGGAAAGACGGGTACTTGGCGACCCCTGCGCACTCTCACTTCGGCTAGGTCCACATCTATGCCGGGGACCCAAGGCTACACGTACTACTTCAGGTCCCGCGCCCAGGACGTCGCGGGGAACGTCGGGACGTGGACGGCCGAGGCTCTCACCATGGTGCCGTTCGACCAGGGTAGGGCCAGGCGAGCGGGGACGTGGAGAAGCGCCAGGCGGGCGAGTTACTACTTGGGCTCCGCCGCGTACTCCATTGCGAAGAACTCCTCTTTGTCGTTCACGGCCAATCGCGGAATCATCTACCTCGTCCTCACCAAGGGCCCAAGGCTCGGAAAGCTGTCCGTGTACGCCAATGGTCGGCGTCTGTCCACGATCGACAGCTATTCGTCCAAGACACGCTACCGCCAGGTGGTGAAGGTCGGCACGTACAGTGGGACCCGAGCTGGGACGGTCAAGATCGTGAACCTTGCCACCGCTCGGCGAGGCCGCATCGAGATCGACGGCTTCGCGGTCCGTCAGTGAGACCGAGACCTCCACTAGGAGGCGATGACACGCATGCGCCGTCGCGTCACGCTCATATCGATCGCCGTCCTCCTGTGCGGTGGTGTGGCGATGGCGTGGTTCGCCGAGAGCCGGGTCTCGTCGGCGAGCCCCGCGGGCTACCATGTGGCGGTCGTTCGTGACGGACAGACACTCGCGAACTTCGATCTCACCGCGCTCAAAGCCGTCGGCATGATTCGCGTGACGGCGCAGGGCCAGCCCCAACAGGGCCCTGCCGTGATATCTGTGCTTTCCTCTGCGGGCGTGACGGACTTCGCGCGACTCACCGTCGTCGGACTCGGAGTACGAGACAAGGGTAGATTGGTCCTGAGCCGGGGGAAGATCGGCCCCGATGTCGTGCTCGCCGTCTCCAAGCGCGGCACCGTGAAGCTCGCCGGCCCGTCGATCCCGCAGGACCAGAGGGTTCGGGACGTCACGGAGCTGCTGGTCAGATGAGTACCGGGGAGAACAAGCGGGCACGAGGTTTCGCTGTCGGCGAGATCACGGTCATCGCTCTGGTCGCGGTGATGATCCTGCTCGGGAAATCCGTGCTGCGGCTTCCGATCCAGGTGTCGGGCCACGGAGGTGTGCTCTGGATCGCCGCGATGCTGATCGGCAGAGCCGCCGTACGCCGACCGGGCGCGACCACGCTGATGGGGTTCGTCGGCGGAGTCCTAGTGGCGCTGATGCAGCCTGGCGACGCCGGATTCTTCTTCACCGTCGGAAAGTACCTGCTCCCCGGCATCACGTTGGATGTCCTTGCGCCGCTTGTCGGACGGTTGGATCAGGTGACGCCTGCGATTCTCGCGGGGGCGGCGGCTCATTCCTCCAAGCTTGTGGTGGACGTGCTCCAGCAGATCGTCGCAGGGCTGCCTGCTGCTCTTGTCGTGGCGGGTCTCACGATCGATTCGGTGCTGCACATAGCGTTCGGCGCGCTTGGTGGTCTCTTGGCCGCGCTTACACTGCAGGCGCTCATCCGCGCGAGGATCCCGCAACTGCGCGGCTTCTTCGACGAGGGGGCCGTCCGGTGAAGCACTCGCTGACCGCGATCCTTGTGGCCGGCGCGCTGCTCGCCGGTTTGCCGTCCGCCGCGCATGCGTCCACGTGGAGCGAGGGCACGGCGGGCAAACCCTTCAACCTCGCGGACCCGGTCGCCGGCAAAGGCCTCTCGGTTGGCGGCACGGCGAGCGATCAGTCGCTTCTCATGCCATACGAGTGGCGTGTGTTGTATCACGGCAGTACCGGATCGGAGTTCGATCCACGCTCTGTCCAGGCGCTGCCCGACGGCACGCTGCTGGTAGCGGACGGCTGGGTGCACCGCGTGCTGCAGATCGACTTGGCGGGCAACGTGGTGTGGTCGTACAACGATCCGGAAGGCAACATGAGCGCGTGGTCAGCCGTGCGCCGGACGAACGGCAACACGGTCATCACTGACCGGGGTGTCAGGGTTCTGGAGGTCGATAGCGCGAAGAGGGTCGTGCGCTCGATCGAGGCGTCGCCGGGCTTCCTTGAGGATCCCTTCTACGCGGCGCCGGTCGGCGGCGATCACACACTCGTCTGCGACGGGAAGAAGGGGAGCGGCAGCGGCGGGTGCCGGGTGGTCGAGATCGACGAGCATGGGCGCATCGTCTGGAAGTACGGGGTCATTGGCGAGCCCGGCAGCGGGCCCGGGCGTCTCACCGATCCTCGCACTGTTCAGAGGATCCCTGCCGGTTATGTGGGCGCAGGCAACACGCTTATCGCAGACGAGGAGTCGGGGCGCGCGATCGAGGTGGCCCCCGATGGCCGCGTGGTGTGGCAATACACCGGGCTGCGCATGCCTTCCAGCGCTACGCGTCTTGCCAACGGCAACACTCTGATCGCCGAGTCGGACACTTCGCACAGCGATATCCTCGAGGTGGACCACAGCAGTCCCGCGAAGGTCGTTGACGTCTACGGGGATGACAGCAAGCGCTTCGGAGCGGGGCCGGCGGCGTCACCGGTCTCGGGACGCTGATCGAGCCGCGCTCGGTGGTTCGGCTAGCCGACGGGACGACGGTCGTCGCGGATCAGCGCAACCAGCGCCTGCTCGCCTACGGCTACCGCGCTTCGGCGATGGCGGTGTCGACCGCTTTGGACTTCGGGCTGGCGGCGCCGAAGCGGCTGCTCTCCATATCTTGGCGCGCCAAGAACCCCTCCGGTTGTGCCGCGAGCGTCGACTACTCTGTCGACGGAGGAGCGTGGGTCGCAGCCGGCTCGAGCGGCTCGTTCTCTCCGTCGGACGATGCCAGCGGCACAGTGTTCCGCTATCGGGTCGAACTGTCCACTCGCTCACATGGGACGGCTCCGGTCCTACAGGACATCAAGTTCATTTGGGAGGTTCCCAGCGCCAGCACCCATGGGAGCGGCGATGGCAACGCAGGCGGATCCGGAAGCGGGAGCGGCTCCGGCAGTGGATCCAGTTCGGGTCAGGGGGCGGGATCCGGCAGCGGATCCGGTTCCGGCTCGGGCTCCGACTCCTCGAGCGCCTCCGATCAAACCGGTCCGGAGACCGGTACAGTCGAGAACACGACGGCTTCCGCGGACGCGACCTCCGTCCTGTCGCTGGAGAGTTCAGGCGTCGTGCCGTCCGCAGACCTGGTGCTTCGCGGACAGGTGATGCGCGAGGTCGGCTCGGCGCCGACGGGCGCTCACGGAGGGGGCGGCGGAAAGGGCCACGTCGCCGTCATCGCATCTCAGGGGCCGGCGGGCATTCTCCTGCTGACCGTGCTGTACGCGAGCGGACTGTCAGCCGCGCCCATCGCAAGGATCGCCCGGCAGATGAGACGACTCATCCCGGCTTAGCTCCTACCACCCACCACCACACAGCGACAAGGAGGCGACATGGGCGTGTTCTCCCAGCAGGTAGGCTACTATCTGAGCCACCCCGACGCGATCATCTACACCGTAGCCACGGCCCTGCTCTACCCGGTGCTCTTCCTGGAGCTCGCGGCCTTGGTCTTCACGGTGTTCGAGTTGGGTCGGTTCACGTTTGAGATGATTGCACGCGGTCGCAGACGATCGCTCAAGCGTATCGAACACATCGCCACTCGTGCTCGTGAAGACCTTGCCGCAGGCAGGAACATCGAAGCCCTCGAACGCCTCAAGGAGATCGGCCGCACCTGGGCGGCCAAGCACTTCATTCGAGAACTGGGCGACGACGGCGATCTGGAGACCACCAGACTCCTCAAACTGCTGACCGATCTGGAGCTGGCGGCCACCAGGCGGCTCGAACGCACACGAATGATGATCCGCTTCGGACCGATCCTTGGCCTGATGGGAACCCTGATCCCGATCAGCCCGGCGCTGGTGGCTCTCGCGAAGGGTGACATTGAGACCCTCGCCACCAATCTGGTCGTCGCTTTCTCCACGACCGTCGTCGGACTGCTGATAGGCGGGCTCGCGGTGATGATGTCGATGGTCCGCGACCGGCTGTACACGCAAGACGTCAGCGATATCGAGTACGCGCTCGAACTCATGGAGGTATGACCCATGGATCGCTCGAAGACGGTCTATCTACGCCGGCACCGGCGCCGACATCCCATCCCGGACCGCAACGGCGACCCGATGGAGTCCATGGGGAACCTCTTCGACGTCGCGATACTGATAGGGGTCGGCTTCCTGATCATGGCCCTGAGCTCGTTCGGCTTGAACGACATCCTCGGCAAGGACGACCTCACGGTCGTCAAGAACCCAGGAAAGACGGACATGACGATCATCACCAGGGAGAAGGGCAAGATCGTGAAGCTCCAGTCCACGGACACACAGGCGGAGGGACCGGGAGCGGCGATCGGCACGGTCTATCGGCTCGAGACCGGTCAGGTGGTCTGGGTACCCGAGAGCGAAAGCACGGGCAACTGACACTCGCAAGCGGCGCCAACGGCGCGGGAAGGAACACTGGAACATGCGCGCATACGTTTGTTTCGACGACACCGACACCTTGGATTGCGGACGCGGGACCGGCAAACTCGGCCGGTGGCTGCTCGATGACCTGCCCGAAGGGTGCAGGGGCTGGGCTGTGGTACGGCAGCAGCTCCTCGTCGACCCGGCGATCCCGTACACCTCGCACAACAGCTCGGCCTGCGCCGTGCTCGACGTGCCGGACGCATCAGTGGTACCCGAGTTGATCCGGCTGGGCACCAAGATGATCGAGGACAACTTCTTCGAGGGCAGCGACCCGGGACTCTGCGTCGCCACTGAGCAGGACACCGAGACGCTGCAGAGGCTGGTCGCGTTCGGCAACCTGGCCGCCGTCAGTGTCACAGACAAGGACGCGGCCTGGGCGGCTGCCGAGGGCGTGCACCTATCGGAGCACGGCGGTACGGGCGGGGGGATCATCGGCGCGGCCGCGGGCGTCGGACTCACGCATGAGGGATGGGCCGGTCGGCTCATCGAGTACCACAGGCCGCTGCGCGATTTCGCGTCCGAGACGCCTGTCGCCGATCTGCAGTCTGCCGGGATCATGGTGCTGGCGGTCGATCGCAACGTAGGCATGCCCCGCCCCGGCGACATCGTTGAGACGCTGAATTGGCTGCGTCCCCGCGTGTGGGGCGGACAGGCCGCCGTGCCGGTCAAGTGGATCTCCGAGGGTCGCTGGCAGGTCATCGCGAACCGTCCCGGCGAACTCAAGGCGGCTACCAAGCCGGTCTAGAGCGCCGCGCTCTTTCGTCTATACTCGTGGGAACGCGCCGCTCCGATGGAAATGCCTGGCGCGAGACGAGAGAGAGCGGGACGCTGTGCACACGTACAGCAGCGACATGCTGATCCGGGACGTTCTGACTTCGGATGCACGGGCCATCTCCATCTTCGAGCGTCACGGGCTGCCATGTGCGGGCTGTATGGCCGCGGAGATGGAGACCCTGTCCTCGGTCGCCAGCATGCACGAGATCTCCGTGGACGCTCTGCTCAAGGACCTCAACGCGCTGGAAGATACGGACTCGGAGGCCAAGGGCGATGCCTGATCCGGTCGGCGGGTCCATCAACATCGCCAACGACGTGATCGCGGACATGGCCGGATTCGCGGCGCTGGAGTGCTACGGGATCGTCGGCATGGCCAGTCCGTCGCTTCGCGACGGTGTGGCCCAGCTGCTGTCTCGCGACAAGCTGCGGAAGGGCGTCCTGATCAAGTCCGACGGTCAGGGCGTCACCGTGGACCTCTACGTGGTCGCTGAGTACGGCACGAACCTCGCGGAGGTCGCGCACAACATGTCCGACCGCGTGAAGTACGTGCTGACCACCAATGCCGAGGTGAAGGTCATCTCGGTCGACGTGCACGTCCAGGGCATCAAGGTCCGCAAGTAGCAGCCACCGAAGGCGACTGACATGGCCCAGGACGCGCCGCTCGATTCCTCGATCCTCCTGCACGCTGCCGCGCAGGCGCTCAAAGACCGGCGCGACGACGTGAACCGGCTCAACGTCTTCCCGGTCCCTGACGGCGACACCGGGACGAACATGTCCCTGACCATGGACGCTGTTCTCACCGAGCTTGAGAAGGAACCACGTGACCTGAGCGTGGCCGCGACGTGCCATGCCGTCACCCACGGATCCCTGATGGGGGCGCGGGGCAACTCGGGCGTGATCCTGAGCCAGATACTCCGCGGCCTGTGCGAGGTCATCTCGCAAGCCGAGACCATCGACGCCGCTCTGGTGCGCGACGCGCTCGACCGCTCGGTCATCGTGGCCTTCCAGGCCGTCCGCAAACCGGTCGAGGGCACGATGCTCACTGTGCTTCGCGACGCGGCCGCCGCGGCCGCACCGGCCGTGGCAAGCGGGGCAGACGTTCCCGGGACCCTCGAGGCGGTCGTGGAGGCCGCATACGCATCGGTCCAGCGCACGCCCGAGCTTCTCCCGGTACTGAAGGAGAACGGCGTCGTCGACGCCGGCGGCTACGGGCTCGCCATCCTGATGGACGGTTTCGCGTCCAGGTTGGCCGGTACGGGAATCCACTCGATCGAGGTCGCCACGACGCCCACCGGTGGTCCGGCGAACGGAGGGGTGGCGCTCGTGGATGACTGGGACGACCAGGAGTACCTCTACTGCACGGAGTTCCTGCTGTTCGGCGACGACATCGACATCGCTTCGGTGAAGGACTACGTCGCTACGAAGGGCGGTTCCGAACTCGTGGTCGGCGCCGACGGCTCCTACAGGGTCCACGTCCACACCGACGACCCCGGCGCCGTCCTGGCGTTCGCCACCGGCCTGGGCGAGGTCGCCGACGTGCACGTGCACAACATGCGCAGGCAGACCGAGGCCCGAAACGAGGGACTGCGGACGGAGCACGATGCCTCCGCCGAACTCAAGCCGCTGGGATTCGTCGCCGTTGCGGCCGGAGACGGCCTCGCCCAGATCCTGCGCAGCCTCGGCGTGGACAGTGTGGTCAACGGCGGCCAGACGATGAACCCCTCGACCGCGGAGCTCCTGGCGGCCATAGAGGCGACTCCCGCGAGGTCCGTCATCGTGCTCCCGGGCAATCGCAATATCATACTGGCGGCTCAGCAGACGCTGGCGCTGGCATCCAAGCCGGTGGGGGTCGTGCCCACCACCTCAGTGCCTCAGTCGTTCTCCGCAATGCTGGCGTCAGACCCTGATGCTACCGTGGAGGACAACGTCGCGGCGATGACGCGGGCCGCCTCGGCGGTTCGCACCGGTGAGATCACGACGGCCATCAAGGATTCGAGCGGCAAGGCCGGACCGATCAAGGCGGGACAGGTCATCGGAATCGCGGAGCACGAGATCGAGGCTATCGGAACAGACGTGGCCGACGTGAGCGCGGCGCTGCTGGACGTGATCGCGGGATCCGGTCAGACGCTCACGCTGCTGGCCGGAAAGGACATGCCTGACGAACGGTTCGACTTGATAGTGAAGCGGCTGTCCGCGGCGCATCCCGAGTTGGAGATCGAGACGCATCGGGGCGGTCAGCCGCTATACCCGATCATAATGGCCGTCGAATGAACAGGGGAGAGATCTGGAGCATGCCGGGCATCGCGATCGTCACCGACAGCACCTGCGACATGGGACCGACCGCTCTGGCCGACATCGGCGTGGAAATGGTCCCCCTCAAGGTGCAGATCGGTGAGGAGACGTACCGGGATTGGCTGGATTTCACCCCCGTGTCCTTCTATCCGAAGCTCGCTGCCGCCCGCGAGCTGCCCACCACGTCGCAGCCCTCCCCGGCGGAGTTCTCCGAGGTGTACAAGCGCCTGGCGGCCGAGGGCGCCGAGGGCATCGTCTCGATCCACCTGAGCGCGAAGCTGTCAGGCACGTTCGAGTCCGCGACCCTTGCCGCCAAGGACGCTCCTGTGCCCGTGCGTGTCGTGGACTCGACGCTCGTGTCGTGGGCGATGGCGCTGGTGGTGCAGGCAGCGTGCGCGGCGCGGGACGAGGGTCGCGACCTGGACGAGGTGGAACGAGCCGCCATCGAATCGGCGTCGCGGACGGAACTCTTCTTCGTGCTCGACACCCTCGACAACCTCGTCAAGAGGCGGACGGGCAGGCAAGGCGCAGGGCCTGGCGGCCGCGTTGCTCAACATCAAGGCCGTCCTCCGGATCAAGGACGGGGCCATCGAGCCTTTCGCGAAGGCGCGCGGGGCGAGGGCCGCGTACCAGCAGCTGGCCGCACACGTCGCGCAGCGCTCGCGCGAGCTCCACGGGGTCAAGGCGATCGTCATCCACGCGGTGGCGCCCGATCTCGCAGACGAGCTTTCGCACGACCTCGCCGACGCCGGGCTCGTGGGCGAGATCACCAGGATCGGCGACATCGGCTCCGTGATAGGCACGCACGCGGGGCCCAGGTCCGTCGGCGTCTGCTTCTCGCCCCTTGGCTGACGCGATCGCTTCGCGTCATGGTGTGAGCCCGCGAGTGACCCGGGCGGCGGCGTGGTCCGAACCCGTGACGTCGGTGCGACTTGTGGACGCCTCCAAAGCCGAGGCGCTCGGGAAGCTCGGCATACTGACCGTCGAGGACCTCCTGCGCCACTATCCCGCCCGATACCTCGACCTGTCGGCATCGGCTCCGCTCGGGTCGCTGCCGATCGGCCGCGAAGCCACGGCCGTCGGATCCGTGCACGAGATCGTCGTGAAGCGTCCCCGGCCCAGACTGTCGGTCATCGAGGTGGCGATCACCGATGGGACGGGCGTCCTCACGGGCGTGTGGTTCAACCAGTCCTATCTCGCACAGCGCTTCCATCAGGGCGAGAAGGTGGCGTTCGCCGGCAAGGTCGAGATGGAGTACGGGCTGCGTCAGATGCGCAATCCGTTCGTCGAGCACCTGGGCGACTCCGACGCCCTGACGCAGCTGGGCAGGATACTGCCGGTCCACGCCGCGACTGAGAGACTGTCGACCAATTGGATACGTCGGCTGGTGACTGAGGCGTTGGACGAGTTCGGCGACGTGGTCGACTACATGCCCGCGGCGCTGCGCGTGCGGCGCGACCTGTTGCCGCTGGCGACTGCTCTGAGATGGATCCACTTCCCTCCGGGGATGGAGCAGCGTGACGCGGCGCGGCGCAGGCTCGCCTACGACGAACTGCTCGCCGTCCAGGTCGGGATGGCCGTTCGCAGGCATCACGTCGTCAACGAGCGCAAGGGCTTCTCGCATCGCATCCAAGGGCCGGCCCAAGAGGCGTTGCGCGATGCGATGCCTTTCCATCTGACCGCCGACCAGTCGCTGGCGTCACAGGAGATCCTCGCCGACATGGCCTCTCCGAGACCGATGAACCGGATGCTGCTGGGTGACGTCGGCACGGGCAAGACCGCGGTGGCCTCCATCGCCTTGGCGGCCGCGGCGGACTCGGGCACCCAGGCGGCGATGATGGCGCCGACCGAGGTCCTGGCGGAGCAGTACGCCCGAAGCGTCGGGCCCGGCCTCGACGCGGCCGGTGTCGCGTGGGCGCTTCTCACCGGATCCACCCCGGCCGCGGAGCGCCGCCGCATACTGGCGGGAGTCGAGGCAGGGTCGGTCACGGTTCTCATGGGTACGCACGCGCTGCTGACCAGTCACGTCCGCTTCAAGCAGCTGACCGCTGGCCATCGTCGACGAGCAGCACCGGTTCGGGGTGGCTCAGCGCCTCGGCCTTCGGGGAAAGGGCGAGAGCGTGGACCTGCTGGTCATGACGGCCACACCGATCCCGCGAAGCATGGCGCTCAGCCTCTACGGCGATCTCGATGCATCCTGGCTGCGCGTCCGCCCCAGCGGCAAGGGTCCCGGTCACGTCGCGACCACCCTGGTCCCGCGCAGCGGGCGGGCGGAGGCCTACGAACGCGTCCGCACGGCCGTGCGGGCGGGCCAGCAGGCCTACGTCGTGTGCGCGCTTGTCGACGAGTCCGAGGAGTCCGAGGCGCGCGCCGCGGTCAAGGAGGCCGAGCGACTCCGCGCGAAGGTCTTCCCCGATCTCGAGGTGGGACTGCTCACCGGGCAGATGAAGACGGCGGACAAGACCGCGGCCATGGATGCGTTCAGATCCGGGCTGACCCAGGTCCTGGTGGCCACGACGGTCATCGAGGTGGGGGTGGACGTCCAGCGGGCAACGGTCATGATCGTCGAGGACGCCGAGCACTTCGGCCTGGCGCAGCTCCACCAGCTACGCGGGCGCATCGGCAGGGGCGAGCACCCGGGCGAGTTCCTCCTGTTCGCCGAGCCCAAGACGGCCGACGGCCGCAAGCGCATGGAGGCCATCGCGGCGACCTCCGACGGCTTCGAGCTGGCCGAGCTGGACCTGCGGCTGCGCGGGGAGGGGCAGGTCCTCGGTGAGCGGCAGCACGGCATCCCGGAGTTGCGGCTGGCGTCCGTTCTCGGCGACCCGGAACTGCTCGACGTCGCCCGGGCCGACGCCGCCGCACTGGTAGCGGACGATCCGTCGATGACGCGTCCGGAGAACGCCGCGCTCGGCGCGCACGTTCGGCACGCGTTCGGGCGCGACTGGAAGTGGGTCAGCAGCGGATGAGGATAATCGGTGGAGCGTGGAGGGGCAGGCCGCTTCGGCCTGTGAAGGGCACTGCCACGCGTCCGACCTCGGATCGGGTGAGGGAGGCGCTGTTCGACGCGCTCACGGCGCGCCTCGGAAGCGACCTGGGTGGAGGCGCGGTCCTCGATCTGTACGCTGGGACAGGCGCCCTGGGCCTCGAGGCGCTCTCGCGCGGGGCGAGCAGGGCGGTGTTCATCGAGAGCGGACGCGACGCGCTGCGGGTCATAGCGGCGAACGTCTCGACCTTGGGCGCGGCGGACCGATGCGTGGTGATAGCGGCCGACGTGGCCGCGCCGGCCCTCTCCCGCGCGGCGGGGCTCGGACCGTTCGCGTTGCTGCTGGTGGACCCTCCATATAGAATCGACCCGGCCCGCGTAGCGGACGCGCTGCAGACTCTGGAGCAGGCCGGCGCGCTGGAACCGGATGCGATGGTGGTATACGAGCACGCGGCGACGGCATCGCCGGCGTTGCCGGAGCGGTTCGAGAAGGTCCGTACCTACACGTACGGAGAGACAGCGGTGACGCTTCTTTCCCGGTCGGCCGACTGAAAGGGACGTCGTTGAAGCGCGCATTGTGCCCCGGCACCTTCGATCCCGTGACCAACGGTCACCTGGACATCGTTGAGAGGGCCGCCACGATGTTCGACGAACTGGTCGTGGCTGTGGCGCTCTCGCCCGACAAGGGCGGCGGACCTCTGTTCACTGTCGAGGAGCGCTGCGGGTTCATCCGGGACGCCACCTCTCACCTGCCGAATGTGAGCGTGCGACCGTTCGATTCACTTCTGGTAGACTTGGCCCGAGAGATGGACGCCACGGTCATCATCAAGGGTCTGCGCGCCGTGACGGATTTCGAGCGCGAGTTCCAGATGGCACAGCTCAACTACCGTCTCGACGACGGGGTAGAGACGATGTTCATCATGTCGATACCGGACTACATGTACCTCAGTTCCTCTGCGGTCAAGGAGATCGCGGCGTTCGGGGGGAACGTGAGAGGCTTGGTGCCCGACCAGGTCAGCGACGAGCTCCAAGAGCGTCTCCGCGAGGGGCGATAGGGGAGGACCAGGCATGGATATCATGGCGCTGATCGACCGTATCGAAGAGTCCTTGGACAACGGCCGCACTCTTCCGATGACGCGCAAGCGGCTGCTCGACACCGAGAAGGTCTACGAGATCATCGATGAGATCCGTGCGTCTTTTCCCGACGAACTCAAGCAGGCGCGCTGGATAGTCAAGGAGCGCCAGGAGATGCTCGAGGAGGCCGAGAAGGAAGCCAACCGGATCCTCGAGGACGCGCGCGACCGAGCCGACGCCATGGCCTCCGAGCAGGAGGTCGTCAAGCGCGCCAACGAGCAGGCCGCCTCCATGATCGACTCCGCCAGGCAGCAGGAGCGCGAGATCCGTCTGGGCGCCGAGGACTACGCCGACGAGATGCTCGCCAACCTCGAGGTCAACCTGGGCAAGCTGCTCACCGCGGTGCAGCGCGGCCGTGACCGCCTCCAGGGCAAGGTCAACCAGCGCGCCTAGGCGCGCGGTGACCTGATGCCTTACCCCGTCAACACCCGGGGCGTCACGGACGCTTTGGGCAGCCAGCGCGTGGTCTCCGACACTCTCAATGTCGGCGAGCTGCACCTCGGCGACCAGGCGTTCTTCCCCGTCGGGCCGGGCTCGTTCGATGTCACGCTCACCTATGCCGGAGCCGGGATCGTCGCGTCGGGGACGGTCAGCGCGCGGTTCCGTACCGATTGCGTGCGCTGTCTGCGCGACTTCGAGATGGACGTCACCGGCGAGGTCGAGGGTTTCTACGTGAACGAGACCCACGCCGGCGAGCTCCCGGAGGAGCAGGAATACGAGCTGATCGAGAACGACACGATCGACCTGGAACCCGCGCTCGTGCAGGCGCTGGTCGTCGAGTTGCCGTTCGCGCCCCTGCACTCGGAGGAGTGCGCCGGTATCTGCCCGCGGTGCGGCGCGGACCTGAACGAGGGTCCATGCGGATGCGCGCCCGAGGAGCCCGGATCGCCGTTCGCGGGACTGAAGGACGTTCTGGAGGAAGGCGGGGGTCGTAAGTTCAAGTTTGAACTGCACCACTGAGCCTTGTTGCGCTCGCGCCTACCAGGACGTGACATAGCATTCCTTCGGTGTCTTGTAGCCCAGCCTCTTCCTCGGTCGTGAGTTGAGCTTGGCCGCGATCGCGTCGCAGTCGGACTGGGTGACGTGGGCCTGGGTCGTCCTCTTGGGCAGGTACTGACGGATCAGCCCGTTCGTGTTCTCGTTCGTGCCGCGCTCCCAGGCGTGGTGCGGGGTCGCGAAGTAGAACTCGACTCCCGTGGCCGCCTCGATGTTCTTGTAGCTGTGGAACTCGCTGCCGTTGTCCGCCGTGATCGTGGCTACGCGACCGTCATGCCGCTCGATCAGCTGCACGCAGCGGGCCGTGGCGTCCGCGGCGCAGTGCCTGGCCAGCTTTCCCATCACCGTGTAGCCCGTCGCGCGCTCCACCATCGTGATGACGCTGTTGCGCCCGTGCTCGGTCCCCATGACCGTGTCGATCTCCCAATGCCCGATCTCTTGCCGGGCTTCGGCCTCGGGTGGTCGCTCGGAAATGTGGCGTTTACCTGCGAGTCTGCCCCGCCAGTCGCGCCCGCCGTATCGCTTTCGCTTCTTCTTGGCCGCCTGCCTCAGGTGCCTCCACAGCTCACCGCCGATCGCCTTGTCGTGCCAGACGTGCACGTAGATCGTCTCGTGGCTGATGGACAGGATGCCCTCGACTCTCAGGAAGCCGGAGACCTGCTCGGGACTCCAGTCGAGTGCGAGATAGCGCTCGACCGTGGTCCAGGTCTCTTGCGTGATGCGGGCGTTGCGGCGTGAGCGTGAACGCCGGCCGTGGGTGCGACTCTCAGCCTTGCAGGCCCGATAGCCCGAGTCGTTGCAGCGGTTGCGACGGACCTCGCGAGAGATCGTGGTGTGAGCTCGGCCCAACTCGGTGGCTATCGCCCGTGCGGAGAGTCCGCGTCTTCGCAGCGCCGCGATGGCGTATCTTTCTCCTGAGGTGATCTGGCGATACTTCATGTGCGGTTCCCCTGTTCTTGGCGGGATGGAGGAACCAGAAGTGTCCCAGATTGCCTCGCTCTCGCACCCTTGGGGTGGTGCACTTAGTATCTGAATTCGCCTCACAGAACCAGCGCTTCCACGCGACTCGCTCGCAGTTGTTCCATACTGGACACGCTTGGCTCGCGAGTTAAGCGCAAACACGTTAGCGCCATGAAGTGGTTCTGAGGAGGTAACGTTTGTCTCAAAGCGATGCCAGGGCTGCTTCGCAGGACAGCACGGCCGCCTGGGTGCTTCCGCTCGTGTGGCTTCTTGTCGCGACTTGGGTCATCGGTTCACTTGCTGTGCTAGGCATGGTTGCTTTCGGATTCATGAAGTACGCGGTGCCGCTCTTGAGTCCCAAGGCTGTGCTGACGGCTGAGTGGAGGACGCGCCTCGCGCAGGACTACCCGGGCTGGACGGTGACTCGCATGGACCGGCATGACCTTTCGGGGTCGAACGGTGACCGGACCTACTATCACGCAACGATGATGCCTGCCGGCTGGTCGAGCACCATTCTGGTAGAGTACGCGTCTCGAAAGGGAGGACAGCCTGAGATTCAGGACGAGGTCATGCGCACCAATGGTGTTTTCCACGGCCTGTCCGGATCCCTGTTGGCCTATCTCAAGCGCAACTATGTGGATGACGGCAAGCAGCTTGACGTCGTGACCTCAGACTTGACTCCCTCGGTCGTCGTGGAATGGCACCGTCCGCAAGACTCGGCGGGTCCATCGGCGGGGAAGATCGATGGACTGTGGTATGACGAGGACACGGGTGCGTGGCAACTCTCGGATGAGTGACATTCAGGCCGACAAGACGCTAACCAGCGCATCAATGAACCGCGCCGGGATTTCTGGAGGCTCCATCAAGTGAGAGGATGGAGTCATGAACAGACGATCGAGGTACCCACAGGAAGTGCGTGAACGTGCGGTCCGGCTCGTGTTCGACCACGGTCCGGAGTACGAGTCCCAATGGCAGGCGATCTGCTCGATCTCGGAGAAGTTCGGCATGACCGCCGAGACCCTGCGCAAGTGGGTCAGGCGCGCCGAGATCGACGACGGCCGACGCCCGGGGCTGTCCACCGAGGAGCGCACACGCCTCAAGGAGCTTGAGCGTGAGAACCGCGAGTTGCGCCGCGCCAACGAGATACTCAAGAGCGCCGCGGCTTTCTTCGGGGCGGAGCTCGACCGCCGACAGAAGAGATGATCGCCTACATCGATGAACACAAGGACCGCTTCGGGGTCGAGCCGATCTGCCAGCAGTTGCCGATCGCCCCATCCACCTACTACGACTTCAAGAAGCGGCCGCCCTCGTCGCGCTCCGTGCGAGACGAGGATCTGAAGCCCGAGATCGCCCGCGTGCACCGCGACAACTTCGGTGTCTATGGCGCACGCAAGGTCTGGTGCCAGCTTCGGCGGGAGGGCTTCAGCGTCGCTCGCTGCACGGTCGCGCGGCTGATGCGCGAGATGGGTCTCCAGGGCGTGCGGAGAGGCAGGACCTGGCGCACCACGACCTCCGACGGCTCGATGGTCCGTCCCGCGGATCTCGTCGAGCGCGACTTCACGGCGATCCGGCCCAACCAGCTTTGGGTGGCGGATCTGACCTACGTGGCTACATGGTCGGGTTTCGCCTACGTCTCGTTCGTCATCGACGTGTTCTCCCGCATGATCGTGGGTTGGCAAGCGTCGCGCTCGCTTCGCTCCGATCTGGCCATCGACGCGCTGGAGATGGCGATCTGGGCACGCGGGGGGATCGATGGGCTCGTGCATCATTCCGACCGCGGCTGTCAGTACCTCTCCATCCGCTACACGGAGCGTCTCGGGGAGGCCGGCGCCGTGTCCTCGGTCGGCTCGCGGGGCGACTCCTACGACAACGCCATGGCCGAGACCATCATCGGACTGTTCAAGACCGAGCTCATCCGAAAGAGAGGACCGTGGAAGGGCCTGGATGAGGTTGAGTTCGCCACGCTGGAGTGGGTCGACTGGTTCAACCATAGACGGCTTCTCGAGCCGATCGGCGACATCCCGCCGGCCGAGTTCGAAGAGGCTTACTGGAAGGAGAACGGCAGAACAGATACTGTCGGACTCAAGGAATCAAGTCTCCGGTGAACCCGGCGCGGTTCAGATCCATACTGGACAGGGTCGACGCACAGGTTAAGCGCAAGACGTTGGGCGGACGGCAGGCAAGGAGCGAACGGGGCGTTCCGTGAGGCCCGAATCAGCACTCGAGATCGTCGAGTTCGATGCGTCCATGAGCGGCGCATGCGAGCGCATCCTGAACGCGCTGCCCGAATGGTTCGGGATTCCCTCTGCCAACGAAGAGTACCTCGCGAGCTTGCTCAGGTTGACGACGTTCGTTGCCCTGGTCGAGAGCCAAGTAGTCGGTTTCCTCGCCCTCGAGCAGCACTTCCCGGAGTCTTCGGAGAACCATGTTCTCGCCGTGCATCCAGACAACCATCGTCAAGGGGTAGGCCGTGCGCTCCTGGATCATTCTGAGCAGTGGCTTCGGGCCCGAGGCGTGGAGGTGCTGTTCGTCATGACGCTCGGACCTTCGGACCCCTATACACCCTATGCCAGTACGAGAGCCTTCTACACGGCGTTCGGCTTCCGGCCGTTGTTCGAGACGACCGCGCTCTGGGGGCCGGAGAATCCCGCTCTCGTCATGGCGAAGGCTGTGCAGGGCGGCTCTGCCCAGACGGCGCACTGCCAGACCATCGCGCTTGATGCCGCATCCGGCCGCCTGACTTCAAGTTTGAATCGCAACACTTCCTCTGATTAGGCCTCTCGCGCCTACCCGGCTTGTACATGGCACTCCTCCGGCGTCCGGAAGCCCAGCCGCTTCCTGGGTCTGCTGTTGAGCTTGGTCGCGATCGCGTCCAGATCCGCCTGAGTGACGTGCGCCATGCTCGTTCTCTTCGGCAGGTACTGGCGGATCAGGCCGTTCGTGTTCTCGTTGGTGCCGCGTTCCCACGAATGGTGCGGGTTGGCGAAGTAGAACGGCACGCCCGTGGCCTCCTCGATGAGCTCGTAACTGTGGAACTCGCTGCCGTTGTCCGCGGTGATCGTCTTGAAACACTCACGCCGCCGGTCGATGAGCTCGATGGTGCGAGCGGTGGCCTCTGCCGCGCAGTGGCGATGGAGCTTGCCCATCTGCAGGTAGCCCGTCTTGCGTTCAACGACCGTCAGGGCAGAGTGCCTTCCGTGGTCGTTGCCCATGATCGTGTCGATCTCCCAGTGGCCCGCCACCTGCCGGCCTTCCACCTCGGGTGGACGCTCGGAGATGTGGCGTTTACCTGCGAGTCTTCCTCGCGAGTCATGCGATCTGTAGCGCTTGCGCCGCCGCTTGGTGGCCTGCCTCATATGCGTCCACAGGTCCCCGCCGACCCGCTTGTCGCGCCAGACGCGCAGGTAGATCGTCTCGTGGCTGATCGACAGCAGGTCGTGGAGCGAAAGCCACCCCGAGACCTGCTCCGGGCTCCAGTCCAGGCCCACCAAGTGCTCGACGAGCACCCAGTCATCGGCGCTGAAGTGGGAGTTGTGCCGCGAACGACGTCGACGCGCGACGGCATACGAGTCGGCCACACCCGGGTTGTATCGGCCTGACGGCCGCACGTTGCGCCTCAACTCGCGCGAGATGGTCGACGGCGCCCGTCTGAGCTCGGTCGCGATCGCGCGGAGAGAGTGATGCTGCTTCCTCATCGCCATGATGGCGTATCGTTCCTCGAGGGTGATCTGGGTGTGCATCCGGTCCTCACTTCTTGGCGGGAGTAAGGAACCGATTGTGCCCCAGGTCGCCCAACCTTCAGGTGGCCCGGGTGTTGCGTTTAGTATCTGAATTCGCCCCGTCCAACACGCGCTTCAACCTGATGCGTTCACCGTTGATCCATACTGGACACGCTCGGCTCGCGAGTGAAGCGCCAGATCTTCGATGCATCTGGATGGGGGACTAGCATGAAGTTGAATATCCGTCAGTCGAGGTGGGCCGCCCTGCTCTACGTCACGATAGCGCTGGGCCTGGCCGGGATTCCCCGGCGCGCTAATGTTCTGTAAGGAATTTGCAGGGGTGCGCGCGTCGGCGTAGAAGCCTGTTTCAACCGGGCACGCCGCACTGCAAGGGGTACGAGCGAGGCCGCGACACGGGTGACGTTCACTCCGATGAAGGAGCACCTGTGGAGTTACATGAGCTTGAATCGTGGGCTGAGTTCCGCCCGCTGGTCCAGGGCATCCGAGACGAGTACGGACAACGCCGGTCCGGGGACGAGCGTCTCGAGCGGAACACGATCCTGTTCCGAGGTCACGCCGACGCGGACTGGCCTCTGAGCAGCACCCTCGAGCGCTTCACCGACGAACATTTCTCCGTCGAGCGCTACTTGATGCATGCCTCGCTGTGCGCCGACGAGCTCGAGTCGTTGACCGGCAAGACGTGGAAGGTCCCCGTGTATGAGGAGATCGACGCCGAGATCAAGGCGAAGCAGCGGGACTCGTACGCGCACCTGCCGTGCCACGAGTACCTCAGCTACCTGAGGCACAACGGGTTCCCGTCGCCGCTGCTCGACTGGACGGAGTCCCCCTTCATCGCAGCCTACTATGCTTATGTCGAGAAGCGGCCCAGCGAGCGCGTGGCCGTGCATGCCTACGTCGCAAAGCCGGATGCACACAAGGATGCCCTTGTCGGCAAGCCGCAGATGCGAGTCGTGGGTCCGTGCTTGAATCCGCATGGCAGGCACGGTGCCCAGAGAGCCGTCTACACGATCGCAACGAAGTATGACCAAGCGAAAGGACGGCACTCGTTCTGCCGGCACGAGTCGGTCTTCGAGAGCCGTGACGAGAACCAGGACCTGCTGGTCAAGATCACCATGCCCCGGCCGGAGCGGCTCCGGGCGCTACGGGACCTGAGCGACTTCAAGAACATCAACCACTTCAGGCTCTTCCAGAGCGAGGACGCTGCCGTGAGGGCGCTGGCGATGAGGACGCTGGAGCTGGCGCGTGGCGTAGGGGGCATTGGCGGGAGCCGCGCTGAGCTGAGCACATGACGCTGCACGGGGCCAGATCGGGACCGCACCGCCATCGCAGTTGCCAGCCGGCTTACGCAGAGTGGATGAGTCGGAGATCTCTCGAACCTGCTTGCATCCGAGACTCGAGATTCCGTCGCGAAGCCGCGGCAAGGCGAAGGTCACATCGTTGAAGCGGATTGTCCAGACTGCAGAATCTTGGTTCGACAAGACACCGGGGGGGTGATCCGATGCGCAGGCTTCCGCAAGGGTGGCTCGCCGTGCTCGTGTTCCTTGTAGCGCTGCTGTCGCTAGGGTCGGTCTACGACTTCGTTGTGGGCGTGCCGGCGTACAAGATTTGGCTCAGCCAGATGGTGGGGATCTTCCTCGTGGACGGGTTCTTTCCCTCGCTGCCGGTCGTGGCCGCAGCATGTCTGATCCTCAACTGCGTGGTGCGGTTCTGGTTCCGTCGGCTGGCCGGGGGTGGCCCGGGCGTCTCATTGCTGCAGTGGTCGGCCGTGACCGGTCTCCTCGCCATACTTGTCCCGCTCACTCTCGTAGTTGCGGAAGTGGCAACTCAAGGTATTCCACGGCACCCCGTGCGTTTGGCACAGGGGGTCCTGCACGCCTTGTCTCTTGCTGGGGACATCATCCCGGTTGCGATGATGCCCATTGCGTCACGCGTTCTTGAGTTCGCGGCATCGCTTCTCTTCGTCCTTGGACTACTTCGGTCACGGTTGGTCTCTTCGTGGGTTCCCGGTCTGGGCGTCGCTGCCCTGACTGTCTTTGCACCCAGCCTTCCGGCTCGGCTGCTAGGCGGTTCTGTCTGGGGCCTGTCCATCGTCGTCGGCGAGGTCGGGAGCATCCTCTACGTACTATTCCTTGTGGCAGTCGGCGTATCGTTGCTTCGTCGGCCCGCGTCAGTCGCCAGGGTCACGGCGCCGGAGTGACTCGCCTTGCCTCGTCGTCGTTCGCTGTGCTGTCGAACCCTCGCTTCAACTCGACTCGCTCGCAGTTGATCCATACTGGACACGCTCGCCTCGCGAGTTAAGCGACTGACGTTCGACAGAATCACTCGTGTACTTGGCCTTCTTGACCGATTTGGGGCGGAGGCGGGGGACCGTGGGTAGCCGTGTGTCAGTCGCTCTCGTCCTGGTGTTGCTCGCCGTGGCGGGTTGCTCCACATCGAGGGCTCTACCTCCCGGCCCGAACGTGGCTTTCGACGACTCGGCTCTTGAACAGGGGCTGCGAGCTGCCGGCGCGGATGTCACCTCTACTGAAGCCACATGGGCCGGCGCTTTCGGACCTTGGCCACGTCCTACGTTCCTGACCGTCGCGGGTCGTCGCGTGCAGGTCTATGCCTTTGCCAACACGGCTGCGGCGAACAGCGTGGCCACGTCGATCAGTCCGGACGGCTACGGCGGACCGTTCAACGGAGGTCAGTACGCCGAGGTCGAGTGGAAGGGCGTGCCGCACTTGTTCAGGCGGGACCGGCTGATCGTGATCTACTTGGCCGAGTCTGTCCCGCCCACTGTCGAGGACTCGCGCGTCTTGACGGCACTCAAGAAGGTGATGGGTCAGCAATTCGCGGGCGCGCACTGAGGTCATGTGCGGGCATCTGTCGAACCAGCGCTTCAACTCGTCGTGTTCACAGTTGTTGGTCCGGACAGCGGCGTGGCTGGGCGGCATATTGGCGCTGAAGCCGAACACGTTCGGCTGAGCTGGCTCCTTGGAGGGAGTGCAATGCGTCGGGCACCGCTGTTGATCGCAAGCCTGGCACTAGTCGCAGGATTGGTGGCCGGGTGCACCGAATCGGGGGGACGGACCGACGCGCTCGTAAGAGTCCCTGACGTCGTGGCTGCGGTTCGCTCTCATGACTTTCGGGCTGACTACGCCGACGACGCGAAGATGGCCGCCATCGCCAGATCCGCCTACGTCGACGGTGCTTTGGAGGCCGTGGGCCTGCAGGCAGACTTGGTGAGCGTTCCCGGTCCAGGGGATGACGCGCAGGAGCCGGCGGCTGGCACGATGGTCGAACGAGGCACTGTAGTCAACGTGCGACTCGCCGTCGAGTGGTGACTGATCCGGCGTAACACGCGCTTCCACTCGACTCGCTCACAGTTGTTCCATACTGGACACTCTCGACTCGCGAGTTAAGCGCAAGACGTTGGACGGAGCGAAATGGAAGAGCGGACTCCCACGCGAGGCGCGTGCCGCTACCGGATCCGCTTCTTCTTCATGCAGCCAGTGTCCAATACTGTTAGCGTATGTCAGGGTTCGTGAATCGGGGGTAAGGGGGACAGCATGGCTGTGTTCGGCATGCCGGGCGGCGCTGAGTGGTGGATCCTGCTAGTCGTCTGTGGGGGGCTGGTCATCCCCATCGCACTCGTGGTCTGGCTCGTCACCTTGTTTGGTCGTTCTCGTCAATCGAATGCCTTTCCCGCTACTCCTGCTGCGCCCGCGTCATGGCTTCCCGATCCGACGGGGCGTCACGAGTTGCGATACTGGAACGGCGTGTCTTGGACGCCATCGGTTCGCGACGGTGATTCCGAGTCCTCGGATCCGGTCTAGGTTCGCTACCCGGACCGGGTTCTGAACATCCATATCGGGAGCAATCCACTGCCACGAACACGGCAGCAGTCGTCCAGACAGCGGTGCAGGTGCTTCGCGCGTCCGCCGCGTCGAACCAGCGGATCAAGCTGACTCACCCAGTCGTGTCGGCTCGCAGCTCATGGCAGCAACGTTCGACATGGAATCCAGGAGCGTCACATGGTCTCGATCGGAGCCGGTGGATTCAGCGCAATCGCAGTGGCCGTCTACGTCGTGTGGCGAATCATCTGTTGGCGTCGTGCGGGTGGCGACGCCGTTCGAGAGTTCGTCGTGGGAGTGCTCTTCGCGTACGTGCTCGCAATGGCGTGCGTCGCGTTCTTCCCCATGACCATCATCTTCTACGACTGGCACGGTCGATTCAATCTGGTGCCGCTTGCCAGCATCATCGATCTCGTTCAGCACGCCACCTCATCGACGGCGTTGAAAAACATCGGCGGCAACATCGTCATGTTCGTACCGCTCGGATTTCTGTTGCCGCTGCTGGTTCGAAAGCTGCGATCTGCAGGCTCCTTGATTTGCCGTGTCGCGATCATCTCCGCGGCAATCGAGATCCTGCAGCTTCCTACACGCGTGCGTGCCACCGACGTCGACGACATCATCCTGAATGTGATCGGCGCTGTTCTCGGCTACGCCGTGTTCCGCCTCTTCGTTCTTCTCGCGAAGCGCCTGCCGCGCGTCGAGGCGTTCATCGATCGGGTCGGGTCACATACACAACGCGAGCCGCTGTTGACGGGACTGTCCCCCACGGTTGTGACGATTGTGCTCACGGTTGCTCTCATCGTGCCGCCGATTCTGACGAACACCTTGGACGAACGTGCGATTCGTGAAGACGTGGTATCGGGCATGGTCGACGCTTCCGTTGCCGCGCGTGCCGACGCGGGCGAGTATGTGTTCCTTGTCGCCAAGAGCGGAGAAGCCACATCGGAGGCGTTCCGGTACACCGCCTACAAGCGGGTGCTCCCCGGTCGGTACACCAAGATGGTATACAGCAGGGTGTATGGGGGAGACGGCTCGCGCTACATGACGGGCTGCACCTCGTGGAATCCACGGGCAGGCGAAAGGCCGGTCATGTATGTCGCAGGGAGGAATGACTCCGGTGCGTCCACCGTCGTCTTGAAAGCAAGTCGCGGAACTGTCGGCCATGTAGTTCCCATCGGCAGGTACTTCGTGGTCGCGCTGCCCAATGTATCGCTTGTCGACAATGAGCGTGTGACAGTCGCCTTCCACGATGCGTCGGGTCGAGATGTGACGAAGCTGTTCAAGGGCCAATGAGCCGTACGCGTGCAGGGGTGCTGCCCTGGCTTGTGGCCGCCGCGGCAGCACTCTTGGTCGCGCTCGGCGTCTCAGGGCATTCACTTCTCGCTTTGAGCTTCTGGGGGCAGACGAACTCGGCCCGTTGACAACCTTGGCCACACCACCTGCGCGCGGTCGTGTCGAGCCCTTGCGCCGCACTCCTCCGCCTCCAAAGTTTCGGCCTCCGAGGATGATGAACACAGGCTCGATCCCACCATCGCAGAGATTGTTGATTGACGTTCTCAATAAGGGGTACAGTGCCCACGATTCGTCTCGGCGGCTGACGCCGCCCACGAACTGCCGAGGGGGGAGCCATGGAAGCGCTTGACGACGGCATCTGTCTGCGGGCCGCGACGCAGCGAGGCTCTCGGGTCCGGCGCGGCTCACTCAGCGGTGTGACGCTCTGCGCCACGCCTTGAACGTGGAGGTACCACATGGGGCAGTCCGCGACATCCACCGATAGACCGGCCGCACGGCGCCGCGTCTGCAAGGTCTTCGTTCTGACACTGATCGTGCTCAGCCTCGCCCTGGCGTTGCCAGCCGGAGCGTCCGCCGCCACCGGCTGGTTCAAACAGAGCTCGGGGACCACCGCGGAGTTCGATGCCGTCGCCTTCCCCGACGCCAGCCACGGCTGGGCTATAGGCAACGCCAGCGGCACAGTCTTCATCTTCGCCACCGTCAACGGTGGCACCAACTGGATTCAGCAGGACTCGGGGACCGACCTGACGCTCAACTCAGTCGCCGCCAGCGACGACACTCACGCGTGGGCGGTGGGCTCCACCGTCAACTCATGGGGGGGCGACGACCTCGCCATCTTCGCCACCACTGACGGCTCCACCTGGGCCGCACAGATCCTCCCGGGGACCACCGGGGAGCTCAACGCCGTCACCTTCCTCCCTGACGGCCTTCACGGCTGGGCGGTGGGCATGGGCGGCGCAATTGTCGCCACCACCGACGGCGGCGCCAACTGGGGCCTGCAGACCTCGGGAAGCACCGAGGACCTCTACGCCGTCTCCTTCAGCAGTGCCTCGAACGGCTGGGCGGTGGGCAACTTCGGCACGATTCTCGCCACCGCGAACGGCGGCCTCAGCTGGAGCGCGCAGAGATCGGGCAGCAGTGCGTACCTCACGGGCGTCGACTTCGTCGATGCCAACCACGGCTGGGCGGTGGGCTACAACTACGGTGTGTTCCCCTTCGTGATCGCCGAAGCCAGCGAGATCCTCGCCACCACCAACGGCGGCGCCACCTGGATTCCGCAGAACTGGGCCAGCGGCTCGTGGCTCTACGACGTCGCCTTCAGCGATGCCTCTCACGGCTGGGCGGTAGGCAACGACCAGGGCGGCGACGGCGGCGGCCCTATCCTGGTCACGAGAAACGGCGGCGCCACCTGGACCCGGCAGGCCGTGGCGGCTACAAGCCTTTACGGCCTCGCCTCCAGCGACGCCAATCACGCTTGGGCGGTGGGCAAGGCCGGAGTCATCATGGCCACCACGGACGGCGGCGGCGCGTTGCCCGGGCTCACCAAGCTCACTCCCACCGCCGGCAAGCGCGGCACGACTGTGGTCATCAGCGGCCGCGGGTTCGGTGCGAAGCGCAGCACGAGTGCTGTGAGGTTCGGCGCCACGAAGTGCACCCAGTATGTCTCTTGGAGCACGACGCGGATCAAGTGCAAGGTGCCGGCGAAGGCCAAGTACGGCAGGGTGAGCGTCACGGTCACGACCATTGTGGGCAAGAGCAACGCCAAGACTTTCACGGTCAGGCGCTAGCTGTACTGCCCGGCGCGACGCCAGACCAGCGTGCCCAGGAGAACACCAGCTCGATGGCGGCGCGCGGACGGGAACCCCACGACGCAGACCGAGGTGCGGGTCGCCGGACTGTGGGCGATTCAAGCCTGGAGGGGAGCGTGATCCCGTCGCCGCACCGAACCGTCCTCGTGCGAATGGCGTGACTCGGCGCCAGTTCCTCATCGGCTCGGCGGCACTACTCGCGGCGTGCACGAGCACTTGGACCTACGCAACCGAGGTTGAGCCCCATTGGCTTGAGGTAGTGGAGCGGCCGCTCGTCATCTCCGGCCTCCCGCAGGCGCTCTTCGGTGCCAGGCTCGTCCAGTTCGCTGACATCCACGTGGGCCCGATCGTCTCTGACGACTACGTCTTGGCCACATTCCGCCGTGTGGCCGGTCTGCGCCCCGACATTGTGGTTGTCACCGGCGACTTCGCGAGCAGCCTGACCCACGACATGTCGCACTGCGCGCGCATCTACTCCCGGATGCCCCGCGGACGTCTCGGGACGTTTGGCGTTCTCGGCAATCACGACTACGGATACGCATGGTCCGACGGTGTCGCCGCAGACCGTCTGGCCACGACCCTCGGGGGCCTGGGAGTCCGGATCCTCAGAAACGAGGCGGTGGGTGTGGCTGGACTCCAGATGGTCGGCTTTGATGACCTATGGGCAGGCCAGTTCGACCCCGGCAAGGCGCTGCGCGAAGTCGATGCCAGGAGGCCCATGCTGGGGATTTGCCACAATCCGGACTGCGTGGATCTGGCGGGCTGGAATGGATTCTCGGGCTGGGTGCTGTCAGGGCACACGCACGGCGGCCAGTGCCGGCCACCATTCCTGGCCCCGCCGCAGCTGCCGGTGAAGAACCGACGCTACACGGCCGGTGAGTTCGCCCTCTCAGGCCACCGCCGGATGTACATCAGCAGGGGAGTGGGTCATCTGCTGCAGGCCCGTTTCCTCGTTCGGCCCGAAGTGACGGTGTTCACCCTGACCTCTGCGCAGTCCTGACGTCCAGAGCCTGTCCAACAACGCAGCTACAGCAGGCGCTCAAGGCCATCGAGGATCAGATCGAGGCCGAAGTCGAAGGCTGCCGCGTCATCGTAGGGTTCAGCGGCATATTCCATCGCAACGAGGGCCAGAGAAGGAAACGCCCCCTCCGGGATGGCATCGAGAACCTCTTGAGCCACCTCGGTGGTGTCCTCATCATCAGCCGGCGAGATGTTTGACCGCTGCCTCTCGAAGCCGTAGATGTAGCTGTCGAGCGCGAGAAGGGCGTTTGCGGCGAGTCTTGGCGACAATCCAGCGCGAAGCAACATTCCGAGGACTCGATCCGCGTACGCCAGGCTGCTCGGACCATTCCGTCCCCGGGAGTCGATAAGCCCGGCCGCCCATCGATGATTCGCGAAGACCTCCCGCGCGGACACAGTCCGGCGCCGCACGGCCTCCTGCCAGCCGACGTCGTCGGAGGGGAGATCGATCTCGGCGACGACGAGATCCACCATGCCGTCGAGGAGATCGTCCTTTCCGGCGACATGGTTGTAGAGCGACGCCGCCTCGATTCCGAGCCTTCGACCGAGCTCGCGCATGGTGACCGACTCGATCCCGCTCTCATCCGCGAGATCCATCGCCGCACGCAAGACGAGTTCCCGGTTGAGCGTGTCTCGCGATTCGGTTCCGCCTGTTGCCTGAGCGATCATGTCGCCTCTTTCGACTGTCGTGCCGCGCGGCTGGATAGCCTTACGTCATCGACCGTACGTACCCTCTCGAGGAGACCTCCCAGGCGTTCGCCTATCTGGACGAAGGGCATGCGCGCGGCAAGGTCGTAATCACTGTGGTAGCGAGTGAACGCGTAGCGCCGGTCATCTTGGGGAGAGAGGCGGTCTAACCATGGTGGATGTGAGGATCCTCACCGGACACGCTCCGCTCGCGAGCCAAGCGCAACACGTCAGCTGGACACATGGGGCACGCACCGCTCTGCGATCACCATCCTCGTCGTCCGCGCGGCTTGAGCGCAGCACGTTGGATGGACGGGAGGACCTGCGGCGATGAGTGCGGTTCCCCACTCATGGCGTCTGGGCGAGCCCGATCATGCTGCCCTCGGAGTCGGAGAGCATCGCAATCTGCTTGCCGCCCCCGACACCGCGCACGTCTTCGACGAGGTCGGCGCCAGAGGCTCTGAGCTCGTCGACCGCCGCGCGGATGTCGTCGACCTCGAAGAAGGGCGTGGCGCCCGTCATCCCGCGATCCTCCCCGGTGGGATCGATCCCGACTTGGATGTCACCTATCTGGAATCCCACGTAGTACGGTTCGTCCACGAACGGCTTCGTGCTGAACAGCTGGGTGAAGAGCTGCTTGGTGGCCTCGATGTCAGAGGTCGGGAACAGGATGGTCTTGATGCCACGGCTCATGTCGGCTCCTATCGTCAGGTCTTTCGGAGTGCGCGGGTAGCGGCGGGTGTTGCTCTCGGGCCTAATTGATGGTTTCCCTTCCCGTACTCGGGCGCAAACCCGCACGATCTCACCGCAACGTCGGCGCGTGTCGCCATCCAACAGTGCTGACAGGACGGACTCGGCGCCTCAGGCGATGCAGACGGTGTGACAGCGGGGCGTGAGTCTAGCCGCCGCTGATGAGCAACCCATTGGGCGCGGACCATCCCATGTCGGGCAAGTTCGTCGCCGTGACGGGGAAGATACCATGCAGCCGGGACTGGCCCGGCTGCAGATCGATGGAGGCGCGTAATGACCCCAGCAAGTTTCAGAGGGTCCGGCACTCAAGATGATCCCTGGGTGCTGACCACCCCGAGCGGATCGTCGGAGTATCAGATGTATCGCGACGAGAGCGCGGACCCGCCGGCCCTGGTATGTGTCGTCGGCAAGACGATACTCGGCTATGACTTGCGCGCGATCGACGATCTGCATGCCATGCTCAAGGAGCGCGGCGACTGGGTGCCTCTCGGCAGCGCTGACGAACAGAAGCCTGCCGCGGAGGGCACGGTCGAGGCGTGGGGCCGCTCGACTGACAATCCCGTCGGTGGCTGGTATGGACTCAAGAAGGGCCTGCGAGGGCGCTTCGGGATGTACATGCCTCCGCTGCTCGAGGCTCTCGGGCTGGCAGAAGTCGAGCACAATCCGCGCAACAATCGGATGCGTGCGCTCTAGTCGACAAGGTCGCCCGAGCCGCCCGAGCAGCCGCTTCAACTCCGACTCTTTCGCAGTTGATCCGTGCAGGACCCGCTAGGCTCGCGAGTCATGCGGAAGAGGTTAGGCGGAAGTGGAGTGACACGGATTCAGGGCAACATCGCGCAGCTGCGCTCGGCATGCGAGTCCGACAGACGTGACGTGTACTCGTGGCTGGCGGAATCCGACGTCACAGCCTCTATGATGGGGCCGCCGATGTACCCGGACTCACCGCCTCCCACCTGGGACGAGTTCTGTGCCGATTACGGTCCGCACTTCTTCGAGGGCTCGGCGGTCGAACTCGAGGCCTCATACATCATCGAGGTCTCGGGTGAGTCGGTGGGCCAGGTCAACTACGAGATCCGCGACGCGCCCGTCCGCCTCGCCGAACTGGACATCTGGTTGCGCTCCGAGCGAGACACAGGCAATGGCTGCGGCCCCGATGCGCTTGCGTCGCTGACCGAGCACCTGCGATCCACTCTCGGCATCAGCACGTTTCTGCTGCGTCCGTCGGCGCGCAACCGTCGGGCGATCCGCGCCTACCGGAAGGCCGGCTTCACGCTTGTCCCGATGACCGCGCAGCAGCAGGTCGAGACATATGGTCCCGGTGACTATGATGACACCGTCGTACTGCTCATGGAGTGCTCCGACCAACAGGAGCAACAGCATGGGATGAGGAGCGCTAGCCTTCGAGGATCGCCGCCAGATCCCCAGGCATGAGGTTTGCCACGTCGTGCCCACAATCGACTTCGTAGACGGTCCAGGTCGGGTCGGCTCGCAAGGAGTCTGTCAGGGGATCGGTTGCTCCCCGCCAGCCAGTGGCCTTGACCCAGACCTTGTGCGGCACTCGCTGATACGCGCCGGTCACGTGCAACTTCTCCGTGAACGTCGCCGTTGGCTGCGCGGTCTGCTTGCTGACGAACCGTTCTCTGTCGGACTCGCTCGCGAAGGGGAAGACCGACATGTCTGGGGGTGGAGTCATCTTCCCTGAGAGTTCGCGACCGGAAAGGTCGGCGAACGATTGGCCATCCCCGGGCATGCAAGCGTCGACGTAGACGATGGACGCCAGGCGATCGCCAATCTGTTCGGCCGCACCAGTGATGACCATCCCGCTGTAGGACATGCCGACCAGCACGACGTTGTCCAGGTCCTTCCACAGGATCTCGTTGACGACATCCCTCACATGGGTCGAGAGATCGACATCGCAGTCGGCAAGGTGCGATCGTTCGCCCAAGCCCGTCAGAGTTGGCGCGTAGACGCGATGCCCCTTCTGGACGAGACATTCAGCGAGACGAGATACAGCCCACCCGCCGACGAAAGCGCCATGCACTAGCACGAAGTCGATCGCGTCCTTCTTCACAAGGATCCTCCTTTGTCAGTGCGCCAGTGTAGCCCCTGCACCTTGGCCTCTGTCCAGCAACCGCTTCGACTCGCCCGCAGTTGGTCCAGGCTGGACGCGATTGGCTCGCGAGTCAGACGGCTGACCCCCCGTTTCAACCTGATACGTTCGCGGTCGATCCATACTGGACACGCTCGACGCACAGAAGGGCGCAACGCGGTACTCGCAGGTGACCGCTCGTAAGACCGCAGGGAATCGTCAATCACTGAGGGCACGAGATCGTGCGATGATCTCGGTGTGTTCCCGGTCCGGCCACGAGAGGTGATCTCAATGGAGCGCAGCGTTCGTATCCTGCTCGGTCTGGCGTCACTCGTTCTAGCCGCGGTAGCTTGGCTCGCATTCCACGATGCCGCTGAGGCCCATACTGTCCGCGATTGGCTGACTCTGCTCGCTGCACTTCTTGTGTGGTCGTCGACCGCCCTTTCACTTCGGCCGGTTACCACGAAGCGGCGCAGCGTGGCGGGAATATCGGGCGCCTGACACGCTTCAGCAGCAGTTGGTCACACCGCCGTAGTGTCGCGGCAGATCCCGAGGCTATCGACGACATGTACGAAGTGTGGTTCTGCGGCCATGCCGATCTCGTCAAGAACCTTCAGGGGTCCGGAGAAGACCAAGAGGCGGTACCCGTGCCGATCGATGAGGTCTCAGACTGGTGCGCCGAGCAGGGCCGTCCCCACAGCCGACGCGCGAGACGTCAGACACAACCCAAGCACGGAAAGGCAATGGATCACCGTGACGGACTTGGACCAACTCGCAGACCTGGGATTCTCGCCGCGCTGGGAAGCTCTGTTCCGCGAGCATATGGATCGCGAGCTATTGCCGGGGCGGGTCATCCGTGCGGATCGAGGTTCCGCGCTTGTGGCGACCGAGCGAGGCATTGTGCGCGCCAAGCCATCGACTCGCTTGGTCAAGTCGGCCAGAGGTCCTCTCGACCTGCCCGCGGTCGGCGACTGGGTCGGGCTGTTCGCGCCTGGCGATCTGGATATTCCCATGGTCGAGGTCGTACTCAACCGCATGAGCTCGATAGTCAGGAGCGACCCCGGCGGCACTTCTGAGGTGCAGGTGCTTGCCGCCAACGTGGACATCGTGTTCGTGGTCCATCCGATCGCACAAGCACCGAACATCAGAAGGATCGAGCGGGAGCTGACACTCGCGTGGGATTCGGGTGCCCGACCGGTGGTCGTTCTCACGAAGGCGGACCTCTCGGCGGATGTCGAGACCGCGCTTTCGGACGTTCGTGACGTCGCTGTCGGCGCAGATATCGTCGTGACGAGCGCGCTTACTGGCGACGGTATCCCGCCGTTGTCCGACCTAATCCGGGACCACCGGACAGCCGTGTTGATCGGACCGTCAGGAGCGGGCAAGTCAACTCTCGTAAACGCGCTTCTTGGCACTGGCCGCCAGGCAACCCGTGAAGTCCGCGTGAGTGATGGGCGTGGCAGGCACACGACCGTGGCGCGCGAGGTAGTTGCGATCCCGAGCGGAGGCGTCCTCATCGACACGCCCGGACTGCGAGCGCTCGGATTGACTGGATCGGAGGAGGGGATCGCGTCGGCGTTTCCCGATATCGAGCGGTTCGCGCACTCGTGCCGCTTCCGCGACTGCAAACACATGGACGAGACCGGTTGTGCCGTCCGCGCTGCCGTGCAGTACGGCTCCCTCCGGCAGGACCGGTTGGACAGCTTCCACAAGCTCAACCGAGAGGCCCAGGTGGCCGCTGCGAAGACCGATGCTCGTCTGCGGGCAGTCGAGCAGCGCAAGTCGAAGGACATCGCCAAGGCTTCGAGAGAGTACTTCCGGCGCTTCGGCGGTAGATGACCGCGCTCGCACCCGGGGGTGTGACCAGCTGCGACACGCCTGACATGCGGCTCGACCCTCTGAGGGAGGCGAGATGCGCAGCAGGCGACACGCCTACTTGATGTATGCTCGGGCAAGGCGCACAGTCGAGCAGGAGGGAAGACGCGATGTCGTCAGACACCGTCACCGAGGTCACCAGCGAATCGTGGTTCGGCCGCATCGGGGGCGCCATCAAGGGGGTCGTGTTCGGTCTCGTGTTGTTCGCCATCGCCTTTCCCTTGCTGTTCTGGAACGAGGGACGTGCCGTCCAGGAATACAAGACGCTCAGGGAGGGCGGCGGCGCCGTCGTCCCGGTCAAGTCGGACAGGGTCGATCCTGCCAATGCCGGCAAGCTGATACACGTCACCGGCCAAGCCACTGCCGATTCCACGCTCTCCGACGCCGTCTTCGGGGTGTCCGCCAAGGCGCTGAAGCTGAAGCGGGCTGTGGAGATGTACCAGTGGGAGGAGAAGTCCCAAAGCGAGACCAAGAAGAAGCTCGGCGGCGGAACAGAGACGGTCACGACCTACACGTACGCCAAGACATGGTCGAGCGGTACCATCGATTCCGCTGACTTCAAGGAGCCGTCCGGGCATCAGAATCCCGGTTCCATGCCGTACGAGTCGTCGGAGCAGGTCGCGCAGCCCATCACACTCGGAGCCTTCACCGTGTCGCCCTCGCTCGTCGGCCGGATCGACGACTTCGAGCCGCTTTCCCTGGGCGCCGGCACGGCCGTGCCGGAATCGCTCAAGTACAAAGCCAAACTGCAGGGCACAGGCTTCTACGTCGGCGTCGATCCGGCTTCCCCGCAAGTGGGGGACACACGGGTCGAGTTCAGCGTCGCGCGCCCCACGGAAGTCAGCGTCATCGCTCAGCAGGCGGGCAACAGCTTCGCCCCGTACAAGGCGGCCGCAGGCGGGACGATCGAGCTTCTGCAGACCGGCGTTCACTCCGCCGATTCGATGATCAAGGCGGCGCAGGAGGCCAACAAGGTGCTCGCCTGGATCCTGCGCGGCGTCGGCTTCCTCGTCATGCTCATGGCGCTCAACATGATCCTCAGGCCGTTCTCCGTAGCCGCGGATGTCGTGCCGTTCGTCGGCCGGATCGTGGGCGCCGGGACCGGCTTCATCTCCTTCTTGGTGGCGGCCGCGCTGTCGCTGACCACGATCGCGATCGCCTGGATCTTCTACAGGCCTCTGATCGGTCTCACCATAGTCGCCGTCACGGTCGCCTTGATCGCCATCATCGTGGTCAAGCTCAGGTCCGCCAAACCAGCGTTGCAGACCACCTGACCGCGACTCGCGAGGCGCATCCCAAGCACAGTCATTCACGTACGTAAGATCGGTATCGCCGATGAGGCGGTGGAATGCTTTCGCGATGACAGGCTTCTCGCCTAGACCCGACCGGACCGCGTGGCCCGCCCGCGCGCTGTGATACAATCTGCCACCGTCCCGGACTGCATCCGGAGCCGAGACCACCAGCAAGCGCACCCTCGTCCAGACTCCTTGGGCGCGTGTCGGAGAATGACAGGAGCACCGATGGCAGTACCCAAGCGAAAGACCAGCCGAGCAGTCCGCGACTCGAGGCGCACGCACGACAGCCTGGAGGTTCCCTCGCAGTCCGTCTGCCCACAGTGCCACCAGCCGAAGCTGCCGCATCACGTGTGCCCATCCTGCGGCTACTATAAGGGCAAAGAGGTCGTCGACACCGACTGACCCTTCGCGCGCCGACGGTTCCCTCGCCGCGCCCGGCCGCGGGCAGACGCGAGCCCGACACGGAAGGATCCGCGAGGCCCGTGCCCGACGGCAGCCCGATCACCATCGCCGTGGACGCCATCGGCGGTGACAATGCGCCCGCCGCCGTCCTCGAGGGCATAACGGCGGCGCTCGCGGCCGATCCGCACATGCGGGTGATCCTCGTCGGTCCCTCGGACGTGGTCCAGACGTTCTCCTCCTCGCACGATCGGGTCGAGGGACAGGACGCGTCCGAGAAGATCGAGATGGGCGAGCATCCCGCGCAGGCGGTACGCGCCAAGACGGACAGCTCCATCGTCGTCGGGTGCCGGCTCGTGCGAGACGGTCGCGCCCAGGCGTTCTTCTCCGCGGGGAACTCGGGGGCGACGATGGCAGCCGCCACGCTGGTGATGGGTCGCATCAAGGGAGTGTCCCGGCCGGCGATCGCGGCCGTGATCCCCACGGTGGGCTCGCCTTTGGTCTTGCTCGACATGGGCGCCAACGCGGATTGCAGGGCCGAGCACCTCGCGCAGTTCGCCCTGATGGGCGCCGCGTATTCAAGGGTGGTGCTGGGAGTGACGGATCCGCGCGTGGGCCTGCTCAACATCGGCGAGGAGCCGACGAAGGGCTCCCAGCTCGCCTTGGAGGCTCACGCTCTCATGTCCGGATCCGTTCCCGGCTTCGTGGGCAACGTCGAGGGCGGTGACATCCCAGCCGGCGTCGTCGACGTCGTGGTGACCGACGGATTCACCGGCAACGTCGTCCTCAAGCTCATGGAGGGCATGAGCAAGGCGATCCTGGGCCAGATGCGGGAGGCCATGGTCTCATCGACGGCGAACAAGCTTGCCGCCGCCGTGCTCAAGCCGTCGCTGACGCGCGTGGCCGAGAGGCTGGACGCGGACAACTACGGCGCGGCTCCGCTGCTCGGCGTTCAGGGCCTCGCGCTGATCGGCCACGGGGCGTCCAATTCGCGCGCGGTCACCTCGGCGCTGAGAGTGGGCGCAGCGGCGCTTCGCGGCGACATCGTGAGCAGGATCGAAGACGCGCTTCGGAGCGGGGATGCATGACGCGGCGCCGTGATGTACCATGCGCGGCACCCGGAACCGAGAGAGCTGCGAGATGACTCAGCGAAAGCGATACGCGGCCGTCACGGGCCTCGGCTCATACCTGCCGCAGAAGACGCTTACGAACGCCGACCTCGAACGCATGGTCGACACCTCCGACGAGTGGATAACGTCCCGCACGGGCATCCGAGAGCGGAGACTTGCCGCTCCCGAGGAGGCGACATCGGATCTGGCCGCCAAGGCCGGCCTGGCGGCCCTCGAGGACGCCGGCGTCGATCCGAAGCGCGTCGACCTCATGGTCGTGGCAACGTCGAGCCCGGACATGGTCTTCCCGTCGACCGCGTGCCTGGCCCAGGCCAAGATGGGGCTCGTGTGCGCGGCCTACGACGTGAATGCCGCGTGCACGGGCTTCGTCTACGCGCTGCACTCGGCGGTCTCGGCGATCGAGTCGGGACGCGCCCGCAAGGTGCTCGTCATAGGCGCCGATGCCCTGACCCGCCACGTCGACTTCGAGGACCGCGCCACCTGCATCCTGTTCGGCGATGGCGCGGGTGCCGTCGTCCTCCAGTCCAGCGACGAGCCCGGAGTCCTCGGCGTGCACCTGGGCTCGGACGGTACCGGAGCCGACATGCTCAAGATCCCGGCCGGCGGCTCAGCCGCTCCCTGCACCCCGGAACGCCTGGAGGCGCGGGACCAGTACGTGAAGATGAACGGCAACGAGGTATTCAAGTTCGCGGTCAGGCGAATCCCGCAGGTGGTCAAACAGGCGCTGCGCGAGTCCCACCTGTCGATCGCCGATGTCTCGTGGCTGATCCCACACCAGGCCAACCAGCGCATCATCGACACCATCGCCGACAGGTTGGCCATGCCGAGCGATCGCGTGATATCGACCATAGCCGAGAGCGGCAACACGTCGACTGCGTCCATACCGCTGGCGCTGGACGCCCTGTATACTGGCGGGAATCTGCGGCCGGGCGACAACTGCGTGCTGGTCGGATTCGGCGCTGGGCTCACGTGGGGCGCAGGGGTCGTCCGATGGACGAAGAAGGAGAGCCGCTAGATGGCCATGCACACAAGGGTGACGGAACTCCTCGGCATCGAGCACCCCATAATCCAGGGCGGCATGGCTTGGACCGCGACCTGGGAACTGGTCGCGGCCGTGAGCAACGGCGGGGGATTCGGGATCATCGGCGCGGGGCACATGCCCACGGACATGCTTCGCGAGCAGATCAGGGCCGCGAAGGCGGCGACCGACCGTCCGTTCGGCGTCAACCTGATGCTCATGACCCCGCACATCGACGAACTCGTCGAGATGGTCCTTGCGGAAGGTGTCCACGCCGTCACCACCGGCGCGGGGAACCCCGGCAAGTACATGTCCGCGTTCCAGGCCAAGGGCATCAAGGTCCTTCCCATCTGCCCCAGCGTCGCGCTGGCCAAGAGGCTCGAGTCCATAGGCGCCGACGCGATCATCGGCGAGGGCATGGAGGCCGGGGGTCACATCGGTGAGCTGACAACGATGGTGCTGACGCCTCAGCTGGTCGACGCCGTCAAGATCCCGGTCATCGCCGCGGGCGGCATCGCCGACGGCAGGGGTATCGCCGCGGCATTCGCCCTCGGGGCCGAGGCGGTCCAGGTCGGGACCCGATTCATGTGCGCGACGGAATGCACCATCCATCCCGCGGTCAAGGACAAGGTCCTCAAGGCGAGGGATCGCGACACGGTCGTCACCGGGTACACGACCGGGCATCCGGTCCGCGTTATAAAGAACAAGCTGTCGCGGATGGTCGAGGAGCTCGACAGGAGCAACAAGCCCGCGGAGATCGATGAACTCGGCACAGGCCGACTGGCGCTGTGCATGACCAAGGGCGACGTTGAGATGGGCTCCGTCATGGCGGGCCAGTGCGCCGCGATGGTGGACCGCATACAGCCGGCCCAAGAGATCATCAGCGAGATGGTCTCCGAGGCGACCGACGTCCTGCGCGCCATGTGCGCGCAGGTGTCGTGACGGCGGCTTCCGTGCCTGCACCGGTCGCGCTCGTCTTCCCGGGACAGGGCTCGCAGAGGCTCGGCATGCTCGAATCGCTCCCGCGCCCTGATGCGGTCATGCGCCTCATGGACGCCGCGGAGGCCCTGTCGGGACTCGAGCTTCGCGACGTGGCGAAGGACGGCACGCCCGATCAGCTGGCTGACACTCGCGCGGCTCAGCCGCTGCTGTATCTGTGCGACTGGGCGTGGGGCTCGGCCATGCTGGAGGCGGGCATGCGTCCGGCCGCTGTGGCCGGCCACAGCCTCGGAGAACTCGCTGCACTGGCCATCTCCGGCGCATTCTCCGTCGAGGCGGGTCTTGAGCTGGTGGTGGAGCGCTCCCGCCTCATGGCGCTGTGCGCCGAGACCACTCCGGGCGGGATGGTCGCAGTCATCGGGATGAATGCGGCAGATGTGACGTCACAGGTAGGGGATCTCCGCGGCGTATGGGTCGCCAACGACAACGCGCCCGGTCAGGTGGTCCTGTCGGGTACACACGAAGGGCTTGCTGCCGCGTCGGCGGCGCTTGCCGAAGCGGGGGCGCGACGACTGGTGCCTCTTACCGTATCGGGGCCGTTCCATTCTCCGCTGATGGAGCCGGCGGCGAAGGCGTTCGCCACACTCCTGGAGTCCGTCACGTTCGCCGACGCGACGATCCCCGTCTACCAGAACACCGATCCGACGCCGGCGCGCGAAGCGGCCGCGCTGCGCGCGCGCCTGTCCGCCCAGATCACGTCGCCGGTCCGATGGACGGGAATCATGCGAAGCATGATGGAGTCGGGGGTAGGGACCATGGTCGAGGCGGGACCCGGCACTGTTCTCAAGGGGCTGGCACGCCGCATCGAGGGGCTGGATGCGCTATCTGTGGACGAAGACGGGCTTGACGCGGTCTTGGAGGTGGTGTGCTGATGGAAGGACTTCGAGGCAAGGTTGCGATCGTGACGGGCGCGTCCCGGGGGATCGGAGCCGCTATCGCCCGCCGCCTGGCCGCGGAGGGCGCTTCAGTGGCCGTGAACTACTACCCCGGTTTCGCCGAGGACGCCGCCGCGGTGGTGGCCGCCGTCGAGTCGGCAGGCGGGCGGGCGTTCGCCGTCGAGGGCGATGTCACGGACGGCGACAGCTGCTCGGCGATGGTGGAGTCCACGATCGCCGAACTCGGCACGGTCGACGTGCTCGTGAACAACGCGGGTATCACGAGGGACGGCCTGCTGGTGCGCATGTCCGACGCGGACTGGAACGCCGTGATCTCGACGAACCTGACGGGTGTGTTCGCGATGACGAGGGCGGTGGCCCGCCACATGATGAAGGCCAGGACCGGGTGCATCGTCAACATCGCCTCCGTGGTCGGGATCTCAGGCAACGCCGGTCAGGCGAACTACTCGGCTGCCAAGGCGGGCGTGATAGGCCTGACCAAGACGACTGCACGGGAACTCGCCTCGCGAGGAGTGAGATGCAACGCGGTCGCCCCGGGCTTCATCGAGACCGACATGACGGCCAAGCTCCCGCAGGAGGTGCGCGAGGCCGTCGTGGAGCAGATCGCGCTCCGGTCGTTCGGGTCGGCCGACGACGTGGCCGCGGCCGTGGTGTTCTTCGCATCGGATGACGCGCGCTATGTGACCGGACAGGTACTCGCCGTCGACGGCGGCATGACGTTCGCCTAAACTGCAGGCGCAACCCGGGCCGCGTGGCCCGGTAACAAGGGAAGGAGCGTTCGACAGACAATGGATCACGACGACATCTACGAGAAGGTCAAAGAGGTCATCGTCGACCAGCTGAACGTCGAGGAGGACGACGTCACAGAGGACGCGGCGTTCGTGGACGACCTCGGTGCGGACTCGCTCGACATAGTCGAATTGGTCATGGCTCTGGAGGAGCAGTTCAGCGTCTCCATCCCCGACGAGCAGGCCGAGAAGATCAAGACGGTCGGCGACGCTGTCTCCTTCATCACCGAGAACATCTGAGGTATCCGCGGGACTGTCCGGTCTCGCGTTGATGACGCTTATCCGATTCGCGTCCGGACCCGACCGACGAGGTTCGGGTCCTGACGCGAATCCGGCGTGAAGGGATCGTAGGACTCGTGGATCTCCCGCCCCTCAAGATCGGCAAAGTGACCGCGGCGCTTCCCATCATCCAGGGAGGCATGGCGGTCCGCATATCGCTCGCCCCTCTCGCCGTGGCCGTTGCAGAGGCCGGCGGGATAGGCGTCATCGCCGGCTCGGGAATGGAGCCGCCGGAGCTTGCCGCCGAGGTTCGCAAGGCCCGCGCAGCCACGAAAGGCGTGCTCGGCGTCAACGTCATGGTGGCCGCCAAGAGGTTCGCCGAACTTGTGAAGGCGGCCATCAGCGAGGGCGTGGACGTAGTCATCGCGGGAGCAGGGTTCTCCAGGGACGTGTTCGCCTGGACCCGCGAGGCCGACGTGCCCATGATCCCGATCGTGGGTTCCGAGCGGGTCGCGAACCTGGCGCAGCGCTTCGGCGCCTCGGCCGTGATCGTGGAGGGGTTCGAGGCGGGCGGCCACTTGGGCACGACCGAGTCCGTGCGGGATCTCCTTCCAAGGATCGTCGCCGCCGTCGACATCCCGGTGATGGGCGCCGGCAACATAGTCACCGGCCGGGACATCAAGGAGATCCTCGATCTGGGCGCTTCCGGAGTGCAGATGGGCTCACGGTTCGCGGCCACGGTCGAGTCCTCGGCGCCCGATGCCTTCAAGCAGATGTACGTCGACGCCACTGAGGACGACATCGTCCTCATGAAGAGCCCGGTGGGCCTCCCCGGACGGGCGCTGCGCAACCCGTTCACGGAGCGGCTCGCGCGCGGCGACGTGCCCAGGATCGAGAAGTGCGTCGTGTGCCTCAGGGACTGCGGCAAGGACTACTGCATCATCGACAAGCTGCAGAAGGCGCAGCAGGGCGACGTGGAGCACGGTCTCGTGTTCGCGGGGCAGTCAGTGACACGCATACACGACGTACCGACTGTCCGGGCGCTCATGGATCGGCTTGTCGCCGAGTACCGGGAAGCGACCGCGGGAAGTCCCGCATGAGGCGCGTCGCCGTGACGGGCATGGGTGTCGTCACTCCGGTCGGGATCGGCTGCGAGCGGATGTGGGACTCACTCGCGGCCGGTCGCTCGGGTATCGCGCCGATCACCTCGTTCGACGCGTCCGAGCACCGGACCAGGTTCGCCGGTTGCATCGACGACTTCGACGTCTCCGCCGTGATGGACTCCAAGGAGGCCCGTCATGCGTCGCGATTCCAGCACTTCGCCATGGTCGCCGCGGACGAGGCCATGAGAGACGCCGGCCTGGAACAGATCGAGCCGGCCGAGGCGTACCGCGTGGGCGTGATAGTCGGCAGCGGCATCGGCGGCCTGCACGTCTTCGAGGAACAGACGAAGGTGTTGCTCGAGAGGGGACCGTCCCGCATCAGCCCGCTGCTGATCCCCATGATGATCGTCGACCTCGCGGCGGGTCTCATCTCCATCCGTTACGGCGCGAAGGGCGTGAACTGGGCGCCGGTCTCGGCGTGCGCCACCGGCACTCATGCGATCGGCGAGGGCTTCGAGACGATCCGCCGTGACGCGGCTGACGTGATCGTCGCCGGCGGATTCGACGCCGGCGTGACGCCGCTCGGGATCGCGGGCTTCTGCGCCGCCCGCGCGCTGTCGACCCGCAACGACGACCCGGCCGGCGCCTCGCGGCCCTTCGACGCCGGTCGCGACGGGTTCGTCATGGGGGAGGGCGGCGGGATCCTGGTGCTCGAGGAGTGGGAGCATGCCGTGGCTCGCGGGGCGGCGATCCGGGCCGAGGTCATCGGCTACGGCGCATCCGCGGACGCCTACCACATAACCAGCCCGGCGCCTGACGGCGAGGGTGCCCGGAGGGCCATGACGCTCGCACTCGACCAGGCCGGGATCGCGCCCTCGGATGTCGGGTACATCAACGCCCACGGCACCTCGACTCCGCAGGGCGACGCTGCCGAGACGTTGGCGGTCAAGGGGGTGTTCGGGCGGTCGGCGCCGCCCGTGTCTTCAACGAAGTCGATGATGGGGCACCTTCTGGGTGGAGCGGGAGCGGTCGAAGCTGCCGCGTGCGTGCTCTCCATGGAGAGGGGACTCCTGCCGCCGACCATAAACTACGAGGTCCCGGACCCGTCCTGCGACCTCGACTACGTGCCCAACGTCGCGCGCGCGACGAGCGTGGATGTCACCATGAGCAACTCCTTCGGTTTCGGCGGGCACGACGCGACCGTCGTCCTTCGACGTGCCTGAGCCTGAGCAAGATCCCGACTCCCGGCCCATCTCACCGGATGAGTTCGCTCGACGCGCCGGCCTCGACTTCGCTGACCCGGAACTGCTTCTCCGGGCGCTGACCCACCCGTCGTGGGTCGCGGAGCAAGGGGGCCAGGACTACGAGCGTCTCGAGTTCCTGGGGGACTCCGTGCTCGGTCTTCTCGTGGCGGAACACGTTCACGCGATGTTTCCCGAGCGGCCCGAGGGAGACCTGACGAGCATGAAGAACTCCGTGGTCCATGGAGGGGCTCTGGCCGAAGCCGCCCGCGAGATCGGTCTCGGCCATGCTCTCCGGCTGGGAAGGGGGTCGGAGCGCAGCGGCGACCGCTCGCTGCCCTCCGTCCTGGAGGACGCCTTCGAGGCCCTCGTGGGCGCCGTCTACCTCGATCGCGGCATCGACGCCGCGCGGACGCTGGTGACCACGTCCCTGATGCGGCGACTGGATCCCGAGTCCCTGATGCGGGGGATCGCCGATCCGAAGACGAAGCTGCAGGAGATGACGCAGGAGAGAGGGCTGGGCCTTCCCGAGTACCGGCTCGTCTCGAGGGAAGGCCCCGACCACAGGCCCAGGTTCACCGTCGAGGTCCTCGTGGGCGGCGAGTCACTGGGCAGAGCGACCGGGCACAGCAAACAGGCCGCCGAGCAACTCGCGGCCGCGGAGACCATCCTCGCCCTGGGATCGCGCGACTGAGCCCATCTCCGCCCGTCGGGCACGTCGTGGGAGCCCTGACGCCGGCCGCTTGGGATCCTTCCGCTGTGATAGCATTGGGTCCCGTGCCACACTGTCGGCGCGACCATGCGCGAGACGTCTCTTGGAACGCAAGAAAGGCCGTAGCGCGTTGCACCTCAAGTCGCTGACCCTCAAGGGATTCAAGAGCTTCGCCGACCGCGTCCCCATGCATCTCGAGCCGGGCGTGACCGTGGTCGTCGGACCCAACGGCTCGGGCAAGTCCAACATCACGGACGCCGTCCTCTGGGTCCTGGGCGAGCAGTCGGCCAAGACGCTGCGCGGCAACGCGATGGAGGACGTGATCTTCGCCGGATCCTCCGGGCGCCAGGCGGTGGGGGTCGCCGAGGTCGACCTGACCCTGGACAACTCCGACGGAACGCTTCCCCTCGAGTTCACCGATGTCACGATCTCGCGCCGGATGTACCGCAACGGCGAGAGTGAGTACCTCATCAACAACTCGCCTTGCCGTCTGATGGACGTGCACGACCTCCTCCACGACTCAGGTCTCGGACGCGACACGCACTCGATCATCAGCCAGGGACGCCTCGACGAGATCCTCAACAGCCGCGCGGAGGATCGGCGCGCGCTGATCGAGGAGGCCGCCGGCGTGCTCAAGCACAAGAAGCGCAAGGAGCGAGCGCTTCGCAAGCTGGGCGGCATGGACGCCAATCTCGAACGCGCGCGCGACGTGCTGACCGAGGTGGAGCGGCAGCTGCGACCGCTGCGGCGCCAGGCGGACAAGGCCCGTGAGCACGAATCCCTGGTCGCCGAGCTTCGCGACCTTGAAGCTTCGCTCGCGGTCTCGGACCTCAGGGCCCTCCAAGCGCAGTGGGAGGGGCTGGGCAAGCGCGAACGCGAGCAGGAGGCCGAGATCGAGCTGGCGCGCTACAGACTCGCCGAGAAGGAGCGCGAGCTCGGGAACCTCCAGTCGCTGCTCGAGGAGAAGGGCCTGTTCGTCGGCGACCTGTCCGAGCAACGGCGCCGCCTTCAGGCTGTTCTGGAGCGGCTGAACTCCGGTCTGCTCCTCCTGGAGGAGAAGGGCAAGAACCTCGTCGAGAAGCTTTCGGAGCTGCGGGCGAAGGTCCACGTCAGCGGATCGCGGAGACTGAAGCGAGAGAACGAGCTCGCACAGCTCAACGAGCAGCGCTCCGACTCGGACTCGTCCCTGCAGGCGCTCTATTCACGCCTCGGCGAGCTTCGACGCGAGGGCGAGATCTCCCGCAAGGAGCGACTCGCGGCGGAGCAGGACCTCGCCGCCGTGAACCAGGCCGGCCGCCGTTCTCGCAAGGAGGCCGACGAGGCCCGCGCCGAAGTCGCTTCCCTCGAGCAGTCGCTGGCCGCGTTCAGGCTCGAGGTCGATCTGCTCGGCGAGCGCGCGGAGACGCTTCGATCGCAGCGCACCTCGCTCATGGGGACGCTGTCCTCGAGAAGGGCCCGCCTCGAGCAACTCGACGGTGTCCACAACCGGACCGTCAGGGAGCTGGCTCTGGCCGACTCCGATGTCGAGAAGCGCGTTCGCGTACTGGAGTCTCGCCGCAAGGCTCTCGCCGAGACGCGCGACGCGCTCAACGCGATCAGGGCCGAGGTCCAGGGGCTGGAGGAGGTCGACCGGGCGTTCCAGACCGCGACGCCTGCCCTCGCATGGGTCCTCTCGGCCGAACAGAACCTGCCGGGACTCGTGGGTCCGGTGACCGACCATATCTCGACCGACCCCGATCTCGAGAAGGTCGTCGAGCGGGCACTGGGAGCCGACCTGTTCTGTGTGCTGGTGCGCGACGACGCCGCCGCCACGGGGTTGCTGCGAATGCTCCAGGAGCACGCGGCCGGCGACATCTCGGTGCTCTCCGTCGAAGCGGCGGTTCCCGCGCCCGAGAGCGCCGGCCCCCGTGTGGGGCGTCGGCTTGTCGACGCCGTGACGTGCGAGCCGTCGTATAGACCGGCGATCGAGTCTCTCATCGGCGACGTGTGGTACGTCCCGACGATCGCTGAGGCCATGGACGCCCATCGCCGGTCCCCGGGGGTGCGGTTCGTGACCGACGAAGGACACATGGTATGGCCCTCGGGCAAGATCACCGTCGGCCCGTCGCTCGATTCCTCGTCGTCGGTCCTGACTCGCAGGCGAAGGATCAACAGCCTGGCCGACGACGAGCAGGCGGCCTTCGCGCGGACGGGGGATGCCGAGTCCCTTCTCACGGAAGGGGAGGAGGCGCTCACAGCAGCCCAGCAGGACGCGCTCGAACTCGGCCAGCGGCTCGCCGCACAGACGGGGGAGAGGCAATCTCTCCTGGAGGAGATCGGCCGGCTGGAGCAGGCGCTGACCGACCTCGACACCGAGCAGGACCGCATCGCGGCGCGCCAGACGGCCGTGTCCGAGCGGACTGCGAAGGAAACGCCCACGCGGGAGACCCTGCAGGGTCGGATAGCCGCCGCGGAAGCGGAGATCGAGCGCCTTGAGGAGGAGTCGGCGGTCAAGCAGGAGGCGCGGGACAACCGCTTCCGCGAGGAGGCTGCCATCGCCAACAAGCTGTCGCAGTCCCAGGTCGACATCGCCACCGTGTCGGAACGTGAGATACACATGAAGCGCCAGGCGGCGGCCGCTTCGGCGGAATTGGCGGAGTTGACCGAGACGCTCAAGTCCGCCGCCGAGACAGAGACTTCCCTGGAACTCCTGCGCGAGCGGATCCAGCCGATCCACGACCTCTACGAGGGCATGCTCCAGCGTGCGGAGTTCTGGGCGGTCAAGCTGAGGGACCGCGCGCGGTTCGAGCAATCCGATTCCGAGTCACTTCGAGACACCATGCGCTCGGCCCAGGACGCGGTCCGCGACGCGCAGGCGGGCGTCGATGAGTCCAACGAGGGCATGGTCGAGGTCCGCGTGGAGAAGGCGCAGCTCAAGATGCAGGTCGATGCGGCGGCGTCCAGCATCGTGGACGGCTACGGCATGCCCATCGAACGCGCCCTCGAGCTTCCCGAACTTGAGGACGCCGATCGCGCCCGGGACCGCGCCAACCGTCTGCGCAGGCAGATGTCGAACCTCGGGCCCGTCAACGAGCTCGCCGTCGAGGAGTACACATCCCTCGACGAGCGGCGCGAGTTCCTGGCGGCGCAGATAGCCGACCTCGCATCCTCCCGGACCGCCCTGAGCAAGGTGGTCAGGGTCATCGACCGCAAGATGCGCGACTGCTTCCTGGAGACGTTCGAGCAGGTCAACATGCACTTCCAGGGTGTCTTCGCGGTTCTCTTCCCCGGAGGACACGCCGATCTGAGGATGACCGATCCCGACAACCCCGAGGAGACGGGAGTCGAGGTCGTGGCGCAGCCGCTAGGCAAGAGACTCCAGAAGATGACGCTGATGTCGGGCGGGGAGAAGGCGCTCACGGCCCTGGCCTTGCTCTTCGCTCTCTACCACACCAGGCCCTGTCCCTTCTACATCCTCGACGAGGTGGAGGCCGCGCTCGACGATTCCAACCTCCGGCGCTTCGTCGCCCTGGTGGAGACCCTGCGGAGACACACGCAGTTCATCGTCGTGTCCCACCAGCGCCGCACCATGGAGATGGCCGACGTTCTCTACGGCGTCTCCATGCAGTCCGATGGCGTGAGCAAGGTCGTGAGCCAGCGGCTCGATCGCTCCGGGGATCTCGTAGAGAGCCCGGCATGAGCCCCACCTGGTTCGAGCGCCTATCCTCCGGACTTTCCCGCACCCGGGAACAGCTCGGAGACCGAGTCGCGGCCCTGGTCGGACGCGGCCCCGATGTCGGCGAGGAGTTCTGGGACGGCCTCGAGGAGACCCTGATATCCGCCGACATGGGGCCGGCCGCGGCGAGCGAGATCGTGGAGCGACTCCGGGTCCGCGCGCGCCGGGAGGACCTCCAGGGAGTCGACGCAGTCCTGCGGGCGCTCGGCGACATGGTCGCCGATGAGGTGCCCGCGCCCGTGGACGTCCTTGCCGAGATACCCCTGACGGTCCTGTTCGTGGGCATCAACGGCACAGGCAAGACCACTTCGGTGGGCAAGATCGCCGCCGAGGCGGCCGCCGCCGGACGCAGAGTGGTGATCGGATCGGCCGACACCTACCGCGCGGCCGCCATCGAGCAACTCCGGGTCTGGGCCGACCGGGCCGGCGTCCCCGTGGTCGAGCGGGAACGCGGCGCCGATCCGGCTTCCGTGGTCTTCGACACGCTCGCGGAGGCGCGCACGAGCGGGGCCGACCTGGTCCTCATCGACACGGCCGGCCGGCTGCACACGTCGACGGACCTCATGGAGGAACTCCGCAAGGTGCAGCGCGTCGCTCGTTCGCAGAGCACGTTCCCCGTGCGCAGCCTGCTGGTCATGGACGCCACGACCGGACAGAACGGCCTCGTCCAGGCGCGGGCGTTCGATGAGGCTCTGGAACTGGATGGAGTCGTGCTCACCAAGCTGGACGGCACCGCCAAGGGCGGTATCGCGGTCGCCGTCGCCCGCGATCTGGGGCTGCCGATAGTGCGCGTCGGAGTCGGCGAGACCCTCGAGGACCTTCACTTGTTCGACCCCACCGAGTTCGCGCGGGCGATGGTGGCCGGATAGATGGCACTACCCGATCCGGAGGGGCTCACTCCCGTCCAGTTGAGGTCGCATCGACAGGCGCTTCGCCTGCTGCTGCCGTTGCTGGCGATCCTGCTCGCGATCGTCGTCCCGCTCTACGTCCTCTACGACGTCGCCAAGGTCGACGGACCCTCCATGGAACCGACGCTCTTCAGCCGCGAGTACCTCCTCATCACGCGCGGCCGGATAGCGCCGAAACGCGGCGACATCGTGGTGCTGACCTGGACGCACGACGCGACATCGGAGGAGATAGTCAAGCGCGTGGTCGGTCTGCCCGGCGACATCGTATCGATCGACGGCGACCACGCCCTCGTCAACGGTGCCGCCGAGCCGTTTCCCCACCGCATCCTCGCGGCGCCCGAGACCGGTCAGCACCTCTCGGGACGGGTTCCCACAGGCACGGTGTTCGTGATGGGCGACAACCGGAGCGTCTCCCTGGACAGCCGGTTCATCGGCCCGCTTCCGATCGCGGCCATACACGGTCGCGTCGTCGCCGTGTGGGCGCCCGTCACCCGTATGCGAGTGGTACCATCCCCCTGACCTTTCCCAGAGCCTTCCGGGTCGTCCGGGACTCACGGACCGGAAGCCTTCGCACATCTGGAGTGACATGTTCGAGAACCTGACCGCGCGCCTGCAGGGCGTGTTCGACAGACTGACTGGCCGGGGCCGCCTATCGGAGGCGGACGTTGATGCCGCGATGCGGGAGATCCGCATGGCCCTGCTCGAGGCGGACGTCAACTTCAAGGTCGTCAAGGAGTTCGTCGCGCGCGTGCGCGAACGGTCGGTGGGCGCCGACGTCGCCGGCTCGCTCACGCCCGGCCAGATGGTGGTCAAGATAGTCCTCGACGAACTGATCGACCTCATGGGAGGCGGCGAGTCGAAGCTTGCCTTCTCGGGCCGGATCCCCAACGTCGTCATGCTGGTGGGCCTCCAGGGATCCGGGAAGACCACCGCGGCGGCCAAGCTCGCGAACCTGCTTCGCAAGCAGGGCAGGCGGCCCATTCTGGTCGCTTGCGACACCTACCGTCCCGCCGCGATCGATCAGCTCGAGGCTCTCGGCCGGGAACTCGACATCCCGGTGTTCCGCGGAGCCGAGGGGGACGATCCGGTCGCGATCGCGAAGGCCGGCGTGAAGGCGGCCGTCGCCCAGATGCGGGACGTCGTCGTGGTGGACACGGCCGGCCGGCTTCATGTCGACGAGGCGATGATGGACGAGGCGTCGGCGATCAGGACGGCGCTGCGACCCGACCAGGTCCTCATGGTCGTCGATGCCATGACCGGACAGGACGCGGTGACTGCGGCGTCCGCTTTCGCGCAGCGAGTCGACTTCGACGGCGTGATCGTGACCAAGCTCGACGGAGACGCCCGGGGCGGCTCCGCGCTCTCGGTGCGGGCGGTGACCGGCAAGCCCATCAAGTTCGTAGGGCTCGGCGAGAAGCTCGATGCGCTCGAGCCGTTCCGGCCCGACGGGATGGCCAGACGCATCCTCGGAATGGGGGACGTGGTCTCCCTCATCGAGAAGGCTCAGGCGGTCTCGGACGAGAAGGCCACGGCCGAGATGGAGCAGCGACTCCGCAAGTCGGAATTCACGCTCGACGACTTCCTCGCGCAGATGCAGCAGCTCCGCAAGATGGGCTCCCTGGAGGACATCATCGGCATGATCCCGGGCCTGGGGGGCAACCGCGCGGCGCTCAAGGACGCGAAGATCGACGAGGGCGCGATCGACCGCACCAGCGCGATCATCCAGTCGATGACGGCGGGCGAACGGCGCAAACCTCAGATCATCTCCGGGACGCGCCGGGCGCGGATCGCCGCCGGGTCGGGAACGACCGTCCAGGAAGTGAACCAGCTGCTGCGGCAGTTCGCCGAGGCTCAGAAGATGATGCGTCAGATGATGAAGAACAAGGGGCGCATGCCCGGGATGCCCAGGGGATTCGGCGGCATGTGAAGTCCGACCTTCCCCGCGCCCGGACCGGTCTGCCGAACCTGCTTTGACCCGCCCGTACCTGTGCCCTATCATAAGCAGTCGCTTTGCTCGTCAGTGGCTGCGGTGGCAAGTCCCCGCGGCCCTTTCCGGAGGTGAAAGTCTTGGCAGTCAAGATCCGCCTGGCGCGCGCCGGCGCCAAGAAGGCGCCGTTCTATCGCGTCATCGTCGCCGACTCGCGCTCCCCGCGTGACGGTCGCTTCATCGAGATAATCGGACGGTACAACCCGCGTACGCAGCCTTCGACCGTCGAACTCGATGTCGAGAAGGCCGAGGCGTGGATCGCCAAGGGCGCGATACCCACCGAGGTGGCGTCCAAGCTGATCGCCATTGCGAAGGGCGAGACCACCGCCCCTGTGAAGTCGGGCCAGAAGCTATCGAAGAAGGCCGTGGCCAAGAAGGAGGCGGCAGCCAAGAAGGCCGCCGAACCCGCTCCCGAGCCTGCTCCCGTTGCCGAGGCTGTCGCCGAGGCCCCCGCCGAAGAGACCCCGGCAGAGACGCCGGCTGAAGCTCCGGTCGAGGTGTCTGCGGAAGGGGCGCCGGTAGAGGCGAGCGCCGCCGAGACGACCGCGGAGGAAGCCACCGCGGAAGAGGCGCCGGTCGAGACTCCGGCGGATGAGGCTCCGGCAGAGGAAGCCGCCGCCGAGACCGAGGCAGACGAAGGCCCCGCTGCAGAACCCGCCGAGTAGGCGCGCGCCATGGCCGCGGACACGACCCAACTGGTCACCTACCTCGTGCGCGCTCTCGTCGACGATCCCGACCAGGTCGTGATCGTCGAGAAGCACGACGGCGACGACCTGCTGTTCGAGGTCTCGGTAGCGCCGGACGACATCGGGAAGCTAATCGGCCGACAGGGCCGTATCGTCAAGGCCATTCGCACGCTCGCGCGCGCGGCCGCCGCGACAGCCGACTCGCACGTCGACGTGGAGATACTGGGATAGCGGACATGGACCCGGCGGCTTTCGTCCCGCTGGGACGGATCGTCAAGACGCACGGACTCGCGGGAGAGGTGTCGGTGGCCATCACCCGCGGCCTTTCAACCGAGCGTCTCCTGGGTGTCCGCGTCTGGTTCGTACCGCCTCCCCGGGAGATTCGCACTTCGGTCATCACCGGAGTGAGGCCCGGACCCAAAGGCCCGCTGGTGAAGCTGGAGGGTGTGGACGGCCCGGATGCCGCCGCGCTGTTGCGAGGCACGACAGTGATGGCGCTGGAGTCCGACGTGCCGCTCGAGGTCCTTCCTCGAGACGAGGAACCCGACCCCGTGGGCCTTCGCGTGGCCGACGTGCGGCGCGGCGATCTCGGAGTCGTGACCGATGTGATCGTCACCGGGGCCAACGACGTGTGGGTCGTCGAGGAAGGGCCGTTCGGTCAGGTCCTCATACCGGACATCCCCGACGTCATCGACCGGATCGACTGGGACGACATGACGGCGAACGTGCGCCTGCTCCCGGGCCTCATTGAGGACGAGTGAGACATGCGAGTCGACGCGGTATCCATCTTCCCTCAGGTGTTCGAACCTGTGCTGTCCGTCTCCATGCTGGGCATAGCCCGAGAGCGCGGAGTCCTCGAGTTCTTCTCTCATGACCTTCGCCAGTGGGCGCTTCCGGGCGTCCACAGACAGGTCGACGACGCACCCTACGGCGGCGGGCCGGGGATGGTCATGCGTCCCGAGCCGTTCTTCGACGCGGTGCGCGGCGTCAGCGAGCTCGACGACAGGAAGCCGTTCGTGGTCCTCATGACCCCTCAGGGGATACCGCTCACCCAGAGTCTCGTGGAGGATCTGGCCACGAAGGAGCGCCTGATCCTGTTGTGCGGGAGGTACGAGGGCGTCGACGAGCGCGTCCGATCCCTGGCCGATCTCCAGGTCTCCATCGGCGACTATGTGCTCACGGGCGGCGAACTTCCCGCCATGGTGCTCCTCGACTCGGTGTGCCGGCTCTTGCCGGGGGTGCTCGGCGACTGCGCTTCCACCTCCGAGGAGTCCTTCTCCTGGGGGCTTCTCGAGTACCCTCACTACACCAGGCCCCCCTCGTTCGAGGGCATGAGCGTACCCGAGGTCCTGCTTTCCGGCGACCATGCCAGAATCGCCCGCTGGCGACGCGAACAGGCCATCAGAAGGACCGCGCGGCTTCGACCTGACCTGCTCGCCCGCGCGGGCTTGACGACCGATGAAGCCAACACGGCCGAAAACGAGCTCGCGCGTGTCGCGGCCGTACAGGAGGAGGAAGAGTGACTGACGAGTCCAGCTGGGTGGAAGCCCCCGCCGAAGAGGAGCCCGGGCGCGAGACGGACACCCGAAAGCGATCGGTGATCGGGCAGGTCGTCGAACTCGTGGTCATGCTCGTGCTGGCGTTCGCACTCGCACAACTGGTGCGTACCTACGTCGTTCAGCCCTTCGTGGTGCCGACCGGATCGATGCTCCCCACGATCCAACTGGGCGATCACCTTCTCGCCAACAAGTTCGTCTATCTCTTCGAGAAGCCCGGCTACGGCGACGTCGTCGTGCTTGACGACCCGACCGGCGAGACGCCCATGCTGATCAAGCGCGTCATCGCCGTCGGCGGTCAGACGGTGGACATCCACGACGACCGGGTGTGGGTCGACGGTCGCCCGCTCATCGAGCCCTACACACACGGCACGCCGACGGAACTCGGAACCGTGCCCATGCCGATCAAGCTCCCGCCCGGCACGGTCTGGGTGATGGGGGACAACCGGACCTCCAGCAAGGACAGCCGCTTCATCGGTCCTCAGCCGGTCACCGGCGTTCACGGGAAGGCCTTCGTCGTCTACTGGCCGATCGGCAGGCTCGGTTCGACGTTCGGGATCTGATCTCGAACCGGCCTCTTCCCGCGACCTTCGAAGGGCTCGTTGCCTGCCCGCTTGGCGGCGGCTATACTGTCCACTCGTGTCACCGTCAGCCCCGGTACGCCGAGCGTACCTCCAGCACACCATGAAGGACTGCGGATATGAACAGGATCAAGGCACTCGAAGCGCAGCAGTTGCGCGATGACCTTCCGGACTTCCAGGTCGGCGACAACGTCAAGGTCAGCTACAAGGTCGTCGAAGGCACGCGGGAACGCGTACAGGTGTTCCAGGGCGTGATCATCCGCCGCCACGGAGCGGGGTCTCGCGAGACATTCACCGTCCGCAAGATCAGCTTCGCCGTGGGCGTCGAACGGACGTTCCCGGTCCACTCGCCCAAGATAGTCGGTATCGAGATCGTCTCTCGCGCCAAGGTCCGTCGCGCCAAGCTCTACTTCCTGCGCGACAAGATCGGCAAGGCGGCACGCCTCAAGGAGAAGCGCTACTAGGACGGCTGCGCGTGCACGAGCACCGGCAATCACAGGACTTGCCCGGCAGGGACGGCGACACGCCGTCCCTGTCCTTCGAAACGCCTCCTGACGCGCCTTGGTCCACACCGCTCGACGGCGATCGGGAATCGAAAGAGGGCGCATCGACGCCTTCCTTCGGCCGGTGGCTGGCAGAGATGGTCGTTCTCGTCGGGCTGGCCGCGCTTCTGGCGCTGGGCGTCAGGACCTTCGTCGTACAGCCCTTCATGATCCCGTCGTCATCGATGGAACCCACGCTGCTGATAGGCGATCGCGTGCTGGTCAGCAAGTTCGCCTACAGACTCGCTGCACCGAAGGCGGGCGATGTGGTCGTGTTCGTGCCGACCACCGACACCTCTCGTGACTTCATCAAGCGCATCGTGGCCGTGGGCGGGCAGTCCGTGGACATACGCGACGGGAAGGTCTACGTGGACGGCAAGGCCCTCGTCGAGCCGTACGTGAACAAGCTCTTTCCCGATCACTACGACTCGGATGCCCCGATCGACGTCCCCAAAGGAATGGTGTTCCTGATGGGGGACAACCGCACCAACAGCGAGGACAGCCGCTACATCGGCCCGCAGCCGGTCTCCGGGATCCTGGGCAGGGCGTTCGTCATCTACTGGCCGCTCGGTCGCATCCGGACGCTGTAGGGATGGTCGCGCCGCGCGATGGCGTCCGGCAGTGGGCATCCAAGCTCGATTCCTGCCCGCCCCGCCAGCGCGCCCGCCTGCTCGCGGAGATGGACGCACATCCTCTCGCGGGAGTCCGCGCGCTGGCCGTCCGTTGGCGGAAGCAGTCGGCGGCGGTCAAGGCCGAGCACGCCCGGTTGGACCGCCTCGCCGCACACCAGCTGGCACTCCATGCCAGCGGGGTAGAGATCGTGGCGGGCGTCGACGAGGTGGGCAGAGGAGCGCTGGCTGGTCCGCTGACGGTCGCGGCCGTGGTCATGGACGTGGACTGCAGGTTCGAAGGTCTCGACGACTCGAAGCGCCTGCTCCCCAAGCGTCGCGAACAGGTGGCGGCGGAGATCCGCGCCCGAGCGCGTTCGGTCTGCGTGGTGCACGTCTCGTCCGAGGAGATCGACGCCGTGGGCATCCGGGAGGCCGTGAGGCTCGGCATGTGCCGCGCTCTGGAGCATCTCGATGTCCGCGTCGGACACGCTCTCGTGGACGGCAATGACGCCCGAATGGAGATCCCGGCCACGGCGGTCGTGGGGGGCGACTCGCTTTGCGCGTGCATAGCGGCCGCCTCGGTCGTCGCCAAGGTGGAGCGCGACGCGTTCATGCGGACCTACGCGACCACGCATCCGGGTTTCGGGCTGGAGGTCAACAAGGGATACGGCACAGCAGAGCACCTCGCCGCCTTGGCATCCCTGGGTCCGTCTCCGATACACCGCCGATCCTTCGCTCCGTGCTCGAACATGACCATCTTCTGATCTCTCCGCGGGAGATCGGGCGCCGACTTGCTCCCTCCTCTCGCTTCGCCGTGTTCGACTTCCTCGCACGCCACGCGACACCTCCGAGACGACGTTTCGGAGCGGGTCGGGCCCCGTTAAGTCGGCGGTCCCACACTGGGCCGCGGAGGTGGTCTCCATGGACCGCAAGGAGATGGGCCGCCGCGGCGAGGACGCGGCGGCCGCGTACCTGGAACGTGTGGGCATGTCGATCGAGGCCCGGAACTGGCGGTGCTCCATCGGCGAGGTGGACATCATCGCGCGAGACGGCGCGACGCTCGTGCTGTGCGAGGTCAAGACGCGCCGGTCCGAGAGGGCCGGGACCGCCGAGGAGGCCGTCTCGCCGACTAAGCAGCGCCGCATAGCGAGACTGGCGGAGGTCTACCTGGCCTCCATGGGCGCCGGCACGGACTCCGTGCGCTTCGACGTGGTGGCCATCCGGATCCTGTCCGCGGATCGAGCTCTGCTGAGACACTACCGGGGAGCCTTCGAGGTCGCCGCATGACGCAGGCGGTCGTCGGCACCTTCGCGCTCTCCGGGGTCCAGGCGCTGCCGGTCGAAGTGCAGGCGGACGTCGGGGCCGGGCTGCCCGCCTTCTCGGTCGTCGGCCTCGGAGACGCCGCGGTCATGGAGGCGCGCGACCGCGTACGAGCGGCCGTGCGTGCGAGCGGGTTCGACTTCCCCAACGCCAGGATCGTCGTCAATCTGGCGCCCGCGCCAGTGCGAAAGCACGGCACCGGCTTCGACCTCCCCATCGCTTTGGCCATACTCGTCGCCACCTCGCAAGTGCCGAGGCGCTCACTCGACGGCGTGCGTGCGGTAGGCGAGCTCTCGCTCGACGGGCGTCTGCGTTCGGTGCCAGGTGCTCTCGCGCATGCGGTGGCGGCGGTTGCCGCGGGGGACTCGCTCACCGGCGCCGCAGAGTGCAGCGCCTCCGCGGCCACCGTGCCCGGGCTCGTATACCACCCCGCCGAATGCCTCAGCCAGTTCCGTCGTGGGCTGCCTGACGAGAGCGCCATCCGTGTTCGGACTCAGTCGCTGTTCGACTCATGCGGACCTGACCTGCGAGACGTGGTCGGACAGGAGTCCGGCAAGAGGGTTCTCGAGCTCTCGGCCGCGGGGGGTCTCAACGTTCTGCTCCTGGGCCCGCCGGGAGCGGGCAAGACCATGCTCGCCCGTCGCCTGCCCGGGATCCTGCCGCCACTGGAGCCCGACGAGGCGCTGCAGACGGCGATCGTCCATTCGGTCGCGGGCCTGGATGAATCCGTGGTGCTCGCCGGTGTCCGCCCGTTCCGGGCGCCGCATCACACCACCTCGCCTGCCGGCCTCGTGGGCGGCGGCGCGCCCCTCCGACCGGGAGAGGCCAGCCTGGCGCACAACGGCGTCCTCTTCCTCGACGAGCTGGCCGAGTTCGGTCCTCATGCGCTTCAGGCGCTTCGGCAGCCTCTCGAGGACGAGATCGTCGCTCTGGTGCGGGCGGAGGGGCGAGTCTGCTATCCCGCGCGTTTCACCCTGGTGGCCGCCATGAACCCATGCCCTTGCGGATACCTCGGAGACGGCGACCGCTCCCGCTGCTCGTGTCCCGAGTCGCTGATAGCCCGCTACCACAACCGGGTCGGCGGCCCCCTGCTGGATCGGATCGACCTCTCCCTTCGCATAGACCGAGTGGATCCCGAGCACCTTCTGACCGTGCCTCGCGGCGAGTCCTCCGCTGACGTTCGCGCCAGAGTCCAGCGGGCGCGAGGCTTCGCATCCGAGCGCGGCGAGCCGGTCCGCGACCTGGCCGGACTGGACCTACTGCGTGCCTGCCTGCTCACGCGCAGCGCTCGCGCATCGGTCACATCGTGCGCTCGCGCGTATCGGCTCTCGGGACGCGGCGTCACTCGTCTGCTGAGGGTCGCGCGCACCGCCGCCGACCTCGCCGGCGTATCGAGGGTCGCAGACGAGCACGTGATGGAGGCGGCCTCCTATCGGGCGCCGCTGGCATGACGGCCGGGACGCCCCCACGCTGGGAACTCAGACGCCACTCCGCGGAATTCCCGCCATGCCTGGAGCAGTCACCCCAGCCGCCCCAGATCCTCTTCGGCGTGGGAGACGGCTCGCTCATCCGGCCCGGGCTCGCTATCGTGGGTTCGCGGCGCGCAACCCCGTATGGACTCTCGTGTGCACGGCTGTTCGCCTCGTGGGCCGCGGAGAGGGGGGTGACGATCGTCTCGGGCGCCGCCGCCGGGTGTGATCAGGCTGCCCATCGTGCCGCGCTCGACGCCGGGGGGGACACGGTCGCGGTGCTGGGCTGCGCCGCGGACGTAGACTATCCGCGAGCCGCATCGTGCCTGCTGTCGGAGATACGCCGCAGAGGCGCGGTCGTATCCGAGGTCGCGTGGGGCATCGGACCCACCGCATGGGCGTTCCCGAGGCGGAACAGGATAATCGCCGGGCTCGCCGCAGTCGTTCTCATCGTGGAGGCGGGACTGCCAAGCGGCACCTTCAGCACCGCCGACCATGCCCTCGCGGCCGGTCGTGACGTCGTCGCCGTTCCGGGCTCGATCTTCTTCGCCAACTCGCGTGGCTGCAACCGGCTCATCCGTCAGGGCGCTTCGGCTATCACCGACATATCGGACCTGGCGGACGCGTTGAGGGCAGCGGGCCTCGTCGATGATCCCGTGCCAAGCGATGCCTCTCCCTGCGCGGACCTGAGCGACCTGGACCCGAAGACGGGCCGATTGGCGGCAGCCCTCCTCGCGGATCCCATGCGCCCCGACGATGCGGCGCGGTCCCTGGGCGAGGATATCGTGGCCATCGCGCGGACACTCACGCTGCTCGAGGCCAGACACATCGTGGCTCGATACCCGGACGGCCGCTACGGCGCGTGTTCGAGCTGATGACGCTACAATGCAACTGCTCACCGGCCCGTCTGCCGGCTGGCCGGAAGGACTTCTCGAAAGGGGTGTGGAGAGACGGGCGTCACGATCGTCGGTGGAGGCCTCGCGGGCTCGGAGGCCGCATTCCAGCTCGCGGCGCGGGGCGTTCCCACCACCCTCTACGAGATGCGTCCGGTGGTCCCCAGTCCGGCCCATCACACCGAAGGACTGGCGGAACTGGTCTGCTCCAATTCCCTCAAGTCCGCCGATCCCGCGAGTGCTCCGGGAATGCTCAAGAGCGAGCTCGGCTCGCTGGGAAGCCTCGTCCTCGCCTGCGCGTACGCGGCGGCCGTTCCAGCGGGTGGCGCGCTTGCGGTCGACCGCTCCCGGTTCTCCGAGGCGATCACCGTCACGCTCTCGGCGATGCCGGCGCTGTCCATCGTGCGCGAGGAGGTTCGCGATCTGCCCGACGGAGCCGTGATCGTCGCGACCGGTCCGCTGACCAGCCCAGCCTTCGAGCCCGCCCTCTCGCGCCTCCTCGGCGAGGGGCGTCTGGCCTTCTTCGATGCGGCCGCACCCATAGTCAGCGGCGAATCGCTGGACCGCGAGGTGTGCTTCGCGGCCTCCCGCTACGACAAGGGCGAAGGAGCTGACTATGTCAACTGCCCGATGGACCGAGTCGAGTACGACACGTTCGCCGATGCCCTGGTGTCGGCCGAACGGGTCACTCTCAAGGACTTCGAGACAGGCGAGCTGTTCCAAGCGTGTCAGCCGATCGAGGAGGTCCTACGCAGGGGGAGGGACGCCCCGCGATTCGGCGCGATGAAGCCCGTGGGACTCACCGATCCGCGCACCGGACGCCGGCCGTGGGCGGTCGTGCAGCTGCGCCCGGAAGACCGTTCGGGCAATTCCTACAACCTCGTCGGCTTCCAGACCAACCTGACCTTCGCGGAGCAGCGACGAGTCTTCAGGCTGATCCCCGGCCTCGGTTCCGCCGAGTTCCTGCGCTACGGCGTCATGCATCGAAACACCTTCGTGGACGCCCCTCGTCTTGTCACCAGCGATCTCGCCGTGCGAACGGAGCCCCGCGTCCGTCTTGCCGGCCAGCTCGCGGGAACAGAGGGCTATCTCGAGGCGGCCGCGGGCGGGCTGGTCGCCGCCCTGGGCACGTACGCGGCCTCGATCGGCGCACCTCCCGTGCGACTGCCCAAGGAGACGGCCTTCGGCTCCCTGCTCTCCTACGCCACCGACCCGGAAACCACCGAGTACCAGCCGATGCACGTCAACTTCGGCCTGCTGCCCGAGTTGGACGTCGCCATCCGCGACAAGCGCGAGCGCCGGTCCGCGCTCGCGGCTCGCGGTCAAGCCGCTCTGGCCGCATTCCTCGCGGACCGCGAAGACCTCGATACCGCCGCCGCGCATCGCACCCTGGAGGGGTTCGGGCTATGACTCACGATCCTCACGAGGCATCCGCGCTCGTCGACCGGTTCCTCACGAACCTTCGAGTGGAGCGCGCCCTCTCCCCGCAGACGGTCCGCGCGTATGCAGCCGATCTGGCCCGCTTCCTGGAGTGGTGCGAACGCGAAGGCATCGACCCGCTGTCGTTGAAGCCGGCGACGCTGCGCGGCTATCTCGCTGAGATGGATGGTGCTCGCTACTCGAGGCGCACGATCGCCCGGCGCCTGTCGGCGATCCGGTCGCTGTTCTCGTTCCTCAACGAACAGGGCCTGTCCGGCATCGACCCGGCGGCTGTCGTGGCCACGCCCAAGATGCCCGCACGTCTGCCGCGGGTCTTCGCGTCGGACCTGCTGCTCGAACTCCTGGCGGCTCCAGACCTGATGACTCCGGTCGGCCTGCGCGACGCGGCAGTGCTCGAGTTGCTCTACGCCACGGGAGCGAGAGTGAGCGAGGTCTGCGCCTTGGACCTTGGGGACATCGATCTGCCGGGGGCGCAGGTGCGCGTCACCGGCAAGGGCTCCAAACAGCGCATCCTGCCTCTGCACCGCATGGCCGTCCGCCGTCTGGACGAGTACATGAGAAACGGGCGACCCGCCCTGGTGAGGCACGCAGGGGTGACCGCGCTGTTCATCAATCGCATCGGCACCGGTCTGGCTGACGGCGGCGTGCGCCGCATGATGAGACGCTACATGGACATGGTCTCGGGACCTTCCGGACTGACGCCGCACGCGCTGCGGCACACATTCGCCACGCATCTCCTGGAGGGCGGAGCCGACCTGCGCACCGTGCAGGAACTCCTCGGTCACGTTGCGCTCTCGACCACCCAGACTTACACTCACCTGAGTGCAAAACGGTTGAGGTCCGTACATCGTGACTCGCATCCCAGAGCCCGGACGCCGTCTGAAGGGGCCTCCAGATGAAGCAGGCGCAGCCGCGGGCAGACCTCGAGTCGCTGTGGTCGTCGTTCAAGGAGGACGGTGATCAGGACGCGCGCGAGCACCTGATCCTCCACTACTCGCCGCTGGTCAAGTACGTGGCGGGGCGAGTGTCGGTCAACCTGCCCCAGACCGTCGAGAACGCCGACCTGATCTCCTACGGCATCTTCGGGCTCATAGACGCCCTTGAGAAGTTCGACATGGAGCGCGGGATCAAGTTCGAGACGTATGCCATCGCGCGCATCAAGGGCGCCATCATCGACGAACTCCGCGCCCTCGACTGGGTTCCGCGAAGCGTACGCGCCCGGGCTCGCGACATCGAGCGCGCCTACATCGCACTCGAAGGCAGGCTGATGCGCACGCCCACCGACGTCGAGGTCGCCGCCGAGATGGGCATCTCCGACAAGGAACTCCAGGACGCGTTCACGAAGCTGGCGTACACGTCGGTCGCATCCTTCGAGGAACTGTGGATGCCCAGCGGCGACAAGAGCGACGGCACGAACCTGCTGTCCACGGTCCAAGACGACTCCGCCGAGGACCCGGTCATCATGTTCGAGTCCGAGGAGATGAAGACGATCCTGGCGACCGCGATCGAGCGTCTGCCGGAGCGCGAGCGATTGGTGATAGCCCTGTACTACTACGAGGGCCTGACCCTCAGGGAGATCGGCGAGGTGCTCGGCGTCACAGAGTCTCGGGTCAGTCAGCTTCACACCAAGGCGGTCCTGCGTCTGAGAGCACGGTTGCACTCAGCACGCGGATACGCTCCAGCGGTCTGAACGTTCGGAGGTCAGAGTGGCTGGCGAGTCCATCCTGGTCGTGGAAGACACCGAACTCCTGCGCCGCATCTATACCGACAAGCTCTCACAGGAGGGCTACCGGGTCCTCGAGGCCTCCGACGGACTGGAGTGCCTGAACCTGGCCCGATCCCAGCATGTCGATCTCATACTGCTTGACTTGGTGATGCCGCGAATGAGCGGCTTGGAATGCCTGGAAGCGCTCAAGCGGGATCCGCGCACCAAGACCGTTCCGGTCATAGTCCTGTCCAACCTCGGGCAGGAGAGCGACATCCAGCAATGCATGGACATCGGGGCGGACGACTACCTGATCAAGAACGCAGCCAAGCCCGTCGACGTGGCCGTCAAGATCCGTGAGACCCTCGATCGAGTCGTCCGGTCCGCTTCAGACGAGACCGCATTCCGCGTGTTGGTCAAGGACCGCGAGGCTGACGCCGATGCCCTCGCGCAGCACGCGAAGCTCGTCAAGCGCTTCTGGTGCCCGACATGCGAGGTCGAGTTGGCCCTCGAACTCGTTCCGCAGGCCGAGCGCAGCGGATGGTACGACGCCCACCTCGTCTGCCCCGCCTGCGGCCGGGAGTTCTAGCAGCCGGTCGCTCCCGGGCCGAGGGGACCTGTCCCTAGCGCTTCTGCCCCTTGCCGGTCCTCCTTCCGGTGAGTACAGGTTCTCCTGCGGGATGCGGATGGTGTTCGGCAGCCTGCTCGTCAAGTAGCGCCGGCACATCGCCCGACCGTTTTTGCGACTCTGAACCGCCGGTGGTACACTACCCGCGCTCTTCAATCACGCACGCCCGCCGACCCTCGCGCGAGGTGCCCTACCGCTGACGCCGGTACGGTCGCGCAGACACACTGAGGGGAAGACGCGGGCGGAGGAATAACCGCTCTGTCAAGGAGGAAGCGTCATGGCTGTCGTGTCCATGAAAGACCTGTTGGAAGCTGGTGTGCATTTCGGGCACCAGACCCGCCGCTGGAACCCGAAGATGAAGCCCTACATCTTCACGGAGCGCAACGGCATCTACATCGTCGATCTTCAGCGCACCCTTCGCGAGATCGACGCCGCCTATCGTTTCGTCCGTAACATCACGGGCCGAGGTGGCCACATCCTGTTCGTCGGCACCAAGAAGCAGGCCCAGGAGCCCATCGCTGCCGAGGCCGCCCGCTCCGGACAGCCGTTCGTCACCCAGCGTTGGCTGGGCGGGATGCTCACCAACTGGGCGACCATGCGCAAGCGCGTCGCGCGTATGGCCAAGCTCGAGGCGATGGAGGCGGACGGGACACTGGCCAGGCTCCCCAAGAAGGAAGCCCTCCATCTTCGCAACGAGCTCAAGAAGCTGGGGACCAACCTTTCCGGCATCCGGAACATGACCGACCTGCCGGGCGCGGTCTTCATCGTCGACACGAAGCGCGAGACCATCGCCGTCGCGGAGGCGCGTCGCCTGAAGATCCCGATCATCGGCCTGGTCGACACGAACTGCGACCCCGACGACGTCGACTACGTCATTCCGGGCAACGACGACGCCATCCGTTCCGTGAACCTGATCACCCGGGTCATCGCGGACGCCGCGGCCGAGGGCTGGGCGGCGACCCATCCGGAGGAGACCCTGGAGCCCGAGGTCGTCGCGGCACCGGTGGCGGCCGCTCCCGACGTCCCGGCCGAGCCGGTTGCCGACGTCCCGGCCGAGCCGGTTGCCGACGCTTCGTCGGCGCCGGTTCCCGACGTCTCGGCCGAGCCCGGGGCGGATGCCTCCGACTCGGCCGGCGTGGGTATTGTCACCACCGAGGAGAGCGGCGACGCCGTGGAGACCGTGGAAGACACGGCCGTCTAGTCCGCGCGTCACCGGGAAGAGAACATCAAAGGCGCCGCGCGGCATCCGCGCGACGCCGCTTTCGGGGAGCGTGAAAGCACTCATGGAGATCACAGCCGAGATGGTGAAGGCTCTGCGCGAGATCACCGGCGCGGGGATGATGGACTGCAAGAAGGCGCTCGCGGAGGCCGACGGCGACATGGCCAAGGCCGTCGACGTGCTCCGCACGAAGGGGCTCGCCGACCTGGCCAAGAAGGCCGGTCGCGCGACGAACGAGGGTCTGGTCGCGGCTTGGGTGTCGCCCAACGCCGAGATCGGCGCGCTCGTTGAGGTCAACTGCGAGACCGACTTCGTCGCCCGCAACGCGGAGTTCCAGACCTTCGTCGCAGCAGTGGCCGAGCAGGTGGCCGTAGACGCCCCATCGGGGATCACCGCGCCCCCGTCCGCGCTGATGTCGCAGCAATGGAAGCGCAACCCGTCGCTCACAGTCGAGCAGGCGCTGGGAGAACTGGTCACCAAGCTGGGCGAGAACATGGGTATCGGCCGATACGCCAGGTTCGAGGTACCTGCAGGCGGGATGATCGGCGCGTACATCCATGGGCTCGGGCGGATCGGAGTCATGGTGGAGATCGGCGGCGGAGACATCTCCGACCCGGCGGTCGCCGCTTTGGCGAAGGACGTCGCGATGCACATCGCCGCCGCAAGCCCCATATGTGTACTACGCGCGGAGGTTCCGGCCGCGACGGTCGAGCACGAGGTCAGCATCTACAAGGCCCAGGCCTCGCAGTCCGGCAAGCCCGAAGCCATCCAGGAGAAGATCGCAGTGGGCCGGCTCGAGAAGTTCTACAAGGAGGTCTGTCTCGTCGAGCAGCCCTTCGTGAAGGACCCGGACAAGTCGGTCGAGCAGCTGGTCGCCGAGGCGTCCAAGAGCACCGGCAAGTCGCTCAGCATCGTGCGATTCGAGCGGTTCGTGTTGGGCGGGGCGAACGAGGCGGCGCAGTAGAGGCCGCTCCCGTCCCGGCCAGATTCCCACGTTTCGGCAAACGAGGCGGCCTCTACCGGGGCCGCCTCGTCTACAATCTATCGGGGCGCCCCTACGTTGAGCGGGCGCGAGGAGCAGGGAAGTCGCATGTCGGAGACTCGATTCAAGCGTGTGCTGCTGAAGCTCTCCGGGGAAGCCCTCATGGGCGACGTCGGCTACGGCATCGACCCCGTCGTCCTCGACCGCTTGGCCGACCAGATCGGGATGGCGCGTGATACCGGGGTCGAGATAGCCATCGTCGTCGGAGGCGGGAACATCTTCCGCGGATTCGCCGCCACGGCCAAGGGCATGGAGCGCGCGCAGGCCGACTACATAGGCATGCTGGCGACGGTGATGAACGCGCTGGCCATCCAGGACGTCCTGGAGAAGCACGGCATAATCACCCGCGTCATGTCGGCGATCCAGATGCACTCGGTCGCCGAGCCCTACATCCGAAGGCGCGCCATCCGCCACCTCGAGAAGGGCCGCACGGTCATCTTCGCGGCCGGGACCGGCAACCCCTACTTCACGACCGACACGACCGCGGCTCTGCGTGCGCTCGAGATAGACGCCGACTGCATAATGAAGGCGACCAAGGTCGACGGGGTCTACGACTCCGATCCGGTCACCAATCCCAAGGCGGTCAAGTTCGAGGAGCTCCCCTACATGGAGGTCCTGAACCTGGGGCTCAAGGTCATGGACAGCACGGCCATCTCGCTGTGCATGGACAACGGCCTGCCGATCATCGTGTTCAACATCACCACCGACGGCAACATCTCGCGAGCCTTGCGCGGGGAGCGTGTCGGGACGATCGTCAGAGGAGGACGCTAGATGCCGGACGCCATCATCAGCCACGCGGACGGACGGATGCGCAAGGCGGTCTCCGCGCTCGCGCACGAGTTCTCGACCGTCAGGACGGGCCGCGCATCCGGGGCCATCCTCGAGAAGCTAACCGTGGAGTACTACGGCGCGCCCACTCCGCTGCTCCAACTCGCCGGCGTTAGCGTGCCCGAGCCGCAGATGCTCGTGATATCGCCCTACGACAAGTCCGTCATGGGCGCCATCGAGAAGGCGATCCTCGCATCGGACCTCGGTCTCAACCCCAGCAACGACGGGACCGTGGTGCGCGTTCCTTTCCCGGCTCTGAACGAGGAGAGGCGCCGCGAGTTGGTGAAGGTGTGTCACAACTACGCGGAAGCGGCCCGCGTCGCGGTTCGCAACTCACGGCGCGAGGCCAACGAATCGTTCAAGAAGCAGGAGAAGGCCGGCGACATCGGCCAGGACGAGGCGCGTCGCGGGGAGGCCGAGGTCCAGCGGCTCACCGACGCGCTCATCAAGGAGATAGACGATCTGCTCAAGCGTAAAGAGCAGGAGATCATGGAAGTCTAGGGGCCGCATGGCGCGCACGGCGAGTACCCGACAGTTCTTCTCCACGACGCGCGGACGCGGGCTGCTTGAGCAGTTCGATCCGGCGCGCACGCCCGCGCACGTCGCGATGATCATGGACGGCAACGGCCGGTGGGCGGCCGCGCGTGGCCTGCCTCGGGTCGCCGGCCACAAGGCGGGCGCGAAGGCGATCGAAGAGGCCATAGCCGCGGCAATAGAACTCAAGGTCCGCTATCTGACCATCTACTCCTTCTCAAGCGAGAACTGGAGCCGTCCCGCCGACGAGGTCTCCGCTCTGATGCGCCTCTTCGTGGATGTCCTCAGCGCGAAGATGGCCGATCTCCACAAGCAGGATGTCCGGGTCAGGGTCATCGGCAGACTCGAGGAGATGCCGCCTTCAACCGCTCAGGCCTTCCGCGACGCGATGTCCGAGACGGCCGGGAACGGGACCCTCGACCTGATCGTCGCCCTCAACTACGGTGCCCGCGGGGAACTGCTCGACGCCCTCCGCTCGATCGTCGACGACGTCGCCGCGGGGAGGCTCGCGCCGGATGACCTCACCGAGGGCCTCCTCTCCTCCAGACTGTACACGGCGGGCATTCCGGACCCGGACCTGCTGGTTCGCACGAGCGGGGAGCGGCGAGTCTCCAATTTCCTGCTGTGGCAGATCGCCTACACGGAGATATACGTGACCGATACGCTGTGGCCGGATTTCGACCGTGCCGACTTCCTGCAGGCTGTGGTGGACTACCAGCAACGCGAGCGGAGGTTCGGCGGAAGATGAGCTCACCGGAGAACGATCGGCCGAAGGGGCGGCCGTACAAGGATTTCGGCATCCGGACCGTATCGGCCGTGGTGCTCGCTGCGATCGTCCTGGTCGCGCTCATCCAGGGAGGACTGTGGTGGGCGCTGGTCGCGTCCTCCATCGCGGTGCTGACAACGACCGAGTTCTACGCGATCACGCGGGTCGAGCGTCGAAAGCCCAACGAGGTGTTCGGCCTGCTCGCGGTTGCCGCCATGCCTCTGGCGACGGCGTGGACCCTGGCGAACGCCCCGCAGTCCTCCGACAGACTGGCCAGCGCTCAGCAGGGTCTTCTGGGCATGACCGGCGTCCTGGCGGCCCTCGTCGTGGCGGCTCTTGTCTGGCACCTCATATTCCCGCAGGTAACGACGTCGGACACCTCTGTCACCGTCTTCGGGGTCGTCTACATCGGATTCACCCTGACCCATCTCGTCCTTATGCGGGAACTGGACTCGGGGACCGAGTTCGTCGCCGCCACACTCGTCAGCGTTTGGGCCAACGACATCCTCGCCTACGCGATCGGCTCGTCCTTCGGCCGACACCGCCTCGCACCGAACGTCTCCCCGAAGAAGTCCTGGGAGGGTCTGGCCGCCGGCACCGCCGGCACCATGGCGGTATGGCTCGCACTCGGCCTCTTCGTCCAGACGGGCTTCCCGGTCTGGTGGCTCGCGCTCATCGGCCTCGCGGTCTCCGCAGCGGCCGCCGTCGGCGACCTGGCGGAGTCCCGTATGAAGAGGGAGGCCGGCGTCAAGGATTCCGGCAGCCTCCTTCCCGGTCACGGCGGATTCCTCGACCGCATAGACAGCACGATCACGGTCTCCGTCGTGGCGTTCTACATGCTCGCGTTCGGCCTCCAGGCGTTCGGCGCCGCACAGTGAGCGGTCTTCTGCGGGTCGCGATCCTGGGATCGACCGGGTCGATCGGACGCCAGGCCCTCGATGTGGCGGCGAGGTTCCCGGACCGCATACGGATCGTCGCCCTCGCGGCGAGCACCAACGCGCGTCTCCTCGGCGAGCAGGCGAGGGCTTTCCGCGTGGACCGGGTCGCGCTCGCCGACCCCTCCTCGATGCCGGGCCTGGGCGATCTGCCCGACGGGTCGTCGTGCGCCTGCGGGCAGCGCCGCGGTAGCCGAGCTGGCCGCTTTGTCGGAGGCGGATCTGGTGCTCAACGCGCTGGTGGGCGCAGCGGGGCTTCGGGCCTCCGAGTCCGCGCTGCGCTCCAGGGCGCGGCTGGCCCTGGCGAACAAGGAGTCGCTTGTCGTGGGCGGCGAGCTTCTCATGCCGCTGGCGGGCGGCGCGGCGGCCCTCGCGAGATCCGACACCAGGCTCATCCCTGTCGACAGCGAGCACTCCGCCCTCTTCCAGTGTCTGCTCGGCGAGCCGCCCGACGCCATGTCAAGGCTATGGTTGACCGCGTCCGGAGGCCCGTTCCGCGGACGATCGAGAGCGAGTCTCGAGGCCGTCACCCCACCGGAGGCGCTGGCGCATCCGAGATGGACCATGGGTCCCAAGATCACCGTGGACTCCGCCACGCTGATGAACAAGGGTCTCGAGGTGATCGAGGCGCATCACCTGTTCGGCGTCGCCTACGACGACATCAGTATCGTCGTGCACCCCCAGTCGGCGATCCACTCGATGATCGAGTTCCGCGACGGGTCTGTGAAGGCCCATCTGGGCGCCACCGACATGCGGGTCCCCATACAGTACGCGCTGAGCTTCCCGGAGAGATGGGATGCGCCGGTCCCGCCGGTGGATTTCGCCGCCGTCGGGAGCCTGGGTTTCGAGTCACCGGAACCGGCCACGTTCCGCTGTCTGACCCTCGCCCTCGAGGCGGGCAGAGCCGGCGGGACCATGCCGGCCGTCCTGAATGCGGCCAATGAGGTGGCAGTTGCCGCATTCCTCGACACGAGACTGTCCTTCACGGGTATCGACGGTGTGGTGGATACAGTGATGGCGGCCCACAACACAGGGCCAGTGGAATCCTTCGCGCAGATCGAAGAAGTGGACGCATGGGCGCGCGCCCGTGCCGCGGAGGCCGTCGCCGGCCGATAGGGAAGCCTCGCCGGAGGCGCGAGTCGGCAGGATCGTTGCTCTTAGAGCACGTCCGACTTTGTGCATAGGAATCGTGCATCGAGAGGATCTCATGGATCTGTTCGCAGACATGCCGACAGGCGTGATGGCCATCTTCTGGGGCGTCATCACGTTCTCGCTCCTCGTCGTCGTCCACGAAGGGGGACACTTCCTCGCGGCCAGGATCTTCGGCGTCAAGGTGCACGAGTTCATGATCGGGCTGCCGGGCCCTGCGGTCAGGTTCCAGTCCCGACGCACCGGCATCCGCTACGGCGTCACGGTCATACCGCTTGGCGGGTACGTCCGCATCGCCGGCATGGAGCCCGGATCTGAGGACGATCTTCTCGGCCCTGCGTTGGGGCTTCTGGTCGACTCGCCCTCCTTGGACGCCGGCTCCCTGGCATCGGGGCTGGGGATAGCTCGGGATCGCGCATCCTCCCTCCTGACCACGCTCGAGGATTACGGGGCGGCCGCCTCCGCGAACGAAGGAGGCGTGCCGGTGTATCGCCCGCTCGTCGCGCGCGAGGGCGCCGAGACCGACACCGACATGCTGTCCAGGATCCGCGGTCAGGTATACCGGGGCCAGAAGACCTGGAAGCGCATAACGATCCTGGCGATGGGCGTGATATTCAACCTGGTCGTGGCGATCCTCATACTCACGGTCACGCTCTCCATCTGGGGGATCCCCACGGCGAGCCGCACCGTCGACCTGGTCCAGAAGGGCAGTCCCGCCGCGAGAGCGGGGATGAAGGTCGGCGACACCTTCGTCGCCGTGAACGGCAAGCCCATCGCCACGTGGGACGCCGCTCGTTCGGTCATACACACCTCCAAGCCCGGGGACGCCGTCGCCTTCATCGTCAAACGCCAGGACGGTCGGCACGTGCTCACCGCCATCCTCGTGGACGTGAAGGGGACTCCGTTCCTGGGCGTGCGGGTATCGCAGGAGTACGTGCCGGTCCCACTGCTCGAGGCGTTCACCGACTCCATGAAATGGACCGGTTTGGTGTTCGTCGCGGTCGGTCGGCTGGTAGACCCGCGAACGTTCGTGCAGTCCGTCCGCAATGCCAGCAGCGTCGTCGGTATCAGCTACGGCGCCGCCGAGGCCGCCAAAGAGGGGCCCATCAACTACGCGTATCTTTTCGCGGTACTGTCACTGTCACTCGGCGTCTTGAACATCCTCCCCATACCCCCCCTGGACGGCGGGAAGGTAGCCCTCGAGATCGTCGAGAGACTGCGGAATCGCCCGCTCCGGCGTGAGGTGTCCTACGCGTTCAGCGCGGTTGGCGCGCTGCTGCTGTTCTCCCTGATCTTCTACCTGATGTACGCTGACGTCATGCGCTACGTCGTCAACGGCTAGAGACGCTCGCCGCCAGCCTCGCGCGAGTGCCCCGCCGTCCCGGCCCCGCCCCGACGCGCCGATAGGGGAGTCTCGTGCAACCGCGAAGATCCACGCGCCAGGTGTCGGTGGGCAGCGTTGCCGTCGGCGGCGGCGCCCCGATCGCTGTTCAGTCGATGACCAACACCGACACCCGCGACCCCGAGGCCACGCTCGCGCAGATCTCACGCCTCGCGGACGCGGGTTGCGAGATCGTTCGCGTCGCGATCCCTCACGCGGACGCCCTCGACGGCTTCGGGATCGTATGCCGGCGGTCGGCCATCCCCGTCGTTGCCGACATCCACTTCGATCACACGCTCGCCATCGAAGCCGCGCGGCGCGGCGCCGCCAAGCTGCGCATCAACCCGGGCAACATCGGCGATCAGGCCCGAGTCGACGCGGTCATCGCGGCGGCGGGTGAGGCGGGCATCCCGGTGCGCATCGGAGTCAACGCCGGTTCGCTGGCCTCCGAGTACGAAGACCGGGACTGGCCGCTCTCGGAGAAGCTCGTCGCCAGCGCGGTCTCCTTCTGCGAGCGCGTCTCCGCTTCGGGCTTCGAGGACATTGTGGTCTCGGCCAAGGCATCGTCCGTGTCGACGACGGTGGACGCGTACCGCGCGCTCGCCGATCGGATACCGTATCCGCTTCACCTCGGGGTGACCGAGGCGGGCACCATCATGGCCGGGACGGTCAAGTCGGCCGCCGGCCTGGGCATACTGCTCGACGCCGGCATCGGCGACACCATCCGGGTCTCGCTCACGGCCGATCCGGTCGAGGAGGTGCGAGTCGCCTGGAGCCTTCTCGCCGCGCTCGACATACGCCGCATCGGTCCCGACATCGTCAGCTGCCCGACCTGCGGTCGCTGCGAGGTCGACCTGATCCCCATCGCCGAGGAGGTCTCGCGCAGGCTTGCGGGATCACGCGCACCCATCAAGGTCGCCGTCATGGGATGCATCGTGAACGGCCCCGGAGAGGCCCGCGACGCCGACATAGGAGTGGCGGCGGGCCGGGGAGTCGGCCTGCTGTTCGTGAAGGGAAGGCCCACCCGGAAGGTTGCGGAGTCGGCAATAGTCGACAGTCTCATGGAGGAGATCGAGACACTGGCGTCTCCGGACTGAGAGGCCTGGAAGCCACCTGTCGCCATTCGGGACGGGGGACCGGGGGGCCGGAGTCGCCGCCTGTTGTGGCCCCGGCCATTCTGCCCTACGATTCCAGAGGCGGCCCTCGCCGGCCGTCGCCACAGTTGCTCATGCGCCGCCGACGCACGAGGGGGGATCCCGTGTTCGAACGAATTCTCATCCCGGTCGAGCTGGGCAAGTTCGACGAGCTCGTGCTCGCTTTCGTCAGGGGACTTTCGAGGTACGGGGTCCAAGAGGTCGTGCTACTCCATTCCGCGCGCGTGAGAGGGATGGAAAGGGCCGTGGCTCTTCGCCGAGAGGCGGACGGTCAAGACAAGCTCGACCGCCTGGGCGGTATCCTAGAGAGCGAGGGCATCCCCGTCACGAGGCTGGTCGCGACCGGCGAGCCTCACGAGGAGACCCTCGCCGCCGCCGCGAGGGAGAAGGTCACTCTCATCGTCACCGGCACTCGCGGCAAGAGCGCCTTGGACGAGCTGGCTGTAGGAAGCACGTCGGAGGCGATCGGCCGTCGGGCATCCATGCCGGTCCTCTTCCTGCCGTTCAAGCTCCTGGGGGGGCGGACACCGGCGGACGCCGAACGACTCGGCGCGACACTCCTCGACAGCGTCGTGTTCGCCACAGACTACTCGGACGTGTCCGAGCGCTGCCTCATGCAACTCAAGGAGCTGCGCGATGTTCCCATCGGTGAGGTCTACGTGACTCACGTCACCAGCGAGGACGACGCGGGGAAGCGCGACGGGGTGAGCGTCGAGTCCCTGAGGCGGATCGCGACCGCCGTGACCGCGGAGCTTCGTGACACCGGTTTGCGGGCCCACGCCCAACTGGTCATCGGCGCGCCCGTGAAGGGCGTCCTGGACACCGCCGCGTCCGTGGGCGCCAGCTGCATCACGCTTGGCTCGCATGGCCGCGGTCTGGGGGAGGACATCCTGCTCGGCAGCGTGTCGCAGGACGTGATCCGTTCCTCGCCGCTGCCCGTGCTCGTCACCCACTAGCGCCTCGGGCGGGCAGGTCCTTCAAGATGCCGTGACGCTCCGCAAAGGGCCTTGCAGGGAACAGCAGCGATTCGCCGAATCAGTACGCTAAGACGCACTGGGGGACCTGGAGTCGTGCTCGTTACAGGTCCGACCGCCGGCGGATGCAACAGAGCGTGATCGGCGTCAGCCGACGGGGGAGGGGACTGGATGAGCGACAGCACGTTTGCCGCCCAAGCGCTCTTCTGGATACTTGCCTTCTCCGTCGTCGCCACGTCGCTCGCCATGATGTTCAGCCGGGACTTCGTGCACAGCGCGCTCTTCTTCGGCGGGGCGCTCCTGTCGTTCGCCGGCCTGTACTCGCTGCTGGACGCGACCTTCCTCGCTCTGATCCAGATCTTCGTGTACGCGGGGGCCGTGACCGTGGTCGTGCTCTTCGTCGTGATGCTGACGCGCGCTCACATCGGGACCTACCACGATCTCCTTCAGAGGCAATCATGGCTGGCCGCGGCGGTGGTGGCGGCATTCTCTGTTCCGCTTTTCGAGACTCTGTCCCCGCTCGCGGGCGATGTGCCAGCCAAGATCCCCGCAGCCGCGACCACCGGGGACTTCGCGAGCGCCCTGCTGACTTCGCAGGCGGCTCCTTTCGAGATCGCATCCGTTGTACTCCTCGCAGCGCTCGTGGGAGCGATCTACCTTGCGAAGGAGGCCGGCTAGATGATCTCGCCGGTCTATTTCGTGGCGTTGGCCACGATCGTGTTCCTGATCTCGCTGCTGGGATTCCTCACGAGACGCAGCCTCATCCAGGCGCTGATGTGCCTGGAACTCATGATGTCAGCCGTGGGGCTGACCTTCGTGGGCATCGGGCGCACCCTTCCCGACGGGGGGCTGACCGGCATGGTCCTCACGGCGTTCTGCATCGTCGTCGGCGCGGCCGAGGTCGGTCTGGGCCTCGTCCTCGTGGTGCTCTACTTCCGCAGGCACGGCGATGCCACCACCGACCATCTCGACCTTCTGGGCGGCTGAGATGGAACCGACCTTGATGACCGCAGTCCTGGTGCCGGGTCTTCCGGCGCTCGTCTCCGTGGTCTTGGCTGCATTCGGCCGAAAGATATCCGGACACGCCGGGACGATGGCGATACTCGGCCTGATCGGCTCGCTCGGAGGCTCCCTCTACCTGCTGTCGCGCGTGCTGGAAGAGGGCGGCGAAGAGCCCATCATCCATGCGACCTTCCGCTGGGCGACCATCGCCGGGCGCAGCGTCGATTTCGGGCTGCTGGTCAACGGGCTGACGGCCTCGGTGCTGAGCATGGTGGCGATCGTCGCGCTCATGGTGTTCGTGTATGCCACGGGATACATGCACGGGGATCCGCGATACGCCTGGTTCTTCTCGGTGTTCTCCCTGTTCACAGCCTCGATGTTCGGAGTGGTCGTATCGTCCAACCTGCTCATGCTGCTCGTGTGCTGGGAGGTCATGGGCCTCTGCTCGTTCCTGCTGATCGGCTTCTGGTACGAGCGCACCGAGGCTCGCAGCGCTTCGGTCAAGGCGTTTCTCACCACTCGCGTGGGAGACATGGGTTTTCTCGCCGCAGTGATGCTGCTCCTCGCGCGGTTCGGCACGCTGGACATCCCTAAGCTGATGGCCGCGGTGGAAGAGGCGCCTCACGACACCTGGATGTTCGTGGTCGCCGGGCTGCTCTTCTGCGGCGCCGTGAGCAAGAGCGCGCAGTTCCCGCTGCACATATGGCTTCCGGACGCGATGGCGGGTCCTACGCCCGTGTCAGGCCTTCTGCACTCCGCCACCATGGTCGCCGCGGGCGTCTTCATGGTCGCGAGGACCTACCCGTTGTTCGAGGTATCGGGGTTCCTGCCCTTCGTGGCGGGCGCGGGCATATTCTCGGCGATCTTCGGCGCGGCGCTCGCCCTGATCGAAACCGACATCAAGCGGACCTTGGCCTATTCGACCATGAGCCAGCTCGGGTACATGATGGCCGCGCTGGGTGCGGGCGGGTACGTCGCGGCGGTCTTTCACCTGATAACACACGGCTTCTTCAAGAGCCTTCTGTTCCTGTCGGCCGGGTCTGTGATCCACGGGGCCGGGACCCAGGATGTTCGCGAGATGGGGGGGCTTTGGCGCAAGATGAGGCTGACGGCCATCGCCTTCCTCATAGGCGCTCTGGCCCTGGCAGGGATCCCGCCGCTGGCCGGCTTCTTCAGCAAGGACGCCATTCTGACCGCTCTCTGGAGCTCTCAGGTGTGGACTCACGGGAGCGGGCGGGCTCTGTTCTTCTTCGGCTTGGGCAACGCCGTGCTCTCCGCCTTCTACATGTTCCGCATGTACTTCACGGTGTTCACCGGGCCCGAGAAGATCCACGCGCATGAGTCGCCGAAGCTCATGCTCGCCCCGATGCTCGTGCTCGCCGGGGTCACGGCCCTCGCGGGTCTGATCAACCTTCCGGGACTGCACCCGGTTCTCGGCCAGTTGTTGGAGCCGGGGGAGACCGAGCACGTCATCCTCTGGCTCATGGCACTTTCAGCCGTGGCTGCGGCAGCAGGCGTCTACGTGGCTTGGGACCAGCAGCGCGCAAGGCTGTCGCGCGCGGCCGGCACCGTGGAAGCGGACGCGCCGTTCGGACTTGAGCCCCTGTATGCGGGAGTGTTCCTCAAACCGGTCTTCGAACTCAGCGCGCTGCTGGATCAACTCAACGTGGACGCTCTCGTGAAGTCGTTCGTGGTAAGCCCGGTGATGAAGGGCTCGGAGCTGCTGGCTCGCGTCGACTTCGACATCGTCTATAACGCGGTGTTCGTTCGTCTCCCCGACGCCGTCGCCGAGTGGATGCGTCGTTTCGATGTCTCCATCGTCGACGGCTTCGTGCTGGTCGTGGGTGGCGCGACCGTCACGGTGGCGCGGCTCTTCAAGCGGCTCCAGACCGGAGCCGTCGCGAACTACGCTCTGTTCATGCTCCTGATCGGCATAACTATCTTCTACGTTGCGAGGTGGCTGACACCATGACGGCACTGCCGGCACTGAGCATCCTGATCCTTCTGCCCCTGGCGTTCTCGCTGGCCGTGCTGTGCGTGCCCGCACGGTACGAGAGCGCCATCAAGACCGTCACGACGGTCGCCACGGGCGCCGCGCTGGTGTGGTCGGTCATGCTGCTGATGTCTTACCGTACGGGCACCGCGATGCAGTTCGTCGAGCAGCGTCCGTGGATGCCGGTGATCGGCATGACGTACCACGTGGGAATGGACGGTCTGTCTCTGCCGCTGGTGCTCCTCACCGCGCTGCTCACCTTCCTGTGCGCGATCTACACGTGGAGGCTCAAGGAGCAGGTGAAGACGTTCTGCTTCCTGCTGCTGCTGCTCGAGGTCGGGATGCTGGGCGTGTTCGTGGCTTTGGACGCCGTGATGTTCTACGTCTTCTGGGAGATCGTGCTCGTTCCCATGTTCTTCATGATCGCCATCTGGGGAGGCGAGCGACGGCGCTACGCAAGCGTGAAATTCTTCATCTTCACCCTGGTCGGCTCCGTCGTGATGCTGCTCGGACTGCTGCTGCTGTACTTCAACGGTCCCCGCTCCTTCGACCTGCTCAAGATCATCGAGTGGGGTCAGGCGGGCCGCTACTCGGCCAACATGCAGAGCTGGATCTTCGGGGCTCTCTTCCTGGGCTTCGCCGTCAAGGTTCCCATCTTCCCGTTCCACACGTGGCTGCCGGACGCGCACGTCGAGGCGCCCACGGTGGGCAGCGTCCTGCTGGCTGGAGTCCTCCTCAAGATGGGAGGGTACGGCTTCCTGCGCATCTCGCTGCCGGCGCTGCCGCTGGCCTTCGACCGATTCTCTTTCTGGCTCGCCCTGCTGGGCGTGATAGCCATCGTCTACGGCGCCGCTGTCGCTCTCACCCAGAAGGACCTCAAGAAGATGGTCGCCTACTCCTCGGTCAGCCACATGGGCTTCGTCGTGCTGGGCATCGCCGCCGGAACGGCCGGAGGTCTGGATGGCGCGGCCATGCAGATGTTCAACCACGGAATCATCACGGGCATGCTCTTCTTCCTAGTCGGCATGGTCTACGAGCGGTATCACACAAAGGAGATGGCCAAGCTCAGTGGCATCATCAAGACGGTGCCGTTCCTGGGCATAGCCATCGGCTTCGCATCCTTCGCGTCTCTGGGACTCCCAGGGCTGGCCGGCTTCGTCGGGGAGTTCACGTCCCTGTTCGGCGGCTTCCAAGTATTCCCCGTGTTGTCCTCCTTCGCGGTCATCGGCATAGTCCTCACTGCGGCCTACTTCCTGCGCATGCTTCAGCAGGTGGTCTTCTCTCCGAAGGAGGAGGGCTCCGCGACGGCCCACGAGCCGAGCGCCATGACCTTCACGGAGATCGTGCCGCTGCTTCCGTTGATGGCCATCGCACTCGTCTTGGGCGTCTACCCCCAGCCCTATTTCGCGATCGTGGATCCGGTCATGACAGCGCTCGCCAGTCTGCTCGGGCGGTGAGACGTTGAGGGAGCTTCTGGCCTGGTCTCCAGAGGTAGCGATCCTCCTGGCGTGCATCGTCGTGTTCGCGCTCGACGCGTTCAGGCCGTCCGCGCAACGCACGATGCGGGCTCTCGCCTTCGGTTCGATGCTTCTCGCGGCGGGTCTGGCCCTGTTCGTGGCCGCCAACGCCTCGACCCTGTATGGCAACTACTTCGCGGCCACGATGCGGGTCGACGCGATGACCACCTACGCGCGTCTGCTCTTCGCCCTCGCAGGCGGTCTGGTCATGCTGGCGTCCTGGAACCTGCAGAGCGGGGACGACACCGCGGGGTTCTTCGGCCTGCTGCTGCTCTCGCTTCTCGGAGAGATCGTGGTGGTCTCCGGTCAGTCATTGCTGATGCTGTTCCTGGGCATAGAGCTGCTCGCGCTGCCCAGCTACGCCATGATGGCGATCCGGCAGCGGCAGAGGCGCGCGATCCGGGCGGCACTCAAGTACTTCATCCTCGGCATGTTCGCATCCGTCGTCATGCTCTATGGGATGGCGCTGCTGTACGGTTCGCTCGGGACTGTCTCCTACGCAGGATCGCTCTTCCCCGACCCGGCCACCCTCTCGGCGGCCAAACTGGGCGTGTCGATGCTCGCGTTCTTCATGCTCATGGTCGGGCTCGGATTCAAGGTCACTGCGTTCCCGTTCCACTTCTGGGCCCCGGACGTCTACGCCGACGGTTCGACTCCGGTCGTCGCCTACGTCTCGACCCTGCCGAAGGTCGCGGTCATGCTCGCGCTGTACCGCATCCTGGGTCCGCACTTCGTCGTCGACTATCCGCTCGCCCGCAACCTTCTGGCGCTGCTGTCGATCGGGTCGATGGTCTACGGCAACATCGTCGCGCTGCTACAAGATGATGTGAGACGCATGCTCGCATACTCCGGAGTCGCCAACACCGGCTACATGCTTGTCGCGTTCGTGGCCGGCGGGCGAGACGCCGGATCGGGGCTGCTGTTCTTCCTCGTCGTCTACGTGCTGGCCAACCTCGGCGGCTTCTTCGTCGTAATGGCGCTCGGTCCTCACAAGCCGGTCAGCATGGCTGACTTCGCCGGCCTCGCGCGGCGCTCTCCGATCATGGCCTCTGCGATGGCACTCTGCATGTTCTCGCTCGCGGGAACGCCTCCCTTGGCTGGCTTCTTCGGCAAGTTCGCGCTGTTCAAGGCCGCGGTCGACAACGGCCTGGTGACCCTGGCGCTGGTCGGTCTCCTGACCACCGTGGTGTCGCTCGGCTACTACCTGCGCATCGCGAGCAGCATGTACGGCGATCTGATCTTCGGGACCGCCGCGCCCGCGCCCGAGCCGCTGGCCGTCCAGCGCCCGCTTCGCGCGGCGGTCATCGTCGTCGCGGCGTCGACAGTGCTGCTCGGCCTGGCCGGGATCCCGTGGCTGGCGACGGTGCTGTAGAGGAAGCACTGGCGCGAGCGATCAGCCTTGCTTCCTCGGCCGGTCGAGCCCCATCCGGGCTCCCGGCATTCACCACCTATCGTCGCCTGCGGGCAGGGCGCCGGTAAGCTCGCGGTAAGTCACCGCCAATACACTGACAGTCGAAGGCCGTCGAGCGCAGCAGTCGAGAGCGCAGCCGTCGCATTTTCCCGATCCAGCTGTGGGATACGGCATGGCCGATCGGACGGGCGCGATCCGAACATGGGGAGGGACCTCGCGTTCGGATGCCGACGGCACTCGGGCCGCAGGGCCGCCAAGCAGAGTCGAGCGGGGGGCCGATCTGCTTGAGGTGACGAACCAGAGGGGGTGACGTCAAGACCGAATGTTCTGATTTCAAGTTCGGCCTGTGGGCAATGGCTTGTCGGCCGTTGTCCGATCCACAAGAGGGGGGTTTGATGCGCAACACGTCTCTTCATTCTCTCGCAAGGATCTTGCTCGTCACCGCCGTCCTGGTCGGGATCGCTCCGGCCCAGGCATCGGCGGCATACGATTACGCCGCCGCGTGCGCGTATGCGGACCGGTGGTCCTCGAACACCTCGAAGCCTCGCAACCCGGCTTACGACAGGGGCATCACGAACGACTGCTGCAACTTCGTGAGCCAGTGCCTCCACGATGCGACCGCCGGCAAGAAGTCCTACGACACCGCGGGCTCCACCGAGGCCTTCCAATGGTGGACGAGGAAGACGCTGTTCGGGTGGGACAGCACCATGTCGTGGGTGAACTGCTCCTATTCATACAACTACATGATGGAGAACCCCGCCGGAACCTACATCGCATCCTGGGACTGGAACCCGGCGACCGTCTATCCGACTCCTCCCAACTACACGAGCCAGTTCCACCGCGGAGACATCGTCTATTACGACTGGACCGGCAACGGCAGCAAGGACCACGTCGGCATCCGTGTCTCCATCGGGACGGACGTCGTGAGCGGCTGGTCGGGCGACCTTGCGAACCTGCACAGCAACGACCGACGTCGAGCGATATGGCACTTGCGTCCGTACAACGCCGACTACAGGACCACGCGGATCACGCTGGTCCGCCCGATGTGAGGAGTGTTCGACATGAGATTCGACATAGGTCGCCTGCGGCCGGGCATCCTCAGCATGATCGGCTCGGCGGTGCTCATCGCAGCCATCGCCGTCGTGCTCACGTCCACGATGGGCGCTCAGGACAAGGGCCTGGTCAAAGATCGGAACGAGATCAAGAAGGTAGTCCTGCGAGCAGTCGACATGACGCATGGAGGCACGACCAAGCTGCCCCAGCCGTATTCCTCTGACGCGTCTGCAGAGGTCCCGGCCGATGTCCGGACCATGATGCACAAGAGGGCGCTGTCGAGCCTGAGAGAGGTCTACAGCGGCGAATCGACCATCCTGTCCGACCGCGTGGAACAGATGCAGAACGAGATCGACAAGCAGCGCGATAACGGATACCGCGATCTCGGCGGGGGCATGCGATTCATCCGCAACCTGACGATCCAGGTCAATGGCGACACGGCAGTGGCGGAGGCGGACATCAGGACGTGGTCCCGCTTCGTCTACGAGGGGAAGACGTTCACGCCAGAGGCCACCGCGCACCGGAGGTTCAATCTCGCTCGCGAAGCTGGTACATGGAAGGTCACCGACGAGGACCTGACGTTCCTGCCCGGTGAAGGGCCGTAGGGAAGCGAAGGGCCGGCATTCGCAGCGCAAGCCCGGCTCACGGGCACGAAGGGCAGGCCTGAGGATCGCCGTGGATGCGGGACGGCCGTGACCCAGTCGCGTCGATGCGCGCACAGGGTCTCGGCCGCCCGCAGTTCCCATGCCGGCGCCGGCCCTGCGTCGCTTCGCGTCGCTGCGTCTTTGGGTATGCACACCGATGACCACGACCGGCAGGCGCAGCGTTGAGAGGGTGGGGACATGCGGCTCTCGAGCAGGCTCTGGTTCCGGGTGATCGTCGACCTGTTGCACGACCTCGCCGCCGGTGCGTGGCCCGGAGCGGTCGTCGCCCTGTGGATGATCCGGAACGGCGCTCGGACGACGCTCGCGCCGGATGTGTTCGCGACCGTGGCTCGAACGTGGTCGTCCGTCCTCCTCATCCTACTTTGGGCGCTCGTCGTCCAGGTCGCGACCGGAGTGATCCGCCTGAACTACTGGAGCCTGGCGATCAGCCCGGACGCCGTGAAGTCGAGAAGTCGCGCCGCGCAGATCAAGCACGTCTTCTTCGCCCTGGTGTACACGGCCGCCACCGTCGCCGCCTTCACGTTGCTCCAGCCGTAGTCGCCGCAACAGCGCCTTTGCCTGACGGGGTCCCCGGAGAGACGTGTTCAGGAGCGGATGTGCACTCTGGAGACAGGGGAGGCCGTGGCGACCGTGGGACGGCCCAAGTCACGGTCTTGGACCCTTAGGACCTGATATCCTTGTGAGCAGGGCGGGAGTCACCGATCGGCCGACCATGCGGGAGGGGCTCGCGAATGGCGCAGGACATCGTCCGGATCGCGGTCATCGGGGGCGGCAGGACGGGCACCCCGCTCATCGAGCACTTCCTGGCCACTCCGTACGTGCGACTCGTCGGCGTCGCTGACGCCGACCCAGGGTGCCCGGGAGCCCTGCTGGCGAAGGACAACGGGGTGCTGTTCACCACGGACCCGCTGCTTCTCGCTTCCAAGGGCGATGACATGGACATAGTGATCGAGGTCTCGGGCGATGAGCGGGTCAAAGGCCTTCTCAAGGAAGCGTTCGTGGCCCACGGCAATCGCCACACGATCATCATGCAGGATCTGGTCGCGCGACTGTTGGTGAGCATGGTCTCCGATAGCACGGACCTCATGCCGACCTATCACCCCAAGGACGTCGGCATAGGCTAGGCGCCCGCTCGCTCGACCGCTCCCATTCCCGACCACAACGGAGAACCGATGACCTTAGCGCTTCGAATGAGCCGCCTGTACGCGCCCACCCTGAAAGAGGATCCCGCCGAAGCGGAGATCGCGTCGCACCGCATCCTGCTTCGCGCCGGCATGGCGCGCAAGGCGGCGGCCGGTGTGTACACCTTCCTCCCGCTGGGCTGGCGATCGCTGCGCAAGGTCGAGGCGATCGTCCGCGAGGAGATGGACACCATCGGCTGCCAGGAGATGCTGATGCCGGCCCTCCAGCCCGCCGAGCTGTGGCAGGAATCCGGTCGCTGGGACCTCTACGGCCCAGAACTGATGCGTCTCACGGACCGCCACGACCGGGACTTCTGCCTCGGACCAACGCACGAGGAACTCATCACGTCGCTCGTGCGACACGAAGTGCGCAGCTACCGCGACCTGCCCATCTCCCTGTACCAGATACAGGTGAAGTTCAGGGACGAGGTCCGCCCGCGGTTCGGTCTGCTGCGCGGTCGCGAGTTCATCATGAAGGACGCGTACTCGTTCCACGCCACTCAGGAGTCCCTGCAGGAGCACTACGACGCGCAGTGGCGGGCATATGCCCGCATCTGCGAGCGACTGGGCCTCGCCTTCCGCCCGGTCGAAGCGGACTCCGGCCAGATCGGCGGCAAGGTCACCACCGAGTTCATGGCGCTTGCGGAATCGGGCGAAGCGGCGCTGGTCTACTGCGACGGCTGCGACTACGCCGCGAACGTCGAAGCGGCCTCCACCGTGATCCCGCGGACACCCGCGGTGACCGCGGCGCGTGACCTCGAGAAGGTCGCCACGCCCGGAATCGGCACCATCGCCGAACTCTCCGGCTTCCTGGGAATCTCGCCGCACGACACGGTCAAGACCATGGCGGGCGTCGTCGAGAGCGATTCCGGCGATCATCTGGTCTTCTTCTGCGTCCCCGGCGATCGGGAGTTGAACCCGGTCAAGGCAGAGCGGGCCGTTCCCGGTGTGCGGTTGCTCACCGAGGAGGACTTCGCCACATTCGGGATCCCGAAAGGGTCCCTCGGCCCGATCGGCGTCAAGCCCGGCACGGCGGTCATCGGCGAGGCCTCGCTGCGCGACGAGGTCTCATGGGGGATCGGCGCCAACGAGGACGGCTTCCACTACGTGCACGCCATGCCCGGTCGCGACTTCCAGGTGGAGGAGTGGGCCGACCTGGTGGTCGCACAGCCCGGCGACGGCTGTCCGCGCTGCGGGGGGACCCTGCTCGGCGCCCGCGGGATCGAGGTCAGCCAGGTCTTCCAACTGGGCACGCGGTACTCCGAGACGATGGGCGCCACGTTCACGGACGAGGACGGCGCCGAACGACCGTTCATCATGGGCTGCTACGGCGTTGGAGTCTCGCGCTCGCTGGCCGCGGTCATCGAGCAGCACTCGGACGACTCCGGCGCCGCGTGGCCGGTCACAGTGGCGCCCCTCGAGGTCGCCGTGCTGCCGCTCATGTCAGAAGGTGATGTGGCCGAGGTGGGCGAGCGCATCTGGCGCGAACTGGGGACGGCGGGCGTGGAGGTCATCCTCGACGATCGCGACGTGCGTGCAGGCGTGAAGTTCGCCGATGCCGACCTCATCGGCTGGCCATGGCAAGTCATCGTGGGAAAGCGGGGTCTTGCCGAAGGCGTGGTCGAGGTCAAGGACCGGGCGACCGGCGAGCGGACGACTTTGCCGCTCGAGGAGGCCGTCGCGCGCATGGTCAGCCTCGTGGCCGGGGCGAAGGCCGCCCTGGCGCCCAGGACCGCGCACCCGTAGCCCGCACGGCCGGACTCGACTACGCCGTCCAAGCGCGGAGGACACCGGGAACGACGCCGTCCGCCGTTTGCGCGGCATGCCGACTGTGGTAGAATCACGTCCGTTCGGACGGAAACTCATGTGCCCCGAGAAGTGGGATGACCCCCGCTTCTTTTGTTCTGGGAGGAGGTCGACAGATGGCTACGCAAGCGCTCGAATCCCGTCTGGCGGGCCTTCTCGAGCCGCACGCCGCGGACGACGGCCTGGAACTGGTCGCCGTCGAGGTCGCCGGCGCTCAGAACGCGCCTATCGTCCGGGTGTTCCTGGACCGCGAGGGCGGCATCACCATCGACGCGATCTCCCAGGCGAGCCACTGGATCCAGGAACTCTTGGACTCCGCTCCGGAACTGGCGGCCGGATACACCCTGGAGGCGTCATCTCCCGGCATTGACCGGCCTCTGCGCAAGGCGGCCGATTACGAGCGCTTCGCCGGGTCGCGCATAAAGGTGAGCACTCATCGCGCGGTGGACGGGCGCAGGCATTTCACAGGCACCCTCGTGGGTCTCGAGGGCGACTCGATAGTCATGGACCTTGACGGCACGACACTTACCATACCGCTGGCCGATGTCGACAAGGCCGGGCTCCGTGCGGAGATCGACTTCAACAGGGAGGCCCCCGATGGCATCTGAGCTCATGGACGCCCTGAAAGCTCTGGCGCGCGAGAAGAACATCGACGAGTACGAGATGCTCGACCGCCTGGAATCGGCGCTCGCGGCGACATATGTCAAGATCCTCGACCTGGAGAACGACGCTCGCGTCGCTCTCGACAGGGACACGGGCCGCATAAACGTCTTCGAGCTCGTCCCGGTGGGCGGCACCGAGGAGGAACCCGTCTTCGAGGAGCACGACGTCACCCCTCCCGACGTCTCCAGGACAGCGGCCCATACGGCCAAGAACGTCATCCTCGGCATGATCAGGGACGCGGAGCGCGAGCAGATCTACGACGAGTACACCGACCGCGTCGGGGACGCCGTGACCGGGACCGTGCAGCAGTCCGATGCCCGCTACACGCTGATCAAGCTGCGCGAGGGCGTCGAGGCTCTGCTGCCGCCCGCCGAGCAACCCGGCAACGAGCGCTACGATCACAACCAGCGCCTCAAGGCCTACATCACCGAGGTCCGCAAGACGACGAAGGAGCCCTCCATCGTCGTATCGCGCACGCATCCCGGCCTGCTCAAGCGTCTCTTCGAGCTCGAGGTGCCCGAGATCTACGACGGCATCGTCGAGATAAGGTCGGTGGCACGCGAGCCGGGCATGCGCTCGAAGATCGCCGTCTCCTCGCGCGAGCCCGGCCTCGACCCAGTCGGCGCGTGCGTCGGACCGAAAGGCAGCCGGGTCCGCATGGTGGTCTCCGAACTCCGAGGCGAGCGCATCGACGTGGTCCCCTGGCACGACGACCCGGCCACCTTCGTCGGCTACGCGCTGTCGCCGGCAAAGGTCTCCGCAGTCAAGATCAGCGAAACGGACCGTGCAGCCACCGTCATCGTTCCCGACGACCAGCTCTCTCTCGCCATTGGCAAGGAGGGCCAGAACGCCCGTCTCGCCGCGAAGCTGACGGGATGGCGCATCGACATCAAGAGCAACTCCCAGGCAGTGGACGCGGGCATCGCCGAAGCGACCTCGGGACCGGGCGGCGAGGGCGCCGGCGAGGTCACGGACGGACGCTGCGCCGCCGTGACGGCCGCGGGCATCCGATGCCGCAACAAGGCCAAGCCCGGCGGCACCCTGTGCGGCCTGCACGAGAAGGAGACGACCAAGTAGCCCATGAGAACCCGCACGCCGCCCATCCGCACCTGCACCGGGTGCGGCTCCACGTCCGACAAGCGCGAGTTCGTGCGCTTCGTCCGCACGCCCGAGGGCGACGTCTCACTTGACGCATCGGGCAAGGCGAATGGACGAGGAGCCTACACCTGTGCGCGCTCCGAATGCTTCGAGACCGCCGTACGCAAGCGCAGACTCGCGTCCGCGCTTCGAGTGACACTCAAGGAAGACGACACTGATCGCCTACGCGCTGAACTCGAGCGGTTCCTAGGGCTCAAGGGTGCGCTTGTCAGCAAGGATGGTGACGCGTAAGTGCCGACCATGCGAGTGCACGAACTCGCCAAGGAGTTCGGGATGTCTTCGGCGGAGCTGCTAGAGAGGCTCCAGTCGATGAAGGTCCCGGCCAAGAATCACGCCTCCACGCTCGTCGAGGCCTATGTGGACAAGATCCGCAAGGCGCTCGGTCCCGAGATAGCCGAACGTCAGGCTGCCATCGAGGAGGAGCGCAAGGCTCAAGAGGCCCAGGAGGCGGCGAAGCACGCCGCCGAGGAGGCCGCGCGCCTCAAGCAGGAAGAGGAGAGCCGCGCCGCCGAGGAGGCCGCCCGCAGCGCCGAGGAAGCCCAGGCGCTGGTGGCCGAGGAGGCGCGTCGCAAGGCCGAACTCGAGGCCGAACGTGCGCGCAAGGAGGCCGAGGCCGCCGCCGAGAAGGAGGCCGTCAAAGCTCGCGCCGAGCAGGATGCACAGCGCAAGGAGAACGAGGCGAAGCTGGAGGCCGAGGAGCGCGAGCGCTACCGGCTCATGGCACTGGAGGCCGAGGAATCCGCCAAGAAGGCTCGCGACGCCATCATGACGGCCGCGGCGCAGGCAGTGACGGACACCGGCAAGAAGGGCAAGAAGCCGTCGGGCAAGCACCTGCCCGCCCAGGCCGGATCGATGATCAAACAGCCCGTGGTGGTGGTTCCGCCTCTGGTCGACAGCGTTCTCACCATCGCCGAGGGCTCCACCGTCGGCGAGTTCGCCACGGCCATCGGCATGCCCGCCGGCGACGTGGTCAAGAAGCTCATGTTGATGGGCAACCTTTATACGGTGAACCAGGCACTGTCCGCTCCGATGCTCGACAAGCTCGGCGAGGAGTATGGACTGTTGGTCGAGGTCCTCGAGCCCGGCGCGGAGCCCGAGGAGGTCATCGTCGACGACCCGGCCGACCTGGTGGAACGCCCGCCGGTCGTCACCGTCATGGGTCACGTCGACCACGGCAAGACTTCGCTGCTGGACGCCATCCGCTCCACCGGCGTGGCGGCGACTGAAGCGGGCGGCATCACTCAGCACATCGGCGCATCAGTGGTGACCAAGAACGGCAAGCAGATCACCTTCATAGACACGCCGGGGCACGAGGCGTTCACCGCCATGCGCGCCCGCGGCGCCAACATGACCGACATCGCCATCCTGGTCGTGGCCGCTGACGACAGCGTGATGCCGCAGACGCTGGAGGCCATCGACCACGCCAAGGCGGCCAACGTCCCGATCATCGTCGCCGTCAACAAGGTCGACAAGGACGGCGCGAACCCCGAGCGCGTGCGCAAGGAACTCTCCGACCGCGGCATCGTGCCGGAGGAGTGGGGAGGATCCAACGTGTTCGTGGACGTGTCCGCCAAGAAGCACACGGGCATCGACGATCTTCTGGAGATGATCCTTCTCTCGGCGGAGGTCCTCGAACTCAAGGGCAACCCCAAGGCCAACTCCCGCGGCGTCGTGGTCGAGGGCAAGCTGGACCGCGGCCGCGGGCCCGTCGCCACCGTGCTCGTGCAGCGAGGCTCCCTGAAGGTCGGCGACGCGGTCGTCGCGGGCACGGCCCACGGTCGCGTCCGGGCCCTGGTGGATCCCAAGGGAAAGCACGTGCACGCTGCCAAGCCTGCTGACCCGGTCGAGATCCTCGGCCTCAACTCGGTGCCTTCAGCCGGCGACGACTTCAAGGTCGTCGCCGACGATCGAGCAGCACGCCAGATCGCCGAGGAGAGGGACTTCAAGCGCAGACTCGCCGCGCAGAACCCCACCAAGGAACACGTCACCCTCGAGGAACTGTTCGGCCGCATACAGGAGGGCGTGCAGGACCTCAACCTCATCATCAAGGGGGACACCCAGGGCTCCGTCGAGGCGCTCAAGGACTCCCTCGCCAAGCTCGAACAGGCCGAGATCCACCTCAACGTCCTGCACAGCGGCGTCGGCGCCATCACCGAGACCGACATCACCCTGGCGGATGCCTCCGACGCCATCGTCATCGGCTTCAATGTGCGCCCCGAGCCCAAGGCCAAGGCGCTGGCCGAGCAGACGCGAGTGGACATGCGGCTCTACAGGGTCATCTACAAGATCATCGAGGACATCAACGCGGCTCGCGTGGGCATGCTCAGGCCCACGATCGAAGAGCAGGACATGTCCACCATTGAGGTCCGCGAACTCTTCCGCGTTCCCAAGATCGGGGTCATCGCCGGCTGCTACGTCCAGGACGGCGAGGTGACTCGCGACGATCTCATCCGGGTGGTTCGTGAAGGAACCATCATCTTCGACGGGAAGATACACTCACTGCGCCGATTCAAGTCGGACGTGAAGTCGGTCAAGGCGGGCTACGAGTGCGGTATCGGCGTCGAGGGTTTCCAGGACCTCAAGGAAGGCGACATCCTCGAGACCTACCGGAAGGTCGAGGTCGCCCGGGAGGAGTAGGCGTCTTGAAGCCTTATCCGCGTTCCCGCGTGACAGGTCAGCACGTTCGCGAGGTGGTCGCGAACGTCGTTCTGGAGGACGTGAAGGACCCCCGAGTCGAGTTCGTGACGGTTACCGGGGTCGAGATGTCCCCGGATCTTCGTCATGCGAAGGTGTTCTTCGTCGCGCACGGCGGGGCGGAGAGGTGCGCCGAAGCACTCGCGGGTCTGGATTCCGCGAAGGGGCGGATCCGCACCGCACTCGGCCGTGCCCTCCGGTTGAAGTTCACCCCGGAGATCCACTTCGCGGTCGACCCATCGCTCGACGAGGCCGTGCGCATCTCCGAGGTCATTCGCGACGAACGCGCCGCGGGGCGGATCCGGGATGACGACGAGGACGATCGGGACGACTCACGTGACTGACCTGCGCGACGACATGCGCTCGGCGGCCACCCTGCTTCTCGGAGCGTCGTCCGTCGTCGTGTGTGCGCACGTCAGCCCTGACGGAGATGCAGTGGGCGCGACGCTCGGCGCCACTCTGGCCCTGCGCGCTGCCGGGATCCAGGTGGTCCCAACGCTCGCGGACGATCGATCCGCTCCCGCCACCTACGCCTTCCTGCCCGCCCACTCGTCCTACCGGTCGGTCGGCTCGCTCGAGCCCCCCGACGTCTTCCTCGCCCTGGACTGCCCCAATCCGTCACGGCTCGGTCTCGCGGAGCCTCTCGCGCGCTCCGCGGGCACGCTCGTGTCGATCGACCACCACCCCGACAACACCATGTTCGGCCACGTGAACGTCGTCGACCGGTGCGCCGCCGCCGTGGGCCAGATACTCTGGCACATGCTTCCGTATCTGCGAGTGACCCCCACGCCCGAGATCGCCAGGTGCCTCTATGTGGCCTTGATGACGGACACCGGGCGCTTCAGCTACGGCAACGCCGACGCGTCCGTGCTGCGGGATGCGGCATCCATGGTCGACGCGGGGGCCGATCCGTTCCACGCGTATTCGGCGGTATACGAGTCCCGGTCGGCGTCCTACATGCGCCTGCTTGGCCTTACCCTCTCGCGTATCACCCACGCGAACGCCGGACGCGTCGCCTACTCCTGGATCACCGATGGCGACCTTGAGACCACCGGCACGCTGCCGGAGGAGACAGAGGATCTGGTGGATGTCGTCAGGACGGTGGGAGACGTCGAAGCCGTGGTGCTCGCCAAGGTCACCGACGGCGAGACGAGGCTGAGCATGCGTGCCAAGGGACCCGCGGATGTCGGCTCGGTCGCGCGCGCTCTGGGCGGCGGCGGACATCATGCGGCTGCCGGAGCGTCGGTATCCGGGGGTCTCGCCGAGGCCCTGGCCGCGGTCCTGCCGTTGCTGCCCGGAGGCGACGGAGCGTGAACAGGCGAAGGGGAGCCACCTCCTTGGCGGGCATCATGGCGCTCGACAAGCCCGCGGGGATGACCAGCCACGATGTAGTTGCCGCGATTCGCCACGCGACGGGGGAGGGCAGGGTCGGCCATGCGGGCACGCTGGATCCCATGGCGACCGGCCTGTTGGTGGTGCTGATCGGTCCGTACACGAGGCTCGAGCCCTACCTCTCGGGTGCCACGAAATCCTACGACGCGCAGATCGCGTTCGGGCGAGCCACCGACACCGACGACACTGACGGGGAGACGACCGGCGAGGCCCGGGTACCCGACGACGTCTTCGAGCCGAAGCGCGCTCGAGACGTTCTCACGTCCTTCCTGGGCCCCTCGATGCAGACCCCCCCCGCCTACTCGGCCATCAAGATCCGTGGACGCACGGCATACAGCGCCGCGCGTGCCGGCGAGCCGCTGGACATACCGCCTCGACAGGTCGAGGTCCTGGGGGCGGAGCTCCTGGGCGTCGATCCGTCCGCGCGGACGTGGAACGTCCGATTCGTGGTCTCCAAAGGCACCTACGTCCGCGCTCTCGCACGCGATATCGGGCTCGCCGCGGGAACGCTTGCCACACTCTCCGCACTGCGCCGGACGGCCAGCGGTCCCGTGAGCCTCAAGGACGCGCATCGTCTTGAGGACGCGCTGGCGGCCATGTCGGCGTCTCTGACCCGCACGCTGTACGTGGCCGCCACCGCCGCCCTCGACCTGCCGGTCGCCGTCGCGCAGGGCGCGGCCCTGGCGCACGGACGACCGATCCCGGCCTCGACCGCCCCGCACGTCCTGGACGGAACCTTGGCCTCCGTCGTCGCCGGCCAGCGCTTCCACGGCGTCTACCGGCGGTCAGGCTGGTTGCTCGTCCCTGAGGCCATCATCGGAGGCGACCCGTCGTGAGCGGCATCGTGGTCTGGACACCGGAGACTCCGTCTCTGGGAGCCGCGGTCGCGGCTGTGGGCGTGTTCGACGGCGTGCATTTAGGACACCAGACCCTGGTGCGCGACGCCGTGGGGCTCGCCCGCGCGGACGGCGTCGCTTCCGTCGTCGTCACCTTCGACAGGGACCCCGACCAGATCGTGAGCCCGGGTTCCGCGGCCCCGCAGTTGCTCGACCTCGAGGACAAGCTGAGCCTACTGTCCGCGCAAGGTCCAGACACGATACTCGTCATCCCGTTCGACTCCGTCATGGCCGCCATGCCGCCGCTCGTCTTCCTCGACGAGGTCCTGCTTCGCGCGTTCCGGCCTGTCGCCACGGTCGTCGGCTACGACTTCCGGTTCGGTCACCGGGCGGAAGGCGAGGTCGACACCCTCGTTCGCTACGGCCGCGAACACGGGTTCACCGTCGTCGCGCACGACCTGGTCTCCGTTGACGGCGCGCCGGTCACCTCCACGCGCATCCGCCACCTTGTCGCCGAGGGAGACGTAGCGCAGGCGGCGGCCCTTCTCGGGCGGCCGCACCGCGTCAGGGGAGATGTCCATCACGGCAGGGGCGGCGGCGCGCAGCTCGGGACCCCGACGGCCAACCTCGCCGTCAGGCTGCATGCCGCGCTGCCCGCCGAGGGAGTGTACGTCGCCTGGGCGCACCACGGCGATGCGCGCTACCAGGCCGGAGTCTCCGTGGGCCGGGCGCCGACGTTCCCGGACGCCCGCGACGTTCTCGAGGCCCATCTGATCGGTTTCACGGGCGACCTGTACGGAAGCACTCTGATGATCGAGTTCGTCGAGCGCATCCGCAGCCAGCGCCGATTCGACTCGCCTGTCGAGCTCGCCGCGCAGATCGAGGCGGACCTCCGCCAGGTGGCGTCGGCACTCGGAACGCCCCCGTCCTGACCCAGGGCGTGCGCCCCGATCAAAGCCTGCCGTATGACGCGCCCCTCGGGTGGATGCGCGGGTCCGCCGGAGCATCGAGGGTATCATCCGAGCATGTGGCCTCCAAGATTCGCGACCGGACTGGTCGCGACCCCGAAACGGCGCGAGGCGCTGTGGCTGATCGCAGCCATCGCGGTCGCCGTCACCGTCTCCCTGCTCGCTTTCTCGGAGTTCGCGTCGTCGTCCTTCCGCGTGGGTCCGGCCTCCTTCGAGGCAGCCGTCAGGGTGGACGCCCGGCCGTCCATGACGATCGCGGTTCCTCCCTTCGGCACCGTCAGCGCACGGACGCACAGCGCGCCGCTGGCGATCCGTATCCTCCTGCAGGAGGTCGACGTCTCGGCGCTCGACACTCTGGTAAAGCAGGGCTTGCCGGACCAGACAGTGGTGAACGGCTACGTGACCGCGTTCAAACGGGGTGTGGTCGTCTCCGGACTGCGCGGGCTGACGGCCGCCCTCATCGCCGGGGCGGCGGCCGGGCTGGTCGTCCGGAGACGCTGGTGGGTTGCGCTGGCGTCCGCCGCCGCAAGCGTGCTCGTGCCGGCCGTCCTGCTGCTGTCCGTATATGAGGGTTTCGATCTGGGCGTCTTCAAGAGTCCCACCTACCACGGCGCGCTGTCCTATGCTCCCGCTCTCGTGAAACTGGTCGAGGAGCGAGTGGCGACCGTGCAGTCATTCCGGGCCGATATCGTCGGGACGGCGCGCGCCCTGTCGAACTACTACAAGGAACCTCAGTCCTTCGCCACGGGCGGTTCGCTGGCCGGGACGACGAGGGTACTGCACGTCAGCGACCTGCACATGGATCCGGTGGGGTTCGAGCTTCAAAGGAGTCTCACGCGGGAGTTCGATGTCTCGCTCGTGATCGACACGGGCGACGCGGACTACTTCGGGTCAGGGGTGGAGGGCGCCTTCGCGGCCTCCCGGTTGCCCACCGACGTGCCGACCGTCTTCATACCGGGCAACCACGACTCCCCGCAGGTCGTCGCGGCGCTCCGGCGCTTGAGGAGGGTCCGCGTCCTCGAGGCCACGACCACGGCGATCGAAGGGTTCGTCATCCTCGGTCTGGCCGACCCGGCGTCCTTCAGCGCCGATCCTACGCCCGACCACATCGCGTCTCTCGCCGTCGCCACCACCGCCGCGGCCGATCTGCGCAGCCGGCTGGCCTCCGGCGAGCCGACGCCGACACTCGTCGCCGTTCACGATCCGGCCATGACGACACCGTTCGAAGGACTGGTGGGACTGATACTGAGCGGACACACCCACACTCCGAGCCTGGCCGAGCGCGGGAAGACTTGGCTGCTCGGCGCCGGAACCACGGGAGGCGTGGACCTCGGCGCCAACAAGCCTGACCCGCACGTCCCGCACTCCGCGGCGATCCTGTACTTCACCGCCGAGACCCCGCGCCGGCTCCTCGCGATCGACCAGATCCAGGTGTCCGGGACGGACGGGAGTTCGACCTTGAAGCGCACGGTGGTGAGCCCCGCGGCCGTCGGACGCTAGACGGACGGTCCCGTCGCCCCCCGGCCCGCTGTGCTACACTACATCGGTTTGCATCACAAGGACCCCGAGCTTGGATCGGCGACTCACCGACGCCGCTCTCGGCCGGAGGCGACGAGCGAGACAAAGAAAGGTGGAGAACAAGCGCATGCCCCTTGAGAAGGACGTCAAGAGCACCATCATCGGGGAGAACCGCAAGCACGACTCCGATACCGGTTCCGCGGAGGTCCAGATCGCGCTGCTTTCCAAGCGCATCAGCGACCTCACCGAGCACCTCCGCACCCACAAGCACGATCATCATTGCAGACGCGGGCTTCTGAAGCTCGTCGGTCAGCGCAGGCGGATGCTCAACTACCTCAAGCGCAGCGAGATCGAACGCTATCGCGCGATCGTCGCGAAGCTCGGCCTGCGCGGCTAGGAAGCACGCGACGAGAGAATGCCGCGGAAGCGAGGGAAGGATTCGCCTCCCTCGCTTCCGAGCATATATGGGGACGGCCGCCGAACGGCCGTCTTTGAGGAACGCGTCGGCGATGGCCTGCGCGAGGAACGCGGTGGCAAGACGGCCGCCGCGAAGATGAAGAAGAGGTAAGAGGATGGGGAAGGTAACTGAGAGTTTCGAACTGTTCGGCAAGACGTACGTGCTCGAGACGGGGGAGTTGGCCAAGCAGGCCGGCGGCGCCGTCGTGGTTCGCCAGGGCGACACCATGGTGCTCGTCACCGCGACCGCGAGCAGGGAAGCCAAGGACTTGGACTTCTTTCCGCTGACGGTCGATTTCGAGGAGCGCATGTACGCCGCGGGCAAGCTGCCCGGGGGCTTCATCAAGCGTGAGAGCCGGCCTTCCGAGAAGGCGATCCTCACGGCCCGCATGATCGACCGCCCGATCCGTTCCGCGTTCGCGGACGGCTTCCGCAACGACGTGCAGGTGATCGCGACGGTCCTGTCCGCGGACCAGACCCATCAGCCCGACATCATCTCGATCATGGGTGCGTCCGCGGCGCTGCGCATCGCCGGACTTCCTTTCGAGGGACCCCTCGCCGGCGTCCGCATCGCCCGTTCGGCCGCTGGCGAGTGGCTGGTCAATCCCTCCTTCGACGAGGCCGAGGGCTCCGATCTCGATCTGGTGGTCGCCGGCTCCTGCGACGCCGTGTTCATGGTAGAGGCGGGAGCGCAGCAGGTCTCCGAGGAGGACATGCTGTCCGCCCTCGAGTATGCGCAGGAGGCCATCGGCGAGTTCTGCAAAGCGCAGGACCGCTTCCTCTCCACCATCGACATAACGCCGATGCAGGTCGCCATCGACTCCCCGTCCGAGGAGCTGCGCGAGCGCATCTTCTCGGCCGGCGCCGACAAGATGCGCGACGCGCTGCACAACCCCGACAAGCAGGCGCGGATCGCGGGCGTCCAGGCCGTCAAGGACGAGTTGAAGGCGACGTTCACCGACGAGGAGCTGGCCGCGAGCGGCAAGCACATCAAGGCGCTTCTCAAGCAGCTCGAGAAGAAGACCATGCGCGCCATGGTCCTGGACGAGGGCGAGCGCGCCGACGGCCGCGCCACGGACGAGGTCCGCACGATCACTTGTAAGGCCGCCTACCTGCCTCGCAGCCACGGCTCCGGCCTCTTCACCCGCGGGCAGACGCAGGTGCTCTCAGTCCTGACGCTGGGGATGCTGTCCGAGTGGCAGCGCATCGACACGATCGACACGGCGGAGGGCAAGCGCTACATACACCACTACAACTTCCCACCGTTCTCGACCGGGGAGACGGGCTTCATGCGCGGGCCCAAGCGTCGCGACATCGGTCACGGCGCGCTCGCCGAACGGGCCCTGCTCCCGGTGGTCCCCGCCGAGGAGGACTTCCCCTACACCATCCGCATCGTGTCCGAGGTGCTGGAGAGCAACGGCAGCTCGTCCATGGGCTCCGTGTGCGGCTCGACCATGGCATTGATGGACGCCGGCGTTCCCATCTCGGCGCCCGTGTCCGGCATCGCGATGGGGCTCATCAAAGAGGGCGACAAGTACGCCGTCCTGACCGACATCCAGGGTCTCGAGGACTTCCTCGGCGACATGGACTTCAAGGTCGCCGGCACTTCGGCGGGCATCACAGCCCTGCAGATGGACAACAAGGCCAAGGGTCTGTCCGTCGAGATCCTGCGCAAGGCGCTGATGCAGGCCAAGGAAGGCCGCGCGTTCATCCTGGGCAAGATGCTCGAGTCGATCGCCAAGCCCCGGGAGCAACTCTCGGAGTTCGCCCCGCGCATCCTCACGATCAAGATACCGACCGACAAGATACGCGACGTCATCGGCCCAGGCGGGAAGATGATCCGCTCCATCATCGAGGCCACAGGCGCCGACATCGACGTCAACGACGACGGCACGATCTACATCGCGTCGCGCGACCAGGGTGGCGAGGAGGCGGTCCGCCGCATCCAGATGATCACCAAGGAGCCCGAGATCGGCGAGAAGTACATGGGTCACGTCGTCACGATCCAGGCGTTCGGCGCGTTCGTCCAGCTCTTCCCGGGCAAGGACGGACTCCTGCACATCTCCCGCGTGGCCAATGGTCGCGTCGAGAAGGTCGAGGACGTGCTCAACGTCGGAGATGAGGTCGAGGTCGAGATCATAGACATCGACGATCGCGGCAAGGTCAGCCTAGACCGCGTGAACAAGCCCGACGCACCGCCCAGTTCCGGAGCGCCTCGAAGCGACCGTCCGGGCGGCGGCGCCCCGAGCGGGGATCGCGGCCCGCGTCCCGGGGACCGGCCCGGTTCCTCCGGCGATAGAGGACCTCGGCGCAGGCACTAGCTGCTGCGGCGCGTGGGCGGGCGCCCGGGCTGCGGGAAGGACACCGCGGACGCCTGTGGTCCATTCTCGGGGTACAGTTCACAAGGACGGAAGAGAGGTCGACTTGTTCTACGACAGGACGGTCACGGAAGACGGCATAACTGTCATCTCGGAGCACATGGACGGCGTGCGCTCGGTGGCGATGGGCATCTGGATCGCGGCGGGAAGCCGTGACGAGCGGCCGGAAGAGGCGGGAGTCTCACACTTCCTCGAACACATGATGTTCAAGGGCACGCCCTCCAAGACGTCGATCGAGATATCTGAGGCGTTCGACCGGATGGGCGCCGAGGTCAACGCCGGTACCGACAAGGAATACACCTGCTACTACAGCCGCGTGCTGGACCAGCACGCGGGCGACGCATTCGCGCTTCTGGCCGACATGGTCAGCCACTCGCTGATGGAGGAGTCGGCCGTCGAGGTCGAGCGCAAGGTCGTCCTCGAAGAGATATCGCGCAGGGACGACACCCCCGACGACCTGGTCCACGAGCTGTTCGCGACAGCGCTTTGGGGCGACCACACCATCGGTCAGGCCGTACTCGGACACCGGGAGACGGTCGGATCCTTCATGCCGAAGGACTTCTTCGCATACACCGGCGGGCACTATCGGACCGGCGACGTGGTCGTGGCCGCCGCGGGCAACATCGATCACGCCGATCTGGTCAGGCTGGTTCGCGGAGAACCTCACGCTTCCCGCCGGAGAGCGCGCGGACCGCGGGAGGAGTGAGGCCGCTTCGGCTCCTCGACTCGAGGTCGTCAAGAAGGACACGGAGCAGGCGCACATCTGCTGGGGAACGATGGGTCTGAACTCGACTCACGAGGACCGGTTCGTGCTCTCGGTGCTCAACGCGATCATGGGCGGCGGGATGTCCTCGAGGCTGTTCCAGGAGATCCGCGAGAAGCGCGGCCTCGCGTACGCGGTGTTCTCCTATCACGCGAACTACCTGGACACCGGATCCGTTCACCGTCTACGCGGGGACCAGCCCGGACAACACCGAAAAGGTGATCCGGCTCATCCAGGCGGAGGCCGAGCGCATCATACAATCGACGGTGAGCACGGATGAGCTCTACCGCGCGAAGGAGTCGCTCAAGGGACACATGGTCCTGGGACTCGAGTCAACGGGCAGCAGGATGATGAGACTGGGAAAGAGCGAGGTCACGCACGGCGAGATCCTCTCGCTCGACGAGCTGGTCGCCAGGGTGGACGCCGTGGACGAGGACAGTGTGCTGCGGGTCGCGCAGGCGACGTTGGGCGGTCCGAGGGTGCTCGCCATGGTCGCGCCCTTCGCGGCCGAGAAGGTCGCGCACCTGCTGGGGTAGCGATGGGCGAGGAGGGGTTCGAGAGATGATCGATGTCATAGTCGCCGGTGCGGCCGGCAGGATGGGCCGCGAGGTCGTCCGCGCGGTCACCGCCGAACCGGACATGCGCGTCGCGGCGGCCGTCGACCCGGGCGCCGACGGCGTCGCCCTCGACGATGGGGCGGGCGGAGTCATCGCGTGCACGAGCGATCTCTCGGCCGCTCTCGAGGGGTCGCGCCCGCGCGTCATGGTGGATTTCACCCATCCGAGTGCAGTCGTCGAGAACGTTCGCACGGCGCTCCGCGCGGGCGTCCACTGCGTCGTGGGCACGACGGGAGTCGCCCCGGACGTGTGGGAGGACCTCGCCGCGTCCGCTGGGCCCGACACCTGTCTGGTCGTGGCACCGAACTTCGCCGTGGGTGCGGTCCTCATGATGAGTTTCGCGCAGCAGGCCGCGCGCTTCCTCCCGCACGTCGAGATCATCGAGCTGCATCATGACCGCAAGGCCGACGCGCCTTCAGGCACGGCCATGCGCACCGCCGCGCTCGTGGCCGCGGCCCGAGGGGAGATCCCGTCATCGCCGGGCCGTGAGACCGAGATCGCCGAGGGAGCGCGCGGCGCGCTGGTCGACGGGGTCACCGTTCACTCCGTGCGGCTGCCGGGACTGGTCGCGCACCAGGAGATCCTCTTCGGAGGGCAGGGACAGACCCTGTCGGTGCGCCACGACAGCATCGACCGCAGCTCGTTCATGCCCGGCGTGGTCCTCGCGATCCGGGGATCCGTGGGCAGATGCGGCCTCGTTTCCGGCCTCGAGGAGCTGATGGGCGTTTGACGGATCCCGGCACGGGCGTCGACGAGGCTCGCCCGCTGGTCGTCCAGAAGTACGGCGGGACGTCCGTCGCCACGCCTGAAGGCCGCTCCGCACTGCGCACCCGGGTCGAGAAGGCCTTGGCGGACGGTCGCAGAGTCGTGGTGGTCGTCTCGGCGATGGGGCGTGGCGGAGAACCCTACGCCACAGACACACTTCTCTCGCTCCTGGACGGCTTCGCGCCAGACGCACGCGAGCGTGACCTGCTCGCGTCGGTGGGGGAGGTCGTCTCCGCGGTCGTCGTCGCGCACGAGTTGCGCGCGATCGGCATCCAAGCCGTAGCTCTGACCGGGCCCGAGGCCGGCGTGGTCACCGACGACACCTTCGGCGACGCCACGGTCCTCTTCGTCCACGCCGAGCCGCTGCTCGAGCGACTGGCCCAGGGTTTCATCCCCGTGGTGGCCGGATTCCAGGGAGTCACGGTCGACGGACACGTCGCGACACTCGGCCGTGGAGGCTCGGACACGACCGCCTGCGCGATCGCCGCCGCGCTGTCCGCGGACGAGGTTGAGATCTACACCGACGTCGACGGGGTCATGACCGCCGACCCGAGGGCCTGCGCGAGCGCACGGGTGCTGTCGGCCATCGAATACGAGGAACTGTTCCAGATGGCGAGGCACGGCGCGAAGGTCGTCCATCCTTCCGCCGCGGAGATCGCCATGCGAGCCGACGTCCCCGTGCGCATCCGCAGCACCTTCTCCGGCATGCGCGGAACACTGGTGTCGACTGCGGAGCGAGTCGCCGGCGAACGCAGCGCGGATGTCGCCACCGCCGTGTCGAACGTGGACGGCGTCGCGCGCTTCGAAGTCCTGCTGCCGGAGGGCGACGGTCGTGCGCGGGCGATGACGCGCGCCTTCGGCGCGATGTCCTACGCGCGCGTGAGCCTCGACATGTTCACGCCGGTGGGGGGCTCGCTCGTCTTCTCGGTATCGCAAGACGCGCTGTCCGGGGCACGCAACGCCCTCGATGGACTCGGGCTCTCCTATACGGTCCGCGAGCGGTTGTCCAGGGTCACCCTCGTGGGATCCGGCATGCACGGTGTTCCAGGGGTGATGGCGAGGGTCGCGAGCGCGCTGTTCGAGGCTGGAGTGGAGATCCTGCAGGTGGCGGACTCGCACACGACGATCTCGGTCCTCGTGGAGCAGGACTCGAGCCGCGTCGCGATCGAAGCGCTGCACGCGGCGTTCGGCCTGGGCGCATGACGGTTCGCGTCGGCCGCTCGCGCCCGGCGCGGATGCCTGTCGGCCCGCTGTGGCACAATGTCACGAGGATGAAACGCAGGCGGGAGACCCGTACCGGGGGATGAAGACCCGCGGAGACCGCCGGCATGAGGGGCGATGAGAGACATGGCTACTGCACGATTCGGACGGCTCATAACCGCGATGGTCACGCCGTTCGGCCCCGAACTCGATCTCGACCTGCCGCGTGCGCAGGAACTGGCGTCCAGGCTTCTGGATGCGGGAAGCGAAGCTCTGGTCGTGTGCGGCACCACAGGTGAGTCGCCCACCGTCTTCTACGATCAGAAGATGGAGCTGTTCCGCGCGGTGCTCGAGGCCGTCGGGGATCGCGCGCCGGTGATCGCGAATGCGGGTGACAACTGCACCGCGGACTCGGTCGAGTTCGCGCACAAGGTGGCGAAGCTCGGTGTCGATGGGATCATGGCGGTGGTCCCCTACTACAACAAGCCGCCCCAGGAGGGCCTGTACAGGCATTTCCGCGCGATCGCCGAGGCTGTCGACGTTCCCGTCATCCTCTACAACATACCTGGCCGCAGCGTCATCAACATGACGGCCGAGACAACTCTGCGCCTCGCCCGCGACGTCCCCAACATAGTCGCGGTCAAGGAAGCATCCTCCGACCTGGCGCAGATCGCGGCCATCATCGAGGGCGCCCCGGAGGGCTTCGAGGTCCTGTCCGGCAACGACGAGGACACGCTCCCGATGATGGGTCTCGGAGGAACGGGTGTGATCTCCGTGGCCAGCCACGTCAGCCGGCCCCCAGATGCGTGAGATGGTCCACGCTCACGCCGTCGGAGAGCACACGCGCGCGCTGTCCCTGCACCTGCGGCTGATGCCGTTGTTCAAAGCGCTCTTCATGACCTCGAACCCCATCATGGTCAAAGATGCGCTCGCGCAGACAGGCTTCCCCGTTGGAGGGTGCCGGCTTCCGCTGGTGCTCCCGACGGAGGAGCAGTCCGCCGAGCTCGGGCGCGTGCTGGCCCACCTAGACATGCGATGACCCCTCGGCCCGGCCGGGAACGGCCGACGGCCGACGGGGTCCAGACGAGAAAGCGGCCTATGACCCACAAGACAGCGCGTCTCCGCGTCATCCCGCTCGGCGGGCTGGACGAGGTCGGCAAGAACATGACCGTGTTCGAGTACGGGGACGACATGGTGCTCGTCGACGCGGGGATCATGTTCCCCGACGTCGAACTCCCCGGCGTGGACCTGGTCCTTCCCGACTACTCATACGTCCTCAAACGCCGCGAGAGGCTCCGCGGGATCGTCATCACCCACGGCCACGAGGACCACACCGGGGCCTTGCCCTACCTCCTGCGCGATCTGGGCACGACCGTTCCCGTGCTGGGCACCAAGCTCACCATCGGGCTGATCGGCGTCAAGCTCGAGGAGTTCAAGCTGGGCAAGCAGAAGCTTCGTGAGGTCAAGCCGGGGATGCATGTGTCTCTGGGTGTGTTCGGCTTCGACTTCATCCAGACCAACCACTCCATACCCGACTCGGTCGCCCTGCTCATCCGAACGCCGGTCGGCAACGTTCTGCACACCGGCGACTTCAAGTTCGATCAGACTCCCGTCGACGGGCGCGTCACCGACTATGCCGCGCTCACCAAGGCAGGCAAGGACGGTGTGCTGCTGCTGCTCTCCGACTCCACCGGAGCGGAGAAGGCCGGCTACACACGGCCCGAGGCCGACGTCGGCCGCACGCTCGGCCGCGTGATCGCCGACGCGCCGCAGCGGGTCATCGTCGCGTCCTTCTCCAGCCACATCCACCGCGTTCAGGAAGTCTGCGATGCAGCGGTTGCCGCCGGCCGCAAGGTGGTCGTCACCGGGCGCTCCATGATCAACAACACGAAGATCGCGAGAGAGCTGGGATACCTGCACATCGACGATGCGGACATCCTGGACGCCTACAGTGCCGGGAGCATGCCCCCCGAGGACGTCGTCATCCTGTCCACAGGCAGCCAGGGCGAGCCCCTTTCCGCGCTCGCGCGCATGGCCAACAGCGACCACAAGACCGTACAGATACAGCGCGGCGACACGGTGATCATCTCGGCCTCGCCCGTGCCCGGCAACGAGAAGGCGGTCAGCCGGGTCATCAACCGGCTCTTCAAGGCGGGCGCCGAGGTCGTGCACAAGGGTGTCGCCGACGTCCACGTCTCCGGGCACGCCGCGGCTGAGGAACTGAAGCTCATGCTGCAGATGGTCAAACCCCGCTACTTCGTGCCGGTGCACGGCGAGACCCGCCACCTGTACGCCCATTCGCACATAGCGCAGGCGGTCGGCATCGCCGAGGAGAACGTGTTCGTGCTCGAGAACGGAGAGTGCCTCGAGATCGACCAGCACTCCGCGCGAGTGGCCGAGCACGTGGAATCCGGAGTGGTCTACGTGGACGGTCTCTCGGTGGGCGATGTGGGCGACGCGGTCCTGCGCCACCGTCAGCAGCTTTCCAATGACGGGGTGGCCACGATAGTACTGGCCATCGACGGCCAGACCGGCCAGCTGGTAGGCGAGGTCGAACTGGTGACTCTCGGCTTGGTCCTGGGCTCCGACACCGAGGAGGTCGTGGAGGAGGCCAAAGCACGCATCCTCAAGGTGCTCGCCCGGACCCAACGCGAGGGGGTAACGGACCACAGCGTCGTCCAGAAGGCCGTGCGCGAATCCCTTTCGCAGTTCGTGTGGGAACGGGTACGCCGCCGCCCGATGATCGTGCCCATCATCCTCGAGGTCTGACGGGTGGACACTCTGCAGGCGCTCGCCCTCGGCGTCATCCAGGGCCTGACCGAATTCCTGCCCGTATCATCCGATGGCCATCTGGCGATCGCGTATCGGCTCTTCGGGAAGACGCCGAACCTCGCCTTCGAGGTATTCCTGCACCTGGCCACACTTCTCGCCGCTGTCGTCTACTTCCGCGCAGACATAGCAGCGCTCCTCCGTTCTCTGCTTCCGGCCGGCAGGGGGAGCGCGGAGCGTCGTCTGGCATGGCTGATCGTTCTCACGACCGTCGTTTCCGGCGTCCTGGCGCTCGCGCTCAAACGGGCCGTAGAGGCCGCCAACACCTCACTTCCCGCGATCGCGGCAGGCTTCCTGACCACCGCCGCCGTGCTTCTCGCGGCCGAAGTGCTCGCTCGACGCGCCTCCCGAAGGGAGCCTGCGGACCTCGGACTCCTCCGAACTGTGGCGATCGCCGTCTCTCAGGCGCTGGCAGCGCTCCCAGGGGTATCCCGTTCGGGGACGACCATCGCCGCGGGAATGCTCTCCGGACTGGACCGTGAGTCTGCGGCGCGCTTCTCGTTCCTGGTGGGGATACCGATCATCGCCGCGGCCAACGTCTTCGAGGCTAAAGACGTGGTCTCCGGCCTGTCGCCGATGCCTTCTGTCGCGGCCTCCGCGCTGGGATTCATCGCCGCCGGGGTGGCGGGCTATCTGGCGATAGCGGGCCTTCTGGCGATCGTGCGCCGGCGCCCGCTCTACGCCTTCTCGGGCTATACTGCTCTCGTGGGTGTGGCCGTGCTCCTGTGGAGCGCGGTCGCCCGCTGAAGCCGACCTTCGGGGTCCCTGTAGCACACGACGGAGCAGCACGTGGCGGACACACGACGTCGCACGAATGGGTCGAGAGCGGCGGGGCCGCGCAAGGCGCCCGCATCCGGACGCGGCGGTTCCTCCTCCCGCGGCGAACCCGGCATCCGGTCCGACATCTACGGCATCGGCCTGACGGTCCTGGCGATCGCGCTGGTGATAGCCGTGCTCGCCCCCGGCGATGCGCCCCTGCCGTCCGCGATAGCCGACGCGCTCGGCCTGCTCTTCGGGATCGGCCGCTACATGGTCGCCGTCTTCGTCCTGCTGTGGGGGGTCTCCTTCTTCTTCAGCAGATTCGAGATGGACGAGTTGCGGATCGGCGGAGGGCTCGGCCTCGCGTTCGTCTCGATCATCGGGATGGTGGCGCTGGTCGATCCCGGATCCGCCACATACTGGTCCAGCGAAGCGCTCATGACACACGGCGGCTACCTGGGTGCGGGGGTCGCGTTCGGCCTGCATAACGTGCTGGGGACGGCGATCGGCTATGTCGTGCTGGTCGGATTGCTCGCCGTGGGATTCGTTCTGGCGACCGGCACGCGGATCTCGGACCTGTACGACCGCGTGGCCCGCAGGACCGCGCCCGCCGACGAGTCGAAGGCTTCACGCCCGCCCCGCCGCGGGGTCAAGACCATGCCTCTGCGCGACCTGGACACGGAACCGGGATTCGACGCCGAGGCACCTGCGCGGATCGCTCGCCCGGTCCGGGACCCCGAGGTCGACAGGCGTACGGTTCCCACGACCCACATAGTGGCGCCTCGGAAGCTCGATGGCTTCGTGCTGCCTCCCGTGTCTCTGCTCAAGATCTCCCCGGGCTCGGCGTCGGGCTCGAGGGTCACCGAGAAGGAACTCCGCACCACCGCGCAGCTGATCGAGCAGACGCTGGCGACCTTCGACGTACCCGCCCGGGTCGAATCCTGGGTGGCGGGTCCGACCGTGACGCTGTTCGAGATCAGGATAGCCAAGGGCGTCAAGGTCAGCCGCATAACAGTGCTCTCCGACGACCTGGCGCTGGCTCTGGCCGCTCCCACGGTACGCGTTCTGGCGCCCATTCCGGGCAAGTCGCTCATCGGCATCGAGGTCCCCAACGAGTTGCGCAGCACGGTCACCCTCGGCGACGTGCTGTCGGGCGCCAAGATCCCGGACACCAGTCCGCTGCTGCTCGGCATAGGCAAGGACGTGTCCGGAGAGCGCATCGTGCTGGACCTGGCCGGTATGCCGCACCTGCTCATCGCCGGATCGACCGGCACGGGCAAGTCCGTGTGCATAAACGCGCTGCTCACCTCCATCATCATGCGCGCCACGCCCGCCGAGGTGCGCCTGATCCTCATCGACCCGAAGCGCATCGAGCTGTCGCTGTACAACGAGGTCCCGCACCTCTACGTCCCGGTGGTGACCGAGGCGAAGGAGGCGGCAAGCGCTCTCGCTTGGGCGGTGTCCGAGATGGAATCGCGGCTTCGGCGTCTCCAGAAGGCCAGCGCCCGCAACATCGCCATGTACAACGCGATGGTGCACGAGGGGAAGCTCCCGGAGGACGCGGAGGCGATGCCCTACATAGTGATCGTGATAGACGAGCTCGCCGACCTCATGATGGTCGCCGCTCGCGAGGTCGAGGATTCGATCTGCCGCCTCGCTCAGCTGGCCCGCGCGGCCGGCATCCACCTCGTGGTCGCCACGCAGCGTCCCTCCACGGACATCATCACAGGGCTGATAAAGACCAACATCACGCATCGCATAGCGTTCATGGTCGGTTCCAGCATCGACTCGCGCGTCATCCTGGACCAGACGGGCGCCGAGCGCCTGGTGGGACTCGGGGACATGCTGCTCTCCACTCCGACTCTCGCCAAGCCCAAGCGCATCCAGGGCGCATTCGTGACCGAGGATGAGATCCATGCAGTCGTCGACCACCTTAAGAAGCAGGCCGAGCCTGACTACCACGAAGAGATCCTCCACCTCAAGGTCGCCTCGATGGGAGGCGGGGTCGAGGGATCCGACGACGACCCTTTGATGTGGGAGGCGGCCGACATCGTCGTGACGTCGGGGATGGGCTCGACCTCGCTGCTCCAGCGCAGACTCAAGGTCGGCTACGCGCGAGCGGGCCGGATCATGGACATACTCGAGCAGAAGGGTATCGTCGGCCCTCCCGACGGCTCCAAGCCGCGTGACGTGCTGGCCGACGTCGAGGAACTGGAGTCTCTCAGGGCGTTCGAGCGTCAGGACGCGGCTGACTCGTAGCCCGTCGGTCGGCCGCGGACCGTACTGCGCTACAATCTGAGGCAGCCCCAATGCCGTTCCACGACGATCGGACGGAATCGCCGGTACATGGCCAGCGTCGGAGAGATACTCGCATCGGAGCGCCGCCGCCAGGGCAAGTCGGTGACCGACGTGGTGGACGGCACGAAGATCCGCTCCCGCCTGATAGACGCGCTGGAGGGCGATCGCTGGGAACAGCTGCCGAGTCCCGCCTATGTCAAGGGATACATACAGTCCTACGCGCGCCTCCTGGAGATCCCGGCGGAACCGCTGCTGGAGCAGTTCAACAAGGAGATGTCCACACGGGAGAAGACGCCCAGGTCCACTGACCGCTTCCTCGGCGTTGGTGGCGAGTCGCTCGTGCCGGAGCGCGACAAGCAGCACGCGATACCTCGCGAGGTCTGGGTCGCGACCGCATCCGCCGTGGTCATCGTGCTCCTGCTCATCTGCGGGCTGAGCCGGCTTCTCGGCGTCGGCGACACACCGGAAACGTCGCCCTTGCCGAGCGCGTCGCCGGGCGCTCCCGCGAGCGAACCGACAGGCTCGGCGGCCATAGCATCGACCACGACAGTCGACCGCGTGCCGTCGGGATTCAAGCTCAGGGTGACGGTCAAGGCCGGCAGAGCGTCGTGGGTGAGCGCGAGGATAGACGGCCTGCAGGCATACGCGGGCTCTCTGCAGAGCGGGGAGAGCCGCGAGTTCGTGGTCAACGACACGGCCATTCTGAGGGTGGGCAAGCCGAACTCCGTGGTGGTCACTCGCGATGGCGGGGCCGTCGTACTGCCGGCAAGCCCGGGAGTCGCCCAGGTGACTCTGAAAGCCAACCAGTAGGGACGCGCTCGCATCCCCTCAGCGGGGGCGGTCGCGACAATAGGAAACCCGAGAGGACATCATGGCCAAGGAAGAGAGCTTCGACATCGTGTCGCAGGTCGACATGCAGGAGGTCGACAACGCCGTGCAGCAGGCGGTCAAGGAGATCGCCCAGCGCTACGACCTCAAGGACACCGGGTCGAAGCTGACCCTGGACAAGAGCGCGGCGACGATCACCGTGACCGCTCCGAGCGAGTTCGTCGCCGGCCAGCTCATCGACATGCTCGGCAGCAAGTTGTTCAAGCGCAGCATCGATCTCAAGGCGCTGACTTGGGGCAAGGCGGAGACGGCGTCCGGCGGAACGGTCCGGCAGGTCGCCAGCATCGTCAACGGGATCGAGATGGACCTCGCCCGCCGCATCAACAAGGAGATCCGCGAGGAGAAGTTCAAGGCCAAGGTCCAGATCGAGGGCGACAAGCTGCGCGTATTCAGCTCCAGCCGCGACGAGCTCCAAAGCGTCATCGGCTTCGTGAAGCAGCAGGACTACGGAATACCACTCCAGTTCACCAACCGCCGCTAGCCGCCGGCCATCAACGTGCCATCACCTCCGCCGCCCGCCCCGGGACGCCCGGCAGTCCACGTGCTGACTCTGGGCTGTCCCAAGAACGAGGTCGACTCCGACAGGATGAAGGCCGGACTGGCCGCGTCGTTCCGGCTGGTCGATGACCCCGACTCCGCCGACGTCATCGTCGTGAACACCTGCGCGTTCATACGCGAGGCCACCGAGGAGTCGCTCGCCGTGGTGCTCGAGCTTGCGGGGGAGTGGAAGACGGCGAGTCCGGATCGAAGGATCGTCGTCGCCGGGTGCATGCCGGCGAGATACGGGGACGAGCTGGCAGCCGCCATGCCCGAGGCAGACGCGTTCCTGCCGGTCGCCGGCGAGTCCAGCATAGCGCAGGTCGTCGCGGGGCTGACCGGCACTACGGCCCTCCCGGACGCGTCGGCGTCGCGGACGGCCCCGGGACCATCCGCCTATCTGCAGGTGTCCGACGGGTGTCACCGCAGGTGCGCCTTCTGCACCATCCCTTCGATCCGAGGAGACTATCGGAGCCGGCCCGTTGACGAAGTGACCGCCGAGGCCCGCCTCCTCGTGGCGGGCGGCGCGCGCGAGTTGGTGCTCGTGGGACAGGACATCTCGTCGTGGGGGAGGGATCTTCCCGGATCGCCTGCTCTGGCCGATCTGATCCGGACGCTGGCCCGCGTCCCCGATCTGCCCTGGCTGCGACTGATGTACCTGCAACCCGACGGGATCACACCCGAGCTGCTGGATGTCATGGCTACCGAGCCCGTGGTGTGCCGCTACCTCGACATGCCCCTTCAGCACGCATCCGGTCCGGTCCTGCGGCGCATGGCGCGTCGCGGAGATGGCGAGGAGTTCCTGCGGCTGATCGGAGGCATCCGCGACCGCATGCCTGACGTGATCCTGCGCACCACGGTGATCGCCGGATTCCCCGGAGAGACGCGCGCCGACGCGCGCCGTCTCGAGGAATTCGTTCGCGAAGCCGGTCTCGACTACGTCGGGGTGTTCACGTACTCGCGGGAAGACGGCACACCCGCGGCGCTCATGCCCGACCAGGTGCCTGGGCGCACCGCGCGGGCCCGCGCGCAGCGACTTCGCGATATCGCGGACGTGAGCGGTGTCGCGCGCGCGGCCGAGTTCGTCGGGCGGACGCTCGACGTCCTGGTCGAAGGTCGGGATGAGGACGGAGCGCCCGCGGGACGCCATCGCGGCCAGGCCCCGGAAATTGACGGTGCCGTCACGCTCGATCGGGACATCCCCGCAGGGACGATCACGGCCGTCGAGATAGTCGACTCCTTGGGATACGATCTTGTCGGGAAGGTGGGGTAGGCGTGCGGAGTCTCGGCTGGGCGAACTCGATCACGCTGGCGAGGATCGTACTGATTCCCGTCTTCCTGGTCTTTCTGCTCGGCCGGATGCCCAACTGGGGCCCATGGGTGGCGGCGGCTGTGTTCACGCTGCTGGCGGTCACCGACGCCGTGGACGGCTATGTCGCCCGGGCGCGCAATGAGGTGACCACGTTCGGCAAGTTCATCGACCCGCTCGCCGACAAGCTCCTCGTCACCGCGGCCCTTGTCGCGCTGGTCGACCTGGGGAGACTGCAGAGCTGGATCGCGATCGTGATCATCAGCAGGGAGCTCATCGTGTCGGGCTTGCGCATGGTGGCCGTGGCCGAGGGCAAGGTCATCTCGGCCTCCATCTACGGCAAGGTCAAGACCGTGTTCCAGATCATTGCGATAGTCGCGTTCATCGTGAAGGACTCGCCGCTCTTGGCTCGCACCGTGACTCCGGCGGGCGCGACCCTGTTCGCCCAGGCATCGTGGATAGTCATGGGAGTGGCCTTGGCTCTCACGATCGCCTCGGCCGTCGACTACTTCTATCACGCGCGCGACGTCATCGCCGGACCGTGGAGCCGAGGCGAGACGGAGTGAGCATCGGCGGTTCGACGCGCACCGGCGCGATCGTGACGGTCGGAACGGAGATCGTCACCGGACTGCTCGTCGACACCAACACCGCCGAGATCGCCCTCGCACTCGCGCGGGCGTCCGTCGACGTCGTCGAGACCGTGAGCGTGGCTGACGACACGGTCATCCTAGCGGCGACTTTGCGCAGACTGGTGGACTCGATCGACATCGTCGTCGTCACCGGCGGGCTTGGACCCACGCACGATGACATCACGCGTCGCGCCACGGCCGACGCTTTGGAACTCAGCCTCCGGCGCGACCCGACCATCGAGGAAGGACTGCGCGAGTCGGCGTCCCGCCACACGGATGCGCGAGCTGCCGAGCACGTCTACGGGCAGGCCGACGTCCTCGATGGAGCGCGCGTCCTTCCGGCCGAGCTCGGAACGGCTCCGGGCATGGTGGTCACGACTCCGCGCGGCATGCTGGTCCTCTTGCCCGGCCCTCCGCGCGAGATGCGTCCCATGTTGGCCGCCTTGGCCGGCGAGTGGGCCGGTCGTTCCGCCCCTCCCGCGGTGCTCAGATGCGCCGGCATGAGCGAATCCGATGCGCAACTCGCCGCCCAGGACGTCCTGGGCGGACGCACGGACGTCGCGCTCACGGTGCTGGCCGCTCCGGGCGACGTCCGCGTCGTCCTCTACGACCGCGGGGCGGGGGATCTGGGCCTGAAGCGCCTGGCCGCAGAGGTGGCGGCACATCTGGGCGAGGCCTGCTACTCGACCGACGGCTCTACCCTGGCAGAGACGGTGGTGCGCCTGGCGCGCGAGCGAGGGGTCCGTCTCGCGACCGCGGAGTCATGCACCGGAGGCCTGGTGGGCGGAGCCCTGACGGACGTACCGGGCGCGTCCGAGGTCTTCGTGGGAGGGGTCGTCGCCTACTCGGATGAGGTCAAGATGCTGGCGCTGGGGGTCGATCCGAACCTTCTCGCCGCGGACGGCGCGGTGAGCGAGTCGTCGGCTCGCGCCATGGCGGATGGCGCCCGGACAGGGCTCCGGGCCGACTTCGCGGTCTCCGTGACCGGCATCGCGGGGCCGGGCGGAGGCACGTCGGACAAGCCGGTCGGTACCGTGTGGTACGCGGTGGCCCGGCCTGATGGAACGTCCGCATGGAGCCGGTTCACGCCGGGCGATCGGGGACTCGTTCGGCTGCGGGCGGTCACCACAGCTCTCGACCTCCTTCGGCGGACGCTTTCGGAGCTCTGATCCGCCGGTGCCGCCACGCTGCTTCCTGGCGGTGGACCTGGCGCGAGGGCCGCTGAGACTGCTCGACGCCGCCGATCGCGCCTTCCTCGAGCATGCCCCCACCTGGGCGGGGGAGAAGTGGGTCCGCTCCGGGTTGCGCCACATCACCTTGAAGTTCATCGGCCCCATCGCCGACAGCGCCCTCCAAGAGACGCTGGAGGCGCTCACCGCAGGGCTCTCGTCGTTCCACGCCTTCGATCTGAGTCTCTGCGGACTCCGAGCCCACCCCTCGCCGAAGCGCGCCGCGATGCTTTGGGCGGTCCTGCACGAAGACGACGATGCCGCGTCACTGGCGCGGACCTGTGATCGCGTCCTGACGGAACTGTCGATCGCCGAGCCCGACACCAGGCACTTCAACCCCCACATCACCGTGGTGAGAGCGCGGTCGCGTCGCGTCGCTCCCGCCGCTGCCCTCGACGCCGCGCAGTCCGTCCTGCTCGCCGGTAAGGACGCGGACAGGACCGTGTCAGTGCGGTCTGTCACCCTGTACTCGAGCACTCTGGGCAGAAGCGGACCGGAGTATGAGGAGATGGGCGCGGTCCGTCTGGGCCGCTGAACCGAACCGCGCTCCGGACGCATTGACACCGAACACGTGTTCGTATACGTTGGGGACGCGGCTGGACCGCGTCGTCCACTGCGACGAAGGAGCACATCCTCGATGGAGCAAGATCAGATCGACAAGGTTCTGGAGCTGACCAAGGAGCAGGTCGAGCGCAAGTTCGGCAAGGGGTCACTCATGCGTCTGGGCGAGCACGCCAACATAGGCGCCATGCCTGCCATCCCCACGGGTTCGCTGGCGCTGGATGCCGCCTTGGGCATCGGAGGCGTCCCCCGCGGGCGGATCGTCGAGATATACGGTCCGGAGTCCGGCGGCAAGACGACACTCGCGCTCCACATAGTCGCGGAGGCACAGAAGCTCGGCGGCGTGGCCGCATACATCGACGCCGAGCACGCCCTTGACCCTGCCTACGCCGCCAAGCTGGGCGTAGCCATCGACGATCTGCTGATCTCGCAACCCGACACCGGTGAGCAGGCTCTCGAGATCGCCGATATGCTGGTGCGAAGTGGCGCCATCGACGTCGTGGTCATCGACTCCGTCGCCGCACTCGTCCCGCGCGCCGAGCTCGAGGGCGAGATGGGAGACGTGACTGTCGGGCTGCAGGCCCGGCTCATGAGCCAAGCCCTTCGCAAGTTGGCGGGCTCACTCTCGAAATCCAACACCACCTGCATCTTCATCAACCAACTGCGGGAGAAGATCGGCGTCATGTTCGGCAGCCCCGAGACGACTTCCGGGGGCCGTGCGCTCAAGTTCTACGCCTCGATCCGCATCGACATCCGTCGGATCGACTCCATCAAGCAGGGACCGGACATCGTCGGCAATCGAGTACGGGCCAAGGTCGTCAAGAACAAGGTCGCCCCGCCGTTCCGCCAAGCGGAGTTCGATCTGATGTACGGGCAGGGAATCTCGAAGGAGGGGTCGCTGCTCGACCTCGGAGTCGAGGAGGGCGTCGTCTCCAAGTCCGGTTCGTGGTTCACGTGCGGTGAGGAGCGCCTCGGACAAGGTCGCGAGGCTGCCAAGGAATACCTCCGCGAGCACACCGACGTCCGCGATCGCATCGAATCCCAGATACGGGAGCGACTGGGGATCCAGGAGCAGGGTCCCAACGGCCAGCCCATTCAAGCCGCGGTCGAGGAGTAGGGCGATCTTGACCGCGCCGTGCCCGAATCGGCCTTCTTTCGCGTGTCGCTGCTGACGGACATCGTGACTCCGGCGCGAGCGACCAAGCGCCGGCTGCTCTACTTGGACAACGACGAGTGGCGCATGACGTCTTCGGACGCGGTGAAGGATCTGGACCTGCGCATAGGCCATGACCAGCCACTTCAGGATCTCTCACTGGCGCTGCACGAAGCGGAACAGAGGATGGCGCGGGAACGAGCCATCCGACTGCTCACCTACAGCGATCGCAGTTCGCACGAGGTCCGCCGACGGTTGACAGAGGACGGGTATCCCGAGGCGGTCGCACAGGCCACGGTGAGCGATCTCGAGCGAATCGGGCTCATCGATGACGCCCGCTACGCGGACGCCATGGCGCGCGTCTTCACCGCCGCGAGGGGCTACGGGAGCGTTCGCGCGGTGCGCGAACTCTGCGCGCGCGGGATCGATCCGGAGATGGCGACCGACGCGGTCGCCGAGTCGCTGTCCGCAGAGGCCGAGGCCGAGGCGGCGGCCCAGCTCGCGCGTGCGCTGGCCACCCGTCGGGGTGCAGATGCCGGACGGGTGGCAGCCCGTCTCTTTCGAAAAGGATTCCCCGCCGACCTGGCGTTCAGGGCGGCCAGGGCAGCCTTCGAGGACCTCGCCGGCAACGACGACTGAGGCTCCGGCGCCGGCTGGTTCGCTCGCTCCTTCCGCACTGCTTGGGCGCCTTGCCGAACTCATGTCCCGGCTCCGGGACGCCTCGGACACGACCGTTGGTCGTCTTTCTTCGAATCTCTACACGCTCGGCATCCGAATTGCATATCGGTTGCCATGTTCTGCCAGCATCGCCAGACGAGAAGTACCACTGTGATCCGACTGTCAGCAGGTCAGGCTGTTTGCTCTCGACACTTGCCGAGATGACGGAGGGATGCCGCAGTTCCTGACCTACATGAATAGACCTTAGCGCCGGCCGCGCATCGCATCGAATATGCGCTGGCCGCGTCCTCAACTCGCGGGGTCGCCTGGGCAGACGTTTCGCGCCAACGAAGAAAGGAGGACAACCCGAGCAGCATCGACGCACTCGGGGCACGAGGCGGAACCACACAGGTGAAACAAGTCCTTTTTCAATGATCGGAGGGATCGCGAAGCATGGATGACAGAGAGATTCGTCTTCTCGGATCCGACAGCGACATCGTAGTGCGGATCAAAGAGGGCCAGATCAGCCGCCGCAATTTCCTGGTGGCGGCCGGTTTCGTCGGTATGGGTGTCTTCGGCGGCGCGAGGGCCGTCAGCGCCGCGACCGACAAGGTCCCGATAATGACCGATTCCAACGGCGTCATGGTTCACGACTCAGGTCGTTGCGTCGGATGCCACCGCTGCGAATTGGCGTGCACCGAGTTCAACAACGGCGCGGCCAACCCGTACCTCGCTCGCGTGAAGATCGCCCGCAACCACTTCTGGGGCCCCAAGGGCCCGACCAACGCCTTCCAGGCCGTGGGCTCCGAGGGTCAGTGGGGCAACTTCCGCATCATCGGCGAGACCTGCAAGCAGTGCCCGCACCCCGTTCCGTGCGCTGAGTCGTGCCCGCGTGGCGCGATCGAAGCCCATCCCACGACCGGTGCCCGCAAGGTCAACGAGACCAAGTGCATCGGCTGCGGTATCTGCACGACGGCCTGCCCCTGGAAGATGCCGACTCTGAACGGACCCGCGCTGGGTGCGACCACGAAGTCGAGCAAGTGCTTCCTGTGCGACGGCAATCCCGAGTGCGCCCACGCGTGCCCGACCGGCGCTCTGCGCTACATCCCGTGGCGCGACACCCGCCTGAACCTGGCGCCCGTCCAGTCCGGCATCCTGCCGGCCGGCACGACGACGAACTGCGCTACTTGCCACATCTAAGCGCGCGACGGGATACCGTCAGCGCTGCAGTGATCAGGAGGAATCAGAAGTATGGCCACAAGTGGAGGATTTACCGGTAAGACGTTGCGCGTGAACCTCACGACGCGCACCGTCAGCACCGAAGACACGCTCGCCAAGTACGGTAAGTTCTGGGGCGGCGCAGGCATGGGCTACCAGGTCCTTTGGGAAGAGGTCCCGGCCGGCACCGACCCGCTCTCGCCCGGCAACCGCCTCATCATCGGATGGGGCCCGATGACGGGCACCGGCGCTCCGAGCAACGGACGCACCACCGTCACCGCCATGTCCGCCGTCAACCCGTGGAACTCGGTCACCAGCGGTCACCTGGGCGGATACTTCGCCGCAGAGGCCAAGTACGCCGGCTGGGACGGGATGATCTTCGAGGGCAAGGCAAGCGGTCCTGTCTGGGTCGCCGTCAACGACGACCAGGTCAAGATCATCGACGCCCCCGAGCTCGCAGGTGTCGGACTCTACCGCAAGACCGCCGAGATCAGCGAACTCATGGGCAAGCAGTGCCAGGTCATCTCCTGCGGCACCGCAGGTGAGAACATGGTCGCGCACTCCTCGACCATGAACGGCCGTTCCCACTCCGGCGGCAGCAACTCCGCCGTCTGGGGTTCGAAGAACCTTCTCGCGGTCGGCTGCATCGGCACCGGCAGCGTCAAGGTGGCCGCAAGCAAGAAGCAGTGGAGAGCCATCATCGAGAACGCGATGGCTCTCATCGGCGGCAACAACCAGGCCGTCGTCCCGAACCTGCCGCAGCCCTGGGCTGAGTACGTCTCCGCCTCCGGCGTGCGCTGGTGGGCCTCCAAGGGCCGCTTCTGGGGCGCCGCTCACCCGCCGGTCGAGACCGGCACCGCCAACCCGCACGACCGTCAGTCCGTCGGATACCGCTCCTGGAAGTGCCAGGAGGGCCCCGGCGCCGACTTCAAGGGTGACGTCACGGTCCGCATGGAGGGCTGCCACGCCTGCCCGATCCGCTGCCACGCATGCTGGGAGATCCCGTCCGCTGAGAAGTGGGGCGTCACCAGGTACTCTCAGAACACCTGCAGCGGCACCGCTCCCTACGGCCTGTCGTCCGCTATGAAGGACTTCGACAAGGTCGAGGGCAAGAAGGGCCCGAAGGACGCCAGCGGCAACCTGATCAAGCTCACCGCCATGGACTTCGCCCTGAGGAAGGCCGAGGCCAACGTCGTCGGCATCAGCGTCTGCGACGACCTGTGCATCACCCAGAACTACGCGCTCAACAGCAACAACTTCCCGTGGTTCCTGGATGCCGAGGGTCTCAACCCCGGATACAAGATCGGCGAGCTCTACATCAAGCCCAACGTCTCGGCAGCCGAGTGGACGCGTCTGAACGCCGCCGGAGGTCTGTTCGACCTCTACGTGCGCGCAGATCTGCGCATGTACTTCGAGTACGGCCGCATCGTCGGCACCCCCAACGGCACCCCGCTGTGGCCTGCCAGCGCCCTTGGCAAGATGCTCGGCGGACCCCAGGAGTGGGCGTTTGACAACTGGAAGGATGCCAGCGGCAACCCGCTTCGCTACCGCGGCATGGAAGTCGGCCCCGCCCCCGCGGGCGTCGAGGTCGGCCACGTGCGCCGTCCCACCGCAATGGCCTCGAACTACTGGGGCAAGGGTCACCCTGAGCACCACCTGGAGGGCTGGCCTGCGCTCATGTTCCAGGTCGACTACAACCGCGACCCGCAGCAGCACTCCTGGTCTTCCACCGCCGGCAACACGGGCGGTCTGCCCAGGGCCGTCGGCCAGCGCGTCTTCGAGAGCCAGTTCCTCAAGAACGGCTACGGCACCGGCTGGGGCGAGTCCGCCAGCCAGATCGAGACTCCCGAGACCTTGGACCTGCAGTCCGGCGGCAAGAACATCATGCCAAGGGCGTCCAAGTGGGCACACGCCCAGAAGGAGCTCATCGACGCGATGGGTCTGTGCGCCTGGATGTACCCGTTCATCTTCTCCCCGCTCAAGGAGCGTGGCTACGAGGGCGACCTCAACCTGCTGGCCAAGTACTGGAACGCGGCCACGGGCGACACCAAGACCACGATCGAGCTGGATCAGGAAGGCGAGCGCATGTGGATGCTGCATCGTCTGATCACCATCCGCGACATGAAGGTCGCAGCTGCTCCCTGGGGCGGCGCGGGCCAGACAATGCGTGCCATCCACGACACGTGTGCTCCCTTCGAGGACGCCGAAGTCCACGAGCTTTGGGACCACATGATGGACATCTACTACGCCGAGTGGGGTCTGGACACCAATGGTCACCCGACCAGGGCCACCCTCGACAAGTACGGGATGAACGCGTACCCCGTCATCGCCTAGAGAGACGATTGGCGGACCGGCCCGACGCCTGGGACGTCGTGAGCATGGTGACGATGGTCTAGGCGGATAGTGAACGGATCGAGAACGATACGGATGGCGCCGGCTGTGGCAAGCACCACGGCCGGCGCCATCCCGCGTTTCGCGCCGTGCAACGGAGACTCCCCGGGGTAGGACATGCGCCTGGGCGGGCAGCCTCATTCGACCGCAGTGACGTGCTGGCAGCCGTACACGCTACAATCGCCCAATGCCAAGCCCGCTCAAACAGATCCTTCTCGGACGTCCGCTGGCCACGAAGATGGCGGCACATCAGCGGCTCTCGAAGAGAGTCGCTCTAGCGGTCTTCGCCTCCGATGCGCTCTCCTCGGTCGCCTACGCGACCGAGGAGGTCCTGCTGGCCCTCGTCGTTGCGGGCAGTTCCGCACTCCGCATAGCGTTGCCCATTTCGGTGGGGATCGCCGCGCTTCTGGTGATCGTCGCGGCCTCCTACAGACAGACGATCAGGGCGTATCCATGCGGTGGAGGCTCCTACATCGTCGCGAAGGAGAATCTCGGCACCTTCGCCGGCCTGGTAGCAGGGTCGTCGCTGCTCGTGGACTACGTACTCACGGTGGCGGTCTCCATCTCCTCAGGCACCGCCGCCCTCACATCCGCATTCCCTTCGCAACTCGGACCCTATCGCGTCGAGATAGCAGTCGGGCTCGTGGTCTTGCTCCTCGTGGCGAACCTCCGAGGGGTGAAGGAGTCCGGAGCCGTGTTCGCCGGCCCCACATACATCTTCATGGCGTCCATGGCTGTTCTGATCCTGGTCGGCCTCGTCAGGTACCTGACCGGCGACGCGGTAGCGGTTCACTCGATCGTCTCCACCGCGACGACCGACCTGTCCCTGTTCATCATCCTGAAGGCCTTCGCATCGGGATGCACGGCGATGACAGGGGTCGAGGCGATCGCCAACGGCGTGCAGGCGTTTCGCAAGCCGGAGTCCCAGAACGCCCGCACAACGCTGACGTGGATGGCCGGCATCCTTCTGTTCCTGTTCCTGGGGACCAGCCTCTTGGCCCACCTCACCGGCGTGGCCCCGTCACCGACGGGGGAGACCATCCTCAGCCAGATGGCCCGAGGCGCTTTCGGGGAGGGGGGCCTCTACTACCTGCTCCAGGGGGCGACCGCGGCGATCCTGGTCCTTGCGGCCAACACCTCGTATGCGGACTTCCCCCGCCTCGGCTCCATCATGGCGGCTGACGGCTTTCTCCCCAAGCAGCTGAAGGAGCGCGGCAGCCGGCTCGTGTACTCAAACGGGATGATCATGCTCACCGCCGTCTCCGTCTTGCTCATCGTGGTCTTCGCGGGGGAGACGAGCCGGCTGATCCCCTTGTATGCGGTGGGCGTGTTCGCCTCGTTCACCCTGTCGCAGACGGGAATGGTCGTCCACTGGTTGCGAAGCCGCGATGAGGGCTGGCGCCGGAGCGTCGTCCTGAACGCATTGGGCGCCGTCGTCACACTGGTCGTGACGCTGGTCATCGCCTACGCGAAGTTCACGTCCGGAGCGTGGATAGTCGTTCTGCTGATCCCGATGATGGTCTCCTATCTCTGGTGGGTCCATCAGCACTACGCACGCGTGGGCAGGCTGCTTGAGATCCCCGAGTCGGAGATAGGTGAGCTCGACCAAGACTCGGCCAATCTCATGCACAACCGTGTCGTCCTGCTGGTCTCGGCCATCGACCGCAAACTGGTGAGAGCGGTCCAATACGCGAGGTCGCTGCGAGCGGACGAGTTGGAGGCGGTCTTCATAGACGTCACGGGCGACCAAGCCGAACGGATGAAGCGCGACTGGGAGCGCTACGACTTGGGCATCCGACTGACGGTGCTCGACTCGCCGTTCCGGGAGATAGTCGGACCGCTGCGCGACTACGTGAGGGGGATCGACCGGCCGACACATGAGCACGTGGTCACAGTCATCGTGCCCGAGTACGCCCCTGATACGGCTCATGACATCGTGCTGCACGAGCAGACGTCCTTCTGGATCAAGAACATGCTGTTCGGCGAGCCTGGCGTGATCATCACCGACGTCCCGTACCACATCGAGGAGTACTTGCCTTCCGCCTCGTCGGGAGGCGGCGCGGCGGGAGCGTGACGCGTTCCGCGGCCCGAACGGGAGCCCGCGCACAGCTCGCCGGGTCACTGACTCCGCCGTTCGCCTCCCTTGACGCCTCTTAACGCCGGAAGATACCATGGGGTCGGCAAATGTGATCCCGTCGCGGTCATGCGGAGCATGCCCGCGGGGTTTGTGTGTGGGACCGGTGGTCCCCCTTTGTAGGTGACCGGGCGCGTCGCGCGCCCTACCCGTACGTACGGGCAACCGCATTCGTGCACACGACGTGAATCGCCTTTGCCGGACGCCGAACGTGTCCGGCTTTGTTCGTTTCAGGACCAGCGGCCGACCCCGTCCGTGGGTGGCGAACCGTCTTGGCGAGCACCGCGCATCTCGAACGCGCGGGTGTTTCCAGCCTGGCCCTCGGCGCACCGTGGCATTCGTGTGACGCGCATACGCGTCCGAAGGGAGGGCACCGCATGAGCACCGTCGCGTTGATCGTCGCGATCGTCGCACTCATCGCCGGCGTGGCCCTCGGTTTCCTTGTCCGCAAGTACTACACAGAGGGTCAGGCGTCCAGCTCGCTGGCAACGGCGCAAAGGATCCTCTCGGATGCGGAGAAGCAGGCCGAGACACTTAGGAAGGAAGCCGTCCTTGAGGCCAAGGACGAGGTCTTCCGGCTCAAGGACGAGGCCGAGACCGAGGCCAAGGAACGCCGCAAGGAACTCACCGCTCTGGAGGGGCGCCTCATCCAGCGCGAGGAGAGCATCGAGCGCCGCGCCGAGTCGCTCGACAACCGCGAGCATCAACTTTCCAGCCTCCAGGGCCAGGTCGAGAAGCGGGGCAAGGATCTCGAGGACGCGATAGCCGCGGAGAAGGAGAAGCTCGAGGCCCTCGCAGGCATGACCGCTGATGAGGCGCGCGCGGTCCTTATGAAGCGCATCGAGGAAGACGTCAAGCACGACGCGGCGGCCATGATCCGTGAGATCGAGACCCGTGCGCGCGAGGAGGCCGACAAGAAGGCTCGCAACATCGTCGGCATCGCCATCCAGCGCGTGGCCGCGGACCATACGGCCGAGTCGACGGTCTCCGTCGTCCACATCCCGTCCGACGACATGAAAGGACGGATAATCGGTCGCGAGGGGCGCAACATCCGCGCCTTCGAGCAGATGACCGGCGTCAGTCTCATCATCGACGACACACCCGAAGCCGTGATCCTGTCCAGCTTCGATCCCGTCCGGCGCGAGGTCGGCCGGATCACGCTGGAGACGCTGCTTGCCGACGGCCGGATACACCCCGCGCGCATCGAGGAGATGTTCGGCAAAGCCGAGACGATAGTGGAGCAGCAGGTTCACGAGGCGGGGGAGCAGGCGGTCTTCGAGACCCAGGTACACGGCCTGCATCCCGAGCTCGTCCGCACGCTCGGCCGCCTGCGTTTCCGCACCAGCTACGGCCAGAACGTGCTGAAGCACTCCCTGGAAGTCAGCTACCTCGCGGGTGTGATGGCCGCCGAGTTGGGAGTCGACGTCAGGCTGGCCAAGCGCGCCGGTCTTCTCCACGACCTCGGCAAGGCGATAGACCACGACGTGGAGGGTCCGCACGCGCTCATCGGCGCGGACTTGGCCAAGCGTCTCGGCGAACACGCCGAGATCATCCACTGCATCGAAGCGCATCACGGGGATATGGAGGCGCAGACGGTCGAGGCGGTGCTGGTCCAGGCAGCCGATGCCATCTCCGCGTCGCGGCCCGGAGCCAGGCGCGAGACCATCGAGAGCTATATCAAGCGTCTTGAGAAGCTCGAAGCGCTCGCGATGGCGCACAAGGGCGTGGAGAAGGTGTACGCGATGCAGGCCGGCCGCGAGATCCGCGTCATGGTCAAGCCCGAGCAGATCTCGGACGCCGATTCCACTGTCCTTGCCCGCGACATCGCCAAGCAGATCGAGGACGAGATGCAGTACCCGGGGCAGATCAAGGTGCTGGTGATCCGAGAGAGTCGGGCCATCGACTACGCGAAGTAGCGAGCCGCCGAGCGTCAACTGCCCTTCCGATTGCCCATACCTCGAGAGGGACGCGTCGCTTGCGCGGCGCGTCCCCGCATCGGCGATCTTCTCGGCCGACCTTGGAGGCTCCTGATGGGTTGGGGCACGATCGTCTCCGTTCCAACGGTGCTGGCCGCGGCGCTGCTCATCTACTGGGCGGTCGTTGTCGTCATCGTCATCACGGACGAACGCGAGCCGACCTCGACACTGGCCTGGTTGCTCGTCCTGATCATGCTTCCCCTGCTGGGACTCGTCTTCTATGCGCTTCTCGGCCGCAACTGGAAGCGGAAGGCGGCCAGGAGTGCGTGGCCCAAGGTCGTCGCCGCGCTCGCCGCGCCTACAATGAACCGCGTCTACGACCTGCATTCGTCCACAGAGACCGAGACGCTGCCGGGGGCCGCGCAGGAGGGGTATGGCCGGATCGTCCGGCTCATCACCGCAGCTGACGGCGCTCGCCCGCTGCCCGCGTACGACGTGGAGGTACTCGGAAGCGGAGAGCAGAAGTTCGCCGCGCTGCGTGAAGACCTGCGCAAGGCCGAAGACACCATCAACCTGGAATACTACATCTGGGAGCGCGACGATCTGACGGGCGGCCTGGCCGAGATACTGATGGAGCGCCTTGGGGCCGGCGTCGAGGTGCGGATACTCAATGACCTGTTCGGAAACCTCTTCTACAAGAAGGATCAGCTCAAGCGTCTGAGCGCGGCGGGGGCGAAGGTGCGCTACGACGTGACCGATCCCCGGCAGATCAACTACCGCAACCACCGCAAGATCGTCGTGATCGACGGAGCGACCGGATACACCGGCGGCTTCAACGTCGGCCAGGAGTACGTGGACGGCAAGCCCCGGTACCCGGGGTGGCGCGACACGCACGTCAGGTTCCACGGACCGGCCGTCGCCCAGCTGCAGAAGCTCTTCGCCGCGAGGTGGCACGCCACGACCGGCGAGAGCCTCTTCGATGAGCGGTTCTTCCCCCTGCGGTACCCGGAACAGGGACGGCGCTCGCTCGCCCAGACTGTCGCGGCGGGGGCCGACATGCCGTGGGACGCCGCGCGGCGCGCTCACATGGCGGGCATGTCGGCCGCCAGAGACCGGGTCTGGATACAGTCTCCGTACTTCGTCCCCACGCCCGACCTGTACTCGACCATGCTGGACGCCGCGCTCTCCGGACTCGACGTACGATTCATGATGACGGGCTGGCCCGACAAACGGATCGCGTGGTATGCGGCCCAGACATTCTTCCGCCAGCTTCTCGAGTCAGGCGGGAGGATCTATCTCTACAAGCGCGGATTCTTCCACCCAAAGACCATGACGATCGACGGCAAGATCGCGGCGGTCGGAACGCTCAACATGGACATACGCAGCCTGGCCCTCGACAAGGAGCTGATGGTCTGGTTCTACGACCCGGTGATCGCCGGCCGCCTGGACGCGATGTTCGTGGACGACATGGCGGGATGCGACGAGGTCACCATCGACACACTCGACGCCCTGAGTTCCGTCGAGCGCTTCCGCAACTCATCGGCGAGACTCGCCTCGAACCTGCTCTAGGACGTCGCGACCCCGCCCCTGCTGTGAGCGCGCGTCGGATGAGCGGATGAACCTCGGCAGGCGGCGTCCCTTGCCCTGCTACACTTGCTGACATGCCAGACAAAGACTCGCTGCTCTCATTCGTGTCCGCCGTCTCCGGCGACGCCTACGTCAAGGTCGAGGAGAACCTGGGCGACGGCTTCGTCCGACTCAACGTCTCCGAGGCGGAGCGTCGGCAGGCCAAGCACGACATCCGACGCTTCGAGGATGTCGTGGTCGAGTTGCTGCGCAACTCGCGCGATGCCCACGCGCGGCGCATATTCATCGCGAACTCACGCGAGGGCGACTCAAGGCTCATGACCGTGATCGACGATGGAGTAGGTGTGCCCCCGCACCTCCATGCGACCATATTCGAGCCGCGTGTGACGTCGAAGCTCGAGACCATGGTCACCGACCGGTGGGGCGTCCACGGACGCGGCATGGCGCTGTTCTCGGTCTGCAGCAACATGAAGGAAGCCCGGGTCGTGGCATCCGATGCCAACCGCGGAATGGCGCTCTCAGTCGTTTCCGACACGGCTCAGCTGGCCGAGCGGGCGGACCAGTCCACGTGGCCCGCGGTCGTCCCGGGGGAGGACGGCAGGGCTGCCGTGGGGACCGGTCCTCACAACATCATCAGGAGGGTGGTCGAGTTCGCGCTGGAACACCCCGAGGTCGAGGTGTTCCTGGGCACGCCGACCGAGATAGTCACGACCCTACACGACATCGCCAAGCGCGAACTCGACGCGGCACGTCTGCTGTTCTGCGACGATCCCGAGCTTCTCGCGGTCTGGCAGCGCCCGGCCGTGTGCGCCGACGCGGCCGAGCTCGTCGACGTCTCGCGGTCCATCGGCCTCACGGTCTCCGAACGCACCGGTCACCGCGTGCTGGCCGGAGACGCGTCACCCCTCGAGTCCGTGTTGCGCATGGTCGCGCCTCCTCCGGAGCAGCCTGCGGTCAGGCACCCGGACATCTACCGGGATCGGCGGGGCCTGAAGATCCACCACACGGACCTTGCCGCGTTCCGTCGCGGGCTGGAGGATGCGTTCGACGTAGTGGGCGAACGCTACTTCGTTCATCTCAAGGGCGAGCCCAAGGTAGTCGTCGGCCGGGACACGATATCCGTGCGCTTCGACATCGACAAAGAGGACTGACGGGCGGGGGCGTCGAGATCCGAGACCGATAGGCGCTCGTGCTGTATACTGTTTGAACGCATCTCCTTCAGCGCCGAATAATCGCATCCCGCACGCACCACACCATAGTCGTGGACTCGCATCGCACCAGCCCTGTACCAGCGGAGGACGCAGTGGAAGTACTGAAGGTGTCGTCTCACTCGAATCCCAACTCCGTCGCCGGCGCCTTGGCCGGAGTGATCCGCGAGCAGGGGGCCGCCGAGATGCAGACCGTCGGAGCCGGCGCCCTCAACCAAGCCGTCAAGGCGATCGCCATCGCCCGCGGATTCGTCGCTCCGTCCGGCGTGGACCTCATCTGCGTCCCCGCATTCGCGGACATCGAGATCAACGGCGAGGAGCGCACAGCCATCAGGATCCTGGTGGAGCCGCGCAGCACTCACGAGCGCTGATCCTGGCGCACCAGGTCCGAAAGGGGAGCACTCGCCCATGAAGGCCGACCTCCACGTTCACTCCACCGCATCTGACGGCACGCTTCATCCCGCTGAACTGGTGCGACTCGCCCTGGCCGCCGGTATCGAAATCATGGCCATCACGGACCACGATTCCGTGGGCGGGATCGCCGAGGCGCTGGAAGCGGCGTCGGGCACGGGCTTGCGCCTGATACCCGCGGTGGAGCTCTCGGCGGTCCACGGGGCTCTTGACGTGCACTTCCTCGCGTACTTCGTCGACATCGGTGACGACCGGCTCCTCGAGCACCTTGCCGACCTGCGCGAGGCGCGGCTCCGGCGCGCCGAGGCGATGGTCGCGATTCTCGGACAGGCCGGGTACGACCTGGCACTCGACGAGGTGTTGGCGCTCTCCGCGGGCGGAGCGGTCGGCAGGAGCCATGTCGCGAGGGCCCTCGTCGGCGCGGGGCACGCCAACGACGTAGGAGATGCATTCCGGCGCCTCATCGGCAGAGGGAAGCCGTTCTACGTGGCCAAGGACGGAAGGTCCCCCTCAGAGGTCTTGGAGACGGTCCGCGCCACCGGCGGGATATCCGTTCTGGCGCATCCCGGAGTGACCGGGGTCGACCACTTGGTGCCGGGACTGCTCGAGAGCGGTCTGCGCGGGATAGAGGCGTACCACGCCGACCACACGATCGAGCAGCGGCGGCGCTACGCGACCATGGCGTCGGAACTCGGCCTGCTCGCGACAGGAGGCTCCGACTACCACGGTCCTGCCGGACCCGGTCCGGGCCTCGGGGCCGTCGACTTGCCCGACCGCGACGTCTTGGCGCTCCTCGACGCCGGCGCGGGCCGCTAAGCGCCCAGACGCGTCCGCACCGTCAGCGCTTCTCGCTGCCAGAGGCCATGCTACGATGACCGGACATGACGACCTTCTCCGTTCGCACCTTCGGGTGTCAGATGAACAAGCACGATTCAGAGCGCATCGCCGGGCTGCTGTCGGCCGCCGGCATGGAGAGGGCCAGCGAGGATTCCGCGGCCGACGTCGTCGTCTTCAACACCTGCTGCGTGCGCGAGAACGCGGACGAGAGGCTCTACGGGCAGGTGGCAAGCTTGAAGGCGCTCAAGCGCGAGAACCCAGCGGCGCTCATAGCGGTCGGCGGGTGCATCGGCCAGCGGGACGGCGCCGTGCTCGTGCGCAAGCTTCCGCACGTCGACGTCGTATTCGGGACGCACAACATCGCCCGGCTCCCCGCGCTCCTGGCAGCCGCTGAGTCGGAGCGCGCGCCAGTGGTCGAGGTCCTCGATCGCAGTGAAGGGGACTTCGCGTCCGATCTGCCCACCCAGCGCGAGCATCCCTGGCACGCCTGGGTTCCGGTGACCCTCGGATGCGACAACTTCTGCACGTACTGCGTGGTGCCCAGCGTGCGCGGCCGGGAGCGCTCGCGACCGTTCGAGGATGTCGTCGACGAGGTGCGTCGGTTGATCGCTGACGGCGTCCTCGAGGTCACGCTTCTAGGACAGAACGTCAACTCCTACGGGCGAGATCTCTACGGCGCGTCCAGGTTCGCCGACCTGCTGCGGGCGGTCGCAAGCACGGGCATCGGGCGCCTGCGCTTCACGACGTCGAATCCGAAGGACCTCTCGGACGACACCATATCCGCGATGGCATCCGAACCCAACGTGGCCCGCTATCTTCACCTTCCTGTGCAGTCCGGCTCCGACGAGATCCTCAGACGCATGAACCGCCGCTACACGAAGGCAGCATACCTGGCGCTCGTGGATCGCCTCTACAACGCCATGCCCGACCTCGCTCTCTCGAGCGACTTCATCGTCGGGTTCCCCGGAGAGACCAGCGAGGACTTCGAGCACAGCATGGACGTGGTCGCGGCAGCCCGATACGATCAGACCTTCACCTTCATCTACAGCCCGAGGGCTGGCACTCCGGCCGCGGAGATGGAAGGACGCGTTCCCCGCGACGTCGCGCAGGAACGCTTCGACCGCCTCGTCTCGGCGGTCCAGGCATCCGCGCTCAACAAGAACCTGCCGCTCGTGGGAAGCGTGCAGCGCATCCTGGTGGAGGGGCCGTCGAAGAGGGACGATGGAGTGATCGCGGGACGGACGATGGGCAACAAGGTCGTCCACGCCATGTGCCCTTCGAGCACGACACCCGAGGGGCTCGCGGGCACGTTCGTCGACGTGAGGATCGAGGAAGCCCAAACCTGGTTTCTCTTCGGCTCCCTCCGGGCATAGAAGCCGGGCGGTTCTCGAAAAGCCGTGTATCGGAGTTCGCCCAGGGGAGTGATCGACTGATGGATTTCGACGTGTTGGGCATCATCGCCCCGCATCCTCCGATCATGGTCCCCGAGGTCGGACACGAAGACGCGGACGTCACGCGCGCCTCGTCGGAGGCACTGTCGCTGGCGCGGGCGCTGCTCGAGCGCTTCTCACCCGAGACCGTGATAGTGATGTCGCCGCACAGTCCGGCCTTCTCGGATGCCTTCCTGGTGGCCACGGCCCCCCGACTCAGGGGCGACCTCGCCTCTTTCGGCGTGCCGCAGGTCGCTTTCGATGTCCCTGGCGACCCGCGTCTCGCCGAGGCTATCCTCGCCGGCGCGGACGCCGCCGGGCTCCCCGCTGTCTCCCGCCTCGACACGGGACGCTTCCGCTCCGACGAGCTGGATCATGGCGTGATCGTGCCGATGTCCTTCCTCGACCCCGCGGGCCGATGGCCGCTTGTAGTGCTGTCGCTCTCCTTCCTGCCGCTGGAGACGCACAGAAGACTCGGAGAGGTGGTGCGAGACGCCGTCCGCGCCGTCGGGCGTCGAGCCGCCTTCGTGGCCAGCGGCGACTGCAGCCACCGGCTCGTCCGCGGCGCTCCGGCGGGATACTCGCCGCGAGCGAGATCGTTCGATGAGCGCCTGATCGAACTGCTGCGCGCGGGGGACTTCGCCGGGCTGTCGAAGATCGACCCGGACCTGATCGAGGCGGCGGGGGAGTGCGGGCTCCGTTCCTTCATAACGCTAGGCGGGTTCCTTGAGGGGACCCGGGCGGCGCCTCACGTTCTCTCGTACGAGGGCCCATGGGGTGTGGGCTACCTGACCGCCGTGTTCGCGCCCCCGGAGGTCCTGGCAGAGGCCCATCTGCCCGAGTACGACCCCCAGGGCGCGACCCTGACGCCGGACTCCGGCCGCAAGGGCGGCTCGAAGGGCTCGGACGAGAGCCCGATCGTGAGTCTTGCGCGAGCGGCCATCGACAGGTACGTCCGCGAGGGCGTGCCGCCGATATCGCCTCGTTTGGATGACCCGTCCCTTCCCGCGCGTGCGGGCGCCTTCGTGTCCATCCACTCGGGAGGGCAGCTGCGTGGATGCATCGGCACCATCGCCGCGACCCGCGACACGCTGGCGGACGAGGTGGTGGGCAACGCCATAGAGGCCGCCACGCGCGATCCGCGCTTCCCGCCCATCACGGCGGACGAGCTCGACGGCCTCGACATCAAGGTCGACGTCCTCCACGAACCGGAGCATGTGGACGCGGAAGATGAGCTCGACCCGCGGACGTACGGAGTCATAGTCTCCTGCGACTGGCGCCGGGGGCTCCTGCTGCCGGACCTGGAGGGCGTCGACACCTGCGAGGACCAGGTGTCCATCGCCCGGAGGAAGGGCGGCATCGGCGAGACCGAGCGCGTGCGACTCGAACGCTTCAAGGTCGACCGATATGCGTGAGGCCCTTCCCGGGCCCGTGCTGGCAGTCGTCGGCCCCACAGGGGTCGGAAAGACCGCGGTCGGCGAGGCGATGGCCTCCTTGCTGGGCGGCGAGGTCGTGTCCTGCGACTCGATGCAGGTCTACCGTGGCATGGACATCGGCACGGCGAAGCGGCCCGCCGAGGCAAGGCGAGTCCCCTATCATTGCGTCGACCTGGTGGACCCGGGCGCGCCGTACTCCGCCGCGATGTATCAACTCGACTCGCGCCGGGCGATCGACTCGATCCTCACCAGCGGCGCCGTGCCGGTCCTGGTCGGCGGCACGGGCTTGTACGTCCGCGCAGCGATCGACGACCTGGTGTTCCCCGGCGGAGAGACACTCTCGCCCGTTCGCGAACGGATCGAGCGGCTGGCGGTCGAGGTCGGTCCGGAGGCGCTCCACGCCCGCCTCGCGCAGCGGGATCCGGCCGCCGCCGCGGTCATCCATCCGAACAACACCCGCAGAGTCGTCCGCGCTCTCGAGATGCTCGATGTCGACGGTGTGTCGTACGCCACGCAGCACGCCGCGTTCCGAGACCGTCGCGCCACATACCGGACCGTCCTCGTGGGACTCGAGGTGGAGCGCAGCGCCCTCTACGCGGCCACCGACGCGCGCGTGGATCTGATGATCGAGGCCGGCCTCGAAGGTGAGGTCCGACGACTCCTGGATCGGGGCTATCGCGACGCGCTCACGGCCGCCCAAGCGATCGGCTACAAGGAACTCGTAGCGGTCGTCGAAGGGGATGCCGATCTGAGCTCGGCGGTCGAGAGCATCAAGCAGGCCACACGCCGCTATGCCAAGCGGCAGATGACCTGGTTTCGCGCGGACCCTCGCGTCGTCTGGCTCGACACGACCGGGATGTCGCCCGAGTGCGCCGTCGACGCCGCTTTCGCGCTGGTACAATCTCTGTGGGACGCCTGAGCCCCCGTCACGTGACAGGTACGGGGAGGGCGCTCGGGGCGAGAGCCGTCCGGGAGGACGAACGTGGAGATCCGTTTCACCAAGATGCACGGCCTCGGGAACGATTTCGTCGTCATAGACGACCTCGATGGCACGCTGGAACTGGAAGCTGCCGCGATCAGTTGGGTGTGCAACCGTCACATGGGCGTTGGAGCGGACGGGCTCATCCTGGTCCGCAAGCCCTACTTCGACGAGCGCTCCGACTACGCGATGGTCTACTTCAACGCGGACGGGACATCGGCCGAGATGTGCGGCAACGGCGTGAGGTGCTTCGCGAAGTGGCTGGTCGATCGCGGCCTTGTCTCCGGCGACACCGTGATCGTCCAGACACGAAGCGGTTCGCGCGAGATCGGCGTCGAGAGGAACCCGGACGGCACCATGTCCACGGCCCGCGTGGACATGGGTGAACCCGTGTTCGACCCGCTTGCCATCCCCGTCGATCTCGGCGGCGCGCAGGTTCTCGATCGCCCGATCGAGACCGAGGCGGGGGTCGTGAACGTCAGCGCGGTCTCGATGGGCAACCCCCACGCGGTCATCTGGGTCGATGACGTCGATGCCGCGCCGGTGGGAACGATCGGACCCGTCGTCGAACGCTTTCCGGCGTTCCCGTTTCGGACCAACGTCGAATTCGTGCAGCTCACCGACGAGCCGGACCATCTGCGGCTGCGCGTGTGGGAGCGGGGGGTGGGGGAGACCCTTGCCTGCGGGACGGGCGCCTGCGCAGCCGTCGCCGTGGCCGTCCTGGGCTGTCGGACGGGACGCAACGTCACCGTCGAGCTGCCGGGCGGGAAGTTGACCGTCGAGTGGGCTGCCAACGGCCGCATGTACATGACCGGAGCGGCCGTGGAGGTCTTCGAGGGCGTCATCGAGATTCCGGACGCGCCTGCGAACAGGGGCGCGGCCTCTGCTACCATGTGACGCACCTCAGCCCGGTGCCGCCGGGCCTTCATGCCCGCGCCACCGAAGGGATGAGCAACACAATTGAGGACCGCCGACCGCATCGCCAATCTGCCGCCATACCTGTTCGCGGAGATCGACCGCAAGAAGGCCATCAAGACCGCCCAGGGCATCGATGTCATCTCGCTGGGAATCGGAGACCCTGACACGCCGACCCCTTCGCACATCGTTGCTGCCATGGCGTCGGCGATCACGGTTCCCGCGAATCACCGATACCCCAGCTACTCAGGCGCTCCCAGCTATCGCCGGGCCTGCTCGGCGTGGATGAGCACGCGTTTCGGGGTCGACGTGGACCCGGACACGGAGACTCTCGCGCTGATCGGCAGCAAGGAGGGGATCGCGCATCTCTTCCTCGCGTTCGTCGACCCCGGCGACTACACGCTCGTGCCGGGTTGCGGCTACCCCGTGTACCACACGGGGGGCATCCTTTCCGGCGGGCGCACTCACTGGATGCCGATGACCGAGGACACGGGCTTCCTGGCCGACTTCGAGTCCACGCCCCCCGATGTCCTCGCGCGCGCCAAGATGATGTTCCTGTCCTACCCGAACAACCCGACCTCTGCCATCGCGACCGAGGAGTACTTCGACAGGGCGATCGCGTTCGCCCGCGAGCACGACATACTCCTCGTCCACGACAACGCCTACTCCGAGATCGGCTTCGACGGCTATGCGCCCCCAAGCTTCCTCGAGCGTCCCGGAGCCAAGGACGTGGGCATCGAGTTGTTCAGCTGCTCCAAGGCATACAACATGACCGGTTGGAGGGTCGCATTCGCAGCCGGCAACGCGGCCGCAATAAAGGCTCTCGGTATCGTCAAGTCCAACATCGACTCGGGCGTCTTCACCGCGGTGCAGGACGCCGCGATCGAGGCTCTGACCGGTCCTCAGGATTCCATCGCCGGTCTTTGCGCCCTCTACCAGCGCCGGCGCGACCTCGTGATGGAGGCGCTGGGCAAGATCGGTCTGCGTGCCGCCACTCCGAAGGCCACCATCTACGTCTGGCCAAGGGTTCCGGACGGGCACACCTCGGCTTCGTTCGCCGAGATGCTGCTGGAACAGGCCAACGTGATCGTCGCCGCGGGGTCCGCCTACGGCCCAAGCGGCGAGGGGTTCATCCGCATCTCGCTCACGACGCCGGACGACCGGCTCGAAGAGGCCATCGCCCGCATCGAGGCGGCGCTCTAGCAAGACATTGGGCAGCCACAACAGGTTCGAGCCGGAGGTGATCGTCGATCACTTCGTCGATCGCGCCATCCTCGTGGGCGTCGACCGTGGCGGCCACGGCTGGCCGATCGAGGAGAGCCTGGCTGAACTGGCGCGGCTCGCGGACACCGCCGGGGCCGAGATCGTCGGGACCGTGACTCAGAAGATGCACGCTCCCGACTCGCGAACGTTCATCGGCAAGGGCAAGGTCGAGCAGGTGGCGGAGCTCGCGACGTCCACGGATGCGACGCTGATCGTGTTCGACGACGACTTGACTCCCTCCCAGCAAGCGAGCCTGGAAGACGCGATCCCGGATGTGAAGATCGTCGATCGCACCGCCCTGATCCTGGACATCTTCGCCCTGCACGCCACCTCCCGGGAGGGGAAGCTGCAGGTCGAGCTCGCCCAGATGGAGTACCTCCTGCCCCGTCTGCGCGGCATGTGGCGCCATCTTGGACGACTCGGGAAGGCGATGACCGCGGGCATCGGCACCCGAGGTCCGGGGGAGTCCCAGCTGGAGACGGACCGGCGGCTCGCTCGCAAGCGCATCTCGGAGGTCAAGCGCGAACTCAAGCATGTGGCGGGGGAGCGGGGCGTACAGCGCAAAGCCCGGGAGCGCAGCGGCATCTACCGGATATCGCTCGTCGGCTACACGAACGCGGGGAAGTCGACGCTGCTCAACGCCCTGACCGGCGCGGGCGTTCTGGTGGCGGATCAGCTGTTCGCCACCCTCGACGCGACGACTCGAACCATGGATCTGCCGGAGGGTCGCAAGGTGACGCTGACCGACACCGTCGGCTTCATCAACAAGCTGCCTCACTCGCTTGTGGAGGCGTTCAAGTCCACGCTCGACGAGACGCGTGAGGCCGACCTCCTTCTGCACGTGGTCGACGCCTCGGATTCGCAGTCTCGCGACCAGATGAAGGCCGTGTCCGAGGTGCTGGGCGAGATCGGCGTGGCCGGCAAACCGCAGCTTGTCGCCTACAACAAGGCGGACCTGATCTCCGCTGAGGACCGGGCCGCACTGATCGCCAGGAACAGGCACGCCATCCTCATCTCGGCCGCGACCGGCGAGGGGCTGGACGCGCTTCGCGAGAAGATCGCGTCGGAGGCGGCGAGGGGGAGTCTCACGGTGACGCTTCTGGTGCCCTACGACCGCGGCGATATCGTGGGACTCGCGCACGAGCACGCCCAAGTGATCGCTGAGGAGCACATCGCGGAGGGGACGAGGGTGACCGTCCGCGTGCAAGCCGGGCTCGCCGCCCGGTTCGAGCCCTTCGTCGAGAAGCGCTGAGGCGCAAACGTCCTACATGCGCCGGAAGACGGCTACCACCTTGCCGAGCACGGTCACCTCGCGAGCGTAGATCGGCGCCATCGTCCGGTTCTCGGGCTGCAGCCGGATCCGGTCAGGCTCTCTGAAGAATCGCTTGACCGTCGCCTCATCCTCGAGAAGGGCGACGACGATGTCGCCATTGTCCGCGGTGGGCTGCTGCCGCACGACGACGAAGTCCCCGTCCATGATCCCGGCTTCGATCATCGACTCGCCCTTGACCCGCAGGACGAAGGTGGAGTCCTCGCGCACGAACTCGGTCGGCAACGGGATGGTCTGCTCGATGTTCTCGGCGGCCAGCATGGGGGAGCCGGCCGCCACAGAGCCCAGCACCGGCAGCTCACGCACGCCGCGGATCTCCATGATCCGTTCTTCGCGCTCGTCGCCCAATACCTCCAGCGCCCGGGGCTTGGATGGATCGCGCCTGATCAAGCCCTTGGCCTCCAGCGCCGCGAGATGTGAGTGCACGGTCGATGAGGACGACAGCCCCACGGCGGTCCCGATGTCGCGAACGGTCGGCGGAAAGCCGCGACGCCGGATCTCGGCCTTGATGAAGTCCAGGATCTGCCGCTGCCTGTCGGTCAGGTCACGCCTGCGCGTGTAGGTCACGTGAAGGCCCCTTCCATCGAAAGCACGTTCGTCTCCCCAAGTGTAGGCAAAGAAGGGGTGCGATGCAAACACCCGTTCGACCCGCACGCTTGCAATCGAACGCGTGTTCGCTATGATGATGTGCGAACGGGTGTTCGGTCCACATCATCACCCGGGACCGATGAGGGTGTCAGACCCTCCCGGTATTCTCGATCATGAGCCCCACACATCCTGTGGATGGACGCAGACCATGTTCGAAAGGAAGACGATGATTCCCGCCACCGCCGCCGCCACCGGAATGTCGACAGATGACCGTTGGAGTCTCCGATCGGACGGGCGCCGCGCCGCTGATCCCGGGCGCGCACCAAGAGATGCCCCGCACGCCAGCGTGCCGGCGGCCGTCGCCGTGTTCGTCGGAGTGGCTCTGTTCCTGGGATGTGCCGGAGCGCTACCCACAACGGCCGACCGCGTGGCGCGACCGTCCTCGACCCGGGCGGTGCGAGTCGAAAGTGCCGATACGCTGTGGTCCATCGCGCGCGCGAACCCCCAGACAGGACTCTCGACCGCGCAGACCGTCTCTGTCATCGTCCGGCTGAACGGAGGTTCCGTCTGCGCGGACCTCCACCCAGGTGACAGTCTTTCGGTACCCTCGGGCGAGGTTGCAGACGCCGCGGTGGCCAGTCGCTGAGGCTCCCGATGTTGTTGCCCTATATATAGTGTGCTAGTCTCATGGCTGGCCTACATATAGGGGTGTGGATTCGCTTTGAAGTGCCCGTTCTGCGGCGATGCAGATACCAAGGTGGTGGACTCGCGCGTCTCGGAGTCCCAAGACGCCATCCGGCGTCGCCGCGAGTGCCTCAAGTGCGGTCAACGGTTCACGACGTACGAACGCCGAGAAGACGTTCCCTTGATGGTCGCGAAGAAGGATGGCCGGCGCGAGCCGTTCGACCGCAGCAAGATCCTCAGGGGTCTCACGGTGGCCACGGTCAAGCGTGACGTGACAGGCCAGCAGCTCGAGGCGCTCATCGACGACATCGAATCCGAACTCCACAACGCCTTCCGCTACGAGATCCCGGCACGGCAGCTCGGCGACATGGTGCTGAGGCGGCTCAGGGATCTGGATAAGGTCGCGTATGTGCGATTCGCATCGGTCTACAAGTCCTTCCAGGACCTGGACGAGTTCACATCCGAGCTCAAGGATCTGAAGTGACTCGGGATACGGACGGCGCCTCCGGCCAAGGAGCCGCGCGCACTCGACTCGCCGTCACACGTCTCGACAAGGGGTTGCCGCTGCCGGGCTACGCACATGACGGCGACGCCGGCCTCGACCTCTACTCCACGGTCGATGTCACGCTCGACCCACACGAGCGGATGCTGGTCCCGACCGGGATCGCGGTGGCGATACCCGATGGCTTCGCCGGTTTCGTGCAACCGCGAAGTGGGCTCGCCATGAAGTCTGGTCTGAGCCTGGTCAACACGCCCGGCCTCATCGACAGTCACTACCGAGGAGAGATCAAGGTCATCGCCGTCAACTTGGATCCGGCGACCCCTATACAGATCCGCCGAGGAGACAAGATCGCGCAGCTGGTCATCCAGTCCGTCGAGAGAGTCGAACTCACCGAGGTCGACGAGCTCGACGCCACCGTGCGCGGCGACGGCGGTTTCGGCAGCACTGGTGTCTGAGCAGATGCGTGTGCGGGTCGCCGCCGTGATCGTATTGGACGGACAGCTGGTCCTTGCCAGACACCGCGGGGCGGACGGGCGCACGTACCACCTGCTGCCCGGCGGCGGGGTCGAGACCGGCGAGAGCCTCTCAGACGCCGTGGAGCGCGAGGTGATCGAGGAGACGGGGCTGACGGTCCACCCGCTCCGCCTTCTGTGGGTCAACGACACCATAGACCCGCGCGGCCACCGTCACGCGGTCAACTTGACGTTTCTGGCCGAAGTGACGGCGGGCAGCGTGACCGACAGCCCGCTCGATGCCCGGGTCGAGGGCGTGGACCTTGTCGAACCGGCGGCACTGTCGTCGATGGACCTGCGACCGCCGATCGCGCAATACCTTGCCGAGGGCTTCGCGAACGGCTTCGCCGATGAGGCCCGGTACCTGGGGCCCTTGTGGGTCGATGCACCGACGGGAGCCGGCGGATCCGGCTAGACCCGAGAGGCGGCTCGAAGCGGCGCACGGTTGGATGAACGCGACGCTTCTGCCAGATACGCCGGCCCCGGGCCGCGGTCGATCCGCGGTCCGGGGCTGCTGCATCTCGCGACGAACGCCGCCGCGGACGGATCGGATAACGGTGGCAACGCGGTGCTCTTCTGCCCATCTGGAGCACCCCGGCAACGCCTGATAATACATCTTACGTCCTGCTAGGTTCTGACACCGCTTCTCCCTGTCGGCGGTCGTGTGGTGAGGGTGGAACGGCAAGCATGGCAGGGAGCCGCGTCACTCGCGAGAATCCCGCCGCGTCATCAGGAATCGGCCGGGAAGTACCGCTCCTCGAACTGCGCTCGGGTCATCTCGCGGAGGTCCTCGCCGGCGGCAGCCAGGGCCTCATGGGCGTCAGTGGGATCCTCGAGCACAGCGAGGACGGTCACTCGATCGTCGTCCTCCACGTCCACGGCTTCCACACGCCACCACTCGCTTTCGCCGACTTCCTCGACCGGGGGGTGACGATAGAGGATGTCGTCGCGCCACTCCAAGTCCGGCGAACCGCTCTCGTCGACGTGCATCAGCCGGACACGGTAGTAGTCCGATGCGGCTCCGAAACCCTTCTGACCCACCAACAGCACCTACCTATCCAACGTGATCTTCTTCTCCGCCCGTGTCTTCAGTCTCGGCGATGTCGTCTTCCTCGCGGCCGCCCTTACGGTCGAGACGAACTCGGCGTCGTCGGTGACCCACCCGACGTTGCCCACCGAGTCACGAACGCGGTACCAGCGCTCCTGCTTCTCGATGACCGTGAGCGCCGCGGACCTCTTCAGCACCCTCAACACGGTGGCCCCGGAGTTGGGGACGTCGTACATGCGCACTCCATCGGCCACAGTGAAGACGGTCTGGCCCTTCTCGGCCGTCGACGCGGGCTGGATCGCCTTTGGGGGCGCGACGTTGGCCTGCGCGCGTGCGCGGGAGGACGCATTGCGGAAGTCCGCGGTCAGACCCCATGCCGTGTAGGCGACGAACGCGAGGATCACCCACGGTACTGTCCAGCGGGCGAGTCGGAACCCCGGGCTGTTCACCAGCCTTCTGCGGGCTACCTGGCTCATCCTGTCCCCTTCCACGCCGGTCGAGACCGCGAGCGCTCAGATGTACATGCCTCCACCGTATACCGCCGGATCTTCGACCTGATACTCGCCCAGCAGACGGTCGATCTCGACATCGGCCGGTCCGAGCGTGTTCGCGATGCCGATGACGTCGATCTTCCCGAGGGCCTCGAGCACCTTGTCAGCCGAGGTTGCCTCCCCCACCCGTCCGGTCTCGACGGCCAGCGAGCCCGCCGCCACACCCAGCAGGTCGGCCGCCGGCCAGAGTGCCTTGGGAAGCGGGAGGTCGGCGATCTCCTCACACATTATCCGCATGCGGGCATGCAGTTCCTCCAGCGCCTTGCGGTGCACGCTGCCGGCGTCCATCGCGAAGGTGGTCAACTCGTCCGCGTCAGCCCCTGCCAGGGACGAGAACACCGACTCCAGAGCGCGGTACGCCGCCCTGATCGCTTCGCGGCGGCCGGTGAGCCCTATCAGAGAGCGTCGCACCTGGCTTCGCCACAGCATCATCGAACCCAGGACAACGCCCACGATCAGGGCGACCGCAACAACCGCTACGATCGCATAGATGCCTGCAGCACTCACTCCGATATCCTAACTACGAGTAGAAACGTGTCGCAAGCATGATGGCCGACCATCCGGCCCACGCCACTCGCCCGGGGTGAGCGGCGGCGCCATCGGCCCCCGGGCGCACACGCCGCGCGCCGTGACACGGGTCGACCTTCAGTCTATCGGAAACGTCCTCACCATACGCCGCGAGGTCGCTCGCGACGTATGGTGAGATGTTCCTGACGACATCGAGATTATCTCCAGACGATGTCAGCCGCTATCGCCGCCGGCCATTGAAGAGCTTCTGTCTCGCAGCCTCCCGGCAGCGCCCGCCAGCGCAGCCGACCTCACGTCGTCGACAGCATGGTTCGTGGTGTCCACCCACCCGTGGCCGACTATGCGCACGGCGGAGGCGTCCGCCTTCTCGATCGAGGCGTCCGCCGGCGGCGCCTTGAGGACTCCGGGCGTGCTTCGGATCGCGGCCAGCACGACCTCGCGAGCGAGGACCGGGTCCTCATGACCGGGAAGCGCCAGGGCGACCCGGAAGCGACGGGTGGGATTCGTGGTCACGTTGGTGACGGTCGCCGCGAACATCGTGCTGTTCGGGATGTGGATGTCGCGGCCGTCGGCGGCTCGCAGACTCGTCGCCCTGGCCCGGACATCCACGACCGTCCCCTCTATCCCCTCCACGACGATCGTGTCACCCACCCTGAAGGGCCCCTGCAGGAGGAGCATGACGCCGGCAACGTAGTTCGACAGTACGTCCTTGAGCGCAAGACCTATCGTGAGTCCCACGAGACCCAGGCTCGCCACCAGCGCCCCCAGGTCGACTCCCACGATGGCCAGCGCCGCGACTACCCCGATCCCCACCACGCACGCGCGCGCAAACCGGGCGACCAGCAGGTCGACGTGACCGCTTGTGGAGGTCCGAGCCAGGACGCGTCGGGTCGCAGCCAGCGTCACCAGTCCAAGCCACCAGGCGATCGCCAGGACGACGGCGGCCACGATGAGCCACGGCAGGGTTCGTCCCAACCCGGACGCGCCGCTCTCGACGCTGTCCGACACTGCCTGCCATACAGTCGGCCACAGCTCCTTCAGGTTCATGCACCCCCTTGCGGTCTCGACCCGGCCGGGCCGCCACGCCTACGGCCTCACGGCACCCACGTAGTCGGAGTGGCTCGCGATCCGCTCGGTGAGCGACGACACCTTGACGCGGTCGCCGGTGCCCGGCGCGTGGACGTAGTTGCCGTCCCCGACGTACAGCCCAACGTGGTGGACGCGTTCGGGATCCCCCTGGTAACCGAAGAACACCAGATCACCCGGAGACAGCTCGCCGGTCCTGTCGGCGGCGATGAAGGCCCCCACTCGATACTGAGCACGGCTCGTCCTGGGAAGGTCCATGCCGAGCTGCGCGTACACGTAGGAGGTCAGACCGGAACAGTCGAACCCAGACGGGCTCGATCCGCCCCAGACGTATGGAACACCGATGTATCTCAGGACCACGTTGACGGCCTCCGGGTGAGGAGCGCCCGGGGCCGATCCATCCTTGCGCGGAACGGGACGCCTGGCCGCCGCCGCGGCGGCCCGCCGCGCTCGCTCCGCGGCAAGAGCGCGCTGCCGCTCCTCTTCCTGGCGCATGAGTGCGGTCACCTGGGAGTCGAGCGAGGCGACGTACGCGGACTGCGTGGCCAGCGCATCCTCGACCTCGAGTCTTCTTGCCTCGGCTTCCTGGCGAAGCGCTATCTGCTCGGCCTCCCTGTTCTCAAGGGATACCTCGGACGCAACGATGTCCGCGCGGTAGCCTTTGACGTCCGACACGAGGGTCGCGTCGGACACGCTGATGCGGTTCAGAAGATCCAGCCGGGTCAGGAAGTCATCGAAGGAAGATGTCCCGACGAGCACCGCGATCATGTCGACCCCGCCGCCGGTGTATATGGCGAGAGCGCGACTGGAGAGCCTGTCCTGGGCTTCGGCGAGCTGGACCTCGGCCTCCTCGGCCTTGACCCGCGTCACTTCCATCTCGGCGCGCGTCCGGTCGAGGGCCTCGGCGACGGCATCATACGCTTCGACCTTCATCTCGAAGCGGGCGTTCAAGTCGGCCAGTTCTCTGCGGGCGGCCGCGGCCTCGGCCTGCTTCGCGGAGATGGCTGGGGTGAGGGGAACCGCAGCGCCTGCGGAGACGGAAGCCGCAAGCACGAGGATGGTGGCCAGAATCATCACCAGGAAATGGGCTACAGCGCCCCGCGGCCGTCGAATCGTCGCCTCCAACTGCGTCATGAGCTGCTGCGTCCAGAGGTGTGTCGGGCGGCCTTCCGGCCGCCGATCCGCGTGTCTGCGGAACCGCCCTTGCGTCTTCGGATTCTACCATACGGACCCCCTTCCGGCTCGCTCCGCTCGGCTCGGGGGACGGGGAGCCCACCCCCCATGCTGCTATGCTGTGAGTCGTCGTACAAAGGTGGAGCATTGCCGTGAGGGCCGAACGCGCCATTCGAACAGCGCTCGCAATCGCGCTTTCTGCCGCAACCTGGATCTCGGGTCCGGCGTCTCTGTCGGCCGCACCGCCCGCTCCCGCCGCGGTCCCCTCTCCCCTGCCGACGCCGGCGCCGCCGACAGGTGCGACGGGCTTCGACGACGCGGTTCAGCGCGCTCTGGAGTTGCAGATCACGATCAACGATCTGGACACCGAGCGCGTCGCCATAGACACGCGCCTGCTCGTCTTGGGCGATCGCATCGCGGCACAGAACGACGCGCTCGATCTCGCGAAGAAGGAACTAAGGACCGCGCAGTCGGCGTTCGACATGCGTGCCGTACAGATGTACAGGTTCTCTGGCTACGACGCGTTGGCGATCCTTCTCGACGCCGAGTCATGGTCGGACCTGGTCACCCGGGTGACGATGATGGGAAGCATCCTGGAGGCCGATCGCCGCGCGCTCGAAGAGGCCGCAGTCGTCGAAGCGCAAGCCGAGTACCAGTCGACCATGCTCGATGAGCTGCGATCGCAAGACACCGAACTCCGCCTGCTGCAGACCTCCCACATGACTCTCCTCCAGACGGCTCAGGAGGAGCAGAAACAGATCGTCTCCACTCTCGCGTCGACGGACCTGGAACCTCTGGACGCCAGAAAGGCACTTGAAGCGAAGGCGCATCAGCAGTGGATCGACAGTTCGATCCCCACCGGCACGATCATCCACAGGGCGAGGGCGACCGTACTGCCCGACAAGAGCCGCAGATACTTCACGTCCGAGTTCAACCCCAGACGCTTCTCCGGGTCGGGCATCGCGTATAGCGCCGTGTGCTCCTGGTACGGACACGAGTTCGACGGGAGGCCTTCCGCTTCGGGGAGGATCCTCGACTCGAAGGACTTCACGTGCGCGTCGCGCACCCTGCCCTTTGGCACCTGGCTCGCGGTGACGCGCGGAGTCAGGCGGGTCGTTGTCGTCGTGACCGACAGAGGACCGTTCGCGCCCGGCAGGGATCTCGACTTGTCCGAGGCGGCCGCGCAGACGCTGGGCCTGTCGGGCGTCGATGCCGTCCAAGTCGAGGTCGTCGTTCCGGAGAAGTAGGCTCGGTCGCTACTCCACGTGTATCAGAGAAACCACACGACTCTGCCCGAGCTTGGTGCGCCCCGCCAGGAAGTCCAGCTCTATCAGGAAAGCGAACCCCCCAACCGTGGCCCCCGACCCGCGGACCAGCTCGGCTTTCGCGGACGCCGTGCCGCCGGTGGCGAGCACGTCGTCCACGATCAGCACCACGTCCTCGACGCCGACGGCATCGCTGTGCATCTCGAGAGTGTCAACCCCGTACTCGAGCGCGTACTCGGCGCTCGTCGTGTTCCAAGGCAGCTTGCCCGGCTTGCGTGCGGGGATGAAGCCCGCTCCGAGTTCACACGCGAGAGCCCCTCCCAGGATGAAGCCGCGGGCCTCGGCTCCCAGGACCTTGGTTATGCCCGCGCCGCGATATGGGTCCGCCATCATGTCGATGGCCGCCCTGAACCCCTCGGCGTCCGCCAGCAGGGGCGTGATGTCCTTGAACATGATTCCCGGCTGCGGGAAGTCTGGAATGTCCCTGATGTAGCTGTCGAGCTCCACGCGGGCCTCCTTAGGGGCGCAAGAACAGATCCGTTCGGTGAGATGAGCGTATCACAGCCCGGGGGACCGGCACTCCTCCGGGGAGGAGCAGGCCGAGCCGGCAAGAGCGGCGAGTTGCTCCTCGGTTCCGATGGCAACCAGTCTGTCTCCCGGCATCAGGATCGTGTCCGGCGTCGGGTTGGTGCTCACCTCGCCGCCCGGCTTGTGGACGGCCAGTATGTAGGCACCTGTCACGGCGCGGATCCGCGAATCGCCTATGGACCGTCCGACGTAGGGGTCGTTCTGCCCCAGAACGACTTCCTCCAGCTTGTAGCGCACAGAGTCGCCCCGGGTCACGATGTCCAGGTACGTGGACACCGCGGGCTGCATGACCATCGCTGCCATCCGGCGACCTCCGATCTCGGTCGGGGTCAGCACCCGGTCTGCCCCCGCGTGAAGGAGCTTGGGTTCCGACGACGCGGCCGTCGAGCGTGCCACAATGAACAGGTCGGGCGCCATCCCACGTGCCGTGAGCGTGACGAAGAGGTTGTCCGCATCGGTGTCGAGGGCCGCGACCAGACTCCGCGCCCGGCGGATCCCGGCCACTTCCAGGGTCTCTTCGTCCGACGCGTCGCCGCGAACGTGCATCCAGTCGCGTTCTCGAGCGCGCGCGATGGCCTCGTCGGACATGTCTATGACCACGAAACGGAGAGCCTTGGCGGCGTACTCCTCCGCTACCACCGAGCCGACCCGGCCGAGCCCAGCGACGATATGGTGGCCGCTCGCGCCCGCGATCCTCTTGTCCATGCGTCTACCCTCCAGAATGCCGGTGAAGTGCCCCTCCACCATGAAGTCCACGATGGTCCCCAATGAGAACAGGATCGCGCCGAAGCCGACCATGATCAGCGCCATCGTGAACGTCCGGCCCGCAGCCGACAGAGCGTGCACCTCTTGGAACCCCACGGTGCCGACCGTGATGACCGTCATGTAGATGGCATCGAGGAACGTCCATCGTTCGATGACCGTGTAGCCGATCGTTCCGACTGTCAGGACCACGGCCAGAGCCGCGAACGCATATAGGAGTCGGCGCAGCACCTAGCCCATCGCCTCGTCAGCGAGCGTCGCTATGTAGCGCAACTCGCGGTACCGGCCGCGCAGATCGAGACCGTAGCCCACCACGAAACGGTCGGGTATCCGAAAGCCTCGGTAAGCGATCGGCAGATCGACGATCCGGCGCACGTCACGGTCCAGCAGAACCGCGACCTCTAGGCTCGCGGGGCCTCGCCGTCTGATGTTCCCGAGCAGGTAGTTCAGCGTCAGCCCGGTGTCGATGATGTCCTCGACGACCAGGACGGACGCGCCGTCGATGTCCTCGTCCAGATCCTTGGTGATGCGCACGGAGCCGGTCGGCTCGGCATGGTCATAGGACGAGGTCGCCATGAAGTCGAGCCGCAACGGCAGGTCGATCTTGCGGCACAGGTCCGCCAGGAAGAACAACCCGCCTCGAAGGACGGTGACCAGCACGAGATCGCGACCAGCGTAGTCCGCGGTGATACTCCGCCCGAGATCGGCCACGCACCGCTGTATCTCGTCCTCGGAGAAGAGGAGCCCGTCCGCTCCGGGTGGGGCGTCGGCTGGGATCGGACGGGTCATCTGACGCCTCCGGCGGATCCGTCGCCCGAGCCGCTCGCGCCGGTCCTGGGCGCGTCCCCCGAGCCGATGGCATGTCCTACCGGTATCCCGAACTTGAAAAGGAGTCTGCGGAAGTCCTTCTGATAGAAGATCTTGACGTTCACGTCGGGATACAGTTCCTTGAGGCGCCGAACCTTGCGGTTCTTCTTTGTGACGAGCTTCTGGCTCATGGTAGTCAGCTCGATGTAGAGATCGAAGTCCGGGAGGTAGAAGTCGGGCGAGAAGGAGGCCAGCACCTTGCCGAGGCGGTCCCACTCTATCGGGAAGGTCGTGGGCTCGTATTCCCACCGGACGCGATAGAAGTCCAGGATCGTCGCCGCGACCCTCTCCGATGGATGCGCGAATTGCGTCGAGGCCACCCGCTCGGAGACGGGCAACCCATCGTCGTGAGTTGCGCCGGCGTCGCTCACTTCCTCCTACACCACATCTTCGAATGCATCGGAGAGGGCGCGCTTCAGCAGATTCCGCTTCAGTTCGTCGGTGAGACGGGACAACTCTCCGATGGAGTCCACAAGCTTCTGCCGGGTCTCGGGGGTGCGGTGCCGCATGGTCGGCATGAGGATCTGCGAGAACAGGGCGGCCTCCCGCTCTGCGGCGTTGGTGTAGGGACGCAGGTGTCTGGGCTCGACTCCGAACTTCCGCAGGTCCCAACAGGCATGCGCTACCTCGACGTCCGCGCGCCGCAGCTCATCCCCGTCCTCGCCCTTCTCGACGCGGACCAGCTTGCACTCCGCCAGCTCTCTCACGAAGGACACGGGTAGCCCCAGAGCGCTCTGGGCCTGCTCCAGGGAGACGGTCGCCACCTCGTCGAACGGCAGCGCGACCGTCTCGGGCCTGGTGACCATCGGTCTCAGCTCGTCGGGTATGCGCCCCTTGTCTAGGTCCTTCAGCTTCTCCCGGATGACCGAGAGAGGCATGAAACGCTCCTTTTGCAGACGCAGGATGAGATCGACGCGCGCGGTATCCGAAGAGGAGAACTTCCGGTAGCCACCCGCCGTGCGCTCGGGAGAGACCAGCCCCTCGTCTTCCAGGAATCGTATCTTGCTGATCGTGAGATCCGGGTGAGCGGGCTGCAGGCTCTCAACAAGCTCACCGATAGTCACGTAGTCGCGATTGCGCGCCATGGTGTCCTTCTCTTCACTCTCCCCCGCCCGCGAGGAAGACCATGTGGAACCGCCCGATCTGGACGGCATCCCCATTGTGCAATTCGGCCTGATCGACACTCACTCCGTTCACGTAGGTGCCATTGAGTGAACCGGAGTCGGAGATCGAGACCTGGCTGGCCGAGCGACGGACTGTCGCGTGCGTCCTCGACACGGTTATGTCGTTGAGGAAGATGCTGCTGGATGGATCGCGCCCGATGGTCAGTATCGATCCCTCGAGGTAGAACCTCTCCCCGATCTCGGGACCCTTGTGCACGACCAGGACCGGACCCTCGGACGCCGCGATGGGCTCGGTGGCCTCATTTCCTCCCGAAACGGGGGGAAATGAGGCCGTCACCTCAACCAGCGACGCTCCGCACGACGGACACACGCTGCTTCCTTCCTCAAGGTCGGCAGCGCACGACGGGCATCTGTCCATATGGACTCAGCGCCTCCCTGTGGGGCTCGACCCAGCGTCCAGCGCCGGCCCGACCGCAATCGCCTAGGTATCGTCCTTCGAAGGGGCCGCGGGCTTGGCGCCCCGCAGGTCGGCAGCCAGTATCGCGATCAGTCGCTCGATGTCAGCTCCAGAGATGATATCCTCGCCCGCGGTGCGCTGGTCCTTCAGCCGCCGCACCAACTCCGCTCGCAGGATGTCTATGCGCCCGTGCAGAACGCGACGCTGGTAGCTGATCGAGTCTTCCTCGGTCTGAAGCTGCCCGAGCAGCTCGCGAAGTTCATCGTTGCTCTTTTGCTCGAGGTTCAGCAGCGCATCCCCGTGGAGGCCGTCCATCTCGTCCATTGCCCCTCCCTCAAATGATCGATCGCGAGGCGATATCGCTCTCGTATTGTACCACCAAGGCCCGACACGCCCACGCCGCTCGAGAGGACCTCTACGTCCAGTCGAGGGTCACCCAAGTGCGACCTCTACCCCCGATGGGAGGCGGCGTCCGCGGATCGGACCACCACCAGGTGTCCGGCGGCCCATGCGGATGCCAGCACCATCTCGGGCGCGGTCAGCGACCCTCGGGACAGCCGCACCCCAAGGGTCGCAGCGAACGCTGCTGTCAGGGCCTCGATCAGGTCCTCGATCGACGGCGCCGAACCCAGTGCACGCGTCAGCGTCATGGCGTCCGCGTCCAGAGCCTGGCGATGCGCGGCATCGAGACGAAACACCTCGGCCTCAACCGAGACGTCGCGGGAGATGACAAGGGATCCGTGCTGGAGGACGGACTCCCCTCTCCAGACCTGCGCGCCGCCCGACAGCTTGGCCCTCCCCAGCGACAGATCGGCCTTCGTGGCGTGCAGGTAGCACGCACCCGTGTCATTCATGCCGCGCTGACGGTCGGTGATCGCGGCGGGTACGCCGATCGCGCCAAGGGCCGCGGTCAGGGCCTCGCCCAGGTAGCGATACGAAGCCGCGACGCCGCGAGGGACGCCGTCGGCCACTCCCGCCACCACGGAGTACGTGAGTTCATCGTCGTGCAGCACCCCGCGACCACCGGTGGGCCGACGCACGACTCCGATCCCGCGCCGGCGGCACACATCGAGGTCCACCTGTTCCACTCTCTGGAATCGTCCGAGTGAGACCGTCGGCGAGCCCCACGCGTACAGCCTGAGTGTCGGAGGCGACTCACCGCAGCAGTGTCGATCGAGCACGGCCCTGTCGATCGCCATGTTCATGGCGCCGTCGGTGGGCCCGTCAAGCATCAGTCTCCATGACGCCGGGGGCATGTCTACGCCACCCGCGCCGATGACATCGCGGTCTCCTAGCCCTCGCTTGCGATGAACGCCTGATACTCCTCGGCGGACATGAGACCGTCGATCTCCAGGGTGTCCTCCACCTTGACCTCGATCATCCATCCCGCGCCGTAGGGATCCTCATTGACGGTCTCGGGGCCGGCATCAAGCGCCTCGTTCACCTTGACGACCTCACCGGATACCGGCGAGAACAGATCGGAGACCGACTTAACCGATTCGACCTCTCCGAAGGTATCCCCAGCGGCCACGGTGTCTCCGACCGTCGGCAGGTCGATGTAGACGATCTCGCCAAGCTGGTCCTGTGCGAAGTCGGTGATGCCCATCACCGCGACCGTGCCCTCTGTCCGCACCCAAACGTGTTCCTTGTCATACCTAAGGTCTTCCGGATACATCCGAGCCCCTCTCTTCGGCACACCACGCCCCGACAGAACAGACCGACCCGCTCTTCACCCCAGAGGAACCGACCCATCGGCGTCCCTCGTCGACAGCGACCGCCCGAACACGAACGGCATCTCGCTGACTTCGGCGTCGACCGTGCGGCGCCGCGTCACCACCTGCATCGCCGTCCACGGAATCGCGAGCCGCGCCGGCACGTGGGCCGTTGCGATGCCGCGACGCAGAGTCGGCGAGTAGGTGCCGGTTGCCACCGTACCCACCCGCACCCCTTCATGCAATACCGGGTGATCCCGTCTCGGGATCCCCCGCACCGCTTCAGGCCCCTGCATGGCGATGAGCGCGGTCCTCTCGGACTCGTCGGCTACCTCGACGCTGCGCGGCAGGCGCCGCTCTGGGGGGTCGACGATCGCCGCGCGATCGCGCGGATGAGGGACGATCAAGTACTCGATGTCCCGGTGCGATAGACGATCACATCGTCGACCATCCCGCCGTCCTCCCCGCAGATGACGGTGTGGAGGGCGGTGCCCGCCATGTGGATGTCGTCCAGATCGGCGACGCTGCGCGGGTCGTTCTGGAACGGTCAGACTCCGCGGAGACCGTTCCACAGGCGAACGAAGAAGAAACCGACGCTTGCCAGGAACGAGGGGGCGGCAACGTCCTTCGCCGCGACGACCGGCACCTGGTCCAGCATCCGACTTCCCTGGAAGACGGTCATCGTCCCGAGCCTCTGTCCTCGCTTCACCGGAGCCCGTACTTCGGGATGCAGAGCGATGCGACGCTTGACGGGTCCTGCCAAGTCGAACACCGAGACCTGAGTGGTCTCGGCGGCCTCGGTGGGCACCGTGCGCTCTATGTAGTCCGACACCCGTACGTTCCCGGTGCGCTCGCCTGCCGTGGCCACGGTGACCGGCCGGTAGTGCTTGAAGCCCCAGTCGAGCAGCTCAGTGGCCTGCTCGGCGCGCCCTGCTTCGCTGGCGGCGCCCAGGACCGTCGCGACCAGTTCGACGTTCCCGCGGCGCGCGGCTGTCACCACGCAATAGCCGGCCTCGTCAGTCCAGCCGGTCTTTATGCCCTCCGACCCTTTGTACTTCTTCAACATCGTGTTGTGGTTGACGAGCACGTGCGTGTAGCCGGGAGTCCTCACCCGCGCTCTGTACCTGCGGACGATGCGCCGGAACTCCGGGTCGCGCATCGCGTAGCGGGCAAGCGACGTGAGGTCGGCGGCCGACGTGTAGTGTCCGGGAACGTCGAGCCCGTGCGGGTTCATGTAGTGGGTGTCCACGAGATCGAGCAGCGCCGCCTTGTCGTTCATCATCTTCACGAACGCCGGAACGGATCCTCCCACGTGCTCGGCCAGCGCGAGGGCGGCGTCATTCCCGGACTGGATGAGGAGTCCCTCCAGCAGATCCCGCACCGTCAGCCTCTCGCCGTCCCGGAGGCCCATCGCCGACTCCCCGGCCTTCAGATCCGTCTTTCCGACGACCACCTCGTCGTCCAGTCCGGCGTTCTCCAGTACGACGACCGCCGCCATTATCTTCGTGGTCGAGGCCATCGCTCGCCGCGAGGACGAAGAACGCGACCACAGCTCCCTGCCGTCTATCGTGGTCAGCTCGCCGGCCGGGATGTAGAGGTCCGGGGCCTTCAGCCGCAGCACGGGTCTGGAGCGGACCTTGACTCCCCCGACGACGTCCTCATCCAGGATCGCGGCATGCGTGGACACGGCCCCTGTCAGTGCCAGGACCGCGATCAGGGATGCGCACGATAGGTAGCGGGCAGCGGCTTTCAAGAGTCCGTCCGGATCGGGGTCTCTGGCGACTTGTGATGTCCGGCACATCCGAGGTGCCGGGACGCGACTATTCTACGGCATGACAACCTCGCTGGCCTCCGCATATACTTGCGGCGGATCGCGGTGCGAGAGGTGGAGACCTAGATGACCCGTTCGAAGCGGAGTCGGGATGAGGGCTTCTCGCTACTGGAAGTCATGGCCGTGGTCGCCATCCTCTCAGTGCTGGTGCTCGTCGCGGTCGGTTCGTACGTGGGCAGCGTCGCTCAATCCAGACGGATCGCGTGCGTCCACAACCAGCGCACGATGGATACGGCGATAATGCAGTATCAGCTGGCCAACAACGGCGCGAATCCTCCCACTCTCGCCTCCTTGGCCGGGCTGGCGAAATGGAGCGGGCCCCGCTTCGGAACATGTGTGTCTGACGGGACGCCCTTCGTCTACGCCCCCCTGACGGGAGCCGTCAGCTGCCCGAACCACCCACGGTAGGCTCCCGCCTGCGAGGACCACGACCTCGGCGGCATGAGGCAACGAGGAGGGACAGCGTGAAGTACCCGCTTTTCGAGTGGCTGACGATAGGGGTCGGCGCCGCCTCCATCGCGGGCACCCTTGCCCTCTCTATGCAACCGCAGCCGGACTGGATCGAAGCCATCGCCCAGGTGATGTTGCTGGCGGTTCTCGTTGGAGCCGTGCATTGGGGTCGGAACGGAGGTCTCGTCGCGGCCATCCTCGCCACCCTCGCGTACGTCGTTCTCAGGATTCCGGATGTGACGGAGGCCGGCCTCGGCAACGAGATCATCGACCTCTTCCTCATCCGCGCGTGCACATACGGCCTGCTCGGGATCGTGGGCGGAGAGGTCTGCGGCCGCATCAAGTACTTCTTCGCCGGGCTCGAGGACGGTACGAGCATCGACGAGACCAGTCGTGTGTACAACCAGAAGTTCGTCTGCCAGATCCTCGTCAACGGCGTGGCGACCGCCACCAGGTACGGTGAACCGTTCTCCATCGCCTTGATCGATCTCTCATCGGTGCTCGCGACGGAGTCCAAGCCGAAGAAGATCCGATCCCTGGTGCGCGCGGTCGCCAACCACATCCGCAACGATCTGCGTCTCGTCGACGACCTGGGCCGTTTGAGCGACGGCCGCTTCGTGCTGATCCTCCACCACACATCCAAGGCAGGGGCGGTCGTGGCTGCCGACCGGGTCTCGGCCGGCCTGCGCGAGGTCATCGGATCCAGAGGCGGGACGGTCGCGACTTCCGTCTACGGGTTCGAGACCGACCTCGCGGCGATCCAGGAGTTGCTGAGTTCGCTTTGCGCGCCCGTTCCCGCTCAGGCGGCGGCGATCTCAACGGGACCGGCTCGCAGAACCACGGACGGCGCCTCGTAACGAAAGCGTTCGGATGCCCGCGGCGCGCTCGGCCGGGCCGACAGGGGTCGTGCAGCCCGGGCCCGACGGGCCGGTTAAGGCGAAGGCGTGGACGTGGGTGTCGGCGAGGATCGCGGGCGTTTCACCTTCGTCTTGGTGCCGGCCCGGATGATCTCCGCCTTGGGATTGTAGTGCGACATGAACGTGTCCGTCCTGACCGGCCGGCCGTCCTTCGTCACGGTCCTGACCACCTTCACGGTCCCGCCATCGATGCCCCCTTCCTCCACCACCTTGGCGCCTACCGGGAGTTTCGGGTCCTTCACCTCGACCTTCCCATGAGGTCTCACGTTCGAGAACGGGCCCGTCTTGTACTCGACATCGTATCCCGGGTCAGTGCCGTAGAGGCTTATGGTGACGGACGAGTGCGACGACGCGGTCTTGATCAGGATCCACGATTCCGTGTCGTTCTTCCATCTGAGATTGGCACCGCCCCATGTCACGGTGCAGTCCCGTCCTTTGGGATAGTGGCTGATGTAGAACGAGTGGTTCTTTCGTTCGACGACGGGAAGCCCCGAGAAGAACACCGCGTTGAAGAACGTGGTCCCTATCTGGCAGATGCCGCCGCCGAGCTGGGGCACCAGCTTCCCGTCCACGATGGCGGGAGCTTCCTGGTAACCCTTCGCCGCGGTCCGCTCACCCACAGCGGCGTTGAAGTCGAACACCGCGCCGGGAGCCACCAGCTTGCCGTCGAGCGCCTTGGCAAGGGTGCGGATGTTGTTGACCCGCTGGGTCGCGCCCGAAGAGAAGGTCGTCGAGTACGTGGAGACACGCTCGATGATTCCCATCGCGCGAGCCTTCTCGGCGGTGAGAGACGGCGCCAGGGCTGAGAGCCGCAGCGTCGTCCTCCGATCGCCGCCGGAGCGGATCGCCCGCTCGAGGTCGAGCGTGAGACTCGCGATGTCCGGCCCCAGGCCTATCCGTCCGCCGGCGACGGTGACCCGGCCGCCCTCGACGACGAACTTCGCTTCCTTCGCGGGTCGTCCGATCCCCCCTGTCAGCGGCGAGACCGTCGCCGAGACCTCGCCGGCATCGAGCGCAGCGCGGAGCATCATCCGTACTTTGCCGCCGGCTGTGCCCGTTGCGGCCGATGAGACGGTAGCGCTGGAAATCGCCCCCGCGGAGGACGTCGTCGACGACCCGGCGGGCACTTCGAGGAAGACTATCCAGCGGGCTATCGTGTCTGGCGCGAACGTCCAGGTCCGTTTCTCCCACCGGACGCCGACCGGACCTGAAAGCATGTCCTCGGCGTCGGCCAAGGCCTGTGCGGCATCCGAGTCGCTCACTCGCGGCGACGCTGACCCGACAACGACGGTGATCGTCCGACGCGCGGACGCGAGCGCGGTCAAGAGGTCCCTCGTCATCTGGGCCCTGCGCACGCTTCGGCCCTTCGAGGAACCGACCAGCCTCGGACGGGCGCCTTCGATGAGCACGCGCGCATCACGTGCCGGTCTCGCCACGCGCTCGTCGAGCCTGTCCATCAGCGCGGATGTCTCCGCGGGGTCGGTGTCCATCGTCGCAGGCATGTCGATCCCGCCCACTACCGCCGAGAAGCGCGACGTGACGGCACGCCACGGATCCGCTTCCCGACCGACGATGAAGGCACGCTCCACGCTCTTGCGCACGTCAACACGGGCGTCGATCGCGGATCCCAGGACCTCCAAGGTGGCGTCGCTGACGCGTATCACCACCGGTTTCGCGAGCCGGCGATCCATCTCGCCCCTGAGGCGGCTCTCGGCGTCCTCGGGAGTCAGACCGCCCACTGCCACGCCCGACACGGTGACGCCCGGGTGAACCCTGCCCGCGGAGACGGCCAAGTCGCCGGCCGCCGCCACCAGGGTCGACACCACGAGGATCGTCGGGATCGCCACCGCGAGCTTGCCCCAGAGCGGCAGGTCCGTAAGACGGCCCATGAGGCCGTCGCGAGAGGACCTCGTTGCGCGTGACCGACGGGAGTCGGGGACGACAGTCGAGGCGTCGCTGTCGGAGGCCGCCGCGGGCATGAATCCGATCAGGGCCACGATGACGGCCATATATGGCCGATGCTGCGGACGGTGCATCTGTCCTTCGGTTCATCCACGGGCTGGCACAACGCCCGTATCATAGCAGGTCAGGATGGGTGTCGCATGAGGCTTCACCCCAACGGCGGCGCCAGTCCCGAGCCACGTCCGTGCGGGGGACCCTATTCCTCCGCGCTGATCGCCCTCTCGACGATCTCCGTGTATTCGAGAAGCATCGCGTGCGACGCTGCCGAATCGGTCCCCTCGGCGAACACGTGCACCAGCGGCTCGGCCGGATCGGGCAATACCAGCGCCCAACCGCCTTCGCGCTCGACGCGGATGCCCTCTGTCATCTCGACTTCCAGCCCCGCGACGGCCTCGGCCATCGAACGCATCACCGCGCCCTTTCGCTGCGACGGGCACGCGATCCCTGCTTCGACGAGGTGCGACTCGGGCAGGTGCGCCACGACTTCGTCCAGACTGCGCCCGGTCTCGCTCAACAGGCGGGCGACGGCGCCAGTGACCATGACCGCGTCGAAGGCCGCCAGGAACTGCGGGAAGATGTACCCTCCCGCGCGGTCGCCGGCAAAACCGACGTCCTCGCGAAGGGCGGCCACCGAAAGCGCCCGCTTGGATACGCCGCAGCGGGTCACGGAGCGTCCATGCACCCCCGCGATCTTCTCGACCACTCGCGAGGCGGTCATGGGCACTGCCACGTTCCCCACGGAACCGGGGTTGGAGCACCACAACTCCACCAACGCGTGCAGAGCCGTGTCGCCTCCGAGGACGAGACCGCCCGGGCCGATGAGGACGACGCGCTCGCCCCCGGCGTCGATGCGGATCCCGAAGTCCGCCTTGAACAGCTCGACCGTCTGCACCGCCAGATCGTGTCCCTCGGCCTCCGCCTGGGTGGTGCTCACGGTGCGCTCGGCGTCGAGGAACGGTCGAAGCGAGATGAGATCGATCCCCCACCCCGCGGCCAGCTGCGGCAGCACCACCGACGCGATGCCGAATCCCAGTTCGGCGACCACCTTGGTGCGCGTCTCGGCGGGCTGCGGAAGCCGCATGCGCGCGCGTGAGTCGGTGACTCCGAGAGCTTCGAGCATGCCGGCCGTGTAGTATTCCAGAGCTCGCGGAGGATAGATGATCTCGCCCATCTGGTCGAAGAACGACCGCCGGAACTCCTGCCGGAAATGCAGGCGCTCGACCTTCTTCTCATCGTTGGGCGACAGGTCCAGCCCGGCCTTGTCGTAGAAGTGGATCTCGAGCGTCTGCGGATCGGTCGACGACACGTTCACGTGCACCCCGCCCACGCAACGCGAGTCGCGCGTCGTGAACCTGTTGATGGCGGAAGACGCTGCCCTGAGGTCCCGGACGTTTATCCCGGCCGAGTTGAGTCCGGCCACGATGGCGCGCTTGATCATGCGGGCGGCCTTGCTGTTGTCGCGGCTCGCGACGACGTGACCGCCCGCCGGCAGTGTCGTCGCATAGGCTTGGGCGAGGCGAAGAGCCAGCTCGGGTGTGATGTCCACCCCCGTGAGCCCGCACACGCCGTCGGCTCCGAACAGCGCTCGTGCTCCTCGGCTCTCCCAGATGACCGACGACGTGACCACGGCGCCGGCCTCGATGCGCTTGTAGGGGAAGACGGCCACGTCCGCGCCGATCACCGCTCCATGCCCGACCATCGACTCGTCTCCCACGACGGAGCCCGGATCGATCGTGGCTCGCGCCCGGATGTCGGCCCGCCTGCAGATCACGCTTCCCCGCACGACCGAGCCTCCGCCGATGAAGGAGTCCGACCAGACCACGGAGTGCTGGACCTTCGCGTCGACTCCGATCAGGCACGAGTCCCCGATGATCGCGTAGTCGCCGATCTCGGCGCCGGCGCGCACCTTCACGTTGGCGCCGATGACGACGTGGTCGCCGATCTTGGCGTCGGGATGGATGTCCGCGCCCTCACCGACCCACACGTCGTCCGCGGTCTTCACTCCCGGCACGAACACGCCGACCTTGCCGTTGAGGATGTCCATGTGGGCCTGCATGTACGACCCGAGGCTGCCGACATCGGTCCAGTAGCCGTCGGTGACGTATCCGTACAGCTTGTGGCCCTGCTCCATGAGCAGGGGAAACAGCTCCGCCGAGAAATCGAATGAGCCGGTCTCCGGTATCAGGTCGAAGATGCAGGGCTCCAGCACGTAGATGCCGGTATTGATCGTGTCGGAGAACACCTGACCCCAGGTCGGCTTCTCCAGGAAGCGCTCGATCCGGCCGTCGGCGTCGGTGATCACGACGCCGAATTCCAGCGGGTCGGGAACGTGCTTGAGCACGATGGTCGCAGTCCCGCCTTTGGCGCGATGGAACTCGATCACCTCGGTCAGGTCCACGTCGGTGAGCGCATCGCCCGAGATCACCACGAAGGTCTCGTCGCCGAGGAGCTTCTGAGCGTTCTTGACCGAGCCGGCCGTGCCCATCGGAGTGTCCTCGACCGCGTACTCGATCGAGACCCCCCACTCCTCGCCGTCCCCGAAGTAGTCCCGGATGACCTGCGGCATGAACTGAAGTGTCGCAACCACCTCGTCGATGTGGTGCCAGTGGCACAGACCCACGATGTGTTCCATCACGGGATGGTTCACCATCGGGACCATAGGCTTCGGGCGCAGACTGGTCAGCGGCCGAAGCCGCGTTCCCTCCCCGCCCGCCATGATGACCGCCTTCATGTGCCGAGCACCTGCCTTTCGAGAACGCGACCGGAGGCCGTCGTCCGGGAAGCGACGTCGGGGTCTCTAGGCCGCTGGCTTGCGTTCCTGGTCCTGCGCTTCGCGATACGCGGCGCGAAAGAGCATCGTGTACTGTACCGCGGCGGTCAGGGAGAGGAGCGCTCCCAGATACGCCACGTAGGCCCCGAGCGGCCGATACCCGCCCAGAGTGAACATCTTGCCAGCGAATCCGATCCTGGACACGATCGGGACATCCACCCACGGGAAGTTCCATACCAGGCCGCCGAAGCCCACCATCAGGACGACGGTGGTCACCTTGCCCAGCGCCGTGACGTCGAGCCGCCGTCCGTGCCGCTCGAGCACCCATGCGCCGTACAGGAGGTAGACGTCGCGCGCAACCAGCAGGATCACCAGCCACAGCTGGATGCGCCCGGTGACGTACAACCCCACGAGCGACGCGGCGATGAGCAGCCTATCGACCAGTGGGTCGATGACCTTGCCGATCTTGGTGACAGTGCCTGTCCGTCTGGCGATGAGCCCGTCGAGCCAGTCCGTGGATGCCGTCACCACGAAGAGGGCCAGCGCCAGAGTGTCGTTGCCGCCCCAGACCAGCGCCCAGTAGAAGAACGGGATCAGTACCAGACGCAGAACGGTTATCACGTTCGCGACCGAGTATATGTCTCCGCTGTGATCCCTCGGGGAGTCCCCGGGTGTCCGCGCGAGAACGGCATCCGCGGGGATTCCGTCCCCGACAGGGTCGTCTACCACCAGTCTCTCCTCTTGAAGAGCCACAGCATGCATACGGTGATCGCGACCATGAAGAGGATCACCGCGGCGAACGACCAGCTCGCGCCGACCGGGGGCCACATGCCAAGCGTGACGTTCATCCCGTAGATACCCGATATCAGGGTGAGAGGCATGAAGATCGTCGCCACCACCGTCAGCTGCTTCATGATCTGGTTCATCCGGTTGTTCACCGACGAGAGGTAGATGTCCATCGCCCCGGATGCGACGTCGCGATAGGTGTCGACGGAGTCGGCCACTCGAGCCAGGTGATCGCCTATGTCCTGGAAGTACAGGTATGCGTCCCGGGTGATGAACTCCTCCTGGCGCGCCATGCCACGAACGACGTCGCGCTCAGGGCCTATGACCTTGTGCAGAGCCACCAGCAACCGCTTCATCGAGTAGAGGCGGTGCAGCTGGCTCCGGTCGGCATTCTCGAGGAGTTGATCCTCGATGGTGTCGAGTTGGTCGGCGACGTAGTCGACGGCGGGGAAGATGCAGTCCACCGCACGGTCGAGGATCGCGTGCAGCGTCCAGTCAGGACCTAGACCCATGGATTCGTGGGCCGATGCGGCGACGTCATCGAGGACAGGGACCGGGTCGCGATGAGCAGTGATCAGATACCGGGCCCCGAGGAAGACGTCGAGTTCCGTGTATTGGATGCCGTCGTTCGGAACCATCTGAGGCAGCACCCACACCATGAAGAGACCGTTGGAGTAGGAGTCGATCTTCGGGCGCTGCGGGAAGTGAAGGACGTCCTCCACGGCCAGCGGGTGCAGATCGAACACGCGTGCCAGCGTCTGCAGTGTCTCCTCGTCCGGGTGGAACACGTCCACCCATACAGGACCGGCCGCCTGAGCCGCGGTCAAGTCCGCGGACCCACCGGTTCGCAGCTTCCCGCCCTCCAGCCATCGAACGGTGACCGTTGCTGGCATGACTCGCCTTCCTGCTCTGCCCCACGATTGCGATACTCTGCCTCGATGCTTCCGACGACATTATGCATGAGAAGCACTCGGCGACTCGCGCGGTTTGGCCATTCCGCGCGCCCCCATCGGACTTGTGGCGGCGCAGGCGCGCCTGGACCGGCTGGCGGGAGTCCTACCCGTGCCGCTCGACGTGACAACCTGCGCTTCCGGGTTTGTCTGGACGGTGGCCCGGGCGTGGACCTCCGAGCAACACTGACTGTCACTCGTGGAAGATGGCGTTGCGTCCCGCTAGTGGCATTCAGCCATCCGACGTCCTGAGAAGAGGTACATGAGATGGAAGGCACAGAGAAGTCCTTGTATGAGCGCCTTGGCGGGGTATTCGCCATCGCGGCAGTGGTCGACCGATTCAGCGACGACGTCCTGGAGGATCCGATCGCCGGGAAGATGTCGTCAAACCCTGCGCTGAGGGATTGGTCCAACAACCAACTCACCAGGCTCCCGGGCCTCAAGTTCATGAGGACCCTGTGGCTCTGCGCGGCCGCGAGCGGGCCGTTCCAGTACGCAGCCACCAGGCCGGGACAGGGGCCGATGGGTTTGGAGAACGCGCACCGCGACCTGCGCATCTCCCCGCAAGAGTTCGACGCGGTCGCCGGCGTGCTGGCCAACACGCTCGACCTCTTCAAGGTCCCGGGACGAGAGAAGAACGAGGTGCTGGCCGCCTTCTCGGCCCACAAGGACGAGGTGACCGAGGGATACCGCAAGGCGGTAGCGGCTGCATAGATCGACCGACGGGAACGCCCCTTCGACGCCTTGGACACGGACGTCGAAGGGGCGTTCGTGTCTTCATGGTCGGCCCCGTACGCCGGTGATCAGAGCCCGTCCAGCCAGCCGATCACCCGGTCCAGACCCTTTAGCGCGGCCGCTTCCGCATCAGTCGTGACGGCGGAGGCCATCGAACGCGCGTAGGCCATGGCGGCGAATATGTCCGCTCTTGTTGCCAGGACGCGGCCCTCGTCTACCGCCCCGCTGTCATCGAATCGTTGGCGCTGGACGGGATCGGCGAGCACCGCGTACGCATCGGTGGCCGCCTGGAACCGCATCACGTGCCTGGCAGATCCGCCCTGCAGGTCCGGATGCGTTTCCCTCGCGATCCGACGGTACGCCGACTTGATCTCAGCCGCGGTCGCCTTACGAGAAACCCCGAGTGAAGCGTAGGGATCATCCATGGACTCTCCAGCCTTCCTGGTGGACGCGTCTGCTACCGCTGGGTCGAAAAGTCCGACGGATCGGGTCTCGCGGCTGCCGCCTGCTTGAACAGGTTCAGCGGGATGTGGCAGTACCCACCGGGGTTCTTGTCGAGGTAGTCCTGGTGATAGTCCTCCGCCCGCGTGTAGTTCTTGAGCGGGCCTGCTTCTATGGCGATCGGATCATCGTAGCTCGTCTGCAGCTTCGCGAGGGAAGCCTCGATGATAGGACGATCCGCGGGATCGGTGTAGTAGATTCCACTACGATAGTCCGTGCCCACATCGTTGCCCTGCCGGTCTTTCGTGGTCGGGTCGATGGACTTGTAGAAGAGGCCCAGCAAGAAGGGAAGCGGCGCCACCGACGGGTCATAGTCGACGCGCACGGTCTCGGCGTAGCCGCTCCCGTCACCGTATGTGGCCGACTCGGACGCACCGTTCGCATAGCCGGCCTCAGTGCTCGCCACGCCACGGATCAGCCCCAGGTACTTCTCGATGCCCCAGAAGCAACCGCCTGCGAAGTAGATGGTCTTCATGCCTTTGCCTCCAACCGTCGTCGGCGACACCTGTTGCTTGCGTACCCCGGGATCGGGTGCCGCCCAGCAGCCCGACTGCAAGAGCGAGACCAGCGGCAGGAGGATCATCAGAGCAAGCAGACACACGCCGGCTCGGCGTGTTCGTACCACGACACCACTCCTTCGCGGGAAGACTGTGGAGAATGGGAGCAAATGCCGTGCAACCGTGAGGCTCGGCCTCGTCTCCTGAGTCGCGGTGCGACTGGCTACCCTGTGTGCAACCGCAATGCGATAGTGTCGTTCCTGCTCGCCGACTCTGTGAGGATCGAGGTCCGGCTCGTGGCCTATCTGCTTGGATGTGAGAATGTCCATCTGGAGTACCCGACGAAGAGGGTCTTCGGCTCGGTCACGCTCGGCATCGATGAGGGTGACCGGATCGGCATTGTCGGTGGCAACGGCGATGGCAAGTCAACGCTCCTTGCGTTGCTCGCGGGCCCGGTCGAGCCCGACGACGGCCGCGTCATGCGACGCGGCGGAACAACCATCGCCGTGCTTGGGCAGACCGAGGCCCTCGATCCGGAGGCAACCGTCGCCCATTCGGTCGTCGGGGACGCTCCCGAGCACACGTGGGCGTCGGATGCGCGGATCCGCGGCATCATCCGCGGCCTCATCGAGGACATTCCCTGGGATGGCCGGGTCGGCGAACTCTCGGGCGGGCAGCGGCGTCGCGTGGATCTGGCCCGCGTGCTCATCTCAGACTGCGATGTGCTCATGCTCGACGAGCCCACCAACCATCTCGATGTCCACGGCATCGCGTGGCTGGCCGACCACCTCAAGACCCGCTGGCCGAAGAAGTCGGGCGCGCTTCTCGTGGTGACCCACGACCGCTGGTTCCTCGACGAAGTCTGCTTGGCCATGTGGGAGGTGCACGACGGGCAAGTGGACCGGTTCGAGGGCGGGTATTCCGCCTACGTGCTTCAGCGCGTCGAGCGCGCGGAGGCTGCCCAGACGGCCGAGCAGAAGCGCAGGAACCTCATGCGCAAGGAGCTTGCGTGGCTAGCGCAAGGGCCTCCGGCCCGTTCGACCAAGCCGAAGTTCCATGTCGAAGCGGCGCGCGCGCTCGTCGCCGACGAACCGCCCGTCCGCAACTCGCTGGAGCTGAAGCGGACGGCGATCTCCCGCATGGGCAAGCAGATCGTCGACCTCATCGACGTGACCGAGCGCTTCGGCGAGAGGACGGTCATCGACGATGTCACGTGGCGCATCGGCCCGGGAGACAGGTTCGGCATCCTGGGCGAGAACGGATCGGGCAAGACCACGCTGTTGAATGTCATCCGGGGCTCGCTCGAACCGACCTCGGGCCATGTGAAGATCGGCAAGACGGTCAAGTTCGCCGTCCTGTCGCAACATCTCGACGAGTTGAACGATCTGGGAAGCCGCCGCGTCCGCGAGGTCCTGTCGCGATACAGGACGCGCTACGAGTTCGACGGCAAGGAGATGACCCCGGCCCAGCTTCTGGAGCGTCTCGGCTTCGAGGCCGCCGCGCTCTCCGCGGTCGTATCCGATCTGTCCGGCGGGGAGAAGCGACGTCTGCAGCTCATGCTCATCCTGCTGGACAAGCCGAACGTGCTGATCCTGGACGAGCCGGACAACGACCTGGATGTGGACATGCTCGCGGTGGTGGAGAGTCTCCTGGACACGTGGCCCGGCACGCTTCTACTCATCACCCATGACCGATACCTGATGGAGCGCGTCACCGACGATCAGTTCGCCCTGGTCGACGGGAAGATTCGCCATGTCCCGGGCGGCGTCGACGAGTACCTGCGGCTCCTGGACAAGCGCAGCGAGACGCGCGCGGAAGCGAAGGCCGAGAAGGCGAAGCCGAAGGAGAGAGCGGCTGGGCTGTCGAGCGGCGGTGCAGATGAGCAACCCGAGTCCGCCCTGTCGAGGTCCGAGGAATACAGTCTGAAAAAGGAGCTCGCTTCTACCGAGCGCAAGCTGGAGACGCTCGGCAGGAAGGCTGTCGCGATCCGCGCCGAGATGAAGGAGACGGATCCGTCCGATCACATCGCCCTGGTGGACGTCCTGGGACGCCTTCACGCCGTCGAGCAGCAGATCTCGGACCTCGAGGACGAATGGGTGGGACTGTCCGAGAAGCTCTCGTGAGGTGGCTGAACCGCGCTAAGAGGCCGGTTCTCGCCGACGACCTCTACGAGGCCTTCGTCCTCGGCAACGAGATCAGCTGGGACGGTGCCAGGGGTGTCCTTCTTCGCGCCTGATCGAAGACCGCGTGCGCCGACCCATTGCGACATCGTCCGAGGGGCTGCATCCCAGCTCTACCGGGGCGTCACAGCCGATCTCTCCGAGAGGGCGCAGTGCAGCCCCGGCGCGAAAGACTTCGCAGATGTCTCGGCTCATCGCCGTGGGTACAACCCACGAGTGGACACGTATGCGTGAACGAGTCTCAACCGCATCGGGCTGTGGCGAACTTCTATCTGAATCGTGACTTGAGGTAGACGAGCGGAGCGGACATGCCGAAAGTCGTGCACACGCGCAAATAGGAGGACGTGACGCAGATGAGCGTCGAGCTGAAGCGCGTGTATGACCCCGAGTCTCCGTCCGACGGCTACCGGATCCTGGTGGACCGGCTGTGGCCCCGGGGCCTGACCGAGCAGCGGGCGCGCGTCGACCTGTGGCTTCGCCGTATCGCCCCCACGACCGAACTGCGGACGTGGTACAGCCACGATGTCGAGAAGTGGACGGAGTTCCAGAAGCGCTACGAAGAGGAACTCTCAACACACGGGGAACTGCTCGATCTCATCGGCGACATCGAGCGTCACCGGAAGACCGTGACGATTCTCTTTGGCGCCAAAGACGAAGAGCACAACGAGGCCAACGTGCTGGTCGACGTTCTCAAGAGGCGGCGCCCCAAAGCACTCTGATCGGCCGAGATCGGGCGCCGGCACTGCCCCCGCTCTGGCGGACTGCTCCGCGCTTCGCGGAGTCTCCGCAGTCAAGCGCAGGAGCGCACCCGAAGGTGCCGTGGGTTAGTGCGATGGTCGGGCTTGGCAAACGCGTCTGCGACCCGTGTACTCGGGCAAGGGTCGAGGTGCCGGCTTGTTCCATTCCCGTCTCATCGGCGTGATGCGCGCGAGTAGACCCGCCGGATGCTGCCGACGCCACGTCCGGAAGCACTTCGGGGAGTGGACCGATCAGTACGCTTCCACAGACTGGGGCGACCACTCGGCGTGTGCCGTTGCGAGTCAAGCCGTCCACGAGTGCCCGAGTGATCGTCATGCTGGTCAGGGGCACCGAATTGACAATGAAGGGTTCGCCCACGAAGAGCGAAGACCTCGACTGGGTGCGTGTTCAGTTGAGCAGCGGCCCGAACCATGGGCGCTCCGGTTGGGTGTTGGATTGGAGCACTACTTGGGTCTACACGTTCGACGGAAGCTGAAGCCGAGCCATGCCGCGGCTGACCGCGTACATCTACAGAGACGACACTGCCTGGAGTTCTCCCAAGACAGGTTCGCCGCGCAGAACGGCGGCCGCGCACGCCGCGGCCTCGCCCAAGCGCCCCTCGGCCGCAAGATGGTCAGTCAGGGACTCGAGAGTGTGCACGCGGAACTGCCGCCACGAGTCAGTCTCGTCCTTGGCCCAATCGTCGCACCAGCCAGGCAGCAGCTCGACCGACAGGGCGTGCAGGGCACCCGGCCACAACTCCAACGGAGCGGACCGATCGGTCGTATCGAGCAGCCGGACCGCGAGGGCCGCGCACTCGGTCGCGTCGACGACCACTTGGCGCGAGAGTCCCAGGTGCCGCTGCGACGCCTCGACGGCGTCGCCCGCGGTGGCCAAGCTTGAAAGCACGGCATCGAGGGCGACCAGGGCCTGTGACTCCGTGGCCTCTGGCCACAGGGACCTGGCAACGACATTCCGCCTGACCGGACCGCCCTTGATGGCGAGAAAGGCGAGCAACCTTTCGGAGTCCTCAGGGAGGACTATCGGCACTCCCCCCTCGCGGAATTCGAACCCATCGAGCAGCGACAACCGAAAGCGATGGTCGCGATCCTCTTCGTGACGCAAGCTGGAATCTCTTTGCAAGTGGTTTCCACTCCTCCGGTCCGAGCGCGCCGGCGCTCCGTCCCGCGACACCACCAACCCAACCCCTATCCCACCCGTTGCGGCACAGACGCCCCGTCCATGAGCTCCGCCAGTGCTTTCTGGTACGCCGCGTAGGTCCTATCACTTCGCAGGATGAAGCGGACATCCCGAACGTGCGTGGCCCCTCTCAACGCCTCACGTACCGCGCGGACCGCGATCGGAGCCACCTGTTCGACCGGGTAGCCGAGCGCGCCCGTCGACAGCGAGGGCATGGCCACGGAGACCAGCCTGAGATCGTCCGCCACCTTGACCGCAGCTCGATACGCCTCGCCAAGCTTGTCGGCCTCCTCGGCCGAGCCCCAGCCCCAGTTCGGACCCACGGCGTGGATGACGTACTTGGCTCTGAGAGAGCCCGCCTTGGTCGCGACGGCCTCGCCGGGCCTGAGCGCCCCCCTCTTCACGATGATCCGAAGACATTCGCTGTAGATGGTCGAGCCACCGGCCTCGTGTATGGCGTTGCACACCCCGCCGCCCAAGACGAGGTTCGCGTTGGCGGCGTTGACGATCGCGTCAGCGCCGGCCCGCGTGATATCGCCGCGCTCGAGGCTGATCCCTTGTGTGGACATCCGCGCATCACTCCTCACTGTAGCTCAGGCTAAGACCCGGGCCGGAGTGACCGCCGATCTGTCGTGTCGGCGAGGCTCCGTAACCATAGAGACGCAAGGACGCTCCTGTTGGTTACACGCGGAGTCTCTGTGAGACGGTCGGCCCGGGCGGGCGCGGGCAGACCTGCCACCCGCGGCTCGCCACGTTCGGCGCTCTTCACGCGGGGACGCGCTCGGAGGCATCGAGCATCCCGATCTCGACCCCTACGTGCTGGCACACATCAAGGAAGCAGTCCAGATGCTCCTTCGTGTGGTTCGCCATCACTATGATCCGGAACCGCGACTTGCCTTGCGGGACCGCAGGCCAGCGCACGAGCGAGCACAGTATCTTGCGCCTGCGCAGCCCTTCGGCGAACGCCAGGCCCGTCGGCTCGTCTCCCATGAACAGAGGGACGGAGGGGATCACATCCCGTCCCAGCACGGTGAACCCGCGCTGTGTGAGTCCTTCGCGAAGATAGGCGGCTTTCTCCAGCAACGCCCCGCGCAAGTCCTGCGACTGCTCGATGATGTTGACGGACTCGATCATCGCGCCTGCCATCATGGCGGGGATGGCAGAAGACAGGACGGACGAGCGTAGCGCCACTCGAAGATAGTCGATGAGGTCCTTGCTTCCGCACAGATAGCCTCCCGTGCCCCCGAAGGCCTTGTCCATGCAGCCCATAAGGATGTCGATATCGCCGGCCCGGTTGTGCAGTTCGCCGATTCCCCCGCCGCTCCGGCCGACGACGCCCACACCGTGCGCGTCGTCGATCATGAGCTTGGCGCCATGCTTCCGCGCCAGAGCGATGTAGGCCGGCAGATCGAGGATCTCGCCCTCCAGGCTGAACACGCCTTCGGTGGTGATGAGCTTGTTTGGCCGGTCACATCGGGCCAACCTCCGATCGAGATCGTCAAGGTCGTCGTGCCTGTATCTGATCTTCGTCGCCGAGGTGAGCGCGCACCCGTCCTGTACCGACCCGTGGCTGAACTCGTCGAGGAACACCGCGCTGGTGTCCTTCTGGGTCGGCATGCCGAAGAAGAATGGGTCGAGCACGGCCTGAAGGATCGATACGTTGGCCATGTAGCCCGTGGGCAGGGTGAGGCAGTCCTCAGTCCCTGTCAGCCGCGCGATGCGAGCCTCGAGCTCCTCGATGATGTCGATGTTGCCCGAGATGACTCGAGACCCCCCGGGGCCGACGCCGTACTTGTCGACGGCCGCCTTCGCGGCATCCTTCACGCGTTCGTCCTCGGACAGGCTCAAGTAGTTGTTGGCGCAGAACATCAGGACCTTCTCGCCGCCCACGATGCATTCCGGCTCGTTCACGCCGCCTGTGATCGTGTCGAGCGACGGGTAGATGCCCTTCTGCCTCAGGAGCCTGACGAAGAGAGGGATGCTGTCGAATCCCGACACGCCCTGGATCCGCGCCTGCTCCTTGTAGTCCTTGACCATTGTGCGAAGCATCGCCGTCCTCCTCTTGTCCGCCCGGTGTCTCCTCTTGAACGGCTCAGGCGACCTGGGCGGCGCCCTGCGCTGTCCCGCCATTCGGCGGCGCCGACGCCTACTTAGCTGCTGTAGACGTCTCTCGCCACGCACACAGCCAACCCGAGCAGCATGGGCGCGAAAGCGTAGCCCGAGTCGATCAGCGGGCTTCTGCCGGCACCCACATATCCCGCGTATGCGAATACGACGTCGGTCACGGCCAGGATCCCGGTGCTCGCCACGATGCACCACCATGGCCACGCCAGCCGTCCTGCGCCCAGCTTCCTCACGATGAGGCCGAGCGCGATGGCCGGCCCCAGCAGGACGAGGACGTCGAGGACCGGATAGAGCGTGTTCAGCACTCGGGTGACGACGGATTGCGTGTGGTCCGCGGCGAACACCACGTACGGCCCGATGACGGTGAAATAGACCAGCGCCATGATGGACATGGCCACCAGGGCAGCGATCAGCAGAGGCTGCCGGATACTGAGAAGCCCCGTATGCGCGCGTATGGCCAACACCAGCCCGGCCGCGAACAGTGCGTAGCCTGATAGCGTGAAGACGTCACCCACGCTCGGATAGGGATCGTGCCCGGTGGTGATGTAGAGGACGACGAAGATAGCGCCGCCTGCGCCGACGCTCAGCATGCCGAGGCCGAACAGCATCCACTGCGCGCGGATGGGCCCCCTGGCGAACGAGCGCGACACTCCCAGGACCAGCGCTGCAACCGGCAGCGGCACGAGGGTAAGTCCCGCGAGAACCAGGCTTCGCAGACCGCTCACCAGGCCGGCCGTGGCCAAGTAGTCGAGCGCGGCACCACCCGCGACTGCGACGATCATGACCGCAGCGACCCAGCGGGTCGATGAAGAGATCACGGGGGCCAGCCCGCTGAAACGTATTCGCTCAGGTACTGCCACCCGTCCCTCCGATCGGCTCAGAGAGTCTTCCATGTCTACCACCCCCCTCGGATGTCCGTGATGACTCGCTCGATGGCGTCCGGCGGGAGCAACGACCGCAGGGTGCGGCGGGCCCGCGCCTCAAGAGCCGTCGCATCCTCGACGGTGAGAGACTCGAAGGTCTTGCCGAGGGAGACGGCCGTGCCCCGCACGAACGTGTCCGCGAGCGTGGGCCCGACATAGGGAGAGAGCACGCGGACCGCGCGTTCGGCGATGCGTGTTGTCGCTTCCTCTCCAGTGATGCCTGCCGCCTCCAGCAGTGTGCGCAGCCGCTCCCGCGCCCGGTGCAGCGCGACTTTGGCCGCGCCGCTCGACATCCCAAACTCGCGAGCGGTCTCCGCGATGGATCGTTCTTGGAGGTAGCGGACCTCCACAAGCCGTTTGTCGCGTTCAGGTAGACGGTTGATCGCCTCCAGCAGCATCCCGCGGTCCGCGGAACGCAAAGCACTCTCGTCGGGGCCGGGAGTGGGGTCCTTCCCTTCCGGCAGATCCGGAACGCTATGGGCCGGCTCGCTGCGCCGGGCCCGGTCGGCCAGCTTGTTGCGCAGCACGACCATCAGCCAGGCGCGCCGTCGGCCGGGTTCCACCGCGTCGATGTGGACGTAGGCGGTCTCGAGGACGTCCTGCGTCACATCCTCCGCGTCGAAATGGGATACGCCCCGGCGGCGGATGCTGCGGTAGACAAAGCCGTATAGGTCGTGCCACACGGCGATCCCTCGTGTCACCGGTGTCTCGTCATCCATAGAGACGCAAGAACCTCCCACTTGGTTACACGGGTCTTGGTGGCATCCGAGGAGCCTCGAGTGAAGCGATCCGCTACTGCCTCGAGGATACATTGCGATAGCGAAGTCTGCGGGCGCGGCCGGCCGCGGTCGGGATCGGCCGCGCTATCCCGGTCATCGATGATCGCGCCGTGCCAATCACCGCCTCGACCGACGCCCGACGATTCTGTAGCCTGAGAAGCGCACGTGAGTGGTATCTACAACTCAAACCTCCGCGCGGGCAGAGTGCGGGCTTGCGCATATGTGTGGTCGGACAGTCCCGCCGCTCCGGAAGGGGGTGACGTCAATGCGAACAACCCTGCAGCCTGGCTGCCTCCTGACCTGCTTGGTCGATGGTTGACCGCACGACCGTCGCCTCAGTTGAGCGACGGCATGCATCACCGTGAGTGATGCACGTCAAGCGTGCGCGAAGTAGACCACCGCGGCGGGCGCAAACACCCGTAACGAGTCCACGTTCCGCACGTCTCGGCCGTACACGCGATCCATGGTCGCCGTCGCCCTTGTCCGCTATTCCACCTCACCAGGAGGTTTCTGATGACCGATACTGCTGCACCCGACTACCGCCAGATGTGGACGGACCTCGGCCTCGACCTGGCGATGCACGATGCCCTGCTCGAGGCCGTCGGAGGCATGTACGGCGCGACTTTCCTGTCGCAGAACAACCGCCCCCGGGGCATGGGCTATCTCGACTTCGTGATGAGCGAGGTCCACGGCCTTCGCATCAAGGAACTCGATGACTTCCGCAAGGCCGGCGGCAAGGTCGTCGGCACGTACTGCCTCTACGTTCCCGAGGAGATCATCCGCGCCGCCGGCGCGCTGTCGGTCGGCTTGTGCGCCGGCGCCGAGTGGGCCTACGACGAGGTCGAGCAGATCCTGCCCCGCAACACCTGCGCGCTGATCAAGTCGATGATGGGCTTCAAGCTCGGGAAGGTGTGCCCGTACCTCGAGGAGTCCGACCTCCTCATCGGCGAGACCACCTGTGACGGCAAGAAGAAGGCCTACGAGGCGCTCGGCAGGATCCAGAACATGTACGTCATGGAGCTGCCGCAGATGAAGCGCGACAAGGACGTCGCGTTCTGGCGCAGCGAGCTGGTCGACCTCATCGCGAGGCTCGAGGATCTCACCGGCAAGAAGGTGACGGCTGAGTCCCTGCGCACCTCGATCAAGGAAGTCAACGACAAGCGCCGCGCGCTGCAGCGTGTCGCCGCCGCCCGCAAGGCAGACCCCTCGCCGATCTCCGGCCTCGACTCCCTGCTCGCCGTCCAAGTCGCCTTCTACGACGACGTACCGCGATTCACGCAGTCCATGAACGCGCTCGCCGATGAGCTCGAGAAGCGCGTTGCCAACGGTGTGGGCGTGGCGCCGAAGGGCGCTCCGCGCATCCTGATCACCGGCACCCCGATGGCCCTTCCGAACTGGAAGTTGCACCAGATCGTGGAGAAGGCCGGCGGCATCGTGGTCGGCGAGGAGATGTGCACGGGCTCGCGCTGCTACGACAAGCTCGTGAAGGAGGACTCGGCGACACTCGACGAGATGCTCGATGACCTCGCGGCCAAGTACCTCGACATCAACTGCGCCTGCTTCACGCCCAACGATGGCCGCATCGACGACGTCATCCGCATGGCCAAGGACCTGAACGCCGACGGCGTCATCGACTACGCGCTCAACTTCTGCGGCACCTACCAGATCGAATCGGCAGGCGTCGAGAAGGCGGTCCAGGAGACGGGGATGCCTGTCCTGCGGATCGAGACCGACTACTCCGCGGAAGACGTGGGACAGCTCTCCACTCGTGTCGAGGCCTTCCTGGAGATGGTGTAGCACCCCCGGCTGGAAGAGAGGACACCGTGCGAATCCTCGGTCTCGATATCGGTTCCCGCACGGTCGATGCTGCTTGGGTCGAGGGCGGTCGTCTCATCGAGGCGGTCGTCCTCGACTCCGGCTTCGACCCGGCATCGGTCGCTCGCGAGCTCGTCCATCGACACGCCTTCGACGCGATGGTCGCGACCGGATACGGTCGGCATGTCGCACGCGAGGCGTTCGGCTGCGCCGTCGTCACCGAGATCAAGGCGTACGGGTTGGGTGCCCACGCGCTCTTCCCCGAGGCCATGAGTGTGCTCGACATCGGCGGGCAGGACACCAAAGTCATCGCGCTGGGTCCGAGCGGCAAGGTCATCGACTTCGAGATGAACGACAAGTGCGCCGCCGGCACCGGCAAGTTCCTGGAAGTCATGGCCCACGCCCTGGGCTTCACACTCGAGGAACTCGCGGAGGCGGCGCTTGCCGCCGAGAGCGGCGTAGCCATCTCCTCGATGTGCACCGTGTTCGCGGAGAGTGAGGTGGTGGGGCTGGTCCACCGTGGGGAGGACCGGGGGGCGATCGCGCGCGGCCTCCAGGCGTCCGTCGCCAGGCGCACGATCTCCTCGCTCTCGCGTATCGGCGCGAAAGGACCAGTGGTCTTCGCGGGCGGCGTCGCCAAGAACGCCGCGATGGTCGAGTTGGTGCGCGCGGGCTTCTCGGGCGACGTTCTCGTTCCAGAGGAGGCGCAGACGGTCGGGGCCTTGGGGGCAGCGCTCAGCTACAAGGCGGGGGTCGTGAATCCAGCCTAGCCGTTCAGCATGTCAGCGAGATGCTCGGCCACATCACCGGTGAAGGCCACACACTGGTCGACATGCTCCGGCGATCCGAACTCCACCTCGCTGATGAGGGCACGGCAGCATGTGCTTCCGTTCTCGGTAAGGAACCAGTCGTGCAATTCACGCGCCTTGGCAAGAACCTGAGGCGCCTCATCGCCAGGATCGGAGCGTCCGTAGATGAGTCCGAGAACCATCACCCCGCCTCACAGAGCGCCACAGGTGCAACCGCCAGTGCGTAGAACGCCCATTCCGACGGGGAAACCGGATGAGAGCCTCACCGCCTCTTGCGGCAGCGGTTCGCCCAAAGCCTTGTTGAATGTGTGAAGAATGGCCTCAGAGCAAAGGAACTGCCCGCTCCTGTACGGGTCCTCTGCCTCATCGCGCACGGCCTCCCTGTCGATCACGATGTCCTCCACTCAGCAAGGCCTATACATGCATCAGACCCGGTTACAGTACTACACCCGGAGCCCATCCCGGGGAATGCGAGTTCACGGCTCGGGAGAGACGCGAACGGGACGCCCGATGGCCGACTATCGCAAGACATCGGAGAGGTCGAAACTGACGGGCGCTTCGAGCTGGTCGAAGGTGCACGACCGCGGGTCGCGGTCCGGACGCCAGCGGACGAACTGGGCGGTGTGGCGGAAGCGATCCCCTTCCATGTGGTCGTAGCGCACCTCCATGACGCGCTCGGGCCTCAGCGGCACGAACGACAGATCCTTGCCGGCGCTCCACCGACTGTACTCAGCGCTCCGAGGAGTGCGCGTCGTCGCCCCCGCCCCGGCCCAGTTCCAAGGATGATTCTCGAACGTAGTGACGAGTGACTGGAGCTCCTTGAAGAGAGCTCGGCGCTGCTCCATCGGAAACGCGCCGACGGCGCCGACGTTCACCAGAGCGCCACCGCCTTCGTACAGGCCGAGCAGCAGCGAGCCGATCGTCTGCGCATCGCTCTTGTGCAACCGATAGCCGCCTACCACGCAATCGGCCGTGCGGACATGCTTGATCTTGAACATCGCCCGCTTGTCCTGCTCGTAGAGGCCATCCAGCGGCTTGGCAACGATGCCGTCGAGTCCCGCGCCCTCGAACTCCTGGAACCAGCGTCGGGCCACCGCGGCGTCACGAGTGGCAGGCGTCAGATGGATCGGAGGCAGAGCGCTCGCCAGCGCCTTCTCGAGCACGCGCCGCCGCTCCGCGAACGGCTCGACCGTCAGGTCGCGGTCTCCGAGCGCGAGCAGGTCGAAGGCAACGAAGTGCGCGGGGGTCTTCCCGGCAAGCATCCTGACGCGACTCTCGGCCGGATGGATCCTCTGCTGCAGAGCTTCGAAGTCGAGGCGCCCGCGAGACGGGTCGGGCAAGACGATCTCTCCGTCGACGACGCAGCGCTGGGGCAGGTTCGCCAGAAGCGCCGCGACGACCTCCGGGAAGTAGCGGGTCATTGGCCGCCCGTTGCGGCTTGTGATCTCGACCTCGTCGAGGTCGCGGAAGACGATCGAGCGGAACCCGTCCCACTTGGGCTCGTAGCTGAACTCGCCGCTTGGGATCTCCTCGATCGCCTTCGCGAGCATGGGCGAGACGGGGGACATGATCGGCAGGTTCATGCGTGTCCTTTTCCCCCTTCGACGACAAGTGCGCCGCCGGCACCGGTAAGTTCCTGGAAGTCATGGCTCACGCCCTGGGCTTCACACTCGAGGAACTCGCGGAGGCGGCGCTTGCCGCCGAGAGCGGCGTAGCCATCTCCTCGATGTGCACCGTGTTCGCGGAGAGTGAGGTGGTGGGGCTGGTCCAACGTGGGGAGGACCGGGGGGCGATCGCGCGCGGCCTCCAGGCGTCCGTCGCCAGGCGCACGATCTCCTCGCTCTCGCGTATCGGCGCGAAAGGACCAGTGGTCTTCGCGGGCGGCGTCGCCAAGAACGCCGCGATGGTCGAGTTGGTGCGCGCGGGCTTCTCGGGCGATGTGCTTGTGCCCAAGGAGGCGCAGACGGTCGGGGCCCTGGGGGCGGCGCTCAGCTACAACGCAGGATCGTGAATCCCCTAGTACTCTCCCTTGATCACGAAGAACGAGCCCCGAATCGTTCCAGCCAGCTTGGACTTCTGCCTGGCGAACTTGAATCTCCCTTCGAGTTCGCTCGGCACTTCCATTCCGTCTGAGAGCTTGAAGCCGACGGCCCGCTTCTTGGGATCGTCAACCGTGTACATGACGTTGACCGCAAGACCGTCCTCATAGAAGACGTAGGCGAACCTGATGTTCTCCACCTGAAAACGTGACGTCTCGAGAGGCTTGGCCGCAAACTCGATGTCACGTTCTTCCTTGAGGATCCGACTCACGTAGTCCAGCGTGCCCCGGCTTTCGCTCGCCGACGCGACAATGAACTCGTGCTTGTACTTGTTCATGAAGTAGCGAGCTTCATTGGCACGCAGACCGGCAAGAGCTGCTGCTACAGGTGAAGACTCCAGACCGACCGTGGACACCTTCTCAGAATCAACGACCTTGGACACTTCCTGTCCCTCCTCAGGTACATGGATCCATTGAACGAGAATCGCCGAGAACGAGTATGCCCGGAACAACAGAAGTGCCACGGACCAGAGTTGGGCGGCACTGGCCCGGCTCGTGGTGGCATCACATCGGTCGGCGTTACTAGACGCGTTTGTTACCGCTGCGCATGACTGACCCGCATGCTCAGCTGCCGGCCAGCCGCCGCTCAGCGGAGTTCGTTCACTTCTTCGGCGTGATGACACCTTTCAGCGCATCGGCTGCCTTGTCGACGGTCTTCTTGGCAGCGGCACTGGCGCGGTCCACCTTGCCTTCTCGCTCCAGGCCCTTGTCCCCCGTAAGGTCGCCGACGGCTTCCTTCAGCCGACCCTTCGCGTCCTCGCCCATGTGATCGCCCATCACCCTCGCTCCTTTCGGTAGCACGTGCGCGGCCTTCCTCTACCAACATCTGCCCCCATCACGTCCGAACCGCGCGCATAAGGATAGTTGGTGCCAGCCTCGTCAGACCCTTCATCCAGAATCACGAATCGCGCCATGACGATCCGACCTCAGCGTCTTGGACGACCCCTGCGAGCCGGACGAGACGCGGCTTCTTCTACACGGATCGACGGCCCGTGAGCAGGTTGTATATAACCAAGACGACGACGATAACGATCAGCACGTGAACCAGTCCGCCGCCGATATTGAAGCTGAAGCCCAGAAGCCATAGCACGAACAGAATGACGATGATGGTCCATAGCATGGCTACCGCCTCCAAAGAACGATCGATTGTTCGGTCTTCGCACAGGGGTATATGCCCGCGCCGCGGCAAACATGCGCAGCACTTGGGCCATTGTCCATATCTGCACGCCGACCCCAGGATTCACCTTCAGGTTGAACCCCGGGTGGTGACCAGCGCTGCGACCGTGCAGAATCGAGAACTACGCCGATGGGAACGAACTCTCCAGCGAAAGGAGCGCCAATGCGTCGACACACGCTGATGGTGGTCGCAATCTGACCTCGGCGTGGCTACAAGCGGGTGCCGATGTCCCGGGCCGCGGGGCCGTACAAGATGTGGCCATGTCGATCAAAACGAGAGCCATGACACGGACAATCTACGGTTCCTTCGGCCGTGTTCCACTTGGTCTCGCATCCCAAGTGCGTGCAGGTGCCTCCGGCAGCCGAATCATCGTGCGCCTTCCCGGCTCTAGACGTCAGGTGCCCCTCCACGAACTCGCCGCCAACGGTCAAGTTCTCCGTGGCCAGCGAAACGACTGAAGACACACCTGGCGCGCGAGACGGCGATATGATGTCGGCGAGCGGTCCCGAGCGTCCGTCCACGGCATCTGCTATCACCGAAGCGGCCACCATGCTCTTCGTCATGCCCCAGCCTGCGAATCCAGCTGCCATGAACAGGTTTCGCCCGAGCGGGGCCTCGCCGACGTAGGGCAGACCATCGGGCGTCTCGTGATCGTGAGCAGACCAGTGGCGCACGACCTCCACGTCTCCGATCACGCGCGCTACCGAAGCCGCGAGTCTTGCGTAGGCAGCTCGCTCGTCCGCCTCCGATCCAACCCGAACCCGCTCCCCTCCCGCTATCCACGTTCCGCCCGCGTCCAGCGTCGGCCGCAGTGTGATCTCCTCACCCCCGACTTGGATCCACATGCCGTCGGGAAGCGGCTGGCGCGGCGCGAACTCCATCGCGTAGTGAGCGTACGGGAAGAGGCGTGTGAAGAACCCGCCTGTGTCGTGCACCGGAAAGTGGTCGGCCATGATGACGATAGGTGCACGGACCGAAGCCCCATCGCAGTGCGCTCTCCAGAACTCGCCGTCCCGCTCGAGTGAACGGACGGCAGTACGTTCGTGCACCTCGACCTGCGCCCCAAGTGAAGCCAGCAACGCCAGGACGAACGCGGCTGGATCGATCACTGCCTGGTCTTGAAGCAGTGCCGTCGGCCGGCCGAACGGATGAGGCGCGGCGATCGACTCTGCCGGCAGCCCAGCGGAGACCAGCGCTTGGAGGTGCTCTGCGAACGCCGCGCTCGCTTCGTCGTCGCCGGCCACCAAGAACGCCGGCATCCGGCGCAGCCCGCACTTGGTACCCAGATCGTGAGCCATGGCCGAGAACTCCTCGACCGCCGCGAGATTTCCTGCAGCCCAAGCGCGCACCTCCTCGCGCGAGTTCTTCGCGAGCAACTCGCGCCATGAGTCGCCGTGAAGCGCCGTGACCTTCGCAGTCGAGTGGCCCGTGGTGCCGGAAGCAATCCGTCGCCGTTCCAGCATCATGACGACTCGTCCCTCGCCGGCGAGTTTGCGAGCGACCAGCGCTCCGGTCACACCGCAGCCGACGATCAGAATGTCGGCATCGCGCTCACCGTCAAGCGATGGGTATTCTGCCGCCTCCGTTTCAAGCCACACGGATCCCGCACTTCCGGGGACATCGGCTACGGTCTCGATGTATTCGCGATCCAATGCGATCTCCCGTCGAAGTTGCGGGTCGGTTGTTCTCGGGCGTATGTACCCTCTGCCAAACCCGCGACTCCGGCACTCAGTGCATCCGTTGGCCGCAAGGTGACCCCAGGGCTGAGAGCGCTCGGATCGCTCTCGTGCACCCAGAACACCTGATGAGACGCGCTTGGAATCAATCTCGGGTGCCAGTCGCGGACATTCCCGCAGGTAGGCGGAACGAGGCACCGGAAGGGTGCCTCGAAATCCGTTGGTCGCCCCTTATTGGACGCGTTTGTTACCGCGGCAGAGGCTGACAGCAATTGCCCCGTCAGTGACCGCTGTCCCGTCGGGTAGGGCCTGAGCCCACTAAGCGCAAGTCGGCCTCGTGGAGGGGACGCCGGGCCTGAAGGTCCAACGTCTTGCGCGTCAGCCGCGAGGGCCAGCAATCCGTCCGCTTCTCGAAGACACCTTGCCCTCGCCGACATGCTGGATGCGCTTGACGCTGAACGCACGTCAGCCGTGACACGAAAAGAGCCGCTGAGCGGGTGTAGACTGCGGAAGAAGGCGCAGCGTCGTGGCGGTAAGCGCTACACATTCGCGTGATCGCGGTTTCCCCGGCAGTCCTGGGAGCCTATTGGGCCCGGCTGCTTTGGAGGCGGTCCCGCTCCTGCCCAGGCCCGCAATGAGGGAGTTCGCAGTGTTCTCGCTCTTCCAGGGCAAGACCCCGCCGATCCGAAGCAAGACCGGCCGCAGTATCGCCGTCCTCGAGCGGATCGGACTGGGAGGCATCGATCAGTGGGCGACCATTCGAGGTCACGACACGGAGAACCCGATCCGGCTCCACGTTCATGGAGGACCGGGTATGTCGGAGATGGGCGCCATTCGCCATTTCGTCCCCGAACTCGAGGAGCACTTCCGCAGCGCCGCCCAGCCGATTCCTGCGGGCAAACGCGACAGGGCACCCGAAGGTGCCCTGCGAAATTGCGTGGTCGGCCTTAGTAGACGCGTTTGTTACCGCCGCGGATGACTAGAAGCCTCAGAAGCGCTCCCGTGTCGTCCGTCCGGCACAGGGAGAGGCGGCGTCGGAGAAGGCACAAGGTCACGGTTCCGTTGCCGGAACCGTGACCTTGTGCGGTGCCTCTATGGAGCGGGCGCGATGTGCGCCACTGCTCGCTCCATACGGGCGGGTGATCTGTCAGTGCTTGGCTGCTTTCGCGGTGCGCTTGACCTTGGCAGCACCCTTGCCCTTGCCCTTGCCACCCTTGCCTGCCCACGGTGGCTTCCCGGGACCGGTACGCGCTGTGATGACGGTCCCGTCGGCCTTCGTGGCCGAGAAGCCGTCGATCTCAGCCGGCTTCGTGCCGTCCTTACCGGTGTCGATCTCACCCTCTACACTCACCGTCTCGTGAAGCGCGAGGCCCATCGCCTTGAACCACGCCGGACCGAACCCGACCTTGATGGAGTCAGCGCCACTGGTGAGCGTGTAGTCGTTGCCGTCCACCGCCGTGATCTCTCCGGTGACTGTCACCAGAGTTCCGGGGGCGGCGCTCTTCGCTTCGGGAATCGTCATCGTGACCGCATACGCCACGGCGGCTGTGCCCAGCAGAATGCCGACCGTCAGCACAGGAAACAGGAATCTCTTCATCATGACACCTCCCTTCAGCCGATACCTGTGGTGCCACTCTGCGCGCAGCGAGGATAAGAGCCGCCTAAGAGCGAGACGGCCCCGTCGCGTGACGCATGCGGACCGTGAAGGTGGTCCCGTCCTCCGGCGAACTCGTCGCGCCGAGCGACCAGCCGTGCGCCTCCGCGATCACGGCGGCGATAGCGAGGCCAAGCCCCGCGCCCTCGCTCGTTCGGGAACGTTCGGACTGGTAGAAGGGCTCGAAGATCCGCGTGATGTCAGCAGGTGGAATCGGGACACCGACGTTGTGGACCTCGATGGTGTCGTCGTCGAAACGCACGGTGACAGCCGAACCGTCTTCCGCGAATCGAATCGCGTTTGTCACGAGGTTCATCACGAGCCTCTCGAGCAGTATCGGGTCAGCGATTGTCTCCGCGGAAGTCCCCTCTATCGCGACGGAGACCGCTCGCTCGGCCGCCCCCGGAGCGCAAACCCGGACGACCTGGGCGCATAGGTGCGCCAGATTCACGCTCTCGCGCCTCAGTGTCGACGGATCAAGGCGCGCGAGTTCCAATAGCCGGTCGACGAGCATGGAGGCACGATCGAGTTCGACGCGGGAACGGGCGACCCCGCCGGTCCAGTCGCCGGTCCGTTCCGCGACGTCCAGCGCCGCCCTTGCGGATGCCAGCGGCGTTCGCAGTTCGTGCCCCGCATCGGCCGTGAAGCGCTCGAGGCGCGCCAGGCTCTCCCGAACGGGGGCGAGGGCTCTCCTTGAGAAGCCCAGCCCCAGTAGATATGTGGACGCACCCACCAAGACGGCAATCGCGAGAAGGACTAGTGCCTTCTGAAGGGTGTCGATCACGTCGGGGCGCTCTGAGTCGAGCAACTGCAGGAAGCTCCCGTCGCCGAGGCGAACAGCGAAGACGCGGACCGGGCCTCGTGGGGAGTCAAGGTAGCCAAGTCCCTCGCGCGGCCCGAGCCCGCTGGCATCCATCGGCTGTTCTCCCGCTCGAATCACTTCACCGTCAGGCGAGACGATGCGCGCATTGGCTGGCAAGCCGGCGTTCTTGGGAACTCTGGCAAAACGCTGAGCCAGGCGCACCGCCTTCTGTCCGAGTGTCGCATCGAGCCGCATGCCGACAGCAACCGTGTCGACCGCTACGAAGATCGTGATTCCGAGCACGAGGATCGCCACCACCAGGGCGGTGAAGCGGAGTGTGATCCGGGACTCGAGATCACCGACGACCAGTGAGCGCCTATTCATCCGACACCATGTAGCCGACGCCAGGGACGGTCGTTACGACATCGCGCCCAAGCTTGCGCCTCAGGTATGCGACGTGGACATCCACCGTCTGCGAGAACATGAGGTCTCCGGGCTCGCCCCATACCTGCTCGATGAGTTCGTGCCTGCTCTGCGGGACGCCACGATGGCGCGCCAAGTGCTCCAGCAGCGCGTACTCGCGTGGCGCGAGACTCACTTCTGCGCCGCCGGACTCGACCCGGCGAGTGTTTGTGTCTATCGTGATCTCGCCGACCTTGAGCACCGGCCCCCTGGTCGTGCCAGTGCGCCTCGTCATGGCGCGCATGCGCGCGGCAAGTTCATCGAGTCCGAAAGGCTTCACGAGATAGTCATCGGCCCCGCAATCCAAGCCACCTACGACCTCACGCCGAAGGCCTCTCGCCGTGATCATCAGGATCGGCGTCTCGATCCCCTCTTCGCGCAAGGTCCGGCAGATGACGGTGCCGTCTACGCCGGGCAGCGACAGGTCGAGAAGGATTATCGACCAAGGCTCCTCCAAGGCAAGACGCAATCCCTCGCGACCATCGGCGGTGGAGCGAATCCGCCAGCCTTCGGCGCGCAGGTACCTTTCGATCTCTCGCGCCAGGTTCACGTGGTCTTCGACAAGCAGAACCACTGGTCACCTCCCGGCGAGAATCCTACCCCTTGGCAGGTTACGAAAGTCGTAAGACGAGAACGCGACGGCGATAGTAGTCAGCTCACGGCAGTGCTATCGGTCCATGGTTGAGCGCTACGGCGGCTGATCCGTCGTACTCTCACCTGTGGCAGCGCCTTCTTCGAGCAACCCCATGAACTCACGCTCGGGCCCAGACGGCGTGGAAAGCGGCGACAGCCACAGTCCCACGGCCTCAAGCATCCTGCTGTAGTCCGGAATATCGTCCGACCGAAGCATCGCGAACAGAGGCTCGGCGATCTCGGCTTCCAGACCGCGGAAGCGTTCCAAGGCCATCACCGGGTCTTTCAAGAGCGGGAACGGGTCAGACGTGCAGATCGCTCGAATCGCGAGAGCACGAGCGAGCGGGTCGTCCAGCAGGCCGGGCTCCCTTAGTGACATGCGATAGATGTCGTAGAGGTCCCGTCCGGCCAAGCGCTCCATGACGGCCTTGATCTTCCCGGCCGCCAGCTCCGCCAGCTGCAGCACTGGAAACGAGACGCGGGGATCCGAGAACTCGCAGTCCCGGTGTTCCGGCTCCAGCATGGCGATGCGCGAAAGATAGCTAACGTCGACCTTCACGTAGTCACCAGGGTACTTGACCCGGTAGGTTTGGCCGCTGTGCTCGTCGTTCGTGCCCCGGACGACATATCCGAGCGCTCCAACGACCTCGCGGAATCTCGCATCCACCTGTGGTCGCATGGCACGCATGTCGTCGACATCTGGAGCCCCCACGAACATGAGATCGATGTCGACCGACAGGCGAGGCGCACGATCATGGAACACGTTCAGCGCCGTCCCACCGTGCAACACGAAGACGCCTCCCAGCATCGGGTCCTCCCGGAGTGCCGCGAGTATCTCGAGCAGGCGTTCTACCTTGTCCACCACCGGAGGAGCGAACCCGATCGGCACGGTGAGAATCGGCCGCGTCATTCGCGGGTCCACTCCTGATACGGCAGATCGGCAGGGACGTAGAGACGCCAGGGAGCCACGAACCGCTGACGGTTCCGGTCCGAGGCCGGAACCAGCCGATACGTCCCCCGGCCGAGCGACGCTCGCATCTGATCTAGTGCCGATGGGTCGACGCGCCATCGCTCCGCGAACATGTCGAGCACCCAGCCCGCACGAGCCGTCAGGGTAGGAGAGGCCAGCAAGCGGGCGTAGTCGGCCACACGATCAGCCGACACGGAGGTGAACCCCCCGAGACTGCGAAGCATCTCCTCGATTCCCCCCGCCAGGCGCAGGTCACGAAGGCAGTCGACCAGCGTTCGCTCACTCGTGGTGGCCGGCACTGTCGTCTCCCCCGACCGCAGACGCGTCACGAATTCCTGCAAGCTGGCAGGAGACCCCGGCGCGGGCGGCGGAGGCACTCGGTGGAATCGATAGCCCCGCACACCGAAGTCGCCGACAGCCGCGGTAGATGTGAAGTACACCGTGCGCAACGGTGTGTGTGCAACACCGTGCAACTCAAGAGCAGAATGGTGGGTGAGCACAGCGTCTTCAGCGGCCTTCGCTGCGACCAGGTACACGTTCGGAACGCGCTCGCGATAGACGCCTAGGTCCGAGGCATACAATCCGCGCTTCACCCGGTAGGCCTGGCCGCGGGCCACGGCGTTCTGCAGGTTGCCGTATCGAGTGCGGCCACATACCGACGGGTCGACGGCGGTCGCGTACTCCTCGAGGGTGAAGACCTCGTGGGACTCGAGATACCGCAGCGTCTTCGATGGTTTGGTGGTCATGTCGCCATCCCAGTACGTAACTTCTTGGGTATTGCCAGCCTATCACAACACCGCCTAGGCGGACGATGGCAGCGGAGTTCCACCGGGCAAACGCAACAGGGCACCCGAAGGTGCCCTGCGGAAGTGCGTGGTCGGCCTTAGTTGACGCGTTTGTTACCGCCTGCGAGAACTGACGCTCGGCGAAACCGACAGGATCGAGCGGCAAGCCCCGTTCTGCCAAAGGCTCAGCCGGCGATATCCCGCCGGGCGAAAGCCGTCAGTCCAGCCGCGACCAACACGGCGCCGACAGCGATCAGCACCAGAAGTGCGACCGGTGAGACCGCAGTTGCCCAGTGCACCCACGCGAAGGGCGAGATCGCAAACACAGAGGAGCTGACCTGTTGGAGTTCCCAGCCGAGCTCGAGCAGAAGGAAGAACCCGAAGAACGTCCATGTGAGCGGCGTGGCGAGCCGCGGCACGAACCCATAGAGCGCGGTCGCGATCCCGACCATCACCCAGATCGCAGGCACCATCGTGAGCGCGCGCCCGAGCAGCGTCGCCACCTGACCGCCCACATCGCCCACGCTCAGACCGTAGGTGAGTCCCGTCGCCAGCCCGAGCACCGCGACGATCGCGGCCGAGCCGATCATCGCCGAAGCGAGGTGACCTCCCGCCCATCGCAGCCGGCTCACCGCCGTCGCCAACACCATGTCGGCCCTGCCCTCGGCCTCCTCCGCGCGCATCCTGAGCGTCGCGGTCACAGAGTACGCGGCAAGCACCTGGCCGACGATGTAGAGGATCAGGAAGAAGAAGGCGGAGCCGGCCCCCGCGGCGCCCATGCGGCCCGCCCAGCCGGCGAACGTCGGGTTGTTCAGGTAGCCGCCGATGCCCGAGGCGACGGAGCCGAGCAGCAAGCCGAAGCCCGCCGCGGCGGCGCCCCAGCCGATCATCGTTCCCCGGTCGATCCGCAGCGCGAGCGCGAGCGGGCTGCGCAGCCCGGGTCCGGCGGTCGCGGGTCCCATGCGCGCGGGCAGGAGGCCGCCGTGGAGGTCGCGGCGCGCGGAGAGCGCGTACGCTGCGGCGCCCACGACCGCGGCGAACACGAGCATGGGCAGGAACACCCACCATTGCTCTCCCGCGAAGGCCCGGGTCGCGCGGACCCACCCGAGTGGCGAGACCCACGACAGCCACGTCGCGGGGGTCACATCGCCCATCGCCCGCAGCACCCATGCGGCTGCCAGGAACGCGAGCGCGAGTCCCCTCGCCGCGCCCGGGCTCTCCGTCAGCTGGGCCGCAAGCGCACCGATTGCGGCGAACATCCACACGATCGACGCGCCCGAGAGTCCGAGGGCGACCGAGCCCGCCGCCGGCAGACCCTGCGCCGCGACGCCCCCGGCAATGAGCGCCCCGATCAGCGCGCCTGCCAGCAGCATCTCCACCAGAGCGGCGGTGACCGGCGCGAACCGGCCGACCGCGGCCGAGAGCACGAGCTCGGTCCGCCCGGTCTCTTCTTCCTTGCGCGTGTGACGCAAGACGAACAGCACGGCCACCGGCGCCACGAGAAACGCCGTGTTCAGCCCCGTGCGCCAAGCCAAGAGCCCGCCGACGGTCGGCGCGTACACCAGCCCGAGCACCGCGATCGCCGAGGGTGTGCCCGTGCTCAGGGCAGCGAAGTCCCGCAGCGAAGCCGCGGTCGGATAGAGCTCCTTGAAGCTCGCGGCAACGCTGATGGGAACGAGGGCCGCGATCGCGATCCACACGAGCAGCAGCCAGCGATCGCGCCGGAGGATGAGCCGCAGCAGCGCGCCGGTCCCGGCGAGAGCGGTCATAGCGACGTCGCCCGCTCGGCCGGTGTGAGCTCCGTCTGGTAGTGGCTGAGGAAGAGCTCCTCGAGCGACGGCGGCTGGCTGATGAGGCTGCGCACGCCGAGCGCGGTGAGGCGCGACAGCACGTCGTTGAGATCGGCCGGATCGGCCTCGAGCTGGACGCGATTGCCGTCGACCGAAACGCCGTGGACGCCGGGCACCTGCTCGAGCCCGACCGGTGGCGCGTCGAGTTCGGCGGTGATCGACGTTCGCCTGAGGTGCCGAAGGTCGGCGAGCGTGCCTGTCTCGACCGTCCGGCCGGCCCGGATGATCGTGACCCGGGCGCAGAGCGCCTCCACCTCGGCGAGGATGTGACTCGAGAGCAGGACCGTGCGGCCGCTTCGGCGTTCCTCATCGACGCACTCGCGGAAGACCGCCTCCATGAGGGGGTCAAGGCCCGATGTCGGCTCGTCGAGCAGCAGCAACTCCACCGGCGAGGCGAGAGCCGCCACGAGAGCCACCTTCTGGCGGTTCCCTTTCGAGTAGGTCCGCGCCTTCTTGCGCGGGTCGAGCTCGAAGCGCTCCAGCAGCGAGGCCCGCCTCTTCGGGTCGAGCCCGCCTCGCAGCCGCCCGAGAAGGTCGATCGCCTCGCCTCCGGACAGGTTCGGCCACAGCGTGACGTCGCCCGGCACGTAGGCGAGCCGCCGATGGAGCGCCACGGCGTCGCGCCACGGGTCGCCGCCCAGCAGTTCGACCGAGCCCGCGTCCTTGTGCAGCATGCCGAGCAGAAGACGCAGCGTCGTCGTCTTGCCGGCTCCGTTCGGTCCGAGGAAGCCGTGTACCTCCCCGGTCTCGACCGTCAGCTCGAGCCCGTCGAGTGCGCGGACCCGGCCGTACGACTTCGTCAGCCCGGACGCGCGGATCGCAGTCGCCATGGGAATCCCTCCGGCAGCGGTTGTCCGTATCCACGGATGAGACTACACTCGTTTCAGTATTTCGTGAAGTCGCTGAATCGGAAAGCGGTCGACGACCGCAGGCGGTAGACTCTGATCGCAGGCCGGTCGAATCGAAGGAGTGCCCAGTTGTCCGAGTCCGACACGCCTGTGCGCGATGACACCGCCGTCGCCGAGTTCGTCGAGCAGTTCGCAGCGTCTCTTACCCGCGCTGGGATGCCGAGGATGCCGGCCCGCGTGTTCGCCGCCCTTCTCTCCAGCGACTCAGGCCGGCTGACCGCAGCGGAGCTCGCCGAACGGCTCCGCGTCAGTCCGGCGGCTATATCCGGTGCCGTTCGCTACCTCGCGCAAGTCAACTACCTGCGACGCGAACGCGATCCGGAGGCCCGCCGCGATGTCATCGTGCTGTACGAGAACGCGTGGTACGAGGCGAGCCTACGCACGAATCCGCTCATGTCAGGGCTGGAAGCCGACCTCGCGGACGGCGTCCGAGCCGTCGGCGAGAAATCCCCCGCCGGGGCTCGGATGGCCAAGACGCGCGCCTTCCTGGAGTTCTTCGACGCCGAGATGTCCAAGATGATGACGAGGTGGCGCGCACAAGAGGACGGTGTCGGGGCAGCGAAGGACTGACTGGGACGCCGTCGCACAGCGCACTCCCCTTCTCCAGAAACGCGACAGGGCACCCGAAGGTGCCCTGCGGAAGTGCGTGGTCGGGCTGACAGGATTTGAACCTGCGACCCCTTGACCCCCAGTGTCCTGCAGCACGTCCGTTGGCGTCCACCGATGTGCAGAAACTGCAGGTCAGAGCGTTACGCGGCTCCCGGCGGGCATCGGCGAACGACCGCGAATCGGACCCATTGGCTACACAATTGGCTACACTCGCAGCCCCTCCCCTAGCGTCCGTCGTCTGTCGGTTCGGGACGCTTCTCGCCCATGAACTTGAAGCCTTGGCCCTCCGCCTCGCGCCATAGCTGGTTGATGGCCTGCGGCGAGAACTCGAAGGCGTGGCCCAGAATGTCGCGCATGAAGAAGACCATGGCCGAGGAGATTCCGCCGATTCGGTAAAGCCTCTTGTGCAACCTCTCCGAGTGCGTCTCCATCTCGGCTTTGATGACACTTCGCAGGAGACGCTCAACGTCGTAGTAGCGCTCGCCATAGATCTGCGGGTCCATCGACGAGATCATCAGCTCGCGGCCCTTGACGGCCATCGCTACGCCCTCGTTGGCGGCCAACGCCGAAAGGCGCTCATAGTCCTGTGGCGTCAGGCGGATGGTCAGACGTTTGGGCTCTCTGGCCGTCTGACAGGCCACACACTTCGTCGACATGATGGGCACCCTCTCGACGCGTTTGCCTTACAGCAGCGAATGGTACGCGCACAGCTCGCGTGCACAGGACTTTCGCTACTGGCGGCACTGATGAGGTGCCAAGAGAGGGCTCGCGCGCACGAGCGCACGGCTCGAGATCGCAATCTGTGAGCTTGGATGAAGAGGGTTGCACTTCATACTCGAGGTCAGGCTCCCCCGGACATGCCCTCCTGCTCCCTGAGCCTGCGGGCGACGAACTCGGCTCTCGCCGCGGAATCGAGAGGACGGCCCTCGCTGTCGCACCAGGCGGAGACCTCCTCGATCAGCACCGGGACGGACACAAACTCGGCTCCCGACCGCTGGAGATTCCTTACGAGATCCGCATGGCCGCCACACCACTCAACGTACGTGTCGTCGAGAGCATCGGAGTCGGCCGCGACCCGCTTCAACTTGGCCCACTCAGCCTCGCTGTACCAGGCGATGGCCAAGACCTGGCGCCCGCCCGCGGCGGGCCGTCTCTTCGGACTGCGCTTCGTCATCCCGTCCTCCAAGCGATGAGCCCCATGTTGTTGCGTTTCATCTGCGCGCCAGGCTGCGTATTCCGCCGAAGTCGAACACCCATTCCAGCCGAAGCCGAACACCGAAACGGTCGAAGCCGAACGGTTCGGGGCGGACGACGCGGGTCGTGCCTCATCATGGCGGGGTGTTCGGCTTCAGGTCAACTTTCGGGGTCTTTTCGGGGGTTCTTTGCGCATTGAGCCTCCCTTCAACTCGATCCTGACGGAGCGGTGCACGAGCCGATCGAGAAGTGCGTCAGCGACGCTGGGGTCGGCAATCAGGTGGTGCCACTCCGATACAGGCAGCTGGCTGCCGATGATCGTCGAGCTGCGCCCGACGCGGTCGTCGATGATGTCCATGAGGTCGGCCGCGGGCTGTGCCTCGATGGAGGCGAGCCCCCAGTCATCCAGTATCAGCAGATCGACCCGGGCGAGCCTGTCTATGGCCTTGAGGTAGCTTCCGTCGGCTCTGGCGATCGCCAGCTCGAAGATCAGGCGTCCCACCCGCTTGTAGAGAGCGGTGTGTCCGCGGCGGCAGGCCCGATCCGCGATCGCGCAGGCCAGATAGGTCTTTCCCAGCCCCGTGGCGCCGGTGATGATGATGTTGCCCGCACTTCGCATGAACGAGAGCTCGGCTAGGTCGGCGATCACCGAGCGGTCCAGTCCCCGCGCTGAGGTGACGTCGATCTCCTCGATCGAAGCGTCGACCTTGAGGTCCGCGTTCTTGAGCCTCCTCATCAGCCGACCCTCCTCGCGAACGGCCCACTGGTGCTCGACCACGAGGCCGAATCTCTCGGCGAAGGAAAGGGCCGGATCCCCGCTGCGCTCCAGTTCCGTGGAGTACGCCTCGGCCATGGCGCCCAGGCGCATGTCGTAGAGTCTCTCGATCGTGAGTGTCGCGTTCATGTCGTCTCCTTCTTCTATACGTAGTAGTCAGGGCCGCGCAGGTTGTCGTGGTCGGGCACCGCAGGCGGCGCCGGCGGCGCGGGCAGCGGGACCGAGTCGAGGCCGTTTTCCAGGATCGACTTCACGGACTGGTAGCGGTTGGCACCAGTGGTGAGCGCGCGAACACAGCCGGCCTCGAGACGGTCTGCTCCGTACTTTCGTTCCAGACTCATGAGCCCCATGCAGTTGCGGAAACCGAGCTCAGGGTGGCGGCGGGATTCCATGATCCGTTTCGCGAACGCGGCACAGGCCGGTCCGCTCTGGGCCGCCCACCTCTCGACTCTCTCGGGCGTCCACTCGGCGTGTGCTCGATGAGTCGATGGCATGTGCTCGGGATCGGTGGTGAAGCCGCCGCAGACGTGGCTGCGAACATGCAGCGCCACCCTCTCGCCCTTGTGATAGAGCTCGACCGTGCGCTCGTCGATGAAGACCTCGACTCGCTCACCGATGAGGTGATGGGGCACGGAGTAGTGGTGGACCTCGACCTCGACGTGGTAGTCGATGGCCACCTTGGCGGACTTGTGCACGCGAAAGCGGTAGGGCTGCGGCGGCAGTGGACGCAGCAGCTGGGCCTCGTGCTCCTGAAACACGCTTCGCCTCGAACCCGCCATCTTCTTGAACGGGCGGTCGTTGAGCACCTCGAGCAGAACTGAGATCTCCTCGTTGAGCTCCGCGAGCGAGAAGAAGGTGCGCTTGCGAAGAGGTGCCAGGATCATCCGATAGGCGATGAGCACAGCGGCCTCGACCTTGGCCTTGTCGCGGGGCTTGCGCACGCGGGCCGGAAGGATCGCCGTGCCGTAGTGGTCGGCCATGTCGGCGAAGTCGGTGTTCAGGTCGGGATCGTATCTGTCCGGGCGCGTCACGCCGGTTCGAAGATTGTCGCAGGTCAGGATGGCAGGGACGCCGCCAATGTAGGCAAACGCGTTGACGTGTCCTGTCAGGAACGCCTCGATCTCCTCGTTGCGAAACGCCTCTACGTAGGTGAGGTTGCTGGCCCCCAGCACCGCGACGAACAGGTGTGCGTCGGTGACCTCGCCGGTGACCGCGTCGAGGATGGGCACCGTGTCTCCCGCCCAGTCCGTGAACAGCTTCTCGCCGAACGCGTGGTGCTGGCGCATGACCGGATCGGCCGTCTTGCGCCAGATCCTGAACCGCTCGCAGTACCAACTGTAGGAGAAGCCGTCGGGGTGCTCTCTTCTGTACTCCTCCCAGGTGAGAAGGGTCGTGACGTGCCGATCCTTCGCAAGCTCGGTGCGCACGGCCTCCCAGTCCGGCTCGCGCGGGTCGGGGGCGACCTGGCCATCGTCGCGATAGAGGCGGCGCTCGAGCTGGCCGTCGCTCATGGGCTCGACGGTCGGCCAGTCCAGATCGGCTGCCCCTCAGGCGAGAGAGCGCGTCCGAGACGGTGGAGTTGGACACGCCGACGGCGCGCGCGATCGCGCGGCCCGACAGACCGACGTGGGTCAGGCGGCAGATCTCTTTGGTCTTTCGCATGGACAGTCTCCTGTAGGGCATCCGCACCTCTCTCGTCGTTGATGACGACTAGAAGTGTGGAACCCGGTCCATGCGTCGTCTCGCCGGCAGATCACTGAAAACGCCCGAGGACCGAAAAGTGTTCGGCTTCGCGGCGTTTCGGTGTTCGGCTTCGACCGTTACAGTGTTCGGCTTGCGGCGTTATGGTGTTCGACTTGCAGCGTTTCGGTGTTCGACTTCGACCGGAATACGCAGCCAGGCGCGCACCCCGAACCCGAGCCTCTACCTCAACGGCGGCGTGTTGACGCTGGAATCGCTGGTTCGGCGTAATGCGACGACTCCACGCCCGGATCATGATGGGTACCAACTGCAGCACACGCCAAGATACTCGACTTGAGCGGGAGGCGCGGCAGATGAGGCGACTGGTGCTGTACATGACGCAAACCCTCGATGGGTTCCTCGCAGGCCCAGACGACGACCTGGACTGGATGACGTTCCCGCCGGACGAGGAGCAGACTCGTGACGTGGTCGAGCTGCTCAGTAGCGCGGATACGCGGATGATGGGCTTCCCCACCGCAGCCGGAATGGTCGCCTACTGGGAGGGCGTCGCCGAGAATCCGGACTCTCCCCGTTGGGAGAGCTACATCGCCGCGGCGTTCAATCCTCTGCATGTCGTCGCGGTCTCCAAGCGCGAGGAGGAACTCGACCTCGATAACGCGGAGCTGCTTCTCGCTTGCGATGACGACGAACTCCTCAGGGTCACAACCGAGCACAAGCACCGTCCGGGCAAGGACATCGTGGTGATCGGCGGCGTGCGGACGGGGCAGACGTTCGCGAGGCTGAGACTGGTGGACGAGTACGTCTTGATGGTGCACCCGATTGCGATCGATGAAGGCAAGCGCCTGTTCACCCAAAGGACGCCTCTCGAGCTCGTGAGTGCGACCCCGTACGGCAACGGCGTCACGCAGCTGCGCTACCGACCGCTCAAAGAGGCCTGAGACGATTCCGATGCCGTCCGCCGACCGGCTTGGGCCTTCCCGCTCTGCGCCGAACATGTTTCGGCATCACCTGCAGCCGCGAAGCGGCTGTCCGGTGGATGCCGGGTTGGACAAGTCAGCCTCGTCCATTCCTGCAAGCCCACGCCAGTCAATGAATCGCATCGCGCGTTCGAAGCACGACAAGTCCAGGACAATCCGTCCACCGCGGCACTCCTTCTGAAAATCGAGGAGCTCATGCCACACGGCATCGCGAATGTCAGCGGAGGTTTCGCGCCGCGAGCAGTTCCTCGTGAACGCCGAGCCCACATAGCGCAAGTCACGGCGTCCTCGACGGGTCAGTCGCTGCTGCGTCGTCATCCAGTAGTCGCCACGAACCTGTGCGCCGAGTGTGAAGAGCCTCACCCATCCAACTACCTGGCTGTATCGCCAAGGACCGCCGAAGGTCGACAGAAGCTGGCCTGCCATCGTCTGCCGGAGAGTCCCGGAGAACACCTCGTCGCGATTGCGCCCATACATGCGCTCGGTCTCTTCCCAGAAGCTCTCCAAGTGCCGTTTGAACTCGGCGCGGTACGCGCTCTCCGACACACGGTAGATGGGAATCTCGAAGAAGTGATGTTCCGGAGACACGCTCATCACACTCCCGACCGGCAAAGAACCTTTGCCCCAGGTCAGTCCCACAACGGACTGTCAATCCTCTGGCCGGAATACTCGTTGCAGATCCACTCCCACCGTGTCACGCGCTTCTGGAATCTGAGGGTCTTGGTCGGGTCCACAATGAGGCACACGGAAATCGAGTCATGGCCCTGCTCAGCAACGGCAATGCAGTACTGATCACCCTCATGGACCGCCGTCGAGTACTCGTTGTTCGTCACGGCGATCGTGTCGCCAAGGCTTCCCACGCTCTTTACCTCGACAAGAAGCTTGGTGCCATCGCCATGTGTGACGACGATGTCGTACCCAAGGTTCTGCTCGGAAACGTCGTCCACCCGCGTGACACCGTCCGCTCCCTCGAATAGCGCGGCGACGTTCTTCTCGACGCTGCGCCACTTCTTTGTGCTGTTCGGTCTAGTGAAGACCGCCTGAGTCCGCGTCGAATGTGTGGCGGGCTGCGCCACAGTCTGCTCGTGCGACGCCGCAGAAGTCAGCCCTAACGAGCCAAGGAACCACGCCAGATCCGAGTCATCCGTCAGACCCTCCTTCACGGCAGCGACGAAGGCTGGGCTCAGCATGGCGAGAGAGTCGACTTCTGTGATCCTGTGGACGCCACTGTCGAATGACACAAGGAACGCTTTCAAGATGGCCTGCTTCAGACCCTCGTTCATGCCAAACCGAGTTCTCTGAATCAACCGGGCGAAAAGTGCAGCTCGCGCGTTCTCAGCGAGAACCCGGTCCGCCATTGCGACCAGACACTCATCCTCTGTGAGACGAGGCGTCCCCATCGCCTCCAAGAACTGGGTCGCGCCTGGCATCAGATGATTGGACGTCGCGCCAACTCCATACATGCCGAGAACTTCACACACAACGCCGAACGCATCCTCGTCGATCCAGTCAGGTTGAACCACCGTCCGAGACTTGCCGTGATCTGCCGCCGAACGCTCAAGATGCGCCCTAACGAGCGCGCTCACGCGCGAGAAGAGGGCATCGCTGACCGACTTGCCGCGGACGCCAGCCAAGGGGTCAGCCGAGGCATCCGACAACGCCTGCAACACCTTGAGATGATCGACGCCAGCATCGAGAATCTCAACGGCCAGCTCGCCGAGCACGTCACCGCAATGACGCGCAGCTGTGTCGGTGTCAGCGTCCATCACCACCCGGGTCCGGGATGGATCTGTCGAGAAGTCACCATTGACTCGAACAGGAAACCGAAGGCGGTCTTGTGTCGGCATGAAAGAGTGCACCACCGACCCGCTCCAGGGCAACTTCACGATGCTCTGGCCCTGAAGCCTGAAGGCGACAGCTTCGGATCTATCACGGTTCGAATCCGAATACACAAGCCAGTCCTCAGGCGAATCGTGTCCGGTGACGGAAACAAGCACTGCACCCGATGGGTGAGGCGCCCGTACCGCCAGACGATTGACGGTGCTGCCGATTCCACGCTCGAATTCAGTCGCTTGAACGTGATGCAGGAACAGCAGGCAGCTCTCATCGAACGCGCTCATCTCGTCGAGGAGCGCATCTTCACGCGATTCGAAAATGAACACGGTTGAGAGCCCTGCCGAATGACACGCGTCTAGCTCGGGCTGGAACGATCTTCCCTGAAACTCGTGCGGGATTCGCACTAGTGGCACCGAGTCACTGCAGCCCAACAACGCTTGAGTGAGTTCCCGAGAGAAGGTCAGTCTGGTCTCGCCGCTCACGAGGTGAACTGCCTTCGCGTAGTTTACGACCGACTTGAAGCCGATGCCCCGGTAGCCAATCGTGCCTGCGTGCCTTGACTTGGTGGAGGAACCGCTCCTGCAGAGGGCCACAACGTCGTCTTCAGTGAATGTGCGTCCATCGTTCGCGACCGCGAAGTTATGGCCGCCGAGAGACTTAACGAAGAACCTCCGCGCGCCAGCGTCGTCTGCATTCTGCAGTAGCTCGATGAGCGACCGCCCCGTGTAGCTCTCTGAAACGTAGCGCTCCAAGCTCGCGAGATCACTCAGCAACAGGGGCGAGCGAGCCGCCTCCTCCGAGAACGATTCCCGAATTGACGCGACGAGGTCGCTCACCTGGTGCCGCCGCTAGCCGCGAACCCTAGCAGGCTGCCTTGCGCGACCCGAGGTCCGGTGTGACCCGGCGAGCGGATCACCATACCACCGCGAAGATGCGCGCCTTGTCCGCGGCCAGGGCGATTCCGTCGGTATAGAAGGAAATAGAGCCGGTGTCATAGCCTGCGAAGCCCTCAAGATCGATGGCCTCGGATTGCGTACTGAGCATTCTTCCGTCTGCATCGTACAAGTTCGCCTTCACCATGACGCCGCACCTATCATCAGGGACTTGGAGCGAACCACCGTCGAGAGCGGCAATCTCGAAATCAAGCTCCACCCAGTAGTTGTCACCGTGAACGCGATATCCGTAGTTGAGCAGCCGGAGATTCAGCAGCGAGAACATCCGCTCGAGAACCTCGGTGCGTTGTCTCAGCAAGGCCTCAATTGCCGCACTGTCTCCGATCGCGGGCATGAACGACCCCCTTCTGACCTGAATCGTCCGACCTCGTTCAGTGTACTGATTGCCAGTGACAACCCATCCGAGGACTCCACTGCCCCGAATCCAGCTTCTGTCGACGTTGTTGCGGACAAGCTGCGAGCGAAGCGAGCTTGATCCGCTGGTTAGAGGTCAGGCCATGTCGAGTTGGTCCGCGAGTTCCCAGCCTCGGTTCGTCAGTTCGAACACCTGGCCCTTGTTCCCGCGAGCAGCTACCAGATCGCGCTCCAGAAGCTCGTTCAGCGCGCCCTCCCAACGAGCGCTCTCGCGCCCCCCTTCACTTCCGAAGGTCGAACTACCGGTCTTTATGAAGCGCCCTCCGAGAACTGCAATCAGCAGATCGTACCGCTCGATGCCCCAGCAGCAGTCTTCAGTAGAACACGCGCGGGCTCTGAGAGATCGGCACCGGGAGTGGCGGGCGGTTCGTCCGGCAGCCGAAAGGCAGGATCTGGAACGCCCGCTGGAACAAGACTTTGCAGGTAGGGGTTCTCATAGATGCAGACCTGCAGCTGCCGGGACAGCAGATCGCGAAACTGGATGATGTCGTCGAACTCCCAAATCATGCCCTGAGTCTCGCATTCCTCCTTGAATGCTTTGACCGCCGAGTACTGCTGCGCGTCAATGCTCTCCGGCGCCACGGGCTTCCTCGAGAAGTAGACCATCGCTGGCTTTCCCAGTGAGACGTGCTTACGAATCTCCTCCACAGTGCCGCTCTCGGCCTCGCCGGTCGGCGATCCCAAGCGCGTCCAGAACGCGCCAATGAGCAAGTCGCACTTCTGGAGAATCCGACTATTGATGAGTCCTTGAGCTCGGTCTCCAAGCTCGGGTGACGAGTGCGTCTCCCACCCAGTCGGCATGAGTACGATTCCCGTCCGAAGAGAGTGAACGTAGTTCCAGCCATGGACCACGTCACGGACGACTTCGCGCTCCTCGAAGACATCGCCCGGCGAAGCAATCATTACCGGAAGCACTGCTGCCTCGTAGGCCACGACGACCCCCCTGCATCTCCAACGTTGTTGCGCTTCAGCAGTGCGCCGAGCGCGTGCCTGTCAGTCTACCTCGGGCGCATCTGCTGGAAGCGCAGGTTAGGCAGAGGCGCCCACACGCGGCGCGTATCCAACGAAGTAGAAGTCATGTTCGCGACACGCGCGGTCTAGTTCGCCGTGCCGCCATGCGCGGAGTCTTCGCAGTGCGATCATCCCGCTCGCAGACGCGTCCGACCCCAAGTACGGAAGCTTCTGGCGCACCGACTCCGCGTGGAACAGGAATCGCCCGACGTCGGTCACATCCGCCCAGTAGAACGACGTCGACCGCTCATCCTGACGGACGGCCACGCTGATGAGCTTGTCACCCAGTACGGCGGGGAACAGGTACTCGGGCTCCGGTCGAGAGTCGACCTCGCCCATCAGAAGGAAGGACCCCGGTCCCGCGCTTTCGGCGTCCCGCAATTCCGAGGGATAGACCAGACCGCGTTCACCGCCGGAAGCGCTCACCATGTACGAAATGGACTTCACAGTATGCGCCTCGCGGTCTCTTCTGCATTGAGCAGTGATCCCGCCCGGTCAGACTCCCACTTGTACTGGTCGCCACTCACGCGTTCGCTTCCCACGACCGGCGCCCATACCAGGTCAACCTCGAACAAGTGCGTTCGCATCGCCCCTTGTTGTCGAATGGCATGCCGACGGAGCGCTGCGGTGCCGTAGTCCATCATGAGCATGTCGAGTTCCTCCACGGCGTCATCCGACGCATCGAACTCGACAACGTTGTTGCGCTTGTCCCCTGACACTTGGTATGCCCATGCCTTCGCTTCGTGGAGGTACTGGCCCGAATAGAAGCCGCGACCGAGTTCGCCGCCGCCAAGCGTCACGTCGACGCGACCGGCGACGAGCGTGGTCGCAACTGCTGTTGATGCGCCGTGGTAGGAGTGCATTCCTTCTGCCTAACGCAGTTGCGCATAACGCGCAAGGCGCTCCGCGCGCCCGCCGCCCGAGCATACCGCAGTGGCGCCTTGTCGCGTTGATGCGAGTGTTACGCCCGTGCAAGGAACGGGACTAGTCAGCGGCCATCTCAATCTGGTCCAGGAGCTTCTCAAGCCCACCTAGGGTCTTCTCTGGCGTCGTGAAGTCGGCGTACAACTTGTCCCGGAGGAAGTCCGGCAGCGCGACGGGCTCCAAGAGGACGGGCAGAACCACCACGCGATCTTCCGCGAATTCCCTGACCATGGCCGCGTTCAGTTCTCGCTTGACCCACGGGGATTCGATCGAGTTGCCCGAAACCACCACACAGAAGAGGTCCATTTCGTGGATGGCACTCCCAATCCTGTCGATCAGCGAGTCCCCCACGCGGATCTCGGCCTCGTCGAGCCAGTACCTGATGCGGCGCTTCTCCAGGTGCCGAGCGAGCGCGTGCACGAATGGCTTGTCCGCTGAACTGTGACAGAGAAACACCGACCGCTTGTGGGTCTTCTTCATGAGCTCGAGTACATGATCAGCCGGCGCTGCTACCCCCTTCAGGGCGGCGAAGACCTCGACAGTGGCTGTGTAGTGGGCCATACCGTCCGCTCGCACTCCCCGAGCGAGCAGTTGCCTGAGGCCAGACAGAACCCTGTAGGCGAAATTGGTGTTCAAGCCTTTGGCGACAACGAGCGCAGCGAACAGATCCATGAGTTCAGCGCTGCCAGCCTCGGGATGAAACCCCAGACCCATGGCGGCCCCGGCGTGCTCTGCCTGGGTGCGACTGCTATCACTCAACACACCGGACAGCCGGCCAAGCTCATAGTCCGCTGCGTGATGCCTCATCCACTCGTCGGCGTCGTTGCGGTCCTGCTTGGTCCCACGTAGGTAGCGAGACGTGTACTCTTCGAGCACCCTGACCCCCTCATCTGGGTACGCCCGCCTCCTCGACGGCGGCGAGCCCGTGCACTGGGCCTAACGTCTTGCGCGTAACCTGCAGCGCCCCTGCGCGCGCCTGCTCCCGAGCATACATCACCGAGGCGCGCTGTCTGGTTGACGCGCGGGTTCGCCAGGTCACGACTCGCATCGCGTGAAACGATCCTCCACAGGTATCCCTACGAGGTCCACCGGCAAGAATCGGTATAGGGCTTCGTCTTGGACGTCGGAATCGCCGGACTCAGGATTGACCGCACACAGAGCCAACAACCGCACGTCACAGGGCCGGGCAGCGAGGAGCTTCGTGGAGAAGGATATGTAGGGAAGATGGGCAATCCGCTCCAAGGGGCAGACGTCCGGCTCGCAATCGTCACCCGCAACGACGAGGTGGTGAGGGGAGATTGCCAAGGCGAGGCCATTGTTCTCCCCGTCTCCTTCAAGAGCGAAAGGGTTGTCCATCGTGTACAGCTCGTCGTTCGAGTACACGATTCTTGGCCGAGTGAGGCCAACCTCGACGGAAGCGTCAACGATGCCTTCGAGCACGCGGTCCTGCGCCACATGGGACCTGAGGCCAAGATGAGCATGGCCATCCTCCAGGATCATGCCTCGGACGCGCTCGACGATGGTGGCGTCCTTGTCGGCGGCGGTCAGCCACCTCCCGCCCTTGCGGAAGAGCGACCTGAACTTGCGAACCTCCCGCTTGATGGGCACCGGCATGAGCCACGGCAATGGTCTCCGCGGCTTGTCGACGCTCCAGAGCCACAGTTCGTGCATCGCACGGCGGTATGAGGCGAGCGGGTTTCGAATCAAGTGCACATGGATGAACCGAGCTAGGTCGTCCAGCTCTCGCGCGTCCAATACCTCATCGAGTGAGCAGGAGTGGTCAAGCGCAACAATCTTGTCGCGAACACGCGCATACGCCTGAACGACTTCCGTGTCGATGCGCTTGTCGATTCGAGAATCAGAGTGATATCCGGGCGTGTTGCAGACATCGTAGAAGCCCACACGCCTCCACACCGGAGCGTCAGCCAGAAAATCGAGCATGTAGATCGTATCGTTGTCCCCAGCGCGGAACGGCCTGAGGTAGGCGCGCGGAAGCCAATGCTCTCGAGTTGGCGTCAATGCCTGACTCCCAAAACGGTTGAGCCCCGGGACGCAGCTCTGTCGAACGCGATAGGGATAACCTGCGAGCGAAGCGAGTCAGGTTGATCCCTTGGTTCGACAGCACGCCCGCGGCAATCGTGGATGGTCTTCTACCCTTGCCGTGTGAGCGGATCACTTGGCCACCAGGTGCCCGTCCATGTATATCCGGAGCGGCGTGAGGCTACCCTTGCGCTTCCCAGTGGACACCTTGTACTCGACCTGAAACTTAGAACGGAGCATCGCGCCGAAGGAGTTCTCGCTGTCCACGTATGAGCCTGCAATGACCTTGCCGGCGGGCTTGCTGAGGCTCCATCCCTCAAGCGGGTCCAGCCAGCCGCCGGGGAATTCCGCAGTGCTCGGGGCCTTGAGGATGGAAGTAATCAGCGACTTCGTCACATCCACAACGCGCTCGGGACCGCCGATGTCCTCCCAATAGACGTACTTCGTGTTGCGCTTGCCCTTTGAGTAGAGACTGACCCCGCCCCAATCGCGGATCGTGGCCACTCCGTTGCCGTGGAACCGAACTGTGTACTGCAAGCTGTAACCGCCGTCGTCGGCCACGACGCGGAATGTGTCCCCGGGGTGCTTGCTTCTCTTGCGTGACGCAACCTTGTCAACGTCGGACATTCGAGCAATCGAGGCGGCCTTTATGAAGGAGCGCGCCTGCGCATCGCTCATCCCATTCTCAGCGGTGAGAACCTTGTACTGATCGGTCCCCCGGATGACAGCGAGTGCCGCCTGCTTCTTGGCTTCGGCAGCCGCTGCTGCGGCCCGCTTCGCCTGCCTTGCCAAGCGAGCGTCTCGTTGGGCTGGTGTTTCGTCGCTTGCGGCGGGAGCGGCCTTCGTTTCCTCAAGTCCGACGCCGATTGTCTCCAGGCGCCCATCTTGAAACCGGAAGCTGATGTCGGAATACGCGAGTCGCCGCCATCCGCGGCCGCCGTCGTCACTCTTGTAGTCATTCAGCGGGGCACCATACGCGGCCAAGACGTCTTCGGGGCTGCTGGTCCAAGTGATTCCGCGATCAGCCTCACCCGCGAATTGCGTGTACTTCGAATGCTCGCCCTCGCCACTGTAGAAGAACAGCGCGTTCACCGTCATGTCGGGCTTCGTGTAGCTGACCTGCACGCCCTTGTCCAAGTAGTCGTGGAAGACCACGGCGGGCTCACCGTTCATGGCGGGGAAGTCCTGCTGAGCGACTGACGACCCGAGCACGGCTTCTACTTCCGATTGGCTTGCGCCGATTCGAACCCGGCCCCAGCCGACTGTTGAGACCTTGGCGTTCTCCTGGCGGGGGCCGCCCGCACTGCAGGCAGTGAGTAGCAGCATCGTGAAAGCCATGAGACATAGGGCCGATCTCGCATCCCTCATGCGACCCCCCTCAGTTCGATTCCCACCTGCTGGCCAGCTGCTCCATCCCGGCTCAGGCGCCTGAAGCACGGGCTTCGAACGGGCGTTGCACAAGAACGGCAGCGCCCATTCCCGCAATAAGATCGTCAGCAGTAGCAGGCCGTGCAATTTCCTGAGTGACACAGTCGACGACTCTTGAATCAAGATCCTGATGATCGATCGCCGCCTCGCGGAACCCCTCATACTCGATATCGCCAAGGAAGTAGTTGTGGAGTGCGTCGTTGCGAACCTGATTGAACGCTCTGAGGTCGTCAACCAACTCTGCCTGGAGGCCTGCTTGGGCGCACAGCCCAATCACCTGTCCGAATGTGAGTTCGTCCCGGGGTCCGAAGACCTTGCCCTTCTGGTTCTTGACCACCCAGTACATGCGGAGCCAAAGCTCCATGTGCTGTGTACGTAGAGCGATCACCTCGAGATAGCAGCCAGAGTCGATCGCGCGTCGATGCCGTCCGGAAAGCTCATTGGTGTTGTGCTGGAACTGGAGGACGTCTGAAACGCCCAGGTCGGCGACACGGGGAAGCGCACTGAACGTACCGGCCGGAGCCAGCCCCACGATCTCCTCGGCCAAGGCACGGTCGATTACCAGGCCTGTCTCCCACACTGCCAACAGTTGACTGAATCGATCCGTCACGTGGCCCCCAGTGTCTGTCGAACAACGTTTGTGCGGACCCGCCTGAGCGGGGTATGCCGGACACCTCGCGTCCGGGTAAGACGATAGCACGCACGCTCGCGCCCCTCTCAGGCAGGATTGATACTGCGGGTCCGTGTAACGCATTTGGCATTCACCGGCGATCCAAGGGCTCGTGACTCCGAGGCCGCCTTTGTTCAGCGCGTGCGTGTAGATCATCGTCGCGGCCGTGGCGCATTGATCCCGTCGGGAAGGATCGTGACGCGGTCCTTGCTGCCCTTGCCGTTGAACACGGTCACCTCACTTCCGTCGAAGTCGAGATCCGGACTCGCAGGGTTAGGCACTCCGTGAGCCGCAAGCCCGAGCCGTAGAGCAGAGAGGCCATCAACTTGGTGTCGCCACTTATTTGAGAAAGCACGGACCGCGTCAGGACGCCCTTACGCATTCCGTAACGGAGTCGCTGGTATGCCACGCCCTCGCGCGGAACGTCGCTGAGTCGGTCCGGCGCCCATGCATGACGCAAGTGCAGACCCTGGAGATGCAACGCAGGATAAGCGTCGCCGCTCAAAGCGCGGCGCCGAGAAGGGAACGCATCGCCGGCTAAGCCGGTGAGCAGGAGAAACACTTCCCCACAGCCCCCGCGAGACGAGAGCCGCTCTTGGCGACTTCTCGCAAGATCGAGCCGCTCGCAACTGAGCAGGAGAGCCGCTCAGATTCGTGAGCGTTGCACCTCTCTGTGCCTCAGATGCACTGTGCACTCGCGCAGGGCAAGGCCGGAGAGAACCTCCGCCTCAAGTCACTTGCCGAGGAGTGACCGCTCCCCGACCGTTGGAGAGCACGCTCTCGAGGTAGCGCAGGGGCGACTTGGGGTCGTGGGCAAGGGTGCGCTCAACGGCGTCGATCGTCACCGGATCTCCGTACTGGACCGATAGCTCGCACAACCTCCGCGATAGCGCCGACCTGTCGAGCGCCGGGTAGCGCTCGCAGAGGCGAGTCAGCGCGTCGGCGAGACGAGGCGCCGGTTCCCCAAGTTCCCCTCCGATTGATTCACATTCCTTTTCATCACTTTCGTTCAAATCACATTGACTTAGTTCTGATTGATTCTTATCACCCTTCGGCAATGCTTCGGCCAGGGTAGGTGAACCCTGCGGTATGGCTTGGGCCAGGGTAGGTGAACCATTCGGGTAGGACTCGCACGGGCAGTTCGTGTGGTCCAGGTCGCAGTGAGAAGGCAGGTACTTGCGCACCTGGACGGCGCATGTGCCCTTCACCGTCTCCTCGCGCGGGTGCAGGCTCACGCACGCGGGCATCGGCAGGTGGGGCTTGGGGCCTCCGTTGACCGACTCGGCGCCGACGCAGACGTTGAGTCCCGTCTGACGTCTCCCGAAGCCCTGGAGGTATAGCAGCCGCATCCCGCCTGATGAGAACTCCAGTGCCCACCGGACAGAGAGGAGCTCATCGCAGGACCTCTGCACATCCTCTCGCGACGGCATGGAGCCGTCCGCGTCGGCGAGGAAGAAGCCGGCTGCGCTCCTGATCTCGTCGATATCCATGCGCACCATGCCCGTGCTCTCGGCGAGCGCCTCCAGCGCGATCGCCAGCAGGCGCGCACCCGGGGACACGCGCAGCAGCCGGCCGTCCGAGAACACGTCGGCGCGAAGCATGCGGTCGGACAGGCGCCCCATCAGCGCTGCTCGTCGGTCTCGCAAGCTCTGAGGCGCTCGACGTAGGCCGCGATCGAGTCGGCCGGCACGAGGCTTCGCCGGCCGATCTTGACGCGCTCAAGCTCACCGGAGTCGATCAGCGCGTAAAGCGACGTCCGCCCGACCGAGAGCACACTGGCCGCCTCTTCCACGGAATAGAGCACTCGACGCATCGAGATGACGTTCACGGCCGCACCTCTTCAAGCAGATCGGCTGCGCGCTCCACGGGCCATCCCAGACCCGCTGCCAGCTTGGCGAGCTGGGCGGCACCCGGTGTGCGCTTGCCGTTGGTCGCCTCGATCACCGTCGTCTGGTTCAGACCGGCCCGCCTGGCCAGTTCGCTCTTGGTCAGCCCGAGCCTTCGGCGCTCCGCTTCAAGTCGCTGCATGGATCCTCCAAGTCCGTCATACGCATCATTGCGTGTAGCCCTTACTGTGATTATGATTGTGACGAGGTTCCAGACCGGGAGTCAATAAGTACAGCCGGAGTGATTTCGTATGACTGCATCATCAGTATCTGGCACGACGGCATTGCCCGCTTGCCGCGTGCCGTTGCCTCAAGACCTCTGCCGGTGGCCTGACGTAGCACTAGAGGAACACGAGGAGTCGGCGTACATGCGCCGTCTGAGCCCTTCTGAGGTCTTGGAACGCTCCGAGTCAGCCGGCACAGGTCAGCTGGAGCCGGAGTTCTACCTGTGGGAACTCGCTGACCTCGACCTTGACGACTCATCCGCTATCGCCGAGTTCGTCTCGATGTTCGGGCCGCTGACGTCAAAGAACATGGGACGCAAGTTCCGCGCCGCCGAGACTGTCTTTGGCATGCAGCGCGACCTGATCGGCAAGAAGAAGGGCTTCGACGCGCAAGACGTGTTGCCGCTCGAGGAGTTCCGCTTTGCCGCTGGGACGCTTCGCGATGTCACGGGGGCCGTGCTCGCCAACGCCGGCGTGCTTGGCGCCGCGGACATGGTCAGCGCATGGCAGACCGGGCCGCCTTTCGATCGCGCGGGCGGCGAGGTGGTCCACCAAGCCATGGCGTGGGCGGTCGAGGTCCTCAACTCCGGGCTGACCCCTTTCGCGCCGCGTCTCGCGCTCTCTGAGGCCCGAGATGACACCGAGGCCGGCCGCACCCCCTGCTCGGAGCTGTACAACGCCGTCTGTCTCGAGATCTTCAACGACGTTGCGGGAGGTTCGACCTTCCGCACGTGCGAGAAGTGCGGGCGTGCATTCGTGCGCCAGCGCGGGCGAGCGGTCTACGGGCAGCACAAGCGTGAAGCGAATCTGCGGTACTGCTCGAAGAGGTGCGCCAACGCCGCCGCGCAGGCGGCACACAGGGCCAAGGTCGCCAAGGCGAAGGGACGCGAGGGCTGATGACGACGAGACGAGCACACGGTGAAGGCTCGATCTACAAGCGGTCGGACGGCCGGTGGTGCGGATCTATCCGCCACGATGATGCCGACGGGCGGCCCGACAGGACAGTTCTCTACGGCCGCACCAAGTCCGAAGTGCGAGACAAGCTCAAGGCCGCGATCGCGCGCGTGGACGACGGCGCCCCCGTGCGCGACGCGACCGCAACCGTCTCCGCTTGGCTGAAGGAGTGGCGCGAAACTCAGCTCGCGGCCTCGAATCTGAGGCCCACGACTCGGGCGCTCTACACCTCGGTCTCCAAGACACACCTCGAGCCGGAACCCTTTGGCAAGATCACACTGGACAAGCTGAAACCATCGCATATCGACAAGCTCATCCTCGAGTTGAGGGCGAAGGATCTCTCAACTTCGACCGTGCGCCAGATCTACCACGTCTTGAGGCTGGCGTTGGCCGGCGCGGTCCGGGACAAGCACATCGCCCGCAATCCATGCGAGGCGGTGCCACGTCCCACGGTCGAGCGCGCTGAGGCCAAGTACCTGTCGGCGGGCGACGTGGGCGCCCTACTGAAGGCCGCTGAGTCATCGCGGTATCACGCGCTTCTTGAGCTCATCGCACGAACCGGCATGAGGCGCGGTGAAGCGCTGGCCTTGAAATGGGAGGACATCGACCTGGACGCCGGTACCCTGCGGATTCGCGGAACGCTCGCGCGCGTCGGTGGCGAGCTGGTCGTGACCGAACCGAAGACCGCGAAGTCCCGCCGCACGTTGCCGCTCTCCCCTGCTGCTGTCGCGCGACTGAAGTGGCAGCGAGCCGTGCGGACCAGGGAGCGACAGCGCGCCGCGAATGCCTGGCACGAGACGGGGTTCGTCTTCACGACCGAGACAGGCCGTCCCGTGGATGGCCGCGATCTCTACCGGACGATTCAGGCGGCAGCGAAGAAGGCGAAGCTCTCCGGAATCGGAATCCACACCCTCAGGCACTCGGCTGCAACTGCAATGCTTGAGAATGGAGTGAACCTCAAGGCTGTGAGCGACCTCCTCGGACACTCGAGCATCTCGATCACCGGCGATGTCTACGCACATGTCAGCGAGAAGACCGCGCGCGACGCGATGGACACCCTCTCAGATGCGATCGGTGGCTAGAGGCGCAACTCGGTAGCCGCCCCGGGCGGCATTGGCTACACGGAAATCGGACCCATTGGCTACACGATTGGCTACACAGCCCCGAAAATGAGGGAGAGACCGGGTTCCGGTTTCCCGAAACACGGCCTCTCACCTGCATGTTCTTTGGTCGGGCTGACAGGATTTGAACCTGCGACCCCTTGACCCCCAGTCAAGTGCGCTACCAAGCTGCGCCACAGCCCGTTCTCGCCGACGCCGACCCTGCTGGGCCCCGAACGGCAGGGATAGATGGTACCCGCGAACGCGGTGTCATTCAAGCTGAACGTCGCAGCGTCCGGTGGAGCGAGCTGCCAGGGGCTCGCCGCGCCGACGACTGCGCGGGACCAGGCGCCACGACTACCGCCGGGTCTCGCCCGCGACGTCGCCCTGGTACTGGACCACGACGACGTCCTCGATGGTGATGAGCCCGTTGCCGACCATCGCCCGGAAGACCTCGGCGAGAGCGGTGATGCGATAGTCCACATCGACCACGTGCACAACCACCGGCAAGTCGCTTGAGAAGCGAAGCATGTGCTCGGTGTGGATCCGGCTGGTCGCCCCGAAGCCCTCGATTCCCCGCAGGACGGTGGAACCCGAGCATCCCGCGGTGCGGGCGGCGGCGACCAGCGCCGAATACAGCGGCTTCCCCTCGTAGTGGTCATTCTCACCGATGTAGGCGGACAGCCGCTTGGCCGGACCCTCATGGAGCATCTCTTCAGCGCCCTTTCATCATCTTAGCCAGCCGCTCGAGCACCGCTACGGCGACATCTCGCTTGTCCATCAGTGGAAGCGCCTCTTCATCCTCTTCGGTCACGATCACCACTTGGTTGAGCCTCGAGTCGAACCCCACGCCGGGCTTCGAGACGTCGTTGGCGACGATCATGTCCAGATTCTTCTCGAGCAGCTTGCCGCGTGCGTACGCGACCACGTCCTCGGTCTCGGCGGCGAAGCCGACCAGCACGCGCGCGCCCTTGCGCTCGCCGAGCCTAGCGAGGATGTCGTCCGTCCTCTCTAGGTTCAGCGTACCCGGCGCGCCATCCTTCTTGATCTTTCCCTGGACCGGCACTGCCGGGCGGAAGTCCGCGACCGCGGCCGTCATCACGACGGCGTCCGCTTCCCCGAAGGCCTCCTCCACGGCGTCGCGCATCTGGTTCGCCGTCTCGACCCGCACCACGCGCACTCCGAACGGATCCGGGAGCGCCGTCGGACCGCTGACCAGGCTCACGTCGGCGCCGCGGCGGGCGGCCTCCTCGGCGATGGCATATCCCTGGCGCCCGGACGAACGATTGCCGATGAAGCGCACCGAGTCGATCGGCTCGCGCGTCGGACCGGCGGTCACGAGTAGGCGCATGCCGGAGAGCGATCGTGTGCGCTCGACCTCCCTCGTCACGGCCCCCACGATCTCCTCGACGTCGGCCAGTCGCCCCTCGCCCACTTCGCCGCACGCGAGTTCGCCTGTTGAGGGGTCCAGGATCACCGCACCGCGACCCCTCAGCGTCGCGACGTGGTCCTGTGTGATCTGCTTGCGCCACATGCGCGTGTTCATGGCGGGAGCGATCACCAAAGGGGCCTCGGATGCCAGCACGATGGTGGTCAGGATGTCGTCGGCCCTGCCTTGCGCCAGCTTCGCGGCCACGTTGGCGGTGCATGGCACGATCACGATCGCATCCGCCTCCTCGGCGAGAGTGATGTGGTGAACGCCGCGCCCCGGCTCCTCCCAGAGCGAGACGGCGACCGGTTCGCCCGTGAGCGTGCGGAATGTGAGCGGTGTGACGAATCGCTGGGCCGAGGCGGTCATCACCGTCTTGACGCGCATCCCTCTGCGCATGAGTGAGCGTGCGACCTCGCACGCCTTGTAGGCGCCGATGCCGCCGGTAACGCCCATGACCACTGTGGGCCGATCGTCTGCCGTCTCCATGCCCTGCATGATACCCCGCGTGCTGCGGGGGACGCGGACACGCGTGCGGTGGGGAACATACACCTGCGTCGCGAGTGGCGGACGCGGTCCGTCCAGTGGACACGAGAGGAGTCAGGATGCCGCCCGACCCGCGAGGCCCGGATCGCAAGGACGTTCAGATCAAGATCGGCGGAGAGGCCGGGTTCGGAATCAAGGCCGCCGGCCAGACCCTTGCGCGCTGCTTCGTCAGCGGAGGCCTGCACACGTTCGATCTCACCGAGTACCCCTCGCTCATCCGGGGAGGGCACAACGTCTACCAGGTCCGCGTCTCGCCCACCCCGGTCTACTCCCACGTCATGCCTGTCGACGTCCTCGTCGCCCTGAACCAGGAGACCCTCGATCTGCACGCCCACGAGATCGTCGAGGGCGGAGCCCTCGTCTACGACCCGAAGTCCGTGACCATCGGCGAGGCCATCGATACGGACAAGGTCTGCGCGGTGGCGGTGGCCTTCGACGACATCGTCAAGGAGGCGGGCGGCGCGACCATCATGCGCAACGTGGCCGCCCTGGGCGCCGTGCTGGCGCTCGTCCGCTATCCCCTCTCCTACCTCACCGACTCCCTCCGCGCGCAGTTCGCGAAGAAGGCTCCCGAGATCGCGGAGCAGAACGTCCAGGTCGCCACCAAAGGCTACGAGGCGGGATCGGCCGCGGAGTGCGTCTTCCCGTACCGGATCGAGCCGCTCCCCGACCCGGAGAAGCTCGTGCTCGTCGACGGCAACGAGGCGATCGGCCTGGGCGCGCTGGCGGCCGGCATCGGTATGTATTGCGCCTATCCGATGACCCCGGCATCCTCGCTCCTGCACTTCATGGCCGCCAACGACCGGGAATACGGCCTCGTGGTCAAGCACACCGAGGACGAGATCGCGGCCATGAACATGGTGATCGGCGCGGCCTTCGGCGGCGCTCGCGCGATGTGCGCGACGGCCGGCGGAGGCTTCTCGCTGATGGTCGAGGCGCTCGGCTTGGCGGGTGTCTCGGAGTCGGCCGTCGTGGTGGGCGTGTTCACGCGCCCCGGCCCGGCCACCGGCCTGCCCACCTGGACGGAGCAGTCGGACCTGCGCTTCGTCCTCCATGCGGCGCAGGGTGAGTTCCCGCGCGTGGTGCTCGCCCCCGGCGACACGACGGACGCATTCGACCTGACCTGGCAGGCGTTCAACCTCGCGGACCGTCTTCAGACGCCGGTGATCATCCTCGGCGACACCTACCTCTCCGACAACCGCAGGTCGTGCGAGCCGTTCGATCTGGCCTCCGTCACCGTGGACCGCGGGAAGCTGGTGGCCGAGGGGGACGTCGCGAAACATCCGGATGCGTTGGGCGAGAACGGCACCTACCTGCGCTACAAGGTGACCGACGATGGAGTCTCCGTGCGGGCCCTCCCGGGTGTGACCGGGGCCGTCCAGGTCGTCAACTCCTACGAGCACGACGAGTACGGCTACGGCTCCGCGGGCGAGGTCGCCGAGACGCGCATATCGCAGAACGAGAAGCGCATGCGCAAGCTCGAACTGGCGCGCACATTGGTCCCCCCGCCGCAGTACTTCGGTTCGCCCCCTGCCGATGCGGACGTTTCGATCCTCGTCTTCGGCACGACCAAGCAGCCGGTCCGCGAGGCGCTGCCCTGGCTCGAGCGCGACGGCGTGAAGGCCGCCCTCATGCAGGTCGTGACGCTGGAACCCTTCCCGACCGAGGCCGTCACCGCGTTCCTCGAGGCCTCGAAGCGCACGATCATAATCGAGGGAAACCTCACCGGTCAGTTCGAAGGGCTTGTGCGCCAGGAGTGCCTCGTCGCGCCGGACGAGCGTCTGCGCCGCTACGACGGGCGCCCGTTCTCTCCCGAGCAGGTCTACGCGAAGGTGATGGAGGTGGCCGGACGTGCCTGAGGCCAAGGAGTTCAAGAACGCCAACAAGCCGACCTGGTGCCCGGGCTGCGGCAACTTCGGCATGAAGCAGGCGCTGGACAAGGCCTACGAGCAGCTGGGCTTCTCTTTCGAGGAGCTGGCGATCGTCTGGGGGATCGGGTGCCACGGCAACGGAGCCGACTTCACTCCATCTCAGGGCTTCCACGCGCTGCACGGCCGCGCGCTGCCGGTGGCCACCGGCCTCGCGCTCTCCAACCCTGCGCTCAAAGTGGTCGTGGAGTCGGGAGACGGCGACTGCTACGGCATCGGCGGCAACCACCTTCTCCATTCGTGCAGGCGCAACATCGACCTGACCCTCGTCGCTCACAACAACCAGGTCTACGGTCTCACCACCGGACAGGCCTCCCCCACCACCGAGCAGTACGTCAAGACCGTGTCCACCCCCACGGGAGTCCTCGAAGCCCCCGTCAACACTGTCGGGCTCGCGATCGCCGAGGGCGCCACGTTCGTCGCCAGGGGCTTCGCCGGGGACGTGGCGCATCTCACGGATCTGATCGTGCAGGCGGTGCGGCACAAGGGTTTCGCCCTCATCGACGTCTATCAGCCCTGCGTCACCTGGAACAAGCTCAACACCTTCAAGTGGTTCCGCGAGCGCGTCTACAAGCTGGACGAGGCCGGATGGGATCCGACCGATCGGACGAAGTCCTTCGCACTCAGCCTGAGCTCGCACAACGAGATGACTTGCACGCCCGAGGAATGCCGCGTGCCCATCGGCGTCCTCTTCCGCGAGGAGGGCCGGCCGACCTACGGCGACGGTCTTCCGCAGGTCACCGGCCCGCTGTGGAAGGCGGCACTCGCCCCGCGCGACATCTCGGCGGCGATGGAACGTACCGGCTGAGGATGCCTCGCTCGGCCTCACGCGCTCACGCGCTGGGGGACACCAGACCCTGCGTCAGGAGGAACACCTCGACGACCGCGGGGTCGAACCGCGTTCCCATCCCTACTATCAGCTCGGCGAGAGCCTGATCCTCAGGCATGGCCGGTCGCCAGGGTCGGGGCGACGTCCACGAATCGTGAGCCTCGCAGACCGCCAGGATCCGCGCCTCCAGCGGTATGGCGACCGCGCGCAGCCCGTCGGGGAAGCCCGCGCCGTCCCAGCGCTCGTGGTGGTGGCGGATCCACGGGAGTATCTCCGGGAACGGCGTCGAAGCCAGGATGCGCTCTCCCAGGGCGGGGTGCTCGGCGAAATGGGCGAAGTCCTCGTCCGAGTACGCGCCGAGCCGTGAGAGGACATGATCGGGAACGCCGATCTTCCCGACATCGTGCATGAGCGCGGCCGATTCGAGCAGGCTTATCCTGTCGTCTTCGAATCCGAGTTCTCGACCGACACGCACAGCAAGGGAAGCGACCCTGCTGGAGTGGTGCTGGGTGGCGGGATCCCGGGCGTCGACCGCGGCGGCCAGCGCGCGCACGGCGCCGACATGCGCCTGCGCCTCCAACGTATGGATCCGGTCATCTTCCCCCGGGTCCGTGACCAGGGTCGAACTGTGGACCAGGACGTTGTCCTTCCCGTGCCGTTTGACCCAGAAGAAGGCACCCCTGGCTGCCGAGAGAAGCTGATCGGCAGTTGCGGCGTGGCGCGGATACACCGCCACCCCGAAGGATGCCGTCACCGCCCGCCCCCTGTTTGGCTGCGCGAGCCCGGCCCGTATCCTGTTGCAGGCCTCCGCCGCTTCTTTGGAGCCGGTGTCCGGCATGAGCACCGCGAATTCGTCCGCGCCTACCCGGCAGACGGTATCGGAGTCTCTGCACGAGGACATGACAGCCGCGGCTGCGTCCCGCAGGACTTCGTCTCCACCGGCGTGGCCGTAGAGGACATTCGCCTGAGTGAAGTCGTCCAGATCCAAGACCGCCAAGCTCAACTGCTCCCCGTAGCGCCGCGCGATGTCGAGTTCCACGGCAAGACGCTGATGCAGGAACCGCAGGTTGAACAACCCCGTCAACGGGTCGGTGACCGCCCAATGCAGAAGGTGGCCGTTGTCTATCGATACGATCGTGGTCCTGACCACGACGAGCACCGCGAGCCAGCTCGTCGCGACGAGGTAGACCCAGTACTCCAGGCTGCCCGGCCTCGAACCGATCCCCAACAGCGTGAAGACCGGGATCGCTGCGATCGACACGGCCCCCGCCATGAGCTTGAATCGGAAGCGACCGCCCGACTGGAAGAGCGGCATCGGACGAAGTGGCCATTGCTGCCCCTTGTTCTTCAATCGCAGCACGGTGGCCACCAGGAACAGGTAGTGGCCGAGCACCAGCACGAGATCGATCAGCCCGCGCTCGATGCTGCTGCCTTCCACCTTGTATGTGACGAGCCAAAGGGGCCAGGCCATGACCCCCACGGTGTATATGCCTATCGAGGCCGCGACGAGCTTCTCCCAGGGCCGCCACCGCGCGACCTTGAACCCCAGGAGAGTGGAGAGCGTGGCGCTGAGCATGACAGCACCGAAGGTGAGGTACCCGGCCCCGGCGAGGCGCTCCACCGGCAGCACGGACGACAGCCCCGAGAACATCGGGTCGACGACGAGCTTCAGAAACGCCACGAAGAGGACCGCCGCGATCCCCAGCCAATCCATCGCGTATCGCCACTTCACAGTGCTCGTCGCGTACGGGAACTTGGTCATGGTCAGGAGCATCGCGAAGAACACGCCGCCGCCGATCAGATGCATGATCTGGAACGGTGCATAGACCGGCGGAGGAACGGTCCGCGCGAACACGATCCACCAGGAGTAGTAGATCTCGCACGTCACCAGCAGCGCATTGCCGATGGTCATCAGCAGCCAGAAACGCGTCTCGGGACCGGCGGCGCTCCGAAACACCAGCCAACCGGATACCGTCGCCGAGACAAGAGGGATGAGGAAGACGACCTCGCTCACGATGAACCGGGCCATCGGGCTGACGGTCAGTCCACTCGATCCGAGGTAGAGACTGGCCAGAACCACGAAGCCCGCGGCGGCGGCGAAGACCTGACCCGATCGGCTCATCGGTGTCACAACGGTGGGAGGCGAAGCATCGTCCAAGACTGAGACCTCCGTCATCGGCCCGCTACACGATCCCGAGCCCGCCGGCGAGTCGGATGAACCTCTCGCCGAGATCGGGATCGAACCGGGTCCCCAGGCCCAGGTCGATCTCCTGCAAGGCCGCGGCCTTCGAGACGACCGGCCCTCCGGTCCTGCCTGAGACCATCGAATCGTACGCGCTGCAAAGGGCGATGATCCTGGATTCCAGGGGCGCCTCCACACCCGCAAGACCGTCCGGATGCCCTGATCCGTCCCAGCACTCGTGATGGTGACGGACCCAGGGGAGGATCTCCTCCAGACGGGTCGCTGCCAGGATCCGCTCACCAAGCGCACAATGCTCGCCCAATCCGTGCGACTCCTTCTCGTTCAGCGATCCCGACTTGTTCAGGATGTGGTCCGGCACGCCGATCTTGCCCACGTCATGCAGAAGGGCGGCCACCTCGAGCATCATCGTGCGTCGCTCGTCCAAGTCCAGGTCGCGCGCCAGCAGCACCGCCAGCGCTGCGACGTTTCGCGAGTGGTGCTCCAGACCCGCGCTACGAGCGTCGACGGCGGCGGCAAGCGCACGGACCGTGATGAGATTCACGCCCTCCTGGAGGTCGCGGATCCGGCCTGCCGCGTCCGGCACGGTCGCGATCTCCAGGCTGAAAACGACCGCCGTCGCTCCCCCGTGGCACTTGGCCCAGTACTGCGCCGCGTCCGCGGCACGCAGCAGCGCGTCCCTGTTCGCGGCGTGCTCGGGAATGCCGGCGATCCCGATCGAGGCGGTCGTGCCCCGGCCGCCTGTCGACGGGATAGCGCCGAGCGAGGCCGACACGGCCCTGCACGTCACGAGCGCCGATTCGGGACTCGTGTCGGCGAACACTATCCCGAACTTGTCGCCGCCCAGGCGGCAGACGACGCCGGCGTGGCCGACCGTGACCCGCATCGACGTCGCGAGTTCGCGCAGCGCGCGGTCGCCCCCGTCGTGTCCGGCGGCAGCGTTCAGGCGTCGGAAGCGGTCGACGTCGAGGAGAGCCAGCGAAACGGACTCTCCGTACCTCTCCGCCGTCGCTATCGCCTCGAGCAGGCGCTCGTGGAAGTACCGGTAGTTGAAGAGGCCGGTGAGGGGATCGGTGACGGATCTGCTGAGAAGGTCCCCGTTGTCCGCGACCGTCAGCAGCGTTCGCGCGACGACCGCCGAGACCATCGCGAGCGCCGAGAACAGGTACAGGGAGTTGAGATCGGCGTCGTTCCTCCACAGGTACGCGAGGACGCCGAACGCCGGGATGGCTGCGAGTTCGATGACGGGCAGAACGAACGCGCCCACCCAGCCCACGCTCGGCTCGAGGATCTCGAGTGGGGCGACGTGCCAGCCCAGGGCGGGCTCCGTGCGACGGTACACCCCCGCGAGCACGAGAAGCACGAGTCCCAGCAGCCACGGCATCCGGGTGAGGACCGCCAGCGGCTGACCCCCCAGGCCCGTCCTGGTCGAGGCGTACCAGACCGGCCAGAGGAACAGTCCGACCGAGAACGACGCGAAGCTGCCCACGATGACCCTCTCCCAGGACCTCCATCGCGACATGTCCGGTCCCACGAGGTTGCGAAGCGTGGTGATGAGCAGATACGCGCCCACGACCGGGTACCCAGAAGCCAGGATGAGGGCCGCGGTGTTCGTGGTCCCGATCGCCTCGTACCAAGGCAAGATGAGAACGGCATGGACGCCGGCCGCGACCGCGAACGTGACCGCCAGTATGTCGACGAAGTGGCGCACCCGGACGACGGGCGGCGCGCGCCGGTAGCGGGCAAGCGATGTGAGAAGGGCAGCCAGCAGGACGACTGCCGACAGTTGCAGCAGATCCGACACGCCGGGTGCCGTGGGCCGAGGCCGATAGCCGGCTGCCAGCCCCGTGGAGAAGATACTGGCGGCCGTGAAGAACGCCGCGGAGACTGCGATGCTGGCCCAGAAGGGCCGCTCGGTGCCACGTCCCCGGCGCAGGCCCACAAGCGCGGCCGCGGTCGCGGCGGCTGCGGCGGCCGCGAGCAGACCCTCTGCGATCAGATCGGCGAGGCCGTAGGGCAGAGGCAGGAATGCCAACAGCGCGAACGCCAGCGCCGCGATCTCGAGAACAAGCCACCACCCGCAGCGCAAGGTCTGGACGCGAGAGTCGACCCTCGACGCGAGGCGGCCGGCATCTTCCGTCGCCGGAAGCGCGGTACCTTCGAGAACGTTTTCGGCAACGGGCACCAGGCACGCTCCGAACGGTCGGCGCGGGTCCGCGTCCGGATGGACCACGGCGCCGTCAGCGTAGCACTCGACCCCGACGCGGACCACAGGATCCGGAACGTTGCCCGCGACCAGCCGCCCTAGATGAGGCCGAGCGTCCTGCCGCACTCCTCGAATGCATCCAACGCCTGTGAGATGTCGTCGTCCGTGTGGGTCGCCATCAGGCAGGTCCGCAGACGATCGGTGCCGCGGGGGACCGCCGGGTGCACGATCGGGCAGACGAAGACACCGCGGTCGAACATCATCCGCGTCAGGTCCAGGGTCTTGTCCTCGTCGGCGATCATGATGGGGACGACGCAGGTGGTGGACTTCATCGTGTCCCATCCCTGCGCCTTCAGCCCGGCTGTGTACTTCGCCGCCTGCTTGTGAAGGCTGGCAACCCGCTCCGGCTCGGCCTCGATGACGTCGAGCGCCACCAGCGCGGCTGCGGCCTGCGCGGGCGGCAACGCGGCCGAGAAGATGAAAGGCCTGGAGAAGTGGCGCAGGTAGTCCACCAGCGCCTCGTCCCCAGCGCAGTAGCCCCCAACCGACGGGATGGCCTTGGACAGAGTCCCCATCTTGATGTCGATCGCACCGTACATCCCGAAGTGCTCCTCGACCCCGTGACCGGTCGCGCCGAGAGCGCCTATGGAGTGAGCCTCGTCCACCATGAGCCGAGCCCCGTAGCGGTCACACAACTCGCGAGTCCCGGGCAGATCCATCACGTCGCCGTCCATGGAGAACACCGAGTCGGCGATGACGAGTATGGTCGGGTGCTGCCCCGCAGCCTCGCTCAGCAGCTTCTCGAGGTGCGCCATGTCGTTGTGCCGGTAGGTGCGCCACTTGGCGCCGGAGAGCAGCGCACCGTCGACGATGGATGCGTGATCCAACTTGTCCATCAGGATCAGGTCGCCGGGGCCCGTGAGCCCGGTTATGATCGCCGCGTTCGTGACGTATCCCGAAGAGTACACGCAGGCATCCTCGCGACGGGTGAATGCGGCGAGACGAGCCTCCAGACGCTGGTGAAGGTCGGTCGTCCCGGTGAGCAGGCGGACTCCGCCGGCCCCGGACCCGTATGCGTCAATGGCATCGCGGGCGGCCGCGTCGATGCGCGGATGCCCGATGAGCCCGAGGTACGAATAGGAGGCGAGCATAACCATATCGCGACCGTCCGCCATCATCACACGGTGGTTGGTGACCCCGGTGGTGGCCTGGAGGTAGAAATACCGGTCGGCGCCCTTGACGGCCGCGCGGCGCTCGACGAACTCCTCGAGCCGGGTGGAGAGTCCGTCATTGATCGCCGGCAGACCGTGAACGCGGTCGGGCATGGCCGACTGAGAGGTGCTGACGTGCATGCTGGCTCCCTTTGCCGACTGCGGCGCGAAGCGACCTTTCTCGCTCCCGCCGATCCATGTACACAAAGATGTGCACAACACGGTAGCACAACGCGTCCGGCATCTGACAGGGACGACCGTTGGTGGCACGGGGGACGGACTCCCCCACGGCGACGCGGAAGTCGGCAGTATCCTCCGCGACTCCGAGACCCGGTCCGCGTCATCCGCGAGCCGGGAGTGCGGGCGAGTATAATCGCGATCAGTGACAACACCCGACGGGAGGCATCCATTATGGCCGTGGTGCTCATGATCATCGCTCCTGGCAAGTTCAGGGACGAGGAATACCTGCAGACCAAGGAGATCCTGGACAACGAAGGGATCGAAGTCGTGACCGCCAGCACGGTGCCCGGGGAGTACCTCGGCAAGTACGAGTCCCCGGTGACCGCCACGTGCGCGATCGCCGATCAGACGGCGACCGACTACGACGCCGTCGCCTTCGTCGGAGGTGCGGGCGCACAGGTCTTCTTCGACGACCCTGAGGCTCACCGGCTCGCGCAAGAGGCCATCGAATCCCAGACGCCGCTGGGTGCGATCTGCGTCGCCCCGGCCATCCTCGCGCACGCCGGCCTGCTTCAAGGGCGCAGGGTCACCGGCTGGATCGAAGTGCGCGACGACCTCCAGGCGCACGGAGCGATCTACACCGGCGAACGCGTGACGTTCGATTCGCCGATCATCACCGCCAGCGGCCCCGTCGCCTCCTACGACTTCGGGAAGGCGATCGCCCCGCGCGCACTCCGGCACGCGGCCGCGCGCGTGGCTGCACGGGAGGCCGCGGAGGCGGAGGCATCAACCGAGGAATCCGAAGCACCCGATGAGAAGGCAGATGCCGGCGACATCCACATGCCTCCCGAGGCCGACGTGTCCGACGAACTCTCGGACGACGCGGAGGACGAATGAGGATCCACCGCTGCCGCATCTGCTCGGAGACATACCTCGGCCGGGAGGCGCCGACTGAGTGTCCCTTCTGCGGCGCCCATGCCGAGCTGATCGTGCCGACCGCGGAGTATCCGGAGGGCTTGGACCGGATACAGCCGACCGAGGTCGAGACCGCCGACCTTGAGGCTTCGATAGCCCTGGAGACCAGCAACACCCGTTTCTACCTCGCGATGGCCAAGCGTAAGGACAACCCCGCGCTCGCGTCCGCCTACAAGCGTCTTGCCAGGATCGAGGCCGAGCACTGCTCCCTGTTCTGCAAGCTCGCGGGAGTGCCGAAGCCGGCGGACCTGAGCGAGCCCGGCGACGAGCTCGGCTCGTGGGATGCCGACATCGACGAGTCGCTGAGGCGGGAGACGCGCGCCAGCGCTCTGTACGCCGAGTTCTCCGGACGAGCGACATCGCCGCGCCTGCGCGAGGTCTGGACGGCCGTCAGCGACGTCGAGGCCGATCACATCGCTCTGGACCGGATCGCGAAGACGCTCGTCTGACGCTCGCGGCGATATCGCGTGGGCGAAGCGGCCGCTCACAACTCCTGGCGCCGGAAGAGCATGGCGGCGGCGGCCACGAACGCGGCCGCCGCCAGCAGTGATGTGACCGCGGGCCACAGGACGGGGACCGCCTTTCCCATCGCGATCGCCGCCGGCGCGCCCACCAGACCCGCCGGGGTGAATTCCCCCGCAGGCCGCCAGATCGAGGCGATGCTCACCAGCGCGTAGATCGCCAGACCCAGCCCCGCCGCGCCCGCCTGCGATCGCAGCGCCACGGACAGCAGCGTCATCACGCCGATGAACAGCAGACCGAACGCGAGCCACGCGCCGCTCGCGAGCAAGAGGCCGCCAGGCGGTGCATCGCCGAAGATCGCGGCCGTCAGCGCCCACGTGAGCATGGTTCCGAGCGAGACGGTCAGGCCCAGGAGGAGCATGTGGACCGTCGACTTGGCCAGCACGAAGGCCGTCCGCGACACGGGCTTGGTTAGAACGAGCACGGCCGTGCCGCTCTTGCGCTCGGAGGACACCAGTCCCCCGTAGATGATGACGACCGCGAAGAGCACGATCTGGCTCAGGTTCTTGATCCACTGAGCGTAGGAATCCAGGTACGTGGGATCGGGGACCTCGATCACCATCCCGCTCTGGCCGCTGGTCACAGCCTTGATGATCTGCGGTGTGAACCTCGCCATGAAGGGACCGCTCAGCGCGAAGAAGAGCACGATGCCCGGAAGCACCCATATCCTCCAGGTGCGCAGGATCTCGACGGACTCCTTGCGGAAGAAAGATGCGAAGCCTCTCAACTATCGGTCACCCCCTACGAGCTCGACGAACACCTCTTCCAGCCCCATCTCGCCCGCTTCCATGCGACGGAGGCGGAGACCGCGTTGCGCTACCAATGCCGGCATCGCCCTCTGCGACGCATCAAGGTCCGAGACGACCACCGCTATCGCGCCGTCGGGCGACCGGGTCACGGTCGACGCCCATGGCTCGCTCGCTACCGCGGCCGCGAGATCATCAGCGCCCTCCGCCACCTCGACCACCAGCTTGTCGGTCCCGTAGCGACGCTTGAGCTCGTCGATGGGCGCCTGCGCGACGACACGCCCCTTGTCGAGGATGGCGACGGTGTCGCAGATGCGCTCCACGTCGGCCAGGATATGTGTCGAGAAGAACACGGTCGTTCGCCCGCGCAGCGACGCGAGCATGTCCAGCACGTCCCTTCGGCCCATCGGGTCCAGCGCGCTGGTGGGTTCGTCCAGCATCAGCAGTCTCGGAGCGTTGACCAGAGCCTGCGCGACCCCGAGGCGCTGCTTCATGCCTCGCGAGTAGCCGCCGACACGCGTCCTCGTCCCGCTCAGACCGGCGAGATCGAGAAGAACACTCACCCTCTCGTCGAGGTCGGGGCCCTTCACTCCGAACAGGCTCCCCGCGAAGCGGAGGAACTCCTCGGCGGTCATCCAATCGTAGAAGCCGGGAACGTCGGGGAGGAAGCCGATCCTCTGCCGTACCGAGTTGTCCGCGACGGTCGCGTCCTCGCCCAGGACGAGCACGCTTCCAGAAGTGGGCCGAGCCAAACCCGTCAAGATGCGCAGGGTCGTCGTCTTGCCGGCTCCGTTGGGGCCCAGGAAGCCGAAGACCGAGCCCTCCTCGACCTTCAGGTCGACCCGGTCGAGCGCGCGGACCTGTCCGAAGACCTTCGTCAGTTCCCGGGTCTCGATGGCGGCGGTCATTGCGGACCGCCGTCCTTCGCGTCGCCGTAGAGCACGTCGACGGCGCGTTCGCCGCGCTCGCCCGCGGGCACGGAGGATGTCGTTTCGCCCGTCGGGACGGGCTTGCGTCCCGCGACCAGGTAGACTATCGCGCCAAAGAGGTTCACGGCCAGGATGATGATGGCCCACAGCCACTTCCTGCCCCCGAGTGTCAGCTGATCCGCGGGCCGGCGCAGCATGTCCACCAGCGCCCAGATCTCGATGGTCAGCTGGATCGCCACCAGCACGCCGACCACCACCCACACCCAGACCGGTATGGCGTCGAGTGGGACGTTGCTGTTCATGTCGCCCTCCCTGTCCTCATGCGCGCCCTATCCGTGCGGTCTTCTCGAACTCGTCCCGGTAGGCGGATGCCAGCTGCCCGATCGTGAACGCCTCGGCGATCGCCCTTCCACGCCCGCGCGCGGGGCGCTGCAGGATGAAGGCGCGCAACCGGGCCCGCAGGTCCTCTTGACCGTGATAGCACATCTCGGGCGGATACAGCTCCGGATAGGCGAGGCGGTCCGGCACCAGCGGGAAGCAGCCCGCGTAGGCGGCCTCCATCATCGCCAAACCGAAGAACTCGTTGCCGGCGGTGGAGACCGCGACATCGCATCCGGCCAGAAGCGTCGCGTACCCGGCCCTGCCAGCTGGTTCGCCGATGTGGATCAGCCTGTCGCCCAGCGCCGCGCCCGCCCGCTCGAACTCCTCGAGTGTCTCGTGGAACGGCTGACCCGCGACGGCCACTTCGAAGTCCAGACCCTCCCCGGCGAGGTGCCCCATCACCGCGAAGAACTCGTCCGGCCCCTTGTCGTGCTCCCATCGATGTGGCCACACGATGCGGCACTTTGCTTCCCGCGGTGCCGCTGTCACTCCCTCGGGACCGAGCGCGGAGTCGAAGGGACTCGGATCGAACGGCGGAGGAAGCACTCGCGACTTCGACGCGATGCGTTCGGCCACGCCCTTGGGATGATGGTCGGGAAACTGCCTGATGAAGCCGGGGATCTCCGAAAGGAAGCCGTCCATGTTCCAGTGCGTGTTGAAGAGGCATACGTCCGCGGCGAGCGCGCTGGTGATGTTGGTGAGGGGGAACTGCAGGTCCCACTCGGCCGTGTGACGGTTAGGGTACAGCAGCTGGTTCTCATGGAAGTAGACGGCGCGGGGGACCCCCTCCACGGCCGGCCCCGCGAGGGCGATGAACTCCGCGAGGTTGATGAAGGTAGATGCGTACACCAGGTCCCATCGCGCTCGGGCGCTTGGGCGGCCGACCTCCCGGCCGGCGCGCTCCGTGAGCCAGTCCCGATGCATGCGAAGCGCCTCGTCGGCCATGGTGATCGCGGCGCCTCGCATCCGCCATTTCCATTTCCGGGCTGGAAGGGTGAGCACGTCCGAGTGCCATCCGGACTCGGCGAGCGCCGGCAGCAGAACGTCGAGGACCGCCTTGTGCGATCCGCCGAGGTAGGGCTCGAGCACGAGGACACGACGTTCGCGGCTCTCGGGGCTCGAAGCGGCCATCGTGCTCAGATCCCCCAAGGCTCGCCGGGGGCCACGGCGGGGGCCGAGTACGCCGCGCACGGGAAGTCGCGGTACCGCGAACTCGAGAGCGCCGTCGCCACCATCCCCGGGACGTCGAGCCGCTCCTCCGCCGCATCGACCTCGAAGACCGTGGCGTGCGTCGCCGGAGTGCGCGGCATGAAGAGCGTGCAGCAGTCGGGGTGAGGGCGGATGGATATCTCGTAGGTCCCGAGACGTCTGGCCTCGCGGATGATCTCGCTCTTGTCGGCGCCGATCAGCGGTCTGAGCACCGGGAGCCTTGCTGCTGCGTCGATCGCGGCGATGTTCTCGAGCGTCTGGCTGGCGACCTGTCCCAGGCTCTCTCCGGTCACCAGCGCCCCGGCGCCTTCCGCGAGCGCCACCGCTTCCGACACACGCATCATGAGGCGGCGATAGAGGAGCACCCGCAGGTCGGGAGGACACTCCAGCGAGATGTGCCTCTGCAGGTCGCCGAAGGGGACCACGTACACGCGCGCGATGCCGCCCGCGGGCTCCAGCAGGGACACCATGTCGAACACGTCGGACGTGGATGTGTCCGCCGTCTGGGGGGCGCCTGAGAAGTGCACGGCGACGATCACGGCCCCTCGCTTGGCCATCATCCACGAGGCGACCGGAGAGTCTATCCCCGCCGACAGCAGCGAGACGACTTTGCCGGAGGTGCCCACCGGCAGACCGCCCGGGCCCGGGAGCCGCCGCGAGTACACGTACGCTGCCCCCTGCACGACCTCCACATACACCGTGACATCGGGCGACCTCAGATCGACCGCCAGGCCCGATGACGACTGCAGGTCCGCTCCCACCTCGATGTTCATCTCGGAACTCGTCCGCGGGTGATCCGTGTTGCTTCGCCGGGCGTCCACCGCGAAGGTGCGGACGCCTCGGTCGCCTGCGGCCTCCACGCCCTCGGCGAGCGCTATCCGCGCAGCCTTGCGGATGTCGCGCATCTCGCGCGAAAGCACCAGCGCATCCGAGACATTGGCGACACCCGGCACCGCCGAGCACGCCCTCATGACCGGTTCGGCGCCGGCGGGGTCTTGGATGGGCACGAGAAGACGCGACGAGACGCGCTCCACGGGGGATTGAAGAAGGTCGCGGCACGCGAAGGCCAGGTTGTGCTTGAGCCTGTTCTCGAAAGCGGCGCGGTTGCGGCCCTTGAGGCCGATCTCCGTGTAGTGGATGAGGGCGGCGCGGTCGAACACGGTACCCGCCCGCCGTCCTACTTGATGCCATCCTTCACGCGCTCGTAGCTCACGTTGCCGTCCGCGATCTCCTCAAGCGCCAGCGTGAGCGGCTTGGTGGACGTTATCTGCGCGATCCGCGATGTCGACATCGTCAGGAGCGCCTGATCGCGGACGCCGTGCATCATGTCGTTGATCTGCCGGGCTCGCTTGGCCGAGACGGTGCACAACGTGTACTTCGAGTCGACCTTGGACAGCAGGATGTCGATCTCAGGCTTGATTACCATGGACTTCTGTCTACCTCTTCCAGTCACGAGGGCGCGGGCACTCCGGGGTCCGGAGTCGGCGCGGAGAAGGAACGGATATACGATACCAGCGCGTCGGTCGCGCGTTGCACGTCGTCGTTTAATACCACGAAGTCGTACATACCCTCAAGTTCGAGTTCCCGCTCGGCGGTCCGAAGCCGCGTCCGAAGCTGCTCCTCGTTCTCCGAGCCGCGCGTTCTGATCCGGCGTTCGAGTTCGTCCGTGGATGGGGCCTTCACGAAGATGAGCCGCGACCGGTCCATGAGCCTGCGCACCTGGGCGGCGCCCTGGGGGTCGATCTCCAAGATCACGTCGACTCCCCTGTCGAGCCGCCGTTCCACCGGCGCTCGCAGCGTCCCGTACCGGTTCCCGTGCACGGTCGCATGCTCCAGAAACTCCCCGTGCCGCGCCCGGGCGTCGAACTCCGCAGGCGTGAGGAAGAAGTACGCGATGCCTTCCTTCTCACCCGGCCGCGGCACCCGCGTGGTGGCGGAGACTGATACCCACAGTTCGGGAACCCGGTGAATGAGTTCCTTCACCAAGGTGCCCTTCCCTGCTCCGGACGGTCCGGAGATGATGAAGAGGTGGGCGTCGCCCATTCATGAGTCCCTGTTGCCGCCGACCTTACCGGCCCGTGTGCGAGCGATGGACTCTATCCGAGCCGCTCCATGAGCATCTCGCGCTGACGCGCCCCGAGACCCTGCACCCGACGGCTCTCGGAGATCTCCAGATCGGACATGATCCTGGCGGCCTTCGCCTTGCCGAAACCAGGCAGGCTCTCGAGCAGGGTGGAGACTCTCATACGCGCGACGATCGGGTCGTTCGACTTGCCCATCACGGCCTGGAAAGACATCTTCCCGGCCTTGATGTCGGCACGCATCGCGGCGCGTTTCTGACGTGCCTCGGCTGCCTTCTTCAGAGCGGCGGCGCGATCGGCGTCGGACAGGTTCGGCAGAGCCATTTCTTCCTCCTCCTGTGCCTCCCGTGCAAGATGAAGACCCCCAGACCGCCGGGATGCTGGACCCGGAGATGCATGTGTCTGCCCGTGATGTTACCGCTGACCTGCGGCGATGCAAAGCACTATTTGCACGTGGGCCCGCGACTGGCGCCCCTCGCAGCCCGTCGCCCGGCGGGATGGCCATACCCCCATCACCGCAAACACTAGCCCTTGAGTAGAGGTCTATATCGCCCGGCCTGCCGACTCGGCCGCGAGGTCAGCGCCCTCCCTGGGCATCGGACACCACCCGCTCGAAGGCGGCGGCGGGATCCGGCGCCCCCGTGATCGGACGGCCGATCACCAGGTGCGAGGCCCCGGCGGCCAGCGCCGCGGCCGGGGTGGCGACGCGCATCTGATCATCCTTCTCTGCCCAGTCCGGTCGAACGCCCGGTGTCACCACCAGGGCTTCCTCGCCCAGCAGGGCACGCATCTCCGCCGCCTCCTCTGGCGAGCACACGACGCCTCCGATGCCGGCGGTGAGTGCAAGCGCCGCCAGTCCCGCGACCTGGGCGTGCGGTGCGTCACGGATGCCCACCGACGCCAGGGCCTCCGCGTCCATGCTGGTCAGCACCGTCACGGCGATGACGGCAGGAGGTCTCACACCGGCATCGAGGGCACCTTCGGCAGCGCCCGTCATGGCCGCCTCCATCATGTCGGCCCCGCCGCTCGCGTGCACCGTGAGCATCCCGGCGCCAAGACGGCCCAGGGCGCGCGCCGCGCCCCTCACCTGGTGCGGGATGTCGTGCAGCTTCAGGTCCACGAACACATCCAGACCCATGTCGCGCAGCGCGCCGACGATCTTCGGCCCCTCGGCGTAGAAGAGGGTCATCCCGACCTTGACCCATCGGACGCGCCCCTCAAGACGCCTCACCATTGCCAGAGCCGACGTGGCGTCGGGCAGATCGAGCGCGACGATCATCCTCTCACGCAATCGGACATCCCCTCCCTCAGACCTCCAGAGCCCCGGTGAGGTCTCTCACCCGGGCGAAACCGTGGTGGCGGCAGTACTCCGCGATCCCGTCCACCACGCGAATGGTAGCCGTCGGGTCGACGAAGTTGGCCGTCCCCACGGCCACAGCGGTCGCTCCCGCCAGCATGAACTCGACGGCGTCCTCGCCTGTCATGATGCCGCCCATGCCCACGATGGGCACGCGCAAGGCGGAATGCAGCTGCCACACCATCCGCAGGGCCACGGGCTTCACCGCCGGGCCCGACAGGCCTCCCACCACCCGCGCCAACTTCGGACGGCGTGTGCGAGCATCGATGGCCATCCCCAGCAGCGTGTTTATGAGGCTCACGGCGTCCGCCCCGGCGTCTTCGACCGCCCTCGCGATCTCGGTTATGTCCGTGACGTTGGGCGAGAGCTTCACGATGACCGGCTTGCGGGTGACGGCGCGCACGGCGCTCATGACCTTGCCTGCCGAGCCGCAATCCAGTCCGAACACCATGCCGCCCGCATCCAGGTTGGGGCATGAGATGTTGACCTCGAGCGCATCCACCGCCTCATGGGCGTCGAGCCGCTCCGCGATCCGGGCGTACTCATCCACGCTGTGCCCGGAGACGTTCACGATGATCCTGACGTCCTGCCCCGCCAGCCACGCCAGGTCCCGTTCAATGAAGACGTCCAGACCCGGGTTCTGCAGGCCTATGGAGTTGAGCATCCCGCTCGCGGTCTCGGCGATGCGCGGGCAATCGTTGCCTTCCCACGGCTCCATCGACACGCCCTTCGTGACGACGGCTCCGAGCCGCTCCAGATCCACGAAGGCCGAGTACTCGCGCCCCGAGGCGAACGTGCCGGAGGCGGTCATGACCGGATTGCGAAGGGTCAGCCCCGCGAGGTCGATCGACATGTCGACAGCCGCTAGGGGCCCGGCGCCGCCGCGCGGCTCAGGACTCATCCCAGACCACATCCCTCGCGTCGAAGACAGGGCCGTCCACGCATGCGCGCAGGTTCCCGCTCCTGCCCTTGACCGCGCATGAGAGGCACGCGCCGACGCCGCACCCCATGAGCCGCTCCAGGGAGACGAGGCACCGCGCTCCGGCCCCGGCCGCCTGCGAGGCGACCGCGCGGGACATCGCCTCGGGGCCGCAGGCGCACACCACGTCCGGGCGATCCTCGGCCATCAGGCGACCGGAGACCGCCGTCACCAGGCCGCGTTCCCCGTCGGATCCGTCGTCCGTGGCGACTTCGACGCGACGCGCGACGCCCTCGAAGAGGTCGCGCGCGACCAGGCGCTCGGCCGTGGGCGCGCCGAGAGCCACGCTGACCGCCACACCGCGGGCGACGAGCTCCTCTGCCAGCATCCCCAGCGGCGCCGCCCCCAGCCCGCCCGCCACGAGCAGCACGTGAGCGGCGTCCGCCGGGACTTCCCATCCGTGCCCGAGCGGGCCGACGGAATCCATAGAGTCGCCGCGGATCTTGCCGGACAACTCGCGCGTGCCCCGGCCCACGACCTGGTAGAGCAGTTCGATGTGTTCTCCCCGCGCCCGATGGACCGAGAACGGCCGGCGAAGTATGAAGTCGGCCCCGGTGGCTATCCTCAGGTGCACGAACTGACCGGGGCGAACGCCGCCCGCGATGCGGGGAGCGTGCAGCGCGAGCAACCCCACGCCTTGTGCGACCCGGTCGTTCGCCAGGACCTCCACGCGCTCGAGCAGAGGATGGTCGCCGGAGGTGTCTCCCGGGCACATCACGGTACGTCAGATCCGGGGACTCCGCAGCGCGAGCCATCGCCGGGCTTCGAATGCCCGTTCGCGGCTGCGCGATCGTGTGTCGGCGGCGGGTCCCACTGTTCCACATCCTGCAGGGGACTCACCCCGAGCCTGTCTTCCAGGATCGCCTCGATGGCCTGGACGGAAGCCTGCGCGGCCTGCATCGTCGTGATGTTGCTGACTCCGTGGCGGATCGCGGCGGCGCGTATGTGGTACCCGTCCGAACGCGTCTCCGGTCCGAATGGCGTGTTGATCACGAGGTGGACATCGCCGTTGGTGATCGCGTCGACCACGTTGGGGCGGCCTTCGTGCACCTTCGTGACCTCCGTGACGGGGATCCCGGCCGCTCGCAGACCTCGTGCCGTGCCTCGCGTGGAGAGGATATGGAAGCCCAGCATCGACAGATGCTTGGCTATGGGCACGATGGCTCGCTTGTCCCTCTCGGAGACCGACACGAATGCCGTTCCCTTCCTCGGCAGCGAGTACTCGATGGCAAGCTGGGACTTCGCGTAGGCGGCCGGGAAGTCCTCCGCGGCGCCCATGACCTCACCCGTGGACTTCATCTCCGGACCCAGGACCGAGTCGGCGCCCGGGAACCGGCCCCACGGCATGACGGCCTCTTTGACGCAGTAGCGGCCGAGTTCGCGACCTTCGGCCGGCAGGTCCAGGTCGGCCAGCATCTCGCCCACCATCACCCTGGCGGCGACCTTGGCCAGGGGCACGCCCGTGGCCTTGCTCACGAAGGGGATGGTGCGCGACGCCCTCGGGTTGACCTCGATCACATACACGCTGCCGTCCTTGACCGCGAACTGGATGTTGATGAGGCCGTGCGTGCGTATCTCGATGGCGATCCGGCGCGTCTGATCCTTGATGCGATCGACCGTGGCGTCGGACAGCGAGAAATGAGGGATGCAGCAAGCAGAGTCGCCGGAGTGTATGCCCGCCTCCTCGATGTGTTCCATGACTCCGCCGATGTAGACGTCTCGGCCGTCGCAGACGGCGTCGACGTCGACCTCGATGGCGCCCTCCAGATACCGGTCCAGCAATACCGGGTGGTCCGGGCTGACTATCACAGCCTCCGCGACGTGATGCCTAAGGTAGGGTTCGTCGTAGGCGATGACCATGCCTCTACCGCCCAGCACGTAACTCGGGCGCACGAGCAGCGGGTAGCCGATGCGTCCCGCGATCGCCACCGCCTCCTCCACCGAGTCGGCGGTCCCACCTTCCGGGTAGGCGATCTCGAGCCTGTCGAGCACCTCAGCGAACCGCCTGCGGTCCTCGGCCAGGTCGATCGCCTCGGGCTTGGTGCCCAGGATCGGCACCCCGGCGCGTTCGAGGGCGTGGGCGAGCTTCAGCGGCGTCTGCCCTCCGAAGGTGACGAGCACGCCCACGGGACGCTCCGCCTCGACGACATCCATCACGTCCTCGAACGTGAGCGGCTCGAAGTAGAGGCGATCCGACGTATCGTAGTCGGTCGAGACGGTCTCCGGGTTGCAGTTGACCATCACCGTCTCGTAGCCGGCGTCGTGGAGCGCGTAGCTCGCGTGCACGCAGCAGTAGTCGAACTCGATGCCCTGTCCGATGCGGTTGGGTCCCGCGCCCAGGATCATGACGCGCGGACGTTCAGCTGGGGCGACCTCGTCCTCGTCCTCGTAGGTCTTGTAGTAGTAGGGCGTGGCGGCAGCGAACTCGGCCGCGCACGTGTCGACAGACTTGAACGTAGCCTTCACGCCGAGGTCGAGCCTGGCGGTTCGCGCGTCCGCCTCGACGGTGCCGGTGAGCACGGCTATCTGCGGGTCGGAGAGACCGTGGCGTTTGGCCTCCCGCAACTCGCTGGCGGACAGATCCTCTAGTAGACGTCCACGGATCGAAGACTCGACTTCGACCGTAGCCTTCATCCGGTCGAGGAACCACGGGTCGATGTGAGTTAGAGCGGACACGTCCTCGATGCTGCGTTCGCGGCGAAAGGCCTCGGCTACGTAGAAGAGGCGGTTCTCGTTCGGCGTCGCGAGCATCGAATCGAAATGATGCTCCTGGAAGACGTCCTTGCCGTCGGCCCCCAGGCCCAGCCTCCCGTTCTCCAGCGAACGCATGGCCTTGCCGAGGGCCTCCTCGAACGTGCGACCGATCGCCATCACCTCGCCCACCGACTTCATCCTGGTGGTAAGCGTCTCGTCCGTGCCGCGGAACTTCTCGAACGCCCAGCGGGGCACCTTCACCACCGTGTAGTCGATGGAGGGCTCGAAACACGCCGGGGTGACGCGCGTGATGTCGTTGGGAATCTCGTCGAGGGTGTAGCCGACCGCCAGTTTCGCCGCGATCTTGGCGATGGGGAACCCGGTGGCTTTGGACGCCAGCGCCGAGGAACGCGACACGCGCGGATTCATCTCGATGACGACCATCCGGCCGTCCAGCGGGTTCACGGCGAACTGCACGTTGCTGCCGCCGGTCTCGACACCGATCTCGCGCAGGATCGAGAGTGAGGCTTCGCGCATCGTCTGGTATTCGCGGTCCGTCAGCGTCTGAGCCGGGGCCACGGTGATCGAGTCGCCGGTATGCACTCCCATGGCGTCCACGTTCTCGATGGAGCACACGATCACGGCGTTGTCGTTGCGGTCGCGCATGACCTCCATCTCGTACTCTTTCCAGCCGATCACGCTCTCCTCGACCAGCACCTCTCCCACAGGCGAGAGCGACAGCCCGTGCCCGACGATCTCGCGGAGTTCATCGATGTTGTACGCGATCCCCCCGCCGGCGCCTCCCATGGTGAAGCTCGGCCGGACCACGATCGGGAAGCCGAGCTCAACCACGTGCGCCTCGGCGTCGTGGATGGAGTACGCGTAGCCGGACCGGGGGACCTCGAGGCCGATGGCGGACATGGCCTCGGCGAAGAGCCTGCGGTCCTCCCCCTTCTTGATGACCTCGAGCTTCGCTCCGATGAGCTCTACGCCGTAGCGCTCGAGAACACCCGACTCGGCGAGCGCGACTGCGCAGTTGAGCCCGGTCTGCCCTCCCAGGGTCGGCAGAAGTGCATCCGGCCGCTCGGCCACGATGACCTTCTCGACGAACTCGGGGGTGACCGGCTCGATGTAGGTGCGGTCGGCGAACTCGGGATCGGTCATTATCGTCGCGGGATTGGAGTTCACGAGCACGACGCGATAGCCGTCGTCGCGCAGCACCTTGCACGCCTGCGCTCCGGAGTAGTCGAACTCGCACGCCTGCCCTATCACGATGGGGCCCGAGCCGATGACCAGGATGGAGCGGATGTCGTCGCGTCGCGGCATCTACGCCACCCCCCGGCCCTGTCCGGGCGCCGCGCCGCCGCCTGGGCGCGACCGCGCGAAACGCGGGTCCGCGACCGACAGGTAGTCGTCCCGCCCGTCCATCAGCGCCAGGAAGGCGCCGAACAGGTATCGCGCATCGTGCGGGCCGGGAGCCGCCTCCGGGTGGTACTGGACCGAGAAGGCACGCTGCTCCAGCGCCCGCACGCCCTCCACCGTCATGTCGTTGAGGTTGACGTGAGTCAGCTGGACCTTCCCGAAGCGCTCCGAGGCGACCACCGGCGCCGCTCCGGATGCGACCCAGGCGGCCAGGTCCGCTGGATCGTGCGTCAGACCGCCGCTGGCAACCGCATCCAGCGGTCCGATCGAGGAGAAGTCAACACAGAATCCGTGGTTCTGGCTCGTGACCTCGACGCGGCCTGTCAGCAGGTTCATCACTGGCTGATTGCCGCCGCGATGGCCGTACTTGAGCTTGTAAGTGGAAGCCCCCAGCGCGAGAGAGAGCATCTGGTGCCCCAGGCAGATGCCGAAGACCGGCACGGTGCCCAGCAGTTCGCGCACCGTGGAGTAGAGATAGTCGACCGCCGCCGGGTCGCCCGGACCGTTGCCGGCGAACACTCCGTCGGGGTGCATGGCCGCGACCTCGTCCGCGGACGTCGTCGGCGGCACGACCGTTATCGAGCAGCCGGCCTCGGACAGGCGCCTGAGGATGTTGAACTTGATGCCGGAATCGAAAGCGACGACTCGATAGCGGGGATCGACGGGCAGCGCTCCGGTGTCCTGGGGCAGGCACCCCGTCGGATCCTCGTCGCCCCACGTGTACGGTGAGGGCACGGCGACCTCGCGCACGAGATCGCGTCCGACCAGACCCGGAGACGCGGCCGCCTTCGCCGCAAGCGATGCGGCGTCGAGGTCGAGCGTGGAGATGACGGCGCGCATGGCGCCTCGCTCGCGCAGGTGCCGCGTGAGGCGCCTCGTGTCGATCCCCTCGATGCCGACCACCCCATATCGCACGAGAAGATCGGGAACGCTTTCCTCCGCGCGCCAGTTGGACACGCGGCGGCTCATCTGCCGGACCACGAAGCCGCGCGCGAACACCCCGCGCGATTCCATGTCGGCGCCGTTGACGCCGCAGTTCCCGATGTGGGGCGACGTCATGGCGACTATCTGCCCAGCATAGGACGGGTCGGTCAGGACCTCCTGGTAGCCGCTCATCGACGTGTTGAACACGGCCTCGCCGGCGGCCTCTCCATCGGCGCCGCAAGACCAGCCCGCGAAACACGTGCCGTCCTCCAGCGCGAGCAGCGCGGGTTTCCGATCCGTCACACGACCACCTTTCCGTTGCGAAGGGCGAAGTAGCCTCCGATGAGGACCTCGGTCGCCTTTCCGAGCATCTTGCGTCCCAGGAACGCCGAGTTGTGCGAGCGACTGACGAACCAGTCCGGCGTGACCTCGACCTTGGCTTCAGGATCCACGATGGTCATGTCGGCGACCTGGCCGGGGGCGAGCGAGACCTCCGGCAGTCCCAGCGCCCTCCTCGGGTTGTGGCACATCCAAGCGGCGACCTGACCCCACGTCGCTTTGTCCTTCAAGACGAGAGTCGTGAGCACGAGGGACAGCGCCGTCTCCAGCCCTGTCGTGCCGAACGGGGCCAGCTCGAACTCGAGCGCCTTCTCGTGGGGCGCATGCGGCGCGTGGTCCGTCGCTATGCAGTCGACTGTCCCGTCCAGCAGACCGGCCAGAAGCGCTGCCGCGTCCTCCGGCGTGCGGAGGGGCGGGTTCATCTTCAGCGACGTCTCGTACTGACCGGTGATGGCGTCCTCGGTCAGGAACAGATGATGCGGCGTGACCTCGCACGTGACCGCGACGCCCTTGGCCTTGGCGGCCCGGATCAGCGCGACCGAGCCGGCGGTAGAGACGTGCGCCAAATGCAAGCGGCACCCCGTGAGCTCGGCCAGCCTGATGTCGCGAGCGACCATGATCTCCTCGGCGGCGGCGGGCCAGCCCGGGAGTCCGAGCCGTGTCGAGGCCGCGCCCTCGTTGACCACGCCGCGAGCGGCCAGCGCGGGGTCCTCGCAGTGGCTCACCACCGGCACGCCGAAGCGCTTGATGTAGTCCATCGCGAGACGCATCATGCCGGCGTCGGCCACTCCGCGGCCATCGTCCGAGAACGCGACTGCGCCCTCGGCGACCATGTCGCCTATCTCGGCCAGCGAGCGCCCTTCCTGGCGCGCGGTTATCGCGCCGATCGGGTACACGCGCACGGCGCCGTCGCTGGTTGCGCGCTCGATCAGGAATCGCACCGCGGCGCCCTCGTCGGCGACCGGCTCGGTGTTGGGCATCGCACATATGGCCGTGAATCCCCCGTGGGCCGCCGCGCGCGTCCCGGAATACACGGTCTCCTCGTCCTCGCGCCCCGGCTCGCGCAGATGGGCGTGCACGTCGACGAGCCCGGGTAGCACTACCTTCTCGGCGCACTCGATCGTCTCGCCCTTCGGGATGGTGAGATCCTTTCCGATCTCTACGATCAGCCCGTCGCGTATGACGACGTCGCCCACCATGTCGATCCCGGCGACGGGATCGACCAGTCGTCCCCCCTAAGCAGCAGCGCCACTGTCGGCACCTCCCAGAAGCAGGTACATGACCGCCATGCGGACCGCGACTCCCGACTCCACCTGCCCGAGCACGACGGACCTCTCCGAGTCGGCGACTTCGGCGGAGATCTCCACGCCGCGGTTCATCGGACCGGGATGCATGACGATCGCGGTGGCGGGCATCCTGGCGAGCCGCGAGGCGTTCATCCCGTAGAACCTCGCGTACTCTCGCAGCGACGGGAAGGGCATGCCCTCCGCGCGCTCCATCTGTATGCGAAGCATGTAGGCGACATCGAGCTGCGGCAGCACGGCGTCGAGGTCCCATTCCACCTCCGCCCCCAGAACGTCCGGGCGGGCCGGCAGGAGTGTCGGCGGCGCGATCACGATCGGACGCGCCCCCACCATCCTGAGCGCGGGCACGAGCGAGCCCGCGACGCGCGAGTGGCTGATGTCGCCGATGATGCCTACCGTCAGGCCCTCCAGGCGCCCGATGCGCTGCCTCATCGTGTAGAGGTCGAGCAGAGCCTGTGTCGGGTGCTCGTGCATCCCGTCTCCGCCGTTGACGACGGAGCAGTCCATGACCTCGGCCAGCATCCGCGGGCTGCCGGCGTAGCGATGGCGCACCACCACCAGATCGCAGGCCATGGCCGATAGCGTGGCGGCCGTGTCGCGAAGCGATTCACCCTTCGCCGTGGCGGAGGAGGATGCCGAGAAGTTCACAGCGTCGGCCGAGAGTCGCTTCGCGGCGATCTCGAACGAGGTGCGGGTGCGCGTCGACGGCTCCAGAAAGAGGTTGACCACTGTCCGTCCGCGGAGTGTCGGCAACTTCTTTATGCGCCGCTCGTTGATCTCCGCGAACGATTCGGCCGTATCCAGAACGTGGAAGAGCTCGTCCGCGTTCAGGTCACCGATCGAGATGATGTGACGGGATGAGAGCACCTATCCGCCCTCCCCTTCCGGCTCGAGGATCTCGACGGCGTCGTGCCCGTCCGCCTCGGTGAGGGACACCTTGACGCGCTCCCTGCGTGATGTGGGAACGTTCTTGCCCACGAAGTCCGCCCGGATGGGGAGCTCCCGGTGCCCTCTGTCCACCAGGACCGCCAGCTGGATGCACTCGGGGCGGCCGTAGTCCATGATCGCGTCCATGGCGGCCCGTATCGTGCGTCCCGTGAACAGGACATCGTCGACGAGCACGACGGTCCTGCCCATGGGATCGAACGGGATGTCGCTGCGATGCACCTCGGGATGCAGGCTGGAGCCGATGTCGTCGCGGTAGAACGAGATGTCCAGCGTGCCGACCGGGACATCCGCGCCCTCGATCTCGCGGATCTGAGCCGCCAGCCGCTGGGCCAGCGCGGCTCCCCGGGTCACGATGCCCACGAGCGCGATCGAGGCGGCTCCCCGATTCGCCTCGAGGACCTCGTGGGCGATGCGCTTCACGGCCCGCGCTACCGCAGTGGCGTCCATCACTTCCGCTTTGGTGTCGCTCATGGAAAACGCCTCTCTGCGCGAGTCGGCAGGAGGCGTAAGCAAGAACCAAGGAGATATGCTCCCGCGGCGACGGATGGTGGCCGGCGCCGCGTTCTTTTCGCTGCCTTGCCGGCCTCGCAGGACCGGGTTTAAAGGTCGCGCATACGTTACCAGTCGCGACGACCCGCGGCAAGCGACGGCTGGTGCTACCTGACCGTGAGCGTGTTCCGCGCGGCCCTCGCCGAGGTGTTGCCCCACGCATCCTTGGCGCTCACGTGGAAGCTGTAGCGGCCTCTCGCCAGGGCGACCTTGAAGGACGCGTACCTGAGGCTGTTCATCGGCGCCGACCCGACGGTCAGGCGCTTGACCGTCCTTCCCCGGGAGTCCTTGACTGCGATCGTCACGCTGCCCCGTGTGGATGGGGCGTCGGCGATCCTGAAGTACAGCCGGGCGGTGGCTCCACGGCGCGAGGTCGTGCTTCGCGGTGCCTGAGGCGTCGGCCGGGTCACATCGATCTCGTCGACGAAGATCTCCCAGTCGTCACCGACCAGCGCCTGCCACACCAGCAGCCGTCCGGCGACCTGCGCATTGCCGTCACGAGAACCCATGCGTCTCCGGATGCTTCCGGAGATCCCGTTGAAGACGCCCACGGCCTCGTACTTGTTGCCTGCCGTCCAGGCGACCACGTCGCCGCTGACATGGGGATAGTGCCCCGCGACGCCGTTGGGGTCGGTCAGCATGCGGACGCCGGCACCGTCGTAGAGCATCACCTGCCGGAGGTCACTCGGGAAAGGCCCGCTCGGGTCCGTGAGCTTGCCCTTCTCCCAGGTGACCCGCTTGCCATCCACCTCGGGCGGGCCGTCCATGTTGATGTCGTTGGTGATGAGCTTCGTGGTCGTACCGTCGAACACCGCGATGTCCGGCTCGTCGGTCTCCCAGGTCTGCCACGCGACCAGACTCTGGCTCAGGTCGGGGAACATGTCGTCGACCAGGTTGTCGGTGACCTGGACGGTCCTGGTCCCGTCACGCCCCATGATCTCGAAATCGTGGCCATCCCACGCGTGCCAGACGACGTCGGCGCCGGCGATCCGGGGCGCCAAGTCGTCGACGCCGTTGTCGGTGAGCGCCGCGGTGTCCACCCCGTCGGAGACCCATACCTCCCAGTCGAGGCCGCCGGCGGCGTCGTCCTTGTGCTGCCATGTCACCAGACCCTGGTCGATGTCTGGAGACTCGTCCTGCTGGTCGTTGTCGGTGAGCCTGATGACTCGCGAGCCGTCGGACATGAATATCTCGCGGTCCAGGTTGTCCGGGGTGGCCTCCCAGACGACCTGGTTGCCGCTCATCCTGGGGTTGAAGTCCTCGTAGTCGTTGTCGGTGAGCTGCCGCACCGTGGTGCCGTCGAAGTACATGATCTCGTCGTCGGCGCCGCCGACCTTCGCCATCCAGACGATGCTGCTTCTGCCTGCCGCCGGCAGCGTGTCGTCGTAGTCGTTGTCGGTCAGGCGGACGGGCGCCGCGTACGCGGCCGTCGAAGTGGTGGCGACGATCGCGAAGATCGCGCACGCCAGTAGCCGCGCAAAGCCCTTTGTCTTCATAGCTCGCGTCCTTCCGCTGACCCTGTGGCGTCCGCAGGTCCATATCTTATCAGCCCTCGCGTGCTCTCGACCCGGAATCGGGGCACAATCCATTGTGAATGGGCCGCCCGCGCGTGGCGCGGGCGAGAGGGGGACCGCCATGAAAGTCACGAAGAGATCGGGCTCGACGGCGGCGACGATCGTCGCGACTTCCCTTCTCGTGGCGACTGCGTTTCTCGTGGCCTGCGCGCCATCGGGCACCACCACGCCGGGTGCCGCTCAGTCGCCCGCCGCGACCCCCGCACCGGCCACGGTCGCACCGTCCCCGAGTCCATCCCCGACGCCCGCCGCAAGCGACTCGGACGACGCACCTCGCACCCGCCGAGTCACCTTCAGGGTCTACCTGGGTCGCGGTGAGCACGTGCAACCGGTATACCGCACCGCTGCCTACACGAAGGGCGTGCTCGGCGCCGCGATCCGGTCCCTGCTGGCCGGTCCGACGGCGGCCGAGAAGGCCGGCGGCATAGGCACCGTCATCCCGGAGGGGACCGCCCTGCGCGGCATCAGCGTTAAGGGCGGCGTCGCCACGATCGATCTCACCTCGCGCTACCAGTCGGGCGGCGGCACTCTCTCCATGACGATCCGGCTCGCCCAGGTGGTGTACACCGCGACCCAGTTCCCAGGGGTGAGCGGCGTCCTCTTCAAACTCGACGGCAAGCGCATCAAGGCCCTTGGCGGCGAGGGCATCATAGTCGACACACCCCAGAGGCGCTCGGACTTCGAGTCGTCGGCGCCTCCTGTCCTTGTCGAGGCCCCATCCTGGGGCCAGCCGGTCGATGACAGCGCCGCGTCGATCCGCATCCGGGGCACCTCCAACGTCTTCGAGGCCGTTCACAATCTGGAGATCGTCGACCGATCCGGCAGAGTGCGCGCGCGGCGCAGGGTGATGGCGTCCTCGGGCACGGGGACTCGAGGGACATGGGTCGCGACCGTGCCCGGACGCGCCTTCGACCATGGCCCCTCCAGGATCCGCGTCTTCACGCTCTCGCCCAAGGATGGCAGCCGCGAGGATGTGCTCGAGATCCCGGTGACGCTGTCGGCGCGCTGACGCTCTGAGAACCTCACGTGTCAGACGGTCTGGCGCCCCGAGCGCTCGGCGAGAGGCAGCCGCACCGTGACGGTGGTCCCCGGACCACCCTCGTTGGCCGCCAGGGATACATCGCCTCCGTGCTGCCCGAGGATTTCCCTGACTATCGAGAGGCCGACGCCGAATCCGGCGCGAACGCGCTCCCGGGCACCCTCGGAGCGCCAGAAGCGGTCGAACGCTCGGTCGCGGTCCGATTCGTCTATCCCGATACCCGTATCCCTCACCGTGGCCACGGCGTTCGTCGGGGAGATGGCGAGCCTCACCGCCACCGTCCCCCCGGCCGGCGTGTAGTGGGCCGCGTTGGCGATGAGGTTGCCGAAGGCCTGTGTCAGCCGGTCGGAGTCGCCGATCACCGTGGCCCCCTCCTCGATGTCCTCGACCAGTTCAAGATCGAGGGACTCCAGCAGGGCGCGATGCGTCTCCACCGAGCGCGACAGCGGAACCGCCGGGTCCAGGGGCGCCGCCCGCATCGGCGCAGTGCGGTTCTCGAGACGCGAGAGCTCCAGGATGCTGTGGGCGAGTCTGCCGAGGCGGACTGTCTCATCACGCACGATACCGAGATGCTCGGAGTCCGCGGGGAGGACGCCGTCCTGCATCGCCTCCACCGTCGCCTGGATGGCCTGAAGCGGCGTGCGGAGTTCGTGCGCGACGTCGGCCGTGAAGCGCCGCTCGAATTCTCGCTCCGTCTGGATCGCGTCGGCCATCTCGTCCAGCGTCCGCCCGAGCACCCCGACGGGGTCGTCCCCGGTCATCTCCGTTCGGGCGTCCCTGCTGTCGGCCCTCAGCGCGGCAGCCGTTCGCGTCACCTTCTCGATCGGTCGGCTGAAGATGCGCGAGTATGCGACCCCGCCGGCCGTGGCGAGCGCCACCGCAAGCAGCGCGGCTATCAACAGCCCCGAAGAAGACGCGTTGCGGAAGCGCACGTCCTGGTCTGTCAGGAAGGTGCCGGGCGAGGCCGAGGACACGAGCACCGAGCCCACCCTCGTCTCGTCCACGTACACCGGCACGGAAACCACGGGTTTCGTCATCGGAAACGATGGGGAGCCGGTGCCCGTCGGCTGGCCGATGGTGGGACCGGGAACCCCCGGCATCGTCGAATGGACCGTGAGCGTGATGCTGTCGACCAGCACGTTCCCATACTCGTCGAGCACTTGGACCCTCAGTCCCCTGACGGCGCCGATCGATGCGATCTGGGCGAGAGACTGAGGGTTCCACGTCCCCCCGAAGGTCTCCCACGTGCTGGCGGCGTAGTTGGCCAGGTAGTTGGCGTCGGACTGCACCCTTTCCCTGACATAGTCGTCGAACGTGTTCTGCCACGACCACGTGGAGATGCCCGCCGCGAGCATGGCTGTCAGCGCCGCGACGACCGCGAACGCCACGCCGAGTTGAGCGCCGAGCCCGAAGCGCCGCATGTCCTAGACTCTGTCTGGAGCCGGCTGATGCTCCGCCGGCTCGAAGCGATAGCCCACCCCGGTGACGGTCTGAATGAAGCGCGGCTGGCGCGGGTCGTCGTCGAGCTTGGCGCGCAGGTTCTTCACGTGACTGTCGATTGCCCTCTCATAGCCCTCGAAGTCGTAGCCCAGCACCTTTTCGACCAGCTCCATTCGCGGGTACACGCGACCCGGGTACCTTGCCAACGTCACCAGCAGCTTGTACTCGCTGGCGGTCAGGTCGAGTTCCACCCCGTCCAGGTGCACCCGGTGGGACGGGAGGTCGATGACCAGGCCGGCGTGTTCGATCCTGTCGCGTTGGGGATCCGAGTCGGAATGGGCACGGCGGAGCAGCGCCCTCACTCTGGCGATGAGCTCTCGCGGGCTGAACGGCTTCACCAGATAGTCGTCGGCGCCGATCTCGAATCCGTGAACGCGCTGTTCCTCGGCATCCTTCGCAGTCAGCATGATGATCGGAACGTCGGAGACATCGCGGAGACGGCGACAGACCTCCTCGCCCGACACCTTCGGCAGATTGAGATCGAGCACGACCAGGTCGAAGGGTTTGCGCTCGGCCGCGGCCAGGGCCTGGGCACCATCCTCGACCGCCGTGACCCAGAACCCTTCGCGCTCGAGGTAGGCGGCCACAGCATCGCGGATCGAACGCTCGTCCTCCACGAGAAGGACACGCTGAGTGAGTTCCATCTGTCTCCGTATCAGGCGGCGGGAAGGAAGACCGTGAACGTGGAGCCCTCGCCCGGGGTGCTGTCGACCTCGAGCCGTCCTCGATGCGCCCCGATGATCTGGCGCGCGAGGAACAGCCCCACTCCGACTCCTCCGAACGAACGCGTGTCCGACATGTCTCCTTGGGTCAGAGGATCGAAGATGTGCCGGGTATCGTTCGGCGCTAGCCCGACGCCCTGGTCACTGACGGCTATGCGCACGAAGCCTCCCTCCGAAGACAGGCGTACCGAGACGTCGCCACCCTCAGGAGAGTACTTCACTGCGTTGTCGAGAAGGTGCGACAGGACCTTGCGCATCCGTTCGCGATCCACTCTGACGGACGGAAGCCGGCCCTCGACCTCGAACACCAGGTGGTGACGTTCCGACATCGGGGTCGATTCCGCCTGGGCACGGACAAGCTCCTCGATGTCGACCCTTGCGAGATCCAGGGACAGCGGGCCGGATTGGATCTGCGACACGTCGATGAGGTCGTCGATCAGGCGGCGCATGTGGTCGCCGCGGTCGCGGATCTTGCCGAGCAGCCGATGAACCAGGTCGGGATCCGCCCTGACGTCCATCGCCTCCAGCATGTCGCTGTACCCGATGAGAGATGTCAGCGGCGTGCGCAGCTCGTGAGACACCATCGACACGAAGTCCGACTTCACCATCTCGATGTGCCGGGCCTCGGTCATGTCCTGGTAGACGCCGAGCATCCCGGTGACACGTCCTTCCTGGTGCAGCCCTACCGCGTGGACCAGAAGGTCCACGGTGCTGCCGTCGGCGCGGACGCGCCGCACGTCGTGCAGGGTCCATTCGACTTCGCCGCGGACCAGGGGGCCGTACATCCGCGTGAACTCCTCCCGCTGGTCTTCCGGGACCGCAGGGTAGAACCGCCCGATCGCGTCCTCGGCTTTGACCTGGAAGAGATCCTCGGCGGCAGGATTCCACAGCAAGACCTTGAACTCCGGATCCAGGACGACGATCGGCACCGGCGACTCCCTGATCACCACGTCCATGGTCTGGTTGGCGACACGAAGCTCCGCCTGCGCGCGCTCACGCTCGCGCACGTCGCTGGTGAGCTGCTCTATCAGGGTCTTCTTGACGTCCACCTCGTCCGACAGCACGTTGATCGCCATGCGCAGGTCCTCGTTGGCATCCGCCAGTTCGACCAGCTTCTCCTCAAGCTTGCTCACGAGACGCTCGTTGTACTCCCGGAGCACCTCGGTCTCTTCCCGGGGCTGGGCGCTGCGCGGACTCGCGGCGGTCGCCTGGTGCTTTCGCAGGACTTCCTCGATGCGGGCGACCAGCACGTCGGGCTCCTGGGGCTTCACGAAGAACGCGTCCGCCCCGAGACTCTCGGCGAAACGCTGATCGGCGGGATCGGTATACGAGGCGCTGTAGAGGATCAGCGGCGCCTTGGACAACTCGGGGTCGGCCTTCCACTCTCTGCAGAGAGCGTAGCCGTCCATTCTCGGCATGAGGATGTCGGTGACGACGACGTCCACGGGCGTGGCGCGGGCCTTCTCAAGCGCGTCCACGCCGTCCACGGCCTCGACCACCTCGTTGCCGTAACCGCGCAGCAACGAGGAGATCAGGTAGCGGCTCGACTCGTCATCCTCGACGACCAGGACTCGCATGTCACCTCCGGCTCGACTCGGGTCACCGGTCGTGTGTCCCGACCTCTAGGACGGTCGGATGTACTCTTCCATCTCCGAGACGAAGGTCTCGGGGTCGATCGGCTTGCTGATGTAGCCGTCACAGCCGCTCTCGAGGATCTTCTCGCGGTCGCCCTTCATGGAATACGCGGTCAGCGCGACGATCGGCACGTCCTTGCTCTCCGGTCGCGCCTTGATGCGACGGGTGGCCTCGTAGCCATTCATCTTGGGGAGGAGCATGTCCATGAGGATGAGGTCCGGAACCGATTTCTCGACCTCGGCGACGGCCTGCTCGCCGTCCGAAGCGCTGGTCACCTCGTAGCCGCTCTTCTCGAGGATGAACCCGATCAGATACGAGTTCTGAGCGTCATCCTCCACGACAAGCACGCGCTTGCCCACGGCCCCTCCTCTCAATCACCGCTCCAACCGGCTGGCACACCTGATTATGCCCGACATGCGCGTGAGAGACACGCGGGGCGCCGCCAGGTACCGCAGGGTACCGCGGGACCCTCACCCCTTTTTCGGCGTCACCACCGGAACGATCTCGAAGCCTGCTTCCGTACGCCCCACGCTGCGACCGGCAAGGCCGGCCAGAGCGTCGGCGAGGTCCGGCGGAAGCTCGTCGACGAGCACGAGGTGCTCGCCCGTGGCCGGGTGTTCGAAGGCCAGGCTGTAGCTGTGCAGGAACTGCCGGGTGAGCCCGAGATCGGTCTTCACGTGCCGCCTCCCGTAGACCTGGTCGCCCACCACCGGATGCTGTATGTAGGCGGTGTGGACGCGGATCTGGTGGGTGCGACCCGTCTGCAGCTTGCACTCGATGAGGGTGTAGCCGTCGTCGACGTCCCCCGCCTCGAAGCGCTCGAGGACCCGGAACGAGGTGACCGCCTGCCGCGAGCCCGAGGCGTCCGTCACCCACATCTTCTGCCTGTCCTTCGGGTGTCGCCCCACCGGGGCGTCGATCAGCCCGCTGTCAGGCACGATACGCCCATGCACCAGCGCCAGATAGCGGCGGTCGACCAGCCGCTGCTTGATCGCGGATGACAGCGCGCGCTGGGAGTCGTCGTTCTTGGCGACCATCATCAGACCGGAGGTGTCCTTGTCGAGACGGTGCACGATGCCGGGCCGCTCCTCTCCCGCCAGCGTACCCAACTCGTCGCCGTGGCCGAGGAGCGCGTGCACCAGCGTCCCGGACCAGTGCCCCTGCGCGGGATGGACCACCATCCCGGCCGCCTTGCTGAGCACGATCATGTCGGAGTCCTCGAACCGCACGTCCAAGGCGATGTCTTCCGCCACGAGTTCGGACTGCTCGGAGGGGGGTATCTCGACCGTGATGCGGTCACCCGACCGCACCTTGTGCCGCTTGTTCACGGTCTGGCCGTTCACCCGGACGCAGTCTCGCTCGATCAGCTTCTGGGCGAACGCCCGGCTGGCGACCAGGTCGACCTCGGCCAGCAGCACGTCAATGCGGCTGTCGGCCTCGTCCCCCCTGACCGTGTGTGTCAGCAGCCCCTTGTCAGCCATCCTCCCGCCCTTCCCCGCTCCTTCTGTTCCCGGTCAGAGTCCAAGTCAGCCCTGCGACCCCCGCGAGGAACACAGGGACGGATATCCATTGTGCCTGGGTCAGGCCCATGGCCAGGGTCGGGTTGACCCGCAGGGCCTCGACACCGAAGCGGGCGACGGGATACAGCGTCAGCAGTAGCCACCACATCGTGCCGGGGCGCAGACGCGGCAATGTGGCCAGGCGCAGCATGACGACGAAGATCAGGAGGTTCGCGGTCGAGTCGATCAGTTGGGCGGGCACCAAGGGCACTGAGGACGACGGAAATGAGACGCCCATCCAACTCGACGTAGGTCGACCCGCGCAGCATCCGTTCATGAAGCACCCCACGCGGCCGATGGCCGAACCCAGAGGCACCGCCAGCGCCGCCGCGTCAGCGATGTGGGCAACCGGCAGTCCGCGGAGCATCACGTAGGCCGAGACGGCCGCGCCGCCGCCGACGAGTCCTCCATAGAACACCATGCCGCCGCGCTGCAGCATGAAGATCCAAAGCGGATGCGCCGCGTACGTGTTCCAGTCGCCGGCGACGTGCAGGATCCTGGCGCCCGCGACACCCCCCGCGACCGCGGCCAGCACCGCATCGGTCGCCAGCGCGCCGGAAACGCCGCGCCTGGGAAGGTACCACCTCGCGACGCCCCATCCGGCGACGAACGCGAGGGCCAGCGTGACCCCGTATGAGTAGACCTCGAGCGGTCCGATGTGGAGAAGGATGGGCAGCACGGAGCTCAGCCCGTCTTTGTGTCAGGGTCCGCGTTGTCGGGCGGGGACGCATGACTCCCGGAGTCGGTGAGCGTCTCTCCGGCCGCGCCAGTCGAGACAGTGGCGTCATCCACGGTGGCACCGTCCGCGATCGGAGTCGGACACGCCGCAGAGTGTTCCGCCGGGCCGAACAGGACCCACCAGACGAGCAGGCTCACGCCGAAAGTGATCGACGAGTCCGCCACATTGAACACAGGGAAGGAGGGAAACTCGATGAAGTCGGTGACCCGCCCGGAGAGGAGACGGTCGATCAGATTGCCCGAGGCCCCGGCCGAGAGCAGAGCGAGAGCCGTGACGAGCACCTTCCTGGTCGGCCTGACGCGCCACACGTATACCGCGACTCCCACCAGCACCAGGACCGACACCGTCACGAAGACGGAGCCTCGACCGGGAAAGATGCCGAACGCCGCACCCGTGTTGCGCACGTAGGTGAGCCTCAAGAACTGACCCAGGAGCGGGACCGACGTCCCCGGAGGCGCCATCACGGAGCGGACCGCCGCCTTGCTGGCTTGATCCAGCACGACTATGGCGGCGAACACTGAGGCGAACAACGCCGCGGGGCGTCGCCCCACTACCGCGACTCTTCCCATTCCTTGCACTTGATGCAGAGTTCCGCCGCCGGAACGGCGCGCAGGCGCTCGGGCGGGATCGACTTGCCACAGCGCACGCATGCGCCGTAGGAGTCGGTCTCGATCCGGTCGAGAGCACGCTGGACCTGGGCGTACAGGTCTCGCGCCGCCCCCTCCAAGGACATCTCCAGTTCCTTGCCGAAAGTGGCGGTGCCCTGGTCAGCCATGTGATCGCGATAGTTGTTCTCGCCGCTCTGGTCCGAGAGGCTGGTCGAGCTGTCGCGTTCCAGGTCGACGAGTTCCTCGGCGAGCCTGGCGCGCTCGGCTTCCAATAGCGCCTTCATCTCTGCGAGCATCGTGGCGTCCATGTATGACTATCCTCCGCGTGCGTGGGGGGGTGTGCACATCGCACATACGCATGACGACCCCCGAATGGTGCAGGGGTCGCGCCGTTCATGAGTATACCATCGCCGCGCCATTCGATGCCGAGCGGCCTTGACGACGTTCTCGCCTCACAGCGTCGCGACGACCGCCGCGCAGCGGGCGCACAGGGCCGGATCGGAGGGGTCCGACCCGACATCGGAGCGGATGTTCCAGCAACGCGGACACTTGACGCCGTCCGCGCGCCTGACCACTACGTCGACCACGAACGCATTGTCGGCGTCCGCGGGCTCCGCGCTCTCGAGTTCGACCTCGGACACTATCAGCATGTCGGCCAACTCTCGGCCTCCTCGTGCCTTCAGGATGTCGAACGCCGCCGGCGGGACTTTGAGCAGGACTTTCGCCTCCTGGCTCTTCCCGATCACGCCCTCGTTTCGTGCCGCCTCAAGCGCCCTGGTCACTTCGTCGCGCACCACGAGCACAGTCGCATAGGCGGCACGCAACTCCGCGTCATCCGTGGAGCCTCCGACGGGATCCGGCCATCCCGCGAGCTGGACCGACTCCGCTCCACCACGCAGGGCGGACGGCATGAACTGCCAGATCTCCTCGGAGGTGAAGGTCAGTATCGGCGCGACCAGTCTGACCATGGCCGTGAGCACCGCCGCCAGCACCGTCTGCGCGCTTCTTCTGCCAAGCGAGTCGGCCGTGTCCGAGTACAGGCGGTCCTTCAGCACGTCCAGGTAGAACGAGGAGAGATCGACGACACAGTAGTCATAGACGGCCCGGTAGACGCGGTGGTACTGCCATTCGTCGTAGGCCGCCGTCACTCGCTCCACCAGGTCGGAGAGCGTCGCCATCGCATACCTGTCGAGTTCGAGCATCTGGTTCGCGTCCACGGAGTCCGCCACATCGAAGTCGTCCAGGTTCGAGAGCAGGAACCGGAACGTGTTTCGGATCCGCCGGTAGGCCTCAGCTGTCCGCTCAAGGATCTCATCGCTCACGCTGACGTCCTGCGAGTAGTCTGCGGAGGCGGCCCAGAGGCGAACGACATCGGCGCCGTATCGCTTGACCACGACCAGCGGGCTGACGACGTTGCCCACAGACTTCGACATCTTGCGACCCGCTCCGTCGACGATGAACCCGTGCGTCAGCACCGCCCGAAACGGCGCCGACCCGTAGGCCCCCACGGCGGTCAGAAGCGCCGACTGGAACCATCCCCGGTGCTGGTCGGAACCTTCGAGGTAGAGGTCGGCTGGATAGCTCAGGCCGTCCCTGGCCATAAGCACGCTGGTGTGAGAGACGCCCGACTCGAACCACACGTCCAGTATGTCGGTCTCCGGTCGAAGGTCGGTCCCGCCGCAGCGGGGACACGCGACCCCATCGGGCAGGTAATCCGACGGCGCGCGCGTGAACCAGGCGTCGGCGCCTTCCGTGGCGAAGAGCTGCTCCACCGCCGCGAAGGTCACGTCGTCCGCGACGATCCCGCCGCACGCGGTGCATTCGAAGACGGGGATCGGGACGCCCCAGGCGCGCTGGCGAGAGATGCACCAGTCCGGCCGGTCCGCGACCATCGACCCTATCCGGTTGACCGACCAGCCGGGCACCCACTCGACCGACTCCACAGCCGCGAGCGCCTCCCGGCGCAGGCCGGTGTCGTCCATCGACACGAACCACTGCTCGGTCGCGCGGAAGATCACCGGCTTCTTGCACCGCCAACAGTGCGGGTAGCTGTGCGACGTCCTGCCGGCGTGGGCAAGGACGCCTCGGTCGCGCAGCCACTCGATGATCACGGGATTGGCCTTGTCGACGTGCAGGCCGGTGAAAGGCCCGCCCCCCTCGTCGAACATGCCGTCGTCGTCGACGGGCATGGGCGCGGGGAGATCGAACCGGGCGCCGACCAGGTAGTCGTCCTCGCCGTGACCGGGAGCGGTGTGCACCGCTCCCGTTCCCGTGGAGAGGTCGACGTGGTCGCCCGTGATGATCACGCCGGTGCGGTCCGTGTGGACCGGGAGGACGTAGCGCAGGCCCGAGAGCTCAGAGCCCTTGACCCGGCCCGGAAGGACCTCGTACCCGGTCCACTCGAGTGTCTGGGCGACGGGCGCGACCAGCTGCTCTGCCAGGATCATCACGTGTCCGTCCGACCGCACGGCGACGTATTCGGCGTCCGCCGACAGCGCGACGGCCACGTTGGCGGGGAGGGTCCATGGCGTCGTCGTCCAGATGAGGACAGAGATATCACCCTCTACCTCAGACCAAGGCTCAGGCTTGCCGGTGAGCATGAACCTCACGTAGATGGAGTCGCTGCTCTCGTCGGCGTATTCGATCTCGGCCTCGGCGAGCGCCGTCTTGCATCGGTGACACCAGTGGATGGGCTTCCGGCCCTTGTAGATCATCCCGCGCCTGTACATCTCCGCGAACACCCGGACATCGCCGGCTTCGTATGAGTGATTGAGTGTCAGGTACGGCTCCGCGAAGTCACCCCGGACCCCCAGCCTCTTGAACTCATCGCCCTGGATCTTCACGAACCTCATGGCGTAGTCACGGCAGAGAGTGCGCAACTCGGCTTGGGTGGTGGTCCTCATGCGATCGGGACCGAGATCCTTCTCCACCTGGTGTTCGATCGGCTGGCCGTGACAGTCCCATCCGGGCACATACGGCGATCGGAACCCTCGCATCGACTTGTACTTGACGACGAGGTCCTTGAACACCTTGTTGAAGGCGGTGCCCATGTGGATATGGCCGTTGGCGTAGGGCGGGCCGTCATGGAGGATGAAGTCGGGCCCGCCGGCGTTCGCCTCGAGCGAACGGGCGTATACGTCCATCCTGTCCCAGAACGCCAGCCACTCGGGTTCGCGCTGGGCGAGGTTCGCCCGCATCGGGAAGTCCGTCTTTGGCAGGTTCATGGTCTGCTTGTAGTCAGGCGTCTCGGCCATCTCCGACCCTTCCGTCCTCGTCGCGCCTCTGGGGGCACACAAAAGGCGCACTCGTCCACGTCATAGCCGGGACGAAGCGCGCCTGCGTCAGGAACGTGCACTCCGCTGTACCACCCAGCTTGCGCCGACTCCCGCCAGGGATGTCAGCGCGCCACTCGGTCGCCGATTGATAACGGGCGGCGATCCCGTCGGAGCCTACTTGGCGACCCGCAGGCGCTCGTTCGGTCCGAAGCATGGTGAGGTGATGTTCGATGGAGCGCCGCGTCCGCGGGCTTGCACTGTCCCCGCTCGCTGCCGGACGGGCAGACTACTCCACTACTCGTCCCCGTCGTAGCCTCTATTGCGATGCTGCGGCGTCCTAGGGCGCCACCTGTACGGGCAAGGCTAGCGCACGAGCATCACGGGGGTCAAACCGCGCGTGGCCCCAGTATCGCGCGGGCTGTCTGATCGTCGACACCGTCGGCCTCCAGCAACTTGTGACGGGAGGTCTTCCCGCGCACCACCCGCACCGATGACTTGGAGACGCCCAGCGCCTTCGCCACGACCGAACATACGGTGGCGTTGGCCTTGCCGCCCTCGGGGACCGTCGTCACGCGCACCGACAACTCGTCGTCCGACCACTCCCCCACCTCGTTGCGGCCGGCCTTCGTCGTGACGTGCACGGCGATGCGCGCGGGGCCCATGATCGCCTACAACGCCCCCTCGCGAAACGGGTCAGTCGATCTGCTCGATGTCCGTGTCGCTGTCGCGTTCGCCCACGGAGCCGAACCGCCCCACGGGGAACTCGACCGGATCCACGAAGGTCGGGACGTCGGGACGAAGGTCCGGACCTTCGACCTCACCCAGCGTCAGTGAATTCACGAAACCGGTCTGCGGGGGATCGGCCGCAAGCGGCCCTGTGTCCTCGCCCGGGGAGCGCACCAGGCGGGCGTGCGGGCGAGCGGGATCGCCGGCGTCCGCAGAGACGGCCTCGAAAGACATCGGAGGCACGGGCTCGGCGGCGGTCCCGGGATCGGTCGCCGGTGCCGCGTCGGACGGCGGTGGGTCGCCGGGGGTCTCGCCCGCCGCCGATGGAGGTGCGTACGCGGGTTCCGCGCCTTCCGGGGCGAACGTGGGCGACATAGTCAACCCGACGAGCCCCGCGGCATCGGCCGCGACGGGGATCTCGTGGATCTTGCGCATGTAGTCTTCCAGGACGCCGCGGAACTTCATGCGGAACTCGTCCTCGGCCGCCTTTATCGTCATGAACTCGGCTTGCGTCTTCTGCTTCTCGGACAGAGCAGTCTGCACGAGTTCCTTCGCCTTGAGCTCCGCGTCGCGCAGGAGGACGTCGGCTTCCTTGGCGGCCTTCGCCTTGATGTCCTCGGCCGAGGTCTGCGCCGCCAGCATCGTGTTGTGCAGCGTCTTCTCTATCTCGGAGTAGGAGCGCACCCTCTCGTTCGCGACTTCCAGCTTCTCGGAGAGGCTGATGTTCTCCTTGAACAGGCGCTCCAGTTCGTCCGCGACCTCGTCCAGGAACTGGTCGACCTGCTCCTGGTTGTAGCCGCGCAGAGCGAGGCGGAACTCCTTGTGGTGTATGTCGAGCGGGGTGAGTTTCATGACCCGTCGTTCCTTTCACGACACGAAGCGCATGAGGGACAGCGAGCAGAAGAGAGGATGCATGCGCATCTCGCCGCTCGCGGTCTGACGCTACACGATACCACTACCGAGCGCTCGAGACAGTCAACCCGACGGGTAGCGCGCGGTCGGATCACGGACCTTCGGCGGCGCGGGCGGATGCGGTTGACCGCCTAGAGGAAGACGCTCTCGACCAGGTTCTGCATGATGATGAGGATGAGCATCGCCGCCATCGGCGACAGGTCGATCCCGGAACCTCCCGCCAGGGAACTGGGCAGCACGCGACGGACGAGCCCTACGAAGGGTTCGCAGACGGTCTCGAGGAAGCCGTAGACGGCCACCAAAATGCCGCCCAGACCACGGAACCACGACATGAGCGCATAGGCGAAGATGAGCAACTCGTAGAGACCGATCATCTGCACGACGAAGCGAACGACGGCGAAGGAGTTCACGAGCCGAGTTCCTTCGAGCGACGCACGGCCGCCGCGACCGCTTCCCCGACCGACGAGCGGAATCCCCGCGATTCCAGCGCCTCGATGGCCGCAATCGTCGTGCCGCCGGGGCTCGACACGGCATCGACCAGGGACTCGGGGTGCTGACCTGTCACCGCCAGCAGCTCTGCGGTGCCGCGCAGGGTCTGCAAGGCGAGCCGCTGGGCGACGTCGCGAGTGAGCCCCTGCCTCACTCCGGATCGTGCCAGCGCGTCCACGAACATGGCGACGTAGGCCGGGCCGGATCCGGAGATCGCTGTGGCGGCGTCCTGATGCCTCTCCTCGAGCACGACCGCATCGCCGACCGCGGCGAACATGCTTCGCACGTCCTCGACCTGCGCCCGCGTCGCCTCACCTCCGCCGCTGATGACCGACATGCCTTCGCGGACCAGGGCGGGCGTGTTCGGCATCACACGGATGACCGGCGTGCCGGGTGGCAGAAGCGACTCGAGTCGTGCACAGCAGACTCCCGCGGCGATGGATACCACGACCGCCCCGCCGGGGACTTGGCCTGCGAGGGATCGCACGACATCATCGATCACCTGTGGCTTCACCGCCAGCAGCACCGTCGCCGCACCCTTGAGCTCGCCCTCGGTGTCCGGCGCGCAGCGCACGCCGTGCGCGGCCTGAAGCGTCTCGCGGCGGACAGGGTCGGGCTCGACCACGGTGATGTCGGAGGCCTCGAACGTGCCGGCCGCCAGCAGTCCGCCGACGATGGCCTCGCCCATCCTTCCGCCGCCGATGATGACCAGACGTGCACGACCCGCCATACGATCCGCCCCTCATCGCGTCCCGAGGGACGCAGGCAACGACGCTGTCGCGCCGCGTGGACTACTCGAGTGTGAACATGCCGCCGTCGCGTGACCGCACGGCCGCGCCCGCGGTGAGATCGACGTTCGCGGGCGTCAGCATGAACACCTTGTCGGAGACCTTCTGCAGCCCCCCGCCCAGCCCGTAGGTGAGCCCGGACGCGAAGTCCAAGAGACGCTTGGCCAGGTCGGAATCGGTCATCGCAAGGTTGATGATCACCGGCTGACCCGCCTTGAACTTGTCTGCGATCGACTGCGCCTCGGAGAACGACTTGGGCTCGACGGAGTGGATGCGGACCTGTGGAGGGGAGGCCGAGGGGTCTGCGGGAGCGACGCTGCGCAGCACCGGCGCGGCTTCGCGGGCGCGGGCGACGTCCGGCTCGCGGCTGATCCGGCGCACCGATGCGGGATCCGACCCGTAGGGACTCGACGGGCTCGACTGCGATCGCGAGGTCGCGTATTCCGCGTCCTCGTCCTCCTCGTCGTAGTAGCCCTCGTCGTATTCGTCGTAGTCGTCGGCCAGGCCGAGCATCACCTTGATGCGGTGCATGACACCCATATCCGCGGTCTCCTAGGTCTGAGCGAAGCGCAAGGTCGCGAGCCGGCGAGTCTCCGCGCCAAAGCCTCTTGATCGATCCTACCGCCCGAATATAGCCCCGCCGACTCGCACTATGGTAGCGCCTTCTTCGATCGCCACGCCGAAATCGTTGGTCATTCCCATGGACAGCTCGACGAGTTCCGCCTCGCCGCAATGCAGGGACTCCAGCCTTCCGAGCCAGGACGCGCACTCGCGAAACACCCAGCGCACCGATTCCGGACGAGACAGCGGCGCCATGGTCATCAGGCCGCGGACTTCGACGCCCGGCATCCCGCACGCGGCGCGGACGCACTCCTCGGCGTCCTCGTAGTTCATCCCGTGCTTTGTGGGCTCGGCCGAGACACTCACCTGCAGGAGTACCGGCTGTACTACCTCGATCTCGCGGGCCTGGCGATCGATCGCGCTGAGCAGGTGAAGGGAGTCGACGGAGTGGATGAGGTGAGCGCGCCCGACCACCTGCTTGATCTTGTTCGTTTGCAGGGTTCCGATGAAGTGCCAGCGCACGTCCGGGAACAGGCCGCGCTTGCCGACGAATTCCTGCGCCCGGTTCTCGCCGAAGTCAGCCATGCCCGCCGCGATGGCCTGCGCGATCTCCGTGACGCCGACGGTCTTGGTCACCGCCACCAGAGTGATGCCCGCGGGATCGCGGCCGGCGATGTCGGCCGCGTCGGCGATCTGTGCGCGGACGGCCCGATATCGCTCCGCGATGGCGCTCACTTCTCGGCGCCGGCGGCCGGCCCTCCGACCGCCGGGCTGACCTCCTGCGTGTGGTCCAGGATCGGCTCGAACGCCCCGGTCAACATGTACTGCAGGCGTTCACCGATATCCACGGCGTTGTCGGCTATCCGTTCCAGGTACCTGGCCGCCAGCACCATGGACGAAGCCCACTCGATGTCCTCCTCGGTGTGCAGGCGCGCAAGTTCCCGGAAGAACTGCTTGAACAGATGGTCGATCGGCTCGTCGAGTTCGGGCAGCTTGCGCGCCAGTTCCAGATCGCCCTTCTCGAGCGCCTCCAGACAGGCTTCGAGCACGCGATGGACGAGATTGCCCTGAGCCTCGATGAGGTCGTACAGCGTCTGCGGGCCGCGACGGCCGGCGGTGCGCCTGGCCGCCTTGGCGATGTTGAGCGCGAGGTCGCCCATGCGCTCCATGTGGATGGAGATGTAGGTCAGCGAGTGCAGCAGCCGAAGGTCGCGAGCGACAGGGAACTGCGTCGCGATTATCTCGAGCGAATGCTCTTCGACGGCCAGCGTCCTGTGATCGATCTCGTCGTCGGCCGCGATGACCCTCTCGGCGAGGTCGAGGTCGCCTTCGATCAGAGCCCTGACGCCGCTTTTCGTCTGCTCGACGACCGCCCGACCGATCGAGAGGACCTCGGTCCTGCTGTCCTTCAGCTCCTGTCGGAAGTTCTCGCGCATTGCTACCGCACCCTTCCGTGGTCTGTGTACTCATCATTCCCGGACCGTTCATCCGGGAATCCAGCCATTATACGCGCCGTCCGTCCCCGTCGCGCACACCCGGCGACCCCGCTCCCGCACGCCGTCGACGCGACCTTGGGGCCTAGCCGAACCGTCCCGTGATGTAGTCCTCTGTCCGCCGGTCCTTCGGGCTGGTGAAGATCGAGGAGGTCCGGTCGAACTCGATCAGTCGGGCCGCCTCGCCCAGCTTCTCCTGGAGGAAGAACGCCGTGAAGTCGCTCACGCGCGCCGCCTGCTGCATGTTGTGGGTCACGATGACGATCGTGATGCGGTCCTTGAGTTCGACCATCAGGTCCTCGATCTTCTGGACAGAGGTGGGGTCGATGGCCGAGCACGGCTCGTCCATCAGAAGGACCTCGGGCTCCACCGCCAGGACACGGGCTATGCACAGCCGCTGCTGCTGTCCGCCCGAGAGGGTCAACCCGCCCCTTGGAAGGATGTCGACGACCTCCTTCCACAGGTTCGCACGCGTCAGCGACTTCTCCACGACCGCGTCGAGTTCGGACTTCTTCCTGATGCCATGGAGTCGCGGACCGTACGCCACATTGTCGTAGATCGACATCGGGAAGGGGTTGGGCTGCTGGAAGATCATCCCTACTCGCCGTCGCAGATCGACCGGATCCACGCCGGGTGCGTACACGTCTTCGCCGTCGAGTAGGACCGATCCGTCGACCCGTGTCCCTGGGATCAGGTCGTTCATTCGATTCAGACATCGCAGGAATGTCGACTTGCCGCAGCCCGATGGACCGATGAACGCAGTCACCGCGTGACGCCTGATGCCGACCGTGATGTCCGCCAGCGCCTGGAAGTCGCCGTAGTGGAAATCCAAGCTGCGAACCGTGAACTTGTCTGGTCCCATGTGCTGTCCAGACGTGCCCGGCGCGTGTCCGAGAGCCGCTTCGCTCACCCCTGCATCCTCCTGCTTCTCCTGACGATGTAGCGCGCGGTCAGGTTGAATCCGAGAACCATAAGCACCAGCAGAAGCGCCGTGCCGTAGGCTGCCTTGAGATTGATGCCCTCCATCGCCATGAGCATGACGTGAACCGGCATCGTGCGGCCGGGGTCCAAAGGACTCAGTGGCGCATTGATCATCGTGCCCATCGTGTAGATGACGACGGCCGTCTCCCCCGCCGCCCGACCGGTCGCGAGCAGAAGGCCCGTGACGATGCGCGGCATGGCCGCGGGCAGGACGACACGGCGCACGGTCTGCCACTTCGAGGCTCCGAGGCCGTAGGATCCCCAACGGATGTACTTGGGGACAGAGCGTATCGCTTCCTCCGTCGTGCGCATCACGATAGGCAGAAGGAGAAACGACAAGGCGAGAGCGGCCGACAACGCCGACATGTTCAGGCCCAGGCCGTATACGAAGAGAGCCAGACCGAAAAGGCCCATGACGATGGATGGCACCGATGCCAGGGAATCCGCCGCGAACCTGATGACGCGCACCAACCTGCCTTGGACAGCGTACTCGGCAAGGTAGATCGCCGCGAGCACCGCGATCGGCGTGACGATCAGCATGGCCAGTCCGGTGGCGTACAGCGTCGACTGGATCGTCGGCCAGATGCCGCCTTCGGCGTTGACCCCCCTCGGCCAAGTGAAGATGAACTCCGGCGTCATCGCTCCGATGCCTTTGACTACGACGTACACGAGCAGGGTGCCCAGCGCTCCCACCGTGGTGACGGCGGCCAGCCAGATCACGGTCAATGCCACCGAGTTCGTGACGTTTTTCGCCACGAAGGCGCCCTTCCTCCCGATCAAGACTCCTCACCCCCGAACCGCGAGATGATCCGGATCGAGCCCACGAAAGCCATCGAGATAAGGAACAGCACGATCGCTACGCCGAACAGAGCGGTTCTGTGATCGCCCTGTGCGTATGGCATGTCCAGCACCACGACGGTCGTCAGTGTGAGGAACGGCTTGAATATGCCGTCGGGCACGACGGGAGCGTTGCCCGCGACCATGAGGACGGCCATCGTCTCCCCGATCGCTCGCCCCATCCCCAAGATGACCGCGTCAATGATGCCGATCCTCGCCGCGGGAAGCAGCACCCGCCAGATCGTCTGCCACTTCGTGGCCCCCATCGCGTATGAAGCCTCGCGCACTCCGTCGGGGATGGATCGCAGTGCGTCCTCGGAGATGGCGGCTATCGTCGGAACGATCATGATTGCCAGGATGACCCAGACCGTGAACAGGCCGAACCCGAGCCCGCCGCTGAAGCGGGCTATGAGTGGTCGCAGCGCCAAGAGTCCGAACAGCCCGAACACCACCGACGGGATGCCCGCCAGCAACTCGACGGCCGGTCGCACTACCTCGCGCACTCGAGGCGTGGCGACGTCGGAGAGAAAGACCGCGGTGCCTATCGCGAGCGGCGCACCCAGCGCCAACGCACCCGCCGTTGCCAGCACGGAGTTGATGACCAGGGACAATATCCCAAGTTCGTTGTTGCTCGGACTCCAGACCCGCCCTCCGAGGAACGCGCCCAGCCCCATCTTTGCGAAGATCGGCCATCCTTGGCTTCCGACGAAGAGGAAGATGAGCAGGACGCCGGCGACAGCGACGAACGCGCAGACAAGGAAGAGCGTCCTCAGGGCGGACTCCCTCAGGTGCGTGGCCCTGGAGATCGTGGACAGGGATGACGACCCGTGCGCGTCATCGTCCCGTGCAGGGGGGACATCGTCCACGCTCTCATCCTTGACCTGGAAGCGCTCGACCACCTAGTCCCCCTTCCTCATCGGCAGGAAGCCGGCATCGCGGACGACGCTGTCCTGGATCTTCGGCGACAGGACGAACTCGATGAACTTCGCCGCGAGACCCTTCGGCCGTCCCTTGGTGAGGAAGTGGAGCAGACGAGATATGGGATAGCGCTTGGACACGATGTTGGCTTCGGTCGGCGCGACGCCGTCGATGGACACCGGCTTGACACTCCTGTCGATGAATCCGACCGAGATGTACCCTATCGCTCCGCTGGACTCGGCGACGACGAAGCGCACTTGACCGGTGCCCGGCAACACGACCGCGGCCGGGTCGAACGGCCTCTTGTCGAGCACGATCCCCCAGAACGCCTCGCGGGTTCCGGAGGCTTCGTCGCGGTTGACGAGCCCTATCGGCATGTCGGGGCCCCCGACATCCTTCCAGTTGACGATCTTGCCCTCGAATATGCCTGCTACCTGTGCCCTGGTGAGATCGGTGACAGGGTTGGCGGGGTTGACTATCACCGCTATCGCATCGTGGGCTATCGGAGTGTCCACCAGGCCCAAGACGGACTCCTCCGGCTTCAGATTCCGCGACGACGTGCCGATGTCGCAGAGGCCCTTGGCCACGCTCTCGATTCCCTCCGAGGACCCATTGCCGGCGACGAACACCCGCGTACCCGGATCGGCCTCCTGGAACATCTCGGCCGCGATCTCAGCGATGGGCAACACGGTGGTGGATCCGCTGACGTTGAGATGGGAAGCGGATGCCCCTCGGGAGCACCCCGGTACGACGGTCACCAAGGCAAGCAGCATCACCGCAGAAGATAGCCGAAGCGCGTGCGCGCTCAGGGCGGACCTCGACATCGGGGCGCGGCTCAAAGGAGTTGAACCCTAAAGTATCACGGCGAGTGCGCCGTGCCTGCCGGTGAGACCTTCGGCTCGAAACGAGAAGAACGAATCGGTCCGCTCCCACGTGCAGACCCCGGTGCGAACCACGTTGTTGAGGGGCACGCCGACCTCTCTCAGGTTCTCCGCCACAACGGCTCCCAGGTCCAAGCGGCCCTGGGCCGCGGCAATACTACCAAACGCGTCCGTGAATTGCGATATGCGGGCGGGGTCCACCTGGTAGTGACAGGCACCGATGTGGGGACCGACGTAGGCGACCAGGTCGGCCGTCGCGCTTCCGGTCTCGGCGGCCAGGCGGAGGGCCGCGGCGCCCGGCAACCTCCCCAGCGCCCCCCTCCATCCCGCGTGCACCACGCTGATGCCCCGGCGAGAACCGGCGGACACGAGGACGACCGGCACGCAATCCGCGGACAACAGCAGTAGCGGGACCTCGCGATCGGACGTGAGGAGCGCGTCCGTGCCGGGCACCGGCGGAGGCCCGCCGCGGCGCGCGTACGCCCCCATGCCCCCCGCCGCACCCTCCACCACTCGCAGCACGAGGCCGTGAACCTGCTCCGCCATGGTCAGACGATCGCGCAAGCCGCCCAATCCCAGCGACGCGAGCAACTTCGCTCGGTTCTCATCGACCGCCACCGGGTCGTCGCCTACGTGCGCAGCGAGGTTGAGTGATGCGTATGGTGCCCGACTTCGTCCGCCCCCGCGCTGCGAGAAGGCGACCAGCACCCCACGACTCTCGGCGAGATCTCGATCCATGAGGACGCTGACGTCACCCGACGTCCGTAGCTCAAGCGATGGCGTGAACTCGCGCATACCCCTCCTCGACGGCTGGCCCCTCGGCAACGACGCGTGACCCCCGTCGGCGCTGTCCTGCACGCCGTTTCCGATGTGGCGCGCCGTCCCGCAATCCGTCACACTCACTTACCGAAGGGTACACCGGCGGACCGCATGGTCGCCGCGGTACCGGAGGACTCGTGCGGTAAGGGGGTCGCAATGGATCACGCAAGGCGGGCCTGGCTCGCACTCGCGGCGTTCGCGTTCGCAGTGGGCGCGGCAACGCCGGCATTCGCGCAGGACTACAGCGACGAAGCTGGAGCCGGCATCGGGATCGCCATGATGTGCTGCTGGGGTCTCGCGCTGCTGCTCGGGTTGGCACTGTTCGGCATGTGGATCTGGATGACGATCGACGCAGCCCAGCGCCAGGAATACGAGTTCCCCAACTCCACCGGCAACAGCAAGACCACTTGGCTGTTGATCCTCGGCATCGGTCTGCTGCTCGGCTACTGGGCGATCGCCGCGATCGTGTACTACTTCATGGTGTTCAAGAAGCAGAAGCGTGGCTCGGGCCAGCCACCGGCGCCGGGGCAGTACATGCCTCCTCCCGCTCCTCCCGCACCGCCCACCTACCAGCCTCCTACCGCACCGCCGACCTACGAGGCTCCTACCGCACCGCCGACATACGAGGCTCCGTCCGCACCGCCTTCCGCACCACCAGCCCCGCCTGCGCCGACCGATCCTCCGGTCTAGACCGAGTCGACAGGCAAGCGACAACGCGCAGCCCCGCGACCAAGCTTCAGGTCGCGGGGCTGCTCTTCTCTCGGACCCTGACGTGACAGCGAGGCCACGAGGCTGAACCCTCGTGGCCTCGCTGTCACAACGGTCGCCTTGAAGTGACCGACAGGCCGGGCGCCGCGGATCCGCGGCACCCGGCGTCCCTACCGGCGCTTCAAGAACGCCGGGATGTCCAGATCGTCTTCACTGATCGGCTCGAAAGCCGGTACTCCCGCGGTCGTCGGAAGCTCGGACTCCTCGTCGCCGAGCGAGAGAGCCGCCTGCTTGCGACGACCCTCGAAGCCGGTCGCGATCACCGTGACCCGTATCGAGTCCATCATCGAATCGTCGATCACGGCGCCGAAGATGATGTTCGCGTCGGGATGCGCCGCCGCGGCAACCACCTCCGCAGCCTCGTTGACTTCGAACAGGCCCAGGTCGCTGCCCCCGGAGATGGACAGAAGGACACCCTGCGCTCCCTCGATGCTGCTCTCGAGCAGCGGGCTGGAGATGGCGGCCTTGGCGGCGTCGTGTGCCCGACCGTCGCCGGTCGCAACGCCGATGCCCATCAGGGCGGATCCGGCGTCCTGCATGATGGTACGAACGTCGGCGAAGTCGAGGTTGATCAGCCCCGGCACGGTGATGAGATCGGTTATGCCCTGAGTGCCCTGCCGCAGAACGTCGTCGGCAATGCGGAAGGCATCCAGTATGGACGTCTTCTTCTCGGCGACCTGCAGCAGCCGGTCATTCGGGATGACTATGAGCGTGTCGACATGCTCGCGCAGTCGTTTGATCCCCTCATCCGCCTGGAGGGCGCGCTTCCGTCCCTCGAATGCGAAGGGGCGGGTCACCACTCCCACGGTCAGCGCGCCGATCTCCTCCTTGGCGATCTGCGCGATCACCGGCGCGGCGCCGGTGCCGGTGCCTCCGCCCTCGCCGGCGGTGATGAACACCATGTCCGCCCCCTGGAGGGCCTCCTTGATCTCCGCGCGGCTCTCTTCCGCAGCCTGCAGACCCACATCGGCGTCCGCTCCCGCGCCGAGCCCCTTCGTCAGTTGCACGCCGACGTGGACCTTGTAGTCCGCGTCAGACATCAGAAGCGCCTGCGCATCCGTGTTCACGGCGATGAACTCGACGCCCTTCACCCCCGCCTCGACCATGCGGTTGACCGCGTTGCTTCCGCCGCCACCCACACCAAGCACCTTGATGACCGCCAAGTAGTTGGCCCCGGTATCCAGCATCGTTCTCCTCCCCAGCCACGTGCTCCGTAGAACAATAAGGTTGTACTTTAGGGTTAGAGTGCGCTTAGAACACTCAATCTTGGCATAAAGGTTAGCGTGAATGCAATACCCAGTTTCCCGGCGAGCCTCCCTACCCCGGGGCCAAACCGCGGGAGGTGGTCGCGGCGCGCGGAGTTCGAGGGGCTACTGCCTCGTCATGACCATGGTGTGCATCGGCACTCGCGGCCACAAGTCCAGGATGTCTCTGTTCCGGAGACGTATGCATCCGTGCGACACCCTCCTGCCTATGAGCCACGGCTGGTTGGTCCCGTGGACCCCATAGCGCGTGCGCGAGTAACGGTACCCGTGCCGCACGCGAGCGCGCTGGAAGAGCCGCAGCTTGCGCGGCCCCGAGACGCCCGATGATCTCTCTTTGCTGTCGACCCGCCACACGCGACTCGGGGTAGGGGTGCTCGGCTTCCCGTGCGCTATGCGATATGACTTCACGAGCACGCCGTTCCTGACCCAGTACAGGCGAAAACTGCTCTTGTCGATGATGATGCAGGTCGGCCACGGGTAGTCCAGACGCCTGACCCTGTAGCTGAAGGTTCGCGTCACTTCAACCGAGTTCGCCGCCACGATCGCGATCGTGCTCATCCCCCGGGGAAGCGAGACCTTTCGAAAGGACCTGACCGCTCCCGGGATGCAGGATGAAGTCCCGACAAGCCGGCCGTTGAGCAGCACGGTCACGCGAACCGTGGATGACCCCGCCCTGACCGAGACGCTCACGGACCGTGCCGCATAGCGGCCGGACGGCCTCACCAGCGTGGCGCGCCCTGGCGGCATGACCGTCGGAGTCGGAGTCGGGCTGGGTGTCGGAGGCGGGGTCGAGGTCGGAGTCGGAGTCGGAGGCGGATCCTCGGACTGCGTGACGTCCGCCGACACGAGCGCTTGATTCGCCGGCTGTGCGGCCCATGCACGATCGGGCCAGGGCTGCGCCAACGACAGCGCGGCGATCGACGCACCGATCGCCACCCCCCAAGCAGCGATGCGGATGGCGGTTGCGGGGTTGCGGAATTCCATTTGACCTCTCTCTTCCGACGTCGTGCGGGGCACCTTACCTCAGTCCGCGCCAGGTGGGGCGGTCGGTCGTTCTCACGTCGATCGACACTACCTTCCCCCGCAGCTCGCCCATGATACGGCGCACGAGCGCGTCCTTTGTCGCCGATTCTGCCGCGCTCCCGAAGACGATCTCGACCCTGTCTCTGGTGAAGAGCGTCGTGCCGTCGACGCTCGGCGCGGAGACCGACACGACCTGTGCGAGCAGGGGCGGTGACAGGCCGGTCAGCACCGCGATGGCGTTGAGGAGTGTCTCGGACGTCGTCCGGCGCCCGGGCTTCGGATCGAGCCCGTCCACATCGCGCACCACTACCGCGGCCGCAGTCACTTCTCCGGACTGCTCGGCGATGACGAACCCCGCCCCGTCGACCAACCAGAACCTGGTCCCGACGTCCACGATCGCCACCGGAGTGCGCTCCACGACACGGATCCGCATGCCATCCGGGAAGACCCGGGATATCTGCGCCGACCTGACCCACGGGTCGGAAATGACTCGCGACGCCACCGCATCGGCAGGGAACCGTATGAGCGTGGCGTCGGACGGGACGCGCGCGAGAGCGCGTACCTTGGCTGCGGAGAGGTGCGACACCCCGACGACCTCGACGCGGCGCACCTGCAGGAGCTGCGACCGGTACAGAGCTCCGCACCCCGTGCCGACGAGAAGGATTCCCGCCGCCACGGCGGCGGCGCGCAGACGGAACCGCCTGCGCTTCACGGCCTCGCGCGCCTCGCGCGCCTCTCGCCGCTCCTGCGCCTCACGTGACTCCCGCCTCGCCGGACCGTGTGCAGAGGCCCCGGGAGCTGTCCGCGCGTTTCCGGGAGCAGACGTGGAGGCAGAACGCGCCCGCGGATCTGCGCCCGGCTGACCGGGAGCCTGCGCCGCGGAGCGACGTCCGGCGTCTGACGCCCGGTCCCGGCCGCCCGAACTGATATATACGGACTTACGCCTCTTCGAACCGTCCGAGGAAGCGGATCTCCGGCCTGAGGTCGACGCCATGGATGTCCCTGACCGTCATCTGTACCTTGCGGATCAGCCCTGCGACATCGGACGCGGTCGCGCCTCCCGCGTTCACGATGAAGTTGGCGTGCATCGGCGATACGAGCGCGCCGCCCATCCTCATCCCCTTGCACCCGGCCGCCTCTATCAGACGACCGGCCGAATCACCCTCAGGGTTCATGAAGACACTGCCGGCACTGGGCTTCCCGAGGGGCTGGGTAGACTTGCGTTCCTTGAGGTAGCGCTCCATCTCCGCCCGGATCCGGAACCTGTCGCCCTGCGCGACGTCCAGCGTCGCTTCGAGGATGATACCGCGTCCGGCCAGCCCGCTGGTCCTGTAGCCCCACGCTACGTCCCGGCCTCTCATGAGGCGCAGCCCGTCGCCGGGCACGAACAGGGTGATGGTCTCGACGGCCTGTCCGATGGTGCCGTCGCGCGTACCTGCGTTCATGGCGAGCGCACCCCCCAGGGTGCCCGGGACGCCCACCGCCCAGGACAGACCGGCAAGCCCGAGGTGGAAAGCGTCCTGCACCAGCACTCCGAGCAGCGTGCCGGCACCGGCCTTGAGCGACCCGTCCTCGAACACGTGGCGCTTGAACTCGCGTCCGAGGACCAGTACCGCCCCGTCGTATCCCACGTCGGATACCAGGAGGTTGCTGCCCTTCCCCGCGACTGTGAACGGAACACCCTCGTCGTCCAGGATCGACAGGGCCGAGGAGACATCGGCGAGCGTGTCCAGCACCGCGTAGATCGCGGCGGGGCCCCCGACGCGGAAGCTCGTGTGACGGGCCATCGGCTCCCCGACCCGAACGTCTCCGGAAAGCGCCGATCGGAGTCGCGTCGGCGCTTGGCTCAGAGACATGCGCCCGCGCCCGTCCCTGCGCCGGTCTCGCGCAGGACGATCTCACCCAGTTCGCGGACGATCTCGGGTCCCATCGCCGTCACATCGCCGGCCCCCATGGTCAGCACCAGGTCGCCGGAGCGCACCCGGCCCGCCACGTATCCCGCCACGTCCCCGCGATGCGGGAAGTACGCCGCCGCCGTGCGAGGATGGCGCAGCAGCAGCTCGTCCAGCACCGTCTTCCCCGACACCCCGGGTATCGGCGCCTCTCCGGCGCTGTAGACATCCATGAGCACGACCCGGTCAGCGTCAGCGAACGCGTCCCCGAAATCGCGTCCGAGAACGGCCGTGCGTGAGTACCTGTGTGGCTGGAAGACGACCCACACCCGGCCGAACCCTCCCTGTCGAGCGGCGCGCAGGGTCGCGCGCACCTCGGTGGGATGGTGTGCGTAGTCATCGACTATCATGACGCCCTCCACCAGGCCGACGGTCTCGAACCGGCGCTTGACGCCCGAGAACGAGGCGATGGCCCTCGATGCGCGGTCCGCGTCCAGTCCGAGCGCCCAGATGGCGGTCAGGACAGCGGACGCGTTCAGCGCCATGTGCATTCCGGGCACCGAGACGAGGGTCTCGATACGACCGCCGTCGGGGAACGTCACGGCGAACCTGTGCCCGGGTACTCCCGGACCGAGGTCCTCCACCACGACGTCGGCAGCCGCCGAGCGGCCGTACGTGACCACGCGGCCGGGACAGGCCGGAGCCAGTCCGGACAGCACCGGATCGTCGGCGCAAAGGACTGCGATGCCTTCACGATGGACCTTGCCGAGAAACGCCCGGAACGCGTCCACGACGGCATCGAAGGTCCCGTAGTGGTCGAGGTGGTCGGCCTCAACGTTCGTGATGATCGCGACGCGCGGGGCCAGGAACAGGAACGAGCCGTCGGATTCGTCGGCCTCGACCACGTAGTGGCCGCCCGAGCCGCACCTGGCATTGCTGCCCACGTCGTTCAGTTCGCCGCCGATCAGGAACGTCGGATCCAGGCCCATCGCAGTGAGCGCCGCCGTCATCATCGAACTCGTCGAGGTCTTACCATGCGTGCCGGCGACGGCGATCGTGTCTCTGTCCTCGGCCAGTTCGGCCAGCATTCGGGCTCGCGGCCACACTTCGATGCCCCGGCGTCGCGCCTCGACGAGTTCGGGGTTGGATTCGGGGATGGCTGAGGACACGACGACCACCTCGGGATCTCCGAGGTTGTTCGAGTCGTGCCCGACGTGCACCGGGACTCCGGAGTCGGAGAGGGCCTCCGCATACCGCGACAGTCGCATGTCGGATCCGGTGACCGCAACGCCCCGGTCGTGAAGGACCTTGGCGATGCCGCTCATCCCCGCGCCGCCGATACCTATGAAGTGGGCGTAGGTGCCGCTGTTCACGCCCAGCCCCCGCCCGCGACATCGAGGCAGTAGCGCATCGCCTCTTCCGCCGCGGCCTCGGCTATGGCGCACGCCGCCGTGGGCCTGGCCAGGGTCGACGCTGCGGCTGCCATCCTCTCGCGGGCCGCCTCGTCCCCCAGAAGCCTCAGCAACTCGTCCGCAAAGGCGGGCTCGTCGAGTTCGGCGTCACGGATAACGGATGCGGCGCCCGCGGCAGCCAGGGAGGCGGCGTTGGCAGTCTGGTGATCGTCGGTCGCGAACGGATACGGCACGAGCACGGCGGGACGACCGAGAACCGTGAGTTCGGCGATCGTCGTGGCGCCCGCCCGGCACACCACCAGATCGGCGGCCGCCAGCGCATCCCCCATGTTGTCCAGGTAGTCGTAGACCTTCCAGCGAGGTGACTTGCCTCCGCTGACCTCGGCCAGTCTGGTGCGCACCGCCTCGGCCTCATCGCGTCCAGCTATGTGAACGACCTTCACCTTGGGGACATCCATAAGCCTCGAGTAAAGGTCGAGTATCGCCGTGTTGATGTGACGCGCCCCCCTGCTGCCCCCGAACACGAGGAGCACGACATCGTTCTTCTTGAGCTTGAGAGCGGCGCGGCCGGACGCACGGTCGGCCGAGGCGACCGTCGCCCTCACCGGGTTGCCCGTCACGAGCGCACGCTCCGGGACGGCCAGCAGTGCGATGGATTCGGGTTGTGTCACGCACACCACGCGCGCCCATCTGGACAGAACGCGATTGGCGAGCCCGGGCCTCGTGTTCTGTTCGTGCAACACCAATGGAATACCGGTCATGGCCGCGGCCAGCCCCAGGGGAAGCGACACGTACCCCCCGAAGCCGACCACCACGTGCGGCCGCTGCCTGTGGAGCAGCGCCAAGCAGCGCCCCACGGACGCCAATGTCGTGAACGCCGCGGGAACCATCGATACGGGGCTTCCACGATCGAAGCCCCGGGCGGGAATTCCCATGAACATGATGCCCGCCTCGCTGGCGAGACGGGCTTCCAGACCTTCCGGCGCTCCCACGTATGCGACTTCACACAGCTCTTCGTCTCGCAGATGCTCCGCCACCGTCAACGACGGATAGACGTGGCCGGCCGTTCCGCCGCCGCTCACCAGTGCTCGCAATATCCCTCTCCTCGTCCGAACTCCCGCCGGGACGGCTCATCTTCTGAGCTTTCCCTCGGCCGTGCCGCGCCACCGTCAGGATAAGGCCGACACAACCCATTGTGAACAGCACAGAGTTCCCGCCGAAGCTCACAAGCGGCAGCGGTATACCTGTGACTGGCATCAGCCCTGTGACGGACGCCATGTTGATCGCGGCCTGAACGACAACGACGATCGTCAGGCCGCCTGCCAAGAGCCGCCCGAACGGGTCCTTCGATGACGCGGCTATCCGGAGCCCGGCCCATGCTATGGCCGCGAAAGCCGCGACAACCAGCAGTGTTCCCCACAGACCGAGTTCCTCGCCGAGTATCGCGAAGATGAAGTCCGTGTGTGCCGCAGGCAGGTAGAACCACTTCTGTCCGGACAGCCCCAGCCCCACGCCCGGGACCCCGCCGGATCCGAATGCCAGCATCGCCTGGATTATCTGGTAGCCGCCGCCCAGCGGGTCCGACGACGGATCGAGGAACGCCAGGTATCGCGAGGCGCGATAGTCCTTCATCGCGATCATCACCGGCAGCGCGACGGCTGCGGCGGCCAGTATCGCGAGAATGTAGGCGACCGGGAGTCCCCCGATCACAAGCAGGAAGAACACGGCGATGGCAATCGACATGGCGGTTCCCATGTCCGGTTGGAGCATGACCAGGAGGAACGGGAGACCCACCACGAAAGCGAGCTTTAGAGCGTCCGCCTTGAAGGGCGTCCGGGTCCGGACCCGGTCCGCGAGCATCGCCGAGATCACCATCAGGCAGCCGAGTTTGGCGAATTCCGACGGCTGCAGCGTGAAAAACCCGAAGTCTATCCAACGGGTCGCCCCCCCGCGAGTGGCGCCGACGACGAGAACGGCCAGGAGACCCACGACCGACGCCCACCAGACCACCCACCCCGCCGATCTCACGGTGGCCAGCGGCAGGCGCGAGCACGCCCAGAGCAGGACCAGCCCCACAGCCAGGTAGAGGATCTGGCGCTTCAGATGGTAGGCGCTGTCGTGGTAGAGCGCCGAATCGGCGACCATCGAGGCCGAGTAGATCATCAGCAGACCGCCGAGAGCCAGCAGCATGGTCGCACCAAGGAGAACGTATCTCGCTGCGGGACTGGTGCGCTTCGCCGCGCTCACGCCGGCGACGCTGCTTCATCGCCGGGCTGTCTCGAACCGGTTGCCCCGGAAGGTCGCAGGCCCTCCATGCTCTCGACGAGTCCCTTGAACACCTCTCCGCGGTGCTCGTAGGAGCGGAACTCGTCAAACGATGCGCAGGCCGGGGACAGAAGGACCACGTCTCCCGGACGCGCGGTCTCCGCGGCTATGCCGACTGCCCCCGCCAAGTCCGGTGCCTCCAGCGTGCGGCATCCAGTACCGGCGAACGCTTCGCGCAGTTGTCCGAGCGCCTCGCCGAACAGCACGGCCGTCTTGCAGCGGGCCGCGACCGCCGTGGCGAGCGGAGTGAAGTCGTTACCCTTGTTGCGACCCCCCAGCAACAGGATGATCGGTCGCTCGCCGAACGCCGTGAGCGCCTTGAGGACGGCATCGGGGTTGGTCGCCTTCGAGTCGTTGCAGTATTCGACATCTCCGACGACGCCCGCGGGCTCCAGACGGTGCTCGATCGGCGCGAAGGTGCGGAGGCCCTCCCGGATGGCCTCGAGCGGCGCTCCGAGGGCATGAGCGGCGGCGGAAGCGGCCAGCGCGTTGCTCACGTTGTGATCGCCGCGAATCCTCAGTTCCCCTGCCGGCACCAGGCCCGCCGCTCCGGTGGAGGTGTCTATCGTCAGCATGCCGTCCACGAGAGCGGCCCCTCCCGGCGACAGGACGCTGCGGCTCACCCTCGCGACCCTCACGCCCTGAGCCTCTACCTTCTCAGCCCAGGGCGCCGATCCCGAGTCGTCGATGTCGATCACAGCGGTGTCCCCGGGACCCATGTTCGAGAACACCTTGGCCTTGTCAGCCTCGTACGCCTCAAGAGACCCGTGCCAGTCGACATGGTCGGGAGTCACGTTCAGAAGGACCGCCACCCTGGGGTGGAAGCTCGTCGTGAAAGCCAGCTGGAATGAGGACACCTCCGCCACCAGGACCGACACCGGACCGTCCGCCCGCGCGGCCGTCGTGGCCGGCACGCCGATGTTGCCGACCGCCTCGGCCGGCATCCCGGCCTCGAGCAGGAGGTGCGTCACCAGAGCCGTCGTGGTCGTCTTGCCGTTCGTGCCCGTCACCGCCACGAATGGCGACCGAGTGCGTCTCGACGCGAATTCCAGCTCGGAGATGACGGGCGCGCCCAGAGACAGAGCGGACCGCATGATCGCGCTGTGCGGGGGGATCCCGGGACTGGCGACGATCAGGTCCCACTCGCCCCCCACTTCAGAGACTCCGAGTCTGACATCGGCGCGCGCCTCGGATCTCAGGGAAGCGGCGCACCTCTGGGGGCCGGGACCGTCGGCCTCGTCCAGGATCGCGAAGGTCACATCGCAGCCGGCGTCCCGCTCCGCGGCCAGGTAGCGGGCCACGGCCGCGCCACTCCGACTCGCACCCAGGACCAGGACGCGACGAGGCAGGGTCTCCATCGGCTACCGCCTGATCGAATCGACGAACCAGAGGGCGAAGCCGCCGCCCGCCAGGATCCCGGTGACGATCCAGAAGCGCACCATGACTTTCGTCTCCGACCACCCCTTCATCTCGAAATGGTGATGGACGGGCGCCATCAGGAAGATGCGCTTGCCGGTGGTCTTGAAGGAAACGATCTGCAGGATGACCGAGAGCCCCTCGATCACGTACATGCCTCCGATGAGCGGGAGTAGCAGCTCGGTCTTGGTCACCACGGCCAGCGCCGCCACGGCGGCTCCCAGTCCGAGCGACCCGGTATCGCCCATGAAGATGTCGGCGGGATAGCTGTTGTACCAGACGAACCCGATGCAGGATCCCGCGATCGCCGCTGAGAGCAGCGCCACCTCGAGGTGGTTCTGCCGGAATGCTATGGCGGCATACGCGAACGTCACGATCGTGACGGTGCCGGCGGCCAGACCGTCGAGCCCGTCGGTCAGGTTCACCGTGTTGCTGGCTGACGTCAGCATCACGGCGACCAGCCCTATGTAGAGCCATGGGATCGCTATGTCGACCCCCCCGATGCGCACGTGCGAGACGAGCACCCCCAGGTCGAGGTATCCGCCGGATAGCGGGACCGTCGCGTGGGCGGTCAGTCCGCCCCAGTTCACAGCGAGCAGCCCCAAGGCGACTGAGATGATGATCTGCCACGCGATCTTCGCCCGCGGAGTCAGACCGAGGGAGCGCTCCTTGAGCACCTTCGAGTAGTCGTCGACGAACCCGAGCACCCCGCACGCCAGCATCGCGCCCAGCACCAGCAGGCTCTGCCGGTCGAACCTGCCCATGATCGCGTACACCGCGGCGACGACCAGCAGGATCAGCACGCCCCCCATGGTCGGGGTGCCCTGCTTGATCAGATGCCCCTGCGGGCCGTCCGCGCGCACCTGCTGCCCGATGTTGCGGAATCGGACGAGCTTGATCCACAGCGGAAAGAGCAGACCCGCGGCCACAAGCGCCAGCACGACCACCATGAAGACCTGGTAGGTCGGGTATCGCGCTATGCCCAGGAAGTCCAGGCTAGACACGTGGCTGCACTATCCCTTCGACGACGCTCTCGAGACCGACGCACCTGGACGCTTTCACAAGGACGATGTCGCCGGGCTCCAGCAGGTCGTCAAGCACCTCAGATACCTCCTGCGTCGTGGCGCATGGTCTCACAGAGTCCGGATCCATCCCAGCCGCGCGAGCACCATCGGCAAAACGCCCGGCGAGCCCCCCCACGGTCACCAGCACGTCGATGCCTCCCCGGCCGACATCCTCCCCGATCCTGAAATGCGCGAGTTCGGCCAGCGACCCGAGCTCGGCCATGTCACCGAGCACGGCTACCTTGCGACCCTCAGCACGCATGTCCCTCAGAGCGTCCAGTGCGGCGCGCATGGAGGCGGGGCTCGCATTGTAGGCGTCGTTTATCACGGTCACACCGCTCGCTACAGAGAAGACCTGCATCCGCCACTCTGTGACTCCCGCGGCAGCGATCCCGGCCGCGACTTCCTTGATAGGCTCCCCCAGGTGGAGTGCGACGGCTGCCGCGGCGGCGGCGTTGTAGGCGTTGTGGCGACCGGGGACCGGCAGGGTCAAGGTCGCGCGCCGCCTGCCCGCCGCGAGCGTCAGCGTCGGGCGCCCGTCATCTCCCACGCTGATGTCCACGGCGCGGACGCCGTTGCCCTTCTCCAGACCGTAGTAGGTCACCGGCGCGATCGTCTGAGTCGCCAGCCTGCGTGACCAGACGTCGTCGCCGTTCAGGAAGACCCGCCCCTCTGCGGATATGCACCTCACGAGCTCGCCCTTGGCGTGCAGGATCGCCTCCTGGGTGCCCAGCACCTCCATGTGCGTCTGGCCGATGTTCGTCACCAGTCCCAGCGTCGGCATCGCGATGGAGCACAGCGCGTCGATCTGCCCCTCGCCGCGCGTTCCCATCTCGACGATGAGCACATCGGTCTCTGTGCCGGCCTCCAGGACCGTGAGCGGGACGCCCAACTCGTTGTTCCGGTTGCCTGCGGTGGCGGTCACTCTCATGCGCGTCGACAGGGCCGCCTCCAGGAAGTCCTTCGTGGTCGTCTTGCCGGTCGATCCCGTGATGCCGACGACGGGGCAAGAGAGGCGGGACCGGTGGTACCTCGCCAGGGTCGAGACCGCCTGGACAGCGTCGTCGACCCGTATCGCGACCGCGTCCCGACGTCGTGCTTCCTCGACCGACTCCCGCATCTCGTCGTCCCAGCGTGTCACGATGAGGGCTCGCGCTCCCGCGCGAAGCGCGTCCGTGACGAACGCGTGACCGTCGACGCGCGCCCCCCCGATGGCCACGAAAGCGCATCCCGAGACCACCTCGCGCGAGTCCACGGCCACGCCGTTGACCATGACGTCTGGCAAGCCCCACACGATCTCGCCGTGAGTGACCTCCGCCATGCGCCCGGCGGACAGCGTCAGCATCGCTTCGAGACCTTCCCGGTCAACGCGCGAAGCTCCTCGCGCGCCACCTCCCTGTCATCGAAATGCACGGTGCCGTCCGCGAAGATCTGGTAGCCCTCATGGCCCTTGCCCGCGATCAGGACGGCGTCGCCGGGGCTCGCGAGACGAAGCGCCAGCGCTATGGCCTGCCGGCGGTCGGTCTCCGAGTGCTTGGTCGCGTGCGTGCACCGGAGGCCACGCTGGACCTGGAGCATGATGCCGAGGGGGTCCTCGCTGCGAGGGTTGTCGCTGGTGAGCACCACGATGTCGGAGAGCCCGCCTGCGGCGATCCCCATCTGCGGCCGCTTGCCAGGATCGCGGTCGCCGCCGCAGCCGAAGACCGTGATGACCTTCCCCTGGGTGACGCCGCGCACGGCTGAGATGGCCTTCGCGAGAGCGTCCGCCGTGTGAGCGTAGTCGACGAGGACCGAGAAGTCCTGGCCCTCGTCGATCCTTTCGAGCCTGCCGGGCACCTGGGGCGACCGCCGAAGCCCCTCCGCGACCGATCCTATATCGATGCCTATGGCGAGGCAGCAGCCCGCCGCGACGAGTGCGTTGCTGACGTTGAAGTCCCCCGCGAGCGGCAGTTCCACGCTTGCCTCACCCGACGGCGCGACCAGCGTGAATCGGCTTGACGCCGGTCCCAGCCGAACATCCCGGGCGCGCACGACCGCGTCGGTGCAGCGGCTCACGGTCCACTCCGCCCCCACCATCTCGGCGAGGCGAGCTCCCGGCTCCGTGTCCACGTCGATCACTCGCTGTCCGACAGAGAGATGCGAGAACAGGCGGGCCTTCACGGCGAAGTACTCCTCCATCGTGCCGTGATAGTCCAGGTGGTCCTGGCTCAGATTCGTGAAGGCGGCCGCGGCGAAGTCCACGCCGTCCACCCTGTGAAGGTCGATGGCATGCGAGGAGACCTCCATCGCCACGGTGGCCACGTCGGCCGCGACCATCCTGGACAGCAGTTCCTGCAGGTCCCGGGACTCCGGCGTCGTACGACCGGCCGGTTCGCGGATGTCGGCTATCCGGGTCTCCACGGTCCCGATGAGCCCCGTCCGATGGCCGGCGGAGCGCGCGATGGCGTCGACCAGGTGACAGGCGGTGGTCTTTCCGTTCGTGCCGGTGACTCCGATGACCGCGAGACGCTGCGAGGGCATGCCGAACAACCGTGCGGAGGCCCACGCAAGTGACTCCCTTGCGTCTGCGACGACCACTTGAGGGACTTCGGCCCCCGCGAGAACTCGCTCGACCACGAGCACGGAGGCGCCCCGTGCAGCCGCGTCCTTCGCGAAGTCATGGCCGTCGTGGGCGAGTCCGGGCACGCAGAAGAAGGCGTCGCCGGGCTGCGTCAGATCGGAGCGGTACGACACGCCCGACACGACGACGGCGAGACCCTCGGGTCCGGTGGCTGCGACATCTTTGAGCAGGTCAGATAGTGTGTTCTTGTCCACTGTCCCTCACCGGACGGGGCTGGTCGATTCTAGCACGGACGACACATCCGCTCCCTTGCCCGGCAGACCCGATGCCGCCCCGTTGCCGAGCGCCCCCGTCTTGCGGCGAACCCGTGCCGGCGGGATGCCAAGGTGTCCCACGGTGAACCTCGCCAGACGGCTGAAGGTCGGCGCGGCGACCGTTCCGCCGTAGAAGCCCTTGGTCGGCTGGTCTATGGTGACGATGATCATCACCCGAGGATCGGATGCGGGCAGGAAGCCGGCGAACGACGCCACGTAAGCCCCTTCAACGTAGCCGACGCCACCGACCCGCGCCTTCTGGGCGGTTCCGGTCTTGCCCGCCACCTGGTAACCCGAAACGCGCGCCGATGACCCCGTGCCATCGCTGACCACGGCTGCCAGCATGGTTCGCATCGTCGCCGCCGTTGCCGGCGGCACGACCTCATGGGACGGCCATGCGGGTTCCGTCGCCGCCCCACTCTCGCTTCGCAGGAAGTGTGGCGTCACAAGACGCCCCCCGTTGGCGAGCGCACAGTACGCACGGCCCAGCTGGAGGACCGTCATCGAGATACCCTGCCCGAACGGCACGTTGCCTATGGACGACTGTGACCATCTGGACGGCGGCGGAAGCCATCCCTTGGCCTCTCCCGGGTAGTCCACGCCTGTCTTCTCGGTCAACCCGAACCGGGCGAAGTAGTCATAGATGCGCTTCTTCCCCAGCTCGAGGCCCAGCCTCACAGCGCCGATGTTGGACGACTTGGTGACTATGTCGGTCAGCGACCAGCGGACGGCCCCGCGGGGATGCGATTCGTGTACCGTCCTGTCGCCCACCTTGAGCGTCGGAGGCAGGTCGAACATGCTCTCCGGCTTGTGAAGGCCCAGGTCGATGACCGCGGCCGCGGTGAAGGACTTGATCGTCGATCCCGGCTCGTAGGCATCCGAGATCACACGGTTCCTCAACGACGCCTGCCGCGCTTGCGAGAACCGGTTGGGATCGAAGTACGGCCACGACGCCATGGCGTAGATCTCCCCAGTGCGCGGATCCATGACCAGCACCGAGCCGCTCTTGGCCTTGAACTTCGAGACAGCCTCCGACAGCGCGACCTGCGCTTCGTACTGGATGTCCTTGTCGATGGTAAGCGTGATCGACTTGCCCGGGATCGGCTTCACCGAGTCCGTCACGCCGCCGGGGAGGACGCGGCCGAACCGGTCGCGCTCCGCCATCACTCTACCGGGAGTTCCGCTCAGCAGCCCGTCATAGTAGTGCTCGATTCCGGCGAGTCCCCCGTCGTCCACACCCACGAAGCCGAGAACCTGGCAGGCCAGGTTCCCGGACGGGTAGGTCCGTCGCGAGTCCTGGACGAACTCGATGCCCTTGATCCCGAGGGCCTCGACCGCGGACGCGCGATCCAGGTCAGCCTTCCGTGCCATGTACACGAAGTTCGAGTCGCGACGGAGCCTCTTGAGATACTCCCCGGGGTCTCCGCCGAGGACGCCCGCGAGGGCCGCCGCCGTGCCGGTGGCGTCCTTCACCTCGCGGGGTACGGCGTAGATGGTGCGCGCGTCCACGGTCCGCGCCAGCTGCCCGCCGTCCCGGTCCAGGATCGCACCGCGGCGAGCCGGGATGATCGTGTCCCTCAAGCGTTGAGCCTCTGCACGCGCGGACAGCTCGCCAGCGTCGACCGTCTGGATCCAGACGAGCCTCGCCGCGATGCCCAAGAGCATCGCGGCGAGAAGGACCAGAACGGGGGTCATGCGATCGCGACCGCCCCGCTCGGGGCTCCTATCACGCATCGCACCACCCCCTTCCTTGCATCTCGGCGGACCCATCCCCTACCGTGAACCGACCAGTCCGACGTCTCCGGCGAGGAGCGCCTGCGCCTCGCCCACGGACATATCGGCGAGCGCGGCCACGACGGTCCTCACGCCTTCGTATACCGCCATGCCGCCCGCCGTGTCTGCCGCCGTCGACCGACCACCGCTGCCCTCGGCGACCTCCTGGACCGCCAAAGCGCCCTGCCGCGCGACCGCCGGGCGTCCAGAGACCGTGATGTATCGCACCGACCCGGGGCGGCCCATCCTCATGGCCGTCAGGGCGATCCCCTCGATGCGAGCCGGAGTCGACAGGGAGTTCCTGTCCATCTCGAGCCGATCGGTCTCGGTGCGCTGGTCTTGGATGCTGGCGCTGAGACGGCTCGCCGACAGGGTCATCTCGGCCGCGCGCGCGAGCACCGCGACACGCAACATGCCGAGGGCGGTGAGCGCGACCAGCAGCACCATCGAGATGTTGAAGATGGAGCGGTAACGCTCGTCAACGGTTCGCGCACGCGAGCGAGGAGAGCGCCGGGGCGCGGAGGATGGCGCGGCCACGCGCTTGCCCGTCGCGCGCTTGTTCGGCGCGCTCCGCCTTGCCGCGCACGCTGACTGCTGCATCCTTCTCCCTCCTTCTTGTCCTTGCGGGCCGGCGTCGCGCCGACCCGAAACTTGCTCTAGAGTCTCTCTGCGGCCCGCAGCTTGGCGCTGCGGGCACGTGGGTTCGCCTCGACCTCGGCTGCTCCCGGGGCGACGGGCCGCTGCGTCAATACACGCAGTAGCGGCTTCGTGCCGCAGGTGCACACGGGCATGTCGGGTGGGCACGTGCACCCTCGCGCCATCTCCGCGAACACGCGCTTCACCGTGCGGTCCTCGAGCGAGTGGTAGGAGATCACCACCACCCTGCCTCCCGGCGAGAGCCAGCGGACGGAGGCGCGCACCGCGGCCTCCAGCACCTCGAGCTCCCGGTTGACCTCGATGCGCAACGCCTGAAATGTGCGACGCGCGGGATGCGGCCCGCCGCGACGCGCTCCCGCGGGGATCGCGTCCTTGATGATTCCGACCAACTCGGCGGTGGTGGTGACGGGGCGGCGGGCTCGCGCGGCTACGATGAATGCTGCGATGCGCGAGGCCCACCGTTCCTCCCCGTACTCCCGGATGACGCGGGCGAGGTCCGATTCCTGGTACGAATTGACTACGTCTGCTGCGGTGATTCCGCCCGCGGAGGGGTCCATCCTCATGTCCAGCGCGGCCTCCCCGTGATAGCTGAAGCCCCTATCGGCGAAGTCGAGCTGAGGTGAGCTGACACCCAGATCGAACAGGAAACCGTCGACGAATGCGAGACACGCCTCCGTGAGAAGGCGGTCCAGCTCACCGAAGTTCCCTTTGATGAGGCGTACGTGCCGGCCGAGGGGTAGTGTGGATGCGGCTGCGTCCAAGGCTTCGTCGTCCTGGTCGATCCCCACGAGGACTCCGGTGGGAGCGATCAGTTCGGCTATCCGCTTCGCGTGTCCCGCTCCCCCAAGGGTGCAGTCCACGATCACGGAACCCTCGTGCGGCGAAAGGTGCTGTAGCACCTCGGCCAGCAGTACTGGTGTGTGCCGATATTCCATTGTCAAAGCCCTAGAGGATGCCCTGACGTGCTAGCTCCTCGGCGGCGTCTTCGATACCCGGCGCGTGCTGCTCCTTGTAGGCGCCCCAAGCGGCGGCGTCCCAGATCTCCATGTGATCGCCGATACCGTTCACGACCACGTCCTTGTTGAGATGAGCGTGCTCACGAAGCACGAGCGGGATCGCGATCCTCCCGGCGGAATCGATGTCGGCTTCCGAGGCTCCCGCGGTGAAGTGCCTCCGCACGGCCCGGCTGTTGCGGTCGAAGTCTCCGGCCGACTTCAGCTTGGCGAGGAACTCCGCGTAGCCCTCCTCCGTGTACAGGTACAGGCATCCGTCGAGACCCTTGAAGACCACGAGGCGGCTTCCGGCGGCGTCTCTGCACTTCCGCGGCAGAGAGACCCGTCCCTTGGCGTCCAGCGTGTGCTGGTACTCCCCGAGGAACATGCTCGTGTGCTCCCCCGCTCGATCCGGCTCCGCGCCCCGTGGCGCTCGGATGAGCCCCCCGGAACCCTACGCGCCCCACCATATGACACTTCATCCCACAATGCAACACCATGTGTTCGATTTCGCGGTCATCCGCAACACGAGACGCGTCGACGGTGCGTGCGCGACGGATCGGGACCGGGTCATGCGCGCCCGAAGCAGACAGTGCGGCGTGAACCCCCTCGACCGTTCGCACGTCATAGCGACAGTACAGAGCCAGGAATCGGGCCTTTGACAGCGAAAGAGGGAATACCTGTGAGAGTGACCGCATCTTCGGCGCGGACGCCGAGGTAACGGCGACCTTGCCCGCCAGGTGCCCGCACCGATACAATCACTGCGGGCATCGTATTCAACGGGAGGTGAACGGCTCAAATGACACCGAACATCGCTGGAGCGGTCTTCAACGTCCTGTTGGCCGCGTTCTTCATCGTGGTCGTCTTGGGCGTCGCTCTCGGCATCTACGCGGCCAAGCAACTGAAGAAGGCCGAGGACAAGGGCAAGTAACCCCCCTCTTCTCGCTTCGTCAGCAGGAAAGCTTTCGACGGACGCCCGTTCCGCGCTCGCGCGGTCGGGCGTCCGCGCTTGTGCGGAGAGCAGAGACGCCTTCCACCGGCCGGCGTGGGAGACACGACGGCTCGACCTAGGGGAGATGACGATGACCGCACCGCAAGGACGTTCACGACTGCTCACGACGCTGGCCATGGCGGCGGCCCTGGGCCTGCTGGCGTGGTCCGCATCGGGCTGCTCCGCGATCAATGCCCCGAGCACGTCCGGCGAGTCCAGTTCGACCGGGGGCGGCTATCCCGGAGCTCCGGCCGCGGACCGAGGTCTCTCCGTGGTGCCGTACGGGACGAGTACGCAGCACAGCGTTGTGGCGGGGACCGAGGACGCGCTTGGGAAGCGGTCCGGCGGCACGGGCCCGAACACAGCGAACCTTCCGGCATCGGAGAAGCTGATCATCCGGGACAAGACCATGCGCATCGAGGTAGCCAAGGTGAACGACGCGATCGCCAAGATCCGCGCCATGGCCGGCCGCGACGGGGCCGACATCACCCAGATGCAGGTGGCCACATCCGTCGACACTCCCATCTACCGCCCCGAAATGGAAGGGCAGGCGCCTTCCGACACCAATGCCGGTCCCCTGCAGGCGTACGTGACCATCCGCGTCCCCGCCGGCAGGTACCAGGCCTTCATAGACGCCGCCGCGAAGCTTGGCCGGGTGCTGTTCCAGTCCGAGAACACAGAGGACGTGACCCAGCAGCACGTCGACCTGAAGGCGCGTCTGGACAACCTGCGCGTCGAGGAGAGGCGCTTGCGGCAGTTCTTCGCCAAGGCGAAGAACGTCACCGAGATGCTCAAGATAGAGGCCGAACTCTCCAGGGTCCGCGGTGAGATCGAGTCCATGGCGGCGCAGGTGGCCTACCTTGAGCGTCAGGCCGCCATGGCCACGGTCACCATCGAGCTGTCGGAGCCCAAGGCGCTGGTCAGGCCCACCGGCACTGACTGGGGCGTGGGCAAGGCCTTCACCGATTCCGTCCGCGCTTTCGTGAACACGATGAACGTCCTGATCATCCTGGTCGGTCCGGTGCTGGCGCTTCTCGTCTTCGTGGGACTGCCGGTCGCGATCGTGGTGTGGCTGTTGGCCAAGCGCATGCGCAAGCGCGGCTCTCGCGGCACGGATAGCGCTGACGAGTCACTGGACGAGAGGGCCTGAGCCCGCCTTGGCGCTGCGCCCCAGAGTGAGGATCCCGATGTGGGCGGCGGTCACATTGGTGGCCGCCGCCCACATCGTGCGCTCGATCCTCCGAGGCGGGGACTTCCGGCCCGACATGCCGCTGGACGCCATCATCGGCCTCGTCCTGGTCGCTCTAGTGGTCGCGCGCATCGCGCTGGCTCGCTCCGGCCATCCCGACGGTCCGCCCGGCGACCCGACGGATGAGCGGGATGGCTCCCGCGGCGGGGACCGGGAGGACAGGGGCTAGGAATCCGCGACCCCGCGCCGAGCCTTGCCGCCCCGTCCGCGTCCCAGTTCGCCGAGGTACTCGACCAGAAGGTCGTCCAGTTCGCGGTGGCTGCCTACGACGTTGACGCGTTCCCGTACCAGAGTGGCGCCCGGCAGCCCGGCGATGTACCAGCCCACATGCTTGCGCATCCGCTTGTATGCCTGCTCGCCGCCGAAGGCGACCAGCCTCGATGCGTGCTCGCGCGCCATCCCGATGCGCTCTGACACCGTCGGCGGCGCTATCTCCTCGCCCGAGTCGATCAGGGCGCGCGATTGCCGGAAGATCCATGGGTTGCCCTGCGCCCCCCGGGCGACCATGACGGCATCGACGCCCGTCCTCTCCAGCATGGCCTTCGCGTCCCGCGCCGAGAAGACATCGCCGCTGCCGATCACGGGTATGGCGACCGCTGCTTTCACCGCCGCGATGACGTCCCAGTCCGCGCGGCCGCGGTACAGCTGGTCGCGCGTGCGTCCGTGCACGGTGACCGCCGACGCCCCGGCGGCCTCCATCCAGCGGGCGAACTCCACTGCGTTGGAATCGGAGTCATCCCATCCCTTGCGGAACTTCACCGTGACGGGGACCCCGCATGCGGACGCGACGCGACCGACGATCGAACCGGCCAGAGCGGGCGCGCGCATCAGCGCGCTGCCCTCCCCCCTGCTCACGACCTTCGCCACCGGGCAGCCCATGTTGATGTCGATGAGCGCGACGTCCGAGCCGTGACGCTCCAGGATCCGCTGCGCCTGCGCGGCCATCATCACCGCGTCGGAGCCGAAGATCTGCACGGCGCATGGCGTCTCGTCTGGCGAGAACGTCAGCAGTGCCTTCGAGGTCCTGCCGTCAGGATTATGGTGAAGCCCCTTCGCACCGATCATCTCCGTGTAAGTCAAACCGGCGCCCATCTGCTTGCAGATGCCGCGAAAGGGGGCCTCCGTGATGCCCGCCATCGGACCGAGGACGACATTGCCGGAGGCGAGTAGCGCGCGCATGTCGTCTCGTGGTGGACTCATGCTTCCGATGATACGCCGGCGAGATCGGGGCGACGCCGGAACGTCGCCGGTCGGCCTGACGACCCCACGTTCGGTAGACGCCGGGATCGGGAAGTGAGCCTACTCCTCGATGGGCAGGTAGAGGTCGAGGGTCAGGTGCGCCTCTTCCGCCAGCGGGTCGAGGATCCTCTCGAGTTCCTGGCCATGTGTAGCTTTGTGACCGCTTGCCTGGACCCAGCCGAAGAGCGCCTTCCAGGCAGTCTCGATCCCTTGGATCGTGCACGTCGTCACGGCGTAGACGCCGCCTGGGAACTCCTTCACGCCGATGCCTTCGGGAGGGACCGTCCCCTCGTCCAGCGACACCCAGAACTCGTATCCGTACTCGATATCCCCGGGCATAGGACTCGGATTGTTGAAGCCGAACAGCTTGCGCGCTCCCGGACCCCGGAAGAGGCCGGCGGCTTCGGCCCAAGGACGGATCCTCTCAAGGGCATCGGTTTCCGGCGTAGGGCCGATCACCCGCACCCACGCTACTCGCATGGGCGGCAGTCGCTCGACGCGCACGTCGATATCGGACATGGCTTCCCCCCTCGGCTCGCTTGATCAGGACGCGTGCGACCTTCTCCACGTCGCCTGCGAGAGCCCGGCCCCATGGACAGTGGATTGTAGGTACCCAACATCTCACCGCCCTGTCTGGCCAGACACCCGTCGCCCTCATCGGGGCCAAAGCATGAGGCCCAGATAGACGAAGACGGCGAGCACCAGCGCCGATATGAGTACGGCGGAGAGAGTCACCACGCGACGGTAGAGCTTGGCGGCCTGCTCCTGCCTCGCGACGGCCGCCTCCTGCAGCGACAGCGAGCGCTCCGTGACACGGCGATACTCCGCGAGATGGTCGCGCTCCACGTCGCGAATCTCCTCGAGCAACGTGCGGATCCCGTCGTTCGATTCCATGTCCCTCACTCCGATCCGGTTGGACGATACTCCACCTGGACGATCCCGCTGTCGAAGACCTTGCACCCGACGAGCGTCAGGCGATCGAGACCGCCACCGGGGGCTATCATGGGCAGCCCTCCGCCCAGTACGACCGGCACCAGCGACACGACATATCTGGTGATCAGCCCCTCCGCGCGGAAGGAACCCGCGAGCCTCCCACCCCCGACGAGATAGGCGTGGCGATGGCCGAGCGACGCAAGCCGCTCGACGACCGCTGACGGCGACTCCGACGTGACGACCGTGTCAGGCGGCGTCCGCTCGAGCGGGGAATGCGAGAAGACCCATGCGGGCTTGCCGGAGTAGGGCCATTCCGGCTGAGCAAGGCAGAAGTCGAAGGTGGCGCGACCCAGGATGACCGCATCGACCTCGGCGTAGAACGCGGCGTAGCCGTAGTCCTCGTCCGTTCCTTCGAATGGGGCCAGCCAAGCTAGGCCACCCTCGGGATCGGCGATGAAGGCGTCGAGGCTGCATGCTACGTAGTATGTGATCTCCGGCATGGTCACCGACGACTCCGGGATTCACGCGCTCGAGTCGGACCCGGGGACTGGATCACTGGCCTATCTTGAGCAGATCCACCTCGAAGACCAGCGTGGCGTTCGGCGGAATGACCCCGCCGGCTCCCTGCGCACCGTATCCCAGGTCGGGCGGGATCGTCAGCTTGCGCTTCCCGCCGATCTTCATCCCCGCCACCCCTTGGTCCCACCCCGGAATGACTTCTCCCGCGCCCAAGGTGAACACGAAGGGCTGGTTCCTGTCCTTGGACGAGTCGAACTTGGTCCCATCCGTCAGCCAACCGGTGTAGTCGACCGTCACGCGGTCGCCGGCCTTGGCGGCCGTACCCTTGCCGACGACTTCGTCCTTGATCTTGAGCGCCGTGGCCTGTTCCGCGTTGCCCTCCGTCTCGGCCGGCGCGGATTCCAGAGAGGACTCGGGCCCTGACGGCTGCCCGGTGGACTCGACTCCGGCGGGGACGGAGTCCTGAGGTGAACTCGTCGGCGTCGCTCCGCATCCAGCCAACGAGACCGCGACTGCCAGAGCCGTCCCGATTCCAACTGTCAAACGCAGGTAGGTTCGTCTCGACACATCTTCCTCCTGAAGTCTGGCCGGATCGCGGAAGGCCGGTGGGCCGTCCGGTCAAAGCAGCCGCGATGTCGCCCGCGGCTTCCGCGTGGCTGCGCCCATATTATGCGACAACCACGGAAGAACACGGACGATGCTGCTGTCGGAACGACTGGAGTGCCGCCGCGAGCAAGAATCGGCAGCCAGCGCAGTAGTCGGGCGCCGAACATGGGTATCGTCCATCCACATGGAGCGTTTGGGGCTCACGAGCCGGCAGGGTGAGCGAAACCAGGGGCCAAGGGTGATCGCAGTGCTCGCGGTCCGGAACAGCCGGGAGGGTGACCCGCGGCACTTGGGCACGGCCCGACTAGATGATGGGAGGCAGACATGCGCGTGAAGAAAGTACTTGTTTGGCTTGTCGCGACGGCGCTGTTCGCGGGCGCTGCTGCAGCGCTCTCTGGCTGCGGCGGAACGACGGGGCAACCGACCACTGGAGGTACGGGGGGAACCACAACGAAGCTCAAGATCGCACTTCTCCTCCCCGAGACCAAGACAGCCCGCTACGAGACGCAGGACAGGCCTCTCTTCGAGGCGAAGGTCAAGGCGCTCGCACCTGACATCGAGATCCTGTACAGCAACGCCAACCAGGACGCCGCTCTCCAGCAGTCGCAGGCCGACGCCGCGCTGACCAATGGAGCGAAAGTCCTCGTGCTCGACCCGGTCGACTCGGCGTCCGCGGCTTCCATCGTGGCCAAGGCGGCCGCTCAGAAGGTGCCCGTTATCAGCTATGACCGCCTGATCCTGAACGCGCCGGTCGACTACTACGTATCGTTCGACAACGAGCAGGTGGGCAAGCTTCAGGGCACGGCTCTGCTCGACAAGCTGACCAAGGACGGGAACGCCGGCAAGACGATCGTCATGATCAACGGCTCCCCCACGGATAACAACGCCACCCTGTTCAAGAAGGGCGCCCACAGCATCCTCGACGGCAAGGTGAAGATCGGCGCGGAGTACGACACGCCGGACTGGAGTCCCGATCAGGCTCAGACTGAGATGGACCAGGCCATCACGAAGCTTGGGAAGACCGGCTTCGTCGGCGTCTACTGCGCCAACGACGGCACCTGCGGTGGCGCCATCGCAGCCATGAAGGGCGCCGGCATCGATCCGAAGACCAGGCCCTCGACAGGCCAGGACGCTGAGCTGGCGGGAATCCAGCGCATCCTCCTGGGCGAGCAGTTCATGACCGTCTACAAGGCCATCAAACTCGAGGCCGAAGCGACCGCCGAACTCGCCGTCTCCTTGGCCAAGGGTACGGGTGCTCCGTCGACCATGACGCTCAGCAACGTGAACAACGGTACGAAGGACGTTCCTTCGGTCCTGCTGGCGCCGGTCGCCGTCACAAAGGAGAACATCAAGGACACGGTCGTGGCCGACGGGTTCTGGACCGCCGCACAGATAATGAACACCCCCGAGCTCAAGGCCGCAGGTGCGGCCGTCGGGCTCCAGTGACCTTCACTCCTTCAGGAGCGGACGCGACCAGCGCCGCGTCGCCCCTTCTGTCCATGAAGGGCATAAGCAAGGCGTTCGGCGCTAACCAGGCCCTCACCGGCGTCGACTTCGAAGTCGGCGCCGGTGAGGTCGTCGCGCTAGTCGGCGACAACGGAGCCGGCAAGTCGACCCTGGTCAAGGCCATCGCGGGCGTGCAGCTGGCCGACGAGGGCACGATCTACTTCAACGGCAAGCCGGTGAAGGTCTCCAGCCCCCAGGACGCCGTGGCGCTCGGGATCGCGACGGTCTACCAGGACCTCGCGCTATGCGACAACCTCGACGTGGTCGCCAATCTCTACCTCGGCCGCGAGCTGTTCGCGAAGGGCGCGGCCAGAGCCGCCTACTTCATCGACGAGACCGCAATGGAGCAGAGCTCTCTCGAGTTGCTGGACTCTCTGGCGGTGACGACGATCAGGGACGTCCGAGTTCACGTGGGCTCGCTCTCGGGGGGACAGAGACAGGCCGTCGCCATCGCCCGATCCCTGCTGGGCGAGCCGTGCGTTGTGCTCCTCGACGAGCCGACGGCGGCCCTGGGGGTCTCGCAGACCGAGCAGGTGCTCAACCTCATCCGCACGTTGCGCGAGCGCGGCCTAGGCGTCGTGATCATCAGCCACAACCTCGAGAACGTCTTCGCGGTCGCCGATCGCATCATCGTCTTGCGCCTGGGCCGCCGAGCCGCGAGGTTCGACGTCCGGGGCGTCAGTCGTGAGGACGTGGTCGCGGCCATCACGGGAGCGGAGTTCGGCGTGGGCGTCGACGACCACAGGGAGCGCGCGTGAACGCCGAACCGGAGGACAAGATCTCCGTGCGCGGTGCCGGCGGCATGCTCCGGGCGCTCGGCGTCAAACTGGCGCAGGGAGAAGCGGGCCCCCTCCTCGTGCTGCTGATGGTCGGAGTCATCTGGACCTTCTTCCAGTTCCAGAACGACCGGTTCCTCAGTCCCGGCAACCTCACCAACCTGATGCTCCAGCAGGCAGCCGTGGCGACCATCTCGATCGGGGTCGTGCTCATCCTGCTGCTCGGCGAGATCGACCTGTCGGTGGGCGCGGTGAGCGGCTTCTGCTCCTCGGTCATGGCTGTCCTGATCGTGAACAGGGGGGTCTCCCCATGGGCGGCGATCCTGGTCGCGCTCGGGCTCGGCGCGGCGATCGGGCTGTTCAACGGGTTCATGATCACGCGATTCCGGATCCCGTCCTTCGTCGTCACGCTGGCCGGCTCGCTCGCCTTGGTCGGTCTGCAACTCTACGTGCTCGGCGAAACGGGAACGGTGAACCTGAGAGACCCACTCGTGATCGGCCTGGCCGGCACCTTCTTCTCCCCCTTGATCGGCTGGATCATAGGGGCGTTGGCGATCGTGCTCACCTTCGCCTTCGCGCTCATTGGCAGAACGCGCAGACGGGCCGCGGGGCTGCAGGTGGGACCGGTGCGAACACTCGTCTTCCGGATCGCGATCATAGGCGCCGCATTCGTTGCCCTGATCGTCGTCGTGAACCAGGATCGAGGCCTGCCGCTTGCGCTCTGCATAGTGTTCGCGCTGGCGCTGGGGTTCACCTACCTGACCGAGCGCACGCGTTTCGGCCGCCACGTGTTCGCGGTCGGAGGTAACGCGGAGGCCGCTCGCCGCGCGGGCATCAAGATCGATCACGTGCGCATCTTCGTCTTCATGCTGGGCTCGACCCTCGCCGCCGGTGGCGGCGTTCTCGCCGCCTCGCGCCTGATGGCCGTGAACCAGTCCTCGGGAAGCAGCGACCTGCTGCTCATGGCGATCGCCGGTCCGGTCATCGCCGGGACGAGCCTCTTCGGGGGCCGGGGGACCGTGTGGTCGGCGCTTCTGGGTGCCATCGTGATCGGATCGATCGCCAACGGCATGAACCTGCTCGCCTTCGCGTCCTCCGTCAGATTCATCGTCACCGGCGCCGTGCTGATCGCCGCGGTCACGATCGAGTCCGTGACGCGGATGCGCCGGCAGGGAGAGCAGACGACCTAGCCTCACTCGTGGAGTGCTACTTCCGCTTTGCCGGTGCCTTACCGTCGCCTGAGCGGCCGACATCAGTGGGATCACTGCCGAGGTCGGGCTCGATCACAGGCCCTCGGCGTCCGAGATGACCCGACACGGGTTGCCGGCGGCGATGACTCCCCGCTTCACGGATCGTGTGACGACGCTGCCCGCGCCGATGATGGCGTCTCGTCCGATCTCGACTCCCGGCAATACGATCGTTCCTCCCCCGAGCCACGCCCTCGCTCCGATCGAGATCGGATGCGCGGACTCGAGTCCACGGGCGCGCTGTTCGGCATCCCGAGGATGATCCGACGTCAGCAGCTGAACATTCGGCCCGATCTGGACGTCGTCTTCGAGTGTGATGGCGGCGGCGTCCAAGAATACGCATCCCATGTTGATGAAGACTCGAGCGCCCAGGTGGATCTGCGAGCCGTAGTCGCAGTAGAAGGGAGCTTCGACCCAGGAGCCCGCTCCCATGTCAGCGAGCAGATCACGCAGCAGAGCCGCGCGCGCATCGCCGTCGGCGGGATCCAGGGTGCCCAGCCGCTGGGTCAGGCGCCGAGCGCGTTGGCGCGCCGAGGTGAGATCGGGGTCGCCTGCATCGTAGGGCTGCCCGAGCAGCATCTTCTCTCGCTCGCCCACCAGCGATCCCCCTTCCGCCTGCCGGTGCGCCGGGGCTTCGGGCGAGGCCGCCGCGGACCAGCCGTTGACGCTCCCCATCGCCGGAGGCGCTCGCGACACCAGGGACTAGTGCGGGGTCACCACTTCGCCCACCGCGAACACCACCCAGAACACCGCCGGCACCAACGCGATGGCGAGACCCAGCCAGATCGGCCAACGGCGATCGCCCCTGATGACACCGCCCAATCCCGACGCCACCGCTGCGAACGCCAGAGCGATCGAAACCGACAGCAGAATGCCGCGTGTGCCCAGCGGCGTAAACCCTAACGCGAACACGGCAACCGCCGCCGCGCCGAGGGCCAGAACCACCCAAGCCAGAGCCGCCGACCTTGATGCCGGCTCGCCTTCCGCGGACTTCCTGCGACGTGTCACGAGCAGCAGGAAGGAGCCGAGCACGATACCCAAGACCAAGGCTATTGTGGCCTGCATCGGGTCCCCCTTCCGTCGTCGGCTATCTCGACGCCTTGCCGATGTTCTCTGCGACCCTGAACTCGACGATCCGCCGGATGAGGTCCGTGGGCAATGGCTGACCCAGGGGGAACTGGATCGAGCCTTTCCCGCTCTTGTAGGGCGCGAGTTCTTCCTTGAACGCCTCGATGCCCCTCCCGGTCGGATAGAAGCCTATGTGCCTGTCGTACCCTGCGAAGTGCACCAGATGTCCGTTCAGGTCGAACGTGGGGATCGCGTAGCTGATCACCTCTGTCGCCTCGGGCGCCGATGCCTTGATGAGCGCCCGCAACTCCTCAAGCACCTTCCGGGTCTCGGGGGAGAACTCCGCTATGTACTCGTCGATGGACGTGGCTGTCGATCTGCTCGCCATGCCCGCACCAGCCCCGTCCATAGTGTCCCGGTATCCGTCCGACGCCCGTCTCGTGTGTCCACGCGCATGTAGTCTACCCGGCGGACGGGCAGAACCGCCGCGAGGACGTGCCTCGTCCCGTTCTCCTGCGATCACGTGTCGCGCCGATGGACCTCCAGCAAGCGCACGATGAAGACGAGGACGCTGCCCGCCACAAGGCCGACCGGCCCTCCGAACATGTAGGCGAGAATCCCGCCGATCAGCAGGCCGATCCGGCGCCTGGTTCGGAGAGAAAGCCCCTGGCTGGCGGTGTCATGAGTTCGGCCTTCCACGCGCTCGACCGCCCTTCGCTACGGCTGAGCGGTCAGGTCCACGGTGCAGTACATGCACTTGGACGCCGCGGCCGGGATGCTTTGGAGACACGCAGGGCAATCGCGCATCACCGCCGGCTCCTTGAGCAGACCCCTCTTCTTCATCCCCGCGTTCATCGGCCTCACGACTGCGAAGTAGATGGCACAGCCGATGATGAGGAACTGGACCAGCACGGTCAGGAACGCTCCGTACTTGAACGGTCCGAGTACGAGTGAATCGAAACTCGGCTTGCCGAAGATGGCGCTGATCGGCGACATGATGAGGTTCTCCACGAACGAGTTCACCAGCGCGCCGAACGCCACGCCGATGACGATGCCGACGGCCAGATCGACCACGTTGCCCTTCAGAATGAAATCCCGAAAGCCCTTGAACATCCCAATCCCCCCGTCCGCCGGATTCCCGGCGCGACTCGACGCGACTCGGCGCGTGCCGGACTCTCTCGCATGACATACGACCTCGCGCGGGCGGCGCGGCAATCGGGCTACTTGGCCCGAACGATCTCCGCTGTCGGGGCCCACTGAGGCTGGTCCCAGTCTTTCCCCTCTTCGCGCACGATGACCGTCTGACCGGGCTTCAGTGCCAGCGAGCCGACCCAGGCGCGTGTCTCAGAGGGGTCGGCGCCGGCATCCACCGACCGGACCACCGCCATGCGGCGGCCGTCCGGCGCCTTCTCATACCGCACGAATACTGCTTCGCTGTCCGACCCCGTCGAACAACCGGCGAGCGCAAGCGCAAGCAGCACCGTAGCCGAAATGAGGACCGCTGGCCGTCGGACCATGTCGACTCCCCCCGTGCGCGACTTCCACGCCGATGCTAGCCCGGCTCGTCCGAGGAAGCAACGTCTGGACCCGGTAAGCGTTGACGAGCGGGCCGACCCGCCTGAGTCACGCTTCCAACTCCAGAGAATACTCGAGCGCCTCGGCGTGCGGTCGCGGCCAGAAGTTCGGGAACGGGATGGTCCGGGAGGGGCCGCGGTCACGGACGAAGCCGCATTTCTCCAGGACATTCGCGGATGCGGTATTCAACGGATGGCAACCGGCGTGAAGACGCACGACTCCCATTTCCCGAGCGAGGTCTACGATGGCCGAGAGGGCCTCGGTCGCATAGCCGCACCCCCAGAACCGCGTGGCGAGCACGTAGCCGACCTCGGCCATGGTAGGTGTGTCGAAGCCGAAGCCTGTGCTGCCCATCACCGCGCCGGTATCCCGCGATTCGATCAACAAGGGTCCGGCGGGCCACCTCTCCCATTCGGCGTCACTGAACTCGAGGAACGCCGCGGTCGCCGCCGGTGAATCATGTGTGGGCCAGCTCACGTACCTGGTGACGGCGGGATCGCTCGCCCAACCGTCGAAGATCGCGCCGGCATCTGCGCTGGTGGGCCTGCGCAGCACCAGTCGGGCGGTCTCCATGCGTTCCGCCGCTCTCATGCACACCGCCCCCTCGTCGCCCAGACGTGTCGCGGCCGACCCGCGCACCGAGGATGTCGCGAATCGGCGCCGGCATCTGACCCCCGCGCACGGACCTACGGACCCTTCGAAGACTACCACCTCGGCGGCCGGCATCAGCCCACTCGGATGTCTTCTACCGCACGGCCGAGAGGAGGGAGCCGGCGGGCCCTCGGGGGGATAAGGCACCCAGCAAGAACCCCGAGAGCAGGAGGTGCACCGTGTACGCCAGGGTGAGCAGGTTCGAGATACCCAAGGAGCAGCTCGACAAGGATGTCGCGGGAGTTGAGGAGACCCAGGAGACGGTATCGTCGGCTCCCGGGTCACTGGGGCTGTACTACTTCGTCGACCGCGAGAGCGGCAAGACGATGGCTGTGACGCTGTGGGAGAGCGAGCAAGCCATGCGTGACACCGAGACCGACATGTCCGAGCTGCGCAGGCGGACCAGCAGCGCCGTTGCCGGCAGGATCGTGGCGGTGGAGCGCCACGAGGTCGTGACCCAGCCCGCCAACGTGCGCGCGGGCGGGATGTAGCGTCGGTGTCAGGTCGGCGGAGTCCGCGGCGCCAGGGAGACGTCTCGGCGTGTTGAGCCGTGCTCCCGCATGATCGAAGATCAAAGGGACCGCGCGGTCGGCTACTCGCGATCGTTTCTCGCGTTTGCCCGGTCGAGGGAGGCGTTCAGCCGTTCGTTCTCGGCGTTGATGGATTCGATGTAGGCGGCCAGGCTGTTCAGCTTCGCGACAAGCCACTTGAACCCGACGCGGTTCCCGATGGTGAGGCGTAGCGAGTCGATGAGTTCGAGAGCGTCGTCCTTCGTGTACTCAGACACTGCGGTTCACGCCCGAAGCTTGCTGAGGATCTCTTCCAGCGCCGCGACCTTCTCGTCCCGGTCCTTCAGGTCCCGAGCGACGATGACGAGCGCAGCGGTGGTGGCGTCCTCGACTACCAGCACCCCACCCTCTCGAACCGTCCACGTGCGTGACATGGATATCGCGCTCCCTCTTCCGGATCATGGCTAGGGTAGCTTGTTCCCAGCGGGACGGACAAGCCAACGGCGCTTCAGCTCGGCCGAAGGTCGCGGGCCGGTGGGCTTCCCCGGTACGCACCGAATCTGCTGATAGCCCTGGCGTGTGCCTTGGCGGCTTCGGCCTCACGATTCCTGGGTGTGCGTGTCGTGACGAGAGAACCGAGAAGCACGGAGGAGGATCTTGCGACTTCGTCGACGGCTCGGTTGAACGCGGCCTTGTTTGCCGCGGACGGGACTGCGAAGCCGCTGATCTTCCTCACGTACTGCGCCGCCGCCGCCCTGATCTCATCGTCGCTCGCGGGCGGCTCGAAGTTGTACAGCGTCCTGATGCTCCTGCACATGGAATCCACCTCGAATAGTCGACCGGCACTCTGCAGCCCCGTTCGAGGACGCATCTGCGTCCATCCCGCCTCGCGGTTCGCGCCGAGAGGCTATTCCTCCCTCTGGGGAGGGTAACCGGGTTCTCCGGCCTTCAGGAGTAGAGCATAGGCGTCGGGCCCGGAAACGACGTAGGATACCGCGACGAAGCATCTACGCCGGGTCGTCAGGACGCGCGCCGCAAGAAGCAGAAACGGATTGACCTTGCCGACCGCCCGGACGATCCCCCGGTCGAAGATGGAGTCTCTGCGAACGTACGCTCTCCAATATGGCACCACCCGATAGACCGCGGTGAGCTGCTCGCGGGGGACACGCAGAAGGCGCCTGCCGATGGTCATCTCGATTCCGTCCTCGCGCCAGATGGCCGAGGTGACAGGAATCCGCGTCAGCGCCACTGAGGCGAGCCACAGTCCGAGAACGCCGAAGGTCTCCAGGAGGACTACCGCCAACCACGTTGTCGGCGGAACCGATCGGGACTCCGCGATAGCCAGGAAAGTCATGACAGTCGCGACGGCGAAACCGAAGAGCCCGAAGACCCCGAGAGATACGCGCTCCACGGAGAGGCGGCGGTACCAGTTCCCGTTCTCGTTTCCGGCCGTATCCAGCACCCCCAAGCTCGACAGGCTTGTTCCTGAACATCATAGTCGCCACGTGCCCTGTTGGGAGCGTCTGAGATTGCCGCGTCCGGCGCCCCTCGTCACCGCGCGGGTCGCAGCCGAAACGCCGACCACGTGTCGTCGATGCCCACGAGACCCAGCGGCCGCATGTCCAGGCTCTCGGCGATCGCCCAGATGTCGTCACGGTTCATGTCGAGCCCCGCGGCCTTCGAACCCTTGCGGTAGAAGACCCATATCGCGCCTTCGGGAGCCAGCGCGGCGACCGCCGGCGGCATCTGGGCCTCCAGCTCTGCTCGCGTGCTCACGAACAGGAACACGATCTGGGCCTCGGCGAGCTCCACGAAGGTCACGCCCTCGGGCAGCCCCAGCGACTCGACGACGCCGGGAACCCCGTTGACGATAGCGATCGTGGCGCCCGGCTTGATGCGCGCCTTCTCCGCGACGGTCTTGCCTGTCATGACGCCTCCTGCGGGCCGGTTTGTGTGCCTCATGCACAGTGGACGTGTACCCGCTCCGGCTGCGCCGTGTCGAGCCTTCTCACGCCGCGGGCTTCAGAGTCAGCCCGTAGAGCGCGCCCAGTATCAGCATCTCGCCAAGTCCAGCGACCAGTGAGTACGCGAGGCTTCGACGGGCACCCGAAACATCACCCATTGAGAAGCCGTGGACATGACCACTCGGACGATCCAGACCAGGATCCCGGAGCTCAAGCCCTTGAGCAGTCCGGTCCCGCCTGGCAGGCTCCCCTGGAGAAGCAGGAACACACCGACCATGACGAACCCGAATGCGATGTCTATCACGGTGCCTGCGACGGGATTCATGGAGGTTCGTGCGATGGGCTTGTAGAACGCGAACAGCCGCTGGGCGAGAGGATTGGCGTTCAGCACTCCGTCCAGGACGGCGAACAGGACCCCGCTCATGACGCCCACGATCGCGTATCTCATCTCTGGCCCACTCTCCCCCCTCGGCCGGTCAGGTGCCTTCAGCCTGGTCCGGGTTCGTCCCGTAGCGAAGGATCACCGCTCCCGATGACACAGGTCTGGCCTCCACGAGACTGACCTTCATCTCGCTGAGGCCGCGGCCGAAGAGCGCCTTCCCGCTGCCCAGGACGACCGGAACCACGACGAGCCGATACTCGTCGAACAGTCCGTGGCGTGTCAGCGTGGCTGACAGTTCACCGCTGCCAAAGACGAACATGTCCTTGTCTCCCGCGAGCTTGAGCCGCGACACCTCAGCCGCTGCGTCTCCGTCCACCAGGCTCGTGTTGTTCCACTGGGCCCTCTCCAAGGTTCGCGAGAATACGACCTTCGGGACGCTGTTCATCATCACGGAGATCTCGCCGACCTCGGAGGGCCAGTATGCCGCCATCCCCTCGTAAGTGACGCGGCCGAACAGGAGTCTTTCGGCGGAGCGCAACTGTTCAAGGGAGAACCGCTCAAGTTCGTCGCACCAGGCATACTCATGCCAACCCAGGTCCCAGCTGCTCGCGCCGTCGAAGAACCCATCGAGCGTTACCAGGTTCCACATGATCAGCCTGCTCATGGCGTCGCCCTCCTGCTCCTCCGGTCCCACCCCGCCAGATGATAGCAATGGCCGCTGCTTGACCAGGCTCGAGACCACCATACCCCAGGTGCAGAGTCGTCATCTCGAGGAGCGCGAGTCGGTCGCCACTCCACGCCGCGCGGCGAGGCAACACCGCGCGAGGTGGGTAGGAATGCGTCAGCCATGAAGGAGGTATTCCTGTGACCACATACACGAAGGCGACGCATCTGACGACGCCGGGCGACCGGGAGATCCGAACCGAACGCGTGTTCGCCGCGCCCCGCGAGACCGTCTGGCGGGCGTTCACCGAACCAGACTTGCTCGCCAGGTGGTGGGGCCGAGGCAATCCGGTCGCCGTGGAGCGCATGGAGGTGGCGCCGGGAGGACATTGGCGATATGTCGAGCACGCGCCCGAGGGCGCGCAAGGATTCGAGGGTCGCTATCGGGAGGTCAGCGCTCCGGAGCGCATCGTCGAGACGTTCGAGTGGGACGGGATGCCGGGTTACGTGTCGGTGAACACGGTCGCGTTCGAGAAGCTCGACGAGAACCATTCCCGCGTCGTCACAAGCACACAGTTCATGACCGCCGAGGAGCGCGACGGCATGCTTGCCGCGGACATGCGCGAAGGGCTGACGCGAAGCTACGACGTGCTGGACGAGCTGCTCGCATCACTCGAACCAGGCCGGCAGCGCTAGGTGTGCGCGAGAGAGCCTAGGCCCAGGCGGCGAACGATTGCAGAAACCACTCGCGGGTCTGGGGCGACGACCAGATCAAGAGGGCGCTGCGCTCACGCTGCCAGACCTCCTGCGGCGTCAGCACGCCGACACCGTCGAGCATGAAGCGTCCGTTCAGGTAGCGGAGGGTGGAGTCCGCCATCTGAGCGACCTCGACGCCCTGCGACGCGTCAGTTGGCGCGATCGCGGGCGGCATGGGCGGCCTTCCGTGGCCCGAAGACGCGGGCGTCCGATTCCTGCGGACGATGGCCGCGACTATCGCAGCCAAGATGGCGATGGGCAGAACCACAGTGCAGGACAGAGTCGGCAGGGTGACCGTCTCGTGGATGTCGATCATGAGGAACACACCTCCCCTGCGCCTGCAGGCTCAGCCTTGAGGACCGGCTCGACGGCCTCCTCCGGGACCTCCGAGGCCCAATCTAGCACGGCTTACGCCTGCCGGCATGCCGAGCGTCTTGCGCGTGACCAGCAAGCCGGCCTCACGCACACCTCCTCGCCGGAGCATACCTCACGTGGCCGGCTTCTCTGTGTCGACGCGCCTGTTCAGCGGTCCTCGTCAGCCCCGGATTCCTCACGGACGTCCACATTGGTATCCCCATGCGCAGCTGGAACGAGATGCCATCGAAGGCGAGTCAGCCGACCCAGAAACCGTGCGTCGTGGCTGATCAGCACGAGAGCACAGGGACAGTCGTCCAGTGCGTCCTCGAGTGCCTCCGTGGCGGGCAGATCAAGGTGATTGGTCGGCTCGTCGAGCACGATCAGGTGCGGCTCACGCAGTACTCCGAGCGCGATCATGATCTTGCGGAGTTCGCCGGGGCTGGGCTGGCCTCCACCGAGGATCCTCTCCGGGCGGGAGCCGAGGCGTGACACGATCGCGAGCAGTTCGCCGAGCTTGGCATCGCCCAGTGCCCCCACTTCGGCGAACAGCGACGCGGCCTCATCGGATGACACTTCCTGCGGAATGTACAGAGTGTGCTCGGGCTCAACCGTGGCCGACTCCAGCAGCCGACGGACCAGGGTCGACTTGCCCGCACCATTCGGTCCGACGATCCCGATGCGATCTTGAGCGCCGACCACCAGTGCGGGCAGGACCAGCTCGCGGTCAGGAGCCAACGCAAGGCTCTGCGGCTCCAGCACGGCGACCGCCCTGCGGCGCGAGCGCCCCTGCGGCAGCCAGATGTCTCCGGCGTGTGATTTCTCGATCCGCGCGGATCGCAGGCGTTCGTTGACGCGGTCCAAGCGGCGCTCGAGCTGCGCGGACAAGCGGCCCGCGCGTCCGTCCTTGCCGGTGACGATCGCATTCCCGATTCGCGCACGCCCGTCGCTGTCGCCCTTGGCCAGGTGTCGCCCCGAGCGGAGAGCGCGCGCCCGGTCCGCCTCGGTCCGCCGCCGCGACGCCTCGGTCTGCAGGCGATGCATCTCACGACGGGCGTCTCCTCGCTCACGAGTGGCGGTCTTCGCTTCAAGCTCCGCCTGAGCTCGGGATTGTGTGTAGTTGCCGGGGCGCATCACCGCGCACGTGCAACCGAGGAGAAGGCAACGTTCGACGAGATCGTCGAGCAGGTCGCGGTCGTGACTGACGATCAGGCCGATGCCGTCGAATGAGCGAAGCGCCTCGCGGATGAGCACCCGAGCGTGACCATCCAGATGATTGGTCGGCTCATCCACCGCCAGGACAACAGGACGGCGCCACAGCGCTACCGCGAGCTGCAGGCGCTTGCGCTCGCCGTGCGAGAGCGTACCGAACCGCCATGGCCAGTCATCCGCGATGTCCAGCTGTGAGCGCAGTCTCGCTGCATCGGCTCCCCACTCCATGGCGAAGTCTTCGAGCAGCGGCGGCGGATCGTCGGTCACTTGGGCGCAATAGAGCGCGTCCGCGGGGCCGGAGACTGTCCCAGAGCCTGGCATGAGGTCACCGGCGGCGATGCGCAGCAACGTCGTCTTGCCCGCGCCGTTGGGACCGACGACGCCCGTCCACCCCGACGGGAAGGCCGCTGTGACCGAGTCTAGTACCGTTGTGGACGACGCGTCATATGAGAAGGAAACGTCTGAGAGAGCGAGCAGCATGGCGACCTCCAGGGCATCGGAGTCGCACACGAGGGGCAGACGAGGGCGAGAAGAGAGCGAAGCGCGCGATCGACTGCGCCACGTATTGCGACCGCGAGTGCGGGCAACGGCCAGGTAGGCCGGGCGCGGATGAAGATCGCTACCGCCTCATGCCTCGTTCTCCTCAGGTCGAAGGGGCGACGCGTGGCGCTGGCGTCGGTCGGTCCCGTGTGTATTGTACAGCCATCCAGCAGCGACCTGTGCATGCGTGGCGGTAGATGCGAGTTCGAACCTGTTGGATGCTCATGTCAGGCATCACGGACGGAGGGGACCGTCATCGAGCTGGCCGACGAGCCGAGACCCAGCTACATTGGCGCCATGACGTATGTAGCTTTGCTGCGCGGCATCAACGTCGGCGGCCGCGGCATGATCGACATGAAGGAACTGGCGGCCGTCTTCGAAACGGTCGGCATGACGTCTGCCAGGACCTACATCAACTCAGGCAACGTCGTGTTCGTGACGGATCTCCCCGATCAGGTGAAGATCGGCAAGGTGCTCGAGGACGCAATCGAAGAGCGGTTCGGCTTCTCGGTCAGGGTGCTCGTCCGCAACGTGGACGAGATCAGGTCGGTGGTCGAGGCGCTCCCCGCCGATTGGACCAACGACCAGTCGATGAAATGCGACGTCTTCTTCCTGTGGGATGAGCTGGACGGACCCTCGATCCTCGAGCGGCTCGAGTTCGACCCCGAGATGGAGGACGTACGGTACACGCCGGGTGCCGTCATCAGGCGCGTCGATCGAAAGAACGCATCGAGGAGCAAGTTGACGAAGATCGTGGGGACGCCGCTCTACCAGCAGATGACGATCCGCAACTGCAACACAGCCCGCAAGCTTCTCGAGCTGATGCGCGGGTGAACGCCTCACGTGCCACAGCATCCTCGCGACAGAGATAGCGCCGAGACGTCTCTGCGTCAGCCGCGACCGGCTGTGTGAGGTGCGAGCCCTACTCGGCCGCCTCACGCACGATGTCTGCGAGTGCCTTGGCCACGATGCCGAGGTTCTCGCCGTGGGGCGTCTGCACGCCGAGGACGGGATCACCGGCATTGAAGTACACGCCCGCAGCCAGCCCCGCTCGAGTGTAGAACTGGATGGAGTAGTCGTTGGTGGTCTCACCGGGCGCCGCGACCCGTTCGGCCGCGTTGTACAGGCTGAGGATCCGCGCGATGCGTGAGTCGTCTCCGGTCAGGGTCCTTCGTCGCTGGGCGGCCGAATCCCACACCACGATCTTGGTCACGTCCGCGGGACGGAGGTAGCCTCCAGGGCGCGCCGTCGTGTCTATCTGTGATAGCCGCTTGCGGATCGTCTCGAGTTCCGCCTGCAGGCTCAAGCGCCTGCGGGAGACAGCGTACTTCTCGATCATCTGGAGCGTGTTCACTTCCTGCGGAGTGTCTTTGAAGCGCAGGGTCGTGTGCGCGCCGAAGGCGTCCGTCATGGACACCCAGCGCAGCGGCAGCTCGCTGGCGAGCACGTCTCCGAACGCCACGCCAAGAGAGCGCAACTCTTCGGTTTGAGTCGCTCCGAAGAGCTTGCCGTCGATCGCGCGTTGGAGGACCGGCAGGTCGGCCTTGGTCCTGGTGAGGCGGGATACCCCGTAGTCATGCTTCACGGCAGCGTCTGCCGTGGCTCGTTGTGCGTCAAGCCGCATGCGCTCCGAACCAGACAGCTCTCGGAACGGGGAATCCAATTGCGCTGGCTCCTGCGGGACACAGGCGACCAGACAGGCGAGCAGCCCGGCTGCTAGGACTGAGATGGAAGCTAATGATCGAAACCCTGTGCTCATTGTGCACCCTGCGTTGTTGCGCTTGACTCGCGCGCGGAGCGATTCCAGCATAACCGAGCGCTCCTTCTCGTCGGGTCGACGCGCTCGCTACGTGAACGGGGCTCAGAACTGTGGCGCGTCGATGCCCCGGACCCTGCGAACGTGACGCCCCGCTTCGAACGGGGTGGACAACCACCGCTCGACGATCCTCAGTGCCAGCTCTTCTGACACCATCCGCTCTCCAAGCGCGAGCATGTTGGCGTCGTTGTGAGCACGGCCAAGCCGGGCGCTCTCCTCATTCCAACAAAGTGCGCAGCGTACGCCGGGGTGATGATTGGCGGCCATGGCCTCGCCGTTGCCCGAACCACCCAGGACGACGCCACGCTCGCAGTCCCCGAGCGCGACGGCTTGTGCCGCGGGATGGACGAAATCCGGATAGTCCACCGGCTCGAGAGAGCCGGTGCCGAAGTCCATTACGTCGTGCCCCTGTCCCGTCAGGTAGCGCATGATGAGCGTCTTGTACCGGAAACCGGCGTGATCAGAGCCGATCGCGATTCGCATACCTGACCCCCCATCGGCCTGCGGCAGCCCGGAGCTGCGTGACGTGCGTGCGCATCACCAGCGGCGCGGGCGATTACCTTGAACCCGAGTCTACCGCACGAGGCACGCCGTTTGTCTGGAAAGCGCGGTCAGACGTCTTGCGGCAAGGTTCGAGCGCGGATGCCCGCATCCAACTCATAGAGGATCGTGTCCAACCGACTCTTGCCGGCTTGACGACAGGGCATCTGGAGCAAGACCTCGCGCGCTTCAGAGGGCGCATGCTCGATTGCCCAGCGCACCTCGCCGTCGGCGGCACTTGGATCGCCATCGTGGTCGAGCTCAAGGGCCAGTGCGGCATAGGCCGCCGGACCGACGATGTGCTTCGTCTGATGGACATCCACCAGGGGATGCGTGTAGGCGCTGGCCGCCGCAACACCCGCCGCACGAGCAGCGGCGGCTGCCGCAGGATCGCCGATCTCACGCGCAGCGGCATGCGCCTTCATGGCGAGGGACCGCAACCGGGCCGTGCGCTTTCCCCCGCCCGCGAACTCTCTGATGCCCTCGATCGCCGCACGCGGCCGCGAATCCGAATCGGCGTGCGTCTCATACACCGGCAGCGCTCTCTCAGCACAATCCGCGGCCCAGCCTCCAATGGCCCGAAGCGACTCCAGGCTCAGCGTGAAGTATCTGGACTGACGATCGGCCATTGTCCTCCTAAGGACAGCGGTCTTCGGAGCTGCGAACGGCTCAACAAGGACGCCTGACGTGTTGCGCTGGAGCGGCGCTCCTGCGCTGTCATGAGTCTAGCGCTCGCGGCGTCCGCTCGATGCGCTCATGCGGTTCACCGAGATCGCGACGAGCCTCCTTCTCGCTCGATGCGCTTGCAGGGCAGTCGCTCTAGACATCACTGCGCCGGACGCGATAGAGCACGTGCTTGCGGAGGAGGCTGTCAGGCGGCAGACGCGGGTGCTCGAAGTCGTCGGCGGACTCACGCGTCATCCCGATACGCTCCATCACCCGCCTTGAGCGAACGTTTCCTGCCGCGGTGAAGGAGACGATCTCGCTGAGGCCCAGGAAGTCGAATCCGAAGCGAAGCGACGCTCGAGCGGCCTCGCTGGCGTAGCCGCGCCCCCAGTGCGCATGAGCAAGGCGCCATCCTACCTCGACCGCAGGCATGAATGGCGCGTCAAACGAGGGCACCGACAGTCCGACGAAACCAATGAACGGAGCCTTCTCGAGGACTTCGACAGCCCACAGCCCGAAACCGCGTTCGCCGAATGCCGCCTCGATCCGGTCCACCATCGCGTCGCTTTGCTCGCGGGTCAGCGGGCCAGGGAGGAACTCGGTGACGCGCGGGTCCTGATTGATGGCGGCAAACGCTGTACGGTCCTCGGGCGTCCACCTGCGCAGACGCAGGCGCGCGGTCGTGAGCTCAGGGAAGTTGCTCAAGCGCCTCACACCTCCCTGGGTCCGCCCAATGTGTTCGGCTACAGCCGTGAGCGATGCCAATCTGCAGGAAGCCGTCTTCAGTCCGCTCCACCGCGTGCCTCCAGCATCGCTTCACTCGCGAGCCGAGCGTGCTCAGTATGGGACAACTGGGAGCGAGTCGAGCGGAGGCGTCGGCTCGATGCCCGCCTACCGGCTCACGACGGCTGAGCACGCGCGGTCGAGCTATCCCCGCTCCCACCAGAAGTGGTAGGTGACTGCCGTTCCTCTCGGAACCCGAGAACCCGCTCGAGGATGCTGCCGATATGCCTCCATGAAACCCGCCGCGTCGGACTCGATCGGCCCGTGGATGGGTATGCCCTTGGGCCGAAGTCCGGCGCGCCGAAGAACAGGGTCGGGATCCAGCATGCCTTGGATGTTGGGCACGGTGACAAGTACCGCACCCGTCGAGACAGTCACCACAACCACACTCCCGGGCGCGGCCTCGCCCGACCGAGACTGAGAGGTGACCGTGCCCTTCTTGGCGGGGCCCGGAGAGGTCTTCACCTGTATCTTCAGGCCGGCGGATGCGAGGGCCGCCCGCGCCTCGGCGAGGGTCTTCCCTTTCAGCCAGGGCACTTGGACTGGAGCCGGTCCACGGCTGAGAATCAACGCGACGGTGGAGCCTCTTGGCACGCTGGAGCCGACACTTGGCTCTTGAGAGACGAGTCTGCCCGCCGCGACAGACGAGTCGAAACTTGAGGAAGCCTGCCCGGCGATCAGCCCAACGGCCCCGAGAGCAGCCGACGCCTCCACTTGGGTCAGCCCGGCGAGATCGGGTGTGACGACGGGTTGGGGACCGGCGACTGTCAGGACAACCATCGAACCCGCTCCGGCGCGTGCTCCAGCCATCGGCTTCTGAGCGACAACTGCCCCCACCGCGCCAGCCGCACGCACATCGTAGATGACCCGCCCGACCTGAAAGCCGGCACGCTCCAAACTCTTGGTCGCTTGCGCAGACGTCATCCCCTTCACGTCCGGCACGGCGGTGCCGCAGGCGAAAAGCATCGCTGCAAGCAGCGCCAGCAGTAGCACTGCGAGAAGTCGCCGCACGTCCCCCTCCTCCCCACGCCCTCTAGGCGCTATGCCCAACGTGTTGCGCTTCCAGCTGCGGGCCGGCCCTCGAGTCCCATGAACCTCGCGCCTAGCGTCGACCGGCCAGCGCTGATGCCCAGCGGCGCAGCTCCTTTTCGCGGAGCCGAAAGACCACAGCACCCGCCAGCACACCCAGGGCATTGGCCGTTCCGTCGACAAGCGACATGTCGCGTCCGGGCACGTATGACTGCCCCCACTCGAGCAGAGCACCGAGAGCCACTGCGCTGAAGAGCGCGCCCAGGACAGCCTTCTTCCCCTCGAAGTTGAGACAGATCAACACGGCGAGGCCGGCATAGGCGAAGAAGTGGCCGATCTTGTCGAGGTTCCACAAGGAAGCGCCCGTGGACGGGATCAAAGACACGACCACGATGGCGAGAACCCACATGCGCAGCGCGAGTCGAACCCGTCGGTGAGCGTCCATAAGCCCCCTCCGTCTGGGTCTGCCGAACGTCATGCGCGTCTCCTGCGACGCGCCTTGCTCCACGCTTCCGCCCGAGCATACCGCAGTGGGCGCGGAGTCGGCTTGATGCGAAGGTTGGACATCACGTAGCCAGGAACTGCAGCACCCTGTGACTGACGGCCTCGGGCTGAAGGATGAACAGGTCATGACCGACGCCCGGGATGATCGCCGTCTCGATCTGAGGGGCGACGCGGTTGAGCCGAGAGACTGCCGCATTGGCGTCCGAGCAGACCCTCTCGTGTTCACCCACCAGGTAGAGGACGGGCACCACGATGTCGCGGAGCTCCGCATCCCTGAGGGAACGCGGGGCGCCGCCCGGCATGGGGCGCATGGTGAAGCACTGTGCAGACAGCACCATGTCATCGATCGCGTTCTCGAACAGGGTACGCGCGTGTCCCGTCGATCTGGCTGCGTCCGGCATCACCCAGCGCGTGAACGATCCGAAGGTGGCGCGCGACGGCAGCATGCACAAGAAGCCGCGGGCAATGAAGCCCGACGAGATGGGCATCACTGCTCCTGCCGGAGCCAGCCACACGACCCTGGAGAGCCGCTTCGGATCGTGCAAGACGTACTCTGCGGCCAGCCAGCCGCCGAGGGACAGGCCCATCAAGTTGACGCCTTCGGTCAATCCCAGCGCGTCGAGCAGACGATCGAGCCACGCTGTCGCATCCGCCGCCGTCCTTATGGGCCGGGCGTTCACGCTCCGTCCGACGTCGTAGATCGCATCGACGGCATACGTCCGGAAACGCTGCGATAGGGCCTCGATGACCGCTACCCAACACAGCGAGCTGGCCCTGGCCGCTGGCAACAGGACGAGAGGCGGCCCGTCGTCGGGTCCGCTGATGCGCACGAAGGTCTCGCCGTCGTCCGTGCGGACCATCCTGGTCACGGAGTCTACCGGCCAGAACGCCGCCTGGCCGTCGTAGTAGGACAGGTAGCGCTCTCTTGCCTCTATCGAGCGAAACGGATGACAATCGCGACTTTCCGCCGCCGGCATGGCTCCCCCTACGCTCACCCCGCACCCAGCGGGCCCCATGCATGTCCAGAGTGTTGCGTTTCAGCTGCAATACGACCCCGCGCGACGTCCCTGACCCGAGCCTACCTCAACGGCGGCGTATTGACTGCCGGAAACACTGGTTCGGCAGCCCCCGCTAGCCCTCATGTCCATGTGGGGTCCACCGTGCGCTGGTGCGCGTGAACCCAATCCCGGACCAGAGCAGCGATCTGGGTTGCGTCAGAATCGGTGAGCCCCGGACCGGCCCAGCGAGTGATTCCGTTGACATCGAAAGCAAGCTGAAACTGGCCGCATCCGAGAAGGAGGCGATACACCCGCCCGTCCGAGAGCGCGACCCCGCCCGCAACCGCACGAGGAAGCACCGAAAGCGCGAAGTTCTCGCACTCGGACCATGACTCCTCGACGGCCCGGACCCAGCGGACCTCCTCCACCGAGTATTCACGTTTCCAGGCCATCAGCCCCAGAGCGCGGCGCTCGATTCGAAGAACGTCGGGGGTGGCGACCAAGGATTCGCCGAAGGTGGCGTAGAAGACGAGGGGAACCACAATGACGATGGCCAGCATGACTATCCAGGAGGGCACGGAGCCGCCGTCGTGCAAGATGGAGAACGAACTGACGAGAACGATTGAGAACACGCCGCCGTAGAGGATCCACGCGGTCCGCACGACGCGCGGCCGAAGCACAATCCGCAAGATCGGGCCGTGCTGCTCAACCCGGTAGGCCAATACCCCCGACCCTTCAGTCTGTCGAACGTTGTTGCGCGTAACCTGCAAGACGCTCCCCGCGCCTCCGCACCCGAGCATAGCGCACCGGCGTCTTGCCTGGTTGACGCGCGGGTTAGCCACGCCAGAAGCACCCTCCCAAGACCACTCCAAGTGCCGGTCGCAGCCGACCCATACTACGGACCTGTGCCGCCGCCGATGACCCGCCAGCGTTGGCCGACATCGCGCCCGACGTAGATGAACCTAGACAGGCGGCCGGACGGAGCTCCGGTACTCTCGCGCCACACGGAGTCGTATGTCACGAAGAACTGCAGTTCATGGTCGAACTCGCCGTGCAGTCCGATCGCGGAAGGCTTCGACACCTTCAACCCGGATGACAGGAATGCGCCATCCGTGACCAAGTCACCATCGACGGGGAAGCCCCACCGGAGTGCGGTCATGTACGCCAGCATGTAGTCCCTGGGATCGTCTGCGGCAAGTCCATGCGCGATCACCAACGAGCCGATGGCCCCACGAGCGACCACACCTGCGATGACCAGGGCCACCAAGAGCGCTGCGACGACTGTCCATCGACGTCGAGCGAACGCAGCCAAGTTCAACCCCCTCGTGAAACGACCTGCGCAGACCTATGATCCGCTGTGGCTGACGTCATTGCAGTTCAGCTGCGCCGCGAAGCGGCGTCTGCTGTTGCTCCCGTGTCAATCCTACACCGCGATCGCGACTCGACCCGCGCCGAACTCAGTCTCGATGACCAGCCCGAGACGCGCTCGATCGGCCCTCAGCGTGAGGCTCCCGCGGTCTGGCCGATCAGGTGGGCCGCGCAAAGCGCCGAGCGCCCGGGGATGTCCATCAGCTTCGGCGCAAGCCTTCGCAAGGGCGCTTCTGTCCCATTGTGACTTTCTGTGCTCCCGCAGTCGTCTACTCTGTGAAGGTCATACACCGGCAGGGGGCGGCGTGGACGACGCAAGGTTCGAATGGGCATGGAGAGCACATGGGCCGGCCGTGCTGCGCTACTGCACGTACTCCACTGGCTCGTCGCACGATGGCGAGGACGTCGCGGCCGAGACGTTCATACGCTTTCTTGCGAAAGGCAGCCGAATAGACGCCGAGCACACCGAGGCATGGCTCATCAAAGTGGCCAGCAACCTGTGCGCGAGTCGCTATCGTGCAGCCAGACGCCGGAGCGCCCTCGAATCTCGACTCGCCAGCCACGTGCGAGCCGAGACGAGCGGGTCGTCGCAGCCGGACGCGTGGGAGTACACACGCCACCTGAAGGAGAAGGAACGCCTCACCGTGTATCTCCGCCTCACCGAGGACCGCTCCTTTGCCGACATCGCACGACTCACCGGCAGGTCTCAAAGTGCTGTGAAGATGACCTTCTATCGAGCAATCGACCGCTTGCGCCAAGACATGGAGCGCGATGGCGCAAGTCCGCATGCGACACTCGCGGGAGGTACCGACTGTGCATGAGCAGAGAGATTCGCGAGAGGCTCTGGTCGAAGGAATGAGGGCCGATAGGCCACCCGCGCCCAGCGGAGAAGCAGCTGATCGTGTGCGCGTGCGGGTCCTCAGCTCAGAGGCAGCCGCGCGCAAGACGACGAGTCGTCGACGGGTGTGGCGCGTAGCAGGCAGTGTGGCAACCGCCGCGGTCTTGACCACGGTGGCTTTGGTGGTGCTCGCGCCTCAAGCCGCGACGACGGCGTTTGCGCGTGACAAGGCGGCCGCCGCCCTCATGTTTCACACCCCGGGGCGCGTGCTGCACATGGAGATGACCTACACGCATGAGTCGGATGATCTTCCGGAGGACGACTGGCTGAAACAAAGATGGTCGCTCTGGGTGGACTCTGAAGGCAGGCGATTGCGGGAACAGTTCGTCAATACCAGGGACGACTCTTTGGCTGACATGAAGTTGCGTATTGACGACCGTGCATTGGCCTACGTGTACACGGCAAGAAACAACAAGCAATGGCTGATCCACTACGACATGTCCGCGCAGCCCCTCCAGACCGTCATGGACGAGGAGATCTCCAGCATGCGGGCGAGAATCGATGACGGCAGCGCCAAGGTCATAGGAACACGGGTGATCGATGGCGATGAGTACTGGGTCGTTGAGTGCAACTACTATGACAACCGGGGAGGTGTCGACTGCCGTGAGGCGATGACGATGCGCAAGTCGGATTACCGCCTGAAGGCGTGGCAGCGCAGGTCGTTCTTCAAGGACGATACCGGCGCGGCGAAGGTGATTACGAAGCGGATCGCCTTCAACGTCGTCGAACAACTCGAGCCTTCAGCATTGCCCGACGGCTTCTTCTCATTTGATGCAGTCACCCACGCAGTGCGGCCGGGAGTGCGAGTCGAGGAGCGATAGCCACACGGCGGGATGCTTGGTCTGCGTGACGAAGACGCGCTGGAGTCCGCGCTGGCACAGCCGAGACAGCAGCTCGCCTACGGTGAGGCGCCGGATGTGACGAGGCTCGCGGCCGCCTACGGCTTCGGGCTTGCGAGGAACCACCCGTTCCATCATGAGAACAAGCGGATCGCGCTCGTGACGATGGCGGTCTTCGTAGGGCTCAGTGGCCACGAACTCGACGCGCCTGAGGCTGAGGCAGTCGCGGTGATGCTGGGCTTGGCGGCGGGCGATGTCTCAGAGGAACAGCTCGCTGGATGGGTCAGGTCGCATCTCGTACGAGCCAATCCCTAAGAGTCCGTCCAACTTCTTGCGCATCAGCTGCGAGCCATGCGGCTGAGCGTCAGCCGCGACCGCTGTCGCAGAGTCGCTGGATGCGCTTGTTGGACGCACCCCACGGGTGCAGTATAGGCGCTGCGGTATCCCGGCGATGGGGGGAGTCATGGCTGGAACGGCCCGGGGAATCATGTTCCCTATCATGGTGCTAGCGATACTCATGCCCCTGTCGGGCTGTGCGAGCGCTCCATCCGGCCAGACCAACCAGGCCGAGTCGGCTGCGCAGTCTACCCCGGTGTCTGATGCCGCGGCCTCGCCGATGGACCGCAGCGCTATCGCGCGGGTAGTTCGCGCGGACGCCGCCCAGATGATGGCGGACATCAAGAAGGACAAGAGCGGCGTTCAATTGAGTTCGAACCCATTCGACTACGTGTCGGTGTCGCCGGCGTTCGAGCGGCTGGTGGCACGCGGCGCGCCGGCGGTCGACGCAATCGCGCGGGAGATCGAGAGAAGCAAGGACAACGGGCTGCGCGAGTACCTTCTGGCCATTGCTGGCAGTCGGATTCTGCGGGAGCCACGCTCAGGCGCGACATGGTCAACGGGCAAAGGATGGGCGGCGCAGTACCGGTCTAGCCACTGACATACACTCGCGGCCAAGCTCAACTCACGTCCGAGGAAGAGGCTGGGCTGCAAGACGCCGGAGGAATGCTATGTCACGTCCTGGTAGGCGCGAGCGCAACAAGTCCAAGTGGTGCGTTCAAACTTGAACTCACGCGCGAACGGTGACGCTACCGATAGGTCGATCCGTTGTACTTGAGCCAGCCCGTCGTATGCGTGCCGCTCGGGTCGTGATGCGTCCAGTGAACGGTACCACCTTGCGAGGTCCACTCGTAGACGCCTTTGAAGGCGACATCGGCGCCCGCAGCCAGCGACGGGAGCCCTGGGGCGATGTCGATGTTGTGGGCGACAAGTAGCGTTTGGCCGGAGGCGAGACGGAGGATGAAGCGCTGGTGACGGCCGCCGCTGACATCGTCTGGCAGGACCTTGGTGACCACGCCCTGGCCAGACAGCTCAACGCCGCTCCGGTGCTGCTCGAACGCACGAGCTGCTGCGCTGTCGCTCGACGACAAGGTAGTAGCCGTTTCACGAGCGGCAGACTCCCGCGCAGTGCCGAGGGACACGACCAAGACAACCGTGCTGCCTGCCGGCAGTGCGCCACCCGAGGGTGTCTGTGCGATGACCCGGCCGTGCTGCGCCGCGTTGCGAACCCATCTGATTCCCATTGCGAGTCCAGCGACGTCAAGCCGCCTCTTCGCTTTTGCGGCCGTGGTACCCACCAGGTGCGGTACGCGCGAACGCTCAGGCTGGGCGACCTGCGCTGGCACCCCCGGGGATGCCGTGACGGTAGCGACACTCGAGACTGGCGGCGTAGGTGACGCTGTGGTGCAGCTGAACATCGCGCACAGCACGGCCAAGAGCGCGGCCGCATAGGAGAATCGCTTCAAGTCGTCCATCCCATCCCCGCCGGCGAGTCGGGTTGGCATCTGCGCCGAACGTGTTGCGGATGACCAGCAGCGCGCCCCGCGCCGCTCCAAGCCGAGAGTACCCCACACGGCGCGCTGTCTGTGTTGATCCGCTGGTTCGAACGGACCCCGCGACCTATGCAGCGGTTCCCGACCACGGCCTGATCTTCGCGAGCTCCGTGGCCAGACGCTCGTGCGCGACCTCGGTGTCATGGGCCACCTGGGCGCGCAGCCAGTAGCCTTCCGACAGACCGAAGAAGCGACATAGGCGCAAATCGGTGTCGGCCGTTATCGAGCGCCTTCCGGCTACGATCTCGCCGATGCGCTGCGCGGGGACGCCGATCTCCTTTGCGAGACGGTACTTGGTGATGCCCATAGGGAGCAGGAACTCCTCGAGTAGCAGCTCGCCTGGGGTCACGGGTGCAAGTGTGGTTGTCACAGTCATCACCTTCTAGTGGTAGTCGACGATCTCTACGTCTTCGGCTCCAGCGGCCGTCCAATGGAAGCAGACACGGTACTGGTCGTTGATCCGGATGCTGTGCTGGCCTGAGCGGTCGCCCTTGAGCGCCTCGAGCCGATTGCCGGGCGGCACCCTCAGGTCGTCGAGCCGGCCCGCGATCTCAAGCTGCCTGAGCTTGCGGCGCGCGACGGACTCGAAGGCTACGAAGCGCTTGACGCGCGTGCCCCGGCTAGTGCGGCTGTGTCAGAGTCACGGAACGAGACGATCATGCGAAAATAGTAACGTTCTACGTGATTACCGTCAAGCGTTACTACAAGGAACGGACACTCGCGACTCGGTTGCTGGCATCGTTCGAACGTCTTGCGCTTCAGCGGCCGACCGCCAGCGCGATGTCACCGTAGCGCTTCCGCCGTCCGCTGTTGCTCCTATGTCAATCCTACACCGCGATCGCGACCCGACCCGCGCCGAACTCAGCCTCGATGATCAGCCCGAGACGCGCTCGATCTGCCCTCAGCATCGTCTTGAACACGACACGCGAGAGGTGCCGCTTGAGGCAGCGCAGCGCCTCGCGGTTGCTCATCCCCTCTGAGCGCTTGCGCTCCATGAACGCGATGGCCGGCGGGTGCATCCTGACCTGCGTGACCGCGATCATGTGGATGGTGGAGTTGAGGCACCTGTTGCCCGTTCTGTTGAGCCGATGCCTCTCCGACTTTCCAGAGGACACGGGAAGCGGGGCGGTACCTACGTGCATGGCGAAGGCCGCCTCCCCAGAGAAGCGTGAAGCTCCCGCGGTCTGGCCAATCAGGTGGGCCGCGCAAAGCGCCGAACACCCCGGGATGTCCATCAGCTCCGGCGCGAGCTTTCGCATAAGGCCTCGAATCTCGCGTTCCATCTCGCGGATGCTTTCCGTAAGCGCGCGACAGCGCAGGACCTGGTCAAGCGCGATGCGGCACAGAGTGCTCACCGGAAGCGAGCGCAGCTCCTTCTCGAGGCGCTCGAGCCACACGTAGCGATCCAGCACTCGGGGAGGAAGGTCCAGGGAGACCTCGAGATCATGACAGTTCCAGCGAAGTCTCTTCTGGATGCGGGCACGCTCCCCCACCAGGTCGTCACGGTGATCGGCAAGCAAGCGAACGTCGTGTTCGGGCCCCGCAAGGGCCGCTCGCGGGAGGTCGGGCTCCCGAAGAGAAGCGCGCGCCACGCACTCCGCGTCGATCGGATCGGACTTGCCATAGGTCCGAGCCGAGCAGCGGGCCCCGGCCATCATCTTGGGCGGCACTCGAACGATGTGCTCTCCGCGGGAGAGCAGGTGCCGCTCGAGTCGGCCTGAGACGTGCCGGCAGTCCTCGATCGCGAAGTAGTGCTCGCTGCCGATCCCGCGGACCCAGGTCAACAGCTCGTCGTGCCCGGCCTCGCAGCAGTTCACGGTCCTGGTGCCGACGCTGCACCCGGTCACGGCGTCGATCGCCACCGCCGTGTGGGTCTTCATGTGCGGGTCGATCCCCACTACGATCATCTTGCGTCCCCTTCCGCCGGATCCCTTCCGATTCGGGGAATCGCCGCCGGACACACCTTAGCGGGGGCCTATTGGCCAGGCTCCTATCAGGTCACGACGACGACCCTCGGATTCCCGGCGGCGGGGGACGTAACAGCTGAAGGTCAGCCCTCACGGACGACAGAAGCGCATGCGGGTCACACCGCCGCCGGATCCGAGCCTACCTGACAATCGTCAGGAGTCCCACGAGGGCAGAGTGACACTAAGGAAGCGCTGGTTCGACATGGCTGGCCTCTCATTCGCTCACGGTGGCGAGGAGTCAGGGGATGCCCGGCTGGGCGGATGAATCGACCACGAGATAGCGGAACACTAGACTGGCCCTCGACGAAGGAGGTGCTTGGCCCGTGGAAATCGGACCGGATCCGGACTGGATACCGTGCACCTACGGCAGCTGCGAGCACATCAGCGGACCCTTCTATCACGGTACCGCGGTGGCGCTGGAGCCCGGAACCCTGCTTGGTGCGGATTCCGGTCACCTTGGACACCCATTCCGCTCCAAGCCGATCACCATTCCGGTGTTTGGCGATCACTGTCGGAGCGAAGCGACGCATGTCTTGGTCAGCAGTACCAGAGTGATCGCCTTCAGGTCAATTTCTTGGCGCGTTTCGGGGCTTCTTTTCGCATAGAGCCTCCCTTCAGCTCGATTCTGACCGCGCGGTGCACCAGGCGGTCGAGCAGCGCGTCGGCGATGCTCGGGTCGGTGATGAGTGAGTGCCACTCGCTGACCGGCATCTGGCTCGTGACGATGGTGGAGCGCACCCCGGCCCTGTCGTCGATGACATCCATGATGTCGCTTGCGGCCTGGGCGTCGAGGGCGGCGAGCCCCCAGTCATCCAAGATCAACACGTCGATCTTGGCGATCGATGCGATGGCCTTTAGGTAGGTCCCGTCGGCGCGCGCGAGGGCGAGTTCGAAGACGAGCCGCTGCACACGGCGATACGAGGCTGTGTGCCCGCGCCGGCACGCACGGTCGGCCAGCGCGCAGGCCAAGTAGGTCTTGCCCAGTCCCGTGGGCCCGGTGATGATCACGTTGCCGGCGCCGGTCACGAACCCCATCCCGGCCAGGTCCAGCATCACCTCGCGATCGAGTCCGCGCGGAGTGCGAAAGTCTATCTCCTCCATGCTCGCATGTACCTTGAGGTTCGCGTTCTTGAGGCGCCTGGCCAGACGGGACTCCTCGCGCGCGCTCCACTGCCGGTCGACGACCAGACCGAACCTGTCGGCAAATCCCAGGGTCGCATCCCCCGTGCGTGACAACTCCGCTGTGAACGCATCGGCCATGACGCCCAGCTTCAGATCGTAGAGCTTGTCGATGGTCGAATCCGTGTTCATGTCTTCTCTCCTCGGTCTTCTCAGTTGTAATAGGTGGCACCGCGCACGTTGTCGTGCGCGGGCATCGGTGCGGGTGGCAGTTTCGGCATCTCGACGGTCTCGAGGTGGCGCTCCAGGATCGACTTGACCGACTTATAGGAGCGGGCACCGCAAGTGAGTGCTCGCGCGCAGGCGGCTTCGAGGCGCTCCTCACCGTAGGTCTTTGACAGCCGCAGGATCCCCAGGCAGGAACGGAATCCCAGCTCAGGGTGTCGTCTGGAGGACATGATCGCTGCCACCAGAGATTCGGTGGCCGGCCCCGTCTGTCTGGCCCAGGACTCGATCCGCTCCGGGGTCCACGAGGCGATCTCCCGATGCGATGAGGGCATGTGCGCCGGATCGGTTGTCGCACGACCGCGCAGCCGGCTGCGCACATGGCTCGCGACGCGCTGTCCGTCGAAGTAGACCTCCACGACCGCGTCGGTGAACACGATCTCGACCTTCTCTCGCACGAGGTGGTGCGGCACCGAGTAGAAGTGGCCGGAAAGCTCGACGTGATAGTCGATGTGCACGCGCGCACTCTTGCGGGTGCGATGCACATAGGGTTCGGCGGGAACAGGGCGCAGGGCCGGGAGGTCGATCTCGGCAAATGCGCTCCTGCGGCTGCCGGAGAGCTTCTTGAACGGACGCTCGTTCAGTATCGCCACGCGCTTGGTGATCGCCTCGTTGAGTTCGTCGAGCGAGAAGAAGACGCGGTTGCGCATCGGCGCGTAGATCTGCCGGTAGGCGCAAAGCACGCCGGATTCGACCTTGGCCTTGTCACGGGGCTTTCGCACGCGAGCCGGGATCACCGCCACTCCGTAGTGCGCGGCCAGGTCCTCATAGCCCTTGGCGATGTCGGGCTCGTAGCGATCCGGCTTGTTCACACCGGTTTTCAGATTGTCCGGGACGAGGATCGAGGGCAGGCCGCCTAGGAACGAGAAGGTCCTGGAGTGAGCGGACAGGAACGCGTCGGCGTCCTGTGAGAGCGAGGCCTCGGCATAGGTGTAGCTGCTCGCACCGAGCACGGCGAGGAACACGTAGGCAGCGCGGACCTCACCGGTGTCGGGATCGACTACGTCGATCGTGTCGCCGGCCCAGTCGACGAACAGCTTCTCGCCGGCCTTGTGCTCCTGGCGCATGACCAAGTCGAGCTTGGCCGCCCATGCCCTGTAGCGCTCGCAGTACCAGCTGTACTGATAGCCGTCGGGGTGGTCGCACTTGTGCTCTTGCCAAAGAAGCATGAGTGTCACATGCCTGCGTCGCAGCTCGCGGTGCACGTACTCCCAGTCGGGTTCGTGCTCGTCGGTGGCCACCTCGCCGCGGGGCCGGTACAGCTTCCGCTCGAGGGTGGAGTCCGACATGGTCTCGGGCGGCGGCCAGTCAAGCCCGCTGGCCCGGAAGCGGGTCACCGTGTCAGAGACCGTGGAGCAAGACACGCCTGTGGCGCGCCCGACCTGGCGGTTGGACAGCCGCGCCTCCAGCTTCAGGCGCAGGATCTCTTTCGTTCTTCGCATTGGCAGTCTCCCGTAGGGCACACAGGCCTCCTCGTGTCAGATGAACGAGGCCGAGTGTGACGGTCATGCCATGCGTCGCTTGGTATCAGCTCCACGCCCGATTCCGCTCGGCGGCCCCAAAGTGATCGGCATGAGAGCGGAATGGGTGATCGGCTTGCTCTGGAATCAGTGATCGGCTTGGAGCGGAATCACTGATCGGCTTCCGGCGGAATGAGTGATCGGCTTGGACCGGAATACGCACTTGGGCCCGGCTTCGAATCCAACTACCAAGAGGGGCGAGTCTCCAACAACATCTACTTCACCGCACTCCCTGCACCGGCGGCGGGCCTGGCGGCGGAGCTCGCGGTGGCCCTGACCGGAGCCGAGCCCCCGGGGCACGTCTACCTGGTGGAGCCTACAGGTCCATTCGAGGACGACCCGAACGTCACCAACAAGCGCTTCCCGGGGAATCCCACCAAGTCCTACCGAAGCACCCATCCGCTCCGCATCATCGCCGAGGTCGAGGACTGGGAGCCGAGCGACCCCGAGCTGGTCAAGGGAATGCTGGAGAACTTGGAGAAGCTGCGGAAGGAGGGCCTGAAGGATCTCATCGAGGACTAGGAATCAGCGCCCTCCGTGTACTCTCTCGAACGTGTTGCGCTTAACTTGCGCGCCGAGCGTGTTCAGCGCGAACCCCTGCGAGCGCGTCAAGTTGAAGCGCTTGTTAGATTCTGCCAACTACACCGCAACTCGGGAGTGCACTTCCCGACTCAGGCGCTCGCCGAGCTCATCCGAGGCGATATCCAGATCATAGTCCGCCTGGAGCCCGAGCCAGAACTGCGGCGTGGTGTCGAAGTAGCGACCGAGCCGCAGAGCAGTCTCCGCAGTGACACGACGCTTGCCGAGCACGATCTCGTTGATGCGCCTCGGGGGCACTGCGATGTTGAGCGCGAGCCGGTTCTGGCTCAGGCCCAACGGCTTCAGGAACTCCTCGAGCAGCACCTCGCCGGGGTGGACCGGCGCGAGCTTGTCTTCAGTCATGACCGGCCTCCTTTCAGTGGTAGTCAACGATCTCCACGCTGTGCGCGTCGCCGTCCCGCCAGGCGAAGCACACGCGCCACTGATCGTTGATCCGGATGCTGTGCTGGCCTTCGCGGTCTTTGGACAGTCGCTCGAGCCGATTGGCCGGCGGGCTGCGAAGGTCGTTGATGCCGTGCGCGTTGTTGAGCATCCGAAGCTTGCGCAGCGCGACGGCTTGGATGTCTCCGGGCAGCTTCCGGGAAAAGCGCCGGTTGAACACCCTCTCTGTTTCAGCATCCGCGAACGATTTGATCATGCGGACAGCGTATAACGCGTCGCGTCATATGGCAAGCGTCATGAATCTAACGTCTTGCGGATCAGCCAACGTGGGCGGCCTCCACCAGAGCCCGCCTCGCATGGCTGCTTCCCTGCCGGGTGATCCGTCCGTAGTGGGCAACAGAGGCCGAGGCACGCACGGAGGGCACGATCCCGAAGTAGGCGGAGACCTGCTTGGCACACGAGAAGCGCGTCCAGTCGCCGATCTCGGCCACGAGTGTGGCCGCGGTGATGAACCCGACGCCCGGGACGGACATGAGCAGATTCATGCTCAACTCGCCGTCGAGCAGCTCGTGCAGGCGGGTCGTGAGAGAGGTCACGTGTGAGTCGGCCTCGTCGATCGAGACGAGCAGCAGCGTGATCATCCCTCGCGCGTGGGGCGCCAGGTCGAGAGTGGCCAACCATGCTCTGCCGGACTTGCCGAACAGTCCGTGCCGGCGAAGCGCAGACGCTCACGAGCGAGCAGGTTGCTGATCCGGTTCTTGGCAGTCGTGCGCTGCGCGACGAAGCGCCACCGTAGCCTCACCAGGTCCCGCAACTCGCGGACCGCCTGCGGCGGCGCCCACGCCTCGGGGATCAGATCGGTGCGCAGGAGGTGCGCCAGTATGCGGGCGTCGATCTTGTCGGTCTTGACGCGTGCGGACGCGATCGCCTTCACGCGTGCAGGATGGGCGAGCTTGACCGTGGCACCGGTGGCTACCAGGGCGTCGTAGGCGAAATGCCAACTGCCGGTAGCCTCGAGAACGATCATGCAGTCAGCGCCGGGCACGATGCTGACGACCTGTTCCGTGAGTGCGGACCTTGTGGACGTCGAGGCCGAGGTAGTAGGTTGGCATCGGCGCTTCTCCTTTCCTGTCGACGGTGGATACGACGACAGTTTGGGTGGAGCGTCCGTTTCATGCCATCTGGTTAGGCCGCCTAGGACTGGGCAGTCAGGTTTGGCGCCTCGGTCCGCACAACCGGCATGGACTTGAGCAGGATCCACGCGATCAGCACTACGAAGAAGACGCGCTGAATGGCGCCCCCGATGCCGAGCTTCACGAGGGGGCCGTTGAACGTGAAGAGGAGCACCGTGGAGGCGAGAAAGAGCCACGCAAACAAGACAGTGATTGGCCGTGGATGACCGGGATCGCCGTCCGTGGAACGACTCTTCTCGACGAGCAGGAGAGCAGTGACAACAAGAAGGAAGTTGTAGCCCGCAATGCTGTGGATGGAACCTGCAAGGCTTGGAGAAGCCCCCGGCGCGTCGACCGGGAAGAAGCCTGCCACGAACTCGGTAACCCCAAAGGCAATGAGGAGAAGCAACCCGATGCGGCCCGGGGTTGACGGCTTGGCCGGCCACAAGGCAAGCGCCAGGGTGATCGCCGAGACGCCCATGAGCACGATCGCGAGATCCATCAGGAGGCCAAAGCGTGAGTGCGCGTAGAAGCTCAACCCATAGCGCATCGGATTGACCTCCGGCGCCAGGATGTGAAGATCGACGGCTGCGACAAGGAAGAACAATGCGCCGATGACGCTGGCCCAGGCGAGGACGCGTCTCATGGCGCCAACCCCTTCTCGGACGGCCTCATGTGCGGGGCTCCCTCTGTCGGCCTAACGTCTTGCGCATAAGCCGCCCGCCGACACCTGACGCGTTCAGATTACTGCGAACGGGTCATCTTGATGCGCTGGTTCGGCATCACGGCTTGGGAATCTCGAGGTCTCCGCAGATCTTGGCCGCGAGGAAGTCGTTGATCTCGCGATGTCTAGGGACTGTCGATGCCTTGCCAACGGCTCGGTTCACGTAGACCGAATGGCTTGCACCCTCCCGGAGCAAGGAGCAGCCATGCGACTCCAGGTGCCGGATCAGGTCTCGACGCTTCACCCAGTGAGTTCGAGGGGCTCGCGGATGACCTTGCGATCGTCGAGCGCCTCTTCAGCCAAGAGGCGGTTGGCGTCCAGAACTAGTCTGACTGCCTCCTCGAGACTGGCGCGCGCCTCGTCGAGAGTCGGCGCCTGGGTGTTGGCCCCGGGCAGCTCCTCGACGAACCCGATGAAGCCCTCGGGCACCTCTTCGAACACGGCTGTGAGTCGCATCTGCATGTCGTATGACCTCCGAAGGCCAATCTACCACGCTCCCGCCAGAGCAGACGAGAGTGCATGCCCAACGTCTTGCGCTTCAGCTGCAGTGAGCCACTGATCGCCCTTTCGACCCCGAGCTTACCTGCCTAGCGGCTCACTGTCTGCTGGAAGCGCCGGTTGGGCCTCACGCTGCTCGGCCTTCGTCCAGTCGGACAAGTCTTGACTGTAGACTAGTCTGCGCTATAGACTTCGCGTCGTCGACATCGATTGGAGGGGCATCATGAGTGACCTGACAGCCGCCCGCAGGAGTATCAGGGGCTACTGGTTCGTCGACGGATTCCAAGAGATCGCCGGTGGAACCGCGATCACCATCGTAACGAGCCTGCTGCTCGCGTCCGCCGTGTCGGGCAACCGAGGACTTGCCGATGTCGCATTCGGCATTCTCATGGTGGGAGCCGTGATCGTGGCTCTTGTCGTGCGGGCAGCGAAACGCAAGATCACCTACGCACGGACCGGGCAGGCCCGGGAGCGAACGAGCGCACGCTTCGCGAGAGTTGTCGCGATGCTGCTTTGGGTGGCCGTCGCCATCCCGCTGTTGGACACCTACACGCACAGCGCAGCTTTCAGCGCGCCGGTGGTCCTTGCAGCGACAGGCATCGCCGGGGGGCTCGGAACGGCATGGCAGGCATGGCGTACGGGCTTACGCAGGTTCTACGTGCAGGGCTTCGTGTTGTCGCTGACAGGCACCATCGCCGCAGCGGCCGGACTGAATGCCGCCACCGGCACCGCCTTGATACTGCTCATGGGCGGACTCAGCACGGTCGCCACCGGATGTGTGGCCCTGAACGCCTACCTGCGCGACAACCGATCCTCGCCAGCGGACGAGGTCGCATCGTGAGCGAGGGCGACCGGGCCACGGAGCCCGACCGCGTAGTCCACGAACCCGCACGCCTGAAGATCATGACGATCCTGTTTGTGACACAAGAGGCCGACTTCACCTATCTGCTACGGGAGAGCGGCCTTACCAGAGGCAACCTGTCGGCTCAGCTGTCCCGGCTTGAAGAAGCGGGCTATGTCAGCATCGAGAAGGCGTTCGTCGACCGCGTTCCACGAACTACCGCCTCTTTGACCGCAGGTGGACGGAAGGCCTTCAAGCAGTATCGCGGCTTCTTGGAAGGACTACTCAAGGCAACCGAGTAGCGACGGGTAGCAGCACGGCGTCTGAACCGCGCCGGGATTTCTGGAGGCTCCATCAAGTGAGAGGATGGAGTCATGAACAGACGATCGAGGTACCCACAGGAAGTGCGTGAACGTGCGGTCCGGCTCGTGTTCGACCACGGTCCGGAGTACGAGTCCCAATGGCAGGCGATCTGCTCGATCTCGGAGAAGTTCGGCATGACCGCCGAGACCCTGCGCAAGTGGGTCAGGCGCGCCGAGATCGACGACGGCCGACGCCCGGGGCTGTCCACCGAGGAGCGCACACGCCTCAAGGAGCTTGAGCGTGAGAACCGCGAGTTGCGCCGCGCCAACGAGATACTCAAGAGCGCCGCGGCTTTCTTCGGGGCGGAGCTCGACCGCCGACAGAAGAGATGATCGCCTACATCGATGAACACAAGGACCGCTTCGGGGTCGAGCCGATCTGCCAGCAGTTGCCGATCGCCCCATCCACCTACTACGAAAGAGAGGACCGTGGAAGGGCCTGGATGAGGTTGAGTTCGCCACGCTGGAGTGGGTCGACAGGTTCAACCATAGACGGCTTCTCGAGCCGATCGGCGACATCCCGCCGGCCGAGTTCGAAGAGGCTTACTGGAAGGAGAACGGCAGAACAGATACTGTCGCACTGTCGGACTCAAGGAATCAAGTCTCCGGTGAACCCGGCGCGGTTCAATCCCCTGCGAGCGCGTCAAGTTGAAGCGCTTGTTAGACTCGAGTCGGCTAGTCAGCCGTGAGTCGCAGTAGGTCTATGGCTGCCTCCGCCATCGCCTGCGGCTCAGCATCATCTCGGACGCCAAGCGTGGCACTGTCGCCGGTGATGTAGACAAGCTGACCGCGCACGTTGACCAACGCCTGCAGGGTATGAGCACCCTCAGCGCGGGCCTTGCACGTGGTTGGCTCAACGGTCGCGGTCACCTCAAAGCCCAAGTACCCGAAGTGCACCGGACCCCTCACCTCTTTGCCCCGCTTGCGCGCATAGGCGGCCATGCGGGCGGGATCGCGAAACCCGAGCGGACGGGCAGAATTGAGCGCATCCACTGCGACGAGGTTCCCCGAGTAGTCAGCGCGCGCGGGATGAAGCGAATAGGACTTCAAGACGTCGAACCCTTCACCTTCATACGCCATTCCCGAGAAATGCGCGGGTACGCGCAAGTACACGCGTTCAGACAGCATGAGTCTCGCGCCAGGCCTGAAGGTCCATGCGTGGTACCACTCGAATGCGAGCGAGATGACGAGAAAGGCGGTCAGGATGATACCGAGAGTCTTCAGACCAAACCGCAGGATTCGGACGACGCGCATCAGTGTGGGCGGAAGATCGATGGGTCTCGTCCAGATCGAGCGGGAGGGTGTGGGCGTGGCGTCATCCGACATTCCCCAGACCTCCTGAACCGTTCGTGCTCTGTGTCTAACGTGTTGCGCATAAGCCGCCCGCCAACACCGCACACGTCCAGATTACTGCGAACGGGATGCTCCTATATCGCGTCAAGCCCCCCAAGAGCTGTCATGTCGGCCATGAGCGAATGATAGACCTCCCGGGCCAGGTAGCGTTTGAGGCAGCGCATGATCTCGGGCTTGGAGAGGCCCTCGGCTGTGCGTCTCTCCACGTAGGCCCGCGTGCGCGGACAGAGTCGCATCCGCACGATGACCGCCATGTGCAGGGCGCGATTGGCTTGACGGTCGCCACCGCGGTTGAGCCGGTGTCGCTGTGTGCGTCCGCTGGACGCTGGGATCGGCGCGGCGCCACAAAGCTTGGCAAACGCGGTCTCAGAGCGAAGGCGCTCTGGATTCTGTCCGGCTGTGGTCAGCAACTGGCCTGCGTGGTCGACGCCGATCCCGGCAAGCGCGATGGTCGCCGGCGCCGCCTCCCGCACCAGGGGCTCAAGTGACCGGTCCAGCTCGGCGATCTCCGCCTCGAGCAGCGCGACCCTGCGAGCCAGGCTGCGAAGAGCCGCTTTGGTGCCTTGGACCGGATCGGCCAGGCGAGCGGAGTCGGGACGTAGAGCGGCGCAGGTGTCTGTCAGCCCTGAAAGATACAGACCGGCCAGACCCTCGCGCACTCCGGCGGGAGCCGCAACCACCATGGCCTTCAGAGCGTTGACAGCCGCCGTTCTGGCTTTGACAGCTCCCGACCGTGCCGCACGCAGTGCGCGTATCGACTCGACCACACCGCTGCGGTCCTTGGGAAGAGCTGTCGCGGTGCCGGCGAGCACGGATCTGGCGGCCGCCTCGGCATCGATCGGATCGGACTTGCCACGAGATCTGCGCATCTTGCGGTCGGGTCGATCGACCTCGATGACATCGACCCCCTGGGAGAGCAGGTAGCGGCAGAGACCCGCGCCATACGAGCCGGTGCCCTCCACGCCGACCACTCGGAGTTCGCCATGTCGCCGCAGCCAAGCGAGCAGCTTGGCGTAGCCGGCGACGCTCACCTCGAACTGCTCGGTCCCCAGCATCCTGCCTGCCGTGTCGATCACGCCGGCCTGGTGCGTTCGGCCGTGCGTGTCGACTCCTCCGATGACAACCGAAGTCCTTCCTGCCATGCTCGATACCGCCTTCCGAGAAGAAGGCACGCACCGACCGGGCGGGCGGACAAGACAGTGAAGGGCGCCCGCGCAGGCTCCTATTAGGTCACGGACGCCCGTTCGGTCGCGTGCACCAGAGATAGACGAAGCCCCACCGATCGGGCGACAGATCCCGTTGATGACGCCGCGGTCGGTCGGCTTGTGGGTCAGCCCGATTGGCGGGGCATTCGGGCACCATCCTCACAGAAGAAAGGCGCCAGCTACAGTTTCACTGTCGGCTTGATGCGCTGGTTCGGCCCTCAGCTGCGACGATACGGAACCTCAAGATCATCGATCATGGGAAAGTGCCGCTTGTTGAACGTCACCAACACTGCTCCAGCTGACTTGGCCGACATCGCCACGAAGGCGTCGGCGAGCCCAGTGCCATGGCCCGGCTGATGGCTCCGTCTGCACAGGCCTCCCAGTCGGGCGAGTGTCTCATCGATGGCCATGACCTCAAACGCGCTCAAGAACCGCTCCAGCGCCGACTCCTCATCAGCACCCTTCACCCCCGAGTACAGCTCCGCGACAGTGATGGCTGAGACGTACAGTTCCCCTTCCAGGGATTCAACGTAGCTGATGGCCTGCTCGCGTCCGCGCAGGTACTCGATGATGACGTCCGTGTCGATCAGGAACCGCTTGGCCATCAGGGCTGGCCGGCGCAGGTTCGATCCAGCTCACGCCGCAGCACTCCGAAGTCGGGGAGATCCTCCCGATCTCTCCAGAGGCCACGTCCGCTCCGAAGCAGGGCAAGCCGACTGTCGGCGCTCTCGCGATCGATGAAGCGGTCCAGCGCAGTGCGGATCACGTCGCTTTGGGTCTTGCCGAGGCGCTCGGCAATTGACCTGACCGCCCCCTTCTCCCTCTCAGTCAGGTAGATCTGCGTGCGCTGCATGATGCCACCTCCATCGCAAATGTACATCGCGATTGTACACCATTCTGCAGCAGCCACGACTCTCGGCGTGCCGGCCGTCTTGCGCTTAACCTGTGCGCCGAGCGTGTCCAGTATGGATCAACTGCGAACGCATCAGGTTGAAGCGCTTGTTCGGTGCGGCGAATTCAGATACTAAACGCAACACCCGGGCCACCTGAAGGTTGGGCGACCTGGGGCACAATCGGTTCCTTACTCCCGCCAAGAAGTGAGGACCGGATGCACACCCAGATCACCCTCGAGGAACGATACGCCATCATGGCGATGAGGAAGCAGCATCACTCTCTCCGCGCGATCGCGACCGAGCTCAGACGGGCGCCGTCGACCATCTCGCGCGAGTTGAGGCGCAACGTGCGGCCGTCAGGCCGATACAACCCGGGTGTGGCCGACTCGTATGCCGTCGCGCGTCGACGTCGTTCGCGGCACAACTCCCACTTCAGCGCCGATGACTGGGTGCTCGTCGAGCACTTGGTGGGCCTGGACTGGAGCCCGGAGCAGGTCTCGGGGTGGCTTTCGCTCCACGACCTGCTGTCGATCAGCCACGAGACGATCTACCTGCGCGTCTGGCGCGACAAGCGGGTCGGCGGGGACCTGTGGACGCATATGAGGCAGGCCACCAAGCGGCGGCGCAAGCGCTACAGATCGCATGACTCGCGAGGAAGACTCGCAGGTAAACGCCACATCTCCGAGCGTCCACCCGAGGTGGAAGGCCGGCAGGTGGCGGGCCACTGGGAGATCGACACGATCATGGGCAACGACCACGGAAGGCACTCTGCCCTGACGGTCGTTGAACGCAAGACGGGCTACCTGCAGATGGGCAAGCTCCATCGCCACTGCGCGGCAGAGGCCACCGCTCGCACCATCGAGCTCATCGACCGGCGGCGTGAGTGTTTCAAGACGATCACCGCGGACAACGGCAGCGAGTTCCACAGTTACGAGCTCATCGAGGAGGCCACGGGCGTGCCGTTCTACTTCGCCAACCCGCACCATTCGTGGGAACGCGGCACCAACGAGAACACGAACGGCCTGATCCGCCAGTACCTGCCGAAGAGAACGAGCATGGCGCACGTCACTCAGGCGGATCTGGACGCGATCGCGACCAAGCTCAACAGCAGACCCAGGAAGCGGCTGGGCTTCCGGACGCCGGAGGAGTGCCATGTACAAGCCGGGTAGGCGCGAGAGGCCTAATCAGAGGAAGTGTTGCGATTCAAACTTGAAGTCAGGTGCGCCGATGCCCAGCGAGGTACTTGGGAGCAGCCAGCACACTGCTGCAGCCTCCAGAGCGTAGACACCGTAGAGGAGCGCAGCGGCCGCTTCGCCGAGGCTGTCGATCGCCCGGACGCGCGGAAGCGCAGATATCGCTACGCCTGTGATGAGGCAGACTGCCGCGATCGCCACCACCGCCGCAACGGTAGTCAGTACCAAGCGACGACCGACCAGACCCCTCCATCGCGCCGTGAAGAATGCGGCAACCGCTACAGGCAGAACGATCCCAAGCCATAGGGCCCAGACGTTCTCAACCACCGACGCGCGCGCGAGGTTGATGAGCACCCGAGCCAACCACTGCGAGGCACAGAGCCCCGCCCACAGCGCTGCCGCCAGCAAGATGATTCGCTTCGCCACCGACGATCCCCCCTTCGTACGATTTCCCCCAAGTCCACCGAACGTTCTTGGCATAAGCTGCGCGCCAGGGCGCCTCTGCGTCAGCCGATGCCACTGCGACCGCGTAAGCTTGATGCCATGGTTGGGCAGCTGGCCGCGACGCCATCCGCACCAGCCTACCTCACAGGCGCGCGTTCAGCCGCGGACCGGAAGCGCAGGATGACGCCATCACCCGCTTCCGGGTCACCATCCCCACCGACCACCCAGCCCGTGTTGGCATCGACGAAGTGGACGGAGAACAGGTCCGACGCCCCAACGGTCGCGTGGGTCGTCCAGTTGCTGCCCCCATCCGTGGTCCGAAGGATTGGACCGCGTTTCTCAGGATTCCCGGCCCGTCCAACCACCCAGCCGTTGTTCACGTCGAGGAAGTGGACTGACTGGAGCGAGGCGTCGGTGCGGGAGTCCTGGGGTGTCCAAGTGGCGCCGCCATCGGTGGTCTTGTAGATGGCGCCGTAGTCTCCGACCACCCAGCCGGTCGTTGAGCTTGCGAACTGGACCGATCTGAAGTCATTGCCTGTGCCGGCGATCATCCGCTTCCAGGTGGTCCCCCCGTCCGTGGTCTTGAGGATTCCGAACTCGCCGACCACCCAGCCGGTATCGGCGTCGACGAAATGGGCGGAGTTGCACCACTCCGTCGTGCCGGAGGACTGCTGCCTCCAAGTGGTCCCTCCATCAGTGGTCTTGAGGATGATTCCTTCATAACCGACCACCCAGCCGATGGTCGGGCTGATGAACTGGACTGCGCTCAGCCACGCCGTCGTGCCAGTGGACTTCCGCTTCCAGGTGGTTCCTCCATCAGCGGTCTTGAGGATGACCCCCTCTTCTCCCGCTGCCCACCCGGTGTGCCTGTCAACGAAGTAGACGGAGTTGAGCCACGTCCACTTGATACCGGAATCCTGATCGGTCCAAGTCTCCCCGCCGTTGGCGGTCTTGAGGATAGTACCGAGATCCCCTACGACCCAGCCGGTTTCGGCATCGATGAAGTGGGCTGCCTTGAGCCAATTCGTTGTGCCAGATCTCTGGGCGATCCAATCGGTGCCGCCGTCCGGAACCACGAGGACGGTATCCCCCAAGGTCTTGCTGGAGGAGGCGTCAGCCGAACCTGCGGGCAAGAACCAGGCCCCTTTAGGAAGGGCGTCCTGCCACGCCCAACCTTCCGTTCCCGCGGGCAGGTTGGCACGCAGACCGATTGAAATGGCAGTCGTCAGCAAGACCAGGGCAAGGACGGACGCGGCCAGCGTACCGAGCAGACGCGCCATTCGTGCTCTATCGAGACACACAGGCATGAGACTCCCCCGCTGTAGCGGACCGCTGGCCACCACCCCGGCCCAGAGTGTCCAGCCTACCGGCCCCACCATCCAGAACGCAGTCTTCGGCGGAGCCACAACGCCTGCCTCCGCTTGTGTCTGCCCAACGTCTTGCGCTTAACTCGCGAGCCAAGCGTGTTCAGTATGGATCAACTGCGGACGAGACGAGTTGAAGCGCTGGTTCGGCTGCTCGTCAACGGATGCGAGATAGCTACGCGCAGCGGCCCCTACGTCGCAAGCGCATGCCGCCGCGGTCACGGTGTGGCCGTGGATTCCAGCGGGTCCAGCCCGGGTACCTTCGGGAGCTCGCCCTTGTGAGTCCCGAGATAGGTGACCCATTTCGCCGTTCCCTGTGGTGGATTGGAGGTGGTCACCTGGCCCTCGAGGTAGACCGCCACGATGTCCCCGACCTTGAGATCGGCCGCCGACAGCGGCGGAGAACTGCTGCCGGTGCCGTCCTCCACCTCAAGCTGCCGAGTCGCCGAGACCTGTACGGCGTCGAACCTGAAGTCGCTTCGTTGACCCATTGCCTCGGTCCAGACCACCCGGAATCCGATCCGGCCCCTGGAGGAGAGGACCGACGTCACAACGCCGGTGATGTCGGGGTTGATGATGGACGGCTCCGTCTTGTCCGCGCAGCCGATGAGCGCGGCGACCGCGAGGGCGAGAGACAACGCGACAACTATGGGCGCCGACGCTGGCTTCGGTGAGACGCTTCGGATCATCTTGCCGCAGAACCCTCCTTTGGCCCACTACGCGACGCGGTCTTTGGTCAGCCGAACGTGATAGGCACAACCCGCAACGCGCAGCGTTGTCAGGCTAGTCCCGAGGCCAGTCACCTCGGGTTTGAGTCCCCTTGGTTGACCAGAGGGTTCTGGCCGTACCACCCATGGGGTCGTGCTTCCTGCCCCAGCGATTCAGAAGCGCTCCCAGAACCAAGATTCCAAGGAACGGGACGCCGACCAGTAGGAGTATCCAGGCCGGAATCATGGCACCCTCCCCCCAACCCCTAGTCTGCCGAACTTGATTCGCTTAACCCGCAAGGCGCCGCGATCGCGCCTCCAATCAGAGACTACCTCACCGGGCGCCTTGTCGGCGTTGAAGCGATTGTTCGACAGCGCAGGCAGAAGCCTGCCCAGCTACCGTTTGAGCGCCCTTCCCAATGCTCCCTTGAGCCTGCCGGCTGCATGGCCTGCTGCTCCAACAGCACCCACCGCTGCACTGCCCACCGCAGCTGCCGTCCGCTCGAGCATGTGCTTCTCGACGATCACTTGGTATTCCTTGACCCGTTCCTCAACCTGATCCATGTCCAGCGCAGTCCCCAGTGCGTCAGCGACGCTCGTCAGGAACTCACGTTCTTCGCTGACGAGGTCGCCGTCGTAGATGGCCATCAGCGTCAGCAGCTCAAGCAACGCCCCTTTCAATTCGACATCCTCAATCTGCGAGATGGCGTCGAGGATGCTCGCCTCATCGCGGATGAGCTTGCTGAAGTCGGCAGGCGCATGCTCCCCAAAGGACATGCGCGAAAGCATGGCCCGATACAGTTCGTTCTCTTTCGCGGAAACGTTCCCATCAACTGCCGCCATGAACATCGCGGCGGCGGGCACAGCCAAGTCATACGTGGTCTGCCGCGAAACAACCGCGCGCAGTTCGTCTGTGACCTTGCCCCGGTTCTTGAAGTGAAGTTTGGCGATCTGACCCACAGACTTGGTGGTCACGTAGTTGTAGCCGCTGCCGACTGCTGCACAGGCCACAGGAACCGCATACTTGATGATCGTCTTCTGCAGGAGCTGGAAACCCAGCCTCTTCGCGAAGTTCTGCACCGCCTTCAGTGTCGTCTTGCTCACGACGGCCTTGATTGCGTTTGTCGTTCCAGCGCGTGCGGCGACCACTGCCGCCTTGCCGATGATTTCGGTGGGCGCAACTCCCAGCGCGTACCCGAAGACCATGAGTATGTCTTCGGGGTCTTCCGGGTCCAGCTGCAAGTCGTACAGCACCGACATGTCCAGAACTAGTCGCATTTGAATGCTGGAGAGATACAACATCTCCGCACCGATGCTCCCCACAAAGAGGGGTGCCGTCATACCTCCGGAGGCAAGAGCGGTCGCTGTACTGGCGGACGCGGCGACGCCGGCCACCGCACCTGCAATCGTGGCGTATCTGGCCGCTACCGAAGTCAGAACGTCTGCGACTTCGTCAGGCGACAGACCAGGGTACTTGTGTTGGAAATAGGTGGCCCTGGCGTTGCGATCATAGGCCTTGACGACCTGCTCAAGGAGACTGATGAACCAATCGCCGTTCTTGACGGCCTCAAAGTCGAAGGACTTCGCTAGTGCCTTGGCTTCTTCAAGCTCCTTGGTGACTTGCGATCCCACGTGTTCATCATCTGACGAGCCTGGTTTTGTCACAGTCGGGACCCTCATCCAGTAGTCAACGCCAATTCACGTCGAGCGCGCTAGGGCACCCCACGACAACGATGATGTCGGCGACCACTCCCCTTTGGTCTGTCGAACGTTGTTGCGCTTAACCCGCGAGTGAAGCGTGTTCAGTATGGATCAACTGCGAGCGAGTCGCGTGGAAGCGCTGGTTCTGTGAGGCGAATTCAGATACTAAGTGCACCACCCCAAGGGTGCGAGAGCGAGGCAATCTGGGACACTTCTGGTTCCTCCATCCCGCCAAGAACAGGGGAACCGCACATGAAGTATCGCCAGATCACCTCAGGAGAAAGATACGCCATCGCGGCGCTGCGAAGACGCGGACTCTCCGCACGGGCGATAGCCACCGAGTTGGGCCGAGCTCACACCACGATCTCTCGCGAGGTCCGTCGCAACCGCTGCAACGACTCGGGCTATCGGGCCTGCAAGGCTGAGAGTCGCACCCACGGCCGGCGTTCACGCTCACGCCGCAACGCCCGCATCACGCAAGAGACCTGGACCACGGTCGAGCGCTATCTCGCACTCGACTGGAGTCCCGAGCAGGTCTCCGGCTTCCTGAGAGTCGAGGGCATCCTGTCCATCAGCCACGAGACGATCTACGTGCACGTCTGGCACGACAAGGCGATCGGCGGTGAGCTGTGGAGGCACCTGAGGCAGGCGGCCAAGAAGAAGCGAAAGCGATACGGCGGGCGCGACTGGCGGGGCAGACTCGCAGGTAAACGCCACATTTCCGAGCGACCACCCGAGGCCGAAGCCCGGCAAGAGATCGGGCATTGGGAGATCGACACGGTCATGGGGACCGAGCACGGGCGCAACAGCGTCATCACGATGGTGGAGCGCGCGACGGGCTACACGGTGATGGGAAAGCTGGCCAGGCACTGCGCCGCGGACGCCACGGCCCGCTGCGTGCAGCTGATCGAGCGGCATGACGGTCGCGTAGCCACGATCACGGCGGACAACGGCAGCGAGTTCCACAGCTACAAGAACATCGAGGCGGCCACGGGAGTCGAGTTCTACTTCGCGACCCCGCACCACGCCTGGGAGCGCGGCACGAACGAGAACACGAACGGGCTGATCCGTCAGTACCTGCCCAAGAGGACGACCCAGGCCCACGTCACCCAGTCCGACTGCGACGCGATCGCGGCCAAGCTCAACTCACGACCGAGGAAGAGGCTGGGCTACAAGACACCGGAGGAATGCTATGTCACGTCCTGGTAGGCGCGAGCGCAACAAGGCTCAGTGGTGCAGTTCAAACTTGAACTTACGTGCGGCCGACCCGCTGTGCGGACTGGCATCTCACCGGGTCCTCGTGACTCGAGCCCGTGGACGCCCCTTCGAGTCGATGTCTCGATACAGACTGATCTCGATAAGTCCCGGACCGGTTCCCCTGGCCAGCCACTCCCCCTTTACCTTGCGCGCACCTGCCACCGGCCTGTCGCGGTCCAAGTAGATGAGCACACCGACCTCGGGCGGCGCCATCACCTCCAGGATGCCCTCCCCGGGGAGTTCTGCCTGCACATCGAGCCTCGGTTGAGTTCCGGGGCCGGCTCCGGCCAGCGTCTCCCGCGAGATGCGAAGCTTCACGTTCCCCTCGGCGTTCAGATCGAGCTGGCTGACCCGTATCCGTTCAAGGCGCATGTCCAGGGAACGGCCTGAGACATCGAGATCCCACTTCGGTCCGGATTTCAGCCGCACGCTTGTCCGCACTCCACCCACTCCATCGAGCATCCACGGGTCGCGCTCGTCATCACCGCCGGAATGGAACATGTAGTAGGACGGGATATCCTCCCACGCGCTCACGTTCTCCAAGAAGGGCAGCGCGTCCTCGGCCGATCCCGTGATCTCCACGAGGTCACCGCCGGACTGTCCGAACCGCACGACCGATGCACCGCTGAACAATCTGAGCCCGGCTGAGGTGACGTCGCTACCCGAAACACGGTAGCGAAACCCGCGGGCAGTGCCGGCTGGATCGCCCGGCGAACGGAAGCGCGAGACCTCGGTCTTCGGCTGAGCGAGGACCGTGGGCTGAACCGAAAGGCGGGGCTTGCTCGCGAGAGTGCTTGCGCATGCGGACGCTAGAAGAGCGGCGGCGACTGACGCGCCGGCCAGCGCGAGAAGCGTGCTGCGGGCCGGCGCGTCAGGAGTATCACGACCGGCTCCACGTCGCATCGCACCATCCCCCCTCAGTCTGTCACCGACCCTGTGCTCCATCGAACGTCTGGCGCTTCAGCTGAAGCGCCGCCCGATCCAGCTTGCGACCCGAGCATACCTCACCTGGGGCGGCGCTTTCTGCTGGAAGCGCTTGTTCGAACGCCCATCACGGAGGTTCGTGGTTGACAAACTATATCGGCAGCCGCTATACCGGTAGCCGTAACAGCGGTTGCGCATTGCGGAGGTGGGTCAGCAGCATGCCGAAGGAGACGAAGACCCCGCTCACTGAGACGGTGTACTACACCCTGCTTGCTCTGGGCGCGCCACTGCATGGATACGGGATCATGCGGCGCGTGACCGAGATGAGCGGTGGGCGCGTGAGGCTAGGCGCGGGCACGCTGTACGGCGCGCTCGCGACACTCGCTGAGCGAGGCTGGATCGCCCCAGCGGGAGACGGCGGAGTCGATCGCAGGAAGGACTATGTGATCACCGAGACGGGACGCGCAGTCGTGGCGCGGGAGATATCACGCCTTGAGGAGCTGCTTGCCGCCGGAAGTCATTTCGAAGGAGGAGTCAGACGATGAGCGCACGCAAGGTTCTCAAGCCATTCTTCGGTGACGCCTTCTTCGCGAAAGAGGAGCCTTGGATCAACGAGATGGCGGCCAAGGGAGCGAACCTCGTCAAGCCGGGGACGCTCTTCGCCACGTTCGAGGACGGACAACCCGGAGAGTGGGTCTACTGCATCCATGTGCTCGCCGATGGCGCGAAGACACGCAAGGGCAGGGAGTACCTGGACTTCCTGCGCTCCACTGGGCTGGAGGTCGTGTGGGCTGGAGGCCAGGTCGCCTACCTTCGCCGGCCGGCGGAGGCCGGAGCCATCGAGCTCATGAGTGACCGCAACTCACAGGTGAGCTACCTGCGTCGGCTCATATCGTGGTGGGCGGGTGAGATCGCCGTCGTACTCTCGACGCTGGTTATCACCATTCCGTCGCTGCTGCCGGCGGGGCAGGTGACAGAGAAGCCGGTTCTTGACGTGCTGTTTCTGTCCGCCCTCGTCGCCGCAGCGCTTGGAGTGGGCGTGGTCAACGCTTTCCGCTTGGCACGCCTGGCCTCACGCGTCCGGGCACTCGAACGAGAGCGCGCCGTGCAAGAGTAGCTTTGGCCACAGCGGTCGCATCGGTCGTTCGAACTTCTTGCGCGTCAGCTGCGAGCCGAGGCGATGAGCGTCAGCCGCAACCCCTGTGAACGAGTCTGCTGGACGCGCTGGTTGGGGCGGGCGAATTCAGATACTAAGCGCAACACCCCGGTCCTCTGAAGGTAGGGCGACCTGGGGCACAATCGGTTCCTTACTCCCGCCAAGAAGTGAGGACCGGATGCACGCCCAGATCACCCTTGAAGAACGATACGCCATCAACGTCATGAGAAGACATCGCTACTCGATCCGGGCGATCGCCCGGGAACTCGGGCGCGCACCCTCGACGATCTCGCGCGAGCTGCGGCGCAACCTGAGACCGACGGGCCGCTACGTCCCGGGCATCGCGCATTCCTACGCGGTGGCGAGGCGTCGAAGATCGAGGAGAAACGCTCGTATCGGACCTGAGACCTGGGAGGTCGTGGACCGCTACCTGCGCATGGACTGGAGCCCTGAGCAGGTGTCGGGCTTCCTGCGAACAGAGGGCATGCTGTCGATCAGCCACGAGACGATCTACATCCACGTCTGGGCGGACAGACGGGCCGGCGGGGATCTGTGGCGCCACCTCCGTCAGGCGAACAAGAGGTGTCGCAAGCGCTACCGCTCGCGCGACTGGCGCGGAAGACTCGCAGGTAAACGCCACATATCCGAGCGGCCGGCGCAGATCGAGGAGCGGCGTGAGGTCGGTCACTGGGAGATCGACACGGTGATGGGCACCGAACATGGCCGCAACAGCGTGGTCACGATGGTGGAGCGGGCCACCGGCTACCTCTTGATGGGCAAGCTCGCACGCCACTGCGCCGCGGAGGCGACCGCACGATGCATCGAGCTCATCGAGCGGCAGGCCGGGCTGGTCGTCACGATCACCGCGGACAACGGCAGCGAGTTCCATTCCTACAAGGAGATCGAAGCCGCCACGGGCGCGGAGTTCTACTTCGCCACACCGCACCACGCCTGGGAGCGCGGCACCAACGAGAACACGAACGGCTTGATCCGTCAGTACCTGCCCAAGAGAACGAGCCTGGCGCAGGTCACTCAGACCGACTGCGACGCGATCGCGGCCAAACTCAACTCACGACCGCGCAAGCGGCTCGGCTACAAGACTCCGGAGGAGTGCTATGCACGATCGTAGGAGGTCGCTCAGGAAGGCGAAGTGTTGCGATTCAAACTTGACTCAGGCCACGGCGGAGCTGAACTCTCCGATCTTGTGCGCGGCGCCAAAGCGTGTAGCCCACGATCGTGGCGCCCAGGAGTACCGATGACACCGAGGTGCTCACGATGCGCCCAGGAATGGAGCCGATCGTGAAGTCGTTCTCGAAGATGATCAAGGTACGGCCAGCGGTGATGCCAGGAACCCGCAGCAGGTCGAGCGTTACTGCAAGGGCGCCTAGAATTGCATTGAATACGGCGACGTAGACCAGCGACCTGTTGAGTCCGGCCCAGTTCCGCGTGCCCATCAGGAGAACAAGGGGCGAAGCTGTGGACATAATGACGAGTACTGCGAACGCAAACGGACGGCCACTCGGGACCCATTGAGCGAGTAGGGACAGGCCCAATAGAACGACTGTTGCCCATATGGCCCAGACCAGTGCAGCCGCCACGAAGTAGCTGACCGCTGAGCCGACACGACGCATCGACTCGGACCATGCGCTACGTGCCCGAGCAGAATCGCCCAAAGCCGAACCCCCCTCAAGCTCTGCCGAACGTTGTTGCGCTTCAGCTGCGAGCCAACCACTTCTCCGCGTCAGCCGCAACCACTGCGGGCGAGTCAGCTGGAAGCGCGGGTTGGGCGCCGCGAGCACGGAATGGCGTCAGTAGCGCTGCAGGAACCACGCGTAGCCTGCCCCGAAGACCGCTAGGAGCCCGAACAGGAGCACTACTGCGCCCAGGCGGTCTACAAGTCCCTCGATGATCCGGCTTCCAACCGAGTGTCCGTAACTTGAGAACTCCTCGACGCCAGCGAAGTTGCGCCTGCTGAAGCGGCGGCGACCCGACCACGCGACGAGTGCGATTCCGAGTGGCGTGAGGACGATCCCGATTCCGGCGAGCGGCAGAATCCATGGCTGCAGCGCCTGACCCCATTGCGCGTACATCGAGTCGAACAAGCCATCCCCTTCCGTGCGCCCAACGTTGTTGCGCATCAGCAGCGACGCGCCTCGCGCTACCTGTCCAATCGAGTGTACATCTCCATGGCGCGGTGTCTGTCTGGATGCGCTGGTTAGGCCGTTGCGCCGGCATCCTCGCGGCCCGCGAAGAACCCAATCAGGCATCCCGCAGCGAGCAAGGGCGTGCCGAAAACGAGAGGACCCAGTGCGTTCGGAAGCAGCAGACCGCTGATGAGAGTGCCGAGGAACGCGAAGGGGCTGGCCACCAGATAGCCTGTGACTAGAAAGTGCCGCTGGCGCGATGACCCAGCTTTCGTCCACAGCACTGCGAGGACGACGCCTGATGCAAGACCCATGGGAGCGAACACGAGACTCTCGAGCGGACCGCCCGGGGGAAACGCGTGGAAACGGAGCCCGAAGATCATGAGTTCGAGGATAGGCCAGCCGACTGTGGACAAGAGGACCGCAACCATCCGAACCACGACGCCCCCCTACACCGCCTGAATCGGCCTAACGTTATGCGCTTAACTTGCGCGCCGAGCGTGACCCGCATGGATCCCCTGCGAGCGCGTCAAGTTGAAGCGCGGGTTGGACGGCGGTCGCAGAACAAAGATACGCCGAAAGACGAACCCGCGGGATGCCGGCCGCTGAGAGCCGAGCGCGCATGGCGACGGCGACCACGATGCGAGCGGACCGCCGCCGCAGACACCATAGTTTGAAGAAGCACCCGGCGACCCCGATAGCCCCGATGGACCGGAGTCTCAGCCGGTTGCCACGTCACGACGCCGGCGCTCGGGAACCGGGTCCGCAGCTCGTTACCGGTTTGCGCCCTCCACAGAAGTGGAGACGGTGACGCGGTCCCGGCAGTTGACATCGGGACCGCGACCGATCACTGCCATGAATCCAGGAGCGTTCCGGAACGCGACCGAGCCGGACGCGATCGCCGCAGGCGACAACCGGAAGAACAAGACACCGGGCAGACGGTGGCCGCGGTAGAGGCCGGAAGTAGGTACGCCCAACGTTGTTGCGCATAAGCCGCCCGCCAACACCTTACATGTCCAGCTCACTGCGAACGGGATGCTCCTATATCGCGTCAAGCCCCCCAAGAGCTGTCATGTCGGCCATGAGCGAATGATAGACCTCCCGGGCCAGGTAGCGTTTGAGGCAGCGCATGATCTCGGGCTTGGAGAGGCCCTCGGCTGTGCGTCTCTCCACGTAGGCCCGCGTGCGCGGACAGAGTCGCATCCGCACGATGACCGCCATGTGCAGGGCGCGATTGGCTTGACGGTCGCCACCGCGGTTGAGCCGGTGTCGCTGTGTGCGTCCGCTGGACGCTGGGATCGGCGCGGCGCCACAAAGCTTGGCAAACGCGGTCTCAGAGCGAAGGCGCTCTGGATTCTGTCCGGCTGTGGTCAGCAACTGGCCTGCGTGGTCGACGCCGATCCCGGCAAGCGCGATGGTCGCCGGCGCCGCCTCCCGCACCAGGGGCTCAAGTGACCGGTCCAGCTCGGCGATCTCCGCCTCGAGCAGCGCGACCCTGCGAGCCAGGCTGCGAAGAGCCGCTTTGGTGCCTTGGACCGGATCGGCCAGGCGAGCGGAGTCGGGACGTAGAGCGGCGCAGGTGTCTGTCAGCCCTGAAAGATACAGACCGGCCAGACCCTCGCGCACTCCGGCGGGAGCCGCAACCACCATGGCCTTCAGAGCGTTGACAGCCGCCGTTCTGGCTTTGACAGCTCCCGACCGTGCCGCACGCAGTGCGCGTATCGACTCGACCACACCGCTGCGGTCCTTGGGAAGAGCTGTCGCGGTGCCGGCGAGCACGGATCTGGCGGCCGCCTCGGCATCGATCGGATCGGACTTGCCACGAGATCTGCGCATCTTGCGGTCGGGTCGATCGACCTCGATGACATCGACCCCCTGGGAGAGCAGGTAGCGGCAGAGACCCGCGCCATACGAGCCGGTGCCCTCCACGCCGACCACTCGGAGTTCGCCATGTCGCCGCAGCCAAGCGAGCAGCTTGGCGTAGCCGGCGACGCTCACCTCGAACTGCTCGGTCCCCAGCATCCTGCCTGCCGTGTCGATCACGCCGGCCTGGTGCGTTCGGCCGTGCGTGTCGACTCCTCCGATGACAACCGAAGTCCTTCCTGCCATGCTCGATACCGCCTTCCGAGAAGAAGGCACGCACCGACCGGGCGGGCGGACAAGACAGTGAAGGGCGCCCGCGCAGGCTCCTATTAGGTCACGGACGCCCGTTCGGTCGCGTGCACCAGAGATAGACGAAGCCCCACCGATCGGGCGACAGATCCCGTTGATGACGCCGCGGTCGGTCGGCTTGTGGGTCAGCCCGATTGGCGGGGCATTCGGGCACCATCCTCACAGAAGAAAGGCGCCAGCTACAGTTTCACTGTCGGCTTGATGCGCTGGTTGGACCGACGCCGCTCGATCAGCGCGCCACGGAACGGACAAAGATGTCCTGGGTCTTCCCGGATGGACCGCTTGTGCCGTCGAACACGGCCGCCAGCCAGTATGAGCCTGCCGGCAGGTTGACGAGTGCGGAGTGGCGGGAGGCGCTCTGGCCAGCGCGCAGCACGGAGCGGCGCGATGGGGAGCCACGGCCTACCCCGATGAAGTTGTAGGGCTCAAAGGAGATCAACCGCGACTTGCCGGTCTTTTCGTCAACGCGGAACACGTTCCAGCCCATCCGCAGGTCGACCCAAGCGACAGTCTTCGCTCCAGTGTTCGTGAGAGTGAACGTCGCATCGAGGGTCCCTCCCGGTCTGACGGTCGTTGTCGTGACCTCAGCGACGAACGACATTCCGGGACGAGTGAGTGTCGCCTTCGTTCGGCCACCAGGAAGCGCTTGGGTCGTCGAGATTGATGCGGCCGCAGTCGGCGCGCGACCCGCGGGCGCTTGTCCCGCGCATCCGCCTGCAAGACATGCGCAGGCGAGCAGCAAGGCGATGACAGCCTTCGTCCCCATGTGCATCCGAATCCCCCCAGATTCGTTCGGTCCAACGTCTTGCAGTTCAGCTGCGCGGCGAAGCCGCGTCTGCTGGAACTGCTGGTTGGCACTCTCAGTGTAGACCCACGCGACCCGAGTCGTGGTGTCGGTGCCTCGTCCTGCGTTCCGGAATGATGTGACTTCTGGCCGGACTCAGAAGATAAGCTGATAGAGAAGCAGACACGAGACGGGGTGGGATGGAGCCGGGGGACTTCGAGCACGCGTACCGTGCACACTGCGACACCGTGTATCGCTACTGCGCATTCCGCACCAACTGCGCGTCGGATGCGGAGGACGTCACCGCAGACGTGTTCGTGGCGCTGATGGGTTCCCGTCGCCCTCCCCGAGAGGACTACCTACTGCCTTGGCTCTATCGGGTCGCGCAGCGAAAGTGCGCGACACGTCATCGGAGGTCGGTTCGCAGCGTCCCAGTGCCGGGCGTTCCAGACACACCCGTCGAGAACCCGGAGTGCTGGAGCGACTCCGTGGCCTGGCAGGCGGCCGCGAAGCTGCACGACATCCAGCAACTGATCGTCTACCTCAGAGTCATCGAGGGTCGCGCGTTCGACGAAGTCTCGCACTTGGTCGGCAAGAGGTCCGGGGCCACCAAGATGCTCTACTACCGCGCCTTGGATTCCCTGCGCGTGAGTCTCTCCGAGGAAGGAGCACTGTGATGCGCAGACCCCAGGACAGTGACTTGATCGATCGCATTAGAGTGTCATTCACAGTTGCGCCCGATGCGGGTGAGGACCGCCGATCCCGCATTCGCGAGACCGTATTGCGCCGAAGCGAGCGCCGGGCACGGATCATCACGCTCCCGCGTTTGGCGGCTGTCGCGACCGTTGCGGTCGCGGTCGCCGCGCTGCTCATCGTGCTGCCGCCTGGGATGGGAGGATCGCCGACGCCGGCTATGGCCGAAGTAGCGCAGGGTCTGAAGGCGCTCGATGCACCCGAAGTCGTCCACTATCGCATCGCCTACTCCGGGCGCCTAACAGAACGGGGGCGTGTGCTCCGGACCAACTCGCGCAGCGAGGAGTACTGGGTCGACAGAGAGCGGCGGATGGCTCGCCTAGTGACGGGGGCAACGTCGTCGAATCGGCTTAACGAAGCGGCATACGGTGTCTATGTCACGAAGGACGGCGTGACGAGGGAACTCCAGGTCGACGTGAACCGGGGCAAGCGCACAACTCAACGGCAGCAGACCCGGTCGGGGCGCTGCTGGGAAGACGACTTCGACGGGACGATCTACTCCCTGAGGCTCTGGCTGGACGGCACGACATCTCCGACCGTGGGGTTGAGAGTCGAGATCGTTGGCGCGGATGTCTTCAGGGAAGAGCGCGTCGTGCTGGTCCGCTTGACCTCTGACAACTCCATCGGCGCCACGCAAGGGTATCGATCGACGGAAACTCAGACCTTCTGGCTTCGCCAAGACGACTACGTGCCCGTGCGAATCGAGAGCGTTGCGGTCGATCGCTCCGACAACGGAGAGGTCGTTTCCGAGTATAGGGAGGTTCGGACGTTCAGCGACTACGAACGCCTCCGGCGCTCAGAGATCGAGCCGGACTTGTTCGAACTTGAGGAGTAGAAGGCGACCGGGCTGATGGTGCCAACGTCTTGCGCTTAACTCGCGAGCCGGACCGGTTCATTATGGATCAACTGCGAGCGAGTCGAGTTGAAGCGCCGGTTGGGCGGCGCCCCACAAGGACTGGCTCAGTCGAACTCGCGTCGCGCGGCAGCCTGCTCGGGCCCGACTCGACCGATCTCGATGTCCGCAACGTAGTAGTTCTCGCCACGAACTGGCGCGCCGGCGAGGCGGCGCAGCGTGGCTAGCTGCCCAACGTGGGTCAACGCGTCAGCGATTGGACCCTGGAACAGCTTCTCCGGGGTGGCCCCAAGACACTCCCCCGACGCCAAGTAGGCGTCGAGCCGGGCAAGGCCGGCGAAGAACCGTTCGGTCTCGAGCCCCCAGGCTCGGGTAGCGGACTCCGGCCAGCGCTCCTGGCCCTCGGTGATGGAGAGCGCCCACTCCAGCAGGTCGCCGATATGCGAGAGAGTATCGAGCGCGGAGTTCGTGGCAATGGAGACTCTCGTCGAGCCGAAATCGTCAGGCGCATCACGAAGCGCCTTGCCTCCGCGATAGGCGAGAGTGGCGACCGCGTGCCGCAGCATCTCACGGTCTGTTGGATGCTCATGTTGCGCGGCCACGATGGCTACGACCGCGCGCCGAGGAGCCCGACCTGCAGCCCTGCGGCGCGCAGCGTCTTCGTGGCTCGATCGTTGAGGATGAGAAGGACGAGCAGGCTGACAAGCGGTACGAACATGAACAGGAGGAAGAGGACCCTCCAGCCGATGGCGTAGTCCAGGCCCGAGGCAAGCTGGTAGACGCCGACCAACGACATGACGGTCGAGGCGAGCGCGATTACTAGACCCAGGCAGTAGGTTCCATATGCGACGACGACAAAGGAATCAGATGTCACGAGCGTCGGGACTAGCCTGACCGCAACCGCACAGAAGTTGAGAACGATCGCGTAGATGACGAGCTTCTGCGCTGAGGCGATGGGCCGAACGCTATCCCGTGTCAGGGACGCGGAGGGCAGTCCGATGCTGGATTGCCGGACAGGTTGATCAGCAGAAGCAGGATCAAGATTGCGAACGTGCGAGGTCCAGCCGACGCCGTCCCAATAGCGCTCGGAGTGGGCAGCTTGCGGGTCTGAGTACCATCCCTCAACCCGGCCTATCATGTGCTGGTCGTCCATGCGCTCCCCGACTCCCCTCAGCTGCTGCATTGCCCGGCTGGACACACGGTCCGCACAACGTTGTTGCGCTTCAGCTGCAATACGCCGCAGCGCTCCCTCTAGACCCGAGCCTACCATCCGGGCGGGGTATTGACTGCTGTTGCTCCTATGTCAATCCTACACCGCGATCGCGACCCGACCCGCGCCGAACTCAGCCTCGATGATCAGCCCGAGACGCGCTCGATCTGCCCTCAGCATCGTCTTGAACACGACACGCGAGAGGTGCCGCTTGAGGCAGCGCAGCGCCTCGCGGTTGCTCATCCCCTCTGAGCGCTTGCGCTCCATGAACGCGATGGCCGGCGGGTGCATCCTGACCTGCGTGACCGCGATCATGTGGATGGTGGAGTTGAGGCACCTGTTGCCCGTTCTGTTGAGCCGATGCCTCTCCGACTTTCCAGAGGACACGGGAAGCGGGGCGGTACCTACGTGCATGGCGAAGGCCGCCTCCCCAGAGAAGCGTGAAGCTCCCGCGGTCTGGCCAATCAGGTGGGCCGCGCAAAGCGCCGAACACCCCGGGATGTCCATCAGCTCCGGCGCGAGCTTTCGCATAAGGCCTCGAATCTCGCGTTCCATCTCGCGGATGCTTTCCGTAAGCGCGCGACAGCGCAGGACCTGGTCAAGCGCGATGCGGCACAGAGTGCTCACCGGAAGCGAGCGCAGCTCCTTCTCGAGGCGCTCGAGCCACACGTAGCGATCCAGCACTCGGGGAGGAAGGTCCAGGGAGACCTCGAGATCATGACAGTTCCAGCGAAGTCTCTTCTGGATGCGGGCACGCTCCCCCACCAGGTCGTCACGGTGATCGGCAAGCAAGCGAACGTCGTGTTCGGGCCCCGCAAGGGCCGCTCGCGGGAGGTCGGGCTCCCGAAGAGAAGCGCGCGCCACGCACTCCGCGTCGATCGGATCGGACTTGCCATAGGTCCGAGCCGAGCAGCGGGCCCCGGCCATCATCTTGGGCGGCACTCGAACGATGTGCTCTCCGCGGGAGAGCAGGTGCCGCTCGAGTCGGCCTGAGACGTGCCGGCAGTCCTCGATCGCGAAGTAGTGCTCGCTGCCGATCCCGCGGACCCAGGTCAACAGCTCGTCGTGCCCGGCCTCGCAGCAGTTCACGGTCCTGGTGCCGACGCTGCACCCGGTCACGGCGTCGATCGCCACCGCCGTGTGGGTCTTCATGTGCGGGTCGATCCCCACTACGATCATCTTGCGTCCCCTTCCGCCGGATCCCTTCCGATTCGGGGAATCGCCGCCGGACACACCTTAGCGGGGGCCTATTGGCCAGGCTCCTATCAGGTCACGACGACGACCCTCGGATTCCCGGCGGCGGGGGACGTAACAGCTGAAGGTCAGCCCTCACGGACGACAGAAGCGCATGCGGGTCACACCGCCGCCGGATCCGAGCCTACCTGACAATCGTCAGGAGTCCCACGAGGGCAGAGTGACACTAAGGAAGCGCGGGTTAGGTGCCCGCCGCAATGACTTGCGACGGCTCCTGATCCCGCGACCCTGAGCGCTTCCAGAACAGGGTGGGCGCCTAGCGACGCGAGGAAGGCGATCTGCGCGATCTGACGGGTGACATAGAACGGCATGTCGTTCAGAGGCGAACTGCCCCCCAGGACGTACAGCACGAAGCCCGTCGTCCTCAAGACCACAAGGAGGACCTGGCCGGTGAGGCCGAGCCAGGCGACCCATGCCGGGACGAGCCGGGTGCGGAGAAGGCCCAGCGAAAACAGTAGGCCGGCGGCGATCTCCGCCGCGATCTGTAGCACCGAGAACAGGGTCAGGGCGGGGAGAAGGGACCACAGCGTGTGGTTCGTGGCGCGCACGACGATCAGGAGAGCGGCGATCAGGGGAGGGAGCAGGCTGAGCAGGGCAATGGCGAGATAGGTCACGAATGCGGCCCGCGCCAGTCGCGAGCCCGAGTGATGAGGCGACAATCGCCACACGCGGAAGCTGATCCAGGCGAATGGCAACAGCGACGCCAAGGGGAGTGCCAACAACACGACAAGATCGACGGTCCATCCCGCAACGATGGCGAACAAGTTCCACACGCCGAACGCAAGGGCGAGGGCGACGACGAACGCATCAATCCGCCGCAACCTATCGGCCACCGGTTCCTCCCCCATCAGGTGCACCTAACGTCTTGCGCTTAACTCGCGAGCCGAGCGTGTTCATTATGGAACAACCGCGAACGAGTCGAGTTGAAGCGCGGGTTCGATGCCGGTCTATCGGCTCAGGACGACGTCGATTCCGTACAGAACGAGATCGAGCTTGGCGTCCGGTAGCTTGCCTGCGCGCTCCGTCAACGATTCCCGATCGAGCGTGACCGGCTGCGAGACGTTGGCCACCGAGTCCTTGGGAAGCCCCGTCGCCTCGCAGTCCAGCACGACGTTGCCGGGTGCGTCGGCGAGTCGCAGGTTGCTGGTCAGCGGGATGCAGACAACGGTGGCGATGCGACTACGATTGAACGAATCCCCTTGGACGACCACCACCGGGCGCCGGAATCCGGGCTGAGAGCCGGTCGGGTCGCCAAGGTCGGCCCACCACACGTCGCCTTGGGAGATCACCATTCGGAGCGCTCGAGCGCACGCTTGGCCGCAGTGGTGCCGAACTCATCCTGGGCAGGCGACTCTTGCACGTATAGGGCGTCGAGGGCGGCCGTGACGTCATCGGCCGAGTGGCGGGCGACATACTCGCGGATCGCACGGCTGTAGAGCTGACTGCGCGACTGCTTGAGCTTGCGGGCGAGTCGGTCCGCCTCGGCGAACACCTCATCCGGTATCGAGATCGCTGTCTTCATACCACGAGTATAACCGCATAGATCGCGAAGCGCCAGACCGATCCTGTGGGTGCATCGAACGTGTTTGGCTTAACCTGCGCGCCGTGCGCTTTCAGAGTACGACAACCTCGGGCGCGTCAGGTTGAAGCCATTGTTAGGCGTCGTGCCAGGGACTACGGCCCTGGCCAGAACACCGGCGCAGTGCCCGTGGCGATGCGCTTCGCTTTGCCCCCCTTGCGGCTCACAACCATGATCGGGTAGTCCATGTTGTGCCCGAAGACCTCTGGAAACGGATCTGGCGGCTCCTCGAACACGACCAGCTTGGCGTCCAAAGAGAACGATGGACGGCTGAGAAAGCGCTCAGTGTCCATGCTGGTCACAAGAATCTTGGCGGTTCGCCCCGTACGCCGGTCGAACACCCCGTAGATGAGGCCGTCGTCAAGATCGGACTCCCAGTCAGTCTCCGTGAACAGAAAGCGCTCGTCTGGTGACGCCGCGAGGATTCTGCCCTCGAGGCGCTTGGGACCATGGGGCCAGATCATCCGAGCGTAGGTGCCGTCGTCCGAGTAGGCCGCCTCCGACGGCGATACACGCTTGACGATTCCCGTGTTGATGTCCGCGGCGTACTCAAGGTAGTCCCAAGCGCTGAAGTAGAGGAGCTTCTTGCCGTCATGCGAGAAGGTTGCCTCCAGGTTGGCGTGCATGCCGCGCAGCCCGCTCGCGGTGTTCAAGGGAGTGACCTGTCCGGTCTCAAGTTCAACGAGATACACCGGGTAGTTGGCTTCGTCTGCGTCCTCCAGGTCCAACGCGGGATCATCCGGGCGCAGCGTGTTGTCTGCAACACAAGCGACAATCCGTCGCCCCGGGAGCCACGCCAGTATCTTGGCCGGGCCATCGCCTGACGCCCGTCGTGGGGGCGGGTCCGCCACGCGGCGTTCACTAGTGCCGTCGCTGTGAATCGCATGAATGGAGCCGTCTGCGGACTGGAAGACAATCTCACCGCGAGCCACGCTCGAGAGCCCCGGCGCTGACTTTGATGCGGGGGTCGAACCAGCGGCCGCGGAGGAATCCCTCGAGGGAGCCGCCACCACAGTGTCTTGCTGCGCGGACTGCGACGAGCGCGCACCGAGCCCTCCCGATACGCACCCAGATACCAGCACCAGCATGCCCACGGCCAGGAGTACTCGCTTCACTACTACCTGCCCCTCGATTGGCAGAGAACCGGCAGCTCGCGCTGCTGCTTGAGTCACTCGGCGGACCCAGCTGACGCCAGTACGCCTAACGTTGTTGCGCATCAGCAGCGCGCCGAGGCGCTTCTGCGACAGCCAATACTACCGTGAACGCGTCTGCTGGATGCGCTGGTTCGGAAGCAGCGCTACTGAGGAGCCGGCCCCATGGTCATCACGCGCCAGTCGCCGCGGACGCTGCCAACACGCCGGCCGTTCCGCCACACCTCGCGCCGTGCCGACGGATTCCATTCCAGAGTGATCGCGAATGCCAAAGGCGAAGAGGGCATCAGACGTGCGCGAGCGACTCGCACGAAGGCGAACCTGGAAGCATCGTTCACCGGCTTGGCGAAGGTCGCCTCGTACGCGTTTGGATCAGCTCCGAAACCCTGAGGCACGGTCCTGTGGAGCCACGCAATCTCGGTGGTCTCGACGGAGCGCCCGAAGAAGGCTGAGATCGCAGTGGTGTCACCACTGGCTATCGCTGCGACGACGCCTACAGCATCGGACGCGGCTAGAGAAGCCCGAGAGCCAGGAGGCGGCGGCGCAGGCTTGCTGCAGCCGGCGACAACCGCAGAGGCGATGAGGAGGGCAACGATTCCAGTTCTGCGAATCACCCCAGCCGCCCTCCTGTCTTCCGAACGTTGTTGCGCTTCACCTGCGCGCCAAGCGTGTCCAGTATGGAACAACTAGGAGCGCGTCAGGTGGAAGCGCGTGTTGGACGTCGGCACCCGGTCTCGTGAGCGCTCATCACAAGTCTTCCGGCTGCAGTCCGCTGTGCTTCGCGAGCCGAGCGAGCATCCGCGGTCCGATCTCGTCCCCATCGTGGAAGGCAAGGACCATGTCCGGCCAGCCGGGACGGGAGAGCACCTTGTGAGATCCGGTCTGGCGCTTCAATACCCAGCCGATACGCGCGAGGGCGGCGAGCACTTCCCGTGCGCGGGTCGCCGACCATTGGCTCATGCGGCGCTGAAGGAGATGGAGAGGAAGTCGCGGCCCGCCTCACTGTTCTCGAGCCGATCGGCGACCACGCGCAGGGCGAGCGCCTGAACGTGTGCGATCGCATCGTCCTCAGTTGAGCCGTACGCGAGAGTCCCAGGAAGCTCGACGACCTCGGCAATCCAGCGGCCATCTGTCTCAAGTTCGGTTTCTACAATGAAGTCCACGGACATGGTGCCACCTCCGTCATTCGTCCCCCCGATACTACTCACAGCGGCGGCTTCGTGGTAGTCCCGCTCTTCCGTACGTCCAACGTTGTTGCGCTTCACCTGCGCGCCAAGCGTCCTCAGTATGGAACAACTCCGATCGCGTCAGGTGGAAGCGCCGGTTGGACGGCGCGAGCCGCTGAGGCAGATCACCCCACCAGCATGAGCCAGAAGAAGACGACATGCGCCACCACCGCAAGGACCGAAACGACGGTCGACACGCCGGCGAGAGTCCGGGAACGCCGATCTCCGAGAGCAAGCAACATGCCCGAGACGGCAAGCACGGGCAGCGCGATTGGCAGAGTGGAAAGCCAGTCGGCCGGGTCCGGGCTGACTGATGCCAAGGCCCAGGGGAAGTAGGCCGAGAGAGACACAAACAGGGCGAACCTTCCGATCCATGCAGCCGCAACGTGACTACGTGCGCGATAGACCGAGAAGACGGACAGCGACAGGAGCGCCACCAGGACTCCGATTGCTGTGACGAACAGGACCGACCTCAATTCTCACCGCCGAGTTCGTCCGTCCAACGTTATTGGGATAACCCGCAACGCAAAGCGTTGTCGGGTTGATCCCATGGTTGGGCAGCTGGTCGCGGCACCGCGCCGTCGTGGCCACTTGTCTTCCGCGAGGCTACCTCACCGTCACGTAGTCGTAGCCTGCGGACCACCTTGCGGTATGCAGTCTGTCAGCCGGGGCGTAGGCCCGAAGCCGCCACCTGCCCCGCAGCGACAGTCGCCCACTCGCCTCGCACCACGCGTCGCCGTAGCCGTATGCCCGGGCGCGCCAGTAGCCGTACGACTTCCACCGCCCCGAGATGCGCCGGTACTTGTATATGCGCACAGGATACGTTCCGGACTTGTGGGGCGGGCTCAGCATGGCGCTCACCCCATAGGACCTGGCCCATCGCATCGTGGCGGGGGCCACGGGGTTCGAGACTCGAGGGGCTGTCCGTACGGGCGGGATGACCGTGAAGATCACGGTCTTGGCATCCTCAACGTTGCCCGCCACATCCACCGCCCAGTACTCCATCGTGCACGTGCCCACGCTCGTGATCACTACCGGCCGGGTGTAGGCGCGGGTGGGGCCGCCGTTGATGTTGTATCGGAGAGCGGAGACGCCCGAGAGACCATCCGAGCCAGCCAGCGTGAAGGTCACGGTGTCGGAAGGGGCCGCCGGGATGCCTGACACGGTGGACACCGGATCGGTCTTGTCGATGCGTATGATGGAGACCTTCGTGGCCTCGGCGCTGCCGGAAGCGTCGGTCGAAAGGTACCTTAGAGTGTGCGTGCCTTCATCCGTGATAGCGAAGGCGCCAGCGAACACCTGCCAAGATCCCGAGTCGAGAGCATAGTCGCTTCGCGCCACCCCGGGACCACCAAGCGCCTGTGAGGTATCCAAACTCACGACAACGTCGGTGTTTGTCCAGCCGGCCGGGTTGGCCGCGGGCAGCAAGCGCATTACGGTCGACGGCGTGGATGCTGGACGGAACCGAAGGATGGTTCCGCCTTGCCCAACCGCCCAACCGGTGTTGGCATCGATGAAATCGACGGAGTAGAGCTCGCTGGACATACTGATGCCCTGTTCAGCCCAGTTGCTCCCGCCGTCAGTGGTCTTGAGGATGCTGCCTTGCGACCCGACCACCCACCCGGTGTTGGCGTCGATGAAGTGCACGCCTTGGTAGGATTCCGTCTCGTCATGAGTCTGACGTGTCCAGTTGGCTCCACCGTCCACGGTCTTGAGGATCTCGCCCCCGACCGCCCAACCGGTGTTGGCGTCGATGAAGAAGACGTCGTAGAGCTGGAAGCCCTCACCGGAGGCCTGGACCTTCCACGTCGCGCCTCCATCGGTGGTCTTGGAGATGTCGTATGCCGTCTCGTTGTGGTACCACCGCCCGACCGCCCAACCTGTGTTGGCGTCGACGAAGTAGACCGACTCAAGGTCCTCCGTGTGGGTATACCTAGCCTTCCATGTGGTCCCGCCATTGGTGGTCTTGAGGACGACGGGGCCACTGGAATCGGTACTTCCGACCACCCAGCCGGTGTTGGCGTTCGTGAATCGGACGGACATGAGCCACTCGTCGGAGACCCCCCTCTGAGCCTTCCAAGTGGTGCCACCGTTGGTGGTCTTGAGTATTCCGCCGTAGCCGACCGCCCAGCCGGTGTTCGCGTCGGTGAAGTAGACAGATTCCAGAGAGGATAGTGTCGCAGGCCAGTTCTCCGGGGACTTACGGATCCACGTGGCTCCTCCGTTGGTGGTCTTGACGATGACGTTGCCCACGGTCCAGCCTCCTCCGACCGCCCAGCCGGTGGTGCGACTGACGAAATGGACGGAGGTGAGGTCAACCGCCGTGACGGATGTCTGGAATGACCAGGTCGCACCACCGTTGGTGGTCTTGAGCAGCGTGCTCTTCTCCCCGACCGCCCAGCCGGTCGTTGGACTGACGAAATGCACGCACTTGAGCGGGTCCGAGTACTGAGTCTGAGGCTTCCACGTGGTACCCCCGTTGGTGGTCTTGACGATAACGCCACCGACGGTCCAGTCGCCTCCGACAGCCCAGCCGGTGGTGCGACTGACGAAATGGACGGATGTGAGCGACTCCGTGGTGCCTGGGTTCTGGGACTTCCAGGTCGCGCCTCCGTTTGTGGTCTTGACGATGCCATCCCCCCCCGCGGCCCAACCGGTGGAGGCATCGATGAAGTGGACTGAGCCGAGATACGACGCCGGAGACGCCTGAGGAATCCATGTGGCGCCGCCGTTGGTGGTCTTGAAGATGGCGGATCCGACAGCCCATCCAGTGGATGCGTCGATGAAGAAGACGGAGTTGAGCGACTCCGTCGTGCCGAAGGACTGACTGATCCACGTTGTGCCGCCGTCGGTGGTCTTGAGAAGGGAGCTGGTGTCTGCGCCCCACCCTCCCCCGACCGCCCAGCCAGTGTTGGCGTCGACGAACTGCACGCACCCCAGGGGCTCTGTAGTGCCGGAGGACTGGGAGGTCCAGGTGGAGCCGCCATCCGTGGTCTTCAGAATGACGTTGTTGTCTCCGTAATGGTCTCCCCCGACCGCCCAACCTGTGTTGGCGTCGACGAAATCGACGGACTGGAGCGGCTGGGTCGTGCCGGATGACTGGGAGATCCAAGTGACGCCCCCGTCGGGGGTCTTGAGGATGGTGCCGAAATCGCCTACCGCCCAGCCAAAGGATGCGTCAACGAAATCAACGGACTCGAACCAACAGCCCTTCGGAAGCGGGTTCTGCCACGCCCAGCCTTCGTTTCCGTCGGACACACCGACTGCGGGCGCGCTCGACACCACCGCGAGCGACAGGACAACTGCGGCCAGTAGCGTGCCGACGCCGGTGATGAGCTGGCTCGTTCGTACACGAGCGAACAGCTTGGGAGAGAAGTACGTCCCTAGCGTCGGTGCCGACATCAGACTCCCCCTTACTGCGGTCAGGACGCGATCTCCCGCCCACCCCCGGGCAGCGGCCAATCTCCATGATAGAGCGTGTGCACACTCTCGTCCCAACGCCGTCGATCCGCAGCCCCGAGAACCTTGGCCGCACGATCGTCTCGAGCGCGGAATGGTCCGTCTGCCCAACGTTGTTGGCATAAGCTGCGCGCCAGGGCGCCTCTGCGTCAGCCGATGCCACTGCGACCGCGTCAGCTTGATGCCATGGTTGGGCAGCTGACCGCGACGCCATCAGCACCAGCCTACCTCATGGGCGCGCGGTCAGGCTCGGGCCGGAATCGCAGGATCACGCCTTCACCAGCTTCAGGGTCGCCATCCCCGCCGACCGCCCAGCCTGAGTTGGCGTCGACGAACTGGACGGAGAACAGGTCCGACGCTCCAGCGATCAGCTGGGTCGTCCAGTTGCTGCCCCCATCTGTGGTCCGAAGGACTGGACCGCGTTCCTCAAGAGGGTGGGCCCGTCCAACCACCCAGCCATTGTTCACATCGAGGAAGTGGACTGATTCGAGCGAGGCGTCGGTACGGGAGTCCTGGGGTGTCCAGGTGGCGCCGCCGTCGGTGGTCTTGTAGATGGCGCCGTAGTCCCCGACCACCCAGCCGATCGCTGAGTTCATGAACTGCACGGATCGGAAGTCGTTGTCTCTTTCGGCGATCATCCGCTTCCAGGTGGTTCCCCCGTCAGTGGTCTTGAGGATTCCGAACTCGCCGACCACCCAGCCGGTGTCGGCGTCGATAAAATGGGCGGAGTTGCACCACTCCCTCGTGCCAGAGGACTGCCGCTTCCAAGTGGTCCCCCCGTCCGTGGTCTTGAGGATGATGCCGTCATAACCGACCGCCCACCCTTTGGTGGGGCTGATGAACTGGACTGAGCTCAGCCACGCCGTCGTGCCAGAGGACTTCCGCTTCCAGGTGGTCCCCCCGTCAGTGGTCTTGAGGATGACTCCCTCTTCTCCCGCTGCCCACCCGTTGTGCCTGTCAACGAAGTAGACGGAGTTGAGCCACGTCCACTTGATGCCGGAGACCTGGGCGGTCCAGGTCCTCCCGCCGTCGGCGGTCTTGAGGATGGTGCCGAAATCCCCGACAACCCAGCCCGTGTCGGCATCGACGAAGTGGACGGCCTTGAGCCAATTCTTCGTTCCGGAGGTCTGGGCGATCCAAGCGGCGCCTCCGTCCTGAGCCACTGAGGCGGTATCCCCCGACGCCTCGCTGGAGGAGGTGTCAGCCGAACCTGCGGGCAAGAACCAGATCCCTTTGGCAAGGGCGTCCTGCCACGTCCAGCCTTCCGTTCCCGCGGGCAGGTCGGCGCGCAGACCGATTGAAATGACAGTCGCCAGCAAGACCAGAGCAAGGACTGACGCGGTCAGCGTACCGAGCAGACGCGCCATTCGTGCTCTATCGAGACGCACAGGCATGAGACTCCCCCGCTGTAGCGGACCCCTGACCACCACCCCGGCCCAGAGAGTCCAGCCTACCGGCCCCACAATCCAGAACGCAGTCTTCGGCGGAGCCACAATCCCTATCTTCGCTTGTGTCTGCCCAACGTTTGGCTTCAGCTGCGAGACGAGACGTCTCTGCCTCAGCCGCGACCACTGTCGGCGAGTCAGCTGTAAGCCGGTGTTGGGTTGCGGTCGCAGCTGCAACGATACGCCAAGACCAGCCGGAGTGTCCGTCACGAACAGAGGTCTTCACCATCATTATCGTGCAGCCCGAAGACCCTGGCAGCGACCCGGTGTCACCTTGAACCCCGCCTCGTCCGGAGAATCTGCCCGGATCCCCGTACATCTCCGACCGGAAGAAGTGCTCGAACCGCAGACCGGTGCTCCATTCCCGCAGAAGTTCCGCGGGTGACGCGGTCCCGGTTGCTGACATCGGGACCGCGACTGATCACTGCCATGAGACCGGGACAACGTGCCGGGACGCCTCGGAGCCGGAAGCGAGAATCGGACAGCCTGCCCGGTGAGTCATGGGATTCGCCGGCCACGCGGATGACGCGGAATGCGCCCCAGGCATGTGGGTCAACCCAACATATTGCGCATGACCAGCAAACCGGCCTCGCGCGCCCTCCGTGGCCGAGCATACCTCACAAGGCCGGTTTGTCTGTGTCGATGCGCCGGTTCGACAAAGCGCAGCGCGGGTCAGGCCAGAACACGCCACAGTCCCTGCACCACGCCTGCCACCCCCACGACAAGCAGACCGGCTCCTACGAGGGCATGACGCCTTTGTCCCATCTTGCGGGCGACGTCCTTGTCGGAAGTGAAGAGATGCATCGGGGGTCCACACCACGCCGCGGGTCGTTAGGAGCGCCGCGACGCCGGCCGCTACAAGAATCAACCCCACGATGAGCGAACCCACATTACCCCCCATGCCTAGCAGCGCCCCGAAGTCCGAACGCGGATGTCAGCAGCCCACCCGCATCCCCGTCTCTCGCTCTTGTCGAACGTCTTGCGCTTAACCTGTGCGCCGAGCGTGTCCAGTATGGATCAACTTTGGACGCATCAGGTTGAAGCGCGTGTTCGACAGGGCGAATTCAGATACTAAACGCAACACCCGGGCCACCTGAAGGTTGGGCGACCTGGGGCACAATCGGTTCCTTACTCCCGCCAAGAAGTGAGGACCGGATGCACACCCAGATCACCCTCGAGGAACGATACGCCATCATGGCGATGAGGAAGCAGCATCACTCTCTCCGCGCGATCGCGACCGAGCTCAGACGGGCGCCGTCGACCATCTCGCGCGAGTTGAGGCGCAACGTGCGGCCGTCAGGCCGATACAACCCGGGTGTGGCCGACTCGTATGCCGTCGCGCGTCGACGTCGTTCGCGGCACAACTCCCACTTCAGCGCCGATGACTGGGTGCTCGTCGAGCACTTGGTGGGCCTGGACTGGAGCCCGGAGCAGGTCTCGGGGTGGCTTTCGCTCCACGACCTGCTGTCGATCAGCCACGAGACGATCTACCTGCGCGTCTGGCGCGACAAGCGGGTCGGCGGGGACCTGTGGACGCATATGAGGCAGGCCACCAAGCGGCGGCGCAAGCGCTACAGATCGCATGACTCGCGAGGAAGACTCGCAGGTAAACGCCACATCTCCGAGCGTCCACCCGAGGTGGAAGGCCGGCAGGTGGCGGGCCACTGGGAGATCGACACGATCATGGGCAACGACCACGGAAGGCACTCTGCCCTGACGGTCGTTGAACGCAAGACGGGCTACCTGCAGATGGGCAAGCTCCATCGCCACTGCGCGGCAGAGGCCACCGCTCGCACCATCGAGCTCATCGACCGGCGGCGTGAGTGTTTCAAGACGATCACCGCGGACAACGGCAGCGAGTTCCACAGTTACGAGCTCATCGAGGAGGCCACGGGCGTGCCGTTCTACTTCGCCAACCCGCACCATTCGTGGGAACGCGGCACCAACGAGAACACGAACGGCCTGATCCGCCAGTACCTGCCGAAGAGAACGAGCATGGCGCACGTCACTCAGGCGGATCTGGACGCGATCGCGACCAAGCTCAACAGCAGACCCAGGAAGCGGCTGGGCTTCCGGACGCCGGAGGAGTGCCATGTACAAGCCGGGTAGGCGCGAGAGGCCTAATCAGAGGAAGTGTTGCGATTCAAACTTGAAGTCAGGCAGGCTGCGAAGCAGGTTCACGGCCACCTTCGATTCATCCACCAGACGACAAGGGCGGTCCAGACTCCGACCACGGTGATTATTGAGACGGAGACGGCCAAGCCCCCGAGAAGCCCGCCAGCGCCGGGAGCGAACCGATATGTGCCGACCAGGATGTACCAGGCGAGAGCCGCGATTATTGGCGCCGCAATGATGAGCCACCCGATCACGCCGCCGATACGCCATCGCGTGCTGTCCTTCACGAGTCCCCCTGAAGCCGGCCCCATCCGCTCTGTCGAACGTTGTTCGGCTTCAGCTGCAATATGCCGCCGAGCCACTCCCCGATCCGAGCCTACCTTGCTGGCGGCGTATTGTCAGTCTGGAAGCCGTGGTTAGGCATGGTGGAGCGCCATCCACTCGCGAGCGAACCGGACGGCGTCGCGGTCGAGCGCCGCAACGGCATCGGACCCGTAGCACCCGTCGTATGAAACCTCATCGGGACGCTCGCCCAGGTCGAAGTACCCGGCCCAGCAGGCATAGAGCTTCTCGATTCCCGCGGCGTCGCCGGCGCACTCACGCTGTCGGTCATACAGTCCCGCCCCGAGGTACGCGTCGATGACGAGGTTGAGCCCCTCGCGCGGAGGCACGTGGCCGTCAGCAATCCGCTGGACGTGCGGTCCGAGCAGCTGCCAAGTCGCGGCCTTGTCCAAGTGCGCTTTCATCTACTCTGCCTAACGTGGGGCGCATCAACTGCGAGACGCCCCGCCTCTGCGTCAGCCGAGACCACTGCGAACGAGTCTGTTGGATGCGCTGGTTGGGGCGACCACGTCTCCGGAACCAGCATACACTTCGATGACCGCGCGCTTCCCGAGCAAGAACAATAGCCTTCGCCCCTCCGAGCCCGGTCTGCACCCGCGTGCGCAATCGACCCCGCGACGCCTTCCTCCCCGCCTCGTCCGGAGAATGTGCCCGGGACCCCGCGCGCCTCCGACCGGGTGATGTGTCCTCAACCGCAGACCGGCGACACCATCCCCGCAGAAGTTCCATCGGTGATGCGGTCCCGGCTGCCGACATCGGGACCGCGACCGATCACTGCCATGAAATCGAAGGCCACCAACGGGACACCTCCGAGCCCGAAGCGGAGATCGGACATCCTGCCCGGTGAGTCATGGGATTCGCCGGCCAAGCGGATGACGCGGTACAGAACTCTCTATAGCTCCAACGTCTTGCGCTTCACGCGCGAGCCGAGCGTGCCCAGTATGGATCAACTGCGAGCGAGTCGCGTGGAAGCGCTGGTTCTGTGAAGCCGTCGGGAAGCGATCAGGTGCTGCGTCATGTGGGACGCCTTGAACGTGACCTGGCCCTTACCATGGTCCCGCTCTTCACAGCCCATCGGATCCCGCAGCAGCACCCCCGGCCGCCTTGAAGGTCCGCCACGGTCGGCGGATGCATGCCCGATAACCGACGAGGTACCGTTGACGCGCAGCCCGGCAGCTCCCGCCCCTGAGGCTTTCACAGAACGTCTTGCGCTTCACGCGCGAGCCGAGCGTGCCCAGTATGGATCAACTGCGAGCGAGTCGCGTGGAAGCGCTGGTTCTGTGAAGCCGTCGGGAAGCGATCAGGTGCTGCGTCATGTGGGACGCCTTGAACGTGACCTGGCCCTTACCATGGTCCCGCTCTTCACAGCCCATCGGATCCCGCAGCAGCACCCCCGGCCGCCTTGAAGGTCCGCCACGGTCGGCGGATGCATGCCCGATAACCGACGAGGTACCGTTGACGCGCAGCCCGGCAGCTCCCGCCCCTGAGGCTTTCACAGAACGTTGTTGCGCTTCACCTGCGCGCCAGCCGTGTCCAGTATGGAACAACTAGGAGCGCGTCAGGTGGAAGCGCTGGTTAGCTGGCAGAGGACGGCGACGCGGAATCAGACTGGTCGAGTTCGCGAGATACGCTCAGGCGGCCCAAGATAGCGAAGAGAATGAGGATCGCCGAGGTGAACCATGCCCCCGCGGCAAACGGCATACGCCCGTACAACGCGAGGACCACGCCGGCCATGACGAGGACGCCGGCCAGGGCGTAGAACAACCGCATCCCGTACAAGGTGACGAAGGGCAGGTAGTGCGCGCCGAGAACGATCATGAATGCAGGGTAGAACCACTCGATCCGATAGAGCGCCGCGGCCGCAACGACCAATAGGGACAGAGGCAGCACGAATGCAGCCTGCATCCCGAGGCCGTTCAGCGGGTTGTCGGGAGACACCCGAGCGCGATGGCCCATGAGCCTCAGCCCGAGCCTGGTGAGCGGGAAGATGAAGAATCCCACGACCACGAGCACGGTGATAGCGGAGCGCTGACTGCCCCACGTGGCGAACGCCGCGGAAGCGAGCCAGAGAAGACCTGACACGAGCTGCCCCATGAAGCCGCCCATCAGGCCGATCCGCATGTCGCGCTGAGCCTCTGCGACGATCACCTTGCCCCCATGTGTCCAGCTAACGTTCTTGGCATCAGCAGCAATATGCCGCCTCGCGCCGCTTCGAACCCGAGAGTACCTCGTCTGGCGGCGTATTGTCTGTCTGGATGCCATGGTTGGGTTGCTCTAGTCCACGGCACCTCCACCGGTCACCCGGTAGAGACGCCAGGAGCCTCCGCTGTCGGTACTCCAGAGGATGTCGAACACGACGGTCCGAGTTGCCGAGCCGCTGCGGAACTCAGCCTCGACTACGCTCGCGTACGCGCGGCTGTCGGAATCCGCAGGCGGACCGGAAACGTCGAGGTACGAGAGCGTGATAGGCGCCGTGGCGAGCAGGCTGCGTTCGCGGATTCGTGCTAGTTGAGAACTCGAGAGCGAGTAGCCGGCAGCCTGGGATGCCGTGCGAAGATCAGATGCGGCGCATGCGCGGATCAGCAGGTCGGCACGGCGGTTGAGGTCGGATGCTGGCGGTCGGTTGTCGCATGCGGAAGAGAGCGCAATCGCGAGCAAGGCGCCGGACAACGTGAACAGCCGCGCCGAAGCCGGAAGCGACTTCATCTTCCGCACCCCCCTGAGTCAACCCAACGCTATTGGGATAACCCGCAACGCGAAGCGTTGTCGGGTTGATCCCATGGTTGGGCAGCTGGCCGCGACGTCGACTGGTCGTGCCGCCCGTGCTCTTCGCGAGGCTACCTCACCGTCACGTAGTCGTAGCCCACAGACCATCTTGCCGTATGCAGGCTGTCGCCTAGAGAGTACGCCCTAAGGCGCCATCTGCCCCTCAGCAACAGACGCACCCTTGCCTCGCACGACGAGTAGGCCCCGTAGCCGCGTGACCGGGCGGGCCAGTAGCCATATGCCTTCCACCGTCCTGAGACGCGGCGGTACTTGTAGATACGCACCGGATAGGTTCCGGCCTTGTGTCGGGGCTTGAGAGTGGCATGCACGGTGTAGTACTCGGCGCATCGCATGGTCGAGGGAGCCACCGGGTTCGAGACTCTCGGAGCGGTCCGCACTGGTGGGGTGACCGTGAACGTAACCGTGTTGGCATCCTCTGCGTTGCCCGCCAGATCCACCGCCCAGTACTCCAGAGTGGTCGTACCCGCGCTCGATACACTCACCGGCGTCGTGTAGGTGCGGACCAGACCTCCGTTGATGGCGTAGCGCAAGGCTGAGATGCCTGAGAGCGCATCCGTGCCAGAGAGTCTGAAGGTCACCCTCCCTGACGGCAGTGCCGGGATGCCTGAGACGGTCGATGTCGGATCAGTCCTGTCGATGCGGATGCTTGAGACCTTCGTGGTCTCTACGCTGCCTGAAGCGTCGACAGAGACATAGCGAACCGTGTGGGTCCCTTCGTCCGTGACCTCGAACACGCCCACGTACTGCTGCCATGGTTCTGAGTCGAGCGCGACGTCGGTTCGCTCCACTGCCGGACCACCCGGTGCCGGAGTTGTTTCCAGACTCACTGACACGCCGGTGTTGTTCCAGCCGGCCGGGCCGGCCGATGGGGTCAGACGCATGATCGTTGACGGTGCTGACGCCGGATGGAATCGGAGGATGACTCCTGCTCCGGGATCGTCCGGATCCCAATACCCTCCGACCGCCCAGCCGCTGATACCGTCGATGAAGAAGACTGACCAGAGCGACTCCGACGTGGGAGTAGCCTGAGTGGTCCAGTTGCTCCCGCCGTCCGTGGTGATGAGCATGGTGCCGCTCCCGGCCGCCCAGCCGATGTTGGCATCCAGGAAGTGGACAGATGCGAGCCCCACCCTTGTGCTGGAGGGCTGGGCGACCCAGTTGCCCCCGCCATCCGTGGTCTTGAGGATGGTTCCGATAGTCCCTACCGCCCAACCGGTGGTGGCGTCGATGAAGAAGACGTCGTAGAGCTCGAAACCCGAACCGGAGGTCTGGACCTTCCACGACGCGCCTCCGTCGGTGGTCTTGGAGATGTCGTATGCCCCCTCATTTTCATAGTCCGCTCCGACCGCCCAGCCGGTGTTCGCGTCGATGAAGTGGACCGACTCGAGACCCTCCGTGTCAGGATACTGAGTCTTCCATGTGGTGCCGCCATTGGTGGTCTTGAGGACGACGGGGCCCTTGGACTCGGCGCTCCCGACGACCCAGCCCGTGTTGGCGTTCGTGAAGCAGACGGACATGAGCCACTCGCCCGAGACGCGCCTCTGAACCTTCCAAGTGGTGCCGCCGTTGGTGGTCTTGAGTATGATCCCGTACCCCACCGCCCAGCCCGTGTTGGCGTTGGCGAAGTAGACGGATTCCAGCGCTGTCGTCCCTGCCGGGCAAGACTGACGAATCCAGTTGATTCCTCCGTTCGTGGTCTTGAGGATGGTGCCGGCGTCACCAACCGCCCAGCCGGTGGAGGTGTCGAGGAAGTGAACGGAGGTGAGCCGGTGGCTCTGTTGAGGGGGGTGCTGTGACACCCAGCCCTCAGTGGCGGCGCGCGCGCCAGCGGCGGGTGCGCTGGCGACCGGGACGCCACAGGCTACAGCGAGGACGGATGCCAAGACGGCCAGAAGACGACCGCTGCGCGCACGGCCCAGGTGCACGCCAAGCCAGCGACCCTGCAGCTCCGCGAGTGACGTGCCAATCTGCTCTAGCCGCATTGCCCGGCACCCCCCCTTTGAATCTGCACGTCCAAGACCTAGTGGCGTCTGTCCAACGTGGTTGCGCTTAACCTGTGCGCCGAGCGTGTTCAGAGCGACTCAACTTTGAACGCATCAGGTTGAAGCGCTGGTTCGACACCGCCGCCGGCCTCGTCGCGGTACATCCTTGAACCTACGATAGCACCCGCGAAGCCAGCCGTGGCCGGCAGCACCCGGGTCGCGGCAACCCAGAGGAAGAAGGTGCTCGGATGCACTTCCCCAAGGAGTTCCGACCATGTGAACCGCTGCTCTGCGTCCTGTGGGCCGGTGAACGACAGATAGAAGGTCAGGTAGACGTACGCAGAACCGACGGCCGCCACAGCAAGGACCAGCGCAAACGAAACCCACACACTGCGAGGCGCACCGAGAAGGCGGCGAGACAGACTGCAGGTGAGCATGGCCCCGACGAACTGCACTGCACACATGGGCACGAGCCACACGACGCCGGGGGTGCCCGACGGCTGCGCCGCACCCAGAGCGTTGTTGGTCAGCGTCGAGACGACATAGGCCACTACGAACATTCCCGCCAGCCACGCCACGGCGAACCAGCGCCTTGACCTTGAGTGTCCGGGGGGCGCGGCTGCCGATTCGGTCAGCGCTCGCTCGTCCACATCCGCCTCCCCGGTCGTGACGCTACGGGTGAACCCTCGCTCCGATCGTGTGTCGAACGTCAGTCGCTTAACTCGCGAGGCGAGCGTGTCCAGTATGGATCAACTGCGAGCGAGTCGAGTTGAAGCGAGGGTTCGACAGCACAGCGAACGACGACGAGGCAAGGCGAGTCACTCCGGCGCCGTGACCCTGGCGACTGACGCGGGCCGACGAAGCAACGATACGCCGACTGCCACAAGGAATAGTACGTAGAGGATGCTCCCGACCTCGCCGACGACGATGGACAGGCCCCAGACAGAACCGCCTAGCAGCCGAGCCGGAAGGCTGGGTGCAAAGACAGTCAGGGCAGCGACGCCCAGACCGGGAACCCACGAAGAGACCAACCGTGACCGAAGTAGTCCAAGGACGAAGAGAAGCGATGCCGCGAACTCAAGAACGCGTGACGCAATGGGCATCATCGCAACCGGGATGATGTCCCCAGCAAGAGACAAGGCGTGCAGGACCCCCTGTGCCAAACGCACGGGGTGCCGTGGAATACCTTGAGTTGCCACTTCCGCAACTACGAGAGTGAGCGGGACAAGTATGGCGAGGAGACCGGTCACGGCCGACCACTGCAGCAATGAGACGCCCGGGCCACCCCCGGCCAGCCGACGGAACCAGAACCGCACCACGCAGTTGAGGATCAGACATGCTGCGGCCACGACCGGCAGCGAGGGAAAGAACCCGTCCACGAGGAAGATCCCCACCATCTGGCTGAGCCAAATCTTGTACGCCGGCACGCCCACAACGAAGTCGTAGACCGACCCTAGCGACAGCAGCGCTACAAGGAACACGAGCACGGCGAGCCACCCTTGCGGAAGCCTGCGCATCGGATCACCCCCCCCGGTGTCTTGTCGAACGTGTTAGGCATCAGCCGCGAGACTCCCCGCCTCTGCGTCAGCCGCGACCACTGCGAACGAGTCGGCTGGATGCCTTGGTTGGGCGGCGGTCGCTGAAACAAAGATACGCCGAAAGACGAACCCGTGGGATGGCGGCCGTTGAGATCGGAATGCGCACGGCGGCGGCGACCACGATGCGAGCGAGCCAGCGCAGCAGAAACCATAGATTGAAGAAGCACCCGGCGACCCCGACTACCCCGATGGACCGGAGTCTCAGCCGGCGTCACGTCATGACGCTTGAGCCCAGGACGCGGGTCCGCAGCTCGTTACCAGTTTGCGCCCTCCACAGAAGTGAAGACTGTGCCGCGGTCCCGGCTGGTGACATCGGGACCGCGACCGATCACTGCCGTGAACCCGCAGACGCTCCGGAACGTCACGGAGCCGGACGCGGTGACCGCAGGCGACAATCGGGATCACAAGACGCCGGGCAGACGGTGGCCGCGGTAGAGACCGGAAGTAGGTACGCCCAACGTGTTTGCGTTTCAGCTGCGAGCAAAGCGCTTTCGGGCGCCAGCCGCAACCACTGCGGGCGAGTCAGCTGGAAACGCCGGTTGGATGGCGAAGTGCTCCCTTGCGAAGGTCCCGGGATGCGAGCTTCCAGCCGTGCGACCATCCGACCATGTAGTCAGCAGCGAGCGCTCCGGCCACCACCGGCGCCCACGCACCTGAGAGGGCCAGGAGCGCGAGAAGGAAGATGCCGAGCGATCGTGAGACCACCCGAGCACCGCTGAGGCCGGCCCTGCCGTCATGGAGTCCGAGCCAGTTGCAGAAACCGAACGCCACTGCGAACAAGACCAGTGTCAGCACGGCGAGCAACCCAGCACCCCCTCGGACCTGCGATCCGTCCATCCAACGTTATTCGCATAAGCTGCAGCGCGCCGCAGCGCCGCCTCTCAAACCCGAGATTACCTCGCGAGCGGCGTGCTGTCTGCTTGATGCGAGGGTTGGACACGCGGTGACACATTCACGCTCACTGAGAACCGTCCCCGAACGGATCCCAGCCCGGCTCCTCAGTGGGCGGCGTCGGAGAGCCTCTCAGGAGCCACTCGAGCCGGCGAGCGTCGGACGCGGGCCGCGCCCGAAGCGCGTACCTAGTGTCCCGGCCCGAAGCCATGCTGACGCGAAAGATGACCACCCGATCTTGCAGGAACGTGAGTCCGCCGATGGCGACGGCTTCCAGCAGATCGGCCGGGCGCGACGGCTGCCCCACGTGCGCGTCTGCGACCGAGGCAAGCGGGAACGTCTCACTAGCGGGGGCGGCGCTGGCGAGCATGGCCAGGTGCCCCGCGGCGTACAGCAAAGCAGCGGCGAAGGCCAGGATCAGCCCGATGACCGGGGCACCAGAAGCCAGTGCCACCACGCATGCCACAAGCAGCAGGGCCGATACCGCCACGCGAGCAAGAGCGATAGTCGAGTCGAACCGACGCCCGACGATTGTCACCGTGTCCGGATCAAAGGTGATCTCCACGTCCCCGATGAACCCTGCGCCCGTGGGATTGGCAGCAGCATGTACCACCCGGGATGTCCGTTGCCGCTCGCTGTGCACTGATCACGCCTCCCCACCGGCGCCGCTTCAGGCTGTGTCCAACGTCTTGCGCTTCACGCGCGAGCCGAGCGTGCCCAGTATGGATCAACTGCGAGCGAGTCGCGTGGAAGCGCTGGTTCTGTGAAGCCGTCGGGAAGCGCTTGGGTGCTGCGTCATGTGGGACGCCTTGAACGTGACCTGGCCTTACCATAGTCCCGCTCTTCACTGCCGTCGGACCCAGCAGCAGCACCCCCCGCTGCCTCGAAGGTCCGCCACGTTCTGCGGATGCATCGCGATGCACGGGGACGTCAGCCTTGATGCGCAACCCGGCAGCTCCCGCCCCTGAGGCTTTCACAGAACGTCTTGCGCTTAACCTGCGCGCCATGCGCCTTCCAGTATGGAACAACTGTGGGCGCGTCAGGTTGAAGCGCTGGTTAGCTCGGATTCCCCCGCTGCAGCCAAGTGCTGATTCCGCCGGCGATGGCGGTCCGCGAGCCAGACGGCAAGGACCGGCGCCAGATTGAGCATCACGTTTGCGCCGGCAAAGAACAGCGCCGTGGTGCCGTTGCGCTCGATTGCGAGATAGGCGCCGGAGAGAATGCTGATCACCAGCAACGCAAACCCTACGCGAGCCCAGTCGCGCTCCGTCTTGGCCCAGGCGCCGATTGCGTCGGGCAGCCACGACTCCCCGCGCACGGCACGGCGCTCGATACCGTTGCGAGTCCGATTCCAGGCGAGTCGGTTGGCGTTGAACGCGAATACCCCAAGCGCTCCGTACACCAGCAGTGACGAGGCCACTTGAAGAGCGATTCCGCCAACCAGGGAAGTGCCAACACTTCTGTAGAGGAGAGGCATGACCCACAGCCACGCGACATGAAAGGCTGCAAGAAGCCAGAACCAGCGAGCCAGCCCGTGGACGAGGGCCCAAAGCCAGCCGAAGAAGAATGCGCCCCAGTTGAGCCTGGCCAGCTCCACGGGGAAGTCGCCCACGCCGAACGCTTCACGGTTGGCGTACAGCCCTGTCGCCTCGGTACCAGCCACTAGGTCCTCTCGAGCTAACGTCATGCGCTTCACCTGCGCGCCGAGCGCGTCCAGTATGGAGCAACTGGGACGCGTCAGGTGTAAGCGCTGGTTCTGTGAAGCCGTCGGGAAGCGATCAGGTGCTGCGTCATGTGGGACGCCTTGAACGTGACCTGGCCCTTACCATGGTCCCGCTCTTCACAGCCCATCGGATCCCGCAGCAGCACCCCCGGCCGCCTTGAAGGTCCGCCACGGTCGGCGGATGCATGCCCGATAACCGACGAGGTACCGTTGACGCGCAGCCCGGCAGCTCCCGCCCCTGAGGTTTCACAGAACGTCTTGCGCTTCACCTGCGCGCCGAGCGTGTCCAGTATGGAACAACCGGGACGCGTCAGGTGCGGATTCCGGTCACCTTGGACACCCATTCCGCTCCAAGCCGATCACCATTCCGGTGTTTGGCGATCACTGTCGGAGCGAAGCGACGCATGTCTTGGTCAGCAGTACCAGAGTGATCGCCTTCAGGTCAATTTCTTGGCGCGTTTCGGGGCTTCTTTTCGCATAGAGCCTCCCTTCAGCTCGATTCTGACCGCGCGGTGCACCAGGCGGTCGAGCAGCGCGTCGGCGATGCTCGGGTCGGTGATGAGTGAGTGCCACTCGCTGACCGGCATCTGGCTCGTGACGATGGTGGAGCGCACCCCGGCCCTGTCGTCGATGACATCCATGATGTCGCTTGCGGCCTGGGCGTCGAGGGCGGCGAGCCCCCAGTCATCCAAGATCAACACGTCGATCTTGGCGATCGATGCGATGGCCTTTAGGTAGGTCCCGTCGGCGCGCGCGAGGGCGAGTTCGAAGACGAGCCGCTGCACACGGCGATACGAGGCTGTGTGCCCGCGCCGGCACGCACGGTCGGCCAGCGCGCAGGCCAAGTAGGTCTTGCCCAGTCCCGTGGGCCCGGTGATGATCACGTTGCCGGCGCCGGTCACGAACCCCATCCCGGCCAGGTCCAGCATCACCTCGCGATCGAGTCCGCGCGGAGTGCGAAAGTCTATCTCCTCCATGCTCGCATGTACCTTGAGGTTCGCGTTCTTGAGGCGCCTGGCCAGACGGGACTCCTCGCGCGCGCTCCACTGCCGGTCGACGACCAGACCGAACCTGTCGGCAAATCCCAGGGTCGCATCCCCCGTGCGTGACAACTCCGCTGTGAACGCATCGGCCATGACGCCCAGCTTCAGATCGTAGAGCTTGTCGATGGTCGAATCCGTGTTCATGTCTTCTCTCCTCGGTCTTCTCAGTTGTAATAGGTGGCACCGCGCACGTTGTCGTGCGCGGGCATCGGTGCGGGTGGCAGTTTCGGCATCTCGACGGTCTCGAGGTGGCGCTCCAGGATCGACTTGACCGACTTATAGGAGCGGGCACCGCAAGTGAGTGCTCGCGCGCAGGCGGCTTCGAGGCGCTCCTCACCGTAGGTCTTTGACAGCCGCAGGATCCCCAGGCAGGAACGGAATCCCAGCTCAGGGTGTCGTCTGGAGGACATGATCGCTGCCACCAGAGATTCGGTGGCCGGCCCCGTCTGTCTGGCCCAGGACTCGATCCGCTCCGGGGTCCACGAGGCGATCTCCCGATGCGATGAGGGCATGTGCGCCGGATCGGTTGTCGCACGACCGCGCAGCCGGCTGCGCACATGGCTCGCGACGCGCTGTCCGTCGAAGTAGACCTCCACGACCGCGTCGGTGAACACGATCTCGACCTTCTCTCGCACGAGGTGGTGCGGCACCGAGTAGAAGTGGCCGGAAAGCTCGACGTGATAGTCGATGTGCACGCGCGCACTCTTGCGGGTGCGATGCACATAGGGTTCGGCGGGAACAGGGCGCAGGGCCGGGAGGTCGATCTCGGCAAATGCGCTCCTGCGGCTGCCGGAGAGCTTCTTGAACGGACGCTCGTTCAGTATCGCCACGCGCTTGGTGATCGCCTCGTTGAGTTCGTCGAGCGAGAAGAAGACGCGGTTGCGCATCGGCGCGTAGATCTGCCGGTAGGCGCAAAGCACGCCGGATTCGACCTTGGCCTTGTCACGGGGCTTTCGCACGCGAGCCGGGATCACCGCCACTCCGTAGTGCGCGGCCAGGTCCTCATAGCCCTTGGCGATGTCGGGCTCGTAGCGATCCGGCTTGTTCACACCGGTTTTCAGATTGTCCGGGACGAGGATCGAGGGCAGGCCGCCTAGGAACGAGAAGGTCCTGGAGTGAGCGGACAGGAACGCGTCGGCGTCCTGTGAGAGCGAGGCCTCGGCATAGGTGTAGCTGCTCGCACCGAGCACGGCGAGGAACACGTAGGCAGCGCGGACCTCACCGGTGTCGGGATCGACTACGTCGATCGTGTCGCCGGCCCAGTCGACGAACAGCTTCTCGCCGGCCTTGTGCTCCTGGCGCATGACCAAGTCGAGCTTGGCCGCCCATGCCCTGTAGCGCTCGCAGTACCAGCTGTACTGATAGCCGTCGGGGTGGTCGCACTTGTGCTCTTGCCAAAGAAGCATGAGTGTCACATGCCTGCGTCGCAGCTCGCGGTGCACGTACTCCCAGTCGGGTTCGTGCTCGTCGGTGGCCACCTCGCCGCGGGGCCGGTACAGCTTCCGCTCGAGGGTGGAGTCCGACATGGTCTCGGGCGGCGGCCAGTCAAGCCCGCTGGCCCGGAAGCGGGTCACCGTGTCAGAGACCGTGGAGCAAGACACGCCTGTGGCGCGCCCGACCTGGCGGTTGGACAGCCGCGCCTCCAGCTTCAGGCGCAGGATCTCTTTCGTTCTTCGCATTGGCAGTCTCCCGTAGGGCACACAGGCCTCCTCGTGTCAGATGAACGAGGCCGAGTGTGACGGTCATGCCATGCGTCGCTTGGTATCAGCTCCACGCCCGATTCCGCTCGGCGGCCCCAAAGTGATCGGCATGAGAGCGGAATGGGTGATCGGCTTGCTCTGGAATCAGTGATCGGCTTGGAGCGGAATCACTGATCGGCTTCCGGCGGAATGAGTGATCGGCTTGGACCGGAATACGCACGTCAGGTGTAAGCGCTGGTTCTGTGAAGCCGTCTGGAAGCGATCAGGTGCTGCGTCATGTGGGACGCCTTGAACGTGACCTGGCCCTTACCATAGTCCCGCTCTTCACAGCCGTCGGACCCAGCAGCAGCACCCCCCGCTGCCTCGAAGGTCCGCCACGTTCAGCGGCTGCATCCCTGAGACGGAAGACGACCCCCTTGATGCGAAGCCCGGCAGCTCCCGTTCATGAGGCTTTCACAGAACGTCTTGCGCTTAACCTGTGCGCCCAGTGTGTCCAGTATGGATCAACTGCGAACGCATCAGGTTGAAGCGCGTGTTCGGCGGCCGGAACTACGGCGCAATCGGACTCTGCACGGTCTGAGCTGGAGCTGCGATCCGGTCGGCAACTATGGAATCACCGGCGCGGTGGAAGTCGATCGTAAGCAGGCGATCACCCAATGCCTCCACCCGCGGGCCCTGGTCTGTGAACACACTTGAGGCGTCACGAGGCTGGCTTCCGAGCAGGACCTCGGTATCGTATGTCACATACACACTCGTGGTGTGGACGACCCTGACCCCGTCCACAAGGTCCACGGCGCCGACATCGAAGAACGCGAACGCCTCTTCCGGCCGGAAGTCTCCCTCGGCGCCGGACCCCCCTGTATCCACATCCCAACCATGCAGCGTTCCGGTTCCGTCGCTGGAAATGGAGAACCAAGGCTTGCCGGACTTCGTGGGCGAGATGACGACGGGCGCATCGGACCGTGTCAGAGCAGAACACCCGGTGACTAGGCCCGCAACCACGACCGCTGCGGCAACGAGCACGGCTGCTCTTGTGTGCGCCTTGAGGCGGTGCGCACGATGCTGGTCAGACACGATTCCTGCCCCCCGAACTTCCAAGGTCCGCCGAACGTTGTTGCGCTTAACTTGCGCGCCGAGCGTGTCCAGTGCCGAGCACCTGCGGACGCGTCAAGTTGAAGCGCGTGTTCGGCGGCGGTCGCAGCTGCAACGATACGCCACCATTATCCAATCCGACCATCGCGACGAGTCGCCCTTCACCCTCATTGTCTCGAGGCTCGAAACCCCGAGCGAACACCCGGCGACCCCTTCGACCCCGCCTCGTCCGGAGAATCTGCCCGGAGTTCCGTACGCCGCGGCCCGGACACGGTGCTCGAACGGCAGACCGGTAGCGCCGTTCCGGCAGAAGTCCCCACGGTGACGCGGTCCCGGCTGCTGACATCGGGACCGCGACCGATCACTGCCACGAAGAGCGGAACAACGCCACCGGGACGTTTCCGAGCCGGAAGCGAGAATCGGACGACCCGCCCGGTACGCCAAGGGATTCTCCGGGCAACCGGATGCCGCGGTAGCGCCCCAGGCATGTAGGTCCGCCGAACGTTGTTGCGCATCAGCAGCGACGCGCCTCGCGCTACCTGTCCAATCGAGTCTACATCTCCATGGCGCGGTGTCTGTCTGGATGCGCTGGTTAGGCCGTTGCGCCGGCATCCTCGCGGCCCGCGAAGAACCCAATCAGGCATCCCGCAGCGAGCAAGGGCGTGCCGAAAACGAGAGGACCCAGTGCGTTCGGAAGCAGCAGACCGCTGATGAGAGTGCCGAGGAACGCGAAGGGGCTGGCCACCAGATAGCCTGTGACTAGAAAGTGCCGCTGGCGCGATGACCCAGCTTTCGTCCACAGCACTGCGAGGACGACGCCTGATGCAAGACCCATGGGAGCGAACACGAGACTCTCGAGCGGACCGCCCGGGGGAAACGCGTGGAAACGGAGCCCGAAGATCATGAGTTCGAGGATAGGCCAGCCCACTGTGGACAAGAGGACCGCAACCATCCGAACCACGACGCCCCCCTACACCGCCTGAATCGGCCTAACGTCTTGCGCATGACCAGCAAACCGGCCTCGCGAGGCCTCTCCGTCGAGCATACCTCACGGGGCCGGTTTGTCTGTGTCGATGCGCTGGTTCGACGTCGGTGAGACGCGTGGTGGCTCGTTCAACCATAGGGGCCACGGCATCCATCCCCGCCGTCGCCACACCTGGCGGGACCCGCCGGGGGGGCCCAGCTCGTTCCCTTGGATGCGCCACTCGAATTCCAAGCATGAGTCATCGCGTGCGCCCTCGTACGTCTTTCCGTCCGGTCTCAACTTCCAGTGCCCGGGCCTGTCGACTACGTCCCCGACTCCGGGTGCGTGTATGCGAACGCGGAGGGTGCCGTCAGGGTGGAAATGGGCAATCGCGGTTGCTGGAGCGTCGTGACCCTTAAGGCGTACGGTAGTCGGCATCGTCCAAGTCCCAACGAGAGGATCTTGAACAGATCTGGCGCATCCGAGCAGGCCCGGCAACAAGATCGACAGCAGGGAGGCTGCGAGCAGGCTGCGATTCCTAGCCCTCTTCACGTCTGCCCCCCGGTCGGCACCTCGGCGACCTCTTTCCGTACGTCGAACGTCAAGAGCATCAACTGCGTCCAAGTCCGATTGTGCGAGAGCCGGAAGCGAAAAGTCGAGTCTGTTGGATGCTCGTGTTAGCACTCGCGCGCCTGGACCGGCAGCGCGACCGTTCACATCACCCGCTTCTCCCGCGGTAGCACGGCGCGGAAGCGATCCTTGAGGCGGTTGTGACCGTCACCGACGAGCATGTAGCGGACACGGAACGGTCCATGGCGGTGTGTTGTAGACACCAGAAGTTGCACGAATGGGCCGCGCGGAAATGACATGAGCCAGACAGACTTGATCTCGTCGAAGAGCACCTCGTGTTCCCGGACCGTCGTTCTGACGACCAGCTTGCCACCAGGAGCGTCGAACTTGACGAGCTTGGCGACAGGCAATGGCCAGCAGTACATGGCGAAGGTCACGGTTGCCGTCGCCGCGAGCACCGAGGCGATGACCTCGCCCTGGACGATGGACGAGACGAGCCAACCGAGCGGAAGAAGAGGGAATATGACTTGCACCAGCGCGCTGAAGTAGCGGTAGAGCTTGGTTTCGATCTGCTCCGGTTCGCTGTACAACCCGGCAAGGGTGTCCATGGGACTCCAAACTCAGAGTAGTGCTAACGTCATTGGCATGAACTGCGAGACGCCCCGTTGCAGCTGAGCCTCATTCCCCTGTGAACGAGTCTGTTCGATGCCATGGTTGGGGCGACCACGCCTCCGGGACCAGCATACACTTCGATGACCGCACGCTTCCCGGGCAAGAACAATAGCCTTCGCCCTTCCGAACCCGGACGCCGGCTGCTTGGGCGATCGACCCGGCAACGCCTTCCTCCCCGCCCCGTCCGGAGAATGTGCCCGGGACCCCGCACGCCTCCGAGCGGAATAGGTGTCCTCAACCGCAGACCGGCGACACCCTACCCGCAGAAGTATCCACCTTGACGCGGTCCCGGCTGCTGACATCGGGACCGCGACCGATCACTGCCATGAGATCAGGACGACGTCCCGGGACGCCTCGAAGCCGGAGGCCGAGATCGGACATCCTGCCCGGTAGGCCAAGGGATTCGACGGCCAAGCGGCCGACGCGGTACAGAACTCTCTATAGCTCCAACGTGATAGGCATCAGCCGCGAGACTCCCCGCCTCTGCGTCAGCCGCGACCACTGCGAACGAGTCGGCTGGATGCCTTGGTTGGGCGGCGGTCGCAGAACCAAGATACGCCGAAAGACGAACGCGGGGGATGGCGGCCGTCGAGAGCCGAACCCGCACGGCGAAGGCGACCACGTGGCAAGCGGGCCGCCGTGGCAGAAACCATAGATTGAAGAAGCACCCGGCGACCCCGATAGCCCCGATGGGCCGGAGCCACAGCCGGTGCCACGTCATGACGTCGGAGCCCAGGCGCGCGCCCGCAGCTCGTTACCGGTATGCGTCCTCCACAGAAGTGAGGACTGTGCCGCGGTCCCGGCTGCTGACATCGGGACCGCGACCGCTCAGTGCCATGAATCCGCGGACACTCCGGTACGTCACGGAGCCGGACGCGAGGACCGCAGGCGACAATCGGGATCACAAGACGCCGGCCAAACGTTGGCCGCGGTAGAAGTCGGACCGAAGGTCCGCCCAACGTGATAGGCATCAGCTGCGAGCCGAGCCGTCTCTGCGACAGCCGCGACCACTGCGAACGAGTCTGCTGGATGCCTTGGTTGGACGGCGGTCGCAGAACCAAGATACGCCGAAAGACGAACCCGCGGGACGGTGGCCGCTGAGAGCCGAGCGCGCATGGCGACGGCGACCACGCCATCCCCGCCGCCACCGGCGGATCAGCGAATCACCTCACCGGGATCACGTTTCGGACCCGTGCCCGCGATCCGGCCGCCCGGGCTGGCGCTGCCAGAGATCCGCCGGGTGACCACGATGCCGCTGGACGACCGTTCCAGAAACCATATTTGAAGAAGCACCCGGCGGCCCCGATAGCCACGATGATCCGGAGTCACAGCCGGTGCCACGTCATGACGCCGGCGTCCGGGATGCGAGTCCGCAGCTCGTTACCGGTTTGCGCCCTCCACAGAAGTGGAGACTGCGGCGCGTGCCCTGGACCACCGTCGTCTGGACCGCGACCGATCACTGACATGAATCCAGGGGCGCTCCGGTACGTCTCGGAGCCGGACGCGATGACCGCAGGCGACTATCGGAACCACAAGACGCCGGGTACGCGGTGGCCGCGGTAGAGGTCGGAAGTAGGTACGTCCAACGTCTTGCGCTTCACGCGCGAGCCGAGCGTGCCCAGTATGGATCAACTGCGAGCGAGTCGCGTGGAAGCGCTGGTTCTGTGAAGCCGTCGGGAAGCGATCAGGTGCTGCGTCATGTGGGACGCCTTGAACGTGACCTGGCCCTTACCATGGTCCCGCTCTTCACAGCCCATCGGATCCCGCAGCAGCACCCCCGGCCGCCTTGAAGGTCCGCCACGGTCGGCGGATGCATGCCCGATAACCGACGAGGTACCGTTGACGCGCAGCCCGGCAGCTCCCGCCCCTGAGGCTTTCACAGAACGTCTTGCGCTTCACCTGCGCGCCGAGCGTGTCCAGTATGGAACAACCGGGACGCGTCAGGTGTAAGCGCTGGTTCTGTGAAGCCGTCTGGAAGCGATCAGGTGCTGCGTCATGTGGGACGCCTTGAACGTGACCTGGCCCTTACCATAGTCCCGCTCTTCACAGCCCATCGGATCCCGCAGCAGCACCCCCCGCTGCCTCGAAGGTCCGCCACGTTCAGCGGCTGCATCCCTGAGACGGAAGACGACCCCCTTGATGCGAAGCCCGGCAGCTCCCGTTCATGAGGCTTTCACAGAACGTCTTGCGCTTAACCTGTGCGCCGAGCGTGTCCAGTATGGATCAACTGCGAGCGCATCAGGTTGAAGCGCTGGTTAGGCTCCCCCGGACGCGCCCATGTTCCGTCTGAGCCGACGGGCAACGAACTCGGCCCTGGCCGCGCCATCTAGCGGACGACCCTCCTTGGCGCACCAGTCCGAGACCTCGTCGATCAGTACAGTCACGGACACGTGGTCTTCCCCCGACTCGTGAAGGTTCTTGACGAGATCGGCATGGCCGCGGCGCCACTCCTCGTACGTGTCGTCGAGTGCTTCGGGATCTGCCGCGACCCGCTTCAGCTTGGCCCACTCGGCCTCGCTGTACCAAGCGACGCCAAGAACCCGACCGCCGCCCGCGTCATTCCGGCTGTTCAGCTTGCTCTCTTTCATCCTCATCTCCAGTGGCGGGCCTAACGTCTTGCGCTTAACCTGTGCGCCGAGCGTGTCCAGTATGGATCAACTGCGAACGCATCAGGTTGAAGCGCGGGTTAGGTGGCTCCGTAGAGTCTAGAGCCGATCGAAGGCTCTGACACCGTCGTCAGCGACGTCCGGGGTCCACGTCCTTCCGTTCCAGAATCGGTGATGGTGCCTCCGCGTGGGGTCCGGAAGCCAGCACGCGTCTGGCAACTCCGTGATGAGCCCGGAAGCCCCTTGGACCGGTCCGTACCGCGTGAACTCGTTGCAGGCCTTCTCAATGCGGGCATGCCGGAACGGCGCCCGCACGAGCGCCACTACGTACCAGAACACCCACCACGCTGCGGCGTACGCGAGCCCCATCAAGCCGAAGCCCGCTACGCTCCAGTCGCCAAAGAACAGACCCACGAAGAGCCCGATGATGACCGCGACAGCCGAGACCCCGACCACCAAGGCGATTGGGACCATGAAGCCCGATTCGTCATTGATGAGCCACCTGATTCGTCCGTTCGGCACTGGCCGCACCCCCCTCCCGGAGCTTGAGGCTCGGTCCGTCCACCTAACGTTGTTGCGCTTAACTTGCGCGCCGAGCGTGTCCAGTATGGATCAACTGCGAGCGCGTCAAGTTGAAGCGCCGGTTGGACCGACCGGAAGTGCTGGACATCTCGCGCATCAACACGCCCAGACAAATACTAGCCAGGCAACAGACACGCCGACGAACGCCGCTGCGAAGAGCAAGCCGATAGCGCGGGATAGCTTGTCCATAACCCCGGCCTTCGAGATTCGAGCGTGGAGCGCAGGGAAGCAGAGGTTCATGGCCAGCGCCCACGACCCGCAGTAGAAGAGAAAGGTCGGTATGACGGCGTCGTAGGTGCTCTCTGGGCGAGCGATGCGCACCAGCGCGGCATACCCGCCTGTGGCGAGCAGAAGTCCGATGACTACGAGCACGAGCGCTCTGGTCGAGTAGACAGAGCCCCCGGCGAATGACGGGTGGACCGCCGACAAGCGTCGGTGGTACCAATGCACGTAGAACGGCGCGGCCGACATGGCGACCATCATGGCCAATACGAATGGTATCGCGTTCACTGCACGCCCCCTCTGACCCCCGGGGACCACGAGCGCCTGTGCACGTCCGCGCGAGACGGGCAGCCATGGGGTTCGGTCCAACGTGTTAGGGATAACCCGCGAGCGAAGCGAGTCGGGTTGATCCCTTGGTTCGACCCACCTCAGCCGCCGATGCCCTCGAGATCCAGGTCCCGTCGCTCGTGCTGAACAGTGAGAATCACCACGGCGTCCGCGTCGCGGTTGTACACGACTCTGTACGGCGCGACGAGGACCTCGCGTATGGATTCCCGATCCGACTCAGGCACCATGCGACCCTGATCCGGCAGCGCCGACAACGATTCCGTCTTCGCCACGATGCGTTCGAACCACTTCAGAGCTGCAGCCGGCCGTTCCGCTGCGATGTAGGCAAACGCATCGGCGACCTGCGCCTCGGCCAGTGGAGCCCACGTGACCCTCACTTGACCAGCTTCGCCCGCAGCCGAGCAACGACTTCCTCATGGGGTAAGCCCTCACCGCGGGCGATCTGCTCCTCCGCAATGCGGATGTCGCGCAGGATGGCGATCTCGTCGAGCATCCCCTCATACACGCTGACGTCCATGACGACAGCGGCGCTGCGCCCGTGCTGGGTCAGCACGACTGGACGTTTGGTGGCATGCATGCGGCTGAGCATGCTTGAAGTGTTGGCGCGAAACTCCGTCACCGGCAAGACGTCGGAAGATGGCCGAAGTGCGGACATGGGACCTCCAAAGAACGACTCTGTGCTGTACATTCTAGCGTACGGCACAGTGACTGTCACCGGATGAAGCAGGTTGGGTCGAACGTTGTTTGGACAATGCGTGTAAGCCGTCTGAACAGCATACGCGTTGCCGTGTAAGAGGTCGCGCCGGGTGCGCCTGTCGCTCCCAGTAGCCTTGTCCACCAGCGCGTTTCCACCGCGCGGGGGACATCGACAGGCTGGATATGCAGTTCGTGTCACCACCCCGAACGCCTCGCGCATTTCGGCTCCTCCGCCAGCCTTGGCCAGTGTCCGCCATGGCGCGGCTAGTCCGCCGCGCGCTCCGCCCTCTTCTCCCGGTACTCGACCTCGGGCAAGCCGGCGAAGTGCGCATCCTGCGTCCACAACACCGCGTTCTCAGACCGCGCGGAGGCAAGAATGACGGAGTCAGCCATCGGGAGGCCATGTCTCAGGGAGATGCGGGCCGCGTCGAGAGCCAGGGTCGCCGTGACGTCCACGACGCGACCTTGGAGCATGACCGCAACGGCTTCGAGCGCGGTGGCCTCGCCCTTCAGTTGGAGGGTCCGCTTGAATACCTCGAAGACGGTCAGAGCCGGGACGACCATCTCTCTCGGCTGCTCTACGACTCGGGCGAATTCGGGTGCGGAAGGACCGTCGCCGAGGTACTCGAGCCACGCCGACGAATCGACGACGTTCACGTGCGATCCTCGTCGTCACGAACCAGAGTCGTGTCCATCCCGCGCAGGACGCCGCGAAGACTGCGGGCGGGCCGTACCGGTATGAACTCGATCCGTCCAGCGTAGGCGACCGCCTGAACCTTCTGGCCGGGGACAAGATGCAGCTGGTCTCGTACGAACTTGGGGATGACCACCTGGTACTTGGAGGAGATCGTGACCACGTCCATAGAACCTCCTTCGTACAACGGACTGCCTATCGATACCAATATCGTTATACAGACGAGTCGGCCGGACGTCCACCCCCCGAAGACTCAGAGGCCGTCGATCGGGCTCAGAACGCCGCGACCTCCCCGGTTGAGCACGTGCGTGTAGATCATCGTCGTGCTCACGTCTCGATGCCCGAGCAACTCCTGGATCGTCCTGATGTCGTGGCCGGCCTCCAGAAGATGGGTCGCGAACGAGTGACGCAGGGTGTGGCAGCCCGCGTGCTTCGTCAGCCCGGAGTGGCGAACGGCATCCTTGACGGACTTCTGCAGGATGCTCGGGTGCAGGTGGTGACGACCTTGCTCGCCGGTCCTCGTGTTCGTCCAGCGGCGCTCCTGCGGGAACACCCACTGCCACGCCCACTCCGTCGCGGCGTTCGGAAACTTCTGACCGAGCGCGCCAGGAAGCTCCACCCGGCCCCAGCCAGCCCGCAGATCCCGTTCGTGGGTCTTCTTGACCCCGCGAAGGTGCTCCTCGAGCGGCTGCTTCACGGACTGAGGCAGCATCGTGACCCTGTCTTTTCCACCCTTTCCGCAGCGGACCACGATCTCGTTCCTCGAGAAGTCGATGTCCTGCACCCTCAACCGCAGACACTCCATCAGCCTCAACCCCGCGCCATACATGAGCGACGCCATCAGCAGCCGGTCGCCATCCAGGTTCGCGAGGACGTCCCGCACCTCGACCCTCGTGAGCACCACCGGCAGCCGCGGCTTCTTCTTCGCGCGCACCACCCCTGACAGCTGGCCAACCTCGCGCCCGAGCACATGGCGGTACAGGAACAGCAGGCCGCACAGAGCCTGCGTCTGAGTCGATGGGCTCACATCGTGCTCGCAGGCCAGATGCGTCAGGAAGGCGTTGATCTCGGCCTCACCGAGGACCGCCGGGTGCTGGCAGTCGTGGAAGTAGATGAAGCGCCTCACCCACAGCGTGTACGCCTGCTCCGTGCGCCTGCTGTAGTGGCGCGCACGCAACGCGTCGCGCATCTGATCCATCAGCCTGGGCTTGTTCTCCTGGCTCGTCACGGCTGCGACCCCGGACCTACGGAACTACCTCGAGAGCGGGCGCGAAGGAGGGGCGGTAGGCCGTCAGCCGGCGGTCTAATGACAGGATGCGAGCCGTCCTCAGCTCCTCGCACACCGCGAGAAGGGTACAGTCGGCGAAGCCGAATCCGGCGTCGGCGTAGCGCTCGCCTATCCCGCGAGCGACTTCGAGGACCTCCGCCCCGACCGCCACCACTTCGATCCCGGAGGCGCGGAACATGTCCCAAAGCCGGCGTTGTGCGTCCACGCCCCAGCGGGACAGCACGAGCCCCATCGACTCGGCGAGGATCGTCGACGGCATCGCGAGTTCATCGTCCAGCTCGCGCAGCGCCGTGACCGCTGCGTCGTGGTGCGTCTCCATCGGACGCGCCGCGGCGATGAAGAAGCTGGAGTCAACTAGGATCGGCAAGCCCGTGCTCCTGGTCCCACTTGCCGCCTGCCGCGTAGTACTCGGCGAGGTACTCGTCGATGCGCGGCGCGTAGTCCGTCTCATGGTCGTTGTCGTTGAGAACCCCGATGATCGCCGTGTAGTCGTGCCTGGGCGGCGACTCGGAGCGAGTCCGGTACTCCCCGATCGCCTCGCGCGCGATCTCGGCCATGGACACTCCGCGACGCTCGGCTTCCTTGGACAGGAAGTCGTGCATCTCCTCCGGCAGATACATCATGGTCTTCTTCATGCGCAGGAGCCTACTCGGGCGCGGCATATATGTCAACCATATATGTCACCATGCGCGTCCGAGCCCGCCTCACTCCTTCTCGTACGGCTTCCCCACCGCCGCCGGGGCGATGGCGCGCCCCATGAAGCCCGCCAGCACGACCACGGTCAGGACGTAGGGCAGCATCAGGAAGAACTGTGACGGGATCTGGATGACGTTGATGAACGCCTGCAGCCGTATCTCCAGGGCCTCGGCGAATCCGAACAGAAGCGACGCCAGGTAACTGCCCACGGGCGTCCAGCGACCGAAGATGTTGGCCGCCAGCGCGATGAAGCCTCGGCCCGATGTCATGTTCTCGCTGAAGCTGCCGACCTGCTCGAGCGTGAGGTTCGCACCGGCGAGGCCGGCGAGCGCCCCGCTCATCAGCACCGCGACGTACCGGCCTCGGACGACGCTGATCCCCACGGTGTCGGCCGCGCGCGGGTGCTCCCCGAGCGCACGCAGGCGCAAACCCCATCGCGTCTTGTACAGCGCCCACTGCGTGAAGATGGCGATGATGATCGTGCCGTACACCAGCGGCGTGTGCCCCAGCAGGACGCCGGAGAACCAGTCCCACGCGATGCCGAGAGCCCCGCTCACCTTCGGATGGAAGTCGAACAGCGGAGGCAGGATCATCGCCGAGTCGGTCGACCCCGTCCGGTCGTAGAAGACCTGGATCAGGAACCCGGTCAGACCCAACGCCAGGATGTTGATCGCCGTGCCCGACACCACCTGGTCGGCCTTCAGGGTGATCGACGCGAAACCGTGCAGCGACGACATGACGATGCCGGCGAGGACGGCTGCGGCCACGCCGATCCAGGACGCCACTATCGGACTGACGCCCAGGGCCGTGGGCGCGGCAAGCGCCGCCGCGACGCCGAAGAACGCCGAGGTCAGCATCAGTCCTTCGAGCGCTATGTTCACGACCCCGGAGCGCTCGCAGATCGTGCCACCTATGGCGGCCAGCGCCAGGGGAGTGGCTATGCGCAGCGCCGAGGCGAACAGGTCCGGCTGGAACACCGTGCCCAGGATGTCGCCGAGGTTAGGCATGCTTCGTCTCCTCCTTCATCCGGCGCTTGATGAACCAGGAGACGATCGATTCCGCCGCGACGAAGAAGATCACGAGGGCCTGAACGATGTCGACCAGCTTGTCCGGGACGTTCGCGTTCATCTGCATGATCCCGGAACCCGCCGACAGCCCTCCGAAGAGCAGTGCCGCCGGTATCACGCCCAGGGGGTGGTTCTTGGCCAGCAACGCCACCGCGATGCCCGTGAACCCGAAGCCGGCCGAGAACTGGTCGGACAGGCGGTGGTGGACGCCCATGACCTCGGAGACGCCGGCGAGTGCCGCCAGCGCTCCCGAGATGCACAACGACCACACCACGGTGACCGCCACCGAGATGCCGCCGGTCTCGGCCGCGAAAGGGTTGAACCCCACGGCGCGGGCCTCGTAGCCCCGGGTGGTGTACTTGAGCAGCAGCCACACCCCGACGGCGCACAGCACCGCCACGACGATGCCCACGTGAGCGTTGTTGGGCGGCAGGAACGGGAAGATGTCGCTCAGCAGCGGTAGCGTCGACTGGGGAGGCAGCATCGCGCTGACGGGTATGCTGCCCGGCTGGCCACCCGGCCCGGGCGCCTTCATCGGCCCGTCCAGCATGTAGCTCACGAAGTAGCGGGCGATCCAACTGAACATCATCGTGGTGATGACCTCGTGCGCCCCGACCCGGGCCTTCAGAACCGCGGGGATGAAGGCCCATGCCGCTCCGGCGAGTGATGCCTCCGACCAGCATCGCCGGGACGATCAGGAACCACGGCAGCCCTTCGAGCAGGATCCCCAGCCACGCGGCGGCGAGTCCGCCCATGAACAGCTGGCCCTCGGCGCCGATGTTGAAGAGGTTGGCGCGGAAGCCGTATGCGATCGCCAGCCCCGTGAAGATCAGCGGCGTGGCGCGCATGAGCGTCTCGCCGATCTGATACGCGTTGCCCAGCGCGCCGTCGTACAGCGCGGCGAACGCCGCGAAGGGATCGTGCCCGGTGATCGCCACGATGATCGAGCCGGTGATCATGGCCAGCAGCACGCTGATCAGCGGCGTGCCGATCTTCTGCGCCACGACCATCCATCGCCTGCGCTGGGCGGTGATCTCCTCAGGCGTCGGCACGAGCGTCACCCGCCCCGGCCACGGTCCCGGCCGCCGCGACGGCCGCGTCGGGCGCCGCGCCGCCGCCCATCATGTACACGCCCAGCGTCTCGGCGTCCGTCTCCCCCGCGGCGAACTCGGCGACGATGCGACCCTCGAACATGACGAGGATCCGGTCCGCCAGGGCCAGGACCTCCTCGAGCTCGAGGCTCACGAGCAGCACGGCCTTGCCGGCGTCGCGCTCTGCGATGATCCGCTTGTGCACGAACTCGATCGCGCCCACGTCGAGGCCTCGCGTCGGCTGGGCGGCGATCAGAAGCTCTGGGTCGCGACCGAGCTCGCGCGCGAGAACGAGCTTCTGCTGGTTGCCGCCGGACAGGTTCCCCGCGAGCACGTGCTCGGACGGCGTGCGCACGTCGTAGTCGTGGATGCGGGTGCGCGCGGTCTCGGCTATCGCCTTGGAGTGCATGATGCCGCGTTTGGCGTAGGGCATCTCGTCGGTGGTCGCCCAGGATGATGTTCTCCGCGAGGTCGAACTCCAGCACCAGCCCGCGGCGATGCCGGTCCTCGGGCACGTGCGAGACCCCCGCCGCGATCGTGCGACGGGCGCCGTCGTGCGTGATGTCGCGGCCCAGCAGCTCGATGGCTCCGGACTTCGGCCTTCGCAGGCCGACGATGGACTCGACCAACTCCGTCTGCCCGTTGCCGCTGACCCCGGCGATGCCCAGGATCTCGCCGCGGCGCACCTGGAACCCCACGCCCTTGACGGCCTCCAGCTTGCGGTCGTCGTCGACCCGCAGGTCGCGCACCTCCAGCGACACCTCTTTCGGGGAAGCCGGGGACTTCTCCACCGTGAGCACCACGTCGCGGCCCACCATCATGCGCGCGAGAGCGACCTCGTCGGTCTCGGCCGGCCTGGTCTCCCCGACGACCTTCCCGTCTCGCATGACCACGACGCGGTCGGCCGCGGCCATCACCTCGTCGAGCTTGTGGGTGATGAGCACCACCGACAGGCCCTCCTTCACCAGGGACCGGATGACCTGGAACAGCTCGCTGACCTCCTGCGGCGTCAGTACCGCGGTGGGCTCGTCCAGGATGAGGATCCGGGCGCCCTGGTAGAGCGCCTTGAGGATCTCCACGCGCTGCTGCATGCCGACGGAGAGGTCCATGATGCGCGTGTCCGGCTCGACCTTGAGGCCGTAGCGCTCCGACAGCTCGCACACGGCGTCGCGCGCCTTGTCGAAGTCGATCACGCCACCCCGGGTCGGCTCCCGGCCAAGCACGATGTTCTCGGTCACCGTGAGCGGCTCCACCAGCATGAAGTGCTGGTGGACCATGCCGATGCCCAGGTCGATCGCCTGCCTGGGCCGCCGTATCCGCACCGCGGTCCCGTCGACGAGTATCTCGCCCGAGTCGGGAGTGAGCAGGCCGTAGACGACGTTCATGAGAGTGGACTTGCCCGCGCCGTTCTCGCCGAGCAGGGCCACGATCTCACCCGACTCAAGAACGAGCGAGACGTCGTCGTTGGCGACGACGCCCGGGAAGATCTTCGTCACGCCGCGCAGTTCGAGAACAGGCACAACAAGCTCCTCCCGGCACGCCGCGGGCTGGCCTTCCGCCGGTGTCAGCGAGGGCGGCCGGCTTGACCAGCCACCGACCGCCCTCGCCCTACCGGGCTCTAGCTATCCGATCCGCCGAAGCGACTACGCCTTGGCGGGATCCTCCGGAACCGTGACCGTGCCGTCGATGATGGACTTCTTGGCCTTGTCGATGGCGTCCTTCAGAGTCTGCGGGACCTTCGGCTCGAACTCGTGGAAGTCGGCCAGGTCCACGCCGCCCTCCTTGAGACCGAACAGAGTGTTACCGCTCGCGAACGTGCCGTCCTTGAAGGCCTTCACCGTCTCGAAGACCGCCGTGTCGACGCTCTTCACCGCGGAGGTGATCACGGTGTCGCCGGGTGTCGGCAGGGTCAGGTACTGGTCGGCGTCGACGCCGATGAACAGCGCCTTCTTCTCCTTGCATGCCTGGAACGTGCCGATGCCGGTCTGGCCGGCAGCCGCGAAGACGATGTCCGCCTTCTGGCTGATCAGGGACAGTCCGAGTTCCTTGCCCTTGGCCTGGTCGTCGAACTTGCCCGCGTACAGCGAGATGACCTTGACCTTCGGGTTCACGGACTTGGCCCCGGCGATGAAGCCGGCCTCGAACTTCTTGACCGGCGGGATCGGCATGCCGCCGACGAAGCCGATGACGTTGTCCTTGTTGATCCGCGGGATCGACGGCCGTGTCCATCGTGAGCTGCCCGGCGGTCACACCCGCGAGGTAGCCGGCCTCCTGCTCCTTGAACTGCAGACCGACCTGGTTGGCCAGAGGCTTCTCGATGAAGATGTCGATGCCGCCGAACTTGCTGTTCGGGAAGGACTTGGCACCCTTGTTGATCGCGTCGGTCATCAGGAAGCCGACGCAGAAGATCATGTCGAACTTCGCGTTCCCGAGCTGCGCGATGTTGCTGTCGTAGTCGGTCATCGCCTTGGACGAGATGGCCTTGGTCTCCACGCCGAGCTCTGACTTGGCCTTCTGCGAGCCCGGCCTACGACAGATCGTTGAACGACTTGTCGCCGAGGCCGCCGATGTCGGTGACCATGCCGGCCTTTATCGAGGGCGCCGGGGTGGGCGTCGCCTCGCCCTGCGTGCCTGTGGGAGTCGCCTGGCATCCTGCCAGGATGCTTGCGGCCACCGCGACAACCAACAGCAGGGCAAAACCAGTGCGGAAGTTCTTCTTCACACCTACCACCCTCCATCCGAATGGAACGCTGGACACGTGCTTCTCGCTTCGAGCGTGAATGCGTCGCCCCCGAAGCGGAGTGGGCGCGGTACTCGTTCGGCACGCGCACAGGCCCCGCCGAATCCGTACCTTCTCTCCCCTCTATTCCCAATTACGCACATTCGGGGCCGAAAAACGCAAGGCGGGGACGCTGCCGGCTACCGCATCCTGGCGCGCGGGTGCGTGGAAAGGTACTCCTCGCGCATGTGCGTGATGTCTACGTGTGTGTAGACCTGCGTGGTGGTGATGTCCGAGTGCCCCAGCATCTCCTGCAGCGCGCGCAGGTCCGCGCCCCCCTCGAGCATGTGCGTCGCGAACGAGTGCCGCAGCGTGTGGGGGTGCAACTCGAGCCCGACGCGCGCCCCGTACCTGCGCACTATCTCGAAGACCGTCTGCCGCGCGAGTCTTCCCCCTCGCACGTTGATGAACACCGCGTCCGGGTCCTGCCGGCGGCTGCCCGACTTCGGCCTGAGGTACGGGCCGCCCGTGCGCGAGATACTCCCGAACCGCTTCGAGGGCCGCTCCGGCGATGGGGACAAGGCGCTCCTTGCCACCCTTGCCGAACACCCGGACGCTGCCGTCGGCGAGGTCGAGATCGGTGAGATCCAGACCGGTCAGTTCGCTGGCGCGCATGCCGCAACCGTACAGCACCTCGAGGATCGCCCGGTCCCGGTACCCTACCGGTCCGTCGGGGAACCGCTGCTCCAGCAGCCTCTCGACGTCGTCGATCGAGACGACGTCGGGCAGCCTGGACGGCTTCTTGGGCAGGGGCAGGCTCGCCGTGGGATGGTTGTCCGTCACTCCGTCGCGCACGAGGAACTTGTGGAACGACTTGACCGAGGCGACCTTGCGCTCCACGGACGCGGGCGCGAGACCCAAGGCCTGCAGATGCGCGACGTAGGCGGTCACGTCGTCGCGCGTGATCGCGTCCGGCCCGGTCACCCCTCTCCCCTCCAGGAAGGCGACATAGACCTTCAGGTCCCGGCGATAGGCCGAGGTCGTGTTCGTCGACGCGCCGCGCTCGACCGCCATGTAGCCGAGGAAGTCGCCGACCAGCTTCAGCACAGCAGCGGATCCAGCGACGCGAGGGGCATCCCGTGCGCCTCGGCGACAGGCCCGTACACGACGCAGCCCTCCACCACGTTGACGCCCTTGCGCAGAGCGGCATCCTCGAGCACCGCCCTCTTCCAGCCCTTCTCGGCGATGGCCAGGCCGTAGCGCAGCGTGGCGTTGGTCAGCGCCAGCGTCGAGGTGTTGGGAACGGCGCCGGGCATGTTGGCCACCCCGTAGTGCAGTACGCCGTCGACGACGAAGGTCGGAGCGTCGTGGGTGGTCGGATGCGTGGTCTCCACGCACCCGCCCTGGTCCACCGACACGTCCACGATCACCGCCCCGCGCCTCATGGTCCCCAGCATGTCCCGGGTCACCAGGAACGGGGTCTTGGCGCCGTGGAGCAGCACCGCGCCGATGACCAGGTCGGCGGCGCACACCGCCTCTCCCACGTTGTGCCTGTTGCTGTAGAGCGTGAACATGCGGTTGCCCCACAGCTCGTCGATGTAGCGCAGCCGGTCCAGGTTGATGTCGATGACTGTGACGTGAGCCCCCATGCCGCAGGCGATGTAGGCGGCGTTGATCCCCACCACCCCGGCACCGAGCACCACGACGTTGGCCGGCAGTACCCCGGGGACGCCGCCCATCAGCATCCCACGACCGCCGCTCGGCTTCTGCAGGTATGCCGCTCCCACCTGGGCGGCCATCCGGCCCGCCACCTCCGACATCGGCGCCAGCAGCGGCAGGGTGCCATCCTCGAGCTCCACGGTCTCGTAGCCGATGCACACCGCGCCTGAGCGCAGCAGGCCCTCGGTCAACGCGCGATCGGGAGCCAGGTGCAGGTACGTGAAGAGGACCTGCCCGGGGCGCAGCCACACTATCTCTTCCGCCTGCGGCTCCTTGACCTTGACGATCATGTCGGACAACGCGAAGACCTCCCGCGGTCCTTCGATCATATCGGCGCCGGCTCCGGAGTACTCATCGTCTGCGAACGACGAACCCTCGCCTGCCGACCTCTCCACCAGCACCTTGTGACCGTGCGCGACGTACTCGCGGACGCCGGCGGGCGTCATCGCCACGCGGAACTCGTTGTTCTTGATCTCCTTGGGCACGCCGATGATCACGGACCGTCACCCCCAGCTGTCGATGCATCGGCGGACGCCGACGAGGGGGCATCGGCCGGCGCCGACGACGACGACCCTGCCCCGGGTCGACGTGCCTCGCTCAAGAGACGTCCGGCTTCGGTCCCGCCCGCCGCCGCGGCGGCGAAGAAGGCCGGATCCTCCGCCGGACCTCGCCCCATGGTGCGCACGCGAACGCCGCGCAGGTCGGGCAGGCCGTCGCCGGGGACGTCCGCGCGGACGTGGCGCTCCCAGACCCCAGCGTCCGCGAGCGCTGAATCGACGGCGGCCGCCTGCTCGCGCGGCAGCGCGGGCACGGGCACCCGCGCGGGTGCGAGGGCGACGCGCGAGAGCGCGATCAGCGTGTGATGGCTCACGCCCGCGTGGCGGGAGCGCGCGTCCGCGAAGGACACGCGCAGGAGCGCGACAGGCGTTCCGCCGACGGCGGCCGCGGCGTTGACGGCCTCTCCCTGTGCCACGCCTCCGTGACCGAACGGCGTTCCGGTTCCCACGATCCCCGGGCCGATCGCGACGATCGCGACGTCAGCGTGGGCCACGTGCCGCGCCGCGAGCAACCCCGCATGGAGCGTGACTGTCTCGATCTGCGCGCCGAACGCCTGCCCGCACGAGACGGTGGCGTCCAACAGGCCGGCCTCGAGGCACTCGGGGACGAGCGCCGACAACGCCAGCGGCAGCGCGGCGCCGTCGGTCATGACATACACGACCCTCGCGCCGGGGACGGCCGCCTTTACGGCGGCGGCGGCGAGCGGCAGCTGGCTGTGCAGTCCGCAGCACACCACAGGCATGCCCTCGACTCCGTCCGCGGCCGCCATCACCGCGTGGGTCGCGCTTTCTTCGGACTCGGCGCAGACCACGTCCAGCTGGGCCGGCGTGTAGCGCATCTTCATGATGTGGCCGCCCGAAGGGTGGTCGAGCGACACGCCCTGCGCGCCTGCTTCGGCGTCCGCCCGCGCGGTCACGAAGTGAAGACCACCGGTCCCCAGCGCGAGATCGACCGCCGTGGTGTTCAGCAGAACCCTGTCGCCCGCGCGGCATTCCCCGGTCAGATCGGGATAGGAGACCGCGACACCCTCGTCGCCGCCGTCGAGCGTCACCGTCAGCCGCTGCAGGCCCGCCCGCCGCTCGACGACCTCGCCTACCGTCCCCCAGACCAGGCGCATGTGCGAAAGCTCACTCCCTCGCGCGTTCGATGACCGCCAGAAGGAGCCGCTCGAGGGCCACCAGGTCCGACACCTTGAGCGTCTCGGCGGTGCCGTGCACGTCCATCATCCCGCTGGACAGCACGAGGGAGGCGAGCCCCTTCGCGCTGAAGACGGATCCGTCCGAGCCGCCCCCGGTGTGGAACCGTCTCGGCTCGATGCCCACGTCGCGGCAGGCGTCCTGCACGATGGCCAATCGCTCGTCGTCGTCCGCGAAGCGGAACCCGTCGTACTCCTTCGTCCACTCGACATCCACGTTGCCCCCGTGGGACCTGGCCGCCGCGCGCATCGCCGCATCCATCTCCGCGCGCACGGACTCGGCCTTCGCCGGATCGAGGGACCGGCACTCGCCGGTCAGCGTGCAGGTCGCCGACACCACGTTGGTCGCCCCTCCCCCCATGATCTGGCCGATGTTCGCGGTCGTCTCAGGGTCGAGGCGCCCCAGCCGCATCGAGGTCACGGCGTTGGCGGCCATGGCGACAGCCGACGCGCCCTTCTCCGGTTCGACTCCGGCATGCGCGGCGTGACCGCGAAAGGATGCGAAGAAGGTGTAGTGCGTGGGTGCCGCGGTCACGATGCCGCCGGGCGCGCCGGCGGCGTCCAGTACGAGACAGAGATCTCCGCTCATGTCGCTCTCGACCAGCGCCTTCGCGCCCCGAAGGCCCTTTTCCTCGGCGACGGTCAGCAGGACGCGGATCGCCGCGTGCGGGGTCGCGGACTCGTGGATCCGGCGGACGCATTCGATGATCGCCGCGAGCCCGGCCTTGTCGTCCGCTCCCAGCACCGTGTCCCCGCGCGAACTCACGACGCCGTCGGTCACGACCGGTTCGATCCCGCAACCGGGCTCGACCGTGTCCATGTGCGCGCTCATCACGATCGTGCGCCCGGGCGCGGTGCCCGCCATCTCGGCGATCAGGTTGCCGCACTCGGATTCCAGGACCTTGTCCGCATCGTCGAAGCGAACGGTCATCCCCGCATTCCGCGAGCGCCGCCTCAGCGTACCGCGCGACCTCCCCTTCCCGGCCCGAGGGGCTGTCGATGCGCACGAGATCGAGGAACGTCTCGAGCAGGCGCGCGTCGGCCGCGGGAAGGTTCTCGCTCACGACTTGCGGCCCGACTTGTAGGCGACGGCGGCCCCGATGAAGTCGCGGAACAGGGGCGCGGGCCGGGTCGGGCGACTCTTGAACTCCGGATGGCCCTGGTGCCCGACGAACCACGGGTGATCGGCCATCTCGATCATCTCGACGAGTCTCTCGTCGGGCGACAGTCCCGAGATCACGAGTCCCGCGTCCGTCAGCCTGTCGCGGTAGGCGTTGTTGACCTCGTACCTGTGACGATGGCGCTCGTGGATGACCTCTTCGCCGTAGGCCGTCCCAGCCCTTGCTGTCCTCCGCCACCTTGCAGGCGTAGCTGCCGAGGCGCATCGTGCCGCCCATGTCGTGCACGTCGACCTGGGTCCCCATCAGATCGATGACCGGATGGGGGGTGGCAGGGTCGAACTCGGTGGAGTTGGCGTTCTCGAGGCCGGCGACGTTTCGCGCGAACTCGCAGACCGCCACTTGCATACCCAGACATATGCCCAAGTACGGAACCTTGTTCGTCCGTGCATAGCAGGCGGCGCGTATCTTGCCCTCGATGCCGCGCACCCCGAACCCGCCGGGCACGAGGATGCCGTCCATCTCGGTCAGGATCTGGTCGACCTCCTCGGGAGTGATGCCCTCCGCGTCCACCCAGTGGATGTTGACGTCGTGGTCGTGGAAGATGCCGGCGTGCTTCAGCGACTCGTTGACCGAGAGGTATGCGTCGGGCAGCTGGACGTACTTGCCCACGAGGGCGATCTGCAGGGTGTCGGTGAGCGACTGGCTGTGGCGGACGAAGGAGTTCCACTCGGCCATGTCCGGCCTGCCGCACTCCAGACCCAGGTGTTCGATGACCATCTCGTCGAGGCCCTGACGCCGCAGGTTGCCGGGCACCTCGTAGATCGAGCGGGCGTCCTGCGCCGACACGACCGCGGCCGCGTCCACGTCGCAGAACAGGCCGATCTTGCGCCTCACTCCGGCGTCTATCGGCCTGTCCGAGCGGCAGACGATGAAGTCGGGCTGGATGCCTATCGCTCGCAGCTCCTTGACGGAGTGCTGCGTGGGTTTGGTCTTGAGCTCGTTGGCGGCGGCGATGAAGGGCACCAGGGTCACGTGGATGTAGCAGACGTTGAAGCGGCCGACGTCCTTCTTCAGTTGGCGGATCGCCTCGAGGAAGGGCAGCGACTCGATGTCGCCGACCGTGCCTCCGACCTCGGTGATGATCACGTCGGGTGCGGTCTGCTCGGCCAGCCGGATGATGCGTTCCTTGATCTCGTTGGTCACGTGCGGGATGACCTGGACGGTGCCGCCGAGGAAGTCGCCCGCGGCGCTCCTTGGTCACGATCGTCGAGTACACGGAGCCGGCGGTCACGTTGCAGTCGCGGGACAGGGACTCGTCGATGAAGCGCTCGTAGTGCCCCAGGTCGAGGTCGGTCTCGCCCCCGTCGTCGGTCACGAAGACCTCGCCGTGCTGGAACGGGCTCATCGTGCCTGGGTCCACGTTGAGGTACGGGTCCAGCTTCTGGATGGTGACTTTCAACCCCCGGCTCTTGAGCAGTCTGCCCAGAGATGCCGCGGTGATGCCCTTGCCCAGAGACGATGTCACTCCACCGGTCACGAAGATGTGTTTTGTCATGACTGCTGCGCCGCGCCGCCCTTCCCGTTGTCCGCATCCGATCCGGCCGAACCCGACGCGCGCCCGCTGCCGCGCGCACGCCCCCTTCCGCGCCCTCTGCCTAGCCCGTCCAGCCACGACAGGAACCCGTTGCGCTCGATGACCTCGGAGAACGATACCTTCTCGCTGACGATGTTGAGGAAGACCAGGACCGCCGCGGCGATCGCGAGCCCCCAAAGCGGCAGGCTGGACGACCAGAAGGTAGCCGGCCAGAGCGCCCATCGCGTTGGCGCCCGCATCGCCCAGCATTCCCCGCTCGCCCAGATCGTAGCGCCACACGGCCACCACGGGACCGAGCACGAAGACGGCGATCGCCGCCACCGCCGCGAGTGCGAGGACCGGCGCGGGCACGCTCACGCCTCCGGCGCCGGCCCCGATCAGTTCCCACGTCGCCACGCCGGAAGCCAGGCAGCCGATCACGGCGAGGGCGGAATAGCCCTTCAGCGCGCGGCCCGGACGCAAGTCGAGCAGATTGACGAAGTTGGCGGACGTGGCGATCACGACTGTGGCGAGCAGCCACGTGAGGAACGGGATGACGGGACCCATCGCCTCGGCGGCTCCTCCCGCCACCTGCGACGAGTCGGCCGCGAAGGCGGCGGCGAGCAGGCCGATCCCGAGTAGCTTGAGCCCTCCCGTGGTGAGCTTGCCCCGCCGCATCTCCGCGAGATGGCCGCGGAACCCTCGCACGGACCGGTCCCCGAACATGTCGTCGACGAACCCGAATGCGAACGCCCCGAGCACCAGCGGCCACGCGAACTCCCGGCCGGGCCACATCGCGTTCCACACGGCCGTGTCGGACGCCATCGCCACCACCGGCACGACGGCCGGCGCCAGTCGCGAGACCAGCGCGATCGCCACGGTCCACATCAGCCACACGACCCCCAGACCCACGCCGACCTCGACGCCGCGGTAGTTGCGCACCTTGGGCACCGAATCGGCTATGACCGGCCACAGCATCCGGAGTCCCAGAGCCGGCAGCCCCCAGGCCGCGGCGACCGCCAGGAGTAGGGCGACGACTACCGTTACGAAGCCTGTCACAGGACATCACCGGGCTTCCTGCTCGATTGGGAGAGCATCAGGTACATGGCGGTCACGCCGACCGGCAACATGATGAGCGCCGGGATGATGATCCCGGAGTCCTCCGTGAAGTAGCCCACCAGACCCGCGAACAGAGCGGCGCCCAGCGCGGCGGCGAATGCCGGGTTGGCCCGCAGCATCGCGGCGAACTCGCCTCGCGGGCGCCAGCGCATGTACCCGAGCAGCAGCAGCACGACGCCCAGCAGCCATGTCCAGTTGGTGCGCCCCAGCACGCGGACGTTGGTCTCGGCCTTGCGCACGATCATCGACCACAGGCCCGCGGCACCGGATCCGCCTTCGGCACCGGAGACAGCCCTGCCCAGGTGCGTCTGCGTGTCGGAACCGCCCAGCGCGTCGAGAGATGCCATCCCCGCGACCAGGACGATGACCAGAACAAGGATCGTCGCGGCGTTGCGCCACGTCCAGATGCGCTTGCCGTTGAGCATGAACCATCCGACGGCGAAGCCCACCGTCATCCATGCGGCGGCGCCGATGTTCGCGCCCAGGAACGGAGCCGTGGTCGTGACGATCACGAGCGCTCCGATCGCCGGCCAAGCCCACTTGCGCAGGACATCGACCCACGCGGCGCCCTTCCAGGTATCGGCCGCCAAAGCACAGCACACCATCGCCGAGCCGAGAAGCAGCCCCGCCATCTCGTTTCCCATGCCGTAGTAGCGCGCGCCGATCAGAGGCGAGTACCCGAAGAGCCCGAAGGACAGAGGCGCGCCGATCCACTGGTCCACGACCAGTATCACCGAGGTGGCGCCGGTGACCGCGATCAGAGGGGTCTGGGAGGCGCCGTTCCTTGCCAGCAGCATCGCGGAGACCCAGGTCAGCAAGGCCGCACCGGCCAGGACCCCCAGGACGGCGGCTCCGGATGGCGGCCGCGCCCAGATGGCGACCTGCAACAGCGCCCCGAGCGGGATGCACGGCATCAGGACGAGCAGCCAACGCCCCAGCGTCCAGACGGGGCCCGGGGCATCGGGCGAGCCCCGATACAGCAGGAGTGCCCCGCCGACAAGGACCAGCGCGGTGATCATGATGAACGCGTTGACCGTGGACATGCGGACGGACTCCACCGCCATGGCGGTCTGATTGGCTGAGCCCAGGGAGGCTAGGCGGTCGGCGAGGGAGGCTCCACCGCCCGTGCCGGAGATCGGACTGCCGACCATCTCCGGCGCCCTGCTCACTCCGAGGACGTCCACGACCGTCGCCGGGACGTCCAATATCGTGCAGATCCCGTCCCGATGCGTGGAAGCGGTCCTGGCCAGGCCCGACCCGACGGGACCGCGCATGATCAGCAGCCCGAACGCCGTCGCCTCGCCGACGGCCTCGGGCACCGCGGGCGCGAGGACCACGAGCAGGTCGCGGTCGCGATCCAGACTCCGTGACATCGCCCCAACGACGCCGTCGAGGGCCGTCAGGGCCTCGCGGCGCTGCGCCTCGATCGCTCCGGCGGTCGCGATGCCGTCCCACGCCTGCGCGCGTTCCAGGTCGCCGGTGTCGATCACCACAAGCGACGGGACCGCCGGTGATACTCCGGCGGTCGCGCTCGCGAAGGCGGAAAGCACTGCCGGCGTGTCAGCCCTCGCGCCGAAGGGCGCGGCCGGATCCGCGACCAGCAGGCGGTCCGAGACCTCACCGCGCATCACCAGCCCGGCCTCGTCGGCTGCGACTATGGCGGCAGGACGCGACCGCCCCGCGGCAGGTGCGCCGACGCCGAGGTCGGAGTTGCCGATCGCCGCCGTGACACCGCCGGCGTCGCGCACGGCCTGGCCAAGGGCGCCCAGGCGGTTGTTGAAGGCCGTCTGCGTGTTGGCCCGATGCTGCTTCGGCAATCCGAGGTAGCAGACCTCGGCCTGGCCCGGCGCATCGCCGAATATCCTGCGGTAGGCGTCGCCCGCCGTCCCGCCTTCGAACGGCTCCGAGACGTCGTATCCCGCCAACGCGAGAGGGTCGGACAACACGTTGGCGCCCGCCGACAGAGAGAGCACGCCTCCGACCACAGTGAAGGGGCCCGCCCCGATCGCGCCGCTGCGCACGTTCATGTTCCCGACCAGCCCCGCTCCGGCCACCTTGCGGGTCTCGGGCATCGGACCTGAAGCGACGTCGTCCCAGGTCATGTAGGGGGCGAGCAAGATGACCACGCGTCCCGGCTCGCGCGGGGTCGCAGCCGCGTGCGCGGACCCGGAAATGAGAAGCGCCGCCATCATCACGGTGGCGGCGGCTATGAGGGTCCTTCTCGGCACTACTCGCTCCGTCCGTGCTGCATGGCCCCTGCCCGCGCCGGGAGGATGCGTACGCGGCTGGGGCTTCACGCCGGATCCCTCCGCCAGGCGGCTGGACGGGCACCGGACGGCGAGCCCGCGACGAAGTATACAGGAAGACGTCTGACCGGACAGGTGGCCGGGAGGCGACGCAGGCGGCGTCCGATCCGGGTTCCGCGAGGGCGACGCGGCGGTCTCGGATAGAATGGTCGGGGGCGCGAGGAGGCGCCGCAACCGACGGGCGGAAGCGAGGCGCGCCATCACCACCCAACCCGGATCGCCTCCGCCTTCCGTGGCCCGCTCGACGGCGTCGATGTCGCTGTCGACCGCCGCCTCGCGCGTGACCGGCTTCATCCGCATGTGGGCCATGGCCGTGGCGCTGGGCGTGACCTTCGGCGCCGCGCGCGGCATCCCGGTCGCCAGCTCCTTCAACATCAGCAACAACATCCCGAACATGATCTACGAGCTGCTCGCGGGGGGCGTGCTCTCGTCCATGTTCATCCCTATCTTCATGGAGAAGCTCGCGCGCGACGGCCGCGACGGCGCCTATCGGCTCGCCAACACCCTGTATTCGATAACGCTGGTGGCGCTGGGGACCGTCGCGCTCATCGGCACCGTCTTTCCGCAGGTCTTCGTCTACACACAGACCTTCACGAAGTCGAGCACCGAGCGGGAGTTGGCCGTGTACCTGTTCCGGTTCTTCGCGGTGCAGATAGTCTTCTACGGCTGGTGCGCCATCACGACGGGGGTGCTCAACGGCCAGAGGCGGTTCCTCGCGCCGGCGATCGCTCCGCTGCTCAACAACGTCGTGGTGATCGTCGCGCTGCTGGGCTTCTACATACCGCTTCGAGCGTCGCGCCCCGATCTGGCGCTGGTGGCGCTGGGCGTCGGGACGACGTCGGGGGTGCTGGCCATGCTGCTGGCCCAGATCCCGTCGCTGCTCAAGGTGGGATTCCGCTTCAGATGGTCCTGGGACGTCCACGACCCGAGCCTGCGCAAGATGCTGGTCAAGACTTGGCCGATCTTGGGCTACGTCGCAGTCAACATGGTCGCGGTATCGTTCAAGACCGCCTTTGCCACCCTCGCCTTCCCCGACGGCTCCGCCGTGCTCTCCTACGCGTCGACCTGGTACCAGCTTCCCTACGGAGTCCTGTTCGTCGCGTACATGACGGCGCTGTTCCCCGAACTGTCCGAGATGGCCGACCGCGTGGACTGGACCGCGTTCCGCGACACCGTCTCGCGGGGCCTGCGCGTCACGGCGCTGCTCGTCATACCGTTCGCGGCGATGCTGATCGCGCTGTCGCAGCCACTGGTGAAGCTGTACCGCACGGGAGCGTTCCCCGATCGCGCGGTTCCGCTGGTCGCGGGCGTGCTGGCCGTGTGGGCGCTGGGGCTCTTCTCGTTCGCCGCCTATATGCTGACGCTCAGGGCCTTCTACGCGCAGCAGGACAGCCTCACCCCCATGATCACCAACGTCTTTCTGACCGTGGTCCAGGTCGGAATGTACTGGGGGCTCACGTCGCTCACGAGCTTGGGACAGTGGCGCCTGCTCGGCATCCCGGCGGGCGACGCCACCTACTACACTCTCCACGTGATCGTGCTGCTTGTGATCCTGCGGCGACGGCGGGGCCTGCTGGGCGGACGCCGCATACTGTCCGCGGTCGCACGGGTCGCGCTCGCCTCGGTGCTGGCCGGCGGTCTGGCGTGGGGCGTCACCTGGCTCACCCCCGGCCTGACGGCGTCGCGCCTCGGCTTCCTGCTGCAGCTAGCGGGGGGCGGCGCGCTCGGCCTCGCGAGCGCCTACGGCCTGATCGCGCTCATGCGCGTCGACGAGCTCCACGAGGGCATCGCCATGGCGAAGCGGGCTTTCGCGAGGCTCTCCCCCAGGCGGGCCTCGGCATGACCGTCGTGGCGCTGATACCCGCTCTGAACGAGGCCGACAGCATCGCAGCCACCGTCACGGCGGTCGCGACCGTGGAGAGCATCGACCGCATCATCGTCATCGACGACGGCTCATCCGACTCCACCGCGCGACTGGCGGCGGCGGCCGGCGCCGAGGTGCTCTCCCTTCCGCGCACCGTAGGCAAAGGCGCCGCCCTCGACGCCGGATACGCCCACGTCCGCGACTCCGTCGACGTGCTCGTGCTGCTGGACGGGGATCTCGACGAGACGGCCGACCAGGGCGAGCGGCTGATCGGGCCCGTTCTCCGGGGCAACGCCGACATGACCATCGCGACGTTCCCGCCGCCGCTCGGGAAAGCGGGTTTCGGGCTGGTGAAGGGCCTGGCACGCGTCGGGATCAGGCTGCTGGGCGGGGACGCGTTCTCGCCTGCCGCCCCGCTGTCGGGCCAGCGAGCGATCGCCTCCTCCGCGCTGGAGGCCGTCACTCCGTTCGCGTTCGGCTACGGCGTTGAGGTCGCACTCACGGTGCGCGCCATGCGCGCGGGCCTGCGTGTGCTCGAAGTGCCGACGACCATGAGTCACGCAGCCACTGGCCGGGACATCGCCGGCTTCTCGCACCGGGGCCGCCAGTTCGCGCACGTGGCGATGGCGTTGGTCCGGCTGGCATTCGAGCACCGCGGGTAGGCCGCGAGACTACCGTCCGGGGAACAGCGGCTCGGGATAGGCCGATTCGGACCCGGGCTGAACGCCGAAGTGACCTCCCGCGCGCCCGGCCAGCACCCAGATGGTCGAGAGGCGGCCCAGGGATGACCCGACGTCGTCGACACCCGACAGCCCCGCGTCCACGGCCGCCTTGGCCATCCCGGTCGGTCGCTTGACGCTCTCGACCCCGATCGCGAAACGCCCCGGTCGCTGGAGGGACTTGGCCAGTGAGATGGCCGCCGCGTCCGGACCGCCGGTCCACGACGCGACCACGATGACCCCGCCCACCGTCGCCGTCGGCTCGAGACCGTCCAGCCGCAGTGCCCTCGCCGACACGAGCGCCCTCGTCAGCACGCGGGCGTCACCCGGCGTCGACCACTCGCGCGAGAGGACGGTGACCACCAGCGTCTCTACGATCGAGGCCTCGGGTGTGGCCAACGCCTTGGCGGCCGCCGTCCTGGCCTTCGGATCGTCCAGGCCCATGTTCGGCCCGAACAGGGTGGCCTCCACCGGTGTCCCGCCGGCCGCCCGGACGGCGTCGGAAGCCTGCTTGACCGTTTCGGCGGGACCCGTGTCGCCGATGATCAGGATGCTGCGGCCCTTCAGCAGGTCCCGCTCGATCTCGGCCGAGGCCTCGGCCGAGAAGCCGTCGAGCACGTCCAGCTGCCTCTTGAGAGCCTGGTTCTCGGACATGATCTGGTCCTGCTTCTCGGTCAATCGGTCCACGAGCGTCGCCTTCGTGCTCTCCCCCACGCGGCGCTCGACCACGACGGTACCGAGCAGGAGTCCCACCGACAGCGCGAGGAAGACCGCGACGAGCGAGGCGATGTGATAGCGAAGGTTGTACATGCGGTCCCTCAGCACTCCTTTTCGATGGTCACAGGCCGAGCCAGGCGCGAAGGCTGAGCAGCAGCAGCCCGAGTCCCGAACGCGCCTTGGACGAGATCATCACGATCACGGTGACGAGAACGAGCGCGGCGCCCACGATCAGCGCGAGATCCAGCATACCCGGAGCCGACCGGTACAGCTTGCTGACACCCTTGGCGTCGACGAGCTTAGGACCGACCTTGAGGCGGACCAGGAACGTGGACGCCATGCCCTGACGACCCTTGTCCAGGTACTCGATCAGATTGGCGTGAGTGCCCACCGCCACTATGAGGTCCGCGTCCTTCTCGTATGCGAGGAGAAGCGCCAGGTCCTCGCTGGTGGCCGCCAGGGGCCACGGAGTCCCGGTCAGGCCCAGCGCCTCGATGCGGGCCATCCCCGGGCACCGTCCGTCCGGATAGGCGTGGACGAGCAGCTCGGCCCCGCTTCGGAGCGCCTCGTCGGTCACCGAGTCCATGTCGCCGACGATGACATCCGGGGTGAAACCCGCCTCCATGATGGCGTCCGCCCCGCCGTCGACGCCGATCAGCACCGGCTTCATCTCGCGGACGTAGGGGCGAAGGGTGCTGAGATCCTCCTTGTAGTCGTATCCGCGCACGACGACCATCGCGTGGCGGCCGCTCATCGAGGTCTTCACGTCCGGCAACCCGGTGCCCTCGGTGAGGAGGTCCCGCTGCCTGTCGAGGTAATCGAGGGTGTTGCGCGCGAAGCGGTCGAGAACGTCGCCCATCGAAGCCTTCGCGTCCTCCATGGCCCTCTCCACGGATTCCGCCGTCAGCCGGACGCCCGAGGCGACGATCTTGTTGTCCAGTATGAGATCGCTGCCGGCGAGCTCGACGGTCTGGCCGTCGCGCACGATGTCGAACACGCGCTGCCCCACATCGTCGAGCACGACGACCCCGCCGCGCGCGAGGATCAGAGGTCCCAGGTTGGGGTAGGCCCCGCTGATCGACCGGGAGGCGTTGACCACGACCTCGACGCCCGTGGCCAGCAGACCTTCAGCGCTGACGCGGTCGAGGTCCGCGTGGTCGATGATGGCGATATCGGAGGAACCCAGCCGCTTGACGAGGTCCTTGGTGCGTCTGCCGAGTCTTGCTGTTCCCTGAAAGCGCATGCGGTCCCTCCGGACGCCGGCCGGGCGGCCGAAGCCGCCGCGGGGCCGTCAGCGAGTGTATCAGACGTCCCCGGCCGTGACGGTCCCGATGAGCTCCCGCGCGTGCGCCAGCCCCGTCTCCGTGTCGCTGCCGGAGAGCATGCGGGCGATCTCCGCGACGCGGGCCTCGCCCGCGACCGTCCGGACGCGCGTGACGGCCCGCCCTCCCTCGTCGGCCTTTTCGACCACCATGTGATGATCCGCGTACGCCGCGACTTGCGCGAGATGAGTCACCACCAGCACCTGGTGGCGGGCTGCCAGAGACGCCAGCCTGCGGCCGACGGCCAGCGCGGTGGCGCCGCCGATACCCGAGTCCACTTCGTCGAAGACGAGCACCGGCACGACGTCGGCGGCTCCGAGCACGCTCTTGAGCGCGAGCATGACGCGCGAGACCTCCCCTCCCGAGGCGATCCGCGCGAGCGGCCTGGGCGGCTCCCCCTGGTTGGACGTGAACAGGAACTCGATGCGCTGGGGACCTTCGGCCGTCCAGGAGTCCCGTGGAAGTCCGGCGCACGCCACCCCGAACTCCGCCGACGGCATGGCCAGATCGCGCGCCGCCTCACCCAAGCGGGTCACGAAGCCGTCGACGGCCCCCTCGCGCAGGGCGCTCAGCGCCGCGGCAGCCCCGACGAGCTCCGTCTCAGACGCCTCGAGGCGTTCCTCGGCGCGGCGCAGGCCCTGGCCGCCGGACTCGAGGGCGTCCAGCCGCTCGGCCGCCTCGGCTCGCGCGGCGATCACGTCGCCGAGCGTGGGCCCGTACTTCCTCCTCGCGTCGGCGAGCGCCGCCAGCCTGGATTCCGCCTCGTTGAGCGCCGCGGGGTCGTGCGACACTCCTTCACCGTACCGTCGCATCTCCGAACCGACGTCGTCCAGCTCGGTCACCACCTTCTCGACCCTGGCGAGCAGACCGTCGAACGTGGGATCCAAGCCGGTCGCGCCGCGCATCGCCGCGGCCGCCTCGGCCGCGATGTCGGATGCCCCGCCGTCCTCCCTCAGAGCGCGGTAGCCCGCCGACGCGGCGGCGGTCAACCGCTCGCCGTGCCGCAGCATCGGGAGACGCCGCTCGATCTCCTCGTCCTCGCCCGGTCGAGGGTCGAGAGCGTCGATCTCGGCGATCCGGGCCGCGAGCGACTCCACGTGGCGCTCGCGATCGCGCATCGCCTCGGCCAGCCGGTCGCGCTCGAGCGCCAGCTCGGCGCGCGCCTTCCATGCGGCACGGTAGGCGTCCTGAGCTTGGCGAGCGGGTTCTCCTATGAACCGGTCGAGGTATGACGCGTGGCTCGCGGGCGCCAGGAGCGCCTGGTGGTCGTGTTGGCCGTGGAGATCGACGAGCGGACCGAGCAGCCCGCTCAGGCCCGAGACGGTCGACATCTCGCCGTCCAGATAGCAGCGGCTGCGACCCTCCGCCGAGATGCGACGGCGCGCCGCGTGCTCCGTCCCATCCAGGACGAATCGCCCCTCGACGACCGCCTCCGCGGCGCCGGAGCGCACCATCGTGGGGTCGGCGCGATCGCCCAGCAGCAGTTTGAGCGCGCCGACCAGCACGGTCTTGCCCGCGCCGGTCTCACCGGTGAGCACGGTCAGTCCGGGCCCCAGTTCCAGCCACACGTCCTCGATCAGCGCGAGGTCGGCGACATGCAGCTCCTCCAGCATCCCTCTAGCCCTTGCTGAAGAACGTGTCGCGAAGCGCGCGGTAGAAGCCGCGCCCGTCCCGCTTGACCAGCGAGACGTCGCGCCTGCCGAGCCTTACCTCGATGCGGTCCAGCGATCTGCGGCACTGCACCGCATCCCCGTCGATGACCGCGCATGCGTCCGCACGCGCGGGATCCGGGAACGTGATCGTGACTTCATCCTCCGGCCCCAGCACGACCGGCCGGGTCGACAGGGTGTGCGGCCCCACGGGGACCAGCAGCATCGCCCTGACGTCCGGTGACACTATCGGCCCTCCCGCCGACAGGGCGTAGGCGGTCGACCCCGTCGGCGTGGACACGATCACCCCGTCGCAGACCGTGCTCAGCAGACCGTCCCCGTTGACTGCCACGGCCGCCTCGATCGCGCGCCCTCCGGAGCCGCGTCCGACGAAGACCTCGTTCATCGCGTGGTGCACACCGGCCTCCCGGCCACCGACGGAGAGCCGCACCTCGAGCATGCAGCGCCGCTCGACGACCCCGGCGCCCGAGAGCACGTCTCCGACAACCCCCGGCAGATCGCGCTCGTCCGCGCCCGCGAGGAATCCGCAGCCTGTCCGAGGTTGACCCCCAGGATCGGCGTGTCCGCGCCGGCGAGGAGATGGGCCGCCTTCAGGATCGTCCCGTCTCCGCCGAGGGCGACGGCCAGATCGAGTTCGCCGAAGGCCCCGGGCGAGACGGACGCATCCTCCAGCCCGCTTGCCAGCGCGTCCGGCTCGGCGAGGACCGGCTCGTGGCCGGCGTCGACCAGCCATGTCGACAGAGTTCGCGCCGCCTCGACGGCGCGGCCCTTGTCCGCGTTCGGAACCAGCAGGACGCGCAAGTCGCTATCTCCCTCCCAACGACTCGTGCGCTTCGCGCACGACCGCTTCCGGGTGGACGTCCACCGGCGCCACGCCGCGCGCGAGCCGGATCCAGAACTCGATATTACCTTCCGGACCGGCGATGGGCGACCAAGTCAGCGCCAGAACGGACCATCCCTGCTCCGAGACCGCCGCCAGGACCTCGTTCAACACGTCTTCATGGACGTCCCGATCGCGCACCACACCACGTTTTCCCACGCGCGCCTTACCGGCTTCGAACTGCGGCTTGACCAGCGCCAGCACCTCGGAGCCCGGGGACAGTACCGATGCCACGCCGGGAAGCACCTTGGCCAGCCCCACGAAAGACACGTCGATGACCGCCAGCTCGAAAGGCGCGCCGGGAAGGTCGCCCTCGATGTGCCGGACGTTGGTCCTCTCGACCACGGTGACCCGGTCGTCGGTGCGCAGCGACCACGCCAGCTGCCCGTATCCGACGTCCACCGCTGTGACCGAGGATGCGCCGCGCTGCAGGAGGCAGTCCGTGAACCCGCCGGTGGACGCGCCCACATCCACTGCCCGCACCCCGGTCACGTCGAAGGCGAACGCGTCCAGCGCGCCGGCGAGTTTGTGACCGCCGCGGGAGACGTACTCGCGCCCCGGCTCGACCTCGAACACCGCATCATCGGCGACGGGCTGACCGGCCTTGGTGACGGGTACGCCGGCCGACTTCACCCTGCCCGCCAGGATCGCGGCTTTCGCCTGCTCGCGCGAGGGGAAGTGCCCGGCCTCAGCGAGTGCGGCGTCTGCTCTGCGGCGTGTCATGACGGTCGCCCTCTCCCGAATGCACGCGCTCCAGACGGCCTATGACAGCGTCGCGCACCGCCCGGGGCGTGAGCCCGACATCGGCGAGCAGACGATCCATCGCGCCGTGGGAGACGAAGCAGTCAGGCACCCCCAGATGCATCACCGGAGGGGTGAGCGCCATGTCGGACAGCGCTTCGAGCACCGCGGCTCCGGCGCCGCCCAGGTTGCTGTTCTCCTCGACGGTCACGACGAGCGCGTGCTTCTGCGCCGCCCACGCGATGGTCTCGAGATCCAGCGGTTTGACCCACCTGAGATTGACGACCGAAGCGGACACGCCCGCCTCCATGAGGAGTGGCGCCGCCTCCTCCGCCACGCCCACCATGCGCCCGACGGCCAGCAGCGCGACATCCGTGCCGGTCCGCCGTACCTGCGCCCGCCCCGCGTCCAGCGTCGAGGGCTGCTGCGGCAGAGCCACGCCCTGACCGCGCCCACGCGGATAGCGGATCGCGAAGGGACCTCCCGAGACCAGGCCGGTGTGCAGCATGTCGACGAGTTCGGCCTCGTCGGCGGGCGCGCACAGGGTGAGATTCGGGACGGTCCTAAGGTAGGTCAGATCGAAGACCCCGTGATGGGTCGGCCCGTCCTCGCCGACCAGTCCCGCCCGGTCCAGACAGAAGACGACCGGCAGGTCCTGAAGGCACACGTCCATGATCACCTGGTCGTACGCCCTTTGAAGGAACGTCGAGTAGATGGCGACGACCGGCCGCATCCCGCCCAGCGCCAGTCCGGCAGCGAGACCGACGGCGTGCTGCTCCGCGATCCCGACGTCGAAGAATCGGTCAGGATACGCCGCGGCGAACACGTCGAGTCCCGTCCCGGACGGCATGGCCGCCGTGATCGCCACTATACGCTCGTCGCGGACGGCCTCCTCGACGAGCGCCGCCCCGAACACCTCCGTGTAGGAGCACACGCCGCCGCATCCGCTCACCTTGCCCGTGGCCACCTCGAACGGAGAGATCCCGTGGAAGATGTCCGGGTTGGTCTCAGCCGGCGCGTAGCCCGCGCCCTTGCGCGTGACGGCATGGATGATCACCGGGCCCTCGGCCTCGGCCGACCACTCGATCGCCTCCTGGACGCTGGAAACGTCGTGACCGTTGATGGGTCCGACGTACGTCCATCCGAGTTCTTCGAAAAGCATCCCCGGGACCACGAGTTGCTTGAACGACTCCTTGGCCACCTCGCCAGCCGCGACGATGGCCGGGCCGAGCCGCGGGATCTTGGCCAGCCGGGATTCGACCCCGTCGCGCAGCTTCGTGTAACGGGGGTCGAGCCGGACCCGGGCTAGGTAGCTGGCCAGCGCGCCGACGTTCTCGGAGATCGACATGTCGTTGTCGTTGAGCACCACGACGAGCCTCGCGCCGAGATGCCCGGCGTGGTTGAGGGCCTCGAAGGCCATGCCGCCCGTCATCGAGCCGTCGCCTATGACGGCCACTATGCGTTCGCTTCCGCCCCTGGCGTCGCGAGCCTGCGCCATCCCGAGCGCGCATGAGATGGAGTTCGACGCGTGACCGGTGTCGAAGGCGTCGTAGACCGACTCGTTCCTCTTGGGGAAGCCGCTCACGCCGCCGTACTGCCTCAAGGTCCCGAACCGCTCGCGCCTGCCTGTAAGCAGCTTGTAGACGTAGGCCTGATGCCCCACGTCCCAGATGACCCGGTCCTTCGGGGTATCCAGCGCCCGGAGAAGTCCGATGGTCAGCTCGACGACCCCGAGATTGGGCGCCAGGTGCCCGCCAGTGGTCGCGACCGTCTCTACCAGCCGCTGCCGGATCTCCGCCGCCAGTGTCTCGATCTGCTCGCCGTCAAGCCCTTTGAGGTCCTCCGGCGAGGATATGGTGTCCAGAATGGATTCGGCGCTCACTACGCGTCCTTGTCCGCCTCGGAGCCCGCAGCCCGGTCACTCGTGGTCGCGTCAAGCATAGTCTCCCCCTGCGCTGGACCCCACCCGCTTCGGCCCAAAGGTAATCGCTCCGTTGCCGATCCGAGCGCCTTCCAAGTCAGTCGCGCTCGTCGTCTTCGGCCACCACTGCGGGAATGGCCGCTTCCGTCGGAGTCTCGTTTTCGACTTCACCCGGGTCCGCTTCCTCGGTCCCCGGGACCGCCTCCTCCGAGACGTCCTCCTGCTCTCCCCCCTCGGCCCCCGCCGGTGACCCATCGGTGGCGTCTCCGCCCTCGGTGTCGCGCCACGCGGTCTGGTCGATCAGCTCGTTGCACACGTTGGCGAGCCGCACACCCTCCTCCAGCATCTCCAAGCTCTGCTCCAGAGAGGTGTCCTTGCGTCTGACCGTGGCGAGTATCTCCTCGAGCCGCGCCTTGGTCTGTTCGAACGTGCGGCGCTCATCACTCATCGGTCGCACCCTCCCTGAAGCCGCCGGCCGCGCAGACCTCGGACAGGCGTCCCAGTATCCCGTTGACGAACTTTGACGAGTCATCGCCCCCGTAGAGCTTGGCCATCTCCACCGCCTCGTTGATCGACACCGAGTCGGGCACGTCGTCCAGGTAGAGCAGCTCGAAGACGGCAAGACGCAGGATGTTGCGATCGACGAGCGGCATGCGAGACAGGGTCCAGTTCTCCGAGATCTCCTCGATCGTGGCATCGATCCGTGCTTGGTGCGCTTCGATCCCGTACAGCAGCTGCCTGCAGAAATCCGAGGGAACCCCGTCCTCCTCGCAATGCGTCCCCCCCGCCAGGATGAGCGACAGCGGCTCCTCGGTCATCTCCCGCTGATAGAGGATGTGAAGCGCCTGGTGGCGAGCCTTTCTTCGTTCGAGCATCCTTGTGTGTGGTCGCCTCCAGTGAAGGTCCGATTGGGCTGGCTACTCCGAGGGGAACGCGATGCTGTCTATCCAAACGTCGACCGAGGACGCCGTGATCCCGGTCTGTGCCACGAGAGCGTCGGCCACCGCGCCCTGGACATCCGCGGCCACGGTGCGCAACGGCCGACCGTGGTCGACCGTCAGATGCACGGTCACGGCGAAGCGGCCGTCATCGCCAACGGAGATCTCCACCGGCTTGGAGACACCGGCCTTCTGCATGAGCCCGGCCAGGCCCGTGCCGTCCACGCAGGCCACACCGTCGACGGCCTCGGCCGCCAGTGTGACGATGGTCTCCAGGACTCCCTGAGCCACATCCAGACCCTCGAACTTGAGTCCTGTGGAGGAAGAGTCCGCCCGCGCCTTCGAGTTCGATGCCATGCCCGACCCCCTCGGCCCTACTGCTCGCCCAGGATGTGCGTATCCACGAAGTCAGTATAGACCTCGCCGCGCTGGAAGAACTCGTTCTCCACGACGGCCTGGTGGAACGGTATCGTCGTCGGTATCCCCACGACGATGAACTCGTCGAGGGCGCGGCGGGCGCGGTTGACCGCCTCCGTGCGCGTCTCGCCCCACACGATCAGCTTGGCCAGCAGGGAGTCGTAGTAGGGCGGGACGTGATAGCCCGAATAGATGTGGCTGTCGACCCGCACGCCGAGTCCGCCGGGCGCGCTGAAGACCTCGATGCGGCCGGGGTGGGGCCGGAAGTTGGCCGCGGGATCCTCCGCGTTGATCCGGAACTCGATCGCGTGTCCCCTCTGCGTCACGTCGGCCTGAGTCGTGTGACGCATCGGCAGTCCGGCGGAGATGCGTATCTGTTCCTTGATGATGTCGACCCCGGTCACCGCTTCCGTGACCGGATGCTCGACCTGGACGCGGGTGTTCATCTCCATGAAGTAGAAGGATCCGTCCTCGTCGAGCAGGAACTCCACCGTGCCCGCGTTCACGTAGTCCACGGCGCGGACGGCCTTCAGGGCCGCCTCGCCCATGGCTGTGCGCAGCTCCTCGGTCAGCGCCGGCGAAGGGGACTCCTCGATCAGCTTCTGATGCCTGCGCTGCACCGAGCAGTCGCGCTCGTACAGGTGCACGGCGTTCCCGTGCGTGTCCGCGAGCACCTGGAACTCGACGTGACGTGGGCGCTGCAGGTACTTCTCGATGTAGACCGTGTCGTCGCCGAAGGCTATGGCGGCCTCCGCCCTCGCCTGATGAAGGTTCGCGACGAGCTCGGCCGCGTCACCCGCGCCGCGCATGCCCCTGCCGCCGCCGCCCGCCGACGCCTTGATCAGCACCGGGTAGCCGGCGGTCTCGGCGAAGGCCAGCGCCTCGGCCTCGGTGGTCACGGGTCCGTCCGACCCGGGTATGCACGGAACTCCCGCGGCGGTCATCGTCGCCTTCGCGGCGGACTTGTCTCCCATCCGCTCTATCGCGTCGGGCGAGGGCCCGATGAACGTCAGACCCGAGTCCGCGCACGCCCGGGCGAAGCCCGCGTTCTCAGCGAGGAAGCCGTATCCGGGGTGCACCGCGTTGGCGCCGGTGACCAGCGCCGCCGAGATGATGTTGGCGACGTTGAGGTAGCTTAGCGCCGACTGCGCGGGCCCGATGCACACGCCCTCGTCGGCCATGCGGGCGTGTAGACAGTCACGATCCGCCTCGGAATAGACCGCGACGGTTCCGATGCCCATCTCCCGGCACGCGCGGATGACCCGGAGAGCGACCTCTCCCCGGTTCGCGATCAGGATCTTGCCGAACTCGTGCATGTCAGCGGCCGCCCGGGGCCATCTAGACAGCCGGTTCGTAGTAGAAGAGGACCGTGCCGTACTCCACGGGCGACGCGTCGACGAGCGGCGTCTCGCGGATGATGCCGCGCTCCGGCGCCTCGATATCGTTCATGAGCTTCATGGCCTCGAGGATGCACAGGGGCTGTCCCTCTTCCACGAGGTCGCCCACCTTGACGAAGGGCTCGGCTCCCGGAGACGGGGAGCGGTAGAAGGTGCCCACCATCTGTGCCCGCACCTCGCGCCACGCCTCGGGTCGCGCGCCCTCTGCGGGCGCGGGGGCCTCGGAGACAGCGGGTGCCTGGACCGCGGAGTTCGCGGCCGCGCCGGCGGGAGTCACGGTCAAGCCGCCCTTCCGGACGGAGATGACGGCGCCGTTCTCCTCCACCACGACCTCCGTGATGTCGGAGGCCTCCACGATCTTGATCAGCTCGCGGATCTGGTTGATGTCCACGGACTCTTCCTCCCTGAAAGTGTTTATCTCCTCGCTCAGCATGAAGACGGCCTTCTCGGCCCCTTCGCGGTGAGCGGACAGGTACTGCCGCGCCTCGTTCGGGAAGAGGGCGTACATCAAGACGTCCTCTTCGCTCTTCGCGAGGTCGCCTATCTCGGCCGCCACGTCGTCGTACCTGGTCGTCACGAGGGAGCCGGGGCGCACGTCGGGAGCGAGCATCTCGTCGCCGGCGAGAACCTTGGCGACGATTCCCTGATCCATGGGACCCGGCGCCTTCCCGTACCATCCCCGCACGTAATCCTTCATCTCGCGCGGCACGACGGACCACCGCTTCCCCGTGAGCACGTTGAGGACCGCCTGCGTGCCCACAATCTGCGACATCGGGGTCACGAGGGGCGGGTACCCGACCTCGGCCCTGACCTTGGGGATCTCCTCGAGCACGTCGGGCAGCCGGTCGGAGGCCTTCTGGACCTCGAGTTGCGAGACGAGGTTGCTCATCATGCCGCCGGGGACCTGGTGGCTGAACACCTCCATCGAGAGCAGCGTGGTGATGCCGCGCAGCAGCTTCTTCCGGGTGCGGACTCCCTCCCAGTAGTGCGCTATCTCGAAGAGGGCATCCAGGTCTATGCCGGTGTCGTACACGGACTCCTTGAGCGCCGCGACGATCATCTCGACAGCGGGCTGGCTGTTGCCGAAAGCGAGGGCCACCACGGCGGTATCGATGATCTCGGCGCCCGCCTCGACGGCCTTGAGGTAGTTCATCGGAGCCATGCCGCCGATGTAGTGGCAGTGCACGTGGACCGGAAGACCGATCTCCTCGACGAGTGCCATGACCATCTTCTCGGTCCGGTACGGCGTCAGCATGCCGGCCATGTCCTTGATGCAGATGGTGTCCGCGCCAAGGTCCTTGAGCGCCTGGGCGTACTCCACGTATGTGTCGAGAGTGTGGACCGGGCTGACCGTGTAGGAGATCGCGCCCTCGAAGTGGCCGCCGCATTCCTTGATCGCGACCGCGGACGGCTCCACGTTGCGGATGTCGTTGAGCGCGTCGAAGACGCGGAAGACGTCGATGCCGTTGCGCTTCGAGGCGTGCACGAAGCGGGACACGATCTCGTCGCTGTAGTGCCGGTAGCCGACGAGGTTCTGACCGCGCAGCAGCATCTGCAGCGGCGTCTTCGGGCAGTGGCTCTTGATGGTCCGCAGACGCTCCCAGGGGTTCTCGTCCAGGAAGCGGAGTGCGGCGTCGAAGGTGGCGCCGCCCCAGACCTCAAGCGACCAGTAGCCGACGCTGTCCATCTTGGGAAGGATCGGCAGCATATCGCCGATCTGCATCCGCGTGGCCCAGAGCGACTGATGGGCGTCGCGAAGGGTGGTGTCACAGATATGTACCGGTCGCATGGCACCCACTTCAGGTCTCTCGGCTCGAGCCCTGGCGGCCACGTCCTGGCGGCCGCCGGTTCGAGAAGGCCAGTATAGCGAAGGTGGCGCGGAGTCGCGCCACCTCATCCACCGTGAACCGCGCTCGAGCGACTATACGCGAGTGATGTAGCGCCCGTCCCGGGTGTCGATCCTGACGCGCTCGCCGACGTTGATGAACATCGGCACCTGGACTACCGCGCCGGTCTCCAGCGTCGCCGGCTTGGTGCCCCCCGAGACGGTGTCGCCCTTGAATCCCGGATCCGCCGTCATGACCTCGAGATCCACGAACATCGGAGGCTCCACGCCCATCATCTCGCCACCGGCGATCAGCACAGTGGCCACGTCGTTCTCCCGAAGCCACTTGGCGGCATCGCCAACGAAGTCCGCCTGCAGCTCGAACTGCTCATACGACTCGGTGTCCATGAAGTGGTACGCGGAGCCGTCCGAGTAGAGGAACTGGAGGCTCTTCGTCTCGAGCCGGACATCCTCGAGCGTCTCACCTGCGCGGAACCTGATGTCCACCACCCGGCCGCTGCGCACCTCCTTGAGCTTGGTGCGCACGAAGGCACCGCCCTTGCCCGGCTTCACGTGCTGAAAGTCCACGATGACCCAGAGCTTGTTGTCGTACGAGATGCACATGCCGTTCTTGAGGTTGTTCGTCGTCACAGACATGTTCTTCGACTCCGATGCATTCCCACTTGCACTTACAGGCCCGCGCCGGCGGCGGGGCTGGATCGCGGATCGGCCGGGCGTCTCGCGCTGCCTTCCTCTATATCTCGATGAGGTGCTTGGGTGAGTGCGAGAGCAGGCGGACGCCGTCATCACCCACGAGAACGAGGTCCTCGATTCTAACACCGCCGAATCCCGGCAGGTAGACGCCCGGCTCGATGGTTATGATCGTCCCGCTCCGCACGGGGTCGCGCGAGGTCCGGCCCACGTTGGGCAACTCGTGGACCGATAGCCCGACGCCGTGGCCGAGCCCGTGGCCGAAGGACTCTCCGAAGCCTCTGGCCGTCAGGATGTCGCGCGCTATCGCGTCGATGTCGCTGCCCGACATCCCCGCCCGCGCTCTCACGAGCGCGGCTTCGTTGGCCTCGAGGACGGCTTCATAGACCGACCTGTGCCGGTCCGACGCCTTGCCCACCACGACGGTCCTCGTCATGTCGCAGCAATAGCCGTCGAGACGGGCGCCGAAGTCCATCTTCAGGAACTCGTCCTTCTCGATCTCGCGCATCGTCACTCCCGCGTGCGGACGCGCCGAGTTGGGGCCGCTCGCCACGATCGAGGTGAAGGCGACACCCTCCGATCCGCCCTTGCGCATGAACGACTCGATCTCGACGGCCACGTCGACCTCTCGAAGCCCCGGCCGGATGAGCCCCAGGATGTGGTCGAACGCACGGTCCGCCAGAGCTGCCGCCCGCTCGATCGCCTCGACCTCCACGGCCTCCTTGACCTGCCTCAGTTCCTCGACCCAGCCGTCGACCACCAGCACCCGCCCGCTGAACTGCTCGGAGATGAACTTGAACCTGCCATACGGCACGGATGACTCCAGTGCCAGGGACGAGATCCCCTCGGCCGCCAACTGGGCGCACATCTCCACGTACAGAGACTCCTTCTGCAGGTGGATCGCCCACTGGGTGCCCTCGGCGGCCGCGCGCGCCGCCTCCGCGTAGCGGAAGTCGGTATAGAAGCGCGCGATGTCGGACGTGATGAGACATGCCGCGTTGATGCCCTCGTCCATCACGCCCTCGAAGCCGGTCAGGTAGCGGATGTTGGCGTGGGACGTCACCAGCGCGGCGTCCACCTCCTCGCCGAGCAGAAGCAGCCTGTAGGCCGCGAGCCTCGCGTCAGCCTTCATCAACGCTCGGCTCTGACGTGAGCCAGCGCGGCCTCGAGTCCCAGCACGTATGAGAGGGGTCCGAAGCCGCTGATCTGTCCGACGCAGGCCGGCGCGATGACGCTGGTGCGGCGGAACTCCTCCCTGGCGGAGATGTTGGAGAGGTGGACCTCGACCACGGGCACGCCCGCGGCGGCGACGGCGTCCCGAAGAGCGTAGGAGTAGTGGGTGTGGGCGCCCGGGTTGAACACGACCGCGCCGAAGCCGTCCCGCGCCGAATGCAGTGAGTCGATGAGGAAGCCCTCGTCGTTGGATTGGACGAAGGTCGCTTCCGAGTCCAGCTCGCCTGCCCGCCGGGAGACCAGCGCCTCGATGTCGGCGAGCGTGCCGTGTCCGTATACGCCCGGCTCCCGCTCGCCCAGCATGTTGAGGTTGGGGCCGTTGAGTATGAGCACCCTGGTCATGGTCTCCCCGCTTCCCTGCGCGTCACGCGCAACACCACTCGTCCAAAGCAGACGACAGAGTCTCGTCCGGCACCACGAGCGCCTCCCAGACACCCGGCTCTCTGCTCAGGATGAACCTGACAGCGCCCGCGCGCACCTTCTTGTCCGCGCGCATCGCGGCAAGCAGGTCCCCGGGCGAGTACGGACACCCGGCCGCAGGAAGGCCGAGCCGCCGGAGGAGGCCGTCCTGCCTCAGCGTCCATTCCGGGTCCGCGAGGGACAGCGTCTCCGCGATGTGCCCCGCGAAACGCATACCTTCCGCCACCGCCGCCCCGTGCGGCACCGCTCCGTATCCCGCCACTCGCTCGATCGCGTGCCCTAGCGTGTGACCGTAGTTGAGAGCCTCTCGCCCCGCGCTCTCCCGCTCGTCCGCCGAGACGACCCTCGCCTTGAGGCCCGCCGCCATGAGGACGGCGCGCTCGACCGCCGCCGGCTTCCTTGCCGCAAGCGCGTCGATATCGCGTTCGAGTCCGGCGACCGCCGCCTCACCATCAAGGATAGACGACTTCGCGACCTCCGCCATGCCGCTGCGCCACTCGGCATCCGGCAACGTTGACAGGCAACCTGTGTCGGCGACCACTGCGAGAGGCGGCCAGAACGCGCCGGCGAGGTTCTTCCCCATAGGAAGATCGACGCCGGTCTTGCCTCCGATGGAGCTGTCCACCTGTGCGAGGAGGGTGGTCGGCACCTGAACGATGCCGATGCCGCGCATGTACGTCGCGGCGCAGAACCCGGCGAGGTCACCCACGACGCCGCCCCCGAGCGCCACGACCACGTCGTCCCGCTCGATCCCGCGGGCGGACATCGCCGCCACCGTCTCGCCGGCGACGTCCCAGGACTTCGATCGCTCGCCCGCGGGGACGACGAGCCTCTCGACCCGCGCTCCGGCCGCCTCAAGGGAGGCGGCGGCGGCGTCGCCGTAGAGGCCGTCCACGTTCGAGTCGGTGATCAGCGCCACGGCGCGGCCTGTCGTCACCCCGGCGACGGTATCCCCCAGGGTTCCCAGCAGTCCGCGTCCGATCAGGACGTCGTAGCTGCCGCGCTCGGACCTCACGCTGAGACTGCGAGACTTCATCCCGAGTACCCCCCGACCGCCGCGACGACGTCCTCGGCCACCTGGGCCGGGCTCCTGCCGCCGGTCTGCACCGATAGGTCCGCGGTCGCCTCGTACAACGCCTCGCGGGAGCGCAGCAAGGACACAGCCATGCCCGCTCCCGGGCCTGCGCCCGCCAGCATCGGCCGTCCGCTGGTGTCTCCGATGCGCGCCAGGGCCTCCTGCGCGCTCACCTGCAGATACACCACGGTGCCGAGCCCTTTGAGTTCGGCCCTGTTGCCGTCATCGACCACCACGCCCCCGCCGCACGCCACGACCGAGGGCACGGCGCCCTCCAGGTCCTTCAGCGCGGAGGACTCGAGCGACCGGAAGGCCGCCTCGCCATCCACTCGGAAGATCTCCCGGATCTCGCGCCCGTCGCGACCGACGATCATCTCGTCCAGGTCGACGAACGGTCGACCGAGGCGCCGGGCCACCAGCCTCCCGACCGTCGACTTGCCGGCGCCCATGAACCCTATCAGGAATATGTGTCCCATCCGTTTCACGGCCCCCCGCGCCTCAGCGCGAGATCCGCTGGCGGTAGCCTTCGAGTGCGACGACCATGTCGCCCATGCAGTCGCAACCGAACTTGCGACAGTAAGCGTCGGCCAGGACCATGGCGACCTCGCTCTCGGCGACCACGGCCGCCGCGGGAACCGCGCACACGTCGGAGCGCTCCCGAGCGGCGTCGGCGGGCGAGTGCGTGTCCATGTCGACGGTCGGAAGCGGCTTCATGAGCGTCGGGATCGGCTTCATGGCTGCGCGCACAACGACGACCTCGCCGTTGGTCATGCCTCCTTCGAGCCCGCCCGCGTGGTTGGAGGCGCGCCGGTAACCGGACCCTTCGTCGAACAGGATCGGGTCATGTACCCCCGAACCCGGCAGCGCCGCGGAGGCGAAGCCGTCTCCTATCTCGACGCCCTTGATCGCGGGAATGGACATCACGGCGCCCGCCAGACGTCCATCCAGGCGGTCGACGGCCTCTGCGTAGCCGCCGAGTCCCGCAACCGCTCCCCTCGCCGCGACGACGAACACGCCGCCGAGGCTCTCGCCGGCGGTCCGCGCGTCGTCGATCGCGCGCCGCATCCGGGCCGACGCGTCCGTGTCCGGGCAGCGGACATCCGATTCCTCGACGGCCGCCGGCGTCCACGGATGAGACGGGAAGCGGCGGTATCGAGACGGACCCGATGCGTTCGACCCACGAGACGATCTCAACGCCCGCCTGGGCCAGCAGAGCCTTGGCCACGCCGCCCGCCGCGACACGCGCGGCCGTCTCGCGAGCGCTGGCGCGCTCAAGCACGTCGCGAGCGTCGCGGGACCCGGTCTTCATGCAACCCGCGAGATCGGCGTGACCGGGCCTGGGAGCGGTGACCCGTGCGGTGTCCGAGGGCTCACCGAAGGGGGTCATGACGTCAGTCCAGTTGTCCCAGTCGCGGTTCGCCACCGTGATCGCCACGGGCGCCCCGGTCGTGACGCCTCCCCGCACACCCGATATGACCTGCGCACTGTCCGCCTCGATGGCCATGCGACCGCCGCGGCCGTAGCCCGACTGCCTGCGTGTCAGGTCCCCGTCCAGAAGCGCCTGAGACAATCTGATGCCGGCCGGCACCCCGGACACGATCGCCACGAGCGCCCTGCCGTGCGATTCCCCTGCGGTGCGGTACTCCACGGCGCCTCCCGGCTCCACCTGCACGTCATCTGATTCTATCATCGCCCCAGGACATGAAGCGGGCGGCCGACGTGCCCGACCGCCCTGTCGCGCGCTCCAGCCGGCCTGCGGACTACTTCGTCACCACTCCCTGTCCGACGGTCAGCACTACCTGAGAGTCGCCGTACATCATGGTCGCGCTCGTCGCGCTCAGGCTGACGACCTGCCACGGGGTCGATCCCAGGCGTTCGCCCGCCCCGACCGTGTAGGTCGTGCCGCCGAGTGAGAAGACTCCCTTTCGGACGCCGTTCTCCTCGACTATGTCGGTCAGCGTCAGCGTGTTCGGATCTGTGGAGGCGTTGGACGTCGTCGCGGTGGCCTTGTGGGTCGCGGGCAGGAAGACGGGCTCGAACGGGTTCCGCGGAGTGAACACCCGCCTGTTCTGCACGTCTGGGACCGCCGCCGCCGTGGACTGGGCGGAGGCCGGCGCGCTCGGTGACGTTCCGCCCGGTACCACACCCTCCTCCACCTGCTGCACGGACGAGCCGAGGAAGACCCCCAGGACGATGACCGCGATGATCGCGAGTATGGCAGCCAGCGAGGCGAGCGCTGCGACGATCAGGACGATGCGCCCTGTAGTCGTCGAGAAGAACGCCTTGACGCCGCCGGAGCCAGCCCTCGACCCCGGAGGGGCAGGCTGACCGGTCGGCGTCGGAGAGCCGGATGCATCTGTCACGTCGAGAACCTCCAGCTTCCTTTCACTGCGTCGGCACCGGAGCGACTGTCGCAGTCGCGCCGACACCCGCCGGCGCGGTGACCGGGGACATGACATACGCCTTCAGGTCGAGATTCGCAGTGAGATCCGGAGCCACCGTGGAGGTGGGCGAGACCCCTTCTGTGACAGGGATCAGGTTGATGCTGGTCACTCGGACCGCCCTGGTCATGCGATTCAGGCGTCGCAGGTAGTCGAGAATGTCCGACCAGCCGCCCACAAGAGCGATCTTCATCGGCACTTCCATGTACTGCGACCCCGCAGGAGCGACCGGCTCACCCGGCGTGACCCGGTTGAATCGGACGCCCGAGGCATTGGAGACATCCTGAAGCTCGATGATCAGCGAGGGGAGGTCCGGGCTCTCGGGGAACTCGTTGGCGATCCTGAGAAGCGCGGCTTGTGTGACGGCCGCTCCGGACTTCGCCTGCTGCAGTTGTGCGAGAAGCGCGCGCGTCTGCGCCACCTCCTGCTCGGCCGCCTGCCGATCCGCCTCGAGCTGGGAGAGTTCGCCCGCCTTCGGGAGGATCAGCAGCGCGACGACGATCACGACTCCGAGCACCATCGCCGCGACCACCGCAAGCATCTTCTGCATCGAGGTCAGCTTCATCGGCTAGCTCTTCTCCCAGGACGATTCTGGCGTCACGGCGTCGGCAGGGCGCTGACGCCCGCAGCGGACGGCGGAGGGGTGGAGGACGTGGGGAGCTTGGCGACGACACCGAAGACGATGTATGGATCCACCGTCGTCTGTCCCGGAGCCGATGATGAGACCGGCTTGGCCGAGTCCGACATCCACACGTTGTCCAACTGGTCGAGTTCCGCCAACCGCACCAGCATCTTGGCCACGGACTTGTAGCCCAGATCCGGCACGTCATCGGGATAGTCGAGTGCCTTGCCCGCGATCGTCAGATCCCCGCCCGCGGGTTGCGCCGGCACGACGGGCGCCGCAGCCTTCGGCTCGTTGCCCTGCATCGCGGTCAGGAAGAGGTCTCCCGGCAGCACCAGCGCCACTTCGGCGAGCAGCCGAGACCAGTCCATCCTGCCGGTCAGGGCCGACTTGACGACCGCCTTCCGGGCCTCCAGATCGCTTTGCTTCACGGCGAAGACCCTGAAGCGGTTCGACTGCTGACGCAGGCCCTCGGCCTGTTGTTGGATGCTGTCGACCTCGTTCTGCTTCAGCGACACCTCGATCGACACGATCACGAAGATCCCCGCCAGAAGGACGACTACGATGGCGGCGCCCAGGCCGATCCAGCGCCACAGCCGTTCGTCCTTGCGCCTCTGGGTTATCTCCGGCGGGAGGAGGTTGATGCGTATCACGTCGCCACCGTCCCCATGGCCAGGCCGATCGCGGCCACACACCCCATGCGGTCCGAGGTCACAAGCGGAGCGCATTTCGGGGAGACCTGCATCCACGAGAGCGGATCGGCGAGCCGGACATCCGCCTGCAGGCCCTTCTCCAGGTACCCAGCCAGATGATCGAGCTGAGCGCCGCTGCCGGACAGTAGGATCCTGCGTATGGTGCGCACCTGAGTGGCCTGGGTGAGGTAGTAGTCGAGAGAGCGCCTCACCTCAGCGATGAACTTGCTGACCTCGCGCTCGAGCGCGTCCTGAGCGGCCTGGGCTCGGGCCGGGTCTATGCCCGCCGGTGCCTCGACCTGAGTCCTCTGCTCGATGTCCGGAAGACCCAGGCGCAGTTTCAGATTCTCGGCCTCGTCGAACGTCAGGTTCAACGTGTTCGCGATGGCCTGGGTGAACTGGTTGCCGGCTAGCGCCGAGACGCGTGTGAAGCGCGGAACGCCTCGCTCGACGACCGCGATGTTGGTCAGCCCAGATGAGATGTGGATGACTCCGGTCGCCTGACCCGCTTCGGTATCATCATCCGGAAGGACGCTCTGCTCGGTCCCCATGAGCGCCCGGACGATGGCGAATGACGTCACGTCGATCTGCTGCAGCTTCAGACCGGCCTCTTCCACGGCGCGCACGGCGCTGCCGACCATGTCTCGCTGCGCTGCGACGAGCAGCACCTCCATCATGTGCTCGTCGGAACTCGTCATGTAGTCGCCGATGATCTGGAAATCCAGGATCGCATCCTCGATCGGTATCGGGATGTAGTCCTGAGCCTGATACTGGATGGCGCCCTGCAGTTCGGCCCGCTCCATGAAGGACAGATCGATCAGGCGAACGACGACCTTCTGGTTGGACACTCCGATCGCGCAATTGACCGGGTGCAGGCCCGAGGATCGGACGAGTTCGCGGATGGAGGCCGCGACGGCCTCGACGTCCACGATCTCCCCCTCGACGACGGCACCCATGGGGACGGATGTCATCGCGTAGCCGGTCAGCAGGTAGCCAGTGCCGGTCTGCTTGACCTGGGCGAGGCGGATGTGGTCCGACCCGATGTCGAGTCCGACCGCGGCTTGGCTGGAGCCGAGAGATATCACGGCCACTGGAGTCCCCACTTCCCTGCTGCGAAGAGGCTACGATGATGGTGCTGCGAAACTCCAAAACCTATAGTAGCACATCCGGCTTCCAGCACCCCGCTGGAATCCACTAGCCGACCCCGACGAGAATGTATCGCTACGAGGGCCGGTTTGCAACTTCGTACACACACGCCACCGCGCATCGTCGACAGTCTCCGTATGGCTTCGCGGCCGTGGACCTCTCCTGCCCGCCTCGATTGCCACAACGACAACCTCTGCAATCAACTCCTGCCGGCGCGGACTCGCGCCGTATCGGTGGGCCATCCATCAGTATCGGCAATAGTGAGCATCAACTGGAACACCAGGTATGCATGCCGGCTCCGATCGACCTCTAGGCCAGCCCGACGAGCGATGCGTACCACGCCCAGACAGCGGGCCCCACGAGCACGGTGAGCACGCAGCCCAGGGCCAGGAACGGTCCGAAGGGTATCTTGTGGTGGGCCACATCGTGACCGCCTCGAGCGGCACCGACCACTCCCCACACGGCTCCTACGATGCTGCCCGCGAACAGCACCATGAGGACGTACCCCCCCGTGAACAGGCCCATGGCTCCAAGGAGTTTCACATCCCCCATCCCGAGCCCGGTCCGCCCTCTGAGCGCCCCATACAGTGCGGCGATGCCCCCGCTGAAGCCCGCTCCCAGCGCCGCTCCCAGGAAGGATGCCCCGATCGGAGTAGCGAAAGGTCCCCAGTGCACGAAGCCGATCACCGGGACCGCGACCGCGCCGCTCAGCTGAGAGAGCATAGCTCCCGCGAGCCCACACCCCGCGAGAACCGCGACCAGCCGGTTCGGCAACCGGTATGTGTCGATGTCGATGAACGACAGGACGAGCAGAAGGTAGAAGAGAACGACACACGCCGCAGTGCGCCAGGTCAGGCCGAACCGAAGGCCGGCGGATACCCACAGCACCCCGGACAGCGCCTCGACCACGGGATAGCGCCGGGAGATCGCCGCGTCGCAGTCGCGGCAGCGGCCGCGAAGCAGGAGCCAGGACAGGACGGGAATGTTGTCGTACCAGCGGACCGCATGCCCACATGAGGGACATCTCGAGCCGGGGGACACCACGGACTCGCCGCGAGGCACGCGCCATATGACGACGTTGGCGAAACTGCCGAACAGGAGTCCGTACAGGCCCAGCGCGACAAGGAGTATCCAAGAAACCAGAGTCAAGCGCATCACCCCGAACCACCGAGGACCCGGACAGGATCGGCGCGAAGGCGCCCGAAGGCCATTCTAGCGTGTTGCGAGGACTGGCCCATCCGGACAGCGTGAGGAGCCGCCCGGTCCATGCGACCGGGCGGCTCCTGGGCGTTCGTTCCTCTAGCTGGAAGACCTAGTAGCTGTGGCTGTTGTTGGCGCCGACGAAGTCCGCGAACACGCCGTTGACGCAGCTGTAGACAGCCGTGGCCGGGCCGGCAGGGCAGGTCGTGGACTTGACCCAGTCCTTGACGTAGATACCGGTCGAACCGTCGGCGGCCACTGCGGTGCCCAACGCGGCCTGGGCGAGAGCCAGCGTGTCGAGGCTGGTCTTGTCGTTGTTCGGGTTCGCGGCGACCCACTGCTCGACGGCTCCGTCAAGCGTGCGCAGGTTGGCCTGGCAGGCACTCTTGCGGGCGGACGCGCTTGCAGCATTGAAGACCGGAATGGCGATGGCAACGAGGATACCGATAATGAGGACGACGACCATGAGCTCGACGAGAGTGAATCCCTCGTCCTTCTTGAACATCTTCATCAGATGTCCCACCTCCCCTTTCTTGTGGAGTGCGCACCTCATGCGCGCACCTTCCTGTTCCTGTATCGGCGAGGATGCGCGGGGCTTTAGCCCTTGGTGGGATCCGAAGTGATCCCCATCACGTTTCGGCCGAGCACGATCGGACGAGTGTCACTTCACCAACGTGATGATGTTGAACATCGGCATATACAGCGCGATGACGATGCCACCGACCACGAGACCCATGGTCGCCATGATCAACGGCTCGATCAGTGATGTCAGACCATCCACGGCGGTGGAGACTTCCTCGTCGTAGAAGTCGGCGATCTTGTTGAGCATGGTGTCGAGTGCGCCAGTCTCCTCGCCGACCGCGATCATCTGGACCACCATCGACGGGAATACCGATGACTCGCCGAGCGGCTTGGCGATGGTCTCGCCTTCCTTGATCGCGGATCGGACCTTCTTGACCGCCCTGGACACGACTTCGTTGCCGGACGTTGCTCCGACTATCTCCAGCGCGGACAGGATCGGGACACCGGCAGACACCAGGGTGCCGAAGGTGCGAGTGAACTTCGAAAGCGCGATCTTGCGCACCAAGGGCGCGAAGATCGGCATCCGCAGCTTGACGCTGTCCCACATGTACTTGCCGCTCTCCGTCTTCTTCCACCACCGGAAGAACACATTGCCGCCGATCACGAAGATCAGCACGATCAGGCCCGGCCAGCTGCGGGAGCCCTCCGAGATGTCGACGAGGATCTGGGTAGGCAGGGGAAGCTGCCCGCCCATGGATTCGAACATGCCCTGGAAGACGGGAACCACGAAGATCATCATCGCGACCAGGACGAGCAGAACGATGCTGCCCATCGCTATCGGGTAGGTCATCGCCGATTTGACCTTCGCCTTGAGCCTCTGCTCGCTCTCGAAGTGGTCGGCCACGCGGTTGAGGACCTCGTCGAGCACACCGCCCGTCTCGCCCGCGCGGACCATGTTTATGAAGATGTCCGGAAACACCTTGGGGTGCTTGGCCATCGAGTCCGACAGTGACTGCCCGGACTCGACGTCCTTGCCGACCTGCGCGATGACGGTCCTGAGACCGTCACTCTCGGTCTGCTGTCCGAGAATGGTGAGGCACTTCGTCAGAGACAGACCGGCGTTGATCATCGTCGAGAACTGTCGAGCGAAGATCGTGATGTCCTTCGCCTTCACGCCGGTGCCGAAGGTGATCTTGTTCATCGACGCAAGGAGACCGCCGCTCTCCTCGAGGCTGACGATCACATAGCCCATCTGCCTCAGGCGAGCCGATACGGCGTCTTTGGTCTCGCCCTCAAGGGAGCCCTCGACAGTCTTCCCTGCCTTGTCGCGAACCGTGTACTTGTAGCTCGACATCGAGAGTCCTCTTCTCAAAGAGACCGCGGTACTGCTCAGTGGAGCAGCGACATCAGCTCGTCTAGGTCGAATGCTGCTTCAGCGCCGTGTCGTATGCGGACCGCCGACGTGGGTACGAGGACCTCGGCGGCGAGAACCCGGCCCATCCCATCTATTGTCGGCAAGAACTGCCGGCTGATTATACCCCGCAGGGTAGCGGCCACCTGTGCCATGCCGTCCTCCCCCCGCCTCTACACGATCACGCGGGTGATCTCCTCGATCGAGGTCCCCCCCATGCGGGCCTTCTCCAGCCCGTCCTGCCGCAGCGTCAGCATCCCCTGAGCGACCGCGACCTTCTTGATCTCGTCCGCCCTCGCGTCCTCCACCGTGAGACGCGACAGTTCCTCCGACATCAGCAGGACCTCATGAACCCCCATGCGACCGCGATAGCCGGTGCCCCCGCACTTCTGGCAGCCCTTGGCGCGGTGGAGTTTCTCGGGCAGGTTGTCCGGCGAATACCCGGCGTCCAGCAACACCTGCTTGGGCGGAACGTATTCCTCCTTGCAGTCGGAGCACAGCCTCCGCGCGAGACGTTGCCCGAGCACGCAGTCCACGGACGACGCCACCAGGAAGGGTTCCACCCCCATCTCGACCAGTCGGGTGACGGCACCGGCCGCGTCGTTGGTGTGGAGCGTGGAGAGCACCAGGTGCCCGGTGAGGGCGGACTCGATCGCTATCTTGGCCGTCTCCTGGTCGCGGATCTCGCCGACCAGGATGATGTCCGGCGAACAGCGAAGGAACGACCGCAGTGCCGCGCCGAAAGTGAGACCCGCGCGCGGGTTCGTCTGGATCTGGTTCACACCAGGAAGGCGATACTCCACCGGGTCCTCGGCCGTGATGATGTGACGGTGCGGCTCATTGAGGACGTTGATGGCCGCGTAGAGAGAAGTCGACTTGCCCGAACCCGTCGGCCCCGTCACCAATATGGCTCCGTATGGCTTGCGGAAAGACGACTCGAACCGCTCCAGGGCACTCGGAAGGAAACCCAGATCCGACAATCGGAGAAGGATCGAGTCCTTCCTCAGGATGCGCAGCACGACGCGCTCGCCGTACACGGTAGGAAGGGTCGAGACTCGGAAGTCCAGCTTGTGTCCCGCGATCGTCAATGCGCAGTGTCCGTCCTGGGGTTTGCGCGTCTCGGCGATATCCATGTCCGCCATGACCTTGAACCGGCTCAGGATCGCGGCCTGCGTCGACTTGGGACTGGTCATCATCTCGTGCAGGACGCCGTCGATCCGGTACCGGACCCGGAGATTCCGCTCCTGCGGCTCGACATGGATATCCGAAGCCCTGTCGGCCACGGCCTTTGTGATCATGAAGTTGACGAGCTTGACGATCGGGGCGTCGGAGACCACCTCGGACAGCCCTGACAGGTCCTCGCTGGCCAAGTCCTCGCCGCCGACGCCCCACTCGTCCGGATCCACATGCTCGGCGACCTTGTAGGCATCCTCGATCGCGGCCAGGATGTCGTCCTTCGTGGATATCGCAGGCCGGATCTCGTATCCGGTGATGATGCGCAGGTCGTCGAGCGCCAGCACGTTCTGGGGATCGGCCATGGCGACCATCAGCCGATTCTGGTCGTCGAACTCGACCGGCATCAGGATGTACCGGGAGGCGAGATCCTTCGGGACTATGGCTACCGCGTGCGGATCGGGCTTCCGCTGTGTGAAGTCCACGTACGGGATACCGATCTGCTGCGCCATGACGGCGAGGATCGCGCCCTGCGTCGCGTACCCGAGTTCCACAAGGACGCGCCCGAGCGGACTCCCGGTGGCCTTGTGCACCTCAACGGCATCGTTGAGTTGACCATCGGTGATGACGCCGGCCTTCATGAGAAGTTGGCCGAGTCTTTCTCCGGCTTCTGCCACGCTGTTCGACACCTCTCGGAGAGCGGCAGCCGGGCGCGCGGTGACGCGCCCCGCCCTCGACACATGGTACGTCATCCCCGCCCGACCCGACAGGCTGGAGCACGAGAGAGCCCGCCGACCGGCCCCGGGCACCGCAGGGATCCGAGACGCCGGGGCCGATCAGTTCGCGCGGGCCTTCTTCAGGTCGGCGAGCAGCACTTCGGCCAGTCGCTGGTAGCGGAGGAAGGTAGGCGTGTTGGGCCGGATCCCGACGCGTCGCGGATCGCCGACGAAGGTGATCTCCACGGGCGCAACCATGCGATACGGCACCGATTCCGTTGATGTCGGCGCCGCTGCCGGAATCTCTTCGGCGGGCGCCGGGGCAGAGGGCGGCGGGGCGGGGGCGGGCACCGGGGCAGGCCGCGGCGCGGGGGCGGGCGCCGGGGCAGAGGGCGGCGGCGCGGGGGCGGGCGCGGGGGTGGGCGCCGGGGCAGAGGGCGGCGGGGCGGGCGCGGGTTGCGCCACGACCGTGGGCAGTTCCGCCGCGGGGGGCGAAACAACGAAGGTTGGGGTCGCCAACGACGGCGCCTGTGCCGCAGGGGATGTCAGGTCGACCGACGGACTCGCAGCCGCGGGGATTCCTTTCGCCGCGGCCGTAGACGGCACGGATACGGCAGGCGGCGGGGTGAAGACCGGGGGTACAACGACCGGGGACGGCGTGGAGACCTGGAGCGTAGCGTCCGAGGGCGGCGGGGCAGAGACCCGGGGCGGTGTCACCACCGGGGGCGCCGTTGCGGCGGCTGGCGGCATCACCGTCGCAGAAGGCGGGGCGGAGACCGGCGGCGGGGAAGCGACCGGCGGCGTGACGACCGGGGGCGGCGGGGTGAAGACTGGCGGCGTGACGACCGGTGGCGTGACGACCGGTGGCGTAGCGACCGGGGGCGGGGTCGCCGCGGACTGGGCCGGCGCGGTGGCGGGAGCAGGCGTCGCTGTCGCGGGTGGAGCGGCGACGGGAAACGACGGTGCGACCTGCGCCGTGCCTGGCACAGGAAGCGCGTCGACCTTGGGCGGCGCCGCAGCCGCGTCACCGGCCTGTTGTCCCCAGGGCGCGTCCCATGCCCTGATGCGCCCGGGCCCGGGCTCGCCGGGCCGATCCGCGATCAGCGAACCGGCTTGATCCGCACGACGCGCCGGCTCGCGGATGTCGAGTTGAGGGGGATTCGGATTCGACGGAGACGAGCCACCCGGCGCCTGTACGGCGAATGCCATGTTCTCGTCAACGGCCCCGGAACGGGTCGGATATCGGCGCGCCCGGATCGTGGCGACGATGGAACTCACGAGGAATGCCACCGCGGCGACGAGGAAGACCGACGCGCCGATCAGGATGCCCAGCCTCGTGTCCACCTCACTCAGCCCATGCTGTCCAGTATGCGATAGAGCAGGCCGAGCAACACGCCCTTGACCGACTCCCTGGAACGAGAGTCCACGGGCAGAAGGGGCACATCGTCCGACAGCTCTAGCCTGCTTCGCAGAGCCGACAGTGCGTCTGTGTCGTCGTCCTTCACCTTGTTGGCAGCGACCACGAACGGCACGTCTGACATGCTCGTGAAGAAGTCGATCATCGCGACGGCCTCTGCCACGGAGTCGTTTGAGAGCGCGTCCACCAGGAGGACGAACCCGAGCATTCCCTCGGACAGCGTCTCCCACATGAATGAGAACCGCTGCTGACCCGGAGTGCCGAACAGATAGAGTACGACGTCATCCGAGATGGTGATCCGACCGAAGTCCATCGCGACCGTGGTCTCGCCTTGTCCCTCACCGGACGCATCGGTGATCTGACGCTCCGTGGAAAGGACCGTGATCTCGCTGACCGCCTTGATGAAGGTCGTCTTGCCGGCATTGAAGGGGCCGGTGACGACGACTTTCACTGACTGCATTCTCTGGCTTCTCCATCCGAGACTCGGCTACAGGTTCTTCACGCCTTCGATGATTCGCATCACGAGGTCCTTGCTCATGTGCGCGTCGCGCTGCAAGACGTGCGCGTTGCCGGGAATATCTGGTACCTTCGCGGCGCTCGCCGCCGGTCGGGTGCGAGCCGTGCCGCCCCCAGTGAGGGCGGTGAGTTCGTCGCCGAGCCCCCCCGAGAACGACACGTCGCCGCTGTCGAAGTCGGACAGGAATGCGTCCGTCGATATGACGCCGGCAGAAGGTTGATCCTCCGATTCGAGCGCTGTGCGCGCATCGTCCTCCGAAGCGGTGTCTGATGGGCGGATGACTTCGACAGGAGTCTCATTGCCCAGCGCGGACAGAGTCCCCAGGATGTCGGACAACTCGTCCGGCCGCGATCCGAGGTCAGGCTCCGGACTCGGCTCGATACCACTGACAGCCTCGTCCGTCTCGGCCCCGGCGAGCTCCAGCCCAGTATCGGTGGCGATCTGAACCGGTTCCTCATCCTCAGGCGGTTCCCCGAGTCCAAGTGCCAAGAGATCGACCGCGAAGTCGCCCGTGGGCTCGCGAGGCGCGGCTACAGAGGGCTGCTCCTCGACGGCGCCGAGCGACTCGAGAAGACCGGCGAGATCCTCGCCGGGCTCGTCCTCCGGCACCGGCTCTTGCGCAACCTCCGATGGTTCCGACACGGCCTCGGCAAGTGATTCCGCCTGGAGCGTCTCAAGGAGCGGGACCTCTGCCGGCTCTTGGAGCTCGCCCGGCTCCTCGAACTCGAGGAGTTCCTCGACATCGACCGCCGTCTCAGCCTCGACGGGTTCCTCGGCCCCTGCGGTCACCTCGGTCTCGAGGGTCACCTCGGCGGCAACGGGCGTTTCGACCTCGGGCTCTGCCTCCGCCTCGAGGAGTTCCTCGGTCTCTATTGGCGCGTCGGCCTGGAGGGCTCCTTCAGCCTCGACCGCTGCCTCAGCACCGGCGGGTGCCTCGACCTCGGGCGGTTCTTCGGCCTCCGCCGGTGCCACGGCCTCCGCCGGTGCCACGGCCTCCGCCGTTGCCACGGCCTCGACAGGCGCTTCGATCTCAACGGGTTCTTCGGCCTCTACGGCTGCTTCCACCTCTGGCAGCGCCTCTACGGAGGGCGGCGACGCGGCCCGGGCGGATGCTCCAGCCGATCCCGTAGGGGGCTCGAGGACCGCACCCATCATCTGCTCGAAGACGGCCATGTCCTCGGCGCTCGGGACCGACTGCTCTCCGGTGAGGAACGCCGGCTCCTCGACCACGTGAGCGGCCTCGGTCGTCTCTTCCTCGGCGACTTTCTCGGGCGCGGAAGACGCGGGCTTCCTCCGGGCCTCGACGGCCGGCTTCTTTACCCTGCGCGCGTCCTCCGCCGCGATGACCGCGTCGAGTTCGATGCGCTCAGCTCGCAGCTTCTCAACCTCGGCGTCCGAGGGCACCTCGAGCAGGCCGGCCGAGAACAGGCCGTAGACGATCCGTGCCACCTCGAAATCCGTGCGCCCCAACTCTCGCGCCAGTTCGGCCACCGAACGCGTCCCGTCGATCTTGAGCAGGAGGTTCCACTCCACGGGCTTCAGGGATATGTCGAACGTTCCTTCTCCGGGAGCCGTGGCCATCTTGAACACGATGTCGGTCGACGGGATCTTCTTCTTGATCCGGTTCCACTCCTCGAGCCGGCGAGATCCCTCCATCACTATGTTCTCGACAGATACCGAGAGCCCGATGTCCTCTTCAGGCGCGGCGTCCAAGGTCTCGAAGTCGAAATCACCCTCGTCCCACCGGAACAGGTCGAAGATCGTGTCCTGGATCTGTTCCTGGACGAAGGCCTCGAGGACCTTCTCCGAGGTGTAGCCCGCGTCGACGAGGATCCCCCCGAGCCGTCGCCCGCCTTGCGGCTCGGAACGCTGGATCTCCAGCGCCTTCGACAGCGCGCTCTGGGTGATCCTGCCGGCCGCGACGAGGCGTTCTCCGAGGGGCTCGTGGTGCCAGTCTGACTGCGCGAAGAACACCTCTCCGTCGCGGAACCACACACTGCCGTGCGCATCGAGTCGCTTGATCCGCAACACGCCCGTCTTCCCGCTCAGCGTCACTAGCTGGAAGACGTCCGGCAGGCTGAAGTCCCTGAGGTTGCCGCGCAGTGCCATGCTAGGCGGTCCGCTCTCCCCTATCGAGACGTGTCGGCCGGTCGGCCGACGCGCGTCATCGCAGTATGTCGCCGATCTGTCCGGCGGTCTGTCGCATGTCGTAAAGAACCAGCCCGAGCTTCGCCCCGGAGCCCGCGAGCACCGTCAGCACGGCCCGGTCGCCGGCCGACATCAGCAACACGTACCCGTCCGCGCCTTCGATGAACACCTGCGACAGGTGGCCCCGTCCCAGTTCCGCTGCCGCCCGTTCGCCCAGGCCGAGTATGGCCGCGGACATCGCGCCGACACGGTCCTCCTGCATACCTTCCGGCAGCGCTGAGGCCATCGTGAAGCCATCAAGGCTGACGAGCGCACTCGCCTGCACGTCCGGCGAGTTGTCCATCAGCGAATCGAGCGCTTGGACGAGCCGGTCCTCCCTGCTCACCGGCTTGGCGGTCGCCTGCACGCGGCTGCCGCTCTCTTCCGCAGCTGCGGCCGGCCGCGGCGGTTGAGCCACGCCCTGAGGCCCCGGCGGGGTCACAGGAGGCGCCGGAGCCGGAGTCGCCGGCGCGACGGGAGCGGGTGCCGCCACCGGCGCGGGGACCGGCGGAACGACGACCGGCGCGATCAGGAGGTCGTCATCCTCATCCAGTTCCGCATCCACGTCGCTTATGAAGTAGTCGCCGATCCCGGCGTCTGCCATTCGTGTCGCACCTCCGCCGTACTCGGGCGCGAGGGCACCCGTCTGAGGACACGTCAGCGCGCCCCGGACCATCCCGAGGCGTTCGGTCTCCAGTGTCGCACGACAGCACAACCGCGACAACCGCGCCGGAGGCCTGCTTTGGGATCAGCCCTTGGCCGTGCACCGCCGCCGGGGTCGGGACTCACACGACGACGCGCATGATCTCCTCGATCGACGTCAGACCCGCCAGGACCTTGGCGAAGCCGTCGTCGCGCAAGGTGGCCATGCCCTCCTCGACCGCCTGCCTGGCGAGTTCGTCGCCCGATGCATGTTCCACCGCCAAGCGCTCCAGAGACTCGCTCATCGACATGACCTCATGGATTCCCATGCGACCCTTGTAGCCTATGTTGTTGCACTTCTTGCAGCCCTTGTGGCGATACAGCGTCGGAGGATTGCCGGGATCGAAGGGGAAGCGGATCCGCTGGAGCGCCTCCGCGGTGGGGGTGTACGCCTCCTTGCACGACGGGCAGAGCCGACGTGCAAGACGCTGGGCCAGCACGCAGTTGACCGCGGACGCCGAGAGGAAGGGCTCTATCCCCATCTCGGTCAGACGGGTGAGCGCTGAGGGGGCGTCGTTGGTGTGAAGCGTCGAGAGCACCAGATGGCCGGTGAGGGCGGCCTCGATGGCGATGGTCGCGGTCTCCTTGTCACGGATTTCGCCGATCATCACCGTATCAGGGTCCTGGCGCAGGATCGAACGCAGCGCGGATGCGAAAGTGAGGCCGGCCCGCTCGTGGACCTGCACCTGGCTGAGACCTTCGAGCCGGTACTCCACCGGGTCCTCGACGGTGATCAGGTTGGTCTTGGGATTGTTGGTCTTGTTGATCGCCGCGTACAGGGTGGTGGACTTGCCGGATCCCGTCGGTCCGGTCACGAGTATGCAGCCGTACGGTTTCGACAGGGCCTCCATGAGCCTGGAGAGCGGCTGCTCGAGAAAGCCCAGATCCTCCAACGACATCATGATGGAGCTTCGGCGCAGGAGCCTGATGACGCACATCTCGCCTTCGACCGTGGGCAGGACGGCGACCCGGAAGTCGACAGCGGCCCCGTCCAAGACCACACCGAAGCGTCCGTCCTGCGGTATCCGCCTCTCGGCGATGTCCATCCCCGAGCTGATCTTGACGCGGCTGATCAGCTGCCTGTGGAGCTTCTTCGGACTGCGGACGACCTCCTGACACACGCCATCGATCCTGTAGCGGACCCGCAGATCGCGCTCCTGGGGCTCGATGTATATGTCTCCCGCACCCTGCCTGATCGCTTCCGTGATGATCAGGTTCATCAGCTTCGCGACCGCCGATTCCTCGCCGGTCTCGGTGGCTTCCTCTTCATCCATGCCGGGACCGGTGAGAGAGCCGGCGACATCGCCGACCATCTCCTCGACATCCGTCTGCATCGAGGCGAACCGCTCGATCGCCTGCAGCAGATCGGTCTCCGTGGCCACCACCGGACGTATCTCGTATCCCGTGACGATGCGGAGATCGTCGATGGCGAAGATGTTGGCTGGATCGGACATCGCCACGACGAGTTCTGTGTCCTGGAAGGCGATCGGCAGCACGTTGTAGCGGCGGCAAAGATCGCTCGCCAGGCATGTCGCCGCGTTGGGGTCGATCTGCACGGCGCCGATGTCCACGAAAGTGAGACCCATCTGACCCGCGACGGCCTGCGCGATCTTGCTCTCAGTGGTGATCCGGCCTTCGACCAGGGCCTTGGCCAGCGAGCCGTCCTCGGCGGAGACGAGGGCATCGGCCAGCTGCGCCTCGTCGATCACCCCCGCCTGGACGAGTATCTTGCCCAGCCGCTTGCCGCTGACCGCCATCACGTCATGTCCCCGTCGCCGCGCGACCGGCCTGCGACTCGATCTGCCCCTGCGCGGCCGCGCGCATGACGTCCCGTGGTGCTGGGCTCTGAGTGCCCTCGTTCCATATCTCCAAGGCTATCGCGCCCTGGCTTACGAGCATCCCGAGACCCCCGATCGCGACGGCGCCCCGATCCGTGGCCGCCATCATGAAGGGCGTCACCGCGGGACGATAGACCATATCGACGACGACCTGCCGCGGCTGAAGCCATTCCGCCCGGACGGGCAGTGCATCGTCAGGCGACATGCCCAGAGGCGTCGCGTTGACCACGACGTCGGCCTCCTCCACGGCGGATCTCGCCTCTTCGAGTCCGACGGCCGACGCCTCCGTATCACGAAGGCTCCCGGATGCGTTCTCGATCATCGCCTCGGCGACGTCGACCCGCCGTCCGGCAACGGTCACGTGCGACGCCCGCTCGAGAAGCAACCCGACGAGTGCCGCGCCGGCCGCGCCGCCCGTTCCGATGATGACCGCCCGCTTCCCCTCAGGCTCGAAGCCGGCCTCGCTCTTGAGCGACTCGACGAATCCGCGCGAGTCCGTGTTGTAGCCGATCAGGCGACCGTGCACCACGTGCACGGTGTTCACTGCCCCGGCGAGGCGTGCGGCGGTGGCCACCTCGTCACACATGTTCAGCATCACTCTCTTGTAGGGCATCGTGATGTTGAAGCCGACGAAGGGAAGGACCCTGAGCGCCGCGGTCACGCGCGCCAGATCGCTGCCAGACTTCACCGGCAGCGGCAGATAGACCCAGTTCAGCCGCATGGCTGCGTAGGCGGCGTTGTGCATCGCGGGAGACAACGTGTGGTCGAGCGGCCAGCCGATGACCCCGGCGAGTCGCGTGTGAGCGTCTATTCTTCTCTCCACTTTCCGGGCGGACCTTCCGTCGTTCTCCGCCGGCACACGCATGTTCAGGCTATCGGCATGCGTGCGCGAAGCACACGAGCCTCAATTCTCCTCAGCAACAGGGTATGCGGTAGGTCGGCGGAGGACAACGGCAAGACCAGCACGGTGGTCAGCCCGGCCGCGTTTCCCCCGAGGATATCGGTGAACAGCTGGTCTCCGATCACGGCCGCCTCGGTCCTGTCGACGCCGAGAAGCCTGCATCCTCGCGCGAACGCGAACGGGAGAGGCTTCAAGGCTCGCGGAACGAGGCCGAACCCGAGCTGCCGCGCCGCCGCATGCACCCTGCCGTGCCAGTTGTTCGACACGAGGCAGGCAGTCATCCCCGCTGACCGCACGCGCCGGACGAAATCGAAGGCCGACTCCTGCAGATCGGGGCTGTCGCGCGCGAGGAGGGTGTTGTCGAGATCGATCAGGAGACCGCGAATCCCCCGGTCCGCCAGGGACTCGAGTTCCACGGCGGACACGGATGTGTAGAAGAGATCGGGCGTCAGCCAGGACATCCCGCTCAGAACTGCGCATCCGGATCGCGATACCCGGGCGCGCCGCCGAGGTCGCTCTCGATCTGGCGGATCACGCGACGCACGTCGGCCTCCTTCTGCTTCAGACCGGCGGTCCGGTAGACGCCCGCGAGCATCTGCATCGCCTGCCACTGCTCCGTGCCGCTCGCCCACAGCTGGTCCGACCTCATAGCCAGGTCGGCCTGATGCACCGCGCCCTTCAAGTCCGAGGTCCGCAGGACCAGGATCTGGGCGAGAGACGCGTGGAGCAGTCCGGAGTCCGGGTTGTCCATCACGCCTCGACGGGCCAGTTCGACACCGTCCTGGATGCGGGCGTTCTCGATGAGTATCCATGGGGCGATGTAGTACGCCTGGATGAATCGGGGGTCCAGCAGCAGCACAATCCGCATGTTCGGCAGCACGAACAGTTGCGTCTTGAGGGGCGTCCCGTCGTAGTACTCGTGGAACTGCGGCTCGAGCCGATTCCAGATCAGCAGCGCCGCGAACCGCCGAAGGCCGGTCAGGTATGCGAACCCGGCGCGCGCGGCGGACTCCCCGGGACTGGACGACACCGTCGCCGGAGCCCTCCCGTCCACGATCGCCTGTCCGCCCAGGAGACAGCCCAACAGGGCCGCCGCGACCAGCGCCATCCGGGCGTCGCGGGCCGACGTCACAGGTCCCGCCTCGCGAAGCCCGCGGCGCCGAGAAGCAGCAGGACTCCCACCCATCCCACGAAGGCGACCAGCATCCCCGCCGCGCGGACGGCGTCGATCCCCGAGCCATGGGCGACCGGATTGATGACGTTGAACGTGTCGAGCGAGGGATACAGCGCCCTGATCACCGCCGAGCCGGATTCGCCGACGACGCTGGCGCGCGAGTGGCCGATGAACAGCAGGGTCAGCGACGACACGACCACGACAACGGGTCCGGCGACCGCCGAGACCGCTATGGCGAGCGCGGCCATGACGCCCATCTCCATCCAGATCGCGAGCCCGCCCTCCCAGAGGCGCCACATGGCGTCCTGGTATCGGATGAACCCCACGGCCTGCTCGATCACGGTGAAGGACGCGATGGTCACCGCCATCACCGCGACGACCCCCAGCCAGGAGCCGACGAGGTACTCGAGCCGGTACACCGGTTTGGCCAGCACGTTGTAGACCGTGCGACGCTCCACCTCCGACGACACCCGGCCGGCGGCGAGGGCGAGCACGAGGACGAGCGACGCGCTGAACGTCAGCGCGAGCGCCACCTCCCGGTAGACCCCGATCACGACGCCCATGCCGTAGCTCGGCAAGGACGGGATCCCGAAGGCCAGCACCAGTCCGAAGAACACGACCACGTAGACTATGCGGCGTCGCACGGCATCCATGAACACCGAACCGGCTATCGCAGTCAGGCGTCCTATCACGACGTCTCCCCGTCCGCGGGCATTTGACGCTCCAACAGCCGGGAGAAGTAGTCCTCCAGCGACTCCCGCTTCGGCTCGACAGCCACCAGCCGCCCGCCGGCGTCGTCTATCGCGTCCACTGCCGGACGCACATCCGCATCCCGCACCGAGAACACCCACGTGCCTCCCGACGCGGCGACGTCGTCCGTCAGGTTCGCGACGGAGGCCGGAAGTGGATCACCGAGCCCGGTTGCCCGGATCGACGTGCGCCCGGCGACGTTCAACAGGTCGTCCAGGGGCCCTTCCGCGGCAAGCCGGCCGCGGTCCAGGATAGACACGCGGTCGCACACCGCCTCGACCTCCGACAGCTGGTGGGACGAGAGCAGGACCGTGACCCCCTCTGCCTTGAGCGATTGCATGAGATTGCGTACGTCGCGCTGACCCACAGGGTCGAGGCCCGAGGCCGGTTCGTCGAGCACGACCACGCTCGGATGGCCGACCAGCGCTTGGGCGATGCCCAGGCGCTGCAGCATCCCTCGTGAGTACTCCGACAGCCTGGAGTGCGCCTGCCTCTCAAGACCCACGCGCTCCAGCAGGTCCTGGATGGTGGTCGCGCGGACTTCGGCCGGTGTCCCAGCAAGCCTCGCGTACAGCGTCATGGCCTGTACCGCTGTGAGCTGAGAAGGAAAGTAGGGCTGTTCAGGCAGGAAGCCCAGTGCCGCCCGGTTGGCCGGTCGACTCGAGTCCTTGCCGAGCACCTCGAACGTGCCTGCCGTCGGGCGCACGAGTCCCAGCAGCATCTTGATCGTCGTGGTCTTGCCGGCACCGTTCGGCCCGAGGAGCCCGTGGATCGCGCCCTGCGGAACCTGGATGGACACGTCCGCCACCGCAGTGCGCGGCTTGCTCCACGGAGCGGATTGGTAGACCTTCCGGGCGCCGGCCACGAGAACCGCAGGAACGCTCGCGTCCGTCACTTCAGCCCCCTCCTCGCCTGCTCCTTGAGACGGAGGAACTCCTCGCTCGTCTTGGCGAAACTATGCGACCCGTCTCGACCCGTCAACACGTAGAAGAGATACTCCGTCCGCGCCGGATGGGCGGCGGCCTCCAGCGAAGGCAGTCCCGGACTGGCTATCGGACCGGGGGGCAGCCCCGTGTGCAGGTACGTGTTGTAGGGACTCTTCACGCCAAGGTCGCGGTACAGGAGCCTGCGCTTGTTCCCTACGAGGTACTGGACGGTGGCGTCGATCTCGAGCCGCATGCCGCGAGACAGCCTGTTGTAGATCACCGAGGACGCCAGACGCCGGTCCTTGGCCGTCCTGGTCTCACGCTCGATCATGGAGGCCAGCGTCACGACGTCGTGCATCGACAGCCCGCGAGCCGTCGCGTATGAGATGTCGAGCCCCTCTATCTCCTTGTCGAACTGGGTCAGCATCGCGTCGATGATATCCCGGGCCGTGCTCCCCTCCTTGATGCGATAGGTCTTCGGGAAGAGGTAGCCCTCGAGGGAACGGGTCTTGTTGTCCTCGAGGAACGGATAGGGGAAGCTGGCAGCCCCTGTCCGAGCCAGCTTGGAGAACTCCACCGCGGAGATGCCCGTGACCTTCTCGACCCGATCGGCTATCTGGGTGATCGTCCAACCCTCCGGGATCGCGAGGGTGTAATAGAGTATCGGCGGCGGCCCGGCCCGAAGTATCGCGAGGGCCTGGTCGTAGTCGGTGCCCGTGGTCAGATCGTACACGCCGGCCTTCAACGGTCCGGCGTCCTGGGTCATCCGTGCGCGCAGCCTGAACATCAGCGGATTCGCGATGACGCCGCGGTGCGCAAGCAGCCTGCCTATGTCCGCGGTGCTCGCGCCCTTCGGGACATGGAGCTGGACCGGCCCGCCGGGCTGGATGTCCGTCTGTGCCCGGAAAAGAGTCCACCACACGGCCCCCGCCCCGATCGCCAGTAGAGCCAGCATGACGACCGCGGCGATCGCGCAGCCTCGGCCCCTGCGTGACCGGACGGGGGGCCGCTGCCCGCGGCGCCCGCTCGCCGCGCGGCGCGCCGATCCGCCCCGGCTCGGCTCGGCGATACCACCGTCGCGGACTCCAAGGTAGTCGGTATCCTCATTCACGACTTCCGGCGCCTGCTCGTCGTGCATGTTCAGCACTCTCCGTCCTCGCTCGACGTCGAACGGGCGTCGAGGTACGCCTGCAGAACGAGCGTGGCGGCCACCGAGTCGACCGCCCCGCGTCTGGCACGGGAATCCGCTCCGGACTCGCCCATCGATCTCTCGGCCGCGGTGGACGAGAGTCTCTCGTCCCAGAACTCGAGAGGCAACCCGAGCGCGGAGGCGATGTCCTGGGCGGTGGAGCGAACGCGCCGCGCCTGTGGGCCTTCCTCGCCCGACATCGTCAGCGGAAGACCGACGACTATCTCGGCAACACCGTAGTCATCCACCAGCCTGCGCAACGGGGACGGATCCGTCCGAAGACATCCGGCGTCCAGCACCCGCAAGGGCGTCGCGACGCGCCCGGACGGGTCCGACACGGCCACACCCATGCGCTTCTCGCCGATGTCGAGCCCAAGCCTGCGCACGGTACCTACGACGCTCCCAGGATCTCGAGCGCCTTGTCAAGCGCTGCAGGTATCCCCGCGGGGTCCTTGCCGCCGGCCTGCGCCATCTGGGGCTTGCCACCGCCGCCACCCCCGACGAGGGGCGCCATCGCCTTGATCACTACGCCTGCGTCGAAACCCTGCGCCACTGCTTCGGCGGTGCCGGCGGCCATCAGGAGAGCCTTGCCCTCGGATTCGCCGGCGATCACGACCGCCACCGGTCCGCCGGCCGCGCGTATGCGGTCGGAGACCTGCCGCAGATCGTCCATGGACATCGAGTCCAGGCGGCCCGAGCGCAGAGAGTAGCCGGCGGCGGAGTATCGACCCAGCGCGCCGTCGTCGACGGCGTCCCGCTTCGAACCCGCCAGCGTCTTCTCGGATTCCTTCGCGCGCTTGATCAGGGAGGCCACCCGATCGGCGACCTCCGCGGGCCTGCACTTGAGAGCCTCGGCGGTCGCGGACAGGATGACCTCCTCGGCGCGCACGGACTCCAGCGCGTCGAACGACGTCACCGCCTCGATGCGACGCAGGTTGGCGCCGACGGACCCTTCGGAGACGATCTTCAGCAGTCCGATCTCGGTGGTTCGCGACACATGCGTGCCACCGCACAACTCGTGGCTGAAGTTGCCGATCTCGAGCACGCGGACTATGTCGCCGTACTTCTCGCCGAACAGAGCTGTCACCCCAGCCTCGCGGGCACTCGACAGAGAGGTCTCATACGCACGGACGGGGTGGTCCTCCATGATCTTGACGTTGACCATCCGCTCCACCTTGCCGAGCTCCGCGGGAGTCAGACTCTCGAAGTGCGTGAAGTCGAAGCGCAGCCTATCCGGAGCCACGTGGCTGCCCGACTGTCTCACGTGCTCGCCGAGCACGAGACCGAGTGCCCAATGGAGCAGGTGGGTCGCCGTGTGATTGCGACGGATCCTCTCGCGTCGCATGTGATCGATCGCGGCGTGGACGGACTGGCCCACCACGAGCGGCTCCGCGTCCTCGGCCAGCACGCCCACGTGGGCGACGGCGCCGGCGACAGGGATGCGGGTGCCCTCGACCCTGAACACCGACCCGCCGGACGATATCTCGCCCGTGTCGCCGACCTGCCCCCCCTGCTCGCCATAGAAAGGGGTGCGGTCCAGGACGATCTCTCCCCGCGATCCCGCATCCAGGTGTTCGACAGGCTGCCCGTCCGACACGATCCCGACGATGGCCGCGTCCGACTCGTCGGACTGATAGCCGACGAAGTCCACGCGTCCGGTCGCGGCGGCGAAGCGGGCGAAGACGTTGCCCGCCGCGGCCCAGCCCTCGTCCTTGACGGCGGCGCGCGCGCGATCCCGCTGACCGGACATCTCGGCCTCGAACGCCGTCATGTCGACGCGCAGGCCGACCTCGCCCACTATCTCGGCCGTCAACTCGATCGGGAATCCGTACGTGTCGTGCAACGCGAAGGCCACTCCCCCGTCGAACTCGTGTCCGCGGGTCTGGCTTGTGCGCTCGATCTCGGCCTCCAGCAGGACCAGGCCCTGCTTCAACGTCACCGAGAAGCGTTGCTCCTCGGAGCGCACTATCCGGGCGATCAGGTCGTGATGCTCGACTATGGACGGATACGCCTCGCCCATGAGCGAGACGACGGCGTCGATCAGCCGCCCCATGAACGGGTCCTCGATCCCGAGCAGTCTGCCGTGCCTCGCGGCACGGCGCAGGACGCGACGCAGGACGTAGCCGCGCCCCTCGTTGGACGGCAACACCCCGTCGGCTATCAGGAATGTGATGGAGCGCGCGTGGTCGGTGACTATCCGAAGGCTCGTGTCGCTGCCGGCGGCCGTCCCGTATGCGACTCCCGTGATCTCCTCCGCGACGGACATGATGGCCCGCAGGATGTCGGTCTCGAAGTTGGACGGGACGCCCTGCAGGATGGCCGCGATGCGCTCGAGGCCCATCCCGGTGTCGATGCTGCGCTTGGGCAGGGGGACGAGCGAGCCGTCGTCGTGCCGGTCGTACTGCATGAACACGAGGTTCCAGAACTCCAGGAACCTGTCGCAATCGCATCCCGGAGCGCAGTCCGGCTCGCCGCAACCCACTTCGGGTCCCTGATCGAAGTACAGTTCCGAGCACGGGCCGCACGGTCCGGTCGGGCCGGCGGACCAGAAGTTGTCCTTCTCGCCCATGCGCACGATCCGGTCCGGCGATACCCCGACCTCATCTCGCCAGATGGCCTCGGCTTCGTCGTCGTCCTCGAATATCGAGATCAGGATGCGGCAGGCATCAAGCCCCAGCACCTTGGTCGAGTACTCCCACGCCCAGGCGCACGCTTCCGACTTGAAGTAGTCACCGAAGCTGAAGTTGCCGAGCATCTCGAAGAAGCTGTGATGCCGGCCCGTGGTCCCGATGATGTCGATGTCGGTGGTCCGAACGCACTTCTGGCATGAGGTCGCTCGCGTGAAGCCCGGATCCCTGACTCCGAGGAACACGGGCTTGAACTGGACCATCCCCGCAGTGGTGAGAAGCAGGGAGGGGTCGTCGGGCACGAGGGATGAGCTGGGCCTGCGGACGCAGCCCTTCGATTCGAAGAAGGAGAGGAAGCTCTCGCGGATCTCGGCGGACTTCATGGGGCTGCTCGACTCTCCTCGCCGGTGCCTAGGCCTCGTCGTGCTCGCCGGCTACGGCCTCACTCGCGAGGGTCCCGCCTTCGCCCGGCGCTTCCGTGCCGGTACCGCGCAGCGTGCGGAACAGCGCTCCGTCCTCGGATCGCAGGCTTTGCTGGGTGCGGCGCTCGAAGTAGAAGACGAACAGGCCCTTCACGATCGCCGCGACAGGCACCGCGAGCAACATCCCGGCTACTCCGAACAGGGTGGCGCCGGTGAGCAGGGAGAATACCACGAGCACGGGATGAAGGTCGACGTTCTGGGACATGATCCGCGGGTTGAGCCACATGTTGTCGAACTGCTGCACGGCGAAGACGATGACGACCGCCCACAGGGCCAACCACGGATCCACGAAAAGCCCCGACAGACCTGCCAGGACGGAAGCCACCGCGGGACCGAGATACGGGACGATATTGATCACTCCCGCGAGGATCCCGATCGCGAACCCGTATGGGACGCCGATGATCGTCAGGCCGATCGCGATGAGTGTGCCCACGACGAGGGAGTCGAAGAACGCCCCCCGCAGCCACCCGCCGAGGACCCGCGACACTGTCGAGAAACCGTGCCGGACCTCTTCATGGAAGCGGTCCGGGAGCACCAGGAGCAGTTCGTCCATCATCTTGCGCTGATCCATCAGCGTGTAGAACGAGATGATCAGCGCGAGGATGACGTCTATCACCGCCGTCACGGCCTGGCTCCCCGCGGCGAAGGCGATCGACAGGCCCTCGCTCGACCATCTGCCCAAGGATGAGATGGCCGTGTCCTTGACGTTGAGCACCGCAGTGGTGACCCATTCCGGTACGACCCGGCTCCCCTTCGGCTCGGTGATGCTGATCCATGTCTGGTACGCCCGGTTCAGGTAGTCCGGAAGCGCCTTGGCGAAGGCGCCGATCTGCGTGGCGAACACCGGGACGATGAAGACCAGGGCGATCGACACGACGATGATCGCGCCCAGATAGCACAGGGCGACGGCTACGGCGCGAGGCACCTTCCGTCGGACGAGAGCGTCGACCGGCCCGCGAAGAGAGACGACTATCACCAGAGCGAGCCCGAACGGAACGAGGGCGGAGGACAGCCGACCCATCACCGTGCCGGCGACGGCAAGGAGGATGAGCGTCCCTATGATCGCCCACACGCGGAAAGCGAGCAGTCTCCAGCGCTCGGTCCGTTCCGCCGTCCCGGTCACGGTCAGTCCGTTCCGTCGGGAACCAGGTTCTCCCGAAGCACCCGAAGCGTCTTGCGGAGCAGGCGGGACACCTGCATCTGTGATATGTCCATCCGCTTCGCGATCTCGGTCTGGGTGAGGCCCTGGAAGAACCTCAGATACAGCACCTGCTGCTCCTGGGGGGTCAGGAACTTGAGAGCGGCGGCGAGCGTGGAGCGGTCGTCGACGATGTTCATCAGCTGGTCGTCCTTGCCGATGTACTCGAGGATCGAGAACGACTCGGCGCCGTCCGTGTTCCGGTCACTCTCCAGGGACACGAAGTTGTACGCCTCGGATGTCTCGAGCGCTTCCAGGACGTCATCCGGAGTGACCTCGAGGTACTCGGCGACCTCCGGGATCGTGGGAGAGCGCTGCAGCCTCTGCGTGAGGGCGTCGATCGCCTGGTTGACCTTGAAGGACAACTCCTGCAGGCGGCGCGGTACCTTGATGGCCCATCCCTTGTCGCGGAAGTAGCGCTTCAGCTCGCCGACGATGGTGGGGGTCGCGTACGTCGTGAACTCGACCGCGCGCTCCACGTCGAAACGGTCGATGGCCTTGATCAGCCCTATCGTGCCGACCTGGACCAGGTCGTCGAGGGGCTCGCCCCTGTTCCTGAACCGGCTTGCGAGGTACTTGACCAGGTTGAAGTACATCTCGACCAGTTCGTCCCTGGCCTCCTCGTCGCCCTCGATGCGATATCGGCGGAACAGTTCGCGCGTGAGCGCTCTGTCCCAGACGAGCTTGCGCGTCGTCTTGCGGCCCCTGCTTGTCGGGAAGCTGGCCACGCGCCTACGCCGTCCGCTTCACGAGCCGCAGGTAGTACCCGTCCGCGCGCTCCAGGCGCTCGTATTCATCGCACACCGACTCCAGGATGAACTTGGAGTAGCGCGCGGCGGTCTCGGCGTCGTTGGAATCCTCGCTCTCCGTGTGCAGCGGTCCGACCTGGAGTTCCAGCGAACCGGGAGCGAGCTGGAACGAGAAGGTCATCTGCCCGCCACCCGAGCTCTCGCAAGCGAACACGAAGGCTTCCTCCACCGCGAGACGGATGTCGTCGATGTCGTCGATGCACATCCCGGAGCGTGCCGCGAGCTCTGCGCCGGCGAGACGGACCGTCCTCGCGAACTCCCCGCGACACGGTACGCTCAATACCACACGGTCACTGTCTTCCATCATGCCTCCGTCGTCCGTACGAGCCGCACCGCGGCTCGGCGCTCACGCGTTCCCCGGATCCGAGTGCCTCTGCTTTCGCTTGCCGACCAGCACCGAGAAGAAGCGCCTCGCACGATCGCCGAGACCGGCGACCGCCGCGGCCGGCGCGCCGACGATCTCCGAGGCCGCGCGGGTCGTGGAGGTGACCCGGTCCGAGACCTCCTCCAACTGCGTCACGAGACCATCCACTCGCACCATCTCGGCATTGAAGTAGTCGAGCGTCGCGGATGCCTTGTCCACCAGCGGCGGCAGGCTCACTCCGAGATCCTCGACCAGCCGTTGAGCCGAGAGCGCTGCCCGCGAGACCACGACCAACGCCCAGATACCAGTGCCACTCAGCGCGATCAGCACCACGTAGAGGGCGACCAGCAGGGCTGCACGCACGTCCAACTGGCAAAGCCTCCTCGAATCGATGCACGCAAGAGTGTAGCAGACACCGAGTCCCAGTCAGCCACGCCTGACGGCCGTCAGCGCGGACGGTCTCGATCGGCCCGACGCCTGTGCCGGAGGCCATCTCGCTCGGCCTCCCAGCCTCGTGGGCTCGGCTCGAAGAACCGCGCCGAGTCCAGCCCCTCGGGAAGGTAGCCCTGATCCACCCAACCGTCCGGATACGAGTGTGGATAGAGGTATGGCCCGTAGGTGTCCGAACCCGGACGATGACGATCGCGCAGGTGATTCGGAACCCGTCGTGCCGGGCCCGTGCGGACCTCCTCGAGCGCCGCGTCTATGGCGCTGATGGCGGCGTTGCTCTTGGGCGCGAGGGCCATGTAGATGGCGGCCTGGGCCAGATTGATGCGGCACTCCGGCCAACCGATCGACTCGGCCGCCTTGAAGCTCGCGTGTGCGACCAGGATCGCCTGCGGATCCGCGTTGCCGATGTCTTCCGAGGCGAAGATCATGATGCGCCGGGCGATGAACTTGGGATCCTCCCCGCCGTACACCATCCGCGCCAGCCAATAGACGGAGGCATCGGGGTCGCTCCCGCGCATCGACTTGATGAAGGCCGAGATGACGTCGTAGTGGACGTCGCCGTCCTTGTCGTACGACAGGATGCGGGCGGCTCCCGATCCCTCGACGAGCTTCCGATCGATGACGCCGCCTTCGGGCGACTCGGCGGCGGCCTCCTCCAGTCCGTTGAGAGCGACGCGAGCGTCTCCGCCGGCCGACCGCACCAGGGCATCCGCGGCCTCAGGGTCGAGAGTCCAGCGCCCCCGCAGCCCCCTCTCGTCCTCAACCGCCCTGGCGAGAATCGCCCGGATGTCCTCGTCGGAGAGCGGTCGAAGGTCCACCACGCGGGACCGGCTGATGAGCGGCGCGTTCACCTCGAAGAACGGGTTCTCCGTCGTCGCTCCGATCAGGACCACGAGCCGGTCCTCCACCGCGTGGAGCAGCGCGTCCTGCTGGGACTTCGAGAACCGGTGGATCTCGTCGACGAACAGGATCGTCCGACGGCCGGAGAAGGCCAGCCGGTCCTTGGCCTCGTCGATGACCCTGCGAAGGTCCGCGACGCCCGAGTTGACCGCTGAGACCTCGCAGAAGGCGGCCTGCGTGGCGCCGGCGATGACCCGCGCGAGACTCGTCTTCCCGCATCCCGCCGGACCGTACAACACCAGTGACGAGAGCTCGTCACGCTCTATCGCGCGCCGCAGGGAGGTGCCCGGACCCACCGCGTGCCGCTGTCCCGCAAACTCGCTCAGGTCGCGCGGACGCATGCGCACCGCCAGGGGCGCGTGGCGGAGCAGCGCCTCGTCGGCGGCGTTTGAGAACAGATCGGTCATCTGATTGGCCGAGAACCGCTACTCGGTCGCGCGCAGGACCTCGCGCTCCAACAGCGTCCGGTCGGTGAATCCGGCAAAGCGGCCGGTGATCCGGCCCGCCCTGTCGACGAACAGCAGGTACGGCGCGTGCTTCACTCCCACGAGGCCCGCCATCGTCATCGCCTTCTGCAGCTCGACGCTGCTCGACACTTCGCGCGACCTGAGGGCGAGATCCTCGTCGTAGGCCATGAGATCGATCAGTCCCCGATACTCCCTGGCGACCCAATCGACCTCGCGGCGCTGGTCTCTGGTGATCACCTGAGATGAGTCGAAGAAGTAGATGAGCATCGGCTGCTTGGCTGACAGCCGCGACAGCACGGCTTGGGGAACGGAATCCGGAGTGGTGGGGAACTGCTCGTTGCCGGCCGTCTCGGTGGGCGAGTGGATGTCGCCGGCGGGTGTGGCGACGGCCGGCGGCGGGGCAACGGCTCCGCTGACCGGCTGGTCGGTGGTCGCCTCTCCACCTCCTCCGCATGCCGTGAGCGCCACGGCGATCGCGGCCAACAGGAGTGCTGCGGGTAGTCTGCGCATGCTCACCCTCCAGGGAGTGTCGGCACTTGTGAACTCCGCCTTGTCGTGTCCCCGGATGGTGAACCTGCCCCAGGCAGGTGGGTGTCCGCACCCCGGGTTCGCGCTTCCCCAACCAGACAAGGAGGATTCCGTTCCGCCGGGTTGATGTAGGACTCCCAGAAACAAAGCAATGGTTCGACCGTTGGGACCGGAGCCACGGACAAGGCAGAGTCTTGGCCTATGTTACCCCGCGTCCGTGAAGGGTACAACGCGGGCCGCGGCGCTCCGTGCCGGGGCGATCACTCGGCGCGCAGCCGCAGCTCATGCAGCTGCCGGGCGGAGACCGCATCCGGCGCCCCGGTGAGCGGGCACGCCCCGGACGAGGTCTTCGGGAAGGCTATCACGTCCCGGATCGAGGATGCCCCAGTCAGCAGCATCACAAGGCGATCGAGCCCCAGAGCGATGCCCCCGTGCGGGGGCGCGCCGTGCGAGAGCGCGTCGAGCAGGAATCCGAACTTGTCACGGGCCTCGTCAGGGCCGATCCCGAGCAATTCCAGCACCCGCGACTGCAATCGCGGATCGTGGATTCGAAGCGTGCCTCCCCCGATCTCGAGACCGTTCATCACGAGGTCGTAGGAGTGTGACAGCGCGTCGCCAGGCCTCTCCTCGAGGAACTCGAGGTGCTCGTCGAAGGGACGCGTGAACGGATGATGGGTCGAGTCCCAGCGCTGCTCGTCCTGATTCCACTTGAACAGCGGGAAGTCGACCACCCACAGTGTCGAGAATCCGGTCCGCGGGATCTCGAGCACGTCGGCGAGATGCAGACGAAGGATGCCGAGGACCTCGTTCGCGACGTCGCGGACGTCGGCCACCATGCAGACCAGATCGCCCGGCCCCGCACCGGTGGCGGCGCGAAGCGCCTCCATCTCGGAAGGACTGAAGAACTTGGCGATGGGGCTCTTGACCTCTCCGTCGGAGGTGAGAGCGACCCACGCCAGACCCTTTGCGCCGCTGTCCAGCGCGAGCTGGTTGAGGGCGTCGATGCGCGAGCGAGGCCAGTCCCCAGCGCCTGCGGCCACGATTCCCTTCACGACCCCGCCGCTCTCCAGCGCAGTGGTGAAGACCTTGAAGTCGCACGCGGCGAAGACCTCCGAGAGATCGGCCAGTTCCATCGAGAACCTGGTGTCGGGCCGGTCGCAGCCGAAACGGTCCATAGCTTCGTGGTAGCGCATGCGCGGAAGCGGCAGCCTGAGTTCATGACCCGCCTCGGCCAGCACCTCGTGCATGACTTCCTCCATCATCTCCAGGATGTGATCCTGTTCGATGAAGGACATCTCGATGTCTATCTGGGTGAACTCGGGCTGGCGATCCGCCCTCAGATCCTCGTCACGGAAGCAGCGAGCCACCTGGTAATAGCGCTCGATCCCCCCGATCATCAGGAGCTGCTTGAACAGCTGCGGAGACTGGGGAAGCGCGTAGAACTCGCCTGGGCTCATGCGCGACGGGACGAGGAAGTCGCGAGCGCCTTCGGGTGTGGACTTGGTCAGTATGGGCGTCTCCACCTCTATGAAGCCGCGGTGCTCGAGGCTGCGCCGGAACCTCTGGGTCACGCGATCGCGCAGGGTCAGCGCCGCCAGGACCTCCGGACGCCGGATGTCGACGTAGCGGTAGCGCATGCGCGTGGTCTCGTCGGTCTCGATCCCCGCCTCGATCTCGAAGGGAGGCGTGACGGCCTCGTTGAGAACGGTGGCTTCCCTCACGACGACCTCGACCTCGCCGGTGGGCATCGCCCCGTTCGCCGTGCCTTCCGGCCGACGACGCACCTCCCCGACCAGAGAGACCACCCACTCGGAGCGAACGCGCTCCGCCTCGTAGAAGGCCGTGCCTGAGGCGTCGGGGTCGAAGACGCACTGCACGAGACCCGAGCGATCGCGCAGGTCGAGGAAGATCAGTCCGCCGTGGTCGCGACGGCCCTGCACCCATCCCGCGATGGTGACGGTCGATCCGGCGTGCTCGAGGCGAAGCGCCCCGCACACCTGTGTCCTGGTCGAGTAGCGGGAGTCGAGCATCGTGACTAGTCTCCTTCGAGCCTCGAGAGCATGTGGTCGGTCAGTTCGTCGACCGGGATCTCTTCCTGCAGAGACGTCGACATGTCCCTGACGACGACATGGCGCCGTTCCCATTCCGACGGGTGCACGATCACCGCGTATCGCGCTCCCGCGCGGTCCGCCAGCTTCATCTGAGCTTTCCCCGATCGGCCCTGGTGGTCCATGTCTGCCGCGATGCCCGCCGACCGAAGGCTCTGGGCGATCGCGAAGGCGGGGGATCCAGATGCCCAGTCTCCGGACCGGGCCACGAAGACGTCCACGACGCGCTCCGACGGTGGCGCGACGTCACACGCCTTGAGCGCCAGCACGGTCCGCTCGAAGCCGATCGCGAAGCCGAGTCCCGGAGTGGGCGGTCCGCCGAAGGTCTCCATGAGACGGTCATAGCGCCCTCCCCCGCCGATGGCGTTCTGAGACCCGAGCCCCTCGGCCTGGACCTCGAAGACCGTGCGGGTGTAGTAGTCGAGGCCGCGCACCAGCGATGCGTCCTCCTCGTAGGTGATGCCGAGAGCGTCAAGGGTCTTCTTCACCGCCGAGTAGTGCGCGGCGCAATCGTCGCAGAGTTCGTCGCGCAGGAGCGGCGCCGTCGCCATCGACTCGCGACACCCCGGGTTCTTGCAGTCGAAAGCGCGCAGCGGATTGGTCTCCGCGCGGCGCACGCACTCCTCGCACAGTGTCGCGGCATGCTCGCGGATGTGCGCGGCAACCTTCTCCCGATACGCGGGGCGGCACGTGTCGTCACCCATCGAGTTCAACAGCAGGCGCATCCGGCCTCGCGGGATGCCCACGACGGCGAAGAACTCCATGAGCGCTGCGATGACCTCGGCATCTATGGTCGGTTCGGCCATGCCGAGCGCCTCGACGCCTATCTGCCAGAACTGCCGCATGCGGCCTGCCTGCGGCCGCTCGTAGCGGAACATCGGCCCTGCGTAGTAGAGCTTCGCCCCCTGGCCGTTGGAGGTCATCCCGTGCTCCAGTGCCGCGCGCACCACAGACGCGGTGCCTTCAGGCCGCAGGGTTATCGAACGCCCCCCCTTGTCCGCGAACGTGTACATCTCCTTGCCGACGATGTCGGTCGCCTCGCCGATGCCGCGAACGAAGACGTCCGTGTGCTCGAAGAGCGGCGTGTAGATGGGCTCGTAGCCGTAGCGAGAGAACAGATCCTGCGCCGCTCGGAGCATGTGCTCCCAGGTGCGGGCCGCGGTCGGGAGCATGTCGGAGGTGCCCTTGGGGGCACGAGCTTTCTCGGGGGGCATCGGACTCCGGGATCGGCTGGAGGCGGTATTCGTGCGCCTGCGAGTGTAGAGCAAGCGGCCAGACCGTGCCACGCGGACAAGACCGCGCGCGTGCCGCTGGCGCCGCCGCGCGCAGATGCCCTCGCGCGAAGCCGTCGGCGAGACATGGCTGGCCGGCCCATGGATCGCCCCCGGCTCGTTGACAACGCAACCGTGGAGTCATAGGGTCGGATGGGGGTATCCGATCCAGGGGGCAAACATGGAACGTCTGAAGAGGATCATCGTCGGGAACTTCGAACTGATGCTCGTCGTCGTGCTCGTCGCGGGGACCGCCGTTGCGGTGCTGATCGTAGTCAACAAGCTCGCCTTCCTGGACTTCTTCTACATCCCCACTCTGGTCGCTGCCTACTTCCTGGGGCGCAAGACGGGCATCCTCACCGGAGCGCTCTCCGTGCTCCTGATATCGGCGTACGCTCTGGTCTACCCCGCGCTCTTCGCCGAGAAGGAGACCGTGTCGCCGATCCTGAGCATCGCGATGTGGGCGTGCTTCCTGCTCCTGACCGCGAGTGTGGTAGGAACTCTCTACCAATCCAATGAGAGGGCCGCGAAGGACCTGAGACAGGCATACGAGGGGATCCTCGAGATCCTGGCGAAGTACATCGACGCGGTGGACAGCTACACCGCCAACCATTCCGTGAGGGTATCGGCGCTTGCCGCGACGATCGCACAGGAGATGAGGCTGCCCGCGCACGAGGTCGACAACATACGGGTCGCCGGACTTCTGCATGACGTCGGCAAGATCAACGTCAGTCTCGAGATGCTCACCAAGGCGTCGAGCCTGGACGACGCGGAGTGGGAGCAGATGAAGACGCATACGACGACGGGCGCCTCGCTGCTTCAGCCGGTCGGCGGTCTGTTGCACAACGCCGTGCCCATCGTGCTCCACCACCACGAGAAGTGGGACGGCAGCGGCTACAACGGCAAGAAGGGCGAGGAGATTCCCCTCGGCGCGCGTATCCTGGCGGTCGCGGACGCGTACGACTCGATGGTCACGGATCGTCCCTACCGGACCGGCAGGGCTCCCTTCGAAGCCGTGATCGAAGTACAGAGGCACTCCGGCACCCAGTTCGACCCCGAGGCGGTCGCCGCCTTCGTCAGAGTGACCGAGACCGAGGCCCAATCCGACATGACCGTGGGAGCCCTCCAGGGGGCACGGGTCACCGCCTAGACGCGCGGCGAACGCCGTTCCGACCGCCGGAGCATCCCCTGCCTTGGTACTGCCCCCCTCCTCACTGGGTACACGCCTTGTGAGTACACCACCGTTGAGGAGGCCGCGGCCATGGCGCACGTCCGTTCGCTGTTCTTCGGAGGGCCGCTGACCGAGATCGAGGACAAGGCGTTCGACGCCTACAGCCTCGGCCGGCCGAGCGAGGTCATCTGGAACATCACGAAGCGGTGCAACCTGCTGTGCGAGCACTGCTACGTCGGGTCCGACGCCAGCGCGGCGGAGGGGGAGCTCAGCGATCCGGAGTCGATCGACCTGGTGAAGCGTCTTGGGGAGGCCGGGGTGCCTCTCCTGTTCCTCACCGGCGGCGAGCCCATGGTCCGGTCGAACTTCTGGGACATCCTCGAAGAGGCGCGGGCGCAGGGCATCCGAGTGACGGTCTCGACGAACTGCACCCTGATCGACCGCGAAACGGCCAAGAGGCTGAAAGCGAGCGGCGTCGACTACGTGGGGACGTCGCTCTACGGACCAGCGGCCTTCCACGACGCCATGGTGGGAGTGCCGGGCACCCGCGACCGGGTCGTGACGGCCGTCCGCACGCTTCGCTCGGAGGGTGTGTCCGTGGCGCTCAAGTCCGCGGTCAGCAAGACGACGTGGCCCCACATACTCGGCTTGATCCGCGAGGCGAAGGACCTGGACTGCGGCCTGATCTACCTGTGCGACCTCATCACATCGGGACGAAGCGATTCCCAGGACGACGGGCGCATCACGACCGAACAGTGGCGTGAACTCGCGGCCTTCATCGTCGACGACGTCATCGAGAACGAGCAGGGACTCGAGTACGACATCGGGGCGATGCCGTCGTTCACTCCCTACGTCGCCGAGAGACTGCTCGAACGCGGATACGACATCGGCGCCTCGATCTCCCGCCTGCGCGTCATGACGGCCTGTCCGGTGGGCCATGGTCTCATGGGCATCAACTCGACCGGCGGGATCATGGCGTGTCAGTTCGCGCAGGACTACACGGTGGGCAACGTGCGGGACATGTCCATCGCGGAGGGCGTCTCCGAGCTCTTCGAACTCGGCAGGATCGATTCGACCGGCGCATGCGGCCCTTCTCGGTGCGAGTACGCCCGGATCTGTCGGGGGTGCCGCACCAAGGCCTGGCTGCAATCCCACGATATCCACGGCGAGGACACCACCTGCATGCTGCGCGAAGGAGGCGATCGAGGTCCGCTCGCGAACGTAATCACGTCCTCGGCCGCGCCTTGCACGAACGTCGGCGTATGCGGGTGACCTAGGCCCGCGACGTCAGGGCAGACGGCCGGGTCAGGGCGAGATGTATGCGGCCCGCGCCGGTCAGTCGGTGGCGGACCCCGCGACCCTGGGCCAGAACATGTTGATGCGCGCTTCGCGCCCGATCGTGGTGTCCTCTCCGTGGCCCGGGTGGACGCTCGTGTCGGCGGGAAGTGGCGCCAGCTTGGCGGCTATCGAGTGCCGAAGCGCCCGGCCGTCGCCGCCGGGGAAATCCGTCCGGCCGACCGATCCGGCGAAGAGGGTGTCGCCGCTGAAGAGATGCGGCGTGCCGAGGCGGTCGGGAGTCGCCCCCGCGAACAGGCATATGCCGCCCGGCGTGTGCCCGGGGGTGTGAAGCACCTCCAGGCGCAGACCACCGGCCTCGACGCTGTCCCCATCCTCGAGAAGACGACGCGGCTCGGGTCCCGTGTACTCGAAGCCGAAGACGCGTCCGCCGTTGGCCCACGGATCCGTGACGGCGCCCGCATCGAGCGAATGGATCGCCAGCGGCGCGCCGGTGGATTCGCACAAGGCGGTCGCGGCGCCGAGGTGATCGAAGTGCCCATGCGTCAGCACGACGAGGTGGACCGGACGCTCGGCTATCGCCGCAAGGAGCACCTCGGCGTCGCCCGCCGGGTCTATGACCAGGAGCGGACCGCCTTCCTCGTCCGACACCAGCCAGCAGTTGGTGGACAACTCGCCCAGCACGAGACGCTCGATCATCATGCCGTCGCCGGCTCCGGGCCGGGCCGCTTCACTCTCCCCGCCTCGCCGCGGCCGGAGCGGGCTTCATGCGATCCGCGTTGAAGACACCGTCGATGGATCGGACGCGGGCGAGGACGGGCCGCAACTGCTCCATGTTGCCCAGCTCGAAGAGGAAACGCATGCTGGCGATCCCCTGCTTGTCGGTGGTGATGTTCGCCGAGACAACGTTGACCCCGGCTTCGGCCAGCACCGCCGTGACATCTCTCAGCAGACTGGTCCGATCGCGCGCCTCGATGAATATCTCGACCTGGTATACGGTCGCCGCGTCCGTATCCCATTCGACCTCGATCATCCGCTCGGGCTCGCGCTGAAGGTCCTTTGCGTTGGGACAATCCGCCCGGTGCACAGATACGCCGCGGCCCCGCGTCACGAACCCCACCACGGCGTCCCCGGGGACCGGATTGCAGCACCTCGCTATGCGGACCAGAAGGTCGTCTATACCCTTCACGCGCACGCCCGTCGGTGACCGGCGGCGGGACTTCGGGGGCGTCATCGGCATGCTGGGCAGCAGCTCGGTGGGCTCCGGACCCGGTTCTGCCACCTTCCCGGGATGCTCGGCGGCCAGCAGCTTGATGAGTCTGCCGACCACGAGCTTCGCTGAGATCTTGCCACCGCCTATGGCGGCCAGGAGATCGTCGCCCTCGGCGTAGTTCATGTCCTTGGCGACCTGAGCCAGCGCCTTCACGCCCGAGTGCGAGCCGATCGACAGGCCCTGCTTGCGCACTATCTTGGTCAGCTCGTCTTTCCCGCGCTGCAGATCGTCGGTCCTGGTCACCTTGCTGAAATAGGCTCGGATCTTGCTGCGCGCTCCGGATGTCTTGACGATGTTGAGCCAGTCCCGCGACGCTCCGGAACTCTTGTTGGTCATGACGTCGACGCGGTCGCCCATCTGGAGTTCGTAGGCCAGAGGCACGATCGACCCGTTGACCTTCGCCCCGACCGTGTGGTTGCCGACCTCCGTGTGTATCGCGTAGGCGAAGTCGATGGGCGTGGACCCCTTGCGAAGCGAGACGACGTCGCCCTTGGGCGTGAAGACGAAGACCTCGTCCTCGAACAGGTCGATCTTGAGGGCCTCCATGAACTCACGGGGGTCCTTGAGCTCGGTCTGCCACTCGAGCATCTGCCTCAGCCACGCCAGCCGCTCCTCGAACGACTCGTCCCCGCGGCCGCCCTCCTTGTAGCGCCAGTGCGCCGCGATGCCGTACTCCGCGGTGCGGTGCATGTCGCGAGTACGGATCTGGAGTTCGAGAGGACGCCCGGCCGGGCCGATGACGGTCGTGTGCAGGGACTGGTACATGTTGAACTTCGGCATCGCCACGTAGTCCTTGAAGCGACCTGGGACGGGCTTCCAGATCGAGTGGACGGTGCCCAACGCGCCGTAGCAGTCCTTGACGGACTCGACGATGATCCGCAGGGCGATCAGGTCGTAGATCTCGTTGAAGTCCTTCCCCTTCTGCGACATCTTCTGGTAGATGCTGTAGAGGTGCTTGGGGCGTCCCGAGATCTCGGCGTGGATCCCCACCTCCTCGAGTTCGCTGGTGAGCTCGCCGATCACCTTGGACAGGTACTCCTCGCGAGCGTCCCGGCTCTCGGCCACCATCCTGCCGACGGTGTCGTACCTTGCCGGCTCGAGCACCTTGAACGACAGGTCCTCGAGCTCCCACTTGAGGCTCGATATGCCGAAGCGGTGAGCCAGCGGCGCGTATATCTCCATGGTCTCGCGCGCCTTGTCGATCTGGCGGTCGGGCGCCAGGAACTCGATCGTCCGCATGTTGTGGACCCGATCGGCCAGCTTGATCAGGATGACGCGGATATCCTTGGCCATCGCGATGAGCATCTTGCGCAGGTTCTCGGACTGCTGCTCGGCCAAGGTGCCCACCTTGATGCGGCCCAGCTTCGTGACGCCATCGACGAGGGAAGCGACCTCTTCCCCGAATCGTTCGCGGATCTCGGCGAGGTCCACGTGGCTGTCCTCGACCACGTCGTGCAGGATGGCCGCGGTCAGGGTCGAGGTGTCCAGATGCAGCTCAGCCAGGATGTGCGCGACAGCGAGCGGATGCGAGACGAACGGCTCCCCGCTCTTGCGCATCTGCCCCTCGTGGGCGGCTGTGGCGAATGCGGCGGCGTCCTCAAGGGGGCCCAGGTCCGCGCCGGCGTTGTAGGATCGGACGGTCTGGACGATGTCGTCGATGGTGCAGGTCACGCTGGCGCGCCCTCCCGGGGTGGTACGGCGGATTCTATCAGCAAGAGGCCGAGTGAAGAGCGGCCGGCCGGCCCCCGAGGCACGCCGCTCACGTGCTCGGAAGGATGGGGCGGTCGAAGGCCGCCAGCAACTCCTCGGGGGAGGCGCCAAGCGCCCATCGGCGGAACTCCGAGAAATCCTCGGCCTCCTGCAGGCCTTCAGCATAGCGGACCGAAGTCGTCAGGTCGGCCTTTCCGCCCACGACGTCCTCCAGGCGCAGGCGGCGGTAGCTTCCGAACCCCTCTCCGGACACGAACCCCATCTCGCGGAACACGCCGATGCCGGCCGAGACCCCCTTCTCGGACAGCCTGGCGCGGGATCGCTTCGCCTTCACACTGTCCGCCAACTCCGCGTTCGTGACATCGATCCAGCCCTCCTCCGCCGACGCCCCCCGCTCCCTGAGCACGAGGTACAGCGTCCTGAGATCGTCCAGGTCCGGAGCCGACGACTCGAGGATCAGCTCGTTCAGGCGCGCGTCCTTATCCCCGAAAAGGAGGTGCACCCATGCCGGCGCGCCGTCGCGGCCGCCGCGGCCGCACATCTGATTGAACTCCACGCGGTTGAAGGGCAGGTGGAAGAGGACCACGTTGCGCACGTCCGGCACGTTGACCCCCTCGCCGAAGGCGCTGGTCGCCACGACCACGTCGATGTCGCCGTCGCGGAACGCCGTGGCCACGGCCTGTCTCGCCGCCTTGGACATGCCGCCATTGTAGAAAGCGACCCTGTGGAGGAGCCCGGGAGCGGCCTCGCGCAGCTTGGCCGCGATGCCTACCGACTGTTCCCGGCTGTTCACGTAGACGATCGTCTTCTCACCGCGCGCGGCCAGCACTGACAGGAGAGTCATCTTGTCGGAAGCGCCCCGATGGTCCGCGACCCGAAGGTTGTCCCTGACGTGCGGATCGGTCTCCGTATGGTCGATCCCGAGAGTGTCGCGCACGACCGCGGCGATGTCGCCGCCGGCCGTCGCCGTGACCGCGAGCACCGTCGGCGAGTCGAGGGTCGCGAGCGCGGCCCCCATCCGCGCGTAGGCGGGGCGGTGTCCCGCTCTCGCCAGGCCAACGTGATGAGCCTCGTCGACGACCACGAAGCCGACACGCCCCGCCGCGGCGAACCTGTCGGCGTGACGCTCCAGGAACTCCGGGGTCGTCATGAGCACGTCGGCGCGCCCATCCGCGAGTGCCGAGAACGTCGCATCCCGGGACCCGGGTGAGCTCTCGCCGGTGATGACAGTCGCGGTCAGTCCGATGTCCGCGAAGCGGTCCGCGAGGTGGAAGGACTGATCGGCGACGAGCGCGCGCAGCGGATACACGAAGATGCTGGCGCGCCCCCCAGCCAGCGCGATCCGGGCCGCGTGCAGATGGAAGATGAGCGACTTGCCACGTCCGGTCGCCATCACCGAGAGACACGACCGCCCCTGTGCAAGGTGCTCCAGGGAGCGGATCTGTGCGTCGTGAAGCGGCCTGTCGCCGATGAGGTGGCGGACCAGCGCTCCGTCGAGATCCTCCGGCGTAAGGGCGGCGAGTTCCGCCCTGAGCGCCGCCCGGTCCTCGGCGACCGACTCTTCACCCGTCGTTCGGCGGCGCTCCACAAGGACGTTGACCCCCAGGCTCTCTCCGTCCTGGCCGCCGGTCACATCCGCGACGCTCACGTCGTAGTCGGCTCCGCCGTCGATGGCCGGCGCGAGGACCGCCGCAAGACGCCTGTTCAGGAAGCCGACCGAGTCGCCCAGCGAGTCGAACAGGGCGCATGCGGACGCGTCGTGCGGATTGTCGGGCTGCCTTTCGAGCCGCAGGGGCGCCCCCGGCCGCAGCCGCCCCACGACCTCCTGCCGCCCCTCGAAGGTGACGCCGGCCAGCTTCGTGAAGAACGCCTCGGCCTCGTCTATGTGCTCGTAGTCGCCGCGCGACAGGATGCGCCCGGCGTCCGCGAACAGCTCGTCGATCAGCTCGCCGGCGGGGCCGTCGGCGGGAGCCGAATGCACCGACACGTCGCGCACGAGAAGTTGCAGACGCTCGCGCCCTCGCCATTCGTCGACGCTCAGATGGTAGGCAAGGTCCACGGCCGAGGCGGTGCCGACGGTTCGCTCGATGTCGTTGAGGCGAAAGGCGATCGCGGAATGCGAGGCCAGCCCGTCGTACGCCTCGAATCGCAGGTGACTCGCATCGGCTCCGACGCGCTTCCGGCCGTTCATGAAGACCCCACGGCTCGCCAGCATGGGACGCGGATTCCCGTGACCGAACGGCTCCAGAGTGTCGAACTCAGCCGCCATCGCCGAAGACATGTCAGCCAGCCGGACCTCGGCGTCCAGCGCCAGCCGAGGGACGAAGGCCTCACGAGGCAGAGCGTCCAAGGCCGCCTTGAGAGATGCGGCGAACGCCGGCAGGTCGGCCTCGGGAAGCGTCACACCCACAGCGGCTGCGTGTCCTCCGTACCGGGTGAGCATGGCTGAGCAGGACGACACGGCGGCGTGAAGGTCCACGTCGGCCACGCTCCGTCCGCTGCCGCGCGCGACCCCGTCCTGGAGCGCGAAGATGAGCACCGGCACGCCATAGAGCGCGGCGAGACGCCCGGCCACGATGCCCTTCACACCCTCGTGCCAGTCGTTGCCCGACAGGACGAGCGCGCGATCGTCGGGCGCGAAGGCGCGCTCGGCCTGCGCGCGCGCGACCTGGAGCATCTCCGACTCAGCCGTCCTGCGCAGGCGGTTGTACTCGTCAAGCGCCTTCGCCAGCACCTCGGCGCGACCGGGGTCGTCGGCGCAGAGCAGCTCCAGGGCCTCGGCGGGATCGGCCATGCGCCCAGCGGCGTTGATCCTCGGAGACAATCCGAAGGAGACCTTCTCGGCGGAGATCGTCGAGAGATCCACCCCGGCGACTGTCGACAACGCGGCCACCCCGGGGCGCGGGTCAGTTCGCATGCGCGCGAGCCCGTGGGCCACGAGAGCGCGATTCTCGTCTATCAGCGGCACGACATCGGCGATGGTCCCGATCGCGGCGAGATCCGTGTACTCGAGCCAGACATCGGGTCGCCCGCGGCGTTCGCAGACCGCCTGCAGAAGCTTGAGAGCCACGCCCGCCCCAGACAGCCCGGAGAACGGAGCGCCGGGCAGCATGGGGTCGGTCAAGGGGACGGAGCGGGGGACATCACCGCCCGGCTCGTGATGGTCCGTGACCACGACGCGCACGCCGGCCGCGACCAGCGCATCCACCTCGACGCACGAGGAGATGCCGCAGTCGACGGTGACGACAAGACCCGGACTCATCGCCAGCAATCGCTCGACGGAGGCTTCGGTCAGACCGTAGCCCTCATTGAATCGGTGGGGCACGATCGCCGCGGCGTCCGCGTCGAGTCCGCGAAGGCCCAGCGTGAGCAGCGCGGCGGCGGTGACCCCGTCCGCGTCGAAATCGCCGAAGACCACGATGTGAAGCCCGTCGCGGATGGCTGCGGCGACCTCGTCGGCGCACTCGTCCATCCCCGGGATCGTCGACGGCGCGCGCCAGTCGCGACCGATGTCCGGCTGCAGGAAGCGACGGGCCGCATCCGGGTCCTCGACGCCGCGTGCCAACAGGATGCGGGCGACGGCGCGCGAGACACCCGCCGACGCGGCGAGCGCGTCGGCCTGCGCGTCATCCGTCTCGGCGAAGGTCCAGCGTCTCTTGGGAGTCTCTGCGGCAGGCACGCGGCCATCGTAGCAGACGGGCCCGACGCGCCGAGGGCGCGCCGGGCCCGATCCATGTTCTGGGAGTTGTCGAGGCCCGCGGCCCCGCGACCTCAGGCCTTGGAGTAGCGCGCCTTGAGGGCCTTGTAGCGCGGCTCCGTCTCTTTCCACATAGCGTACAGCGGGCTGGCGATGCCGACTGAAGAGTAGGCGCCCGATACCAGCCCGACCATCAGGGCGAACGCGAAGTCCTTCAGAGTCTCGCCGCCGAACGCGAGGAGCACGACCACCGGGATGATCGAGCACAGGCCCGTGTTGATCCAGCGGAACAGGACCTCGTTGATCGAGTCGTTGGCCATGCGCATGAACGACGTCTTGGCGAGGTGCTGGGTGTTCTCGCGGATGCGATGGAACACGACGATGGTGTCATAGAGCGAGTAGCCGATGATGGTCAGGAGGGCCGCGATGGTGTTGGGTGTGACCTCCCGCCCGACGAGGGCGTAGATGCCCAGTGTGATGATGGCGTCATGCACCAGGGCCAGGACCGCGGTGACCGACATCTTGTACTCGAACCGCACGGAGATGTAGACGAGGATCGCGGCTATCGACACGATGAGGGCGACAAGAGCGGCGTCGGTGATCGAGGCTCCGTAAGAGGGCGCGATGGTGGACACCTGCGCCGACTGGATCGAGATGCCCAAGTCGGAAGCGACCTTCCCGAATATCGCTCTGGCCTTCTCCGTATCGGAGATGCCGCTGCGGACGAGCCATCCGTCGGGGCGACCGCTGGTGGTGACGGGCTGGAGGATCGCGTCGCTCATTCCCGCCTTGCGCAGGGCGGCGTCCACCTTCTCGGTCGTGACGCCCGCCTGCTGCGGCAACCTGATGACGGTCCCGCCCTTGAACTCGATGCCGAACACGAGACCGCGCACGAGAAGCGCGGCGATGGCGATCACGATGACTATCCCGGACGCGATGAACAGCCATTTCCGGTTGCCCATGAAGTCGACGTAGAGCCTAGACATTCTCGGCACCTCCACTCAAGCCGAAGAGACGGGGCGCCTTGGAGATGACGGACTCGCCCAGCAGGATGATCATCGGACGTGTGAACAGGAACCCGATCGTAAGGTCCACCACCAGGCCGATGATCAGCGTCAGCGCGAAGCCTCGAACGGGACCGATCGCGATCGAGTAGAGGAAGATCGCCGACACGAACGTCACGATGTCCGCGTCGACGCTCGTCAGCAGCGCGTGCTTCGTCGCGGATCTCGCGGCGGACCTGGGTGTCTTACCCATCGCGATCTCTTCCTTGAGACGCTCGAACATGAGGATCGACGTGTCGGCCGCCAGGCCCACCGAGAGCACCATGCCCGCGATGCCGGGCAGAGAGAGCGCGAACACGCCCGCACGGGAAAGACCGCCGAGGACGCCCAGGTACATGATCGCGAAGATCGACAGGCTGGCCCAGGAAAGGACGCCGAGGCCGCGATAGTAGACGGCCAGGTAGATGGCGACGAGCAGAAGCCCCGCCAACGCCGCGAGGACACCCTGGTTCAGAGACGCCCGACCCAGCGTCGGTCCGACCTCCTGAGTATCCGAGAACAGAAGCTTGACCGGGAGTGCGCCGCTCTGCAGCACGGTTGCGAGGTTCTTGGCCTCCGCCGCCGTGAACGAGCCGCTGATGATGGATTGCCCGCCGGTGATCGGCTCATCGATGGTGGGAGCGGACTGGACCCGCCCGTCCAGCACGACCGCGACGCGGCGTTTTGTCACGTAGTACTCGGTCGTGATCTTGGACCACTCCGCCGTGCCGGACGCGTTGAACGTCATGCTGACCGCGTAGTTGCCGGCGCGCGACGGATCGGGTTCCGCTAGAGCGTTGGTGATCACTCCTCCGGTCAGCACGACCTTGTAGGTGCCGCTCTTCAGTGGAGGCGGAGCCTTGACGCCGGTACCGGCGCTCAGGGAAGTGTTGTACGCGTCCCATTGCGCCGCCTCCGTGGTGGGGATGCTGTTCCAGTCCACGAACTCGAGCTGGCCGGTGCTGCCGATGACCTCGAGGGCGGTCTTGGCGTCCTTGACGCCGGGAAGCTGCACCAGGATCGCGTTCGCACCCTCGCGCTGGACCGTGGCCTCCGAGACGCCGAGACCGTTGACGCGGTTCTGCATGACGAAGAGGGCACGCTCCATCGACGCGGCATCGACGTTCTTCTTGTCGGCCGTGAGGATGACCGACAAACCGCCTTGGATGTCCAGGCCCTGCTTGATCTGGACGCCAGGCGGCCAGAACAGCCATATCGCGACCAGCACCAATGCCAGGATCGCGGCAAGCGAGACGAAAATCCAGCGCCTTGGATCCATTCCTTCGCCTTCCATAGCCGACACGGGGACACCCCGATAGCCGCGCACCGGGAGCGCGCACGGACACGGGACAGACTACACCATAGTACCTATGCCGGACACCGGCTTCCGAGCACTCGCTTCCTCAGTCGGCTCCGGCCTAGAGGAGACGCGTGTCGTTGATCACCAGCTCGAAGGTCGCGCCGAGGACCCCGGCCGCCGTGCGACACATCTGCATACGGGACAGGAATATCTCGAAGTACTCCATGACCCGGCTCGTCTCGGTGTCGATGTCGATCTCCAGCGTGAGCGTCCTGGCCTCCCCGTCGACCCGAAGGAAGGATCGCTTGGCCGAGTGGTTGACCCTGTCGTGGATGTCGAACGTCGCCGGATCCGGATTGCGGACGCGCGTGTGGTGGACGTCGGCCTTGTCGCCGATGATCGTGGCCGCCCCGATGGGGTTCGCAGGCGTCCCGAACTCCTCCTCGTGGTTGCCCAGGGCATTCATCACGTGCGCAACCTCGCGAGGGTCCATCCCCAGGTCGCTGAGAACGCCCTTCGCGAGCAGTGCCGAGCTCACGCCGTGGAACTCGCGACCGATGCAGTTGCCCATGTCATGCAGGTAGCCCGCGATCTCCCCCAGCTCGACCGTACGGTCGTCGAAACCCAGGCGCCTGAGTATGGAGCCGGAGATGTGTGCCACCAGGTTGGCGTGCCGGAAGCCGTGCTCCGTGTAGCCGATCACTCCCAGGTACTCGTCGGCCACCTCGATATAGGCGATGACCGTTGGATCGACGGAGACCTCCGCGAAGGTGACCCGCCTCCATGGGCCCGATGCCGCCGCGGACGCCGCGGCTCCGTCGCCCATCTAGAGTCCCGCCGGAGAGCCGAGCGCCTTCTCCGGCACTCGCGCGGCTATGGCTTGCCTGGCTACCCCGACCACGACGCCGTCCGCGATCTCGAGAAGGACGCGATCGCTCTCCACGCCACGCACGGCACCGAAGATGCCCCCCGTCGTCACCACCTCGTCGCCCGGCTTCAGGGAGGTCAGCATCTCCGCCTGCGCCTTCCGCTGCTTGTTCTGCGGCGCGATGAACAGGAAGTACATCGCTCCGAAGACCACGACCACGTAGCCGATCGTCAGGATCAGATTCGAGCTCATAGGAACACTCTCCCAGCGGTAGACGGGGGCGCCCGGCACCAAGGCCGGAGCATCGATGATACCACCGTGCACCACGCTCAAACCCGCGCCCCGCCCCCGGGAGCGGGCTAGTCCGTCAGTAGTCGTTCGCCCCCGGACCGGCCAGCCACGACTCGAGGAACGCTCGGTACTCTCCGCCACGGATCGCCTCCCCCGCCCTTCGGGTGAGATCGGTGAGGAAATGGAGGTTGTGCAAGCTGAGGAGAACGGATCCGAGCATCTCCTTGGTGGTGACCAGGTGCCGGAGGTACGACCTTGTGAACGTCGCGCAGGTCGAGCAGGAGCACTCGCTGTCGAGCGGGGTCTGTTCACGGGCGTACTGCGCGTTGCGCAGGTTCATCCGCCCCGTCGAGGAGAACGCCGTACCGGTGCGGGCCGTGCGCGTCGGCAGGACGCAATCGAACATGTCCACGCCCAGCGCGATGGCCTGCAGCATCGTCGTGGGGTTGCCGACCCCCATCAGGTAGCGTGGCTTCTCCGGCGGAAGCGCGGCCGCAACCGGCGCCAGCGAATCGAGCATCACATCGTGGGGCTCCCCGACGGAGTACCCTCCGATGCCGTAGCCGGGGAAACCGACATCGACCGTGCGCTCCACGCTCTCCGCGCGCAGGCGCGCATGAACGCCGCCTTGAACGATGCCGAAGAGAGCCTGGTCCTCACGCGTGTGCGCGTTCCGGCACATCGCCGCCCATTCCGCCGATCGGCGGACCGCCTCGGCGACAATCGCCTCGTCGGCCGGATAGGGCGGACACACGTCCAGGACCATCGCGATGTCGGCGCCGAGATCCTCCTGAATACGCATGTTGTCCGCCGGCGTCCAGAAGTGCGCGGCTCCGTCGATGATCGAGCGGAACTCCACGCCGGCGTCGTGGAGCCTGACCGTGTCCGCGAGCGAGAACACCTGGAACCCGCCGGAGTCGGTGAGTATGGGCCGGTCCCAGCCCATGAACCGGTGGAGCCCTCCGCCGTCCCGAACGACGTCGGAGCCGGGCCGCAGGAACAGATGGTACGTGTTGGCGAGTACGACCTGAGCGCCTATCTCGCGCAGCTGCGCGGGCGTCATGCCCTTCACGGTGGCGCGGGTCCCTACGGGCATGAACACCGGCGTCAGGATCGGGCCGTGGGCGGTCGAGAAGACGCCGGTGCGCGCGGACGAGTGACGGTCCGTCGCCTCGAGGTGGAATTCGTGGAGGGCCATGCCCGCGATTCTATCAGCACCGGGGCATCTGCCAGGCTCTCGCCATGACAGCGGGAGACGACGGCCCGGGCGGCGGGGGGTACACTCGGCAGCGAGAACCACCGGGACCCCGACGGCGTCAAAAGGAGCGTGCATGACGGCCGAGTCGGACGAGAGTGCGCTCGTCGATGCCGCCCGTGGCGGGGATCGCGACGCGTTCGACAAACTGCTCCGTACACACATCGACGCCGTCTACGGTCACGCCCTACGGTTCTTCGGCGACGCCGGGGCGGCCGAGGACGCGGCACAGGAGGTCTTTCTCAAAGTGTTTCGCTCCCTTCCGGATTTCGACGGGCGGTCGGCGTTCTCGACGTGGCTCTACAGGATCACCCGCAACGTCTGCCTCGACATGTTCCGGCGCGGCAAGCACAGACCCACCCCCGTGGACCCCATCCGCCTCCCGGACATCCCCACGGGAGAGTTCGCCGATGCGGTCGACACGTCAGCCGACCTGGAACGTGCCATGGCCGTTCTTCAGCCCGAGGATCGAGACGCCTTCAATGCCGTAGCGCTCTTCGGCCTCACCTATGCTTCGGCCGGCGAGGTTCTCGGCGTGCCGACCGGAACCGTGAAATCCAGGGTCTTTCGAGCGCGACGCACGCTGATCTCGACTCTGGACCTCGGCTCGGGAGGAGGGATCTAGATGGACTGCCGCGAAGCACAGACCGCGATCTCGGCGTTGCATGACGGCGAGACCGTGGACGACGCACTCGTCGCCGAATGTCGCGCGCACGCCACTGCCTGCCCCGAGTGCGCGGCTTTCGCGGGGGGGCTGGCGGCTCTGGACGCCATTCCCGCCCCACGCGCTCCAGGCGGACTGACGGAGCGCATCATCGCGGCGATCGACAGCGGGACCCTGCCGGAGGAGGTCGAGGCCTCCTTCATGGCGGGCGCGAGCCTCCCCGCGTCAGAGCCCTTCGCGATACCGGAGTGGCTCACACGGACGCGCCTGTGGACGGCGACCGCCGCCGTGACCGTGTGCGCCGCCGCGGTCGTCTTCGCGGTGGTCGTCGCCCGGCAGCAGACTATGCAGAACGCCGCCGAGCTCGCCGTCAGGGGCGGTCTGGAGCAGCCGCGGGATGACGTCGCGCCTTACTCGACGTCATCCGAGAACGCGGAACGCAGCCTGGCCCCGGGCGACGCCGCTCTCAAGCAGGCGGCCCCCGCTCTCGTCGCGTTCCAGGGGCGCGTCTACAAGTCCGTCGGAGCCCGGGACGTCTCGCCCTCGGACCTCACGACCGCCGGCGTCATGACGACCGCCCTGGACGGGACCGGCCCGCCGGCGTCGCTGACGGCATTCTTCGTGCGCACGGATCCGCGGACCCTGGCAGCCGTACTCCCAGACGGACGCTACGAGCTGTTCTCCGCGGTGGTCCGGGTGTCGGGCTCCACGACTTATCAGCTGGAGACCGGCGATCCCATCGCGCGCTATGGCGACTGGCCCACACTGCCCTTGGCGATCACGCCGCCCTCCAACCCGGACGGCTCACCTCAGATGCACTCGGCCGGCGTCGACGCTCTGGGCGTCACTATCTACGCGCCGACCGGCGAGGGGACCGAAAGGGGGTTCGCGGTCGCTCCGGGAACTCCGCCGTCGGACCCCGCCGCGGCGAACCCGAACTGGACGTGGTGGTCACCGATCCAGTAGGGACAGCGTCGCTTCTTCAGACGATCAGCATGGCGTCGCCGAAGGACAGGAAGCGATATCCCTCGTCTCGCGCGACGTCGTACGCGCGCATGATCGCTTCCCGCCCCGCGAACGCGCTCACTAGCATCAGCAGCGTGGATCGAGGGATGTGGAAGTTGGTGAGCAGAGCGTCGACCGCCCCGAAGCGGAACCCCGGAAGAATGAACAGGTCGGTCGCCCCACCGGCCTCCACCACTTTGTCTGACCCCTCGTCGAACGCGCTCTCGAGCGCGCGCACGGTCGTCGTTCCGACGGCGAACACCCGCGCTCCCCTCCGGCGGCAGTCGTTGACGGCCTCCGCGGTCCATGCCGGAACGCGGAACCTCTCCGTGTGCATCCGATGCAGCGCGGGATCCTCCTCGGCGACCGGGCGGAATGTGTCGAGCCCGACGTCGAGTTCGACCCGAGCCACATGGGCACCCCTCTTCTGCAGGTCCTCCAGGAGCGAGTCGGTGAAGTGCAGTCCGGCGGTCGGCGCAGCCGCGCTGCGCTCCACCGTCCCATATACCGTCTGGTACTGTTCCGGGTCATCGAGCGACTCTACGATGTAGGGGGGCAGCGGCACCTCGCCGATCCTCCGGATCACGTCCATGAACCGGCCGCTGCGGGGAGTGAACTGGACCAGGCGCGCGCCGGATTCCTCGAGGACGCCCACCACGAGTCCGGTCATGTCCAGTTCGCCGAAGAGGATCTTGGTGCCCGGCTGGAGCCGGCGGCCCGGTCGGACCAGGCACTCCCACGTCTCCCCGCCACGCTCGCGCAGCAGCAAGACCTCCACGGCGCCGCCGGTGCCCTCCTTCACGCCCCGCAGTCGCGCCGGCAGCACACGCGCCTCGTTGATCACCAGCACGTCGCCGGGTCGAACGTATTCGACGATGTCGCTGAACACGCGGTGATCCATCTGCCCGCTGACCCGGTCGATGACCATGAGGCGACAGGAATCGCGCGGTTCGGCCGGACTCTGGGCTATCGACCCGGTCGGCAGGTCGTAATCGAAATCGTCGGTCTGCAAGAGCCCTCCGGGTCTGCGACAGCGGGTTCGGGGTGCGTTCAGTGTACCGCTGGCAGCCTCCATGCAGTACCCTACCGACATGCTTCCAGCCCCGTGGTCCGCAGCGGACCTCCACATACACACCACGGCCTCAGACGGTGTCGCTTCCGCCGAGATGGTGCTCGACTGGGTGTGCAGCGAGACTGATCTCGCCGTCATCGCCATCACCGATCACAACACCAACGCCGGAGCGCTCGAGGCGGCGTCGCTTGCCGCGGGCGGGGGGTATCCGGTCGAGGTCATCGTGGGCCAGGAGGTCGAGAGCGCCGACGGCCACATCCTTGGGCTTTGGACCCCTGACCTGGTCAGACCGGGCATGCCCGCGGCCGATACCGTGGCCGCGATACACGCCCAGGGCGGGATCGCCATCGCGGCACACCCGTTCGCCCCGCGCTTCTGGGCCAGGGCCGGACTGGATCGCGGCAACCGGAGGGTCTACGACACCGTCGACTTCGACGGGATCGAGATAGCCAACTCGACCCCCCTGCTCTTCCTGTCCAACTGGTTCGCTCGCTTCTACTGGACCACGCGGCACGAGCGGCTTGCGTGTACCGGCGGCAGCGACGCGCACATCCTCCCGATCATAGGCACCAGCCGCACGTTCTTCCCGGGATCGACCGCGGATGAGTTGCGCAGCGCGATCGAGGCCCGGCGCACACGGGCCGCCCTTCCCGGATTCTCTCTCGCTCGAAACTTCCGCTACGCGCGCCAGATCCCCAAGATCAGGGCGAGCGACCGCGACCGCAAGGCTCGCGAGGTGGCGACGGGGATACGCGAGTTGCCTGTCAGGCGGCGAGGCGGCCCGGCAGCGTAGGCGGCTTCCCGGAGGCCTACTCTGTTCCCCCCCCGTCGCGACCGGCAGACCTGCGCGCTCGCCTGCGTTCCCGCGCGTCCCGCGCCTCGGCCTCCGAGTAGCGGCACCCGCAGAAGTCCTGCCGGTACATGCCGAGCTCGCGAGAGCGTCGCACCGCGTCCCCGTATCGGTCACGATAGTCGGTCACGAGGAATCCGACTCCGGCATCCGCGCATGCGGCCTCTCCGGCCTGTCGGATCGCTTCCGGGTCCTGGTAGGGGCTCACCGTCAGCGTCGTGGCGACAGCATCGTAACCGGACGCCGCCGCCCTCTTCGCGACGATACCGAGCCGCAAACCGAAACAGGCCAGGCACCGGGTCCCCCGATCGCCTTCGAGCCCGGAGACCGCGCGGTCCCACTCGCTCGGGTCATACGGTGGCTCGTCGACCTCGATGCCCCGGCTGGAGGCGTACTCCAGCAGCGTGTCGCGCCGGCGTTCGTACTCCTTCACGGGATGGATGTTCGGATTGGCGAAGACCACCCGCACCTGGTGTTCGGCGGCCAGGTCGTCGTACGGCTCGAGGAGGCACGGCCCACAGCACGCGTGGAGCATCACTCTCACCAGTGCCTCCCGTCTCCGGAGTCAGGCGGCCGGCCAGGAAGCCGGCGTCAGCCGCGACCAAGGAACGCCGACACCATCGATGCGATCCCGAACAGTATGAACACCGTGCCCGAAATGCGGGTGATGAGCCGCTCGGGCAGTTTGCGGCCCAACACCGATCCCACGACGATGGCCGCTCCGTCCGCCACCATCATGCCGGCCGTCGAGCCCATCCACACTCCCCAGAACGCGCCACTTCCCGTGAGCCCTTTCGCCGTCAGTCCGGCCGACGCGAGAGCATCGGAGATCGCGGGGCCCGCCGAGCCGAACGTGCGTAGCACGGCCGCGGGATCGGCGGCGATCGTCATCGTCATTATCTGCGTCTTGTCCCCAATTTCCGCCAGGAAGAAGGCGATCGCGGTCGTGACGATCGGACCGTAGCGAGGGGCGGAAGCGACAGCGTCGTCGTCGACGGTGTCTCCCCGCAGCGTCCACACGCCGAAACCGATGAACAGCAGCCCGGTCACCATCGCGAGCCAGAAGTCGGGAACGAGGTCGCCCACCAGCTGGCCCGCTATGGTGGACAGAAAGTGTATGGCCAGCGTCGCGCCGAAGATGCCCACCAGGACCTGCCAGGCCTTGTAGCGGCAGGCCAGCGCCAGCGCCAGCAGCTGGGTCTTGTCGCCCAGTTCCGCGAGCGTGATCAGGATGGTCGCTACCGCGAAGGCGTAGAGCACGCTTCAGACCCTCTGCGCCGGGGCGAGGGACGCCGGACGCATCAATCCACGTCGAATGGGTCGTCGGTCGATTCCTCGGAAGTCGTGACATCGCTTCCTGAGGACGTCCCGGCCCGTTCCTGCCCGAAAGTCTCGGACTCGTCGTCTGCGACGGGCGGCTCGCCCATCGCAGTGCCCCGTCCACGGCGCGCGAGCACCAGCGCCAGTGCGATGACCGCGATCACCAGCAGGACCACGGCCACGATCAGCACCACCGAGATGGTGCCACCGCCGGCTCCTGCCGCGCCAGGCGAGCCCTGAACGCGCGTGAAGGAAGCGGCCAGGGTGAACCGCTCACCGGCGGTAAGGTCCGCCGGCGCGAGCGTGTAGAGACGCTCTCCCGCTGCATTGGTCTGCGGAGCGCCAGCCGCGGGCGGGTCGATCGCGACGTCTCCGGCCGTGTCGGAGAACTTCACGCGGAAGATCACCCGTTCGGTGCCCGTCGACTGCACCCAGTCGAGCCTGGACGAGTAGCGACCACCCTGCACCGACGGATCCGTGAAGATCGCGTCGTACTGCGCGATGCGCGTCTTGGTGAGCTGCAGGACGACGAACCTGCCGCCGTTGCCTTCCCCAACGGCATAGGGCCGCTCCAGGTCGTTCTCCGGCGCGCCGCCGAGAACCTCGCCGGCCCAGTTCACAACCGCCCCGGACGGAAGCGGGATCGCGACGGTGGCCGGCAGTGACGCGCCGGGAGCCAGTTCCGCGCTCGCTATCAGGACCGCGCCCTCCGCCTCGCTCGGCCAAAGCTGCACGTCCATGGACACGGGCGATGTCGCGCCCTTCAGCGGAGACGCGGGTGACGCCCCGGCCGCCGCCGTCGGCGCGGCCGGTGCGACCGTGGGTGCGCCGAGCGCGAACGCGATCGCCGTGACGAGGGCGGCAGCGAACGCCGCCAAGCGGACATGGCGGTGAGGGGTCGTCGCGACAATTGTGATCATCCGAGCCTCCGGTGGTAGGCGGGCGGCGAGCCGCGTGCGCGGAACGTCAGCCGTGTTTGACGATGGCCAGCAGACGCCTGAACTCGTCGGAGCCGGCACGCGAGACGGCCTCGTACATCACCGACTCGCTGGTGGTCACGATGACGTCGGCCGCTCGCAGGCGGTCGAGCGCCACCTCGTGATCGGCATCGCGCCGCGAACAGCACGCATCCGCGACGACGTGCACGGGATATGTCTTCTTCGCGAGTGAGAGCGCGGTCTGCGTGACACAGATATGCGTCTCCATCCCCACAAGCACCACCTGGCTGCGTCCGGTGTCGTACAGGGCTTCGAGGAACGCGGACTCGTCGCATGCGCAGAAGGAGATCTTGTCGACCGTGGCCACCGGCACCGATTGCGCGGCCTCCGCAAGCGCCTCCGCCAACTCCGGCACGGTGTCGCCGAGGCCGTCGGGGTACTGACGCGTCACCACGATGGGGGCTCCGATCAGCGCCGATGCGCGTACCAGCATCGCCGTGGCGGACACGGCTTCGTCCCGCCGCTGCATCACCGCGGCGAGCTTCTCCTGGACGTCGATGATGACGAGCACGAGACTCGCGCGGTGGACGAGCCCGGTGTGGAATGGCATTGACTTGCTCCTTCGGCGTGCCGGCCCGGACCACGAAGGTCGATTCTATCATCAGCACCTGGGCGGCGCGTCGACCCAACGGTCGGGTGTTGGGGTAGATAACATCGCGCCGGATGTCGGGCCCGACGCCGGACTAACCGCACTGACCTAGGAGGCAGCCGTGAGCGAAACGCCGACCATTACTCTCGTCAAGGACTTCGCGCTCGCCAACGATTTCGAGAAGAAGCACGCGCCCTTCATGACGGTCACGCCGCAGGGCGACCGGCTGCTGGTGTCCGTCGAGGTCGGTCACGAGGTGCCGCATCCCAACGGGACCGATCACTACATCACTTCGATCGAACTGTTCGCGGGCGAGGCGTCGATAGCGCGGTTCGACCTGTCCCCCGAGGTCACATGGCCGACCGTGTCGGTGCTCGTGTCCCTTTCCGCGGGCAGCGTTCTGCGGGCGGTCGAGCACTGCAACCTTCACGGCCTCTGGGCCTACGAGGTCACGCTCTAGGCGCGGGACTGGCCGGCTCCTCCTCCAGCGAGGCGGCCAGTCCGTCGACCCCCAGCACCTCGCAGAGACGTCGGAACCGGCGACGTTCGTCGGGCTCTATCCTCGTGGTCCCGCTCGTCGGCGAGTAGAAGACGCTGTCGTACGAGGGGTCGCCGTCGGCGACTTCCGTGGATGACGCGACCACCTTGCGAAGCGCCGAGATCATGGGCTTGGGGTCCTTGAGCAGGAGCATGCCCTCGGCGTCGGCCTTCTCATAGCTGGTCCGGTGGAGCACCCGGCCCCAGAGAGTGACGATCCATGCCGCGGCGACCACGGCCACGTAGGTGACGGCAGCCACGAAGGCCAGGAACACGGCTATGCCGATCGCGGCGAGGCATCCGCCGGCCGCGTCGGAATCCCCCAGATCGCCGATGCCCGAGCAACCGTCGCAGCCATTGCACCCGTCGGCGCCCGAACAGCCGTCCAGTCCGGAACACCCGTCGCCCTTGCCCGAGACGCAGCCGCTGACCGCCGCTCCGACGCCGGAAGGGGTACCGCGTATCGCGGCGATGGGTCCCATCAGCGCGGCGAGCGCGGTACCGAAGAGGATATCCCCGGCACATATGCGCGCCGTCAGCGTGGCGATGACGGCGCGCTGTTCCTCCTCGGTCAGGCCCGTCAGGAAGCCCCTGGTCACGCCGATCGCGGGGCGCCGGCGCGTGGTGCCGATCGCCAGGGCGTTGACGGAGTCGGATTCCAGGATGAGCAACTCCGGGGGCGCCCCGAGCCCGGCGGCCAGAGCCATGTCGCCGACGACACCGACCAGGGCGGGCGCCTCGCCTTCGGAAAGCGACCTTCCCTTGAAACGGTTCCGGACCCAATCCTGAGCGTTCGCGAGTTGAACAGCCGCGATGAACCCGCCGATCGCCAGTAGGAGCACCAGGGAACCGAGCACGACCCAAGGCAGGCGCTCGAACCAGGTGGCGCGGCTGACCAGATCGATCTCGGCCGCCCCCCAACCCAGCAACGCACCGGGCAGGGCCACCAGGGCGAGGGTGAGCAGGAGCGCAGAGCCCGATATGAACGCGGCGACGAAGACGCCCAGCCTCGCGCGATTCCGGTCGACCCGCACCCAGAGCGGTTCGAGACGTATACGTTTCTCGCCGACCTTGCCGACCGGCATCCGTTGCCTTCCTCCCCTACGCGCCCGTTTCGCGGAACAGCCGCTCGAGCGATTCGCGGAAGCGCTCGCGGTCCTCCTCCACGAAGGGGGTGGGCCCGCCGGTCCGGCCTCCCTCACGTCTGTGCTTCTGTTCGGCGTGCCGGACCGCGAGTTCGGCGTCGATGGTGGATAGCCAGTAGATGCGTCCGCGCGGACTGACGGCGCTGGCGCCGCGGCCGAGGACCATGGCTGCGAGTCCGATGTCCTGCGTGACCACGACGTCGCCTTTCGCAAGCCGTTCGATGATCGCGAAGTCCGCCGAGTCCGGCCCCTGGCCGACCTGGATCGCCTCGACGCCCGTCCGGCGGATGTGGCGTTCGAAGTTCTGGGTCGCATTGGCCACGAGCACGACGGGAGCGCCATGCTCCCTGGCTATGGTTATCGCCTCGCGAGTCACGGGACACGCGTCCGCGTCGATGAACAGGGTCCTCATGCCGCGACTGTACACGAAGAGCGACTAGGCGGGAGTGTCAGGATCCTCGAACTCCCGTCCGCACGCGTGACACCTTGTCTCTCCCGTGCGCCTGCGCAGCTTCTCCTCCTCGTAGCCCGCGGCGAGGATCCCGGCGGGCAGCGCGAAGAGACCGATGCCCGCCAGCTGGATGACGCCGCCCAGGAACTTGCCCAGAGGCGTGATCGGATGCATGTCGCCGTAGCCGACCGTGGTGAACGCGGAGATCCCCCACCACATCGCGGCCGGGATGCTCGAGAAGACCTTGGGCTGGGCTCTGTACTCGACGTAGTACATCACGCTCGAGGCCAGGACCAGCGCCATGAGCACGCCTACCAGAGCGACGCCCAGGTCGGCTTTCGTGGTCCGCCACACCGATCGCAGGCGCTCCAACGCCTCGGAGTACCGGCCGATCTTCAGCACTCGGGTGAAACGCATGAGCTTGAGCATGGGGGCGAACTGGAGTTCGGCGAACACGGCCGGAGAGGTGAGCACGGCATAGAAGGGCAGCACGGCGAGCAGATCGACGATTCCGTAGAAGCTCACCGCGTACCTGATGCGGCCTGCGATCGGCGAACCGTACCGCGGATCCTCCACGCAGGCCCACAGCCTGACGACGTACTCGACGGTGAACGCCGCGACCGAGAAGAACTCGAAGGCCCAGAAGACCGGCCCGTAGGCGACGGCCAGACTCCGGACGGTCTCGAGTATCGCGGCGAGCACGTTGAGGAGGATCAGCACGAGGAGCAAGGTGTCGACCAGGTCCAGATCTATCCTGCCGGTCTCGGGATCCTCGCCGACCTGGAGCACTTCCCATACGCGTCCACGGAGACCCGATGTCGAGGCCGCGCCCCTTCGAGTCATCCGCACCCCGATCCCCCGGCAGGGGAACAGTTCCAGGAACGCCAAAGTCGCATGTCGCCGTCGTCACCTCTCGCGCTCGCCTCGCACCGGCACAGGATAGCGCACCAGCCATGGCCGGCCGCGCCTACGTGTCCACTGGCGAGCCGCCGTCGAGGCCGTCGGAGATCACCGGACACTCACGTTCGATACCCTTCAGTGTCCCGTTGAACACGAGGTGGTGAAACGGGACCACGGCGTACCAGTACAACCTGCCCAGGACGCCCTTCGGATCGAAGATCGCCGTCTGGCGCACCATTGTCGCACGGCCGTGATCCGTGAGTTCGTATTGGAGCCAGCCCGACCCCGGCATGACCAACTCCGCCTCGAGTTGCAGGAGCAGGGGCGGGTCGACGCTGGTGACGCGCCACCACTCCAGGACGTCTCCCTTGATGAGTTCGTGGTCGTCACGGCGCCGGCGACGCCGTCCCGGTCCCCCGAGCAGGAAGTCAAGGAAGCCGCGCACGTCCCAGAGGGGCTCGAACGCATACCACCCCTTCTCGCCGCCGATCCGCGCGACGGGCCCGAACGCGACCTCCGGCGGGCAGGCCACGAACACCGCGCGCGAGTCGACGTATCGGCCCTCGTATTCGACGATGGCCGGCACCCCCACGGGGCGATCGGCGAACTCGTCGCTCCACCGCATGCGGAGCAACGACTCCCTCTCGGCCGCCAGGGCGCCGTCGAACGCTTCCAGCGCGCCGACCGGCCTGATGTCGGGGAAATCGCGAAGGGCGTCGCCGGTGGTGACCACCGTGGGCTGGCGCAGAGAACGCGCAAGCTGACGCCCGACGGCGGCCTGCTTCGGCGCCAAGAAGCTCAGCCCCCACGCCGACAGCCGAAGAGGCAACAGCGGCGTCGAGACGATCAGCCGCTTGAGACCGCGGCGCTGGGCGTAGAGGCGCAGCAGATCGAGATACGTGATGACCTCGGCGCCGCCCACCTCGTAGATCCTGTGGGTCCGTTCGAGCGCGTCGGGAAGTGCCACGGCGGACACCAGGTAGTCGACCAGATCCTCGATGCTTATCGGCTGCGAAGGAGAATGCGCCCATCTCGGCGTGAGGATCACGGGGAGCTTCTCGACCAGGTTGCGGATCATCTCGAACGGGGTCGATCCGCTTCCCAATGCGATCGATGCTCGCAACTCGACGACCGGCACGCCCGCGGAGGCGAGCAGACGCCCCACCTCATGGCGGCTGGAGAGATGCTCCGATGCAGGGCCTTCGTCCGCTCCGAGAGCCCCCATGAAGACGATCCGCCGCACGCCCGCCTCCCGTGCCGCGCCCGCGAAGATCCCGGCTGCCTTCCGGTCCCGCACGGCAAAGTCCCGAGACTCGCCCATGCTGTGGACGAGGTACACGGCCGTGTCGACGTCCCGCATCGCCGCCCGCACCTGGCCGGCATCGAACACGTCGGCGCGCGCGACCTCCGTAGACGGGCTCGCGATGCCACGGAGATGCTGCGGTGAGCGCGCCATCGCGCGCACGCGATACCCCGCTCGTTCGAGCGGCCCGACCAGATGTCCGCCGATGTAGCCGGTCGCTCCGGCCACGAGCACCAGCGGCGCCGACCCGGCCGGCAACGAGGCGTCGGGGCCGGTGCGAACCTCGATCGGGGGTCCAAGCGTCATGGATCGAGTCTACCAGTGCCGCCCGCGCGGCGAGACCGCGGTCTCGACGGCCGAATTCCGCGCGCCCGGACGATGCTCCCCCTCAGAACAACCCCGTCTGACCCGGCGCATCCGCCGGCGGCGACATCCCCAGATGCTCGTACGCGCGAGGCGTGGCCTGGCGCCCTTTCGGCGTCCTCATGAGGAATCCGAGCTGCAGCAGGAACGGCTCGTAGACGTCCTCCAGCGTGTCGGCATCCTCGCTCACCGCGCTGGCGAGCGTGTTCAGGCCCACGGGCTTCCCGCTGAACTTGACGATCAGCGTCTCGAGGATGTGCACGTCCATGCGATCCAGCCCGATGTGGTCGACCTCGAAGAACGCCAGAGCCTCGGAAGCGATGTCCTCGGTGATCGCGCCGTCGTGGCGAACCTGCGCGTAGTCCCGGACGCGCTTCAGCAGGCGGTTGGCCAGTCGCGGGGTTCCGCGACTGCGCATGGCGATCTCGGCCGCGCCCTCGGGATCCACCGTGACCCCGAGGATCCCGGCCGACCGCCTCACGATCGCCTCGAGCTCGTCGGCGGTGTAGTAATCCAGGCGGAACGCGATCCCGAACCTGTCACGGAGAGGTCCCGTCAGCAGGCCCGTGCGCGTGGTCGCCCCCACAAGCGTGAAGCGCGGGACATCCAGACGAAGGCTGCGCGCCGCCGGCCCCTTTCCGATCACCACGTCAAGGCAGAAGTCCTCCATCGCGGGATAGAGGACCTCCTCGACCTGGTGGTTGAGGCGGTGTATCTCGTCGATGAACAGAACGTCGCGTTCCTCCAGGTTGGTGAGGATGGCCGCGAGGTCGCCTGCGCGCTCGATCGCGGGGCCGGAGGTGGTCTTCATCGACACGCCCAGTTCGTTGGCTATGACTCCGGCCAGCGTGGTCTTTCCCAGGCCGGGGGGGCCCGACAGCAGCACGTGGTCGAGTTGCTCGTTTCGCCCGCAAGTCGCCTCGATCAGCACGCCGAGCGAATCCTTGACCCTTGCCTGACCGAGGTAGTCCGCCAGCCTCTTGGGCCGAAGCGAACGATCGATCTCGAGGTCGTCGGGTGTGTAGCGCGCCGAGACGAGGCGTTCCTGCTCCGGCGTCCAGTCGCTTTCGCGATGCTCGCTCACCGCATGCCCCCGAGCGCCTTGAGGGCCAGCTTGAGCAGCTGCTCGGCCGATGATCCCGCCGGCGCGTCGCGCAGGGCCGCCGCAGCCTCGCCCGGCGAGAAGCCCATCGAGAGCAGCGCATCCCGCGCCGCGGCCGCCGCTGCAGGTTCGGGACCGCCGCCGGTCGTCGCGAGGTCCGGCAGATCGAGCTTGTCCTTGAGATCGAGGATGAGCCGCTGGGCGGTCTTCTTGCCGATGCCGGGAACGGACGAGAGCAGCCCGACGTCCTCGCTGGCCAGCGCGCGCTTGAGAACGTCCGGACGCAGCGCAGAGAGCACGGCGAGCGCCACTTTCGGTCCTACGCCGGAGACCGTGATCAGCCGCTCGAACAGCGCGCGCTCCTCGTCGGTTCCGAATCCGAACATCGACAGTTCGTCCTCGCGGACGTGCAGGTAGGTGAACACGGTGACCTCGTCGCCCTCGGCGGGCAATGCCGCCAGGGACGGCGTCGACATGGACAGCCTGAAGCCGACGCCACCGACGTCCAGAAGGGCGAAGCCTGACGACTTGGCCGCCACCCGGCCGGTCAAGAACGCGATCACCGTCGTGCGCCCGCTTGCGCGTCGCGCAGACGCGACCTGGCAACCCGGCTGTTGGCGTGACAGATGGCGACGGCAAGAGCATCAGCGGCGTGGTCCGGCTTCGGGTCGTCGGCAAGTCCCAGGATCGCTCGCACCATGTACGTTATCTGGCGCTTGTCGGCCGCGCCGTTCCCGGTCACGGCCAGCTTGATCTCGCCCGGACCGTACTCGCCGACGGGCATCCCGCAGTCGGCGACCGCAACGAGCGCCGCGCCGCGCGCCTGTCCGGTCGCCATGGCGGTCCGGACGTTGGTGGAGAAGTAGACGTTCTCCAACGCGGCTTCCTCCGGACCGTGGAGTCCGATCAGGTGGGACAGCCCGTCCCGGATCCGCTTCAGGCGCACCGCAGTGTCCTCAGCCGTCGTGGAGGTGATACACCCGTAGCCGAGGCATCGAAAGCGGCTGCCGTCGATCTCGACCAGCCCCCAGCCGGTGTTCGCGAGACCGGGATCGACGCCCAGGATGATCACCGCTGATCCCTCGCTCCCCTCGCGCCGCCAATCGAACGTATGTTCAGTGTAGTGCACCGCGACGACACGCGCAAAAGACGAGCGTGGACGGGCCAGCCGTAGCAGAAGAGGTCGGTCTCAGGGGGACGTTGTGTCCCGGCTTCTAGTCGAAGTCGTCGAACTCCGGCCGGTACAGGATCGTGGCCGAGCCGTGCTGCGGGACGTAAGCGGACCCGAGGGTCAGGGCCATGCAGGCTTCCGGGGGCGCGTCGAAGCCGCAGCGGAGGCCGAGCGACGACGCGGGCTGGAAACCGAAGCGCCCGTAGTACTCGGGATCCCCCAGGACGACCACCACACCGCATCCCATCTCTCGCAAACGGGCGAGACCGGCCTCGACGAGCGCGGTGCCGATCCCCTTGCCCCTGTGGCCCGGGTCCACGGCGAGCGGCGCGAGACCGAACGACAGACTGTCGCGCGGAGGGGCGAAGGCGACTCGCGTGAACAGCACGTGTCCCACAACCTGGCCGCTCGAGACCGCCACCAGCGACAGGAACGGAACCGCCGACCCGCGCAGCGAATCCACCAGGTCAGCCTCGTTGTCCCGGCCGAAAGCCGCGCGTTCGACGGATCGGATGCCGTCGATGTCGGCCGGGGTCTCGTCGCGAACGATCACGTTCTTGGGCAGACTCATCAGTCCGCTTCCAGCGCGGACGCGAGCTCCTCGGTAATGTCCATGTTGGTGTAGACCTCCTGGACATCGTCGCTCTCTTCAAGCGCGTCGACCAGGCGCATGACCTTCTTGGCCGTCTCGACGCTCACGGCGGCCGGAGCCTTGGGCCGCATCGAGAGCTCCGCCCCGCGCACATCGATCCCCCCGGCCTCGAGTGCCTTCTTGACGGACATCACCTCGAAGGGGGCCGTGAGCACGACGAACTCGTCGTCGTTGTCCTCGAGGTCCTCTCCACCCGCCTCCATGACCGCCATGAGAAGCGTGTCCTCCTCGGGGGCGGTCGCCTTGTCTATGACTATCTCGCCCTTGCGCTCGAACTGGAACGCCACGGCGCCGGTGGCCGCCAGGTTCCCTCCGGCGCGCGTGAACGCCGAGCGGACGTCGGCCGCGGTGCGGTTACGGTTGTCCGTGAGCGCCTCGACGTAGACGGCGACCCCTCCCGATCCGTAGCCCTCGTAGACGACCTCCTCGAAGTTGGCGCCTTCGCCCGATCCGAAGGCCTTCGCGATCGCCGACTCGATCTTGTCCTTGGGCAGCGAGTAGCTCTTCGCCTTGGCGATCGCCGCGGCCAGCGAGGCGTTGTTCTCAGGTTTCGGATCGCCGCCCGCCCTGGCCGCGACTGTGATGATCCGCGACAGCTTGGAGAACACAGCTGAGCGCTTGGCGTCCTGAGCGCCCTTGCGCCGCTTGATGGTCGCCCATTTCGAGTGTCCCGACATGATTGGATTCGCCCTTTCGCGCGCCGGCGCAAGACACGCGCCGCGATTGTGACCGCAGGTAAGGATAACCGAAGCCACGCCTTTCGGACGAGCCGCACGGCGGCGACGCCACCGCTCGCACGCTGGGGCGCGCGCACGCGACGTCATGCCTGGGAACAATCCATGGCAGGCAGCGGCAAAGGAGGCTTGGAAGATGCCGGGAACCCGAATGCGCGCGACGGGTGTCGCTCTCATCGCCGCGCTCGCCATATCCGCGGCTCTCGCGGGCGCGTCGTGCGGGACGGCGCCTCCCGCGAACACGTTCGGCCTCAAATCGGCCACGCAGCTCGCCGCGGTCGAGGTGCGAGAGTACCAGGGTCAGCGCCTTGATTCGATCCTCGACTTCCGGGAGAACTCGATCCACGGTCCGCAGTACGTCGATCCGGGGGCCTATCGGCTGAAGGTCGACGGCCTCGTGCGGACCCCGGCGTCATACACGGTGACCCAGGTTGCCGAGGCGTTCCCCCACTTCGCCAAGGTCGTCACGCTCGACTGCGTCGAGGGCTGGTCGGCCAAGGTCCTGTGGGAAGGGGTCATGGTGCGAGACATCCTGAACGCGTCGAGCGTTCAGCCCACCGCGACGACGGTGATCTTCCACGCGCGGGACGGCTACACGACGTCGTTCCCGCTCGAGTACTTCATGGACAACGACCGGATCATGGCGTTCCGGATGAACGGCCAGCCGCTGGCGCCGGAGCGCGGCTACCCGTTCATGGTCGTGGCCGAGGACAAGTGGGGCTACAAGTGGGTCAAGTGGATAGACCGGATACAGGTATCCTCGAACAGCGACTATCGCGGCTACTGGGAGACACGCGGGTACTCCAACGACGGCTCGCTGGACAAGCCCTATCTCGGCCGGTGACGGAGGTCCCCGCCTCCCGAAGTCATCGGACGACGACTTCCTCGACGAAGTAGCGGTGAACCCGGGGGTCGCCCGTGAGCTCGGGATGGAACGTCGTGGCGAGCATGTCACCCTGCCGCGCGGCGACGACGCGCCCGTCGTGTGTCGCCAGGATCTCCACGTCCTCTCCGACCGACTCGATCCACGGCGCCCGGATGAACACTCCCCGGAAGCCGCCGCCGGGGACGTGCGTGATGTCGAGGTCCGCCTCGAAGCTCTCGACCTGCCGGCCGTAGGCGTTCCGGCGCACTGTGATGTCCATGAGCCCGAGCGATCGCTGGTCGGGCAGCGCGTCCATGACCTGTCGCGCCAGCAGGATGGCCCCCGCACACGTTCCCCACACGGCCATCCCCGCGTCGTGGCGGTCCGACACGGCCTCGTAGAAGCCGTACGTCTCCATGAGCTTGCCGATGGCCGTCGACTCACCGCCGGGGATCACGAGTCCGGTGCAGGAGTCCATCTGCGATGGAAGACGCACCGCGACGGTGGATACGCCGAGCGCCTCCAGGGACATGATGTGCTCGCGGAAGGCGCCCTGCAGAGCGAGGACCCCGATCTTCACGCGGCCGCCGCCGATCCCGCGCTGCCGTACGGCTGCGTCACTACCAGCCCCGCTCCTGCATGCGCTCGACGTCGGGTATGTCGGAGATGTTGATGCCCACCATCGCTTCGCCGAGATCGCGAGACACGCGGGCGATGATGTCGGCGTCGGTGAAGTGTGTCGTCGCCTCGACGATCGCCTTCGCGCGCTTCGCGGGATCGCCGCTCTTGAAGATGCCGGAGCCCACGAAGACGCCGTCGCAGCCCAGCTGCATCATGAGAGCCGCGTCGGCCGGGGTGGCTATGCCGCCCGCCGAGAAGTTGACGACCGGGAGCTTGCCGTTGTCGTGGACCCACTTGACCAGGTCGTACGGCGCCTGGAGGTCCTTCGCGGCCGTGAAGAGCTGCTCCTCGCGAACGCCCGCGATGTATGCGATCCCGTCCGTGACCGCACGTATGTGGCGGACGGCCTCCACGACGTTTCCCGTCCCCGGCTCGCCCTTCGTTCGCACCATCGACGCTCCCTCGGAAATGCGCCGAAGCGCCTCTCCGAGATCGCGGCAGCCGCACACGAACGGGACGGTGAAGTCCCACTTGTTGACGTGGTGCTCCTCGTCGGCCGGAGTGAGCACCTCCGACTCGTCGATGTAGTCGACCCCCAGAGACTGGAGGATCTGCGCCTCCACGAAGTGACCGATCCGGCACTTGGCCATCACCGGGATGGACACCGCCTTCACGATCGAGTCCACGATCGTGGGATCGGCCATGCGAGCCACGCCGCCCGCCGCGCGAATGTCGGCCGGCACACGCTCCAGCGACATGACCGCCACCGCTCCGGCATCCTGTGCGATCTTGGCTTGCTCGGCCGTGACGACGTCCATGATGACGCCGCCCTTGAGCATCTCGGCCAGGCCGGTCTTGACGCGCGGAGTGCCGGTCGCGGGTGTGGTTTCGCTCATCTTGATGGCTCGCCCCTCTCAGGGGGATGACTTGGAAGGTCGGGCCGCACCGCCGGCGTGGCCCGCGATTCGGGAACCAAGATTCTACCCGCGCGGCTGGTGCGGAGACAACCACCCCCGCGGTGCGCAATTCCGGTCGGCATCGACCGGCACTCCGGCGCCGGCGGGGCTTCCCGCGTGGGACGCGCGCACCGGGTGGCGCTCCTTGCTACTTGAACGAGATGTCCTGGTTGTTTGCGATGACCTCGAACCATGTGTTGCCGGGCGACAGCTTGATGGGGGTCCCGTCGGCCCGGGTGAAGGTCGGAGGCGCGTTCTCGCCCGCCTTCCAGTTCCCGTCCTCGCGCCCGCCATCCCGGAAGACGGAGGCGCGGCCGTCACCGGCGAGCACGATCTCCACCGATTGCACGCCGTTGACGTCGCGATGCGCGAGCGGCTTGACCTTCGCCCACATCACGACAACGTTGCGGGCACTGTACCGGCGCCCCGACAGCCTGTCCTTGTGCGGCGTGCCGTTGATCGAACGAAGGTACGTCCGGCGCGTCCCGGAGTATGTCCACGTTACCTTGTTGTCGGGAGCGAAGGGCACTTTGATGCTCGTGACCACCGGAGCCGTCTCGACGATGGAGCGCTCGAACGCGAACGGGCGAACGGCACTCGTGGGCTCGAAGCCCCGCTTGGCGGCGGCCGCGCGAAGGAGCCCCAGATCGACGAAGAGGTTGTGCGGCGCGGGCAGGGACCTGTTCCTGTAGTAGGGCGACGGGTTGTAGAACTGGTCCATGTCGCCGAAGCGCCGAGACGTCATCTGCCTGTGGAGCGTCCTGCCACCTCCGCAGTGCGCGAAGATCGCGCGATACTGGGGAACCACGAACAGGTCCGACGCTCGCGCGCTGCGAACGGGTCCGACGGCCTTGGGGACCTTCGACTGGAACAGGGCGTTGAACCGCGTGATACCCGCTTCCGTCACCGTCTCGTAGATGACATCGGCCTGGTCGAGACCGGACTGCGGACGAGCCGCCGCCGAGTTCTCGATCTTCACGGAGATCACGCGCCTTGCCACCGCTCGGGCGTCCGGCGCGTCCAGCCCCGTCAGAGGCCAGCGCGGAGGACCGACCGGCTTGGCGATCGAACGCTCCGAGAATGCCTTCGGCCAAGCGGACCGGATGACTTTCGCTGCGGTGCAACCAGAGGCGGCTGGGACGCCCAGCGCCAGCAGCAGTACAAGCGCGATGGACGCGCGATATGACGCCACAGGCAACCTCCTTGGAGCGTGTCCGCCGCGAAGCATGATACGCGAGTACTGTCGCTTCCGGGGCAAGGCGCACTACACTGGTCGATGCACGGATGCGGACAGGCGGTTGCGGAGAGGACGCCGGTGACCTGCTATCTGCTTCACATCATGGAGGACCCGGACCAGGACGCCTATCGCGACCCTGACCTCAAGGACGTCATCGGTCATATGCCGCGTTTCTTCTGCGCGCGGCGCCAGCCGCTGGATCCGCTGCTGGCATCGGAATCGGTCAAGTGCATGCGACTCAACGCCCCGTGCTGGAAGCCGGCTCCGCCCGAGGACGAGGATGCGGAGAAGGGACTCACCTGGAGGGAGGGCTAGCCCCTCTTCGCGACCCCTGACCCCGATATTGCGCGCGAGCGCCAGAGCAGCCACGCCCCGGCCGCTATCATGGGCAGGCTCAGGACCTGCCCCATCGTGACGTGACCGGCCAGGAATCCGATCTGCACGTCGGGCTGACGGAACATCTCCGCGAGGATCCGGAAGACCCCGTACAGCACGAGCAGCCACCCTGTCAGCTGCCCCGCCGGCCGAATGCGCCTCGAGAGCAGCAGCATCACGGTCAACAGGACGGCGCCCTCCAGGAACGCCTCGTACAACTGCGACGGATGCCTCGGAACCGGCCCCGCCGCCGGGAACACCATCGCCCACGGCACTGTCGAGACCCTGCCCCACAGTTCGCCGTTCACGAAGTTCGCGAGACGGCCCAGACCGAATCCGACCGGCGCGGCGATCGCCCCCAGGTCGCAAAGCCGGAGGAAGGGCGCCTTCAGACGCCTGGACAGGTATACGCCGGCCAGCATGATGCCGACCAGCCCGCCGTGGAACGACATGCCCCCGTCCCAGAGCGCGAGGATCCGCCAGGGCTCTCCCCAGTACTGGCCCGCGCCGTAGACGAGTACGTATCCCAGACGCGCACCGACTATGACGCCGATGACGGCCGCGAGCATGAACAGCGCCTCGTCGTCAGCGGAGAGGCCCAATCCCCACCGGGCGCCGAACCTGTGGATGACCCACCAGGCGAAGAGGAAGGCCGCGAGGTAGGCAAGCCCGTACCACCGCACGGACAACGGACCTACGCTGAAGGCGATCGGGTCGATCTGGGAATATGCCCACAGGGCCGGCGCGCTCACATGGCCTCGAGACGGCGGATGCGCTCGGAGATCGGCGGGTGGGTGTCGAACAGCGAGTTCAGGCCTCCGCCGAGGTCCTTGAGGGGATTGTAGATCCACAGCGAGGCGGTCGCCTTGTTGGCGGCTCGCAAGGGCGTGGGGTCGGCCGCGATCTTCCGGAGGGCGGAAGCGAGACCCTCCGGATAGCGGGTGAGAAGTGCGCTGTTCGCATCCGCGAGATACTCCCGTTTGCGCGAGACGGCCAGCTGGATCATCAGCGCCGCCAGCGGGGCGAGGATGGCGAGCGCGAGGCCGATGAGCAGCCAGATCGCGTTGCCTCCGCCTCCGCCGCTATCGCTGTCGCTGTCGCCGTCACCGCCACCCGCACCTCCGAGGAACCACCCCCACCGGAACCAGCCGCGCATGAAGTCGGAGAGCAGCACGATGGTGCCCGCGAGAACGACGGCCAGTGTCGTGACGAGCGTGTCGCGGTTTCCCACGTGGGACATCTCATGCGCGATCACTCCCTCGAGTTCGGCGCGATCGAGTTTGCCGAGCAGGCCGGTGGTGACCGCGAGGGCGGCGTGTTGAGGATCGCGCCCGGTCGCAAAGGCGTTGGGCGCCGGATCGTCTATCACGTAGGCTTTCGGCGCGGGGAGGCCGGCCGCGATCGCGAGCCCCTCCACCGTGTTGATGATGTAGGCGTCCTTGTCGCCCTTGGCCTTATCGGCCGGGCGAGCGCCGCTCATCGCCAGCACCAGAGAGTCAGAGTACCAGTAGGAGCCCCACGCCATCACGAGGGCGACACCGCCGGCGATGACGAGGCCCCACTGTCCCACACCCGTCATCCGCCCCGCGACGTAGCCGACCAACAGCGTCAGAAGCGCGAACACTGTCATCAGACCCACGGTTCGGATCCTGTTGGAGGACATCTGGTCGTAGAAGCTGGAGCGCGGGTCGCTCATCGATCGGTCACCCTTCATGCGAATCAAGCGCGACGGCCGCGGACATATCCCTCCGCGACCGTCTGCTTCTCAACGACCCCTCCTAGGGGCCCGCTGCTCCTCAGAACTTGACCTGCACCGGCTCCTTTGCAGCCGCGTCTTCGAGCTCGAAGTAGTCGCGCTGCGTGAAGCCGAACGCGCCGGCCACGAGATTCGTCGGGACCTGCTGAGTCGCCATGTTGTAGCTCATCACAGAGTCGTTGTAGAACTGGCGCGAGTAGGCGATCTTGCCCTCGGTGCCGGACAGTTCCTCCTGCAGCATCATGAAGTTCTGGTTCGCCTTGAGGTCGGGATACGCCTCGGCCACGGCGAAGAGGGACTTCAGTGTCCCGGTGAGCATGTTCTCGGCCTCGCCCTGCTCCTTGACCGATTGAGCGTTCATCGCCATGTTGCGCGCCTGAGTGACCTTCTCGAGGGTCTCGCTCTCGTGGATCCGGTAGCCCTTGACGGTCTCGACCAGATTGGGAATCAAGTCATAGCGGCGGCGCAACTGGACGTCGATCTGCGACCAGGCGTTGTCGACCCGGGCTCGAAGCGTCACGAGTCGGTTGTAGATGCCGATCACGATCGCCGCGATGATCACTAGGGCGACAACAGCGATGCCGAGGCAGGGCACGATTGCACTCACGACAGTTCCTTTCGCTCCGGGAACCGGCGCGGACGCCCGGTCCGGTCCCCCCTGAAGATCGGCGTCCCGCGGTTATCCAAGACGACCATAGGATACACTTTACCCCCCAGTTCGGGCCCATCTCTTCCCCCGCCCGAAAGGGCCGCCGGCATTCTTGATGGAGGGCCTGGACCCCGATGTTCCCGATACGCGATGAGAACCCCACGTCGCAGGTGCCATGGATGACATGGCTGCTGATAGCCGTCAACGTCGCGGTCTTCGGCTACGAAGCCTGGCTGACCCTGCAAGTGGGCGGGTACGCGTACGAGACGTTCGTGTACACGAATTCCTTCGTCTCAGCCAGGTTCTTCGCCGATCCCGGCTCGTCACGTCAGTGGCTCACGGTGCTCACGGCGATGTTCATGCACGGCGGCTGGCTCCACATCGCCGGCAACATGCTCTACCTGTGGATCTTCGGCGACAACGTCGAGGACCGGCTGGGCTCCGTGCGGTTCCTGCTCTTCTACCTGACGTGCGGAACGGCCGCCACGTTCGCCCAAGGGTTCCTGGACACCGGGATGACGCTTCCGAGTCTGGGGGCCAGCGGAGCGATCGCCGGCGTGCTGGCCGCCTATCTGCTGCTCTTCCCCCGCGCACGCGTGATCACGGCCGTGTTCATCTTCTTCGTGTTCGAGTTGACGGCCATCCCCGCCTGGCTGGTGATCATCGTGTGGTTCGTGATCCAGCTCGGCCAAGGTCTGGGAAGTCTGGGGCCTTCGACCGCGAACACGGGGGGCGTCGCATACTTCGCTCACATCGGCGGATTCGTGGCCGGACTGCTGCTGGCACTGCCCGTCTGGTGGAACGACCGGAATCGCCCGGCGCGCTTCGTTGAGCGGACGATGATCCTGACCCGCGGCCCCTATTTCGCGTCGATCTCCTCGAGCATCGCCTCGACGCTCGAGATGCCCGCGAGCTGGCGCCGGAAGTACTCGCAGTAGGGCTCGATCAGGTCGTCCTCGACAGCCTGCACGGGGCTGGGCTGCACGCCCTCCGCCATCTGCACGCTGCCCTCGATCAGCACTCTCCCACGCTCCATGAGAGCGGAGACGCTGAGGGTGACCTCGCCTGACTCCTCGTCCACGACGACCGTGTCTGCCAGGGTCGCGAGAAGCATTCTGGGGATCTGCGCGGAGACGGACACGCTCTGTCCGCAACGCGGGCACTTGAAGACGACGTCGACGTCCTGGTCGCCGCGCACGACGATGGACGAGATGTTCTCGAGGCCGACCTCGACGGGTCCATCGTTCGGGCAAATGACCTGGAACTCCATGACCTGACCGCCTTCGTCCTCGTCGGCCGCCAACTGATTGTACTCTCAATGCAATCATCGGGCCGAATCGAGTTCCACACGCGCGTGTGTGGATGAACGGTACCGGGGGGCCGGCCTATGGTAGGCTTCGGCCATGCCGACAGCATCTCCGGACGCCCCCGCGCGCCCGTCAAGCGCATCGAGCTTCGCGCGAGGCCTGCGTCTGGGGCTGCCCGTGCTTCTGGGCTACATGCCCGTTGGAGCCGCCTTCGGCGTCCTGGCCACGACCGCCGGTTTCAGCGTCGCGCAGGCCGTGGCGAGTTCCGCCTTCGTCTTCGCCGGCGCGGGGCAGTTCGTCGCGCTGGACCTGCTGAAGGCGGGGGCGGGACTCGCGGCCGTGCTTGTGGCAACCGGCGTGCTCAACCTCCGCCATATCCTCTTTGGCGCCACCCTGTCGCCCTACCTGCGCGGAGCGTCCGGACAGCGACAGGCGCCGCTGGCCTTCACGCTCACCGACGAGACCTTCGGGATCAACGTGACCGATCTGCGGGCCGGTACCGCGGACGCATTCTCCATGCTGGGCGTCGGCGCCATCTCGTGGTTCGGCTGGACCTTTGGGACGGCTATCGGAGCGGTAGCCGCCCCGTTCATGGGGGACCCCGCTGGATGGGGCGTCGATTTCGCGATGCCCGCGATGTTCACGGCCCTTCTCGTCGCCCAGATCACGAACACACGCTACGCCGTCGCTGCGGCGGTCGCGGCCCTCCTCACTATCGGGTGCACGTTCGTGCTGCCGGGGACCTGGCCGCTCATCACGGCCGCGATGGGCGCGGCGACTGTCGCTACGGTGATGGACCGATGAACCCGACTCTCGTCTGGGGAGCGATCGCCGGCATGGCGGTCACCAACATCGTGCTGCGATTCGTTCCCATCGCGGCCCTGTCCCGCGTGCGTCTGCCGCGTCGCTTGGAGCAGTGGCTCTCCTACGTCCCGGTGTGCGTGATGTCGGGGATCGTCACGTCGGCTGTACTGAGACCGGGAGGCACTTGGCTCCCTCCACTCGACAACCCGTACCTCCTGGCGGCCGTCCCCACGGCGTTGACGTACCGGTTCACCAGGAGTCTGCTGGGATCCACGGTCGTAGGGGTCTCCGCTTTCCTGGCGTTCCGCTATCTGCTGGGCTAGACTTCTTGCCGCGTCCAGGGTGACCGCCCTGGGTTGTGGTTGATGCCGGGGATCCATCGAGAGGACTGCCGTGGCCGTCGCACGCCCGTTCAGAGCCGTCCGCTACGGCGTTTCGCCGGGTTCCGACATCTCGAGATACGTCGCGCCGCCCTACGACGTCGTCGACGACGAGCAGCGTCGCCGCCTTCTCGAGGCCGAGCCACACAACGTGGTGGCGCTGGAGCTTCCCGAGGGCCCTCTCGACACGGCCCTGCCGGGCAACCGATACCTCACCGGCGCGGACACGTGGCGTTCCTGGCTGGCCGAGGGCGTGCTGGTGCAGGACGCGGCGGCTGCTCTCTACGTGCTCGAGCAGCGCTACACAATCGAAGGTCGCGAGGTCGCACGAAGGGGCTTCGTTGCGGCCGTCGAACTTGAGCCGTTCTCCGCCGGCGTGGTGCTCCCCCACGAGAGGACGCTCCCCAAGGCGATCGACGACCGCCTCGCGCTCACTCGCGCGACGGCCGCCAACCTGTCGCAGGTCTTCGGACTCTTCGCGGACCCTGAACGCGAGACAGCCGCCATCATCGCCAGAGCGATGAAAGAGGACGCGCTCGCGACAGCGACCGACGACGACGGGGTCGCCTCGACGGTGTGGGCGCTGACGGACCCCGCCGACCATGCCGAGTTCTCACGCTGCCTGGCGGGAGGGCAGGTCTTCATCGCGGACGGTCATCACCGGTACACGACGGCGCTGGCCTACCGCGACGAACGGCGCGCGGCGGATGGAGACCGGCCTCCCGGGTCGCCGCCACCGCCGTATGACTCGATCATGATGGCTCTGATCGACATGGACGACCCGGGCCTGACCGTGTGGCCGGCGCACCGCATCGCGGATGCCGCGGATGCCTTCGATGCCGACGCCTTCTGGACGCGCCTGGCCGATCACTTCGACATCGCCGAAGTGCCTCCCGGGCACCCGGGAAGGGTGCTCGACGCCCCCGATGGACGCCCCACATTCCTGGTGCGGACTCGAGACGGCCGGACGCGAGTGGCGCGCCTGCGCACTGATGTGGATCACGGGCCCGTGTTCCCGGCCGCGGCTTCGAAGGAGTGGCGCTCCTTGGACGTGTCCATCCTCCAGGAGTTGATCCTCTCACCGCTGCTGGACATCCATCCCGACCGGCCGGAGACGCTGGACCGCCTCCGCTTCTCCAAAGACGCCCACGAGGCGCTCAAGATGTCGGCGGATCATGACGCGGTATTCATCCTCAACCCGACTCGAATGGAGCAGGTGGCCGCGGTCGCTCGTGCCGGCGAGACGATGCCGCAGAAGTCGACCTACTTCTATCCGAAACTGCTGTCGGGGCTGCTGTTCAAGCGCCTGGACGTCGACTGATCCGCAGGCGTCACTTCCGAACGCCCACACCTTCGACGTTGAGCCAGACCCGGCGCGGGCAGACCCGTCCCAGCCTGCACTCGTCGCAGAGCGGAGCCTTGGGCCGACACCATTGGCGCCCGATGAGCCACGCGGGCAGATCCAGCACGCCCGGCGTCCCGGGACAGGCCGCCCTGGCTGCGGCCGCCACCGCGTCGGGGGTGTCGATCTCGACCAGGCCGGAGCGCAGGAACACCCTGCGCACGTGCACGTCGTAGGCGACGGTCCGGTCCTCGGCTCCGGCGAGGCTCACGCCGAAGTGCCTGGTGAGGATCTCGACGGCCATCGCCGCCTTCTTGCGGCCGATCCCACGGAACTCCGACAGGCGCTCGCTGACCTCCACTACGCTTGAGGGCGCGGACCAGATCCCGGAGGCGTCCCCCTCGTAGCACGACAGCAGCCTGGCGGCCGCGTCCGTGACCCATCCCGCGACGGTGTGCTTGAACCTGTGAAGGGCAGGCGGCGCGCAGAACGCGGCGTCGACCGCTTCGGGCTCGGAAGCGAGCCTGCCCAGGTCCAGATGTCCGAGACGCTGTGACAGAAGCAGAGGACCCGCCCACGCCCGCTCGGCCGGCACGCCTTGCGTGAACAGCACTCCGAACAGGAACGCCTCGGGTGATGACTTGATCAGCGCATCCGCCTCCGGCAGGTCGGTGAACGCGCCCCCGACCTGGGCGGCGCCGTCCTTCGCCAACTCCTCGCCGAACTTCCGCAGAGCGTCGGCGACGGGGCCGCCTGCGGGACTCGGGGCGCTCGAAGGGGGACTCATGCGACCGCCGTCGCGGGCGGCGCCACTACCGCATCCACTGTCCGGACGACCTAGCCCGCGATGATCCCGCGGATGCTCTTGATGTAGCGGTACCTGCGCCCATGGGAGTCCGTCCTCCAAACCCAACGGATCTCGATGGCGTGATGCCTCCGGACCCTCTTGAAGAACCGGTTGCGCGACATCTTCACGGACTGACCGGACGAGTTCACGTCGTAGAAAGCCGTCCTGTCGTTGTCCGCCCGGAACCTGACCGACGGGCCCCAGCGCATCGGAGCCGTTCCGTAGTTCGCACGCGCGTAGACGGTCGTCCAGCCGTGCGTGGACGCATTGCCGACCGGTGACCAGCTGAGGAGTTCCCCACCCAGGACAGCCGCGAACGCCAACTGGGCGGAAGATAGGATGAGGATCGACGCCAAGACCATCGACACGACGACACGCGACCTGATGCTCGTGCGCAACATGCTCACCCCTCATCCACGGCGACTGCCCACCTCGTACCTGTCCGGGAAGCCGACCTGGCACCCGCAGTCCTCCACCCGTACCGACAGCATAGTCCCGCGCTCTCGACCCCGGCAACCGCCCCAGTCCGGCACGATCAGGGGCCCTGCGCACGGCGGTTCACGTCGCGGTACGGGATCGGACGGCTCCATGCCGCCGGCTCCCCGGCCTACGGCAGCCGCGGTCCGTTGCGCAGGAAGAATTCGCAATACAGGCATGACTCCATCGAGACTGCGGCACGATCCACTGCGGGGTCGAAGACCAGTGCCGGGTCGGCGGTGACGGCGTGTGTCCCCCGGTAGCATTGCCCGTAGTTGCACCTGGCCGGGCATCTCTCGCCCGGATCCGTGGCGTGGGGACAATCGGCCTGCATGGCCTCGTCACACCCACGCCGCTCCCAGCACCTAGTCAACACGGCCTCCCGCCCTCACCGCCTCGGCGCGGCAATGTTAGCATGCCCCCCTGCCACCCTCACGCCTCCCTGGCTCCCTCATGGGAGGAATGGGGAATCTTCTGAGGAGGCACCTCCCCACCCCTCGGGGCTGCGAACGCCCCCGCCTTCCCAGGAGGCCCAAACGAGCGCGCCCCTGCATGCAAGCTATGACACCATAGTCGCCGGCGTGGGTCCCGCCGGCATCATGGCGGCACGCGAGGCGTCCCGGCGTGGCGACGTGCTTCTCGTGGACGCCTGCGACCTGCCGAGGGACAAGAGTTGCGGCGGGATGCTGAATGCAGGGAGCCAGGACTTCCTGTCCCGTTTCGATCCCATGCCTGAGGAGGTCTTCCTCTCTCCGCGTCACGTCCATTTCCGCTTCGTCGATTGGGACCGGGGCATCCGCAGAGCCACCAGCCTGAGATTCCTCAACGTCGACCGGGCCGCCTTCGACCACTGGCTCCTTCGTGCCACCCTACCGGAATCAGTGGAGGTCCAAGGTGGGTGCGCGCTGGATGGTTTCACCCAAGACTCGACAGGAGTGACGGTCACGCTCGGGGCCGCGGACGGTCCCGTCACCGTCCGATGCGAGAACCTGGTTGGCGCCGACGGTTGCCGCTCGGCGGTGCGAAGGAACCTCGGCATCCCGGCGACGGCACACTACGTGACTCTGCAGGACCACGTGCGCCTCGAAGGTGAGATCGAGCCCTTCTTCGATTGCATCTACATCCGCGGGATCGGTGACCAACACGCCTACTGCTACGTGGTGCCCAAGGGAGACCTCGCCATCGTCGGTTCGGTCTTCTACCCCCGCACCAAGCGCCCCGGCGAGAAGCAGGACCAGGTGACCGGCATCATGCGCTCCTTCATGCCCCAGCTGGGACAGACTGTCAGGCGGGAAGCCGCCTCCGCTCTCTACGTGCGCGCGCCGCAGGACGTGACGCCCGGCGCCGGCAGGGTGCTGCTGGCGGGCGAGGCAGGCGGATTCATGTCGCCGACGTCCGGCGAGGGGATATCGTACGCGCTCCGGACGGGGTCGCTGGCCGGCGAGGCCATAGCCCTGTCACGACCGCAGAACGCGCTCGCCGCCTGCGAAGGATCCACGCGCGACATCTCGCGCGACATCCGTCGCAGGCTACGCTGGCTGCCCATCATGGAGTCGAGGGCGGGCAGGTATGTAGCCGGCTTCGTACCCCCCGCGATCGTCGATCGCGTCACCCGCGGCCTGTAGCCGGTCCGCGATCCGCTCTCGCCGCGTCCCGTCAGCGTCCCTGGTGGCCCCGGCTCGGCGTGGGGTCGCTCTGCCCTTGATATCGGGAGCCCAGACCAGGCGAGCCGTAGGGACGATCCACCGGCGTGGTCATCCGCGTGAACGAGATCTGGCCTATCGGCATCCCCGGGGTGAGGACGATCGGCAGGTTCGCCACGTTGGAGAGTTCCAAGGTCAACGTGCCCTCCCAGCCGGGATCGACGTATCCCGCAGTCGAGTGGATGAGCAGGCCCAACCTGCCCAGCGACGACTTGCCCTCGAGGCGCGCCAAGATGTCGTCCGGCAGGACGATGCGTTCGATCGTGGCGCCGAGCACGAACTCCCCGGGGTGCAACACGAACGGCTCCTCCACCGAGCCCGAGACCATCTCCATGAGACCGGCCTGTTCGCGAGTCGGATCGATGTATGGGTACCGCGAGTTGCGGAACACTTGGAACTTCGTGTCCAGATGCAGGTCCACGCTGGATGGTTGGACGTCCTCCGGATCCAGAGGCTCGATCCGGATGCGCCCGGCCAGAAGCTGCTCTTTGATGCTGCGGTCCGACAGGACCATGGGTCCCCTCCTCCTGGATCGGCGCTGCGCGTCCTCGAGCGCGCCCGCGCGCCTGGGGATCCTCCGCGGCCAAGACTCCGTCGTCAGATGTCTAGGCGCACTTGCTGAAGCCGCAAGACCGGCAGACGGCGCACCCGCTCTCCTGCTCGAGCGTGCTACCGCATTCCGGACACGCGCCGGACAGGTTGTCGAGCATGTCGGTGTGCTTGGAGACGACTGTGGACGACTCGCCGGTGGCCTGCCACTGGATGAAGTGCTCCAGCGCGATCCCCACGGCGTCGGCGCACGACAGGACTTTGCCACCCTCTGCCCACGTGGGGGACGGACAGCGGATCCCGCGCAACTGCCGCACCATCGCCTCCGGGTCCACACCCGCCCGAAGAGACATGGAGATCATGCGCGACAGCGCCTCCGACTGGGACGACGCACACCCGCCGGCCTTGCCCATCTGCGTGAACAGCTCGCAAAGACCGTACTCGTCCGCGTTGATCGTGACGTAGAGGTTGCCGCAGCCGGTCTTGATCTTCTCAGTGTGCCCCACCGTGACCGTGGGACGCGGCCGTGGCTCGATCTCGCCCGCACGATACTCTCCCCCGGGCGCCGCGGCGCCGGTCTTGCCGGTCTTCCCCGTGGACAGCACCTGGTTCTCCTTGGATCCATCGCGGTAGATGGTGACGCCCTTGACGCCCGATTCGTGCGCCAGGTCATAGACCATCCGCACGTCTTCGATGGTCGCGTCGTTGGAGAAGTTCACGGTCTTGGAGACGGCGTTGTCCGTGTGCTTCTGGAAGGCCGCCTGCATCCTTATGTGCCAGACCGGTTCGATGTCGTGGGCGGTCACGAATGCCCGGCGCACGTCCTCGGGCACCTCGGCGATGTCGGTCACGGTCCCGTGATCGGCGATCAGCGCCATGAGCTCGCGGCTGTAGAAGCCCTGCTTGACCGCTATGTCCTCGAAGGCCGGGTTGACCTCGATGAGGCGATCGTTGTCCATCACCGTGCGAACGTAGGAGACCGCGAACAGCGGCTCGATACCACTGCTGCAGTTGGCGATGATGGAGAGCGTGCCTGTCGGGGCGATCGTGGTGACGGTGGCGTTGCGGATGGGCCCGCCATCGGGGGAGTCGTAGACGGAGCCCTCGAAGTTCGGGAACGAGCCCCTCTCCTCAGCGAGCTTGCGCGAGGCCGACTTGGCCTCGGCGTCGATGAATCCCATCACCTTCTCGCCCAGGGCCACAGCCTCGGAGCTGTCGTAGCCGAATCCCATCGCGATGAGCATGTCCGCCCACCCCATGACCCCGAGGCCGATCTTGCGGTTGCCGCGCGCCATCTCGCCGATCTTGGGGATGGGGTACTCGTTGACGTCGATGACGTCGTCGAGGAACCGCACCCCGCGATGGACGACATCCGCGAGGCGATCCCAGTCCACGACCGGCGCGCCGTCACGCGCGCCAACGAACCTGGACAGGTTGACCGAGCCGAGGTTGCACGCCTCGTACGGGAGCAGGGGCTGCTCGCCGCACGGGTTGGTCGACTCGATCTGGCCGAGGCGCGGCGTGGGATTGTCGCGGTTCATGCGGTCTATGAATATGATGCCGGGGTCCCCGGTCTCCCAGGCCATCTCGACTATCAGATCGTAGACCTCACGCGCATCGAGCTGTCCCGCCGGTTTGCCGTCCCTGGGGTTGACCAGGTCGTAGGGGGAGCCGGCCTTGACCGCATCCATGAAAGCCTCGGTCAATGCGACGGATATGTTGAAGTTGGCGAAATCGCCGTCAGCCTTGCATCTGATGAAGTCCAGGATGTCGGGGTGATCGATGCGAAGGACGCCCATGTTCGCGCCACGTCTCGTGCCGCCCTGTTTGACGGCTTCCGTGGCCTGGTTGAACACGCGCATGAACGACACCGGCCCCGAGGAGACGCCCTGAGTCGAGCGCACCTGATCCCCGCTCGGGCGAAGCCGGGTGAACGAGAACCCCGTGCCGCCACCGGACTTGTGGATGATGGCCGTGTCTCGCACCGCCCCGAATATGGAGTCCATCGAATCCTCGACGGGAAGAACGAAGCACGCGGAGAGCTGCTGAAGCTCGCGGCCGGCGTTCATCAGCGTGGGCGAGTTCGGCAGGAAGTCAAGGGACGTCATCAGGTCGTAGAAGTCCTCCGCGACCTCAGAGGTGTGGGCGTCGTCCGCGCCGTACGCCCGCTCGGCCGAGGCGATGTTCTCCGCCACGCGGATGAACATGTCGGACGGCTTCTCGATCGGCTGCCCGTCCTCGCTCTTCTTCAAGTAGCGTTTCTGAAGCACCTTCAGCGAGTTGGGCATGAGCGTCTCGTCGATGACACGGGAGTACTTGGTGGCCTTGCGAACGTCAGCCATGTCCCTGAGATCCCTTCCTCGCCGAGATGGGTGATTCCCCCATCCGGCCCTCTCGGCAGCCCCGGCCACGCCAGATGCGACGTGGACTCCGCCCTCCCGAAGCGCACAACATGTTGCGCAGCCCAGTGTATGACCCACTATATAGTGCGTCAATCAGCTTCCTTGATGGCAATGCCGAACGGCGAGGAGGGCAGTCCCAACGGTCGCTCAACCGGGACAGTCAGCACCACGCAGACGAAGAACGTCGCGCGGCATCGAGCCGCGCGACGTTCAGGACTGCCGGAGATCCGGGAGGGGGCCCGGTATCGCTATCAGCGCTAGACGGACTCCACGCGCACGACCTCGGGAATCTCCTCTTTCAGCACGCGCTCGACACCGTTCGCGAGCGTCAACTGAGACATCGGGCAGCCCTTACAGGCGCCCACCAGACGCACCTTCACCACGCCGTCGACGACATCGACGAGCTCGACGTCGCCGCCGTCGGCCTGTAGCGCGGGGCGGATCTTGTCCAAGGCGACTTGCACCTGCTCCTTCATGGGAGCTCCTTTCGTTCGCCGCGCACCCACTTGGGCGGAGGCTCGTATCGTCAGTCGAGTTCGCTGGCCTACTCTAGCAAGATTATGACCAAATCGGTAGAGTTTTGCCCCCGGCGGTCCGGTCGAGGTGGATCGTACGAGCCCCCCAGGGCCGGACGCGCCCTCAGCGATGCTGCGGTCTACGGGCTCGACCACGCGAGACCCGTCACCGCATTGTCGAACGCAGCGAAGCCGTCGGATGTGCTCAGCGGCGTCCTACTCTCCCACGGAACAATACCGCAGTACCATCGGCGCTGGAGGGCTTAACTGCCGAGTTCGGAAAGGGATCGGGTGTACCCCCTCCGCAATAACCACTGAGCACATCCGACGGCTCCGATGAAGGAACGCGTCGATGCGCGTATGCGCTTGTCAATGCTACCGCGGGGCGCGGAAGTCCGCACCCTGGGAGCTGCATAGCGATCGATCGATCAACGAATAGAAGGTCAAGACCTCGGGCGATTAGTACCGCTCGGCTGAACACATTGCTGTGCTTACACCTGCGGCCTATCAACCTCGTAGTCTACGAGGGCCCTTACCTGGTTGACCCAGTGGGAGATCTCATCTTGGGATGGGCTTCCCGCTTAGATGCTTTCAGCGGTTATCCCGACCGAACGTAGCTAACCAGCGGTGCCATTGGCATGACAACTGGTACACCAGAGGTTCGTCCATCCCGGTCCTCTCGTACTAGGGACAGCCTCCCTCAAATCTCCTACGCCCACGGTGGATAGGGACCGAACTGTCTCACGACGTTCTAAACCCAGCTCGCGTACCGCTTTAAATGGCGAACAGCCATACCCTTGGGACCTACTACAGCCCCAGGATGCGATGAGCCGACATCGAGGTGCCAAACCTTCCCGTCGATGTGGACTCTTGGGGAAGATCAGCCTGTTATCCCCGGAGTACCTTTTATCCGTTGAGCGACGGCCATTCCACTCTGCACCGCCGGATCACTAGAGCCTACTTTCGTATCTGCTCGACTTGTAGGTCTCGCAGTCAAGCCCGCTTATGCTCTTGTACTCTACGAACGATTGCCAACCGTTCTGAGCGGACCTTACGCACGCCTCCGTTACATTTTAGGAGGCGACCGCCCCAGTCAAACTACCCACCTGACACGGTCCCCCACCCGGATTCACGGTGCGGGGTTAGACCTCCAGCCTGCCGAGGGTGGTATTCCAAGGTTGGCTCCACCAGGGCTGGCGCCCCAGCTTCAAAGCCTCCCACCTATCCTCTACGCGACAAACCGAAGATCAATGTCAAGCTGTAGTAAAGGTTCACGGGGTCTTTCCGTCCTACCGCGGGTAATTCGCATCTTCACGAATAGTACAATTTCGCCGAGTCTATGGTTGAGACAGCGCCCAAGTCGTTACGCCATTCGTGCAGGTCGGAACTTACCCGACAAGGAATTTCGCTACCTTAGGACCGTTATAGTTACGGCCGCCGTTTACTGGGGCTTAGATTCAGAGCTTCGCCTTGCGGCTGACCCCTCCTCGTAACCTTCCAGCACCGGGCAGGCGTCAGTCCCTATACGTCGTCTTACGACTTAGCAGAGACCTGTGTTTTTAGTAAACAGTCGCTTGGGCCGTTTCACTGCGGCCCCGGCCGGCTCACGCCGTTTCTGATGATCACCAGCCGAGGCGCTCCTTCTCCCGAAGTTACGGAGCCATTATGCCGAGTTCCTTAACCATAGTTGTCTCGATCGCCTTGGTATTCTCTACCTGCCTACCTGTGTCGGTTTGGGGTACGGGCACCGATAGAACTCCCTAGAGGTTTTTCTTGAAAGTATGGGATCACTCACTTCGCCTCAATCGGCTCGTCATCACGTCTCAGGCTTCATGCGAGGCGGATTTGCCTACCTCGCGCCCTACGCGCTTAAACCGGGACAACCAACGCCCGGATGAGCTACCCTTCTCCGTCACCCCATCGGTAATAACGCGCTACCAGTGGTACAGGAATGTCCACCTGTTGTGCATCGACTACGCCTTGCGGCCTCGCCTTAGCTCCCGACTGACCCTGGGGGGATTAGCCTTGCCCAGGAACCCTTAGGCTTACGGCGGAAACGTTTCTCGCGTTTCTCTCGCTACTCATGCCAGCATTCGCTCTTCTGTCCAGTCCACCGACGGTTACCCGCCGACTTCGACCCGAACAGAATGCTCCCCTACCACTCCACTTACGTGAAGTCCGCAGCTTCGGTGTATAGCTTGAGCCCCGTTTATTGTCGGCGCATGTCCACTTGACCAGTGAGCTATTACGCACTCTTTAAATGAATGGCTGCTTCTAAGCCAACATCCTGGTTGTCTGAGCAAACGCACATCCTTTGCCACTTAGCTATAACTTGGGGACCTTAGCTGGCGGTCTGGGCTGTTTCCCTCTCGACTATGCGGCTTAGCCCACACAGTCTGACTCCCGATCTCTGGAGTACCGGCATTCGGAGTTTGGTTGACTTCGGTAAGCGGTGAAGCCCCCTAGGCCATCCAGTGCTCTACCACCGGTACTGAACGATCGAGGCTAGCCCTAAAGCTATTTCGGGGAGAACGAGATATCTCCAGGTTTGATTAGCCTTTCACTCCGATCCACAGCTCATCCCCTCGGTTTTCAACCCAAGTGGGTTCGGCCCTCCACGAGGTCTTACCCCCGCTTCAGCCTGGCCATGGATAGATCACCTGGCTTCGCGTCTACCACGTGTGACTCAAACGCCCGTTTAAAGACTCGCTTTCGCTACGGCTCGCTTTAAGCTTAACCTTGCCACACACGGTAACTCGCTGGCTCATTCTACAAAAGGCACGCCGTCACCCTGCCGCCCCCGAAGGAACGGCTTTCCGGGCTCCGACTGCTTGTAAGCACACGGTTTCAGGTACTATTTCACTCCCCTCTCGGGGTGCTTTTCACCTTTCCCTCACGGTACTTGTGCACTATCGGTCACTTGGGAGTATTTAGCCTTGGAGGGTGGTCCCCCCAGATTCCTACAGGATTTCACGTGTCCTGCAGTACTCGGGTGGTCACAAACGGAGTTCGCAGAGGTTTCGCTGTACGGGGCTATTACCCTCTATGGCCGGCTGTTCCAAGCCGTTCTGCTACCTCGCGAATTTGTAACTCCGCCGCGCGTCGACAGTCGCGCGATCGTGACTCCCACAACCCCTCATGCAGCAACGCCTGTCGGCTTGACACATACATGGGTTTAGGCTCTAGCCCGTTCGCTCGCCACTACTAGGGCTATCTCGGTTGATTTCTTTTCCTCAGGGTACTGAGATGTTTCAGTTCCCCTGGTTGCCTCCTCCTGCCCTATGTGTTCAGGCAGGGGTGACTGGGCATGACCCCAGCCGGGTTTCCCCATTCGGACATCCTCGGATTAGCGGTAGTTTGCACCTACCCGAGGCTTATCGCAGCTTGCCACGTCCTTCATCGGCTCCAAGTGCCAAGGCATCCACCGTGTGCTCTTAGTATCTTGCCCTGTGTACTATTCGTTGATTTCTCTCTCGCTATGCAGCTCTCAAGGTGCGAACGCGCCCCCAGTCAAGACGGGGACGCGCGGAGGGTGCCTGAACCCTCAAAGCTGGATACTGTGACACCCCTGATCGGGGTCGATGAAACCAGATCAACGTTTGGTTTCCCAGGGCGGAGAGGGCAAGCCCTCGATCCGCTCCGGGTCGGCACCGAGGTGCCGACCAGAAACTCCCTAGAAAGGAGGTGATCCAGCCGCACCTTCCGGTACGGCTACCTTGTTACGACTTCACCCCCCTTACCCTCTACACCTTCGGCGCCTCCCTCCCTTGCGGGTTGGGCCAGCGACTTCGGGTGCGGACGACTCGGGTGGTGTGACGGGCGGTGTGTACAAGGCCCGGGAACGTATTCACCGCGGCGTGCTGATCCGCGATTACTAGCAACTCCGACTTCACGGAGGCGGGTTGCAGCCTCCGATCCGAACTGGGGCCGGTTTTGTGGGATTCGCTCCACCTCGCGGTATCGCAGCCCATTGTACCGGCCATTGTAGCACGTGTGCAGCCCAAGACATAAGGGGCATGATGACTTGACGTCATCCCCACCTTCCTCCGGCTTGACGCCGGCAGTCTCGTATGAGTCCCCAACTTAATGCTGGCAACATACGACAGGGGTTGCGCTCGTTGCGGGACTTAACCCAACATCTCACGACACGAGCTGACGACAGCCATGCACCACCTGTGCAGGGCCCTTGCGGACACGACGTTTCCGCCGCTTTTCCCTGCATGTCAAGCCTTGGTAAGGTTCTTCGCGTTGCGTCGAATTAAGCCACATGCTCCGCTGCTTGTGCGGGCCCCCGTCAATTCCTTTGAGTTTTAACCTTGCGGTCGTACTCCCCAGGCGGGGCACTTAATGCGTTAGCTGCGGCACGGAGGGAGTTGATGACCCCCCACACCTAGTGCCCATCGTTTACGGCTAGGACTACCAGGGTATCTAATCCTGTTTGCTCCCCTAGCTTTCGCGCCTCAGCGTCAGTCGTGGCCCAGAAAGCCGCCTTCGCCACTGGTGTTCCTCCTAATATCTGCGCATTTCACCGCTACACTAGGAATTCCACTTTCCTCTACCAGACTCAAGTCTGCCAGTTTCAGATGCAGGCCGCGGGTTGAGCCCCCGGTTTTCACATCTGACTTAACAAACCGCCTACGCGCTCTTTACGCCCAATGAATCCGGATAACGCTTGCCCCATACGTATTACCGCGGCTGCTGGCACGTATTTAGCCGGGGCTTCTTCTGCAGGTACAGTCTTGTTTCGTCCCTGCTGAAAGCGGTTTACGACCCGAGAGCCTTCATCCCGCACGCGGCGTTGCTGCGTCAGGCTTTCGCCCATTGCGCAAGATTCCCCACTGCTGCCTCCCGTAGGAGTCTGGGCCGTGTCTCAGTCCCAGTGTGGCCGATCAGCCTCTCAGCTCGGCTACCCATCGTTGCCTTGGTGGGCCATTACCCCGCCAACAAGCTAATGGGCCGCGGGCTCATCCCTCTCCGCCGGAGCTTTCCCGAGCTGACCATGCGATCAGCTCGGAGTATCCGGTATTAGCTCAAGTTTCCCTGAGTTATCCCAGAGGGAGGGGTAGATTGCCCACGTGTTACTCACCCGTTCGCCACTCGGTCTTCACCCGAAGGTTGGACCTCGTTCGACTTGCATGTGTTAAGCACGCCGCCAGCGTTCATCCTGAGCCAGGATCAAACTCTCCGTTGAAAGTGTCACAGACCGAGGTCTGCGGTACACGAAGAAAAGGATCACTGGTGATCCGGGGTCGGTCCGCCTTCGGACGCCTTGCGGCATCCGTGGTTCGAGACCGTCCTCAAGGTGTCTGCCGGTTTGGTCTGTAAGGACCCTCTCGGCAAGACGAGGTGTAAATGTGGCCCCCACGATGGGGGACCTTACTGGCTTGTCACAGTATCCAGTTTTCAAGGTTCAGGCACAGCGGGACGCTACGTTACAGTCCACTTGCCCCACTGTCAATTGCGCTTCGATACCCATCCGGGTGGTCTCTACGACCCATTCCGATGAGAAACGCCCCCGGTGCTTTCCGAAGGCGTCGCGTCAGACGGTTGACCCGTCACATGTGTGACGAACTCTCGTCTATACGGTTGCCTCCGCGCCGGTGCTCTTTTTCAAGACTGCGCTCCATCGGTATCGACATGGCTAGTCGAAGCGGCTGCGATAGGATACCACCGGCCCACAGGGGGCGCAACAGCCATTCTTCCCTGATTTCGCTGGTAGGGGGCGCAGCGAGGTCCGTTCGTCGGAAACGCCTCACCGGACCGCCTATCCGCCGTCGTCGATCGCCTCCAGCGCCTCGGTCAGAACCAGCCATTCTCGCTCCAGTACGGCCAGTCGCGCCTTCACATCGTTGTAGTCGCGAACCGCGGCGTCGAACTCGCCGGAGTCAGCGTACGTGCCCTCGTCGCCCAGCTTCGCGACCAGCTCGTTCAGGCGCCTCTGGGACTCGCCGATCTCAGTCTCGACCTCGCCCAGGCGCTTCTTCTCGTCGCGGCCGGATCGGTACGCGCGTTGGCGCGCCTCCGCCTCCGCCCGCTTCTGCTCCTTGGTCTTCGGCCCGCTCCTGGTCGCGGCGGGCGGGGCGGCGGTCGCGGCGCGCACGGCCGGCTCGCTGCCATGAGTGCGCCGCGGGGCGGGCCGGGTATCCGAGCGGGTCTTGACGGCCTCCCCGGTCCTCGTGGCGGAGTCCGGCCGGCTCGCGGATGCGGCGGACTTCTTGATCTTGGTCGCGGGCGCGCGCGGCTCCGCCACCGCGCCTTCAGCCGCCGAGGCCTTCTTCCACAGGTAGTAGTCGTAGTCGCCCTCGTAGACGGCCACCCGGCCGTCCACCACCTCGACGATCCTGTTCGCCACCGCTCGGATCAGATGCCTGTCGTGCGTGATGAGAGCCAGCGTCCCGCCGAAGCCGACGAGAGCCTGCTCCAGGACGTCGCGAGCGCGGATGTCCAGGTGGTTCGTGGGCTCGTCCAGGCACAGGAACGGCGCGGGCTTGACCAGCATCTTGGCGAGGGCCAGCCGGGAGCGCTCCCCTCCCGATAGGACCGACACCTTCTTGTCGACGTCGTCGCCGACGAACAGGAACGCGCCGGCAAGCGAGCGGACCTGTGCCTGCGTCCACCCTGGAGCGGCGCCATCCAGCTCGGCCAGGACCGTCTTGCGTACGTCGAGAGACTCCAGCTGGTGTTGCGCGAAGTAGGCCAGGGACACGTGCTCCCCCAAGGTGCGTTCTCCGGCATCCGGCTCAAGGACCCCCGCGAGCATCTTGAGAAGTGTCGACTTGCCGGCGCCGTTGGGGCCCACGAGCGCGATCTTGTCCCCGCGATGCAATTTGAAGTCGAGGCCGTCGTAGACACGCAGATCCCCGTACGACTTCGAGACGCCCTCGAGGGATATCACGAGATCTCCCGTGCGAGGCGGTTGCGGGAACTTGAAGCGCACCCGCGGCCCCTCGGGCGGCAGTTCGATGCGCTCCACCTTCGCGAGCGCCTTGACGCGACTCTGGACCTGACGCGCCTTCGTCGACTTGTAGCGGAACCTCTCGACGAACTTCTCGGTCTCCCCGATCTTGCGGTCCTGGTTCTTCTTCTCGGCCACCAGGCGTTCGAGGGCCTCGGCCTTCTGGACCTGATACGCCTCGTAGTCCCCGGCGTAGGTGACCAGACGTCCCCGATCGATCTCGACCACGTGGTCGACGACGCCGTTCATGAAGGCGCGGTCGTGGCTGACAAGGACGATCGCGCCGTCGTAGGAGCGCAGGAAGCCTTCGAGCCATGTGACAGCCTCGAGGTCGAGGTGGTTCGTGGGCTCGTCAAGCAACAGGATGTCCGGCTGGCGCAGCAGCAGCTTCGCCAGCGCTATCCGCATCAGCCAGCCGCCGGAGAACTCGTCGGTCATCCGCGAAAGGTCGCGCTCACGGAATCCCAGGCCGAACAGGACGGACCGCGCGTCGGACTCTATCGTGTAGCCGCCGAGGTGTTCGAACCGATCCCTCAGCCGTCCGTACTCCGCGAGCAGCCGATCGAGCTCGGCCGGCTCCTCCTCCTCCGAGATGTCCTCCTCCAGGACCGTGAGCCTGTGCTCGATGGAGGTGACCTCCTCGGCCACTGTGAGCACCTCGGCGAGCAGGGTGCGCCCGCGCATCTCGATGGCCTCCTGCTTGAGATAGCCGACGACCGCGTCCTTGGCGCATGTGACCACGCCCGAGTCCGGCTCCTGCTCGCGTGCGACTATCTCCAGCAGCGTCGTCTTGCCGGCGCCGTTGGGGCCCACCAGCGCGTAGCGCGCCCGACCGCCGATGTGCAGCGAGACGTCGCGGAACAGCACGCGCTCGCCGAAGGACTTGGACAGACCATGAAGGGTGAGAGACATGCGTGAGAGTCTAGCAGGCCGACAGCCTCACCCCACCCGCACCCGGATCGTTCCAGACCAGCACCCGACGCGGTCCACGTCCCCCGAGAACATGACGCGGAAAGAGTGGGTCCCCTTTCGGAGGGGTCTGTAGGTGCGTCTCCACAGCCCGCCGCGCGATGCGCTCGCGGAGTGGATCTGGGACTTGGATAGCGACGTCCACCGGGAGCTTCCGGGCTTCTTGACCTGGAGCGTGTACCGGTCGCCGACCTTGCCCTTGGACAACCTGCCGGAGAGCGTGAAGCGAGCGGGGTACCTCGGCGAACTCGCGCTGGACCTGATCGTGATCGAGGTGGCCGCCCGGACCACGGCCATGTTGATGGTATAGCCGCCGCCGACGGAGCGCGTGTCGGTGTTGCTCAACAGGTAACGACCGCTGGTCGCCGGCTTGTAGATGATCGAGGACGCAGGCCCGCCCGAGGACACGTCGTCGTTCTCGGCGAGCACCGCGGTCCCGTCACGCGAACGCAGCGTCAGGAACGTGTCGGCATCACCGACCAGCCGCGAGGTCCAGAACCGGTAGGTGCGGCCAGCCGTCAGGTCGGCGTAGTGGAAATCCATATCCCCCACCGGCAGCGCCGTGTGCGCCCGCGCCGAGCCGGCGCTCATCGCGTGGATCGAGGCTGAGAGTGCCGCGGATGTGGTGTCGTCGGACTCGTAGACGTCGACTCCGGACAGAGCCGAGTCGACCTGGATGCGTCCGTATCCCGAATCGACGTCCCTGCCCGTCGTGCCGAGGTCGAGAGCAGTCTTCGTCAGGGTGCCCAGCACCTGGGACGGAGTCATCCAGGGGTACTTCGACCAGATGACCGCCGCCGCTCCGGAAACGAACGGCGTAGCCATCGACGTGCCGGTCATCACGTTCCAGTATCCCCTTGCCCCGATCGACCGGTACCAGGTCGACTCGATGCCCGTCCCGGGCGCGGTCAGCACCGCGACGCTCCAGCCGCTCGGACGCAGCGCCCTTATCGAGTAGTCCGCGACCACGTCGGTCCGACCGCTGGCGGCCACCCCGACGACACCGTCGCACGCCGCCGGGTAGACGGTGTCTGTCAGACCGAAACCGCCGCCTTCGGCGTTGCCCACCGCGGCCACGACGAGGCACCCGCGAGAGCGTGCGTATGCGACAGCGGCGCTGAGTGGTGCGATGTCCGGTGTCTCCACGGTGCCGAAGCTCATCGAGATGATCTTCGCGCCCTTGTCGACGGCGTAGCGGATCCCGTCGACGGCCGCGGCGGTGTCTCCGTTCCCGGCGGCGTCGAGGACCTTGGCGATCACCAGTTGTGCTCCCGGGGCGACGCCGCAGCCGTAGGCCGCGTTCCCCATCGCCGCGGCCGCTATCCCGGCCACGTGCGTGCCGTGCCCGTATTCGTCGTTCGCGACCGGGTCGCCGCGAACGAAGTCCCTCTGGGCGACCACCTGTCCCTCGGCGAAGTCCGTCTGGTCGGTCGCGATACCCGAATCGATGATCCCGATCGTGACGTCGTTGCCGGTGCTCGTGTCCCAAGCCACGTCCGCCCCGATCTTGGGAAGCCCCCATTGGCCCGGGTAGAAAGGATCGTCCGGGATGAGGGTTCCACGCACGGCAGAGGCGGACGCGGCACCCGCGGAGGCCCCGGAGGGCGTGAGCGGGCCGCCGATCGCATGGATGGTCGCGTTGCCGGCGGCGTAGACCACACCGTCGATCCCCCGCGCCGCCGAGGAGAAGCGCCGCGAGCTCACCCCCGGTGGCGCCGAGACCAGGAAGGCGTTCCAGCGGTAGCGCTTCTTGACGAAGCCTCCCATGGCCTCGACTCCGGCCCGCACCTGCTCCATGCTCGCGTGATCCTCGGCGGCCACGATCACCGATCCGCCGCGAACGGCGCCGGGAGCGGACGAGGCAGCGGACGATCCCTGCGGCGTGGCGAGCGCTGGGGCCGGCAAGACGCCGAGCGAGAACGAGAAGACGGCCGACACCGCGACGAGCGACACCGTGAGACTGCGCAGATGGTCCCGATCCCGACTCAAGACGGCGACATCCCTCCGATCGACGCCGCACAAGCGCACGTGCGGCGAATGTGGTCTTGCTCTAAGAGTAGCAGGAACCTCGGCGCATCCACTCTCACCGCTGCGCCCTCTCAGTCCCGGCTCCGATGACGCTGAGAAGGGCGGCCCCGATGGGGACCGCCCTCTCGCACTGCGATATGGGTCGCGAAGCTCGAAAGGTGCTAGAGCTTGCGGACGTTGCTCGCCTGCTGCTTGCCGTTCTGACCTGTGGTGATGTCGAAGGCAACGGCCTGGCCCTCGTCGAGGGTCTTGAAGCCCTCCCCCTGGATCTCCGAGAAGTGGACGAACACGTCGTCGCCACCCTCATGAGAGATGAAGCCGTACCCCTTGTCCGGATTGAACCACTTCACAGTACCTTCAGCCATGCAAATCCATCCTCTCGCCCCTCGGGGCAAAACGAAGCGACCCGACCACCCATCGGCAACCTTCCGTTGGCGCCGGTTTTGAAATGCGCGGGTAGTCAAGCCGCGAACTTCTGGGCCACGTATTGGCCCGTACGAAAAGTGTACCCGAACGTTTCCTAGTTGTCGCGCAAGTCCTGAACGGCAGCGACATCAGCAGGCCCGTGGCGGCTCGTCCCCTAGGTCGCGGAGTCCTGCGGAGGACGGTCGCCTCCCGCCACGACGAGGATGTCGACGTTGCGCGTCTCGCGCATGATCCGGTTGACGATCGAGCCGCGGAAGACCTCGTCGAGCCGGGTCCGGACCGACTGGCCCATGACGATGAAGCTGATCTGATGGCCCTTCGCGAACGCGACGATCTCCGCCGCCGGGTCGTCGCCGGTCTGCTCGACGACCTCGCCGCCGAAATCGAGAGCCATGTACCGCAGCTCCTCGAGCGCCCGTTCCTCCTTGCCCGAAAGACTCATCCCCGGCGGGCGAACGTAGAGCATCCAGAACTTCCCTCCGACGCGCCGCGCCAGACGGTACCCGCGGCGGACGAGCTTGGCGCCCATCGGGGTGGGTGTGACTACGACGAGCACGCGTTCGTTGACGCCCCACGTCTTGTCCACGTCGTGCGACTCGATGAAGTCCGAGAGTTCCTCGTCGACCTCTTCGGCGGTCTTGCGCAGAGCGAGCTCGCGAAGAGCCACCAGGTTGCCCGTGCGGAAGAAGTGCGAAAGCGCGCTCGGCACCTTCGCCGGCTCATAGATGATTCCTCGCTTGATGCGATTGATGAGGGCGGCCGGCGTGACGTCGACCAGCTCGACCTCGTCGGCCTCGTCGAGGATGCGATCGGGCATGGTCTCCCGGATGGTCACGCCGGTGACCTGCTGAACCGTGTCGTTGAGGCTCTCAAGGTGCTGCACGTTGACGGTGGAGATCACGTTGATCCCCGCTTCGAGGATCTCCTCGACCGACTGCCATCGTTTCTGGTGTCTGGTGCCCGGCACGTTCGTGTGGGCCAACTCGTCCACGAGCACCCACTGGGGGCGCCTGCCGATCACGGCATCCGTGTCGAGTTCCTTGAAGACCGTTCCACGGTAGTCGATCAGCTTGGTCGGGACGCGCTCCAACCCCTCCGTGAGCGCTGCCGTCTCCGGGCGGTGGTGCGGCTCGACGAAACCGATGACGATGTCCTCGCCGCGGGAGCGCCTGCGCTGCGCCTCGGCGAGCATCGTATACGTCTTGCCGACGCCTGCGGCATAGCCGAGGAAGACCTTGTGGCGACCCGGACGCGTCGCTTCCTTATCCACGGACTGATCGGTCACCGAAGTCCTCCCGGATGACGGACGCAGGCGGTCACCTTGAGGATAGCGCGTCCAAGTCCAAGTTGAGGAGCAAGACGTTGACGCGGGGCTCGCCGAACAGACCGAGGTCGCGTCCCTCGATGTGACGTCGCACGACATCAGCCACCCGTGCCTCCGCAAGTCCGCGCGCCCGCGACACCCGGGTGACTTGGATGGCCGCAGCGTCGGGCGAGATGTGCGGATCGAGTCCGCTTCCGGATGCGGTCACCAGATCGACCGGCACGGCCCCCTCCGCGGCTCCTGGCTCGGCACCGATGATCGCAGTGACGCGCGCCTTCATCGCCGCCGTCAGCGCCTCATTCGTCGGGCCGAGATTCGATGCTCCTGACGCGGCCGCGTCGTAGCCCCTTCGACCCGCCATCGACGGCCGCCCGTGAAAGTATCCATCGGAGGCGAATCCCTGCCCGATGAGCGCCGAGCCGATGACCTTGCCGTTGCGCGTGATGAGACTTCCCGCAGCTTGTCGCGGGAAGGCCACCGACGCGATCCCGGTGATCAGCAGCGGGTAGAGCACCCCGGTGAGCACGAGAGTCACGAGTGCCATACGGGCCGCGACGACGAATTGCCTATGCACGAATCGGCCCCTATCCGGCGAGCCCGAGGGCCGCCAAGACGACGTCTATGACCTTGATACCGATGAAGGGAGCGACGATGCCCCCCAGACCGTAGATGAGAAGGTTGTTGCGAAGGAGCGGACCGGCGCCGATCGGACGATAGCTCACGCCTCTGAGAGCCAGCGGGATGAGAGCCACGATGATGAGCGCGTTGAAGATGACGGCGCTCAGGATCGCGCTGCGTGGCGAGTGGAGCGCCATGACATTCAGCGCCCCCAGGACAGGGTACGTGCCCATGAACATGGCTGGGATGATGGCGAAGTACTTGGCGACGTCATTGGCGATGGAAAACGTGGTCAGTGCTCCCCGCGTCATGAGCAGTTGCTTGCCGATCTCGACGATGGCCATGAGCTTGGTCGGGTCGGAGTCGAGGTCGACCATGTTGCCGGCCTCCTTGGCGGCGGTGGTTCCGGAGTTCATCGCGACACCGACGTCCGCCTGCGCAAGCGCGGGGGCATCGTTCGTGCCGTCGCCGGTCATCGCGACGAGCTTGCCGAGCCCCTGCTCCTTCCGGATCAGCTCCATCTTGGCTTCGGGCGTTGCCTGCGCGAGGAAGTCGTCCACGCCGGCCTCCTTGGCGATGACCGCCGCGGTGATCGGGTTGTCCCCGGTGATCATCACCGTGCGTATCCCCATGGCTCGCAACTGGCCGAACTTCTCTCGGATCCCGCCCTTGACGATGTCCTTCAGATGGATGACGCCGAGGGCCTGCGCATTGCGGGATACCACCAGCGGTGTGCCGCCGCTCTCGGACACCGCGCGGATCAGGCCATCGAGGTCGGGCGGGACCGTTCCGCCGAGGGACGCTGCCCAGGCCTGCACCGCGTCGCCGGCACCCTTGCGCACGCGACTGCCCTCGACGTCGACTCCGCTCATGCGAGTGGTCGCGCTGAAGGGGATGAACCGCGTCGTCGCCGGGTCCAGATGTCGCTCCCGGATACCGAAGGACTTCGCCAGCACGACGATCGAGCGGCCCTCCGGCGTCTCATCCGACAATGATGCCAGCTGCGCCGCGTCGGCGAGTTCGTCGACAGTCACCCCATTCACGGGGACGAACTCGGATGCCTGTCTATTGCCGAACGTGATGGTCCCCGTCTTGTCGAGCAGGAGCGTGTCGACATCGCCCGCGGCCTCGACCGCGCGTCCGGACATGGCCAGCACGTTGCGCTGGACGAGGCGGTCCATCCCTGCGATGCCGATCGCGGACAGAAGGCCGCCGATGGTTGTCGGGATCAGACAGACCAGCAGTGCGATGAGGATGGCCGGAGGGACCGCCTCGCCCGAGTAGATCGCGAACGACTCCAGCGACATCACAACCAGCAGGAAGATGATGGTCAGCGCCACGATGAGGATGTCCAGCGCGATCTCATTGGGTGTCTTCTGGCGAGACGCACCTTCGACCAGGGAGATCATCCTGTCCAGGAACGTCTTGCCGGGTTCGGACGTGATCTGCACCAGAATCCGGTCAGAGAGGACCTTCGTTCCGCCCGTGACTGCACTTCGATCGCCCCCGCTCTCGCGTATGACCGGCGCCGACTCCCCGGTGATGGCGGACTCGTCGACCGAGGCGATACCCTCGACGATGTCCCCATCGCCGGGGATGATCTGGCCCGCGGCTACTGCGACGATGTCACCGAGGCGCAGCTGGGACGCCGGGACCAGCCGGACGGCATCGCCCTCGAGCACGTTGGCCATCGTGTCGCTTTTCATGGTGCGCAGAGTCTCGGCCTGCGCCTTGCCGCGACCCTCTGCGATCGCCTCAGCAAAGTTCGCGAACATCACCGTGAACCACAACCACAGCGCGATCGCCCACAGGAACCCGGCATCGGACTGGCCGAGTGTCGTCGATACGGCGGCGTAATAGGTCGATATCAGGCTTCCGATCTCGACGATGAACATGACCGGGTTGCGGATCATCTTGCGCGGATCGAGTTTGCGAAGAGCGTCGAGGGTCGCCGGCCAGAGCAGGTTCCTGTTGGACACCAATCCGCGCCTGCGCGGCGCGTCTTCACCACTCGTGGACATCGTCTCCGTGGCGGACACTTCAGCCATCGACAGCCTCCTAGAACAACCCGCCGGCGGACATGAGGAACTGCTCAAGGATCGGCCCGAGGGCGTACACGGGGAAGAACGTGAGCGCGCCGATGATCAGGATCACCCCGACGAGAAGGCCGGCGAACAGACCGCCGTTCGTGGGGAAAGTCCCCGGCGACAGCGGCGAGATCTTCTTCTCGGCCATGGAGCCTGCGATCGCAAGCACCGGAACCATGAAGAGGAAGCGCCCGACAAGCATCCCTATCCCGAGGACCACGTTGAAGAATGCCGTGTTCGCGTTGAGACCGGCGAACGCCGAGCCATTGTTGCCGACAGCCGAGGTGGCCGCGTAAAGGATCTCGGTCAGGCCGTGGGGTCCCATGTTCAGCCGGGACGCAAGTGCGACCGGAAGCACCGATGCGAGCCCCGAGGTGATCAGGATGCCACCCTCGAGGGCGAGGACGGCCAGCATCGCCATCTTCATCTCCTTGGGTCCGACCTTCTTGCCCAGGTACTCCGGCGTGCGACCGACCATCAGGCCCGCGATGAAGACCGCGAGGATCGCGAAGATGAGGACTCCGTAGAGCCCGGACCCCACACCGCCGAACACGATCTCGCCCAGCGCGATGTTGAGCATGGCCATGCCCCCTGCCAGAGGAGTCATGCTGGACATGGAGCCGTTGACCGCCCCGCAGGATGCCGAAGTCGTGGCGTTCGCGAAGATCGCAGACTGCGCGATCCCGAAGCGAACCTCCTTGCCCTCCATGTTGCCGCCGGCGCTGCCCGCGCTGGCGGCGGCGTTCGCTCCCGCATTCACCAGGTTGGGATTGCCCGCTCGTTCGAAACCGTAGATGATCGCGAGCCCCGAGATGAAGATGATCGCCACGGCGCTCATGATCACCCAGCCTTGGCGCGCGTCCTTTGCCATCTTCCCGAACATGTAGATGAGCCCGGACGAGATGGCCAGAATGGACACCGTTTCAAGAAGGTTGGTCAGAGGCGACGGGTTCTCGAACGGGTGGGCGGAGTTGGCGTTGAAGAAGCCCCCTCCGTTCGTCCCCAGCTCCTTGATCGCCTCCTGGGAGGCGACCGGACCTTGAGCGATCGTCTGCGACGCGCCCTCCAGCGTGGTAGCGGCTGTGTACGGCGACAGGTTCTGGACCACTCCCAACCCCGCCAAGGCGATCGACAGGATGATCGAGAGTGGCAGCAAGACATAGACGATCGACCGGGTCAGGTCCACCCAGAAGTTGCCGATGCACTTCGTCTGTCTCCGAACGAGACCGCGCACGAAAGCCACCGCCACCGCGATCCCGGTGCCGGCCGACACGAAGTTCTGCCACGTGAGCCCGAGCATCTGCGACAGGTAGCTCACAGCGGACTCTCCGCTATACGCCTGCCAGTTGGTGTTCGTCACGAAGGAGACCGCCGTGTTGAAGGCGAGGTCGGAGGGCATTCCGGGGACGTTGGCGGGGTTCAGCGGCAGCAACCCCTGAAGGCGGAGGATGGCGAAGAGGGTGATGATCCCGGCGAGGCTGAACGCGAGCATGGATGTCGTGTAGCCGACCCAACCCATCTCCGAGACGTCATCGACGCCCGTCAGCCGATAGATCCCGTTCTCGAGAGGCTTCAGCGCCCGGTGCGCGAAGGTACGCTCTCCTTCGAACACATGGGCCATGTACGTCCCGAGCGGTTTGGCGAGACACACGATGATCGCGACATACAGAAGCATCTGCATGAAGTCGATGAACGGCACGACTTCACTCCCCCTAGAGTCTCTCCGGATTGAGCAGCGCCCACACCAGGTAGCCGAGCAGCGCGACGGCGATGGCGGTGAGGATGATGAACTCGCCCACGTCAGGAACTCACAGACGCTCGGCGGCGCGCGCGTACAGTGCGCACGCGCCCATGAACAGGATCACTCCGACGATGGCGGCCAGATCAGCCATCATGAACATCTCCTCGCTCCTCGACGCCAACAGCGTGCCCGTTCGCTGTATGGCAGTATGCCCCCCAGGCCGTTAAGGCCCCGTGAAGCGCGGGTGGGCGCGTGTGAAGAACGCGTGAAGACCCGGCCGCGTTACGCGCCGCGACTATTCGACCCCGACGAAGCGGAATCCCACTCCCGGCTCGGTGAGTATGTAGCGCGAGACCCCTCCCCGCGGCTCGATCTTCTGCCGCAGGTGCGACACGTGAACGCGCAGTGGTTGCGTATCGTCGACGTACTCGGGACCCCAGACCTGCTCGAGCAGCATGCGTGAGGTCACAACTCGGCCCGCATTGCGGGCCAAAAGGGACAGGATGTCGAACTCCGTCCTGGTCAAGTGGACCGGTTCGCCGGCGACGGTCACGACGCGCGCGGCCACGTCGATGACCAGATCCCCTGAACGGATCTCGGGCGCCAGGATGTCTCCAGCCTGCGTACGACGGAGGAGTGCCCTGACACGGGCGAGCAACTCGCCCGCGGAGAACGGCTTGGTCAGGTAGTCGTCGGCCCCAAGGTCGAGCGCGGCGATCTTGTCGGTCTCTGCGTCGCGGACGGACAACACCAGGATCGGACCCCCGTACCAGGCACGCAGCTCCCCGCATACCTCGAGGCCCCCGATGTCGGGGAGAGAGAGGTCGAGCACGACCAGGTCGGGAACGCACGTGACCGCCGCCTCGAGGCCGCCCAGCCCCGTCGCGGCCAGATCGACCTCGTAGTGACGAGCCTGAAGGATGGACCGAAGCGCGCGGCGGATCTGCTCCTCGTCGTCGATGACCAGGATGCGGTTGACACGCTCGGGCGCACTGGACGTGCCCGCGCTCACCGGGCGGCCTTGTTCTCCGCGAGAGGCCACGACAGAACGAAGCGCGCCCCTGTCGGCTCGGCGTCCTCCACCCAGACTCGGCCGCCATGGCTGCGGGCGATCTCACGGGCGATCGCAAGCCCGAGACCTGTTCCGAAGGCCGAGTCCGCGGCGGTCGACCCTCGCTGGAACTTCTCGAAGATGCGTTCCTTGTCCGCATCGGGGACCCCCGCGCCGCGATCCTCGACCCAGACGATGACGTCACCGCCGAGCACGCGCGCCCCCACGGTCACCGGCTCCTGCGGCGGGGAATACGCCAACGCGTTCTCGATGATGTTGGAGAGGGCACGCGCCCACTGGGCGAAATCGACGTGCACCGACGGCAGGTCCTCGCCTATCTCGAAGATCACCCTCGAGCGCTGGGCGGCCGTCAGGTGCGCCGCCGCGGAGCCGAGTATCTCCGAGATCTCGTAGTCCTCCAGGCGAGGCCGCCATGAGTCCGACTCGAGCCGCGACACATCGAGCAGATCCCGTATCGACGCATCCAGGCGGTTGAGATCCTCGCTCACGTAGGTGAGTTCCTCTTGGACCCGGGCGGCGTCGCAGCCCTCGCCTTCTTCCAGCAGCCCTGTCACGCGAGCCGTCACGGCGGCCAGCGGAGTCTTGAGTTCGTGTGAGACCGACGAGACGATCGTCGCCTTCAGACGATCCGATTCGTGCGCGGCAGCCACCCGAGAGGCCTCGTCGCCGAGCCGGCGCCTCTCCAGGAACGCGGCCGCGACGTTGGCGACGGCGAGCAGACGACGGGCGCCGTCCAAGTCCCAAGGCGTCCCCTGCTTCTGTCTGGAGTAAAGCACGCCCTCGAGTCCGGCGTTCGTCTGCAGGGGCACGTAGACGCCGTCTGCGACCACTTTGTCGACCGCGGCGTCCCCGGCGACCGTGGCCGGCCACGGACCCGACGCCGCGTCCGCGGCGGGGGGAAGGCCGACCGCCTTGTCGTTGACCGAGACCCACTGAGCCAGGGCAGCCTCGCCCAGCCCGGTCGAAGGGCCGCCGGCCTGGGCCAACCGTCTGATCACACCCGAAGGATCCAGCGCGTACAACGCCGCGCGGTCAAGTGCGAACACCGCGACCACTTCGGCGACGATGTCGGCGGCCATGCGATCGAGTGAATCCTCCGAGACGAGCCGCGACGACAGCCGATGGAGCAACGCGAGCTCCTTCTGCCTCTCCATGGCGGCCTGCTCGCGCAGACGCATGCCGCCGGTCTGCAAACCGGCGATCAGCGCGACCAGCAGGAACACCGCCAGGGTGATCCAGTTTGCCGGCGACGAGATCACGAAGACGTAGTACGGGGGGACGAAGAGCAAGTCGGCCGCCAGCAACGCCGCCAGGGCGGCCGCGGCCGAGGGGCGGACCCCAGCCGACCGCGCGACGGCGACGATCGCCGGGACGTAGAGCAGCACGATCTGCCCGGGGTTCAGCAGCCCCCTGAGCGGCAGGAGCACCAAGCTCGTCACACCCACCGCGGCGAGCGCGAGCGGGTAGCCTCCCGCCGCCCCCAAGAATCCGGTCCATCTCATGGTCACCAGCGTAGCACGGTACGGACGAGCGGCCGCCACAGGCGATCGTCAGTGCGCGGACCTACGGCGCTTCCGGATCCTCCGCGGCGGCCTCGTCGCTCTCCCCATACGCGTCGGCAGCACCGGTGTCTCCCTCGGGAATGGACTCCGCCACGGCCCACCGCAGTCCGGGGGTGTCCAGAGCCACCGTCGAGTCTCCTCGCAGGGCCGCCCGCATGGCCAGCGCGTCGGCGAAACGCTCCGTCAGATTCCGGGTCAGCGCCATCTGCAGGGTGCGCGCCACGCGATCGTTGAGTCTGGGCAGGTGCGTGCGCGGATCCTCGGGACCGCGTTCGATCGCGGCCAACCTGGACGCGGGGTCCGGCGACGGACCTCCGAACGGGTCGGCGCCGGTGACGGCTCGATAGGCGATGACGCCCAGGGCGAAGACATCCGCACGCTCGTCGGCCGCCTTCCCCTCGAGCTGCTGGGGCGACAGGAAGAGGACGTCGGCAGGAGTCGAACCAGCGGGCTCGCCCAGTCCCGCCACGGTGACGCGTCCATCCGCGAAGAGGACCGCCGAAGGCTGCAGCGCGCCATGAACGACTCCCGCCCGGTGCGCCTCGCCGACGACCTCAGAGAGCGCGTCGAGCATCTCCAGCGCCTCGCCCAGCGGCATCCTTCCGCCCGCCAGCCGGTCCGCGAGTGTGACCTCTCCTGGCGAAGCCGCGCTCACGCTCATCGCACTTGTCCTTCGCACTCGGAGAGTCGCGACCCCCGGTTGGGGACCGCTACGCCAGCGGGTCGCCTTCCTTCACCATCGCGATGAAGGCGTCGATCGATCTGGACCCGATGTCCCCCGCCGCCCGGTCCCGCACGCCGACCTCGCCGCTCTCGGCTTCCTTGTCGCCGACGACCAGCATGTAGGGGACCCTGGTCGCCTGCGCCTTGGCGATCTTGACGCGCATCGGCTCGGAGTCGGCGGCCAGCTCGGTGCGAACGCCGGCCGCCTCGAGCCGGGTGCGAACGCTGTCGGCGTACTCGAGATGGCGGTCGGCGATCGGGATCAGCATCGCCTGGACGGGGGCGAGCCACGCCGGGAAGGCGCCCGCGTAGTGCTCGATCAATATGCCGAGGAAGCGCTCCATGGAGCCAAGGATGGTTCGATGCAACATGAACGGGCGAGCCTCGGTGTTGTCCGACGTGCGATACGTGAGACCGAATCGTTCGGGGAAGTTGAAGTCCACTTGGATCGTCGAGCACTGCCAGGTCCGACCGATCGCGTCCCGGAGCTTGATGTCGATCTTCGGGCCGTAGAACGCGCCGTCGCCCTCATTGATGTCGTACGCCAGGCCGCGCGCGTCGCAGGCGTCCATCAGCGACCTGGTGGCCAACTCCCACAAGTCGTCGGCTCCGATGGACTTGCCCACCGGGCGGGTCGAGATCTCCGCGGAGTACTCGAAGCCGAACACCGTGCCCATGACGTAGTCCACAAGCTCGAGCATCTTGACGACCTCGTCGTGGACCTGCTCGGGCGCGCAGAAGATGTGAGCGTCGTCCTGCGTGAATCCCCTGGCGCGCATGAGCCCGTGAACGACGCCGGACATCTCGTGGCGATAGACCGTGCCGAACTCGAAGATGCGCATGGGCAGATCGCGATAGGAGCGCACGTCATTGCCGAAGATCAGGACGTGCCCCGGGCAGTTCATGGGCTTGACGGCGTACTCGTTGACGCGGCCGTCGCCTTCGTCGATCTCGAAGAAGTACATGTTCTCGCGATAGAAGTCGTAGTGGCCCGAGATCTTCCACACTTCCGCCCGGTAGATGTGCGGCGTGATCGCCTCGACGTAGCCGCGCCGGTAGAGCTCGGCGCGCAGCCACTCCTGCAGCAGTCGAAGGATGCGGGCGCCCTTCGGATGGTAGATCGGCAGTCCTACCCCCGCCTCCTCGTGGAACGAGAACAGGTCGAGTTCCCGGCCGAGCTTGCGATGGTCACGTTTCTCGGCTTCCTCGATGCGCGTGACGTAGGCGTCCAGGTCCTTGTTGGAGAACCAGGCGGTCCCGTAGATGCGCTGGAGCATCGGTCTGGTCGAGTCGCCGCGCCAGTAGGCGCCGGCCACCTTCGTCAGCTTGAACGCCCTGATCGCGCTCGTGTCCGGCACGTGCGGCCCCCGGCACAGGTCGGTGAAGTTGCCCTGGGTGTAGACCGAGATCGTCTCACCCTCCGGGAGGTCCCCGATCAGCTCCTGCTTGTACGGCTGACCCTCGAAGGCGTCCGAAGCCTCGAGCCGGTCCATCTCCGTGCGGGAGAAGGTCTTGGACTCCGCGACTATGTCGCGCATCCGCGACTCGATGGCCGCGATGTCGTCGGGCGAGAACGGGGTGTCCACGTCGAAGTCGTAGTAGAAGCCGTCCTCGATCGCGGGCCCGATTCCGAACTTCGCGGTCGGGAACAGATCCTTGACCGCCTCCGCCATGACGTGCGCCGCCGAGTGCCGGAGTATGCCGAGGGCCTCGGGGCTGCGATCCGTGACGACCTCGACGCCGTCGCCGTCGGAGACCACCGTGTCGACGTCGACGAGGGCGCCGTCGATCTTGCCGGCGACGGCTGCGGCGGCCAGCCGGGGGCTGATGGCGTCGGCCACGTCACGCACGGTCGCGCCGACGGGAACGTGCTTCTCACTGCCGTCGGGCAGCGTGACGGTGATCTGCGACATGTCCTGGGACCTCCTGACGCGGCCAGCGCTCTTCGCCGCGCCGGCTATTTCTGCTTCGAAGCCTCCGGCGCAGCCGGTGCGGGCTCCTGCTTGGTCTTGCAGTATGGACAGACGCCCCAACTCATCTTGAGAGCCCTGCCGCAGTTCGGGCACTGCTTGCGCAGCTTCTTCATGCAGTACGGACAGATCAGGTAGTCCGGCTCCACCGGCTTCAGGCAGGAAGGACAGGTCGAGCCGCCGCGAGCGATCGCGACCTCGTGCGACCGTATCTCGAGTTCGCGCTCCCGCGCGTCCTCTGCGAACTCCGGCGGACGTACCACCATGTAGATGACCCATCCCGCCAAGGGGAACAGGAGCACGACCGCGGCCCAGAACCAGGGCATGGCGCCGCGGCGATCCGCGTCGCGCCAGGTCCAGAAGATGAGCGCCAGCATGAACACCGCGAAGAACAGCAGGCACAGCTGCTCTCCGAGCTTGAACTGCGGGCTGTTCAGAATCGGATCGAGCAGGTCGCCCATCATTCCCCTTCCGGGACGGTCGCCGGACGTTCGCATGCCTGCGCGCGGAAGTCCGTCTGGACTACGCGGATTCTAGCAGGAAGCCGAACGCGGCGTCTTCGTTCGTCAGGACGCCGTTGCCGCCTTTCGCACCGTGACCGCGGTGTACTTCAGACCGGGCATCTTGGAATGCGGGTCCAGCTTCCCGCCGGTGAGGCGGTTGGCGGGCGCTTCGGCGAAGTGGAACGGCATGAAGATCACCCCGGGGCGGACCCTGTCGGTCACGAGCGAACGCATGGTCACCGTTCCCCGGCGCCCGGTCACCTCCAACGGGTCTCCGTCAGCGACACCGATCGCGGCCGCGTCCTGCGTGTTGATCTCCACCCGGCCTTCCGGACACAGCTCCTCGAGGCCTGCGACGCGACGCGTCATGGAGCCCGTGTGGTACTGCAGGAGGACCCGTCCGGTCGTCATGACCATCGGGTAGCCTTCGTCGGCAGGCTCGCCGGGCGCGGTGTAGCCCACGGCCGCGAAGAGGCCCCTGCCGCGGGTGAACTCCTTCGTGTGCAGGATCGGAGTGCCCGGATGCGTCTCGCTCGGGCACGGCCATTGCAGACCGCCGGTCACCAGCCGCTCGTAAGTCACGCCGGCGTACGTGGGGACCGCCTCGGCGATCTCGCGCATGATGGCGCGCGCGGACCTGTAGTACTCGGAGTACCCGAGCGCGGAGGAGAACTGGCTGATGATGCGCCAGTCGGAGCGAGCCTTGCCGATCTCGGGTATGGCGCGACGCACTCGCTGGACCCGGCGTTCGGTGTTGGTGAACGTGCCGTTCTTCTCGGCGAAGCTCACGCCGGGCAACACCACGTCGGCGAGCTTCGCGGTCTCAGTGAGGAAGATGTCCTGGACCACCAGGAACTCCAGAGCGGACAGCGCCTTCACGACATGGTCCTGGTCGGGATCCGAGATGACGGGGTTCTCCCCCATGACGTACATGGCCCGGACCCGGCCGTCGAGGGCCGCGTCGAACATCTCCGTGAGGGCCAGCCCCGGCGTCTCCGGGAGGCCCTTTCCCCACAACCTGGCGAAACGCTGGCGCGCGGCAGGATCGTCGACGCGGGCGTATCCGGGGAGTGTCGCAGGCAGGCAGCCCATGTCGCAGGCCCCCTGGACGTTGTTCTGGCCTCTCAGCGGGTTGACCCCGGTGCCCGGCCGCCCGATGTTGCCGGTCAGCATCGCGAGATCCGCCAGGGCGCGCACCTGGTCCGTCCCGGAGGTGCTCTGAGTCACGCCCATCGCATACACGATCGCGGCCGCGTCAGCGCTCGCATACGTTCGAGCGGCAGCCCGGATGTCCTCGAGCGGGATCCCGCACGTCTCCGCGGCGGCCTCGAGGTCGAAGTCCGCCAACATCGCCGTGAGCCGATCGAAACCCTCGGTCCTCTTTTCGACGAACGCGCGATCGTGCAGACCCTCGTCCACGATGACCTTCATCATGGCGTCGACGAGCGCGACGTTGCCGCCCGGTCGCATCGGAAGCCACATCTCGGCGTGGTCGGCCAGCGGGATGCGCCGCGGGTCCACCACGATCAGCTTCGCGCCCCTGCGTGCGGCCCGGATCAGCGCCAGGCCGGCGATCGGATGCGCCTCGGTGGTGTTGGAGCCGATGACGAACACGACGTCGGAGTTGTCAGCCAGGTCGTCGATCGAGTTGGTCATCGCGGCGCTTCCGAACGATGTCGCCAGACCGGCGACGGTGGAGCTGTGTCAAAGTCGGGCGCAATGGTCGACGTTGTTGGTCCCGATCGCCAGGCGCATGAACTTCTGGAACAGGTAGTTCTCCTCGTTGGTGCACTTGGCCGAGGCCAATCCGGCCACGGAGTCCGGCCCGTGCTCGTCGCGGATCCCGCCGAGCTTGGCGACCACGATGTCGATCGCTTCCTCCCAGGTGGTCTCGACGAGTTCGCCGTCCCGGCGGACCAGCGGGGCCGTGAGACGCTCGGGATGGTTCACGTACTCGAAGCCGTAGCGCCCCTTGGCGCACAGGTTCCCTCCACCCACTCCCATCCCGACCGGCGTTCCAGAGCCGACCAAGACCCCGTCCTTGCTCTCGAGCACGAGAGTGCAGCCGACGCCGCAGTAGCTGCAGATCGTCTCGGCCTGCTTGACCTCCCATGGCCGTCCCTGGAAGCGGCGGCGGCGCGGAGTCAGAGCGCCCACCGGACACGTCGAGACACATTGCCCGCACGAGACGCACTGCGTCTCCGCCAACGGCCTGTGGAAGGGGGTGTCGGCTATGGCGTCGAAACCTCGGCCCGACCAGTCCCAGACGTGCAGGCCCATGACCTCGTCGCAGATGCGCACGCAGCGACCGCAAAGGATGCACTTCGCCGGATCGCGCGAGATGAACGGGTGATCGTCCTCGACGGTCTGGGAGTGCTTCTCCCCGTGGAATCTCGAACCCGTGACCTGGAACTCGTAGGCGACCGCCTGGAGTTCGCAGCAACCGTTGCTCTCGCAAGTCATGCAGTCGAGCGGATGATCGGACACCAGCAGCTCGACGATCGTTCGCCGCAGCTCGCGCAGCGGCTCGGTGTCCGTGCGCACGACCATGCCCTCGGCGACCTTCGTCACGCACGAGGGCGGGAAGCCGCGCATGCCCTCGATCTCCACCACGCACAGCCGGCAGGCGCCGTACGGCTCGATACGAGGATCGTGGCAAAGCGTCGGGATCCGGATGCCGGCGTCACGACATGCCTCCAGAACCGAGGAGCCGAGGGCGGCCGAGATCTCGGTGCCGTTGACAGTGAGAGCCAGCGCCTTGACGGTGGCAGTGTCGCGTTTGCTCATCTGAAGTCCTCTGACCGTCTGTTCTTCATCGCACGCTGATCGCGGCGAACTTGCACTTCTCGACGCACGCGCCGCAGGCGATGCAGCGGGCGGGGTCGATGGTATGGAGGCTCTTGGCCTCGCCGGAGATGGCCGCGACCGGGCACTGCCGCACGCACGCGTGACATCCGGTGCACATGTCCTCGTCGATCACATAGGAGGTCAGCTCTGTGCACGATCCGGCCGGGCACCGATGCTGGCTGATGTGCTGCTCGTACTCGTCGCGGAAGTAGCGCAGGGTGGTCAGAACGGGGTTGGGAGCCGTCTGACCCAGAGCGCACAGCGAACCGCTCTTGATCGAGGCGGCCAGCGACTCGAGGCGCTCGAGATCGCCCTCCTCGCCCTCGCCGCGCGCTATCCGGTCGACCATCTCGAGCATCCGCTTCGTGCCCACGCGACATGGCACGCACTTGCCGCACGATTCGTCCTGCGTGAATCGCAGGAAATACCGTGCCAGATCGACCATGCAGGTCGAGTCGTCGACCACCACGATGCCGCCCGAGCCCACCACGGCGCCGACCGCCGCGAGCGCCTCGTACTCCACCGGGGTGTCGAACAGCTCTTCGGGCACGCAGCCTCCGGACGGTCCGCCTATCTGGACCGCTTTCGCCCTGCCTCCCGGGACCCCCCCGGCCATGTCATAGACCAGCTCGCGCAGGGTGACTCCCATCGGCACTTCGACGAGCCCGCTTCGAGCGACCTTCCCGGTGACGGCGAAGACCTTGGTGCCCTTGGACTTGCCCGATCCGATGGACGAGTACGCCTCCGCGCCGTTCAGGATGATCCATGGCACGTTGGCCAGTGTCTCGACGTTGTTGATGACCGTGGGCTTCTCCCACAGCCCGGAGTCGGTCGGGAACGGGGGGCGGACGGCGGGCATCCCGCGCCTGCCCATGACGGAGGCCATGAGCGCCGTCTCCTCGCCGCACACGAAGGCGCCGGCCCCTTCCTGGATGCGGACTCGGAAGTTGAAGGGCGAGCCGAAGATGTCCTGGCCGAGGAACCCGCGCGCCGAGGCCTGCTCGATGGCGATACCGAGACGCTTCACTGCCAGCGGGTACTCGGCCCTCACGTACACGATCCCCTCAGACGCGCCGATCGCGTAGGCGCCGATGGCCATACCCTCGAGGACCGAATGCGGGTCGCTCTCGCAGACGCTCCGGTCCATGAAGGCCCCGGGGTCGCCCTCGTCGGCGTTGCAGATGAAGTACTTGTCGGGGCCCGGCGCCCCGCGGCCGAACTTCCACTTCTGACCCGTGGCGAATCCGGCGCCTCCGCGGCCTCGCAGGCCGGATGCGAGTACCTCGTCCGCGACCTGCTCGGGCGTCATCTCCGCGAGCACTCGTTTCAGGCCGTCGTACGCGCCGACCGCGAGAGCCTCGTCTATGTTCTCCGGGTCTATGAGCCCGCAGCGTCGAAGGACGATGCGACTCTGTCTGGCGTTGAACGCCACGTCCTTGTAGTGCACGACAGGCACGTCGCTGCCGGGTTCCCTGTACAGAAGATCCGGGTCGGGCTCGAGTCCAGCGACCAGACCGTCGACGATCGCCGCGGCCGTCTCGCAGGTGACCTCCGGATAGAAGACGCCGTCAGGCTGAACCAACACGACGGGACCCTGCTGGCACAGCCCGTGGCATCCGGTCCGGACGACCGAGACGTCTTTCGCCCCGGCCTCGCCGATGGCGCGCTCGAACGCGTCGGCCACATCCAGGGACCCGTTCATCGCGCAGCCGGAGCCCGTGCAAACGTGGATCCGCACCAGTCCCGTCCGGGGCGCGATCTCGACCTTGACCGGTCCGCGGGCGCTCATGAGGCCTCCTCTGACACGCCCGCACGCAGGGCGGCCACGATCGCCCCCGCCTGTGGCGCGGTGAGTCGGCCGTAAGTGCGATCGCCGACCACGACCACCGGCGCCAACCCGCAGCAGCCCAAGCATGCGACGGACTCGAGAGTGAACTTCCCGTCTTCGCTCGTGTGCCCCATGTGAAGATCGAGTTCCTCGGAGATCGAAGCCGTGATGTCTGGCGCTCCGTTGACATGGCACGCGGTCCCGTGACAGATCCTGATGACGGTCTCCCCCTGTGGCTGGAGCAGGAACTGCGCGTAGAACGTCGCCACGCCATAGACCGACGAGACGGGGATGTTGCGGGCCCGGGCCACCCGGTCCAGAGCGTCCTCCGGGAGGTAGCCGTAGTAGGCCTGCACCTCCTGGAGCACAGGGATCAGCGCGCCCGGGTCATCGGCGTGTCTGGTGAGTATCTCGTCTATGGCAGCGCAGTCGCACATGGTCTTCTCGTGGCCCCGTTCTGGTCGGATGTGGGGAAGGGGCTGCCCGGTCAGTCCAGGTAGGAGTGGCAGTAGAGGGTGTCGTTGCGAAGCACGTCGACCGTCTTGACCGTCGCCATCAGTTCCTTGTCGAGCGGATCCATGATGGCCGCGTCGAGCCCGGCGTCGAGAAGCATGACGAGGAGCGTGGCCGCGATGGTGCTGTGGAGATGAGGCGGACAGCCGTTGTAGATGTTGGAGAGACCGACGACCGTCTTCATCGCCGGGTCCGAGAGCTGCTTGAACATCCGGACGGACTCGATGGCCTCCATCGCCTGCTGCTGAGCCACGCCGACGGGCAGAAGAAGCGGGTCGAGGTAGATGCGGTCCAGCGGCACCCCGAACTCCATCGCAGCCCCCATGATCTCCGCGGCCGCTGCGATGCGCTCGTCCAGGTCACGGCTGATGCCGCGCTCCGTCATGGCCAGAGCGATGATCTCGGCCTCGTAGGTGGCCGCCAGCGGCATCAGCCGCTCGAGCCGGGCGCGCTCAGCGGAGGTGGAGTTGATCATCGGCTGGGTCTTGCAGACGCGCAGTCCCGCTTCCATGGCCTCGGAGTTGGTGGTGTCGAGGCACAGGCGCATGTCGGTGACCTCCTGCACCACACCGACCACCCACTGCATCATCTCCGGGCCGTCCTTGGTGGCGGGACCCAGGTTGATGTCGAGCAGGGTCGCGCCCGCTTCAGCCTCGGCCAGGGCCATGTGCTGGATGGGTCCCGGATCGCGATTCTTCATCGCGGGACCTATGGTCTTGCTCATCACGTTGATCTTCTCGGCGATTACGAACATGTTCGCTTCCTGCCTCCCGCTCAGTCGGTTCCTACGACACGTTCGAGCGCCGCCGCGACCTCTGCCACGCTTCTGGCGAAGGCCGGGTCGGCGCGATACGCGCTCACGCCATCGAGGTCGGCTCTGCGCACCGCCTCGCTATCCGGGATGTTTGTCACGAGAGGGACGGGCGCCACCTCGCGACGGATGAACTCGGCGTCGGAGTCCGAGCGGACCTTGTTGCCGACCGCCAAGACGTTTCGCACCCCGAGATCGGAAGCCAGCGCGACGACCGTATGCGCCGTCTGGACGCTGCGCTTGCCCGGCTCGACGACCACGATGAATGCGTCCACTCCCTCGGCGGTGCCGCGGCCAAGGTGCTCGATGCCCGCTTCCATGTCGAGTACCACGACATCGTCCATCTCGAGGAGCATGTGACTGAGCAGCGCCTTGAGAAAGGAGCTCTCGGAGCACATGCAGCCGGAGCCTCCGCGCTCGACCGTGCCCATGCGAAGCAGCCGCACGCCGTCCACGTCGATGCCGCAGGTCTCCGGCACGTCGGACACCTCCGGGTTGAGACGGAACATCCCGCCGGTGCCGGGGCGCGCGCCCGTGCGCTCCTCGATCAGGTCGTCCTCCTCGGCAAGCGCCTTGCAGGCGGCGGCCTCCTGCGGCGAGGCGCCGAGAGCCGAGGCGAGGTTCGCGTCGGGATCGGCGTCGATGGCGAAGACGCGGCGGCCAGCGTCGGCGTAGTACAGGGCAAGGCCCGACGCGAGCGTCGTCTTGCCCACGCCTCCCTTGCCTGATACCGCTATCTTCACCCGGTGTTCCCTTCCATGTCCGGCGCGGGCTCTAGAGCCCTGCCGCGTCGAGGATGTCGACGACCTTGCGCTCGGCGCCGACCGCCATCACGTGCACGCCGTCGCAGTGATCCTTGACCGCGTCGATGAACTCGGCCGCGATCTCGATGCCCGTCGCGGCCTGCTTGTCGGATGCGGCGAGTCTCTCGATCAGGTGCTCCGGCACGAAGACTCCCGCGATGTTCGCGTTCATGAAGCGCGCCATGCCGGCCGAGCGAAGCAGCAAGACCCCGGCCATGATGCGGGCGCCCGTAACGCGAGCATCCTCGGCGAAGACCTTGAACCGCTCCGCGTCATAGACGGCCTGCGTTTGGAAGAACTTCGCGCCGGCCCGCACCTTCTTGCGGAACTTGTGCATCTGCGGCTCGATGGGGTCGGCTTCCGGTGTCACCACCGCGCCCGCGTAGAAGTCCGGGGTGCCGGCGAGCGGCTTGCCGGCCATGTCGGTGCCCGCGTTCAGCATGCGGATGACCTCGAGGAGTTGCACCGACTCCAGGTCGAAGACCGGCTTGGCCTGCGGGTGATCGCCCAAGGTGGTGTGATCCCCGGTGAGCGCCAGCACCGTGTCGACACCCAGCGCCGCGGAACCGAGGAGGTCCGCCTGCAGGGCGATCCGGTTGCGGTCGCGGCAGGTCATCTGAAGCACCGGCTCGATCCCGTGCTGCTTCAGCAGAGCGCAGCCCGCGAGCGAGCTCATGCGCATGACGGCGGACTGGTTGTCGGTCACGTTGAGGGAGTGGACGCGGGGAGCGATGAGCTCCGCCACCTCGAGCATCTCGGCGGTGTCGACGCCCTTGGGAGGGCCGATCTCCGCGGTCAGCGCGAAGGTGCCCGACTCCAGCGCTTCTCGCAGCCGCATCACTTGTCACCCGCCTTCGACAGATCCAGCGTGCGGCGCTTGGCGGTCGCTCCGCCGGTCGCGTCCTTGGGAGCGAACGTGCGCTCTATGTCGCCGAGCCGGCCTGTCTTCTCAAGGCGTTCGTAGATCGCGACCCACGCGCAGGGAGTCCCTCCGCCGATCTCGCACATGCCCTTGTCGGCTCCCCCGCACGGGCCGTTGAGGATGCCCTTCGCGCAGCGGGTGATCGGACAGATGCCGCCGGTCTCGCCCAGGACGCACTCGCCGCACGCGCTGCACTCCGCCCGCCAGCTGGCGGCCCCGCGCGACGCTCCGATGAACACGGTGTCGAGAGCGGGGAACCCTGGCTTCTCGATGGTCTCCGCGACCAGCGAGACGCCCGCGCCACAGGAAAGCAGCAGCAGCGCCTCGGCATCGCCGGCGCGCAGGGCCTCGATGAACTCGGGCTCGCACTGGCGCTCGACGACCGTGGTCTCGTATGTGCGCTCCACGCCGTCGGCCTTGTCAGCCAGTCGCAGACCGGACGCCAGCGCCTCGACCTCCTTGCGGCCGCCGCCCAGGCACACGGCCGCGCAGCCGTTGCAGCCCGCGATCAGGACGCGGTGGTACGGCGCGATCATCTCGCGGATCTTGTCGAGCTGCTTCTGCCTCACGATGATCACGACGCCACCCCCTTCGCCTGACCGACCGCTTCCGGCTCCCTGGATGGCGGGGCCGGCTTCGCGACGACGCGTTCCTCGAGACCGAGGTCGGCCGCGTAGCGGGCCATGCGATCCCTGCGTTCGGCAAGTGCGCTCTTGGCGGACGCACCGTAGGCGCAATCCTCGGCAACACAGGCGCCGATGACGACCCTCGACGCTCCCTGTTCCAGAGCAGACAGCGCGTCCGACTCGCCGACCCGCAGCAGGCACGGGACGAGCACCGCTCCGGGATCCGTGGTGCCGGCCGCCTCGTCCACGCAGCGGAACGCGATCTCCGTGGCGCCGGCGGCGAGCGCGGCGGCCACGCGCTCCGAAAGATCCGACGCGGGGGTGCCCGGCCAGCGTGATGGCCACGGCCGGGCACTCGGTCGCGCACACGCCGCAGGCGCGGCACATGTCCAGCGGGAAGCCGGGGAACCCGCTCTCGTCGAATCGCGGAACTCCGAACGGGCACACGCGCACGCAGGTCACGCACTCGGCGCAACGCGATGTGTCGACTCGAGCGCCGGCCGTGCACGACAGGCACCTCTGCGCCTCACGCTGGGCGGTGGCGCGATCGAAGCCCTGCTCGTACTCGTCGAAGCACTCGGCGCGATCGAGCGCGCACACCTTGGGGGACTCGTAGCGCGGCTTCGTGCCCAACTTGCGCTTCTCTTCCTCGGGCATCTCTCCCACGGGGATCATCTCGCGATCCAGCTCGCGCAGCCGCTCGCTCTCGCCCGAGAGCTCGGCGTGGACGGAAGCGGCCACACGGTGTCCGGCGGCGATGGCGTCGATGATGCGCTTCGGCCCGTAGACCGCGTCCCCGGCGGTGAAGATCCGCGCCGCGTTCTCGCGAGGCTCCGGCGCCGCGTGCAGCTGGCCGCGCTCGTTCTTGATCGCGTCCAGGCCGGTCAGGTCGGAGCCCTGGCCGATGGCGACGATGATCGTGTCCGCCGGGATCTCGAGAGAGAGCTCCTCGTCGAACGCGGGATTGAAGCGCTTGTTCTCGTCGAAGACAGAGAGGCACTTAACCACTCGCAGCCCGGTCGGTGCCTCCTGTCCGAGAACCTCTCGGGGACCCCAGCCCGCGATGATCTCGACACCCTCTTCCTCGGCCTCCTCGATCTCCCAGGAGTTCGCGGGCATGGAGTCGCGCTGCTCCAGACACACCAGACGGACCTCGTCGGCTCCCAGACGCAGAGCGCTGCGTGCGGCGTCGATGGCGACGTTGCCGCCTCCGATCACGAGCACACGCTTGCCCAGCGCGACCTTCTCGCCGGCGTTGACCGCCGCCAGGAACGGCATGGCGCCCACGATCCCAGGCAGGTCGATGCCCGGGATCGGCAGCGAACGCGACAGCTGCAGCCCGGGGGCCACCACGATCGCGTCGAAGTCGGCCTCGACCTTCTCGAGAGGGATGTCCGTGCCCACGCGCGTGCCGGTGACCGATTCGATCCCCACGGAAAGGATATGGTCCACGTCGCGCTCGAGCACCTCGGTGGGGATGCGATACGGCGGGATGCCGTAGCGAAGCACGCCGCCGAGCTCGGGATGCTGCTCGAAGATGGTGACGCGGTAGCCGAGCAGCCCCAGGTCGTACGCCGCCGTCAGCCCGGCCGGGCCGGAGCCCACGACAGCCACCCGCTCGTCGCGGATGGCCTCGGGCTTGCGCTCGGGGTATTCGCCGAAGTCGGCCGCCGCCCGTTTGAGCATGCAGATCGCGATGGGGTCGTCGATCTTCGCGCGCCGGCATTCGTCCTCGCACGGGTGCATGCACGCCCTGCCGCAGACGGCGGGCAGCGGGTTGGTCTCGAGCACCACCGCGAGCGCCTCGGTGAAGCGCCCCTCGGCGCACAGCGACACATACCGGCGCGCGTCCACGTGCGCGGGGCATGCGACCACGCAGGGCGGCTGCTCCGTCCGCAGCGACTCCTGGTCGTCAGTGTGTGCCATGTCTTTGTCCATCGCCGGTATCCCTTGTGAACGAACCTGGCTCGGGGCTAGCTGGCGGCAGCGAGGTGCTTGAGGAACGACGGGATGTCGATCGCCTCCACCGGGCCGACCTTGACCTTCCAGCCCTCCATGGTGTCCTCGAGTTCGCCGGAGATCTGGGCCACGCACCCGGGGATGATGATGTCGTGATGGTTGATCTGCTCCTCGATCCCGCTCTTCTTGATCATGGCCGCTATGCGATCGGGCACGAACTTGCCCGCCGCCCACCCGGTGAGGACAGACAGGCCTTCCGAGTCCACCACCGCGAGATAAGCGGGCATCCTGCTGCTCTCGATCTCCGAGGAAACGATGAAGTAGGTGAGCGAGAAGTTCGTGGTGACCATGAGGGGCGAGTCGGGCCCGGGGTTGTTGATCGCATAGACCTTCTGCTCGACCTGCATCGGGCGCTGCGGGTCCGTGTAGATGTTCTGCCGCAGGACGAGCAGCGGCAGCATGCGCCAGGGCTCCGAACCCGACAGGACGATGATCCCGGCGTACTTGGCGACGTGCATGGCGGCGTAGACCGCCTCGAGCATGTCGTCGCCGCCCGCGAGATCGCACGGGAACGCGATCATGGGGTAGCCGAGGGAGCGCAGCTTCTTGAGAAGCGCCGAGCGGCGGATGAACGTCAGGTGCTTCAGCGACTCTCCGGCGCTTGCCGGGGCGCTGTCGAGCACGATGTCCTTCACCCCGGCGGCGGCCACCTTCTCCGCCAGGTCGGACAGCGCCGAGAGACCGGCGTCGGACCGCACGGCCAGAGGGCAACCGTGCTTCAGGGCGAGCGCGGCCATCTCGCTGAAGTTGGCCTCGGTGGCGGCATGGATCAACGGCTTCCCGCCGGCAGCCACGTCCAAGGCCGCCGAGATCGCAGCCGGGTCGTCGCTCATCAGCACCAGGGGCAGCTTGGTCATGCCGCTCACGGCTCCCACGACTTCCGCGAAACGACCCGCGTCGCCGGCCGAGCGGACGGCGACGGCGCCCATGCGCAGCTCCTGCTGCACGCGCTCGAAGCGCATGGCGTCGGCGGCTCCGACCTTGGCGGCGATCTCGTCGTCAGACGAGCCCGCGTCGACCAGGATGGCGAACGCCGGCGGGTTCACGAACGTCTTCTCGTGCCTGTAGAGAACGGTCTCCTCGCCGATCTTGAAGGACTTGTCGCCCACGCCGACGACCACGCCGCGAATAGGAGGAGCGCTGGCCTCGGAGAGCTGCGCCGCAGCGTCCTCGGAGACGTACGGGCACGCCGACAGCTCCGCGCCTCCGGCGGCGAGCTTCATCGCAAAGGCCAGGCAAGTGGGAACGCCGCACTCCCCGCAGTTGGTCTTCGGGAGACCTTTGAATATGTCGAGTCCACTCAGTGCCATGACGACCCTTCCAACGTCGGGCCGTCGCCTAGAAGAGCGACGGCAGCGTAAGCGCGGGATGCCCCACGCGCGTCATGAACTCCATGACGGCTTCCTCGGTCTCTCCGACGGTCTCGTCGGCGATCATGTCGATGAAGTTCGGGATCCCGATCTCCGCCCCGCGCGCTTCGAGCTTGCCGCGCAGCGCTTCCTTCAACTCGGCCGGCATCCACGCGAGACGAGCCAGACCGCCCTCGGCCAGGAGGAACTTCGGGCTGGAGATGTATCCGCGGCCGACACCCATGAACCCGGGCATCTGGGCGCCTCCGCCGACCGTCCCGGCCAGGGTTGAGAACTTCATGCCCGAAGGCGTCATGCCCGCGTACTCGCGGTTGACCACCATGACGCCGTTGGCCATCGGCATGATCGCGATGATGCACATGAAGCACCCGCACGATGTCATGGGGTCTTCCATGATCGAGTACGCGTTCATGCACTCCACGGCGTGGCCCGAGTGCTCGTAGATGAACTGGTTGATGCCGCTCCACTGGCCCTTCGTGGCGTCAATGGTGTCACCCTTGGCGATGGGCTGGTTCGGGCCCGCCGGGTTGATCTCGAAGGAGGCCTTGCCGTCGAACCAGTTGTACGCGCCGCACAGGCCGAGTCGCTCGGGGGTTATCACGCAGATGTGGTTCGGAGCGAAGCTCTGGCACAGCGAGCACGAGTAGAACGTGTCGACCGTCTCGTCGGTCAGCGCGCCCACTCTCTCGTCGCGCAGCGCGTAGGACTCGCGCGCCACGGCGAGCCACTCCTCGACCTTGTCCTGCTCCGTGTAGATGGTCACCTGCACCTTGTCCACGATCGCGGAGAACTCGTCGAGAAGCTTGGCGTGAAGGATCTCGCCCAGGTGGGCGAACTTGAAGCCCTTGGCCTTGGCGGAGTTCCCGATCCGCAGCCACATCAGGTCGCGCTGGCCGATGTGGAGAACGCCCTCGGCGTAGTTGATCAGGTGATGGAACTGGCGCTCGAGCACCGGCTCGAAGTCCGCCTGCATCTTGCGTCCGGCGACCTCGACCACGATCCCCATCGGCACCTTGCTGCCGGGCTCGATGTCGTCGATCTCCGGGCCTACGACGGTGATCTTGCCGTCCTCCACCTGGGAGGAATCCAGCGTGCGCAGGACCTCGAACGCGGTCGAACGCCCACCACCCATCTCGCAGAAGGTGTCCTCCTTGCGGATACGCTCGCCCTCGAAGGCGGGGCCGTAGGCCACAGGGACGGGAACCTCGGTGATCTTGATCTTCAGTCCGCGGACCTCGATGGCCCGCTTGACCAGGTCGTCGACCGGCACGTTGCTCACGACGTGCTCGTAGGTGCACACGCCAGTCGGGAGGATCTCGGGGATGTCGCTGGTGGCGATGGTCGGGAAGCCGTAGGAGATGGCTCCCGCCGCGGCCGCGTACCACTCGTCCGTGACCTCGCCCAGCGCCAGCACGAAAGCGTACACGCGGAGCTTGTTGTAGCGCAGGATGCGCTCGTAGTCGCCGGGCTGCACGCCGCCGAAGGCCATCGCGGCCCTAGTGGCGAAGCCGATCGACCAGATCTGCGCTGACACGTCCTCACCGAACGGGACCAGGCGCGCGTCCCATCCCAGTTGGACGCCCTCGGCGTCGAGCTGCTGTGCGACGGAGTTGCCGTTGGTGCTGCCTGCCAGGAAGACGTAGAGCGACTTCTCCTGCATCTCGCGCGCCAGCTTCACGGCAGTGGCGTTGTCTGGAGCGGCGCCGACGACGGCCGCGAAGCCCGGCGCCGATCCGTCCACGAACTCGACGCCGCGGGCGCGCATGATCACGTCGTCGGCGGCACCCAACCAGATGCCGTCCACCGGCGAGGGGCCGGTCACGTAGCGCAGAGACTCGTACATCTCGCATGCGAAGAGGGTGGCGACACCCGAGTCCAGGGTCGGGCCCAGATACGGGAGCCACAGGTGCTCGGACGGCTTCTCCGGCAGCAGCTCCCTGGCGTAGTCGATGATGCGGTCCATGTCGGAGAGCTTGGCGACCTTCTCGCCCGTGAGCCCGTAGATGACCGGAAGGAAGTACGCGGTGTTGGGAAGCTCGATGGGCGCGTCGGCACCGTAGGCCTCTTTAGCCATCGCGAGCTTGTCGGCGGCACGCTCGACCCAGGTGTGCGCTCCCAGGATCGCTGAAGTAGCAATGACCTTAGACACTGAGCTCCCTCCTCATCTCCATGTCGAACAGCACGCGCTCTTGGGCGGTGTCGATCTTGAGTGCGGCGCGCTTGGCGTCTATGTGGTCGAGCGCGGCCTTCACGATGTCCTTGGCTTCTGGGATGAACTCGAGCTTGCCGCCGAGTTCCTTCTCCCATCCGTCGATCATGAAGTCGGTGATGATCGGGCTGCCGGAGACCGGGGAACCCACGCCGCCGAAGATGACGTAGGCGCCGGACCCCACGCAGTACGACGCGATCTCGAGCGCCTTCTCCGAGAACCACTCGGGGCAGATGCCCACGGCCGGAAGGTCGGAGATGTCCTCGCCGAGACCGCCTTCCTCGACGACCTCCGAGAGGATGGTCAGAATGCGGGAGTTGTCGACGCACGACCCGAGGTGCAGGACCGGCGGGATGCCGACCGTCTCGCCTATCTCCTTCAGTCCGGGTCCGGCGAACTCCATCGTCTCCGGAGCGAGCATCCCGTGCTTGCCCCCGGCGATGGCAGCGCATCCCGTGACCACCACGAGAACATCGTTGGCGATCAACTCGCGTATGACGGCGATGATGCCTGCATCCTGTGTGACACGCGGGTTGTTGCACCCGACGACCGCGGCGGCACCGCGGATGCGGCCACTGATGATCGCGTCGTTGAGCGGGCGGAGCGAGGCGCGCATCTTGCCGCCGAGCATGTAGCGGATGTACTCGTGGCTGAAACCCGCGATCAGTTCAGCGGACTGGCTCGGGATGTGCGTGGCCCCGCGGTTCGCGTAGTTGTCGATCGCCTTGCGTACGATGTCGCGCGCACCGGCGAGCGGGTCGTGCTCGTCGACCTCTATGTGCATGATGCGCGGGCCCTCGATATGGGCTTTGGGGCTCGTCGTCACCAGCAGCGTGTGGAAGTGCGAGGCGACCTCCGACAGTGACTGGAAGACACACTGCACGTCGACCACCATCGCCTCCACGGCGCCGGTGAGAAGCGCGAGTTCCTGCTGCAGCGTGTTGCCCGCCGGCGGGACTCCCTGCCTCATGAGGGCCTCATTGCTGGTGCAGCAGATGCCTGCCAGGTTGATGCCCTTGGCGCCCTTCGACTTCGCGTACTCGACCATCTCGGGCTCGCGGGCCGCCTGAACGACCGAGGAGGACACCAGAGGCTCGTGCCCGTGCAGCAGGATGTTGACCTGGTCGCCCTTGAGCACTCCAAGGTTGGCCGAGCTGCGCAGGGCCTTCGGCGTGCCGTAGATGATGTCCGAGAGGTCGGTGGCCAGCATCGAGCCGCCCCATCCGCTGGCGAGCCCACACCGGATGGCCGAGTCCAGCAGGTCCTTGTAGTCTTGGTCGGTGCCGGGAGCCGTGCGATGCAGCGAGTCGACCACCTCGCGGTCGATCCCTCTCGGGACCAGGCCGAGGCTGCGCCACAGCTCCTGACGCTTCTTGGGCGCGCGGCTGATGTAGACGAGTTCGCCGCGCTGCTGGCCGTACTGCGCCAGCGCCTTCTGGGCGACCTCCTTGGCGACCTGCATCATGTCCTTGCCTTCGACGGCGATGTCCATGAGACCCGCGACGCGGACCAGCTTGACCTCGTCCGCGATCGCGACGCCCTTCACGTTCCCGTCGGCGATGTCCTCGAGCATCATCGCGATGTCGCGGCCGTGATCGGAATGCGCCGCCGTGCCCGCCGCCACCTGACGCACGAAATTGCGCGCCACGATCGTCTCACGCGTGGCGCCGCATACTCCGCGCTTCTCAGCGCCGTCCTTGCCCGCGAACCGGCACGGACCCATCGAGCAGAACTTGCAGCACAGCCCCTCGGCGCCGATCGAGCAGGGAGTCATCTTGTCCGCGCGAGAGAATGCGGTGTCGATGCCCATGTCAGCCGCGACGCCCAGCATCTCGATCGTCGTGGGGTCGATGCTGCGGATCAGCGGCACGTTCCTTCTCTTGCCTTCTTCGTCTGCCATGTCACACCTCCAGACCATCGATTGCCCGCCGAACCAGCGCGGCGGAGTCGGGATGGCGCATGACAAGGATGTCAGCGCCCGCTAGCGCCACGGCGATCGCCGTGGTGGCCTCCCAGAGGACCCCGCGCTTCACAGGGTCGCCCCAGGCCGGTTCCTCCTCCACGCTGGCCTTGGCTTCCTTTGTGCGCCAGGCCTCCTTGCCCAGATTGCAGATCACTGGCATCTGCGTCATCTTGTCGTTCTGCGACAGCGCCGCCAGGCGCAACCGCTCGACCACGCTGTACGCGTACTCGAGCCCGTAGCCCACGGCGCCGGTAGAGGGATCGATGACCAGCTTCGAGGCGTCCACGCCCATCCCGGTCATCAGGATGTTGAGCTGCTTGGCCATGTTCACGTCGATGGGGCTGTTGCCGGCGATCACCTGCCCATAGCCGAGCGCGGCGGCCGCTATCGGCTTGTAGTCGTCCTCGGTCGCCGGCCCGACGAGCACGTTGTGCCCCGCGCAGACCTCGGCGACCTTCTTGAGGACGTCCCCGTCCTTGTCGGCGTTTCCGGAACCGTATACGACGAGCGGTATGGTCACCGCTTCGCTGACCGCCTTCGCTGTGGCGGCTGCGGCGTCCGCGCTGGTGTTGGCGCCATTCGGGTCGGTGCTGGCCAGCTGCAGGCAGATCATGTCGGCGCCGAACTCGTCCTGGCACCTCTTCGCCCAGGCGATGGGATCTCCCATCACGTCTCCGAGACGGCCCGTGAGCGCTTCGGCCCAACCCTCCGGACGGGCGTCATAGACCTCCATCGCGATGACTGGGCGATGCGGCAGTTCGCCGTCGAAGGAGCAGAAGGGCATGGCCTTCTGCCCGCCGACGATCACCTCGGAACCCGCGGGCCCGAGCACGACCTCGCGGATCGCCCCGCCGGACTTCTCAATCGGGTCTGCGTACGGCACGACGACCTCCCTATCCGCGACCGGCGCGTATCTGCGCGGCCTTGACGGTATTCTCCATGAGCATGGCGCGGGTCATCGGACCGACCCCGCCCGGAACTGGTGTGATGGCGGAGGCTCTCTCGGCCGCCGCTGCGAACTCCACGTCTCCCAGCCACCTTCCGTCGACCCGGTTCATCCCGACGTCGACGACCACGGCTCCCTGCTTTATCCATTCGCCCTTGATGACCTCGGGCCTGCCCGCGGCCACCACGACCACGTCCGCGTTTGCGACATGCCCCGGGAGGTCCTTGGTCCGGGTGTGGCAGATGGTCACCGTGGCATGCTTCTGAAGCAGCAGGAGCGAGACGGGCTTGCCGACGATGTTGCTGCGCCCGACCACGACGGCCTCCTTGCCCGTGAGGTCGACGCCCTCGCGCTCCAGCATGACCATGACTCCGTGAGGCGTGCACGGCAGGTATGTGTCCTCGCCCAGCACCATCTTGCCGATGCTCACCGGATGGAAGCCATCGGCGTCCTTCTCGGGTGAGATCGCGAATATGACGGCCGCCTCATCGATGTGCTTCGGCAAAGGAAGCTGCACGATGATGCCGTCGACCGCCGGGTCATCGTTCAGGCGCTGGACCTCGGCCACCAGCTCGTCCTGCGTGGCCTCGGCCGGAAGCGCGACCTTGATGGAGTTGATGCCGATCTCGGCGCAGTCCTTCTCCTTGTTCCTCACGTAGAGCGCCGACGCGGGGTCCTCTCCCACCACCACCACGGCAAGGCCGGGGTGGTATCCCGAGGCGATGAGGTTGGCCACCTGGGCCGCAAGCCCGGAGCGGATGTCGGCCGCGATCGCGTTTCCGTCGATGATCCTAGCGCTCATTTCTCCCTCTTCCTCACAGTCGGTGTGCGAACGATCAAGGTGGGCCTTCAGGAGCCGGAACCGACGCGTAGTTCGGACAGCGCGCGTCCGATGATGGCGTCGACAGCGACTACCGAAGGCGAATCGTCGGGAAGTTCGAAGACGGGCCGGTCCTCCAGATCGCAGAGTTCGATGGCATCGTCGGGCGGGACGATCCCGGCCAATTCCAGACCGGTCTCGGCGATGGCGGCCATCACGGGGGCGGGAAGCGGGTCGGCCCCCCGGTTCACCACCAGCATCTTGTGCCCCACGCCGATCTTGAGCTCGTCGACCATCTGGCCCAGGTGGGCGGCGATCTTGACGCCGCGGACGGTGGCGTCGGAGACGATGACCAGCAGGTCGACGTCGCGGGTCGTGCGGCGGCTCAGATGCTCCATACCCGCCTCGTTGTCGGCGACGACGTGGTCGTAGTTCTTCGCGAGCATGTCCATGTACTTTCGCACCAGGGAGTTGGGGTAGCAGTAGCAGCCCTGGCCCTCGGGACGGCCCATGGAGATCATGTCGAACTTGGGCCCCTCGGACACGACGCGCTGGATGTTGTACTCCATCCAGGTGTCCTTGCTCATCCCGGCCGGCAGATCGTCGATGTTCTTGAGCAGCTTCTCGGTCACCTCGCCCACGGTCTCCGAGACCTCCAGGCCTAGGGCCTCGTTGAGGTTCGTGTTGGGGTCCGCATCCACGGCCAGGACGGATCCCCCGGCCCTGACCAGGTGCCGGACGATCAGCGCGGCGATCGTGGTCTTGCCCGTGCCTCCCTTGCCTGCGAGCGCGATGGTTGCCATCTAGTCCCTCCCGACCGCAGCGCCGGTGGCCACGCACACCGACGGGAAGCGCTCCGTATCGGTATGCGGGAGGAAGAGGCCCGAAGTGTAGGCGTCCATGAACTTGGGATTGACCGACAACTCGAGATAGGTCATCCGCTGGGCCGTCTCGACGGCCTTGTTCTGCATCTCTCGCGACAGGGCAACGAGCCGCGCTCCGGCCAGAGATGCGTTGCCGAGGAAGACGAAGCGGTCCACGGGCATCTCGGGAAGCAGGCCTATGGATGTGACGGGCCCGACCTCAAGGTAGTGACCGAACCCGCCGGCGATCGCGATCTCGCCGATGTCGTCCATGGATACGCCGACGCTCTCAACCAGCACGTCTATGCCGGCGAATACCGCCGCCTTGGCGCGGATCAGGTTGTCGATGTCGACCTCGGTCAACACGATGTCCCCCCCGGTGGCCGTGTCCTCCGCGTGCGCGAGAACGTACTCCCAGCCGTGATCGCCCTCGCGTATGCGCGGGGTCCCGAGGTCCTGCCTGAACTTCCCGCGCTGATCCAGAGCGCCGGCGCAGAACAACTCCGCCACCGCGTCTATGAAGGCGCTGCCGCATATGCCCTGGGGCGGGACCCCGCCGATCGTCGCGGCCATCGGCTCGAAGGTCTCCGGATCGACGCGCACGAGTTCGATGGCGCCAGTCGATGCCCGCATCCCATGCAGCATGCCGCCGCCCTCGAACGCCGGGCCGGCAGAGCACGAACATGCGATGAGCCAGTCCGGACCGCCCAGCACCATCTCGCCGTTGGTACCCACGTCGATGAACAGCGTCAGCCCCTCGGACCACGGGATGCCCGCCGACAGGACGCCGGCGGTGATGTCTCCACCGACGTAGCTGGCAACGCACGGCAGGGCCAGGACCCGCGCGCCGCGGCAGCCCGGAAGGGACAGGTCGGCGGCACGTACCCACGGGAACGACGTGGCCGCCGGGACGTATGGCGCGGTGCGGATGCTGGCCGGGGAGAGGCCGAAGAACAGGTGCGTCATGGTCGTGTTGCCGGCAACCACGTAGGCGATGACGTCGTCCTCATCCACGGCGGCCTCGGTGAGAGCGCGCCGGGTCACATCGACGATCGTGTGGGTGACCAGGTTCTGGAGCCGGTCCAGGCCGTCGCCCTTGCCGGCGAATACTATCCTGTTGATGACGTCGGCCCCGTGGGCCGCCTGCGCGTTGTACTCCGAGTCGCGTGCGACGACGGCGCCCGTGGTCAGGTCCAGGACCTCGCAAGCCACTGTGGTGGTCCCGATATCCACGGCGACGGCGAACTGGCGGGAGGTGCGGTCCCCCGCTACGACGTCGAGAAGCACGCGCGTGTGGCCGGTGTCGATCACCAGCGCCGTCACGGTCCAATCGCCTTCGCGACAGGCCGCGGGCGTCGCCCGGACCGCGTCCCAAGTGGGTTCCACTTCCCTGAGATCGTGTTCCACGGACAACGCGCGGACCACGCGCGACACGTCGCTGGTGATGTCCGAGATATCCGGAGGATCCATGTGGAGGGCGTATCGGCGGGCCGGCGGGTCGAGTTCCCACACGGGCAGACGCGCGGCGGATTCGTCGGCCGCCAGAAGCTTGTTGCGCCCGACGGTGCCGCTGCGCGTGGGCACGTGACCCGGACGGGACTCGGGAGGCACGCGCACGACGACGTCGCCGGCGATCTCGGCCAGGCAGGCCAGCACGTAACCGCGCTCCAGTTCGACGGCCGTCAGCTTCGGGCTGACTCCGCCTTGGGTTGAGCCCTCCGTGACGGCCACGCGGCACTTCCCGCAGGTCCCGCCGCCACCGCACGTGGAGTTCAGGCGCACGTCCGCGGCCATCGCCGCGCGCAGCAGCGTCTCTCCGTCCGGGACCTCGACGGTGACGTTGTCGGGAGTGAAGGTCACACGGGCCATCTTCTCAGTGGTCCTTCGCGATCGGTATGGCCACTCGGCACACCCGCGGGTCTGCCAGCGGGGGCTAGAACAGTCCGAGGACGTTGCCCTCGTCGTCGATGTCGATGTGGTTGCCGGCCGGTGTGCTGGGCAGACCCGGCATCGTGCGCATGTCGCCGCAGATGGGATACAGGAACCCCGCTCCGACGCTCGCACGGATGTCCCGGATCGGCAGACGCCATCCGGTGGGTCGGCCCTTCTTGCTCGGATCGTGCGTGATCGACAGGTGGGTCTTGGCCATGCATATCGGGAGCTTGTCGAAGCCCAGATCCGTGTACAGCTTCACCTTCGCCTCCGCGGCGGGGAGGTAGTCGACTCCGTCGGCACCGTAGATCTTGGTCGCGATCGTGTGGATCTTGTCCTTGATGGACATGTCGTCCGGATACAGCAGCTTGAACTCGTGCGGGGTGTCGCACGCCTTGACGACCGCCTCGGCGAGCTCCGCGCCTCCCGCGCCACCTTGGGCATGCATCTGATGGCTGACGGCGGCGTCGGCGCCGGCCAGCATGGAGCGCTCCCTGATCAGCGCGTGCTCCGCCTCGGTGTCGGTCGGGAAGGCGTTGACGGCCACCACGACGGGTATGCCGTAGAGCTTCATGTTCTCGATGTGCTTCTCGAGGTTGCAGATGCCGAGGCCGAGGCTGTCCAGATCCTCGGTGGTCAGGCCCGGATCGAGAGGCTTGCCTGGCTTGATGTCGAAGCGGCCCGAGTGCATCTTCAGGGCGCGCACCGTGGCCACGATGACCACGCAGTCGGGCGTCAGTCCCGAGACTCGACACTTGATGTCGAGGAACTTCTCCGCACCCATGTCGGCGCCGAAGCCCGACTCGGTGACGACATAGTCGGCGAGCTTGAGAGCGATGCGGTCCTCGATGATCGAGTTGTTGCCCTGGGCGATGTTCGCGAAGGGGCCTGCGTGGACGAAGACCGGGCCACCCTCGAGGTTCTGGAGCAGGTTGGGCTTGATGGCGTCGCGCATGAGCACCGTCATCGAACCGGCGCATCCCAGGTCCTCGGCGGTGACGGCCTTGCCGTCGTAGGTGGTACCGATGACGATGCGACCGAGGCGCACTCGCAGGTCCTTCAGGTCGGTGGCCATCGCCAGGATCGCCATGACCTCGCTGGCCACGGAGATGTCGAACCCGCTCTCGCGCGGGACGCCGTCCATCTTGCTGCCGAGGCCGACCACGATGTTTCGCAGCGCGCGGTCCGAGATGTCCACGCATCGACGCCAGGTGATCGAGTGCGGATCTATCCCGAGCGGGTTGCGGAAGTGCAGGCTGTTGTCTATGTAGGCGGCCAGCAGGTTGTTGGCCATGGAGACGGCGTGCACGTCTCCGGTCAGGTGCAGGTTGAAGTCCTCCATCGGGATGACCTGGCTGTATCCGCCGCCGGCCGCGCCGCCCTTGATGCCGAAGACCGGACCGAGGGAGGGCTGGCGGATGCATGTCGCCGCGTTCTTGCCGATGTGCTTGAGCGCCTGGCCGAGGCCGACCGTCGTGACGGTCTTGCCCTCGCCGAGCGGGGTGGGCGTGATCGCGGTGACGTCGATGTACTTGCCCTGCGGGTGGTCCTTGAGCCGATCCAGGACGGAGAGGTCGATCTTGGTCTTGTAGCGACCGTACGCCTCCAGCTCGTCCTCTCGCAGGCCGAGTTCCAGCGCCACCTCGACGATAGGCCGCATCGTCGCTTCCTGTGCGATATCCAGATCGCTCTTCACGTGTCGGATCCCCTCTCTCGACTCCAACCTGCATCGCAGCCGGCACGCACGGCACCCGCTCCCGCTCAGACACACAGAAACGTGTGACAACTTTAGGGCCCCGTGACGGTCAGCGGCAGTACTTGAACGCGAACGGCTGGCTAGTGTCGGCGAACGGCATTAACCCACCCCCCAATGGACGCGCTTGTGAAGAGTTTAGCTAGTGATCCGCGCACGGGACGGCGAATCCATGTCCGCTGCTCACAGGAGGGCACCACCGATCAGGCTCCTGGCCTCCCCCACCGTGTACAGACTTCCGGTGACCACTACTCCTAACGCGGCGGGATCCGACGTCGCCGCGCGGATCGCCTCCGCCAGGTCCTCATATCGCGCGGGCGGGACGCCCGTGACCTCGCGCACGACCTCGGCCAGATCCGCTGCCGTCCGGGATCTGTACGAGGAGTTCCGCGTGCAGATGAATCCTGCCACGTGGGGTGCGAGGGTGCGCACGAACGTCTCAGCGTCCTTGTCGACCAGCATCCCGATCACCGCGACCGGCTTCGCAGACGGGAAGGCCTCGCCGATGGCGGAGACCAGCGCGGAAGCCGCTTCCGGGTTGTGCCCGCCGTCCAGGACTATCCACGGATCCCGCGCGACCGGTTCGAACCTGCCCGGGAAGCGCATGCTCGCAAGCGCTGCGCGAGTGGTGGTCGGATCCAGCTCCCGACCGAGCGCGGCTTCGGCGGCCGCCACGGCGACGGCCACGTTCGGAGCCTGGTAGGACGGCGCGGCGACGGCCAGGGACCGGTAGTCGGCACGGATCCCGGCGGTGTCCAGGACGAGGTCGCCTCCCGGACGGTCGGGACGAGTGACGATCCGATAGCGAACGGTCCGGACGGCGTCGTCGGGGCCGGTCCCCGGCACGCCCGCGCCCGGCTCTCCCGCTCCGGCCTCCGGCATCACGCGCACGACCGCGGCGGCGCCGACGCGCGCCGCGCGCTCCAGGAGTATCGGCGCGACCCGTGCGGCCCCGGGGCCGATCACCGCCGTGGCTCCGCGCTTGATGATGTGGGACTTGTCGGCCGCGATCGCCTCCTCGGTGGTCCCGAGCCGGTCGGTGTGGTCCAGCGACACTCCTGTCACCACCGCCACGACGGGATCGACCACGGTCGTCGCGTCCCACCGGCCACCGAGGCCGACCTCGAGCACACCCCACTCGACCCCGAGGTCGCGCATGAGCCACAAGGCCGCGGCCGTGAGCAGCTCGAACTCGGTGAAGTCACCGCCGACGGCCGCGGCCGCATCGAGAGCCGCCGACAGCGCCCGCGCGAAGTCATTCTCGCTCGCCGGCGCACCGCCGATCTCGATGCGCTCGGTGTAGGACACGAGATGCGGGCTCGTGTAGCACGCGACGGCGGCGCCGGTGGCGCCGAGCAGCGCGGCGGTCATGCGGGTCACGGACGTCTTGCCGTTGGTGCCGGTGACCTGCACGAACCGCAGCGCGTCCTGGGGACGGCCCAGCCGCTCGCAAAGCGCCGTGATGCCCTCCAGCGACGGGTTGATCCCGAACTGCAGAGCCTTCTCGACCGCGGCGATGGCCTCGGCGAAGGTGAGGCTATCGCCGCCCATGCGCTACTCCGCGAGCTCGGCCAGCTGGGCGGTCAGCTTGCCCACCGAATCGGCCAGCTCGGCGGCCCGGGCGCGGTCCTTCTCGATCACCTCGGGCGCCGCCTTGGCGAGGAAGCCCTCGTTGGCGAGCTTGCGGGTGAGCTTCTCCAGATCGGTCTGCGCGGCATCGAGTTCCTTCTTCACGCGCGTGCGTTCGTGGGCGAAGTCGACCAGACCCTCGAGCGGGATGAAGAGCTCGCACCCGGCGGCCACCGCGACGGAGCTGTGCGGAGGCTTCTCGGCCAGGGCGTCGATCGTGAGCGCGCCGATCCCCGCCAGCGCGCGGATGATGTCGGACTGGTTCTCCAGGATCAGCGCCTCGGCCTCGCCGGCGCGGACGATCACGTCCACGCTGGTGCGCGGAGACACTGAGTAGCGCGAGCGGACGGTGCGCACGGCGCTGACGACCTCCTGCACGGCGCGGATCGACATCTCCGCGCCGTCGTCCTTCCACTTCTGCAGCGACGCCGCGCCCGGCCACACGGCGAGCATGAGGGACTCGGCCCTGTCGGCCGGGGCCAGCGGAAGCCTGCGCCAGATCTCCTCGGTCACGAACGGCATCATCGGGTGCAGCAGCCGCAGCGCGCGGTCGAGGACGAACACGAGGTTGCGCTGCACCGTCAGCCGCGCCTCCCCGCCCGCGCCGAGGCGCCCCTTGGCGAGCTCGATGTACCAGTCGCAGAACTCGCTCCAGAAGAAGTCGTAGAGCGCGCGCGCCGTCTCCCCGAACTCGAACGTGTCCAGTCCCTCGTCGACGCGCGAGGCCAGGTCGGCCAGGCGAGACAGTATCCAGGCGTCCGCGACGGTCTCGGCCGCGGGCTCGCCGGACTCGTAGCCGTCCAGGTTCATGAGCACGAAGCGGCTTGCGTTCCATATCTTGTTGGCGAAGTTGCGGCTGGAGAGAAGCTTGTCCTCGGCGAACTTGATGTCCTGGTTGCCGGTGACCTGAAGCATCAGGCCGAACCGCATGCCGTCGGCGCCGTAGTGCTCCATCAGGTCGAGCGGGTCGACGCCGGTGCCCAGGGACTTGGACATGCGCCTGCCCTCGGCGTTGAATACGGTGGGGTGGATGATCACGTCCTTGTAGGGGACGTCGCCGGCGAAGTGAAGCCCCTGCATGATCATGCGAGCCACCCACAGGAACAGGATGTCGCGCGCCGTGGAAAGCACCGACGTGGGATAGAAGTAGTCCACCCGGGGATCGTCGGCGGGCCAGCCCAACGTGGCGAAGGGCCACAGCGCCGAGGAGAACCAGGTGTCGAGCACGTCCTCGTCCTGGCGCACCGGGCCGCCGCACTTGGGGCATTCGGTGACATCGTGCTCGGCGGCGACCATCTCGCCGCAGGCGTCGCAGTACCACACGGGTATCTGGTGTCCCCACCACAGTTGGCGCGACACGCACCAGTCGCGGATGTTCTCCATCCAGTGGTAGTAGACGTTCTCCCAGCGCTTCGGGTGGAAGTTGACACGACCGTCGCGCACGACCTCGATCGCGGGCTCGGCCAGCGGCTTCATATCCACGAACCACTGGTCCGAGAGCCACGGCTCGACCACCGTATGGCAGCGGTAGCAGTGGCCGACGGCGTGGCGGTGCTCTTCGACGCGGACCAGTACGCCGGCCGCCTCGAGGTCGGCGATGACCTTGGCGCGCGCCGCGTAGCGGTCGAGCCCCGCGTAGGCGCCCCCTTCGGACGAGATGGTCGCGTCGGCGTTCAGGATGTTGATCTTGGGCACGTCGTGGCGCTGGGCTATCTCGAAGTCGTTGGGGTCGTGCGCGGGGGTGACCTTCACGGCGCCGGTGCCGAACGTCATGTCCACGTATTCGTCGGCCACGACCGGGATCTCGCGACCCACGAGCGGGAGGATCACCGTGGCTCCGATGATGGCCTTGTAGCGCTCGTCGTCGGGGTGCACGGCCACGCACGTGTCGCCCAGCATGGTCTCGGGCCGCGTCGTGGCGACGACCACGTGGTCGACACCGCCGACCGGCTCCTTCAGCGGATAGCGGATGTGCCACAGGTGGCTGTCGAGTTCCTCGTGCTCCACTTCGATGTCTGAGAGCGCCGTGGTGCATCGCGGACACCAGTTGATGATGCGCTTGCCCCGGTAGATCAGCCCCTCGTCGAAGAGCTGGACGAAGACGCGCCGGACCGCCTTCTGGTAGCTGGGGTCCATCGTGAACCACTCGTCCGAGTAGTCGCATGAGCAGCCCATGGCCTTGAGCTGGGTGATGATCGTGCTGCCGTGCTCACGGCGCCACGCCCAGCAAAGCTCGATGAACTTCTCGCGGCCGACGTCGTGACGGGAGAGCCCCTGCTTGGCGAGCATCTGCTCGACCTTGTTCTGCGTGGCGATGCCGGCGTGATCGGTGCCCAGGACCCAGCGCGTCGGCCGGCCGGTCATGCGCTGGCGGCGGATGACCACGTCCTGGATCGTGTTGTTGAGCGCGTGCCCCATGTGCAGCGAGCCGGTCACGTTGGGGGGCGGGATCGCGATGACGAACGGCTCGACGCCTTCGACGATCGGGCACTCGAAGTAGCGGCCCGTCGTCCACGAGTTGAAGACGGGGCCCTCCACAGCCTTGGGGTCGTATGCCTTGGGCAGTTCGCTCATGCGGTGGGGATTCCCTTCGCGTGGCCGGAATGCACGCCGCGGCACGGATCCGGCCGCGCGTTCTCCGCATTCTAGGCGAAGGAGGCGAAGGGGTCACGGCCACCATCCCGTCCTGCGCTCCCCCCGGAACGCGCCGCGCCGACGCCGTCGGGGCACTGTCCGAGGTGGGTCGCATCGCACGCGACACCTTCTCCCGGCGTCCGAGCGTTGAAGGGCGGCGCCCTCAGCTCGCCGTAGAGCGGGCCGGTGCGGGACCGGGACTCAGGCCGACGCCTCCGCGCCCTCGCACACCAGCGTGGGCGGGACACCGGCGGTCACGGACTGCTCGGTCACGATGATCTCGCGCACGTCCGTGCGTCCGGGAAGGTCGTACATCGAGTCCAGAAGGAGGCTCTCCAGGATCGAGCGCAGGCCGCGAGCGCCCGTGCCGTGCGTGAGAGCCTTGCTCGCGATGGCCTTCAGGGCACCCTCGGCGAAGGTGAGCTCGACACCCTCGAACGAGAACAGGCGATGGTACTGCTTGACCAGCGCGTTCTTCGGTTCAGTGAGGATGCGCACCAGGTCGTCCTCGGTCAGTTCCTCGACGTGCGCCACCACGGGGATGCGGCCCACGAACTCGGGGATCAGGCCGAACTTGTGCAGGTCCTCGGGAAGCGCCTGTCCGAGCAGGACCCCTGTCTCGTGCTTGGTCGCATCGGTCAGATCGGCCTCGAAGCCCACTCCCTTGTGCCCGATGCGGGTGGCGACGATCTTCTCGAGCCCCACGAACGCGCCGCCGAGGATGAACAGGATGTTGGTGGTGTCGATCTTGATGAGTTCCTGCTGCGGGTGCTTGCGTCCGCCCTGCGGCGGAACGTGCGCCTCGGTGCCTTCGACGATCTTGAGCAGCGCCTGCTGGACGCCTTCGCCGGACACGTCGCGGGTGATGGAGAGGTTCTCGGCCTTGCGCGCGATCTTGTCGATCTCGTCGATGTAGATGATGCCGACCTCGGCCTTCTTCACATCGCCCTCGGCGGCCGTGATTATCTTGAGCAGGATGTTCTCGACGTCCTCGCCGACGTAGCCGGCCTCGGTCAGGGTGGTCGCGTCGGCGATGGCGAACGGCACGTTGAGGATGCGCGCCAGCGTCTGCGCCAGAAGCGTCTTGCCGCAACCGGTCGGTCCGAGCAGCAGGATGTTGCTCTTGGAGATCTCGACGTCATCCGCGCTCTCGCAGGGCATGCATCGCACACGCTTGTAGTGGTTGTAGACGGCTACGGCCAGGACCCGCTTGGCCATCTCCTGGCCCACGACGTAGTCGTTCAGCATCTCGAATATCTCTCGCGGCGTCGGCAGCGCTCCGGAGGGGACGGCGATCTCTGCGCTCTCCTCGGCCAACTCCTCATCCACGATGTCGTTGCACAGCTCCACGCACTCGTCGCAGATGTAGACGTTGGGCCCCGCGATGAGCTTGCGGACCTGCCTCTGCCCCTTCCCGCAGAAGGAGCATTTCAGATGCTCTGGACCGTCCTGCTTGACGCTCATGGGTTCTCCAGGGGTGGACGACCTCGCGCGTGACCGCGCCTCTTGCGACCTAGGACTTCGTCGCGTGCCGCTCCGTGTAGACCTTGTCGACCAGACCGTAGGCCACTGCCTCGTCGGCGGTCATGATGTTGTCGCGATCCGTGTCGGCGTGGATCTTCTCCACCGTCTGGCCGGTGTGCTTGGCGAGTATCTGGTCGAGCTGCGCTCTCGTGCGCAGCATCTCCCTCGCCCCGATCTCGATGTCGGCCACCTGTCCCTGCAGACCGCCGAGCGGCTGGTGGATCAGCACTCGGCTGTTCGGCAGAGCGAATCGCTTGCCGGGCGCGCCGGACGCCAGAAGTACCGCGGCCATCGACGCGCATTGCCCGATGCAGATGGTCGCCACATCGGAGCGGATGTACTGGATCGTGTCGTAGATGGCCAATCCGGCCGAGACCAGTCCGCCGGGCGAGTTGATGTAGAGCTGGATGTCCTTCTCCTGATCCTCACTCTCGAGGTGCAGGAGCTGCGCGATGGTCAGGTTCGCGATCACATCATCGATCTCGTGTCCGAGGAAGATGATGCGCTCGTTTAGCAATCTCGAGTAGATGTCGAAGCTGCGCTCACCGCGTGAGGTCTGCTCGACGACTATGGGTACCAGGGCGTTGACTGCGTCGGACATGGTGCATCACTCCTTCGAAGCGGCCTTCTTCGGTGCCATCTTCGCAGAGGTACCCTTCTTGGGTGCGGCCGTCTCCTCGGCGGATGCAGCGGAGGACTTGGGGGCCTTCTTGGCGGGCTTCTTCGCGGCCTTCTTCGACCCGGCTTCGCCCTCGGGAACTTCTTCGGTTATCTCCACATGGTCGATCAGCCAGCGGAATGCCGAGCGGCGGACGATGCCCCCGCGAAGGAACGACATGCCGCCCCTCTCCCGCAGGAACTCCCGCATGGCTTCCGGACTCATCTTCTGTTCGACGCAGGCCTCGGCGATCTCGGCTTCCACTTCCTCGTCGGAGGCGGTCAGGCCGAGCTTTCGGCCAAGGGCGTCGAACGCAAGGTCCTCGCGCACGCGCAGCTCCGCTTCGGCATTGATGTCGCTCAGGAGCTGCTCGCGCGTCATCTCGGCTTGGGCCAGGTAGTCATCGAAAGACATCTCACGCGATGAGATCTCGTCGCTGAACTCCTTCGTGACCTCATCTCCCCGCTCGTCGAACATGGACTGCGGGATGTCGCCGACCATGCGCTCGACCAGTTGCCGCCGGGCCTGGTTCTCGATCATGCGCTTGCGTTCCTGAACCTGCCTCTCGGAGATGCGGGCGAGGATGTCCTCGCGCAACTCCTCGACTGTGTCGAAGCCGCCGACCTTCTCGGCGAAGTCGGCGTCGATCTCGGGCAGGCTCTTCTCCAGGACCTCGTGGACAGTCACGTCGAACGCGACCATCTTGCCGACGAGACTCATGTCCGAGGCGGTGTCCGGGATGGGGAACTCGATGTGGGTCTCGTCGCCTGGCTTGGAACCCAGGATCCCCGACTCGAACTCCTCGGGCATCAGCCCGCGCCCCATGTGGTGCAGATGCTCGTACACCGTGCTGTCCTCGCTGTGCTCGCCATCGATGAAGCCCACGAAGCTGATCGACACGAGGTCATCGCCCTGCAACTCGCGCTGGACGGACTTGAGTTCGGAGAAGCGGTCTCGGAGATCCTCGAGGTAGGCATCGACCAGATCCTCGCCCACACCGAGCGGTGGGACGGTGGCCTGGAAGCCGTCGATCCCAGTGAGTTCCATCTCAGGCCTCAGGGTCAGTTCGACCTCGAAGGAGAACTCCTGGCCGGGGGTCATGGGACTCAGCTCGGATGTCTTCGGATTGCCGAGCGGGCGGAGGTCCGCGTCGTCAAGGGCGACGGGATACCACTTCGCGATGGCGTCGCGACGGGCCTCGGTCAGGACGTTCACCTGTCCGACATGCAGGTCGATGACCTCGCGCGGGGCCTTGCCCTTGCGGAACCCCTTGATGCGGACGCTCTCGGCGGCTTCCGCGTAGGCCTGTTCGACCGCCTGGTCGACCTCCTCAGGCGAAAGCGTGGTGATCAGCTTCGCACGATTGTCCTCTAGCCTCTCGACACTGGTCTTCAACGATCCTCCTTGAGGGGTATGCCTGACGGGCGTCGCGGTCGCGCCCGGGCCGTCTGCGTCGCTGGTGCGGGCGAGAGGGGTCGAACCTCCACGAGTCTCCTCACCGGGACCTAAACCCGGCGCGTCTGCCATTCCGCCACGCCCGCCCGATGGACGAACACACACTATACAGCAACAAAAGGCGGGGGCTCGAGTCGCCGCCCGCCTTCTGTGGTTGCCGTTTGGTGGGCCGTATAGGGATCGAACCTATGACCTTGGGATTAAGAGTCCCCTGCTCTACCAGCTGAGCTAACGGCCCAAACGCTACGCCATTGTACGAGACAGAACGGAAAAGACAACAGGCGGACGGGTTCGTGCTCTGCCCGAGAAACGACCGTCTATCATGTGGGGTGGGTGACGGGGCTCGAACCCGCGACCTTCGGAGCCACAGTCCGACGCTCTAACCAACTGAGCTACACCCACCACGTGGCAAGCTTGGCACGCCCGGAGGGACTCGAACCCCCGACCCGCTGCTTAGAAGGCAGCCGCTCTGTCCAGCTGAGCTACGGGCGCAGATCCGACGCCGCCTCGTGGCGGGCACAACGGTGCATCACACTACCCGCGGCGTCGTGAGGTTGTCAATGGAGCGGGAGACGGGGCTCGAACCCGCAACATTCAGCTTGGAAGGCTGACACTCTACCAGTTGAGTTACTCCCGCGGTTCTGGTCGGGCCGGCCGGATTCGAACCGGCGACCCCCTGCTCCCAAAGCAGGTGCGCTACCAAGCTGCGCCACGGCCCGACACCGGTGGAACCGGCCCGCCCCGGCTCGGAGCGGCTTGCACAGTATAGAGAGGGCGGGCGGACGCGGCAAACGCCGTCAGTACCTGAAGACCGCCGCGGCTCCGGAGACCGGGCTGGCGCCGGCCGCGAAGGCGTGCACCACCCCGTCGTGGGCGAACGTCTCGACGGCGGCGAGGTCCACAAGGTCCCACTCCCCGCCCGCCGGATCGCCGCTCACTGTGCCCCACGGCCCGAATGAGTCGTCGAAGAACAGGGTCTTGACCCGTCCTTCGGCGGCTGAGGCAGCGATGTAGGTGACGTCGGCAGACGCCAGGCCGGTGCCCATCTTCTCGGCCAGCTCGTCCAGGTCCGAACGGGTGACCTTGGCCCTGGCAGGCTCCAGAGCGTCGAGGGTGATGGCGTGAAGCTCCTTGGGGGAGAGGTAGTCGGTGGCTCCTGCCACCTCGGCCTCTGCGATGTGCGGGTAGGAACTCACCTTGCGGAAGTCGGCGATCATGTACTCCACACCCAGCAGTACGAGCGGTTCGGCATGCTCCAGCCCTATGCGCTCCGAGACCCCGTCGCTCAGATGACGCAGGAACTGGTCGACCTGGACCTTCTCCGCGTCCTTCTCCCCGCCGTGTCCGTGGTACTGCGCGACTCCCCGGCCGGACGCGCCCGGCGTCGCCGCGACACTGCGGTACTGGAGAGAAGGTTCCCGCAGGTCGTAGCGCGTCTCGTCGGCGAACGACGTCGGCACGCCGGCGGGCAGCTCCACCGCTTCGAACGAGTCGCCGTCGGCGCGGAACAGACGTGTCTCATTGCGGTCCAGGGCCAGCACCCAGAAGCTCTCCGGCGGCGAGAACTCCTCGAACACCGGGCGAAGATAGAGTCTTTCGCCGACCACGACGCGCTCGGGCAGCGCGACGTGCGTCTTGACGGTCTCGGTGGTGGGCCCGTGCACGAACACCGCGAGACCCTCGAACCCCCCCGACCAGAACGCATCATCAGACGCGAGTTCGAGCGCCTCTTTCATCACGTTCTCCGCGTCGGGTCGCCGGACTCCCGCCGCCTCAAGGGAGCCGGTAGCCTGCTTCACCAGTTTGCGAAGCAGGGTGCGGTCCTGCTGGTTCATCGTGCTCGCTCGATGCACCGGCAGGTAGACGCTCACTGCCGGCCTGCCCCTGTGTGCCGCTAGTCGAAGGATGGTCTCCCTGTCGATGACGTCCATGTCGCGACCTCCTGAAGCAGTCGTCCGAGGAGTTCCGGAGAGAGCCGGCGCGCGGCGTCCGCCGCCGGCCGGCTGCGAGGTTGCGCCCCGCACGCTTCAGGTTTCCCTTGTTCGACGCGCTCGAATCGGACGGAGTCCGGCTCTCCGGCGAGCGTCAGTCTTGCGAAGGCGTCGCGCACCCGGCAGCCGACCTACCACGCGCCTGGGCCGCTACCCCTCGCGAGACAACTCCTCGCGGAGCGCCCTGAGAGCGTGCCCCCGATGGCTGATCGCGTCCTTCTGGGCGATGTCGAGCTCGGCCATGGAGCGTCCGGGGGTCTGGTCGGGCAGGAACAGCGGATCGTATCCGAACCCGCCCTGCCCTTTCGGCGAGGTGCCGATGCGTCCCCGGCAGTAGCCGTACGCGACGGTGGGCATCCCGCGACCGTCCACGTAGACGATCGCGCACGTGAACCGCGCCGTTCGCGCCCCTTCGCCGACGTCCGTCAGCACTCGCAGCAGCTTGGCGTTGTTGTCGGCGTCGGTCGCTTTCTCTCCCGCGTAACGCGACGAGCGGATGCCGGGCTCGCCGTCGATCGCGTCGACCACCAGACCGCTGTCGTCGGCCAGCGCGGGGAGTCCGAAGGCCTCACGGTATGCGTAGGCCTTGATCAGGGCGTTGTCCGTGAAGGTCTCGCCGTCCTCCTCCACCTCGAGGGCCCTCCCCCCGATGTCCCCGGCGACCACGAACTCCCATCCTGGGATGTCCAGAGCCGCCCGGATCTCGGCCAGCTTGCCTGGGTTCGCGGTGGCGACCACGACCCTGCGCGGTTCACCGCCCATACGTGTCGAGTCCCCCTTCGACGACAGCTCGCTGTATCTCCACGAGGCTGTTGACCCCGGCCAGAGCCAGGTCGAGCATCCCATCCAATCGGGCCTTGGAGAACGGAGTCCGCTCGCCGGTGCCCTGCACCTCGACGAAACGTCCCGACTCGTCCATGACGACGTTCATGTCCACCTCGGCACGGCTGTCCTCCGAGTAGTCCAGGTCGAGAAGCATCTCGCCGTCCACGAGACCGACCGAGACGGCGGCGATGTGACCCAACAGCGGCGACGAGGCGATCTTGCCCGCCTCTCGCCACGTCGCCATGGCGTCGAACAGCGCTATCCAAGCCCCGGTGATCGCCGCTGTCCGGGTACCGCCGTCCGCCTGCAGGACGTCGCAGTCGACGTTGACGGTGACCTCGCCGCCCATGGCAGCAAGATCGGTGGCCGTGCGCAGCGAGCGCCCGATCAGCCGCTGGATCTCGTGCGTGCGGCCGCCTATGCCGGAGGCGCCCACCTCTCGCCGGCGTCGAGAGTGGGTGGACGCGGGAAGCATCGAGTACTCGGCCGTCACCCAGCCGAGTCCGGACCCGCGGCGCCACTGCGCCACACTGTCCGACACGGAGGCCGCGCACAGTACGACGGTGTCACCCAACTCGAACAGGCACGATCCCTGCGCGTGCTTCAGATACCCTCGGGTGAGCCGCACGGGGCGAAGCGCGTCGCGGGCTCGATCATCAGCGCGATCCAAGGTGGTGGCCGCCTTCCCATGGTATCGGTCGGACCGCATCCGGCAGGTCAGACATCTATGACGAGCATCTCCTCGGCCAGGACCACTTTGCCGGAGAAGTTCACTCGTGCATCGTTCAGTATGTCCCCTCGCGGCGTGGTCGGCCACAGATGGGTGAGCACGAGTTCGCCCGCTGCGGCGTCGGCGGCGAGCCTCCCGGCCTCCGCGGCCGTCATGTGGGGCCCCTTGCCTTCGTAGGCGGCGGGAAGCGTCGCTTCGGCCAGCAGGACGTCGGCGCCATCGGCCGCGCGGAGCACGGCATCGCCCGAGCGCGTGTCGGACGTGTAACACAAGAGACGCGCGCCCGCCTGCGCGACCAGTGCGAAGGTCGCTGCCTCGTGGTCGACCAGATGCGGAGTGACCAGGATCGGTCCCACCCGCACCGGGACCCCGTCCGCGAGCGGCAGGGGTGAGAACGCCTCCGCGATCTCGACGCGACCGCGTTCGGACAGAAGACAGGCCGCCCGGTCGAGCAGGCCCTCCGGTCCGAACACCCGCATGGGCGGCGCCGGGCCCTCGGGCGCATAGCGCAGCATGGCCTGGAGGCCGAACAGGTCCGCGAAGTGATCAGGATGCGCGTGCGAGACGAACACGGCATCGAGTCGTGTCGGATCCATGACGCGCCCGAGGTTGGAAAGCGCCCCGTTGCCGATGTCGAGCATGACGTTCGCCCCGCCCGACTGGATCAGGTAGCCGGAGCACGCGTGCCCCGGGCCGGCATAGGACGCCGACGAGCCGAGCACCGTCAGCCGCACGCGGCGCCATCCTCGGCGTGCCGCCCCGGGGCGAGGAGTTCAAGCTCCGCGAGAGGGACATGCTCGGGAGTGCGCATGGCGCGACGGAGAACCCGTGCGCCGAGTTGCGCGAACTCGTCGGCGTTGCCCGTCGTCGAGAACCGGTGCTCGGGTCGCCGCCCTTCGTCGGCCAGTTGTCCGCGCGCGCGCAGAGTGTCCGCGACCTCTCGGGCGGTCTCTTCCGCTGAAGAGATCAGGCGCACGCCCCCGCCGATGACCTGCTGGATCGCCGGAGCGAGCAGAGGGAAGTGCGTACATCCAAGCACCAGAGTGTCGATGCCGGTGCGCTTCAGAGGGTCGAGGTAGTCCCTCGCCATCTCGTGGAACGTCGGCCGGATGAAGACGTCGGATGCTTCGGCAAGCGTGTCCTCGATGGACCCTGGACCGATGCGCAGGCCCGACTCGACTACGTCGACGAATCGCGGCGTGGCCACGGAGAACACCGTGACGCCGGCGTCGATCGCGCGGACGGCGGAGCTGTAGGCGCCTGATTCGATGGTCCCGACGGTGCCGATGACCCCGACCTTGCGATTGCGCGTGGCCTTGACCGCGGCTCGCGCGCCCGGATCGATGACGCCGATGACCGGGACGTCGAACGCGCGCTGCGCCGCCTCGAGTCCCGCCGCGGTACCGGTGTTGCACGCGATCACGAGAAGCTTGACCCCTCGCTCGGACAGCCACCTGCCGACCTGGAGCACGAAGCCGCGGACCTCGCTCTGCGAACGAGGTCCGTACGGGCAGCGCGCGGTGTCCCCAAAGTAGAAGACCGACTCGCCGGGCATGGATGACATGACCTCGGCCGCGACGGTCAGCCCGCCCAGGCCCGAGTCGAATATCCCTATCGGCAGCTCGTTCATCTTCGCCAGTATACCCGCGAGAGGGACGCCCTCCTTGAGAGGGTCGCTATCCTGCGACCAGCCGGGTGAGTTCGGCCGCGACGGCCTCGATCGGCAGGACCTCGGCGACGGCGCCGAGTTCCGCGGCCGCGCGGGGCATCCCGTAGACCGTCGAGGTGGCCTCGTCCTGCCCGAGGGTCGCGGCTCCCGCGTCCCGCATCTCCTTGAGCCCGTTGGCGCCGTCGCTGCCCATTCCCGTCAGGATCACTCCGACCGCCCGGGAACGCAGGCTTCGGGCCACCGACGAGAAGAGGGTGTCGGCCGAAGGGATGTAGAGCTGACCGGACGTGGGATCGACGAAGCGCATGACCGACCCGTCGAATATCAGGTTCCTGCCCGTCGGCGCCAGGTATGCGGATCCGGGCGCGGGCGTCTCACCGTCCCGTGCCGCCCTGATCGCGAGGCGGGACCCGCCGCCGAGCCAGTCCACGAGGCCGGGGATGAACCCGTCGGCGATGTGCTGCGCGATCATCAGCGGGAGAGGGAAGTCGGCGGGCAGGCCGCCCAGGACGGTCATGAGCGCCGACGGGCCGCCCGTCGAGGACCCCACCGCTACCAGGGAGTATCCCTTGCGGCCGGCGGACGCCATCTTGACAGGGGGGGCGGTGCGCGTCCCGCCGGTGCGCTTGCGCCCGGACAGGTGGGTGATGACCTTCACGCGCGAGAGCATCTTGACCCGGCGGATGATATCTCGCCCTATGCGCTGGAGATCCTCCCAGTCGCTGGGCTCGGGCTTCTTCATGACCTCGAGCGCGCCCAGCCGCAAAGCGTCGAACGCGCTTCCCAGACCCGATTCGCGAACGGACGACGAGACGACGAGGATGGGCGTGGGGGTGTAGGCCATGATCTGCTCGACGGCCTGCAGGCCATCCATGTTGGGCATGTGGATGTCCATCGTGACCAGGTCCGGCTCGAGGCTCGCCACCATATCGGCGCCGTCCTTGCCGTCCCGGGCCTGGCCGACGACCTCGATCTCGGGGTCGCTGACCAGGATCTGCGCCAGCATCTCGCGGGCAACCAGCGAATCGTCGACTATCACGACGCGTATGCGCCGTTGGGTCATGCCGCCTCCCCTGCGCTTCTATCCGATGAGACGTTCGACCGTGTCGAGAAGGGTGTCCTGATTGAAGACCGACTTCGTGATGTAGGCGTCAGCACCGGCGTCGATGCCCTCGGCTTTCTCTTCGTCGCGCTCCAGCGACGTGACGATGACCACGGGAAGAACGCTCAGACGGGAGTCGGACTTTATCGCCTTGGTCAACTCGAACCCGGTCATGTTGGGCATCTGCACGTCGGTGACCACGGCATCGACCTCCAGGCCCTGGCGCAGGCGCGCAAGCCCCTGGGCCCCGTCCATCGCGACTTCCACCTCGTACCCAGCCGCTTCGAAGATCGACCGCTCCAGTTCGCGGGTGGTGAAGGAGTCCTCGCAGATCAGGATGCGCCGCGGCCCCTCATGCGTCTCTGCCTTCGCTTCCCTCTTGCGCATGCCCGACCGCGTGCGGGCGTTCGTCATCAGATCGGGGACATTGAGGATCACGACGATCTCGCCGGCCCCCAGCACCGTCACGCCGGCCACGTTCTCGACCCGCCTCAGGTGGGTCCCGAGCGTCTTGATGACTATCTGCTGCTCGCCTATGAAGGAGTCGACGAGGAATCCCATGCGATGCCCGGAGAAGCCGATCGTGGCGATGGGTGACTTGCCCCCCACGGGTGCGTGAGCCACCCCCAGGATGTCTCCCAGGCGAACCAGCGGGATGGTCCGGCGGCGGCGCCTTATGACCTCGCGGCCTTCGGCCTTGAGGATGTCCTCCGGCGCCACTCGAAGCGTCTCCTCGATCGTGGCGGTGGGGATGGCGAAAGTGCGATCTCCGACGCGCATGAGCAGCGCCCTGATGATCGCGAGCGTCAGCGGGATGGTGAGCCGGAATCTGGTGCCCTCCCCCAGCTTCGATTCCACGTCGAGCGAGCCTTTGAGCTTCTCGATCACGAATTGCCTGACCACGTCCATGCCGACGCCGCGTCCCGAGATCTCCGTGATGATGGCGGCCGTCGAGAACCCGGACTCGAAGATGAGGTAGGTCGCCTCCCGGTCGGACATCGCGACGGCCTCGTTCTCGCTCAGATAGCCCTTCCTGACCGCCGCCGCGCGCACGCGGTCCGGATCTATCCCCGCGCCGTCGTCCGAGATCTCGATGACGATGTGGTCGCCTTCCTGGCGGGCCGCCATGAGGATCGTCCCGGCACGCGGCTTGCCCGCCTTCTCGCGTTCCTCGGGCGATTCGATCCCATGATCCACGGCGTTGCGCATGATGTGGATCAGCGGGTCGTTGATCTCCTCGAGGACCTTCTTGTCGAGTTCGGTGTCGGCGCCTTCGATGACCAGCGAGATCTCCTTGCGGAAGTCCCGCGCGAGGTCGTGGATGGCCCTCGGGAACGTGTTGAAGATCGTCGACACGGGAAGCATCCGCAGTTGCATTCCCTGCTCCTGAAGGTCCGTCACCACGGCCGAGCCCCGTGCCGTATCCTCCTGGTAGTCCTTCCCGAAGGACTTCAGAGCGGACCTGAGGTCTGCGAGACGGCCATCAAGGCCGGAGACGTCTTCGGCGAGCGCGGATTCCAGATCGGACTTCCCGGCGCCGCGGCGGTCCAAGGCGGCCTTGACCCTGCCCCAAGCCTGCCACGCGTCGAGGAACTCGGCTTGGATCGCCCTGAGTTCCGTCGTGCGCTGGTCCGCCTTGATCTGGCCGATCACGACCTCGCTGATCAGGTTGAGAAGCGAGTCGAGATGCTGCGTCCTTATCCGGATCGTGGTCTGTTCCTTCGAGGTCAGCGACTCCTCACGCACGGCGCGGGCCGGCGCCTCGACAGGCGCCGCCGCGCTCGCCCCCGGCTCCAGCAACGCGGATCCCCCGCTGGATCCGGGCTTGAGCTCCGGGGTGACTCCCGGCGCCGGCTCGGAGCCCCCCTCGGCCGCTGCGTCCTCGACGGCGAGCAGGGACAACCGGGTGGTGAGCCCGACGACGTCCACGTCCGGAGGGACATCCACGCCCGCGTTGTCCTTCAGGAACACGATCATGTCGAGGGCCTCGAAGAACGAGTCGGACATCTCGGGCCTGTAGGCCAGTTGGCCGTCGCGGATCATGACCATGATGTCCTCGAGACGATGCGCGACATCCGAGATCTCGATCAGGCCGACCATGCGCGCGGACCCCTTTAGAGTGTGCGCGTCGCGAAGCATCTGATCTATCAGCGGGCGGTTGGATGGATCGCCCTCCAGCGTGATGACGCCCTCGTTCAGGCGCTGGAGGTACTCTCCCGCCTCCTCCTTGAACTTGCCGATGAACGCGCTGCGGTCGAACTCGACCATTTCGTCTCACACCTGTCTGTCGTGGGGAGCCTCGGCCCGACGCTCTAGTCCACGATCTTGAACGCGCCGCCCACCTGGTTCGAGTCTCTCGCGATCGAAGCCAAAGTCTCCGCGGAGGTGGCGACCTGCTTGCTTCCGGCCGCCGTCTGCTGGGCGACCTGGGCGACCTCCTTCATCGCCTTGACCACCTGCTCCGTGGCCGTGCGCTGCTGCTGCGTGGCCATCGAGATCTCCTTGGCGGCCACGGTGGTCTGCTCGATCATGTCGAGGATCTGCTCGAGTGAGTCGCCCGTCACGTGTCCGAGTTCGACGCCTTCGCCGATCTGCTTGAGTTCCTGCTCGGTTGAGATCACGAGCTCGTTGGACGCGCGCTGGATCTCGGTCATGATCGTCGAGATCTCACCCGTCGAAGCCACGACGGACTCCGCGAGCTTGCGGATCTCCGAGGCGACGACGGAGAATCCCTTGCCCGCCTCGCCGGCCCTGGCCGCCTCGATCGCGGCGTTGAGCGCCAGTATCTTGGTCTGGTCGGCGATGTTGTTGATGATGGAGAGCACCTGCCCGATCTGCTGGCTGCGCTCTCCGAGCGCCAGGATCTTGTCCGCGGACGTCTGCGCGTGGGCCTTGATCAGATCCATGGCCTGCAGCGTGTTGGAGACCGCCGTCTGACCCGACTCGGCGCTGCCGAGCGTCGCCTCGGCCATCCGGACCACGTGGTCGGCGTTGTCGGCGATCTGCCGATAAGTGGCAGCCAGTTCCTCCATCGTCGCTGTCGTCTGGCTGATGGAAGCCGCCTGTTCCGCGGCGCCCGACGCCTGCTGTTCGGTCGCGGAGAGGATCTCGGTGGAAGAGCGGCCGAGGCGCTCGCTCGACTCCTTGGTCTGCTTCACCAGGTACACGATCAGGTCGATCATCTGGTTGTAGCTGCCCGCGAGCACGCCGAACTCGTCCTCGGAACTCACCGCGGCCTTATGCCCGAGTTCGCCCTGGGTTGCCAGCTTCACACTCTCGACGACCGAGTCGAGCGGAGAGAGCATCCTGCCGCCGATGAAGATGAACAGGAAGATCCAGACGATCCCGAGCAGACTCACGCCGATGAGGGCGCCCACCACTTCGAGCACCCACGTGTCTTCCATCATCATCTGATCCCCGAACAGCATCCAGTAGATCGTGAACTGGATGACGTTCAACCCCGCCACCATCAAGATGTTGACGAAGACGAACTTGTAGAGGAACCGGTGTCTGAACCGGGCCATGAGTCGTGCCAGCATGCACTTCCTCCTTCGGACTGCTATCCGGCCATGATGGGCGTCAGCACGCGCGAGACGTTGACCACGGCGGCCAACCGATCATCCAGATAGAACGTGCCGGCGATGTAGTCGGCCTGGGCCTTGTCGCTCACCGCCAGCGGCGGTTCGATCGCGCTGGTCGCCAGGTCCGCGATGTCCCCGATCGAGTCGACCAGCAGAGCCGTGCAGACCGTTTCGTCACACACCACGATCAGCGGCGACTGCTCCGCCCCGGGGGCGTGCTCGGTGTTGCCCAGCCCCATGATCGCGCGAAGATCGGTCACCGAGACGATCTCCCCGCGTATGTTGACCACGCCCATCACGAAGTCCGGGACGCAGGGTATCGGGGTGACCACGTATTCATTGTGTATCTCTCGAACCGCCGAGATGCGCACTCCGTACGTCTCGTCGCCCAGTTCGAACATCAGTATCCCGGTCCGGCTCTCCTCGACAAGCTCACCCTGTTCCATGGCGAGAGACTCGGCGCGCTGCCTGAGGATCTCGTCGTTCGTGGCCATCAGATGAGGCGCGTCCTGTGCCCGCGAATCCAAGTCAGGGCCTCCCGACGGCGGCCAGAGCGGGCGGCACTAGCGCGTCGATGTCGAACACGAAGACCATGCCGCTCTCGAGACGGCACACGCCGGCGAGCCGATCCGCGAGTGCGTACATGCCGGTTGCGGCCTGCATGCCGCCGGCCGGCACTCCCACGACGTCCTCGACGTCGTCGACTATGAGCGCGACGACGCCGCGCGCGGTCCGGGTCAGGATCATCGGTGTACGCAGTTCATAGGGTTTGACCTCCATCCCCAGGAGCAGGCGAAGATCGATGACCGGGATCACCTGACCGCGAAGGTTGATGACTCCGACGACGGATCCAGTCTGGTCGGGAACCTCTGAGATCGCCACGATCTGCTGTATCTCGAGGACCGTATCGATGGGCAATCCGTACCGCTGGCCCTGCATTCCGAACACGATGATCCGCTCGAGCTCGGCCGCTTCGATCTCGCCGCGATCCTCCAGCGAAGCGCCGGGCTCGGATCCGGACGGCGGCGGCTCCTGCGGAGGTGATGGAACCACGGTCGTCGGGCCGACGGCGGCCTTCTTGCGTACACGCTTCGGCGCAGGCGTCTCGCCCGCCGTTCCCGACTTCTTGGCACTCACCGCGACAGCCTCAAGACCCGGTCCAGCTCGTCCGCGCTGATGACTCCCGCGCTGACCTTGGCGAGACCCGATACCTCCAGCGGCCGCATGCCTGCCGCGCGGGCCGCGACCGCCAGCGCTTCCGCGTCGACCGAGCGAGCCACGGCTGCGCGCACGGGCTCGGCGAACGGCATGACCTCGAAGATCCCCGTGACCCCGCCGAATCCGCTCTTCCCGCAGTTCGGACACCCCGCGCCGGCCTTGTTCACCAGACCTGCGGGCGCGCCGGGCAGACCCGAGAGCACGTCGGAGGGCTTCTCAACGGTGCAGTTCGGGCAATTCGTGCGAACAAGCCTCTCGCCTACGGCCAGCGCCAGAGCGGAAGCCAGACTGTGCGGCTCGGCGCCGAGATCGAGCATCCGGCGCACGGCCGAGACGATGTCCGCGGCGGCGAACGTCCCGATGACCAGCCTGCCGGCTCCCGCCGCCTCGACCGCGATGTGGATGTCCTCCACGGTCGACATGCTGTCGATGCCCACCACGTCCGTGTCCTGGCGCAGGCCTGCCGCGAAATAGGCCGCGGGGGCGACCAGCGTCCCGGGGCTCACCAGGACCTGCGCGACGGCCGGGATCTCGTACTCGATCGACCGCTCGACCGAGTAGACCGTCTTGCCCGCGGCGGCAGCGTGGGCCAGAAGAGCGTAGTAGATCGAGCTGCGCCCCTCCGCCACCGGTGAGGCAAGGAGAAGGATCCCTCTCCCGCGTTCGACCATGGCGTGCAGCGCCCGGACCTCGGCCTCGCTCATCCCCAGCGCCGAGAGTCCGCGCGGCTCCGGTCGGACGGGCGTCAGGGACACCACGAGCCGCTGCCCCGCTATCGTGGGAACCACCGACACGGTGAGGACCAGATCCTGATCGGCCAACCGCGCCCGGACGCGTCCGACGACCGGGATGCCCGTGCCTGAGGACGCGACGTGCGCGAGGGTCTTGAATCCGTCGACCAGCGCTCCTTGCATGGAAAGCGGCGCGCTGGCCACCTTCTCGAGGCGACCCTTCACCCGGTAGACGAGGAAGAAGTCATCCTTGTAGGGCAGCAGGTGGATACGGCTGGCGCCGCGCGCGGCGGCGTTCGCGAGGATGTCGGTCACCAGTATGGCGACTCTGGTGGAGTCGGCGACGGCCAGCAGATCGAGGTCCACAGGAGGCGGACCTTCAGGCGCGCTCGACGCGACCATCTGCTCAAGCGTCTCGGAAGGAGCTTCCTCCGCGGGGACCTCCTGCGGAGCCTGAGCGGCCTCCGGTTCGGGAGCTGGCGGCTCCGGCGCCGGTTCGGAGTCGGACACAGCGGCGAGACTCTCGGCGAGTTCACGCTCCTCCATCTCGAACTCCGCGACGGGCGGCAACGGTATCTGCGGCTCCGGCGGCACGGACCCGGTCACTGGGGCGGGCGCCGGTGCGGTCGGCGGTGCGGGCTCGGCCGACGGGGGCGCGGGAACGGGCGCGGCCGCCTCGACCGCCTTCTCGCCGTAGTACTGGACGACGGCTCCCAGCAGGGACGCCGGTTCCGCCAGCACCGGGTCGAATTCCAGCCCGAGCTCGGTCGCGATGGCGTCGAGTGACAGGACGTCCATGGGATCTCCGACGGCCACCGTGAGAGTGCCGTCGATCTCGAACAGCGGGAGAAGGCGGCGGGACCGGGCCACGGGCGCCGGCACCAGCGCGAGCGCCTCTTCATCGGGGGTGTAGGAGGTGAGATCGACCCGTGGGACGCCCAGCTCCTCCTCGAGCGCGACGCCCACGTCCTCGGCCGTGACCAGCCCGCGCTCGATCAGCACGGCTCCCACGGTCGCGCCGGCGGTGGCGGCCTCCCTGACCCCGGAGACCTGGTCGGCGGTCAGCAATCCGGCTGTCACCAGCGCGTCGAGTACCCTGTCGGTGAGGCTCGTCTCAGCCATGGCGCGGACCCGCTACCCCGCAGCCTTGGACAGTTCCTCGGCCACGGCGGCGAGCAGGCGGTCGGGCTCGACCGGTTTGGTGAGGTACTGGTTCGCCCCGGTGCGGATGCCTGTGGCCATCGCCTGCTCCTCGGTCTTGGCCGTGAGCATGATGATGGGGATGTCCTTGTAGTTCTGGTCGAACTTGAGAAGCCGGCAGACCCGGTATCCATCGAGCTTGGGCAGCATGACATCTAGCAGGATGAGATCCGGCATCTGGGCACGCGCGGTCTCAAGGGCCTCCGCCCCGTCCGAGGCCGTGATGACCTCGTAACCGCCCGCCACGAGGATGGCCTTGATCATCTCCAGGATGGTCGGACTGTCATCGACAGCCAGGATCTTGGCGCTCGCCATGGCACTCCCTTTCGTGGCAAGACCGCACGCCTATGCGGTACCGGTCGCCTTCCGACACTCTAGCAGAGAACGTTCACAGGTTTTCAGGATGACGTCCGCCTTCCACCCTCCCAGGAACTGGGTCCATTCGCCCTCGGGATCGCGATACAGCGCGCGAAGCGCGTTCTCGTACTCCCGGCTCGCCTCGGCGAAGCGACCCTCCCCCTTGTAGATGTTGGCGAGGCTCACATGCGCGAGGACGAATTGGGGGTCGATGTAGATGGTCTTCTTGAACTCGCTGACGGCGCGCACGAGATCCCCGCGCCGATGATGGATTATGCCGAGCAGATAGCGGGCTCCCGGCAGGAGCGGATTGACGGCTAGCACCCTCTGGCACTCGTCCAGGGCGAGTTCGAAATCCCCTGCGTCCGCGTGCCGATTCGCTTCGGCCAGGATGTCGCTGGTCGAGAGCGCGACGGGCGCCACCTCCTCGTCCGACACGGCGGGCGGGGCCGGCGCCGCGGATCCCGCCGGGCGCTTCGGCGCCGCGGGCGCGGCGGGCGCCGTGGAGCGCGCGCGGCGTTCGGCGGCACGCTTCGCGTCGGCTGCCGTCCGCTCGGGCCGGCCCTTGCCATCGGTCGCGTCGGGACGCTCGGGGGCCTCCGCGGCCGACCGCTCCCGGGCCCTCCTGACGCGTCCCGTCTCGGAAGGCTCGAGGCTTATCAGGCGTCGCGCGCGCGGCTTTCTATACAGGAACACGCCGCCGATCTCGACCGATTCGAACTCGTCGCTGATCGACGTCAGCGTCTCGGAGTGTCCGACGAAGAGGTAGCCTCCCTCGTTCAGGCTCTCGAAGAAGTTGTGTATGACGCGACGCGTGGACTCCACCCGGAAGTATATGGTCACGTTGCGGCAGAAGATCACGTCCCAGTTGCCCGTGAAGGCGAGAGCCGGCGGCTCCTTCACAAGGTTCTGGTACGCGAAGCTGCACACCTTGCGGACGTGAGCCGCCACCCGATAGGTGTCGCCGGTCCTGACGAAGTGCCTTAGGATCGTCTCCTCCGGCACGTTCGACAGGGCGCGGCCCTGATATATCCCCGCCTTCGCCACGCCCAGCGCCTTGGTCGACACGTCGGTGCCCATGACCTCACCGCGCCAGCCCATGCCCTCCAGCCCGGAATCGAGATGGGTCATCGCGATGGTGTAGGGCTCCTCACCCGTCGAACACCCCGCGGACCAGAACCGCACGGTGCGGTCGTCCCCGACACGGTTCGTGACGATCTCGGGGAGGACGTGGGTACGCAACGCCTCGAACTGCCCCGGGAAGCGGTAGAACGAGGTCTCGTTGATCGTGATGAGGTTCATCAGCTCGCGGAACTCCGCGTCGTCCCGCGACAGCTTCCCCAGGTACTCGCCCCAACTCGCGGACTCGAGCCGGGTCGCGCGCGCCACAAGCGAGATGCGCAAGGACTCGAGCTTGGACTCCTCGAGATAGATCCCTGAGTGCTGGTGGATGTAGTCGCGGAACTGCCGGAACTCCGCGAGCGAGATGTCCTTGGGGAGCTCGTCGCCAGAGGCGGGCATGGACTGGTTCACGCGCCCTCTGCAGCGTCCTCGTCAGGTCCGCCGACCCTGTCGATGAGCCCGACCGAGTACATGCCATAGAGGATCTTCGCGGTCTCGAAATCGTTGTATCCCGAGATGTCGATCAGTTCACGGACGGTCCGCCGACCGTGCAGATAGCACAGAAGCATCCATTCCCTCGGCTTGAGATGGATCTCCATCGACTTGTCGCCGGGTGCCGGCGCCATCGTAAAGGCGGTGTCCATGCCGGGGATCTTCTCGCGGATCTTGTTCCACAGCTCGAGGCGCCGCGAGGCCTCCATGATGACGTTCTCGACCGAGACGGCGACCCCGATGTCCTCGTCCTCGCTATTCTCGCCGGCCTCGAAGCGAAGGTTGCCTTCGTCCCACCGGAACAGGTCGAAGAGCGTGTCGTTGATCTGGTCCTGGATGAAGTTCTCAAGCAGTTTGGACTCCAGGTAGCCCTCATCGACCAGGATCTGACCGAGCCGTCGCCCCGCCTTCTCCTTCTTCTGTATCTTCTGGAGCCCGAGCGCCTGGCGAAGCTGCTTCTCCGAGATCACGCCCGACTTGACGAGACGCCGGCCGAGCGACTCGCGATTCCAGTTGCTCGACGCGAAGAAGACCCGACCCTTGTCGAAACAGACCGCCCCGGAGGCGTCGGGCCGGTCCAGGTGCAGGGTGCCTGACTTCCGGCCGCTGCCGAGCAGCCTGAACATGTCGGACAGGGAGAAGTCCTTGAGATTGCCTTCCAGCGCCACTTGAGAAGCCCTTCACGATACGAGGCGGCCAGCCCGTCGATACTAGCATGCTCCCACGAGGGCGACCACGCAGGTCACCGCCCCCAGACCTCACTATCGGCGCCTGAGTCCACTGTCGTTACACGGAGCCACAAGCGGCGACGAACGCGACAAGAAGGGCCTCGTACTCGACCTGACTCGTGATGCCGCCGTCGTCCGCGAGGAGCAGACCTCCCTCAGACGCAAGTATAGAGGCCCTGGCGCCATGCCCGGCCGCGTCGGCGGGTCCTTCCCCCAGCTCGCGGGTGGAGATGCCGCCGAGCACGACCAAGCCCTCGCGCCGCGCGCGGTTGAAGAGCCGCTCGAACGCCTCTTCCGCGAGGCCACCGGCGTGGACGCCCTGGAAGCCGCTCTCTCTGATCTCGGGCAGCAGGTCCGAGATGTCGCCGTCCGAGTGCAGGAGTGTCGGAAGGCCCGCCCGAGTGGCAGCTTGGACGGCCAGGCCCAGACGCCGCAGGACTTCGTCCGACGCGAAGTCGGGAGAGACGAGCAGTCCGGCGTCGCCCGCCATGTCGTCAGCGACCACGACGGCGTCCGCGCCGACGCGGATCCCAGATTCGGCGGACACGACCATGCGCGCCGCGGCGGCGTCCATGATCGGCTCGAGGGAACCAGGGTCGCGCGCGATGGCGCGAAGCCCCTCGGCGAGCCCACGCGCCTCCAGGAGAGGCCACAAGACACCGGCGACGGTCCACATGACGGCGATGCCGGCGCCGCGGAGAAGCTCCGCCAGTCGCGGCGCCCAAGGCTCCCAGGAAGGGACGAACGCGAAGTCGAGCCCGGCGTCGGCGAAGGCGAGCGCGAGGTCTGTCTGGGGCGTCTCGGCGCGGCGCGCACCGGGCAGCGCGCCGGGAGAGAGGAACGTGACTCCGCGCGCCGGCGGGCGCACGATCTTCCCCGTCATCGCGGCAAGCGTCCTTTCGACGCCGCTTCCCATCTCCCACCCTCTCTGTTAGCGCCCGGGACGTGAGGGTACGCTCGTGACATCAGCATAGCGACCCGCGAGAAGGCGCGCCGCGCCGGCGCGAGGAGCCAGACGGAGGCGTGCATGCCCGATCGCGAGACCGACACCGCCGCCTTCTGGTCCCGGTCCGCCGAGGATGCCGCCGCGGAGTTCGCCTCGTCGGCTGACGGGTTGACCTCCGAGGAAGCCGCGAGGCGTCTGGCTCGCTTCGGCCCGAACCGTGCGGCGGACCGCAAGCGCACGACCGGTCTGGGTCTGCTGCTCAGGCAGTTCTCCAGTCCCATCATCATCATCCTGCTTGCCGCCGCGCTGCTCTCGGCCTTCCTGCGCGACCCGGCCGACGCGGCCATCATCATGGCCATCGTGCTGGTGTCCGGCCTGCTGTCGTTCTGGCAGGAACGCGGCGCGGTCGACGCGGTCGAGAAGCTCCTCGCGGTGGTGGCGATCCGCGCGACGGTGCTACGCGACGGCAAGCAGGTCGAGATCCCGGTCGATCGCATCGTCCCGGGCGATGTCGTCGTGCTGTCGGCCGGAGGCACGGTGCCGGCGGACTGCCTCATGTTGTCCTCGAGGGAGCTGTTCGCCGACGAGGCCTCGCTCACCGGCGAGACCTTCCCGGTCGAGAAGGAGCCGGGGATCCTGCCGGCGGACACGCCCCTCGCCCGCAGGACGAACGCGCTGTTCATGGGCACGCACGTGGTGTCCGGGACCGCGCAGGCGCTGGTCGTGCGCACGGGGAAGAGCACGGAGTTCGGGAAGGTCTCCGAGCGGCTGGGCGAGGCGCCCGTCGAGACGGAGTTCGAGCACGGCATCCGGCGTTTCGGATACCTGCTCATGGAAGTGACCATGGTGCTGGTGCTGGGCATCTTCGCCGTGAACGTCTACCTGCAGCGACCGGTCCTGGATTCGTTCATGTTCTCGCTGGCGCTCGCTGTGGGCCTGACCCCGCAGCTTCTGCCGGCGATCATCTCCATCAACCTCGCGCACGGCGCTCGCCGGATGGCCGCGCGGAAGGTCATCGTGAAGCGTCTGGCGGCCATCGAGGACTTCGGTTCGATGAGCGTGCTGTGCTCGGACAAGACCGGCACTCTCACCGAGGGGACCGTCAAGCTCCACGCGGGCTACGACGTCTACGGGCACGACTCCGCCGACGTGCTCCTGTACGCGTACCTGAACTCGCACTTCGAGACCGGCTTCGCCAACCCGATCGACGAGGCGATCCGCACGTCGCGCACGTTCGACGTCTCGCGCATACGCAAGCTCGACGAGCAACCCTACGATTTCGTGCGCAAGCGGCTATCGGTGCTCGTGGAGCGCGAGGGCGGGCCGTTCATGGTCACGAAGGGTGCGCTCGCCAACGTGCTCGACGTGTGCACGTCCGCGCGTGGGACAGGCGGGAAGACTGTCCGGCTGGACTCGGTGCGGCCCGATATCGATCAGCTCTACCGCGCGCTGTCCGAGCAGGGCTTTCGCACGCTCGGAGTCGCCGTGCGCGAGGACGTGAGGGAGGAGCGCATCGACGTGCGCCACGAGGCGGACATGACGTTCGTGGGCGTGCTGGCTTTCTTCGACCCCCCGAAGGCGGGCGCTGCCGACGCGGTGGCGGCGCTGAAGGCCCTCGGCGTCGAACTCAAGATCATCACCGGCGACAACGCACTCGTGGCGCGGACCCTGGACGCCCACATGGGGCTGTCCGACCCCGTGATCCTCACAGGCGCGGAAGTGAGCGGGATGTCCGAGAGGGCGCTGGCCCGACGCGCGCGCGGGGTCAACATCTTCGCCGAGGTCGAGCCGAACCAGAAGGAGTCCATAATCCACGCGCTGCGAGGATCCGGCAGCGTGGTCGGATACATCGGCGACGGCATCAACGACGCTTCCGCGCTGCACGAGGCCGACGTAGGGATCTCGGTCGACTCCGCCGTGGACGTGGCCAAGGAGGCCGCGGACATCGTGCTTCTGGAGCACGGGCTGGGCGTTCTCGCTCAGGGAGTTGCCGAGGGCCGCGCGACGTTCGCCAACACCCTCAAGTACGTGTTCATGGCGACCAGCGCGAACTTCGGAAACATGTTCTCGATGGCGGGCGCCTCGCTGTTCCTGCCTTTCCTGCCCCTGCTGCCGACGCAGATCCTGCTCATGAACATGGTCACGGACTTCCCAGAGATGACCATCGCCACCGACAACGTGGACGTGGAGCAGACGTCGATCCCGCGTCGGTGGGACATGCGCTTCATCCGAGACTTCATGGTGGTGTTCGGACTGCTGTCCAGCGTGTTCGACTATGCGACGTTCGCCGCGCTCCTGTTCGTGCTGCGGATCGATCAGACCACGGCGCATGGCCAGGCGCTGTTCCGCACGGGCTGGCTCGTGGAGTCGGTGCTCTCGGCGTCGATGGTGGTGCTGGTGATTCGTACCAGGCGGCCGTTTGTGAAGAGCAGACCGGGCAAGTGGCTGGCTGTGGCGACAGTGGGGGTGTGGGTGTTCACTCTGGGGCTGCCGTATTCGCCGCTGGCTGGGGTGTTCAAGCTCACGCCGCTGCCGGCGGAGTTCCTGGCGGTGCTGGCCGGGATCCTGGTGGTGTACATGGCGTCCGCGGAGGTCGCGAAGTGGGCGTTCTACCGGGCGCACCCGGACAGACCGAAGCGGCGGCGGCGCAGGAAGGCGGTTGCGCCTGCGATGGAGCGGCGGTGAGAGGGGCAGAGGTGGCCTGCGTGGTGTTCAACCTGGGGTAGAGGGATTTGGGTGTTCACGCTCGGACGCTATCCCACTGTCACGCTGTCATAGCCGCGCGACCATCTCCTCAAGTGAGCGCTGTCCATGGGAGCGAAGGACCTTAGGCGCCACCTGCCCCTTATAGTCAGCCTCACTCTCACAGAGCACTTCGTGTGGCCGTGGTAGTTGGTCGCCCTGGCCTTCACGTAGCCGTAGGCCTTCCAGCGTCCCGACGAGAGCCGACGGTATCTGTAGATGCGCACGGGGTAGGAGCCTGCGGCGTGACGAGGCTTCAGCAGCGCGTACACCGTGTAGTACCTGCTGCGCGACATCCTGGCGGGAGAGACCGGGCTGGACAGTGTCGGAAGTGTCCGCACGACTGCGAAGAACGCCGTCTTGGTCGGCTCGATATTGCCGGCGGCGTCCACCGACCAGAACTGCAGGTCGTGCGCTCCGGAGCGGACAATGGAAACCGTGCTCCCTTCGTTCTGGACTCCTCCGTCGACCCGGTAGTAGGTGTGCGCGACTCCGGATCCTCCGGCGTTGTCGCTGGCCACGAGGTGGATCACTGCGGACCCCGCGTAGGACATGCGTGCGTCGGACCTCGTCGTCGGTGGTGTCGCGTCCGACGGTCCCGGTGTCGGTGCGGGCGTCGGGGATGGCCCCGGTGTGGGTGTGGGCCCTGGCGTCGGTGTGGGCGTGGGTGTGGGTGTGGGCGTGGGTGCGGGTGCGGGTGTGGGCGTGGGTGTGGGTGCGGGCGTCGGTGTGGGTACGGGCGTGGGAGCAGGCGTGGGAGTGGGCGTGAGAACGACCGGTCCAGAATAGGAGTCGCTTTGCCCTGAAGCATGTTCGTCGGCGAAGTCGAACCGATATGTGTGCGAACCGACGGGCAGCTTCGTTGTGCATCGGTAGAGATTCCGTCCCACGCTGCCGACCCAGCTCATCTGGATGGGGTGGAGCCAGTCTCCGTCAATGACCATGACGGCGCGCGAAGTGGGCGAATGTCCGGCACTGTTGTTCCACAGCACGTCAAAGATGAATTCGGTCGACGTGTCTCCCGTGGCGGGAGCCACAGATGCGTCCGAGTAGCCGGCGGCCTCTTCCGTGGGGGGCGAGGAGACTGTGAGCGTCCGATCACCGGAGGCAGGGAAGCGTGAGCTTGATTCGTAGTCGGAGAAGTCGAAGTGGTAGGTCATGACGCCCGCGGGAAGCTTCGTCGTGAGTTGGTACGTGGCGCCTTCCGCGCTGTCCGGGTCCCCACTGATGTGGGTCATCTGAGCAGGAAGCCCACCGATCACCGCCGTCCGGGAGCCGACGGACGGATGGTGGCCCTTGTTGTTGCGCCAAAGGACTTCGAAGGTGAAGTACGTATTCGTGTCGCCACTGCCAGGCGTGACTCTTCCGCTCTCGAGACCGGCGACCTCCGCGACAGGATTTGCGACGACGAAGGTGAAATCGGGCGATCGCTGGTATTGCAGCGGATCGCCCTTTGGGTAGCTGGGTTCGTACATCCACCCGCTGAGCCCCGCAGCGTACCCACCGAGTCCCATGAACTCAAAATGGTACTGGTGGGTGCCCACGCCGAGCCTCATGGCCTGAGAGAACTCAGCCGAGGTGGGTCCCCTGACGTAGTCATACCTACAGAAGCCGTACCTGATCCCGTCGACTACCAGGACCGCTTCTGACGACGGCCAGCCATCCCCCGGAATGAGCGGCCAGAAGTCGCCGCCGATCTGGCCGGTTCCGGTTCCGCCCCAGTACGTGACGTGGAAGCGGAAGATCGTGGTCGTGTCACCAAGGGCAGGATCGACACCACCGTTTGTGAGCGTTGACCCGGGGTATTCCCCGGCCGCAGCACTGGACGGTGCGCCAAGAACGACGAAGACCGCGAATATGACGCCGATGAACAGCGGTATGCATGCCCTCGCGCAGTGCTCGTCCGGCGCATCCGCGCGCCGGTGCGCCAGTCGCACCCGCTCCATCCTACGGCGATCCCTCCGGTATCGCTGGCGTTCGAGAACTCCGTTGTGAACCCTCTTGCCTTTGCAGTCTGCTGTGTACTGTAGCGTGGGGGCGGGGTGCAAACAATGCGCCCCTGGGTGTGAAACGACTTCGCGATCGAGTGTCTCGGGGCTACCCCTCCTCGCCCCACCCCGGAACACCCCGCCAAGCCTGCCTGAGCTCGCGTCGCAGCTTGTCCGCCTGGGAAGCCGATGCGAAGCACGGCACAGGATAAGGGGCACGAAAGCGGGGCCCCCGAAGGCGCCCCGCTTCCCCTCTGGCCCTCGAAGGTTTCTAGTCGTCGCTCTCGTGCGCCGGGACCGAGATCTCGTAGTAGTAGGTGAAGTAGGATGTCGATCCGCTGTCTCTACCCGTGGTGCCGTTGACCCCGAGCAGGAATCCCTTGGCACCCTTCAGCTCGCCGGTGCCTCCGGTGATCTCCGATCGGTTCAACCCGTGGGTACCGGTGGCGATGTCTCCCCCGGAGCTTCCTTGCTGCACATACGTGAGGCCGCCCCTCCTCGTCTTGCCCGTGGCGGCATCGGTGACCGTCACGTCAGCCAGCGTGTAGGTTCCCTTCCAGATGCTCTCCGGCACCGACTGGTTTCTGATGACATCAGTGTGCGAACGAGCGGGCGTATGCGTCTGGAGGCCGCCTGTGAAGTCGGCAGCCCCATACCGCACGTTGTGCTCGACTTGGACCGGGCTTGTGGACACTACGGTGTTCGAGTTCGACGGGAGACCGGGCGGGACCGGTACCGTGGAAGCGGTCTTGGCGTACCCGGAAAGCGTCACCATGGGACGGTGCGCCGTGGCCACGCCGGCGGACGCGACGACCAGCCCGACAAGGATGACCAGTACAGCTATCGTGGAAGCTGCAAAACGCGGCTTGATGGTCTTCATCTTCTTCCTCCTTGGATCGTTGACGTGCGAAGTGACTTCTGGTTGCGCGACGTGAGTCTGCCGAAATGCCCGTCTCGCTTCCGCTCCTCTTTCGGCGCGCCCGCACCTGGTCGACTCGAGGGCCTACCTTCCAAGAAGCTGCTCGACGGAGAACGACCAGCCAGCTAGCTTCCCGCAGGCGGCAGGTAGAGCCGGATCCAGTAGAGCATCGTCCGCACTTGCGGGCCGGTGGGTGGCTTGTAGCCGCTTCCGAGTGCCAACCCGTGCCCTACCGCGCCCCTGAAATCGCCAGACGCGCGCACGACTTCATAGGTGTTGATCTGGTGAGTGCCGGGGTAGACGGTGTCGAAGCCCTCGGAGTGCGCAGTGTTCACGAGAACGAGTCCGCCGGTCCTGCCCGCGATCGTCACATTGGTGAGCACAAGGTCGCCACGCCAGGTGTTCTCTCCGATCGTCTTGTTCTGCATGATGTGTGAGTCGGATGTGCTCGGGCCGGCGATGAAGCCCGACCACGTCCCCGTCGCCTGGCGATGTATCAGGATGACCTGGGGATCGACCGATAGGGTCGTGACCTCATCGGGAGCGCTGTTCGTGTTCTGCAGGGTGCCGGTCCCCTCGAGCTTCACCCAACCGGTCGTGTCAGGCTCGGCGGCCCCGGTGTCACCTTTGGCGCCTTGCGCGCCGGCCGGACCTTGGATCCCCATCTGGTTCCACGACACGCGCCTCTCGCCTCTGTGCAACCGCGGCGTCGAGGACGTGAGCATCCTCAACTGGCCTGTCCTGGAGTTGTATGCGGCGTTCAGCACAGAGGCGGCGGTGCCGGCGTAGGCGGTAGCGGTGGCGGCCGCCAGCAAGGCCACAAGACTCGACGTGACGGCCACCACGGCGATTCGCGATCGCCTCGCCCTTCGAAAGAGCTCGACCACTGTCCTTGTCATGTTCGTGATGCTCCCTTCGTTTGGCCGGGCGCCACCTGGGTCGCCCGGCTCTTGCGTGTGGGGATGCTCCCCTCACGACGAAGGATTACGGCCGAGAGCGAACGGATCTCGAACGTATCTCGAACAGATCTCGAACGTTTCGCTGGGACCGTCCGGCGAGCATCAGGACACTACAAGACGACCTCGCTCGCGCTCGCCTGCCGTCCACCGGACGGCGCACGGGCGACAGGCGACGGGCATCCCAGCCGACTACGCCAAGCGGGGTCAGGACGGGCCGCCGTCAGCCTTGGAGTTCGAGCTCCATCCAGTACACGAAGAACCGCTTCTTGGTCCCGATGTTCCCACCGACTGACATACCGTTGCCCTTCGCGCCCTTGAAATCGCCGGTGCCGCTCAGGACCGTGTAGTGACCGAAGTTGCTGCTGCCGTTCTCCTGTCCGACCGGAGTGAGGAGGTTGCCGTGTCCGGAGGCCTCGTTGAGTATCACAAGGCCGCCCTTTCTGTTCCCGACCTTGACGTGATCCATCCTGATGACGGAGCTCCACACCGTGTCCTGCTGAGTGACGTTGTTCATGGTGTACGGCAGGTTGCTGGTCCCCCCTGCCTCTATGAAGCCCGTCCATGTCCCCTCGACCGATCGGGTCCTCATGATTATCTCGACGGGATCGGACGCGAGCTGCTCGATGCTCTCTGAGACGGTCTTGTTGTTCACGGTGCCGGTCCCCGAGATCACGACCGGCGGCTTCGTGCCGAGCGTGGCTTGCGACTTCGCGGAGTCCCCGCCGGCCGCCGCCCTTCCGTCCAGCTCGATCTCCATCCAATAGGCGGAGGAGCTCATCGTGCCGACCGTGCTGCCTATCGCCAGACCGTGGCCCTCGGCGCCGGATAGATCTCCCGTGCCTCCCAAGACCGTGAATTCGTGGATGCTGCGAGCACCTGAGCCGCTCGAATCGTCGCCCGAGGAGAGAGCCTTGTCCTCGATCACGAGACCTCCCGTTCGGGAGCCGACCGTGACGTCGTTCATCTCGATGACTTCGCGCCACACGGTCTCGTTCTCCGTCGTGTTTCTCACCCCTCGAACAGTCGAGCGCCCTGGGTGTGCTCCCGTGTCTATCAGACCGGTCCAGCTCGCCTCAGCGGACCGAGACTGGAAGACGACTCCGACCGGATCGGTCACGACCTGCTCGGATGTCTGCGAGGTCACCCTGGAGAACACTGTGCCGGTCCCCTCCATCGTGATCGCCCCGGCGTCCCCGGAACCCGCAGCCGGCTCGACGTCCGCATTCGCCAAGTCGTCGGCACCGGCCGCAACTTCAATCTCTATCCAGTATGCGAAGACGCTTCCCTTCAGGTACGTGTCACCGACGCCGACACCGGTTCCCGTCGCGCCTGCGAAGTCACCAGTGCCGCTCAGTACCCTGCACTGGTTGACGCTGTGCTCGCCGGGAGTCTTGTCCGCCTCGCCCTTGGACGAGCCCTTCATCTCGAGCACGAGACCGCCGCGCCTGCTCCCGATCGCCAAGTTGTCGAAGGTGTGGATCGCGCGATAGACCGACCTGGGAGTCCTTGAGTCTCGCATCACCTCTACTTCGAGGCTGCTGCTCCCGTTCATCAGCCCGGTCCACGTCGTGGTTCCCCTTCGGAACCCGTTGACGGCCCGGACCGACACGCCATCGCCACTGCTCATGACCGGGGCGGCTGTGTCGGAGGTATAGACGGAGGTCAGTTTGCCGCTCCCCGAGATCACAACTGTCGCCCTCTTCACGGGCTCCTGCGACTCGGAACAGGAGACCAGGCCTCCCCAAGAGGTCACCACAAGGACGACCAGGGCAACGACAGCCCACCGGCGCGAGGGCACTACCTGATGTGAGCCCATTCACGTGCCCTTCTGCTCGGCGGGTCCGAGAGCGAATCGACCGACGCCGACGCCCTTTTCCCCGAGTCTCGACTTCGAGACTGTAGCCTGTGGTAGTGGGTGTGACAACATGCATGGTTAACCGCGGTCTGGGCTTGGATTACTTGTGCGGACGGACAGCCCGACTGCTTTCTATGAGGTACTACTTGTGCTTTGCTGACTGCGGGCTCCTTCAAGGGATGGTCAGGACCGGGCCACGGGGCGCCGTTCTCCCGCAGGTAGCGGATTCCGGGGGCTACCGGTGCTCTGTGAAGGTCTTCATGGGAGGCTTTCTGTGAACGACGAGGGGCGCTCCGACACCTCCGCCGCGGTCGCCGCCAGACAGGGCGGCTCAACCGGGCATGATCATCGGCTCCGCGGCACCGTCGCCATCGCCGTGGTCTTGACCCTGGCGCTGCTTGGCGCCATCGCCGCCGACCGGTTCTACTACTTCCGGCAGCGTTCCGCCGCCATTGCACGAGCGTTGGATGAGCTCTCGGACATTCGAGACGGGAAGATAAAGGCGATCACCGACTGGCGTCAGCGCCTTCTGCAGACCGATCGTACAGTCATAGACGACGTTGGAGCACAGAGCGCGATCGGAGGCTGGTTGACTCGGCCTGGAGACCCTGCGACAGAGAAAGCGGCCCGGACATGGCTGGAGACCGTCGCATCGGTGCGCGAGCTTCAGAGCGCCATTCTGATGGACGCAAACAGTTCTCAATGGATCGCGAACAAGAAGGCTAGCGCTCCAGAGGCGCAGGATCGGTCCGAGGCCGCGACGGCGCGCTTCGCGACAGATATCAAGCTGACGGACATGTTCCTGGACACGAAGACAGGAAGACCGCAAGTCAACGTCGTGGTCCCGGTCTTCCTGGGCAGTACCAGCGCCGTCGCCGTCCTGGTCCTGCACTACGAGCCGACGGAGCCGTTCACGCTGCTCAAGTGGCCGGCGAACAGCCCGACGTCCGAGGCCTACCTCGTTCGCAAGCAGGTGGACGAAGTCGTCTATCTGAACGAGTTGCTCTTCGAGAAGGGAACCGCGCTCAAGAAGCGCGCACCGTTGTCCTTGACCGACCTGCCCGCGGCGCGAGCGGTCAACGGCGCGAAGACCGCCTTCGAAGGCTCCGGCTATCTCGGCAATCCGGTGCTCGCTGCGGTCGGTCCGGTGAAGGACACGCCGTGGTACCTGGTCACGCAAGTTGATTCGGCGGAGGTCTTGGCTCCGGTCATGGCAAGCCAGGATATCGCGCGGATCGTCGCGGCGCTGGTCGGCATCGCCGTCGCGCTCGGGGTCGGCATCACTTGGCGGCGGCGCACGAGCCGGGAATCCGTGCGCCGGAGGCAGCCGTCGGCCGACCGGTACGATCTCGTGACCCGACACGCCAACGACGGCGTGGCCGCCGCGACCGCCAACGACGAGCCTGGGCAAGGCGTGGTGCTCGAGGCGAACTCGTCGTCCGATGTCGTTGGTCCATACCGTTTCGGCGACCTGGTCATAGATCCGATGACACGCGTCGTGTCAGTCAACTCCAAGCGAGTTGAGCTGACCAGACGGGAATTCGACATCCTTGAGGCACTGGCATCCCACCCTGGGTGGGTCTTCTCCGCGGAGAAGCTGGCCGCGACGGAGACCCGGTTCTACGCGAGTCCGTCGTCGGTGAACGTCCACCTGGCCAGGATGCGCAAGAAGTTCGCGGAGGTCGGCCGGCCTGACGTCCTGGAGACTGTTCGCGGCGTGGGCTATCGGCTGAGGACCGGCGGAGGCATGGCCAAGCCCGACTGAGTGTCTGGGGGTTACCCCTCCTCAGCCCACGCCGGCACATCCCGCCAAGCCTGCCTGAGCTCGCGTCGCAGCTTGTCCGCCTCCGGCACCCTTTCCCGCAGCAGCGCCCAGAATGCAGGCGAGTGATCGTGTCGCAGCGTATGCACGAGTTCGTGCACGAGCACGCTGCGAGCCAGTTCCGGCCTGAGAAAGAGCAGAGAGCGGTTGAGGCTGATCGCGCCCGCGCGCGAACAGCTGCCCCAGCGTGTGCGCTGGGCGCGGACGGTCACGCGGGTGTACGGAAGGCCCTCTGGGCGCGACACCTCCTCCAGCATCGGCACGAGACGCGCCCGCGCCGTGCGCGTGAGCCAGCGCCGTAGCGCCGCTCGGACGGCGTCGACATCCCCAGCCGCCGCGCTCACGACCAGGACTCCGCCGCGTTCGACCGCGCACGCACGCGTGCCCGGCAAGCCCCACGCGTACTCCACCCTGATCGCGAGCCCCACAGCCGGCAGGTTCACGACTTCCGGCAGCGGCGCGCTCGCACGCTCGGCCAGGTGCGCACGCCGCTCGGCCGTGCGCTCCATCGCGCGGTCTATCCACGCCGCGTGCCGGCGCAGGAGTTCGGGAACGCGCCGCACCTCCGACCGCCGGGGCACGACCACCACCAGACCATCGCGGGCGCTCACCAGCAGGCGCATGCGCCGCGCGCGCTTGCTCACGCGTATCGTGTGCGGATGAGCTGGGGTGCCTTCGGCGGGCTCGCTGGTCGGCAGGGGGGTTCCTCCTTGTCGGGCATCGCATGTACCATACCGGATGCGGACCGATCGTTCGGGTCCGATGCCGGACGGTCACTTCGCGATTCCGCGCTCATGGATGTCAAGGAAGGTATGCATGAAACCCATTGTCAACGAGGACGCCTGCACTGGCTGCTGGACTTGCGACCACGCGTGTCCCGAGGTCTTCCAGGTGGGTCAGGACGGGAAGGCCCACGTGATCAACGACAATCCCGACGAGGAACTGCTCCCGGACATCCTCAGGGCCCGGAATCGCTGTGACTACGGAGCCATCTCGATCAAGGGTCTGAAGAAGGACGAGGACAAGTCCTGACAGGCGCGTTCAGCGCCTGACGATGAAGCAGCGGTGGATGCGCGGATTGCGCGCGAAGTCCGGAGGTATGGTCGACGCGCTCACGTCCTCGACCCGCAGATCGCCGAGAGACGCCACGTCCAGGCGGAACTTGCGCAGGTTCGTCGAGAACACGAGCACACCCTCCGGTTCCAGCATCCCGGCGGCGTCCATGATCAGACGGGCGTGGTCCCGCTGGACATCCAGCGTGGAGTCCATGGCGTTGCTGGACGAGAACGTCGGCGGATCGAGGAAGACCACTCCGAATCGCGGGCCTTCCGGATCCCCCGCCGACTCCGCGAGCCACTTGACCGCGTCCGCGCGCACCAGGACATGCTCCGGTCCGGTCAGGCCGTTCTGCTCCAGGTTGCGCCGCGCCCACTCGAGATAGGTCTTCGACAGATCGACGGACGTCGTGGATCTTGCCCCCGCGAGGCCTGCCTGCGCCGTCGCGGCCCCGGTGTAGCAGAACAGGTTGCACAGTGACCGGCCGGTCGCCAGATCGGCGACCAGGCGACGGGTCAGGCGGTGGTCGAGGAAGAGTCCCGTGTCCACGCGGTCGTCGAGGTTGACCAGCAGCCGGGCGTCGCCTTCGCGCACGACGTGGAAGCGGCCCGTCTCCGCCATCCGCTCGTACTGCGCTTCCCCTCGCTGGCGCCGGCGCACCTTGACGCGCACCTCGGCCGGTTCCATTCCCAAGACGCCCGGGACGACCAGCGCCGCGTCCTTGAACCGCACCGCCGCCTTCACCGCGTCGATGTCGCGAGGAGCCTCGTACTCGGCGACGACGGCTCGACGCACCCCGTCTTCGCAGTCGTAGACGTCCACCGACACCGAGTAGTCGGGCAGGTCGGCATCGTAGACGCGCCAGCAGCTGATGCCTTCGCGCTTCGCCCACTTGGAGAGGTGGCGCCAATCCTTGCGAAGGCGGTTGGCGAACGCCGTCACGCCGGCGGTCTCGTCGACCTCGCCGGCGACGGCCACGTCCGCCACGTCGAGACGAACAGGGATCGTGCCGTTGAACAGGCGGTAGGTCTCCTCGGGCACCACGCCGACCGCCGCGGCCAGGGAATCGTCGCCGGTCAACACCGCCGAGCGCCAGCCCTGGAACGCCTCGCGAAGGCGAGTACCCAGCATTCGGTAGAGGACCTCGACCTCGGAGGGGTCGCCGATGCGCTCGCCGTAGGGCGGGTTCACCGCCACCAGCCCGGATGCGGCCCCCGGCGGAGGGCAAGCGCGCTCGATGGGGACGCGCTCCACGCGCACTCGGCCCCGCAGGCCCGCGCGCGCGATGTTCGCGAGCGAGAGTTCGATCGCCGACGCCTGACTGTCGGAACCGGCGATCGGCGGCAGCGCCGCCAGCCCGGCCTCCGCACGATCGTCCGCCTCGGCGAGCAGGTCGTCCCACACATCGGCGTCGTGTCTCAGCCAGCCGCTGAAGCCGAACCGCGGCCTCAGCAGCCCGGGGGCCACGTCCCCGGCGATCCAGGCGCCCTCGATCAGCAGCGTGCCCGAGCCGCACATGGGATCCAGCAGCGCCCCGCCGGCCGCCGCGATCTCCGGCCAGCCCGCGAGCAGCAGCACCGCCGCGGCCAGCGATTCCTTGAGCGGCGCGGCGGCTTGGACCCCGGCCTCGCGGTACCCGCGGCGATGCAGAGCGTCGCCGGCCAGGTCGATCGAGACCGTCGCCTTCCCCGAGCGCACGCGGACGTTGACCCGCACGTCCGGCGCGGCGGCGTCCACGGACGGACGCCGGCCGAACCGGTCGCGCAGCCGATCCACGATCGCGTCCTTGACCTTCTGCGCGCCGAACATCGTGTTGCGGAACGCCGGATTGGGATCGGACGCGAAGTCGACGGCCAGCGTCCCGTCGACGGGCACGTGGTCTTCCCACGGCAGGCCGCGGACACCGTCGTAGAGCGCTTCGACCCCGTCGGCCGCCACTATCCCCAGCGAGAGGAGCACACGGCTGGCGGTCCTCGACCACAGGCACACGCGATACGCCGAGGCGAGGTCGCCCTTGAAGGAGACTCCCGCGCGGGCGGCGCGCACGTCGCCCGCCCCGAGCGCGCTGATCTCCTCCGCCAGGACGGCCTCGACGCCGCGAGCGCACGTGGCGAACAGGATGTGGCGCTCCGCGCTCACGAGTCCCCTCGATCCAGAGGCTGCAAGTCCTGTTCGAAGTACCCGCGCAGCCGGGCCGGAACCACCTTCGCATCAGCGGTCGCTTCTGGAGGGACAATGGCTTTCGAGTTGTACGTGTCCCAGAACAGGACGTTCTTCCCGGCCAGTCGCCCCTCCCGTCCCCAGGCGAGCAGCGCCGCGAGGGTCTTTCCCGTGTACGAGCCTTCGAGGTGCAGACCCGCGGCTCTTTCGGCGAGACGGACCGCCTCCATGCCGGGCTCGGTGAACCGCGCGTACCCCTCGCCCAGGAATCCGACGGCCAGGTCGAAATCACCCGCTGTCCACACCGGATCGGGAAACGCCGGCTCGAACTCGAGCAACAGCGCCTGCGTGTCGCGGATCATGGCGAGAAGCGCTTCCGGCGTGTCGAGTTCGTAGGACACGACGGGCACGCCGACCAGGCGCGAAGACAGGCCCGCCGCCCGCATCCCCAATACAAGCCCCGCCACAGTGCCCGAGGAGCCGTACGCGACGAAGACCAGGTCAGGCTCAGGGAGTTCCCGGTACTCGATCTGCGTCGCCAACTCGAGACCGGCGTTCACGAAGCCGGCCGTCGACGCGGGAGTCGTCCCCCCGAATGGGACCACGAGGGGCTCGATCCCGGTCTCCTCGCGCAGGCGTCGCCGGAGCGCGCCGGTCCCGCGCAGCATGCGGGCATGATCCGGATAGTGATGCAGGTCCGCGCCCACCGCGAGCGCCGCCAGCAGGTTGCGCCTGACGTAGGCCGCGTTCGGCTGGGGCAGGAGCATGGAATGCACGCGCAGCCCCAAGCGCGCGCCGTAGATCGCGGTCGCCAGGGCATGGTTGGACCCCGCGGCTCCGAAGGTGATCACGTCCCTCGCCCCGGAGGCCAGCGCCTCGCCGAAAAGGAACTCCAGCTTACGGACCTTGTTGCCGCCGTAGGGATCGCCCGAGAGGTCGTCGCGCTTCACCCACAGCGATCCCGCCCCGGCGGCTTCGGCCAGCGAGGGAGAGGACTCCACGGGGGTGGGCAGCGACGCGAGCGGGACCCACGGCATGGCCAGAGTCCCTGGGTAGCGGGCGAACAGCTCCCGCGCGAACCGCCGGTCCGCGGTGCCGGGAGCCTGGGTCACCCTCGCTCGATCCGCACCGATTCCATCTCGTCGCCGCGCTGGATGGCGTGCACCACGTCGAGGCCCTCGGTTACCTGGCCGAACACCGTGTAGTTGTTGTCGAGGAAGGACTGCGTTCCCAGACAGATGAAGAACTGGCTACCGGCCGAATCCGGGCTCTGCGAACGGGCCATCGAGACCGTCCCGTCGAGGTGCGGCTTGTCGTTGAACTCCGCGGCGAGGGTGTATCCCGGACCGCCCATGCCTGCGGGACCCTCCATCGTCTTGGAATACGGGTCGCCGCCCTGGATCACGAATCCCGGCTCGACGCGGTGGAACGTCGTGCCGTCGTAGAAGCCCTTCTCGGCCAGCTCCACGAACGCGGCCGAGTGCTTGGGAGCATCGTCGCAGAAGAACGTGAACTTGATCGTCCCCCGTGGGGTGGTGATGACGGCGACCTCGTCGCCCTTGCACTTGTATTTCGGCTCGTAGTTCGCCATGCGGTCCTCCTAGGTCGGTTCTGTAGAATGCGCGCGACTCGCGCCCGGCATGAACCCGCCGGCGGACTCGCGCGCCACCTGAGGCAGTCTACTTGCCCTCGGCGAACCCCGCCACCACGTACGTCCCTGAGCGCTGATCGGTGCGCAGCGCGATCAGCCCCGACTTCTCCGCGTCCTCGAGGAATGCCGAGAACGTGCGATAGCCGTAGGACGACTCGGAGAAGGCCGGGTTCTTGCGCTTCATCGTGTCCTTCACCAGCGAGGAGTACATGACGTCCTTGTTCTCGCGCTGAAGGCCCTGGATGGTCTCTATGAGCAGCTGCATGGCCGGACGCTTCGCCTCCGGGATCGTCTTTGCGGAGACGGACGGGGCCACCGCGCCGGTGCCCAGGTCCTCGTAGTAGATGAACTCGTCGCAGCTGCCGGCCAGGAGGTCGGAGGTCGAGTCCTTCATGCCCAGGCCGATCACGCTCTTGCCGTTCTCCTTGAGCTTGGCCACCAGCGGCGTGAAGTCGGAGTCGCCGGAGACGATCACGAAAGTGTCGACGTGCTCCTTGGCGAAGCAAAGGTCCATCGCGTCCACGCACAGCTGTATGTCCGCGTGGTTCTTGCCCGTCTTGCCGCGCTCGGGGATCTCCATCATCTGGATACCGGAGTCGTGCATGATCTCGCGGTACTTCTCGAAGCGGCCCCAGTCGGCGTAGGCGCGCTTGACGATGACCTTGCCCTTCTCGACGAGCCGCTCAAGGATGGCGGTCACGTCCAGCATCCCGCCGCCGTTGGGCGTGGCGCCGGCCTTGCGACGCCGCCTCCCCGCGACGGACTGGGTGCCATCGCGCTCGTAACCGAGCGCGAGGTTCTCGAAGTCTATGAAGACGGCGAGCGAATGTGCGTCGTCAGCCATTGCTAACCCCCTGACCTGCTGCGATGTGATTCCGCTCGTTCGGCGGAACGGGACCGGAAGCACCCGGTTTCGGCACACATTCGGCACACCGCGCGGCGAACTTGGACATCCGGGTGCTCCAGTCTCGGCTCATTGGTGGTCCCCGTCCTGAATGATGACACACGGGGCACTAATCGTCGTGGTCGGTGACCGTGAAGCCGCCGCCGACCCCTTCTGGCGGTGGAGAAGTTGAAGACCAGTCATTGGTCCTCGAGGCGCAAGTCACGCCCCGTGGATCGAGGCCCTGACCTGAGTCAACGCCCTTCGATGCTACGTGAGGAGCAGCACGCCAATCTCGTTGGCAATCAGTGTCCGCTTGAATACGAGCAGCTTGCAGTCAAGATAGAGAGGGTCACCCTGACAACGAATCACCACCAAGTCGTCGGTCTCAGTCATCTCTCCGTTGGGGCTAAAGAGGTGTCGTCTGATTCCATCATCTCCCACGACGTGCACCTCGAAGTGCGCGAACGCATACCTTTCCTTGTCGCGCCTCGTCGATACGGCAAGGCCGTGGACCAGTCGCGGGCCCTCGAGCACTCTGTAGACCCGGTTGGGCCTGATGAACAACCGGTCATCCGGTTCTGGCTCCCCGTCCGCCTTCCTTTGTGCTGCGGCGGCGGCAAGTATCACTCGTACATCACGCAGCCGCTTCTCTCCGGCCTCGCTCTCCGACCGCTTCTTGGCCGCAATCGCGGCGAGCACCGCATGCAGGTCGCCCAGCCGCGTCTCTCGGTCCTCGCTCTCCGACAAGCCCCCACCCCACCCCACGTCGCGATCTGTGCATCGGCCAAGTGTCGTTGCTCCTGACCTGCGCGCCGGGCACGCGCCTAGCAGTCTACCGCGGGCGCAGTTGTTGCATACTGAACACGCTTGACTCGCGAGCCAAGCCCAACCGCGTTGACACGACGGGCCGTGCAGGTCGGTCAGCGACACGGGTCTGAGACAATGCGGGTCACTCGGCAGGGCCAGGCCTATCACGCGCCGTCCTTGGGAGACGCAGGGTGTTTCGAGAGGGAAGGGGCTACAGGATCTTGGAGGGCCGGGGCACTCTGCTCGCGATGGCGGAGCGCGTGCTGAACAGCGGGGGCAACAAGGTCTGCTTCAGTCTGAGCCTCGTCATGGATGGCGGCCTCCGCCGGACCGCGTTCACTCCCAGCGACGACATCCTTGACACCAGCGACATGGTCTTGGTGCGGGGTCACGAATACGGCGGCGATGTCGCCGGCAAGATACTGATCTTCAAGGACGATAACTTGGACCTTGAAATCGGCCCGCTTCTCATCACCTAGCTTCGCGAGTTAGTCCAGTTGCGCGGGCGGGCGCCTGAGGCGAGCATCCGACCACGTTACCAAGAGGGCTCCGGATGTGCCTCCTAGTCGTCCCAGCCCGTTCCGTCTAGCGTCAACTGGTCGAGCGCATCCCACGAGATCGACTCTCGGGATTCGTAGGCGGTCTCAAGCTGGTGCCACCATCGGCAAAGCGGTGCGTCTTCGAAACCCGCTTCGTCGAGAGCCCTCATGAGATCCATGGCCCACGGCCACGCCCAGTCATTGCCGCCGTGAGCGAGCAGCAGCCTGGCGACCGTCCACATCGCGCCATTCAGGTCCTTCTCCGCACGTTGGCGCAGAATGAGTTCGCGACCGATCGCGATGCGCATGCGCGCGGCGCTGGGTTCGGGGCCGATCGCGTCCAGTGCTTGGCGCAGGACTGCGATGGCCCTCATCGGCTCGCAGGAGAGTTCCAACTTCCACGCTCGGTCCAAGGCGGCGTGCACTATGTACTTCGGGTCCTCGAGCAGCAGAACCAGCGGCCAGTCGAAGTCCTCGGGATCGCAGCCGCGCCCATCGTCCGCCACTGCAGAGCCCTCCTTCGACGTCGTCGGTCTGAACCGCCATGAATCTCGCCGGGCGTTTGGGTGAGCGTCACAGCCACCCGGCGGTCTGATTGTACTTCCGCAGAGGACCGGTGGCGCGATCCCGAGGCGACAAGAACGGGTCGACATTCGCATGGCGAAGCCGGCCTGTGGGCGGGGCAAGACGCGGAGCCGTGCCCGGGCCGTCTAGCGGCTCAAGACCGCCGCACAGCGCTCAGACGCGTCGCTCGTCGGAGGGCGCTCAAGAACAGGTGTTCGTATCCTAGGATGGGAACATGGCCTCCACCGCAGATGCTCAAGACACCCGCCGCAGATCACCAGCAGCCGCCGCGATGAGAGTCGCCCAACGCGGCGCCGCGTTGCGTGCGGAGGGCCGTCCGGAACGCGCCACATGGTACTTGGAGCGCGCCCGCAAGCGCCTCGCCCTGGAACAAGGTGAGGACTCCCCGTTCCTCGGGTTGATCGACTTGGAGATTGCGGAGTCGTGGCGCGTCTGGGACATCTGCGACGAGGCGGCACGTGTCGCGATACGGGCCGAGCGGGCACTGAGCGGTACGCCCGAATACGCACGCAAGGCGGCGGAAGCCCGTGCGGTTCAAGCCATGGCGCTGCTGGCGACCAAGGGTGAGTCCGAAGATGCCATGGAGATGCTCGCCGGCGCCTGCGAGACGCTGGCTCGAATCGGGCAGGGATCGCGGATCGCACGAGCTGCCGATGTCAGGTTGGCGACGTCGTTTGTTGCACACGGCCAGCACGGCCAAGCCGCCTGTCTCTTGACCCGACGCCGCGACGCCGAGTCCGCACGCAAACGACCCCGCCACGACGTACTTGAGGCGCTGGACGACGTCCTGGTACAGGCCCTCACGCAAGGGGGAGACCTTAGGGGCGCGCTGCACGCCACCCGTCAAGCCTTCTTGACCCGGATGGAGGATCCGAACCGTAAGGGAGACCGCGCGTGGCGGGAGTTCCTAGAGCGCCTGTGCGGTATTGACATCAACGAGTCGTCGAAACTGACGACAGCCCTGTACCACGAAGTGGTGGACTACTGCGAGCGCACGGAACCTCGGCCGTGTGCTGTTCCAACGCGCGACGGCAGCGCGCTCGAGCTGCATGTCGAGCGCATACGCCGGGCGGCTCGCGGTCCTCGCAGTGCACGGCTGCGAGCAGCGGCGGGCTGTCTGCGAATTCTACCCGAGGTGCTCGAGGTCCTTGGACCGGGGGCGGCGCAGAAGCTGGCGAAGGTCGTCTCGGCGTCCTTGTGGGAAGTTGGAGCCGTCCGACGCTCCGCCGTGCTCAGCAGAAGGATGCTGGCACTGTTGGCCGACCTGCCCGAGCGCGCGATCCTGGCAGACCCGTACCTGAGAGACTGGGCACTGGATCAACTCGTAGTGGACTACTCGTGGTGCGGCCGACTGCATGAAGCGGAACGCGGCGCGTATGCGTTCGTCGATGCTCTGCGAGCAGCCGACAGGCCGGATTGGGACAGCATCGAGTCCGCGATGCGGCGGCTCGCCAGGATCCTGTCTGCGCAGCGGCGTCACGACGATGCGGTCGGCGTCTTGCGCGACGCACTCGGGCTGCCCCTGCCCGACGATCCCTCGGCCCAGTCTCGAACGTCGCGCGCAGCCACGCGATTGGCCCTGGCCGAGGCTCTGGTCGAGACGGGCCAGCGCGCGGAAGCCGTCGATTCTGCGAGAGCGAGTTTGTCTGAGTGCGAACCCAGCCGGGGGCCGCGAGACCCGCTGGTCTCAGCAGCGCGATGCAGTGCCGCTCGAGTGCTGGCACGATGCGGCATGCTTGTTGAGGCCTATGCTGTCCGAATCATGATCCCTGACGTGCCTGGGCGCTGGCGGCAGGGCGAGGAGGAAACTCCCGAGCAGACCGCGAAACGTCTGAGAGACAGCTCGGAGCACTGCCTCCTGCATGTCCTCGATCTCGCCGAGTGCGACCTGATGCTCGGGAGGGCCGACATCGCCGAGGAGTCGGTCCGTTTCGCAATCTGTGAGTGCAGGGTGCACCTGCAATCGGATGGGCCCCACGTCGGCCGGACCTACCGCCTGTTGGGAGAGGCGCTGTTGGCTCAGGGGAGAGCGACCACAGCCGTCACGGCTCTGGAGCGCGCCGCGGCAGCCGAGCGACGTTCGCGTTTCGCGGCGCATCCAGTGCGCCGGAGAGTCGAGGGCCTGCTGGCCGAGGCGCGTGACGCTGCGGCCTCCGGGTCACGCGCGCGGCCGGCCGCCCAAGAAGGGCTGTTCTTGGCGTGAGGCAGCAACGCCCCGCTACTGGTCGTTCCCTGACAGGATCCCAGGAATGAGCGAAGATGACCTGGCGAGCGGCCGCAGCGGAACACTGCAGCGTCCCCCGCAGAACGCACCCACTGATAGGGAGTCAGCATGGCCGAGTTGAGGGACAAGGACACCGGCGCAATCATCGGGAGCATCACCGATGAGCAGTTGCGGTTCTTGGTCGACCAGTTCGAAGAGGAGTCCGACACCGACCGCGACTACTGGTTCAACAAGGCGGCGGTCGACATGCTCCGCGACAGCGGTGCCGATGCGGAGCTCCTGGCACTGCTGGTGACGGCGATGGGCGACCGCGATGAAATGGAGATCGAGTGGTCGTAGCCAATCCGACGCGAGCTGATCACGACTGCGGCAGAGGACTGACAACCGACGCGCGCGAGCGCACGTGGGCGGCTAGCTGTACTGCCCACATAGGTTGTTGACATGAACGAGGGCCTTCCCGTTCGGTTGTAGGTGCTGAAGCCAACAACTGAGCAAGGAGGGCCCTCGTGTCACATCCTAACGCCCCGCTGACCGTTCTCGGCCGCAGACTGCTGTGCAGGCGTGTGGCCGAACAGGCGTGGACGGTCACCGATGCCGCCCGCGCCGCCGGCATCTCCCGACAGACCGCGCACAAGTGGCTCGGACGGTTCAGGACCTGGGGCGAGTCGGGTCTGCACGACCGGTCGAGCCGCCCGGAGCGGATCCGACAGCGCATCAGCCCCCGCGACTTCCGCAGGATCTGGCGTCGGCGCAGGCAGAAGGAAGGCCCGCTCGCGATCTCTTGGAACACGGGCATCCCGCGCTCCACGGTCTATGCGGTCCTGGCTCGCAACGGTCACGGACGCCTGCGTGATCTGGACCGTGAACCCAGGCCCCCTGCCGTGCGCTACGAGCACGCCTCACCCGGCGACCTCATCCACATAGACGTCAAGAAGCTCGGGCGCCTGGGCGAGGGTGGCGGCTGGAGGTTCGGAGGTCGCGTGGCAAAGAAGCGCAATGTCGGCGGCGGGTTCGACTTCCTCCATGTGGCCATCGACGACCACTCACGCCTAGCCTACGTCGAGGTGCACGCCGACGAGCGGGCCGAGACGGTAGCCGGGTTCACGAGGCGGGCCATCGGCCACTACGCCTCGCTCGGCATAGAGGTCAGGAGGCTGCTCACCGACAACGCGATGTCCTACTACTCACACGCCCAGCTCGCTGTGCTCGAGGAGCACGGCGTGAAGCGGTCACACACGCGTCCGTATCGACCGCAGACAAACGGCAAGGCCGAGCGCTTCATCCGGATGCTCATCAACGCCTGGGCCTACGCCAAACCCTATGACAGCAACGGGGAGCGCCTGGCGGCGCTCCCTCGCTGGGTCTTCAACTACAATCACAGGCGTCCGCACGGCGGCATTGGCGGTCTACCACCGATTTCACGGGTGCCCAGTGTCAACAACGTGTCTGGGCAGTACAGCTAGCAGCGCAGCCGAGGAAGAGTTCCCCTCCAGGATTCCTAGGACCGGGCCGGCAATGCGGGGATGCCGCTGATCAGCAGGGTGGGGGAACCGCGATGCCGCGAAGACCGCTGTCACGACCGGTGCGCTCCCGGCGCCCGACCCGTCCGCAACCGATAGGCCGGGGCAAGGCAAAAGGCCGCACCGGGATCTCGCGAGCCGTGCTACTGGCGTGGGTCGTCTTCACAGTAGTCGTGGCCGTGATACTCGCGTCGAGCCTCGGACCGTCTCTGGTTGCCATTTGGCAGCATTGGATCGAGACAAGTGGCTCGATTGGTTAGGGCTGCTGACGTCGTTCGCCGGCAGCAGCAACCGGCTTGGCGCCCTCGAATAGCGGCGTGAACTGGAGCCCGTGGTCACCCGGGTGTGGCCTCTCGTGAGTGTCGATCCCGTCCCAGATGTCGTCGGGGATCCCGGCGGGGAACGCCTCGCAGGAGTGCTGCCCGGTCTCGAGCCGGGCGCAGAAGAAGCACACGCTTGATGGGCGCCTGTCGTGGAAGACTCGATCGTCGAGCGTCAGGTTCGACACGCTAGTTCACCCTCTCGTAGCGCAGCCCGAGCCTCGTCGCCGTCTCTTGCATGACCCCATCGTAGTGCTGCTTGGCCGCGGCTTCCTTTGGCATGAGCTTCCTGGTGACGGCTTCGCGAAGCGACGTTTGGCGCTCCGCGTCCACGTTGTTCCACAGCGCTTCAACGCGCTCCCGTGTCGCCGAGCCCATCTCGCCCGGCTCCGTGCCGACCCGGCGGTCCTGCGCCGCTGCGTCCTGGAGTACCGGCGTCTCGCTCAACGACTCCGAGAAGGTCATTCCCTCTGGGGGTCGAAGAAGGTATGTCTCGCCGCCCGGGCCGGAGACGCGCAGTTCATGGACGTCGAGCTGATACGCCGTAGCGACGTCAGCTCCCGAGAACGCGCAGCCGCTTGGGTGGTTGTGCATCATCACCTCGGAGCCTCGCATCGCATCGACATCCTTCTCGTCGAAACCGACGCTGCCAGCGGTGCCCTCCTTCCGCACAACCACCTCGCCCCGCTTGTCGATGGCATATGCGACCTCGTGATCCAGCCCACCGATCTCCCCGCCGCAGCGCGCGACTGTGCCGTCGACCGCCGCCCGATCCAGAGCCGCCTGGTCGGGCTCGTCAGGCGCCCCAGCCTCGGGCAGCTCGAGGATCAAGGCCAGCTTCCCGGGCGCAATCTCCTTGACCCCATATCCTCGGCTCGCAAGAGCATCCCTAAGCGCCGCGCTCTCGCCCGCTTCACGGGCCTCGTGAATCTCGACGCTCATCTGGTTGGATGAGGTGCCGCGAGCCTGCGTCTCAGCAGCGTCAAGCATCGTGAGCATCCTGGTCGCCCCGCCCGCTTCCTCGCCGGCATATGCGCTCGCGACGAGGTCACCCGACGCCCTGTCCGGGTTCACACTCACCCAGCCCATGTCCGATTGCAGTGACGACTGTCCCCCCCGGTACGCTCCAACGCGATAAGCCCCGCTCTCGTGGCTCTGCAACAGGTAAGACACCCCGTCGGCGCTCCTGCCCAGGGGCTTTGTTTCCGTGGCCGGCGTCCGTTCGGCCAGCGCCAGGGCATCGTCGAACCTCTGACTGTCGTCGTGGCGAAGGCCTGAACTCTCTGCAACGTCGCTCGTCTTCTGCGCGTCGCCCGCGGACGTGGTGGTCTTGTCTACCGCGTCCATTCGGTTTCCGCCTCCATCAGGATCTGCAGCAAGGTGCTCTCGATGGCGCTCTCTGAAGCAAACGTGTTGAGCGCCTGCAGCAGCGCGCACACCCCGATGTGCAGAGGCGCCGTCGGCTCGATGATCGTGAGAACGGATGCGCCGGCTTCCTCCGCCCGCAACCGCAGAGCCGCGATTCCACGCAGCGAGTCCGGGTCGGCCATCGCATCTCCAGCGGCCTGAGAGAAGTCTACACTGTCCGCCAGCGGAGCCGCCAAAGCCCTGAAGAGGCAGCCTCCCGACGAGCAGACGCGCGCGCATCCCACGAATGGATACCGCGGAACGGCGAGGGCCTGCGTGATGAACCCAGCGACAACTGGACGTAGCGCCGCAGTCATCTCCTCGACCGCGTCGGTGTCCGGAGTCGCAGCTTCCTGGCCGTCGGTCCTGATCGTCTCAGCGATGGCCTGCTCAAGGCCATCCGCCGCCACCTTGACCCCGCAGTTCGCGAGGAACGAACGGGCTAGCCCTTCGAGCGTCGCGACAGAGAACTCAGCGATCCCCGCGCTCGCGGGCACGCGATCCGTCAGGGCTCGAGCCAGACGCCGGTCAAGCGCGTTTCGTCCATGCGGCGTGACCCCGCATTGGTCGGCCAGCGCCCAATGGCGATAGAGGCGGGTGAGGTCCCGGTCTCTGGTGTGCATCTCGGCGAGTTGCCGCACTCGAGCGGAAGCTCTGGATCGCCCGCCGGGAGCCGACGGGCCCGTGGCAGCCGCGATAATCGCGTCTTCCGTCACCGCCGTGCTCTCCTTGCGCAGCGACATGCCGCCACTGCAGACCCTCACGGGATGGTCCATTCCCTCGCAGAAGACGAGCGCCTCACCCCTGGGAAGCGAGGTGAGCACGCGCGCCTGATCATCGGCAAGGTTGATGGTGGAACCCACGGAGCGCTTGTCGTCTTCTGCGGGAAGCCGGAAGACCAGTTTGAGGTTCGTGTTCTTGATGACGTCGGGCGCCAGCTTGGCCGGTATCTGCTCAGCCACGATGATGCCCTCTCCGAGACTGCGAACCTCTGCGAGCATGTTCGCGAACTGCTCGATCGCATGTGCCGCCGGACTCGCGGATTCGGGATCGTTGCTCTGTGGCCGATTGCGAAGGAGGCGGTGCGCCTCCTCGATGACGGTGACGTGTCTGAGTTCCCCATCGGCGGCGGATCCTTGGGCCTGGCGATGCTCCAAGATGCGCGTCAGCAGGAGCCCCATCAGGAAGGCCTTCTCCTCGTCGTTGCCGACGCGTTCGAGTTCGACGACCGTCGGCAGGCCGAGGAAGTCCTCCGTGTCGAACCGTCGCCCCGTGTCGAGCATCGCTCCCTTGGCGCCAATGCGAAGTGTGTCTATGCGGGTCAGAAGGGCCGCACGGACGTTCATCGTGATCTCCGCGCCATAACCCAGACGTGCGGACACCTGATCGATCTTGCCGCTAAGGTCCTCCAAGGTCGGGAAGCGCAGATCCATCTCGTCGCCCGTCGAGGACAGGTCCCACCCGCAGTCCGTGTAGACCTCGTACAAGCAGCGCTCGAGCACATACGGCATCGGCGGATAGAGAGAGAACGATGCCCGGAAGAGAGCGTTGAGGTAGTCGAGGTGTGTCTGTACGAGGATCCCTGCAGGCACCTCGAACGGGTTCATGCGAAGAGGCGAGACGCGCTCGTCCCCGAGCGTGTAGACGCGCACCGGCTGCGCAAGCGGGATGGAACGGTACTCGTGCTTCGTGGGCTCGATAACGAGGAACGGAACGCTCGGGTCGCTTCGATCCAGCTGATCAAGGATGTTCCACACGGCTGTGGTCTTGCCTGAACCGGTGATGCCCGCGACAAGAGCGTGGCGCGTGAAGTCCGCCAACGGTATCGAGACCCGCGTACCAGCGTGCTCATGAACGGAGCCCAAGACGACGCCGGATCCGCTGTACTCCGGCGAGGCGTCGAACTGAGCCCACTCTCTGATCACGAAGCCGGGCAACTCGTCAGAGGGGGGCCGCGTGAACACACTGAGCTCGGCGCTCGTCAGCAGCGTGACCGGGTCGCCGGCGTCGCGTTCGGCCGTCGCGGCGCAAGGGAGCACGCCGAGCCGGCTTGAGACGGCGTCACTCGTGCTCAGAGACAGAACTGCCGAATGGAAAGCCGTCGCAGACGCGATATCGTCCGCCAAGAAGTACACCCTTGTGTCCCAGAGTCCCGTCCGGCGGCCTTCGGCCACGCGCTTGAACTCAGCCTCGTGCAACTCTACATAGCGCTGAGCCAGCGGGTCGCGCTCGGTAGAACTTGTTCCGATCTGCCCAGGAACAGTGCGCTCCATCCAAGGCGAAACCCGGGCGACGCGCCGAGCGATCTCCGACAGAAGAACGTCCGCCTGGCCCCCGCCTCCCCACGGCGTAGCGCGCACGAGCAGGCACCAGGGATACGCGCCCACCGCCCGAGTCAGGCGAGCAAGAAAGCCGTTGTCCCAACGGGAAGCATCCGGGCGGACGGACGGAGCTCCTACGGCAGCCGCATAGGGACGTAGGGCGCCCAGCGCGTTCAGGATACGGGCGCGAGCCCGCAAATCAGAGACCTCAGCCACGACCGCCCCCGGAAGCGTCGACTCGAGAACCGTGGTGACGCCTTGGCGCGCGCTGCTGGAGTCCGCCTCCAAGATCGTGTAGTTCATGCCGTCGTCAGGGCTGAAGGACACCGCGAATGAGAACTCCTGCTCGCGCTGGGCAAGCGCAGCGATCGCCTGGTCCCAAAGGCGCGCCAGGTCAGCCGGGCGCCCGTCGCGCCAGAACGCCGCGAGGCCCTTGAGTTGGACCGCGCGGCGATTCGCCAGCAAGCCCACGTGGTCCGAGTAGGGCGGGATAGCGGCACCTGTTGGGGACGCCTCGATGCGGCGAACGATGTCGCCTAACTCGGCCGAGTCCCACGACTCTGGACATTCAATATCCCACGTCTCGCCGCGCGACTCCATGGGCTCTAGCCCCCCCCATTGAGTTGTGACATGGCCGACAGCACCGCGATGACCAAGCATATGATCACCGCGATGTTGACCGCGAGCATGAAGATGCCAGCACGATACATCGTGCGTCCGTTCGACCTGTTCTGGACGACGACGGCCTGAACGAGTCCGTTCCAGCGGAAGCCGACGACGTGCACCTCATCGCCGACGCCGACGCCCGTCTGGTGCCCCGGCAGATGGACGTCCATCCTCTGCGTACCCCGGTCGCCGAGGGGCGCAATGCCGAATGCGAGCACAGGTACCGTGCGCCGGTTGCCCCGACCGCCTACTGCGGCTCCGCCAGCCGCGCTCGCTGCAATAGCGGCACCTCCGAAGACCATGCGACCGAAGATCCCCGAAAGGCCGATCCACGACAGCAGCATCCAGAGCAAGACGCCTACGACCGCGAATGGCAGTAGACAGCTCACAAGCGATTGCATGTTGAGAAGAACGTAGAGAGCCAGGAAGCTGGCCGCGAGGAGCCCGACAAGCGCCCGGAGGCACCCACCACCCCGATTGCGGCTGATGACCTCGACCTGACAGACGCGACCAACCATGCCGCCCGAGGATGATGGGACACCCGAGCCGGCTTGGCCGCCGGAAGCAGAGCGCCGATGCACAAGCGCGGCTGACTGCTGGACGGGTCCTCTGGAGGGAGCCGCGTGTAGCACCGGCGCTTGAGCAGAAGCATCCCCAGCGTCGGTGCTACCGAGCTTCAGTCCACATACAGGGCAGGTCGTCGTGTCCTTGTCGACGCTCCTGCGACAGTTCGGACATTCCACGCCGCTCCTTCATCTCCCCCGCCCAGCAGACTCAAGTGCACCGCAGACGCGAGCGTGTCAGACCCCGGGGGAGCGATGCTGCAACATCTCTCAAGCAGCCACTCGCACTGGCCGGAGGCGGAGGCCCGCACATCTGCAGCTCCAGCAGGCTCCTACAGCGCGGCGGCAGCCACAGCGGCCGCGACCATGAGCATGGCGTTGGTGGCCTTGGCCGCTGCTTCGACATCGTCGCTGCCCGACTTCGCGAAATCCAAGAGCTTCTGTTTGGCGTCCTGCTGCTGCTGCAACTCGAGACCGCGCGTCCGAACTTCGGCCCGACCGCGCGCGATTTCGGCGTCCCTCTCCGCGACCTTCAGCAGCCGTTGAAGAGCCTCGACCAAAGACCCTGCTCCCGGTTCGTCGCGCTTCTCGACAAAGAAGGGTGCTGTCGAAGCCCCGGTCACGTACCACTCCGCAGTCCCTTGCGCGCCCTTCGTTCCTTTGTCCTCGAACTGCCCGTAGGCCAAGCAAGTCGCGGCCATTTGGAGCAGTCCCTGGTCCCGAGCCAGCGGCACCAAGGCAGGCGGCGTCTCGGAGAGCGCGTGCTTGACTGAGCCGGCGCGATAGAGACCCTCGGATAGAAGTTCCAGATGTGCCGCGGCCTGCTCCTCGGCGAACAAGTGCGGCGACGGGCAGACAACATCACGGTCTCTTCTTGCGAGATAGGAGTCGCGCAGGAGATTCGTTACGGTGAAGGAACCGAGTTTCGCCAAGTGCCGCATCGAGAGTGCAATCAGCTTGTCAGATGCGCAGTGGTCAGCATCGACGTTGAAAGTGTTCTCCTGGTTGGTCTGCTCGTTGAACCAAGCCCATCTTCCCAGGTCGTGGAGGCCAAGGCCCCTCCTGGCGAGAAGATCGTGCACGCTTGACGCCAGCGCGCTGCCTGGGCCCTGGGTGGGCCAGTACGCGAAGATGAAGTCCATCTCCTGCTGCATAGCTCCGTGTCCGTCTTCGATGCCGCCAAGTGGATCGTGGTTCGAAAGACGCCCCATGTTGCCCATGATGCGGTCGGCGACCCGCTGGGCTGCTTCGCCTTCAAGCTCGAGGATCTCGAACAGGTTCTTCTTGCGGAGGTCCACGAACAAGGGCATGACGTCGCCCACCACGACGCCCTTGGCCATGTTCCCGGGTTCGTCGTTCGTGGCAGCTTTGCCTGTGTAGTCCGTGTGACTGTAGATGATCCGCCCCAGCGGATGCTTCTCGCTCTCGTGATAGTCCCACCCAAGCTGCTTGTCGATTAGCTCCAGCAGGTGCGAACGTGCACCCTCTTCTCCAGCGCACTCCTTGTAGAGGGCCTCTTCAGCCGTGTCGTTCGGCTGGGGGTAGTAGTCCTGCAACATGACCAACTGCAACTGCTCGCGGGCCTCGTCAATCCTGCGGCGGTCCTCGCTGCAGGCGGCCTTGAGAACTTGAACACTGGCCTTCCAGCCGTCGATCTCGTCGACGACGCGCCCTGCCGCTTTGCCGAACTCGTCGCACAGGGTTTGCAGTGCCTGGATACAGGCCTCATCGAGCTGGAGCCCCAGCAGGGTCTGCTGCGCATCGATGTAGCGAGCCTGCTCCTTGGCGTCATCGATCGTGTCCCACAGCCCGCCGGTTGTCATGTCCTTCTTCGCGTCGGCGACTTCGCTGGTCGCACCAGTGATGTTCGCGTCTCGCTGCCAAACAGCCAGCCGCGCCTTGGTAAGTTCCGAGAGCGTCTCGCACCTCTTCTGCAGCAGGTCAGCAAAGGCGCGAGCCGCGGCAAGACCACCGCTCGAGCGCTTTCTGTGGGAGACGGCGGCAGCACCGATACGCACCGCCTTCTCGAACTCGGCGGCGGCTAGCAGACGGTTGCGGTTGACCGCGCTCCAGAAGGTCGGGTCGCCCTTGCCTTGGTAGACCTCGTGGGGGTCGAGACCCCAGAACGCCGGGAGCACCCCCAGGGAATCCCCGGTGCTCTCAAGCGTTGCGATCACTTGCTCGTGCTCGCCCGCCTTCCGCATAAGACTGAGATTCAACTCTTGGAAGTAGTCGCGAAGCGTCGGCGCGGGAGGGATATCGACACCCCCGACCTGAGGCATGAGATAGGCGTCCCCCGGGCTCCACTGATCCATGAACTCCACAGGGGAGCTCGGGCTCGCGCCGAGTGCATGTTGCGCGAGCAGCGGCAGTACCTGCTCCCTTTGGCTCTGCGAGGAATAGCCGCCCAACGCGCCCTTGCCAGACACAAACTCGTTGGCCGCAGCCTCGCCAGCCTCCTTGGCGCCGGGCGCATCCGCCATCAACCCCAGAACATCGGCGGCCGCGCGGTTCGCCAAGCTTCGCATCGTCGGGTCCCAGGCATAAGTGAGCGAGAACGAGCCAAACGTGGAAAACCGGTCGAGGATTCCTTTCTTGACCGCACGGGTCGCTAGATTGGAGAGGACGCTGCTCATTGTTCCGCCGCTGGACGGGAAGATCGAGGCATATACCATGTCAGCGATCGCCGCCGGCAAACCCCGCTCCGGGTTCTCCCCCGGGGTGACCGCGCGGCCCCCGTCGTCCCGGGTTCCGTCGACCAAATAGCACAGATCGAACGCGGCGTAGGTGAGTTGGTAGGAGGCCTTCTCGGGCCACCGGAACTCCACTGTGGATGGAGCGACCATCATTCGCTCGAGTTCACGCGCCATGCCGTACCCGTTGGCGTTGACGACGTCCACCTGAGACGGGTCCTTGAGCACTGCCGTGTAGTAGGTCGGAAGGACAAGGTAGCCGGTGTTGAAGAAACGCTGCCCTGGGAAGCCGTCCTCCGCTTGGTGCAACATGCCCATGATGTCCAGGAGCATGCCACCGCCGGTCCCCCCAGCCAGCGAGCCGACCACATATATGTAGTTCGTGCTGTCGCCGTCCGCGGGCACGGTTGCGGTGGTCAACCGCCGCAACTCCGTCACCAGTTTCTGCCTGATGTACTTTCCGCTTTGAGTCTCGTCCAAGAAGAGGACGACCCGTCCGTACTGGCGCACCTCGCCAGCGCCGTCGATAAGGAACTGCTGGGCGCGCTGTAGGTCGTAGCAGGCCGCTTGCCGGTGCGGCAGCCACTCGCGTATTTCCTTGAACTTCGCGTCGCTGTCGTCGTCCTTGAACTGCTGCAAGTGCTCTAGGGTCCTGCCAAGAGGCATTCCGGTCACGTGTTGGAACTCGCCGTCGACCAAGGAAGTCCCTTCGCCCACGCTCGGGCGAGCGGCGTCTATCTCATACTCCAGCAATGCATTCGGCCAGGTCGACAAGGTGTCGTCCCATCCCCCGGCCCCGACCGCAGACGCCTGTTCCCCGGCGCTGGCACCCATCGAGCCCATCCGAGCGTATCGCGCATCCGTCAGGAGACGGTTCTTCAGGTGGGTAAGTGCCCAAGCGCCTGTGCCGCCGACGCCGATAACCAGTGCCTTTCGCATGACTCCCCCTTACGCCTTGTGGTTGAAGCTGACTCCGGAACCGGACGCGGCCTTTCCCCATGCGCACTTGACTCGTTGCCACTTGCCACCCGGCAACCTATACCGAATTGTGAGTTCGATCTCCTTGCCCTTCTTGAGACCCTTCCTGACTACCACCTTCGAGCCCTTCTTGCCAGGACCCGCTGCCGGCACCCAGCGCCCCCGCACAGTGCCTTCGCCCGACATCTTCGGCGTGCGAAGAGTCATGCCGATCTTGACCCTGCGTCCGCCGAGGACGTAGGACGACGAACTCGTTCCTCCAAGAGAACTACCGCTGGAAGCGACCGGCTCTCCCGGGTCGGTCTCGGTCCCGGTCGGCGCGGCTACCACGGCACTGCCGGCGATCCGTTCTGCCACGGTCAGCGTCCCCCGTAGTTTCGGCTTGGTCCATAGGTACTGGAGCCACAGGAACCCAAGCAGCACTAGCACCAGGGCCGCAATAGCAGACGCCGTGACCCACCCGATGCCGACGAGCCCGCTGGCCGAGAACCCCCCGTTCGACGACTCCAGACTGGGGGCGAACGACAGACCGAGGTCCCGGTCGAGGACTTGCGTCCACGGCGAAGTGACGGCGCCCGCCACCGAGAGCGTGCCTGTCTTCTGCACGGCGCGCTTGCCGATGCGCAGCTCCTCCGGCGGGCGCCACGTCAGACTCAGATCGTAGCTTCGACTCTGGCCGGGGCTCAGCTCGGCGCCGGGAGGAAGGCCCGCAATGCTCCCGGGCAGACCCTGAACCGACGGATTCATTCGCGCCACGACCAGAGGAATGTACTTGGTCGTCGAACTCAACGTCAGCTTGACGTCGGCGCGACCGCTGCTGAGATCCAACTGCGGGATCTGCCACGTGGCCCGCACCATCCCGTTAAGGTCCGTACCTAGGACTTGTTGCGCCTTGGCGATGCGCGCCTCTTCCTTCACGCGGTCGAAGTACGGTCCGAGCTGGTTGCTCGGCAAGGCGACGAGCGCGGCCTCCGGAAAGACGCTCTTGAGTACGGCCGCATCGGTCCTCTTGCCGCCGATCCCGAGCGCGTACGCCTTTACGGTTCGATTCCTGCCGATGGCGACCGCTCGACGACGCAGCGTCGACCACGCGCCCCTAGACGCACTCGGATACTTGCTGCCAACGGGGGGATCCTGCACTCCGTCGGTAACCAGGATCACCGTCGCCACGTCAGCAGCATCAGGACGCCCAAGTTCGTTCAACGCCGCTTCGATTGCGGCTCCGATGTCCGTTCGCTGACCTGCCGGCACTGCGGGCAACTGCCTGACCGCGGCTTGGCCGTTCCCGATCGTGCCCGAGTAGCGAATGGCTGGGGCAACGTCATAGGTTAGGAGAGACAGGTGATCCTTCGGCGAGAGAGCCTTTAGGAACACGCTCAAGGCGGTACGGACCTGGCCGTAGGCGCCACCAGACTTCATGGAGGCGGAGGTGTCGACCAGCACGATGACATCACCCGAGACCTGGTCGACCTTCAAGGTCTTGAAGATGTCCACGCGAGATACGCCGGCGGCGAACGCCGCCGACGGCCCGGCCCCCACGAGCAGCGCCGCTGCCAGCACCAACGCCAAGGACCGCCCGAAGAATCTGCGAGACTTGCTGCTGAGTGTCGTCAAACCCTACCCCCCTGAGGTCGAACTGCCCCGTGACGCAGAAGCTGAGTCTATAGGATGCTCGATTCGACGAACAGGAGGCACGCGCCCATTGCCGGCGACCCGATGCTGGTCAGGCGCCGTGGCGGGTGTCGCTGACGACGTGAAACTGACCCACCTGCCGTAGGAAGGTTCCGTTGCTGCGTCCGGTGCGACGGATATGGGGCAATCCCTGGTCGGCAAGTCACGTGCTGTATAGACTCAGGTACGGGCGAGACCCCGCGGGCAGCCCGCAGCGCGACCGGGGCCGTTCACCGCACGCAGAGGAGGAGCCCATGGGGGACAACGTAGTCGGCAAGGTCCGGAGCGGTAGCGGCAGGGAGTACCACGTGAAGTGGAACGAGTGGGGCGCCGTCTACGTCAAGGAAATCAGTGGCGGCCTGGTCGCGCCTTGGGACGGTCCCTCGCAGAAGGCGTCGTCGGCTGGTGAGGCGATGCGGATCGCCGAGGCGTTCGTGAGCAACAAGTAGGGCGAGGGCCGGGATCGCACCACGCGCCAGACCGACACGACTGCCACCGAGACTCCCTCTCCCCGGCTTCCCCGTGTGGGCTGCCTGCTACGCAGACGCGGCGGCGCTGCGGTTGCCCGCTACCGTGGGATGAACTCCCCAGACCGCGTCCTTGTTCGCTAGTCGCGCTCCTTCAACGCGTTGTAGACCTGGTCGCAGGCCGTCTCGAGTTCATGAATAGTGTCGTCCCATCTTCCGAACAGGGAGTCCAAGTCGTGGTCAGCGTCGGCTTGGACTCGGAGGGACAACGTCGAGTCGGGCGCCATCGTACGGTAGCCGCTCTCGAACTGATCCACGAGCGCACTCACGACCTTCGACTTCCGCAGAGACTCGTGGACTTTGAGTTTCGAGAGATAGGGTGGATTCTCCGCCTCCCTGTCTCCACCTCGACCCAGCGCAGCGGCCTTGCCCATCAGATACGTCAGACCGATCGAGGCCACCGTCAAGAAGGCCACGCCTGCAGCCAACGTCACTGCTATCGGGACTGCATCCCGCCACACCGCGGCGAGGTTCTGCCCGAATTGGGAAGAGGCGTTGACCGCGGCGATCACAGCCAAGAGGTTGATCGACGCGGTGATCACGATCAGCGCATTGATCCAGCCGAGCTTCTCGCTGCTCCGTTGCGAGGCGGCAGTGAGATTCGCAAGCTGGGAAGTCAAGTCTCTGAGCTCCAGCTGCGAAACGAGATTGGTGTTCTGTATCTCGACTAGGCGGGCTTGCTGCTCTGAAAGCTGGTGTCCAGCAGCGATGCTGTGGGCCTCGTCGGCCAAGGTGTTGAGTGCGCGCAACCTAGTCCTGATCGACTCGAGTTGGTGGTTCGTCCCGGATTGCGCGAGCACTGCGTCGACGATCTGCTGCTCAAGCGGGTACTTGAAGATCCACGGCTTGTATCGGGCTTCGCAGGCGAGCAGTACGCCGGCATGCGTGCTCCAGACTCGTCGCAGCAGCTTGAGCAACGTGTCCTCACTGTCGCGGTCGCCTCGGTCGCTGTCGACTCCGATGAGCCGCTCGGTCTCGCGCTCGAGTTCCGAGACAGCCGCGTCGGCACTGGCCACGATAGCGTTCTGGTACAAGGCGTACTCGAGCGCCCTGAGTTGAGGTTCGTAGGTGCCGAAATCGTAAATGTCCTTTCTGCGACGCTCGCTCTCCCCGAGTGTTAACAGGAACAGGTGAGTGCCGCACACGTCAGCGACCATGCTCGTCGGTCCGACATGCTGCCCGACGCCCTCAGCCGCTTGGTCCCTTGACTTGTCTGCCCACCGGTCGTCGCCGGCAACGATTCCGGCGATCGCGAACGGCAGAGATCGGGCGGCCTCGGCGGAGTTCATGTCGGATTTCGGGTCCTCGAGAGCCTGCGGGTCCAACGACCAGACCAGCGTCATCTGGCCGGGGTGTCTCGCGGATTCGGTTCCGCATCGCATGCCGACCGAAGAACAGAAGGCGGGACCGCCGAGAATCTCGCAGGCCGGGGACTTGCCACACTCGCAACCTGAGAAGGTGCGCGCCAGACCGACGACTTGGTCGGGGGTCAAGCCGTCGATCGGCCGACCGGAGCCGTCAAATGCGAGAGCCGCGTGATAGTCCCGAGAATCTCGAATCTCAGTAGCGATCGGAACCGTCACGGCGAGTGAGGCCCACTGCGAGTCATACAGGGTCAGCGAACACGTCGCGACCAAGTTCCGCAGCAAGATCCTGTCTTCACCGACCCGCCGAGCCCCTGTCTCGACCGACATCTGCTGGACACGTCGCTGGAAACGAAACCGAGTGATCGCCACGCCGGCGTCGCCGTCTGTGACTTGGCCAAGCATGTAGAATCGATCGGTCTTGTCCCAATCGGAGATCTCAACTGGACGCCCATCCAAGCGCTGGGACAGTGTATGCGCTACCTCGTCTCTGCTCAGCACTTCGCCGAGCGCGACCACGCAACATGTGGAGAGCGACAGGCCCGTGAACACCTGACCCAATTGGTTCTCTCGGGCGGAACCGATCACGGGTGCCCTCTCCCTTCGGTTCGGCTAGTAGAAGATCGTTCGGCACCGGCTGGCTGCCGCGCGCCCCTGCGGCCCCAAAGCCGACAAGAGCGCTCTTGTGCTGGCCTCAACTTGGAGGTAGTCGCTGGGCAGGACGCTCACCGCGTAGTCGACAGGGTACGAGACATCCCCCCACTCGCACGGCACGTGCTCCGTTTCGAGACCCAGCCGATAGGCATGCCATGCGGCTGCCAAGACAGGGCATGACAGCCGCTTCTCTCCGTTGGAGCCGATGAAGTCGACATCGAAATTCAGCGCGAAACGGAATTTCGATGGCGCAATATCCGCCCGCTCCTTGAGCACGTCGAACATCGTGACGCCGCGGCTCTCCGACACGGCCTCTGTGAGGTCCCGTCCCTCGGCTAGGAAAGTTCTGCCCGTCACTCGCTCCTTGAGGAACTTGCTGCGCAGGCGAGACACCATCCTCTCGGCGCTGTCCACGAATTTCCCCTCTTCGAACACGACGTTCGGCGCCGGGTCCAGCGCGACGGCTGCAGCAAGGGCCGCCCCGAAATCTCCGCCCGGAGACGAGTAGTCATCGATCAGCACAGAGAGAGAAACATCCGCCCCCCGATCCGCATACCACTTCGCCACGCTGGCCGTGACTAACGCGGATCGCCGCATGTCTTCGATGTCCGGCAACTGGACGGGGCTCACATAGGCGTGGGCAAACTCGATGTCTACACGCATGCTAGATGGCGGCACCTTCCTGTTCTAGCGATTCAATGAAGTTCGCAAGTGGCGTGAACAGATCCGTGTCGAAGACCACGACCCTTTCGGACCACTTGAAAGGAATGTACTCAGGAATCTGAACGACAGGAATGGCTCCTGCGTCTCCGACGTCGCGCAGGATGTCCTCGTACTCCGAACGGGAGACGGCCAGGGACCTCATGAGAATCATGTCGCTGATACCCTTGAGCTCCTCGTCTGAGGGAACCGACGTCGCGATGGTGTGCAAAGCCCGGTTGCTGCACAGTCCGGTGCTCAGCAGTTCCGTGATGCATTCCGCAGTCCCTCGCACGTGCTGGCGCGTCCAGCGGAAGAAGACGAGAACAGTGTCGCTGTTGTCCATGCAGACGCCAGCGACTGGCCCGATGCCGCTCGCCGAGTCGATGATCAGGTAGTCGTAGCCCTTCTCTTGAAGACGCGATCGGAGCACGCCTAGACAGTCCGTGGCAAGCCTGCTGGCGTAATCTTCGGGTTCCAGCGGAGGCACATGGTTTGGGCTGCTGGCGAGAAGTACGAGCTTGCCGCCCGAATCGTCGAAGTTCCAGGAGCGATTGTCGTCGTGCTTAGCCCCGACATCGATCAAGCTTCGCTCTATGAGATCGTCGATGCGAATCATGTCGTTCAGGAGGTGATGGGTGCCCAAGTAGTCCGGGTCATCGCTGATCTTGTCTACTCCGAAGAGGTAGTGCAGGCCCGGCGCGCCGAGATCCGCGTCGATGACGGCCACCCGATTTCCCCGCTTCGCGAGCTCGGCCGCGACATTGGCGCCCGAAGTCGAGCGGCCAGCTCCGCCCTTGTAAGAAAAGCACGTGATCGTCTGCACGAACTGCTCCTAACGCCTATTTGGTCCGCTTCTGCCGTGCGGCCTGATACTTCTTCTTGAGATTCTCGGCGACGACGGACATCGCGCCCATTTCGGCAACGAACACCATGAGAGCGTCATCGCCATCCTCGCGTATTTCATCGATGAGGACGCGTGTGCTGTCCAAGATTCCCGACTCCGGAAACTCGCTTTCCATCACGCAGAACGCTCTGTCGACCGCGGCGTAGAGTGCTCGTTCGTCCACCACTGGACCTTGGTCGTCACTCACTTGGAGCAGGGCTCTCAAGTCGTCCGGGGAGACCCGGATGGTGAGTGGTCGCGCCTTGCCGCCAGCCTCGATGATTTCGGGAGCGCCTACAGTGTGGTCCATCGCCAGGTAGTCAAGCATGTTGACGAGGCCCTCTATCGCCCGTTCCGTGTAGTAGATAGAGAAGCCGCCGATCGTGTCCCATTCGCCACCGGGGAGACGCCGAGACTGTAGAGCTTTGTACATGCGCCCCATGTTGTCGTCTGTCGCATCAGTCCGCGCCGACAGCAAGGGCACGTAGCTCGAATAGGACTTCAGCATCAGGGGCGCGAAGCCGCGGTCGAGCCAGACGCCGATGCCTTGCACCTCAGTTTCCGACTTGACGATGGCCAGATTGAACTGGAAGTCCCTCTCGAACTCTGGCTTCGCTGGGTTCGGCATGTAACGGGAGATCAGCAGTTCGATAGCTCCACTTAGCCGCTCCGAGCGCTCGTCGTCTGCAAGACCCAGAGTCGAACCCGTCTCCCACATCATCAGTAGTGAGTAGATCGTCCAAAGGTTGTAGTACCAGCTTGCTTGGTCCACGCCCGAGACATCGTCCTTGAGCCGCAGCATTCCTCTGGTCAACTCAGCCTCATCCAAGTAGGTGAGGATGCTCTTGGCGAGGTCCTTGACGAACCCTCGGTACTTCCTGACATTCCCTACACCGGCTTCGCCCAAGACCCAGTCCGCAGCGGGCTGTTCCGCCCAGAAGAGGAAGTCCAGAACGCCGTCCAACGCAACGTACGTGAAGTAACGATAGGCGTACTTCACGCCGAGACGCCCCCAGTTCCAACCAGTAGGGCGAGGACGCTTGTCTTGGTCGAGTTCCTCGGCACGAGCGCTCCAGAGGAACGTGAGCGCTTCGTCGATCATGTTCGCCGTGGTGGAGTCGACCTCGCCGTCGAGCCTGACGTCTGACTCGTAGACGGCGCGGAAGTGCATGCATGCGGTGAGGCAGAAGCTTGCTGCATCGACAACTTGAGCGTCGTGGGCCGTTCCCCCCTCGGGATCGCCCAAGTAGCTGCCGGCCCTAAACACCTCGTTGTCGTAGTCCGACGCCTGGTACTGCGAGATGACGGCAGACATGAGTTTGCGTGCGTCCGCGTACGATAGGAGCCCGCTAACCTCGGCTTGCATCCCTCCGTAGAGCGCGGGGACTAGGAAGGTCTCCAGAACCTCGCACGCCATGGTGAGGTTCGGCGCGTTCTGGTCGTCTCGAATCTCCGGGGCGTCTTCGTCTGTGATGAACCTAGTGTGCAGAGCACTGAGCGTCTTCAGGATCTCCCTTCGAACGTCGCCAGCGCTCGGCAGGGCGGTGGCTTGCTTCGCCATGCTTTCCCCCCTCGACTGAGCACGAAATACGTGTGGCCTGACCGGCCAAGAATAGCGTACTTCACGGGCAACAGCGGGTCTGGAGAGCGGAGGTCGAGTCTTCCGATTCGCGCCGACAATCGGTAGCGGATGTTCGTCCGACCACGCCTGGACGCTGCCGGAGCTGATGGCCGGTGACAGTCGCAGTCAGTCAAGTAGACAGCGCCATCGCTGTATCGGACATCAGCCTGTGCGCGGGAGGCCCCCCTTGCGAGAAGAGGGAGGTGCGTACAAACCAGTTCTCCGCCATGGCTGCCCGTATCCTGTGCTGCGAGTGGCCCGGCGGTGAGCAGTGGGTCGGAATGACCGGGGATCCGACTCCGGAACATGTTCGGCAGTGCAGGGTGCCAAACCCACTTGTTCGCCCCATCGACGCCTGACCAGACGCTCTTCCTGCGTTACGGCAAGGCGGCCCACGCGCAGGCAAACCGCACCGCCTCGATATCTGCAATCATGGGCTGCATCCGATCGAGGGGGAGTGCTCATGGTTAGGCACCGATCGCCGGCTCCAAAGTCCACGCCGGAGCCCGAACGCGCTGCCGCACACCACGTCGCGCATGAAGTGGTCTCGCGTGACGGCGCCGAGAGCGAGGCGCAGGGCTGGGCGCGCCACAGCGCGTTCGGAGCGCTTCGCGTCGCTGCGATGCCGCGCGGAGACGGCGCTCGCCTCCCGCGCTTGCTCGGCGCCGCGTGGCCCTTGCTGGAGGACGGAGCGATTGAGGTCCGGTGGTTGCAGCGGCCAGCTTCGCCATTGGAATGCGCGCTTGTCATCCGTGCCACGGCCGACGACAAGCAGCGAGCGACAGACGAACTCATCGATCGAATGACCGCAGTCAAGTCGCTGGCGGAGGCGCTGCTACCAGGCTGGGAACTGACCGAACTGGACGCGGTGGCCGTCGCGGCCCTACTCGAGCCATTTTCAATAGCTGCCGGAGGGGATCTGCTCCGGCGCGAGCTCGACGTCTCGCTGGCCGACGACACACGCGTGGACGTGCCGCTTCTGCTCGGGGCCGATTCTGACGAGCTCGCGCTGCTGGTCAAGATGATGGCGACGACGCCTGGCGGATGTGTCCTGAGTCTCGCGGCGGCTCCAACGCACGTCGACATAGCGGAACGCGCGGTGCTGGACAAGGAACTCGCGCAACTTGAACGTGCCATCGACACCATCCCCGTCGGAATCGGCCCCGGCGGTTCCCTGACCGACCCCCCGCAGAACGGCTCGCCGAGATCGGCAGTGGCACTCGCCGCCGCAGTGCTGCAACGCCGAACTGCGTCGTCGGAGCGTCTCGGGTTCCTTCGGGTCTCGCTCGCAACTGAGTTGCTTCTGCAGCCCGCTCTCCTGGCGGCCGCTCAGGAGGCGCTCGCCGCAAGCTGGCTCGCGCTCCAGTGGACGCCGGCGTGCGACCCCTGTGAGGCAAGCGTGTTCGCGCGCAACCTCGCGACTTTGGGCTTCGAGCCGTGGGGCGTACAGGCCGAAGAGCAGCCGGGGCACGAGACAGTGAACGACTGCTACCTCGCCTCGCTCGAGGAGATTCTGTCGGAGCTGGCCATTCCCAGCCCCGATGGGTTCCTTCCTCTCGCCTGTACGTCGCTGGATCCGGCCCCCCGCCCGGTACCGAACGCCGTGCCGGACCAAGGTCGGCTCCTCGGCTTGGGAATGGGCAGACGCCCCGTGGCGCTGACGGACGAGGATCGCATGCGGCACACCTATTTGGTGGGGCAGACGGGCACGGGCAAGTCCACCTTGCTCTTGAATCTCGCGCTTCAGGACATCAACGCCGGCGCCGGGGTGTGTGTCATCGACCCGCACGGCGACCTGGTCGAGGCGATCTTGGACCGCTTTCCACGCGACCGCGCTGAGGATCTGATCCTCTTCGATCCGGGGAACATGGAGCGGCCCGTAGCCATGAACCTGCTTGACGCGAAGTCGCCGACCGACCAGGACTTCGTGGTTCAGCAGATGATCAACATGCTCTACCGCATCTACGACCCGGGTCACACTGGCATCATGGGACCGCGGTTCGAACACTGGTTCCGCAATGCGGCGCTGACGGTGATGGCTCCCCCTGACGGGGGGACGCTTCTCGACATCCCTCGCCTCTTCACAAACGACGCGTTCCTCGTGGAACGATTGCGGCACGTGAAGGAGCCTTCCGTGCGGTCGTTCTGGGTCGACGAGATGGGCCGGACCTCGGACTACCACAGGAGCGAGATGCTCGGATGGTTCGTGGCGAAGTTCGGTGCGTTCATGTCCAATCGGCTCATGCGCTCCGTGATCGGGCAGAACTCGTCGACCATCTCGATGCCCGAGGTGATGGACAGCGGGAAGGTGCTGCTCGTCAAGCTCCCCCGTGGCGTACTGGGCGAGACCAACGCCATGTGGCTCGGGCTCATCTTCATCGTCAAGACGCAGATGGCAGCTCTGGCGCGCGCCTCCGTGCCAGCATCAGAGCGACGCACCTTCAACATGTACGTGGACGAGTTCCAGAACTTCGCACTGGCAGACTTCGACGCGCTCATCGCCGAGGCGCGCAAGTACGGCCTGGCGTTGACGCTCGCGCATCAGCACGTCGGTCAACTGTCCGAGCGACTTCGCAACGCCGTGTTCGGCAATGTCGGTACGCTCATCGCGTTCAGACTCGGACTCGATGATGCCGCAGCGATCGGCTCCCAGTTCGAGGGGTACTCGGAACGCGATCTCACAAGGCTCGCAAACTACAACTGTGTTGTGCGTACTGGCGCGCACGGGAGGGTCCTGCCGCCATTCGGCCTGACCACTCTCGCCCCGGATGAGCGGCTGACCGGCCGGGAGTTGCGCACGGCGCTGCTGCACCTTTCGGGCCTGAAGTATGGCCGTCCACAAGACCTCGTCGACGCCGAATACGAGGATTCGTGGACAAGGAGGGAGCCGGAGGAGAAGACCGAGAGCGATGAGTAGCGTTCGGCCGTGCTCCGGAAGTCGTTGTGTGTCGAACCGGCTGCGAAGCGGACTGAATGCGCTATCTGAAGCTGAACTGCGTTGAAACGCAGTACTGGCGCCTGAGCGAGACACAGATCGACCAGGCGGTCGAGCTCTATCGATAGGGAATGTCGCTCGCCCAACTCGGCAAGGGACTCCGCGTCGATCCAAAGACCGTCAAGGCACGCCTGCAAGAGCGGGGTCACTGCTAGTGAGACCGCTCGCCTTCGACAGGTTGCTTCTTCACCGCGTTCGCAATGTAGTGCGCACGGGTCCGGAGTTCCATTCGTATTCCAACTCTAGCTCGGGACGCCGCACCAAGAATGGCGCGACCAAAGCCTGCGCCGCCTTGCACTTCTACAATGCTGCCAATATGCCGCTCAACAACTCGCCGGAACGCCTGTCGTTCGAAAGGATCGATACTACGGCTTCCTTCCTAGGTTGAACGATCAGGTACTGCCCGTTTGCCCCACTCGCGTAGTAGCCGTCCTTGTTGACCCACACCAAGAACCCATATCCAGTTGGAGACAGCACGGTTTCTCTCCACTGGCTCTCAAGGACATCCACGTGCTTCTGAGCCATGACTCCCGCGAACGAGGCGGAGACAATCTGTTCGTCCTTCCACATCCCGCCCTGCAGAAGCAGTCTGCTGATCTTGTGAAGATCGTCGACTCGTAAGAACAGTCCTGTTGCGCCAGCAGAATAGTCGCCATAGCTCGTCCACGAGTGCTCAAGTATTTCCAAAGGACGGAACAACTCTCTCTGAGCAACTTCGTAGACGGTCTCGCCCGACATTTCTTGAAGGAACGCGGACAGTAGAAAGGCGGAGGCATTCGAATAGACAAACCGTTCGCCAGGCGCGACCCCCATCGGTTCATTTAGTAGAACTTCGAGCAACCTGCCCCGGTCTCTGCCTATCAGCCACGAACAGCACATTAACTCGCCATCCGAATACCCTGCTGTCTGCGTCAGTAGATGCCGTACCGTCATCCGCTCAAGAAACGGAATGTTCTTCTGATTCACGACATTGACGCTCCGGCGAAGCATCGGCCAAACCCGACTGTCAAGCCCGAACGCCTTGCCATCGACAGAGTACCGGCCCGACTCGATCGCAATGCCCACGCACAATGCAAGGACCACCTTGCTGAGAGAGCGCAACTCATGTAGTCCCTCGCCGCGCGGGGTAAACACGTGCCTGAATTGGCTGGCGCCCTGACCAATCATCAAGGCGTCAATCGCGCTTGCGCCACCGGCGGCCCCGTGCGTCCCGGAGCCGATTCGCCACACCAGATGGTCGAACTCGGATCGATTCAACTACTGCTACCTGTACTTTGGATTGCTCTGCCAAATGTACTCTCTAGCCCGTACCTCTTTGTCCCAGTTGACATCCTCGTAGTGACACCAGTCCGGGGGGAAGAATCCTTCCGGCAGCCGCTCGATGAACTGCGCGTTGAACTCCCTAATCCTCTTCACAAGGTCGTCTTGGTCGAAAGGGTGATAGCGCTGTGCCATTTCAATCAACGGCGTCACCACGTACTCGCCCAACTTGAAATCGAACATGAAGCTGTGATTGATATGGTACTTTGGATACTTCTGTCCGGGCTCACAAGGTCCGATGTTGTTGCACTTGTAATCGCCATGCCGCACGTAGTCGATGCCTAGCCACTCCATCAATGGCACATCTCGGGCGGCAGACTCGAAATCTCTGCAGACGATGCGCCCTATCGCGCCCCCTTCGTCGATAGTCAGAAGCATGTTCTGTGCGTGCGCCTCCAACTCGACGCCCGCAAGAAGAAGTGCATCAAAGTACGTGTTGAACAGCGGGTACAGAATAGTTTCAAGCAAGAACGTCGGCATGGGTCGCCCTTGACGTTCGAATAGTTGAATCAACAGCGGCTTGTCTTGAACCAGCAGCGGGCTCTTCAACGCGGGGCTGTACTCCTGGCTCAGCAGCGCAAAGAACGGGATCATCGCCTCGCGTACTTCTGAGTGCGGATATGGTCGAGCGTCCCTAAACAACACGCTCCACTCGTAGCAGCCGTTCTCGTCCAGGGGTGCATCGACCGTTTCTGACAACATTCCCCGCGGGACATAGGCGACCCGGCCACAGTCTTCTCTCAAGATGCCGAAGGCGCTGTTGCACTTGCCAGACCTCAGGGCTGTCACTAACTGCTGGGTCACTTCGCACGCAGACAACACCATTTCTTTCCGAATGTGCCTTATCAACCGTCCGAGGTAGTCGAGATACGCCAGCTTGATGAAGAATCCACCATCCAACGACAGAACCGTTCTGCCGCTCGCCGTCGGGGCAACGGCAGTCATGGCCTGAATTGAATAGCTCGCGTCCGGCAAGTACCTAGGTGTCAACATATCCGGATGAATGAACATGCACCCCTGCATTGCATAACGTCCATCGTCCCGACAACCCACATCCTCTAGAAGCACGCCATCCCTGAACCGTACCTGACACAAATCGAATGACGAGTAGCTTGATCTAGGCTGCGTACGCTCAGAGGTAGTGTTCGCATCAGTGAAGCCGCTCGGTGATCCGACGTTCACATATCGCTCCGCCTTCAGGTAGGCTTCGCGGGGATTGTCCATGAACTCGTCGAGAAGCACGGCCTACACCTCGAGAATGTTCTCAAGTGCGACAAGACTATCGAAGCACAGCTTCAGATATTCCTTCTCCGCAAGCAGCTTTCTGGTCTCGCTCGCACTTCTGACTTCAAGCGTCAGTGCCAGCCCGCTGTTGTAGCCACACACCTTCTTGATAAGCCCGTCCCACTCGATGCTTCCAGAAAAAGGCGGCAAGTGCTGATCGGCCAAACCGTTGTTGTCACTCAGGTGGAGGTAGTACAACTTCTGCCGATACTTCTCCCATGGAAACGAGTCCAGGTTCTTCGTCATACAGTTGGCGTGACCGCTATCGAAGCAGAACATCAACTTGTCGCTTGCCAAGTTGGCAAACACGTAGTCCAGGTAGTCAAGACGCCTTAGATTCTCCAGGCAGAGGACGATCCCGTTCTTCTCACACGCGCTCAGGACTCTGCCTATACTCCGTATGCCATTCTCGTTCATGGGAGGGGGCGTGTCACCGCCCGTCACGTGCATCACGACGATGCCGATCCCATGCCTAGCCGCGAACTCGACCTCTCGCACCAGCTCGTCGGCGTAGGCGCGGGACTCAGTCTCATCCCTCCACAGCGCGTTCACGTGTCTGGCATCGATTGTCTTGCCCTCGCGAAGTTTCTTGTACGGCAAGTGCAACGACTCGATTTCGAGATCAGATGCCCCCCGAATGATGTCTATATACTCGGCCGGATTGTACTGAGAGTGGAGATAGACGCCCCCAAATCCAGCCTCCTGTATTAGCCCTATTCGCTCCAATGGGGACGAATCATATCTATAGTCAAAGCAGATACTCTTCTTCATGACGCCCCGCCGCCAACCACCGTCGTCAACTCTTCGAACCGCCGTATTCGGCTGACACCGCTCGGCAGGGGCGTGTCCCGGTACTCGTTCCGGTAGTCGAACCAACAACAATCGAGGCCACACCCCGACGCCGCCTCGATGTCCAATCGGTAGCTATCGCCGACAACCAATACGGCTTGCCGCGTCACCCCACAAAGTTGCAGGATTCTCAAGAAGTACTCGGGGTCTGGTTTCGCGACGCCGAGGCTTTCGGATGTGAAGAATCCCTCGAAGTGCCTGGCGATCGGGGAGCCCTCTAGCTTGTTCCTCCGTGGGTAGTCCGTACCGTTCGTGGCGACGACCTTTGACACTCCGCTCAATTGACCGAGTGTTTCAGGGACGCCAGCTATCAGGATCCCCACGGTCGAGTTCCTCAAGCACTCGTCCACGAAGTCTCCCGGCGACACGTCGCGTTCGTTGGCCAAGGCGAGAAATGTCTCTGCACGAGCTACACGAAACGCCCGAATGTTCTCCGGAGTAATGTCGCGAAAGCCGCACCTGACGATGTTGCTGGCCGACCGATACCTTGAATAGGGATCCTCTCCACATTCCACACCCAAGCTGATGCACGCCTGCGTGACCGCAACCCTTTCGGTCTGCGCGTAGTCAAACAGGGTGTCATCGAGGTCGAATATGATCAGTGCGTGATGCTTCATAGCGGAAGCGCGGAGTCGTCCCGAAGGACCTGCAGTCGGTAGTCCTCGAGGCTCTCGAGCAGAAGGCCGTACTCACTGACATGCGGCTCGATGAGCGCGCGGTACTGACTGTTCCGCTCCTCGTACGCGTTGAGCACGTCGTTCTGGTTCTGCTCGTTGCTGAATCGTGCTCTCTTGACTCGCCGAGCAATCTCGAGGTCCTTGGAGCATCTCATGTAGACGCAAACGGATGGCGTGGAGTTCTTGTCCAAGAAGACCGTTCCAGCTCCGTCAACAATTGTCACCAGCGCATCGGCGTACAGAAGCCGACATTCACTGGCATCAGACGCCTTCTTGGGCCAATGATAGTAGTCGTTGCCCTGGGCAAGGTTGTTCAGTATGGCCCGCACGTTCTGGAGGAAGTAGGACGCTGGAAACGCCGTCGTATACCTCCCTGTTAGCACACCACGCTCGGGATCGTCCCACGAGGCGGTCGCACTGTTCCGGAGCTTCGTATCGACCACGAAATCGTCCATATCGATGACATTCGCGTGACCAGTCTTCTCAGCTTCCATGGATATCAACTTGCTGAGCTCTGTCTTGCCTGAACCTCCGTTCCCAGCAAGGAAGACGACACGAGCGCCGCTAGTCTGGCAAGACTCCACAATCGCGCGGGCAATCTCGTGCCCGGTGTAGATGCGATTCTCGCTCATCGATTCTCCCCACTCTAGATAAGCCTCCGCTGGACATGCTGTCTGAACCATGTGCATTCAGGATCGAAGACCGCAAGCTCGTTGCCAGCGATGGTTGCGACGACCCTTGGAACCTGCCGACTGTTGTCGATGAAGTAAGTCTTCCTCCCCAGCAATGCCATCTCGATGGCTCGGCTCAGGGTCCGCTCGTGGCGACTCTGGACCTTCTCGCCGGGAACCGCGTCGAACCCCATTCCTTCTCGCAGGGTGCATCGAGCAAGGTTGATATCCACATGTTCCGTGCCGACGAAGAACACCACAGCAGTGTAGCTGTGCTTGCGCAGCAGGCGCTTGAGTGTGTCGATCTTGTTGGCGTTGGTCGGAGAGAGTTCGTATGCGAAATCCTTCCCGTCCTTGCCTAGCTGCTCCATACGTATGAATGCCAACTCGTCCGCGCAACGGTAGCCCCGATCGCGGCTAGCGGTCGTCAAGTCGAAGTGCCTCCTCTTGTATGCATCGGATGCTACGTACTCGACGTGCTCGAGCGCCGGATCCGACAGAATGAAGTCCGAAATCGCGCTCTTTCCGCTACCGATCGCTCCGACGACTAAGTAGCAAGTCTTCATTCGTACTCCCACTTTGACTTCACTCGTGCGACTTCATCGTCGCCGAAATCGTGTGCAGCGGCGGTGAGTCGCTCGCCCGCCATGTGCATCGCATAGCTGGCACTGTCGATTGAGGCAAAACGGGCGACGACGGGGTCGGGTTCCGGCTGTTCAATCAGACGGTACTTGCGCTTCAGGTCTTCCTCCGCCTCGCGCAGGTCTTGGACTATTAGTGCGTACTGGTCTCGGAGGTCACGGTTGGGCCTGCGCTCGTAGCTGACGATCTCCTTGTAGATTCTCTCGATTGCACTGCGGCAATTCTGCAAGACTTGCTTCCGCGACTCCAACGATCTCCCGGCCGCTTCATTGGTCAGATACCGATGATTCAGGTTGTACTCAAGATGGTATGCGGTGATGAGATGTGCCGAAGCTCGGACGTACAAGTCCGCCCTCCTATCGCGGGATATCTCCCTTGTAGCGCGCAAGTTGTCTATCAGTTTCTCAATCCTAGTATTGCGTCCTAGGTCCATCCCCCCGTCGCAGGTCCCAGGATTGAGCAGCTTCGCAAGTTCTATCTCACTCATGAGGCTCGCGTATCTGAGTTCCGACTTCCCAACGACTGGTTGCTTGATCACGCTGTCGAAATCGTCATTATCTGGGACGGCGGCAACCCCGTAGTAGTAGATTTGTGAGAACGCTCTCGCCTCCGCCACCAGCGATGTGAACTCACCGTCGGCGATGAAGCCTAGACCTCCTCGACTGTACATTCCGTTCTGGAGTCTCTTCACTATGTTGCGACTCCATGCGTAGCACTGCTCTCTGGCAACCTGATGCCGCACATCCTGAGGCAGAAGTCTGAAGAGGGCGATGTCGTCCTCAACTTCTGCTTGACTCAGCAGGCCGCCGACTGGGACGCTCGAGCCACGAAGCTTGACATCGTCGCCGCAGGGTATTTGATCATCGCTGCCGAAGTAGATCGCGACGATGTTCTTGCGTGCGCACGCGACCTTTGCCTTGTAGTCCGCGTCGCAAGTCGCTCCACACGTTGTTCCTTTGGGCTTCCCCGACCCTATGGCGCAGGTCGCATACGCGCCGACGTCGACGCTATTCGACAATATTGACTTGGTCACATCCTCGTAGAACATCGCTCTCCAGTGCTCATCGACATTCTCGTAGTAGATGCCGGAGAGATGTCTGTAGCCTCGCAGGATAAGTTGGACTAGCGATGTCACAACCGCGCGGCTGTGTTCGGAATCTTCGGCGGAGAGCCTTGTTGCGTGATACCGGGCTATCCGCATACCTTCGCCGATGTTGGCGACGGCCTCCTCGGTCCTCTTGCATAGATGCATTGACCAACCGAGGTCATCGATCTTTAGGCCGGCCCTTATCTGGATTATCGTCTTCGGGCGACCATCAACCGTCACCGAATAGTCGCCCTTCTGGGCGTTGTAGTGGGCGCTCTCGATTCGCGACGCAGCCTCGTCGATCTTGGCGCCGAGCATGACGATGTCTTCGTTCTTGTTTGAGGTGAACAGCGTGCCCCTAAGGGCGCTGCCGAACTTGATCACGTCTTCGTAGCGACCGTCCTTGAGTCCTTGCTTCATTATCGACAGAATGCTGACCCTGTTCTCCAGCAGCGCGATCGCCACGACGAGCAGAAGCAGGAAGAGCATTAGAACTGCGAATGTGTAGATGGCAGCCCAGTAGTTGCCGCCAAAGACGAATGCGATCAAAGTGCCGACAACAGCGGCAACCATTGTTTCAACGGCAAACCAGAACCACTTGTTTAGGTCCTCGCTGTACCGGAAACGTTGAGCGACCTTGGGCAGTTTCATAGAGCCTCTGATGTCGGCCTATGCTTTGGAGTTGCCTGCGGCCGAGCCCGGATAGTCACGCCTAAGGGCCGCGCGGATACCTGCAAGACAGCACTTCTCGACGGGGGAGCGGCGTCCTGCCGGCTTGATGGAATGATCACGATTCATATGCTCCAATCCGTTCTGCGTTGCTCAAGGTGGCGACGGTAGAGGTGGCCGCGTTTGGTTGGACAGCTTGGTCCGGTTCTTAGGTGACGAACCGCTCCTCAGGCAGCTGTTCTCTCCGTCAGTAGTGTAGACCAGTAGACCTGGTCCGGCGTCCGCTCCTGAAGCCCCTGATGCCGGCGCCGGCAGTTGTAGAACTCGAAGTACGTCGAGAACTCGCGTCGGGTGTCCGGAATGCACGTATCCCTTGAGGTACACGTCCTCGTACTTGACGCTTCGCCAGAGCCGCGCGATGCGAGCAGACCCGTGAATCCCAGTTGGGGTGCACATCGAATCGTTCGGCGATCGTAATGACGGGCTGTTCGCCTTTGATCGCCTCAGGGGCGACCTTTGCCTTGAACGCCGGTGAATGGTTGGGTCTCGGTCGTCTCGGCATGATCGATACTCCTCCTCGGTCTCTTCGCCTCGGAGCAATATCATCACGTAGAGAGCTGTCCGATTTCGCCCGGCCACTTCACCTGCGCTAGCCGGGTCAAGTGCCTATCACGCGCTACGACTCCGCCACGAACTCGACACTTGCCGTTTGCGACAACCCACCTAGCACGACCCGCGCACTTCCCTGCGGGAGGCTGAGTGTCTCTCTTGAGATCAGAATGAACCGCAGATGAGAATAGTGTGCGATGAGGTCAAGCACCTGCGGCATGTCTCCATTTCGGACGTCGTCAAACGTCGCGTAGGACGCGCCGTCGAGGTACGAGTGGGGGTCATGCATGTACCATTCAAAGAGCTCCCGGACCTCCTGTTCCGCTGCGGCTGTGCCCAGTGAATCCGAGTATCTGCGATGCAGGCTCGTGAATGTGTAGTTTGTCTCCCCGGTCCAGTCCACGAACGAATGGACGAGGGTCGTCTTCCCACTGCCGGGGGGTCCTTCAACGCTGACGAGGCGCGTTCGCCCATGATGTAGAAGCGCTATCAGATGATGGAGGTTCTCCTCAGAACCGTTGAATGCCGATGGGGTTCCCAAGAATCTCATTCCTTCCACCCGCAGATTGCCCGTCCAACGTGTTTGGCTTGGCCTGCGAGCGAAGCTAGTCAGGTCGAAGCCATTAGAACCGCAGCCCGCGCATCCGGTCCGCCTACGGAAAGGCTATCAGACCTCGCTCCTTCGAGAACTGCCACGCTGCCTTGAACCTCACATCCTCGTTTGGAAACGGGGACTCAACATCTCCGAGCATCACGAGCTCAGTACGCGCGTAGTCAGATGGTCGAAGTGATGCCGAGTCTGCGCCGTCCGGAGCCGGGTCATTCCTTCCATCAGTGAACAGGACGATTCTGGTTCCGTCCCCAAGCGCAGCCGCCGCATCGACGGCGTAGCGGATGCCGCTAACGGTATCCGTGTATTGGCCAGTGAAAGGTATGGCGTCTACGCGCCTTAGAATCTCCGACTCAGAGTACTTGCCTAGCGGAAACGCAGTAGCGCCACGCTTGCCGAAAGTCAACACACTCGCAGGTCCGTCGAGAGGTCGCTCTCTGAGGTACGCCCGCACAGCGCTACGCACCGGATACCTTGTCATGCTCATTGTCCCGTCGATTAGCAGAATGGTCGCATTGACCGAACCATCGGTGCGAGCGTACGCGCTCTCCGACTCAGTGGTGACTGAGCTAATCGCGTGCGCGAGCTTCCCGTCCTTCAGCTGGGCGGTGGTGACGACGAGCATCACCTGCTCGTTAGACCGGACCACCTGCTCGTTCGACTGGACCACCCGCTCGTTCGAAGCGACAACCGCATCCGACTTGGCATCCCGAACAGCGCTGTCTCGCTCTTGCATCGGGACTTGGGTGAGGACACCCAGCAGAGCCAGCAACAGTCCGATTGCCGTGACAACGGCGGCAGTCCTGCGTCGTCTTCTCGTGAGCAGAGATCGCGCAACAGGACGAAGCACTCGGGCGCTGTAGTAGTACTGAATGATCGCCTCTCCGGGATCCAGCATGAGCAGCGCAGCACGCCGCTGCTCCTCAACATGCTCAGCGGCGTCCAGTCCAAGTCCTGCTAGCACTCTGAGTTGCTCTGCTGAGGCCATCCGATTGTGAGATGAAAGCAAGCGCGAACACAGCGCCTCTACGGTTTCGGCGTGTCGAACAGCATCCTGCGCTTCGGGACTCGGGTCCTCCCAGTTCGAGGCGGTATCCAAGAACGACCTTGCCGCTAGCCGAAGAGACTCGAGCCGTCTTTCCAAGTGCTGAACGGGTATGTCTTCGTAGTCTGTATCCATGCGCCCGATCATACATCCGCCGGCTGCACGGTAGTCGAGACGAGCCGTACCCCGGATCAGATACCGAGTGGGAGACATAGAGGCCGAGGGACAAAGAGACTGACAAGGTGACGGTCGCATTTGTGCAGAAGGCCTCCGTGGACATTCACCCTTCTTCCGCGGCCGACAGCTACTCCGGCGGGTCCCGGGCGTCCTCCACATACGGGTACCAGAGATCCTCCGGATGAGGACTACGCGCAAGCCGCACAAGTCCGAGACCAAGACACACTCGAAGCCACTCGTAGAGAGCCGCGGTCACGGCACCCGTGCGGGCCAACGCTTCGTAGACACCCTTGAGGGCTTCCTCATCCGTCTCCTCGACCGGACTCATCGCGAGACGCTCTGCAATCGCCGCGACTTCCCTGAGGAGGATGGCGAGCAGCCAGTCGGGCGTCTTGTGGGTCACCACGTCTGAACCGTACTCTCGCAGTTGCTGCTCCCGCGCTTCGTCTACGGCCTGCAGAAACTCGCGTCTCGCGGCCACTTCCCGCTGGGCGATCTCCTCGCGGGGTACCTCGGGTCTGGCGCTGGGTGCATCAACCGTCGGACAACGTAAACCTTCTTCTTCCATGGTGGGACATCCTTCCTGTCTAGGTCCTCTAGACAAAGTCTTCCACGGAATTTGGACAATGCAAATTGATGGTCGAGGGGCCGCGGATGTCGTACGCAGCTGCCGTTCGCCAGCGGCAACGGGCTGAGTTGCTCTCGGCGTGACCGCCCAACTGAACAGCGGCGAGGACGCCGATCATCCGACACGGGAATTGCGAGTCGCAAGATCACCAGCGATCCAAACGCGGAACGGGACCCCTTTCGGAGTCCCGTTCCGTTCGTCAGTTGCAGTCAGAATGACTGCCCTGTCTGTCTGTACACAAAGACGGAGCGTGGCCTAGCGCCGCCTGAAGACGGAAACGACGCCAATCACCACAGCGCCTGCGACGCTAAGGACGATTTCCACGATCCTCTTCCAGCGATGGGACTTCTTGGCGGAGCATGCCGGGCAGAGCACCTCACCCGGACGCAGTTCTCTGCCGCACTTGCACCTGCTCATCGCTCCCCCATCAGGTCACGCGCTTGGAACTCGATGATGACACTGCCCTGCTCCAAGTCTTCGGCGCAAAGCGGAGTCGACAGTGCCGCTCGGGTAAAGACCGTCCGCGCTTCACTGAACTGCAACCAAGGAGACTCTGGGTGGCAATTGCCTTCCCGCACTTCGACCAAGCGCGCCTTCTCTGCCGCGGCCTCAATGCCGCACGACTCTATGTCCGCCAAGCAGCGCTTGATCACCACCGCTCCTGCCTGCGGCTCATCCAGCGCAGCGTAGCACTCAGACATCAGCGATACGCCATGCACCGCGGCCCCGAGAGTAGCTTCGGCCAAGCGGAGCTTGTCTGCCGCACTATCGGCCTTGCTTCTTGGGCCCCAGTTGTCCCAGAGCATATTGGACGTATCTGGTAGCGCCTGAATCTGCTTTCTCAGTTCTAGGAGGAGTTGGTCGAAGCCCACAGTCAGAGACTGAACTGCGTTCAGCAGTTGCGCATCTCGCTTCGCGCCGGCCGCCATGTGCAGCGCGCCCTCGTATAGCCGAGCGGCACCCAAGATTCGTCCAAGCCGATCGTCGTGCAGTTCTTCCGAGAGCGAGGCGATCGATCGCTCCACCCTGTTGAGTTGCACCGCGATGCTCACCAGCAGGATCTGGGTGCCCAACGCAGATGCAATCCGGGCCAGGTCTGGCGGCAGGGTTTCGAATCGAGCATGCTGCGAGATCTTGCCGTCGGCATAGAGGACGCCACTGTAGAGGCCGTCTTTGCCCTGCTGCAGGACTGTCCCAGTCGGAATGACAAGCCTGTACACAGCGTCTGGCTGCAGGGTCAAAGCAAGTTGCGAGATGCCAGTCAACTGACGCACTTCTCGTAGAGCCAGTTCGCGCCGCTCCCTGAAGACCGCCATCTGAACATCACCGTGAGCGGGCTCAAGGTCCGCCACTTCAGGGATAAGCGGTATCAGCATCGCATTGTCGTCGGTCATGTCTCTCATCCTGTCAGATCCACGCGGAGCAAGCTGTCACGGACGACGCACGATCAGCGGCCCTTCAGGAACGAAGTTCGGCTTGTAGGGTTCGTCCGTCTTCCAGCCCGTGAACTCGCACATTGCGATGGGCTCGACTGGCCCGAGGTTCGATACCTCCCAGAACACGGCCCAGTAACCGGCCTTGTCTTCGCCGTCCTCGACTGCGAAAGGCGGGCGATAGCGTCGACCATTCGGGTGGGCGCCGTCCTGACTCTCCACGCTGCCGATGTAGTGGCCACGCCAGGTAACCGCCGGAGCGCCCTTGCCCGTCTGCGATGCGTAGATGAAGGTCTCGACGGGCAGTCCGCCCCGGATTGAATCCAGCTCACGGAACAACTCCCAGGCCCGACTCGCGAAGGCGACCTTCCCACGCTTCCTGCAGAGATTCGTGCCCTCGTCGAGGAACACGAGTGGCACGGGCGCAAGAAGTGCCAACTCCGGGTGAGTGTCCATTGCCCTCCGATCGGGTTCGCCTAGGTGAACAGTGCGTTGATGTCGTCCTCCGACATTCCGAACAACTCCTCGGCCTTCAGGCGAATCCGCTTGCCGCGGCGTTCAATCATTGTCTCGAAGCAGCCGGGTTCGAGTTCGTCCCACTCCAGCAGCCGCTCCTTCATGTCCCTGTCGGAGTACGAGGGCACGTTCTTGCCCGGACTCCGGAACCACTCGTGCGGGTCCCTGTCGGTCTTGTTGAGATTGTCGCTCCCCCTGAGGAAGTGGAAGTTCGCGTAGTGGTTCACCATCTCGTAGGGGTAGCCAGCCTTCTCCAACTTCGACTTCGGGAAGATGTGATCGCGCTGGAGGTTCTCCGGGTTCTTGTCGAGCGTGATTCCTCCATGAGCGATGTTCAGCGCGAGGTCACGATGGCGACGCAGGATGGAGTCCAGCGAGTCGATACCATACTCCCGCCGCACGAGGGCGCCCAAGTCCGCCAGAGGGAACTCATCGGCGCCCGATACCCTGTTCCTCGCGAACCAGCCCATCCGCGCCTCGGCGCCGCTGAACACCCCGCTCATGATCGAAAGGTAGATGCCGACTGCCACCCGACGGCGATCGTCCGCCTCCAGCCGCTCATGCTTGGCGAGATGCAGAACAAACGGCAGTAGGGCATTGTGTCCGCCCCTGAAGAAGCGCTCCGAGTAGATGCGACAGTCATCCGTGAGGATGCAGCCAAGCATTTCCCACGCTCGCTTCACGTCAGGCATCGACGAGGACAATCGAGACGCGAGTTGCTCGACCTGTCTTCTGTCGCTAACGAGTCGATCGAAACGCGTCTCGGCCCCCTCCGCGAGAAGCAGGCTCTTGAGAACGTCGTCCCTGGTGAACGCAAAGGGGCGGCTGTCATTGATGTCGCGCACCATCATCTGGAGTTCAGGCTGGATATCGTTCCACTTGAGGTCGAGCAGACTCATGAGCAGGTCGGACTTCTGCAAGACGAGCCCGCCGGAGTTCACACGAACGAAGATCTCCAGAACCTCCTCAATCGGCGTCGCGATAGACGGGTCCTCGTCAACAAGAATGACCTGCAAGGACTTGGCGTTGCCCAGGATCGACGCGCATCTGAGGTAGATGTCCGTGATGCGTTCGGTCTCGACATCAGTCAAGTCGAGTTCCTTCGCTCGCTTGTTGGCGACGGTGGCCGCCTGGACAGGGTTGATCCGAATCAGGTCCTGTATCGGGGTGAAGATGCGCCGAGGGCCGCCGTTCCCCGCGGTGAGGCTGGTGGCCTCTGCGGGCGAGAGGAACTGACAGTCGTAGTACTCATTGCCTGGGTCCTTGCCATCCGGGCTGCCGCTAAGGACATCAATGTAGAGCCGCTTCCCGTTGTATGTGCCTTTGAAGGCAGCGAACAGGCTCGTGAGCCGCTGTTGTCCGTCGAGGACCAGATACTTGCTTCTCGCGTCCGACGATGTCTCGAACGTGAATATCTCCGGCATTCCCGAGTCCACGTCTCTGGGGAGTCGCCTGAACCGCTGCACAGCCGACGTGTTCCACAACATGACGGCACCGATCGGGAAACCGCGCAGCAGGCTATCCACAAGGCGCCGGATGCGCTCCTCCCTCCAGACGAAGGGCCGTTGCATCGCCGGCAGGACGACATCGTCGCGCTCCACCTGCAACAGTAGGCCGATCAGTGTCTGATCAAGCATCCCCCGGACTCCTTCGTTCTGACTCAGCATGGCGTACTCCGACTACAGGGTACGCGAACCCGCGCACTTCCATCTGCCGCCCGTGCGGCGCGTGATCCTCGTGCCCGTCGGCTACGAGGCGCCTCGGCCGTAGAAGGCCGACTCTCTCGCGGGCACCATCACTCCACCTGTGCTCGCGATCTGGCGAGCGACCAGGCGGGTGATCGGCCAACGCAGAACGTCCTCCCCGTCCCCCGAGCTCCTCTCCCTCTCCGCGATGCACGCCCTAAGCATGGAGGCCGTGGCCGAGCCCAATAGCGCATCGCAGCAGAAGACAAACGACGGCGAGTCCGAGTGGTTGCGGAGTATCGACCGGATACGACTCCGGTCCTCATCCGTCAGCCCGGCACCCGAGTGTATCTTGACCTGGTAGAAGTTCACCCAGGCGACGTCCTTGCTCTCCCCTGTTTCCTCAAGGTCGACGTTTCGAACGGCGACCTTCCTGACGTCAGCCCACGGTATCTTGGCTTCGATACCTTGATGGATAAGATCGAGGAACGCCTGCGAGCTGCCGATTGCCCCACTGCTGAATCGCGCGAGCAGCGCCTCACCGAACGGGGTCTCGCCTGACTGAGAGCCGGGTGCGGTCAGCCCCAAGTCCGGCGGATAGCCCGAGTTGCGAAATGCATCCACGTCGCGCCGCAGTTGATAGACCCACGCAACGAAGTTCTGAGCGAGTTCGGGATTCTCGGCCCACCTTTCTGCGAAGTTTTCCTGTGCGTGAGCAGGGTTCTTGATGACCCATCTTCCATCCTGGTAGTCGAGGATGTCGTCGGGCTGCAACACGCCACCGCGGGTCACCGTGGCGAACCGAAGCGCAACGTAGTCGGCGAAGTCACGAACCGTGCCGAGGACGTCGAGTCCTCCGTACGTGTGGGCGCAAATCGTAGTGATGATGATGGAGATGGGGGCACCGTCTCGTCCGCTGAAGCACACGTCTCTATGCCGCTTCATCACCTGTATAGCGCGCTGCAGGTTGGTTCTGGCCAGCTCCCTGGGCACGTCACTGACCGACGCATAGGCATTGCGGTTGGATGCGAAGATTGCCTCCATCTGCTGCTGCTCGTACTGGGCGTTCATGGCGTTCTTCTCTGAGAACCAGCCGTAGTAGCCTTTGGGATTACTGAACCGCCATGAGTAGGTATCGCCGTCTTTGTGCGTGATCCGAATCTGGGTAGACGTCGTGTCGGCCGGGCACGACGGGAGAACGTCGAGGTGGAACCCCGGGCGCCCGTCAGACGAGGCGTACTCCAGCGTCCAACAACGTCGGCCCTCAGCGTCAAGCATGCGAGCGTACTCGGCGTATGCCTTCAGCCGATCACCCACGTCGTGCTTCAATCGGCGCGCACCGATGCTGTCGCCGCTGATTTCGCACACTTGGTCAATGTCGTAGTCGCCATCCTGGCCGTTCATGAAGGGCCGAACCACGGTTCCGAGCCTGAACGATCCCTGCAGATATATGTCAACGCTGTCGCCTGACTCGTAGACACCCTCATTGAGCCATCTGCCGACGGCAAGGTACCGGTCTCGCGCAATCTTGAAATCAGTTGGGGATATGTCCAGACTCGCGACGATCCCCTCCACGGCGCTCGCTCTATCGGTCATTGGCATCTCCCAAAGCCTCCCTGCTCGGAACATAGTCGGGCGCCACATGCTCGAAGAAGTCCTGGACTTGGCCCTTTGCCTGCTCCCCCGCACTCCGGCCTCGGGAGTAGAACTCCTCGTAGTTGATGTCATCGAGCTCAGCGTGACCGGCGTTCATCTGCTCGTCGATGACAGCGAGGTTTCCAGGATCGAGCATCTGCCTGAGGTACATGTGGGAGGTGCAGTGACTGTTCGCCCCCATGACCACGGAGAGTATCCGTGATGCCCATGGCAATTTGCCGAGCGTAGCGAAGGGCCGCGTCGTCCGGGTGAATGGGATCTTGAAGACCAGGCAGTCGGAGCTGGATGACGTAGTCGAGATGTTCAGGACCCGGATGTTCGCAAGGCTGGCCCCCAACTGCAGAGCCTCAACGACGCCAACAAGCGACGGATTGTTCGCCCACAACCCTCCGTCAAGATAGGTTTGGCTGTTGTACTCGAAGCTCGGTAGATAGGTAGGCGCAGCCGCCGTGGCCATAGCGACTGACCACATCGGCATCTTCCAGTCGAGCCGATACCGCCGATCGTGTGGTGTCTTCAGGAGACGCGGCTGGGACGTTGCCGCATTGAGTGTCGGAATGACGAGCCGCTTCCTGCTGTCACCCAACAACGGCGCCTCGTCCGACCCGTCGAGCACGAGCAGTGTCTTGAGGGTCTCCTCGAATGGGCGATTCGAGTACTTGGTCCAGACCCAACTGCGCCAGTAGCGGATCACACGCTGGAAGCCGCTTTGGTTCGGAAAGATCCTGGGGCCGTACTTCTTGTAGAAGAGAACCATGTCGCTTCCCGACTTGCCGATTCCCATTCCAAGCGCGATCAGGCCGCCTGTCGAAGTGCCGGTGATGATGTCGAAGTGCCGCGAGAGGGAGTCTCCGTGCTGCTCTTCAAGGGCTTCAATGACGGCGGCAGTGAATAGTCCCTTGAGGCCCCCTCCATCAAGTGCGAGGACCTGCACGGTTTGGTCTGCGGAGAAGACCCGCTCCGACTCAACCCGAGTATGGTTCGTGACTAGCGCCATGCTCCCCCGTCCCCACAATTGATGTCTCAACGCCGTCAGCAAGCGTAGCACTGGCGACTGACATGATCAGTCGCTGACTTCCCGGAGAACTCCGTTCAAGCGCGCCAGGATGTAGATGCGCTGCAAAACGAAGGGTTCTCGCAACGGTACTTTGCTGCCTCTCGATCAAGGGCGAGAGCTATCGCCTCAAGGACAAGAAGAAGGCCGACATCGTCACGACGCCGGCCGCCAGAGGGTGGTCGATTTTCAATCGTCACAAGGTGGTCAGTGTTGAAGTGCTGGTTAGCCGGAGCGCCTAGAGCTTGAAGTAGGCCTGAATCGTGGGGCCAAACGTCGCCCAGACGGTTGTGAGCGAGCCAGCGACGTTGACCGCGGCCGCAATAGCACCAACCGATGCCTTCAAGAATGTGGACTTGGCCCGCTGCTCCGAGGGGAACAGCGCCTGCTCGCTCAGCTCGTCGAGCTGCTCAAGGACGTCCATCTTGGCACAAGCATCAAGCTCGCTCGAGTTGGCGATTGCCTCAGTCAGCCGCTTCAGAGCCTCTGCGACGTCAGTCTCGCCCGTTTGCTGCAGCGTCTCCAAATGGGTGCTGATGGACTCGACTCTCTCGACTTGACCGGTGTTGAGGAAGCCGACCGTGCTGTTCGAGATGTTGATACTGTGTCGTTCCACTGACGCCTCCTCCTGGACTGGGCAGCGCGTTTCTAGCAGCAGGCAAAGGTTTGCCGATGCCCCAACCACGCTCTCAACTCTGCCGGGCGAAACGTGGCCAATCGTCTGGCCCGTATCGTCCTTCATGATTGCAACGAAGTCGGCTGGACTTGACTCGCCGCTGATATCGCGTAGTGCCCGATACCATTTGCCGAGCGGATCGGATTCCAGCGCGACGAAGCCTTCAACAACGCGGTCCGCGCTGCCACACTGCTCCATCTGTTGACCGGCAAGACGACAGAGTAGTTCGAACTTGCGCACGCGCTGGTCATGCTGCACTCCAGACAGTTGCCAGCCAACATACGTCTCGATGCTGCTGGTCTGATACTGAAGGCTCAATCGCTCCAACCCCGGCTCAGCTTCACGAAAGCGCCTTTCGAGTTCGAGCCATGAAAGCATGCGGGTCCTCCGGCTAACGTCGTTCGGCTTCAGCTGCAACGCGCCGCCGTGCGGCGTGTTGACCCGAGACTACGTCTCGGGCGGCGTGTTGTCAGCCGGAAGCCGTGGTTGGGCACCAGTTCACGCGATTCGAGCAATGAACTGCGACGGATCCAGATCGAAGGACTCGTCCAGCGCCCCCGGCACAGTGAAGAGCCGAGCAGTACTCCGATAGTCGAAGACCCGATACAGGTGGTAGCAGTCGTCGCGCGCCCTCGACACGGACAGTTCATTGGCGGAAACGAAGAACGGGGTCAGCTTGCCCCAACCGGTCGTCTTGACCTCGATGAGCCGCTCAGCGCCATCCACCTCGTAGGACAAGATGTCGAAACCGGCGGAATCGTCGTGCAGGGCGAGATGCTCGATGCGGCTCGCAAGTGGGGCAGCGCCTGCGCGCTCCAGACGCGCACGTTCGAACGCGATGACCAGTTGCTCGCCCGCGAGCCCAAGTGACGCGTTTCGCGACTCGCGCTCCAGGTAGTCGACTCTGGAACGCACCCTTGGCCGCGCCGGCACGGAGTCTTCCCGGGCGACGAATGGTTGGCTGGGCTTTGGCGCGTCCACCAAGAGTTCCAACGGATTGCGCGGCACAGTCGCTGGCGGCTCGCTCTCGACCGCGTCTTGGACTTCGCGCTCTATCTTGCGATCACGAAGCACGCGCTCCGCGACGACATCCGCCAGCAGCTGCTGGTAGTTCGAGCGGGGCTTGTAGCCCGGGATATACGGGAAGCCGTAATCGAGCAGCACCGCGCTGATGTTCTGGTGCTTGAACTCAATCGAGCCTTCCGACCGATCGTTGAGCAGCAAGGCAAGTGCCCGGCGGTGTTCCGTCTTTCTGTAGGTCCGCCGGACAAGTTCAGACTCGAACATCGCGAAGTAGTCTGCGACCACCGCTTCGACCTCAGGTCTGGACCAGTCACCCGGCATTCAGTCCCCCTGTGTGCCCAACCATTGCTTCTGCGGTCTGCGCAACACGCCCTGAACATATCAGAAGGTGCAGCGAGACTGTCGAATACGTAGCCTCGCGGACCAGTGGGCACCCAGAACCGGCCCGTACTGCGAATGCGTGGCGTCTGTAGCGCAGAATCGCTACTCGCGGTGCTCTGAAAGCAACTCAAGTATGAAGGCCGCGTCCCTCTTCCGCATCGCGCCGATCATCCGATACTGGTCTTCGCATTTGTCGATGTACTTCAAGGCTTGCTGTTGCGCGGCCACGGCTCCATCGCGATCGCCGGACAGGAAGCGAGCGACCGCGAGCCGCTGCCATCCGCTGCTGTCCGTCCAGCAGTCGGAAGACCTCACCACGATGGAAAGCACGTGCCAGTCGCGATCCACCATCTGCCGCCGCATGATCGCCTCGTCGTCATAGCGGGCGGTCGCCGCATACGCGTCCGCTAGCAGGGCGATGCCTTCCTTGAGACGCGACTCTGCCTTGGAGCGCGCTTCCTGCGAGTCCGCGTCCTCGACGAGCCCGTTGAGCGACGGAAGCAGGTCCTCGGCGTAGCGGATTCCTTGGTCGAAGTCACCTGATTCGCACAGCTCCTCGGCCAAGCGCAGACGGGCATGCGCGTGAGCCAGCGGATCGGGGTTCGATGCCTCGACCAGTCGCACCCATTCCTCGGTGAACTGGATGCGCCTATCGTTCTGCCCCTCACGTCCGTAGGCATGCGCGAGCGAGATGACGGCCCGCATTCGATGCTTCGGGTCCGCCGACGGGTTGCTCTCAGCGATGGACAGAGCCTCGCGAAGCAGGGCTCTCGAGCGTTTGGGATCGTCGTATTCCAAGTAGTAGCTCGCCTGTAGAAGCGGCGGTAGCAGACCGGAATCCTTCTGGGGAAGCGTATGCCGAGCAACGTCGAGCCAGTGCTCCGCGGCCGCGGCAGACTGCCTGTACTCGCCGAAGCGACCGATGGTCTCGTAGAAGACCCGCTCTGCGCTCGCTAGCATCCGCAGCTTGCTTGGTCCCACCGTGGCGTCGCGCCCTCCCTGCGCCATGCGAATGCGCACCGCACTTCGTGCCTCCGGGAAGTGCGCTTGGAGATAGGCGTCCCAGTACGCGACAGTCGCGTAGGCAACAGCGTGCGCACGGCAGAAGGCGTACTCGGCAGCTTCAGACATCGCCTCCCAGACTTCCGTCACGACACGTGTTGGAAGGCCTAGGGATTGAGCCCCATCGAGGAACTTCGGATGCATCCGCTCGGTCGATTCGACGTCGCGCTTCCCGAAGGCCTTCCTGAGCGCGTCAGCCTCGCTGCCGCTCAAGCCACCGACCGACACGGCCAACTGCATGATCTGCTCCTGATAGATCAAGAGCCCTCGACTGGACCGGGCGGCCTCGGTGATCTGAGTGATCCCTGACCCATGCGGCGCGTCGGAAGGCCGCTCGACATACTCCTCGAGTGTGCCGAGTGTGCCGGGGCGATACAGGGCCACCAACGCCGCCAAGTCCTCGAGCGCTCTCGACCCCGTTCGAGCAAGTGAGGCTCTCACGCCCTGACTCGCGAACTGGAAGATGTCGAAGTCCCTGCCTGACGACAGCAGCGCGAAGGTCGGCTCATCGTCCAGCGCGATGCGGCTCGCGTATTCGTTCGGGTCTGCGCCGGGCTCGACGATCGCGATGGTCCGTGCAATGCGGTCGAGAGTCTGAAGCCCTAGCACGTCGATGACGAGGTCTTGAGTCTCTATGACGTGGGCCGTGTGGAGACGACCGCAGGTGGTGACCTCCTTCGGTACGGAGACGTACTCCAGTGCCGACTCGGCGACATCTATGTCGATGTCGAGAGACCGCTTGCCAGATCCGACCAGACGCTCAAACCACAGGCCGTTCGCCAGCGGATCGACGGCGGTGACGCCGAGCAGGAGGCAGACGAGCGAGCCAGCCGACGACCCGCGCCCCGGTCCAACGAGTACTCCTCGTTGACGGATACCGCGAACCGCGTCGCCGACAGCGAGGAACTGTGCAGCTAGGCCACGCTCTTCGATCAGCCTGATCTCATCGGCCAGCCGTTCAACGTCCTGACGGCTCGGGGACGCCTGGCGCAATCGGATGAGCGCTGCCTCGCACAGGCGGGTCAGCCGCTCGATGTCACTCTGTGCCACGTCTTGGTCGTAGCGTGTTGTGCCCATGACGACTCCCCCTGCTCAGCGAAGAGACCGGAGGCGGTCAGTGGCATAGCGTCCTCAGCGACGGGATAGAGCCGCGGCTGCCGCACCTTCTGCGGGCAACGTAGCACGGGCATCTGACATCCGATGCTAATCGCTCGATCCAACGCTGGCCCCGCGAAGCAGCAGCCAATCTAGCTGTTACGACCAAGCCGGAACAACGCGTATTCCACTTGGTCAGCTCGGCTCCGCTCGCCCGTCAGCGCATCCGCCAGTAGCCGTGCGCGATTGCAGTAGGCGATATACGTTGTGACGTCCGTGGTCACAGGCTCGCCGAGAGCCTTGGCAACATTGGCATCCGCGATCAGAGGCAGATCGCGGTCATCCGCACCCCTGGAGGCCAAGGCGGCGAAGTAGGCCACCTTCGTGCCGAAGGCAATTCCGAGCCACTTCAGGCGATGTCCACCCAGGATGCTGGACCAGGCTGTCTCGGGATCCGCTTTGCGGAATGCGCCGACCATCGAGTCGATTCGATCGATCACCCGGTCGTTGTCGCGAAACACCTTGAGCATCCTGCTGCGATTCCGCGCGCCTGTCCCGCATCCCCAGATGATTGCTGCCAAGTAGCCATCAATCGGCGCTCCATTGGCAAACCGCGCGAGAACGTCCTGGCGAGATAGCGATGCCCGCTCACGGGGAGCGGAGCCCGCCACTCCAGGGAGCGCGTCAATCGCTTGCGTCAGCGCCTGGGTTGGATCGAGCGAGGCAATCGCTCTCTTCCAAGAGTCGGGATACCAGTTGACGGACTGCAGTCCGACGAAGTCCGCGCCGCGCGCTTCTGTCAGGATCGCTTCATCCGTCATTGTTCGCTCCCCGCCCCTCGCACAATGAGGCCCACTTGGGCGATTGCGTATTCTTGCGCCTGCCCCAGGCTTGCGCCACCAGAGTACACCGAGTACGTAGCCTTCAATGCTCAGAATGGCTGCACCGGGTGGGGTAGGACAAAGACCGGTCGCCCCGCGCCCTCCCCATCGATCGCCCGCGCCGGCTCGACGGGTGCATCCGCCAGTACCACCGCGACGGGGAATCCGAAATCACCGTCATCCTCGGCACGGCGGCGCAAGGTGCGCTCTGCGCGCAACTTGTCGACAAGTAGCGTCTTCGAAGAGAAGCGCTACGCATACACCCGCCGGCCCAAGAGCATCGCTACATGGTCACGACAGTACTGTTCGTCATTGCCGCGCGACCATCGTTGAGGAGTTGTTCTTGTCGCCAATCCCAACCGTTGGTCACCGGCCTCGACGAGAGACTACGGCTCGGCGAATCCGGCGAGCACCCTCCATGTAGGTACGGCCTGCCGACGCCCCCTGGCCGTATGTCGCGTCGGCGCTACCTGAGTGGTGCTCCTATCAGCCACTGCGGGAGACCACACGGGCGCCCTTGGCTCCGCCCTGCCCGAGTGTTAGCCTCCAGCGCCCAAGGCGCTATCGAGGAGGATTCCAACGAACGAATCGGCGAGAACCTCGATCGACTTCCTCGTGGCCGACTACCGCAAGGGCATCGGAACTCCCCCTGGGAATCCGACGATCAAGGACCCCGACCGTATCGCGCGGCTGATCGTCGCCCTGAAGTTCGGCCAGGACATGTGCCTACACCTCGGTCCGCGCTTCCTCTTGCCCGCGGTGGACCTCCTGTGCGACCGGCTGGGCGTCGAGAGTATCCTCGAGATCCCTCACCGCACCGCATCGGATCTCGCCCCCGCAATGTGGACAAGCCTCGCCGCTGTCCCCGAGCAGACAATTGCCGACTGCGCAGACGACCTGTCCGTTTCGCTGCGATTCATCGCCGAGGATCTTGGTGGGATTCCGCAAGTGCTCACGTGCCTGCCGGGGGAGCAGCTTCGCAGAGATCTCGACGTCCTCTTCCAGAGCAATCCAGCTCCGGCCCTCTATCTCGCGCTCGCTATCGGCAAAGACGAATGGCGTCCGGACCCGAGCGGAGGGATGGCAGCGCTCTGCTCTCGCCTCGGGATCGTCGACTGGCAAACCGGCTTGCTTGGCATGCCCGCTCTTCGCGAGGCCGCTCGAACCGCACTTGAGGGCGAGAGCCCCGACGCATTCCTTGCGCTCGAACGCTGGTCCCTCTATTGCGATGATCATTGCCCATGGTGCCCAGCAAGATCGTCATGTGAGGCACTGTGTCTTGGACTGGTTTGAACGAAGCAGCGTGAACGCCAAGAAGCTCGAATCGTCGAGTGCCTTTGGACCATGACCTGGAACGATTGCGCTTTGGGCGGACATTCCCGTCCTTGCGCCGAGCAATGATGTCGTCACCGTCTTGCGTGGTTAGGAGCCGCTGTTCAATCACGTATCTGCCAGCTTCGAGATGCCGGCAGACATCGGCGATCACGTCGTCTTCGGTGAGAGCGTCGACCCCGTCGGCACGCGCCCACTTCACTTCAGCCACCGTCGCTCCTGATCCTCACCTGCAGTCGCGGTCCGAGTCGGCCCCCCGAGAGCTACTCTGGGAGTGCCCAACATCGATCGCTTCGCCGTCTGCTGGATTCGATTGAAGCTACGCGCGCCTGTTGCGTCCCGCTGTCCGCTCGATGGCGTCGAGTTGGCTCTCCCACCAGGAGATTGCCTGTTGCAGCATGTCGCGAAAGTCCTCGCCCGCAAACGATTCGGACTCGATGGGGCAGTAGAGACACTCGTCCAAGACGAATACCTTACCGCTGGCAACTAGAGGGACCGGATCATCCACCCAGTTGAGGTCATACTGCTTGAGAACGAGGTTTCGCTCTCTGAGGATGAAGTCCCAGTAGATTGCGTTGTTCGTGCGATTGGCCTTCCAGGACTCAAAGGCTGCTGCGTTCGCCTCAGCGACCGCCGGATTCTCTCGGCTGTCGACGTTCCTGAGCACGTGCCCAACCGCGCGGGCTAATGCAATCCCAGCGACCAGGTGCAAGCGGAGTTCCTGAGGCGCGGTCGCCTCGTCTGCCAGCGCGTGGGCGCGCTTGCAGTCGTCCAGAACCAGTCGTGATCGAAGCGTCAAGGTCCCTCCTGCTGCTGCACGCCGGACAGTCCGCGCAAGCATTATGCAGCCGAGTTGGCCGGCTGGCGCGCTCGGCACCCGTCGACCCTCGCCCGATCTCCGGGAAGTGATCCGTAGCGCGCTCCTGGAAACCCATTGCCCTTCGACCCTGGTACGCGGCTGGGATCGCGCGATCTGGACTAGCGGCGTTCGAGCGCCACTTCCACGCGGCGCACGCAAGACCCAAGGTCCTTCTCTATCTCATGCTCCCACAGCCTCACAACTCGCCATCCGGCCGCACCGAGATCTACGTCTGCCGCACGATCCCGGGCCACGTTGCCCTCAACCTTGCTTCGCCAGAAATCGGCATTGCTCTTCGGTTCCCGATAGCATCGGGGACACCGATGCCAGAAGCAGCCATCAACGAAGATCGCAACACGCGAACGCACGAAGGCGACATCGGGTCTGCCGGGGAACTCTCCGGAATCCACTCGGTAGCCTCGGAGTCCTGCAGACCACAGAGCTGATCGGAGTGCGCGCTCAATTGCAGTATCCCGCCGTTTCACGGCGGACATGTTCTTGCTCCGCGTTGACGGGTCGACCCTATCCATGCCAGACCCTCACGCTTTCGACGTCGACGTACATGCACTGGACTCATGGACAAGCGAATGTCTGACCACTTGAACCCTCGCAGACAGCGCGGTCAGAGGCCTGGCCGAGCCCAACCGAGGGAGCGCTCCTTTGAGCCCATCTCCGCGATGACAGACTGAGACCCACCGGGCACAACTGGAATGACATCCCCACCACGGGCTGCCCTCTGACCGACGCCCGCTGCACCTCCTGCGGTCGATGCCAAGGCTGTCACGTGCCTGCCTAGGATGGCGGCCAGTTCAACCGGCACCGCATTTCCGATATTCAATGCGATCTTCCGCATCACACCAAAGAACTCATAGTCATCGGGAAAGGTCTGCAAGGCGGCAGCCTCCCGAAGTGAGAGGGCTCGGTCCTGCTCTGGATGCCCAAAGCGACCGTTCGAGATGCTGTGGCAACGACCTGTGAGAGTCGGAGCAGGATTGTCCCACCGCATACGCCCGTAGACGTCCGAGTGGCCTCTGTGCTCATCCTTGTGGCACTCCAACACCAGACGACCAGGCCACGCATTTCTGCTGCCACCGTCTTTCGGCGTGTGCCGCATCCGCTCAGCATTCAAAGGAGACAGGGCGGACGCTCTATGGTTCGGCAGTCCCACCGCGCTGTCGCCGGCGCGCAGCGCCGGGAAATGTCCAATCGCGTCCCTAACGGTTACCCAAGGAATAAGTTCCGGACCGTGGGTTGCGACCGGAAGCGTCACGTCTACGATTCGGGACGCGATGAGAACGAGCCGCCGCCGTGACTGCGGGACCCCGTACGCCTTTGCGTCGAGCACCGCGCTCTTGACGGAGTAGCCATGACGTCGAAGCATGCACCGGAATCGATTGTATGTGCTGTTGCCACGGACGGCAGCGATTCCCGGCACATTCTCGACGATTACACAGCCAGGTCTGAACGCCTCCACCAGTCGGCCGAAACTGCTTAACAGCGCCCCATCGGGATGCGGCCTCTCCACGCGTCGCTGCTGGCTGAACGGCTGGCAGGGCGCACAGCCGACGAAGAGAAGATCGTCGTCGTCTACTTGGAGATCGGGGAACTCGGATGTCAGGTCATCCACACTCAGCTCTCTGAGGTCCGCACAGATGAACTTCGTGCCGGGGTTGTTCATGGTATAGGTCAGCCTGCAGGTCTCGTCCGCGTCCACGCCGCCGAGTACGTCAATCCCTGCACGGCGAATCCCGGCCGTGAACCCGCCGGCACCGCAGAAGAAGTCAACGGCCCTCATTGGTACATTGCGATCCATCGCTGTAGGTCAACCTGCGGAACACCCGGCCTTGCGGCTGTGTTCATGAATGCCCACGCGATCCGCTCACGGAAGGGGCTGTCCACCGAGACGACGCGCTCATAGCCGTCAACTTTGCACTCGCCACCTGGCTTGATGGCGTACGTGGCGATCACGTCGAGGTCCTTGAAGTCTGCACACATCGCTGGGACGCACGCCAGGAACTTCGGGAGAAACAGAAGGCCGTTGTGGCTTCCCGCCTGCAGGCAATCCTCGAGCTTGTCCTTTCCTTTCTGGTTCAACGGCGCTGCAGGTAAGTTCCTCGTCCCGAACGGTACTGACACGCACTTCGCAACGAGAACGCGCTCTACCTTGGGCGCCCCGCCCCCATGCGACTCCAGATCGCATGATGGTGACAGCACGATTCTGTAGGAGGTTGGAGCGTCGGCCGGTGATCCACTTGCGCGAAGGATGTCGGCGAACCTATAAGCGTTGCCCGTCACGGGGTAGACGTACTGGCTTTCCGGCATGTGCTGCGTCTCCACTTGCGGGTCATCCAGATATGCAGCCGCCCGTCTGCGACCCATCGCAACCGCTAGCGACTGCTTGTCGTCCTCTTGAAGGTCGTCCGCCTCCGCGATCGCCAACATGAGTTCGCGCAGCGTGGTCCGAGCAACAGCGTCGATGTCCTGACGCAGCAGCGCGATCGACTCGGAGTAGGGTGCGAGTTCGCCGATTGCATCTCGGACGAGTTTCTCGGACCCGCCGCCCTTGGTAACCTTCTTCACAAGAGCAGAGTGGTTCACGATGAACTGATCAGCGAAGCCAGAGTAGACGACGACCGGGCAGAAGTGTGTCGGCCAGATGATGTCCTCGTAGACAGTCTTGCCCGCCTCGCCCGTTGCCGCCTGGACCTGCTGCAGCTGAAGATCGAGCACGACGAGATCGGGCGTGAAGTTCTCGAGGGCCTCCTGGACACCACCGAAATCGACCTCCCACCAGCGATGGTGCGCGTCATCAAGTTCTTGCTTGAGCGGAAGGATACTGTCGGGCTCGTCGTCGATGATCAGCACCCTCAACTCAGGACCTCCTCCGTGTAGGAAGGTCGAACTGAAGCGTTGCCCCTCCAAGTTCACCCGGGCTAGCGATCCCGAGCTTGCCACCGTGCTCGCTAACGACCTCCGCGGCAACCGTCAGACCCATGCCGATGCCGTCGGGCTTCAACGTGAATCCAGGCTCCATTACCGACGAGATGACGTCGGCACGCACTCCAAGCCCTGAGTCCGAGACGGTCACCAGGACTCGGCCGGTCGCCTCATCCCGAGCCGAGACTCGGAGGCGTCTCGAGTCGACCGGAACCGCGTCCAACCAGTACAGCGCGTTCGAAACGAGGTTCACGAGGACCGCATCGAGCTCTCCTGGGTCGACATCGACCCAGGTATCAGGATCGACTGTGTTCTCGACTTGGAGACGCAGTCTCTTGACTTCCTGTTCCGACAGCGAGAGAGAGACATTCACTTGCTCCCGCAGGTTTGACGAGCGAGCGCCGCGCTTGAATCGGCGGTTGGCCAAGGGGGCGAAGGTGTTCGCGAGGCTGTCGAGACTGGCCACCGCGCGATCAGATGCGTCGTAGAGTTCGAGCAGCTGAGTGGGCGGAGAGGTGAGGTGCGCTTTCACGTCGTCCACGAACCGTCTGAGCACTGAGGTCCGGTTGCGAATCTCGTGGATGAGCATCTGGGCTATGGTTCCTATCGTGGCGAGCCGGCTGTAGTACACGAACCGGCGCTCGAGTTCGTCTCTGGTCTTCTCAAGTGAAGCGCTGAAGTCTTCGACCAGAGCCAACGTCTCGGGCGAGGCCGATCCGTCCTCGACGGCGTCGCCGATGTCTTTCACGAGCGACTCAGCGGAGATGCTGCGGAAGAAACTCATCGTGGGCGCGCTAGCCGTGACTGGCGCGCCGGTGCGATCAAGGACGCGCTCGCTCTCGAGGACGCCCACGGCAGCAAACAGCATCGCCCTGAACTGCGCGAACTCGCTTGTACCAACGAGCCTCTCACGATCGCTCGTGTCCACGAGCCCTGGGTTCGTCTCCGCACCTATCTCCACGTTGCCAACAATCTGGCTAGTGCTAATGCGAACGCCCGTCTTGCTGACGCGCCTCAGATCCAGTCCCAGCCAGTCCCGGGCGCTCTCGGACTTCGGAATGACCAGTATCCCGTCCCGATACACCGAAAGGCCCTTGTGTGCACGAATGGCCTTACGAATCTGGTTCTTGCCGATGTCCCACTTGTCAGCCATCTCCGCCGTGTCCTGGGACCCAATGTCCCAGACTCGCATCTCGAAGGTGAACGGTCCTACCGTCGGGTCGCCGCTGATGTCCGTCGCCCATTCGCCCGCGTTGTACTGAGAGAGGACCTGGTTCCAAGTCAGAGAGCGCGACTCGGTTCGCCTGTCGCCATCCGGTCGGTCGTAGGTGTATTCGGCCCGCATCCCTCCGGCGTCATCGAAGCTGCCTTCGAGTCGATACTTCGGGTGGGACATGAAAGCGGGAGGCTCAATCTTGGTCGGGGCTGCTCCGTCACCCACGTCGAGAAACAGCGAGAAATCCTCGGGGGGCTGGAACGGAGACACGAGGCGAGACAGATTCTCGCGCAGGTCCGAAAGCTCTGCGTCCGTCCAATCGGAATACAGGTCGCCGATTCTGACCTTCGTCCCGGTATGCGTTGTCTCCGCGTGGTCGCACTCGTCAACTCTGACGAGGCACTCCTCCAATGAGTCGGCGCTCGTGATCGCCTGCCAGTCGGCCTCTACGCGCCAGCACTCCTGATCAGACGCCCGCGTGATCATCTCGAGTCTCCCGCCGAGGCGGGCAGTCGCGAGACGCCCCAGACCCTTCGCGCCCGAGGCACGCCGACGGTGGCTCCCAGAGCCTTCCCAGCGGTGGTCAGCTCGATACGGCGTCGCCACGACGAGCCAGACGTCCTCGATAACGTCTAGGGTCATCCCGCGACCGTCGTCAGCGACCTCGATGAAGCGACCGCTCTCGTCTCGGCCAAGTGTGATGACGACATCGGTCGCCAAAGCATCATAGGCGTTCTTGACGAGCTCAATGATCGCGACGATGTCGTTCGTCACGAGATCGGCGCCCAGGGCGGAAATCGCTCTCGGGTGAACCGCCAGATGGAGCTGCCGCCCGCCGATGCCCGCGTTCTCGGCCAAGATTCCCCCAAGCATTCGGTGGTGTGGTCGAAGCTATCTTACAGCCACTCGCGAACTCGAAGGAAAGGCGGCGTCGTATGCACGCGGCCGTTCCGGAGCATCTGGGGCAACCTCTCCGCGCCCGAGCTTGCAATCGTGCCGCAGTAATGGGCATGTGAACACCGCCCTCCCGGCCGACTGCTTGATGACCGTCGATGGGGCGACCGAAGGTTAGACTGGGATCTGCCGCCGCGAAGACGGCATCCAGGGAGGCGGGACGATGAGAATCTCCGACTTCGACTACTGCGGGGACTCAGACGAGGCCGTCCGCGAGGCCGCGCTACCTCTGCTTGATCGCGACACGGCCCAGCGCATGGTGATCGAGCGGACGGGAGGAGGCTGCACCGCGCTTCGTCTGTCGACCGCCGACGATGGTGGCTACGACGTCGTGTGCACGACGATCGACGGAGGCGGCATGGTCGGGATCTACCGGAACGACGACCCGGAATTCCCACATCAATGGCAGGAAGGGCAGCTGGCGACGGTCGATGACGACACCGGCGACCAAACAGTTGAGCAGGTCGCCAAACGATTCGTCGAAGCGTACGAGAGGGCCCTGGACCTTCCGCTGATTACTTGGCCAGCACCTGGAAGCCAGACGCCGAAGCTGGTCCGTCTCTCGGATGCCAGTCTCGACGCCATTCTCCACATACGAGGCGACGGATCCACACTCACTGATATCGAGGCCCTCGCACTGGCGCTCGGCGACGCAATGGCCAGCCCCGTCCCCAAAGTCGCCCTGGAATCAGCTGACTACCTTGTCGATGCCGAGGGGAATGCCGTACCCGGTACGAGAACAGCCAAAGGTGTCTGGTGGTTGCCATCCGGACCCAACAGGGCGGAGGTGGGAACGTGGGCCATCAATGACCACGCGCTTTCCGTGAAGTCCGAGGCCGAGAAGGAGGCACCCGTCTCCGATGATCTGGACCTGATAGAGCGGGCTACCAAAGCCGTTGCACTCGATGTCGCTGACGCCGATATCGTTCGTCCGGGCGTCATCTTTCATTCGAATGGCACTCGCAGGGTCCGCGTGTTCGCGATCCATGACGCGCGCGTTTGTCGGCCAGAGGACCTGCTGACGACCGAGGAGCTTGAGGCTTACAACGCCGGCGTCCTCGGACTCGCCCTGCTGCTCCCAATGAAGGACGGGACAGCGCTGGTGCGGAAGAGCGGTTGGTAAGTAAGCGGGCGCGTTGATCGACTTGCGCCCATTCCGGCGCCGTCAGCCACTCCTCCAGAGCGCAGACCCGGAGATCACAACCTCGGCCACTGCCAGTCAAATTCACATGAAGAATCCGACAGAGGGATCCTCCAGAGTCCCAATCAGCAGCGCCCTATCCAAGAACCGATTCATTGTCTCGCAAGCGGTCTCTGGCACTAGTCCACAGCTGTGGCAGGCCGCCAGATTGCACGAGTCTGGTCCTTGTGGACCGGCCTCGATGCAGACTGGATCAGCAGAACACCACTTCGCGTTGTCCAGCACGCGATCAAGGAGGGGCTCAAGCTGACCGGGTTCGCCCATGCGCACCAGTCCGCCCAACGTGCCCTCAGCGTCGCCTGAAGCGGTGTAGATGAGAATTGCACCCATCGGGCGCTCCAAGTCGGCCGAGAAGTACAACCTCTCGCGAAGGGCCGCAGTGCTGTAGCCACACTCAAACGTCAGACCGTTCATCAGCACGTGAGAGAGGGTGTGCAGCAGCACATAGCGCGGGTTCGTCATCTGCTCAACTGCGAGCTGGGCAATCCTGCCCTTGGACGCTGCGGCCGTCAGCTTGGCGCAGCGTCGGCGAACAGAGTCGCGCTGCTCCCATTCCTCGAGCTTCCGTTCCGACAACTCGAGCAGGATCCCTTCGCCGAAGACGTTGTACGCCGGCAGCCATCCTGTTCCCCGGGGCGGCGTTCTCCCCCACATAAGCGACTTCCGCTTCTCCGGATCCGGCTCAGACGCCGGCCGCACCCTGCCGAACCCAGCGAGAACGCGAGTCTCTTTCAGACGTGTGACCAGCGAAACACCCTCTAGGGCATCTATGACCGAACCACCGTAATCGGACGACGGCACTCGAGCGACGGACAAGTCGTCGTTCTTCACGTCTGATCTCAGTAGCGTGAATTCTCCGCGTCTGATCTCCTCGTCAGTCACCCCGCTGGCTGCTGACGGCAGGGACTGCCCCTGAATCTCTTGCCACTTGGCCCTCAAGGCCTCACCGACTTGGTCTTGTGAGTGGCCAGTGATGCCGTTCATCTCCAGAAGCATGGCGATGGACGTGGCCAGCTCGCTCGTCGGCCCCCCGCCCGCCTGAAGCATGGCTGCGACACGGGACGACAGCGGCGGCCGATCGAACATACGGGCCAGTTCGCCCGTCGCCCCCTCCTCGGTCCGCGGCAGGAATATCGCGCTTCTGATGTCAGCAAAATAGACGTTTGAGGCGTTTCGCAGACTCCCCTGCACCTGTCCGCCACAGGCCTGCCGGACGTCTTGGCCCAACCAAGGTTTGTGGCCGGCACAGCGATACTCGACATCCGGGTCGCTGTCGAGTTGCGATGACAGCACCGTCCTTTCCTCGTGGGCGGTGGTGATCCCGGCAAGGCTTCTCGGCTCCACACCGCATTCGCACTCAACCCTCTGCCCCGCCAGAGTGGTGCCTCCGGTGCTCCGCAGGCGCATCGGCTTCGTGCAGTCAGGACTCGCAGATCGATGAACCCATTCCCGCCACGGAAACTCCTGCAGATGACCCTGCTCGCACATCGCAACAAAGGGCACTTGTACCAAGATGCTCTTGTGACCCGCCGCCTCACAGCTCTTGCAGCGCTGCGGACCGCGGTCCGTCTGTCCCATTTGCTGCAGCCTGCGGCATGACTTCCTCGGGCAGACCGCCCATGTCGGAAACCTGAAGAACGGAACCGTCAGCCCGATGTTTGCAGCAACGGGGCCGCGCCTCTCTCTGTGGTCAGGAGGCAGACGGAACTCGCCGACGCCCAACGCGCGCTCGAGCCGCCATTCGTGGATGACAAACTCGTCCTCATTGAGCGATTCGTACGGATCCATATCCCGTGAGAACCAGTAGTCGAGGCCGGCACAAATCAGCGAAGAGCCGTCCGCCGCTGTGACCATCGCGCCCACGCCGAACGGAGTGATCAGTTGGGCCCTGCGAATCGGCCTACTCATCCGTGCCCCCCTCCAGACTCAGGTCCGTTATGGGGACTTCGATCTCACACTCCTGATCGACATTCCTAAGCGACGTCGGGACCTTCCACACGACGTCGTCCCAGAGCGGCGGAACGTAGCTGCCAGCAGAGACCATCAGGGGAATCTCCTCCGAGCGGTTGAAGGGCCGACCCCACTCCGCACGGTTCCACCGGCGCCATTCGTCCATCCTCTCCTGCAACAAGAGGCGAACCGCCGCCGTTTGGTGCGGGGCAACGACGCGCGACCGAGCGGCGAGTAGCTCGCCAAACTCCTCCAGCAGGTCAACCCATTCAGAGTACGGGCGTGGGGAGCGCGAGAGATCCTCGGGAGAGAACTGACGAACGAAGGACAGCATCACTGCGTGAAGTGCGCGGTCGAGGGCCGGATCCGACATCGGGGTGACGCTGAGTGGCTCAACCTGCGCGTAGAGCCGCTCGTGGTACGTTCTGAACTTCTCGAAATGAGAACGGTCGCGAGGTTTTGACGCCCCATAGATCGTCACAACCAGCCCGGGCTGCTTCCGCCAGTTGCGACCGATCCGTCCTGTCGCTTGGATGTATGCCGACGTGGACTTGGGCTGACCCACAACCACCATGAGCGACAGTCGCGGGACGTCCACTCCCACCTCGACCATGTTTGAGGCGAGACAGAGGTCGACCGCGTTCGACTTGCCGGCGGAGTATCTCTGCTTCAACGCGGCCAGCGCGCGAGGGACCTCCTCGCTCGTGACGCGCCCCGTCAGCTCAATCGGGTTCTCGAGGAGTCGAAGCTCTGCCCACGGCATGGCCCGCCGGCGACGGATGGCCTCCAAGTAGTCAGGGATGTCGGACTGGACAAGCGACAGGGTCGTTCCCAACTCCCGAAGAGAGTTGAAGAACGTCAGCGGAGTCCACCAAGGGTCTCTCAGGTCCTCGGGCAGGTCCCGAGCGGCCTGCAGCAGAGCAGAGATTGTTCGGACCTGAGCGGTCTGCATCGACTGGAGTCCGGGTGCGTGGACCCCGACATAGAGCCGCCCGGGCATTGCCTTGCCCTGAGTATCGACGGCCACGCGCGCGAAGAAGGAATCATCCGCGGAGAGTGCGGACGGGGGAAACACGGCTGAGGACTCACGTCCGTAGAGTCCTCTGACTTGCTCTGAGTAGCGCCTGATAGTCGCCGTCGAACAGATGATCTTGGGCTTGCTCTCCGCCGTGCAGAGCCTCTCGATAACCGTCTCGAATAGCCCAACCATGGAGCCGAGCGGACCGGAGATGAGGTGGAGTTCGTCTTGGATGATAAGGCCTGGAGGGCTTACTCCCTCCCGCCTTTGGCCATCTGGACCAAGACCAAACAGCCCTCGTGTTTCGTCCGTCCAGGAAAGGCGCGCGAACTTGTCTACCGTTCCGATTAAGAGCGAAGGCGGGAACTCGTACAGATCTTCATCGATCACGGCGACAGGTAGCCCAGAGTGGAAGTCGCATTGCCCATCGGGGCACTGGAACACAACAGTTGCGAGTTCGCCGTCCCACTTGTATCCGAGTGCAGCGTCCAAGTTCTTGGGGAGCCTGGCTTGAGTCGGCCCCATCTCCGCACCGCACCACGGGCAGGAGTCCACGAGGAACGGGTTGCGAGTTCCCTTCTTCTTCGAAGACCTCAGATCGGAGAGCGCGCGCTTCGCTTCCGTTCTGCGATTCGGCGTGCTGGAACCGCCAACCCAAAGACCGATCGTGAAGGGGCCATCGCCGAGCGCGTCCGTCGAGCGCCGTCGAATGACCTCCATTGCGCAGAGCAGCCTCGAAGCCCTCTGGAACTGGTCAGTGGTGAGCAGGCGAAGTGTGTATCGCATGAGAACGCCGGTTCCCGTGTCCGTCTTCGACTGAAGCCGTCGAAGGAAGAGGTAGAACGCGGCTACGCCCAAGTAGGCCTCTGTCTTGCCACCTCCCGTGGGGAACCAGATCAGGTCAACGCACTCTCTGTAGTCGTCGTCCGGATCGTGAACGGAACACAGTGACAGCAGCAGGAAGGCAGCTTGGAACGGGAACCAGCGCCCCCTCCCCGCCGACTCGAGCAACTCGGGGTTTGGCCGCGCGTACGGCTTCGCGAAGGCCAAGAACCTTCTGCTCTTGTCGGTGCCCGCGGACCGCACCTCGTTCAAGCCCGCCGCCTGCTGGAGCAGGATCGCGGCATTCGCCAGCTCGAACGCCTGCCGGACACGATCGTCGTTCCGCAGCAAGTCCAGACCGGTGCGCATTCGTGCGAGCGACTCGTCGCAGTTCCTCAAGTGAAGTTCTGCGGGGTCCTTGAACCGCTTCCCAAGGCCCTCGGCAGCCGCCCGGCAGTCTGCGATCCATCTCTCATACTTGTCCGTCAACTCCTGAAGCGACTCGAGACCCTTCCCGTCAGAAAGGTCAGTGAGAAGTCTGATGGGAATCCCGTCAGAGCCGTCACTCGCTCCGGCTGAGACGCTCGGTGTTTCAAATGACGGAAGAACGTCCGCACGCAGGGCAATCTCGCCTGTCAGCTCGTCAGGGGACCAGTCCGCGGCGCAGCCGTGTCCCACCGCGTAGGTGGGTCGGTCCCTGTAGAGCAGGTCCATCGCCTGCTCTTCTTCGTCAGACACTCTGTTCTCACGCAGTGTCGGATACGGTAGGACTCTCGCGCCTCGTTCGGGAGAGACGCTCAGTTCGCACTGGAACATGCACTTCGCGTCCGTCGGACGCGCCGCCGCTCTCTCTCTGTTCAACAACACTGCCGTGACAAGATGGCCGACACCGCCAGCAGGATTAGGGCGAACGAATACCTCGATGCATGCATCCAAGCCCTCCAGATTCGACTCATGCACCTCAGCTATCGGCCAGCGTGACCGGCCGGACGAAGCAGGGATGTCTGCAACGGCGCAGATGCACGAAATCGACCAGGGCTCCCGCCGGTGCCAAACACGGTCCGCCTCCCCAATCTTCACCTTCAGCGGCAAGTAACGTCCGCCGCATCCAGCAAGCACGAGCCGCGATCCCTCCGGCAACTCGACCAGGAAGCTGATTCCCATGCTGCTCGGCTGGAATGAGTTGGCGAGCGATACGTCGAAGTCATCAGTCTCAGAGGTGCGGCGAGCGGATCGGAGACGTCCGGACATTCCCTCGACCTTCTCAGCGATCGCCTCTTCACTAGCCTCGCTGGGACCGGACTCGCTGAACTCCACCTCATCCGTCTCGGTCTCACCTTCTCCCGCCACTGGTCCGGTCTGCGCTGGATACAGCACGCCAACCCCATAGCGTCGCATCGGCTTGTCAAGGTGACTGAGGATCTCCTCGCCCGATCCCGCCTGCCTATACGGCCTGTAGGCTTCAGGGGTGTTCGCTGCTCCGTCCCCCCGCTTGCGCTCACCACCGGACGGGGCGGGGAAGGTCACGTCTTGGCCGCAGTCGATCTCCAGTCCCTTCGGGTCCGGTCCGACGAGTTCACTCCTTAGCGCGGCAAGCAACGCGGCACGAGATTGGAGCGCGTCTTCAACAGCCATGGATCAGACTCCTCCATTCGCCAGAGAAGCCAGCATCGTCTGAATAACGGTTGCCCGCTCGCTGTTGGCCACTATGAGCACAAGCCGACCAGTCGTTCGCGTGATTGCGATGTAGAGAAGAGCGCGGTGTTCTGGGCGGGACAGACAGTCCATGTCCGTCACGGCCACGGCTCGGGCCTCCAGACCCTTGAACGCATGGATCGAGCAGTAGCGTATTTTGCCGGACAGCCCAAGCTGGTATGGGGCCAGGTCCCGCCTGGTGCCGGCAAGGCGGGCCGCGGTGCAGCGCACATCCGCAAGGGGGGATAGGACGACGATCTCTTGCCGCCGGTACCCCTCCCGCATCAACCCGTCCAGCGCGCTTTCCAGCAGGGCGCACTCGTTCGTCTCATCACTGTAGTAGCGCCATTCCGGATCGACACCGTCGTCAACCCGCCGCACGCCGGTGTAGTCAGGCGTGATACCGCCAAAGGGCGCCACCAAAGCCGAGACCCTAGGTGTATTCCTGCAGTTCTTCCGCAGTGAGTATTGGGGCACGCGGTTCAGCCGGCCGTCTTGGTCAATAGCAGCGAGTGACGTCCGGGAGCCGTAGATATCCTGGCCGTGGATGTCCCCGAACATCATCCAGCTGCCATCGCCTAGTCCGCCCTTGAGCGACAGATCGAGCACATCGAGATAGCGGGGGCGAAGGATGTCTTGGGCCTCGTCCACGACGAGGACGTCGTACTTCGAGTCCTCGGAGTACTCGAGCAGCCGGGCTAGCGCCTCATCCGGAAGAGCGTCCTCCCAGAACTCCGGTCCGGCATCCGAGGTCGGCCGACTACACGCAACCCTCAACATATAGGAGTGCAGGCCCGACACGTCTGCCGCATCGCCCAATGCTCCGCATTCACCCGCCAGCCACTGTGCAAGAAGGCGGTTGAAGCACAGGAGCAGGACTCGCTTGCCCTGCTGAACGGCGCGCCGGACAGCCTCGACTGCGAGCAGCGTCTTGCCCGTTCCTGCCGGTCCCTCGAACAGCACTTGCCGGTTGAACTCCATCGCGTCCAAGGCACCGAACTGCTCTTCGGTGTACTTCCGAATCTCCTCGGTCTCCCGCTTCGCCCTCGCTCGGAGGCTCTCGTTCAACTCGAACTGGGGGCGCAAGGTGTCCGCGATGATCTTCACTTGCTCGACCGTAGGCAGACTCTTCGAAGGACTGAACCAGCGGGCCGTCTCGCATGAAGCGGTGTGCTCTCGAGCGTGTGCGAGGACGCCGACAATGAGATCACGAATCGGACCGCCGTTGTACTTCTGGCAGTCGATCACCTGCCACTCATGCCACTCCCCTTCGCTCTCAGGAGACGGCACGTACGGCATGACAACCGCGGACGCGAACAGTATCGGCGCGAGGGTTGGGCGCTTTCTCACAAGTACCTTGCGCAGGCTGTGCATCGCATCAGCGGCTTGCCTGAACGGCCCACGCGCTTCAAGCGGAGCATTGCGACCGATTCTCCAGCCGTCTGCGGATTCCGGTCACCTTGGACACCCATTCCGCTCCAAGCCGATCACCATTCCGGTGTTTGGCGATCACTGTCGGAGCGAAGCGACGCATGTCTTGGTCAGCAGTACCAGAGTGATCGCCTTCAGGTCAATTTCTTGGCGCGTTTCGGGGCTTCTTTTCGCATAGAGCCTCCCTTCAGCTCGATTCTGACCGCGCGGTGCACCAGGCGGTCGAGCAGCGCGTCGGCGATGCTCGGGTCGGTGATGAGTGAGTGCCACTCGCTGACCGGCATCTGGCTCGTGACGATGGTGGAGCGCACCCCGGCCCTGTCGTCGATGACATCCATGATGTCGCTTGCGGCCTGGGCGTCGAGGGCGGCGAGCCCCCAGTCATCCAAGATCAACACGTCGATCTTGGCGATCGATGCGATGGCCTTTAGGTAGGTCCCGTCGGCGCGCGCGAGGGCGAGTTCGAAGACGAGCCGCTGCACACGGCGATACGAGGCTGTGTGCCCGCGCCGGCACGCACGGTCGGCCAGCGCGCAGGCCAAGTAGGTCTTGCCCAGTCCCGTGGGCCCGGTGATGATCACGTTGCCGGCGCCGGTCACGAACCCCATCCCGGCCAGGTCCAGCATCACCTCGCGATCGAGTCCGCGCGGAGTGCGAAAGTCTATCTCCTCCATGCTCGCATGTACCTTGAGGTTCGCGTTCTTGAGGCGCCTGGCCAGACGGGACTCCTCGCGCGCGCTCCACTGCCGGTCGACGACCAGACCGAACCTGTCGGCAAATCCCAGGGTCGCATCCCCCGTGCGTGACAACTCCGCTGTGAACGCATCGGCCATGACGCCCAGCTTCAGATCGTAGAGCTTGTCGATGGTCGAATCCGTGTTCATGTCTTCTCTCCTCGGTCTTCTCAGTTGTAATAGGTGGCACCGCGCACGTTGTCGTGCGCGGGCATCGGTGCGGGTGGCAGTTTCGGCATCTCGACGGTCTCGAGGTGGCGCTCCAGGATCGACTTGACCGACTTATAGGAGCGGGCACCGCAAGTGAGTGCTCGCGCGCAGGCGGCTTCGAGGCGCTCCTCACCGTAGGTCTTTGACAGCCGCAGGATCCCCAGGCAGGAACGGAATCCCAGCTCAGGGTGTCGTCTGGAGGACATGATCGCTGCCACCAGAGATTCGGTGGCCGGCCCCGTCTGTCTGGCCCAGGACTCGATCCGCTCCGGGGTCCACGAGGCGATCTCCCGATGCGATGAGGGCATGTGCGCCGGATCGGTTGTCGCACGACCGCGCAGCCGGCTGCGCACATGGCTCGCGACGCGCTGTCCGTCGAAGTAGACCTCCACGACCGCGTCGGTGAACACGATCTCGACCTTCTCTCGCACGAGGTGGTGCGGCACCGAGTAGAAGTGGCCGGAAAGCTCGACGTGATAGTCGATGTGCACGCGCGCACTCTTGCGGGTGCGATGCACATAGGGTTCGGCGGGAACAGGGCGCAGGGCCGGGAGGTCGATCTCGGCAAATGCGCTCCTGCGGCTGCCGGAGAGCTTCTTGAACGGACGCTCGTTCAGTATCGCCACGCGCTTGGTGATCGCCTCGTTGAGTTCGTCGAGCGAGAAGAAGACGCGGTTGCGCATCGGCGCGTAGATCTGCCGGTAGGCGCAAAGCACGCCGGATTCGACCTTGGCCTTGTCACGGGGCTTTCGCACGCGAGCCGGGATCACCGCCACTCCGTAGTGCGCGGCCAGGTCCTCATAGCCCTTGGCGATGTCGGGCTCGTAGCGATCCGGCTTGTTCACACCGGTTTTCAGATTGTCCGGGACGAGGATCGAGGGCAGGCCGCCTAGGAACGAGAAGGTCCTGGAGTGAGCGGACAGGAACGCGTCGGCGTCCTGTGAGAGCGAGGCCTCGGCATAGGTGTAGCTGCTCGCACCGAGCACGGCGAGGAACACGTAGGCAGCGCGGACCTCACCGGTGTCGGGATCGACTACGTCGATCGTGTCGCCGGCCCAGTCGACGAACAGCTTCTCGCCGGCCTTGTGCTCCTGGCGCATGACCAAGTCGAGCTTGGCCGCCCATGCCCTGTAGCGCTCGCAGTACCAGCTGTACTGATAGCCGTCGGGGTGGTCGCACTTGTGCTCTTGCCAAAGAAGCATGAGTGTCACATGCCTGCGTCGCAGCTCGCGGTGCACGTACTCCCAGTCGGGTTCGTGCTCGTCGGTGGCCACCTCGCCGCGGGGCCGGTACAGCTTCCGCTCGAGGGTGGAGTCCGACATGGTCTCGGGCGGCGGCCAGTCAAGCCCGCTGGCCCGGAAGCGGGTCACCGTGTCAGAGACCGTGGAGCAAGACACGCCTGTGGCGCGCCCGACCTGGCGGTTGGACAGCCGCGCCTCCAGCTTCAGGCGCAGGATCTCTTTCGTTCTTCGCATTGGCAGTCTCCCGTAGGGCACACAGGCCTCCTCGTGTCAGATGAACGAGGCCGAGTGTGACGGTCATGCCATGCGTCGCTTGGTATCAGCTCCACGCCCGATTCCGCTCGGCGGCCCCAAAGTGATCGGCATGAGAGCGGAATGGGTGATCGGCTTGCTCTGGAATCAGTGATCGGCTTGGAGCGGAATCACTGATCGGCTTCCGGCGGAATGAGTGATCGGCTTGGACCGGAATACGCAGCCGTCGGCTGTCCGTGTGATAGTCGTCGCCCCTTTGACCTCGAGACAGAGGACCCCCATGTCCGGGACGATCACAACGAAGTCCGCCTCCCCGGACACTTGTTTGACATGCTGGGCGATGTCAAGCGAATGGAGGACTATCCAGTCCCCGGTTCCAGGGGCATCTCGCAGCGCGGCGAAGATCTCGGGCTCCGCGGGACTGGGGCATTCGGCAGGACAGAATGCCGGCATCATGCGCGCCACGTCAGATATCCTTGAACATCGGCAGGTCCGCTTCCGGATACGCCGGAGTACCTGGGACAACTTCCATCACGCGTTGCGCGGTGAGGACTCCGCCGTCTTCCGAGCCGAGATCGAAGTCGCCATAACCCAGAGCGAGGAGCTCGGAGCAGTCCGCCTTTCCAACTTCTCGGATGAGCAACCTCGCTATCTGTTGACCCGCCCGAAGGTGCGCCCGCCGTATATCCTTCATCTCGCGCCAGAGCGCATCCGACTCACGATCGAGGTCAACAAGCCGCATGATCGCGTCGAAATCGGCCCGATCGTTGGTCGAGATGTTCCGGGTGGAGATCCAGTTGCGAACGTTCTGATAGCTGGCGATCCGAGATCCGCAACGCTGCAGGGCGCGGGCGGTGGTGTCGCAGCCGTCGCGCATCGCTAGCCGCCGGAGCTTGTCCTTCCAAAGCACCTGCCTTCCTCGAAGGTAGTCCCTCCGGTTGCCGAGTATGCGGTCCGCGAGATCCACGACGAAGTCACCCCCGCCGGCGGATCGATGGAGGACGAAGACGCCGGGGACGATGTCGCCGATCGGGATCTTGACGACCTGCTTCCCCGATTCACGCGTGAAGTCTATCGCGAGCATCTTGTTCTCGGAGTCGTCCTCGACCAGCAACATACTCGCGGGCTCCAGCAAGAAGCCACGCGTTGGAACCGGCGGCGAATCGTGTGGGGTGCTACCGTGGCCACGAACCGCGGCAGCTCCAAAGAGCGATTCCGACGACGGAAGCACGCCCTCCTCCAGGACTTCTACCTGGGGTTCGACCGGCATGAGACGGCAGACTCTGGAGATGGGGGGCTTGGGCAACGCGCTTGGACACGTCTCTGACTGCAAGAAGTCCGTAGCGCGGCGCCAACTGTCCGCCAGCCAGTCATAGGAAACCGAGACGATCTCTGGCGCTCTGGGCGCAGTGAGCACGTGGGGATGGCGCCGCGCGAACCACGCGAGCGGCCCAGCCAGCAACAGCCGATCGTAGGTCGGTCCGCTACGCAGCTCGGATGGCGTGATGATCGAGAGAGCACCTGAACCTATGAGGTTGTCCACGGCTTCGCGGGCCGCTGTTAGGAGGTTCGTAGGTCCGACGACCATCGCCTCGCGCGCAACATCGGGCTTGCATCCGGAGCAAGCCGCACAGTCCACATAGGGCGCGTCCCCACTTTCGGCAAGGGAAGCGAGCCGGGATGAGATCGTGTCCAGACTCTGAGAGAAGCGCGGCCACCCAGTCTGGATCGCTATCGAATCTCGCAGCATCCGATCAAGTGCAGCGTGGGCGCCAAGAGCGCTCGCGTTGAATGCGACCGGCGCTGCTGAGACTTGATATCGATACCTCTCTGCGTCGGCAAGGAACCGCTCGACGCGCACATCGGTCAGCGCGCCATCCTCCTCACAGAGACGTCTCAGGCGCGTGACCTCTCTCGAAAACTCATAGAAGTCGGAGTGGTGGAGACGGAGCCGGACATACCGGATCGCGTTCGAGCAGTCGTAGACGGAGCTGGAGACAGCAAAGCCCACGGTCATCACCCGACTCTCTTCTGGAAGAAGGCGGTCGTTTCGACCCCGGGGGGAATCTCAACGCCGGGTGGCAGCTCATCGGTCAGACAAAGGATGTCGGACTCCACGCACGAAGCGAGGTGCTCGTTCAGCTCGCTAACGCCTTCGGAGAACTGGGGGTCGTTGCGATCGAGTACGAGAATCCACGCAGAGTCCCCGAAGTACTTCCTCCACCTGAGAAACCCTCGTGACCCATCGAAGATGACGGCGCGCGGCTTGAGTTTGAGCCGCTCGCTGAGACGACGGCTGCCGCCCGTGGTCCCTACCTGAGTCCAGCACGGATCTACCGGATTCGAGTACGCCCGGACGCGAAGAACGTCATCCAGCGATGCCACGGCGAACTTGTCGGTTTCGCGCGACACGCGGAACTTCTGTTCGCGTATCTCCTCCCTGAGGTGCATACCGGTACCGAACAGAAGACACTCGATCTTCGCGTCACGGTTGAAGGCCTCGAAGTCGCTTTCGGGCAGGAAGCTGGCCCAGAAGTGATGTGACGAACCCCGCCCGCGCCTCCCACGTCCGCTCTTCGGAATGTCCTCCGGCCTGAGGTTCGTTCGCTGGATGTTGAGAGCCCAGTGCGCCGGCTCGTAGTAGGTGATATTGCCCCTGCCCGCGCGTCCCTCAATCCTGATGCAAGGCTGGCCGTTCTTGTCGGCAACGCCCGCGAACGTGCCCAACTTCGAGGCCTCGCAGCCGGGGCTTACGAACCGCAGAACAGCATCGGGCGGGAGTGCAGCAAGCTCCTCAAACCGCTGTTCGGGCGTCACGCCAACCAGCTCACGCTCCACGACGCCCGTTACGACTCCCAGAGCGAGCATCGGCGACACCATGTATCGATCAGGCACCGAGAGGGCTATCACAAGCCGAGAGTCGCCAACTACCCCTCTCGCCGCGATCCTGCCCAGATGCTCGTAGAACCTGGTCCATGTCGGCACGCTGCTCCACGACGACGCGTCAGCGTTTGCGTATTCAAGGTCCTTTGGCACCGCCACCAGCTGCCCCCAGTTCCCTCCCCGATTCATACAAGGTATCAGAGAGGTCCGACAGACTAGCCCCCCGCCGAAGCTGTCCGCCTCCCACGATGTCAGAGGACACAGAAATCGTTGTCAAGTTGCGCCGAACGCGTGTAAGCGTCGCGTCGAACAGCGCTGTGTGCGCCAACGAGCAAGAGGAGTCTGGGGTTCTCGAAAGGCCTCGTGGTCAACCAGAACCGCCAAGGTGCGTCTGGTATGGCCATGTTGGGTGCCGCGGCGGGTGCCGCCTCTCCCTGCAAGCTGATCTAGCAGGCGAGCGCCGTCTCCGACATGAAGGACACCAGCTTCTCTCGAAGTTGATCGATGTCGGCGAGCTCGCACTCCCAAACTGTAAGCACGCGCCACCCGGCGTCCGCAAGATTCGCATCGTGCAGCCGATCCCGTTCGCGATTGCGCTCTATCTTGGGAAGCCAGTACTCCTGATTGGACTTCGGACGCCTGACACCCTCTTTGCAGTCGTGCCCGTGCCAGAAGCAGCCATGAATCTGAATCGCCTTCTTCCGACCGATGAAGGCGACATCGGGCTTGCCCGGAACATCCTTTCTGTGAAGGCGGTACCCGGCGAACCCGCAGTCCCTGAGGAGACGACGCACCGTCATCTCGGGAAGCGTGTCCTTACTGCGGATGCGCCGCATGTTCTCGCTTCTTGTGATCGCCATAGCCGAAGCCTCAGATGGCGAGGTCGAGAGGTAGATCCGAGATATCCTTCAGCCTCTTGCCCTCGACCATCACGGCCAGCAAGTCGGCCGCATCTCCCATCTTCAGCGCCTTGACCGTCTCCTGCAGCTCATAGAGCGCGAAATGGTAGACGCAGTCGATATCGCCGGTGCCGAGGGCGATAGAGGACAGTCGGCTCGGCGTCGGCTCCGCAGTCACGACCACGACGTGCGGGAGCGGACCCTTCCGGTTTCTGATGAGGTTCAGCGCCTCAGAGCGAGCGTTCTGTGCGCGGTCGCTGCGGATGGTCCACTTGCACGAGATGCTGGCGTGAAGGATCGGCAGACCTCCGTTTGCCTTCCGCAAGCTGGTGAGGCCCGCCACGCCGGAGTTCACGAGGCACTCTCTCGAGTTGATGACCGCGTCGTCTTCAGGATCGCGGAGGACGATTATGTCGGGGGTAATCGTGTAGTCACTGCCAAGAGCTGCAGCGAGTTCGGCATTGCTCTTCGCGGCCCGATCGAGGGCGACGAGATGCGCGTACTGCTCGTACCGTGCGATCTCAAGCCTATTCCGGCCCGAAACGTGCTGGATGTGCCACGTACCAGGCCGCAAGTGCCCGAGCTTCGGGAACGTCTTCTCCACGAAGTCCGCGCAGGCCTGCTCGAACTGGTTGCCCGACGTCTGCCCGGCAGCCCGCTCGGCAACCGTCTCAGCCTTGAGCCTGTCCGCGATGCCGGACGCAATCGCGACACTCGTCTTGTTGCACTTGTCGCAGTTGCTCGGCAGTCCCTGCGCGTCGACAGTGAGGGTTTCGAGCAGCAGTGAGGCGTGAAACTCCTTGCGCGCTTCGGAGAACTCGGCCGGAACGTAGTTCATGCGACCTCGAACAGTCGCCTAGCTGAAAGAGCGCAGCTGATCTGTCGAGCTACAGCGGCCGCCACGGGCGGCGGGAAGGCGTTGCCTATCTGCCTGTAGGCCACGGTCTTCTTCCCGGCAAACTGCCAGCCATCGGGGAAACCCTGAAGACGGGCGGCCATGCGAACCGTCAACCTTGGCATCCCGACAAACTCGGGGAGAGGCGCTTCGTCCCAGACCCCGTGGCCATCCACACCCAGATTCGCCCACGCCCGCTTCGCGCGAGTTGGACCAAGATCAGGACCTCCGTGCTTCTTCGATCCGCCCACGAGAGTCGGTGCGATCGAGTTTGCCTGATCGCGCCACCGCTCAGCCCCTTGCCAACCGTTGGCAGACATCAGGTCGTACAACGTCTCCCCGACAGTGCGTGCGGCCGAAGCGTTCGGCTCCGGCCAACTGAACTTGTCCGCAATGTCCTTGCGGATCCCCACGAACACGACGCGAGGGCGAAGCTGCGGAACCCCATAATCGCAGGCGTTGAGAAGCTTCCATCCTGCCTTGTAGCCGAGTGCCTTGAGCTGCTTCTCGACCTTGTTCCGATAGTCGTCAAACACGGCATCGAGCAGTCCCCGGACGTTCTCGAGCATGACCGCTTGAGGTCGACACTCGTCGACTATCCGTATCGCTTCGGGAAACAGGTCGCGCTCATCGTCTCCGCCCAGCTGCTTGCCCGCTCTCGAGAAAGGCGGGCAGGGCACTCCGCCGGCGAACAGGTCGATCCCTCGGAATGGCCTCCCATCAAAAGTACGAAGGTCCGCCTCGATCACGTTCCATTCCGGTCTGTTCAGCCGAAGCGTCGAGCAGAAGGCCGGCTCTATTTCCACAAGGGCGTCATGGTCGAAACCACCCTCCTCGAGGCCTAGCGCCTGTCCTCCAGCGCCCGCGCAGATCTCCAGTGAGGTGAATCTCGCCATGCGTTAGCTACTGCCTCTTCTCGGCCCAAGCTCGCCTTTTCAGTCCCTTGTCGATACTAGCATCCCACCCCGACACACTTACCGCTTGCTTTCGACGACTTGTGCCGGCGAGAGGGAAACACTGGAGACCAACGCGTTGGCTATCAGGGCATTTGCCGCTAGGGGCTGTTCAGGAACATGCGGCTGAACCTCGATCCATTGCCCTCGACTTCACCCCTCTCTCAGCACCCTGAGCACCTCAACCGTCGCCCACGTGTCCAGCTTGCAGTACTGCAGCAGCTGGCGGCTAATCTCCACGCGTCGCTCGTCCGCCGTGTCAGGCTGCAGGTATTCCAGCAGCATCACGGCCGCCTGGTCACCCTTCGCAACGCCGTCGAGATCGTCGTAGGAAAGCACGCCCTCGTTCGCCTCATGAACTGAGTCAGCGTCCACGCCGGGGACGAGCGCCGGGTAGACCTTCTTTATGCTCCACCGTCCGTGGAACTCCTTGTCGAACACCCAGTGGTTGACCGCGCTGCCGAGGTCTCTCAAACGAGGAAGCAGCGCGAGAAGGCGGTCGCGAAACTCGGCGAAGTGAGGATTGGCCGCCAGCATCGAGATGACGGTCTTCTCATAGGCGCTCCAGTGGATGATCGAGCCGCTGTCGCCCAGTTCGGACAACATGCGTGAGATCAGGGTCGCGCGCGGATTGGGATCGTCGTGGGCAGCCAGGAAACCCAGGTGCTCGATCTCGCCATCGGCGGTCTCGGTATGAATCGAAAACTGGAGCGGGACCGTCTCGAAAGGGCGTGTGTTGGTCACGATCGGCAGGGGCGCGCCGATCGTCTCGAAGTCCAGATGTCGGATCGGATACTCGAGCCGGTCAATCCAGGCGGGACATTCGGGGAGCAGGATCCGCTCTCCGGTGACGGTGGCCCTCCACGTCGTGAGCCACGTCTGGTGTGGCCTGCTGTCCGCGTACGTCAGTACACGCCGAGCGGAGAGCTCATCAAGTTCCAGCAGCGACTCGAAGCCATGTTCCCTGGCTCGACGGCAAACGGCATCTGTTCTGCCAGGGAGTTCGCTGATCGGGTGCTCGACTGGGTCGCCCAGCGCCGGACAGACATCCAGATACGGGCAGCCGTACGGCTTGGAGCACGACGTTGATTCAGGAACCGTTGGCGCTTCATCCGAGCCAAGCACGCGCAGCAGTCGTGAGGCGTCGATCGCGACGGATTCCTGCAAGGCTGTCGCCCGCCCTGTCACATCTTCGTCGGTGAACAGCTGCTCCAAGTCGTAGTCGCCACCTGTCCACTCGTAGCCGCTGTTGAGGTGCACGAGACGCACTGCCGAGACTTCGACCCCCGACCCTCGGAGCACCCACAACTGGACCGCGGCATCCAGCAGGTGTTTCGCGGGGTCATAGTGGGCGGTCGACTTGACCTCGTTGATCGCATGCGAGCCATCGCCCAGGCGCTCCAAGACGTCGACCCTCACCTTCACACCACAGTGAGTGAACGCCGCCTCGTGTATGACCTCTGCACCCTCGGCCAAGGCTTGAGCCGTGGCAGATACCGCTTCAGCATGCCTCTGCGGATCATCGACGATCAGGATCCCGGGCGCCTTGCCTCGCGCCGTCAACCTGCGGTCCCACCGTTCGCGAGCCTTCACCCCTACATCGTTGCCCGTCTGGAACAGCGCCTGAGTGAAAGGATCCGGGGCGAGCTTCGGCGCGTCCGTCCGCACCTCCAGCCACAGGTACAGCGGACACTGCATTCCGTGGACGAACCTGGACTTCGACAGAGGAGCTGAAGACCTCAGAGGTGTGATGGAGAACGGGACGCCGTCCATGTCGTCACTCCGATCCGTCAGTGCAGCCATTTGCGCAGCCGTTCCTTGTGACTCACCTGCGTCTTTACGAAGCTCTCGAGGGCTTCGGGATCGGGCTCTTGCCTCAAAGGCTCAACTCGATAATCCCAGGCATCTGGTGTTTCGGGGTCGTCTACCAGGACGAGGCCGAGGCCAAACCGCTGGCACTCTGATGCGATCCGGTCGAGGTCCTGGTCGTTGGGGCCATGCTCATCTCGAAGGATCGCGAGGTGGCTTCGCGTCGCGCAGCGCGATTGAGCAGCTGTCTCGAAGACGGCGTCGATCTTGCAGTTCGGCAGCTTCAACTCGAACGTCTCAAGATCGCGCGTCTTGCAAGGCGTGTACTCATACTGGCGGACTCCTGCCACAACGAAGTCCGGTCTCGTGAACCGCCCGCCGGTGCTCCGGCTACCCTGATCGGCAGTCTGCTCAACGAAGTGATCGCTCCAGCCCTGCGCGGCCGCCCATTTCGCCAGGCCTCTGCCGAATGAAGCGTAGAGCCCTCGCTCTCGACGTTTGCCGGGTGTGACCTTGGGCGCCGGCGGCGCCGGAGCCGAGGCCAGCGGCTTGACCCGTGAAACTGTTCCACCACGTCCGCGACCGAGACGAATCGTCCCGGCCACCACAAGCTCGTCCCGGACAAGCTGGTACTTGTCGACATCCCAGCCCAATGCCTTCCTCAGACTTCCATTGCCGATCGTCGATCCGTCGGCCGGAACTCGATCAAGCAGCTCTTCGCGTGACCCCATTTTGCTTCGACCCCTTCTCGTCGTGGCAGGCTCTCGGCCTGCTTCAGTCCTCTCTGGCTTGATGCGCGCGTGGCCGCCCACGGTTCAGCGCCTCGCGTTCCGCGCGGGGTCAGAGGGGTGGAAACCCCTCCGATGGAAGTACTCGTCGACTTCGACAAGATCGAAGCGCAAGTATTTCCCCTGCTTGTCCCACGGGATCCGGCCGAGCGCCACCTGGTCGTACACCCACTGAGTGGTCATACCGAGGTGGCGGGCCACCTCCTTCGTACCGACCTTCCGACTGGCAACACACGAATCACACTGCTGACCCATAGCAATCACCCTCCTTACCACTGGATACTCATCTGGAATGCCATTATCACCGCGAACACAGCGTGTTGTAACAGCCTCGCGCGAGAATTGCCAGTGTTGATTTTGGCTTCTGCGGAGCGGCTGTTTCTTCACGACACAGAAGAAACCCGCCCAATCCGAGGAGAGGGCGGGTTTCACATGCTATGTACGCCGATGACGGCTACTTCTCGCGGACCAGCCATATCTCGCCGGAACGCCGTGTCACCGAGACCCTGTCCGCAACGTTCATCCTGTCGATAGCATTCTTCAGACCGAGGTAGCGGGCTTGCGCTGTGGAGTCACCGCCGATTTCAGCATGTGGCTTCTCGGATTCTAAGAAGGCCGCGACCGTTGCATCATAGAGACTAGCGGCGCGTCTGCCGCTTCCTGGCATGGGCTTGTCGAAGTTCATCGGCAACACATCAGGACTCTTCGCCATTGGATGTTCCTCTCAATCCGCGTTCAATCGTGACAAGCATAGAACTGATTGCCCCTGTTGCCAACGGGCTTTTCACACTGCCCTTCCTTTGCGAAGCGAATACGGTGGCTACCATATTGGCTACCAGACACCCGATATCACCAGGCAATACGAAGCACTACGCAGCAGGTATCTCCGCAGGTCACGGCCCGAATTCGGCCAGAAGGCGCTCTGGCCCGCACGGTGGTCAAGCGGGTTCAAATCCCGCAGCTCAGCAGTCCTATGACCGCCTTGCTGCCAAGAAAGTGCAGGCCAGAGGCGCGTTCTCGGCTCCCCAGTGTTAGCCGCGCGCCCCTGGCCCCCAGATTGGCTACCAGACAGCCGATAGAACCAGGCAACATCAGGTAACGCATGCACCGTCTGGTTCGTCGTCATCGGTATCATCCTTGCCCATTTCGGCATCCCACTTCGCCTGCAGCCTCTCGGAGATCCGGTCCAGGTTCTCGGTGGGGTGCGTGTAGCGCAGCAACGTGGACATCACCCTCCAACCCAATGAGTCCATCACGTCGCGCAAAGGCACTCCCGCCGCATGCATGAGCGAGGCGCACTGATGACGGAGATCGTGGATACGACGGGTCTCGTCCAATCCCGCTCGAGCGAGGGCAACACGGAAGATCCGCGCGCGGAAGTTGTTGGTGTTGATGGGCCCGCCTGACGGATTGGTGAAGACCCAGCCCAACTTGGGGTTGCCGCATGCTTCACGCGATGCAACCAGCAGTTCTCTCAAGCGCGGCAGAATCGGGGCTCTCCGGTCTGACTCGGTCTTCGTGTAGTTCCTGAGCTCGTCGAGCTCCCATTTTCGCCGTATCCACACTTCTTTCAGGTCTGCGTCGAAGTCTTCCCAGCGCAGAGCAGTCGCTTCGGAGAGACGTGCGCCCGTGTAGGCGAGAAATGCTACGAACGCGCGGTAGTGTTCCGGCGTCGCCACGATCAGCGCCTCCACTTCCTTCATGCTCAACGGCTTGACCTTTCGCCCAATGCCCTTCGGGATTGCGAACCAGGACTTCTCGGGCGGCTGGCCCGTATACCCACGCGACTTGTCCCAATTGAGGAATGCCTGGAGCGTGATGAGGATGTGGCCCAGGCGCGCATCGGAGATCCCGGTAGGCTTGCCATGTACGTCAAGACCGTGTTCGCGACGATCCACCGTGAAGTCGTCGATGGTATTCGCCGTGATGGCCTTGATCCGCATGTCGTTCCTCGCCTTAACGAAGAACGGTTCGAAGTGCACGCGATACGTACTGAGGTAGTCGCGAAGTGTGTTCTTCGACCGCTTCTTGCTCCGTATCCAGAGGTCCCACGCTTCGGAGAAGCTCATCTGTTCGATTGAGGGGCTCAGGCCAACTTCAAGCATGCGTTCGACTTCACACTTGCGCTTCTCTGCGAGCTCTCGGCGTTTGCCGCACGCTTCCCAAGTCGCGGACTTCTTCCCCGCAACCCGGTCACGATAGATGCAATACCACTGGCCGTGATGCTTACGGACGCTAGCCATGGCGCATCACCCGGCTGCTACCCGGAACCGCTGCTTGGTTTCGCATCCAGCGCTTCCACGCCTCGGAAAAGGGCAAGAGTTCTCTTGCGGGGCTCCGGCCCTCTTCAAGCATGCATTCGACTTCCCGCTTGCGCTGTTCCGCCAGCGCCCGTCGCTTGCCGCACGGTTCCCAGATCAGCGATCCACGACCCACGGACGAGTCGCGATAGATCACGTACCACTGACCGTAATGTTGCCGGATGCCAGCCTGGCGAGTCGCCCCGCTACCCGGATCGGGCGTCTCGCCTGTGGCTGCGAGTTCTGACTGAAGACCGTGCCGGCTGTGCTCTGAACTGTTCGCGGTATCCCCGCACTTACTGACCTGAAAATCTTCCTCCATCTCTATTCACCGTCCCAACTATGTCCACGCACACAGAATTATGTGCGCTTGCTTGTCGTTAACATCGGCACTTAACTCAACTGTCATGATACCCAATGTCTGGATACCTTACTCTACTGTTATCCGCATGGTGATACTGGACATCATACTCGGTACCACCATTGGAACTCTGACGACCTCTCAGACGGATGACTCCGATATGCGCTGGGACTTACCGTGCTGAATAGCGCCGAACACTCAGCAACCGCTTAGATCCGCGCGGCGTGATCGACGGGAGCCCCGTAGCGGGCGCGCCGGTCTGCACTGATAGTCACTGGCCGGCCGGAACGCGGTCACCGTAAGATGAAGACGAGCACCGCGGCACGGATTGGAGGTGGAGCAGGTGGCCAAGGTTCACGAGGTGGTCCGCAAAGGCGGCAAGAAGGTCTACAAGGTCAAGATCTGGTCTCCTGCGGACAAGAAGGAAGTCTGGTACGGGCACGCCTACGAGGACAGACTCGACGCGGAGATAGCCCTTCGCGAGGCGCAGAAGCTTGTGAAGGAAGGCAAATCCCTCGCAGTCGCCCAGGAGGCCATCCAGTCTCAGCCCACTCTCGGCGAGGCCGTAGATGCCTGGTACAGGGAGTGCGAGACTACCCAGGAGAACCGGAAACGCGCGTCATCGCTCAAGGACTACGAGACAAACAGGCGGCATCTGAAGGCTCTCCTCGGCGAGGACACGCCGCTTGCCACAATCGGCAAGAGTGAGCTCGATGACATGGTTCGACGGTTCCGCTACGGCGAGAACGTGAACATCATCAGTGCCGAGCCGTTCGATGAAACGGCCGATCCGGACGAAGAAGACGACGGGCCGCTCGTCAAGCACGCCGAACGAACGACCCGCAAGCTGACCATCCGCTTCAAACAGGTGATCAAGCACGTAGACAAGCTCGGGTGGAAGGTCCATCTCGAGGCCAAGGCCTACAAGCCTTTCAGGGTTGAGAATGTGGCCAACGACTACGTCCCCCTGCCGCCGTCCTGGCTCAAGGCCATGCTGGAGAAGTTCGACCCTCAGTTCCGCTGCATCCTTCTGGTTGCGGCCGGGTCGGGATTGCGCCGCGGGGAGATCCTCGCCTTGAGGCCCGTGGACGTTGAGTGGAACGGTGGCGAACCGCGCATCCAGGTCCGGCGCGCGCTCGTCAACGGGAAGGAACAGGCGCTGAAGACTGCGCGGGCGCGGCGCGCCGTCCCGATCGGCACGGAACTGTCCCATGCCATTACGCGGTACCTGAAAGAGGAAAGGCCGGGCATAGATCGCTACACCGACCTCATCTTCGTCACTCCGCTCAAGAAGCGTCCGTGGATCGATACATACTTCAGCCGCGCTTTCGGCGAACAGGTGCAGCGGATCGCCGACCGCTTCCCTCAGGTCGCCCTGCCCTGCGAGCGAGTCGGACTTCACAGGGCCCGCCATTTCTATGCGAGCGTGGCGCTTGAGAAGGGGATGAGTATCCTGCACCTCAGCAAGCACCTCGGCCACCAGACGCCGGCGCTGACCCTCACCGTCTACTCGCACCTCATGCAGGACACTGACCGGGAGCACATCGAGAGCATCGGCAATGCCGTGATGGATTACCTCCCGAAGAAGCGCTCGGCGGCTAGGACGCGACATGGCGCGACGAAGCCACCCACGAAGAAAGCCGCCTCATAGCGGGGCGGCTTGCCTGTCTTCGGCACGCAATTCGGCACACTTTCGGCACATCGGGCGCTTCCGGCCTTGCTTCTCGCCTCACTTATGCCGTCTACCTGCGCGTTTCTTCCGCAGGTACCATTCGCTTCATAGTTTCTCGAAATCGATGAATACGGCGAGCGAGTGCGCCTCGTCTGCCACTTGGTTCCCCTCTCCAGCGGAGAGTCACGTCCGCTAGCTGCTTCGTACCCTCACTTCGATGATGACACTACGCGGCCCTGCGCGACACCTGCACCCCGCGCCTCAGAACAACCGGAACCCCGCGGCCACCGCCTCCGATGCGCCCCACACGACGAGGAACGCCCCCAACACCCCGAGTGAGACCGCCCAGAAGCCCTTCACCTTGTCCATGCCGATCAGCCACGCCGCGGCTGTCCCAGAGTACGCCCCCGTCCCCGGGAGTGGCACGGCGACGAAGATCGCCAGTCCCAGCATGCCGTACTTCTCGACGAGCGGGTGAGCCTTCGAGCGCACCTTCTCGAGCTTGCGGTGCACCCACGATCCCTCGGGGATGCGATGGTAGACGAGCTGCAGGAAGAGGTACCCGGGCCAGTAGACCGCCAGATTGGCGAGCAGGATCAGCGGAAGGTACGCACGCTCACCCTGCTGGATGGCGAGCGGCAGAGCGCCGCGCAACTCCACCCACGGAATCCATGTCAGGACGACGTACTTCACGTAGGGCGGCAGGCCGCCGATCCACTCCATCACTCGCCCGACACGCTCCCGTCGGCCCAAACCGAGTAGATGCGTCCCACTTCGGACTCCCAGAAGGCAGTCATATCGGACACATCTCTTCCGAGCCGGGACGCGTGCCTGAAGTACCCCTCGCCGGGCAGACCGGTGTCCTTTCGCGTGACGAGAGAGGCGAGCATCGTTCCGTGGGACGCGTCCTCCTCGGTGCAGATCTCGTTGAGGAACGCCATCATGGCGAAGGAGTACGGACGCAGCCGGATGGCGGTCACGTCGTCACACAGGCCCGAGTACGTGGTGGTCCCGCGCCCCCTGGCGCAGGCCACCAGCGAGACCTTCGCCTGCTCCTTGGCGCGTTCCCAATCCTGGCGCGGATATCCGTATCGAGTGTCTTCATCCATGCGAGGCAGTATGCCACAGGCGGAGCCGCGCGAGGTGCGCACGCGGCGCGCTCACGCACTATCATCGGAGATGGAGGTGCCTCTGCGCACATGGACGACGGTCACATCGACATACCGGAGAGCGACGAGGCGCTTCTCGCCCAGTGCCGGGTGCAGACCTTTCGCGCGACCGGTCCGGGAGGACAGGGCGTCAACACCACGGACAGCGCGGTGAGGATCGTTCACCTGCCCACGGGCGTCACCGTCACCTGCCGTCGCGAGCGCAGCCAGCTCCAGAACAAGCTGACATGCATCGATCGGCTGCGGACCAAGCTCGAGGCGCTCAACGAGGTGGAAGAGCCGCGGATATACACCGCGGAGCCGCGGGCGGTCAAGAGACGCGTCGTCGACTCGAAGGTCAAGCGCGGCCGTGTGAAGCGCCTGCGAAGACCCCCCGACGTCTCGGAGGACTAGGCCGGGGGCTCGGGCCACAGCCATGCTCGACCAAGCCCCGGGGGCTCGGTCACAGCCATGCCCGGTCACACAGATGCCCGCGCGACCTCTGGGGTCACGCGGGCATCTCAAGTCGTCTGGTGGAGGCGCGGAGAATCGAACTCCGGTCCACGACACACACTCGGGAAGCATCTCCAGGCTCAGTCACCAGTTGTTTTCTCGGCTCGGACGACACCGGTGACCCACGTGTCCGTATCCCAGGAGGATTGCATTCCCTTGCGGCATACCTCCGTCAGCCGTTCAGTAGTCCCCTTCATGACGCCGGATCCGGTACCGGGGACGCGTACCGGGCGGCGTCGCTGCCTAGTTAGGCGGCGAGAGCGAGATCATTGTTGGCGCTTGCGCGTCTTTACCCCTGTTTTGCGAGGCGAGGAGACCTCGGCCTGCTTCTTCCGTCGAACGTATCGTGTCGAATCCAGTCGCCCCCGTATCGAGGGGCGCACCCGACGTATGTCAACGTGCATGCCGCATCGCGGCGGCGCCCCATTATAGCGCGCCCTACCGCCCGTCCGATTCTACGCCTCCTTGTGGCGCTCCCTCAGCTGACGCTCGGCGTCGCGCTTCTGGTCGCGCTCGGCGATCGCGTCGCGCTTGTCGTAGAGCTTCTTGCCCATGGCGAGAGCCAGCTCCACTTTGACGAGGTTGTACTCGTTGAAGTACATGCGAAGCGGGATGAGCGCATAGCCGCGCTCCTTGGTCTTGCCGATCAGGTAGCGGATCTCCTTGCGGTGAAGGAGCAGCTTGCGAGCGCGGTCCACCTCCACGTTGCTGCGATTGCCGTGGGAATACGGAGCGATGTGCAGGCCCTGCAGCCAGACCTCGGACTTGCGGACCATGGCGAAGCACTCGCGCAGCGATGCGCCGTTCTCCCGAAGCGACTTGACCTCGGTGCCCGTCAGCGCGATGCCCGTCTCGAAACGCTCCTCCACGAAGTAGTCGTGGAAGGCCTTCTTGTTGACGGCTATGTTCTTCTCTTCGCGGAGCATGCGCTCTTGATATCCTCCGGAACGGCTCGGGCACGGGCTCGCGGATTCTAGCATACGCCGCAGTCGCGGCGGACATCCGGCCGCAGTTGACATGTCGGCGGGCCGCATGGCAAGTTCATAGGTGCCGTGCCGTGCGACCCGCCGCGCGAGCAGGATCGCCTCGCATCCCAAACGAAGGGCGCAATCGCAACATGACGAGACATAACTGCTGGGAACACCACGACTGCGGTCGCGAGCGCGGCGGACACAACGTCGACACTCTCGGACAGTGCCCCGCGACGACGGACGACCGCCTCAACGGCATCAACGGTGGCGTGAACGGGGGACGCGCCTGTTGGGCCATCGCCGGGACGTTGTGCGGCGGCAAGGTGCAGGGCTCGTTCGCCAGCAAGCTGTCCAGCTGCCTCGAGTGCGAGTTCTATGACACCGTGATGCACGAGGAAGCCGGCGACGTGTGGAAGACGACCGACATCCTCATGCGCCTCGCGCGTCTGGGCGGCCCGATAGCGACTTGATCCCGATCGCTTCGGCGTGACAGACCGCCAAGCGGTCATGGACCTCTAAGGCGTGAAATCGGTGCCGGGCTTGAGGTCGAGCGCGAAGCGGGTGAGGATCTTCACCGCGTCCTCTATGTCCGAGAGCGCCAGCACCTCAGTGGGCGTGTGCATGTAGCGCAGCGGGATCGAGATGAGCCCCGCCGCCTTCCCCCCGCGCGACAGCTGGATCGTGTTCGCGTCCGTTCCGGTGCCCCTGGGCTCCGCGCCGATCTGGTAGGCGACCTTCGCCTTGTCCGCGGCCTTGCACAGCAGGTCGAAGAGGGCAGGGTTGATGTTCGGGCCGCGAGCGATGATCGGACCGGCTCCGCAGGTCGCCTCACCGTGGTTGCGCTTGTCGACGTCCGGGTAGTCGGTCGCATGACCGACCTCCACGGCGATGCCCACGACGGGGTCGACCCCATAGGCCGAGGTGGTCCCTCCACGCAGCCCGACCTCCTCCTGGACGGTGGCCGCGGCGATCAGGTCTCCCTTCGCGCCGCCCGCCTTCTTCACGTCCTCCAACACGCGCGCGCAGATGTAGGCGCCCATCTTGTCGTCGAAGGCTCGGGATACGGCCATGCCCTCCCCGAAGGTCTCGAAGCCAACGGAATAGGTGATCGCGTCGCCTATCCGGACCCTGGCCTTGACCGCGTCGCACGACATGCCCAGGTCGATGAAGAGCTTCTCGATCTTGGTGACGGTCTTGCGCTGGTCCTCCTCGATGAGGTGGATCGGCAGACGGCCCATGATGCCGCGGATCGGCCCGTCGGCGGTATGAACGTCGACGCGCATGCCCGGCAGGATGGCCGCGTCCACGCCTCCGATGGCCTTGAAGGCGAGGTAGCCCTCGGGAGTGATGTAGCAGACCATCATCCCCACCTCGTCGATGTGTCCGGCGAGCATCACGGACGGACCCTTGCCGGAGCCTTTGAGGATCGCGTGGACGGAGCCCATCACGTTGGTCTCGACTCTGTCGGCATGCTTCGAGACGAACTCCCGGAACACCTTCGCAGCCGGCTGCTCGAAACCCGAAGGGGACGGCGCCTCGGAGAGATCCTTCAAGAACTTCAGGTCGGAAGGACGCATGGTTTGGCCTCCAGAGTGGATGGACTAGACGCGACTGACTAGTCTATCTGTACCCGAAGCCCTCGACCAGCGGCAGCGCCGCGACGCGATGTCTGGAGACGGCCGATCCCGAGGCGGTCCGTCACGCCCACTCCATCTCGATGCGGCGATCGGCCAGGGCCACGTCCACGATCTTGACCGTCACCGACTGCCCGAGACGATAGGTCTTGCCCTTGTTCTCGCCCCACAGCATGAATCGCTCGGCGTCGAAGCGGTAGTGGTCATCCTTCATGGCCGTGACGTGGACGAGACCCTCCGCGGTGTTGTCCAGCTGGACGAACGCGCCGAACGTCGTGACCGCCGAGACGATGCCGCCGAACTTCTCGCCGATGTGCTCCGCCATGAGCTCGCACAGCTTGACCTTCACGGAGTCGTTCTCGGCCGCCTCCGCCTCCCGCTCCATCACGGAACAGTGCTCGGCGAGCCATTGCAGCTCCGGGACCATGTCGCCGGTCGGCGGCTTGCGCAGATCCCCGGTGAGCTGCGCCTTCAGAAGACGGTGCACGATCAGGTCCGGGTAGCGCCGGATCGGCGAGGTGAAGTGGCAGTAGGCTTCGGAGGCCAGCCCGAAATGGCTGTCCAGGTAGTCGACGTAGCGCGCCCGCTTCAGCGCGCGCAGGAGCAGCGAGTTGATCAGCAGCCGCTCGGGACGCTTCGACGCGTGGGCGATGATCCGCTGGAACGTGCGCGGCGTGGCGGACCCGATGTCCTTCATCGGATAGTCGAACTCCTTGAGGATCACCGCGATCTGCTCGAGGGCGTCGGGCTCCGGATCCTCGTGGATCCGGTAGACCATCGGAGCCTCCCTGTCGCGCATGTGGCGCGCCACGACCTCGTTGGCCGCGATCATGGCCTCCTCGATCATGTTGGTCGACACCGTCTTCTCGCGCAGGGTCACCTCGAGCGGCTTGCCGTTCTCGTCCAGCCACACCTTCGCCTCGACCGATTCGAAGTCCAGACCGCCGCGAGCCACGCGTCGCTTGCCGATGGCGGCGGCGATGTCGCGGAAGTCCTTCAGCATGCGGGCGGCGTCCGGCGAGGGCCAGCCCTCGTCGGTCTCCAGCCACCGTTGCACGCCCTCGTAGTCGCATCTGTGGTCGGAGCGGATCACGCTCGGGTAGAGGCGATAGCGCTCCACGAGTCCCGTGCGGTCCAGATCGAACTCGGCCGTCATCGTGAAGCGATCCACGCCGGGGTTGAGCGAGCACACGCCGTTGGACAGGCGCTCCGGCAGCATCGGCAGTACGCGATCGACCAGATACACGGAGGTGGCGCGGCGGACGGCTTCCTGGTCGATCGCGCCGCCCCACGGGACGTAGTGGCTCACGTCCGCGATGTGGACCCACATGCGCAGACCGCCGTCCACGCGCTCGAGCGAGATCGCGTCGTCGAAGTCGCGCGCGTCCACGGGGTCGATCGTGAGCGTGAACAGGTCGCGAAGGTCTTCGCGCCCGGCTTCGACCGCCCCCACCGACTCCGGCACCGCGCCCGCCGCGAGATCCACCTCCGCGGGGAAGGAGGTGCGCAGGTCGTGCTCGCGGATGACGATCTCGACGTCCACGCCCGGCGCGGTCTCGTTGCCCAGGACCTCGGCCACAGTCCCCTGCCCCGCCTGGCCGGGGGAGGGATAGCGCGTCATGCGCACTACGACGATGTCGCCGGTGACCGCGCCGCCGAAGGCATCGTGACCGACGATCACGTCCCCCCGGATGCGCCGGTCGGTCGGCGAGACCAGTGCCATGCGGCCCTGCTTCTCGAAACGCCCCACGATCGTGATGTTCTTCCGCTCGACGACGTCGACGACCTCGCCGGACTTGCCCTTGCCGCGTTCCACGCGCTGGTGCAGACGTATGGACACTGTGTCGCCATGCATCGCTCCGCGCATGTCGCCCGAGCCGATGTAGACGTCGCCCGCCGGCGTCGCCACGAAGCCGTATCCGCGCATGTTGACCGAGATCCGGCCCTGGACGGTGTTGCGCTCGCGCAACGCGACGTAGACCTCGGGCTTGATCTCGACGACATGACCGGTCCGGACCAGTTGTCGCATGGTCTCGCGCAGATGCGCCGGCGAGGCGCTGGTGCCGGCTTCGCCCGCGAGCTGGGCGAAGGTGAGCGGGCCCTCTGCCGCCTTCAGCATCTTGAGCACTGCCTTGCGAACGCGCATGCGCCCCCGCCCCTCCGGCCCGCCACCGTCCGGCAAGCGGGTCTACCCTTCATCGTGTAGGGTACCCCGACGCATCGGAGAAACGCTGGACGGGGTGCTAGAATCTGGAGTAGGATTCGTGCTTCGCAAAAATGCGCGCGATGCGCGGCCGTTCGAAGTTCGAAGGAGGCGACTTGATGGAACATCGCACCGATCTGGCAAGCTGCCTCGTGCACGACGGCACGGTGACGCACCCCCGCGACATGGTGCGCGCCCTCGAGACACTCGAGTCGCTCGCATACACGCAGACCGTCGACGGAGAGGTCATGGCCGAGGGCCGCGGGACGCTGGTGAAGATCATGGCGGAGCCGGGCGCGTCCACGATACTCGTGAACGGGTGCCTGTTCCTCAACGTCCTCAGCTTCCGCTACCTGACGTTCTCGACCGCCGAGGACGGCACCTGCAGCTTCGAACTCACCAGCGATTCGATGACGCTGACACTCGTTCCCGTGCCTGAGCCCGAGGGCGCCGAGGAGCGGATGCCCGCCCTGCTTCTGGAAGCCGACGAGTTCGACGCGGAGAGCTACGCTCTGCTCGACGACGAAGACGAGGACGAGGGCCGGTAGGAGAGCCGGGGCCGAGACCGGGACCTCGCGCGGGCTAGAACTTCCCCCGCAAGACCGCCACGGCCGCCTTCAGCTGCACGTCCGTGCCCTTCTTGGCCTGCAGGTGGGGGTCCATCTTGACCACCACGTCGGGCACGACGCCCTTGCCGTCTATGACACGGCCCTTCGGCGTGAGGTAGTGAGCCATCGTCAGCTTGATGGCGCCGCCGTTGGAGAGGTCCCTTATCGTCTGAACGCTACCCTTCCCGTAGGACTTCTCGCCCACGATCACGGCGCGCTTGTAGTCCTGCAGCGCCCCCGCCACGATCTCGCTGGCCGAGGCGGACATCCCGTCGATCAGCACCACCAGCGGTTTGTCGGTCGCGAACCCGCCGGTGGTCATGTCCTTCTCCTCGGGCTTGCCGCGCGCATCCACACGCACCACGACGCCGCTGGCCACGTAGAGCGAGACGACCTGAACGGATGAGCGCAGCAGACCGCCCGGGTTCTCCCTGAGGTCGAGGATGAAGCCCTTCGCGCCCTTGCGCTCCAGCGCTCTCATCGCGTCGCGGACGTCGGTGGCAGCCTTCTCGTTGAACTGGTACAGCCGGATGAGGCCCACGTCGCGGCCGACGAGCTCGGACTTGATGTTGGGGATGGAGATGCGTGCCCGCGTGATGGTGAATGTCAGCGGTTTCGCGACGCCCTCGCGTGAGATGACCAGCGTCACCTTCGTGCCGATCGGGCCCCGGATGCGGCTGACCACGTCGTCCAGATCCCATTTCGCCTTGCGGACGCCGTCGACAGATAGGATGCCGTCGCCGCTCTTCACCCCGGCCTTCTGGGCGGGCGAGCCCGCGAAGACCGTGACGACCGTCGGGGTGGACTCCTGGAGACCCACCGTCATGCCGACGCCGAAGAACTCGCCCTTGTTGCCCATGACGAACTCTTTGTTGTCCTTCGGATCGAAGTAGGTCGCGTACTTGTCTCCAAGCGACGCGAGCAACCCGTCGATCGCATTGGTCGTCATGGACTCCTCGGACGCGGGCTTGAGGGCCTCCGAACGCATGAGACCCTGGACCTCGCCGACCAGGAGAGGCAGTCCTCCTCGGGATGCCGTGGCCGCCGTCGGCGCGGGCGTCACCAACGTCGACGATTCCGCGAATCGCTCGAAGAGAGCGCCGCCGACGAACGATCCGAGCGCCAGGGTGAGGGCGAATATGACGGCGAGGATCGCCTTGAAGACACGCTGCATGCTGCTTACCACCTCGCGGGATACGCGCGGGCGCCCCCTGTCGTCGCAGGACGCTCCGGGCTCTTGGTCTAGACCTTCAGGTAGCGACGTACGGCCGTACCGGACCCTACGAGCCCGACCACGATGCCGGAGAGCAGCAGCAGGCCCGCCATCTGCCACAGAGCCGCCGAAGTGAGGGCGACCGGAAGGAAGCGCAGATTGCTGCTTCAGCCAGGGAACCAACATCGACTGGGCGGTCAGGAGAGTGATGATGGCCAGCAGCGCGCCCGATGATCGCCTGGAAGACGCCCTCGAACAGGAACGGCGTCCGGATGAACCAGTTACTCGCGCCGACGAGTCGCATGATCCCGATCTCCTTGCGGCGCGAGAAGATCGCCAGCCGGATGGTGTTGCCGATCAGAACGAGGCTGACCAGCAGGAGCATGATGACGAACACGAGCACGAACGAGCGCACGATTCCCGTCGCCGCGAAGAGCTTCTCGACGATGTCCTGGCCCCACTTCACGTCGGCCTTCTGATCCTTGATCACCTGCGTCAGGGCCGGCATCGCCAGAATGGACTTGACCACCGCCGCCACCTGGCGCGGGTTCTTGAGCTTGATCTCGAACGACGCCGGGAGCGGGTTGCCGCGTAGTTGCTCGACGAGTTCCGGCGAATTGGCAGTGCGCTTCTTGAAGCGTTCGAGCGCCTGGGCCTTGCTGACGTACGTGACTCCATCGACGCGGGGATCCTTCTGTATGTCGGCCTGAAGGGTCTGCACGTCCGCGGGGAGCGGCTCCGTCCTTGAGGAAGATGTTGATCGACACCTTCTCCTCGAAGGACGTGGCTATCCGATTGACGACGGCGCCGGTGAGGAAGAACGTGCCGACCAGCATGAGCGAGATGTAGATGATCGTCACGGCGACCAGGCTCATCACCCAGTTGCGGCGGAACGACGAGAGCGCCTCGCCGATGAAGTATCGGGGGCTAATCGCCATAGCCGTACACCCCCCGGCTCTGGTCGCGGATGACCTTGCCGTTCTCGAGCGCGATGACGCGCTTGCGCATCGAGTCGACCATCTCGCGGTCGTGCGTGGCGATGAGCACGGTCGTGCCCGTCTTGTTGATGCGATTGAGCAGGCTCATGATGCCCAGCGACGTCGCCGGGTCGAGGTTCCCCGTCGGCTCGTCGGCCAGAAGCAGCGGTGGCCGGTTCACGAAGGCCCGTGCTATCGAGACGCGCTGCTGCTCGCCGCCTGACAGCTCGTCCGGGTAGGATTCCTCTTTGTCGTCCAGCCCGACGAGCTTCAGCACCTCGGGCACCTGCGTCCGCATGACGTGCTTGGACTTGCCGATGACCTCGAGAGCGAACGCGACGTTCTCATAGGCGGTCTTGTTCGGCAGAAGCTTGAAGTCCTGGAACACGCAGCCGATGTTGCGGCGAAGATACGGGATCTTCCAGTTGCGCATGTGGATGACGTCCTGATCGGCCACGGTGATCTCGCCGGTAGTGGGCAGGATCTCGCGCAACAGGAGTTTGATGAGGGTGGACTTGCCGGAACCGGAATGGCCCACCAGGAAGACGAACTCCCCACGAGTGACATCGACGTCGATGTCCGTGAGCGCGGGGGGCTTGTCCGCAAGGTAGACCTTGCTGACGTTCTTCATTGAGATCACTTCAGGGCTTCTCCGTCCGTTTGCGACGTTTCCCGACGGTTATCCTAGCAGAAGCGGTACCGCTCTTCGGCCGTCGCGCCACTTCTCCACGGGGAATCCACACTCAGCCGGCCGACCGCTCGTTGAGCCGCTCGCCGGCAAGTAGGTCTCGTTCGCCCTCCGATCCGGCTCTCTGGGAGGAAGAACATCCCAGAGATGAGAAAGTTCTCATCTGAGAGGGTAACAGTCACACGCCGCGGAATGCGGGCTCACTGACACCGGCCGGCACCGGACCGCCAGCGAGAAAGATCCCGGCTCCGAGTGCGCCTGCCCGGACCGCGAAGACTGATGTGCAACGCGAAAGGAGCAGGGCGATGTTGAGCCGACGGGAATTCATCAAGATGGGCGCGGCACTGGGCGGGGGCATGCTACTGCCCATGGGACTCGCGGAGCGGGCCTTCGCGTTCAACCTTCTCGGACAGGGGACCCCGGCCGATCCGCTCGCGCTGGCCAAGTACGTCGACAGGCTCCCGGTCATGCCGGTCATGCCCTCGTGGGCCCCCGGTCAGTATGCGGTGGGGATGTATCAGTTCGTGTCCAAGGTCCATCGCGACATGGCCCCCACGACCGTGTGGGGCTACCGCCCGGAGGGCTGGCGTCCGGGTCCCGCGCCTGAGAACACCTACCTGGGCCCGTCGTTCGTCACGACCCAGGGCAAGCCGATCAGCGTCAGGTGGTCCAACGACCTCGTCGATCGCCGGGGCCGACCGATCCCGCACCCGCTCCCGGTCGACCCGAGCCTGCATTGGGCCGCTCCGTTCGGAGACAACATGATGGACGGTCCGTTCCCGGTGGGCCCCGACGGCGCGTCCACGTTGGACTACACCCTTCGAGCGATACCGGTCTCCCCGCACGTCCACGGCGGCGAACAGGAGCCCGAGAGCGATGGCGGACCGGAATCGTGGTTCACGCCCGGATGGCGCCAGGTGGGCCCCTCCTTCAGGAAGAAGACCCTCTCCTACACCAACGGGCAGCATCCGGCGACCATCTGGTACCACGACCACGCGCTTGGGATCACCCGGCTGAACGTGTACATGGGGCTCGCGGGTGCATACCTGATAACCAACCCCGCGACGGAGCCGCAGGGCCTGCCCGGCGGGGCCCAGGACATACCGCTGGTATTCCAGGACAGGATGTTCGACACGAACGGTCAGCTCTACTTCCCGGCGCTGTCGGACAGCCCGGGCGTCCACCCGTTCTGGCTGCCCGAGTTCTTCGGGGACACAATGCTCGTCAACGGCAAGGTGTGGCCGTATCTGGAGGTCGAGCCCCGCGCGTACCGGTTCAGGATGCTGAACGGCTCGAATGCACGTTTCTACGACATCTGCCTCGAGGACGCGGCCGGCGCCAGGGGGCCCGCCTTCCACCAGATCGCCACCGACGGCGGCTACCTGTACCGGCCCGTGATCCTCAACGACCCGGCGTCCGCGAACCCGACCCGCCTGCTGATGGCCCCCGGGGAGAGGGCCGAGGTGGTCATCGACTTCTCGGACAGCGCCGGGGAGACACTCTACCTGTGCAACGACGCCGGAGCGCCGTTCCCGGACGGAGACCTGCCCGATGAGGCCACCATCGGCAGGATAATGCAGTTCCGGGTGGCTGCCTCGACCCCGATGGTGTTCGCATTCCCGAGCGCGCCGCTCAATCCGTCCCTGCGCGACTTCCCCACGATCGATGCCGCCAGACCCGCGAAGGTCCGCACTCTCACGTTGAACGAGTTCGCCAACGACAACGGCCCGCTCGAAGTGCTGGTCAACCTCACAAAGTGGATGGCGCCGGTGACCGAGAAGCCCGGGTGCAAGACGACCGAGGTGTGGCGATTCGTCAACACCACGGTCGACACCCACCCGATCCATCTGCACCTGACCCAGTTCCAGCTCCTGTCCCGGCAGACATTCGACCGGGACGCGTACGCGCCGGCCTTCGCCGAGGTCAACGGAACCACGCCGATCGACGGGATGACGCCCAACGACGCGGGGGTGCTCGTGTACACCCCCGTCGACCCGGCGCCGTATCTGACGGGAACACCCCAGCCCGCCCAGCCCAACGAGAGAGGCTGGAAGGACACGATCAGGATGAACCCCGGGGAGGTCACGATGATCGCCGTCCGCTTCGAGACGAACGCCGCCGGCGTCTTCGGCGGAAAGTTGCGCGACATGGTGAAGCGCTTCGGCTTCCCCTTCGACCCGACCGCGAGACCCGGCTACGTCTACCACTGCCACATCATCGACCACGAGGACAACGAGATGATGCGCCCCTACGTCCTGCGGGCGTCCAGGGACGAAGACCGGCACGACGGCGGCGACAGAGGCGACAGGGACGACTGAGAACCCGCCACCGGCCGCGGTCGGAGCGCTCAGGCTTTTCGCTGCACCACCCTGCGGGCCGCGGCGGCCACATCGGCCGCCGTGAGCCCGAAGTGGGCCATGAGTTCGTCGGCCTCGCCTGAGGTGCCGAACACGTCCCGGACGCCGACGCGCTCCATCGGGACCGGGCGGCGCTCGCCCAGGAGCTCTGCGACGGCGGAGCCCAGACCGCCGATGATCGAGTGCTCCTCGCACGTGACGACCGCGCCGGTCCGCTCCGCGGATGCCGACAGCGTCTCGGCGTCGAGGGGCTTGATCGTGGAGACGTCGACCACCTCGGCCGAGATCCCGCCGACTGCCAGCGACTCGGCCGCTTCCAGAGCGCGCCCGACCATGATGCCGCATGCCGCGATCGTGACGTCGCTGCCCTGCCGCAGCGTGTACGCGCGGCCCACCTCGAAGGAGAAGCCCTCGTCGTGGACGGCCGCGACCGCGGGCCTGCCGAGGCGGATGTAGAACGGTCCGGGCATCGAAGCCGCCGCTCGGATCGCGCCCTTCGCGGCGCGGTAGTCCGCGGGAACGAGCACGCGCATGTTGGGCAGGACGCGCATGAGAGCGATGTCCTCCACCATCTGGTGGCTGCCGCCGTCCGGACCGACGGTGACTCCGGCGTGGGTGGCCGCTATCTTGACCCCCAGGTTCCCGTAACACACCGAATTGCGGATCTGGTCGTAGGCGCGTCCCGTCGCGAACACCGCGAAGCTCGACGCGAAGGCGGTCTTACCTCCGGCCGCGAGACCGGCCGCGGTGCCTATCAGGTTCTGTTCCGCGATCCCGACGTCGAAGAACCGTTCGGGATAGGCGGTCGCGAACTTGACCGTCGTGGTCGCCTTCGCCAGGTCGGCGTCCAGCACGACGATGTCGTCGCGACCTTCCGCGACCAGCTCCATGAGCGTCTCGCCGAGCGCTTCGCGGGTTGCTCTCTTGTCGGACAAGTCGGACCTCCGTCGGTTCGGGGCGTGTCAGCGTGACAGCAGGTAGAAGACCAGGTAGACCGCAGAGCACGTGAGCAGCGCGCCGACGAGGAAGCACCCGAGCAGGAAGCGCTTCGCCGGGCGTCCGTCGACCTCGGAGACCCAGATCTCCTGGCCGTCGGGCCCGACACGGCGCACGCGCATCCTCGCGCTGCTCGTCATCGTCACCCGCGCGCGGTGCTCCTGAGCCGGCTCGCCCGGCCACAGCTCGCCAAGTCCCGGCTCGACGATGGTCGTCTCTATGTCGATCGGCTCGGGACCGCCGGACTCGATCCTGCCGGGCTCGGGGCCGCCGGACTCGATCTTGCCGGACTCGGCCTCGGGGGGATCGATGCCTCCGTTCCCGTCGCTCACCCGATCTCCTCCGGATCGCCGATCTCCTCGACCGTCGAGAGGCCTGTCACGGAAAGCTCGCGAAGCGCCTCGGCGGCCTGCTCGGCGCTTGGCGCCTTGCCGTGCCAGTCGCACAGGCCCTCCATGAACGAGACGCCCTTGCCCTTCATCGTCCTGGCGACCAGGACGGTCGGCCCTTCACCGTACTCGCGGGCGGCCTTCAGAGCGTCGAGCAACTCGTGGATGCTGTGGCCGTCGCAGGTAAGCACGTGCCACCCGAACGCCGCGAACTTGGCCGGGACGTCGCCGAGGTCCATAACGTCGCACGTCGGGCCGTCGATCTGAAGCCCGTTCAGGTCGACGATCGCCACGATGTTGCCGAGGCGGTTGTGAGCGGCGAACATCGCCGCCTCCCACACCTCGCCCTCCTGCAACTCCCCGTCGCCGAGCAGGCAGAAGACTGTCGGCTCCGCATTGCCGTCCAGTCGCAGCGCCAGAGCCATTCCGTTGGCAAGCGCCAGTCCCTGTCCAAGCGAACCTGTGGAGACCTCCACGCCGGCCAGCTTACGGGCATCCGGGTGCCCCTGAAGCCTGGAACCCAACTTGCGCAGCGTGGGGATCTCCGCGCGCGGGAAGTAACCCGACTCGGCCAGCGCGGCGTAGAGCACCGGCGCAGCGTGCCCCTTGGACAGCACGAACCGGTCGCGTTCGACCCAGTCCGGACGCGCGGGGTCGTGCTTCATGATGCCGAAGTACAGAGCGGCGACGATCTCCACCGCCGAGAGCGACCCGCCGGGGTGACCGGAGCCGGCGGCCGCGATCATCTCGACGATGTCGCGGCGCATCGCCCGGCAGTTGTGCACGATCGAGGCGGTGTCCACCGTCATCTGGGCTCCTGTCTGGGAAGGTTCGGCCATCATCTTGCGCGGTACTCCTTGAAGCCTTCGCCGAGCGCTTCGTGAACATCGGATATCACGACGAAGGCCTCCGGGTCCAGAGCGTGGACGATGGACTTCAGCGCGTCGAGCTCCCGGCGCGACACCACCGAGAAGATGACTTCGCGCTCATCGCCGGTGTACATCCCTCGACCTTGTAGCGCCGTGGCGCCTCGCCCCAGCTCGTGGAGGATGGCGTCGCCGATGGGACCGGAGTGGCGCGAGAACACGAACGCCGCCTTCTCCGTGACCAGCCCCTCCTGCACCACGTCGATCGCGCGGCCCATCACGAACACGGCTATCGCACCGTAGAGGGCCAGCGTGGGGCCCAGGACCAGGCCGGCCGCAAGGATGACGACGGCGTCGATCGCCAGCATCAGCTGCCCGGTGCCCAGCGAGACTCTCCGGGTCAGGAGTTGCGCGACGATGTCGGTGCCGCCGGTGTTGCCGCCCACGCGGAAGACGATGCCCATCCCGATGCCCGAGAGCGCCCCGCCCCACAGCACGGCGAGCAGAGGATCGGCCGTGGCCAGCGGGCGCACGAACGGCGCCATCGCGTCGATCGCGACCGAGAGGCCGACCGCCCCGTAGAGCGTCTTGGCCCCGTACCTCCAGCCGCGCGCCCGGATCCCGATGGCGAGCAGGGCGACATTCATCACCAGCATCTGCACGCCGACCGGGACGACCACCGGCGAATGCAGAGTATCTCGAAGCATGTAGTAGATGACCGTGGCCAGGCCCGACACTCCGCCGGCCGCGATCTTGTTCGGGATGAGGAAGGAGTCCAGAGCGAAGGCGGTTATCAGGATCCCCACCGACATCCAGAAGATGTCGCGGACCGGCCGGCTGCGAAGTACGTGGCCCGGCGCCAACGGAGAGACGAACTTGCGCACTCTGGCCCTGACCAAGTCCCCTCCCCTAGACCAAGCGGGGCCGCGACCGACGCGCCAGCAGATGCGCCAGCACGGACGCGGCATCCCGGTTCACGATCCGCTCCTCGACCGCGCCCAGTTCTTCTGCCAGCGCGACCGCGCGATCGAAGCGGCCCACGTGCTCATGGTAGTGGGAATCCGACGTGATCGCTAAGAACGCGCCCGCCTCGATGGCGGCCCGGGCGAACGCGATCTCGCGCGACGTGTCGCGCGAGCGCGAGACGGTCGGTTCGAACGACGCGTTGTTGATCTCGATGATCACCCCGTGGCGGACGGCGGCGTCGACGACCCGGCCGACGTCCACCGGCATGGACGGGTTGCCGGGGTGGGTGATCATGTCGACGAGCGGGTTCCCTATGACGCGAAGCAGGGCCTCGGTGAGCACATCCGTGCCGGCACCGTCCAGTCCGCAGGTCGAGTGCAGGCCCGCCGCGACGAAGTCGAGTTTCGACAGCGTGAGGTCATCCAGGTCCAGTCCGTTGTCCGTCCCGAGCACGGGGTTGGCCTCCACACCCCCCAGGATGCGAACCCCGTCCATGACTGCCGGTATGACCTTCATGTTCCAGAAGTACCACTCGTGCGGGGCGCCCGGCAGCGTCGGGCCGTGATCGGTGATCGCGATGAGTTCCAGCCCGCGCGCGGAGGCCGCGGCGGCCATCTCGGTGATCGTCGAGAATGCGTGGCCCGACGCGACGGTATGGGTGTGGAGATCGGCGAGAAGTCGCACGCGGCTCTAGGCCCCGCTGCCGGTGCCGGCCTGCGCCGCGCCCGCGCCTGCCGCGCTCGCCGATGCCGCGCCGACCGCCTCGGCCGTGGCCTCCCCGACGCGCCAGCGGTGGTAGCCCACGACGAAGTCCTCGATGTCGCCTGCAAGCACCCCGTTGACGTCCCCGGTCTCGACGCCGCTGCGCAGGTCCTTGACCATCTGGTAGGGGTAGAGCACGTAGTTGCGTATCTGGCTGCCGAACGAGATGTCCCGGCGCTCTCCGCGCAGCTCGGCGATCTCGGCGTCCCGCTCCGCCTTCCGTATCTCATAGAGACGGGAACGCAGGATCTTCATCGCCGCGTCCTTGTTCTTGAGCTGGCTCTTCTCGTTCTGGCAGGTGACCACGAGACCGGTGGGCAGGTGGGTGATGCGCACCGCGGAGTCGGTGGTGTTGACGGACTGACCCCCGGGACCGCTGCTTCGATAGACGTCGACGCGCAGGTCCTCGTCGCGGATCTCGACCTCTATGTTGTCCGGCAGCACGGGCAGCACCTCGACTCCCGCGAAGGTCGTCTGGCGGCGCTTCTTCTCGTCGGTGGGGCTGATCCGCACGAGCCGGTGGACTCCCACCTCGGAGGCCAGCATCCCGTAGGCGTTACGGCCGTGGACCGTGAACACGGCCCGGTCCACCCCGATCTCCTCGCCGCGGGGCGCGTCGTGCAGGTCGACCTTCCATCGCATGGACTCGGCGTACTTCGTGTAGATGCGCAGGAGCATCTCGGCCCAGTCCTGGGCCTCCAGGCCGCCCTGACCGGGGACGATGGTCACGATGGCGTCACCCGAGTCGAACTCGCCCGTGAACCACGACGACAGCTCGAGCGAGTCGATGCGCCTGCCCAGGTCGCGCAACATGCGCGTGACCTCGGAGGCCATGTCCTCGTCGTCGCCGCCCAGCGCGAGCTCGTTGGCGACCTCGACCTCTTCAAGGTCCCCGATGAGCACCGCGTACTGCGCGATCTCGTCCCGCAGCCCCGCAGCCTTCGTCATGATCGCCTGCGCCGAGGACGGGTCGTCCCAGAATCCATGCTCGGCGGCCTTGGCCTCGAGCACCTCCGCCTCGGCGCCCTTGGCGTCCAGGTGCAGGTACTGGCCTACGCGCTCGACGCGAGAGCGGGCAGTCGCGATATCGGCAGTGCGATCCTCGATGGACATGACGGGCTTCTCGTCGGCTCCCCTACGCTCCGTGGCATTTCTTGTACTTCTTGCCGCTGCCGCAGGGACAGGGGTCGTTGCGTCCGACGTCTGCCCATACGTCGTCCTTGTCCTTGACCATCGTCGCCACCTTGCCTCCGGCGTTCGCGGCGGTCGCGGCCATGGCCTCCGGCGATGTCTGGCCGCCGAAAGTCTCCGCGGTCGCGACGGCGCCCGTGAAGATGGTCGCCTCCGTCGGCGCGGTGTAGTTCACGTCGCGAGCAGGCGCGGACTCGAACGCGGGCTCCTCCACCAGCTGGATGTGGAAGATGGTGCGCAGGAAGTCCTCGTTGATGCCGCCGACCAGGGCCGAGAACATGTCGAAGGCCTCGTTCTTATACTCGACGACAGGGTCGCGCTGGCCCATCGCGCGCAGGCCGATGCCTTCGCGCAGGTAGTCCAGTTCGTTCAGGTGCTCCAGCCAGCGACGGTCGATGACGTTGAGCATGATGTAGCGCTCCAAGTCGCGAAGCTGCTCAGCGCCCAGCTCCTCCTCGCGGGTGTTGTAGCGCGAGAGCGCCCGCTCGGCCAGGGTGAGAGCGAGGTCGTGCGGGTTCTCGGCGCCCTGCCGCAGAGATTCGAGGTCCAGGTCGCTCCCGGTGAGGTCGTTGAGCCAGGCCTTGAGCCCGGTCCAGTCCCACTCCTCGGCGTAGGTCTTGTCCGGAGCGAATGACAGCACCCCGTCCAGTACCGCGGACTCGATCATCTCCTGCACGCGACCGTGGATGTCCTTGCCGTCCAGGATGGCGTTGCGCTCGTCGTAGATCGTCTCGCGCTGGACCTTGATGACGTCGTCGTACTCCAGAACGTGCTTTCTGGAGGCGAAGTTGATCAGCTCGACCTTCTTCTGCGCGCCGGACAGCGCCTTGCTGACCAGACCCGCCTGGATGGGCATGTCATCCGGTATCTTGGTGCGCTCCATCAGACGGGATATCGAGTCCATCCGGTCGCCGCCGAACAGGCGCATCAGGTCGTCTCCCAGCGAGAGATAGAACTGCGAGAGTCCCGGGTCGCCCTGCCGGCCGCCGCGGCCCCTGAGCTGATCGTCGATGCGGCGGGATTCGTGGCGCTCCGTGCCGATGACGGCCAGACCTCCGGCCCCCACGACCTGCTCGTGCTCGGCCGCGCAGATCTCCTTGGCCTTCTCGCGGGCCGAAGCCTCGTCCGCCTCGGTGGCCTCTTCGGGCTTGATGCCGCGGTCGATCAGGATGTCCTTGTACAGCTCGCCTGGGTTGCCTCCAAGGACGATGTCCGTGCCGCGCCCCGCCATGTTGGTGGCGATCGTCACCGCTCCGAGTCGTCCCGCCTGCGAAACGACGTGGGCCTCGCGATCGTGGCGCTTGGCGTTGAGCACGTTGTGCGGGATGCCGCGCTTGGTCAGCAGACGCGAGAGGCGTTCGGAGTTCTCCACCGAGATGGTGCCCACCAGCGAGGGCTGACCCGCCTCGTGCCGGGCGACGATGTCCTCGACGACCGCGTCGTACTTGGCCTCCACCGTCCGGTAGACCAGGTCGTCCTCGTCCGCGCGCGCCACCACCTGGTTCGGCGGGATGGCCAGGACGAGCAGCTTGTAGATCTCGCGGAACTCGGCATCCTCGGACACCGCCGTTCCGGTCATTCCGGCGAGCTTCTCGTACATGCGGAAGTAGTTCTGGATGGTGACCGTGGCCAGGGTCTGGTTCTCTTCCTTGACGTGCACCTTCTCCTTGGCCTCGATGGCCTGGTGCAGGCCTTCCGACCAGCGCCGTCCTTCCATCACGCGACCGGTGAACTCGTCGACGATCTTGACCTCGCCGTCCGCGATGACGTAGTCGACGTCCTTCTTGTAGAGGAACTGGGCGCGCAGGGACTGTTGCAGGTGGTTGACCAGCTGGCCGGAAGGATCCGCCGAGTACAGATCCTTGATGCCCATGGCGGACTCGACCTTGGCCAGACCTTCCTCGGTCGCCCAGATCGTCTTCTTGTCCTCTTCCAGCTCGAAGTCCACGCCCTCTTTCATGCGTGGCACGATGCGGGCGAACGCGCGGTAGGTGTCCGCGCTCCTCTCGCCCTGGCCGGAGATGATCAGCGGCGTGCGCGCCTCGTCGATCAGGATGGAGTCGACCTCGTCGACGATGGCGAAGGCGTGGCCTCGCTGGACGCGGTCGTCGGGGTAGACGGCCATGTTGTCGCGCAGGTAGTCGAAGCCGAACTCGGCGTTGGTCCCGTAGGTGATGTCGGCGGCGTAGGCCGCCTTGCGAGCGTCGCGGTCCTCGGTGAGTCCGTAGACGATGCCCTGGCGCTGGGCCTCGCGGCGCGCCTCGAAGTTCTCGTCGGCCGGGATGACGCCCACTTCCAGCCCCATGAAGCGGTAGACCTTGCCCATCCAGGTCGCGTCACGCGCGGCCAGGTAGTCGTTGACCGTGACCAGGTGGACGCCGCGACTCGTCAAAGCGTTGAGGTAGACGGGCAGGGTCGCTACCAGCGTCTTGCCCTCGCCCGTCTTCATCTCGGCGATCATGCCGCGATGAAGGACGATGCCGCCGAAGATCTGCACGTCGAAGTGGCGCATGCCGAGCGCGCGCACCGACGCCTCCCGGACCGCCGCGAAGGCCTCGGGCAAGAGGTCGTCGAGGGTCTCTCCGGCCGCCAGCCGAGCGCGGAACTCGTCGGTCTTGGCGCGAAGATCCGCGTCGGAGAGGGCCTGCATCGAGGGCTCGAAGGACGTGACCACGCCGACGATGGACTCTACCTCGCGCTTCTGCTTCCCCTCGCCGAGGCTCAGCAGTTTGGACAGTATGTTCGCCATGTCTTTGGGGACCCGCTTTCGGGCATGTCGGACCCGCGTCCGTGCACGCGGGAGGGGGTACTTTGAGCCTAGAGATTGTAGCACGGTGGACGCTCGCCGAACGGCCGGACGGCGGCCGGCGGGTCACTTCACCAGGTCGCCGTCCCACGCGTTGACGCCCTTGGCCAGGTTGTACACGTGCGTGAAGCCGTTGGCGACGAGCGCCGCCTTCGCGGTCGTCGAGCGGCCGCCGCCCGCGCAATACACCACGAAGGGTCCAGCCTTGGGCCATCCGGACGTACGGGTCACTATCTGCTCGTAGGGGATGTTGACCGCTCCTCGGATGTGGCCGGAGGCGAACTCCCCGACGCTTCGCACATCCACGAGGCGAGCCCCGCCCGCGTAGACGAGCCTGCGCAGATCGGCGTTGACGATGTTGCCCCCGGGTGGCGTGGCCGTCGGGGTGAAGGAGACACTTCTGGAGGAGGACTTCCCGCCCGACGTCGCCTTCGCCGTCACAACGACCCGGAACCCTGCCGGAGCTCCGCCGATGTTCCTGGTACTTCTCGCGATACCCGAGGAGTTGGCGGTGGCCCGGGCGGTGGTGACCCCGGACTTGAACTTCCAGGTGAAGACGACCCTGGCTCCCCTGATCGCACGACCCCTGGCGTCCCTCACCTTCCCGGTGACCGTCACCGACGTGTACTGGAGCGGGACTGTCCTGGACACGGAGCAGGTGACTCGGCCGGGCGTGCGCGGCCGGCTCGAGGCGACGGCTACGGCGCTGACCACCGACAGGGCGAGTGCCCCCACGATCACGAGAGCGAGCCGCCTGCCGCGTAGGATGCTCATCCGGCCCCCCTGTTCGCGCCCGTCGGATCGCGCTGTCACACGACGGCGAGCCCCCGAACTCGGAATCGAAACTCGGCGGCTATATACCCCACCGATCACGATGCGGCGGATGTGCCGGCGGCGATGGCGATGGCCGGGACACTCCGGCCGACACGTGAACCACACGGCGGCTTCCGCTCGCGAGTCGGTACACGGATTGCTACCCTGTGTGCAGGGAAGAACGCCCCGATGGACCGCGCGCGCGGTCTCCACTCGGACGGAGGACTGGATCCGGTGGCGACCGAAGTCAGGCAGGGAATCAGGCTGCGAGAGCGGCTGGGACGCGCGGTCGCGATCGCGGCACTGGGGGCGTCCGTCATGGCCTTCCCGGCCTCCGCGTCCGCCTACCCGATCACCACGGTCCTTGGCGTACCCGACGGGTGGAGCCGCACCAACGTGACCTTCTCCCTGTCGGTCGACACATCCTGGGACACGGACATCGGCAGCGTCCGCACGTGGTACGTCCTGGGCACCGGCTCCTATGCGGAATACGCCGGCCCGGTGACCGTCTCGTCGGAGGGCGAGACGCGCCTGGAGTACTACTCGAAGGACATGCACTCGACGCGAGAGGCGGCGACGGTGTCCCGGATCAGGATCGACAAGGGCGCCCCGGTCTCTTCCATGGGCGGCCTTCCGATCGGATGGACCGGCCCCGGAACCTACGGATTCACCATCGCCGCCGACGACACCTACTCCGGTGTCGCCGGGACCTACTACAGCGTCGACGGCCAGGCGCCTGTCGCCTATACGGGCGGCACAGTATCGGTGGCTGCCGATGCGACGACGCTGATCGAGTACTGGTCGGTCGATGGGGCGGGCAACGTGGAGCCTACGAAGACCGCTGTCATCCGCGTGGACGTCTCGGGGCTTCCCATGACGTTCGCCTCCGGCGTCCCTCGCGGCTGGAGCACCTCCGACGTCACCTTCGCCTTGACCGCGGAATCCCCGCGCTCGAGCATCGCGGGAACCTACTTCCGCCTCGGATCGGACGCGGAGGTGGCCTATGCGGGGCCGGTTCGTGTCGTCGCTGAGGGCACCACGCCGGTGACCTTCTACTCGGTCGACGTCCTCGGCGGCCGGGAATCCGAACACGGCGCCGTGATCCGTATCGACAAGACGCCACCCGTGTCGACGGCGGCCGGGATACCCCCGGGCTGGACCACATCGAACGTGACTTTCTCGATCACCGCGACCGACAACGCTTCGGGAGTCGCAGCGATCCGCTACACCCTCGACGGCGCCGCTCCGCAGACCTACTCCGGACCGGTCACCGTCTGGGCCGACGGGACCACGACGCTGTCGTGGTGGTCCGTGGACGCCGCCGGAAACGCGGAGTCGCCGCACAGCGCGAGCATTCGCATGGACCGAAGCGGACCCACGACGTCCATCTCGGGGGTTCCCCCCGGCTGGAGCCGGGGCGACGTCACGTTCTCGCTGTCGGCCTCCTCGCCACACTACGCCGTTACCGGCACCTTCTACCGGATCGGCTCCGGACCGGTCACGCCGTACGCGGGCCCGGTGACAGTGAGTGCCGAGGGACTGACCACACTGACGTGCTACTCGGTGGACAGTCAGGGCATCCGGGGGCCCGACGCCGCGGCAGAGATCCGAATCGACAGGAATCCTCCAGTCTCGGCCGTCTCCGGCATCCCGGCAGGGCCGACTCCGTCGAACGTGATCTTCTCGCTGTCCGCGGTCGACGGCGCGTCTTCGGTCAGCGCGATCCGCTACCAGCTCAACGGCGATGCCGCTGCGACCTATGCGGGACCCGTGACCGTGAGCGCGGACGGCGTCACGATCCTGACCTGGTGGGCGGTGGATGCGGCCGGCAATGTCGAGACGTCGCGCAGCATCCCGATCGACATAGACCGGGGCGCGTCGCCGACACCGACGCCATCCGTGTCCCCGACACCGACGCCGACCGTCTCGCCGATCCGCCGACTCCCACGCCGTCCCGACTCCGACACCGAGCGCCACACCCACGCCGACCGGGACTCCGACGCCGAGCGCGACACCGACGCCGAGCGGGACTCCGACGCCAAGCGCGACGCCCACGCCGAGCGCGACACCCACGCCGAGCGGGACTCCGAGCCCGACGCCGGTCGTGCGCCCCAAGGCGGTGCTGAGCACGCCGAGGCTGTCGTCATCGTCCCCTCGGGCGAAGCGGTACCTCTACATCGCGGGTCGCTGCTCGCCGATCCACACCCGCGCGACGAGCGTGACCTTCAAGCTCTATCGCCGGATCGGGAGCAGGTACCTGTTCTGGCGCAGCGTGACGGCCAGGTTGGCCGCCGGATCGACCGCCTTCAGGGTGCGCTACGCTCTCCGGGTGCGTGGCCGGTTCCGCGTCCGCGCATACCATTCAGACGCGAACCACTCGCCAAGTTGGAGCCGGTACCGTTACTTCACGGTGCGCTGAGACTCGCCGTCGCCGAGACTCGCCCTGAGCACGGACCCGCGCGGAGGTCGTCGAGCGAAGCGCCGGATGCGATAGCGGGGTGCCGACCCTCCCCGGACGCTCTACTTGACGACGATCTTCCCGCCAACCATCTGCATCCCGCAGTAGAAGGAGTAGGTCCCCGCCTTGAGCGGTCCGAGACGCACGGTCTTGGGACCCGAGGACAGCGTCTCGTAGAAGCCGAGCGAGGCGGACTGAACCGCGGCGAAGCAGCCGGTCCCGCGCGCGAAGGTGATCTCAGCTGGCATGCCGGCCTTGAGGTGGACCACACTCGGATCGTAGCCGTAGGGGGTGATGCCGACATCGATCCTCTGAGCCGGGGTGCGCCTCTTCGGAGAGGCGGGGGCATCGCTTGCGGAGCCGGTGTCGGGGACTGACGGCTCCTGCACGGGGACCGCGCCGGCCACCGGCGTCGACCCGGCACCGGAATCGGCCGTCGATGCGGCACGAGGTCCGGAGGGCGGCCCAGCAGCGGGCGACGAAGGAGCCATGACTCTCCAGGCAACCGTGACGACTGCCACGAGGAGCGCCAGTGCCAGGGCAGGTCTGAGCACGCGATACAACTGTCGTCTCCTTGTTGGTGCGCCGGCCCACGAAGTCCGTCGACCAGGCGTCAGGGTTCCCTCCACGACCGGGAGTGCAAACCCCGCGCCAGTCGAGCGGCGGCTCGCGCGGACGGATCCGCATCTGTGCGTATCATTGCGGCGCAGGCCACTCGCCGAGCTGGAAACTTACCGGACCTTCACTGAGCGCTGTGGGGACAGTGCCTTTCGTCACATCTCAGCGTAAGCCCAACTTGTCGCCGACCTCCCAGGGGTCGATATACGTGTTGTAGGGCGGAGTTTCACGGAGGCGAACAGCCGTGGCTAACACAATACGGTCACACGGGTCCCCCACCATCACATTCGTCGATCGCCATGTCAGATCATTGACGGCTTGGGACGTGCTGGTGTTCTTCGAAGGCCACCCCGACGCGGTGCTCGACCTTGCCGGTCTCGCGACGCGCCTTGGGCGCCCGGCCGATGACCTGCGTCCGGAGATCGAGGTCATGTGCCGGGACGACATGCTGCAGTACGCCGGCGGGTTGGTGCGCTACCGCCCGTGCCCGGAACTGCGCAAGGAGATCAGCGAATTCGTTGAGGCTTGCCGACACCACGCAAGCCGAATGGAGCTGATCGCGAGGGTTCTCAGGTAGGGCTGCGCAACGTGGCGGGCCGGGGCGCCAATTGCGCCTCCGGCCCGCCGACGACCCTTCCGTGGGCACCATGGGCTCGAGTGGTGCCGCCGCTGTAGATCCCGTCGGGTGCCCCTCAGGAGTCTCCCTCTCCTCACCGTCACGGACCCGGTCGGCACTCGTCCCGCGCACTGTTCCTTGTCGGAAAGCCCATCGAACCTTCGGCGTCGGTCGCCGTCCCGTCTGGGGACGGTCATATCGTAGACGGCAGACCTTACCCGTTCCTTACCTCTTTCGGATCGATCGCAACGTTGCGGACTACTGCTGCCGCGTCGATCCGCCGTCCTCCATGCAAAGGACCTGCTGGTACAGACGGGTCGTCTCCGCTGAGGGATCGATGCCGAGGTCCTCGACGAGCCGCGATCGGCAAGCGAGGTATGTTTCTATCGCCGCGCTGCGCTGCCCAACGGACGCCTGCAACCGAATGGCGGCTTGGTAGAGATCCTCGCGCCATGGGTCGTGATGCAGCGCACGACGAACGAGTGCGAGACCCCCGACTGGGTCGCCGCGCTCTTCGAGCAGGGCCGAAGCCCGAAGCATCGCGTCCTCGAAGTCATGACGGCACCGTTCCCGCAAGGAGACGAACCAGTCGTCGTACAACTCCCCCGGCAGAAGTTCACCGATGTAGAGTTCCGAGATTCGTAGTAGTGCGGCTATCTCGGAATCGGCATCGCGTGCGGAGCGGGCCTTGGCGGCTACATTCAGTTGCGCTTCGAACTCGTCAATGTCGGTCGTCATAGTGCCCGCGATGGCTCGACAGATTCCGCCCCTGTGCTCGACATACGGGCATGCCTGGCCGCGCCTCAGGTCCGGCGTGAGAGCACGCTTCATGCAACTCCAGACTACGTACAGGTTGTTCAGCGCCTGGTCGTCGTCCATCTCGGGCCACAGGTACTCGACGACCTGGTCCCGCGAGATGTCCTTGCCGCATCGCGTAGCCAACATCGCGAACAGAAGCCGTGCCTTGCGCTTGCGCCACTCCCTGTCCTCGATTGACCGTCCGGCCACCTCCACATGCAAGCCGCCGAACATCCGCACGACACAGGACTCCGACCGCTCTACCTCACTCGGCCGGCGACCGGCAGGCTGAGGCATCTCCAGGCGGGAGGACAGCAGTTCCAGTTCGGATTGCGGGAGCAGACCGCGCGCTCCGGCTACCGCCCTCTCAGCGTATTCCGGCAGGATCATCTTGAGCATGTGTACAGGGAGACTCGCCGCTCCGACCACGGACGCGACCGGGCCGAGGAGTTCCGGGAACGCCCTGATGTACATCGCCAACTGCCAGTTCGGCGATTCGGTGAGGATGTAGGCGACGTGTTCGCGCAGCCGGTCAACCGCCAGGTCGACCGACCCGTTCCGACAGTCGATCACCGCCAAGATGAGGTCCGCCTTCAGATGGTGACCGTTCGCAGCGGTGCCGGAGACCTCGTCGTGAATACGCGAGACCCTCCGTGCGGCGAAATGCACGTCACCGAGAGCAAGCATGGAGGCAGCGTGTTCGAGGCGGGCCAGCCACGCTATAGCCGGCATGCACAAGTCAGCCAGAGCGGTCAGTGCGCGCTCCGCTAGCAGCAGAGAAGTATCTGCGTCGCCCGATGCTCTAGTGGCTGCTGCATTGAACAGGAGTATCAAGACCGCGAGTGACGACTCGCCCATCTCCATGCAGCGTTCCGCTGACTCGAGAATCACGGTGGAGTCCACAGTCGCAGAACCCAATGTCATCGCGATGCCGTGTGCCGCCGCCTGGGCGGCATGCTCGCACGACTTGAAGCCGCACATCCGGCTCCACTCTGCATACCTAACGTTCTCAATGCGTGCCTGCTCTAGTCGGCCAAGCTCCAGCAGAACGGTGGCCCTGTTTCCTCGCGTCACGTTCCTCAGACCCAGTGGGACGTCTGGCGCTTGAGCAACGGAGTCGAAGTGGGACATCGCCGACTGCAGGTCACCACGGTACAGGATGTCCGCCAATGCTAGGTTCACACGAAGTCTGGCCTGCATGCCCGGCTGCAGCTTCTCGCTTCTGGCCACGGAGACCGCCTCCTCGCAGACCTGGAAGAGCTCAGCCTCGTCGCATAGGATGGCGCTGGCCAGAACCAGGTAGGCCAGGACACCGGCTCGAGTCCCTGATGCAGCCGTCTTCCGCACACTTGCGTCCACTTTCCGCAGGCACTCACGTACCTGAACGAAATCCCCCGCCGCTGACTGCACCAGTGCGAGTAGAAGTGTCGCGTCCAGGTGACACTGTGAGTCCTCCTCGAGCTCAGCTATGTCTCGCGAAGAAGTTGCGCTGCGTGTGGCCTCGTATAGCCTCCCAGCATCCCACTCAACGGTCGCCTTCAACAGGAGAAGCCGCGGCCGTTGGACAATCTGTGGCGCCGGCACCGCCGCCAATGCCCGTCTAAGCAGATCGTGGTGTCCTAGTCGCGCCAATTCGGCTCCGTGCTCAACCAAATAGTCAGGCAGCTGCCTCAAGTCATCGGCCGCCAAGAGAAGGGCCACTCCCTGGGGTGCGCGACCGTCATCGAATGCGAGCCGAACAAGGCGTTGCCAGCAGAGCGGCAACGCAAGGGAGTACTCCGCGGCGCAGCCGAACATCGACCGGGCGATGTCGTGTACGCGGAAACGCGTATTCCCGCCCTCGGTCGTTACCCTCACAAGCGGAATGATAGCCCCGACTCTCTCGAGCATACTGACTGCCGCGTCGTCGTCTAGCACGTGAGCTAGTTGCCTCAGACTCCCCTCTCCCAGGAGGGCGGCGGTCTCCAAGAGGCGGCGTCCGGCGTCGTCCAGCTGTCGCTCAGCCAAGTCGTGGACCAGCGCGCTCATGCTGGCCGTCGGCTCGTCAAGTCGAAAGGAACCCTGCTCGACGGTCGCGAGGGAACATGCCAGAACTGACACCAGCGCGGGTTGTCCGTTCGATGCCTGGTGTATGTCGGCGGCGGTCTCATCAGACGCCATGCCACCGGTCGCCACACTCACCAATGCGCGCGTTTCGGTCGAGGTAAATCGCATGTCGTCCGCCCCCAGCACGCGACAATGCACAGCGCCTCGGCCCAGCTGAACGGCCGCCCTCGCGGTCAGGACCACCGTAAGTGATGTTCTTCCACCGATCGACAGTGTGCCGCAGAGAGCCGCGAAGCTCTCGTCGACAGGGGACCCGATGTCATCCACAACGATGCATCCTCGACCCAGTGTTCCAGCACGAGCGGAATCCATCAGAGCGCTGACCAGATCCGCGACATCGCCGTTGGCGCGATTCAGCGTTGACAGCGCTGGGTGTTCCTGACCCCCCAGGATGCCTGCCAACGCCTCGATGACAACCTTGGTCGGATTCAGACGACCCTCAGCGTCGACCCAGACGGTCCAGTCGTACGACCCGTGTGTCGCGAACTGCGCCGCGAGCACACTCTTGCCATAGCCGGCGGGTGCGTTGATGACTACCATGCGTGGTCGCAGCCGCACGTGCGCGGACACGAGGCGCTCCCGCTGAATGACCTCGCCGAAATCTGGGACGCCGGAGCCGAGTCCGAAACCAGTGGCAGACATAGGTGCCCCCGAAAGGAGGAACACACTGAGGGGCAGCGACTGAGAACCTATTCGCCGTCGATGAGCACTCTCCTGCAAGACGTCGGCAATTGTCCCTGCACTTGTCCCAGTCGGTATCCGTGCCGGACCGAAGAGTCTCGGGTAGACATTCGACCCGCCACATAGCTCACCATGCCACACAAGAGGAGTATGTCCCCAGCGCTGACCAGGGCACGCAGCGTCGGAGGACCGGGCAAGGGAAGAACGTCCGCAAGCGCGACGAGCACGGAGCCTTCAGCCTGCGTGATATGAAATACGCCCGCCGGGGCACCGACGATCTCGGGGTCCACCCCCATGAAGCCGCCGGCCGACATCGAAACCGGCATTCCGGCATTTGCCAGAGACACAGCCGCATTTAGGGCCAATCCGGTAGCCAATACGATCATCCCTGGTTCCGCGCGGTTCATTGCCGCGATGAGGATCATCGCCGGAAGGGCGGCCATCCAACACCAGTACACGATATTGCCGTACCAAGATCCGCTAGGCACTAGGTTGGCTACGAGCTGTGCTGCGAGGATTCCCACAAGCCACGCCTCGCCACGCAACCGGGCGTTCCTTAGGTTGTTCAGTCTTCCCCCGCACGCGTAGCCGAGAGTGATTCCGAGAGCGAGGGCTGCAAACGGAATCATGCGATCGCGCCCGACGGCGTTAGGCCGAGGTCGAGGTGACCTCCACGCGCGAGGCTCTGAGTCCGTAAGAGCACTCTGTCGGCCGCCCTTCGCGTTGTAGAGTAGAGCCGCGCACCGAGGGCCTCGGAGACCTGCTCCCCGCGTGAGCCGTAGTCAAGGCGCTCAGAATCGTCGAACTCACTCATCCGAGCTATGACATAGGCGGAGACCAAGTGGTCCTCGGACTGGGAAATGCCGACGGAGCCCGCCGTGTCGATGAGTCTGAGGATGGGGACTGCGCCTCGGAACAGTTCCACGGACTCCAATACCGACGCGCTACATTGAAGGTCCAGCCGCTCGGTGCCGGAGTCTTGCCCCAACCTCCCGACATCGTGAAACAGTGCCGCTCGCGTGAGGTCCTCCAACTTCTTACCGTGGAGACCTAGCTCCCTTCCAGCATGAGAGGCGAGAGCCGCGACGCGTTCGCCATGGCCACGATGCGTCGGATCCTGCGCTTCGATTGCACGCGCCAGCGCCTCGACCGTAGCCTGGTACGCCTGCCTGACGTCCAATAGCAGCGTAAATGACTGTCTCATCACCAAGAGCAGACCGACGACTATCGCGAGTCCCCACCCCTGCATCGCCCGATACGTGAGTACAGCAAGAACCGCCGCAGAGATGCTAGCCGCGCCCATCCACCCCTGAAGGCGAAGGTTGCCGACCAGGAGCGAGACGAATGGGCTCGATAGCCGAAGACTCGACTCAAACTGACCCACGAGCAGATCCAGCGCGAAGAAGAATGCAGCCACCAAGACAAGACGCAGGTAGAACTGTGAAGATGCATTTCCCACGCCCCCTAGCGCCGAGAACGCTACAGATGCCCAGATCGTGACGAGCGCACGCTTGCCACCCACTTGAATCAGCGCAGGGAGCGAGCGTCTTACGCCACGCATGAGCCAGGCCGCGACCCGTCCGCCGACTACGACTGACATCGCGGCAGCAGGGTTCAGGAGGAGGGCTGCTGCAAGCGCTATGGCTCCGTCCACCCCAGCGGCGTCACCCTGCGGTAGCCAGACATCAAACACGGATAGCACCAGCGCTGCTCCGAAGAACATCGCAGCGGCCGACGGGTCTATGGGCGGTGCTGGCCAGAGAGTTCGGACCCAAAGGCCAAGCACGCTACCAACGACCAGGCCTGCCCCGAGGATATGATCGCTACGCATCTGCCACAACCAACCGGTCGGAGAAACTGGAGGACTGGCTCGTTTCCCAGACACCCGGCAGCCCGGCAACAAAGGCGTCGACGACTGATGCATCGAACTGAGTCCCTGCCGATGATCGGAGCTCCTGCACCGCGTCATCGAAGCTGAGTGCTTCGCGGTAGGACCGCCGCGACGTCATTGCGTCGAAGCTGTCGGCCACAGCCAGTATTCGCGCCAATAGCAGAATCTCATCTCCGGCCAGTCCATGGCCATATCCTGCGCCGTCAAAGCGCTCGTGATGAGACTTCACGATTGGAACGATGTCCGCAAGATGAGGAACCGATTCTAGGATTCGGGCACCGATGTCGGGATGACGTTTCACGATGGAGTATTCGGCTTCAGTCAGTGCGGAAGGGTTGTCGAGTATTGCCCTGCGTATCCCGACCTTGCCAACATCGTGCAGCAGGGCAGCGCGTTCGATGCACTCCACGTCATTCTCGTCGAGATTCATGGCTTTGGCGGCGGCCACGGCATATTCGGCGACCCGGAGCGAATGCCCCTTCGTGTATTGATCCTTGGCCTCAATCGCAGCTACGAGCGATCGCACGGTGTCTGCGTAAGCCTTCTTCAGAGCACCGTATCTCTGGTACGTCTGCCTCGAGACCATCAAGGGCACCGCGAAGAGCGCAAGCCCTAGGAGTCCAACAGCTGCCGTGATCTGTGCGATGGCAAACCCAACCATGCCGAGCGCGATCTGTGTAGGGATCGTCCAGACGACAGTCGATCGCCAGAAGGTCCTAAGACCAGCGCCTTCTCGAATACGGTAGTAGAGACCTACGAATAGGTAGTTGATCAGAAGGCTTGAGAACACCAGCATCAACACTGCGAACAGGATCACTGGCAGTGTCTTGGGATCGAGTCCGCGACCAAACTCGTGTATAGAAGGCTGCCTGCCCGAGAACCGAACGACGAGTCCCACGTAGACCCAGCCGGAAACAACCGCCGCGACAGCCACTTGGCTAGCGTCGAACACAATCGTGCCGAAGCGAGCGCGCCCAAGGGAAATGGCATGCGGGAGACAAGACATAGTCGCGACCAGCGCGCCCCCCGTCGGCCCAAGCAAGACAAGGGCGGACACTGAAAGGGGATACGCCATGGACATATATCCGCCATTCGGTAGGGTGACCGTCAGGCTCTCCGCCAGCAGTGCCAAGACCGTAAGCACGGCCAGTATCTCAATGTCGCCGACGCCCTTGCTCGCGGCCGAAAGCCCAAGGGACAGCACCGCCGCGAATGCCGTGAAAGCGGCCAGAACGCGGAAGCGGAGGCTGCTAGTGTCCGATGACACGCAACCACCGCTTCCGACAGACTTGAAGACCAACGACGTACTGGTCAGGCGCTATCCAACTCGAAGCCACGCCCCGCCGCTCAGAACGAGAGACGCGAGAGAAGCCAGAACAACGATGATGCGCTTCATGAGAAGACCTCCAGTTCGAAGTGGGGAATCCGATTAGGGTCTTCTCCCATCCCGCTAGTGATGGAAGAACGCTGTCCGCTCCGCTCAGAACGCGTACAGTGTTCGGTCCAACGGTCACGGTGTTGGTCCTCGGGTTATGCGGTTGTCAAGAAGCCCAGTCGCCTGTTGATCGCATCCAGGGTCGCGCGGACCAGTGAGTCGTTCTCGCTCTGCCGCACGGAAGCGCGAGCCCGTCAGGGCCTGCTCTCCAAGCGGGGTCACGAGAATGACGCACGTTACTGCAACCCGCTCGCGTCCTAGTGTGACTATGGCGACGTCTTCTAGTGCGAATCCGAACGTGCCCATCGTGTACTGTTCCACGGCGTTGAGCGTCGCCTGGCGACCAGCCGGCGTCGTCCCGTGGTGGAGGCAGGTCCCTCGGCAGTACCCGTGTACGTCTCCCCTTCCAGCTCCAGGTGGACAGTCGCGACCGCGCGCACGCCCATGACTTGGTCTGTACCGAGTGGATGCGCGCCCTGGGCGGTAGTTGCGTCGGGTGCGTTCTTCCGCGCTGATGGCTTCGCGCCCGAGTTGGGCGATGGAGACCTTCTTGTGATCGATCGGGATGCCGAACTGGGCCATGATCGTCGACTCGATGTCGCGAACAAGCTGCTTCGGCGACTTGGAGGGATCGGCAAGGATGTGGATCTCTTGGATGACGCCATCGTCTGATGAGACGATGCGCGCGGCGCGGATCTCGGCCACGTGGGCGAGTGCCTGCTCGATCTCGACGATGAGCGCCGGAGAGATCGCCTGATCCATGGAGTGCAGTCCCTTGTCCAATGAATATGCTGCGATTGGTGCTGCGCCTCTGGTGGTCCCCGAGTTGGGTTTACCCACGCTTAATGCCTATATGCGGCCTACTTTATCCCTGTCGTGTTCGGAGGTCAACGGAAGGCGAGTGCTGCCGATTGCGAGCGGCTGCTCGCACCCATCGCGAGCGTGCAAAGGGCGCCCGCTGTGGGCGCCCTTTGCACTCCCCTCTCCCCAGAGCCCGGCTAGGCGCTCTTGGGCACGATGAGTCCGTAGTCCCCATCTCTGCGCTTGTAGAGTACGTTGACCATTCCGGTCTCGGCGGACGAGAAGACGAAGAAGTCGTGGCCCAGCAGCTCCAGCTGAAGGATCGCCTCCTCGGAATCCATCGGCTTCAGCTCGAGGCTCTTGCGCTTGACGATGCCGCCGTCGGCCACTTCTTCCGCTTCCTCGGCTTCGGCGAACTCCCCGAGACCTTCCTCGGGTGCGGCGAACGTGCCCTTGGCCGCGTGCTTCCGGTCCAGTTTCCCCTTCACCTTCATGACCTGAAGTTTCAGCTTGTCGGCTACCAGGTCGACGGCCGCCTTCATGTCGGTCGCTGCTTCTCGCGCCCTGATCACCGGCCCGGGGTGCTTCATGTGGACTGTTACTTCGGCTATCTGCCCCTTCTCGATCGAGCGGTTCCTCTCGTGATACAGCTCCACCTCGATGCTCATGATCATGCCGTTCAACAGCCTGGTGACCTTGCCTATCTTCTCCTCCGCGTAGTCGCGGACGTCGGGACGGACCTCCATGTGACGACCTTTGAAGACCATGTCCATCGTGTTCGTCGGCCTCCTTCCAGGGTTACTTTGTCTCTACCCGCCAAGGGACCGGCGGCAACGTGAAACAGACAACGCGCGCAGCCCTAGCGGATGTGCCCGAGGAAGTCCTTGGTCCGGTCGGAGGTCGGGGTGTCGAACACCTGTTGCGGCGTGCCCTGCTCGACGATGACTCCACCGTCCATGAACACGACACGGCTTGCGACGTCACGTGCGAAGCCCATCTCGTGGGTGACCACCAGCATCGTCATTCCGCAGCGCGCGAGTTCCTTCATGACGTCGAGCACCCCGCGCACCAGCTCGGGGTCCAGGGCCGACGTGACCTCGTCGAACAGCATCACGTGCGGGTCCATGGCCAGCGCGCGGGCGATGGCCACGCGCTGCTGCTGACCGCCTGAGAGCTGGGCCGGGTAGTTGTCCATCTTGTCGGCGAGTCCGACCTTCGGCCAGCTGCTCGGACGCGACGCGCTCGGCCTCTTCCCTGCTGCGGCCCAGGACGTGGCGCTGAGCGAGCATCACGTTGCCCTTCGCCGTCAGGTGGGGGAACAGGTTGAAGCTCTGGAAGACCATCCCGATGCGCTCGCGCACCTTGTTGATGTCGGTCTTGGGATCCGTGATCTCGACGTCCTCGAGGAATATCTTGCCGCCAGTGGGCTGCTCCAGCTTGTTGATGCACCGCAGCATCGTGGACTTGCCGGATCCCGACGGCCCCAGGATGACCACCACTTCTCCGGTGGCGACCTCGAGGTCCACTCCCTTGAGGACCTCTAGCGTGCCGAAGGACTTGCGCAGCCCCTGGATGCGGACGATCGGCCCGCTCATCGAGGCCGCCCACGCTCGACTCGTTGTCTTGTGCGATGGTGACGGCGGCCCCGGCCCGATAGGGGTCGACGCTCCTGGCGAGCGAGCTGAAGAACAGGCCCCGTCGGCGTTTGGGCTCCTCGGCGGCCTGGCCTCCCTCGGAGACGGCGAGCTTGGCCTCCAGCGTCCCCACCCAGTTGATCAGCGGGATGGTGACGATCAGGTAGTACACGGCGGCCACCATGAAGGGCGTGAGGCTGGAAGCCCGAGACACCAGGTTGTTCGCGTACATCATCAGTTCGAACACTCCGACCGCCGCCAGAAGCGCGGTGTCCTTGAACAGCAGGATGAATTCGGAGGTCATCGTCGGCAGGACGCGCTTGACCGTCTGCGGGATGATCACGTACCGCATCGCCTGCCAGTAGGTCATCCCGAGCGAAGACGCAGCCTCGAATTGTCCCTTGTTGATCGACTGGATCCCGGCGCGGAAGACCTCGGCCAGGTAGGCCGAGCTGTTCAGGGCGAGGACTATGACGCCGCTGGGGAACCAGCCCACGTGGATGCCGGCGATGGGCAGGCCGATGAACATGATGTAGATCTGCAGCAACAGCGGCGTGCCGCGCACCACGTTGATGTAGAGGCCGGCGATCCATCTCACGGGAGGCGATCTTCGACATCCTCATGAAGGCCAGCAGCAGGCCGCCCACGATCGCGATCGGGAACGCCACGGCGATGAGGCCCAGAGACGTCAGCCAGCCGGCGAACAGAAGCGGCACCGCCAGCACGATGACACGCGGATCGAGGAACAGGTAGAGGAACTTCACGCCGTTCCAGCCCTTGACCCACGCGGCTCGGTCCAGAGGTCCGCGACAGCTTCTCCGAATACGAGGGCGTCGCGTACGAGAACGACAGTCCGGCGGCACTGCGGGTCTGTCCATTCGCCCGATACGTGACGCCGAGCGGGAAGCTGCCGCCCTGCTCAGGGGTCATGACGTCGTAGACGTATACGTTGAGAGTGCTGCTGGGCTCCACACCGGGTGTGAACGCGAATTCGATGGAGCTGCCGTTGACCGTCTGCGTGGTTGTCACCGGAGTCCGATCGAGCCCCTGCAGCGTCTGGATCTTGTTGTAGGTCTTGGAAAGGTCGAAACCCTTCGGGAACTGCAGCGTGAGGCTGTCGATGGGCGCGTCCTTGTCGGTCTGCTGCGCGGCGAAGGTGAAGCGGGTGAGCTGTCCGCCGGTCTCCTTGCTCAATACGATCGACGTGTCCGACATCGCGAACGCGGCACAGGGGACCAGGAGCGCAGCCAGAAGCGTCATCACGGCCGCGGCGACGGCGAGCCGTGCCCGCGTTCCGGGGCGCATCATCCTTGGTCCGGGACTCCCGATCATCGCCTCGACGTCTTCGCTCCGGTCTTCCACGGCAGAGGCCCCCGGGACTGCCCCCGGGAGCCTCTGCAGTATCAACTCATTCGAACCGGTCGGGCAACCCGCACTGCGTGGCGGGTCGACGGCACCAGCGGGCCGCTAGCCCTGGGTGATCCACTTGTCATAGATGGCCTTGTACTCGCCCGATGCCCTGACCTTCGCGAGCCCCTCGTTGAGCGCCTTGAGAAGCTCCGGGTTGTCCTTGCTCACGGCGTAGCCGTACTGCTCTCCGGTCGGGATCTCCTTCACGATGACCAGGCCCTTCGCCGGGTCCTTCACGATGTTGACCGTGACCGGCAGATCGTTGACGACGGCGGCGACGTTGCCCGCCTGGAGTGCGGAGAAGGCCTCTGTCGTGGTCTTGAAGGGCACGATCGTCGCGCCCGCGGGCTTGAGATTCTCGGTCGCCCACGTCTGGCCGGTGGTGTCCGTCTGCACGCCGATCTTCTTGCCCCTGAAGTCCGCCGGCGCGGCGTACTTGCCGCCCTTCTTCATGGCGATGGACTGGTTGGAGTCGAAGTAGGGGTCTGTGAAGTTGACCTTGAGCGCGCGCTCGGGAAGGATCGTCATGCCCGAGGCGATCACGTCGAACTTGCCGCCCGCCTCGAGGTTCGGGATGAGAGAGTCCCAGCCCTCGGTCTGGAAGACGACCTTGAGGCCGATCTCCCTGCCGATCGCCGACATGAGATCGACGTCGAAGCCCTCCGCCACGTTGCCGTTCATGGACTCCATCGGCGGGAACGTGGTATCGGACCCGACGGTGATCTGACCCGGCGTGACGAGCTTGAGATCCGGGGTCGTGGCTTCTTCAGCGGTGCCGGTCGCCTCCGTGCCTTCGGTCCCCGTCGTCGTGGTAGACGGCTGGCAGCCTGCTGTTCCCACGACGGCGAACGCCAGTACGCCGACCAGGACGAGTGCGAGCAACTTTCCGTGCTTGGACATCGCTCCTCCTTCGACTCAAAGCCTTCGCCCGAACGCCGAGAGGGTACGGGCGATACAGCCACTCCCGCATAACATACCCCAGAAGTGCCATGCGGGGGGTATGGCCGACACTCCGGCCACCTCCGTTTCGTGAGTCACGGGGGCGGCCGGGGTCTGAAGCGCGGGCATGCGGCCCTAGCGGACGCTGACCTTGCGCGTGCGCGACACGCAAGCCTTGCGGGTCGCGTCACCCGCGAACCTCACCCTGAAGGCGTACGTGCCTCTCGATCGTGGCGTGTACCGATAGGACCACCGTCCAGACAACGCGGAGGTCGTGGCGTACGCGGTGCGAACGGACGCACGCGTCCAGTGGGTGCTGCCCGGCCTCTTCACGTCGACGATGACCTTGTCGCCGCGCTTCCACGGCTTGAAGATGCCGCTGAGCACGAACGACCTGGAGCGGACGGTACGAGCGACGCTCGATGCTATCGTGATGGACGTCGAGGCCTTGACCACCTTCGGAGTGACCGTGACCGTGACGGTCCTCTTGGGCTCGGCGTTTCCCGCCTGGTCGACCGACCAGTACTGGATGGTGTGCACGCCCGGAGCGAGCACCGGCACTTCGGTACCCGGCGTTTGGGCGCCACCGTCGAGCTGGTAGAAGGTCTCGCCCACGCCTGAACCGCCGGCATCCGTCGGTGTAAGGAGAACGAGCCCGGACCCTATGTAGCCCGAACCCGGCCTCACGTCTGTGAAGGTCTCGGGAGCGGTGGTGTCGGGCACGCTGACGACCGTCAGTGTGGATGGCAGACCGGCCAAGGCAAGGTCCGCCCCGCTCAGCACCCGCACGTTACCGAGCTGGTCGTAGAGGGACACCTGCGCGCTCCACTCCCCCATCTCGGCGTACTGCGGGATCGTTATGCTGCCCCTCCACTTCCCGCTGGAGTTCGTGCCGTCGCTCAGCCACAGGGTGGTCGAGCCGCCGAAGTAGCGTCCGGGGGGCATTATCGACGGCATGCCAGGAGTCATCACGGCGGAGCCGCTGCCCGTCGATCCATCGGACGAACCGGCACCGGGAGCGGGAACCGGGCTGGTGTAGGGAGTGGGCGTCATTGGGACCGGCCACGGGCCGGGTGTCGAGTTCGGGGGCAGGAAGCTGACGAAGATCGTCTCGCACCCGGACAGCGCATCGTTCGCGTGCAGGTCGATGTCCACGGTGACGGACTTGGAGGTCACGTTCGCGGATGTCGGAGCGAATGCGAATCCGGTGAGCTCCGGCGCCTCGGTGTCCGGATTGCTGGCGACCGTGACCGATGAGGGCAGGCCGGCCGCGGACAGGTTCGCCGGGGTCATCGTCCGGGTGTTGCCCATGAGGTCGTACAGCCATACGTCGACAGTCCAAGTGCCGCTGGCCGCATAACGGGGGATCGTGATCGTCCCCGTCCATATGCCGCTCATCTCGTCGCCGCTGCGCAAGGACAGGTACGCCATGCCGCCCGTGGATGGCCACGGGTAGATCACGGGCGCGGGAACCGGCATCATGATGCCGGGCATCGGAGTCGGGACTGTCGGCGGTCCGGGCATGGGGCCCGGCATCGGACCGGGAGAGGGAGCGGGCGACGGTCCCGGGGGCGTCAGGCTGACGATGATCATGCCGCAGCCGGAATGATCGTCCGTGGCGGTCACCGCGATGTCGACCGTGGCGACCCCCGTGCTCACATCGATCGAGGCAGGTGTGAGACTGAGATCGGCCAGGAACGGGGGACTGCTGTCAGACTCGCTGACCACGTCGACGCAGGACGGGAAGCCCGCGGCCAGCAACTCCGGCTCGGTCAGAGTGCGAACGTTGCCCAAGAAGTCGTACATGCTGACCTGGACACCCCACCGCCCCGCCACTGCGAAGCGCGGAATACTGACGGCCCCCTTCCAGACCCCGTCTGCGGCCGTTCCGCTCGAGAGTGAGAGAAAGGTGGTTCCGCCGGGAGAGGGTTCCGGCGGCATCACCGCGGGCAGATCCGGTGACAGGATCCGCTCCGGCGGCAAGGGTCCGATGACCGATCCGGCCGGCGCGAGACCGATGGTGATCATGGAGCAGCCGCTCGAATCGTCCATCGCCCTGATTTCGAACTCCACCGTGGCGCTGCCGGCCCTCACGTCGACCGTGCGCGGGGTGACCGCGAGGGACTTGAGGACCGGTGGAACCATGTCCGGCGTGGGCGGCTCATCAGCAGACGCGCCGAGGGGCCCGGCCAATGCGAGAAGGACCATCGCCGCCAAGATCGAGATCATGCCTCGCGTATGCATCACTTGACTTCCTCCCCATGTCTGACGCCGCGCCCACAAGACGGCGGAAGCGCACGACTCAAGGCATCCAGAGACATCGTCGGGTCATCCCCGTACTCAACGAGTATACCGTCGCGCGGGTTCCGCCATTCACCCGGGGCGACGAAGGGAGGCCGGCCGACGGGCGTCCAGCTGCCTACGGAGTCGTTGGAGTGGTCGTCTCCCCGGCTCCGCCCTTCGCGGCGGCGCCCTGCAGGCGGGGAACATCGCCGATCCACTTGATGCGCAGAGTCTCGAGCACGCCCTGCGCGGACAGTTCGTCGAGTGCTCGCCGCACTGCGGCCTCCAACTCGGACGAATCCCGGCCCACGGCGACTCCGAGAGGCGCTGCGGGCCCGATCTGGCCGTTGAAGTGCAGCTTCGGGAAGTCTCGGAGCATGTAGGCGCCGACCAGCCCGTCGCCGGCCGCGAATTCCGTGGCCCCGGAGGCGGCGGAGGCGAGCGCGCTTCGCAGAGTGGGCAGGGGCGTCACCGCTTCATCGCCCAACTCCTCACTCAGCAGCCAGAATGCGGCCGATCCTTTCTGGACGGCCACCGTGCTGCCCGCGAGCGCTTCCACGGTCACCGTGGTCTGGTTAAGGGAGAAGACGCAGGGCCCGTCATTGACGTACGGACCGGCGAAAGCGACGTCGGCTTCGATGGCCTGCTGGATCGGGATGCCGGCCAGCATCACGTCCACTTTGCCATCGTTCAGAAGACGCGCCCCGGCTTCCGGCTTGGCTTCGACGACTACCAGCCGCAGTCCCAGCCTCTCGGCGAGAGCCGCGGCGACATCTATGTCGAGCCCGGCCTTGACTCCCTTGTCCACGCCGCCGAAAGGCGGATAGGACAGGTCGATGGCCGCGCGCAGGACGCCGGCGCGGCCGATGGCCGGGGGCGCTATCTTCGGGGTCAGCTTGGGCTCGACGGTCTTCGGACTGCAGCCTGAGACCAGAGACAGGACGGCTACCAGTCCCAAGGCGGTCAGCGACATGTGGGCTTTGAGCGTCATGCGGCGGACCCCTCAAAATCAGTGTGCGGACGATGCGCTACCACCCGGCTGACCTGGTCTTTGGCCCCACACTCGCGTACCGGAGCTTCCGCTTGATGCGATCTCACTACCGACCCTCTCGCCCGGGGTCACGGGATGCGACCCGAACGGACGGTACGACTTACCCCTAAGGCGCGCCATGCTCGCGCGACGGCGAACCGCCGGCTTACGTGGGTCCCTTCGGCCGCGCCTACCATGGACTAAGGTCCTTTCGGACCCGCAACCACAGACCCGGGTGGAAGCGCGAAAGAAGTGTATCAGGTGGGCGGCGCAGGCGTCGGCGACAAGCGATGCTCCAGTCACGGAATCCGTCCGCCGGCCATCCGATGACGGCGCGGCCCTCGCGATGGCTTCACCCGCACGCCCTCGCTATCGCCACCGCGCGCACGTCGGCGACGCCGGCCGCGACCAGCGCGCGTGCGCCGGCGTCGATGGTGGCGCCGGTCGTGAACACGTCGTCGAGCAGCAGCACGCGCGACGGCGGCCAGACTCCGTGCATCGGACGGAGGGAGCCCTCGGCGTTGACGAGGCGCTGGCGGCGGGAGAGTGAGCGCTGGTCACGGCGCGGCCTGCACACGAGCAGGTCCATCGCCGGCACGCCGAGCATCGCGCCGACGTCGCATGCCAGGCGCGCCGTGTGATCGAACCCGCGGCGGGCCACCGCGCCGGGCGACGGCGGTATCGGGACGACGGCGTCGAGCTCCCCGCCCCAGTCGGCGACCACTTCGGCGGCCATCGCCGCCAGCAGCGGGGCCAGTCTCAGTTCGGCGGCGTCCTTGTACAGGGTCACGCAGCGCGAGAGCGGAGGCTCGAAGACGCCGGCGCACCGCACGGTCGAGAAGGCGAACTCCCGATCGGTGCACTCTCCGCACCAGCGCACTCCGCCGGGTGCTCCGCACGTGGGACATGCCTTCGCCGGGTCGATCATCGGAAGGTCCGCACGGCAGCGCTCGCACAGCAGGGCTCCAGGCAGGTCGCATCCCGCGCATCGCGTGGGGGCCACGAGTTCTGTGACGCCACGGAGGAAGTCGGTCGTCCGAAACAGCGGCTTCCGACTCGCCGAACCTGGGACGCCCAACTCGACCCCCTCCCGCGGGCCGGCATCGGGCGGTCCGGCTCGCTCCCTAGGGCACCAGCATCTGCACGACGGGGATCGAGATCACACACGCGACGGTCGTCACCAGGATCGCCGAGGCGATGAACTCGGTGTCCAATCCGAAGCGCTCGCCCACCACGAGGCTGAGCATCATCGACGGCATCCCCGCCTGAAGCATCACCACGGGCAGACCCGCTCTCTCCCCGAGTATCAGAGCGGCGATCAGGGCGACCCCGGGAAGCGCCAGCAGCTTGATCGCACCGGCCAATGTGATGGCCGACACCCGTCCCTTGAAGCCTTGGCCCGAGAGGGTCAGGCCCAGCGAGATCATGACGAGCGGTACGGTCATGTTGGCGACGATCCCCAACCAGTCCATTACCGGGGCCGAAACGGACGCGGGAAGCGGGATCAGACGGCTGGCGAGTCCGGCCAGCAGAGCCACCATCGCCGGGGCGCTCATCAACTCGCGAACGGGCGAGACCTTCCCGCCGTCGTGGTCGCCGAAACGGCTGGCCACCATGATGCCGACGGTGAACAGGAGGGCCACGGTGCCGAACACGTCGTAGAAGACAGCTTGGGGCAGCGCCCCGTCGCCGAACAGCATGCTGGTGACCGGGTAGCCTATGTAGCCGGTGTTCCCCAGAGCGGTGACCAGCATGAAGCCCGCCGCCGTGCGCCTGGGCAACTTCAGGGCGCGGGCGATCACCCATGCGGCCCCGAATCCCACGAGACCCACGACCCAGGCGATCCCCGCCACGCGGACCAGGTCCCACGACAGATCGGTCTGACGCGCGACGCGGAACACGAGCGCTGGAAGAGCCACGTTGATGATGACCGCATTGAGGACCTTCGCCTGCTCGCGGCGCACCAGTCCGCTCGCGCGCAGGGCGATCCCGACGCCGGCTAGAGCCAGCATCTTGAGGATCGCCTCGGCAAGAATCCCGTTCACCGCAGCCTGCGCCCTTTCCGCTTTCGGTCCCGCATCGCGCGGTCCACCGTCCTACAACTCGTGGATCGCCCCGGACCCGGCGCAGACGCCGGCCAACGATGTCGCGAACGGCGGTCGGGCCACGCCGCACTCGGTGATGATGGCTGTCACGTAGGCCGCCGGTGTGACGTCGAACGCTGGGTTGAAGACCTCGATCCCGGGAGGCGCTATGCGCACCCACCCGTCCACCTGGAATCCGCCCCCCTTGCGCGAGATCTCGATCGCGTGGCCCTTCTGAAGCGGCAAGTCGTACGGACCGTCGGAGGTGAGGGAATCCAGGGCCCTCGACTCGGCGGCGCTGCCGGGTTCCAGTATCCCGGAGAAGGTCACGCCCTCCAGTTCGCGCGGATCGCGCTCCTCGATGAGGATCTCGTCCCCTCCGGCAAGTGTAAGGTCCACGGTGGAGGTCGGCGCCGCCACGTAGAACGGTATCCCGTGCTCCTTGGCGAGCACCGCCAAGCCGTACGTTCCGATCTTGTTGGCCACGTCACCGTTGGCGGCGATGCGATCCGCGCCGACGATGACCGCGTCCACCTTCCCGGCAAGCATCACGGAGGCGGCCATGTTGTCCGCGATCAGGCGGAACGGCACGCCGGCGAGCCTGAGCTCCCAAGCCGTGAGCCGAGCGCCTTGGAGCACCGGCCGGGTCTCGTCCACCCAGACTCCCGCTATCTTGCCCTGTTCGTGGGCGGTGAAGATGACGCCCAGGGCGGTGCCGAAGTAGGCGGTCGCCAGGGATCCGGCGTTGCAGTGGGTGAGCACGCGGGCCTCGTCGGGAAGAAGCGCAGCGCCGTTGGCGCCGATCGCGCGGTTGCGCTGCTCGTCCTCGTCGGCCATCGCGAGCGCCTCTTCGATCAGCAGGTCACGCAACTCGGGCAGCGGCATGTCGTCGTTGTCGCGCGCACAGCGCTTCATGCGCTCGGCGCCCCAGAACAGGTTGACCGCAGTCGGCCGGGTCGCCGTGATCTCTGCGGCGACCTCGTCCAGGCGGGCCAGGAAGGTCGCGGTATCCGTGATCTCGCCGGATTCGTTGGCGGCCCAGAGGGCGATACCCATCGCCGCCGCGACACCGAGCGCGGGAGCGCCGCGGACTGCCATCGACGAGATCGCCGTGCAAACGCCCTCGTGGGTGTTGCATGCCAGCACGTCGCCGACCAGGGGCAATCTCGACTGGTCGACAAGGTAGACGGTGCCGTCCTGCCACCAGAGCGTGCGCGGAATGTCTTCGACGGTCATGGCCATCCTTGTCGCCTGCGGAACCGGATCGTCTCGTGACGCCACCGCGTAGTGTGTCTTGAAGCGAGGCCGGATTCAACCGGAAGGCCGCATCCCCCAACGTCGCCGGCCCGCTCGCGCCGCTACCGGAGAGAGGGCTCGCTCATCGAGTCTGTCTCCAGGATCACGTCGCGGACGAACAGCGCCGCGCGAGCGATCAGTTCGGGATCCGCGAGGTCAACGGTGTCGCGTTCCGAGTGCGCGTACTCGGCCATGAAGCCCGCCATGTCGCTCGACGCCATCGCGATGGCGGGGACGCCCTTCATGGCCAGGATGGCGTGATCGCCCTGGAACCACTGCGGGCCCTCCGAGACGCTCGGATGCCTGAGCATGACGTCTCGCACGATGGTCTCGATCCGCGGGGGACAGCCGTAGAAGGAGACATGGTTGTCGGTGCCTCGCATCCCCATGTCGTCGATGTTGATGCCCAGCACGATGTCGTCGAGCCTGCCTTCGTTCTCCGCAACCCAGAGCATCTCGCCGGGATTCGCGTAGTTGTCCTCGCCGTTGAACGGCACGATCTCGACGGTGAGACCTCCCCGGTAGCCTGTCAGCAGCTCGGCCAGCGCCAACAGCGCCGCCACTCCGCTCGCGTTGTCGAGAGCCCCCGGGGAGCCCTTTCGGCTGTCGATGTGCGCAGACACCACGATGCGGCCGGGACCGGAGCCCGGCAGCCTGGCCACCACGTGCTCGGCCGTCGTGGGGACGCGATGCGACTCGATCCTCAGGCGGACGGCGCTGCCGACCCGTGGCAGCAGCCGCTCGCCTTCCACGTCCTTCATGTACGCGTTCGGGATGTCCAGATCGCCGTCCTCGAACATGGGAAACGGGTACTGGCTGCCGACCATCTCGGGATCCCGGCCTGTGGCTGCGATCACGGCGGCCGGCGCGTACCGCTCCAGTGCGCGGATCAGGCGCCTGTGACTCTCGGGGTTGTAGAAGGTGAAGTTCTTCGGCATGACCTGGCTTTGGGCCACGTCCCCGTGAAGAAGCACGATGGCGCCGCGTACGTCGTCCGTTTCCAGGTGCTCGACGGAGGACGCGGTCGCGAGTGTCGCGGTCACGTCGCACGCCAGCGAGTAGGGACCCGCGTGAACGTCGAGGTGCTCATCGCCGGAGTCGAGTGTCGCCCCGCTCTGCTCCCACTCGATGCAGTCGAAGGTCCTGGTGGTCACCGTGAAGCCGAGGCGCCCCACCGTCTCGGCGAACATCGCGGTGGCGGCCCGGTTCCCCGGACCGCCCACGTGCCGGTCGGGAAAGGCCACCAGATCGCGCAGGTAGGAGTCGATGCGAGCGGCCGCGTTCATGCCGCCTCCCGGACGTGTTCCGGCTAGACTGTGCCTTCCTCCCAGGAGGCCAGGTACTTCTCCTGCTCGGCGGTGAGAGTGTCGATGCGGATGCCCATGCTCTCCAGCTTCAGGCGCGCGATCTCGGCGTCGATGTCCTCGGGGACGGGGTGGACACCTGGCGACAGCGAGGCGGCGTTGGCGACCATGTATTCCGCGGCCAGGGCCTGGTTCGCGAAGCTCATGTCCATGACGGACGCGGGATGCCCCTCGGCGCAGGAGAGGTTGACGAGCCGGCCGTCGGCGAGCAGATAGATCTTGCGGCCGTCCTTCAGGGCGAACTCCTCGACCAGCGGGCGCACCTCGCGGACGGAGGCCGCCTTCTCCCGCAGATGCGGGATGTTGATCTCCACGTTGAAATGGCCGGAGTTGGCGATGATGGCGCCGCTCTTGAGGGCCTCGAACATCGGCGAGTCTATGACGTTGATGTCCCCGGTGACCGTGAGCCAGATGTCGCAGACAGCCGCTGCCTCGACGGCGGGCATGACGCGGTAGCCGTCCATGACGGCCTCGAGAGCCTTGAGCGGGTCGATCTCGCACACGATCACGTTGGCGCCCAGGCCCTCAGCCCTCATCGCGATGCCGCGCCCGCACCATCCGTAGCCCGAGACGACGACCGTGCGCCCGGCGATGAGCCTGTTGGTGGCGCGGATCACGCCGTCGATGGTGGACTGGCCGGTGCCATAGCGGTTGTCGAAGAGGTGCTTGGTGTTCGCGTCGTTCACCGAGATGATCGGGAACTTCAGCGCACCGTCCGCCGCCATCGCGCGCAGCCGGATGACGCCTGTGGTTGTCTCCTCGGTGCCGCCGATGACGTCGGCAAGGGCTTCCGGCCGCTCGGCGTGGATGCGTCCTACGACGTCTGCGCCGTCGTCCATGGTGATCTGCGGCTTGTGGTCGATGGCCGCGTCGACGTGCTCGTAGTAGGTCTTGGTGTCCTCGCCCTTGATTGAGTAGGTGCGGATGCCGTAGTGCTGCACGAGCGCGGCGGCCACGTCGTCCTGTGTGGAGAGCGGATTCGAGGCGCAGAGCACGATGTCCGCGCCTCCGGCCTTGAGAGTGCGCATGAGGTTCGCGGTCTCTGTGGTGACATGAAGGCAGGCGCTGACGCGCAGCCCCGCCAGCGGCTTCTCGACAGCGAAGCGCTCGCGGATAGTGGCGAGCACGGGCATGTCGGCGTCGGCCCACTCGATACGCGCCTTGCCTGCGTCGGCCAGCGCGAGATCCTTCACGTGATAGTCCATCGGATGCGGCTCCTTAGTCATTGCACGCAGCCCTCCGTGTCGGGGGCCGGGCGGTCACAGCCTGCGTAGTATAGCAATCAGGAGCCGGGTCAGCGTTTCCTGCGCGCGGACGCCTTCTTCCAGGACTTCCTCATGGGAGAGGGTGGCTCCGGCCGCCGCGTTGGCGACCAGCGATAGGCCAAGGACCTTCATGCCGAGTGCTCTGGCGGCGATCACCTCGGGGACCGTCGACATCCCGACCACATCGGCCCCGATGGCGCGAAGGTAGGCGACCTCCGCGGGCGTCTCGAAACTGGGACCGAGCAGGCCCGCGTACACCCCCTCGGTCACCTCGATGGACTCGGCAGCGGCCGCCTCCAGCGCGACGGCGCGAAGTTCAGGGGCGTAGGCGCCGTGCATCGGGACGAACGGGTTGCCGCCGGGTGGGCCCGGCCATCCGACGAGCGGGTTGTCGCCCATCAGGTTGATGTGGTCGGAGATGAGCACGACATCCCCAACGTCGAGCCGCGTGTCCACACCCCCCGCCGCGTTCGTCACGATCAGTGTGCGGGCGCCGAGAGCGGCGGACAACCGGGCCGGATACGCGACATCACGTCCCGAGAAGCCCTGGTAACGGTGGATACGTCCCTGGAAGCAGGCGACCCGCCTGCCGCCGAGTTCGCCCAAGAGCAGGCGGCCCGCATGACCGGGCACCTGCCGCTCAGGCATCGGGAAGCCTTCGATGCTCGCGAACGGTATGCCGACCGGGTCTTCGATCCCGTCGGCGACCCCAGAGAACCCGGAACCGAGCACCAGGGCCACGTCGACCGGCTCCTGGCCGGCGAGCGCGGACGGGACCGAGATAGCGAGATCATCGGTCATCGGTACACCTCCAGAGCCGCGGAGCGCTCAGGCCCGCGGATGTCGTCGAGCATAGTGGACGGCCGGTGTCGCGACAACGCATCCGCAGTGGCGTCCTTTGGAAACTACCCATCCGCCAGCGGCATACCCTTCGCCCGGGTGATGTACGCCGAGTGCGAAGGGGCCCCCGGAGCCGGACCCGCCCGTGCCGGTGATATACTCGGGCGTGGAAACGACCGGGGACGAAGCCGCGTCAAGGTCCGATCCTTCTCAAGCCGCCCGTCGAGTCGCAGCCGACCGCCGCCGAAGCACCGACAGGGAGCCCTCAGGATGAAACCGCCCTTCGCAGCTCGCATTCGAGCCTACACGGTAGCGGCCGCTCTCGTCCTGCTGGCGCTGGCCGGGCTGTCCGCGCCGGCGTCCGCGCAAGCCGCCGACGCGACGTTCGCCATCACAGGCGGCGGCTGGGGCCACGGCATCGGGCTCAGTCAGTATGGCGCCAAGGGCTTCGCCCAGAGGGGCCGCGACTACTCCTGGATCCTGTCCCACTTCTACCAGGGGACCCGGCTCGAGACCAGGACGATGCCGGTGGTGCGGGTGGACCTCGACGACGGCAAGACGCCGCGCTCCACCTGGCGCGTCCGGAGCGGCAGCACGACAGCCAGTCTCACCATCAGCAGCGTGGCCACGGCGTCCATCTCGTGCACGATGCCTCCCGGGCAGACGGCCTGGATCACGTTTCAGGGGGGCGACCTTGTCGTGTCGGCCGACGAGTGGGACCCGCTGGAGCGAGTCCATCGGCGGGGAACGGTCCTCAGAAGGTTCTCGGGCAACGTGCTCGCGTCCACCGGATCGCGAGCCTCGTCGCTGGTTCAACTCGTCTCGCCGAGCGGTCCGTTCAACGAGACCGAGATCAAGTGGCACGGTCACATCAAGTTCGTCGTGAACAGCGCCGGCACGGCGGCCAACGCCGTCAACTACGTGACGATGGAGAAGTACCTGCGCGGCGTGGTCCCCCGCGAGAGTCCTTCGGGATGGCCCGCCGAGGCCCTCAAGGCTCAGGCGGTGGCGGCGCGCTCCTACGCCTACGGGCCGATGGATTCCAGAGGAGTGCTCAAGTCCATCCTTCACTGCACCACATCGTCCCAGGTATACAACGGTGCCGCGTGCGACAACCCCGCACACGCCCGCCACGACACCGCGACCACCAACGCGGCCATCTCCGCGACGACGGCCCAGGTCGTCATGAGCGGCTCGACTGTGGTCACGACGTACTTCTCGTCGTCGTCGGGCGGTCACACCGCCAGCGTTCAGGACGTCTGGGTCGCGTCCACTCCCCGTTCCTACTACCGTGGGGTCGACGACGCCGATGACGTGGCCAGCGGGAACCCCCATTTCAAGTGGTCGGCGGGCACGTTCACCGGCGCCACGATCGGGGCGCGGATCCGCGAACACTTCGCCGGGCGCTACTTCTCCGAGCCTTCTCCCGCGAGCGTGGTGGGGATATCGGTCGAGCGCGCCGAATCCGGCTTCGTGCATCACCTGACCCTGCGCTGGTCGAACGGAGAGGCTCACCGGCTGACCGGCGACAACCTGCGGCACGCGCTCGGACTCAAGTCCTCGAAGTTCTACGTCAACAAGAGCGGAGGCAGCCCGCCTCCGACCAGGTACGACGAGGAGGATTCGCGACTTGCGTGGTCCGGGGAATGGAGAACGGCGACCTCGACCGCGCTGTCGGGTGGCACCTTGCGGAGAGCGTCCGCTGTCGGCGCGACGTGTTTCGTGGCGTTCAAGGGAAGCGCGTTCGCCTGGATCGGGAATCGCGGGCCCTCCTACGGCAAGGCCGAGGTGTACATCGACGACACGTATGTCTCCACGGTCGACCTCTACGCGGCATCGACGCAGTTCCGCCAGCGGCTGTTCTCACGCTCGGGGCTGTCCACCGGCACCCACGTCGTGCGGATCCGCACTCTCGGTCTCAAGGCTGCGGCGAGCAGCGGCACCACTGTGTCCGTCGACGCCTTCGACATCTCGGACGGCTCGCTGTCCCAAGCTTCGGTCCCGCCGACGCGCGCGGAGGAGTCCGACTCCCGGATCGCACTGGTGGGCGGGTGGACGTCGGCCGCCGGAGCCGGGCTTTCCGGCGGCAGGCACGCCTACACGCAGAAGGCAGGCGCGCGCGCCTGCATCTCCTTCAACGGGAGCGGCATGAGCTGGACCGGCCGCGTCGGTCCGGGATACGGGACAGCGACCGTGCGTGTCGACGGTGGGGCGTCCGCAACCGTGTCTGCAACCGCCACATCGACAGCCGACAAGCGAGTCATCTGGTCGGTGACCGGCCTGGATCGGGCACGGGCGCACACCGTCGTCATCACCGCCGACGGCGTCGCGCCGGGCGGATCGGCAACCGCATACATCTCCCTCGACGCAGTCGACATCTCCGACGGCTCCCTCATCCGCTACACTCCGCCGAAGATCCGGATACAGGACTCCAGCCGCTCCCTCGCGTGGACCGGCACCTGGAAGGCCAGCAGGAGCACGCATCTGTCGGGTGGGTCGCAGAGGCTGTCCCGGACCGCGGGGTCATCGGCGACCATCGCGTTCGAGGGCACATCAGTCACCTGGATCGGCAACCGGGCGCCATCCTACGGCAAGGCATACGTGTACGTGGACGGCAAGAGGGTGGGCACGCTCGACCTGTACGCCCGTAAGGTCGCCTACGCGCGCCCGCTGTTCACGCGCGGCGGTCTCAGGTATGGCAATCACACGATGCGCGTCAGGGTGGCGGGGACCCGGAACCGGGCTTCGCGCGGGTACGCGGTCGCGATCGACGCGTTCGACGTGTGCGGGATCTTGGCCGCCCGCTAGCCGGGAGCGCCCTCGGGACCGGGACGACCGGATGGCCTTCTCAGCCATCTTCGGGAGTTCCCGCCGCATCCACGCACTCAGGCGCGAGGTCGCGGAACCGCTTCGTCGTGCCGCGCATGCCGGGCGCCTCGCGCCTCAGGATCTCGACGATCCTCTCGGCCGCGCGGCCGTCCCCGTACGGCGTCTCCATCCGCCCCGCCAGGGACTGGATAGCGGGCGCGAGCGCCCTCTCGATCGCCTCGGTGATGCACGAGGCTGTCGGATCGCAGTGCAGGACCGAAGGCCCGCGCACACGTCCCCTCTGGCGGTCCCCGATGTCGACCGACGGCGTGCCCAGGGCGCCGGCCTCGATGATGCCGCTGCTGGAGTTGCCGACGCAGACGTCGGAGGCGGCCACCAGGGACAGGTAGCGCATTGCGCCGAGCGAACTGAACACGTGTCGGCGATCGGGATCCTCGCGCACGAAGCGGTCGATCGCGTCGAACAGCGCGACGTTCCCCGCGTCGGCGTTGGGCCGCGTGAACACCACCGACATGTCGTCGAAGCCTTCGAGTGCGGACAGCAGCTCGCGGAACTGCGCGACTGTGGCGGAGTTCTCGTCCAACGTCACCGGATGGAACGTCACGACCGCCGTCCGCGGTCCGAACAGCGGCCCGAGTTCGTCCTCGAGCTGCTGCTTGGTCATCCTCGGCAACCGGCGTGCGTTGTCCACTCCCAAAGCCCCCACGTCGAAGACGCGGCCCGGGTTCTCGCCCATCTGGACGACACGACGCCGGTACTCGTCCGTCGAGGTGAAGTGCAGCCACGACATCTTCGTGATCGCATGCCGGATGGCGTCGTCGACGGCGCCTTCGGTGGCCTCGCCGCCGTGCAGATGCACGATCGGGATCCGGGCGAGCAGCGCCGCCGTCGCGGCGGCGAGCGCCTCGGTTCGGTCGCCGAGGATCACGAGGATGTCGGGCCGGTCCGACGCGAACGCGTCCGCGAACCCCGATAGCGCAGCGGCCGTCGCCTTGGTGACTCCCGCCTCGGAGTCGTCGGCCAGCGGCAGGGGGATCCTGGCGGCGATCGAGTGCCCGTCTGACTCCACCTCGCGCACCGTGGACCCGAATCGCTCCGACAGGTGGGACCCGGTCACGAAGACGGAGACCCGGAACAGGGGTTCTTGCTCAATGAGCCGGATCAAGGGCGCCAGAAGCCCGTACTCCGCGCGTCCCCCAGTCATGACCCCGACCTTCACCGCTCCCACGAGCCCTCCTCGATCAGGTCGTCGCGGGCGTAGTCGCGGGATGCCGGCCGGCCGATAACATAGTCCCAATGCAGAGGGCTCGTCCCCGTCCCGGGCCGCTTGACCGTGAGATTATCCGGGGTCAGCCTCTCGCCCGCGGTGATCCGGCGGGAGGCGACTATGCTCTTGCGCGCCACCGCCGCGTTCGCCAGCTCGCCCGGGCTGGGGCGCTTGACACCATCCCCGAGCGCTGAGGACACCTCGCGAACGGCTCTCACCATGTCCGCCAGCTCGCGGGGCTCCAGCGATGCTGCCTGGTCCGGACCAGGCAGCGACCTGTCCAAGGTCATGTGCTTCTCGATGACCTCCGCCCCCAGCGCCACCGCGGCCACGGCCACCGAGATCCCCAGCGTGTGGTCCGAGTACCCCACACGGACCCCGAGAACCTCCCGCATCGTGACCATCGCCCGCAGATTGACGTCCTCCACGGGAGCCGGGTACTCCGTCGTGCAATGGAGGACGGTGATCCGATCGCGGGAAAGGCCCGCGCCTTCGAGGATCTCCAGCGAGGCCCCCACCTCGTCCAGAGTCGCCATCCCGGTGGACAGCAGCACGGGAAGGCCCAGAGTCGCTATGTCCCGGAGATAGGGCACGTCCTCCATCTCGCCCGAAGGTACCTTGACGCGATCGATCCCAAGCCGCACCAGGAAGCGCAGGCTCTCGATGTCGAAGGCCGAGGACAGGAACACGATCCCCCGCTCGCGACAGCGCGTGGCGATCTCCTCGTGCTCCGCGACGCTGAGCTCGAGCTTCGCCAGCATGCTGAACTGGCTCTCCTCCGGATCGGTGTTCACGGACTGGTAGACGGCCTTGGGCGTATCGCGCTTGACGAGCCTGTCGGCCACGAAGGTCTGGAACTTGACCGCGTCGGCGTCGGCCTCCGCGGCCGCGTCCACCATCTCGAGCGCCCGGTCCAGAGAGCCGCCGTGATTGACGCCCGCCTCGGCTATGACGAAGACGCGGTCCGTCGCGTTCACCGTCCGCTCTCCGACCGCACCCGGCACGGATTCCCGAACGCGGTCGCACCGTCCGGCACGTCACGAACGACGGCGCTCCCCACTCCCACTACGCTGTCGGCGCCGATGCGCACGCCCTGCATCACGGACGCCCCCGTCCCGACATGCGCGCGATCTCCGACGGTCACCCCGCCAGAGAGCGCCGCCCCAGGCGCGATGTGGGCGAAGGCCCCAACCGAACAGTCGTGGTCCACGACCGCCGCGCTGTTGATGATGGCGCACTCTCCGAGCAGCGCCCCCGCGCCGACGACCGCGCCGGCCCCCACGAACACGCCTTCCCCCAGCGTCGCCGAAGTCGACACCGACGCTGCGGGGTGCACCACGGTCAAGAGCGCGAGCCCTTCCTGGCGCGCCCGCGCCGCCTCCCGTATGCGGGCCGAAGGGTCACCAACAGAGCCCACCGCGATCACGCATCCGAAGGCGCCCTCCCCGCGCAGCCGGGCGAGATCGTCCACCGTCCCCACTATCGGCACGCCGTCGACGCTCTCTCCGACCCGGGCGGCGACGTCCACGATGGCCTGCACCGAGTGCTCTCCACGCGCGCGCACCGCGTCGATCACGACTCTTGCGTGCCCGCCGCCTCCGATCAGTACGATCGATGCCAAGACGTGCGCCTCCTACTCCGCGCCGCAACCCCGGCGGCGATGGCCGCGCCCGTCCCCAAGGCCGCGGTCGCCCACATTCTACGGTAGCGGGGACGGTGCTCCAACCGGTCCGGCCCAAGCCTGGCGGACCGGGCACGAGACTCCGGACCCGAAGTGCGCGCCGTCAGCGCAGGCGAGCCGCGTACCGGCGCAGGACGATCCTGTAGAAGCCGATCACGACACGGAGCGCCATGCGCTTCAGGCCACGACCGCGCCTCGCCGGCGGCTTGTCCTCGATGGCGGTCACGTATCCGCGGTGGAGGGCCTTCGCATCCGCGACCAGCCCCAGGGCCACCAGCGCCTTCATCCTGTAGTAGACCAACGCGTCGAGATCCGGTCTCGCCTGAACGTCGAGCACGCTCAATGCCTCGTACCTCCGGTAGTGATGCATGAAGAACAGGATCATGTGCGCGACGAGATTCGTGTCCGTCGCGGCCAGGAGGACTCTGATGTTCTTGTCCTTCTTCAGTACACGGACCGGCTCCTGGAGCGAGATGCTGAACGACTCCGTCATGTGCCGGGCTGCCCGCAGCAGCCGTCCCCGCTTCTGATACGCCCGTCCTCTGTACAACTCGAGACTCGCCGGCACGACCACCCGGCCTGAGTAGGCGAAGAGATCCCCGAACCTCCGCGTCTCGTACAGCCAGTCGAAGTAGTAGTCCTGTACGAAGGGGTCGGAAGCGACCTCCTCTGGGTGAGACTCGAAGTAGTCCGCTTTCAGGCGCATGCCGACGTCGCTGACCTGGCGCACCAACGACTCGACATCCTCCTCGCTCGCATCCGCTCCGACTCGCACCTTCCAGAACTCCAGTATCTCGCTCATGTCGAAGGCGAAACCCATGCACCTGTGTTCGAAGGCGAGGCCCTGAGCCACCGAGTTCATCCCCCGGAACAGCTGCCGGTTCAGACGGTCCTCGCCGGAGCCGACGGGCCACGTCTCGAGCCCCCCGACGTCGCGCATGAAGTCCGAGAGGGGCAACTCGAAGTTCCCGGAGAACGCCTTCCCCCGCTTCAGCACCTCGGCGTCGATCTTCTCCATAAGGTCGACGATCCTGGGCGCGCACGGGGCGGAGGCGTCGTGGAACTCTTCGCGGATGTACGTCTCAGAGACATGGCGGAAGGGACACGGCCCGGACTGGAGATCCCTCCAGTCCACCAGGCACCCGGTCTCGCGAAGATGCTCGTAGGCTGCCGCTACCCGCTGCTTCCGCACGTCGAAGACGTCGACGGAATCGAACCCGCCGATGAGAAGCAGCGGGAGGCCCAGAGCGGCGGCGTCCAGATGCGCCGTGCTCCACAGGGTGATCATCGCATCGTAGTCGAGTATCAACTCCTCAAGGATCGTCGACTCATGGATGAGCACCAGGTTCTCCGGCGTCTCCTCCAGATACGTGTACAGGTGGTCGGACATCGCGTGCAGATGGTCGCCATCCTCGTTGGGAAGATAGCGCGGCTTCACGTGGAAGGTCATCTGAGGGTTGTTGGAGGCGATACTGACCAGGGTCTTGGCGAGTTGGCTCTTTCCGAGGTCGCCCAGCGGGTAGGCGCCCTGATCGACAACGAGCACCTTCCTGATCTCGTCCAGCTCGATCCTGGGGCGCGCTTCACGCGCACGCACGAGCGGGTCGTACTGCGGGTTGCCCACCGCGACCATGTTGTAGATCAGGCCGCTCCGGGCGAACTCCTCGAACTTGGCCTCGCTGCTGGCGATGAGCAGGTCCGGCGCCACCCACATCGTCACGGACGAGAAGAGGTTGGCGAACGAGATGAGGAACTTGTGCCGCTCGTAGATGGCCTGGAACAGGGCCTTGGTCTGCAGCCGGGCGAACGGCCCGGATACCACGAAGTCGACGGAGTCGAGATCGCTCAGGGGAAACCGGGACAGGGCGACCATCGGGATTCCCGCGCTGATGAACATCTTGTTGTTGACGACGTCGCGCTCGTTCTGGACGACCACCGTGCAACGGTGTCCGCGCGCGGAGAGTCCGCGCACCAGCTCCACGTACGCGTAGTTGCTCGAATCGTACCCGCCGACGAACAGGACGTTCAGCGGGCGGATGTCGCCGCCTGCCGGGCGGGCATCGTCACCCATGGACCACGCCTGATCCCCTCGTCGATCTGCTGCATCCACAGCCGGTGTCAGGACGGGTCTGGGAGGACCCAGACGCGCGCAAGTTGCTCGAGCGCCTCGAAGTAGCCGGCGAAGTCGTTCTGATGCCCCTGCCAGATCTCGGGGATCCACGTCCCCTCGAAAGTAGCGACGAGCGGGGCGAGCGCCGCGAAGTCGATGTCGCCGTTGCCGATCGCCGCGCCTTCGCCGTGGATCCCGTACGCATCCGCGACATGCATGTGCGTCGCGTAAGGCAGCAGCACCGCGGTCGAGGAGGTGAGATCACTCCCCACGGAGTTGCAGTGCAGCGCCAGGTGCGAGATGTCCAGACAGATGGAGCGCCCGGTGGCCTGGCAGAACGCCGCTATCTCGTCCGGATCCATGAAGGCGCACGTGAAGTACTCTCCGCCGAAGTACCAGGGCCGCGGCGGCAGGTTCTCCGGGAGCAGCGGAAGTCCGAGGGGGTCGAGCTCGTCGAGGCTTCGGGCGAGCGCATCCATGTAAGGCCCGGATTCCTCCGCGGGTTCCATCGACGCCGCCGTCGGATGGATCACCGCGCGTGCCCCGGGACGGAAGAACGCCGCGATCTCTAGCGCGCGATCGATGGCCCTCTTCGCCGAATCCATCGACCGCCGCCGGACAGACTCAAGCGGGCTTGCGATATCGACCAGATGGCGACGGTCGTACTCGGGCAGATGGACCACAAGCGGAAGGTCGTGCTTCTCCAAGGGAGGCATCGGCGCCAGCACGTCGCTGTCGGTCAGGCGCACCTCCACCATCCGCGGATGCAACTCGTCCAGGCGCGACGTCTCCGGCGTCCTGAGCACGAAGCCCCAGGCGCCGAGCGCCCGTGGGGCGACCCTGGTGGCCGGTACCACGCCGATGTCGCCCGGGAGGAAGAGGCTGTCGCACTGTATCGGGCGCACCGCCGTGCGATCCACCAGCCTGTCTATCATCTGAGGCGAAAGCCCTTTGGCCGGGCCCTTCACGGCTATGGCGTCGCGCGCGATCTTCTCTCCGGCAGCAATGTCCCTCGACGCATAGAGACTCTTGCCGAGCACCTCCCGGTTGAGGATCTCCATGCGGCTGGTGTGCTTGCGGCCCGAGCCGAGGGCGGACTCGAGATTCCGGATATCCCTGACAAGCTTCTCGAGGCCTGCGGGCTCGAGGCTGGCCGCGTGATCGGGGCCCACCATGGTGCGATCCAACGTGATGTGGCGCTCAATGATGCAGGCCCCCATCGCGACGGCGGCTATGGAGATCGCGATGCCGCGTTCGTGGCCCGAGTAGCCGACAGGCGCCCCCAATTCCATGAGCCGGACCATGTAGCGCAGGTTGACCTCCTCGAAGGGGGTCGGATATGTCGAGCTGCAGTGCAGGAGAGCGTAGTCGGCTCCCGACCTGTCGAGGTCGGCGACGGTTCTGAGTACCTCCTCGTGGGTCGACATCCCTGTCGACAGCAGCATCGGTTTCCCGGTGGCGGCGACGGCTTCGAGAAGAGGCGCATTCGTGAGGTCCGGCGAACCGATCTTGTACGCGCCCAGGTGCAGGCCCTCAAGATACTGGACGCTGGGAAGATCGAACGGCGTGCACAGGAACGTCATGCCCAACGATTCGGCGTGATCCTTGACCGCGACGAAGTCCTCGTCGCCAAGCTCTGTGTCGATCAGCAGCGGGAGCATGTACTGGAGCGACTGCTCCGCGTTCCCGGGGTCGTTGAGCAGCGGCATCACGTACAGGTCCTGCATGGAGCGTCGCTGAAGCTTCACCGCGTCGCAGCGCGCCTTGGCCGCGGCCTCGACGAGCCGGTGTGCGAGCGCCGGATTCCCGTTGTGGTTCACGCCGATCTCGGCGATGACATACGTTGAGTGTCCTGGGCCGATCTGACGAGCACCGATGGCGAAGGCTTTCGATCCGGTCACTGTGTCTACCTCGGGTCGGTGGCTCGGCGGGTGTCGACAGTGTAGCGGACCGGCCGCTTCCTGCGCTCGCCCGCGAGCCACGATGTCGCGGACATATGGTATCGAACTCCCCGGACGCTGTACTATCGACCGGCCGTCAGAAGGACCCGCCCGCGAGCCGGAGGAGACCCACGCATGGGCGCCCGCTACACCGCCTTCATCCCCGTGCGCGCGGGGAGTAAGTCCATCCCGCTCAAGAACATCCGGGAGATGGCGGGCAGGCCTCTGGTGCACTGGACCATCAAGGCGGCCGACGAGTGCGAGGACATAGGCCGGATCGTGGTGTCCACCGACTCTCCCGTCATCGAGGGATCGGTCGCCGCGTTCGGGTCTCGCAAGGTCGAGATCCACCGCCGTTCCGAGGAGAGCGCCACTGACACGGCCAGCACGGAGTACGTCATGCTCGAGTACGCTCGCCAGAACGACGATTTCGATGCGATGGTCCTGATCCAGGCCACCTCCCCCCTTCTGAGCGCCGACGATCTGGAACGCGGCATCCGCAGGTTCGAGGCCGGGCCTTACGAATCCGTCCTGTCAGTCGTGCGGCAGAAGCGTTTCGTGTGGCGGGAGGACGGCGGATTCGCCGTGCCGGTGAACTACGACTATCGCCACAGACCCAGAAGACAGGAGTTCGACGGTTTCCTCGTCGAGAATGGGGCGTTCTACGTCACCTCGCGAAGCGCGCTGCTGGACTCCGGGTGCAGGTTGTCAGGACGGATCGGGCTCGTGGAGATGGATGAGGCGAGCTACTACGAGATCGACGAGCCCTCGGATTGGTCGCTCGTCGAGGGTCTCCTGCGGCAGAAGCCCGGCATCGCGTAGGAACGACCGCCTCGACCGTCCGGCCGGACGCGAGGCTAGATATCGGTGATCGTGACCTCGCCCTCGCAGATGTCGGGTCTCCGCGGACCCTCGTAGAAGTCGACCGCGTCCCTTATGGGACCGTCGAAGACCAGCCGCCCCTTGTCCAGCACCAGGCCCCGGTTGCAGACCGCCTCAGCGGCCCCCGACGAGTGAGTGACGAAGATGACTGTCACGTGCTCCTTGTCCATGATCTCGCGGATCATGCGGTCGCACTTCTCGCGGAACGCCTTGTCGCCCACGCTCAACGCCTCGTCCACGACCAGGATCTCGGGATTGATGTGCGCGCTGATGGCGAAGCCCACCCTCGCCTTCATGCCGCTCGAGTACGTGCGCATCGGCTGATCGATGTAGTCGCCTATGTCGGCGAACTTGACGACCTTCTTCTCCAGCTGCGCTATCTCATCTTTGTCCAGGCCCCATATCTGGCCCCGCAGACGGACGTTCTCCCGACCGGTGAACTCCGGATCGAACCCGGCGGTGAGTTCGAGCAGAGCGCTCACGCGTCCGTTCACGACGACCTGGCCGGTCGTGGGAAACACGATGCCGGTGATCATCTTGAGCATGGTCGACTTCCCGGCGCCGTTCTTGCCGATGATGGCCACGGACTCGCCGCGCTTGATCTTGAGGCTCAGGTTGCGGTTCGCGTAGACCTCCTTGAACGCGACCTTCTTCGAGAAGATGCCGAGGAAGCGCTGCCTGTCGCTGCGATAGAGCTTGTAGCGCTTCGACACGTTCTTGAACTCGATGGCGTATCCGCTGCTCTTCGTCATGGCCTTCTCACAGCACGTCCGCGATATCGCGCCGCAGCCGATGATAGGTGTAGAGGCTCAGCGCGCACATCAAGGTGAGCGATACGGCGAACGCCGCAAGGGCGAAGCGGTCCTCGAAGAACCACCGCTTGTAGATGAAGACGTTGCGGTATCCCGTCGCGACGAAGGTGACCGGGTTGAGCAGCAGGAGCTTCTCCAGCCACGGGATGTCGATCCTGTTGACGTCCCACATGATGCCCGACATCCAGAAGATCGCCATCACGAATGAGCTGACGACGTTTGCGAAGTCCTTGCTTATGGCCGAGAGAGGCGCGGCGAACAGCGACCACACGGTGAAGAACAGGAACATCATGGCCATGTAGAACGGAAGCTGAAGGTAGTAGACGTCGATCGGGTAGCCGAATGCGATGAACAGCACCACCACGATCATGAGCAACGCGATGTGCACGTAGAGCTTCGACAGGCTGACGAACGTCGAGATCGTCGAGACCGGGAACTTCACCTTGGTCACGAGGTAGTTGTAGCGCTTCAGGGTCGTGGAGCCCTGGGTGAGCATCTCGCTGATGTAGAACCAGGGCACGATGCCCGCGATGAGCCACAACGAGAACGGGAATCCGCTCACGGACGAACTGGCGCGCAGGCCGATGGCGAACGCGAACCAGTAGACGAATATGGTCACGCTCGGCTTTATGACCGCCCACAGCCAGCCGAGCGCGGATCCCCTGTATGTCTTGATGAGGTCCGCCGCGGCGAGCTGGAATATCTGGCGCCAGTATTCCTTGTGCTCGGAGATGATGTCGCGCAGCGTCCCCTGGTAGCGCTTGACCCGGGAGGCGAAGACCTGCGACCGATCGGGACTAGCGCCTGCCACCAAGGTCCTCCCTGATCTCCGTGGTGGAGATGCCCTCGGTCCTTGGGAGGAAGACCAGCTCGCAGTGATCCTTGAGATAGTCGAAGCGGTCGCTTCCTGCCCAATCGTCGCCCATGACGACCACGTCGATCTCGTAGCGCTTCACGTCGTCGATCTTCTGATCCCACGAGTCCTCGGGAATCACCAGGTCGACGAAGCGGATGGACTCGAGTATCTCCTTGCGCAGGGCGTAGTCGTGGAAGGCCTTCTTCCCCTTGCCGGCGTTGAACTCGTCGGTCGAGACGGCCACGACCAGATAGTCGCCGAGCGCCTTCGCCCGCCGCAGGAGGCGGATGTGCCCGTGGTGCAGCAGGTCGAAAGTCCCGTACGTCAGTACGCGTCTCACCAGCGGTTCAACCTCCGTTCGCGTACGCCCGTTGTCGGGACGCGGCCGCAGAGTCAGATCAGGCCGTCACGCCGCATCATCTCGATGAGCCTGGCGGTGTTCCGGCCGTCGTGGAACTCCACGATCTCCCGGTACCGTCTCACGTATTCCGCGTCCTGGGGTTTCCCGTATGTGGAGCGGACGAGGTCGCTGAGGGTCGCGGAATCGTAGCACACGGGTCCGAACGAGGTCCGCTCTTCGAGCATGAGATGACCGCCGTAGCGCCGCATGCACTCTTCCTTGTCCTTCCACCAGAAGATGACGTTCGCGCCTCGGTAGAACGCGTCGTACGAGATCGAGGAGTAGTCGGTGATCAGGAGCACCCCGCTCCGCAGCGCTTCGTCATAGGACGTCTCCGTCCACATCTGCTCTCTCAGATCCGTCTCGGACAGAGCATCCCTGACCAGGGGATGTGGCAGCACGCAGGTCCTGTCACGGAGGTCGTCCGGGATGGCCTCGAACATCTCCACCAGCATCTGATAATACAGTGACTCGGTCGGCCGCGTGCGAACCAGGTTGTGTTCCCATGGCCTCCAGGTAGGCATGATGAGGATCCTGTCCGCGCCGGGGTCCAGGCATGCCCGGTCCAGCTTGGGCAAGCCGCACACGTACAGGTCCTGCCTCGAGAAGCCGCCCAGTTCCACGAAATGATCGGCTTCACGCTTGGACGACACTACGATCTTGGTGCCGAGGGGGAAGACGACACCTGCGCGGAAGAACCTGCGTTGCCGGGCGCTCAGCGCGACCATGTACATGACGCCGTGCTGCAGGAACACGAAACGATAGTCCTGTCGGGATATCCGGCTCATCAGCCGCCTGTCCGCGGACCGCAACTCGGCCGCGCTGAACACGGTCTCGGTGCCTATGAAGGTACGGGCGCCGAAGAAGTAGTAGAAGTGCCGGAAAGAGAACCGCGGCACGATGTAGCGGCGGTATCTGTCCGGGACTCCGTCGATCATCTCCGGCGACAGGATGTAGCGCACGTCTTCCATGCCGCGGTCGATCATCTCCTCGAACACCACCGCGGCGCTCTCCTCGTACCGGGTGCCTTCCTTCTCGTACAGGAGCACGGGCCTCTCCCTGCGCAGGAGTGACGCCCACCGAGCCACGCGGATGATCAGACGCTTCCGGAAGCTGTCCGTCACGTTCCTCACCCGGGAGGTGATGAAGAGGCGATTCGTGTCGGTCTGGCGCAGGTAGAGGGTCGACTCCCCGCCGTGCAGAGAGAACAGCCGGCCGCGACGGTTGTCGGGCCGGCTTCTCAGCAACGAGTAGGTGAGGCGCCTGTCGAACCATCGCCCGTCACTTCCGACGAACGTGAGCTTGACCGGATTCTGCACGGACAGCAGCTCCAGGTCTGTCATGGGTATCCGCAGGCGGTAGGGGCAGAGCCGGATGCCCGTTCCCGGCAGGCGCAGGCCGCCGAGGGGGACGAAACGGGCCTTGTACATCGACTTGTTCACCCTGAACAGGAAGTCCTCCGTGCGGAGCTCACCAGCGGCATCGTCGGCGATCAGCACGCCGAGGATCGTCAGGTGCGAGGACGTCAGGAAGCTCGCCAGGTACTCGTTGCCGACGCGGACCTCGAGCCCGATCCGCTTCTCGGTCAGCAGCCGCTTGCGGAACAGTGCCACCTCGCTTGCCACGATCGACTCCGCCGGGGCACCGGGCGTCCACCCCAGGAGGCGATGGGCCTCCTCCCCTGACACCGTCACGGCCGGGGCTCCGGTTCCTGCCGGGGACCGGCCCCCACGGATCCGCACGTACACAGCTTCCCTCGCGACGGGCATGGCCTCGTCCAGCGTGATCGTGGCGCCGGTGCCCACATTCAGGATGCGCTGCAGCTCTCCGTCCTGTGTCAACGCAGCCGCGGCCAGGGCGTGCGCGGCGGCCACGTCGGAGATGTGCACGAAGTCAGCGAGCCGCGGACGGCCGGATGTCTCCCCCTCGTCCATGCGCAGCTCCGCGAACGGGTAGTAGAGGCGCTCCACCCCAAGGCCGGGGAGCAGCGCCACGGCCTTGCATGCGCGGCCCGCGCCGGAGACGCCCAGCTTCGCGCCGCTGACGATCGCCGTTCGCAGTATCAGGTAGGGTGTCTTCGTCCGGGAGGAGTATGAGACCAAGGCCTCCTCAAGAGACAGGGCGTGGGCTCCGAGTCGAGTGCCGGGGACGACCTCGGACGTTTCGTCCAGATGGACGGATCCGGTCCCCAGGGAGTAGACACCCGCCGACGATGTGAGAACGACCGCCCGGGGACCCGCCGCGAGGATCAGGTCCACGACGCGACGCTCCGCGACCAGGTCCTGCTCGCATGGGACTTCCTCCGCCTCCCCGAGCGCGGTCTCGACGCCGCACAGGAGTGTCACGTCGAAGTCGGCGGGGTCGAACTTGAGCGAGATCCCGGAGGGGTCCGCTCGCAGGCCGTGCTTGATCAGCTGGACCGGGACCCGCAGGTCGGGCTCGTGCTCGGAGGCATCCTCAGCCGGGTCGGCGACCGTCTCCCCGGGATCCGATGCGGGATCGACGGTCTCATCGGGATCTTCGAAGTCGATCACGCACACGTCGTGCCCGAGACACCCGAGCTCGGCCACAACGTGGGATCCGATGTAGTGAAGGCCGCCGAAGACGAGCGCTCTCACCTAGGGTGCCCCTGTTCCCGCGGGCGCGCGGAGCACGCGCTCGAGCACGCGCTGGCTGGCGCGTCCATCGTCGAGGTGATTGAAGCGGTCGTGGAAGCGCTGGTATCGAGGGGTGGCGCCGGCGTCGGTGGAGTCGGCTGAGCGGATGGCCTCGATCAACTCGGCCCCGGTTCGGGCGATCGGACCCGGGAGCTCTTCGAGGTCCAGGTAGAAGCCATGCAGCTCCTCGGCGTAGTGCTGAAGGTCATACATGTAGAAGACGATCGGGCGTCGAAGGTTGGCGTAGTCGAAGAAGACGCTCGAGTAGTCGGTGACCAGCATGTCGCTGACCAGGTACAGGTCGTTGATGTCGCCTACCCTCGACACGTCGCGCACGAACCCCTCGTAGCGTTCGAACTCGAAGCGATTTGCCACGAGGCAGTGGGCGCGGAACAGGATCACATACTCCTCGCCGAGTTCGCGCTTCAGCGCGTCGAAGTCGACCTCGGTGGTGTACGTATAGCCGACCCCGGAGGCGTGCTGGTCGTCGCGCCAAGTGGGCGCGTAGACGATGATCCTCTTGTCCCCGGGCAGCCCGAGACGATGCCGGATCGCCGCTACGTCCCCGGCTGTGGCGGTGTGAAGCCGGTCGTTTCGCGGGTAGCCCTCTTCCACGATGACCGATGTGCGGCCGGTGGAGACCAGGTCGAACGCGGTGGCCAGCTTCTCCGTGGCGAATCGGGACGGCGACAGGAGGTATGTGAGCCGGGCGCCCTCTTGCTTGTAGCGCGTGTGCATCTCCATCGGCGAGTACAGCGCGCTGCCCGAGGTGCTGAGCGGGATGTCGCACCCGAGCGTCTTCAGAGGCGTCCCATGCCATGTCTGCACGTAGACCTGGCCCTCGCGAGGCTTGAGGTAGACGGGGACTATCGAGTTCGAGATCCAGTAGGCCGCTTTGGCGTAGCTTCGGCGATACTCGTGCGATCCCCAAGGCACGATCACCGAGCGCTTGAGATCCTCGAGCGCGCGACTCCCGAACAGGACGTCGAGATCCCCGTCGTACGCTTTGCTGCCGCCAACGTCCTCGAGCCCGCGGACATCGTAGCCGCCGCGCTGCTGGAGCGCCCTGGCGACAGGGGCTCGAAAGGACCAGGTGAACGTGAAGCCCTTGCAGCGCTCGTCGGCGAGCATGGCCTCGTACAGCGCGCGAGGGCTGCACGAGTAGGCCCTGGATCCGAAGCTCTCGAAGATGCACGCGGAGCGCTCCACGGGGTAGCGCCGGCACATGGCGCGATACTGGCGCCCTCTCACCGATGCGACGGCGCCGCGCGTCGCGTCCAACACGAACGGGACCCGCTTGCCGACACTGGTGAGCCACGTCCGTACGGCCCTGCGCGTCCGAATAACGAGATGCCTGCGCGCCATCGTCGCTCAGACGCCTGGGATCGGGTTCATGACCAGGTCGGCTATGCGGCTCGTGCAGCCCCCCTGGGCTACGGACACGTAGAGCTCCTTGAATCGCAGTATCGGCGCGGGATCGTAGACACCGCTCTCGATGCGGCCCGCGATGTCCTCCAGGTCCCGGTACGCGATTCCCGGCATGTCGGACAGCAGGTCGATGTTGAGCCCGTGTTCGAGAGTGTACTCGTCGATGTCGTAGACGTAGAAGTACAGAGGCTTGTCCAGGACGCACGCCTCGAAGGCGACGGCGGAGTAGTCGGTGATGACCACGTCGCCGAGCGGTAGAAGATCCAGGATGTCCGCACTCTCTGCATTGACCACGTTCGCGCCGTCGACACTCGCACTGACCAGCGGGTGGGGTTTGACGATCAGGGTGTAGCGATCGTCGGCGAAGCGGCCGGCGACCTCCTGGTAGCGGTCCTTCCCGTTGCGCCGGAACGTCGGCGCGTACAGGATCCTCAGCCGGCTCGAGTCCGACAGGACCGGGAAACGCCGCATCAAGCGCTGCACCGGCAGCGAGGCTCCGGAAGGCAGCGCGTCTCCCGCGCGGGACAGCAGATAGTCCACCCGAGGAAGCCCGAGCGGCTTCACGACGCTCGGGTCCACGCCGAAGGCCTCGGCAAAGACCTCGACCGTCGCCGGTCCGCCGCACAGCACGACGTCGTAGTTCCGATGCATGCGCATCGCGTCGGCCAACTCGGAGGAGCGGCCGCTTGGCCGGTCGAGGGACTGGTATCCGAACTTCTTGATGGCGCCCAGTGCGTGCCACATCTGGATGATGATCAGCCCCGGGCGATGCTCGAGGATGCTCACCGGGATCACGTAGCCGTCCACCACGCACGCGCGGGCCGTCGACAGGTGGTAGATCTGTCGGACGATCTCTCCCAGATATGCGATCCGGCCCGCCGTGGACTCGTCGATCAGACGGCAACGAGTGACGACTTCGAGGTCCCGGTCGCGAGAGCTCAATTCCTCGGCCAGCAATGTGAAATCCCGCGAGGGGCTGTTCGATTGCCGGCTCAGGAACACGACCTTGCGCCTCGCGGGAAGCACGGCCTTCAGCACGGAGTAGAAGGCCTGCGCGAGCCATGTTGCGAGACGGGTCAACGTACGCATGCAGTCAGCACCTCGGGAACGCGTCATGTCGGCGAGCGAGGGAGGGCGTCCAAAGTCCGCATGATACCACCGGAACGGGTCCGCAGAGTCCTCACGGAGAGCAGGCACGGACGCCGGCGCCACCGTGTTCCGCGAGCGCGGAATGCTAGAATCGTTCTCACGAGAAGAGGGGGCTGATGGAAACCGTCACGTGGTCGCGGAAGATGGCGCTCTGGGCCGGCGCCGCCCTTGCGGCCATGGCAGGTCTGGCGATCCTGGCAGGGGTCGCGGCTGTGTGGACGGACTTCCAGTGGTATCTCAGCCTCGGTCGGCAAGACGTCTTCACGGTGAGCGTCATCTCGCGGGGGGTCGTGTGGCTGGTGTGCGCCGGCGTCGGGTTCGCGGTGCTCCTGTTCAGCGCGCGGGCAGGATGGCTGGTGTCCAGGGACACGCAGCGCTATCCGCGACTTACGGCGATTGTGAGCCTGGTCCTGTCCGGGGCGCTGGCCTGGAACATGTCTCAACAGTGGATGGTCTTTCGGTTGGCCGTCGCCCAGTCGCGCTTCGGGGTGAGAGACCTCCAGTTCGGCCGTGACGTCGGCTTCTTCGTGTTCACTCTCCCCGCACTCGAGTCGCTCTACCGATGGATCAACGGTCTGACGGTACTCGCCATGATCGCCGTGGTCGCCGTCGCCTTCTCGAACCGGCTCGAGACGACTGGGAAATCGGTCACGCGCTGGTGGCAGCTGAAGAAGATCCTGTTCGTGCTCGTCGGAGTGCTCATGCTGAACGTGGCGTTCAGCTATTGGCTCGCGGTCTGGCAGATCTCGTACTCTCCGGCGGGACAGATCTTCGGAGCGTCCTATTCCGACATCCACGCCCTCCTGCCGGCGGATTGGATCATGACGGGGCTGTCCGCGGCTCTCGCGCTCGTGCTGTTCGTGACGGCGTCCAGCCGCCGATGGAAGACACCGCTGCTATCGTTCCTCGTCTGGGCCGTCGCCGCTGTCGCGCTTGTCAGCGCGTGGCCGAGCCTTGTGCAGGACTACGTCGCGACGCCGAACGAGGCTACCGTCGACGAGCAGTATCGGGAGCGCAACATCTCCATGACCCGAGACGCGTTCGACCTGTCGGCGGTCAGAGGGGTGCAGTATCCCGCGCTGGAGTCCATCGGTGCCACCGCATCCGCGGACGCCGAGAGGATCCTTGCCGACGCGACAGTGTGGACGCCGGAGGCAGTGGGGCAGGCGTTCGACCAGCTGGAGACCATCCGCCCCTACTACCGGCTGTCCTCGATCGACTTCGACCGCTACGAGGTGAACGGGGAGCTGCGCCAGGTGCTCGTGGCCGCGCGCCAGGTGGACCCCTCCGGCCTCCCGCGCAGCGCTCAGACCTGGGTCAACACCCACCTGGTCTACACGCACGGCTACGGGCTTGCCGTCGGCTCGGCCAGCCAGACAACGGATCGCGGCTTTCCCACCTTCCTCGTGGGCGATGTTCCGCCTGTCGTGTCAAGCGCCGTCGCCTCCGGCTCGCCGGATCTCGCCATCTCCCAGCCGCGGATCTACTTCGGACCGGACATGGGGCGCTACGCCATCGTCGGCACCGGCGTGGACGAGTTCGACTATCCGGCCGGCGCCGACAACGCGACCTACCGCTACGCGTCCGCCGGCGTCCCGGTGGGCTCTGGATCCTCTCGACTGGCATGGGCGATCAAGCTTCGATCGGCCCAGATCCTGTTCTCCGGCTATGTCAGACCCGACAGCCAGATCCTTCTGTACCGCGGCATCAAGGAGCGCGCCGCCAAGCTCGCTCCCTGGCTCCAGTTCGACGCCAACCCGTATCCGGCCATCGCGGACGGTCGCGTGATCTGGATCCTGGACGCCTACACCTCGAGCGACCACTACCCCAATGCGCAGCCCTTGAGGGACGGCACGAACTACCTCCGCAACTCGGTGAAGGTGACCGTGGACGCCTACAGCGGTGACATCCGCTTCTACGCGAACGGCCGGGATCCCATCCGCGACGCATGGGCCAAGGTCTTCCCTGGCGTCATCACACCGGGGAACCGCATGCCCGCGTCCGTGGCCGCGCACCTGCGCGCGCCGCAGAGACTCTTCTCGGCTCAAGCGGAGACCTACCGGACCTACCACATGACCGACCCCAAGGTCTTCTACAACAGAGAGGACCTCTGGAAGATCCCCACGGACTCCAAGGGCGACAAGATCAAGCCGTCGTACGTCATGCTGGACCTGCCCGACTCGTCAGGCCGGACTTCCAGCAAGGCCATGTATCTCCTGCAGCCCTATTCGCTTCCCAACCGCGACAACCTGGTCGCCTGGATGGCGACGGCATGCGGTCCAAGTCACTACGGAGAGCGGACCGTGTATCTGCTTCCGAAGGCCCGGGTCGTCCTCGGCCAGCAGCAGATCAGTGCGCGCATCAATCAGGATCCGCGCATCTCGCAGCAGCTCACGCTATGGAACCAGCCGGGCAACACCATCGTGTTCGGCGACATGCTCGTCCTCCCTGTCGAGGGAACGGTCGCCTATATCCAGCCGGTCTTCCTGCGCGCGCAGAACAGCGCGATCACCCAGCTGGCGAGCGTCATAGTGGTCAACGGAGATCGCGTCGAGTTCGACCGAACGCTCTCGGGGGCGCTCGAGAAGGCGTACGGCGACACCCGGACCAGCCCGGCCGGCACGGTCGAGGAAGCCGGCACGGGCGGGTGACCTGTTCCCGCGAGAGCGGGTCGGTCAGGGAGAGGATGGCGTGCCGGACTTCGCCTCCGGCGCGCGTCGAAAGGAGAGCGGTGGTCGAGGGTTGAGAAGCCCGCAGAGCCAAGCCACTCGAAACGGGGCCGTCGACGCCATCAAGGGCATAGCCATCGTCTCGGTCCTGCTGCTGCATTCGCTGCCTAAGCAGTTGCTGCGCGACTCGCTCTCCGTATTCCACGTCTCGCAGGCGGTACCGATACTGATAGTGCTGATGGGCTACATCGGCGTCGTCACGCGCATGCGTCCGCTGGGCGACTACCTGCGCCGGCGGGCCGTCCGTCTCTTGGTCCCGTGGGGAGTGGCATGGCTCGCGGCGCTCCTCATCATGCTGCTCAAGGGACGCATGGTTTGGAAGTCCGCGTTGCTGCTTGGCGCCCTCCCCGCCAACGGCCCAGGCAACTACTTCATCGCCATCGCATTGCAGTTCATCCTGGTCCTCCCTCTGCTCCGGTGGCTTCTCGACAAGGGGCCGTGGCTCTTGATCGGCGCGTGCCTCGCGGTCGATTTCTCTTTCCAATTGTTGGTCGGGCAGTTCGGATTGAACGCCTACGTCTTCAAGGCGAACCTGCTGCGTTACCTGTTCGCGATCGGCCTGGGCATGCTGCTCGCGACGGGGCATAGGGTCTGGCCTCTCGTGGCGATCTCGCTCCCCTATCTCGTTGCGAAGACTCGAGGCTTCACGATGCCGTTCCTGGCACCCGGTTGGCAGTCGCAGAACCTGCTTGCCTCCGGATACACCATCGCGCTCGTCAGCGCGGGGCTCCGACTCAAGTACCCGCGTCCGCTGCAGGCGATCGGCCGCGGCTCCTGGCATATCTTCCTGGTCCAGATCCTATGGTTCGGTCAGGTCGCGCCCGCGGTGACGCGCCATCTCGGACTCGGAACGGGCCCCAAGACGGTCCTCGACCTCGCGGTGTGCATCGTCCTGGGCATCGCCTTCGCCGGCGTCGAACAAAGGGTCACCGACGCAGTCCGGACGATGCGGGGCGGATCCACCCGTGGAGAGATCGGGCCGGCCCCCAGCGATCAGGCTGGCCCGCAAGTTGACTGATTTCGGGGCGTTCGAGCCCGAGCCCACGAGGTCCAGAACGCCCGGCTACGACGTCTTGCGGATCATCGCGATCCTGGCCGTGATCGCCATACACACGCTGATGGTTTATCGAGGAGTGGCCGGCGCCGCTGCACCGGTCATCTTGATCGACCAGATGCTGCACTTCGCGGTGCCCGTCTTCTTCTTCGTGTCCGGTGCGGTCATCTGGGGCAGGCCGTTCGCGGGCGGAGGTGTGGCGTATGCCCGTTTCCTGCGCGGGCGCGCCTCGCGGGTCGTGCTTCCCTACCTCGCGTGGTCGGCTGTCTACCTGCTCCTGCTCGCCTCCCGACAGGGATGGCTCCCGGTGCTTCAGGCCTCGCCGCTTCTGATCCTCAGCGGGAGGACCTGGTACCACCTGTTCTTCGTTCCGGCCCTGCTGCTTCTCTACCTGCTCACTCCCCTCGCGTCGCCGCTGGCGCAACGCTGGCCCGGATGGTTCGTCCTGGCGGCCTATGCTCTGCGGTTGGGAGCGGCCTCCTTCGTGGCCGCCTTGGTACGCGGAGCGGATGGGGCGTCCCTGTGGTCGGTCGCGCTGACCGTGACCGTGCACCTGTCCGAGATGGCGCTGGGCGCATGGTTCGCGGTGCGCATACGTGACGTTCTGCCGAATATCAGGCGCTGGTGGCCGGCGCTCATCGCCGCGGGCGGCGCGCTGCTGCTCATGAGACTGCTCTCCGCCCTGCCCCCGGATCTGCCGCGACCGCTGACACAGACGGTCGTGCCTCTGGGAACCGCCTTGGAGGTCCTGGGCCTCGCGGGCCTGTGCTTCGCTCTCACCGCGGATCGGGCGGGGGGCTCGGTCGTCCGCCGGACAGCCGCTCTCACGTACGGGGTGTATCTGTCGCATCCTCTGACAGCGCTGGCCTGGAACGGCGCGGTGGCGGCGCTCGGATGGGAGGCGCTGTGGAGAACACCCTGGTTCGCTCTGGTCGCCTTCGCCTGTATCGCCGCCGCTTCGTTCGCGGTCAGCGCTCTCCTGGCGCGCAGACCGATGACGGCCTGGCTGGTCGGCTTGTGACGCGGGCCACCGCCCTGTCAGTGGCCGCGAACACGGCCGACCACCGCTGACCCGGATCAGAACTGGGCGTAGAGGAAGGGCTGGAAGGAGTTCGCGGCGATCATGATCACGCTGAGCACGAGCATGATCACGAGTCCCGCGTCGAGGAGTACCGCGAGCGAGCGGCCTTGCTCGACCCTGGTCCTGAGTCCGTGCCACCACGGAGCGGAGCCCAGGATGCCCGCCGCGATCGCGACCAGGTATATCGGCTGAAGGACCCGCGTGAGCACCAGCGTCGACACGGTGCCGGCGCCCGCCGCGCCGACGAGCCCGGCGAGGCGGGTGCCGATCGTGGCGAGGTCGGGGCTCATGAAGAGCACCCAACCGACCATGACCACGAGCATGGTGTACGCGCGCTGCACGACCCTGGGAGTCCGCTCTAGTATCCGCGAGAGTGCGAGCCGCTCCAGGACCATGATGGCGCCGAAATAGGTTCCCCAGAGCAGGAAGTTCCAGTTGGCGCCGTGCCACAGCCCCGTCAGGGCCCACACCACCATGACGTTGCGGATCCAGCGGCCCCTCGTGACGCGATTCCCGCCGAGCGGGATGTAGACGTAGTCGCGGAAGAATGACGTCAGCGTCATGTGCCATCGGCGCCAGAAGTCCGAGACCGAGACGGCCGTATAGGGGTAGTTGAAGTTCTCGGGGTAGCGGAAACCCATCATGCGAGCCGCGCCGATGGCCATGTCCGTGTAGCCGCTGAAGTCGAAGTAGATCTGGATGGTGTAGCTGAGCACCATCAGCCAGGCGCCGATGGCCCCGATCTGGCTTGCCGGGTACCCCGAGAGCGTGGTGGCGACGACGGCCGCGTTGTTGGCGATCAGCACCTTCTTGGCCAGCCCGATGACGAACCTGCGCAGTCCCGCGGCAACGTCGGACTCCGTCTCGGTGCGCTGGTCGATCTGCGGCCCTATCGTCTCGTAGCGCGCGATCGGCCCCATGAGCACTTTGGGGAATGCCGCAAGGTAGCTTCCGAACAGGATCGGGTTCCGCTCCGCCGGGTGCCGGCCCCTTCTCACGTCGATCAGGTAGGCCAGCGCCATGAAGGTGTAGAACGACACGCCCAGCGGGAAGGGCAGCTTCATCGCGGGGATGTGCGAACCCAACGCGTCGTTGAACACCCGGATGACGAAATCGGAGTACTTGAAGATGGCCAGGAAGGCGAGGTTCGCGGTCACGCCGAGGGCCAGCCAGCCGCTTCGGGCCCGCTCCGTCTGCTGCTCGATCTTCACACCCATCGCCCAGTTGAACACCCACGAGGCGAGCAGCAGACCCACGTAGAGCGGATCACCCCAGGCATAGAAGACGATGGAGCCCGCGAAGAGGAGGTAGTTGCGGTACGTGCGCCCGCGCCCGAGGAAGTACAGAAGGAAGAACACCACGGCGAAGCCGAAGATGAACTCGAGACTGGTGAAGCTCACAGCACCTTCGTCCCGTCCAGGATGGCCGTCGGAGTCGCCATCACGCGGGTCGTCCGCCCAAGGACGAGCACGTCGGTGATGCCGTGCTCGGCGACGAACGCCTCCATGTCGAATGGCTCGCCGAACGTGGACTCCCAGTGCCTGAGATCGACGTGGTAGGTCTGGCCGAAGTGGGTTGCGACCAGGTTCAGCATCGAATCGCCGTACGAGTCCGAGAAGACCAGCAGATTGCCCGCGGACTTGCGGCCCGCCGGCATCTGGAAACTGCGGAGTGCCGCGTCACGGCCGTAGTAGCCCCCGTAGTGGCTGGCGAACAGGCTCCGCTTGGGTGCGGCCAGATACGCACGATGTGCTTCCGCCACGTCTGTCGGCCTTCCGTCGGTCGCGGTCTTGAGGCCGGGTTCGTCGAGGAGCAGAAGGTCGAGGGGCTCCGCCCACTCCGTGAGTGCCGCGGTCCTCGCAACGGATCCCCTGAACTCCAGGCCGGGCGCGGTGACGCTGCGGAAGGGCACGCGAGCCTCGCCGATGAACGGATTGCGCGTCGAGAGAAGCCGCATCACGTCCAGGTAGCCCCGGTAGGCGCCGCTCGGGTTCCAGTGATGGTCCGTGCGGAAGAAACCGCCCTCCCAATCGGCGAGGTCGAGGGAACCCGCGACCGCCACGCGGGAAACGCCGTCAGCAAAGTGGTCGAAGAGGGCTGCGCCCGGATCGCGGTAACCCAGAGACCGCGCCTTCCGCGTCATCTGGAATGCCGTCACGTTGTAGTAGCTGAAGCGCAGGCCCGGATACCGGCCCGCCAGCCTCTTGGCGTCGCGGATGTTCTTCTCGACGACCGGCCCGAGCGAGCCGCTTGTGAAGAACACCTGGATCAGGCGGTCTCCGTTCGGCGTCGTGAAGCCGTTGCCGGCATCCATGCCGACCGGGACCAGGTACTGGCCGGGGAGGACTGCGCTGTAGAATGCCCGGTTGCTTTCGGTGATCGCCTCGGAGACGCCGAGGATGATCCCGTCGAAGCCGATGAGGTTCTTCCTCATGGCATCGGTGACCCGCGCTTGGGGAGCCCCGGTCAGGAAGGCCTTGATCGTGGGATGGTGACGGATCACCTTCCGCACCGGACGGGGGAGCCTGGTCGGGCCTGTCTTGCCCAATCCGAAATCGATCCGATCGGGCGATTCGCCCGCGATGCCCGCGGAGGCGTAGCCCAACAGGACGACGCAGGCGAGCGCGAGCATGGCGAGGATGAACGTTCGGTCGCGCGAGGTGGTCACGTTCGAGGTGTCACTGGCGCGCGGTCGATGCGGTCGGATTCTTCCAGTCCTTCCCGACGACGACCATGACCGGAGTGTTGAAGGTATACATGCTGGCCGCCGAGATCACGTTGCCGAATCCGAGACTCTCGCGCACGAAGTTGGCCTTGGACAACGCGCCCGTGTGGTAGATGACGAGCGTCTTGTCATAGACGAACTGAGCCATGTTGCCGGTTTCCCTCACCTTGAATCCCTTCGAGGTGAGGAAGTCCGAGCCCTGCTTGCCCAGTCCGGACACGCCCGCGCCGTTACGGACGGTGAGCGAGACGTCGGCCGGCTTGACCGAGACGGTGCCCGTCGTCGTGCCCGAGCGGCGTTCCTTGGCCTTGGAAGGATCGAGCGGCAGTCCCTTCCTCATGCGCGAGATCGCCTCGTCCAGCTTCACGTCGTCGAGGACGACGTACGACACGCCGTCCACGTAGCTCGGCGCTCCCGGAGCGGTGAACGTCTCGATGTCCTCGGCCTTCGCGCCCTTGAACTGCAGCATGAGGTCGATCAGCTGGGCCGGCGTCATGTTGGTGTCCAGGTTCGCCGCGACGGCGTTCATGATCGCGGTCGCATTGAAGATGTTCGCGAGCGAGAGCGTCTGGCCCGCCAGAGCCTTCACGAACGCCTGCTGGTTGCGCATGCGCTGGAAGTCGCCATCGGCGAACATGTGACGCGTGCGGACGAAGGTCAGGGCATGCCTGCCGTCCAGCTTCTGATAGCCCTTCTTCAGGGTCGCGTATTTGGGGCCGTAGGCCGACGCCTTGGTGTCGTACACCGAGAAGGGCACGTCGATCCACACACCGCCGATGGCGTCCACAACGTCGCGGAAGCAGCGGAAGTCGATGTTGGCGTAGCGCGACACGGGAAGGCCGGTCAGTTCCTTGACGGTCCTGATCGCCAGGGCGGGTCCTCCCCAGACGACCGCCGCGTTGACCTTCTGGTTGCCGTAGCCGGGGATCGAGACCCGCGAATCTCGCGGGATCGAGATCATGGCGACCTTCTTGTTCTTCGGATCGATCCTGGCGACGATGAGGGTGTCCGAGCGCTGCTGCTTCTGCCCGCGTCTGGTATCCGAGCCCATCAGCACCATGTAGAACGGCTCACCCGGCTTCGAGGGCGGAGGATCCAAGGCCTTATGGATCCTGGGGTCTTCCGTGGCGACTTTGGTGATCTGATTCCCGATGCTGCGGACGTAGGCGAACCCTGCCACGACCGTCGCCAGGAGAAGCAGTCCGGACACCGACAGGACGACAAGCGCGATGCGCCTGCGACGGCGACGGCGCGCGATGGGACTCAGGATCTTGCCGGTGCGCGAACGACGTCTGCTCGCCTCGTCGACGGTCTCCCGCGACTGGCTCGAAGGCTCGAGGCGACTGATGTCCCGGGGTGCCCGCCGACGGGCCGGCGCAGCGGCGCGGCCACGCTGGGAGCGGCCTGGTCTTCTGGGGATATTGCCGAACACGCTTGCCTTCCCGATCAGGTGGATGCAGGCGCGTCCGGAGACGCGTCCTTGGAATCGTCACGTAAGTATACGTTACGGCGGCGTGGACTACCGTCGCGTTACTGAGCCGTAGCCATGAGCGTCAGCCGGTCCCGTCTGTCGCCAAGGCCCGCCTGACGACGGCGACCACCTCGGCGATCTGGTCGCGGGTGATCCCGGGGAAGCAGGGCAACGCGAAAGTGCTCGCGTCGCAGCTCTCGGCCACAGGCAGCGTCGGCTTCACGTACGCCGGATCCCTGGTGAACACCTCCTGCTCGTGGAGAGCAAGAGGGTAGTAGAGCGCGGTCCCGATCCCGGCTGCGCGGAGCGCCGCCATCACCGCATCCGCCCGATCCGACTTCACGACGTAGAGATGGTGGACCATCTCGCCGTACTCGCGGACGACCGGCAACTCGAGTCCATCGACGCCCGCCAGCGACTCGTCATAGACCGCGGCCGCAACGCGGCGCTGCACGTTCCACTCGTCGAGGTGCGGCAGCTTGACCAGAAGTATCGACGCCTGCAGGGCGTCGAGCCGGCTGTTCCATCCGAACCTGTCGTGGTAGTACTTCGCCGACGTGCCGTGCGCGGCGAGCTTGCGGATCGTCGCCGCGAGGTCGGCATCGCCGGTGGTCACGCAGCCTCCGTCGCCCGCGCAGCCGAGGTTCTTGCTGGGGAAGAAGCTGAACGCCGCCGCGCGTCCGAGAGAACCGGCGCGCCGCCCCTTATAGAGGGCGCCGATAGCCTGGCACGCGTCCTCCACCACGAGAAGGCCGTGCCTCTCGGCGATGGCGTTGAGCGCATCCATGTCCGCGCACTGGCCGAAGACGTGGACCGGCAGGAGCGCCCGCGTCCTTCGCGTGACAGCGCCCTCGACCTTCGTCGCGTCGATGTTGTAGGTCCCCGGCTCGATGTCCACGAACACCGGTGTGGCACCCACATGCGCGATGGCCTCGGCAGTGGCGAAGAAGGTGAACGGCGTCGTGATGACCTCGTCACCCTCGCCTATCCCGAGCGCCGACAGGATCAAGAACAGCGCGTCGGTGCCGTTGGCGCAAGCGACGGCGTTGGAGGTCCCGCAGTAGGCCGCCATCTCGGCCTCGAACCGGGCGACCTTGGGACCCCCGATGAACCCGGCGCCCGACATCGTCTCGCTCCAGGCCGCGTCGAGTTCTGGCTGCAGCTCCCGATACTGTGCTTTGAGGTCGAGCAGCGGGATGCCCATGTCTTTGACGTATGCCTTCTTCTTGTCGTGGAGACCCGCTGGAGCGCGCGCTACTGGTTGTCGAGCATCTGCTCCGGCGGAACGTCGCGCACGACCTTGGCGGGGACTCCCATGACGAGCGTTCCGGGCCCGACGTCGCGCGTGACCACCGAGCCGGTGGCGACGAACGCCTCCTCGCCGATCTCGACGCCCGGCAGGATATGGGACCCGCCGCCGATGCGGGCGCCCCGGCGTACGGTGCAGCCCTTGAGGTACTTGAACCTCTCGGCGGTGCGCCCCATGTAGTTGTCGTTGGTCGTGACGACCATCGGACCGATGAAGCAGTCTTCCTCGATGAGCACGTATGCCGTGACGTACGCACCCGACTGGATCCTGGTGCGCGACCCGATCTCCGTGTCGTTCTCGACCGTCACCGCCCGCCCGATCACCACGTCCTGGCCGATCAGACAGCGTTCGCGCACGCCGGCGTTGTCTCCGACGATGCAACCTGACTCGTACGTCGAGCCGGCCATGAGCACCGTGTGGCTGCCGACACAGCACCCCTCGCCCAGGACCACGCCCTTCAGCTCGCCCGGCTTCGCGGTGGATCGTGGCGACAGTCTCGGCCTCCGGCCCACGACCGCGAAGTCAGAGACGATGCAGGCGTTTCCGAGCTTGGCGTCGGCGCAGATCGTGACGTGGTCCCCGATCACGCAGTCGTCGCCGACGGTGGCGTCGGCGCACACGTGGACGTAGCTTCCGATGACGACGCCGTCCCCGATACTGACCCCCGAGTCGATGACGGAGAACGGCGCCGGCTTGAAGCGCTCGCCGATGGAGGCCGTCGGGTGCACGAGAGCGGACGGGGACATCGGAGCTATACCTCCATCGCGGTCTCGACAGGCGCGCCACCAGCGGCCATCGACTCGTCCACGGCCTCGAGGACCCTGACGACCCGGAGACCGTCCCGGCCGTCGCTTCTGGGGGTGTCCCCCGATATGCAGCAGTCTATGAAGTGCCCGACCTCGGTCGCAAGCGGCTCGACCATGCGGATGTAGGGCGCCGTTATCTCGCCGAACCGGAGAGTCAGATCCTCGCCGAATCCCATGGCGTCGACGGGAGCACCGACCCCCTTGTCGTATATCCACACCTTCTCGGTGGCTTCCATGTCGTCGAAGACAAGCATCTTGCGAGTCCCCACGATGGTGAACCTGCGGACCTTGTGGGGATCCAGCCAGCTCACATGGATGTTGGCCGTCTTCCCGCTCGGGAAGTGCAGACTGGCAAAGACCGTGTCCTGCACGCCCTGGTTGATGTAGGCCGCGCCCGTGGCCGAGACCCGGTCCGGGACCTCGCCGAGCAGGTGGAGCACCACCGACACGTCGTGCGGAGCGAGCGACCAGAACGCGTTCTCCTCCGTGCGCACGCGGCCGAGGTTGAGACGCTGGGCGTAGAGGTAGAGCACGTCGCCTATCTCGCCCGCGGCGATGTAGTCGTGGATCCACTCGATCGCGGAGTGGTACTCCATGAGATGACCCACGAACAGCACAACGCCCGCCTCATCGGCCAGCCGGACCAGTTCGGCCGCCTCGCTTGCCTTGAGCGTAAGGGGCTTCTCGACGAAGCAGTGCTTGCCCGCCTCCATCACCTGCCTGGCGATCCCGAAATGCGTCGGGGCCGAACTCGCGACCACCACCGCATCGACATCGAAGTCGGCCAGCAGCGAGTCCACGCTCGTGGTCGTGCGTACGTGCGGATACAGTTCGCGCATCTTGGTCAGCGCCGCCTCGGAGACGTCGCATGCCGTCACGAGCGTCGCGTCATCCAGCCGATCCAAGGCGCGGACCAGGTTCGGCCCCCAGTAGCCGAAGCCGACCACGCCCACTCGCACGGGTCGGGCCGAGAGGACGCGGCTCACAGGCGAACGACCTTGTGTCCGTCGAACGGCCCCAAAGCGTTGCGCGTGTCGAGTATCAGGGAAGCATGCCGGACGACCGATGCGTAGTCGACTCCGCTGTGGTTCGTGATCACGAGCACGGCATCGCTGCCGGACAGGATCTCGGCGCTCAAGGGTGTGCTGCGAAGGGTGACGCCGGCCACCTCGATCTCGTCCACGTGCGGATCGTGATAGACGACCTTCGCCGACTTGTCGAGCAGCAGCTCGGTGATCTTGAGGGCGGGAGACTCCCGCGTGTCGTCGATGTCGGGCTTGTATGCCACGCCAAGAAGGAGCACGGTCGAGCCGGCCAGCGGTTTGCGCTGGTTGTTGAGGGCATCCATGAGCCGCTGCACGACGTAGTATGGCATGGCCTCGTTGGTCTTCCCCGCGAGTTCGATGAACTCGGTGTGCACGTCGAACTGGCGAGCCTTCCACGACAGATAGAACGGGTCGATGGGGATGCAGTGGCCGCCGAGGCCCGGGCCGGGGTAGAAAGGCATGAACCCGAACGGCTTGGTCTTGGCGGCCTCGACGACCTCCCAGATGTCGATCCCCATGCGCTCGGAGACGACCAGGAGCTCGTTCATGAGCGCGATGTTGACGCAGCGGAAGATGTTCTCGAGAAGCTTGGTCATCTCGGCCGCGCGGGTCGAGGAGACGGGCACCACCGTGTCGACGAATCGCGAGTACATGGCGACAGCGACGTCCGTGCACTCAGCCGTCACGCCCCCTACCACCTTGGGGGTGTTCTTCGTCTGGTAAGTGAGGTTGCCGGGGTCCACTCGCTCGGGGCTGAACGCGAGGTGGAACTCCCTGCCCACCGCCAGCCCCGATTCCTCCAGGATGGGCTGGATGACCTCCTCGGTGGTTCCCGGGTACGTGGTCGACTCCAGCGTCACGAGCATGCCCGGATGCAGGAAGGGTGTGATGGAGCGCGCCGCTCCCTCCATGTACGAGGTGTCGGGCTCCTTCATGTCGTTCAGCGGCGACGGGACGCAGATCGCGATCACGTCGGTCTCCGCCACCTTGGAGAAGTCGGTCGTGGCGGAGAGCAGGCCCCCCTTGGTGAGACGTCCGATCTCTTCCGTGGGGACGTCGGGGATGTAGGAGAGGCCGTCGTTGATCATCGCGACCCTGTCGGCGGAGATGTCGAAACCGATGACCCGGTGACCCGACTTGGCCATCTCGGTGACCAACGGCAAGCCCACGTAGCCAAGGCCGACCACACCGAACACCGCGCTGCCGTCGGCCAGGCGCTCCTTGAGTCTTGCAGTCGACACGCGTCCCCCGTTCCTGTTGACTCAGCGAATGCCGAACATCAGCTCGCCCGCGCACGCGAGCTCGTCGCCGACCCATGCCTTCGCGGCCCCGAAACCGATCGGCCCTCGTCGCTTGGTGATCTCGCATTCCATGCGGAGCGTCTCCCCCGGCCGGACCTGGCGCTTGAATCTCACGCCGTCTATTCCACCGAACAGGGCGATCCTGCCCTGGTTCTCCTCGAGGGACAGCAAGGCGACCGCGCCCACCTGCGCGCAGGCCTCCACGATCAGCACGCCCGGCATGACGGCGTAGTCGGGGAAATGGCCGGGGACCCAGAACATGTCCTCCCGCACGTCGTGGTAACCGACCGCGGAGACTCCCGGCTCGCAGGATTCTATTCGGTCCACCAGCAGGAAGGGATCCCTGTGCGGGATGATCGCCATGACACCCTCGCGGTCTAGTCGCATCGCACTCGTCCCTCCGTGTCTCCGAACGCCTCGGCGACGGCTTCGCCATCATCCTCGATGCGAACGTCGGCGTCCAACGCGCGGAGACGAGGAACGAAGTCCTCGTAGCCGCGCTCGATGTGCTGTATCTCGGTCACCACAGTGGTCCCCTCGGCCACCAGTCCTGCAAGCACCAGCGCCGCGGCTCCGCGGAGGTCCGGGCTGCAGACCGGCGCCCCCGAGAGCCGGGGGACGCCTCGCACCAGGGCATGATGACCCTCGATCCGGACGTCGGCACCCATTCTGGTGATCTCGTCGGCGAACATGAACCGGTTCTCGAACACGTTCTCGGTTATCACACAGTCCCCGTCGGCGATGGACATCATCGTCATGAACTGGGCCTGCATGTCCGTCGGAAAGCCGGGGTACGGCAGGGTGGAGACGTCGGTGGGACTCAGAGGACCGTCGCGCCGGATGGTTATGCTGTCCCCGCCGACGTCCAGCGTCGCGCCGGCCTGACCCAGCTTGGTGAGTACCATCTCCATGTGCGCGGGCTCGCAGCCGGTCACCGTCACCGGCCCGCCGCACAGGGCGCCGGCCGCGAGGAAGGTCCCGGCCTCGATGCGGTCGGGTATGACGGTGTGGTCGGCGGGATGCAGCGCGTCCACTCCCTCGACGGTCATCGTCTGCGTGCCGGCCCCCGAGATCCGGGCGCCCATCCCGGTGAGGAAGTCCGCCAGGTCCGCGATCTCGGGCTCGCGCGCCGCGTTGTCGATCACGGTCGTGCCCTCTCCGACGGAGGCGGCCATCAGCAGGTTCTCCGTGGCCCCCACGCTCGGGAACTCCAGGACGATGTGGCCGCCGCGGGCGCGGCCGGAAGCGTCGATGTAGCCGTGCTCCGTTGAGATCCGGACTCCGAGATCCAGCAGTCCCCGCAGGTGCATGTCCACCTTGCGCGAGCCTATGTTGCAGCCGCCCGGGAGCGCGACGTGAGCATGGCCGAGCCTCCCCACGAGAGAACCGAGGACGCATGTGGATGCGCGCATCCGTGCAACGAGTCCGTAGGGAGCCTCGTGCGAGGTCAGACAGGTCGCGTCGATGCTCAGGGTGTGGTCGGACCGGACCACGCGAGCGCCGAGGTGCTCGAGCACCTCGGCCATCACGGCCACGTCGGATATGTCGGGAACGTTGCGGAGCATGGACACGCCTGGAGCCAGCAGCGCGGCTGCCATCAGCTTGAGGGCCGAGTTCTTGGCTCCGCCGACCCTCACCTCCCCGGTCAGCGTGCGACCACCTATGACGACGATGCTTGGCAAGTGGGGGCGAGCCTCTCGTCCTTGGGGAACGGAATGTCGCGGGGGGCCCGTGCGGCGCCCTCGGCGGTCGGCTCTAGGGTAGCCGAGTCGATGCCCCCGGGACAGCGCGGCGTTGCGCAACGGTAATCGGGGAGGGGGCCGGTTCGCACGGGACGTCGCTTCGCTGTCGGCTCGACCTGCTCCCATTGACGGGAGGAGTGCCGCCTGACTATATTGCAGGCCATGAAACATTCATGCCATGAAACATACGGGTCCGGGACACCGACCCCGGCCGAGCCGGGGGACTTCGTCACGAGATTCGAAGTCGCGGTGATGCAGGTGGGCCGCGAGATCGGCAGGCGGGCCCACTCGGAGGTCGACTCCGAACTGACGGGACCCCAGCACTTCATCATGCGGCTGTTGTGCTCCACCGGAGGACGCAAGGTCGGCGACATGGCGGAGACACTCGGCATCCAGCCCAGCGCCGTCACGGCGATGGTCGACCGTCTCGAGGCGCGCGGCTACGCGCTCCGCGAGCGCGATGCGGCAGACCGGCGGGTGGTGTGGGTTCGCCCGACAGAGACCGGCAACGAGGCGTTCCGCAAGGTAGAGCTGGGAGTGCGCGCCTACGTCCGCGGGCTGCTCGCGGTGCTGGACCCCGGCGAGCTGGAGACCATGGTCCTCGCCTACGAGAAGATGGCCCGCGCGGCCGCGGAGGGCGAGATCACCTAGGATGACCAAGCTGCTCACGACCTATCTCAAGCCCTACCGGGGCAGGATCGTCCTCGTGATGGTCCTGCTGCTCGCCCAGGCGATGGCCAACCTGTATCTGCCCGACCTGAACGCGGACATCATCAACAACGGGGTCGCCAAGGGCGACATCGCCCACATCCTCAGGTCCGGCGGATGGATGCTGCTGGTGACGCTCCTCCTGGGCGTCGTCTCGATCGTCTCGGTGTACTGGGGATCCATGACCGGGATGGCGTTCGGGCGCGACGTGCGAAGCGCCATATTCCGCAAGGTCCAGGACTTCTCGCAGACCGAGCTGAACATCTTCGGGGCGCCCTCTTTGATCACCCGCAACACCAACGACGTGCAGCAGATGCAGATGGTCGTGACGATGGCGCTCAATATGATGATCTCGGCGCCGATCATGGCCGTCGGCGGGATCATCATGGCCCTTCGACAGGACGTGCCGCTCTCCGGGCTTCTCGTCGTCATCATCCCGATCATGGGCGTGCTGATCGGCGTGGTCCTCAGCCGTGCGCTGCCGCTGTTCAAGGCGATGCAGGTCAAGGTCGACCGCATCAACCAGGTGATGCGCGAGACTCTCAGCGGTATCCGGGTCATCAGGGCATTCGTGCGCACGGACTTCGAGGAATGCCGCTTCGACGAGGCCAACAAGGACCTCACCGAGACCACGCTGAAGGTCAACCGCATCTTCGCGCTCATGATCCCCGCGCTCATGGGGATCATGAATCTCTCGCTTGTCGCGGTCATGTGGTTCGGGGGGCTGCGGATCGCCAGCGGCGCCATGCCGATCGGGAACCTCACAGCGTTTCTCACATACATCCTGCAGATCCTCATGTCGGTGATGATGGCGACGATCATGTTCGTCATGGTCCCGCGCGCGGCCGTCTCCGCCGAGCGCATCCAGGCCGTGCTCGACACCGAGCCGTCCGTCTTCGACCCCTCGGCGCCCGCCGAGGTGAGCATCAGCAGAGGCTTCGTCGAGTTCAAGGACGTGGAGTTCCGCTACCCCGGGGCGCAGGACCCGGTCCTGACGAAGATCTCCTTCGCCGCCGGGCCGGGAGAGGTCACCGCCATCGTCGGCAGTACCGGCAGCGGCAAGACCACGCTCATCAACCTGATCCCGCGCTTCTACGACGCGACTGGCGGAAGCGTGACGATCGACGGGGTCGACGTGAAACGGATGCTGCAGGCCGATCTGTGGAGCAGGATCGGTTTCGTCCCGCAGCGGGCGTTCCTGTTCTCCGGGACGGTCGCCAGCAACCTTCGCTACGGCGCCGCGCAGGCCTCCGATGAGGACCTGTGGCGCGCCCTGACGACTGCGCAGGCGAAGACCTTCGTCTCCGAGATGCCCGAGGGGCTCGAAGCGCCCATCGTGCAGGGCGGCGCCAACGTCTCCGGCGGGCAGAGGCAGCGCCTGGCGATCGCGAGGGCGCTGGTCAAACATCCCGGGATCTACGTGTTCGACGACAGCTTCTCGGCGCTGGACTTCAAGACCGACTCGATGCTGCGAGCGGCCCTGAAGAAGGAGACCGCGGATTCCACAGTGATCATCGTGGCACAGCGGGTGAGCACCATCATGCACGCGGATCGCATCATCGTGATGCAGAGCGGCACCATCGCCGGGATCGGCACGCACCACGAGCTCATGGAGACCTCCGACACCTACCGCGAGATCGTCTACTCGCAGCTCAGCGAGGAGGAGGTGGCATGAGCGACTCCCTGAACAGCACCCCGCACAAGCAGGCAGGCTCCGGCAAGCCCGTGCCGGTCGCACCTCCCCCCAGGCCGAGGGGACCGGGACCGGGATTCATGGGCGGTCACGGCGGGATGATGCCGGCCGAGAAGTCGAAGGACTTCAAGGGTTCCGCCAGGAGACTCCTGGAGAGGCTCAAGCCCCAGGCGTGGATGATCGCGCTGGTGGTGGCGCTCGCCGTCGTGAGCGTCGCCTTCAGCATCGTCGGCCCCAAGATCCTTGGAAATGCCACGAACCTGCTCTTCCAGGGCGTCATCAGCAAGCAGCTTCCCCCGGGAGTCTCGCAGCAGCAGGCCATCGAAGGGCTGCGCGCCAGAGGACAGGACCAGCTTGCCGAGATGCTCTCGTCCATGCATCTGACGCCGGGCAAAGGCGTTGACTTCGATGCTATGGGCAGGGTCCTTCTACTGCTCGCGATCGTCTACCTGCTGAGCACCGTCTTCAGCTGGGCGCAGAACTACCTCATGGCGGGCGTCTCGCAGCGGATCGTCTACGAGTTGCGGCGAGAGGTCGACCTCAAGCTCGCGAAGCTGCCGCTCAAGTACTTCGACGACCACGCGCGCGGGGACACGCTCAGCCGCGTGACCAATGACATCGACAACATCGCGAACACCCTGCAGCAGAGCCTCTCGCAGCTCATCACGTCGCTGCTCACGGTCATCGGCATCCTGATCATGATGTTCTCCATCATGCCGCTGCTCGCGGTCATCTCGCTGCTCACGGTCCCGCTGTCCGTGGTCGTGACGATGTTCATAGCGAAGCGTTCTCAGAAGCAGTTCGCGGCGCAGTGGGAGAGGACCGGGCTTCTCAACGGGCACGTCGAAGAGATGCACACCGGACACAACATCGTGAAGGTCTTCGGACGTCAGCGGGAAGCGATAGAGCGCTTCGACGAAGAGAACGAGAAGATGTACCAGGCGAGCTTCAAGGCCCAGTTCATCTCGGGCACCATCATGCCGTCGATGATCTTCATCGCCAACCTGAACTACGCGGCGATCTGCGTCCTGGGCGGCGTGCGCGTGGCGCAGGGCACGCTCTCGCTGGGCGACGTTCAGGCGTTCATCCAGTACTCGAGGCAGTTCACGCAGCCTATCACGCAGACCGCCAGCATCATGAACGTGCTGCAGTCGGCCGTGGCCTCCGCGGAGCGGGTGTTCGAGCTCCTCGACGAGCAGGAGGAGACGCCCGACGCGGCCGAAGCGGTGACACTGGCGAAAGCGGAGGGGCACATCGTCCTCTCAGGAGTCTCGTTCCGCTACGAGGCCGAGACGCCGTTGATCGAGGACCTGAACCTGGACGTCAAGCCCGGACAGACCGTCGCGATAGTCGGCCCGACCGGAGCCGGCAAGACGACTCTGGTGAACCTGCTGCTGCGCTTCTACGAGATCGACGGCGGCAGCATCAGCGTCGACGGGATCGACATCCGCGACATGACCCGCGACAACCTTCGGCGGACCTTCGGGATGGTGCTGCAGGACGCCTGGCTGTTCGGCGGGACCATCAGGGAGAACATCGCGTACGGGTGCGAGAACGCCAACGAGAAGGAGATCCTCGCGGCCGCCCGGGCCGCGCACGTGGACCACTTCGTGAGAACCCTTCCGATGGGCTACGACACCATCCTCGACGACGAGGCGTCCAACGTCTCGCAGGGCGAAAAGCAGCTGCTGACCATCGCGCGGGCCTTCCTCGCCGACCCGCAGATCCTGATCCTCGACGAGGCGACGAGCTCGGTCGACACCCGGACCGAGGTGCTGATCCAGAAGGCCATGTCCAAGCTCATGGAGAACCGCACCAGCTTCGTCATCGCTCACCGGCTCTCGACGATCCGCGACGCGGACACGATCCTTGTCATGGATCACGGCAGCATCATCGAACAGGGGACCCACGCCGATCTTCTGGCGCGCGGGGGGTTCTACTACGACCTGTACAACAGCCAGTTCGTCGAGAGCTTCGAGGAAGCCGGGTAAGACTCGGGTGTCCTCTGCGCCGCCTGCTCGCTAGAGCGAGATGATCACGAGTCTGATGAACGCTATCACCAGCGTGAGGACGAGACCGCCGGCGCCGATCACGAAGAGCAGGGCGACCAGCTGCAGGAATCGGATGAGAAGACCCGGCTTCTCTCCATCGATCGCGTCCCATCCCGACTCGCCCTCGGAACGACCGCCCCGCAGCAAGCCTGTCGCCCAGAGCCAAGCGAAGTTGTTCCGGTCCATGAGCATAAGGAAGATCCCCCGTCAGCGTGCTTCAGTCGACAACGATGCCGGGCGCCTGACGCCTTGAGGGTATCACGCCGAGGCCGGCGAGAAGCGACTGCCCATTGCGCCACACGAGGAAGCCAAGAAGGGCCCCCGCGGTGTTGAGGATCACATCGTCGACGTCGATTGAGCGCGAGCCGATGAGCGCGACCTTCTGAAGAAGCTGGAGCAACTCGATTCCCGCGGTGACGCAGATCGCGGCAATCGAGAGCGAACCGAGGCGACGGAGCCCGGGAAACACCGCCGGAGCCAGTACGCCGAACGGGAACAACAGCGCCACGTTGCCAATGATCTGCGCGACCGCAGTCGGAGGGGCCTCGGGTGACAGCTGAGCGATCACTGTCCGGAATGGCACAAGGTTCACGGAGCGCTGCCAGTAGAGCCAGTCAGTCCGGTGCATCTCCCGCATGCCGGGCTCGAAGTCGACCGGCAGAAGCGCGAAGTCGATCACGAAGACTGCGTACACGGCGAACAAGGCTTGCGGCAGCACGCGTCTGAGTGGCACGCGAGCCATCAGCCGCACGGCCGACACGATCAGAATCGCCGCCGTCCCGACGACAGGGAACCACGTGCCTCCGAAATGCAAACCCGCCCCCCTCGTGAGCGTCATGCGCTACTAGCCTCGCCGCCATGTCAGGTACCCACTCTTGCTGCGCTCAATGATCACCGTCTCGGGCAACCTGGTCCATCGTCCGATGCGCCTGCCGACCGCATCGAAGTCACGCGGGTCCGGAATGGAGACCTCGAAGAATGCGGGCAGAGGATTGCCGCGGAGCTGCATGGGGAGGCTCGGCCGTTTGGCGGCGTCCTCCTGGAAGCGACGAAGAGCCTCGCTCTTCGAGACGTAGGCAACGCCAGAGACACGCCGATCGGCCATTATGTAGGTCTTGAGCAAGGCGACGTCATCAGGCCGCGCATCGTCACTCAGATACACTTTCAAGACGGCAGGGCGGGACTTGGGGGCTGTGAGCAGCGCCACGATGCGCGCCGCAGACAGTGCTGCAACCGCAAGAACGACCAGCGCGCCGACCGCGATCGCCACGCGCCGCCTGCCGATCCCTTCGGGCACCGCCGCCCCCTGCTCGCTCCGGCCGCCAAGCTGTCTTTCGAACGTGTTGCGCTCAACTCGCGAGCCGATAGCGTCCAGTATGGATCAACTGCGGGCTAGTCCAGCGCCGGCATGCGTGTCGATGGCGTGGTTTTCCTGTGAGGAGCAGCCCACTCCGAGGCACCGCGGAGTACAGTCGCTGCCGGGCGCGTACGGTCACCAGTCCGATCCGTTCGAGGGAGTCATTCCATGGAGAACCGCCGAGGCAGCCAGGCGTCTTCGAAGGCCTGGGCACTCGCGCGTTGGATTGTCGAGAGCGCCGCGCTCGTCGCTTTCGCCTTCTTGCTGGCAGCGACATTTCGGGCGACCATTGCGCAGGCGTACGAGATCCCGACCCCGTCGATGGAACCCGCGATCAGGGTCCACGATCGCGTCCTGGCCGAGAAGCTCACACCGCGCCTCGGGACCCCGGCGGTCGGGGACGTGGTGGTCATCAGCGACCCCGCCGGCGGCGCGATCCCCTTCATCAAGCGCGTGATCGCCCTTCCAGGACAGACCGTCGATGTGAAGGACGGAACCGTCTGGGTGGACGGTTCAAGCTTGATTGAGCCCTACACTCAAGACCTGCCCAACCTGCCGGGCCCCGTCGAATTGCCCGTCTCCGTTCCTCAGGACCACATTTGGGTGATGGGCGACAACCGGACCAACAGTAGAGACAGCCGGTTCTTCGGCCCTGTGCCGATCGCATCCGTGCTCGCAAGAGCGCTGTTCGTATACTGGCCGCCTCAGGACATTGGCGTTCTTGACGGGGACGACTAGGAAACGATTGACCCGGGCGGGTTGGACGGCCCGCTACAGGTCGCCGTCCGAGAGGTCCGCCATCTTCATCAGGTGGCTGAGCAAGCCCGCCTTGAGATCGCGATTCTCGTGCATGGGGATGGGCAGCCTCACGTCGCTTCCGGGCTTGCCGTAGACGTGATGACTCCCGTGGACCCGGAGGAGATTCCATCCCCTGCGCTGAACCGCCTTGGCGAAGTCATGTCCGGAGACCGACTTCATACCGCGATGTCTATGACCCGGTCGTGTTCCTGAACCTGGGTGGGACAGACATCCACTCCCAAGCACGCCTCAACGGCTTCGTGAACGTTTGCGAGAAGCTGCTCGTACGTGTCGCCTTGGCTGACACAACCCGGGATGGCAGGGACTTCAGCCCAGAATCCGCCCTCCTCGGCTTCGTGGACGACCACCTTGAGGTTCATCGAGACTCCTGTCGCGAACTGGGAACTGCCACAATCAAGTATATGCCCGGGGTGTGGCAGCCCAGGTGTGAACGGACCATCTGTGCGTCCAACGTCGTTGCGGAAGCGCTGGTTCGACGGGAGCGGCGATGGATGCGAGCGGGATAGACCCCCGGTACGCCCACGTCGCCAGATGCTGGAAGCCGTGGTTGGGCAGCTACCCCTCCGTCAGAGAAGCTACCTAACTCTCACGTACGCATATCCACCCGACCATCTCGCGGTGTGTCGGCTGTCGGCGGGAGCGAGCGCCCTCAGCCGCCATCTGCCTTTGTGATGCAGCTTGATCAGCGCGTAGCACCTCGTGTACGAGTAGTGGCTTGCTGCCCTCGCCATGACGTACCCGTAGGACTTCCACCCGCCCCCGACGAGGCGGTACCTGTAGATACGCACAGGATACGTTCCGGCCCTGTGACGAGGTTTGAGCGTGACGCGCACGCTCTGGTATCCCCGTGGCGAAAGCTCGTCAAGGACCGAGGGCTTTGAGAGTCTTGGAGCCGAGCGCACCGGTCCGAGCACCTTGAACACAGCCGTCTTGGTGGCCTCGACGTTGCCCGCTGCATCGACCGCCCAGTAGTCCAGGGTCTTGGTTCCAGGACCTGATACGGTGACCGGTAGATAGTAGTACTGCACGTCGCCGTCGTTGATCGTGTAACAGAGACTATCGACACCGGAGATCGCGTCCGTGTCGGAGAGGCTGAAGGTCACCTTCCGTGACGGAACGGCCGGTATGCCTGACACGGACGATGTCGGGGCCGTCTTGTCGATGCGCACCTCACACACCTTGGTGGCCTCGACGCTACCGGAAGTGTCGGTCGAGAAGTATCGGAGACTGTGGACTCCCTCGGCGCTGACTTGGAAGGCGCCTGTGTACTGCTGCCAAGGTCCTGGGTCGAGCGCGTAGTGGATCCCCACAACCTCCGGACCTCTGAGAGAGCGCGTAGCTTCCAGGCTCGCCACGACGTCCTTGTTGGTCCAGCCAGCCTGGTTGGCAGACGGCAAGAGGTGCGCCGTTGTCGTGGGAGTCGACAGCGGGTGGAACCCAAGAATGGCCCCGCCGAACCCGACCACCCAGCCGGTGACGGCGTCCAGGAACTGGATTGAGTGAAGACCGTGCCTCGCGACCGGCTGGGACGTCCAGTTGGTGCCGCCGTCAGTAGTCTTCAGGATGACGCTATCGTCATATGACCCCCCGACCGCCCAGCCGGTAGAGGCGTCGATGAAGGCGATCGAGTTGAGCGGCTCCTTCGTGCCGGACTTCTGGACCCTCCAAGTGGCGCCGCCGTCGGTGGTCTTGAGGATGACGCTATGGGCACCATACGGGCTGGGTGGCCCTCCGACCGCCCAACCGGTGGAGGCGTCAACGAATTCGACGGAGTTGAGGAACTGACGCGCGCCCGACTTCTGGACCGTCCATGTTGTGCCGCCATTGATCGTCTTGAGGACGGTGCCGCGCCCTCCGACTGCCCAGCCGGTGGTGCGGCTGACGAAGTGGACATCGCCAAGAGACTCCTGGGTGCCGGACTTCTGAGCTTTCCAAGTCGCGCCGCCGTTGACGGTCTTGCGGATGGTGCCGCCAACGCCGGCCACCCATCCAGTCGCGGCGTCCACGAAGTCGACGGATTGGAGCATCTCCGTCGTGCCGGGCTTCTGGGCCTTCCATGTGGCACCACCATCGGTGGTCTTGACGATGACCGACCCCCAGAACTCCGGGTCCCCTCCGACGGCCCAACCGACGGAGGCACTGACGAAGTCGACACAGGTGAGGTCGTCCGACGTGCCGGAGGTCTGGGACTTCCAGGACACGCCACCATCGGTACTCTTGACGATCGCGCCCATGTTCCCCACCGCCCAGCCAGTGGATGCGTCAGCGAAATGAACGGATGCGAGTTCACTCGGCATCAAGGCGGCCTGTCCGCTCCAGGTCGCTCCGCCATCGGTGGTCTTGATCATGTCGCCGAACTCCCCGACTGCCCAGCCGGTGGATCCGTTGACGAAGTAAACGGAGTCTCGGTCCCCCCAGCCGGGCGAGATCTGGTTCTTCCAGGTAGCGCCGCCGTCGGTCGTCTTGAGAACGGTGCCTGCGACGCCTCCTACCCAGCCCGTGGTCGAGTCGACGAAGAAGACCGACTCAAACTCACACCATGCCGCACTGGAGAGCTGGGCTTTCCAAGTGGCGCCACCGTTGGTGGTCTTGAGGATGGTGCCGCCATCTCCGACCGCCCAACCGGTGGAAGCGTCGACGAAGTGTATGGCGTCGAGCCACTGCCTCGTGCCGGAGGCTTGGGCGGTCCAAGCGCCGCCGCCGTCGGTGTTCTTCAGAATGACTCCTTCAGGCCCGACCGCCCAGCCGATGGAGGCATCCACGAAGTCGACTGCTTTGAGCCAACGCGGCGTGGTGGAGGGTTGGACCGCCCAGTTGCTCCCGCCGTCCGTAGTCTTGAGTACGACGTCGTATCCGACGGCCCAGCCGGTGGAGGCGTCGATGAAGTCGACGGATTCGAGCCCATTTGTTGTTCCCGGGGTTTGGGCGGTCCAGTTGGCGCCGCCGTCAGTGGTCTTGAGAATGGCGGCAGGCCCCGATCCTAAGTAGCCCCCTCCGACCGCCCAGCCGGTGGAGGAGTCGATGAAGTCGACGGAGCGCAGGCCGCGCGTCGTGCCGGAGGTCTGTGCTGTCCAGGTGGCGCCGCCGTCGGTGGACTTGAGGATCGTGCCGCAATCCCCAACCGCCCATCCGGTGGAGGCGTCGACGAACCGCACGGAGTTGAGCCCGTTGCCTTGGGGCAGCGGGTTCTGCCATACCCAGCCATCGGTTCCGGCAGGCAGACCCGCGGCAGATGCGCCCGACACGGCGGTTATTGACAGGGCAAGCGCCGCAAGCACGGTGCCGACGCCTCGGATAACACACTTCGTTCGTGCCCGGCCGAACCGCACGGCCAGCGGACTAGCGCTTGGCGCTGTTGCCGACACGAGATCCCCTCTCCCTGCAGTTCGCCCAGGCATCAGTCTGCCTGACGTGTTGCGCTTAACCCGCGAGCCAAGTGTGTCCAGTATGGAACAACTGCGGGCGAGTCGAGTTGAAGCGCCGGTTGGAGAGACGGTCATCGCCGAAGAACGCCGAAGCAGCCATGGCCGCTTACGGACCGAAAAGCGACACAAGGCCGATGAAAGCGAACCCGATGCCGCCGAGTCCGAGCACGATTCCGCTCACGCGCCAGAAGAGCAGAGTCGGCCGATCGCCGGCGATCCATGCCGCGCCCTTTGGCGCCACCGCACGACGTGAGGCCTCTGGGCGAAAGGCCATGTAGAAGCCCCAAACAGAGGTGAAGGCGCCGATGACAATCGTTGCCACCATCGTCACCCAGAAGTGAGGCATTCGGCACCAACTACCTCGACTCGCCGTTATCGGCCTGCCATCGCAGGGGTTCTGTCCAACCCACGCTCCCACGGTCCGCATGACCCCCCGCGTCCCCCAACGACAGACTGCGCCATTCAGTGTGAGAAGTCATCCCACCGCCTGCCCCCACTGGACGCGCTACTCCTCGGAGTCCTCGAATCCGTCCCCGTGCTGGCGGGCGGCGTCGAAGAGTCCGAGCCACGACGCCATGAAGGCGGAAAGCACTGCCAGGATCACGAAGACGCCGATCTTGTAGATCGTCGTCACGTAGCGGACCGAGTAGCCGCCGACGGCCAGCCCGATCGACCACGCGTAGATCACGAGAACGGTCTGCCGGGTACTGAAGCCGCGGTTGAGCAGGCGATGATGTATGTGGCCGTCGTCGGCCTCCTGGATCGGTCTGCCGTACCTCCGTCTGCGAATGATCGCCGACAGGGTGTCGAAGACAGGCACGCCGATGACGAGCAACGGGACGACGAGGGTGATGGCCGCAACGGACTTCATCACGCCCTGGATGGAGGTCGCGGCCAGAAGGAAGCCCAGCAGCATCGCCCCCGAATCCCCCATGTGGATCGATGCGGGATGGAAGTTGTAGCGCAGGAATCCCAGGCATACGCCGATCAGGGCCGCCGCGAGCAGCGCCGCACCGAGTTCGTTCATCTGGATGGCGAGTACCAGGAAGGGGATCGCGGCTATCGCCGTCACTCCGGCGGCAAGACCGTCGAGCCCGTCGATGAGGTTGATCACGTTCGTGAACCCGACGATCCACAGGAGCGACACCGGGATCCCAAGCAGGCCGAGTTGGATAAGCCCGCCTTCGAACGGGTTCCCGATGAAGTTCACGCGCAATCCTGCAGCGACCGGCAGTGCGGCGGCCGCGATCTGGCCCACGAGCTTGACGCCCGGCCGCAGGCCCCGGATGTCGTCGACGACTCCCACCGCGAACACCACGGCCGCACCTGCGAACGTGGCGTACAGGGGCCAGCCGCCGTCGGCGATCAGAGGCGGCCAACCGGCGAACCTCGTCCCGAGATACTGCGCGGCAAGCGCCATGCAGAGGCCGCCGAACATGGCCACGCCGCCAAGGCGCGACACCTCCATCGCATGCACCTTGCGGCCGCCGGGTCTGTCCACCAGGCCGAACCGCAGCGACACCCGCCTAACCAGCGGCGTGAGCGCGAGAGTACCGGCGAGCGCGACGCCGAGCACGACCGCGAAGCCCACCAGCGTCACAGCGCCTCGGAACTCGGGCTGGCGGTCTCGAACCGCCGCCGCATCACGCCGGCCTCCGACAGCATCTCCTCGGAGAGCGGGTCCGGATACGATTCCGCGTACACGATCTCGGTCATCCCGGCATTGATGAGCATCTTGGCGCACAGCACGCACGGCTGATGCGTGGTGTAGATCGTCGCGCCCTCGATCGCCACGCCGTGGAGTGCCGCCTGCACGATCGCGTTCTGCTCGGCGTGTATCCCGCGGCAGAGCTCGTGGTTGACGCCGGACGCGATCCCGCGCTGCTCGCGAAGGCAGCCGACCTCCTCGCAATGGCGCAGGCCGCGCGGCGTCCCGTTGTAACCGGTGGCGAGCATGCGGCGGTCCTTGACGATGACGGCTCCGCAATGCCGGCGCAGGCAGGTGGAGCGCTCGGACACCTGTCGCGCGATGGTCATGAAGTACTCGTCCCAGGATGGTCTGCCCGTCGTGCCGCCCATCTCCACCGCCTTCACATCGTTCCGAACAGACGGTCGCCCGCGTCGCCGAGCCCGGGCACGATGTAGCCGTGATCATCGAGGTGGCTGTCGATCGCGCACACGTAGATCTGAACGTCGGTGGTCACCGAGTTGATGGCATCGATGCCTTCCGGAGCCGCGATGAGGGAGAGAAGCCGGATCGTCCGCGCGCCTCGGGCGCGCAGGAACTCGATGGCCGCGGCGGCCGAGCCTCCCGTCGCCAGCATGGGATCCACGACCATGACGTCCCTCTCGCCGATGTCCTCCGGCAGCTTGCAGTAGTACTCGACCGGGGACAGCGTCTCGGGATCGCGATACAGCCCGATATGGCCCACCTTCGCCGCCGGCAGGAGTTCCAGTATCCCGTCCACCATGCCGAGCCCCGCGCGAAGGATGGGGATCACGGCGACCTTCTTGCCCGCCAGCACCTTGGTGACGGTGTCCGTGATCGGCGTCGTCACCCTCGTCTCGGTGAGGCTGAAGCCGCGCGTGGCCTCGTAGGCCATCAGCATCGCGAGCTCGCGCACGAGTTCGCGGAACTCCTTGGCGCCGGTGCGCACATCGCGCAGTATCGAGATCTTGTGCTGGACGAGCGGGTGGTCGATGAGGGTCACGTTCGGCGGGATGTCCAACCGGTCTATCCCTTCCGCCGGCCTGGACCGGCACGCCAAGCGAGACCTCTAGAGTCCCGGATACAGCGGGTGCTCGTCGGTGAGAGCGCGGACGGACTCTGCCACTTCGGATAGCACCGCGGCGTCGCCACGGTTGAAGATCGCGCGACCGATGAGCTCGCCGACCGCCTTCGCGTCCGCTGCGTCGAATCCGCGCGTGGTGATGGCGGCAGATCCCACGCGGATGCCGCTGGTCACGAACGGGCTCTCCTTGTCGAACGGGATCGCGTTCTTGTTCACCGTGATCCCGACGCCCTCCAGCAGCCGCTCGGCATCCTTGCCGGTGATACCCGCCGGGGTCAGGTCCAGCAGGCAGAGGTGGTTGTCCGAGCCTCCGGACACGAGGCGCAGCCCGGAGGCGGCCATCGCCGAGGCCATGGCCTGCATGTTGTCGACGATCTGCCTCGTATAGACCTTGAAGGATGGCTGGAGGGCCTCGTGGAACGCGACTGCCTTGGCGGCGATCACGTGCATGAGCGGACCGCCCTGGAGCCCCGGGAACACGGCCTTGTCGACCGCCTTCGCATGCTCCTCCGTGCACAGGACCATGCCGGCGCGGGGACCGCGCAGCGTCTTGTGGGTGGTGGAGGTGACGAAGTCCGAATGCGGCACCGGCGAGGGGTGGACCCCCGTCGCGACCAGGCCGGCGATGTGCGCCATGTCGACCATCATGTACGCGCCCACCTCGCGCGCGATCTCTCCGAAGGCGGCGAAGTCGATGATGCGCGAATAGGCCGAGGCTCCCGCGACGATCATCTTGGGCCGGTGCTGAAGGGCCAGGGTCCGGACCTCGTCCATGTCGATCATCTCTGTGGCACGGCTCACGCCGTAGGCCGCGACGTTGTAGAGCTGCCCCGAGAAGCTCACGGGAGCGCCGTGGGTCAGGTGCCCGCCGTGCGCCAGGCTCATCCCCATGATCGTGTCGCCGGGCTTCAAGACCGCGAAGTAGACGGCCATGTTGGCCTGCGCGCCGGAATGAGGCTGCACGTTGGCGTGGTCGGCGCCGAAGATCTGCTTCGCGCGATCGCACGCCAGCGTCTCGACGATGTCGACCTTCTCGCAGCCGCCGTAGTAGCGCCTGCCGGGGTAGCCCTCGGCGTACTTGTTCGTGAGAACCGTGCCGGAGGCCTCCATGACCGCCGGCGACGTGAAGTTCTCCGATGCGATCAGTTCGATGGTGGCGCGCTGGCGCGCCAGTTCAGCGTCGATCGCGGTCGCGACCTCCGGGTCGGCCTGCGACAGGAACCTGAACTCCATCTACGCCCTCCTGCTTGTCGTTGATGCCACTTGGTGACGCGGGTCGTTGCCTAGTCGGTCCCGTTGTCGTCCTCGATCGACGAGATCTGATCGACCCTTCGGCTGTGACGTCCGGCCTCGAACGGCGTGGCCAGGAACGTGTCAACTATCCGCATCGCGGTCTCGGGTTCGGTGTATCGCCCGGCCAGGGTGAGGACGTTGGCATTGTTGTGGGCCCGCGCCATCTTTGCGAATTCGGGATCGGAGATCTGCACGGCCCGCACGCCGTGGACCTTGTTGGCCGCGATCTCCATCCCGAGCCCCGTGCCGCACACCAGGATGCCGAAGTCCGCCTTGTGCGCCGCGACTGCCCGCGCCACCTTCTGCGCGTAGTGCGGATAGTCGACCGAGTCGTCGCTGGCGGGCCCCTCATCCACGATCTCGTGGCCTTGAGAGATCAGATGTGACTTCACCGTTTCCTTCAGAGCGAATCCTGCGTGGTCGCTTCCGATCCTGATGCGCATGCGACTCCTAGGGGGCTCGACGCGGGGCGCGGACGATACGCGATTCTAGCACCGGCACGCCGGCGTCAGGCGACCTATCCTGCCGCGGCCGCAGAGACCTCGGACGTCGGGACCGCGCCGTCCCGGATCACGACCGGCTCGGGACCGGTGCAGTCGACCACGGTCGATGCGACCCCATGACGGGTCTCGCCGCCGTCCAGGGTCACGTCGGCGGCAGCCACGATCCGGGGCTCCAACTCCTCGAACGTGGCGGCAGCCGGATTGCCGGACGTGTTGGCCGACGTCGTGATGATCGGGCCGCCCGACGCGCGGATCAGCTCCTGGACGACCTCGTGATCCGGGCACCGGAGCGCGACGGTCCCGCGCTCGTCGCGGAAGTCCTTGCCGACCCTGTCCGACGCCTTGACCACCAGAGAGAGCGCCCCTGGCCAGAACTTCTTCGCGAGACGGTGCGCGTAGGCGGGTACGTCCACGCCGTAGGTGTCCAGCGCAGCCTCGGTCTCCACGAGCCACGGCAGCGGCTTGCTCTTGGTGCGCATCTTGATGTCTACGATCTCCTGGGGGCCGATGCACGACGACGCCGCCGCGCCGATGCCGTAGACCGTCTCCGTCGGGAAGACCACTATCCCGCCGTTTCGAAGTACGGTGGCCGCCAGGTTTATCGCTTCCGCCGAAGGAGCCTCCGGATCTATATGGATGACCTTGCTCATATCCATCAGTCCTTCCGTTTGTGTCCCGCCGCGATCCGGTCGCGTCCCGTGAGATCCGGGATCGCCCTTGTTCCTTCATACCACGCCGACATGCACTTGACAGCGTCTTTCACGGTGGACGTGTCGGTTTCGATGGCCAACCCGCCTCCCGGGTGCAGCCAGTGGCGGGCTTCCTCCACGATACGGCGGACCGCGTCCAGTCCGTCGACGCCGCCGTCCAGCGCGACGAGGGGCTCGAAAGCGGCGACCTCGGCAGGCAGAGCCCCGAGGTCCGCGGTCGGTATGTACGGCGGGTTCGCGACCACGACATGCACGGTGCCGCGCAGTTCCGCTGGAAGCGGCCCGAAGAGATCGCCGTCATACACCGTGACCCGGTCGGCTACCCCACACCGCCTCGCGTTGTCGCGGGCCACCTCGGCCGAGGCGGGCACGATCTCGGTGGCGTAGACCCGGGAGTCCGGCCGCTCGTACGCGATGGATACCGCCACCGCCCCGGATCCCGTGCACAGGTCCACCACCACGGGCGACTCCACGCCCTCCAAGGCCCGCAGCACCTCGTCGACGAGCACCTCGGTCTCCGGACGCGGGATGAACACGCCCGGGCGCACCTTGAGAACGATGTGGCGGAACGGCATCTCGCCGGTGACGTACTGCAGCGGTTCGCCGGAGCAGCGGCGCTCGATCGACGCGCGATAGGCGGCGCGCTCCGATTCGGACAGCGGACGGTCGAAGTTCGCGTACAGCTCCAACCGGGACAGACCGGTCGCGGCCGATAGGAGCCATTCGGCCGATCTGCGCGGGCCATCGACACCGCGGCGTCCGAGATAGCCGCAGGTCCAGTCCAGCGCGTCGCGGACGGTCCAGACGCGCTCGTCCACCGGAGCTACACGACCGCCTGCAGGCGCGCCGCGCGATCGGCGGCGGCGAGGCCCTCTACCAGTTCGGAGATCTGGCCACTCATCACGGCCGGGATGTTGTGGACCGTGAGCCCGATCCGGTGGTCCGTGATGCGATCCTGCGGATAGTTGTAGGTGCGGATCTTCTCCGCGCGGTCGCCGGACCCGATCTGGCTTCGGCGCTCCGCGCCCATCTCCGCCTGCTGGCGCTCGAGCTCCTGCTCGTAGAGGCGGGCGCGAAGGACGCGCAGGGCCGCCTCCTTGTTCTGCAGCTGGCTCTTCTGGTTCTGCGATTGCACGACGAGCCCGGTAGGCAGGTGGGTTATCCGCACGGCCGAGTCGGTGGTGTTGACGGACTGCCCGCCCGGCCCGGAAGAACGGTAGACGTCGATGCGAAGCTCGCTGGGGTTGACTTCGATCTCGACGTCGTCGGCCTCGGGCAGGACGGCGACCGTCGCCGTCGACGTGTGGATGCGTCCCTGCGATTCTGTCACAGGCACCCTCTGCACGCGGTGCACCCCCGACTCGAACTTCATCTTCGAGTAGACCTTGTCGCCCCTGATCCGGAACGACACCTCCTTGAAACCGCCCGTCTCGGACTCGGAGGCGTCGATCTCCTCGGTCTTCCAGCGCTGCTCCTCGGCGAACCGCATGTACATCCGATAGAGGTCGCCGGCGAATATCGAGGCCTCGTCGCCGCCCGCGCCGGCGCGGATCTCGATGATGATGTCCTTCTCGTCGTTGGGATCGCCCGGCAGCATCATGACCTTGAGTTCTTCCTCGAGGGCGGGAAGGCGATCCTCGATCGAACGTATGTCCTCGGATGCCATGTCCTTGAGGTCCTGGTCGTGCTCGGCGCGCAGCATCTCCTTGGAGGCGTCCAGTTCGTCGAGCGCCGTGATGTACTCCCGGGCCTTCTCGGCGAGGGGCGTGCGAGCGTGGTGCTCCTTGGCGAGCCGCCCGTATTCCTTCTGGTCCGCGAGCACGGCGGGATCGCCAAGCCTGGCGGTCAGCTCCTCGTACGAGCGGATTATGCTTTCCAGTTTCTCACGCATCGAAGCGATTCGTCCTTCGGCCGTTGTGCGGCAGTCAGTCTAGCATGCCACCATAGTTGCGGCCCCGGCGACGGGCGCCGCGTCATCGCAAACCGAGCGAGGCATGAAGCGCCGCATCCATGGCCGCCAGCGTCGGGGCGTCGAGAACGGCGAGGCGCCCGCTCTCGAGGCGGGACTTGTCGATGACACGCACCTGGTCGCACTTCGCCACGGATCTCTCGGGCAGCCATCCATCGGCCAGCCAGACCTGGAAGGGGTACGGCTTGCTGGGCACGCGCGTTGACACCGGCACGACGATGGTCGTTCTCGCGAAGCGATTCCCCGTGTCGTTCTGCACCACCACGACGGGGCGGCGTCCCCCCTGCTCACTTCCGATGATCGGACCCATTTCCGCCCAGTAGACCTCGCCTCGTCTCGGACGCTCTACCACGGATCGTCCTCCAACCCGTCCATCAGCGTGTCGTCCCACGCCCTCACTTCGGCCAGACCATCCTCCGCCGTCTCACGGTAGCCCTCCCCCATGAGCTCCTCGAACTTCTTGGTTCGATAGACCTCCAGCGCATCGACCAGGACGTCGGTCTTGGTCGAGCCTGTCGCTGAGGCCTCTTGGGCCAAGAACTCGCAAGCCCACTCGGGAAGTCGGAACTGGCTCGGTATCGTTCGACTCTCAGCCATTACCTCACCGCCATACGTCGTGTATGTACGGATTGACAATACATACCCGGCTCGGCGGGGTCAAGGCGCCGCCGCTGGGCCTTCGCAAGGGCGACCGGTCAGTCGAGCGCGGGCAGCGCCGGCGACAGCTGGGCGGGCGCGACCGGGTCTGCCTCGGCCTCGCGCGCCTCGCGGTCGGCCACGGCGCGCAGGGCCGCGACGGCAACCTCCACCATCCCGTCGTCGGGCTGCCGGGTCGTCATGCGCTGCAGCTGCATGCCCGGCCACACGAGGATCTTGACCAGCGGGTTGTCGGGGTTGTTGCCCGCCCACTTGACCGTGATCTCGTACGCGAGCCCGGCCACGACCGGCAGCAGGACGATCCGCACGGCGATGTTGAAGAGAACCACGAGCGGCCCCGAGGTGACGCCCCACGACGCCAGGATGGCCCGGCCCGGCACCAGTGAGAACACGATTATCGCGATGACCATCACCATGAGCAGGAACGCCGTGCCGCAACGGACGTGCAGGGTCTCGAACTTCTGGACGCTGACCGCATCGAGCGGGACGCCGTGCTCGTAGGCGTGGATGCTCTTGTGCTCGGCGCCGTGATAGGCGAAGACGCGCCGGATGTCGGGCATGAGCCCGACGGCCGCGATGTAGCCGAAGAACACAACGAGTCTCAGGATGCCGTCCACGACGTTCCACGTCAGCGGCCTGGAAACCGACGAGCCGACCACGTAGTTCGTAGCGAACGCCGGCAGCACGATGAAGAGGCCGACCGACAGGACGACACCCAGGACCATCGTGATCCCGATCTCGCGCTTGGTCAGGGTGACTTCCTCGACGGGGGCGCTGTCCTCGTCCGGCCCTGTCCCGCCCGGCGAGGCGTACTCCGCGGAGATCGCGAAAGCCTTCATGGCCAAGGCGAGCGTCTCGTACATCGCCCAAACGCCACGCGCGACCGGCCATTTCTTCCAGCCAGTCTTCTTCCCGCCGGGCAGGTCGTGCTCCTCGACGTGTATCGAGCCGTCGGCCCTGCGCACCGCGACGGCCCAGTTGATCTTGCCACGCATCATGACGCCCTCGATCAGCGCCTGCCCGCCTATGTGTGTCGGCTTCTCGAGCGCGACCGTGCTCTCGCTGTCACTCACGCTTCTCAGCTCTCGGGTAAGGGTCCCCGCAGGTCATCTTTCCTTCGCCGCAGGGACCACGACGGCAGCCGGCTCCGGCGTCCATGAAGATGTAGGGCGCGACCGGCTCCGCGAGCCGAAGCATCTCGAGAGCCACGTCGCGGATCTCCCACTGCGCGCGGTTGCAGCAGCGGAGCGAGAAGAAGTGGAGCAGTTCCCGCACGTTCATGGTGACTACGATCTTGGTCTCCATGGCATTGGGGAGCAGGTAGCGCGCATCCTCCGCGGCGACGCCGGCATCCAGCATGGCCCGGTAGGCTGCGAAGTCGGCGTTGCAGGACGCCAGGAACGCGTCGCGTCTCTCGGGCACCGCCGCGACCTCGGGGGGGACGATGAACGTCGGCTCCGAGTCGTAGGTCACGTAGCGCTGCGACTGCTGGTTGTACGACGCGAGCCTGTGACGCACCAGCTGGTGGGTCATCGCCCGGCTGACGCCATCGATGGCGAAGGACATGCTCGCGTGCTCCAACGCCGACGTGTGGCCTGACGTGATGATGGTGCGGAGCACGGCCCTGACAGCCTTGTCGGTCATGTGCTCGAGCAGGTCGGCGGCCCCGATGGGGGCGTAGCAGAGCCGAGCCGCGGCGGCGATCGCCCGCTCAGGTTCCGGCGTGTGGTACAAGAGCCTGACGTCCACAGCGGAGTCTGCCTTCCGACTTGGATCAGTGGCGAACGTGAAAGGAGGCGGGACTTGTTCGAAAGCCCCGCCTCCCCATCATACCAACTGTGTTGATGCTACTCGGCGGACTCTTCGCCGGCGTCCGCCTCGGGAGAGGGCTCGTCCGCAGTACCGGTCTCGGGCGCGGGCTCGTCCGCGGCGCCAGTCTCGGCCGCCTCGGCGACGACTTCCGAAGCAGACTCCTCGGCAACGGGTTCGGCCGCGGCCTTCGGGGCCTTGGGCGCGGCCTTGGCCGCGCGCTCGGCATCGGCGGCCTCCTTGGCCGCCCTGAGCTCGCGAAGCCTGGTCTCGGTCTCCTCGTGGGCCTTCTGGCGCGCCTCTTTCTTGGCGGCGTCCTGCGCCATGACCGTCTCGGCTGCGCCGCCGAACTTGTCGGCGAAGCGCTGTACGCGTCCGCCCGTATCGACGAACTTCTGCTTGCCGGTGTAGAACGGGTGGCACTGCGAGCACAGCTCGATGTGGAGCTCAGGCTCGGTGGAGCGGGTGACGAATTTCGAGCCGCACGAGCATGTGACCTTGCACTCGACGTAGTCGGGATGGATTCCGGTGCGCATCTGGGTACCTCCGGGAGAAGTGCGCCTGGTTTCCGACCAGGCGCTGTGATAGCCGAGAGATAGTAGCACGCGGCGCACGGCTGCGGCAATCGCAACTGCCGTCCGGACCGACCCGCCTGTCCCCTTCCGGGGACCACGCGCATGAACACGTTCGGATTCCTGTCAGGCGGATGCACCATACTGCGAAGCGTCACTTAACCGAGGAGCAGCTACTTGCCGGCAGAACACGGAGCACCCATCGACGTCCTCAGGACCGTGTTCGGCTATGCGGATTTCCGCCCTGACCAGGAGCGGGTCATCGGCCACCTGGTCGCTGGCGGCGATGCCCTCGTGCTCATGCCCACAGGGGGCGGCAAGTCCATGTGCTTCCAGGTTCCCGCGATCCTGCGCGAAGGGACCGCCATCGTGGTCTCTCCGCTGATAGCGTTGATGAAGGACCAGGTAGACGCCCTCCGCGGCTTCGGAGTGAACGCCGAGTACCTCAACTCCTCTTTGGATGAGACGTCGGCGCGCCGCGTGCTGGCCCGCCTGGGCGCCGGCGAACTCGATCTGCTCTACGTCGCGCCGGAGCGCCTGATGCTGGACGGCACGCTGACCATGCTGCAGGGGATTCCCGTGTCGCTGATCGCGATAGACGAGGCGCATTGCGTGTCGCAATGGGGTCACGACTTCCGCCCTGAGTACGTCGCGCTGGGAAGGCTGCGGGCGCTCTTCCCGGGAGTCCCTCTGGTGGCCCTGACGGCGACCGCCGACGAGCAGACTCGGGGCGACATCGTCGAGTGCCTCGGGTTGGGCGACGCTCACACCTTCGTGGCCGGCTTCGACCGTCCGAACATCCGCTATACCGTGGAGGAGAAACGCAGCGCTCCAGCGCAACTCGAGGCGTTCGTGGCCACCCGCCGACGCGACTCGGGGATCGTCTACGCGCTCTCGCGCAAGCGCACCGAGGAGGTGGCCGCGCGGCTTCTCAAGGCCGGTCACCGCGCAGCCGCATATCACGCCGGTCTTCCCGCGGCCGAGCGGACCCGCGTGCAGGAGGCGTTCCTGGCCGACGACCTAGATGTCGTCGTCGCCACGGTCGCCTTCGGGATGGGCATCGACAAGCCGGACGTCCGCTTCGTCGTCCACTACGACATGCCGAAGTCCGTCGAGGGCTACTACCAGGAGACCGGCCGCGCGGGTCGCGACGGCGCGCCCGCCGAGGCGCTCCTCCTGTACGGCCTGCAGGACGTGGTGACGGCCCGCCGACTGGTGGAATCAGGCTCCTCGGGCGAGCAGACCCGGATCGATCTGCACAAGCTCAACGCCATGGTGGCATTCGCAGAAGCGGCGACCTGCCGCAGGCGGATCCTGCTCGGATACTTCGGCGAGCCGACCGAGACCGACTGCGGGAACTGCGACGTCTGCCTCGATCCGCCCGAGTTGTTCGATGGCACCGTCGACGCCCAGAAGGCGCTCTCCGCGGTCTACCGGGTGGGACAGCGATTCGGGATCGGTCACGTGGTCGACGTCCTGCGCGGATCCGACAGCGCGCGTATCGCCGACCTCGGCCACGACTCCCTCAGCGTCTTCGGAGTGGCGGCGGAGCACAGCAAGGACGAGTGGACGTCGCTCATGCGTCAGCTCATCCACCTCGGCTATCTGCGCCAGGACATCGCCGACTACTCGACACTCAAGCTCACGCCGGCGGCGACCGCCGTGCTGCGCGGAGAGCGGACGGTCACGCTCGCGCGTCCGCGGGCGCGGGCAAGGCGCGCCGAGCCCAAGCCGAAGAGACACCGCGTGGCGAGCGGCGGCGCCGTGGACGAGGCGCTCTACGAGCGGCTGCGCGATCTTCGCCGGCGGCTGGCGGCCGAGCAGGGAGTCCCGGCTTACGTGGTGTTCGCGGACGCGACCCTGCTGGACATGGCGGACCGGCGTCCCGGCACGCTGGAGGAGATGCTCGAGATCTCCGGGGTGGGCGCCGTCAAGCTTCAGCGATACGGCGAGGAGTTCCTCGACGTGATGCGAGACTGAACTCGCCGGGACCCTCGGCCCGACAAACGACCTGGTCGTGCCCGGCTCCGCCGAAGCGCCGCCCTAGTTCAGGACGTTGCCCTCGACCCAGGTGTTGACCTTGAGCGACCCGTCGTGAACGACCGGGTACCTGGGCGGGGCGTACAAGTCGAGACGCGGGTCGTAGGTGTAGACCCTCTCGCGGAACCCGCCGACGACTACGCCCCCCGACGTCGAGGCGAAGTAGCCGTAGGTGTAGTACGAGTTCGATCCGTTGATCGTGATGCTGTCCTTCACCGGCGTGTGGGCGACGTCGCCATAGACCGTCCCGGTCTGGGCGAGCAGCGCGGCGCAAAGGGTCATGTCGTTCGGCACCGTCGGGTACCAGGTGGGAACGACGATGTTGCGCTGCGCGACCAGCCCTGCCGTGAAGTTGCTGTTCATGGTCGTCGGCGTGTAATTGTTGATGACGAATATGTCTCTGGAACTGCAGATGGTCACGCCAGTCCCATAGGTGCCGTACACGTAGACGTCATCGGAGAAGAAGAGCACGCCGCAGGCGGGGATCGGCCTGCTCGCGTACAGGGGCGTCGTGGTCAGCACGCCCGTGCCGGTTCCTCCGGTGACCTTCTCGAGGCTGTAGTTGGTCCCGCTTATCACCACGCGGTAGCCGAGGTTCCCCGAAGCCGGGTAGTAGCTCCCCGCCGCCGTCGCGGCCGCCTGGATGCTGGTCAAGTCCGCGGATACCTGCGAGAAGTCGACTACCGACGAGTTCGGATGGATCCCGCCGTAGATGCTGGTGGGCCCCGTGTTGCCAGTTATGGTTCGGACAGCGTACGCCGCTCCGGTGACTATCCCGAGGTTGTTGATCGCCCCGTTCGACCTGACCTTGCCCGTGATGGTCGCTCCGGCACCGATGTTGATGTCGGCGTTGCCCAGGAACATGTAGTCCGCGAAAGTCGGGAAGCGGACAGTCGCGATGACGGTGGATGTCTGCGTGTCACCGGCCAACACCCCGGTCGAGTACAGGGTGAGCGGCACGCCGGCCGATGGAGGAACGACGGACACGTACCACGACCCGTCATCCTGCGTGGTCATGCCCGATGTGGGATATCGCGGATGCGTCGCCCAGTAGTTCGAGTCGTGACGCAGCTCGTAGAGATAGGCATTCAGACCGGCGTCAGCCACATGGACCGCCTTGGTGTGGTCCATCTGCTTGTGGTTCGTCGCCGTCGTGTACTCGGCGAACATAAGAAGCATGGTCGCCATGAGGAACAGGACGCTCATCACTGCGATGACCAGGATCATCGCGACTCCGGACTCATCCCGCATCGCGGACCGCAGCACCCTCCACGATCCGCGGCGGTCCCTGTCGCCGGATCGGACCGGCGACTCAACAGGCGTCCTCGTCATCGCACCACACCTCCCGCCATCAGTCGATCGAATTGTGGATCGAGCGTATCTTGACCCACGTGGCCAGGTCGACCTTCACTGTGTGCTGAGCCACCATCGCGCTGTTCACGAGATGTATGGCCACCGCCGACGCCTGCGCCCTGTCGGCCGAAGACACCGCGGCCGGCGGGTTGGAGCCGTTGTAGTAGGTGAACACGGCGCCGGTCCAGGAGCTCGGCACGCCCCTCGCGATCGTCGTCTCCGCAGAAGCTGCACTGAACGAGAATGGCGGAGAGACCGTGGTCGCTTCCGCCACCGAACGCATCAGCGTGGTCCCCACGATCCGATACTGGACCAACTCCGGGACGTTGTCGTGATCGACGTCCGAGTAGAACGCGCACCGCCTGGCCTCGGCGATCGAGAACGCTCCATTGTCCTCCGCGATCTCGACGGCCTGCCGGAACTCCGTGGTGAGCTTCGCGAGAGCGTTTCTGGATTCGTTGGTCGCCTGCTGCCTGGCGTCCGTCTCATGCGACATCGTGCTCCCCGACTCCATCAGGAGGTAGCCCGAGCCCAGGACGATCGGCAGCAACATGCAGACGATCAGCAACTCGATGAGGGACACGCCCGCATCGTTCAGAAGGAGTCGCCGGGCGGCGGTTCTCACGGTCACCACAGCGCCTCGGCTGTTGTGCCGTCCGTGACCTGCACCTGCTTCGCCGCGAAGCGCTCAGGAGTCACCGTGTATGTCCCTGGAGCCAGCCCCGCAAGGGTGTAGTCGTGTCCGGAGCTCGAGGTCCTCTTCCGGCCGCTGTCGTACCCGCCCGGCCCTCTCACCCTGAAGTACTCCCTGCCAGACGCGGTGATGGTGATATGCAGGTTCCCTGGTGCCGCATTGATCGGCAGGATGACACTGACGATGGTCTCGAACGGGTTCACGACCACCGCTGTTCCGGACGTGGTCTGGTACCCCGACTTGCTGCAGGTCGCCGTGTAGGTCCCGCTGTCCACGTCTGCGAAGAACACTTCCCCGCTGGAGGGCGTGACCTGCGGGCTGCCCGTCACCTCGGTGCTGGCAGGCGATGGCCCCTTGAGCGAGACGGTGACTCCCTGCATGTACACCAGGCTGGCGTCCCGGACTCGGACGCGCACGGACCCGATCGGGATCGGCGCCGTCATGCTCAGCGTGAGCGGGTACGCGCCGCCATTGGACATCGGGCCGATCGCCCCGGACGCCCTGACGCGGCCGATCTTGTCCGCCCGCACTGTGTATGAGTCTGGATACAGCCCGGTGAACGATGCCAGGCCGTCAGCGCCGGTCACGATATAGCGCTGCCGTCCCCGCGAGTCCGTCAGGGTCACTGTGGCGCTCGGGATGGGTGTGGAAGATGTGTCGACCACCGTGATCACGGAGCTGCACGGCCTGACAGCGTAGGCGACAACGGATGTCAGGAGGTCAGGGGCTATGTTGACCGTCGGCAGATCCAGCGGGTCGAAGACCCAGTCGGTGGCGCTCACCGTGATCGTCGCCGTCCCGATCCCCACCGCGCCGAAGAACGCGTCCGCGTTGCTGTCGGCATCGACCATTCGAAGGCCCGTGCCCGCAGGCTTCAGCACCACTCGCGCGTACGGGATCTTCACTCCCGTAACCTTCTCCTGCACGTTGACGTTCAGGTCCCCGATGTTGGTCAGGTTGGACTTGCCGTACACGGCCGAGGCCACGGTCACTCTGCCGGGCCTCGGGGTCGCCCATGAGACCGCTATCCTGATGTCCTTGTATTCAGAGCGCCCAGTCACCGCGTCTCTGGCCCAGGACACGGAGGTCTCGACCGTGAACTCCCCGACGGCTTCCGAGTCGGGAATAGTGCCCGAAGGGTCTCCGTACGTGCCGTCGGCATACGTGATGCCGACGTCATCGTAGGGCAGGTTCCGTGCCTCCTCGAGCTTCTGGTTCGCGAGGTTGAGAGCGCTCACGCCCTGCTTGCTGTCGGCTGATGATGTCGCGCTGAACGTCAGCGCGCCGATCGTCCCTATCGCCACGATGAGGAGGATGGCCGAGGCCGATATGAGTTCGATGAGCGTGGAACCGGCATCGTCTCGCGATGACACCAGCAGCCGTCTCATGAGTAGACGCATGTCCCCGACTCCCAAAGTGTCGGACAGCTTCTCGAAGAGAGCTGCTCTCTGGTCACACTATCGGTCCGTTCCCGGATCCACTTTAACGCGATTCGGCGTTCGCCTCGGCAGCCCATCGCGAAACCTTGAGGGAGCGGGGCTGTGATCCCCGCGCCGCACCGGACATGACGACGATTCGCGTTCCGGCCCTGGGCCAAGTATACTGCCCTTTGAAGACGCGCCGCGATCGCGGCGCCTCAACCAGGACTCGGTTGTCCCTCGCTCACTCCCTATGTGGCCCGACGGATCGACTGCGTCTGCCACGCGGAGCATCCCACAAGGATCTCCCACGAAGGAGAAGAGCATTTGAGTTTCGACAATCTGGGTCTAGAGCCACGTCTGCTCCGGGCGGTGGCCACCATGGGCTACGCCTCCCCCACCCCCGTCCAGTCGGCGGCGATACCGCTGGTTCTGGAGGGCCGCGACATCGTCGCATGCGCACAGACCGGCACCGGCAAGACAGCCGCGTTCGTACTGCCCGCGCTCCAGCGCATCCCTTCCCGCCCGGGAGGGCCCAGTGCGCTGATCGTCACCCCTACCCGAGAACTCGCGCTTCAGATCGTGGAAGTGGCCAAGGCGGCCTCACGCAACACCGGGCACCGCGTGGCGGCGGTCTACGGCGGAGTCGGCTATGAACCGCAGGTCAAGGCGCTTCGTCGCGGTGTCGACATGCTCGTCGCCACGCCTGGACGCCTGCTCGACCTGTCGGCCAGACGCGACGTCGACCTCACGCGCGTGGAGGTCCTCGTCCTCGACGAGGCGGACCGCATGCTCGACATGGGCTTCTGGCCCGACGTGCGCCGCATCCTCGCCCTGCTTCCCGACAAGCGTCAGAACCTCCTGTTCTCGGCGACCATGTCGCCGGAGGTCCTCAAGGTCATCGGCTCGACCTTGGCGGACCCGGCGCACGTGGACGTCGCTCCGCCGGCCACGCCCATCGAGGCGATCCAACAGTCCCTGTATCCGGTGGTCGGCACGCAGAAGATCGACCTGCTGATCCGCATCGTGCAGGATCATGAGCTTGAGCGCGTCCTGGTCTTCACCCGCACGAAGCACCGGGCCGACCGCGTCGCCCGCGCGCTGGTCCGCGCGGGTGTGCCGAGCGAGGCCATCCACGGCAATCGCAGCCAGTCCCAGCGCGTGAAGGCGCTCGACGAGTTCAAGCGGGGCCGTTGCCGCGTCCTCGTGGCGACCGACATAGTCGCTCGCGGGATCGACGTCGAAGGCATCAGCCACGTCATCAACTACGACATGCCGAACTCGCCGGACGACTACGTGCACCGCATCGGCCGCACCGCCCGGGCGGGTCGCAGCGGACACGCCTTCTCGCTGCTGGCGCCCGAGGAGCACGACACGCTCCGAGACATCGAGCACAAGCTGGGCACTGTGATCGGCTGCACCGACCACGCCGGATTCGCCTATTCGCATGACAGGGTGGTGCCGCACCCCGACCGCACGGCTGCGAGGAAGACCACGCCTCCGCCTTCGGCGCCGAGGCGATCGGCCGGCGCGGGACGACGCGGCGGTGGCGGCTACCGGGGACGTCGCTAGACCCTCATTCGCGGCTGCGAACACGCTGACACCATGCAGAAGGCCCCCCGATTCGGGGGGCCTTCGTTTCGTCGGGTGGCGCCCATGCGCGCGTTCTAGTCTCCGTTGCCGCCCTTGGCGCGCGATATGGCGGCGAGGAACTCGCGGTTGGACTTGGTGTGGCGCAGCTTGTCGATGAGCAGCTCGATGGCGGCTCCGGAATCGAGCGAGTGCAGCACACGGCGGAGCTTCCATATATATGGCGCCTCCACCGGGTCGAGCAGCAGTTCCTCCTTGCGCGTTCCCGACGTGATGACGTCTATGGCCGGGAAGATGCGCTTGTCCGCCAGCCTGCGGTCGAGTCTCAGCTCCATGTTCCCGGTGCCCTTGAACTCCTCGAAGATGACCTCGTCCATCTTGGAGCCCGTGTCCACCAGCGCAGTCGCCATGATCGTGAGCGAGCCTCCGCCTTCGATGTTGCGAGCCGCGCCGAAGAACTTCTTGGGCGGGTACAGCGCCGTGGAGTCCACGCCGCCTGACAGGATGCGGCCCGAAGCGGGAGTCGCCAGGTTGTAGGCGCGGGCCAGACGGGTGATCGAGTCCAGCAGGATCACCACGTCGTAGCCGCTTTCCACAAGGCGCTTCGCGCGCTCGATGACAAGTTCGGCCACGGCGATATGATTGTCGGAGGGCATGTCGAACGTGGAGGAGATGACTTCGCCCTTGATCGAGCGCTCCATGTCCGTGACTTCCTCCGGACGCTCGTCTACCAGCAGGCACAGCAGGTGGACCTCAGGGTTGTTGGCCGCGATGGCCGCCGCGATGTCCTTGAGGATCGTGGTCTTGCCGGCCTTTGGAGGTGACACGATGAGACCGCGCTGCCCCTTGCCGATGGGGGCCACCAGATCGATGATCCGCGTCGTGATCGCCTCGGCCTTCCACTCCATCTCGAACTTCTCGTCCGGGTAGACCGGCGTCAGGTCGCGGAAGTCCCTGCGGTGGGTGATCTCCTCGGGCGTCTTACCGTTGATCGAATGCACGGAAAGCAGCGCGGCGTACTTCTCCGCGTCCTTGGGCGGGCGGACCTGGCCTCGCACCATGTCTCCGCGGCGAAGCCCGAAGCGACGGACCTGGGTCATAGAGCAGTAGACGTCGCGGTCGCCGGGAAGATAGCCGCTGGTGCGGATGAAGCCGTAGCCCTCGGGAAGGATGTCGAGGATCCCGACGATGTCGATGAACCCCTCGGACTTCACCCGAGCCTCGAGCACAGCGTCGATCAACTCGTCCTTCTTCTTGAGCGTCTTGGTCTCGAGCTTCAGTTCCTCGGCCATCGCCTTGAGTTCGGCGACCGTCTTTGCCTCGAGCTCGGGCCTTGTGATCGACGGCTGATGCTCTGCCGGACCGCCTCCACGGCGCCCTCTCTTGCGGGGACGTGCACTCATGAGTTCTTCACTTTCTCCCAATCCGCCAGGAATGATTCAAGACCTCGATCGGTCAGAGGATGCTTGACGATGTTCTTCAGCACGGCGAACGGGACCGTCGCGATGTCCGCGCCGGCGATCGCCGCCTGGGTAACGTGGTTGGCACTGCGTATCGACGCCGCTATGACCTCCACGGAGTGGCCGAAATCGTAGTTGTCGAGTGCCAGGATCATGTTGCGCAGCTGCTCGATGCCATCCTCGGAGATATCGTCGAAGCGGCCGACGAAGGGGCTCACGTAGTAGGCGCCCGCGCGGGCTGACAGGATGGCCTGCGGAACGGTGAAGCAGAGGGTCATGTTGACCTTGATGCCCTTGTCGAACAGGCACTTGGTGGCGGCCAGGCCCTCGGGCATGACGGGCACCTTGACGATGATGTTGGGCGCCAGCGCCGCAAGTTCCTCGCCCTCGCGGACGATCTCGTTGCGCGTCAGGCCCACGGTCTCGCCACTGACCGGGCCCTCGCATATCTCGCAGATCTTCTTGAGGTGATCGTGGAATCCAGCCACCCTGCCGCCGATCCTGGAGTACAGGGTCGGGTTCGTTGTCACGCCGGCCAACACTCCCCAGCTCGCAGCCTCTTCGATCTCGCCAAGATCCGCGGTGTCCAGAAAGAACTTCACGTCGCTTTGCTCTCCTCTTGTCCCTGCGGGGTCGCCTCCGGCGCCACGCTCTCGTCTCCCAGAACCGCGCTCATGATCCGCTCCAGGGTCTCGGACACCGTCCTGTCGAACTGGTTGCTGTGGATGAGCGGCGTCTGGTGCTGATCGGCAAGTTCCTCCACGTAAGCTCCAAGGAGCCGGATGTTCTCGAAGTTCGCCCGGTACTTCTCGAATCCCCGGGTCCCGTCGGTCTGCGCCTCCCGGATGTAGAAGTGGCTCCGGTGAGCCTCCTCGTCGTCGACCGTGATGATCAGTTGGACGACACGGGAGTCCTTGAACTTGGACGGGTCGATATAGCCAGGAACGATGTGAATGCCCTCGATGACGACGCTCACGCCCTCGACCACCGCGCGCTCGATAAGCGCTGTGATCCCGGTGGCCACGACGGCGGTCTGCTCGCGGAAACCTACGATCACAGGGTTGGCGCCTTGCGGCACGGGGATCCGGAGACTGCGCCATGCGTTGAACGACGACTCGTATATCGCCGGCATCAGCTCTTTGGAGAAGATACCACGCATGACCTCCCGGATGCTATCCGTAGAGACTATCCTGGTGATCCCGAGCCTGTGCGCCACCTCCGTCGCGATCGTGGACTTGCCGACGCCGGTCGTGCCTCCGATCAGTATCACCAGAGGCCGGTCGAGGTGTTCTATCGACGACAGCCTGCGATAGCGCTGCGCGTAGACGTCTCCGGCCGTCTCCGCCAGGGTGGTCGAGGCGATGTCACGCAGCCGAGCGGTCGACACCTGCAGCTCGCCCCTCTCCCGCATCCCTTCCTCCACGCGTCGCGCGGCCTGATAGGAGGCGCTCGGAGCCAGTCCCGTCGCCATGAACGACTGCGCCATCAGCCCCTTGCTGTACGGCAATCCGTGACGGGCCTCCGTTATCACTATCGGCTCGCGCCGCTCGCGATCCCTCTCAGGCATGCTGCGCCACACCCCTCGCCGCGCCGCGTTCGAGAGCGAGGCCGGCCGCTGCGCGCAACTCGGCGTCCAGGTCGCCCTCGATCGCGACCGGCACGTTGTCGCAAAGGACGGTCGGGACGCCGGCGAGATCGCCGGCCTCCGCCACCACGTCGATGGCGGCGGCCTTCAGCTCCGTCAACAGCAGGTCGTACCTCCCGGCCGCCCTGGCCATGTCTTCGACGAGACGGGCGCGATCCGAGAGATGGGCGCTGGAAGCGACCACGCTGCACCCGTGCTCGGCCTCAAGATGCGCGGAGAGCCTGGGAAGCAGGCTCGCCGGCGCCGTGGTCGCGAAGAACACCCGGCGGCCGCTGACGTCCTCGATCGGCCGCGGCAGGAACGTGACGGCCAGGAGGGCGACGTCGGGGCGCTGGGTGCGCACGGCGTCTAGAACCGCGGTCGCCGTGTGCCGGTCGCCACCGGTGACCACGACCAGGTCCGCTTTGGACACCCTGAGCGGGCCGAAGTAGTCGTCCACGTAGCCGTGCCCCTGGGCCGCCCCGATCACAAGCACCACCGCGTCGGAGGCCACTGGCGGCACCGCCGCCCCGGATCCCTCAAGGACCAGCAGCTCGCTCCCGAGGCCGTCCGCCAGGCGCGCGCCCTCGGGGACGTTGCTGAAGAACACCGACCCGGCGAGACCCCCGCCGCAGCGCCGGCACCCGACGGTCGTGACTCTCGCCATGATGGCGTCCTCGTAGTTGTCGGAAGCCGCGTGCATCCCGGCGCGTGCGAAAGAGAGCAGGTCACGCGTCGTGAGCGCGACCTCTCCCCCCAGGAGGATCTCCGGTTCCGCGGGGCCGCCCCGGCCCATGGCAAGCACCACCACCTCGCGACCGTCCGCTTTGAGCGTTCGCGCGATGTGCGCGGATACCGCGGTCTTGCCCACGCGCTTGCCGGTCCCGACGATGGCCAGCGCCGGCGTGCGAGGTACGAACGCGGGCCGGGCAGGCGAGAAGTGGAAGTCGGCTCCCCGGTACTCGACCCCATGGAGAAGCGATATGCTCGCGAGCCGGAACCTGTCCTCGGCCGAGACAACGGGTTCGTCGGAAAGGTCGACCACCGCGTCGGGCAGGTAGAGACCGATGGCGGCGCTCAGCGCCTCCGCCGCGGTGGCCCCGTGCACCACCGGCACGCCGTACGCCTCGTCGGACGCGTCAGGACCGACCTTCTCGGTACCGCCGGCGAAGGCCGCCGCGACCACGTCGTCCCGCATCGACAGTTCGCCGAGCGCGTAGCGAACGACGGGCGGGTAGTGCTCGCCGTCGATGAGCGCGACGACACGGCTCAAGCGCTCTCCTCCTCGACGAGGTCGATGACCGGCCGCCACCGGCAAGCGTGCTGATGGGCCTTGCTGAAGTCGGCGACGACCTCTCTGTCGCCGAAGGGGTGGCACAGTGTCACTCGCACCCGGCCGGGGAGGATCTCGATGACGTTGTAGCATGACTGCACTCGGCCACGCAGCCGCACCCCCGTGGGGGTTCCGGCGTTCACGATGAACAGGTCCTCCAGCCGCCACACGTTCGGCACGTGCTTGTGGCCGCACAACACCACGTCCACCCCCGCGGATGTCAGGCATCGCAGCAGGTCGCCGGCGTCCAGGACGATGTTGCGCTCGCGGCCGGTGCCCGGCACCGGCACCAGGTGGTGGTGTATGCACACGACCTTGAACTCGTCGGGGTCGGAGAATCGGTCCTCGATCGTGAGGTATCGCTCCCGCCCTATCCGTCCGTTGTCGAGGTCCGGCTCGGAGGAGTCCAGTCCCAGGATCCGCACGCCATCCACCGACAACTCGCTGTTGCGGGGCCCGAACAGCTCCTCGAAGTGGACCTCGCCGACGTTCCGCGCATCGTGGTTCCCGGGGATGATGAGGGTCCGGGGACATTCAAGGCCGTCGAGTAGCCGGCGCGCCTCCTCGAACTGCTCGCGAAGACCCATGTCGCTGAGGTCGCCCGTCACCACCACGACGTCGGGGGCGAGCTGGTTCACCTCCTCGATCGTGCGTTGGGCGAGATCCCGCTTGTAGAAGTAGGACCCGCAGTGCAGGTCGGAGATCTGCGCGATGACAGTGGGGTTCGCGTTCTTCATGGAAGGGTCACACTCCCCTCGGAGCCCGGATGCCGACGCACCGGGCGCCCCTATCTGACCACTGGCCTGGACTGGCCGAGCAGACCCGCGCCGAGCGGCCCGCCCAGACCGAGAGTCCCCGCGAGTTGGCTGAGCAGCGCACCGAAAGACTCCTGACGATAGCTGACGATGCGAGGTTCGCCGCTGATCCTGCCGAGCCGGCCGGCCTCCCGCACCGCGTCGCGATAGTTTCCGAGCTTGTCGACGAGTCCGAGATCCTTCGCCTTGGCCCCCGGCCAGGCCCAGCCTGTGGCCAGCTTCTCCACCTCGGCGACGTCCATCTTGCGACCCTTCGCCACGATGGCGATGAACTGCTCGTAGACGAGGTGGATGTCGGCTTGGAACATCGCGGTCTCCGTGGCGGTGAGAGGTCTCTGGGAGCCGCCGGCATCTTTGTATACCCCCTCGTGGAGGTACGTGAACTTGACGCCGAGCTTCTTGTAGAGATCGGACAGGTCGGTCACGCCCAGGATCACCCCGATGCTGCCGACGTCGGACGCCGGGGTGGACATGATCACGTCGCACTGCGAGGCGATCATGTAGGCGCCGGACGCTCCCATGTCCCCGATGCTCGCGATCACCGGCTTGCGTGTGCGTGCGACCTCGGTCGCGATCTCCGTGGACGCGGACGCGGTGCCCCCGGGAGAGTCGATGCGCAGGAGTATGGCTTTGACCGACCTGTCCTTCTCGGCCCGCCGCAGCTGGGAGATGATCTCCTCGGGAGTGATGCTGGACCCCGTCAGACCGTCGCCCCCCACGCCCGCGATCTGCTGGTCGATGTAGATGACGGCGATCGCGTCGCCACTCGGGACACCCCCGCCCAGGCTGACGGCCCACGTCGCCAGCCCGCACGACCCGGCGATCAGCGAGACGACGACAAGCACTGCCACGGCGATCCAGAATCCACTTCGAGAACGACGGGGCGGCCCTGCGGTGAACGGTCGCTCCGCAACGGTCGGGCTGTCACTCATGCGAGCGTCTCCTCCCGGAATGCCGCGATCCCTCCACTGCCGTGACTGCGGCCTCTGTCTACAGGTCCTCGACCCGGATCACCGAAGCGACCTCGCTGACGGACTCGGAGGCGGCTATCCGCGCGAGCGCTGAGCGAACGTCCGCTTCGGCAGCGCGATGTGTGACCCACACGATCTCGGCGTCGCCGGACTCGCGGACCTGCTTCTGGATGACGGAGTCGACAGACACGCCGCCGTCGGCGAAGGCGCCCGCCACGGCGGCCAGCACGCCGGGCTTGTCGCGAGCCACGATGCGGATGTAGAAGGCGCTCTGCAGGGTCGCGATGTCCTGCATGGGCAGGTGCTCCGTGCAGGTGCAGCCGACCAGGCCGAGGCACCCCTTCGCGGCATGCCTCGCGACATCCAGCACGTCGCCCACCACGGCCGAGGCAGCCGGGAGGGACCCGGCTCCGCGGCCGAAGAACATCGTCTCGCCGACCGCGTCGCCCGTGACATATATGGCGTTGTAGACGCCGCCCACTTTCGCCAGGGGATGGCCCTCCGGGATCATCGTCGGATGCACGCGCACGTCGATGCCCGCGTCCGTGCGCCGGGCTATCGCCATGAGCTTGATGGCGTAGTGCATCTCGGCCGCGTACTTGATGTCGGCCGGAGTGATGGACCGGATGCCCTCGGCGGGAACCTGGTCGACGGTCACCCGGGAGTTGAAAGCTATGGAGGCCAGGATGGCGATCTTCGCTGCCGCGTCGAGACCATCCACGTCGGCGGTCGGGTCGGCCTCCGCATACCCGCATGACTGAGCCTCGGCGAGAGCCGCCTGGAAGTCGACGCCGTCCTCCGTCATGCGCGACAGGATGTAGTTGGTGGTGCCGTTGACGATGCCGAGCACCGAGAGGATCTCGTTGCCGATCAGGGAGTTCTTGAGGGGAGAGATGATGGGTATGCCGCCTCCCACCGAAGCCTCGAACGCGATATCGACTCCGGACGCGGACGCAGTCTCCATCACTTCCTGGCCGCTGGCGGCCATGAGAGCCTTGTTGGCCGTCACGACGCTCTTGCCGGCTCGCAAGGCGGACAACACCACGTCGCGAGCGGCGCCAGTCCCGCCGATGAGTTCGATGACGACGTCCACGTTCGGATCGCCGATGACATCCGAGGCTTCCGTAGAGAACCGATCCGGAGGGAGGCCGAGGGAGGCCGCCCGAGACGTGTCCCTGTCGGCGAACCGCACCAACTCGACGGTCACCCCGGCGCGACTGAGGAAACCATCAGGGTGTCGGCGGAACATCTCCACCACACCGGCGCCCACCGTTCCGAGACCGATGAGCCCTACGCCGATCGTGCGCATGTGACGTTTCCCTTCGATGGCGCCGCAAGGCACACGGCGCGCGGTCGGCGGGTGACAGGAGTGGCGCCGCGAAGGGCCGGCGGCGCGAGTCGAGTATACCCCAGGTCCCGCCACGGCGAACCTTCCTGACCCCCCCTGCGACCTTCCGCATAAGAGAACACTCATGTCGGCCTCATCAGAGTCTCACAACCGTAGCGGATAGTTCGCATAAGCACGGCGAATACTGGGACTCTCCGGCAAGGGGACTCCCCCGCCGACTCGGACATCCGGAGGTCGATCTTGAAGAAACGACTCGTGATGGCGGTGGTGCTGGCCTCGGCGTCTGCGATCCTCGCGGGCACCGCGACGACCGCGCAGGCCTTTCCGTCGAAGTCCGCCTCGTGCAGCTCTTGCCACGGAGGCATCGTGGCCGGGGTCTCCGTGCGGACGGCTCTGCTGTCCAACAACGGCAGGACGGCGTCCTATCGGGTGACGGTCTCCGGAGGCGGGGGCGCCAAAGGGTGGGCCGTCTTCAGCGGCTCCGTCAACAAGGCAAGGGCGACCGCCTCGAGCGGCACATTCAAGGTAGCGGTGGGAAGGACCTACAGGGTGTGGGGCGTCGTCTTCGGCACCGGGGCCAACTACAGGACGATCCGGCCCTCCGCACCTTCCGCGGCACCTGCGCCCACGTCCACGCCCGCACCGCAACCGACTGCCCAGCCAAGTCCCGGAGCGACCTCGACTCCCGGCGCTCGCAGGTCATTGACGATCCGTATCGGATCCGACGATGAAGGCAGCCGAGGCGATCCGCTGCTGCTCAGAGGCATCCTCAGGCCGGCCGCGGTAGGCGACACGGTCTTCGTTGAGATCCGGAAACCCGGGAGCTCCAAGTGGAGGCGCGGCTCCACGCGCCGGGTCAGCGCGATCAGCGGCGCGTGGTCCTACCGATTCACGCCGGCATCATTCGGCGTGTACCGCCTTCGGGTCCGCTCACTCACGGGTCTGTCCGGCGCCTCTGCCCGATCGCGCGTGTTGACGCTCCGCGTGAGAAGCGAGCGGGATGACTAGCGCCGTTCTGTTGCCGGCGCACGTCCGTCACGAGGGCCGCGATCGGCCTGAGACGTTCGCCGGCGATTGTCCAAGCCGTCACTACATCGGCGGGTAGCCCGTGAGAGGCCTTGCCGGGAAGTCGCGTGCGGTCACTGCCGCTCTGTCAATGGCACTGGCGATCGGGGCCTCGCTCGCCGGTCCTCAGCCGGGTCATGCGCTGCCCCAACCGGTTCCGCCGCTGGCGGCATCTTCGGCCGAGCCGTCCGTGCCCTTGGGAGCTATGGGACTGGCTGCGACGGCAAGGCCGTATTGGACCGGGACCGACACCTACACTTCCAGGTCGAGGTTCGTCGGCGGCGATGTGAACGGCGACGGGTTCGGAGACGTCATTCAGTTCGCCAAGGCCACGGCCACCGGCAGCCGCGTGTACTTCTACAAGGAGAAGGCCTCCTCGATGGCGAAGTCGCTGGCTTGGCGCGGGTTCATGCCTTTCGCCAAGACCCAGGTCGCCTCCGGTGACTACAACGGCGACCGCAAGACCGACCTCTACCTCCTGCGCGACCGGGGCAGAGGCGTGTGCACCGTCTACGTCATGATCTCGAACGGTGCCGTTCTGCGAGCGCCGAAGCGACTGTACACGTCCGCCAAGCGTCGTCTCTACTTCGCCAGAGCGCGCCTGACGGCGTCCGATCCCGACAGAGATCACAGGGACGAAGCGGTCATCCTGCACGACAGGGGCTCGCTCCGTCCTTCGATGCTCATCGTCGGCAGGGCCCACACGAAGGTCCGGTCGATGAGCGCCCGCCGGGGAGCGCTTGCCGCGAGATCCAAGGTCGCGGGCGGCGACGTCAACGGGGACGGGTTGGGAGACGTTATCCAGTTCTACAGGCGCACAGCCACGGGCAGCACGGCGTTCTTCAACAAGTCCAGACGCACCAACATGGTCAGCTACACCGCCTGGGCGGGCTCCATGGCATTCGCCAAGGCTCAGGTCGCCTCCGGCGACTACAACGGCGACCGCAAGACCGACCTCTACGTGCTCTACGATCGCGGGTACGGAGCGAGTTCCGTCTTCGTCATGATGTCCGACGGCGCAAAGCTGGCCACGCCGAAGGAGCTGTACCGGTCCGCGAGAGGCGGGATGTGGTTCGCGAGAGCGCGCCTCATCGCCGCCGATCCCGACAAGGACGGCAGCCGGGAAGCGGTGATCGTGTACGAGAGCGGCGCGGGGCGAGCCTCGATGCTGGTGCTGGACGCCCCGAACCCGGCGCCGGCCGATCCAGGCGACGGCACCGCGAGCCCGGCGCCGGCCGATCCAGGCAGCGGCACCGCGAACCCAGCGCCGGCCGATCCAGGCGGCGGCACCCCGAGCCACAGTGCGACGGTCGGCGCCCAAGTAGGCCAGGACGAGATCAAGGCGTGCGCGGACTGCCACTCGATGGACCTGCCGACCGAGCATGCCAAACCCAGTTCATCCGGATCGCGCTCCTGCGCGACCTGCCACCCTTCACCGCGCGCGAACCTCGTCGGATCGTGGGACGGGACTTGCGGGGCATGCCACGGAGCGACGGCATCCGGCGGCGCCTCGATGGCACCGTCCCGCCATGTCGCCCTCGCGGCAGGACATTCCCTTGCCGGCAGCGCCGAGTGCGTGACGTGTCACTCGGCAAGCCTCCCGGTGATCCACAAGAACGCGACGACCCGCATCGACGGCACGGCCGTCGACTCCTGCCTGGTCTGTCACCGGGAAGTCGGAGCTCCCGCCAGCCTGGCTGGGAAGACATGCACGACGTGCCATAGCGTCCGGGTCGGCGACCACTACGACGCCGCGGATCACTCGAATTTCTGGACTCTCCCTTCCACCTGCCAGGGCTCCGAATGCCATGCGGCGGGCGCTCAGGACCTCATGGCTGTCCACACACGGCTCCAGTCCTCGTTCGGCTGCATGGACTGCCACGCCAGCCCGAGTGCAGCGGTGATCGCCGCGATCGGCGCCGGGAACGGCGCCTGTGATGCCTGCCACCCCGGCGTTTCCCTGACCACAGGACACCTCCCGCCGCATTCCGTCGATCCACCTCTGATGTCAGCGCCGCCGTCGTCCCTGCCGGCCTATTCGTACTACACGGGCTCCCATGGCGCGTCACCCACCGTCGAATGCGCCGGATGTCACGTCTCCGACCTTGTCGAGGAGCATCTGGGAGTGGCGGACGCCAGCGCAACGCCTCGTCCGTCGCGTACAGACAGCGCCGGCGTCGCGCTGACATGCGCCACATGTCACGCGCAACCGCTCGGGACACGCGTGTACGACGCCATCAACACCACGCATTCGACCGCTTGCGATTCGTGTCATGTCGTTCACGGCCCGCCGATGGCCATCCACGCATCGACGTTCGTGACCGCGCCGCCGCTCCCGTGCGCGGACTGCCACGGCAACGGGGACCTTCTGGGGATCCACCTCCAGTTGGGACAGGTGACGACACCGTCGGGCAAGGTCCTGATCGGCTGTGAGATCTGCCACGGCAACTTCGAGGCGCCCATGGGAGCGCCGACGCAGGCTGCGATCGACTCCGGCGACACCCTGTGCACGGCCTGCCACTTCCAAGCCACGCGCGACGTGGCCGCGGAACACCCGGCCGCCCTTGACAAGCACACGGCTCCCGCCGCCCCGAACTGCTCGGCCTGCCATGCGACGGGTGACGTCCGCCCCATCCACGCGAGCAGAGCCGAGGGCTCCTGCGCGGTGTGCCACGCCAACCCAAGTTCGACCCGCATCGGCGACATCACCACGAAGACCGCCGCATGCGTCTCCTGCCACGCTTCGCTGGACGCGGCGGTGACCGCGCACGCGGCATACGCGCCGGCACACACGTCCACTCAGACATCCTGCGCCGGGACCGGCTGCCACGCGATCGGCAGTCTGACCACGCTGCACTCGGCGGCGACCACGACCATCGCCGGAGTGGCCTACAGCGGGTGCACCGTGTGCCACCGCTCGCCCACCCAGCAGCCGACGTCGAGCGATTGCGTCGCATGTCACCCCGGACACGAGGACGTCACGGCCGTGCACACGGCTCCCGCCGCCCCGAACTGCTCGGCCTGCCATGCGACGGGTGACGTCCGCCCCATCCACGCGAGCAGAGCCGAGGGCTCCTGCGCGGTGTGCCACGCCAACCCAAGTCCGACCCGCATCGGCGACATCACCACGAAGACCGCCGCCTGCGTCTCCTGCCACGCTTCGCTGGACGCGACGGTGACCGCGCACGCGGCATACGCGCCGGCACACACGTCCACTCAGACATCCTGCGCCGGGACCGGCTGCCACGCGATCGGCAGTCTGACCACGCTGCACTCGGCGGCGACCACGACCATCGCCGGAGTGGCCTACAGCGGGTGCACCGTGTGCCACCGCTCGCCCACCCAGCAGCCGACGTCGAGCGATTGCGTCGCATGTCACCCCGGACACGCGGACGTCACGGCCGTGCACACGGCTCCCGCCGCCCCGAACTGCTCGGCCTGCCATGCGACGGGTGACGTCCGCCCCATCCACGCGAGCAGGGCCGAGGGCGCCTGCGCGGTGTGCCACGCCAACCCAAGTCCGACCCGCATCGGCGACATCACCACGAAGACCGCGGCCTGCGTCTCCTGCCACGCCTCGCTGGACGTGACGGTGACCGCGCACGCGGCATACGCGCCGGCACACACGTCTGCCCAGACCTCATGCGCCGGGACCGGCTGCCACGCGATCGGCAATCTGAACGCGCTGCACTCAGCTGCGACGACGACAGTGGCCGGTGTCGCCTACTCGGGGTGCACGGTGTGCCACCGCTCGCCCACCCAGCAACCCGCCTCGAGCGATTGCACGGTCTGCCACGTCGCAGGAGGACATGTGGCGCAGCACGATACGGCGGCCGTGGTGGATGCCGGTTGTTTCGGATGTCACTTCGCCAGCCTGGATGACGAGCATCTGAAGCAGGGCTATGCGTGCGCCACCTGTCACACCTCGACCAACTCGGCCGTGTCCACCGCCATCGCCAACCACAACCGCGCGTGCCAAGCGTGTCACCCAGCCGTCAACGGGCGAGACTACCACGCCGCTCAGAACAGCACCGAGTACATCGCGGGGAATGTCTCGCTCCACCGCGTGAACTCCTCGTTGCCATCGGCGCGCACGAGCTTCGTCGTGAACGGCACGACCTACACGTGGTCTCTGCCCGCGGCCTCGACCTGGCTGAAGACAGGCTGGACGACCACCAGCGTCGTCACGTGCGACAACTGCCACTCCTTCGGCGGCGCCGCGACCGGACCGCACGGCGCGTCGGTCCTGGTCAACATCGACCCGGCCTACGCGGCCGACTGGAACACCGCCACGCTAGGAAGCGGCTCCTCGTTCCCGGCCACGCTGATATGCACCAAGTGCCACCTTGGCGCATCGAACTCGGTGCACTCGAAGAGCGACCACTCGGGACGCAAGTGCACGACGTGCCATACCGGGGTGCCGCACGGATGGCGTATCCCGCGCATGCTCGCGTACACGACGGATCCCGCGCCTTACGCTGCCGCAACCGGGGGCCTGACGGCGATAAGCCTGAAGAGTCGCACACCCACCAACTGGCAGGAAGCGGACTGTAAGGCCGGTTGCGCCGGCAACCACAGCGGCGCGATAGCCGCGACCTGGCCCAGCACCGCCCCCTAGAGATGCCCTGTCAGTCTCCCATGTCGCAGCGCATCAGGTCGTCATAGGTCTCCCGGCGAACCACGACGCGCGCCTGTCCGTCGCGCACGAAGATCACCGCCGGCCGTACCTGCTTGTTGTAGTTGCTCGACATGGACTGGCAGTACGCGCCGGTGGAGCACACGCACACGATGTCGTCGATCTCCACCGGCTGGATCGAGGTGTCCTTGGCGATGAGATCCCCGGTCTCGCAGTGCTTGCCCGCCACGGTCACCACCTCGGTCCTTGGCTGGTCGGCCTTGTTCGCCACCAGGCATTCGTACCGCGCTCCGTACAGCGCCGGCCGGATGTTGTCGGTCATGCCCCCGTCGATCGCGACGTAGGTCCTGATGCCCGGCACGTCCTTGATCACGCCGACCGTGTAGAGGGTGATGCCCGCGCCGGCGACGACCGCACGCCCGGGCTCTATCAGTATTCGGGGCACCGGCAGGCCATGCCTCTCGCATTCCTCCTTGATGCCGTCGACGACGACCTTGCCGAACTGCTCGATCGTGGACGGCTCATCCGCCAAGCCGTACTTGATGCCGATCCCGCCGCCCACGTCGAGGTCGCGCACGACCTCTCCTGTCTCGGCCGCGACCTGACGCATGAATTCGACCATGACCTCGATCGCCCGGCTGTAGCTTTGCAGTGCGAAGATCTGGCTGCCGATGTGCATGTGCAGGCCCGCGAAGCGGATTCCCGGCAGCATCGCGGCGCGGCGCACCGCCTCCATCGCCAGGCCGTGGTTCAGACCGAAACCGAACTTGCTGTCCTCTTGCCCGGTCTGTATGTATCCGTGGGTGTCGGGTCTGATACCCGGCGTCACACGCAGCAGGACGCCCTGTTCCACCCCGCGCTGCGAGGCGATCGCGCTGATGCGATCCAGCTCCGCGAGCGAGTCGGCGACAATGCGATCCACTCGCGCGTCTATGGCCTCGCGAAGCTCGGACACGGTCTTGTTGTTCCCGTGGACCTGGATCCGGCTTGCGGGTACGCCCGCCGCCAAGGCGATGGCGAGCTCGCCGCCTGAGGCGCACAGGATCATGCAGCCCTCGTCGTGCACCACTCGGCACATCGCCTTGGACATGAACGCCTTGGCCGCATACACGGTCTCGACGTCCTTCCAGTGGTAGGTGGTCCACTTCCTGAACTCTCGGAGCTGGTGCCGCATGTGCTCCTCGTCCATGACATAGATCGCCGTTCCCTGCTCGCGCGCGAGTTCGACCATGTCGACGCCGCCCACCCACAGATGCCCGCCGCGGATCTGAGCCGTCAGCGGCAGGACCGAGGCCAGGTCCGCACCGGGATCGGCCGGTTGTGCCGGTACCGGCTCTTCGAGGGTCCCGAATCCCATGACTACATCCTCTCCGGCGAGCCGACGCCCAGCAGCCCGAGCACACCGGCCAGGGCGATGCGGCTCGCGTCGACCAGCGCCAATCGGGCGCCGGTGAGTCCGGCGTCATCGCTGACGACGCGGCACTGCGTGTAGAACTGGTGGAAGGACGCGGCAAGGTCCTCCGCGTAGGTTGTGAGCTTGTGGGGAGCGAGCCTGTCCGCGGACTGCTCGACGACCTCTGGAAACTCGGCGATCTTGCGCAGCATCGCGAGCTCCGACGGATCGACGAGCCTGGCCAGGTCGGCGATCGTCGGGACGAGGGATCCCGAGGTCGCCGCCACGTCGATCTCGGCGTCCGGAGCCAGGCCGGCGGCCTTTCGAAGGATCGAGCAGATTCGCGCGTGGGCGTACTGCACGTAGTAGACGGGATTGTCGCTGCTCTGCTCCTTGGCGAGGCCGATGTCGAAGTTCAACGGCTGGTCGGTGGATTGACGAAGGAAGAAGTAGCGCGCGGCATCGGCGCCGACCTCGTCGAGCAACTCCTCGAACGTGACCATCTCCCCGGTGCGCTTGGACATCCGCACGATCTCGCCGTCCCGCATCAGGGTCACGAGTTGGCCGATGACGACGTCGAGCTGGCCCTCGTGGCCGAGCGCGGCGGCCGCGGCCTTCATGCGCGCCACATAGCCGTGATGATCCGCGCCCCAGATGTTGATGACCCGGTCGAAGCCCCGGTCGAACTTGTCCATGTGGTATGCGATGTCCGCCGCGAAGTACGTCAGGTCGCCGTCGGCCTTTCGAAGGACGCGGTCCTTGTCGTCGTCGAAGTCTGTGCTCCGGAACCAGGTGGCCCCGTCCTTCTCGTAGACATGGCCACCCTCGCGCAGCTTGCCGATAGCCACATCCACTTCGGAGTCGCCGCCCGGGCCGGGAGCGTGAAGCGTGCGCTCGGAGAACCAGACGTCGAAGTCGACGCCCATTCCGTGGAGAACGCTCTTCAGGTGCTCGAGGACCTGGGCATACGCCTTCTCCCGGAAGTGAGCCTCTCGAGCTGCCGCGGGGGCGTCGGCCCAGCCGTCGCCCTCCACGCGGCGTATCTCGGCCGCGATCTCGGTGATGTAGGCGCCCTGATACCACTCGGCAGCGAAATCCACCGTCCGGCCACACAGCGCGAGATACCGGGCGGCCACGGACTTCGCGAAGATGTCCATCTGCACGCCGGCGTCGTTGATGTAGAACTCGCGCTGGACGTCCCACCCCGCGTGCGCCAGCACGCGCGCCATGCTGTCGCCCAGTGCCGCCCACCTGCCGTGGCCCACATGCATCGGCCCGACGGGGTTCGCCGATACGAACTCGATCTGGACCCGCCGGCCACGCCCCTGGTCCACACGGCCGAATCCGGCCCCCCGGTCGCGCACCTCGGTCACCACACGCTGCAGCGCGGTGTCGGACAGTCGCAGGTTGATGAAGCCGGGGCCGGCGACCTCGACCGCGGCTACATCGGGGTGTCCGGCGATGCGCGAGGCGATGGCTTCCGCCAGCACTCGAGGGTTCATCCCGGCTGCCTTGGCCGAGACCATTGCGACGTTGGTGGCCCAATCGCCGTGCGATGGGTCGCGAGGACGCTCGAGAGCCACGTCCGGCTGTTCGGCCAGGGCGACATCTCCGGCGGCCACGGCGTCGGCAAGTGCCGATGTGACGAGTCTGGCAAGCGTCTGTCTCACGCGGTGCGGACCTCTTCGTAGTCGCGGCGGCGTTCGGGTGTCCATGCAGGATACCCGAGCGCCGCCGCCTTCGGCCACCGCCGTCGCGGTACGTCTACCGGCTCTCCGCGTCCGCGGCCGCGGCCGGCGCGACGGCGGGCGCCGCGTCCCATCCGGCGGCCGTGGAGCGGCGCGGCGAGCGCGCGAGCACCGACTCCCAGTCCACCTTCGCCGTCTTGGCCATGAAGTACGCCAGTGTCAGCACGGAGCCCATGGTCACCGCGAGCCCGGTCAGACCCTCGAAGAAGAAGCTGTAGCTGAACATCACCAGGAAGACGAATTGGCTTACGGCGATCTCCGCCAGAGCCCGAGAGGGTCCGATGACCGCGCGCAGGTATCCGGTCGCGAGAGCGACGGACGTGAGCGCCGCGCACGCGAACGCCCAGCGGATGTCGATCTGATCGGCCAGGTAGCTGAGCAGCAGGTGGAACGCGAAGAACGCCGCCGCCAGGAACCCGTAGTGCATCGGATGCAGCTTCACGTCCTTCGTCGCCGTGAGCAGCACGAGGCCCGCGAAGAAGAACAGCAGCGATACCGGGGCGAAGTAGGCGATGCGGTACGCCAGCGGCCCGGGGTTGGCGGGCTTGGGCATGACGAGGGCGATCGGCCGGCCGCTGACCACGCTCTTGTACGACCATGTGAGATCCCAGCCGTCCGCTCGCCGCGTCTTCTGCGTCGGCGATACCGAGCCGTCCGCGAAGTCGATGTCGGCGACGTTGGTCACCGCTACGAGGCGGAAGTCCTTCATGACGCCCACCCCACTCGGCCGCGGATCGTAGCGCCATTCATCCATGCCGCGAGTGCGATACCCGGTCAGCACCGAGACCGACGCGCCGGCAGCCACCGGGAACTTGGCGACCGCCGCCCCGTCGCGATAGGTCACCGGCACTTCACTGCCCGCGATCGAGACGAAGAAGCCGTCGTATGCCTGACCGGCATCGGGGAAGGCGAATGCCATGCGCGCCCTCACCGGCCTTCCTGTGTCGTTGCTCACGCCGTATGTCGCCTTGAGATCGACGCCGTACGTCGCGTACCAGAGCAGCCCCTTGCGCCTCGGCTGACTGTCGAAGGTGGCGAGGATGTCCGTCGAGGTGATCTCGAACGCGCCGCGCACGGTCCTCGTGCCTTCCGCCGCTTCCCAGGTGAAGGTCGGCGCGGTCTGGGTCTGGGGCCCGCCGACCAGATCGCCGACCTTGCCGCCCAGCCGGGAGGACGCGTCTTCCGTCCTCATCACGACAGACGTTCCCAGCACGACCCAGGCGACTGATGCGAACACGAATATCAGGAACACGGCGAACAATCGCGACGGCGTCACGTCGAACTCCCCTCTCAGCTTCGGTCGGGCACGGCGAGCGCGCACCGCCCATGAATCATCCGATGCTGAGCAGTCTGCCCCCGCAATGCGGCGCCCGGTCCACGTGCCGGCCACGCCCCGACAACGTCCGGCAACGGGTCGATGACCGCGCGACGGGCCAGGCCACCTACGCGACTACAGGTGGTACGGCTCGTTCCGGATGATGCGGAAGGCCCGGTAGAGTTGCTCCAGCAGCACCACCCTGCACAACTGGTGCGGGAGGGTCATACGGGAGAGGGACATTCGTTCGTCGGCCCGGTCCGACACCGCGGCAGCCAAGCCGGCGCTGCCTCCGACCACGAAGGTGACGTCAGCCGTCCCGCCCGACATCAGCGCTTCGAGACGGGCGGCCAGGGTCTCCGATGAGACCTGCCGCCCGCCGATCTCCAGAGCGACCACATGCGATCCGGACGGCAGAGCGCGCAGAAGATCGGCGCCCTCCGCCGCGACCGCACGGTCGACGCCATGCGAGAGATCCCGGTCTGGGACCTCGATCACCTCGACAGTGGCGTAGCGGCCGAGCCGCTTCGCATATTCCGCGCAGGCCTCGCGCCAGTACCGCTCCTTCAGCTTGCCGACGGCGGCGACACGAAGCCTCATCCGATATGCCTAGTTCCCGGTGGAACCCAGAGTGACCGCCAGGGTCGTCCGCTTGCCGCCCCTGAGGACGACGACATCGACCTTGTCACCGATCTTGCGGCTGCGTATCGACGCGAAGGCGTCCTCGACGCTCGTCACCGCGTCGCCGCCGATCTCCACGATCACGTCTTTCACCTTGACGCCCGCCTTCTCGGCGGGCGAGCCTGGGACCACCTCCTGGATCAGCGCGCCCGTCGCGTTGGCGGGCAAGCCGAGCTGCGAAGCCACCGACGAGTCGACCGGAGCCATCGCGATCCCCATGAACGGGTGTTGCGCGTGTCCGGTGGCGATCAGCTGATCGGCCACTCCCTTGGCGAAGTCCATCGGGATGGCGAAGCCGATGCCGGCAGACTGCGAGGCTCCGACCTGACCGGCGGGCGACTGGATCAGAGTGTTGATCCCGACCACGCGCCCCATCAGGTCGACCAGCGCGCCACCCGAGTTGCCGGGGTTGATCGACGCATCCGTCTGGATCAGGTTGGTGTACTGGGTGATCTGGCCGGCCTCCTGCGAGGACAGGTTGGTCCGGTGCAGAGCGGAGACTATGCCGGACGTCACGGTCTTGTCCAGTCCGAACGGGCTGCCGATCGCGATGACCGTCTCACCGACCTTGAGGGCCGTGGAGTCTCCCATCTCCGCCGCCGGAAGTCCCTTGCGGTCCACCTTGACCACCGCGAGGTCCGTCGACGGGTCCGTGCCGACCACTTTGGCTGGAAGGTCCTCCGTCCCGATCCGCACCAGCAAACGATCGGCGCCCTGCACGACGTGATTGTTCGTCAGGATGTAGCCGTCAGAGCGGATTATCACTCCGCTGCCGTTACCCACGATCTGCGAGCCGGTCGCCCCTGTGAAGGGATCGACGCCGGACTGCTCGATCGAGACGTTCACGACTGACGGGGTGACCCTGGCGGCCACGGCCTCAATGGGGCCCGACTGCTGGTCAGACCCGAGCGGCACCTGGCGCTGGGACGCGGACGTCTGCTGGACGGGGGCCTGCGCGGTCGATGCCTGCATCGGCGGATACAGGTACAGCGTCCCCGCCAGCAGCGCCGCGCCGGCCACTCCGCCGAGGAGGCCGGCGGCCATCACCGCGGGCCAGCGTCTGGGAGTCCGCGCGAGAGGCGGGGATGCCTGGGAGGGCGCGGCAGGAGGCTGGTAAGGCGGCGGGGTCGGGTATTGCGACTGCACGGAGTCGGGGAACGGGAGCGGAGAAGTGACCGCCCCCTGGGAATCCCGCGTCTGAGAGTCTTGGTCCCCGAAGGCGGGTTCCGCATCGACCCCCGCTGCGGAAGGATCGGTCTCGGGATCATACATACGCTGTCACCCCGTTCGACGTGGTGTCCGATTCGATGAACAGCGTATACCCGCGAACGCGACCGGAGGGCTCACTACACCGCATCTCCACGCGGACCCCGCACGGCCTGCGCAAGCGCCGATCCGCCGGATCGAGCCGAAGAAGGCCTACCCGGCTCCGGGAAGCACCAGTCCGATCATCTTCAGGATCGGGCCGGCGAAGATGCCGAGCCCGAAGGTGGCCGCCACGCACAGACCCAGCGCGACGTCCGCCGCGCGGGTCCGATCCTGGTCGATCGGCACGACGGTCGGGCGCTCGTCGAAGTACATGGAGCGCACGATGCGGAAGTAGAAGCCGGCCGAGACCACGCTCATGGTGACCCCGACGACCGCCAGCCAGGCCAGATCGGCCTCCAAGGCCGCGCCGAAGACATACACCTTTCCGAGAAAGCCCACCATCGGCGGAACGCCGATGAGGGAGAGAAGAAGCGCCACCATGGCGGCGGCGGTCCAAGGACGACGATGCCCCAATCCGGCCAGGTCCTCCATGTCGTTGCCCTCGTCGGCCACGATCAGCATCACGGCCATCGACGGGATGGCATAGGCCAAGGCATAGAAGATCGCCGATTGGATGCCCAGGGCCGAGCCCGCGGCGAATGCCACCAGAACGTAGCCGACGTGCGCGACGCCCGAGTAGGCCATAAGGCGGCGGATGTCGCGCTGGGGGTAGGCGGCCACGTTGCCGAGGACCATCGAGGCGACCGCGGTGATGATCACGACGCTGAGCACCGCCGGGGTCTGCGGCACGAAGATGAAGATGACTCGGGCGACCGCGACGATACCGGCCAGCTTCGGCACCGACGAGACGAACGCGACCGATGAGGCCGGCGCGCCCGCATAGGCGTCGGGAGCCCACCAGTGGAACGGCACCGCGGTCAGTTTCGCGAAAAGACCCGCCATCACGAGCACCACGGCGAACAACCCGACAACACCGAATCGGCCTATCGCCAGTCCGGCGTACGCCGTGGTCCCAGACAGGCCGACCACGAACGACAGGCCGTAGAGCATCGCGATGCTGGTGATCATCGAGAGCAGGAAGTACTTCATCGCGCCCTCGAGGCCGCGCTCGTCATCGCGGTCGTACCCGATCAGCACGTACAGCGGCATGGTCGCGGTCTCAATCGCCAGGAAGAGCACGACCCAGTCCTGCGCAGACGCCATGAGGATCGATCCGAGGGAGGACAGCAGCACGAGGACCGTCGCGTGCCGCACCTTGCCGACGCCCATCCCCTTTCCGGCGACCCAAAGGAGGAACACGGCGGTCAGCAGCGCGGTTGCGATCCTGACCATCTCCGCGGCGCCGTCGACGTTGAGCATGCCGCCGAAGAGGGTGACCTCACCCGTACCGGCCCAGAACGCGAGTCCCGCGGCCACGAGCGAGCCCACGACGCCCAGCCAGGCCGACGCCCTGCGACGTCCGGCCGACAGCAGGTCGGCGAACATGACCAGGAGCGCGGTGGTGAGGAGCGCTATCTCGGGGGCTATCAGGACGTAGGAGCGCATGTCACGCGGCTCCGGTCATGCTTATGAGCGCCTTGACGGCGGGATCGACGTACCGCAACAGGCTGCCCCACCACACTCCGACGATGATCGTCAGGGCGATCATGGGAGCCAGATATGCGACTTCCCGCGGCGTGACGTCACTGATTTTCAGGACCGTCTCGGACGGCTTGCCGAGCACTACCCGCAGGACCATCCAGAGCAGGTACGCAGCCGCCAGGAGCACACCCATGGCGGCCAGAACGGTCAGGTACTCCGGCACGCGAGGGGCGCTCTTCCATGCCCCAAGAAGGCTCAGGAACTCGCCCACGAAGCCTGCCAGACCGGGCAGACCCAAGGATGCGATCGCGGTGAAGGCGAAGATGCCGCCGGTAACCGGCACATGAGCAACGAGACCGGACAGGTCGGCGATCGTACGGGTGTGCGTTCGCTCGTATACGATGCCGACCATCATGAAGAGCATGCCCGTGATGACGCCGTGGCTGAACATGACGGCGACCGCGCCGTTGATCCCCTCGACGTTTCCGGCCGCGATCCCGAGCATCACGAAGCCCATGTGCGAGACCGAGGAGTAGGCGACCAGCTTCTTCAGATCGGTCTGCGCGAACGAGACAGCCGCGCCGTAGATGATCGAGATCACCGCGAGCACGGCGATGAAGTAGGAGAAGCTCTTCGCCGCCTCCGGCAGCATCGGCAGCGATATCCGGATGAATCCGTACGTGCCCATCTTCAGAAGTATGCCGGCCAGCAGCACGGAGCCCGCGGTCGGCGCCTCCACGTGTGCGTCAGGCAGCCAGGTGTGGAATGGCCACACAGGCACCTTGACGGCGAAGCCGAGGAAGAAGGCCAGGAACACCCACCACCCGAAGCTGCCGGCGAACGCGCCGGCGGCGCCCAGCTTCGTGAGCTCGAGCATGTCGAAGGTGTTGGCGCCGTTGTGCAGGTAGAGCGCCAGAATGCCGACGAGCATGAACACCGAGCCGAACAGCGTGTACAGGAAGAACTTGATCGACGCGTACTCGCGCCGGGGACCTCCCCACAGGCCGATCATGAAGAACATCGGGACGAGGACCAGTTCCCAGAAGACGTAGAAGAGGACGAAGTCGAGCGCCACGAACACGCCGTTCATGCCGACCAGCAGGAGCAGCATCATGGCGAAGTAGCCCTTGGGCCTGTCCTTGACGTTCCACGACACGAGCACCGAAAGGAACGTGAGCAGGGCGGACAGGGCGAGCATGGAGATCGAGATGCCGTCGACCGCCAAGTGGTAGCGGATCCCCGCCTGCGGCACCCAGTCGAAGTTCTCGGTGAACTGCATGCCCTTGGTCACATCGAAGCCGGCGACCAGCCAGCCGACCAGCACCAGGTCGATGGCCGTCGTGATGGCCGCGACCCAGCGTGGCGCGACGGCGTTGCCCTTCGGCAGGAACGCCGTCACCACCGCACCGAGCAGCGGCAGGAAGACGATGGCGGAAAGCAACATGCCGTCAGGCCCCCTTCATGAGGATCGCGAACGTGAGTACGAAGAACACAACGATTCCGGCGAACATGAACCGCTGGTAGCTCTGGACGCGGCCGACTTGGATGCGACGAGCGCGCGCACCCGTCTCCTTCACGAAGGCCGCCAAGCCGTTGACCGTCCCGTCGATGATCTTGATGTCGAACGTCCAGCCGCCGGCGGAGGTGGCCTTCCAGGCGGATGCCACGCCGTTGACGATCCCGTCGATGACCCGACCGTCGAACCTGGCCAAGGAATCGGCGAGGGCCATGTACGGCCTGATGAGCAGCCTGCTGTACACCTTGTCGAAGTACAGCTTCTCGGCCAGCGCGGTGTACACCCACCCGAGGCGCGTCTTGATCGCCTCGGTGTCCACGGCGTGAGCGCGTCCGAAGACGTACCAGCCCGACGCGAGGCCGACAGCCACGACCCCTACGCTGGACACCATCGGTATCGAGATCTCAGGCCATCCCTTGGGCTCACCCAGGAACGTCGCGATCGTCGGGCCCGCGAAGCCGATGCAAGCCGTGATGACCGCGTACACCAGGGTCGGGCCGACCATCACCGGCTCGCCTTCATGCGCGTGCCCGCCATCTCCACGGTTCACGCTGAAGACCCGGAACCACATGCGGGCCACATAGAAGGCCGTCACCAGGGCGCCCAGCAGACCAAGCGCGAATGGCAGATACAGCTGCTTCTCCCACAGCAGACCCAGGATCTCGTCCTTGCTCCAGAAGCCCGAGAACGGTGGGAAGCCGGCCAGAGCCAGGGCGCCGGTGGTGAAGGCCACCGTCGTCCAGGTCATCTTCTTGCGAAGCCCACCCATCTCGCGGATGTCCTGAGTATGCGTGGCGTGGATGATCACGCCGGCCCCGAGGAACAGCAGCGACTTGAAGAACGCATGCGTGGTCAGGTGGAACAGCGTGGCGATCTCGCTGCCCGCACCCAGCGCCACGAACATGTATCCGAGCTGGCTGATGGTCGAGTACGCCAGGATCTTCTTGATGTCGTGCTGCACGAGGGCGAGCAGGCCCGCCACCAGAAGGGTGGTGAGCCCGACCACGAGGACCACCATGAGTACCCAAGGCGCGGCCTCGTGGAAGATCGGAAGAGCCCTCGAGACCAGGTAGACGCCCGCGGCCACCATCGTCGCGGCGTGGATGGTCGCGGATGCGGGCGTCGGACCGGCCATGGCATCCGGCAGCCATACGTGCAGAGGCACCTGGGCGGACTTGCCCATCGCTCCCAGGAGGAACAGCATCGCCACGGCCGTCGCGGCGCCGGTCTCCCAGTGCGCGCCTTCCCCGAGGACCGCGGCGAAGTCGAACGAGTGCATCTTGGTCCACATGACCGCGAGTCCCAGAGCGAAGGCGACATCGCCCACGCGAGTGGTCAGGAAGGCCTTGATGGATGCGAAGCGCGCCTCCTCACGGTCGTGCCAGAAGCCGATCAGCAGGTACGAGCACAGGCCCATGACCTCCCAGGTCATGTACAGCAGCAAGAAGTTGTCGGCCAGCACGAGCCCGAGCATGGCCGCGTTGAACAGCGACAGCGCTGCGAAGTACCAGCCCTTGCGCTCTTCCTCCCGCATGTATCCCACTGAGTAGACGGCCACGCAGGTGCCCACGATCGTGACGACCAGCAACATGACAGCCGTTACGGGATCGAGATGGATGCCGACCTTGAACGGCACCCCGCCCAGCTCGCCGAGTTGCGCGCTGGCGCGATAGACCGGCTCCGCGCCCTCGCCGTGCGGAGCGCCCCATACAGCTGCGAACGCGATGACTGCCAGGACCAGCGATCCGACGGCGGCGACCAGCGCGATCCAGATCGACGAGTTGCGCACGCGGCGCGACATCGGCCACAGGACGAAGAACGCCAGTGCCGGCAGCAGCGGTATCAGTGCGACCCAGGCCACGCCTCTACCCCTTCAGCCGGTCGAGACGGTCGAGTTCGACCGTACGGGTGCGCCGGTACAGCGCGAGCACGAGTCCGAGGCCGAGGCCTATCTCGGCCGCGGCGACCACCATGACGAACGCCGCGAAGAATTGGCCCGTCATGGTCGCCGGCTCGAGGAACCGCGACATCGCAACGAGGTTGATGTTCACTGCGTTGGCCATGACCTCAAGGGACATGAGGACCATCACTGCGCTCTTCTTCGAGATCGCACCGTAGAGACCGGCGCTGAACATGAGTGCACCGAGGATGAGGAAGGCTTCGAGTCCGACTGTCATCGCCCGTCGTCACCTCCGGCCCACAACACGGCGCCGACAAGCGCGATCAGCAGGACGACGGACGCTATCTCGAACGGCAGCGCCCAGCGGGTGAACAGGAGTTGGCCGAACTCGGCCGCGCCGGGCGTGTGCGCCGGCATCGGCGCGGGCGTTCCCCGGAATGTCCCGACCGCCGCGGCGGCCGCCACCCCGAAGACCACCGAGATGCCCAGAGCCGGAAGCGACAGGTCGAGGGAGCGCTCGGCGTCCTCTCGTCTGCGAAGGGTGATCATGATGGTGAAGAGCAGGAGCACCGCCACAGCGCCGGCGTAGACGAGCAGCTGCACCAGAGCCAGGAACTCGGCGGACAGAAGGAGGAACAGTCCGGCTGTCGCGACCATGACCTCGAGTACCCAGAAGGCGGCGTGCACGACGTTGCGCGACACCAGCATCGCGATCGTGCCTCCGAGGGTCGCAACCGACAGCGCGAGGAACGGGATGATCGGGACCGAATCAGTCATCCTTCGCCTCCTTCGCGTCCGCGGCGCCCGCGCTCTCGGCGGGCTTCGCCGCATCACCGGGCTCGGTGGTCTTGGCCTTGCGGGTCGAGGCCGCGTCGAGGTCCTTGAGCAGCACGCGGACGAGTTCGTCGTGATCGGACGTGGCCAACTCGTACTCGTGCGACATGTGGATCGCGTCGAACGGGCACGCCTCGACGCACAGGCCGCACATCATGCAGGCCCCCATCTCGTAGACGAAGCTGTCGATGTGCTTGCCGCCCTCGGGCTTGGCCGACGACTCGAGATGCAGGATGAAGTCGGGGCACTCCCTTACGCAGGCCATGCACGCCGTGCACTTCGGAGCGCCGTCCTCGTCGAACTTGGAGGCCAACGCCCACCGCGTCCGCTCGTGCAGGACCAGGCGCTCCTCCGGATACTGGATGGTCATGGGACCACGCGCCCAGTTGGTGATGGTGACCGCCAGACCCTTGATGAAACCGATACCGTACACGGCTACAGTCTCACCACCCGGACGATGATCGCGAAGAGGACGACCCATGCCAGCGATACCGGTATGAGGCCCTTCCACGCGAAGGCGAGCATCTGGTCGATACGTATGCGCGGCAGCGTGCCGCGGATCCACATCATCACGAAGATGCCGACGTAGACCTTGATCATGAAGACCACCGGCGCGATCGTGATCGCCCACGGAGCCTGATCGAACCACGGCACCAGCCAGCCGCCGAAGAACAGCGTCACGCCCAGTGCCGAGATGATGAACATGTTGGTGAACTCCGCAAGGAACATGAACGCGAAACGCATCCCCGAGTACTCGTTCGCGAAACCGGTGATGAGCTCGGATTCCGCTTCGGACATGTCGAACGGCGTCTGATTGGTCTCGGCGAGGCCGGCGATGATGAACAGCACGAAGCCGATGATGTGCGGAAGCCAGAACCAACGCGGGATGCCGTACCACGTGCCCGCCTGCGCGTTGACGATGGCCGTCATGTTCATGCTGCCCGCCATCATCACGGGGGTCAGCACGGACAACAGAAGCGGGACCTCGTAGGCGATCTGCTGCCCGGCCGCGCGCATGCCGCCGAGCAGCGACCACTTCGAGTTGGACGACCAGCCCGCCATGAGGATGCCGATCGGCACGAAGGATCCCACGGCCAAGATGTAGAGCGCTCCCGTGTCCAGGTTCGACAACCTCCAGCTGCCCGAGAACGCCAAGGGCATGAAGGCCATGAAGGATGGCACGAAGACCACGGCCGGCGCCAATCTGAACAGCCACTTGTCGGTGGCCGTGGGACGGAAGTCCTCCTTGGCGATCAGCTTGAACACGTCCGCCACCGTCTGGAGCGTCCCCAGCGGTCCGACGCGGTTCGGCCCGTACCGCAGGTGCAGGTGACCCAACACCTTCCGGATCATGTAGATGAGCACGAGGCCTGTGGTCAGCATCAGGATGAGCGCCGCCACGACCGGGATGGCCACCTGCGCGACGGGACTTGCCAGCACGCCGCTCATCGGTCGATCTCCCCCAAGACGAAGTCGAGACTGCCGATGATGATGATCGCGTCGGCGACCAGGCCGCCCGCGAGCGCCTCGTCGATGACCGCGAGGTTGTACAGGCATGGCGGGCGCACGCGCACGCGATAGGGCTTGTCGGAGCCGTCGGAGACGAGATGGATGCCGAGCTCGCCGCGCGGGGACTCGACGGAGGCGTATGCCTCGCCCGCCGGCGGCCTGAAGACCTTGGGGATCTTGGCCTTGTAGTCGCCCTCGGGCATGCCGTCGACGATCTGGCGAAGCAGCTTGCCGGCCCAGCGCATCTCGTCGAGGCGGACCTGGTAACGGTCCCAGCAATCGCCCACCGTGCCCAACGGCACCTCGAACTTCAGCTGCGGGTAGGGACCGTAGGGTATGGCCTTGCGTACGTCGAAGTTCACGCCGGAGGCGCGCAGGCAGCCGCCGGTGAGACCGAACGCGACCGCCGTCTCGGCGTCGATGACTCCGACGTTCTTGCAGCGCACCTGGAAGATCTCGTTGCCACCCAGCAGCACCTCGTACTCGTCCACGTACTTGTCGTACGTGTCGAGGAAGGCGCGGATCTTGTTGTCGATTCCCGGCGTCAGGTCGAAGGCGACACCGCCGGGACGCACGTAGTTGAACGTCATCCGCTGGCCCGAGAGTTCCTGGAGGACGTCCAGCATGACCTCGCGCTCTCGCATCGCGTACAGGAAGGGCGCCATCGCTCCGGTGTCCATCGCGAAGGTGCCGATGAACAGAGCGTGGCTGGCGATCCTGTTGACCTCCATGACCAGCGCCCGGATCCACTGCGCCTTCTCAGGCACCTCGACCTCGCCGAGCTGCTCCGCGGCCATCGCAAAAGCCGTCTCGGTGTGGATGCCGGAGAGGTAGTCCGAACGGTCCATCAGGGTCCCGACCTGGTGATAGCGCCGATGCTCCGCGAGCTTCTCGATCCCGCGATGCAGGTACCCGAGCGCCGCCTCCGCCGCTATGACGGACTCGCCGTCCAGTTCCAGAAGCACCCGCAGCACGCCGTGCGTGGACGGGTGCTGGGGGCCGCAGTTGATGACCAGATGCTCGGTTGCCACCTCGTCGACGCCCTGCGGCGCACGGCGCAGGCCCTTCGGCAGCAGCAGCATGGGGCTGGCGCCCTCCGGAACGACGGCGCCGGAAGCTCGAACGGTCTCATCGGTCGCCAAGGAGGGTCACCTCCTCCTCGGTCCTGATCAGGAGCGACTTGCGCAGCAGGAAGCCGTCGACGTCGTCGGAGGTCAGAAGGCGCTTGAGGTTCGGATGGCCGGGGAACGACATCCCGAGGAGTTCCGCCGCCTCGCGCTCGGCGAACAGGGCGGCCGGGTAGAGCTGCCAGACACTGGGTGCCTCGCCGTCGTACGGCACCGGGGCCTTGAGATACATCTCGCGGAGGTCCGCGAGGCTGCGGATGTGCCACGTCACCTCGAGGGCCTCGCCCGTGTCGTGGGCCAGGAGATCGACGAGAAAGTCGTATCCCTCGGACTTGAGGGTCGTCAGGGCGTTCTCGACCTCTCCTGTCTCGAGACGGCACACGACCCCGAGGGGCTCCTCGGAGATCCCCGTGACTCGCGTCCCGCCTGCGGCCAGAAGGCTAGCCGTTGCGCTGACGTCTGGCCGCAAGGCGCTCCTCCGTCTGTCGCTTGATCTTCTTCTGCAGCTGCATGAACGCGTACTGCATGGACTCCGGCCGCGGCGGGCAACCGGGCACCCAGACGTCCACGGGGATGACCTTGTCGACACCGAGGACGACGTTGGGATACTCGCGGAACGGACCGCCGCTGCTGGCGCACGCGCCCATCGCTATGACCCACTTCGGATCGGGCATCTGGTCGTAGAGCAGCTTGACGGACTTCGCCATCTTCTTGTTGACGGTCCCCGCCACGATCATCACGTCGGCCTGCCGGGGCGTGCCGCGGTGGAAGACGCCGAACCGGTCGTAGTCCCAGCGCGGGCCGCCGGCTGCCATCAGACCCTCGATGGAGCAGCAGGCGATGCCGAAGCTGAGGTACCACAGGCTGTTCCGACGAGCCAGGTCGAGCAGCTGCTCGGTACGGATGAACAGGATGGAGCTCTCGCCGGTCAAGCGATCTAGCGCCACCGAAGCGCCCCTTCTCTCCAAGCGTAGACGAGGCCCGCGGCGAGGATGCCGATGAAGACCACCATCTCGAAGAGGACGAACAGGCTCGCCGAGCCCACCGTGACCGCCCAGGGGTAGAGGAAGACGGTCTCTATGTCGAACAGAACGAACAGGAGGGCGTAGACGTAGTAACCGATCCGGTACTGCACCCAGGGCGGGCCGATGGGCTCGACACCGCACTCGTAGATGGACAGTTTCTCGGGATTCGGCTTGCGCGGCGCGAGCATGCGCGACAGCCCCAGAGTCCCGAAGACGAAAGCGATCCCAACGATGAGAAACGCTCCGACGCCTATGTAGTCGATGACAAGCCTCGGCTCCACGCGCTCCCCGTCTCGTCGACCATTCTTCGTGATATCCGTCGCCCGATCGCGGACTGCGCCGCTTCGGCAGGGTTCGAGATGCCAAGTCTGCCGGTACTGGCGTCGGGTGGCGTTAATCTAGCATCCAGCGTGATACACCCGCAAGCATACAACGCCACATGGATGCGCGGAGGGGGTGGGATGTCCGGCGGACGGTAGCAGAAGTGCGGGGAGCGGCGCACTTGCTGCCGCTCCCCGCACTTCCGGCACGCCCGATGGCGGACCCACGACACCCGGCGGCGGCGTCGACCGCCATCGCCGGACTACTTGATGGTCACCCTCCTCTGGGCGGAGTGACCGGCCCTGTACTTGCTCGAGTAGTACAGGGAGCGGAAGTAGTAGGTGCCGCTCCTTGTCGTCCTCTTGTGGATGAAGCGGTAGGAATAGTAAGGCTTCCGGTTCTTCGCTATCAGCCTGACCTTCTTGAGGGTCGACCAACTCGACCTGCCAAGCCGCCGCCACTGCACCCGGACGTACTGGCCGACCATGCCCGGACTCGGAGTGGCGTAGCCATCGATCGTGAAGTTCCTGAAGTTCCGGGACACGCTGAGCGTGCTGTGGATCGACAGGCGCGCCGTGAGAACGGGGGCCGGCGTCGGCGTCGGGATCGGCGTGGGAGCCGACGTCGGGGTCGGCCCCGGTGTGGGTGTCGGACCAGGTGTCGGCGTCGGCCCGGGTGTTGGTGTCGGACCAGGTGTCGGCGTCGGCCCGGGTGTTGGTGTCGGTATCGGTGTCGGAGGAGGAGGCGGCATGCCCGACGGACTCCATTCCAGGCGGTACGGTCCTTCGCCCGAGAAGGCGTGCACCAGCAGGTAGTAGTCGCCGGCGGTCCCGATTGCGGGATCCGCCGTCGGAGGATAGACGAGCACCTTCGGGTAGACGGCGCCCGTCACGCTGACGAGAGCCGGTGAGAACCGGATGTCCGTGGCGTCCGGACCGAAGAGATGCAGTTCGTACCCTGTCGACAGCGACGCGTCGAGAGAGGCGTAGATCCTCTGCCCTGCGAGGACGTGCACCCTGTACACGTCATCCGTGTTGACGGTCACTCCCAGCGTTCCCGAGACGGACGAGGCTGCGAGCGGCACTCCGGGGATGTTGTCGTCCGGCGCCACGGCGGCGGACCACGTGAATTGATAGGAGCCCGGCGGGCTCGTCGGATCCGCGTAGACGTCCACGTAGTAGTAGCCGGTGGCCGCGGACGTGTACGTTACGTTCTCCGGGTACGTGAAGAGCCTGGACCGGGCAACCGCAGGGTCGACGTCCACGTCCGTGGCACCGGGGCCATAGAGGTACAGATCGAAGTCCGTCCCCACCTCTCCGGAGAGAGACAGATCGATGGTCTGCCCTGCCTGCAGGTAGACCTTGTAGACGTCATCGGTGTCGGTCAGACCCCCCACGAGACCCGAGACGGGCGACGGGGGGATCGCCACGCCGGGGATGTTGTCGTCGGGCGCGTAGTCCCCGACCCGCCACTCCAAGGTGTAGGCGCCCGACCCGCTGTATGCGTACGCGTCGATGTAGTAGTCGGCGGTGGCGGGGGCCACGAACCTCAACAGTTCGTTGGAGCCGCTCGACTGCCGCTTCATCAGCGGGGGGTCCGTCATCACGTCAACGGCATCGGGACCGAACAGCCAAAGATCGAAGTCGGCGGTAGCGGGTCCTTTCATCTGCACGGTGAGCTGCTTGCCGGCCTCCAAGTGCACGCGATAGACATCGTCGAGATCTGTGCTCGCGTCCAGGGTCCCGCTGGCGGGCGACGCCGGCAGGATCACTCCGGGGATGTTGTCGTCTGTCGAACCGGTCACGGACCACGTCAGCGAATACGTCCCGGCGCCTGAGACCGCGCGCGCGTCCACGTAGTGCCAGCCCGATGCGGCGGCGGCGTAGGAGACCGCCTCCGGGTATGTCGGGAGCGTCGAGCCGGCGACCTCCTGTGCCGGCGAATGCACGTCACTGGAGCCCGGCGGGAACACGTGGAGATCGAAATCGGTGCCGGCGGCCCCTGCGAGGCTGACATCGAGTGTCTGACCGGCTCCCACGTACACGCTGAACACATCGTCAAGGTCCGTGGCCGCGTCCAACGAGCCCGAGGCCGGCGACGACGGCATCGGCACGCCAGGGATCTGGCCGTCATCGGGAGCCACGGAAACGGCGACGGCTCTGTCCGCCCGCACCAGACCCCAGCCGAACGAGTCGTCGATACCTGCCGCTCCCAGATCCTGAGCTGTCTCCATCAGGCGGGTCTCGACCTGCGCGTTCGTCCAGTCCCTGTGGACGGTGCGCACGAGCGCGGCCACTCCTGACACGAATGGCGTGGCCATCGACGTCCCCGAGAGGGTACCCGTCTGGCCGTTCGGCAGGGTCGAGAGGATGTCGACGCCGGGAGCGGCGATGTCCACGCCGATCCCGTAGTTCGAGAAGCTGGCACGCTGGCCTGAGGAATCGACCGCGGCCACACCGATGACCCCGGGAAGCCGCGCCGGGTAGTCCGCGCCAGTGGGAACGCCGTCGTTGCCGGAAGCGGCCACGACGACGCAGTCCTTGGTTCTCGCGTAATCTACAGCGCTCGCCGAGTAGGGATCGTACGGTCCTCCGAGCGACAGGCTGATGACCTTCGCACCGCGTTCCGCCGCGTAGCGGATTCCGGCTGCCACCGACTGGGACGTGCCGGACCCGTTCGAGTCCAGGACCTTGATGGGCAGTATGCGGCACTCGGGGGCGACCCCGGCCACGCCGAAGGAGTTGTTCGCGGTGGCGGCGATTATGCCTGCCACGTGGGTGCCGTGGCCCTCATCGTCCGTCGCGTCCGTGTCGCCGTTGACGAAGTCATAGTCGTTGATCGTGTCGACCCGCGCCACGAGATCCGGGTGAGTAAGGTCCACTCCGGTATCGACGACGGCCACGAGCGCGGAGCTGTCGCCCTTGGTGATGTCCCATGCGGCCGTGGCGACGATGCTCTTGAGGCCCCATTGACTGGGAAACAGGGGGTCGTTCGGAACGAAGTCCGCGTGATAGACGTAGTTGGGTTGCACCCATGCCACTCCGGGCATTTCGGCCGCGACTCCGGCAAAGTCGACGGCTTCCACTCCACGCGGAACCTTGACCACCAGGGACTTGGGCACGTACTTGTCCCGCTTCACGCTGGCGCCCGCATTCTCCAGCGCGAGCACTGAGGCGGAGACCGAAGACCTGGCGTCCAGCACGACTATCAGTTCACCAGCGACGGAGGGAGCCGCCCAGTCCGCCGCCGGGCGGGCATCGGCCGCGCTGGAACGCATCGCCGCCATCGATGGCTTGAGCTCAGCCTTCCCAGCGGGGGCGAATCCGAACGCGGCGGTCAGATCGGATCCGGCCGCCTTCGAAGCGGGCGGACCGTCGTAGAGGGCATGCGCGAGCGCCGGCCAGAACAGCATGGAAACGCACAGCAGGATCGTGAGCAGCGGCGTTTCCCGACGCATCGGTGGGAATCTCATGGCTACCTCTCGTCTCCGGGGCCCTGACGCCGATCGCGGCGACTGGACGCAGCCAATCGTATTCCCCGCTCGCGTCATGTGGAACCTCGGCTCTCCGACCGGTATGTGCAGGCATGGGCCGGCGAAGCCCGCTGCCGCCTGACGCGACAGCGGTCCCCCTTCGGGGACGACCGCCTGCGGGGACTCGTGAACTCCGCCTACCGGACCGTGACGTAGTCGTAGCCGCTTGACCATTTCGCCGCGTGGGCACTGTCCGCGGGCGCGTATGCCCTCAGGCGCCACTTGCCCCTGGTCGTGAGCTTCAGCCTCACCGAGGCCTTCGTGTACGTCGAGTAGTTGGTGGCCTTGGCCCTCACGTAGCCGTAGGACCTCCACTTGCGCGAGACCAGACGGTACTTGTAGATGCGTACGGGATACGAGCCCGCGGCGTGACGAGGCTTCAGCGTGGCGTACACCGTATAGGACCTGGTGTGGGACATGGTGGCCGGGGCGACCGGATCCGAGACGAGATGTGCCGGTCGCGGCATCGACGTTGGCGTCGGCGTTGGCGCAGGGGTGGACGTTGGCGTGGAAGCGGGAGTGGCTGTCGGGATCGGTGTGCGTGTCGGGATCGGCGTGCGTGTCGGGATCGGCGTGCGTGTCGGGATCGGCTCACGCGTCGGGATGGGCGTTGGTGTCGGGGTCGAGGTCGGCGTTGGGGTCGCCGAAAGGATCGTGAAGACGGCGCTCACTGCCGGGCTGTCGAGCCAGCCGGGGTGGGCCGCTACGGCTCTCACGGTCCGGCTGCTCGAGACCATCAGCGTCGCGCCGGGCGCGACGAACGGAGAATCGTGCGTGGGCAGCGAGCCGTCGATCGTGTAGTAGATCGTCGCACCGGGGGCCGTGCAGCCCAACGTGACGCTCACCGGGCCGCTGAAGGTGCCGCCGCTGGGGTTGATCGTCGGAGCCGTGACCGGCTGGACCAGAGGTGGGGAGACCCAGTTGTATACGGGACGGAAGAAGCACCATACAGGGGTGTCATCCGCCAGGATGGTGTTTGAGAGGGTCACCGGTGTCGTGTGTAGCGGGTCCGCGAGACTCAGGGAGAGGGTGACTCTGTCATTCCATGGGCTGTTGGGAGAGTTCGGATCATAGACGTGGATAATCAGGTCCGTCCCATTCATGTCGTATCCATAGGCCAGGACTTGGTGGTTGTTGCCCATCTGAGTGGGATCGGCCGACTTCACTTCGACCAGCCCTATGGGGCTCAGACGACCAGCGTCTAGGTCCCTCTGGATCTTCGGCCATTCGTCGTTGATCATGATCCAAGCCCTGCCGTGAGGAGCCAATCCAGCCAGACTGGCGTCCGTTTCATGATCCGGCAGGGCCGGGTCCATCAGGGCCATGTACGTCACCGGCCCAGGGGGGATCCAGGCCAGGTTGAAACTGTCATACAACCGGTTGCACATGTATGAGAACAGAGGCCCGCTTGTCGGCGGGGTGGTATCGGACGGCACGGACATTCCTGCTTCCCAATAGTCCCGCACGGTGAAGACCATCCCGCCGCACATCCCCGACGAGACGTTGACGATGGGGAGCTGGACTCCCAGGACAGGAACACTCCCCCAGTCCGAGTCGGCGGGCCAGTTGTTCGCGAAGTGCAACCCCGATGTGCTCGGCAGGAAGCCGGGGACCCTGACGCTGGCATTCACCATCGGCCCGGTGAACTTCGCATGCGTCGTTGGCGCCAGCCAATGGGAAGGGAAGCCGGCAGGACTCTGCGCGTCATTGTCGAACCACACCGGGCCAAGCAGGGTATCCCAGACGCAGTGTTCCTTGAACTCGAAGCAGTAGTGATGGATTCCCGGGGCGAGTCTCGCGTCAAAGTAGTAGATGATTCCGACGGACCATCGGGCATCCCCCTCGGGAGCCTGGATCATGTCGTATGGCACGTCGTCGATGTACACCTTCGCTTCATACGGGTAGTGCTCCTTTCCGAGCTCCTCCGTGAAGCTGTTCTTCCAGACGATCTGGAAACGGAAGGTATCGCCCGGATTCCCCGTGGCTGGAACCACGGTCCCAATTGCCGGAGCGCTGAGTTCGGATGTCTCGCCAGGTCGGCCCACTTGGCCCTGCACTGTCGAAGCGCGCACCCCATCGGGAATCCCAGCCTGCTGCGCCACGGCACTTGACGGTGCGATCAGAAGGACCGCCAGCACAGCCAGTGCGGACATGAACTTGACTGCGCTTCTCACGGGATCCCCCTCTGTGAAGGTCGAGCAACCGCCCAACCAGCCTGCGAGACTCATCTCGCGTCGAGTGCGTATGACGATACGCCTCATGTCCCCGGGCTGGTAGCGGAACAGCGCTGAGAGCCGCCGCTGAAATCAGAAGCGGGGACCGAAATCCCCGAAAGTGATCTGTGGAGCCGACGAAGGGATTCGAACCCTTGACCCCCGCATTACGAGTGCGGTGCTCTGGCCAGCTGAGCTACGTCGGCGCAAATCGGTAGTATAGCCAGAACGGCCGCACGCACAACAAGACTCGTGCGGCGACCGCCTCGCAAGACCTGCTACTCTGCGGCCGGCGTGCCGCCCGTGCCGGAACCGCGACGGCGCCTGCGCCGTCCCGGGGTCGGCGTGGATGCGCCCTGGGCCGGGGGCGGCGTCTGCGCACCCGCCGCGGGGGACTGGCTTCCCGGCTGCTTGTCGCGCCCGGCCTGCTGCTGCGCGCGTTCGCCGGATCGCCTCGGCTTCTGTTGACGCTGCTGAGGACCGGGCGCGGGCTGCGGCGTCTTGACCTGGGCCCCTTCGGCCTGCGCCGACCCTTCGCCCGACCCGGAGCCCGAGCCCCGGCGTCGACGGCGACGCGGCGCGCGCTCGGCCGGAGCCGTCTCCTGCGGCTGTGCGGCCTCTTTCGGCCGCGCCGTCTCCTGAGGTCGAGTGCTCTGTCGCAGCCTCGACGGCACGCCGCTCACGGAAGCGACCTCGCCGATCGCGGAGCCCATCGACGGAGCCCGGCTCTCAAGTGCCTCCGCGCGGACCCGGCATGGACAGCCGGTGCCGCAGGAACAGTCCATGTCGGCGAGTCCGACCGTGACCGACCCTCCCTGTTCGAGGCGCATGGTCACGGTCTCCTTGGGGGTGTTGAACTCGACGACCTTGCCCCGCGTGTCGCCGACCTCGATGATCGCGCCCTTCTTGGGAGCCCGTCCCTTGAAGTCCTTGTAGGCCTCGTTCTCATAGCGCAGGCAGCACATCAGACGCCCGCAGAGCCCCGAGATCTTGAGCGGGTTGAGGGGCAGATCCTGCTCCTTGGCCATCCGGATCGACACGGGCTGGAACTCCCCGCCGAATCGCATGCAGCACAGCTGCTCGCCGCAATGGCCCAGGCCGCCGATCAGCCTTGCCTCGTCCCTCACTCCGATCTGGCGCATATCCACACGCGAGTGGAACTCCGAGGCCAGCTCGCGAACGAGATCGCGGAAGTCGACCCGCTCTTCAGCGACGAAGTAGAAGATCGCCTTGCTGCCGTCGAACATGAACTCGACGCCCGTCGGCTTCATGTCGAGTTTGTGCTTGTTGACCAGCCGCCGGTATACCGGCATGGCTTCGCGTTCCTTGACGTTCAACGCCTCGGCCGTCTCGAGATCGCCGCGCACAGCCACCCGCTCGATGCGGCACGAGGAGTCGAGCGACTCGCCTGCCTCCAGCTCGCGGGGAGCGGCGGCCACTCGACCCAACTCCGTTCCGCGGTCCGTGGAGACGACCACCACGTCATCCGGAACGAGAGAATCGGCGCCTGACGTATCGAACAACACGGGTTTCGCCGCGTTTCTGAGTCTCACTCCCACGACCGTGGGCATGACAGGGCCTCCTGTATGTCGAACAGCATGGCCTCGACGGCCAACTGGGGACTGACATTATACGAGATTCTCCGCCGCACACCGGCGACTGCCGAGATCGCCCTCGCCAGCTGGCGATCCCCCACGCGAGTCGCGGCGGCTGCGATGTCATCGGAAGCGTCGCGGTTGGCGACCAGGTCGGATGCTCCCGCACCGATCGCGGCCACGTCCCTCAACCAACTCTCGCAGACGTTTACCAGCTCCATGATCCCTTCGCGCTCGCGAGCCGTGAGCTCGCGCTTGTGCTTCTCCTCTATGGGCTTCAGGGACCCGGCGGTCCGCCCGAGGAACTCGACGCGTTCTCGCATCTCAGCTTCCTGGCGTTCCCGCAGATCGTCCAGCGGAGCCCTGACCATGGTCAGCAACTCCCGCGCCGCCTCGAGTACGTCACGACCGTCCATCACAGGCAGATCCCGAAGCACGCCCAGCATCCTCTCCCGTGCCGCCCGGCGCGTCGGGGACTGCACGAGTTCCAGCGCGCGCGGGATCACACCGCCCGAGGCCGCCAGAGCGGCCAGCGCTTCGTCCTCGCCGACGCCGGTGCGGGCGGCCAGCAGGGCGGCGGCCACGTGCGGGGCGAGAGCCATGAACCGCACGACCTGGCATCTGGAAGCGATGGTCGGGAGGACCGCTTCCCAGGTCGTGGCCAGAAGCACCATAACGACGTAGGGAGGAGGCTCCTCCAGAGTCTTGAGAAGCGCGTTGGCCGCGGCCGGGTTGAAAGCCTCCGCACGGTCCATGATATAGACCTTCACGGGCCCCTCGACAGGGCTGAGACTCGCATCGTGGATGATGTCGCGCACCTGTTCCACCATGTAGGTCGCCGCGCCCTCCGGCTCGATGACGCGCACGTCGGGATGCGCTCCGCGCTTGACGCGAACGCAGGCGGCGCACGTGCCGCAACCGCCGTCGGCGCACAACAGCGCGCACGCGAGCGCGCGCGCCGCGGTCTTCTTGCCCACGCCGGGCGGACCCGCGAGCAGATACGCGTGGGTGGTCGAGCCGTCCGTGACCGTGCGGCGCAGGAAGGCCACCACCCGATCCTGGCCGACGACGTCGTCCCAGACGGTCCGGGGGATCATCACCCGGGCGCCGTCGATCCCGGCAGGCTCGCGTCGTCGGCGCTCACCGCGTCCCAGACAAGCCGAGCCGTCTCCTCGACAGTCAGCGACGCGTCGATGACGACGTGATCGGAAGCGTCCGCGAGTTCGAGGAAGCCCCCGCGCACACGCTCGTGGAATGCCAGCTCCTCCGCCTCGAGACGATCCGCCCCCGTACCCGTCGCGCGGATCAGCCCCGTCACCGGATCGAGGTCGAGCAGCAGGACCAGGTCGGGGGTCAGAGCCCCGGTCGCCCACCGGTTCATGGCGGCGATGCCCACACGGTCCAATCCCCGGCCGTATCCCTGGTAGGCGAGAGTCGAGTCGGTGAAGCGGTCGCAGACCACATAGTCGCCCGCCGCGAGCCTGGGGGCGATCACGGAGGCCACCAGCTGCGCGCGGCTGGCCTCGTAGAGCAGCAGTTCGGCCACCGGTTCCATGCCGGTGTGCACGGGGTCCAGCAGCAGGTCCCTGATCCGGTCACCCACGTCCGTTCCGCCGGGCTCGCGCACGGCTGTCACCGATCGTCCGACGGCCCGAAGGTGGTCGACCAGCAATCGGGCCTGCGTCGACTTTCCGGTGCCCTCCCCGCCCTCGAAGACGATGAAGCGGCCGCGCGGGCGCTCGCCCCCGCTCACGGTCTTCCGCCGCCCGGGGAAGCGTCGGCCGGCGCGAAGAGATCCCCGCCGGTCGCATCGATGGCCACGAACGCCGGAAACCCCTCGAGCGTCAGTCTCATCAGCGCCTCGGTGCCGAGGTCGGAGTAGGCCACCGTCTCCGCGGAGACGACATGACGGGCGAGCAGCGCGGCCGATCCCCCGACCGCAACGAAGTAGACGGCGCGGTGCGCGGCGAATGCGGCTCGCACACTTTCGGACCGGGGACCTTTTCCGATCGCCCCTGCGGTACCCGCTGCGAGAAGCGCAGGCGTGAACGGGTCCATCCGGCGAGCGGTCGTCGGGCCCACCGCCCCCACCGGACGCCCCGCGGCCGCGGGTGTGGGACCGGCGTAGAAGAGCACCTGACCCGCCAGGCCGTAGGGCAACTCCCCGTCGCGGTGGAACTCGGCGAGGAGCCTGGAGTGTGTCGCGTCCCGGGCCGTGTACACCGGTCCGGAGATCTCGACCTCGTCGCCGGCGCGCAGTGTTCCCAGCACATCCTTCGTGGCCGGAAGGGTCAATGTCACCTTGCGGCGCGCGGGCGATCTCGCGTGCGGCATCAGACGCCCGCCTCCTTCCCACGCCGCCATGGTATCGCGCTCATGGCGTATGCGGCGGCCCCCAGCACGATCAGCGATGCCAGGATCAGCGTCATGCGGGACGGCGTGAGCACGAGGTCCGCGGGATTCCCCCCGCTGGACTCGAGGAAGCGGCGCACCATCGCACCCACGAAGTCGCCCAGCGGAGCGATGACCACCATCGAGAGGAGCAGCGCGACCCTGAGGATCGACTCGAGCGCGGCGAAGACACGGCCTCGCTGCTCGTCGACGACCGTCTCGCTCACATACGTGTTACCGGCCACGGTGACGGCCGCGAGCATGAAACCCGCGCCGATCGCGAACAGGGACGCCACCCAGTAGTATCCGACGGTCGAGAATCCGAGCATCGAGAGGCCAAAGCCCGCCACTCCGGCGACGAATAGCCTCTCGAGCCGGACTCTGACGGCGATGCGGGGCACGATGAACGCGCCCAGCACCATCCCCAGCGCCAGGAAGACCAGGATGAAGGTCTGCGGAGGCTGGGAGGCCGTTCGCTCGAGGCCCTTGACCATCTCGAGGAACGGCACTCCGCCCACGAGGTTCTCAGTGACGTAGACCATGCCGACGGGGATGATCGCACCGCCTCCGAGTATGGCCAGCCCGACCGTGATGAGGAATCCGCGAAGTTCCCTGTGCTCTCGAAGGATCGTCAGCGACTCCACGACCTCGCGGCCGAAGAGGCGCCAGTCGAGATGGCCCTTCCTGCGTTCCTGCAACTTCGCGGAGATGGTCGAGACCAGCGCCGCGGAGACTGTGAAGGACAGGCAGTCGAGCACTATGCCGGCCTGTGGACCAGCCAGGTAGGGAGCGCTCGCGACGAAACCCGACACCACCGGGATCCCGGCGGCCGCGATACGACCGATGAGGCCCGTGAACACGGAGACGATCGCTCCGGACGCGAGCAGTCCGACCAGCATGCTTGCCTGCTGCGTCGTGTAGGAGAGGCCGTTCGCGGCCGCCAGGTCGCGTTCCTCGACGAGCAGAGGAATCACCGCGTTCTTGGCCGGGACGAAGAGCAGGTTGCATATCTCCATCAGAAACGTGACCACGTAGATGACCGCCAGTGCCCCGCTCTCGGGAAGCGCGTTCGTCGCCAGCAGGCCCAGGCAGAGCGCTCCGTTGATCAGGTCGCAGGCGATCATCAGTCGCCTTCGGTCGAACCTGTCGACCACGGCGCCTATGACGCCCGAGAACAGCAGGGACGGGATGATCTTGGCGATCATGATCCCGGCGACCGCCATGGCCGAGCCGTTCGACCGCTGCACGACGATGCTGATCAGAAGGCTTACGACGAGCCAGTCGCCCACACCGGAGATGGTCTGCCCGATCCAGAGGTTGCGGAAGCCCCGATTACGCAGGAGGCGCGTGTAGCCGCCCTTGCCGGCCAGACGTAGCGTCTCCTCCGCCGATGAGGTCTCGACCTTCTCGGTCATGTCAGGTCCACGTAGGCCGAGCGGACAGCGCAGCATCCCAGGTTCACGGCCACCGGAAGGGACGCGATGTGACACGGGGCGGTCTCCACGTGAACGGCCAGGGCCGTTGTCGAGCCGCCGAGTCCCGCGGGACCTATGCCTGTCGCGTTCACGGCCTCCAGCAGCTCAGCCTCGAACTCGGCGTGCGCGTCATCTCTCGGCGAGCCGATCTCGCGAAGAAGGGCGTGCTTGGCGAGCGAGCCGACGCGGTCGAAGGTGGTTCCCACGCCCACGCCGACGAGGAGAGGCGGGCACGCCGAGGCGCCCTTGGCCCGCACCGCCGCGAGAACGGCGTCGCGCACGCCCTCGCGCCCCGCGGACGGGTCGAGCATGGCCACCATCGACGCGTTGTCGCTGCCGCCCCCCTTGAGCATCACGTCGACGCGGGCGCCCGAACCCGGCCGCATCACGACGTCGACGAATGCGGGCGTGTTGTCGCCGGTGTTCGCGCGATCGGACAGCGCGTCGCGCGCGACGCTCATCCGCAGCGCCCCGTCGCGGTAGGCCGCCGCCACGGCCGCGTCGACCTCCCGCTGAAGGTCGCCGCCGATGCGCTCGTCCGAGCCGAGCAGTATGCGCACCCACACCGTCCCGGTGTCCTGACACAGAGGCACACGATCGGTCGCCGCGATATCGGCGTTGTCCAGCAGCTGGAGAAGCACCGCGCGGCCGCGCGCCGAGGTCTCGCTTCGCGCGGCCCGCCTGAGAGCCGCGGTGACGTCGGGCCGCAGTGTCACAGCCGAGGTCCGGATCGCCTCGTAGACGGCCACCGAGATGGATGCGCTGTCCACCATGTCTAGCCGATCGCGTCGAGCGCGGAGTACGCCTCGGCGATGCCGGCGGCGGAGGCCCTGACGCCGGCCAGCTCCTCCGGAGTCAACTCGAGTTCCGGGACCTCGAGCACGCCGGATCGTCCGAGGACGGCCGGCACCGACATGTGCACGTCCGAGATCCCGTACTGGCCCTCGAGCAGGACGCACGAAGGCATCACGGCGCGGCTGTCGCTCAACATCGCCTTGACCATCGATGCCGCGGACGCCCCGGGAGCGTAGTATGCGCTGCCGGTCTTGAGCAGCGCGACCACCTCGGCACCGCCGAAGACGGTGCGGCGCACCACGTCCTCCACCCGATCCGGCGAGAGCACATCTGTCACGGCACGACCGGCGACCGTGGAAAGCCGAGGCAGCGGCACCATCGCGTCCCCGTGCGCGCCCACGACGAGCGCCTCGACATCGCCGATGCCGGCGCCGGTCTCGCGCGCGATGAAGTAGGCGAACCGGGCGGAGTCCAGCACGCCGCCCATGCCGAGGACGCGCCCGCTCGGAAGGCCCGCGAGACGCCACGCGAAGTGCGTCATCACGTCGAGCGGATTCGTCACGCACAGCAGGACGGCTTCGGGAGAGGCGGACATCGCCTGCTCCACGACAGAGCGCACGATGCGCGAGTTGACCGCCAGAAGCTCGTCTCTCGTCATCCCCGGCTTCCGCGGGATGCCTGCCGTGATCACCACGATGTCCGACCCGGCGGTGGAGCCGTACTCGTTGGACCCCGTCACGGTCGGGCCGAACCGCTCGATCGAGCGGGCGTGCATCATGTCGAGCGCCTTGCCTTGCGGCAGGCCCTCGGCGACGTCGACGAGCACCACGTCGGCGACACCGGCGGATGCCAGGCTGAACGCGGCCGTGGCGCCGACATGCCCCGCGCCCACGATGGTCACCTTCGGATACGTCACGACAGACCCCCTCTTGGGCGAGGCCCGCGGGCCCCGGAGCCGGCACGACGCGCGGACCGGCGAGAACGCGACGCCGACTCCACGACCGGCCCCGTCACTTCGCGGAACGCTTCTTGCCGCCCGCCGTCGCGCGAGCGCCGCCGGACCCGCGAGCGGGTGCGAACTTCCGACCATCGGTGCGCGGGGGCTTGGCCGGGCAGGCGGGGTCTATGCAGATCTTCCACGGCCCCTTCTTGGTGTGCACGACGATCTTCGGCGCGCCGCACGCCTCGCAGACCTCTCCAGTGGACTCGATGTCTCCCGACTGCGGCAGCGGGTACGAGACCTCGTGTTCCTTGGGTCTGTAGTTCTCGCACCGGACATACCTGCTGCCCACCTGAGAGTACATCACCTTGAGCGCGCCGCCGCACTCCTTGCACGCTCCGACCGTGATCTCGGGCCCCTTCTTGGTGGGGCATTCGGGCTCGAGGCACATGATGCGCGGGCGCTTCTTGAACTGGATCACCTTGACTTGCGGAGCGCCGCAGGTGCCGCACAACTCCTCCACGGACTCGAACTTGGCGTTCTTCGGCAGAGGGTAGGTCTGCGGACAGTCGGGATAGCCCGAGCATCCGACGAAGTAGCTGCGGTTCTTCGGCGAGAACTTGATGGCCAGGTCGTGACCGCACACAGGGCACTTCCCGACCTTCGCATCCTCGTCGGTCGCCGACTTCAGCGTCTCGCCCACCTGGTTGGCGATCGGGAGCAACGCGCGCACGACATCCCCGAGGACTCGCCTCGAGTGGTCGACGACCTCGGTGCGAGTCGCGCGCGCCCCGGCGATCGCGTCCATCTCCTCGTCGAGCTCGCGGGTCATGTCCGGGCTGGTTATGTGCCCCGCGTACTCCGACAGGGCGCGGATCACGCTGATCCCCTTGCAGGTGGGCTCGACGGTGTCTCCCGTGACGTACCTGCGATCGAACAGTCCCTGGATGATGTCGTGCCGCGTCGCCTTCGTTCCCAGTCCGAGGCGCTCCATCTCCTGGATCAGCTTGCCTTGCGTGTACCGGGCCGTCGGCTGCGTCTGCTTCTTGTCCATCTGTGCGCCGAGGAAGTCCACCTGCTGTCCCTCGGTGACGGCGGGCAGGTGCTCGTCCTTCTTCAGGCCGTAGGTGTAGACCGCCCGGAAGCCCGGGTCCTTCACGACGTCACCCTTGGCGACGAAGCGTTGGCCGGCGACGTCCAGGTCCACCCGCGTGCCCTCGATGGTCGCCGGGCCCGACAGAGTCGCCATGAACCTCCTGGCCACGAGGTTGTAGATCTTCCAGTGCTGCGGGTCGAGGCGATCCGGATCGGCGGCGCCCGTGGGCGTGATGGGCGGATGGTCGGTCGCTTCCTTCGCGCCCCTGGTCGGCTTCATCGGCCCGGCAAGGATCGCCTTGGCGTGCTCGCGGTAGGCCGGTACATCCTGCAGGGCCTTCAGGGCGGCGCGCAGGTCCAGGCTGGGCGGGTACACGGTGTTGTCGACTCGGGGATACGAGATCAGCCCGCTCATGTACAGCGACTCGGCGAGCTGCATGGTTCGCGCGGGGTTGAGCCCTTCGGAGGCGGCCGCAGCCATCAGCGCCGTGGTGTTGAACGGCGAGGGAGGATCCACCTTGCGCCGCACCATCTTCACCTCGACCACCGTGCCGGTCTCGGCACCGGCCACCGCGGTCATGACGACCTGCGCCTCGGCCTCCGACTTGAAGCGGTCGACGGCGGTCGAGGCCGCGAACTCCTCGCCGCCCTCCGCGAACGTGCCCTTCACGGTCCAGTAGTCCTCGGGGACGAAAGCCTCCCGTTCGAGCTTCCCTGTCCACGATAAGCTTGAGGGTAGGAGTCTGGACTCGCCCGGCGGAAAGCACGTCGCCGAAGGGTCGCTTCGTGATGGTCTGGTGGGCCAGCGTCAGATACCGCGTCAGGACCGCGCCCCAGATGAGGTCGATGTCCTGACGGGATTCGCCCGCCTCGGCCAGCTCCTCGGAGATCTCTCCCGGGGCCGAGAACGCCCGTTCGATCTCATCCTTCGTGAGGGCCGAGAATCGTACTCGTCCCACGGGCACCGACGTGTTCGCCGATCGCACGATGTCGCGGGCGTCCGCGCCGATGAGTTCGCCCTCGCGGTCGAAGTCGGTGGCGATCAGAACGTCGTCGGCCTTCTTGGCAAGCGCCTTGAGAGACTGGATGATGCCCTTCTCGGCCGGCAGCTTCAGCACGGGGGCGTCGACGAGCGGCTGCAGATCGTCGAGACGCCACTTGGAGAACTCGTCAGGGAAGTCGACCCCCATGATATGGCCCTTGAGGCCGATGGAGACCCATTCGATCCCGTCTCGCCGGAAGCGATAGATGGGGGTCGTGTACGACTTCTCCGTGGTCGGCTTGCCGACGGCGAGTATCTCGGCGATGCGCTTGGCGGCTATGTTCTTCTCGGATACGACGAGTCGCACGTTGGCCGGGCCTTCCTTCGGTGTCGGCGCAGGAGGTTCCTGGTTGTCAGAACCCGATTTCGGTGGCGCGCTCCTGCATGGCGGCCAATGATAGCGCGAGAAAGTCGTCCCGCGTCAAACCCACTTCTTGACACGAGTCCATCTGGTCGCGGCTGGCGCCACGCGCGAAAGCCTTCTCCTTCCACCTCTTCAGCAGTGAGCGCACCTCGACAGCGCCCAGGTCCTTGTCGGGCCTGACGAGCGCCGCGGCCACTATGAAGCCGGTGGTCGGATCGGCCGCGTAGAGGGCCTTGTCCATCATGGTCTCCCGGGGAGCCTTGTCCGCGTGCGCGAGTATCGCGTGCACGATCCCGTCGTCCACCTCGCCCGACAGGCTCTCGGCGGTGACCAGGCCGTGCCGGTCCGGCCGATCCGCCGTCTCGGCGTAGTCGAGGTCATGCAGCAGACCCGCCAGCGCCCACCTCCCAACTTCGCCCTCGTCCAGCCCGAGCCTGCGGGCGATGGCGGTCATGATGACCTCGACAGCCACGCTGTGATAGACGAGATTCGACTGCGGGATGCGTTCGGACACGAGCGAGAATGCCTCGGCGCGGTCCATGGAACCTCCTCCTTGCGCCTACGCCCGGCGCGCGGTCTCGATGCGAGTCGTCAGCCACCCTGCCCACTCGGCGACGCCGTCTCCTTTGGTGGCGCTGACGGGGAACACCGGCGCCGCCCCGTTCAGGCGACCGACGGACGCGCGGAACTCGGCCTCGTCGAAGTCGAAGACCGGCAGGGTGTCGTACTTGTTGAGCACCACGGCGTCCGCCAGGGCGAAGGCGGCCGGGTACTTCAGCGGCTTGTCGTGCCCCTCGGGAACGGACAGGATGACGACGCGCGAGCTCTGACCGAGGTCGAACTCGGCGGGGCACACCAGATTGCCGACGTTCTCGATGAAGACGAGATCGAGGTCCTCCAGCGGCAGCGCGTCGAGGGCGCGCGAGATCATCCCGGACTCCAGATGGCAGGCGCCGCCGGTGTTTATCTGAACCGCCGGGATCCCCAGCGACTTCACCTTCTCCGCGTCCACGCTGCCCGCGATGTCGCCCTCGATGACGGCGATCCGATACGTGTCCCTCAGCCGTCCTATCGTCGCCAGGATCGTGGTCGTCTTGCCCGCGCCTGGTGACGCCAGAACGTCCAGCGCGAAGACGCCATGCTCGGCCAGCCTCTGCCGGTTCCGCTCGGCCTGCTCGTCGTTGCGGGCGAGGATCGGACGGGACAGGTCTATCCTCACGTCATCATCTCCGTGACGGCCGTCATCGGCGGCACTTGCCGACTCCCCGAATCCTACTCGACGTCCACGTCGTCGATACGCAGCTCGTCTCCGGCGAGTACCTCGCAAAGGAAGCCGCCGCAGGAGGGGCATCGCCGGTCGAATCGATCGTGAGCGAAATCGCACCCGCAATCGCAACAATGGGACCGCGCCGGGGACTCTCCCACCTCGAGCACTGCGCCCTCCGCGATGGTTCCCGGAGTCAGAGCCTCCCAAGCGAACTGGAGGGAGTCGGGCACCACGGCAGTGAGTTCCCCCACAGTGAGCCTCACTCGCAGGATGCGCGCCGCCCGAGCATCAGTCGCGGCGCTCGAGGCCGCGGCGAGCACCTCGGCGACGATACCCATCTCGTGCAAGGAGTTCTAGTCCTCCACGTCGAGGGTCTCCGCAGCCGCCGCTTCGGCCTTGATGCGCCGACCCATCACGATGCGGACCAGCGCGAGGCTGATCTCGTACAGCACGATCATGGCGCCGGACAGCGCGATCAGGCTCACGGGCGAGAAGTCCGGCGTGATGGCGGCCGCGATGATGATGGTGACCACGTAGACGGCGCGCCAGTTCTTGCGGAGCGTCTTGTAGGGCACCACTCCGAAGTAGACGAGGTAGAAGACGACGATCGGCGTCTGGAAGGCCAGCCCGAACCCGAGCAGGAAGAACTCGACCACGTTGACGAGATCGCCCGCGTCCGGCAGGAGGGTCATGATCGCCCCCGCCTGCTCCACGAGCCAGGCGAATGAGGCCGCAAGGACGATCTTGTAGCAGAAGACCACGCCGAAGATGAACAGCACCACGGCCGCGGCGAATGTGGGGGTGAACCACTTCCTCTCCCTGGGCTTGAGGGCGGGGAGGAAGAACATCATGGACTGCCAGATGATTATCGGACTGCAGATGACGACAGCAGCCCAGATAGCGAGCCCGAAGCGCACCATCATCGGATCGAGCATCCGGGTGGAGATGACCCCCCCGGACTCCGGAAAGAAGCCCTTGGGAAGTACCGGCCTCACCGGAGCCACCAGGAAGAAGAACAGATTGTTCGTGAACATGTACAGGATGCCCGTGACAGGCGTGAGCACGGCGAAGATCACCGTGAGTCGTTTCCGCAGCTCGTTGATGTGGCCCATGATGGGCATCATCGCTGGTCCGATGGGCATCTTGATCGCTCAGGAGACCCGCCCGAAGGGCTAGGCCCCCTCCTCCTCATCCTCGTCGGTGGCGATGGGCTTCTTCGGTCGAACGCGCTTCGGGGCTCCGGCTTCGGTAACCCCGCCCGCGGATGGCCGCGTGGCCTTCTTGGGAGCAGCGACGGACTTCGCATCGGTCGGCGGTGGGGTCGGGGCGACGACGCCGGGCCCGGCGGAGGTCACCGTGCTGCCCAGCGGCAACGCGCCGGACTCGTCGACGGCAGGGCCGGGGTTGGCGATCGCGTCATACGAGGACTTGGCCGCCTGCGTGATCTTGTCGAGGTCGCTCTTGGTCTCCTCGATGTCGAGCTGATGCTCGGCCAAGTACATCTGCTCACGGATGGTGGCATCCATGATGTCCTTGTACTTCTTGATCTCGCGCATGACCTTGCCGGCCGTACGCGCCAGCTGGGGCACCTTGTCCGGACCGAAGAGCATGAGCGCGATCAGCCCTATGAGCAGCAGCTCTCCGCCGCCGAGTGAGAACACCTAGCGCTCCCGAGCCTCGTCCTGCTCCGCGACGATCGGGAACACCTTGTCCAGACCGGTGATGCGGAGGATCTTCAGCACGTGCTCGCGCGTGCATGCGATCCGAAGATCGCCACCGCGCTCCTTCATGCGCCGCAGTCCGCCGACAAGTACGCCGAGCCCGGACGAGTCGATGAAACCGACCCCATCGAGAGACACGACCAACAGCTTGCAGCCATCGTCCATCGCCGCCAGGAGCCGCTCCTTGAGCATGGGCGAGGTGTACAAGTCGATCTCACCCACGACGGTGACCGAGCAGACGTCTCCGTCGCGCTCTGTCTTCACGTCGAGTTCCATACTTCTGATTCTCCTTCGCCGATGTCGTGAACGGACATCCATTATACTTACGGCCACGATCCCGCGCAGCCCGTTCGCCGACCGGCCTCATTGTAACCCGCGGTGGAGAACGGCGCAGTTTGCGTTTGGGTAAATACGTGGCTGACATCCCTCGAAACCTACGGAGCGCCATGGCAGTCTCGATGGAACTCGAACAGGGTGAGCAGTTCTGGACGCTCACTCTCGCCGGCGAGCTGGACTACAGCGAATGCGCGGCATTCCGAATGCACATCGACCGGATCCTCAAGGCGGCCCCTCCAGCGACCATCGCCGACTTGTCCAAGATCGAGTACCTCGACAGTTCCGGACTCGGGCTCCTGCTGAGCCTGTCGCGCGAGTACACCGCGCAGGGCGGACGGCTGGCGCTGATCACGAACGAGACGGTGGACGGCATCCTCGACCTGACCAGGCTCACGGGCATCTTCTCCATCGCGTCCAACGCGAGCGAGGCCGCGGAGTTGCTCGCCGACACGAGATCCAAGAGCTGAACGCGGGCGAGATCCACCGTCGCTACTGAGATGCGGGTACGCTTCCGGGCGGCGGGCTGGACGTCCCGGCCTTCTGCTGGAACTCGGCTATGAGCTGCTTGGCCGACTGTGCCGAGGCCCCCTTCGGATCCAGAGACAGGGAGGTCTGCAACTCGGAAACCGCGCGCGCGTTGTCGCCGGTCTGCCCGTAGAAGATCCCCAGGTTGAAGTGGGCCGGAGCGAACTTGGGATCCTTCTTGATCACGCCCTCGGCCGTGGCTATGGCGCCCGGAGCGTCACCGGAATAGAACTGAGCGATGGCCATGTCGGTGGCCACAGCCGGATCGCCCGGCTTCACGGCGAGCGCCTGCTTGTAGTAGCCCACGGACTTGAGGAACAGCGGGAGATCGCTGCCGCCCATCTTCTGCGACAACTGGATCAACTCGGTGCCCCAGTCCTGGTAGGAACGGGCCATCGAGAGGAGAACGTCGTAGTTCTTCGGATCGGTCTTGAGGGTGGTGTCGCCGGCATTGATGCGGCCGGCGTACTTGGCCGCGATGGCCGCGATGGTCTCGCTGGTGTTGTTGCTGCCCAGGCCGCTGTTGGGAGTGCCCTTGCCAGCGGCGGTGAGGCTCTGGAGCAATGGCACGATGGCGACTCCCCCGACGCTCACGACGAACGTCAGAGCGAGAGCGATGATCACGACCTTGACGAACGGGGACGTGCGGCTCTTGTCGATTGCCAAGACGATCCTCCTGTTTGTCGGAGACGACGAATAGGGCGGCATCGCCCGAGTGAGCGGGTGCGACTCGCTCCCCGGTACCGCGTCGGCGAACCGGCTACTTGCCCGTCGTCGCCGGAGTCGAGCCGGAAGTCGCACCCACGGCGGGATGCCCGGACGGCAGCGGTTGGCTCAACTGGTCCTCGGACAGAGCACCGGGGGCGCCCGTCGGAGCCAGGATCTGGTTCGAGTCCGTGACGGGGGTCGGAGTCGTCGATCCGCCCAACAGGAATCCGAGTATGACTCCTATAAGGAGCGCGATCGCCATGAGCAGCGCGGTGACCGTCATGGTCACGCTCCGCTCGAAGACCGGAGTGCTCGCTGTCGTGGCGACCGAAGCGGACCTCGCTGCACCCGCTGTGCTCTTGGTCGAGGGTGCCTTGTCCGTCTTGGCCGCCCCCTTGCCGGGCTTGGCTGCCGTCTTGGCGTCTTCCTCGTCGAAGAAGAAGTCCTGGTCACTCACGTCTGCATACCTCCTGACCCGTTTCGGGTCCCTGCTACTCCCGGGCAGCGGATTCTGGCCGGAGCGTGCGCGCGGGCGCCATTATAGCACGCACCTTGGGCCTGAACCGCTCGGACTCGAGCACCTTCCGCGCACCGGTCCGCATGTATGTCATGCCCCCGATCGCGCCCGCGATGCCGAGCACCGCACCGGTGAGATCCGGGTCCCATCCCAGCGACTGACCCAGCACGAAGCCGACCGCGTAGCCCAGCAGGAGCGCCACCACCGGAAGCACGTACGCGTAGATTCCCGCACGGATATCGGTGCCGGCAGGGATCTCGACTTCGACGATGTCGCCCCTCGAGGCGCCTATGCTGTTGCTCACGCCGGTGATGAGCATCCCGTCCTTGTCGACCTTGCTGCAGTGACTGCACTGCTCGCAAGCATCGGTGCGTGCGACGCGCACGTCGACCAGTCCCGGCTCCACGGCCACGACCTCGCCGCTCTCGATGACCTCGTCCATGTCCGCCTGCCTAACCGCGAAGTTTGACCTGGATCTCGCCTGCGCGCGCGACCGCGCGCTCGGCGTCCACAGTCAAGTACCGTCCGGAGTCGTACAGCAAACGCCCGGCCACCATCGTCATGACGACGCTCTCCTGGTTGGCCGTGTGCACCAGAGCGCTGTACGGGTTCTCGGTGGGAACCTGGTGGCTGGCCGACAGGTCGACGGCCACGAGATCGGCGCGCTTGCCGGCCTCAAGGGATCCTATCTCGTGCTCAAGCCCGAGCGCCTTGGCTCCGTAGATGGTCGCCAGCCTGACGAACGTCCTGGCGGTGAAGAACCGGGAGAACTCGCTCTCCGTCGACACGCCGCGCTGGAGTAGGAGGCCGATCCGCATCTCGTCGAACACGTCCACGGTGTTGTTGGACGCCGGCGAGTCCGTGCCGATGCCGACGGTCATACCGTGCTTGAAGAACATGCGGAGCGGCGCGATTCCCATGCCGAGCTTCGCGTTGCACCGGGGACAGTGCGCTATGCGCACGCCCTTGCCCGACAGCACCTCGACGTCGGCTTCATCGACCTGCACACAGTGCACGGCCAACAGGTGCGGCACCTCGAATAGGCCCCACTGCAGGACGTATCGCACCGGACTGACCCCAGTCGGCATCCACGCGAAGTCACGCCACCCGGCTTGCTGCCGGAAATCCTGCCCGAGCTGGCTCGAGCCGTACTTGACGAAGTCGTATTCGTCTCTGCTTCCCGCGAGATGGATCGCCGCGGGCGCGCCGTTCTCGATCGCGTACTGCGCCGCACGCTGGAGCATCTCGGGATGGCACGTGTACGGCGAATGCGGCGCGATGCCGATGCGGAGGCATCCGCCGGCGGCGATCCCACGCCATTGTTCCATGTCTTCGGCGGCCGTCTCCATCCGGGCATCGACCCGCGATTTGTCCATCGTGGAGACCTCGCGATAGACCACGCCGCCCAGGCCGGCCGCGGCGGCGGCGTGGAGAGAGGCGCCCGAGTTCGTGATGTCGGCGATGGTGGTGATACCCGACTGCAGACTCTCCATGGAGCCGAGGACCGCCGAGTCCGCCCAGTCCTCCGGGCCCAGCCGGCGCTCCTTTTCCACGACCTGCATCTTCCAGCGGGTGTAGGGGACATCGTCCACCTGCCCCCGGAAGGCGGAGTACTCGAGGTGCGTGTGCAGGTCGACGAAGCCCGGCATCAGCACGGCCGACCCGAAATCGCGCGTCTCCTCATCCGGATTCGCTGCCGCGAGTTCCGCGCGCGTTCCGACGGCGGCGATGCGGTCACCACGAACGAGGACCGCACCGTCCTCTATGTGAGGCGTCGCGACGGGAAGGACGTATCGGGCGGTCAGAAGCATGCCCTCTTGCCTCCGTGGATGGGTGTCTGGTTCGGCACATGGTATCGCGTCGAACGGACCAGCGCGCGGGGTCTACTTGGTCGCCACGTGGAGCGCCACGCCGCCGAACATCATGTCCCGCCAGTAGACCTCGCGGAAGCCGGCCTGCTCCAACTCCGCGGCCAGCTCCCGCTGGGGCGGGAACTGGCGGATGGAGTCGTGCAGGTACAGGTACGACGCGTGATCGTCAGCCACGATGGCCCCGAGAAGCGGCACCACGGTCCTGAGGTAGATATAGTACATGGGACGGAACCACGGACGCGGCGTGCTGAACTCCAGGACCATGTAGCGGCCCCCCGGTTTCAGCACCCTGTGCGCCTCACGGAAGTTCGCTTCGCGATCCGGCAGGTTCCTGACGCCGAAGGCGATGGTCACCAGGTCGTAGTGGGCGTCGGGCAGGGTCAGCGCCTGGGCATCCTGCACCTCGAAGCGCAGAGCCGCGGTCCCGTGATAGGAAGCGGCCTTCCTCCTGGCCACCGCCAGCATCTCCGGGACGAAGTCGGTCCCCAGCACCTCCGCCGGCCGGCCATGCCGCGCCAGGTCGATGGACAGCGCACCGGTACCGGCAGCCAGATCGAGGACGACACTGCTCGAATCGAGACGCGCCTCCTTCACCGCCCGCCGACGCCAACCGTGATGCAGCCCGAGACTGGTGACAGAGTTCAGCAGGTCGTAGCGACCAGCGAGACCCGCGAAGATGCCTCGCACGCGCTCCGTGGTCGGCGTACCCGCCGCGAGCTCGGCCGGCTGAGCATCCGGAGCCGTCATGGTTCCGCCCTCTCGACGGACGGGGCCGCGGGCTGCTGGTTCACGACGTCGAAACGGCGGTGGCCGGTCAGCATCGCGACATTCTCGCGCACCCACAACCCCGCGACGTTGAGGACGGTCCTTGGATCTGCGTGAACGGGCCACTCGAGCTCCGACTTCTCGCATACGGTCGACTCGTTCACCGCAACGACTTCCTGGCGAAGACCCTCCAACGCCGATTCGCGCAGCGACGAGTCCCCTGCCACGATCCGGTCTATCCGCATCATGACGGCCTCCGCACCCCTGATGCGCGCCTCGGTGGCTGACGCCACGTCACCGCGCACGGCGCCTACCTCTGACTTCGTCCGGTTTATCCCTCTGGCGGTCTCGTAGGTAGCGGACACGAGCTCAGCCCTCGGCATGCTGTCGCTCTCGTAGTTCATTATATGTCGCCACGATGGCTGCAACAGCAATTGTCTGTGTTCTTCGAGGGTGTTGGCCAATAACCTGTAGCCGTGTCTCGCGGGATCGTCGAACGCCATCGAGCCCGGGTCCAGGAACGGCGCCATCGGCGAGAGGAACGGCATGAACCTGGGGTCGTTCCCGGTCATCTCGTAGATGCCTCGCACGCGGCCCACGGTGTCGCGCACGGATGCGGCGGTCTGCGTCGGGATACCGGCCATGAAGTACAGATCGAATCTCCCGCATCCGTGCCGGAGCGCCGCGCACACGGATTCCTCCACCTGCCGCATCGTGTATGACGGCTTCCCGGCGGCAGCGCGCACCGCGTCGTCGTGGCTGTCGACGGATATCTCCACCGAGTAGTCGGTGAGGTGGGCGTCCAGGAACTCGTAGAAGTCCTCGGAGGGCGGCTTGAAGAACTCGAAGCCGACCGCGCTGCGGAGCTTGAGCTTGGACAGTCCGCGCACAAGCGCTTGTGCGTAGTCGGGCCCCGCCTGCGTGAAGTCGTTCAAGATGAAGATCGGTCCCGGAACGTAGCGCTGTGTGCTCTGTATGTCGGCGACCAACAACTCCGGGTCCCGGAAGGCGACACGGTCCCGGCCGAAATGTTCGCGAAACGAGTAGGCCGAACCGCCACAGGTGACGCAGCTGTGCGAGCAGCCGTGGCACGAGAGGGCGGCGCACACCGGGTACTCGAGCCACCCCTTGAACGGCAGGGCGCCCATGATGTCCCGGTACCGGATGACGGAGCGCATGTTGTACGAGTAATCGAGCGGGATGTCGTTCGTGTGGGAGGGCACCCAGTCGATCGGGTTGGAGACGATGGAACCGTCGGGACTCTTCCAGGTGAGGTTGGGAACGCCCGCCAGGTCTCCGTTGCCTTCCAGGGTGTCCAGCAGCAGCCGCAGCGGCTCCTCCGCGGAGTCGCCGCGAAGCACGTAGTCGACGCAGTCATACCCCGCGAGTTCCTCGTGGAAGAAACTCGCCGAGAGCCCGCCGAAGATCACGGGGGTCGCGGGGTGGTGCCTCTTGACGATCCGTGCGACCTCGACGGAACCGTGCGCGTGCGGAAGCCAGTGCAGGTCGATCCCGAACGCCACGGGGTCCATGTCCCGGATGGCCGCGTCGACGTCGAAGCGCGGGTTGTTGAGCATGAGCACCGCGAGGTTGACGATGCGAACCTCGCGTCCGTTCCGCTCCAGATGCTCGGCCATCGTGGTGAAGCCGAGCGGGTACATCTCGAAAATGGGGGTGGAGGGCACGACGTCCGACACTGGCCCGAACATGATCGAGCGCTCGCGGAAGTCGTAGACGCTAGGAGCGTGAAGGAGGACCAGGTCGATCTTGGACATGGACGCCTCTCATCGGCCGCCCGCGCCCTGCGGGCAGCCGCCGTGCGAGATGGTATTGCGCGAGCGAGGTGCCAGTATACTACCCGTCACAGGTCGCGCGGCCTGCCATCCGCCGAGCTGCCGCTGCCCGCGGGCCCGCCCCCCAGACGTCGGCTCATGCAGGTCGCGTCTACGGGCCGTTGACGTGGCAGCGGGCGCAGAATGTGGGGTTGTGGCAACCGCCGCTGGTCCGAAGGCATCCCGCGGCGCCATCCCGGCCGACCACGATGAAGTGCTGACGGACCCACGGTATGCTCGGATCGCCCTGCTTGTGATGGCAGGCATTGCAGAACTCAGTGCCTGCCGCGGACGCCCGGTTCTTGGCGTGGCAGTTCGCGCACACCGATGGGGATTTCTTGCCAATCGGGCCGTGTGTCTTCAGCCAACCCTGCGGGTGCGGCATTTCGACCCCGTGACATCTCTGACAGAACTGCGACTTGATGTGACAGGTCGAGCAGTAGGAGACGGGCTCGGCCATCTTCTTGGGCACGCCCTCCTCGATGAGCTTCTCCGCCTCCGCGGCGCCTTCCTTCACGGTCTCGAGGTCCGCCCTCGCGAGTTCCGCGTGACCCTTCGAGTCGCCGTACCTGCTCCAGAAGCCCGGCCGCAGGTGACTGGCCGGCTTCAGGACGAACTTTGCCGTGTGGCAGGTCGGGCACGCGCCGGGAGCGTCCTTCTTGCCCTCTAGGTCGTGACAGCGGAAGCAGGCCGTCATCTTGGTGAAGTCCGGGTGCTTGACGTTGGGCTTCCCGTCAGAGGGCGTCTTGAGTTCCAGGGTGAGCGAGGTCTCAGGATGGGCGACGCGGTTGTGACAGACCGTGCACCATATCTCCTTGTCCTCGTGCTTCTTGTGGTTTATCAGGATGCCGCTCGGGGGCGTGACCACTCGGTTCTTGGAGTGGCACTGCGTGCACTGGGACGCGGGCATCTCCTCCTCGTTCAAGGCCAGCGCGCTGCCGGGGTTGAGCGGGAAGTGGTAGGTGTTGGTGACCGCCTCGTAGAGCTCTTTGAGGGCCTTGGTCTTGAGCAGCATGAAGGTGATCGGGTCGGCGTTGACCGGTTCGTGACACGCCAGACACGAGATCTCGGAGTGCACTCCGCTCTCGTAGGCCCTGATCAGATCGTCTTGGACCTTGTGACATGCCTGAGCGCAGAACCATCGCGACGAGGAGGCGCCCAGCACCACCACCATCACAGGGACGAGCACGAGAAGGACGACGCCCGTCCAGATGATGTAGCGCGGGCGGCGGACCGGATCCTTGAACCCAGCCAGCGAGATCTTGCGCGCTCGCGGGCGCGGTTGCTTGGACGGTCGTTCCAAGGACATCAGAAATCCACTCCTACGCGCTGGCCCGGCACTATTCCGTGGCATTGGAGACACTGGCCGTCAAGCGGCCAACTGAATCGCTTCAACATGTAGTTCTGATCGGTGCCGTGGGGATTATGGCAGGTGGAGGTGCACGTGAGCGGCTTTCTTGCGGCCGGATCCCAGAGGCTCGGGCGATAGGCGTGCTTCTTGTGCCCGACGACCGTACTCGAGTGGCAGTCCAGGCACAACTCCGGATTCCTCTTCCTCAGCAGCGGCGCGAAGGACGAGCCGTGAGGGGTATGGCATCGAATGCACAGCATACGCTTCTCGACCCAGTGCGCCGAACTCTGGAATGTCCGCTTGATGGCGTACGCATGGCCGTTCGATTGCGCGTGACACGTATAGCAGAACTGGTTGCCGGTGGCGGAGAGCAGGAAATCGTTGTCCGCCGCGTGCGGGCTGTGACAGTCGGGACAGTTGAGCCTCACCGTGCCGACCGGGTGATGGCTGGCCTTGGCGAAATCGTAACGTATGGTCGCGTGACATCTGTAGCACAGCGCGGGAGGGTAGTTGCGCAACAGCGGGAAATAGTCGGAGCCGTGGGGTTCGTGACAACCGGTGCAGTTGATCTCGAACGGCCTGTGCTGGACCGCCTTGAGGGCCAGGGGCGACACCGTGTCGTGGCATGAGAAACAAAGGTCTCGCTGGTTTCGCACGATCATGCCGCGGTAGTCGGACCCATGGGGATCGTGACAGGTCGTGCAGTGGCGCTTGACCACGGGCGGGTGCCCTTGAGCACGGTTGATCTGGAGACCGATCGGATGGCAGGTGACGCACAGGTCGTGAAGATCCTGGGTCAGCAGACGAGGAAAGTCCGACGCATGAGGATTGTGACACGTCGTGCATCGCCCGGCTTCGAACGGGTTGTGGGGGTACTGGGAGTTCAGCTTGGGACCCAGTTTGCCGTGACACATCCAACACAACTCGGTCAGAGGCATCGTGAGGTGGGAGTCCTTGCCCTTGCGCCGCCTCACGGAGGTCGCGGCCTTACTTCCCGGGGAGCTTTGCGAAGAGAACGGATTCAGGCTGACGTCGCAGGCTATGCGCAGAGGAAGCCACTCGATCAGCGTTCGCAGCCTCTGCCAACGCTCGACCGGCCCGAATGCTCTCGTGCTCCTCACGATCTCGCCGTGCGGAGTGTGGCAGACTGTGCACCTCTTGAACAGGAACGGATTGTGCCTGGCCTGCATCGCGTACTGCGGCAGCAACTCGACGTGGCAGCCAAGACACTCGATGTTGCGCATGATCGCCGTCTTCTGCTCTGAGGTCGGCGCGGTGGCCCACAGGTCGGCGATCGTGGAGACGATGGCCATCAGCAGCAGCAGGAGCAGCACGACCACTAGAGCCAACCGCGGACGCCCGCTCCTGCTTACATCCTCGAGGTTCTCCGGGTGCTCTGCGCCGGTCGAACCGACGCTCTGGTCGGCCAAGGTCCCTCCGCAATATGGACTTGCTTGTGTAGGTATGCGCGAACGCGTGCGACGGCACTGGCCATCGGGCGACATCATTAATCAGTCTATCATTCTGCGAAGCCGGTAGTACACCGTCAGAGACCGGATCCGGCGACGCGGAAGGCCCGAGGGCGGGGCCGATCATCGCCCGACGAGCCGCACCACCTGCACGCGGTTGTTCTCCTTGTCGGCCACCAGCAGGCGGCTCCCGGAATCGTCGACGTCGTTGGGGAAATTCAGTTGCCCCGGCTGGACTCCGCGCTCCCCGTACCTGCCGAGCAGCCTTCCATCGGCCGAGATCCTGACTAGGTCGAAGCCGAACGCGTCCACGACGATGATCGAGCCGTCGTCGGTCTTCGTGAGACCTCTCGGCAGCGACAGCCTGGAACCGGAGGCCTCGGCGGATCCGCCCGGGATGGCACCGAGATTCCAGCGCCACGCACCGTCGGGTCCGAAGGCCGTCACGCGTGCGTGGTTGGAGTCGGACACGTAGATCGAGCCATCATCGTCAGCGGTGACCCCGTTCGGGTGGTCCAGGTCGCCGGGACCGGAACCCGGCTTGCCGAACTGCAGAAGGAGCTTCCCTTCCAGGTCGAAGACGAGCACTTGATAGGTGTCCGTCGCATAGACCTTGCCGCTCCTGACCGCCACGTCGGTGACCGCGATGCCTTGGCCGGCTTGCCCCGAGCTCCCTCTTCCCGTGGGCTTGCGCGGATCGGGGAAGGCTCGCAGCGGCTCGCCGTCCGAGCTGAAGGCCTGGATCTGATCGTTTCGGAAATCCGCGACGTACACCGTTCCGTCGCTGTCGACGTCGATCCCGACGGGGTAGTTGAGCATACCTGGGCGCCACGGGCCGCGGACACCCCGACGGGGCTTGACCGGGCCGAACGTCCCGAACTCGAACATGAAGCTGCCTCCGGAGTCGAACACGCAGACGCGGTTGTTGCCCGTGTCGGCGACGTAGATCATGCCGTTGAGCCCGAAGGCCACGCCCATCGGGCGACTGAAACGGGGGAACCTCCCGGAACCCGGGCCGTCGATGACGAGCAGAGGACGCAGGCCGCTGGCGTCGGCGCCGCCCCGCGTGATGATGCCTTGGCTCGTGTTCATGAAGAACAGGATGTAGATCAGAAGAGCGACGAGCGTCACACCCAGGACCACGGCGATCCACGTGAACACCTGACGCGGCGTCAGGCGGGCCTCTCGGAATCCGCGCGGCGGCTCGGCGACCCGAGACTCGAAATCGTCGTCGCTCACGGGGCGCTCCCCCCCAGTCGCCTGAGGGCGTCGGCCGCCTCTTTCAGATCCGGGGAGTATCTGAGTGCGAGTCTGTACCGCTCGCGGGCCCAGTCGGTCTTTCCCAGCTTCTCGTAGGAGAGTCCCATCAGATACTGCAGGTCGGCCAGAGCGGGATCCGCCTGGACGACTGGGCGCACCGCGACGATCACCGATCGGTAATGTCCCTTGGCCGCGTAGTACGTACCGAGTTCCTTGGCCGCGAGGGCGTTCTTCGGATCTATCGCGAGAACGCCCCATAGCGCGTCCTCGCCCTTCTTGGTCTGGCCCAGCGTCATGTAGATGATGCCCGTGTTGAACATGGCCGCCGTGTCCCTGGGCCGCTGCTTGAGCACCTTCGCGTACTCGCTGAGCGCACGTTCGTTCTGTGAGTCCTGCTGGTAGGCGAATGCCAGGCTCAGTCGCGCGTCCACGTCCCCGGGGTCGGAGGCGACCTGCGCCTCCCACTTCCTGATGTCGGCCAGCGCCGGAGATGTCGCCCGGCGGTCGACGATCATGCCGCGCACTATGAATCCGCCGACTCCCACCACGGCCACGATCAGGACGAGGATCAGAAGCGCGAACCACGCTGGGACGAGTTCTTCGTCTTCGCTCATCGCCGGGGGTGCGGCTTCGTCGGTCGGCTCTTGCATGCGGCGGGGCTCCCGGCTCTCACACTGAACCCGTGCACGCCAGATGGAACGAGAGGACCTGCAACTCGGTGGACAGGTCGACGTTGCGAACGGTCACGCCGTCGGGGACCTCCAGGGCGATCGGAGCGAAGTTCAACACCGCGCGGACACCCGCGCCGACCACGCGTGTCGCGAGTTTCCGAGCGGCGGCGGCGGGAGCCGTTATCACCGCGATCTCGACGCGCGCCTCATTGAGGACATCCTCGAGGTCCGTGGCCGGCCGCACCGCGAGACTGCCGACGGATGTCCCGATCTTGACGGGATCGGAATCCACGACCGCGACGACATCGAACCCGTGGTCGCCCGAGCCGATGTAGTTCAGAAGAGCGCCGCCCAGACGACCGTACCCGACGATCGCCACCCGCCGCCTTCTGGTGAGGCCGAGGACTCCGCTGATGTGCGCCTGCAACGCCTGCACTTCGTACCCGATGCCCCGCGTTCCCAGCTCACCGAGGTAGGACAGGTCCTTGCGCACCTGCGCCGCGTTCGTCCCGGACATCCCGGCTATGTCGAGAGAGCTGACGACGGCGATACCCTCCGCCTGCGCCTCCAGGAGGCAGCGAAGGTACACGGGTAACCGGCACACCGTAGTGTCGGGGATGGTGTTCATGGATGGGTCTGAGTCCTTCCGTGCTACTTGGAGGTTGCTTCCTGGCTGGGACCCGCGGCAGTCGCGTCGAGAGCCTTGAGCCCTCCCAGCGCCTGCGCGTTGGCGGGCTGGATCTCGAGAACCATCCGATACTGCTCACGGGCCTTGTCTCGCCTGCCCATGCGCCCGTAGGTGTCGCCGAGCAGGAGTCGCGGCTCGAAGTAGCCTGGGTCCATCACCGCGGTCTCTTCGAGGAGCTTCGCGGCCTCGGCGTCGCGACCCAGGTTCAGCAGTCCCAGGGCCGTCTGCACGCGTACCGCAGGGCCGAACGGCTCCACCACCGTGCCGCGACGGCCGGTGGCGACCGCCTCCTCGAAGTACTTGGTGCCGAAGTACTGCCCCGCCTGATTGTATAGCGCGGTCAGGAACACGTAGTTGTCGTACTCGGTGGGCACGAAGTCCATGGTGTCGAGATACGCCTGCTCGGCCAGCAGGAACGACTTGCGGGCACGGTCGACATCCGCGCCAGGATCCTGGCCCTTGGCCTGCACCTGCCGGGCCTGGTTGATCCACGCCATCATCTGATCCGTGTACGTCTGTCCCAGTTGCGATCGGTACATGTCGTTGTAGGGGTTGAGCCTGATCGCGGTCTGGATGGTCTCGATGGTGTTCTCGCCAGCCTGCCCGCCGAACTGCGCCTTCAAGTAGTAGTTGTCGGCAACGATGTAGGCGACGTTGTAGACGGATGCGGCCGTGAGCACCACTGCAAGTAGCACGCCGACGGCCGGACCCCAGGCCTTCGGGGACACGTCCGCGGTGGTGGCGAGAGGAGCCAGGACCATCGCGAGTGAGAACCAGAGGAAGACCGAGGAGCCCGTGACCGAGAGCCCGAACATGAGGTGGATGATGTAGCCGAGCGCGGCCGCCCAGAATCCGGTGATGATCAGCCGGTCTGACCCCTTCCCTCGCGAGAACGCATTCGGCGCGCCGAGGACCAGCACCCATCCGAACAGGCCATACAGAAGCGCGAAGCCGACAAGCCCGATGCCCGCCGCGATCTGCAACGGGTAGTTGTGAACGTTGTCGGCCACGGACAGGTAACCCGCGTCGCGGACGTAGACGAGCGGCTTCGTGTGCGGAAAGACGAGCCGGAACGTGTCGGCGCCGAAACCGGCTATCGGCCGCTCCTTGATGGCCTGGAGAGCGGCGCTCCAGATCTCGAAGCGAGTGCCCGCGCTGCCCCCCTTGAACTCGAATATCGATACAAGGCGAGACCAGAAGTTCAGGACGGGATTCGCGTTCGTGAGGCTCCAGGCGATGATGCCTCCGCCGACCAGTGCCGTGCCCCCGGTCGCGCTCCAGTCCACCCACCCCCACGAGACCTTGGCCAGGATCGCGCCGGCGATCACGAGGGCGATGGCGAGGCTGCCTCCGATCCACGCGCCGCGCACGAACGCCACTATCCAGGCTGCCACCGCGATGAGGAACAAGACCCAGTAGACGGCGCGCCACACCAGCCGCTTGTCCGAAAGTGCCATCGCGAGAGTCAGCGGCAGGAGCAGCACGAGGAACCCGCCCAGCAGATCCGGATTGCCGAACGTCGAGAAGGCCCGGTTGGCCTCGAACGGGAGCTTCGCGCCCCAGGAGACCGGGTCAAGACCAAGGAACTGGAGCACGCCGTAGCCGGCGACGATGGTTCCCGAGACGACGAAGGTGTGCGCGAGGGACCGGATGCGGATCGGACGATCGGCCAGCTGGACGGTGAGGAAGAACACGATCGCATAGGTCAGGAACGAGATGAACCCCTCGAACCGGCGGTACTTTCCGAAGATGGCGGTGGCCGGGCTGATCGAGGTGAACGAGGTCACCAGGACCCATGCCAGGAACGCGAGGACCAGCCAGTCGACCTTCGTCCTGCGCAGCCTGCCCCCGTGCATGAGGAACTCGAACGTCCATGCCGCCAGTCCCACGAGCGCGCACGCGCGCATCACGAACACCTTGACGATGTCGAACTGGTCATATGTCAGAGGCAGCGCGAAGAAGTCCATGCCGAATGGAGGACGGGCGAGCCAGTTCGCGTTGGACATGGCGACGGGGACGGCGAAGACGAGCACGTGCAGAGCGATCCACGCCACCCTCTGAAGGGTGGTCATTCCCTCGGTGGCCGTGGGAGGGGCAGGCGCCCACTTCTGGGCAGGCCTTGCGCCGGATGAGTACTTCCGCACAGGCTTCGCGGCGGCCTTGCCACCCTTCTGGGTGCCCGACTGCTTCCCGCCTCTTGCGGGGCCGGCGGCCGCCTTGTTCTTCGGCTTGCCTGATGCCACTTCGGCTTCCTCCTATCGCGCGCCGCGGCCCGTAAGGACCACGCGCACGGTGTCCACGACGATCTGCACGTCCATGAGCAGATTCTGATGATACATGTATATGAGGTCGTACTTCAGTTTCCGCTCGGGCGTCGTGGCATACGAGCCGCTGACCTGCGCGAGCCCGGCCACACCGGGCTTCATCCTGAAGCGCTCCCGGTACCCCGGTATCTCCTCGACGAAGCGCTCCACGAAGAACGGCCTCTCGGGCCTGGGACCCACGAAGCTCATCTGAGCCGCCACTATGTTGAACAGCTGGGGCAGCTCGTCGATCCTGTACGTCCTGAGGAACCTGCCGAACGGGGTGACGCGTGGATCCTCTTCCGCGGCGAGAACGGGACCGCTGAGCGCCTCCGCATCGCGGACCATGGTGCGGAACTTGACCATCCTGAACGCGCGCAGGTCCTTGCCGACCCTCTCCTGCGTGAACAGCACGGGCCTGCCCATCGTCAGCAGGATGCCGAGCGCGGCCGCGAGCATGACGGGGCTGAGCAGGATCACCAGGACGAGCGAGAAGACCAGGTCCAGCGCCCGCTTCGCTCCCGTGTACCATTGAGGCGAGCGGTGGGTGATCTCCATCAGCGGTATGTCGGATACGATGCTGTCCACCGTCCCGATGAAGATCTCGTAGAGCTCGGGGACCACGTCGACGCGGACGTCCGCCTCGCCCTTCAGAGTGATGTCCTCCACCAGTTCCCGCAGGGCGACGGGCGAGGCGACGATGACGCGATCGACACGCTCCTCCTCCACAAGTCGCGTGAGATCGTGGACCGTGCCGAGAACCGCCGGGGAGTCCGCAGCGCCCTCCGATGCCGCGGGCGTCGCTACATCCTCGACGCGGGCCACGAGACCGAGGACACGATATCCCCACTTGCCGCGCTCCTTGAGGTGGACAGCCAGCTCGCGAGCGAGGGCGCCCGTACCGACTATCAGCACACGCTGCTCCGGCCACCGGATCGGGGTCAGGCGCATCGCACCCATCCTCCAACCGATGAGCAGAAGCACCTGGATGGGGACGGCCAGCAGGATGACCAGCCGCGGGAACGCGTCGAAGGCCCGCCCGGACAACTGGAGGCCCCCGAGGATCAGCAGGGTCGTGAGCACACTCGAGGAGAGCCCGCCGCGTACGATCGGCCAGGCACCCTCGATCCTCTCCGGGTCGTACATGCCGTAGATGTAGCCGGCCACCAGGAAGACGACGGTCATCACAGGAGCAAGAGCGTAGTAGGGCCGCACGTTGTAGGACGGCAGCGCTCCCTCGAAGCGGATCAGGAACGCGACGATAACCGCCGCGTTGTAGGTGAGCGCGTCGACGAGCACGGATAGCCAGATGAAGCGGCTGCGCGACATGTCGGCTCTAGCCCTTCCTGTTGGCGACCGCAGGGGCGCGCCTGTCGACGGCCTCGCGGTAGACGTCCACGACGCGATCGGTCATCGCGCCGATCGAGAACTCGGCCAACGCCCGCTCCCGCGCTCGCTGTCCCATGCGCGCGCGCAGCGGCTCGTCCTCCAGGAGCCGCCGGATCGCAGCGGCAAGTCTTTCCGGGTCTCCCGGCGGCACGACCAGTCCGGTCTGCTCGTGAGCGTTCACGAAGGGCACTCCTGTGGGCAGGTCCGTGGAGACCACGGGAGTCCCGGAGGCGTGTGCCTCGACCTGCACCAGGCCGAAAGCCTCGCTGCGCGCGATGCTGGGCAGACAGAACACCTCGGAAGCATGGTACCAAGCCACGAGCTCGGCTTCGGGCATCGGCGCGAGAAACGTGACCCGATCGTCGATACCGGCCGCCGACGCCTGCTCGCGAAGCGCGGTCTCCAGCGGACCGCTCCCGATCATGACGAGGTCGGCGTCCACGCCCGCGATCGCGCGCAAAAGCACCTCGACGCCCTTGTAGTAGATGAGCCGGCCGACGAACAGGACGACGGGCCGCGGATGCATAGCGCGAAGCGTCGCGGCACGCCGCAGTATGTCGGGGGTGCCGGCGAAGCGCTCCACACGTATGCCGAAGGGGACGACGCGGCATTTGTCCGCATGCGGCGCGAGGAACTCGCTGTTGACCACCATCTGGGGAGCCCCGACGATCACGAGGTCGACACGATCGAGCACCCGCCGGAGTATCGGGGCGTACGCGGACCCCAGGAACCTCTGGCGCACGATGTCGCTGTGGTAGGTCATGACCGTGGGCAGGCCCATGCGGGCCCGGAGCCAGGAGAACTCGCCCCACGGGTACGGGAAATGCAGGTGCAGGACGTCGGCCGGATCGGATCGCACGGCCTCCGCCCGGATGGCCGCGGTCATCCCCGGGGCGACCGGCGTCGACGCATAGGCGAACAGGCGCGCCAGCCGCGTCACCTCGACGCCGTCCAGGGACTCTCGCACGGTCACACGCGACTCGTTGGCGACGATCGCGCGGACGCTGGTGGACTCGCGCGACGCCAGTTCCGTGGCGAGCATGTTCAGACTGTTTTCGATGCCGCCCAGATGCGGAGGGAAGTAGTACTTGTTTACGAGGGTGACTCGCATGCGGCGCGAGATCCCTACCCGTCGCCTTCGGCGAGTGCGCGACCGAAGGCGAGCAGGTCATCGACGACGCCCATGCTCGGAGCCTCGGCGTAGACGCGCACGAGCGGCTCGGTTCCCGACGGTCTAAGCAGCAGCCATGCGTCGTCGGGAAGCAAGAACTTGATGCCGTCGACGCGAACGATGTCCTTGACCGCGAGGCCGGCGACCTCGGAGGGAGCGAGGTACGGGATGGAGTCGACGAACGCGTCCTTGGCCTCCGGCGCCATCCTGAGGTCCACGCGGAGATACTCCATGGGCCCCGTCAGGTCCAGCAGGTCGGTCACGAGATCGCCGAGTCCCCTGCGCTTCTGCGCCATCATCTCGACGAGCATGAGAGCCATGAGGAGGCCGTCTCGCTCGCGCACGTGCGAGGGGATCCCGATGCCGCCGGACTCCTCCCCGCCGATCATGACGCCGCCCTTGACCATCTCCTCGTAGATCCACTTGAAGCCGACCGGGGTCGTGACGACCTCGACGCCGAGACGGGCGCCCAGCCGATCGACCAGCACGGAAGTCGAGAGCGTCTTCACGATGCTGCCCCTCTGCCCCTTGTCCTCGGCGAGATGGCGAGCCACGAGGCACAAGATCCTGTGCGGATTCACGAACTCGCCATGGCGGTCCGCCGCGCCGATCCGGTCCGCGTCCCCGTCGGTGATGAACGCGGCATCCAGCCCCGTCGCGTGGACGAGTTCGCGCACCTCGTCGATGTGCGGGGGGATCGGCTCGGGGTGCAGACCGCCGAACCCGGGGTTGTCTTCGCCATGCAGTTCCTTGACCTCGACGCCGAGATCGCGCAGCACGCCGGCCAGATACCCGCGTCCGGCTCCGAAGAGAGGATCGACCGCGACCTTCAGTCCCGCCGCCCGGATCGCGTCGGCGTCGACGAGCGTCGCCAGATCCGCCAGGTAGGGCCCCATGAGGTCCGCGGACTCGAAAGCGCCGCGTCCGGTCGGCGCCTCATCGCGGAGCTCGCTCTCGACACGATCGGTGAACGAGACCGGCGAGGCTCCTCCGTCCTCCATCCTCAGCTTGAAGCCCAGGTATGGGGCGGGGTTGTGACTGGCGGTGAGCATGATGCCCGCCACCGCCTCCTCGTCACGCGCGACGTTCCAGCACAGAGCGGGCGTCGGGCAGTAGCGATCGGAGACCTTCACGCGCAGTCCGTGCGACGCGAGCACCTCGGCCGCGGCGGCCGCGAAGGTTCCAGCCTGGAACCGGGTGTCGTAGCCGATGATGACGAGTCCGCCGGGGTGGTCGGCCGAGATGACTCGTCCCGAGGCATCGGCCACGCGCCGGAGTGCGAAGAACGTGAAGTCATCGCCGATGAGGGCTCGCCAGCCGTCGGTACCGAAATGGATCGGGATCGAAGAGTCCATGCATGCCTCCGGTTCAGCGCGCGACCGCGCGCTTGCTCGTGGATCCAGGGCCGTGAAGCGGAAAGCGGCCGACTCATTCTATCCGATGAGACGCCCCACCACCGTTGTGAGGTGGCCTCCGGAGTAGCGGACCCCGCGAACCCCCGCGGCCGCCGCGGCGGCCATGTCCGACTCCTTGTCGCCGATCAGGAAGCTGCGCCCCACATCGGGCTGCCAGTCCTCGATCGCCTGGAGGATCATCCCCGGAGCGGGCTTGCGACAATCGCAGGCGCGAAGGTAGCGGCCCTGCGCCTCGGTCGGGTGATGGGGGCAGTGGTAGGTGGCGTCCACGTGAGCTCCGGCCTCGGCGAGGCGGTCGTCGATCCAACCGGTGAACGCCGCGAAGTCGTCCTCCGAGTAGTAGCCCCGCCCGATGCCGGCCTGGTTCGTGATGACGACCACCAGCCACCCCGCGTCGTTCAGCAGCCTGATCGCCTCCGGCATCCCCGGCATCCACCGGAACCCGGTTGCGTCATGCACATGACCGGAATCCTCGTTGACGATCCCATCGCGATCGAGGAACGCGCACGGCTTCCTGCGCCACGCCGCAACCGAGTCCTGAGCCCCGCGCAGAGACTCCGCGAGCCCGATGTCCACGAAGAACGCATCGTATACGGCACCGGCCAGGCGTCCCGCGCTCGCCAGCGCCGGGAAGTGATCGCTCTCGAGCGAGGACGACGTCGCAGGAAGCGAGCGCAGCCAGCCGGCGCCGGCAACGTAGGCGCCGGTGCTGATGAGCCCCGGGCCCGCCGAGGACTTCTCGCCGAACGCGGTGATCCTCCCGCCTTCGAGCCGGACGGATCCGAACCTGGCCGCTTCGGCGACCTCGCGAAGCGCGATCGCCACGTCCGCACCGGCGGACCGACGACGCAGCGCGAGATCGAGGTAGTTGCAGTCGACCAGGGAGTCGCCGTTGAGGACGAGGGCCTCTTCGCCCTCGAGCAGATGCGCTGCCGCCCCGAGGGCGCCCGCGGTTCCCAGTGGCTCCCGCTCGCGGGAGTAGGCGGCCTCGATGCCGAACGCGGAACCGTCACCGACATGCTCCTCGACGCGCTCGTGAAGGCGGCCGGTGCACAGGATCACGCGGCGGATGCCATGACGTGCGACGTTCCACAGGAGGTGGTCGAGGAAAGGCCGTCCCGCCACCATCTGTAGGCACTTGGGCGTGTCGGCGGCGATGTCTCCGAGACGCGTGGCCAGTCCTCCGGCGAGGACCATGGACTCCCGGATCACGAGGTCCGCCCGCCCGATCCTTGCGCGGGCGACGTCACGACAGAGCGTCCTCCACGAGGCCGCAGAGGATGTGGCCCAGCATGATGTGTCCTTCCTGGATGCGCGGGGTCCCGGCCGCGGGTACTGCGAGCAGGACGTCGCAGGCCGTGGACATCGCGCCTCCGTCGGGACCGGTCATCCCGATGACCCTCATGCCCCGGCCCCGGGCGGCGTCGATGGCGGCGAGCACGTTGGCGCTCGCGCCGCTCGTGGATATCGCGATCAGGACGTCTCCGGCCCGGCCATGCGCCCGCACCTGACGCGCGAACACCTCGTCGAACCCGTAGTCGTTGCCGATGGCGGTGAGCGCCGAGGTGTTGGTGCTCAAGGCGATGGCCGGCCACGGGTCGCGCTCGCGCAGATAGCGTCCCGTGAGCTCCGCCGCGAGATGCTGCGCGTCGGCGGCCGAACCGCCATTGCCGCACAGAAGGACCTGCCCGCCGGCCTCGAGCGAGGAAGCGATCAGCGACGCCGCGCTGGCGATGTCGTCCGACATCACCGGAATCCCGGCGACCAGTTCCGCGTGCCCGGCGACCGCCTCGGATACGGCCCTCGCCGCCGAGACCGGGTCTATACGTTCCACGACCTCATCCCCTCCTGCACGAACATGAGATTGACGACCTCGGCGCCGTGGTTGGCCAGCGTCTCCTGGACCGCGAAGCGCCGGGACGGGTCGGCGAGGAAGAACATGAATCCTCCGCCTCCCGCTCCGGAGACCTTGCCGCCGAGAGCGCCGGCCTCCATCGCCGAGGCGTAGACATCGTCGATCCGCTGGTTGGAGATGCCTTCGGCCATGCGCTTCTTGGACTGCCAGCCCTCGTCGAGAAGCCGCCCGAAGCCGGGGATGTCCCCCAGCAGCAGCGCGCGCTTCATCTCGTGGGCGAGTTCCTTGATCCGGTCCATGGCCGCGACCGCATCGGTCCTGCCGGACGAGAAGTTGTCCATCTGCTTCTCGATTATGTGGCTCGAGAAGTGCTGGCCCCCCACGTAGGCGAACACGAGTCCGTACTCGAGCTCGTAGAGCGTCTCGGGCCGCAGCCGCAGAGGGCTGACGACGGCCCCACCCCGTTCGAACTCGATGAAATTGAAGCCGCCGAACGCCGTCGCGTACTGGTCCTGGCGCCCGCCGCGGATGCCCGCCTCGTCGCGCTCGATCGTGTACGCGACCTCGGCGACCGCGTACGGATCGAGATCCAGCTTGAGGAAGGCGCTCAGGGCACCCACCAGCGCGACGACGATCGCGGATGACGACCCGAGACCGCTGCCCGGGGGCGCATCGTTGTGCAGGCGCACCAGCATGCCCTCGGGAAACGGGTGCTCGCGCCGGAAGTGGTCGATGGCCGCCTTGGCCAGGTCCAGCTGCCCGTCGTAGACGAACTCGCGATCGAGCGGGTAGCTGACGGTGATGTCGTAGTCGACGCTCTGGACGTCGATGGTGCCGCCCCCCGGCACCAGCGTCGCGTACGCGAACCGGTCGATGGTCGCCGACAGCACGGCTCCACCGCGCTCGTCGCAATAGGGCGAGACGTCGGTGCCTCCGCCTCCGAAGCTGATGCGCAGCGGCGCTCGCGCGCGGATCGTCATGTCGCGGGTCCTCTGTCCGGTGTCTCGGCCCTTGGCCATCCACGGGCGCGAAGGCACGCGCACATTGTCGCACACGGCCCGACGCGGCTCCGGCTCATGCGCGGGCGCTCCCGGTCCCGATCACGTCGCGCTCCCGGGGGACAGGACGTCGCGGTATATCTCAAGGTGCCGCGCGACCATCAGGTCGACCGAGAACTCGCGCTCGACGCGCTCGAGGCCTGCTGCGCCCATGGCGGCCCGGCGTTGCGGATCCTCCAGCAGCGGAGCCACTGCGCCGGCGATGGCGCGTGGGTCGTTGGGCGGAACGAGGCGGCCGGTCACGCCGTCCTCGACGACCTCGGGAAGCCCCCCGACACGCGTGGCCACCACCGGGATGCCGAGGGCCATCGCCTCGAGCGCGACCAGGCCGAGGCCTTCGGAAAGCGAGGGGACGACCGCGACGTCGCAGCGCGATAGGATGCCGGCCGACGGCACGACGGAGCCCGTGAAGACGATGCGGTCCGCGACGCCGAGGTCCCGGGCCAACGACATGAGAAGCGCCTCCTGCGACCCGCCTCCAACGACCACGAACGACACGTCGGGACGCTCGGACGCCAGCAGGCCGGCCGCCCTCACGAGGTCTGCCACGCCCTTGACCGGCTCGAGGCGCGCCACGCATCCGACCAGCAGACCGGCTGCCGGGAGCGCCGTGGTGAGCTTGGTCTCGATCCGTGCGAGTCCGCGTACCGCGGATACGTCGATACCGTTGTGGACCACGGAGACGCGCTCCGTCTCCACCCCGAGGCGTTCCACCGAGCGGGCCACCGCGTGCGACACAGCGATGATGCGATCGGCGTGCTTCCACGAGTAGCGCTGGAGGAGACGCCGCAGAGCGACTCCTGCGTACGAGGCACCATCCATCGAGGCGGCGCCGACCTCGACATGAACGGTGTTGACCAGGGGGATCGGGAGCCCCTGGACGGCGCGCGCCGCGACCAGGTCGGACATCACCCCGCCTGAATGGACGATCGACGGCTCGGATTCCCGCACGTGCCGTCGGACGGCGGACGCAACCGCCTGAACGCGCGCGGGCCCGAAATGCTGCGGTACAACCGAGACGCCCAGCAAGCGCGCCTCCTCGGCCAGCCGGCCGTCGCGTTCGCACACGAGGTCGGCGCGCATGCCGGCGGCGATGCATCCGCGGATCAAGTTCAGGAGGTACACCTCACCTCCCCCGAGTCCGGGCCCGGCGAAGTTGTTCACGAAGGCGATCGAGGCACCCGGAAGTCGGTTCACGTCTTGTCGGCCCCTGCGCGTCGAGCGCGGCGATAGGACACCCAGTCGCGTGTGAGTTCCACCGGCAGCCGCAGCTTCCGCGCCGCGGCCCGCCCCGGACTCCCGCCGATCGCGAGCGCACGCACCACCGAGAGCCCGGCGCGGGTCCTGCGCCAAAGCGCTCGGCGCACGTCCAGCCGGCCCACGGCGGCCAGCGGCAGGTAGTGGGTCGCGAGCATGGTGAAGGTGTTGTCGTAGTTGCGCTCGACGTTGGCCGTGGCCATGCCGCCTGGGTGCACCAGGTAGGTACCGAGCGTGTCCTCGAGGAGCCGAAACCGCCCTCCGGCCCTCGCGACCTTGAGCCAAAGGTCGAAGTCCTCGACCGTGGCGAAGTCGCGCCGCTCGTCGAACAGGCCCGCATCGACTGCCGCCGCTCGTCGCAGCGTCGTCGCGGAAGTCGTGAGGAAGCACCCGCGGTACAGCAGCTGCGTGTAGGCGTCGCGCTCGTCGAGCGTGTAGGCGCGTCGCCCGACCACGGCGCCGTCCGGCGTGACGACGTCGACCGCGTGACACACGAGGTCCAGGGCGGGGTCCTGGTCCAAGGTCTCGGCGACTCGGGCCAGTTTGTCCGGCGCCCACCAGTCGTCTGCATCCAAGAACGAGACGTAGGTTCCCACCGCTTGCCGGATGGCGTTGTTGCGCGAGTTGGCCGGTAGACCCGAGTCCTCCTGCCATCTGTATCGGATCCGCGGGTCGTCGAACTCCTCGATGACCGCGTCCGTGCCGTCGGTCGACCCGTTGTCTACGATCACCAGCTCCCAGTCGGCGAGGGTCTGACCAAGCACCGAGCCGATCGTGCGCCCGATGAACGAGGCCGCCTGGTGAGTCGGCATGATCACCGAGAAGCGCGGAGGCACTTGCTCGCCTACCCGTCGATGGCGGCGACGTACTCCGCCACGACGCGGATCTGGGACCGGAGATCGGTCGCCGGAGCGAAACCGAGCTCGGCGATCCGCTCGTATCGGAAGTCGACCGGCGGGTCGTCTGGGAGAGCCTCGGTCCCCTCAGGCGCACTCACGGCCACCGGGCGGCCGTAGACTTCCTCGCACACCGCAGCGACGACGCGCGCGAGTTCCCGGATGCTCAACGATACGCCCGCCCCGACGTTGAGAACGGCTGCCCGGCCTGCCGGGGTGAGTTCCCCGGCCGCGGCGTCAGCCACGGTCTCGATCGCTCGAACGGTGTCACTCAGCGCGAGGAAGTTGCGTTGCTGGGTGCCAGGTGTCCGAAGCACGATCTCCCCCGTGCGATACGCCGTCCGGCAGAAGTCGTTGACCGCAAGCATCCAGCAGTCAGCCGATGGGAACACGGGTGGTCCGAACCCGTTCGCCGGGCGGAGGATGGAGACGCTGCGCACGGCGCAGGCCGCGAACTCATGGCAGTATCCCTCCGCCGCCAACTTGGTCACGCCGTAGTCGGTGACCGGCCGCGTGGGCGTCGACTCGTCGACGACGCCTCCAGCGAGTGCACCATACACGTGGATGCTCGAGAGCAGGACGAAGCGCCCCACGCCTGACAACGCGGCCTCCTCAAGCACATTGCGGGTGCCGAGGGCGTTGATGGCGAGGCCGCGCGCCGGGTCGTCCGCGCAAGCCGGCTGGCTCAGCGCCGCCGCGTGGATGACGACATCCATCCCGTCGCAGCATCCGCGCAGCTCCTCGGCCTCGAAGATGTCCGCCAGCACGACCTCGAACCCGTTGTCGAGGGCCCAGGCGGCCCGCTCCCCATCCGCAGTGCGGGAAAGTACACGAACGGAGTCCCCACGCTGGCCGAAGCGGCGTGCCGCTTGCGCTCCCAGGTAGCCGAATCCGCCGGTGACGAGGACTCTCACGTGAACGACTCCACTGTCAGGCGCAGCCCCTCGTCCAGTCCGACAGTGGGTCGCCAGCCCAGGACGTCCCGCGCCGCGCTGATGTCGACCGCGTAGCGCATGGACTCGCCGGACCTGTACGGGACATCGCCGAAGGAGAGCAGCCCAGAGCGCCCGGCGAGCGCCTCCGCTCTCGTCGCCACATCGCGAAGCGGCACGGGCTCGCCGCTGCCGACGTTGAAGACACGGCCGGCGGCGGCGGGAACGGTCGCCGCGGCAAGAAGCGCGTCGACGAGATCGTCCACGTACAGGAAGTCCCGGAGCTGCCGGCCCTCGGTCATCGGGAAGCGCCGACCGGCGATCAGCGCGCCGATCAGGGCCGGCAGGAACATCTCAGCGCCTTGTCCGGGCCCATAGGCGATGGTCGGCCTGAGGACCACCGCGGGAAAGCCATGCACCCGGTGGAATGTCTGCAGCAGGTGCGTCATCGCCGTCTTGCTGAAGGAATACGCGGAGACCGGCGCCTCTCGCATCGACTCCCGGAAGGGGGGGTCGTCGGCCCCGTATTCCTCCACCGTCCCGACTGCGACGAAGGCGCGAAGCCCCTCCCGCCCGCAGAGGGGCACGACCAGATCCAGCGTGCCGACTATGTTGTCAGTGGCGGCTGTGACGAACGCGTCAGGCTCCGTCGTGCGCTCCTTGAACGCGGCCAGGTGGAAGACGACCTCGGGTCGGGAAAGTTCGACAGCGGCCGCTGTGGCCTCGGCGTCCTTGAGGTCGCAGACGTGCTCGCGCACCCCCGGTGTCCCGGAGGGCGTACGATCGATGCAGTGGACTTCGCACGCCACCGCGAGCAGCCGCGCCACGAGCAGGCGCCCGATGAAGCCGCTCGCGCCCGTGACCAGTACCCGACTCCCGGCGAGGCCCGCTGCGCGGTCCGCGGAGATGTCAGCCGTCACGCCGGCCCCAGTCGTAGGGGATGTCGTTGTCGTGGGGGTCCTTGCGCGCGATCTCGCTCGGATCGTGCGGGATCGTGGCACAGTTGGCCACTACGGCGGGCTCGAGGCTGATTCCCTTGAAGCCGTTCCACACTTTCGGCGGAACGGTCACGAGCTGGTGGTTCTCCGGCGAGAGGAACATCTCCTGGGTCTCGCCGCGGGTGGGCGAGCCCACGCGATCGTCGTGGAGCACGAACTTGATCGCGCCGGAGACGACCACGTAGTTCAGCCACATCTCGCTGTGGATGTGCCACCCCTTCACAACACCGGGGTTCACGACCGAGAAGTAGATCTCGCCGAACTCCCGGAACACCTCGTCGTCGCGCGAGAGCATCTTCATGATCTTGCCGCGATCGTCGTGGATCTGCCTCAGGGGGGTGATTCGGACGCCGTCGATCATGACCGCCTCCCGTTCTCGGTTAGGGCCCTCACGTGCGCCAGGCGCGATCCGCCCGTCGCGAGTAGTCGTCTATCTGGCGACCGACGACCTCCCGGCAGTCGCCGCCCCCATCCAGCGTTCGATACCACTCAATCGTCCAATCGACCGCCTCGTCCACCGACAGCAGGGGCTTCCAGCCCAGCGTGCGCAGCGCTTTCGAGCAGTCCAGCGCGAGCCATCCGGCCTCGTGAACCGCATCCTGCTCTCCCGTGTGCTCCCAGGAACCGGCCGGCCACGCGGCGACGAGCAGATCGGCCAACTCCCCGACCGTGATGGTGGCATCCGGTCCCGGACCGAAGTTGAAAGCCTCGCCGAAGCGGCCCGGCTCCGCGAGCATCCGCCCCGCGAGCAGAAGGTAGCCGCCGATGGGCTCGAGCACGTGCTGCCATGGACGGGTCGAGGCCGGGTTGCGCACCGGGATCGGCGTTCCCGCCATCAGAGCTCGCACCGAATCGGGGACGATGCGATCGGCCGCCCAGTCGCCACCTCCGATGACATTGCCGGCCCTCACGGAGGCGAGACCGCGCCCGCCGGTCGAGAAGAAGCTGTCGCGGTAGGAGGCGACGGCCACCTCCTCGGCGGCCTTGCTCGCGGAGTACGGGTCGTGGCCCCCGAGGGCGTCGGTCTCGCGATATCCCCAGACCCACTCGTTGTTGCGATAGCACTTGTCGGAGGTGATCACTATCGTCGCACGCACGGAATCGCAGGCGCGAACGGCGTCGAGGACGTTGCACGCTCCCACGACGTTGACGGCGAAAGTGTCGGCCGGCTGCTCGTAGGACAGACGCACGAGCGGCTGGGCGGCGAGGTGGAAGACGAGGTCGGGGCGGTGCCGCGCGACGAACGCGGAGACCCCCGCAGCGTCGCGGACGTCGACGATCGCGCTGTCAGCCATCCTGTCGGCGGTGCCGCACGCGACGAAGTTGTCGCGCGCCGTGTACGGCTCGAGGGCGAGGCCGACCACGCGCGCGCCGGATCGCACCAGCCACTCCGTCATCCACGAGCCCTTGAAGCCGGTGTGGCCGGTGACCAGGACCGTCAGTCCCTTGAAGGTTCGGCCGAGGTTCACTTCCAGACCTTCCAAGGCGCCTCGCCGGACGCGTAGAGCGCCTCCAGGTAGTCTCGCTCCCGCACGTTGTCCATGCACTGCCAGAAGCCTGAGTGACGGAAGACGCGAAGCTGGTCGTCGTCCGCCAGCTGTTGGAGAGCGCCGAACTCGAGATCGCAGTCCTCCCCCGCGTCGAGGTAGCCGAGGAACTCGCGGTTGAAGACGAAGAACCCGCCGTTGATGACGCCGGTGGCCAGCTGAGGCTTCTCCTCGAAACTCAAGACCCGGTCGCCATCGAGCGTCATCTCGCCGAAGCGGGACGGCGGACGGACGCCGGTCACGGTGCCCATGCCCCCATGCGCGCGATGGAACTCGAGAAGGGCGTTCAGGTCCACGTCGGCCACGCCGTCACCGTAGGTCAGCATGAAGTCACCATCGCCGAGGTGCTCCTCGACGCGCTTTATCCGCCCGCCCTTGAGAGTGTCCTCCCCGGTGTCGACGCATGTGATCTTCCACGGATCGCCATCGACCTTGGAGTGGACGACGGGCTCCACGCTGGGATCGAGGGTGATCGTGAAGTCCGATGAGGTCAGCCGGTAGTGATAGAAGAAGCTCTTGATGTGGTCGGCCTTGTAGCCCAGGGCCAAGACGAACTCGTTGAAACCGAATGATGCGTAGTACTTCATGATGTGCCACAGGATCGGCTTGCCGCCGACCTCGACCATCGGTTTGGGCTTGGACACGGTCTCCTCGGCAAGCCGTGTGCCCTTGCCCCCGCACAGGATGACGACCTTCATTCAGATGCCCCTTCATGTCCGGCCCCGCGCCGTCTGGGCGTGGGCTCATTCTAACGCTAGCGACGGGAAGACTTCAGGTCGCGGTATACGTCGGCCCAACGCTTTGCCGCGGCCCGCGGGGTGAAGTCACGCTCGTAGCGCGCCCGGGCCGCGGACCCCAAGCGCCCGCGCAGCACCGCATCGTTCGCGAGGCGCCCGAGCGCCTCCGCGATCCCTTCGGCGTCCCCGGGTTCGACAAGGATGCCGGTCTCGCCATCGGCCACCTGCTCGGGCACGCCGGCGATCCGACTGGCCACGACCGGCTTACCGTATCCCATCGCCTCGAGCACGACGTTCGGGAAGTCCTCATCGGTCACCGAGGGCAAGACCAGGACGTCGGCCGCCTCCATGAGGTCGGGGACGTGCTCCAGACGACCGGGCATGACGACATCGCGCTCGAGGCCGAGCCGACCCACCATCGAGGCGATGCGCCCCCGATCCGGTCCATCGCCCTCGAGCACGAACACGGGAATGGAGGCGCCCCGGTCGCGCATGATCACGATCGCCCGCAAGAGGTGTTCGTGCCCCTTGCGTCGCTCGAGATTGGCTATCTGGGCGACCACCAGCCTGCTGGGGTCCACGCCGATGCGCGACAGGGCTTCGTCGCGACCGAGACGCGGCAGCCGCAGGTCCACGCCGTTGGGAACCACGCGCACCGCGCCGGGGGCCAGCTCGAGGACTTCGGCGAGCCGTGCCGCCGCGGCCGAGGAACCCGTGACCCACAAGTCCACCGAGCCTACCGCTCGCCTGTCCCACGATCGGTCGAACCATCTCATCGGTCCGTCGTAGCCACGGGCGAGGTTGTTGACCATGAAGACGGTGCGCGCGCCGCTCTCGTGGGCGGCAACCGCGGCCGCCAGACAGCTGTACGCCCCCGGGTAGCCGCCGTCCTGGATGTGGACGATCTCGGGGCCGGAAGCCGCCATCTCGGTTCGCAGCATACCGAGATCGCGTCGAAGGAACCGGTACTTGAGTCCGGTCGCGTGCGCGAGCGCCTTCGCCAGCGGCCGCAAAGCCGACGGGAAACGTGCTGCCCAAGCGGCTATCTCCGGAAGCCCGAGCGGGATGGTCTTGGCGGTCGGGGGCAGTCGGCGGTTCATGCCGGCCTCGTACGCGGCGTGCGCACGGTACTCCAGCGAGATGTCGAACTCGGCGCCGAGATCGGCATCGGCGATCAGCAGCCCGATCAGGTTCTCGCTGCCGGAGAAGAACGGGGAGTCCGAGTGGATGCGGACGCGTGTTCGCAAGTCCGCAGACCCGGGCGATCCAGTGTCGCTCGGCGGCTGCAGGCTCATGACCCCGCCCCAGAACGCCTCGCGAGCATGGCGGTATCAAGGTAGAAGGAAGGGGGCCGGGACTCGAGCGACCCGACGAGCAGGCCTACCGCCTGGACGGGCGCGCATACGGCGAGTGTGATCAGCCCGCTCCATGCTGGGATGTCCCTTCCCACATGCCGGTGGAGCCACGCGGACGCGAATTGTGCCAGCGCCCCGGATTCGGTGCTTGTCGCGCTGACCGAGAGGATCTCCATGCCGGCGGCGCGCACGGTCTTTGCCAAACCAACGGCAGTGTAGCGGCGGAAGTCATAGGGCAGTTCATGCTCGGGCCACATGAACGGGGCGGTGAGTATCAGGTAGCCGCCGGGCCGCAGGACCCGGGCCACCTCGGCGATGAGGGCCTCGGGATCCTCGGCATGCTCGAGCACCTGGGTGCAAAGCACTGCGTCGAAGATGGCATCCTCGAGCGGGAACGTGCGGCCGTCGTAGGTCACGTCGCAACGCTTGTCCGCGGGATCGTGACCGCTCAACTCGACGTCCATCCCCGTGAAGCGAGCGCTCGGGAACAGGTGCTCATACGGACGAGATCCGCAGCCCACATCGAGCCAGTCTCCCTTGGGCGAGCCGGTCGTCTCGGCGAACCGGACCATCGCACGATACAGGCCGCGTCGCGCGATGAAGGCCGGGTTCCTGAAGATGTGCCACCACGGCGCTCGAAACGCCGGGCCGACCGCGGCGGACAAGGCTACTTCACCGCCCTCAAGTAGAAGGAGAGGTCGTCCAGGGGGCAGTGATGCGCCAGGCGGTACTCGTAGCGCTGCGGCTGCCGATCCGCGAAGCGCTTGATGAGACGCTTGAGCGGGCGCATCGGGATCGTCTCGTTGAACACGACGCCTTCCACCTGGAAAGCAGCGTCGGAGTACCGGTAGCGCTCGCGCACCGGATTCCCGGGGTCGAAGTAGGCGAACGAATCGACTGTGAAGAAGTGCCGATGCGTCGGGTCGATGAACGCCCAGCGTGAGCGGAAGTACGGGACGATTACCTTCACCAACGCCCCCGGACGCGCGATCCGGTGCAGTTCCTCCATGACCCTGACGACATCGTCGAGGTGCTCGACCACGTTGTCCGCGTAGATCTCGTCGAAGCTGTCGTCGGGGAACGGATAGGGAAAGGCGTTCAGGTCGTGGATCACGTCGGCGCCGCAGCGCGGATTCACGTCGATGCCGATCGCACCGGGGCGTTTGGAAGTGCCGCAGCCCACATCGAGGATGTCGGTCACTGGTCCCCCTCTGGTCGCCGTGGGTCCTTGCCGAGCGCCTCCAACACGATCCGTCTGAGTTCCAGATGAGGCGGACGCCCCTCCAAGTAGTTCATCAGATACGCGCGCGCACTCCGCGAGAGCTCTTCGTATTCCTCGTCGCTCATCTCGAGCAGGCGGTCCAGACTCCCAGCGAACGAATCGGGGGGGCCAGCGGAAACCGCCCACGGCCCGGGGACGGGGAAATCGTAGGACTCGGCGCCGGCAAGGTTGGCGACGAGGACCTTCGCTCCCCACCCGAAGGCCTCAGTCGTGGCTGTTGATGCGAAGCTCACGCTCACGCGACTTTCGTCCATCGCGCGATATGTGGACATCTCCCGCGAGCGATCGACGATCCGTGCCGAGCCTCCGAGCACGCCTTCGTAGTACGCGCGCTCTCTCGGGTCCGAGCTGCGCAGAGCGACGCAGGCCGATATCCCTCGCTCTTGCACGTAGGCGGCGAAGGCGTCGGTGACGGCACGAATGCCTTCAGCGACGTCGGGAAATGGAAACGGACCGGCGTCGAAGACGCCCGGCTCCCACTCCGAGACGAGGCAGACGCCGTCGCGCGCCTGTTGTGCTGCGGGAGCGGCCTGCGTGCGGTACCACGCACCGCGAAGCGAGCCGAGCGGGAGGAACTCGTCGACCGCGTGCCCGAAGCGGCGGTAGAGGTCGATCTCGTATCGTCCGAAGCACAGCAGCAGGGGGATTCGGATGACGCTCCCCATCTGGGGCGGAGGCGGCAACAGGGAGCTCACGTTGGCGGGATACCTCAGTCCGTTCTGAACGGCGACGAATCGGGCTGACTTGTATCGCGTGGCGAGATACTGAAAGGGCAGGCTGTTGTCAACCAGCGTCACGGCCACGCGCGGCCTGATCGACTGCACGCATGCGAGAAGGTAGATTCGGTACAGACCGCCGGGAAGGGATGTCTGGGTCAAGTCCCCGAGCCGCGTGATCGTATTCCACACGAAGCGCAGAAGCACCACTGGCGCCAGTGAGAACACTTCGCGACGGGTGTACAGGACCGTCGTCTCCAGCCCACCCAGCGACATCAGCCGCAGTTCGTCGGCCCCGGTGGAGTCCACGATCAGGACATCGCAGCGCCGTGGCCGCCGGAGGGTGGTCTGGGATCGGCCCATGCGCACCTAGACCGCCCCGCTCATGACCATGCTGTCGAGTTCGTCGGCGACTATCTCCCAAGTGCCGCGGCGAGGCGCGAGCGGATCGCGCACCCACGTGTCCCGATACTCCTCAAAGTGCGCGACGGGCCATCCCGAAGGGTGCGCGTCGAAGGACGCGAGGGCCCGGTCGTCGTCGGCGTCCAGCACGGGGACGCCCAGAGCGTCGGCCATGCCGAGAACGCGTTCCGTGTAGCCGGTCTCGGCCATCCCCCTCGTGACTGCGAGCAGGATCGGTCGCTCCAGAACGGTGGCGAACGCGACTGCGGTCGAAGCGTGCGTGACGATGCCGTCCGCGCGCGCGGTCAGTTGGAGCGTCTGCCCCGCGAGGATCTCACGATCGCCGTAGGCGTCCGGCATCGCCGTGTAGTCCACCTTCGGGTGCGCGGCGATCCGGACGGTCAGCCCGGTCTCCGCCTCGATCCGATCGAAGAGTCGCCGCATCGTGCCGAGGTACGGGCCGGGCTTCACGGTGCCTATGCGGAGGTAGCCGAAATCGGGGTGGCCCGCGACTCCTTCGTCAATGAAGAGGACCGACCCGTCGCGCTCAGGAAGCACTCCGGCCTCGATGAACCGGTCGTAGTCGTACGAGTTGATGTGAACGATTCGATCGGCCACGGACGGGTAGCGGGACACGAAGTCGTCCAGAGCGGCCGATGCGGGCACGAAGACTCGCACGGGGAGCGGGTAGCCTAGACCCTGCCTTCTCATGCGGCGTGCACGTGGCTTGCTGAGGAGATTGGCCCATCGCGCTGGATCCAGGACGCGCCGCGCGATCTCGGCGCGCGGCAGGGATCGCGATCGGGCGGGCGGAACAAGTCCGCCCTGCACGACGATCAGCCGTGCGCCCCCTTGGCTGAACACTCGGGACAGAGGCGCTTCGCGTGCCCCGACCTCGTTGAGCCCCACGATGAAATCGACGAAGAAGCCCGCCGATCGTTCCGCGACCTCGCGCCCGAGCTCCCGGACAGTCGCGGCCTGCTTGACGGCCCATCCCGCCGACTCGGCTGTCCCGTCGATCGGGGGAGCGAACCGCGCTCTGAGCAATGGCCCCACGTCGATCACCTGGACGTCGAACCCGCGACCACGCATGACCTCGAAGCCCCAGCTGACGGCATCGCGCCTTGAGGGGGCGAAGGGGACCAGGTACGTGATCGTTCGGTCGGTCTCACGCAAGGCGCTTGAATCCAGTGTGGCGCACTGCGTCCCCGAGCGTGCCGCGCGCTCCGCCGGGCTCGGCCGCCGCCCGGGCGACCGCCTCGAACGCCTCGAATGTGGCTGACGCGTAGGCATCGAGAATCGCGTCATCGTACGCCAATGTCGAGTAGGCGCTCGCGCCGGCAAGGAAGCCTCGGTCGAGCATCTCCCTCGTGAACAACGTTCCCGTCGCCAGCGGATCCACCCCGAGGAACTCGAAATGGCTGAGCGGATCGAGCCCGCTGACGTGCACCTCCAGCCCGCTGGCCGAAGCCGAATCCGACCAGGCCGCCTTGATGCGCCTGCCTGCGGCCACCAGCTGCGACGGGACGTCGAGCCGCTCCGACTTGTCCAGAGTCGCGAGGGCCGCCACGTATCCGATCCGCTCGGTCCACAGGGTCGAGGATATGAACGACCTCTGGGCGGCGTCCATGACCGAGCGGCGTCCCACGATGGCCGAGATCGGGTAGCCGTTGCCCAGCGCCTTACCGAACACGGCGATGTCGGGCTCTACACCAAGCGTCAGATGGACTCCGCCCATGTTGACCCGGAAGCCCGAGGTGACCTCGTCGAAGACGAGGACGGCGTCGATCTCAGACGCGATCCTCCGAACGCCCTCCAGGAAGCCGGGGTCGGGAGTGGAGCCGCGCACCGGCTCCATCATGATCACGCCGATGTCGTCGAAGCGGTCCACCAGGGCCTGCAGAGAAGCCAGATCGTTGTAGAAGAACGGGAGGGCGGTCTCCTTGAGCTCGCGCGGGACGCCGGCGGGGTCGAGACCCGGCAGGAGCTGCCCGTCCAGATTGGACGAGTCGCCGATGTTGGCCGAGAGGTACCAGTCGTGCCAGCCGTGGTATCCGCAGAAGGCGACCCGGCTTCGGCCGGAGGCCGCGCGCGCGATCCTGATCGCGATGGCGCAGGCTTCCCCGCCCGTCTTCGCGAAACGCGCCATCCCTGACCACGGGTGCAGCGCGATCAGCCTCTCGGCCAGCTGCACCTCTTCCGGGGCGTTCAGCGTGCTCATCGAGCCCTTCCGAATGCACTCGATCACGGCGCCGTCCACGTCGTCGTCCGCGAAGCCGAGCACGCAAGCGCCCACGCCCATGGTGGCGAAATCCAGGTACTCTCGCCCGTCGAGGTCCCACACCCGCGCGCCCTTGCAGCGCGAGTAGTACGCCGGCCACCCCTCGGGCAGGAACATCTCCGGCCGCTTCGAGAGCAACTGGGTCCCGCCCGGGATGATCTCCTTGGCGTGGAGGTAGAGGTCCTGACCCTTGCCCATACCGCTCACCCCTCGTATCCGAGTCTCGCGCCGATGTTCGTCCCTTCGACGGCCTCTAGGATGCGAAGCACGGCGATGTCGTCGGCCAGCGTATTGGGGAACTCCGCTTCTCCGGCCGCCGCGGCCAGGAAGGCGGCCATCTCGTCGATGTACATCTGCTCGATGATGTTGGGGTTGTAGCCTGACGCCGCGGCCGCCTCGTCCTCCGGCTCGCGGATCTCGGACCACTCCTGGGTCTCCGCGTCGTAGACACGGACCGTCTTCTCATCCCAGCTCCACTGCACCTGAGCGCGCTCGAGGTTGAGGACGAGACGCCTGAGCGCGTACCTGGCGACGACATCGACGGTGAGCGAGCCGATCCAGCCGTCGCCCCGGAGGGCTATCGCGTACGTGTCGTCGATGTCCACTCCCATGTCCAAGGTCGCGCCCAGAAGCCCGACCACCTCGCGTGGCCAGCCAACCACGTCGACCAGCCATGTCAACTCGAAGGGCACCATCTCGCGGCTCGCGGACGTCTCGCGCTTGCCGACGTAGAACTTGCGGATGTCCTCCCAGGGGTGCCAGTCCGGAAGGTACTGCCCCATGTAGTAGTCGAAGGACGTGATCTTGCCGAAGCGTCCGGAGGTGACGACGTCCCGGATCGCTCGGACCGATGGATGGAACCGCAGCGTGCACGATGGACATATCGCCACTCCCGCATCCCTGGCCGTCCGCTCGACCTCCGGCAGGCTGTCCATGAGGACGCTGGCCTCGACGAAAGCGGGCTTGCGCTCGCGGATGGCAAGTTCGATATAGGGGGTGTGGAAGTCGGGCGGCGTCGAGATCACGACGGCGTCGCGACCGGCCAGGAGTTCGCGGGTGAGCTCCGCGGCCGTGGCCACTCCGTAGGTGGCGGCCGCGTCGTCGCGCCGATCCTCGCGCGGATCGAAGGCGACCACGTCCGTGACCCCGAGGGCTGCGAGGTTGCGCAGCCTTCGCTTACCCATCGAGCCGAGACCGATCTGCAGGATCCTCATCACTTGTTCTCCCGTCGGTAGTTCAGCACGGCCTCCGCACACACGAGGTCGTACACATCGTCGATCTCGTAGCCCTGCCAACGCTCTATGGGCAGCGGCAGAGTCAGTTCCGGATAGAAGGTGCGCTGCTCCCGCAGCACAGAGGTCTTGGCGAGGTAGACCACGCCGTACGGGAAGAGCGCCGCGCCCAATTCCTGGCGGCGAGTGACCTTCTCGGAGTCTGTCAGGTACGGCCGTAGGAAGCCCTCGGAATCGACACTCTTGGCGATCGAGGGGTGCTCCATATGGATCTCCCCGACGCTCACGACCGCGTCCGCGCAGTCGTGATTCGAGGCCAGGAGCCGGATCGCGCGATCGATGTCCCCCGGCGCCCGCAACGGAGAAGTGGGTTCGAGCAGGGCCAGGTAGTCGAAGGTCTCGCCGCCGGACTCGAGGAAGTCGAGAGCATGCAGTACCGCGTCGATGCTCGGCGACGTGTCCGACGCAAGATCGGCGGGCCGAAGAAACGGGACCTCTGCGCCTGCCGACCTGGCGGCTTCCGCGATGGCCTCGTCGTCGGTGGTCACGAGCGTCCTGTCGACGTGCTCGCTGCCGAGCGCGGACTCTATCGTCCACGCGATCAGGGGCTTACCCGCGAAGGGCAGGACGTTCTTGTGCGGCAATCCCTTCGATCCTCCCCGCGCCGGGATGAGGGCAAGGACACTTCGATTCACGTACATCCGTTGTCCTGTTCCTCGGCCGGAGGGTTGACGTGCATCTGCGGGCTCACGACAGACCCAGGTGCGAACGCATCTTGTTCAGTTCCTCCCACTGGCCCATGTCCAGCCAGGACTTCTCGGAGACCGGGTATACGCCGACGGCCTTGCCCGCCTCCACGTAGCTGTTGATCAGCTCCGTGATGTGGAAGACGCGGTCGCCGGGGATGTCGTCCAGCACGGACGGTTCGAGCACGTACATGCCGGTCGAGACCAGGAAGTCGAACGCCGGCTTCTCGGAGATCCCGGTGAGCCGACCCTGAGGTCCGGTCTCGCAGACGCCGTACGGGATGGTGAAGTTCTTGGCCGAGGCGACGAGCGTCACCGCGTTTCCACTCTCCCGGTGGAAGCGCAGAACGTTGGCGTAGTCGGCGTCGATCAGGATGTCGCAGTTGCTGACGAAGAAGGTCGAATCGATGTCCCGGAGCAGAGAGAGGCTGCCGGCCGTGCCAAGAGGGGCGGTCTCCTCCAGATAGTGCATCTCATAGTCGGGCGCCAGATCTGCGAAGTACGCCTTTATGAGGTTCGCCTTGTAGTTGACCGACAGATAGAACTCGCGGCACCCGTGTGCACGGAAGCGCTCGATGATCAGCTCCACGATCGGCGTCCCGCCGACGGGGATCAGCGGCTTTGGAAGCACCTTCGTGAACGGCGAGAGTCGGCCGCCCTCGCCCCCCGCCATGATCACGACCGGCAGGCCGATCTGCTCCGGGGTGGCCCGAGGCTGCTCGAACAGGTCCACCCACCGGGTCGCGGAGACTACGACGCCGTCCGAATCCGTGACGGGAACGCACTCGATCGAGTGCCTCACCAGGGCCTCCTGCGCGGCGTCGGGCGCGTGGCCGACCCGAAGCGTGATCGGCGAGGCGTTCATCGCCTCGGAGATCGGACGGTCGAGACCGTTGCCCGCGATCAACCATCGGCGGATGTCGCCGTCGGTCGCGACTCCGAGGAGGTGACGGCCTGGATCGACAACGAACAGGATCTTGTCACCCGATTCGTCCATCTGTCTGAGCGCCGTGCTTATCGGCTCGCCAGGAGCGATAAGCAGGGGGCGAACACGACCGCTCTCGGCCTCGATGCCTTCCATCGTCAATCCCTCTTCTCGGACGTCGCCTCGCCCTGCAGCGACTGCAGACGCCGGAGCTCCTCGAATCGCCCGGCGCGTGCCACGAGTTCATCGAACGTTCCGGCTTCCACGACTTGCCCGGCTTCCAGGACGTAGATCTTGTCGGCACCGCGAACGGTCGCGAGCCGGTGGGTGACGACCAGGATCGTGACCGACGCTGCGAGCCTCTCGACCGCGTGCTGGATCTTGGATTCGCTCTCCGCGTCGAGGGCACTCGTGGCTTCGTCGAGGATGAGTATCTCGGGCCTGCCCACGATGGCGCGCGCAAGCGCGATGCGCTGCCGCTGACCACCCGAGAGACGCACGCCGCGATCGCCCACGATCGTGTCGTAGCCGGCATCCATGTCGCTGATGAACTCGTCGGCGTACGCCATGCGTGCCGCCTCGCGGATGTCCCCGTCCGTGGCGTCCGGAGCGCCGAACGCGATGTTGTCTCGCACCGAAGCGTGGAACAGCACGGAGTCCTGTGCCACGTAGCCTATCCGGCGACGCCAGTCGGCCACGTCGAGGTCGGCCATCGGCACCCCGTCAACGGTTGCCTCACCGGACTGCGGCAGGATGAGCCTCATCACGAGGTCGATGATCGTTGTCTTCCCGGCACCGGACGGGCCGACAACGGCCGTCATGCGCCCGGCATCGATCGTGAGTCCGAGGCCGCGGATGACCGGATCCGCGGGGTCGTAACCGAAGGTCACGTCCCGCAGTTCGATCGAGCGCTCGAAGTGCTCGATCCGCAGCGTGCCTGTCTGCTCGCGCGCCGAGCACGCCTCGCCGGCCAACTGATCGATGCGGTCCAGCGCGGGTAGGAACGCGAGGATGTTGTGCTGCAGCAGGGCGAGGTTGGAGATGCGGGGCGCGATGCGCGCGAAGATGACCAGGAAGACCATCAGTTCGGCCAGGACCATGTGGAACCGCTGGGTGGCGAGCCAGATCCCGGTCATCACGACGGTCGCCGAAAGCGAGTCGTAGATGATCTTCACCCACGCCTGGTTCATCTGCATGCGGTACTGCTGATGCGCCAGGTTGTCCACGCTCGATCCGAAGAGACGCACCGACGTGGCCTCGGCCGCAACGCCCTTCACGAGTTTCGCGCCCGAGATCGTCTCCATCGCGGCACCCTGAACGTCCTGGTTCAGGGTCGTCACGTTGAGGCCGAACCGCGTGCCGCGCTCCACCCGGTGCCGGAGGCCGAAAGTGAGCACGGCTCCGGTCACGAGGATGAGCAGCGTCATGGGCACGGACAGGAACAGAGCCAGTAGGATGTAGGCCGCCACGACCAGTGCGATGCTGAGCATCTGGTTGAGGTAGTTATAGGCGCTCGAGGCGCGGGTGGCCTCGACGGTGAGGGCGTTGACCAGGTCGCCCGTCTTCTCGCGGACGAAGAACGGCCACCCGGCGTCGAAGACCGCGGAGTAGAGGCGCTTGCGCAGGCTCGACTCGAAACCGTAGATGGATCCCCAGGCGACCTTCTGCTGAACCAGGGTGGCTACCTGCTGCGCCAGGACGAAGAAGAGCACGAAGCCCAGGATCGGAACGAGCGCGATGGGAAGGCCGAATGCGCCGAGCACGCGGGCCACGACGGCACCGATCGAACCACCGCTCGTCTTGCCTCCTATGACGTCGAGCAGCGGGACGAGTGCCGCGATCCAGACGCCGTCGAGGACCCCCGCGAGAGCGGCCGAGAGCACTACCAGCGAGAAGCGAAGCGGTTGCTCGCGCAGGAGTCGGCGCATGAAGAGCAGGGTCGGCATCAGGCGTTGTCATCTCCCAGGGGCTGGCCGAGCATGCTGAAGAGTTCGGCTTCAGGGAAACGAGCGTGAAGATCGGTGAGCACATCACTGGAAACGATCTCGCACAGCAGGACAAGGTCGACCTGCGAAGCGCCCACCGGCGTCTCTCCGTTCGGAACCACAGGGATGCCGACGATCGAGTCGCCTACCGCGGTGTCGGCTCCAGCCATCGCCCCGGCGACATCCATCGCCGTACCGGAAAGGACCAGTGCAGCGATCTCGGCAAGCTCGTTCGCGCCGTAGAGGACGACGCTTCGATGCCCGGCCGCGGCGAGGGTGCGAACGTGCTCGGCGATCCCGCGACGCGCGGAACGGTAGAACTCAAGCGTGTTGGCCGTCCACTGCATCGCCAGAGCGGCCTTGCGAAGCGCCCCCTCACGCGTCACGTGGTAAGTGATCGAACGATTGCTCTCCCCGCGGATCTTGATCATGCCTTTGCGAGCAAGCGTCCGCACGCAGGCATTTACAACGCCGACGGCCACGCCCATCTCCCGGGCAAGTTCGCGCTGGGAGACGGAGGGATCGACTTCAACGGCCTCGAGCACTCTCAGCTCGCGCACTGCGGCGTTGTCGAAGGAACTGTCGCGCGTCACCGGGCTCCCATGTTGTTCCGAGGGACTGTTCACATGATGAACGGTAGTCTTGGGAGCGACTCACGTCAAGCGGAGGGGAGGTCCGCTTCTCAGATGCCTCCGCGGACACGCCCTTCTGCTGACGACAAGGTTGGCCCTGGAGGGACGTTATAGAATGAACGCATGAAGCGCGTCTACTACCCGCAGCTCGACGTACTGAAGGGACTTGCGGTGATTGGCGTCGTCTTCACCCACGCCGTGTCGCTGTCAAACCAGTACCGGGTGTTCGGGGTCTTCCACGTCAGCCAGGCCGTCCCCGTCTTCATCACGATAATGGCGCTGAACCTGGGTCTGAGCTCGAAGAACGCGAGCGGCGATCGCAGTGTCTGGCAGCACTACGGACGACGCAGCCGACGAGTTCTTGTGCCGTTTGCGCTGGCGGCGGTGGTGTCGGTCGGACTCGCGACGGCACGCTGGCTCCTCTATTCGGAGTCGCCCACGCTAGGCGTCTTGAACCTTCTCGGGTACTTGCCTTCCGGCGGTCCCGGCAACTACTTCATACCGATGCTCGTCGCGCTCACGCTGGTCGGGCCGGTTCTCTATCGCCTGTATCGCAGGACCCCCGTCCTGACCGTGACTGTCATGATCGGGGTCGATGTCGGCTTCGAACTCGCAGCGCACCTTCTCCCGAGTTCTCTGGGATCGGCTGTTGCATACGCCGTCAACCCGCTTCGTGTTCTAGGTGCCTTCGCGATCGGCTTGTGGCTCTCCGACGGATTCGAACTGCTATCACGCCGTAACCTGTGGATCCTTCTCGCCGGCGCAGTGGTGTCCGTGTCGTATCTCGTGTCCGTGCAGCTTGGGTGGCGCGCGCCTTGGATCGTTGAAGCCTGGCAGCCGATGAACGTCCTCGCCTATCCCTACTCGGCTCTCCTCGTGATGGCGGGGATGCGATACCTGCCGGCAAAGGACCTGAAGGCTGCATGGCGACCGCTTGCGTCGATTGGCCGCGCGTCATGGCACGTGTTCTTGACGCAGATGCTGTACTTCGGATTCGCATCGCGCATCCACATCGTCCCGCTGCTGGATGACATGACGATCCCAGTCGCCGTCGGATACGCGTTCTTTCGGGCCGACGAGCGCCTGCATCTGTCCACTCCCTCGCTTGTCCCCGGGCACTCGCAGGCGTCGTCCACGCCGTCCTGTGCCGAGCCAGATACCGAGGACATCTGCAAGTAGGTTGCCCCGCGGGCGCGCGAGGAGTAGCAGGCGCGTGGAGCGTGCGCCTGTGGCTCCCGAATCTACCGCCCCTCACGTCCCCAGTCGTCCTCGACGCGGACGATGTCGTCCTCCTCCACGTAGTCGCCCACCTGCACCTCGATCACGCGCAGGGCGTCCGGGCCGCGGTTCTCGAGCCGGTGCGTCGCACCCATCGGGATGAAGACGCTCTCGTTCACGGCCACGTCGAGGGTCTCTTCGCCTCTGGTGACCGACGCGGTCCCCTCCACGACGACCCAGGTCTCGGTTCGACGGCCGTGGTACTGGAGGCTCAGCTTGCGGCCCGGTTGCACCTCGATGAGCTTGATGAGGAAGCCCGGCATCTTCAGCAGGGTCTGCCACGTCCCCCAGGGTCGCAGGCTGACCTTCGGCTGAACGATCTCCTCGGCGCCGATCGCCTTGAGGGCGCCGACCACGCGCCGCACGTCCTGCGCTCGGTCCTTCGGGAGGACCAGCGTGGCGTCGGAGGTGTCCACCACGATCAGATCCCGGATGCCGATGGTCGCGACGAGCCTATCGGTCGAGTACACGATGTTGTCGTGCGAGTCGATGTCCACTCCGCGGCCGACCCGCACGTTGCCCGCATCATCCGGGGCGGCGACGTCGCCGAGCGCCAGCAGAGAGCCCACGTCGCTCCATGTGAGATCGGCGGGGATCACCGCGACGCGCGAGGATCTCTCCATCACGGCGGTGTCGATCGAGGCCGAGGGCACAGCACCGAACCGCTCGATGGCCTCGTCGGAGAGCCATTCCTCGCGTGGCCGAGCCGCGAGCCAGCGGCACACGTCCACGATCGCCCGGCCTTCGTCCCCGGTCGCCTCGAGCTCCTCGAGCACGCGGGTCGCGCGCATGACGAAGATTCCGGCGTTCCAGTGGTAGGAGCCGTCGGCCGCGTATGCCTCCGCCCTCTCCGCGTCCGGCTTCTCGATGAAGGCCGCCGCCCGCAGAGGGTGCGCGGTCCCCCTGTCGTAGGCGGACAGCGCCTCGCCCTCGCGGATGTAGCCGTAACCGACCTCTGCGCGGCTGGCACGGATGCCTACGGTGACCAGCCACCCGTCTCTGGCAAGAGCGCTGGCCGAGGTGAGCGCGTCGCCCCACCGCGGGCTGTCCTCGAGGAGATGGTCGGAGGGCAGCACGATCATGACGGCTTCCGGGTCCTCCGCGGCGATCGAGGCGGCGGCGAGCGCGATCGCCGGAGCCGTGTTGCGGGGCGCCGGCTCGATGAGGTACGTCACGTCGCGCAGACGCGCGTCGTCGTGGGCCGAGAGGTGATTCCTCAACTCGTCGAAGAGGCGCTCCCCGGTGACGATCCGGATGCCGTCGGCGCCGGGCGCCACGTACGGCATAACGCGATGGACCGCCTGGGCGATCAGCGACTCCGTTCCGAACACGGTGAGAAGCTGCTTGGGGCTCATCTCTCGGGAAAGGGGCCAGAAGCGCTGGCCGGAACCGCCCGCGAGGATCACTGCGACGAGGCGGGGTTCCCGAGGCACGCCGGACTCTCCGCTCACGCTGACCCGTGGTGGGGACGGGCGGGACTCCTCACCCGGGACCGTCCTGTGCGGCCGCGACTCTCAGGAGGTCCGCGTCTACCATCATCTCGACCAGGGTCTGGAAGGAGACCACCGGCTCCCAGCCAAGGACGGTCCTGGCCTTGCCCGGATCGCCCAGCAGCAGGTCGACCTCCGCGGGCCGGACGAAGGCGGGATCGACCTTGACGTGGCGCTCCCAGTCCAGTCCCGCGCGTGCGAAGGCCAGCTCGCAGAACTCGCGGACGGTGTGGGTCTCGCCGCTGGCCACCACGTAGTCGTCGGGCTGCTCCCGCTGGAGCATCAGCCACATCGCCTCGATGTAGTCGCCGGCGAACCCCCAGTCGCGCTTCGCATCCAGGTTGCCCAGCCGAAGCTCGTCGGCGAGCCCATGCTTGATGCGGGCTACACCGTCGGTGATCTTGCGGGTGACGAACTCGATCCCCCGCCTGGGGGACTCGTGGTTGAAGAGGATGCCGCTGGAGGCGTGCAGCCCGAAAGACTCGCGGTAGTTGACCGTGATGAAGTGACCGTAGACCTTGGACACGCCGTAGGGGGAGCGCGGGTGGAAGGGGGTGGTCTCGCTCTGCGGCGTCTCGGACACCTTGCCGAACATCTCTGAGGACGAGGCCTGGTAGAAGCGCGTGTCGGGGGAGACGCGGCGGATGGCGTCCAGGAGACGGGTCACGCCCAGGCCCGTGGTCTCACCGGTGTAGACGGGCTCCTTCCAGGACTCGGTCACGAAGGACTGGGCCGCCAGGTTGTAGACCTCGTCGGGTGCCGACTGGTCCAGCGCCGACATCAGCGACGACTGGTCCAGCAGGTCCCCACCCAGCAGCGTGATCCTGGAAAGCACGCCTGCGAGCCGATCGACCGTCTCGGTCGAGGAGCGGCGCACCAACCCGAAGACCTCGTAGCCCTTGGAGAGCAGAAACTCCGCGAGATAGGAGCCGTCCTGTCCGGTTATCCCGGTTATCAGCGCGCGTCGGCCCACGGGATCCCTCCCCCTTGTCCGGTGTCGCTTGTCGGGACGCGTGAATGCGGCGTCCGGGGCGCGACCATGCTAGCAGAAGAGATGCCTGCTCCGACCCGCGCGGGACCAGGCAGGAACCGCCGTGTCATCGACAGTCACCGCCGCGACCCAGACCGTCTCCTTGCCCGGCGCGGCGGCGCTGGTCCGAGACGCCGCCGATCCGCCGTTCTTCTTGGCCATCCACCCGTCCTAACCGTGAATCGCACGCGATTGCTCTGCATCGCACGCATCAGCACGATATCATGGCACCCGTACCCCCGTTGCCCCCTTGCTTCCGCAGGCAGGAACCTCCGTGTCATCGACAGTGGTCATCGTCCCAACATACAACGAGGCGGAGAACCTCCCCGTGCTCGCGGGAAGACTGCTGGCGCTGGACCCTTCCGTCGACGTGCTGTGCGTCGACGACGCTTCGCCCGACGAGACCGGCGCCGTGGCCGACGGTATCGCCGCTTCGGACAGCCGTTTCCACATGACGCATCGCGAGGGCCCGCGCGGATACGCCCGAGCGAGTGTCGACGGCCTGGCTTGGGCGCTCGCGAGGGACTACCGGTACGTCACCACGATGGACGCGGACCTCTCCCACGACCCGGCCGACGTGCCCCGCATCGTGGCGGCCGTGGAATCGGGCGCCGACCTCGCGATCGGATCCCGCTATGTCGATGGCGGCGAGTTGGCCGTCGACTGGGGCCCGCTCCGGCGAGTTGTCAGCCGAAGCGGCAGCGCCTATGCGCGACTCATGCTCGGGAGCAAGGTGCAGGACTGCACGAGCGGATTCCGGTGCTATCGCGCGGAAATGCTTCGCGGACTGCCGCTCAAGGGTCTGCGATCGGAGGGCTACTCGTTCCTCATCGAGACGCTCGCGCTGATGCACGCGAAGGGCTCGAAGGTCGTGGAGGTCCCGATCCGCTACGTGGATCGCCGCATGGGCACGTCCAAGATCTCCCGCGCCATAGTGGTCGAGGCGCTCTGCGTCACCACGATGCTGGGGGTGCGGCGACTGCTGAGGCTGGACAGGCGCGTCAGGGCCGGCGCCTGACCCTCTCTGCGGTCATTCGTCCTGCGGCAGGTCTTCCGCCAACGCCTCCTCCGGGGTACGGAACGTGAAGTACTTGTGCCCCAGGTACGACAGCACCATGACGACTAGAGTGGTCGGAAGATTCGCCACGAACAGGCTGGCGCCGAAGCCGGCGGATATCGCCTGGATCATCACCGACTGGACCACGAAGGTCCCCGAATAGGTGACGCACAGCCTGAGGTACTCGCGCATCCAGCGACCCTTGGTCCGAAACACCAGCAACTTGAACGTGAAGAAGTTCTGCGTCACGCCTATGACCCAGTTGAGCACCAGGATCGCCTGCTTCTGCAGGATGCTGCCGCTGTCGTAGTGGATCAGGTGCTCCAGGGCCCACAGCGTCGCAAATCCGAACATGGTGTTCCAGAAGCCGACGACCAGGAAGCGCAACTTGTCACCGTGGCGGTCGTAGAGAGACGCGAAGGTTCGAGCCTTCCCACGCGACTCCGGACCTCGGTCAGGCACTGTTGGATAGACCTCTCGTCGCGGGCATCAGCGACCAGGCCTTCTCGAGATCGGCGAGCAGGCCCTCGGGCGCCCTGAAACGCTCGACCCCCAGGAAGCGGTCGGCGCACTGGCGCTGCTCGTCGGTGATCTCCGTTCGAGGCTTGGAGAAGAGCTTGCGCACCTCCGACATCCGGGCAAGACCGTCCGGCGTGGGCTTGTAGACCTCGGGGTGCGGTTCGCCGGGATCGACACGGACGGACACCTCGTCGCCGAGAAGGAAGTACGGCACGCCCGCGGCGATCCCGCAGAACAGGTTGGTCATCACGTTGTTGCCGGCGGCGTAGCGGTGCATCGAGAACAGGTGGACGAGCCGGAAGAGGAAGTCGGGGTCGTAGAGGTGGCCCGCGGACACGACCGGGAACCCGCGCTTGAGGAACTGCTTGTGGCGGCCGCGCTCGATGTCGCACCAGTGCATGCAGACCGTCACTGGCTTGAAGACCTCGTCGAGCTTGCCCAGCTGCCATGCCAGACGCCACCAGTCCGTGTCCACGTCCACGGCCGCGGTCGAGTGGTCCGGACAGAAGAGGGTTCCAGATCGCTCGGGGGGATCCGGGCGGCCCAGTAGGTCGAGCGCGTACAGGAATGGAGAGGCCGAGGGGATCACCATCTTGTTCGAGTGCCGGCGGAAGGCCTCGTCCACGTAGTCCGGGTAGCTGAGGACCGCCGGCAGGGGCGCATACGCTTCGCCCGGGAACACCCTGTCGTCCTCGTAGGTGACCCCGTGGGGCACGACCGCTCCCAGTGGGCGGTCCAGCCGGTACCCCGAGTACATCTTCAGGATCCGGGCCTGTCCGTAGTTGTCGTTCGGCGTGTAGATCTCCGGTGTCCGAAACGGCTTCTCCGAGCACAGCGCCGCGAGGTCGGACTGTTCGGCGATAACGGTCGCCAGGTCGATCAGCTCGTGCTCGCGGCCATCAGCGTTCCCGGTCACTTCGGCGCCAGCCTGTAGAGCCGGTAGGGTCCCGCGGTCAGGACCAGCGGGTAGAGGCGATCGAAGGCGGGGACGTCCGCCCCCCATTCCTCCTGCACCGCCGAGTCGACCAGGGCGTACCGGGCGGGGAACCGCGCGAGGAGGGGCCTGGCGGCGCGGGCGGGATCCGCATAGAAGGCCTTGAGCTGCGCGTCGCGCTCGCCGTAGTCCAGGCCGCGGGTCCACAACCAGCCCGGGTACCCGGAGTAGACCGGGCGCCCGGCGAGGGCGTCGACAGGGTTGAGGTGCGTGTCACCGGTCACAACCAGGTCGCCGGCCGGCAACGCCCGCACCGTGTCGGCCACCGTGAAGGCGTCCGCCGTGAATATGGGAGTCAGGTCCTCCGGGGCCATGACCAGACGACCGGCGACGTCTTGAACCCCGAACCATGAAGTCACCATGACCAGAGCGACGACGGCAGCGGTTCCCGCTCGGGGGCGGGACGCGAGGACCTTGGCGATCGCCCAGACTATCAGGGGCGCCGCCAGCCAATGCCAGTAGAGCAGGATCTTGTTGTCGTCGTAGTCCCACGGCTGGAATCGGACCACCATCACCGTGACGAAGACGGCGAGTGAGGCCAGCCCCCAGGCGAGAAGAGTCCCCGACCCCGACTCTCCGGACGCGTTTGTCGGCGCCGTCCCTTCTCCCGCCCTCCTCTCGAGGAGATGCGAGCGGCCCACGACGACGAGTGCCAGCACGAAGGCCGGCAGGAGCAGGCCGAGGTTGACCCAGAGGAAGTCCAGGTAGGCCAGCGAGAACATGGCCGGCGTGGCCCCCGAAGGGAATGTGGCGGCCCCGAACCCCGGCTCCGTCATCCAGCCGAGACGCAGGCCGATCCCGGGACTGCCGACCCCCGCTGTCACCTTGCCGCCGAGGAGGAAGAGGGCTTGGGGCGCAGCGATCAGACCGCCGGCGACGAGCGCCGTAGCCTGGACGCGGAAGCGGGACTGATCTTTGCGCGCGAGAGCCAGAAGCGTCCACACGCCGAGCACGATCGTCATGGCCACGAAGGTGTGCGTGTGCGCGAGTGGCAGGATCCCGTAGCTGAGAACGGCCGCGATCGTCCAGACCGTGCGGCTGCGACCGCTCGTCCGCTGCGACCGCTGGATCGAGAGAACGAGGAGTCCCGCGAGGAACAGGCCCAGAAGGAAGGCACGCTGGTGGACGAGCACGAAGGTCATCGGCGCGCCGTAGTCGGTGTTCTGGACGGGATACGCCGCGCCGGAGCGATTGGCGACCGCGAGCCCGCCTCCCAGGTAGAAGAGGAGAAGGGCCATCAGGGCCATGAGGCGACGCTCGAGGATCTCCAGGTACACCCGATACGTGAGGATCAGCGCGGCAAGAGCCGCGAGCCAGACCGGCAGAAGCACGGAGAAGCGCCATGCGTTCGTCAGGCGCAGCAGCACGCCGCTGGCGAGGTTGATGAGGAACGGGTAGGCCAGCCGGGCTCCGTAGAAGATCGGCTCGTCCAGGCTCCAGGACCCGAACGCGAACTTCGAGACCTGCGTCAGGTGCAACGGGATGTCGCCGTAGCCCTTCTCCGTCGATCGCGCGACCCCGTCGGGGGTGATCCAGAACGACTGGGAGACCAGGTACAGGTAGACGACGGCCAACACGGCCAGGGCCGCGACGACCAGGATCCCGGGGAGGCGGGAGCCCTTGGAGACGACGGGCGTCGGCGGAGCGGCGGACGGCTTGCGCCCCTTCTTCGCCGGGCGCCTCTTCGCCGACATGGCCGCTAGCCTTCCTCGCTGCAGGTGTCCATCGGGACATCGCGCGCGGCATCGGTCTCGAATCCGTACCTCGCCTTGACGAAGTAGAGCGGGCGCCTCTTGCTCTCGCTGTAGATGCGTCCGATGTACTCGCCCACCACGCCTATCGTGAACAGTTGCATGCCGCCGAGGAACAGCATGACGGTCATGAGCGAAGGATAACCTGCCACGTACGCCAGCCCGAGGAACGCGCGCACGATGACTATCACCGCGTAGACAGCCGCCCCAAGCGCGACCAACAGGCCCGCCCACGTGGCCAGCTGGAGAGGCACCCAGGAGAAGGATGTGATGCCCTCCAGAGCGAGACCGACGAGTTTCCCGTAGTTCCACTTGGTAGTCCCGGCGGCCCGGGGATCACGATCGTAGAGGATCCCCGTCTGCCTGAAGCCGACCCATGCGAACAGGCCCTTGCTGAACCTCTGTGTCTCGTGCATCGAGTTCAGGGCGTCCACCACCGGACGCGACATCAGCCGGAAGTCGCCTACGTCCCGCGGGATCTCGACGGCGGAGACCGCGTTGATGAGGCGGTAGAAGAGCGAGGCTGTGGCCTTCTTGACGATGGTCTCGCCTTCTCGCGAGCGCCGTATCGCGTACACCGCGTCGAACCCCTCATCCCACTTGGCAACGAGATCCGGGATCAGCTCGGGCGGGTCCTGGAGATCGGCGTCGATGGGGATGACGGCGCTTCCGGATGCCGCGTGGATCCCGGCCGTCAGCGCGATCTCCTTGCCGAAGTTCCTCGAGAGGTCCACGATGCGCACGCGCGGGTCGCGGCTCGACAGCTCAAGCAGCCGGCCCAGCGTGTCGTCGCGGCTCCCGTCGTTGACGAAGAGCAGCTCGTAGGTGCGGTCCAACCGGTCCATCACACCCGTGACCCTGCTGTAGAGGGCATCGAGGCAGTCGGCTTCGTTATACATCGGAACGACGACCGACAGCGCGGGCGCATCGACCTTCGACATCTCTCACCCTCCCTCCGCCGGTACGGCCCGCCCGGCGACGCCGTCGGCCGGCGTGGTCGAGCGCCACAAGTCCTACTCGGTTGCCACGCCCAGGAGCCGCTCCAGCGAGACCCTCAGCGCCGCACCGTGCTCTTGCGACGCCAGAGCGAGAGCGACGTTGGCTTCCAGCCAGGCGAGGACATTGCCCGTGTCGTACCCTGGCTGCTCGTCGACGACGGCGTGGATCGTCTCCGACTTGAGCAGCTCCTTCAGTGCGTCGGTCAGCTGGATCTCGTCACCTCGCCCGGGACGGATCTCCGGGAGCAGCGCCATGACCTTGGGAGTGAGCAGGTAGCGCCCGAAGATGGCCATTGTCGACGGCGCGGCGTTGACCGCCGGCTTCTCGACGAGGTCGGTGACTTCCCACACACCCGGCTCCACCTCATGGCCGGCGATCACGCCGTAGCGCGAGACCATGGACGGCTCGACCGGCGTCACGGCGAGGACCGAACCGCCGTAGCGATCATGTACCGCCTTCAGTTTGGGGAGGACGTGCTTCCTTGGGACGAGCACGTCGCCCAGCATGACGAAGAACGGCTCGTCGCCGGTGAAGGGGGCTCCGCAATGCACGGCGTGACCCAGTCCCCGCGGGCGTTTCTGCCGGACGTAGAAGACCTCGACCATCTCCGAGATCGCGCGGACCTCGCGCAGCTTCTCGGCGGCGCCTGAGCGCTCGAGCAGGTCCTCGAGCTCGACCGAACGATCGAAATGGTCCTCGATCGCCCTCTTGCCGCGGCCGGTCACCACGAGTATGTCGTCCACGCCCGCGGCGCAGGCCTCCTCCACCACGTACTGGATGACCGGCTTGTCCACCACCGGCAGCATCTCTTTCGGCTGCGCCTTCGTAACGGGAAGGAAGCGGGTTCCCAGCCCTGCGGCCGGGATTATCGCCTTCATGATGCGGTCCCTCCTCTATGCCCGCAGCGCTACGCGCGCGGCTGCGATCGCGGCATCGATGTCCTCGTCAGTATGCGCCAAACCCACGAAGGTGGCCTCGTACTGGCTCGGCGCCAGCAGGAAGCCCTGCTCGAGCATCCCGCGGAAGAAGCTCCCGTATCTGGCGGTGTCGCACGTTGATGCACTGCGCCAGTCGACGACCTCCTCGGCCGTGAAGAACATGCACGACATCGAACCCACTCGCGTGCGGAAAGTGTCGATCCCCGCGGCGTCCGCGGCCGCGCCGAAACCGGCGGCGAGCCGCTCGCTCTTGCGCTCGAGCTCCTCGTACACGCCGGGCTTGCGAAGCTCGGAGATGAGCGCGAGACCGGCCGCCATCGCCACCGGATTGCCGGACAGCGTGCCCGCCTGGTAGACGGGTCCCATGGGAGCGAGCCGCTCCATGATCTCCCGTTTCCCCCCGAAAGCCCCGACGGGGAAGCCGCCGCCGATGATCTTGCCCAGCGTGGTGAGATCCGGCGTCACGCCATAGCGTTCCTGCGCGCCGCCGAGTGCGATGCGGAAGCCGGTGATGACCTCGTCGAAGATGAGCAGGACCGAGTGGCGGTCGCACAGATCCCGCAGGCCCTGCAGGAATCCGGGGGCCGGGGGGACCACGCCCATGTTGCCCGCCACCGGCTCGACGATGATCGCGGCCACCTGGTCGCCCTCTTCCTCGAGAGCGCGCGCCACCGACTCCAGATCGTTGTACGGCAGCACCATCGTGTCCTGCGCTGCCCCCTTGGTCACACCCGGCGTCGACGGGATGCCCAGGGTGACCAGACCGGACCCCGCCGCCACCAGGAGGGCGTCCGAGTGGCCGTGGTAGTTGCCGTCGAACTTGATGAACTTCTCCCGCCCAGTGAACCCGCGCGTGAGGCGTATCGCGCTCATGGTGGCCTCGGTGCCGGACGAGACCATCCGTACCATCTCGACGCCGGGCACCGCCGCGACGACCTCTTCGGCCATCCTGACCTCGGCCTCGCAGGGAGCGCCGTAGGAGGTCCCGCGGCCGAGTTGCTCGCGCACCGCGTCCAGGACCACGTCGGGCGCGTGCCCCAGGATCATGGGACCCCAGGATGCGACGAAGTCGACGTACTCGTTCCCGTCGACGTCCCACACCCGGCTGCCCTTGGCGCGATCGTAGAACAGCGGGTCGCCGCCGACGCTGGCAAAGGCCCGTACCGGCGAGTTCACCCCGCCGGGGATCACTTTCTTGGCCTGCTCGAACAGGCGCCCGGAACCATCGTGTCGCATCGCAGTGCTCCTTCGCGGCAAGGCGCCGCATCGGCCCGTCTGGGATTCCCGGTACAGATTACTCCACGCGCCGGATACGCCTAGTCGAGGACGGCTCCGGGCTCGGGCTCGTAGATGCAGTAGGGCTCTTCGGCGAGGTAGTCGCCGGTCACCGAGAGCGCCCGGGCCCGACACCCGCCGCACACCGCCTTGTACTCGCACCGTCCGCACTTGCCCTTGAGCAGGGAGTAGTCGCGCAGGTCGTTGAACACCTTCGACTCCGTCCATATCCGCGAGAACGGCTGCTCCCGGACGTTGCCGAGCTGCATGTCGAAGTAGCCGCACGGCTGGATGTCGCCCGTGTGACTCACGAAGCAGAACGTGATCCCGCCGAGACAGCCCCGGGTCATCGCGTCGAGACCGTACTCCTCACGCGTGACCTTCTTGCCCTCGGCCTTGGCGAGCTGACGGATGATGCGGTAGTAGTGCGGCGCGTCGGTGGGCTTGAAATGCAGAGGAGACGTCTTCTGGCGCTCGTAGGCCCATGCGAGCACGCGTTCGTACTCGTCGGGAGGCAGTTCTTTGTCGAGCAGGTCGCTTCCACGTCCGGTCGGCACGAGCATGAAGATGTGGAAGGCATCGATGCCGAGAGACTCCGCGAGATCGTGGACGGCCTCGACCTTGTCCGCGTTGAGCGTGGTGACCGTCATGTTGATCTGCACGCCGACGCCGTGGCGCTTGGCGATGCGGATGCCCTCGATCGTCTTGTCGAAGCACCCCGGCTGGCCGCGGAACGCATCGTGCTCGGCGGCGGAAGGGAAGTCGACGGACACCGAGATGCGCGGGATCTTGTGGAGGGCCATCTGCTCGGCTATCTCGTCGGTGATCAGCGTGGCGTTGGTGCCGATGACCGGCATCGCTCCCTTGCTCTGCGCGTAGTCGACGATGTCCCAGATGTCGGGTCGCATCAGCGGCTCGCCGCCCGTGAGGATGATGATCGGATTGCTGATGGTGACGATGTCGTCGATCGTGGACTTGATCTCGTCCAGGGTCAGTTCGCCCTCATAGTGGCCGAACTCCGCAGCCGCGCGACAATGCGCGCAGCTGAGGTTGCAGCTTCGCGTGATCTCCCAGGCGATGATCCTGGGCGCCTTGATGCCCGTGCGCGCCTCGTAGGCCTGGGCCGCCTCGCCCCCGCCCGGACGGAACCCCACCGACCGCGCCCCCCCATGACGCTGACGATCCATCGGCACTCCCGCGGGATGGCCGCCGGGATGTCCCCCAGGGTGCCCACCCGGATGGCCGCCGGATGGCGCGCCGGGGTGCCCCCCAGGATGGCCGCCGGCCTGCGAGCCGGGGTGTCCACCAGCATGCCCGGCGGCCGGGGGGTGACCGTAGGGAGCCTCTGCAGGATTCGGATGCGACTCCGTCGCCTCCGAATCCGAAGCCAGCGACCGGAGGTCGCCCCCCGGCCGCCCCGCCACCGGTATCCCCACCCCCGCCTCGCCGCAGCCCGCCTCAGCCTCCGCCAACTCCTGTTCGAGCTCCAGATCGGGCCTCTCGTCGGCGTTGCCCACGTCAGCCATCCTGAAGCCACCTCGCGGCGTCCTTGGCGTGGTAGGTGAGGATGAGGTCGGCCCCGGCGCGCTTGAATCCGGTGAGTGTCTCGAGCACCACGCGCCTCTCGTCGATCCAGCCCCTCTCCGCGGCTGCCTTCACCATCGCGTACTCGCCGGAGACGTTGTATGCGGCGGTCGGCATGCGGAACTCGTCCTTCACCCGGCGGATGACGTCCATGTAGGCCAGCGCCGGCTTGACCATGACGATGTCGGCGCCCTCCGCGATGTCCAGTTCGGTCTCCCGGATGGCCTCCTCGGCGTTGCCGGGATCCATCTGGTATCCCCGCCGATCGCCGAAGGCGGGCGTCGAGTCAGCGGCGTCCCGGAACGGTCCGTAGTACGCCGAGGCGTACTTGGCCGAGTACGCCATGATCGGCGTGTCGGTGTACCCCTCGGCGTCCAGCGCGGCGCGGATCGCCGCGACACGGCCGTCCATCATGTCGGAGGGTGCGACCATGTCCGCGCCGGCCTCGGCGTGCGACACGGCGACGGATGCGAGCATCTGGAGGGTGATGTCGTTGATGACACAACCGTGCTCGTCAAGCGCGCCGCAATGGCCGTGCGAGGTGTACTCGCACATGCATACGTCGGTGATCACGTACAGGTCGGGTGCGACCCTCTTGAGCTGCCTGATCGCCTGCTGCACGATGCCCTCGGGATCGAAGGCGCCCGAACCCGCCTCGTCCTTGCTCTCGGGAAGGCCGAAGAGGATGACGGCGGGGACACCGAGTGCAGCCAGTTCCCCCGCCTCGGCCTCGAGCTGGTCCACCGATAGCTGGAACACTCCCGGCATCGAAGACACCTCGTCACGAAGGCCCGAGCCGGGCTTCACGAACAGCGGGTATATCAGGTCGGCCGCGTCGAGGCGCGTCTCGCGCACCATCGACCGGATCACCTCCGAGCGCCTCAGGCGCCTCATGCGCACGATCGGGAACTCCATCGTCGACACGTCCTTTCAAGTGCTTGGCCGGCGAGCCGTCAGTCGACGAACTCCTCCACCGCCACCCTGTCCCCGGCCGCCGCTTCGGACGCGGCCCCGACCACGAAGTCCACGTAGCGCTTGGCCTGGCGAACGCCGTATGCCGCCGCGGCGGCAACGACGACCCAGTACAGCACGTTGAAGGTGATGTAGGTCACCTGGCCCCAGGTCTGGAACCACGCGAGGAAGGCATTGGTCTCCGGTGTCGCTGGCATGTCTCGGTCCGTCCTTCCGGCTCGTCAAGATACTTCGCGGCGAGTGCCGCCCTACGAGCCGAGGCGCAACCGGCATCGGCTGCGCCTCGACGTCACGTCCTTGGTGGAGACGAGCGGATTCGAACCGCCGACCTCTGCCGTGCGAAGGCAGCGCTCTCCCAACTGAGCCACGTCCCCATAGCACGCTCGCCACAGACCGCGGCGAAGCCTACATAGGATGCCGAGCGGGGTCCTGTTTGTCAATGTCCGCGGCCTGCCCGAGCGGTCGCCGAAGTAGCATCCTCGCAGGTAGCGGGCGTGTCGATGGTGGACCGGCGCGGCGATCACGGTTTCGCGTGACCGGCGATCCACGCGTTCATCGCGCGGATCGAGTCGTAGTCCGAATCCTGGATCGGCACGAAGCGATCGATCCGCATCTTCTTGAGCAGCGCCGCCCCCTCAGGAGTCGCGTCCGCGTTCAAGAAAGCCTCGCGCAGCCTTCGCTTGAGCTCCGGCGGCGTGTCAGGATGCACCACCACCGGGGGGATGGCGTATCGCTCGGAGCGTTGGACGATCTTCGCCTTCCGGGTGAACTCGGGCTCCGTCGCGTTCTCGAACTCCCAGATGATGCTGTCGACCGCTGCGCCATCAGCCCTCCCGGTCGCGACTGCCTGGATCGAGTTGTCGTGGCTGTAGGTGTAGAAGTACTCCTTGAAGAAGGTCTCCGGAGTCGTGCCCATGCGTGCCAGCATGTACGTCGGCACGATCCTCCCGGAGTTGGACTGTGGGTCTGCGAAGGCGAACGTCTTGCCGCGGAAGGATGCCAGCGATGTCGCCGCGCTGCTGCGCGGAGCGATGATGAAGGACTGATACGTGGTCTTGCCGTCGACTTCCGGCGCGGCCAGCAACTCGAGGTCGAAAGCGTCGTGGCCGGTCACGTACGGGCCGCTGCAGACGAACGCCAGATCCAGCTTGCGCTGCGCGAGCATCTCGTTGACCTGCGCGTAGTCGGCTTTGTGGATCAGCCGCACGCGCATGCCGACTCGCCTGCCCACGTACTCCGAGAGCCCCTTGTAGTAGGCCAGGCCCGCCCTCGGAACCACCATGCCCGCGATGGCGATCCGCAATTCGCCGGGATCCCGGACCGCCGCGGTCCCTTCCCCGCTGGTAGCGGCTCCGTCCGTGGACGCGCTCATCGGAGTGCCGGTCTGTGCCGGCCCGCAACCAGCCGCGAAGAGCACCAGCACGCACGCCGCGGAGAAACCGATATGGAGCGCCCTCTTGACCATCATGTGCCTCCGACCCACTGTTGTTCGACCCTGACATGGCACGTGTGCGATCTTCAGATCAAGACGACCCATTCTCGCCGAGATGGAGCGCCTTCATCGCCTCGGCTATCGGTACCGGACGACCGAGATGGTATCCCTGAGCGTAGTCCATTCCGAGCTCCTTCACGAGACCGAGCGTGACCTCGTCCTCGACGTACTCGGCGGCCACCTCGATGCCGAGTCCTCTGCACAGCTCGACCATCCCCCGCACCAGATGCCGGTCCTCATCGCTGTGGGAGAGCCCTCTTATGAAGCTGCCGTCGATCTTGAGACAGTCGATGGGCAGATGCTTGAGATAGTAGAACGAAGAGAAGCCTGAGCCGAAGTCGTCGAGGGAGAAGCGGCACCCCAGCTCCTGGAGCGTCGAGGTGAACGCCTTGGCCCTCGTGATGTCGGCGATCGCCGCCGTCTCGGTGATCTCGAAGCCGAGACGCGCCGGCCGTACGCGCGCCGCCCGGAGAGAGGACTCCACCCTGCTGAGCAACTCGGGGTCTCCGAAGGCCTTGCCCGAGAGGTTGACCTCCAGTTCGAGACCGTTGTCCCTGTTCCGCCCGAGGACATCGACCGCCTGCCGCACCATCCAGCGGTCGATGTCGCGCACGAGTCCAAGTCGTTCCGCCGCCGCCAGGAACTCCGCCGGCGGGATGATCTCGTCGCCGTCGCCGAGCATCCGGATCAGCAACTCGAGACGGTGGACGGAACCGGATCGCAGGTCGGTCACCGGCTGCGCGTAGACCAGGAATCGGTCCTCCCGGAGAGCCGCCGCGATCCGCTCGCTCCACTCGAATCGAGAACGCACGTCCTCCCTGGAGTTCTCGTCGGACTGGTGGACATGGACGCGGCTTCGGCCGCTCTCCTTCGCGAGGTACATCGCCACGTCGGCGTTGGCCAGCAGGTCCTCGCCGGTTGAGCCCTGCTCCGGATAGGCCACCAGCCCGATGCTGGCGGTCACGCGCACGGCATGCGAGTCCACGTAGAAGGTGTGGGAGTTGATGGCCGTCAGGACTCGCGCCGCCGCGGCTTCCGCCTCGGTCCGATCGACGTCGGAGAGCAGCACGGCGAACTCATCTCCCCCGAGGCGGCACAGCACGTTCGACTCCCTCACCTGCTTTCGAAGCTGCTCGGCTATCTCAACGAGCACTTCGTCACCGGCTCTGTGTCCCAAGCTGTCGTTCACGTCTTTGAAGTCGTCGACGTCCAGCCAGAGAACCGCGCCCACGCCGCCCTTGCGCCTGACCTCTGCGAGCTCCCGCTCGAGCGCCGACTCGAAGAACCTTCTGTTGTAGAGACCGGTGAGGTGGTCGTGACTCGCCATGTGCACGAGCTGGTCCTCGAAACGCTTGCGCTCGGCGATGTCTCGCACGATCCACTGCGCACCCGACAGCACGCCGGCGTCGTTGACGAGCCACGCGCCGCGCAGCTCGACGAACGGCGCATCCCTGCCACCGTTACGCGCCAGGCGCGCCTCCAGCTCGAACGTGTCGGACGGGTCCACTTCGACCCTCATGACGCGGTCGTACTCCTGTACCGACGACGGCGTGAGGAGGTCGCGGAAGGGCACTCCTTCGAGCCGGTCCGCGGGCAGGCCGGTGAGTTCCGCGGCTCTCTCGTTGACGAAGGCTATCGCCCCTTCCAGGTCGACCGAGAACACCGCGTCGGCCATTCGCTCGATCAGCAGCCGATAGCGCGCCTCCGAGGCGCCCAGTCGCTCGGTGCGCTCCTCGACCCGCCTCTCGAGCTCGTCCCGTGCGCGCCTGACTTCGCCCTCGGACGACTCGAGCGCCGAGAGCATGCCGTTCACTCCGCCGGCCAGCTCGGACAGCTCATCGGCTCCTCGCAGGGTCACCCTCGCCGAGGCGTCACTGGTCGCTCCGATCCTGGCCACCTGCCTTGACAACGTCGAGAGCCGGGCGAGGACGCCGCGGTCTATCACGAAGAACACGGAAGCGGTCGCGGCCATGCCGAGGATGACGAGGGAGACGCCGAGGTCGAAGCCCGCGCTACGACCCTGCCAGTAGATGTCGCGAGGCAGGTCGGCGCGAAGGATGATCGCCGGAGCGCCGTCGATGCCCGCGATCTCGGCATACGCTCCGAGCCGGTCGCTCGACAGCGGCTGGACCCACACGGTACCCGTCTGTTCAAGTGCGGTGCGCGCGCGCCGCACGTCCTCGGGGAGAGGTCGGTCGTGCACGGGAAACGAGGCGATGGACAGACCGGTCACCGCGGCGAGCCGCTCCTCCTCGATCTGGTCCAGATACCGGATCAACACCAGAGTCCCGTTCGGGGGGGAGTACATGTCGCTCGAGGTCACCGAGCGTGCCGCTACCAGCATCGGCCATCTTGGACCCGCCAGCAGACCATATACGTTCCCTCGCGGATCCTGCGGCCGCCGCAACGAGCGAGCCGCCAGGACCGCGCGCACGACATCGGTATCCACGGTCGACCTGACACCGAGGTCGAGGTCGATGAAGTCGGCGCGGACCAGACCGCCGGACTGGTCGAGAAGGAGCAGCGCGTTCACTCCGAGGCTGACCAGCGACTCCTCGGCGAGGCTGGATTCCACGAAAGCGGGATCGCGATCCCGCATGAAGCGATAGGTGTCGTCCCGAGGCGCCAGATCGGAGGCGATGCGGTCCAGCTGGCGGACGTCGTCGTTCAGCGCGTTCGCCGCCCGAACGGCGTCGCCGGCCGCCGCGGTCCGCTCGAGTTGCTCGAACTCCCACAGCAGGGTCGGCCGCACCGTCACGAACAGAAGCGCCAGGAGCCCCGCCACGGTGATGCCCACGACGAGGAGCGTCTTGATGCGAAGCCCCAAGATCCTCCCATCAGATTCGAACCCACTGCGACCATGGTAGGGACCCTGGGTCCGTGTGTCGACAGGCGGTGAACGGACCTTAACCGGTGAAGTGCTTCCGGACGGCGCGCACCAGACCGTCGATCGTGGAGTCCTCCGCCTCGGCGCCCACCTCGAGACCGAGATCGCGAGCGGTCCGCGAAGTGACCGGCCCGATGGACGCGACCAGCACTCCGGCCAGCGCCACACCGAGATCAAGGGCGGAGGTCAGGGCGACGAAGTGTCGGACGGTCGATGAGGAGGTGAACGTGACGACGTCCGTCGAGCCCTCGCGGAGTCGCTCCAGGACCACGGGATCGCCCGCGCCCCGCACGGTCCTGTAGACCGGGACGACGTCGACCGTGGCGCCCCGCTCGCGAAGGGTCTCGGGCAGGACTTCGCGCGCCTCGAGGGCCCGCGGGATGAGGACCCTGGCGCCGGGACCGACACCGCGCTGGGTCAAGCCCTCCAGCAGACCCTCCGCACGGTGCTCGTCGGGGATGAAATCGGCCGCGATCCCGTGTCCGGCGCAGCGTGCGGCCGTGGCCGGCCCCACTGCGGCAACACGGGTGCCCGCGAGCGCCCCCGTCCCGAGCCCGATGCTCGCGAGTCGGCTCACGACCGCCTCGACGGCGTTGGCGGAGGTGAACACGATCCAGTCGTAGCTGCCGGCGGAGCGCAGCGCTGCGTCGACCGGGCCCCAGTCCTCGGGCTCGATCACCTGGATCGTCGGGAACTCGAGGACCTTCGCCCCCAGCGCCTCGAGTCGGTCCGCCAACTCGCCGGCCTGTGCCCGCGAGCGGGTCACGACGACGGTCTTGCCGGACAGCGGCCCATTCGAGACCCGGGCCGTTCGGTTCATACCCCGTCCCCGAGAAGGTCCATGACGCCCCGAGCCCTCACGTACCGAGGAGGTCGTCCACCGAGCGACCAGCCGCCGCCCTGACCTCTTCCAGGATCTCTCCGGCGCCGAGTTCGAGCAGTCGCTCGACCATCAACGCGCCCAGCTCCCTCGGCTCGGCCGGATCCCCTTCGACGCGATGGCGCACCACACGGGAACCATCGACGCTGGCGACCACCGCGTCCATGACCAGAACGGAGCCGACGAAGCGGCAGTATGCGCCGATCGGGACCTGGCATCCGCCCTCGAGCATGCACATGACCACCCGCTCGGCCGTGACGCAGGCCATGGTCTCGCGATTCGCCAGATGAGCGCAGGCGCCCAGCATGAATTCGTCGTCCTGCCGGATCTCGATGCCGATCGCGCCCTGTCCCACCGCCGGGCACATGTGATCCGGGTCGATGTAGTGCGTGATCCGGTCTGCCCACCCCATGCGAGTGATCCCCGCCGAGGCGAGGATGACGGCGTGCAGCTCTCCCGTTTCCGCCTTGCGCATGCGCGTGTCCAGGTTGCCCCGGACATCGACGATCTCAAGGTCGCCGCGCAACGCCAGCACCTGCGCGCGACGGCGTAACGAGGAGGTGCCCAGGCGCGCGCCCTTCGGAAGCGTGTCCAGATCGAAGCCCGCACCCGAGACGAGCGCGTCTCGCGGGTCCACCCGTTCCGGCATCGCTCCGATGACGAGTCCCTCGGGAATCTCGGTGGGAACGTCTTTCATGGAGTGCACGGCCAGGTCGACTGTCCCTGCGGACAATTCGAGCTCGATCTCCTTTGTGAACAGACCCTTGCCGCCCACCTTGGCCAGAGGGACGTCCAAGATCTTGTCCCCCGTGGTCTTGATGATCTTGAGCGACACCGGCAGACCGGTGGCGGCCTCGAGATTGGCCTTGATGTACTCGCTCTGCCAAAGGGCGAGCTTGCTGCCCCTGGTGCCGATGGTCAGACTGGCGCGCTCAGCGGACACTCGTGTCTCCCGTCTCATCCTTCGAGGCTTTCTCGGACATGCCCAGCAGGCTTCGCAGGCCGTGCTGGCGCGGCCTGGCGTCGTCGGCGTCGAGCCCCCAAAGATGGCGGTAGGCCTCGACATAGGCGTAGCCGTCCTTGTCGGCCGCCGCGGCCTTGAGCCTGGTCGTGGGGCCATGGAGCATCTTGTTCACGATCGCATGCGTGAGCGCCTCGACCGTGGCCAGTTCCTTGTCCGAGAGCCGGCCCAGGCGTGCGAGCGCCTTCTCGTACTCCTCGCTGCGTATGGTCTCGGATCTCGCGCGTATGGCCGCGATCGTGGGGACGACTTCCATGGACTCGAGCCAGCGCTCGAAGGCCGATATCTCCTCCTCGATGATGACCTCGGCCCTGCGCGCCTCGCGCATCCGCTCGTCCACGTTCGACGCGACCACGCCGCTCAGATCGTCTATGTCATAGAGGAAGACGTTGCCCAGGCTGTTGACCTCGGGCTCGATGTCGCGGGGAACGGCTATGTCTATGAGAAACAGCGGCCGCCCATGACGTCGCTTCATGACCTCTGCGACGCTTTGCCTGGTCACAACGTGATGCGTCGCCGCCGTGGACGAGATCACGATGTCCACGTCGCTCATTCGGTCGAAGAGGTCCTCGTAGGGAATCGCCTCTCCTTCGAACCGCGCCGCCAGCTCGACCGCCCGCTCGTACGTGCGGTTGGCCACCAGCACGATGCGCACGCCGTTGCTCATGAGGTGTTTGGCCGTGAGTTCGCTCATCTTACCGGCCCCGAGCACGAGGATCGTCCGCCCATCGAGGGTGTCGAACACCTTGCGCGCCAGCTCGACGGCGGCGTAGCTGATGGACACGGCGCTCTCGCCGATCGCGGTCTCGCTGCGGACCCGCTTCCCGACCTCGAAGCTCAGCCTGAACAGCTTGTTGAACACCCGGCCCGAGGCGCCGTTGGCAAAGGAGTGGTCGTAGGCCTCCTTCGCCTGCCCCAGGATCTGCGCTTCTCCGACGACCATGGAATCCAGAGAGGAGACGACGCGGAACAGGTGGCGAACGACCATCTCGCCGCTGAGAGCGTACAGGTACGGCGTCAGGCTCGAACGGTCCAGGTCGTGGAACGCGCAGATCGTGTCGATGACGGCGTCGACGCCACCGTCGCTCGACCCGGTCACGGCATAGACCTCCGTGCGGTTGCACGTCGAGAGTATCGCCGCTTCGGCCACCTGATCGGAACTCGTGAGCGCGGACAACGCATCAGCCTGCCGATCCGCGGGAAACGTCAACTTCTCGCGGATCTCGACGGGCGCGGTCTTGTGGCTGAGTCCGACCAGTGTCAGGTGCATGCGGCGGCGCCGGGCCTCCGATGGGTGGGTGATCATATCGCGAGCATGGAATCGCCCCCGCCGGAGCAGTGCGTTGTTGTTCAGGCAAGCAGGCCCGGCGGGGGCGGTGTCCGACACGATATGGACGCACTTCCTGCGCTTTGCCTGAACACCGCAATCCTAGCACCCCCGGACACACGCGGGCAACGTGTGCGGGAGTCGTCCGGCATTCGAGGGCTCGCCGTTCCCGGCGAAGATCAGGACCCTACGCCCCTCGCTCCTTGCGCGCCGCGGCGACGTCCGAGTCCGTGATCGCGAAGAACAGCCACAGCGCATTTCCCTTGAGCAGGCGATAGAAGCGGCTGATGAACCCGGGGATGATCAGGTAGCGGCCGCGCTCCACGCCGGCCACGATCGCTTCGGCGACGACGCTGGGCGCGATCGCCTTGATGTTCCCAGCGACCTTGTCCGTCTCGGCCGGCCGCAGCTTCTTCTCGAAGGCCAGACCGGGCGTGTCCGTGTCCGGCGGGCAGACGACGGAGACGGTGATCCCATGCGGCTTCATCTCGCTGCGCAGGGCCTCGGAGAAACCGATCACCGCGTACTTGGCCGACGAGTACGCCGTGTATCCGAACACGCCCATGAAACCGGCGACCGAGGAGACGTTCACGATGTGCCCGGACCTGCGCGTGATCATCTGCGGCGCGGCCGCGCGAGCACTCCACACGCAGCCCCTCCAGGAGTCCATGCACGCCTCGAAGTCCCTCGGAAGGCATCGACTCGAAGTAGCCGGGGACGATCATACCGGCGGCGCTTATCAGGACGTCGACGGGGCGGATGCCCCCCTCCGTGGCGGCATCGATCGCGTCCCGGGCGCCCTCTTCGCTGCAGACATCGCCGGAGACCCAGCGCACGACGCTGCGCCGGCGTCCGTCGCGCGCTGGAGACGACCTCGGAAGCGGCCTCCAGCCGGGTCGCGTCACGGGCGATCATCGTAACGTCGGCGCCGCGCGCCGCAAAGGCCTTGGCGGTGGCCAGGCCTATCCCGCTGCTGCCGCCGCCGACGACCACGTGCTTGCCGGTGAAGCCCATGTATCCGCTCACCCGCGCTTGCCCCCTTTTGCCTTGCCGGCAGCGCTGTCGGGAGGATTCAGGTACGGCGCGATGACATCTTCGGCAGTGGGACGATCGCCCTTGCCCATCCTGTCGATCAGATCCGAGTCCGCGATGCTTTCGAGTATCGCCTTGCGCTTCGCCTCTTCTCGAACGCGCGTGACCAGAAGCTCCCGGATCTGCCCCAGAAGATCGACGTAGTCGGCCCATTCCTCGCCGAACTCCTCCTGGAAGCGCTTCCGCAGCCGCCTGGCCAGCACCGGTGCGGAACCGCCGGTCGAGATGGCGATCTGCAGGTGCCCGCGCCCCACGATCGACGGCACTATGAAGTTGCACAGGTCGGGTCTGCCGATGACGTTGATCAGGCATCGGCGCTCCTGCGCCTCGGCCCAGACGGCGTCGTCGACCTCCTCGGAGCCGGTGGCGGAAACCACCAGGAACGCGTCCTCGAGGTCGCCTCGGACGTAGTTGCGCAACTCGACCGTGGCCACCTCTTCGTGGTGCAGGATGGACAGCGCTTCGGTGAAGTAGGGCGTGATGATCACGACCTCTCCGCCGTAGGACTTCAAGGCCCTCGCCTTGCTCAGGGCCGTCTTGCCCCCGCCCACGATCACGCAGCGCCTGCCCACGAGGTCCAGCAGCACAGGATAGTAGGGGTTCTCGGGAGACTCGAGCCCGTCGCTCATCAGTCCGCGATCCCGAACACGTGGAATCCGACAGGCAGAAGGCGCGCGGCCATCGCGAGAGCGATCACGCACGTCATGCCGACCAGGGAGACGATCGCGGTGGTGCGCCCGCCGGCGTTGCGACCGTAGTGCAGATACAGGTAGACGCCGTAGACGATCCACACGACCGCGGCGAGCATCACCCTGGGATCCGCGAACCAGCCGGAGACGTCGGTCTCGACCGCGCGGAGGATGCCAAGCAGAAGTCCGGCCGTGTAGGCGGGATAGGCATAGATCACCGCGCGCCGGGCGACCAGGTCGGTCTGCGCCAGGGACGGAAGACGCTTGAACAGCGTGGCCGTGCGGTGCTTCTTGAGCTGGGCTTCCAGGGCGAGGTACGTCGCGGAGGCGACCCCTCCCACCGCGAAGCCTGCGTTGGCGAAGACGATGAGCAGCACGTGCACGCCGACGCGCCAGCTGTCCAGCAGCCTCGCCTCACCGGGCTGCAGCGAGGAGGCCGCTCCGCTGAGACCGGCGACCTGCGAACCGAAGAGCACCGCGAGAGCGACCGGCACGAGTATGGTCCCGTACACCTTCAGCTTCACGAGGTACTCGACCACGAAGTAGACGGCCACGAGCGCCCAGGCGGCGAGCACCAGTGAGTTGGCGCCGGTCATCTCGGTGCCGTGAGTGAGTCGCGACCGCAGGCCGATGGATGCCGTGTGGCACAGGAAGCCGGCGCCGGTGAGGATTGTCGCGAACCACGAGAACGAGCGTCTCTTCTCGAGGAAGAAGTACGCATACAACACCGTGGCGCCCGCGTAGAGCGCCATGGCGACCCAAAGGGTCATGATCTCGGCCTGTGCCACTCAGCCTCCCTGGCGTCTCACGTCATCCGGTCGCTTCGAGGCCACAAGTGTAGCGTAACGCCCAAGCCGTCCTCGACCGCCTCGCGGTCCCGGCTCAGAGATGGGCGGCCGCGCCCTTGCGGGCGACCGCCTCTTCGACCACGCGGAGTTCGGACTCGATCCGGCCGAGGCGACGCAGCACGACGGTGATGTAGCCGAACAGGCCGATCCATAGGATCGCGTACGCGGCGAGCACGTATTTCGCGGCGGGTATGACCAGTGAGTAGATCTCCTGCAGCACCGGGTCCATGTGAGAATCCAGCCTCCTCGATTCCGGTCGTCGTGAGTCCTTGCCTAGTGCTCCATAGTCGCTTTGAGCGCTTCGAGGCGCTCCTTGGCGTGTTCCTCACGAAGACGCATCTGGTAGACGGCGTATCCCAGCGCGAGCATCCCGAACAGTCCCATCAGGAACGTCGCGAGCTGCAATCCGTCCAGGCCGCCGCCCACCTTGAGCACGACGGGGTGGTTCCCGCTGGGCACCAGCCGGGTGATGGCGAACGACAGAGGCGCATCGAGGAACGCCAGTATCCCGAACGCTGCCGCATATGTGGCCCGCCGCTCCTCGTCTTCGATGGAGGAGCGCAGCACGAAGTAGACGATGACCAGCATCATCAGGATGAAGTAGGTGGTCAGCCGGGGTTCCCACACCCACCACTTCCCCCACTCGAAGCGCGTCCACAGGTCGCCGGTGATCATCGTGAGAGCGACGAACACGAGCGTGACCTCGGTGGCGATGCGCGCCTTGGTGTCGTAAGCCTTGTCCTTGGTCATGAGGAACCGCACTCCGTAGAGGGCCGTGAAGAAGAACACGACGAACGACGTGATGGCGACGGGGACGTGGAAGTAGAAGATCTTCTGGCTGAACAGCACGGGGTGGGCGACGAGCTTGTCCCCGATGAGCGCGCCCACGCCGCTGCTGAGCGCATTGTCAGCCAGGACTGGCGCGGTCACGAAGAAGGCCAGGAAGAACGCGACCGTGGTGAGGACACCCCCCAGCGCCACCGCAAAGAAGGTGAGCCGGTTCCTGTCCATGCTTCACTCCCTCCTTCGAAGACGCCGGAGCCCGCAGGAGCCCGGGTCCCGATCCCGGACCTAGGCGCTGACGACGAACTCGTAAAGTGCGAAGACCGCCAGCAGCATTATGGCATCGATGCCGGCTCCCATGCCTACCGACTGCCAGAACACGCCCGCGTAGCCCTGCCCTCCGAGAACCACGGCGGAGGTGCCCGCGACCGCGGCGAGCAGGGCGGGATACATGAGCGGTATGAAGAGGACCGACAGGATGAAGGCGCCGCCCCTGGCGTTGACCGCCATGGTCGCCAGGAACGTCCCGACCCCGGCTATGCCGAGAGAACCCACGAATGCGGACAGGGCGATCATCCAGAAGGGCCCCGCGATGGGCCGTCCCGACATGAACGCGACGGCGAACACGGGGACGGTCAGCGTTTCGACGATGAGCAGGAAGATGAGATTGCCCACGGCCTTGGCGAAGAATATGACGGGGCGGTCGACGGGGGACAGGAGCAGGGCCTCCAGGCATCCCTGATCCTTCTCGTGGACCAGTGACCGGTTGAGCCCCAGCATCGACGTGAACACGAAGGCGAGCCAGACGAGACCGGCGGCGATCAGGCGTATGTCGAAACCGGAGCCGCTCTGCGACAGTGCGATCTGATAGACCACGAGCGTCAGCAACGTGTACAGGGTCATCGAGGTGAGCATCTCCTTGGTGCGCAACTCCATGACGATGTCCTTGCGAAGGATCGCCTTGAACTGACGCCACGACGAGATCCGCCTGGCCACGTCAGGCCACCCCCATGCCGACGGTGGAACGATAGGTGGCCGCGAACTCCGCTTCGTCGATGCGGTCCTTCGGCTCGAAGAGCACGACCCGGCCGCGGGCGAGTATGAGCGCGTGCGTGCAAAGCTGCAGGCCCTTGGCCAGGTCGTGGCTCACCATGACGAAGGTGTGCTGCTCGCGTATCTGGGCCAGGAGCGTGTCGAGGATGTCGGCGGCGTGGGGATCCAGTCCCGAGTACGGCTCGTCGAGGAACAGCACCTCGGGACGGTGCAGCAGTGCGCGGGCGATCGACAGCCGCTGCAGCATGCCGCGGGAGAACTCGCGAACCAGGTCCAACTTGCGGTGGTCGAGTTCGACCGCGCACAGCAGTTCGTGGACGCGCGCGGAGGGGTCCTCGACGCCGTACATGTCGGAGAAGAACAGGAGGTTCTCCTCGGCCGAGAGGTCGGGGTATAGAAGCGGGTTGTGGCTGATGAGCCCGATGCGGTCGCGGAGCTCGACGGCATCCGTCACGACATCGAGTCCGGCGACCTTCGCGCTGCCCCTGCTCGGATGGGTGAGCGTGGTGAGCACGCGCACGAGCGTCGTCTTCCCGGCGCCGTTGGGGCCGAAGATGGAGAGGAAGGCACCGGAAGGAAGTCCGAGCGAGACCCCGTCGAGCGCCTTGCGCGCGCCGAACGCGCGGACGAGGCCGTCGACCTCGACCGCGAGCGACGGGCTGGCGCCGTCGGTCATGAGCCGGGCTCCTCTATCTCGTCCGCCGCTTTGACGCCGCCGCGACGACAGCCGGCTCGGGACGGTTCCTCGGCCAGGCTGCCCAGGCGCCGCCGATGATCGTGAGCACGAAGCCGGCCCACGTCCACGAGATCATGGGGTTGATCTTCACGTCGAAGAGCAGCTCGCCGCCCTGCGAGCCCTTGAACGCGACGAAGATGTCACGGAAGATCTCGGAGTGGACGTCGGCGTTGAGCCTCGTCTGACCCTGGACGGCGTACTGGAGCTGGCCCGGCTCGGCTGTGCCCACCTTCTTGCCGTTCTTCATGAGGTCGAGGAAGACCACTGTGTTCACGTCCCCGTTGGGCAGCGTCTGCTGGTCGTTGCCGGTGAGCACGAAGTCGTATCCGCCGGCGGAGAACTTCGAACCGTTGGTGTCCTTGACGGAGAGTTGCAGGTCCTTGACGTACATCGCCGAGCCGATCAGGCCCACCAGGATCACGCCGATCCCAAGGTGGGTTATGTAGCCTCCTGACTGGCTCCTCGCCTTCGTGAGGATCCCCCAAAGCCCCATGCCGAAGGACTCGCCCTTCGACGCGGCGCGCTTGCGGGCGCCTTCGTAGAACAGGTACAGCGGGAGGGCGATCGCGAAGCCGGAGACGAGAAGGCCGAGGAACGCCTCGGTGTGGTCCATCCCTCGGACCGCCCCCGCTATCCCCTTGAGCGACGCGGCGCGAGTCGTCGTGAGCTGGTAGTTCGGCAGCATCACCGTGGCCCAAACGGCGATGAAGCCGGCGGATATCACCGCACCTATGCCCAGCGGCCACTTGGCCCGTTGCCAGAAGGCCAGACCCTCCGTCTTCCTCCACGACAGGATCGGACACACCGCCATGAGGGCCACGTAGATGATGCCGAAGGGCCGGGCGAGCAGGTCATAGGACGGGGCGCCGAACTCCGGGCCCTTGAACGCCGGAGAGAGAGTCATGGCCGCCACGACGACGGCCGCCGCGAGCATGATCGCGTTGCTGAAGTAGTACGCGGCTTCCTTGGAGGTCAACGACTCCCATTCGTGGCCGCCGGTGAACTCCTTGCGCCGTATCTGCAGGCCGATCACGGGCACGACCAGCGACACGACCATCATCGTCAGGAACAGCCACAGCGAGATGGGGTCCTCTTCGAAGGCATGCACCGACTTGATGACACCCGAACGCGTGATGAAGGTTCCCAGGAGCACCAACACGAACGTGACGGCCGACATCATGATCGCCCAACGCCTGAAACCCTCGCGCTTTCGATACACCGTGAAGCTGTGAAGGAGGGCGACGCCGGTCAGCCACGGAAGCAGCGATGCGTTCTCGACCGGGTCCCAGGCCCAGTAGCCTCCCCAACCGAGAACGACGTATGCCCATATGGCGCCGAGCCCGATGCCGATCCCGAGGAACAACCAGGAGAAGACCGCGATCCGGTCCACGAGCTCCACCCATCGCTTCGAGGAGTCCCCCACTATCAGCGCGGCGATGGCGAACGCGAACGGGATCGCCAGACCCGCGTAGCCGACGAACAGCGTCGGGGGATGCAGGATCATCGCCCAATGCTGCAGCAGCGGGTTCATCGCGTAGTTGACGAGAAGCTTCCCGGTATTCGGGTCGATCCACTCCGCCGGGCTCGAGCCGAAGGGGTTGTTGGTCGGGATGAAGAGCGCGACCAGGAAGAACAGCTGAAGCGCGTTGGTCACGGCAAGACCGACGTTGGAGAGACGATCGGTCACGGCCATGCGCCGGTATGCGACGAATGCCGCGAACAGCGAGAGCATCCACTGCCAGAAGAGGAGCGAGCCCTCGCGGCCCGCCCACAGCCCGGACAGCTTGAACAACCAAGCCAGGCCGGACACATCGGTCGAGTGGTTCATGACCACGTACTGGAACGACCAGTCCTCGCGGAAGAAGGCGTTCACGAGCAGCAGGGCCGACAACGTCGTGCTGAGTGCGATGATGAACGTGAGGATATAGCCGGCGTTGGTGGCCTTCTCGCCGTGCCTCGGCCCCATCCGGTCGCCGACGATGAGCGCCGCTATCGCCAACAGGGTTCCCAGCGCCGACAGTGAAAGCAGGATGTTCCCGAGCCCGTTCATGCGCGCTCCCTCGACTCGAATGAAGGCCGGTCGGCCCCCGGCAGGGTGCCGCCGGTCGACCCCCTGACTACTTCTTGGCGGCCCCAAGCATGGCGACCTCGGAGGCCACAAGGACACCGGCTCCATCGTAGCGGCCGCTGATGACCATCTGGGCGCCGTCCGCGGAGCCGGCGGGCATCACCTTGTCCCACCGGACGCGCAACTCCTTGCCGCCCGACGCGGTCGAGGTCAGAACGAAACGGTCTGTCGCCTGACCGGCCGCGACGAGAGACTTGGGCTTCAGGTAGCCGTACACGCGTATGAACGGGACCTCCGTGGTCCGCTTCAGCAGGTCTGCCACGGTGTAGGCCGATTCGGACGAGTAGTTGGCGGGACATACCGTGGTCATGTCGTCCGCCTTCATGACCGCGCCCTTCTCGATGGTACCGGTCACGATCGCCACGACACCGTCGCCGAACGTGCTGGGCGCTGAACCCGAGTAGATCACCGAAAGCTCGGGGCCGCCGGTCTTGCCCTCGGCGCCCAGCTTGAACCTCATGGGATTCGTCGTCTTGTCCCAAGAGCCGACGACCACCGGCCCCTTGACCTTGATCCGCTTGCCCAGTAGTGAGGGATCTCCGACGGCGGCCTGCACGGTGCTCGAGTAGGTGGACGGGCCAGCCGCGAAGAACACCGCCGCCGCGAGCCCCAGGATTATGACCGTGACGCCGATGAGCCGGTTGCGGGCACGTGAGTTCATCGCTTGCGACACTGCTCCTTCGATAGGGGCGCGCCTACGCCCGAGCGTGCCGACACGCGACACGAAAGAGACGGAGGGTGATGCGCGAAGCACCGCAGCACGCCCGCTTGCCTGAACGACTGAGAGTCTACCACCCTAGTGCGCGCAGCCACAACGCCCTCAGCGAACGGCATGCCGCCCTCAGCCACGCTGGAGCCACTGAACATCGGGAGCGAATCCCACCTCGCGCAGCAACTCCATGTAGCGCACCGGTTCCAGGGCGCCGCTCGCGCCCTCGATCGCGACCATCGTCGCCTCGATCACGTTGGTTCCGAAGCTGCGCCCCGAGAGGCGCGGCGTTGACGTGATCAGCAACTCGATGCCGCGAGAACGCAGGAAGTCCACATCCTCGGGGGTGGTGGTGTTGGTGACGACCCACTTGCCCGCCATGTCCTCGGGCATCCACTGGCGCACCCACTTGTAGTCCCCGACGATGATGTCGTTGTCCCGGTAGATCCTCTCGTGCTTCGGCTCGACCTTGGAGGTGTGATCCGCCTCGGAGGGATAGAGGAACTTGAAGGGCAGCTGCACGGCGATCGGCGCGATGGTGTGGACCACGCGGACCAGCGCCTTCCGGTCGTGGATCATCACGTTGACGCCCAGGGCGTAGAGAAGGTCGGCGTAGGTCATCTCGCATCCCGCGTCGGCGAAGCTGGTCGCCATCCCCCAGCGGTCGACGGCGGAGGTCACCAGTACGCGCTTGCCCTCCACGGACAGCCCCAGGTCCTCGCGCATGAATCGCACGACGTCGGCCTCGACCGCGCCCTTGAGGCCCGAGCCGTCCAGGAGTGGCGTGACCTTCACGGCGTCGCGAAAGCGCCGGGCGTCACGGAACCAGTACGTACGACCGGCGGCGTTCAGGAACAGGTCGACCCCGCCCATGCCGAACGCGTCCACCTTGCCGTCGTAGGCGCGAAGGCGTCGCGCGGCCTCGTCCATGTCGCCATCGGTGCCCTCGCGGCGGATGTGAACCATCTCGCCGAGCAGTTCGATCTCGACCGAATGGTCGCGCTTCGACGAGCCGGTGGAGATACCGACTACTTCTTTGACCGCTTCCACCTCCCGGGAGTCCGCAACAGATCCTTCGCGGGCTTGAGGACCGGCTTGGACTTGGGCCGGCCGGGACCAGGCGTCCTGTCGTGGGCGGTGACGCCGTCGAGAACGTCATCGAGCTCGGCCAGATCGACCGTCACGTCGTCGGTGAGCGGAGAGACGCCGAGGTTCACGGCGACCACCTCGCGCCCGAGGATCTTCTCGACCGTGCCGATGCGCCAGTCGGAGGCCAACAGCACCAGCACGTCGTAGTCCTTGATCTCGGCGAGCGTCTCGAGGACCCGGTTGAACACGGCGTCCCCGGGGGCGGCCGACAGGCTCTGACGCTCTGACTGAGACATCACGAGAACGAACTCGACCCCGTGACGCTCGGCCATCGCCTTGACCTCGGCGCCGTTGGCGACCGGGAAGGCGATCAGCGCGATGCGCCGCCCCCGGCGCACCTCACCCAGCGTCTCGAGCCACGACACGAACGAGCGCTCGACCCCATGCGCCTTGGCCGCCTGGGCCTGCGTGGCTCCGCGTTCGCGGTCGCGCAGGATCTCGGAGATCTGCTCCAGGAGTTTCTCGCGGGATACGATCTTGTCGCCTATGCGGAAGAAGCGCACTTTTCCCCGGTCCTCCGTACGTGTGCACAATCATGTGTACGGCGAGTATACGCCAGAGGGTCACGCGTTCAGACCGTAGAGGATCATCAGCCCCTTGAGCGTGAGGTCAGGGTCGACGTCGGTCACCGTGGCGCAGAGCGGCGCCATGCGCTCGGCCAGGCCGCCGGTCGCGACCACCGGCGTCTGCTCCCCCAACTCCGCCCAGACACGGCGCACCAGGCCGTCCACCATCGCGGCCTCGCCAAGGAGAAGTCCCGCCTGCACGCTGTGCCGCGTGTTCTTCCCGATCACCGTGCCCGGGTCCTCGAGGTCGACCTTCGAGAGGCGCGCGGCCCTGCTGAACAACGCCTCGGCCGAGGTCTCAAGTCCCGGAGCGATCGCCCCGCCAAGGTAGGCTCCCTCAGAGTCGACCACGTCGATGGTCGTGGCCGTGCCGAAGTCGACCACGACGACCGGTCCGCCAAGCGCCGCGAAAGCCGCGACGCCGTTGACGATGCGGTCGGCTCCGACCTCGTGCGGATTGTCGTAGCGGATGGCCATGCCGGTCTTGAGTCCCGGCCCGACCATCATGGCGGCCCGGCCCGTGGCCTTTCGGCAGACCTCCTCGTATGCCTCGGACTGGCTAGGCACCACGGAGGACACGATGACGCGAGAGATGTCGGACCAGGCGCGCCCCTCGGTCGCCAGGAGCCCGCCTATCTTGATCCGGATCTCGTCCGGGGTCAGTGTCGCGTCCGTGGAGATTCGCCAGTGCCCGCCCAGCGTATCGGTCTCGAACAGGCCTATCACTGTCTGCGTGTTGCCGACATCGACGGCGAGGTTCATCGGGTTCGCATCTCCTAGCGCTGTGGGATCGTGCGCATCGGCTGGTGGGGCGCGACATCAAGTCGTCATGACCGCGTTGCCCCGTCGTGGCCGAGACCCCGCCGGGCCCGGTGATATCATCGGCCGAGGACATGCAAACCGGCAAGGGGGATCGTTCATGCCGAACGGCGCGCGCCTGCTCGTGGTCGACGATGAGGACGCCATCCTCCAGTTCGTGTCCTACAACCTGCGCAAGGAGGGCTACGAGGTCGTCTGCGCGAGGGACGGCGACGAGGCTCTCCGGCGAGCCGAAGCCGAGAGCTTCGACCTGGTGATCCTGGACATCATGCTCCCGGGAACCGACGGCTTCGAGGTGTGCCGCCGGCTGCGGGCCTCGAGCGCCGTGCCGGTTCTCTTCCTGTCGGCCCGCGACACCGAGCTGGACAAGGTGGTCGGCCTCGAGCTTGGTGGCGACGACTATCTGGCAAAGCCGTTCGGAGTGCGCGAGCTGCAAGCTCGCGTCAAGGCGCTGCTCCGCAGGGCCACAGCGCCCACGAAAGGCGGAATGAACCCGGAGGGCGAGCGGTTCGAGGCGGCCGGCATCGTCCTTGACGAGGCGTCCCACGAGGTCTCCTTCGAGGGACGGCCCATCGACCTCACGCCGCGGGAGTTCGAACTGCTGGCCTGCCTGATGCGTCACCGCTCCAACGTCCTGTCCCGCGACCAGCTGCTTCGGCAGGCCTGGGGATGGGACATCGTGGTCGAGACCAAGACGGTGGACACCCACATCAAACGCCTGCGCGACAAGCTCGAGGCGGTGGGCGCGGATCCTGGAGTGGTCGAGACCGTTCGCGGCTACGGATACCGTCTGGAAGCCTGATCGCGGTGCATGGGTCCATCCGAACCCGGCTGCTGGCGGCCTTCCTGCTCGTCGCGCTGGTGGCTGCGGCCGGGCTCTCGTACTACTTCCTCACCCAGATCGAGGCCTACGGCCTTCGCCGTCTGGAGGAGCGGCTGTATTCCGAGGCGCGCATGGCCTCGGCGCTGCTCAGCATCGTCTATCGTGACGCGAGCGCGCGTCCCGGGGGGGCGCGTGGGGACGCCGAGGCCGCCGCGATCTCGGCGGCGCTCGCGGACGTCTCGGCCGAGACGTCGAGCCGCCTGCTGGTCCTGGACTCCAAGGGCGTCGTGATCGCCGATTCCGCCCGCGCGGGGTCCGTCGGAGCGTCCTTCGCGGGACGTCCGGAGATAGCAGGCGCGCTGGCCGGGGGATACGGGGCCAGCACCCGCAGGACCGAGCTGGGCCGCGTCGCCCTGTTCGTCGCGGCGCCCGTGCGTGTCGGGGGCCGGGTCGTCGGAGCGGTCTACGCCTCGTCCACGACCTTCTCCATACTCACGCTGCTCTCCGACTACCGGCGCCAGCTGGGGCTCGCGGTCCTCGTCTATCTGGCGGTCAACTTCATGCTCGCCATCTTCCTGGGTCGCTGGCTGATCCAGCCGCTCCGCAAACTCGAGACAGGAGCCAGCGCGCTGGCGCGAGACCACTCCGTACGCGTCACGCCCGAAGGCCCTCGCGAGGTGCGGTCGCTGGCGGAAGCCTTCAACCGGCTGGGCGAGGAGATCGAGACGTCAACCATCGAGCTCCATGAGGAGGAGGTCCGCAAGTCGAGATTCGTCTCCGACGTGAGCCACGAGTTGCGCACCCCGCTGACCGCCATACGCGGTGCGGCCGAGACCATCATGGACGAGAGCGTGCCTCCCGAGGACAGGCGCCGGTTCCTGCACACCATCGTAAGCGAGTCCGACAGGCTCGCCAGACTGGCCAACGACCTGCTCACCCTGCAGCGCATCGAGGGCGCCACCGGCGAGCTCCCCCTGAGCCGAGTGGACCTGCGCCAGGTCGCGGCGCGAACCGCCGAGGCCCTCGAGCCTCTGGCCGGGGGTCAGGGCGTACGGATCGAAGTCGAGGGCGACGCTCCGGCCGTGCTCGGGGATCGCGACCGTCTCCAGCAGGTGATCGCCAACCTCGTGGACAACGCGACTCGGATGACACCGCCCGGCGGACTCGTGAAGGTTCGCCTGTCCGCGGGCGGCGGCCGCTCGGTGGTGATGGTCGCCGACCAGGGGCCGGGCATCCCGACGGCCGACCTGCCAAGGCTCTTCGATCGCTTCTACCGCTCCGAGCTCTCGAGGGCGCGCACTACCGGCGGCGCGGGACTCGGGCTTGCCATCGTCCGGGCGATAGTCACGGCGCACGGCGGGACCATCGACGTCGCGAACCTCCCCGGCGGCGGAGCGGCCTTCACCGTCAGGCTCCCCTCTCTGAGGGGCCCGGACGACGCCGGAGCGTAGCCCCACTGTCGCGCGCGCCCCGGAATGCCTATAGTCGGCTTGGAGGATCCGCGCGACGCCTCCCCGCCCTCACCACGCTGGCGAAGAAGCGCCGTCGGCTCTTGGTACGAACCGGAGTCCGGACGAGTTCGCGATGAACCGCCTGCTGTCGCCACGACGAGGGCTCCCAAAGAGGTTCCACCTCGACCGGGGGAGTCTGTCATGCGCACACGTCACATCCTGGTGTCTCTCGCGATCTTCTCTTCACTTCTCCTGCCGACGCAGGCATTTGCCGCCGTGCGCTACACGGTGAGCATCGCGAAGCCGACCAAGGCCGCCCGGTTCTACACGCGCGCGACCTCGCTGAAGCTCTCCGGCGCGGCGACGGGAAGTCGCATCTCGCGCATCCAGGTGCAGGTCAACCGCGGCCGCGCCGTGACGGCCCGTCTGTCAAGGAAGAGCAAGACGCGCTGCACCTGGAGCACAGGCGCCCTGAAGTTGCGCATCGGCAGCAACGCGGTGCTGGTCTCGGTGCGCGTCGGGGCGAGGACCAAGACCAGGAGATCGCTCACGGTCATCGTGTCTCGCAAGGCGCCGGTGGTCCCGCCTCCCATCTATGCGCCCCCGCTCTCCCGGGACAAGATGACCTCGATGGGCGACATCGCGCGCTTCCTCTACGCGGGGCCCGGTGCGATCCAGACGGGTGTCGCCGCCGGAGTGATGGAGCCCTCCAAGGTCGCGATCGTGCGCGGCAAGGTACGCACAAGGACCGGCTCGCCCATCCCGGGCGTGACGATGACCGTGCTCTCCCACCCCGAGTATGGCAAGACGACCACGCACTCGGACGGCTCGTTCGACATGGCGGTCAACGGAGGGGCGACCTACAACTTCGTCTACGAGAAGACGGGGCTGCTGCCGCTTCAGCGCGACGAGCAGGTCCCCGCGCGGGACTTCGCGATCATCGAGGACGTCGTCATGATCGCCTTGGACGCCAGGACGAGCGCGGTGGATGGCGGAGACGCCACGGTGCAGACCATCGCCGGTTCCACGGTCACTGACGGCGACGGCACCCGGCAGGCCACTCTGGTCTTCCAGCCGGGTACCGCGGCGACGATGGAGATGAGCAACGGCACGACACGGCCGCTGGACGCGATGACCGTGCGCGCCACCGAGTACACCGTCGGGGACAGTGGGCCGGACGCGATGCCGGCCGGGCTGCCGCCCAACGTGGCCTACACCTACTGCGTCGACTACTCGATAGACCAGGCATCCGCCGCCGGTGCGGCGCAGGTCGATTTCAGCAAGCCCGTCGTCACCTACACCGACAACTTCCTGGGATTCCCGGCCGGCACCACCGTGCCGCTGGGATACTACGACGAGGCTCGCGGCCATTGGGTGGGCGCGGACAGCGGCCTCGTGATCACAGATCCTGGCGGAGGTCGGTGGGAAGGCCGTGCTGGACACGACCGGCGGCGGGCTTCCCGCGGACCAGCTGCAGCTCGACATCAACGGCATAGACGAGGCGGAGCTCAGCCGGATCGCCGCCCAGTATGAACCCGGAGCCAGCCTGTGGCGCGTGCCGATCTCGCACTTCTCCTCATGGGACTGCAACTGGAGCGCGAAGGCTCCCGATGACGCCGAGACGCCGAACCAACTGCCGCCGTTCGATGCCCCCGACGATTGCACGGAGGCCGGCTCGATCATCGGCGTGTCCGGCCAGAGCCTGGGCGAGCAGCAGGTGCTGATCGGAAGTGACCAGGTGCTGCGCTACTCGTCTTTGAACACGCCCGGGGCCGGTCGCTCCTTCGTCGTGGGCCTGAGTGGTGCGAACCTCCCCGCCAGCGTCGAGTCCATAGAGCTGCGGGTCGAGATCGCGGGCCATGTCTTCGAGAAGAGCTACCCGGCGAGGACATACCAGACGGCAAGGGTGAACTGGGACGGGACCGATGCCTACGGACGCGCTCTACAAGGCGCGATGACCGCTCACGTCGAGATCGGCTACACGTACCCGGCTGTCTACACCTCCACCCCCAGATGGGGTTCCTACGGCGCGGATCGCATCACCGGCAGCGCCGCGCGCGACAAGGTCACGCTGTGGCAGCAACTCTCGATCGCACTGAAGAACTTCGACGCGAAGGCCTTCGGCCTGGGCGGCTGGGGACTCGAGTCGCTTCATGCGTTCGACCCCGCGAACAAGACGGTCTTCTCTGCCGACGGGTCGTCTCGCTCCTTGAAGGATGTCGTGTTCGACGGACCGGTCGCGGACACGATCGGCAGAAGCGTCGCCACGCTGCAGGGCGGCGGTGATGACCCCATCCCGGCCATCGCGCTGCAAGGCATACGCGAGGTCGTCTACGGACCCGACGGCAAGCTTCTTTGCGTGGCTGACCTGGCTCAGACAGGAGATCGTCTCTGGGCCATCGACTCGTCCGGAGTGGCGCGACCCGTCACGGGTCAAAAGGGAGACCCCCTGGTGGTCGACGGCGCCAAGGCCAGCGAGGTCAACTTCAATCCTCCCAACGAGGACGTGGCGGCCGTGGCCGTCGGTGCCAACGGAGACATCTTCATAGCGACGAGGGGCTTCTTCCTCGGGCAGCACGTTTGGCGGATCTCGAACGATCGGGTGACCCGGGTGTCCGGCGGTACGAGCGCCCGCCAGGCGGGCGACGGCGGCCCTGCGTCCAAGGCCAGCTATCACAACATCGCGGATCTGGCCGTGGGGCCCGACGGGACCGTCTATGTACTGGACGTTGGGGACTCGGGCTATCGCCCTGCTCTCTCCGACGAGTACAACCGGATCCGGGCGTTCAAGCCTGATGGCAACATCCGCACTATCGCTGGGACACTGAGCGGCCCCAGCAACGTCGACGGAGTATCGGCGACACAGTCCGAGCTTCTCGGGGCCACGGCAATAGCCGCGGACCAGGCAGGCGGCGTGTATGTCACGGCCCCGTACCGCGTGCGCCGGATCGGTACCGACGCCATCATCCTGACGGTGGCCGGCGGCAGCGTCGCGAACGACCTCGGAGACGGCGGCGCGGCGACCTCCGCTCGCATCAACGCCATCAAGGGGATCGCGCTTGACGGAACCGGCCGTCTCTACATCACCGACGACGGGACCTATGCCGGCTTCGGCAACCGCGTGCGGATGGTCTCGACCTCAGGGATCATCTCCACCGTCGCGGGCTCGGTTCTCACGACCTACTCGGGAGATGGCGGGCCTGCCGCCTCGGCCGGTCTGGACGAGCCCGGCTCCGTCGCTGTGTCCCCCTCGGGAGAGATCTACCTTGCCGACGCCGGCTACATCCGCAGGGTCGCTTCCGGGACCATCAGCCGTTTCGCGGGCTGCTCGCTGGATTGGGCATCAGGAGACGGCTATCGCTGGGAGGGGCTGCCGGCGAAGTGGGCCGACATCTCGCCCATCGATGTCGACTACGGACCCGATGGCCTCCTGTACGCGACCGTGCGGGGACAGTGGTCCAGGCAGCCCTCGCTCATCCGGATAGAGGCGGACGGAACGTGCCGGCTTCTCGCCGGCAAGCGCAACGGAGATCCGGTGGTCGACGCTCAGGTCGACGGCAAGATGGCCAAGGACATCGGGATCGAGATAGGCAACTCCGCGGTCGCTCGTGACGGCACCATCTACGTCTCCGAGTTGCACCGCATCCTCAGGATATCGGCGACCGGAGTGATCACCCGGATCGCCGGCGAGAGGGAGGTCGGCCGCACCGACGGAGACGGCGGTGCCGCCATCAGCGCTCACTTCCGCACCATCACAGACATCGAGGTCGCGGGCGACGGGAGCCTCTGGGTCGTCGATGACGACGCAGTCCGACGCATCACCACAGACGGCAGGATCGCCCACGTGGCGGGCGGTGGGCCGTCGGCCAATGCGGTGTCCGCCGGATATCGAGGCCCGGCGGCCCAGCTGTACCTGGCCTTTGTGCGCGATCTCGCCGTCGCCGACGACGGTGGCGCATACGTCGTGGACCAGGGCAACGATCATCAGGTGGTCCGGATAACGCCGGGAGGCTCTGTCGAGCCGGCTGCGGGGATGTCGCGCAACGACCCGCGTTGGAGTTCCACCTGGGCGTTCGAGGAGAAGACCCGGCAAGCCGATCTGCAGCTGACCACCCCATGGTGCGTCGCTGTCGGGGCGGACGGCTCGCTTTACGTCGGCGACCCCGGTGGGGCTCGGATCTACGAGGTTCGTTCAGACGGCACATGCTGGGACGCGTTCGGCAACGGCGAGAAGGGCAACGGTGGCGACGGTGGCGCGCCGCAACAGGCATCGCTGCTCGACGTGCGCAAGCTGGCGGTGCGCGGGGCGGGCTACGTCTCCTTCGTCGACATGAGAGACTCCTGGACCTTCCGGCTGAGGACGGTCTCGTTGCCGCCCTCGTCGAAGGACCGGGGCTACATCGTGCCGAGCCGGGACGGGTCCGAGGTCTACTTGTTCGACCGGTTCGGACTGCACACGGCGACCCTCGACCCGATCACGGGCGCGGACATCTTCCGCTTCGCGTACGACTCCAAGGGCCGGGTGACCTCGATCACCGACGGCGACGGTCAGGCGACCACGGTGGAGAGATCCGCCGGCGGCGCCCCCACAGCCATCGTGGGTCCCTATGGGCACCGCAACACCCTGACGCTGGATGCGAACGGATACCTGACCGGCCTGACCTGCCCATTGGGGAACACCGTGCACTTCGTTCACACGTCGCGAGGGCTTCTGACCAAGCTCACGGACCGTCGCGGCAAGTCGAGCACCTTCACCTACGACGCGAGCGGACGCCTGACCAAGGACACCAACGCGGCCGGCGGGTCCAAGACGTTGAGCGGGACAGAGTCGGAATCCGGTCGGCAGGTGGTGGTCACGGACTGCTGCGGCCGCAAGACGGTCTACGGCACCGGCCTGCTCCCGTCCGGTGACCGGGAAACGAGCGTGACCGCGCCGACCGGGGCTGTCACCCGCTCCGTGACAAGAGGGGATCGGGGCAGAGCCTTCTTCTATTCCGATGGCACGACCATCGAGGTCACGGTCTCTCCGGATCCTCGATGGGGTATGGACGTGCCGTACATCTCCGAGGCACGCGTGGTCTCGCCCGGCGGTGTGGTATCTCGCACCACCCAGGACCTCTCGGTCGTGCTGACCAGCACGACCGACCCGCTGAGCCTGAATTCGATGTCCACGACGGTCACCGTCGACGGCAACACCTCGACGACACGCTGGGATGCCGCCAACAAGACGCTTGTCGCAACGACGGCTGAGGGGCGCTCGACCAAGGCGACGCTCGACGGCAAGGGCAGGCTCTCATCGCTTTGGCAGGATGGATTCGCTCCGGCGGACTTGTCCTACGATGAGAAGGGCCGCATCACGGCTCTCACCGTCTCGGGCCTGAAGACGTCCCTCTCATATGTGACGGCGCGTCCAACCTCCGTCACTTCCGCGGACGGCGCGAGGACGTCTCTTGGCTACAACGGGGCCGACATCATGACCTCGCTCACGTCACCGCGAGGATCGACCTTCGCTCTCGGATACGACAGCGCCGGCGAGTTGACGGACATCACGATGCCCAGCGGAGCCATCCACCGTATGGCCTACGGTCCCACCGGCCTGCAGTCCAGCTACACTCCCCCGGACGGGGCGGCATACGTGACCACCCGAAACGGCGAGGGAGATATCACCAGGGTCGGTCTGCCGACGGGAGGCTCGATCGGCTACACCTACGACGCCTTCGGACGGCAGACCGGAACGTCGGACGGCACGGCGACTGCCAGCGTGAGCTACGTGAGCGGCCTGACGGTGCCGGCCACTCTGTCGTGGCGCAGCGCCGAGGGCTCGCAGCTGCTGTCGATCACGCGTGACGGCGAGATGGTGCGCCAGCTGACGGCTTCCGGGGCCGCCTCCTACGAGTACAAGTACCGGTACACCGATCAGGGAGCGCTCGCCGGCATCTCCCTTGACGGAGGGGCCGAGACCGTTGTTTCGCAGGATCGCGATGGAGCACTGACGTCCTTCGGGCCATTCACGATCGAACGGCAAGGCCCGTCCGGCGCAGCCAGCGCCTACAAGGATGCCGACTCGATCTCCAGCCTCTCATACGACGGATTCGGACGCGAGACGACAAGATCCCTTGCGGTTTCGGGCAGCGTCAAGTATCGATCGGTCACGACCTACGACAGTGCGGGCCGTATCGCACGTCGCGAGGAGAGGACAGGCGCGGACGACCACACTTACGACTATTCCTGGGACGGGGATGGTCAGCTGACCGGAGTGCGAAAGGACGGCGGCGCGTCCGAGTCCTTCGCCTACGACGTGAACGGGAACAGGGTCGGTCACAAGCTCGGGTCCGGCACTACCGAGACCATCGCGTTCGATTCGCAGGACCGTGTGAGATCCCGCGGCGCTGAGATCTACGGCTTCGACGCGGACGGATTCATGACGCGCCGCGGCGACATGCGCCTCACCTACGCCCGTACGGGTGAACTGCTCAAGGCGACGCTGGGCAACGGCAAGACGGTGAGGTATGTCTATGACGCGAATGGAAGGCGGGCCGCAAGGTCCGACGACGCGGGCACCGAGCAGTACTTCTACGGGGATCCGACCGACGCGCTCAGGGTCACCGCTTCCCGGTCGGCCGCCGGCGTTCTCACCGAGTACTTCTACGACTCCGCTGACCGCCTTATCGCGATGAGGCGGGGTTCGGAGATGCTCCACATCGGCTGCGACGGTGTCGGCAGCCCACTGGTCGTGGCCAACGATGCGGGAACCGTGGTGAAGAGCCGCGTCTACGGAGCGTTCGGAGACCTGCTCTCGGACAGTGCCCCGACCTTCGACCTGCCCATCGGGTTCGCAGGAGGGATCGCGGATCCCTCGACGGGGCTCGTACGGTTCGGCTACCGCGACTACGATCCGGCCTCGGGCTGCTGGACGGCAAGGGATCCGATGCGCTTCTCGGGCGGCAGGTTCAACCTGTATCAGTATTGTGGGAACGACCCGCTGCGCCGCCGTGATCCGAGCGGGCTGTGCTACCGGCCCGTCGAGGCTCACCAGCAATCGGCCGAGTATCTGAACACCGCGGCGTCCTTCCTTTCCGACTCCTCGCAGGACTACGCGCCTATCGTGACCGAAGCGATACCGGGAGCCGCCATGATAGGCAGCAGGGCCATCGGTGCCGCGTCCGCGTCCGCTGCCGGCGCGGCCGCCGCCACCGCATTCGAGGCTGCAGCCTTCGCGGCGAACATCCCGCTCGTCTCTTGGGCCGTCGCATCCGAGGCCCTGGGGACGCACAAGATAGGCGACTGGTACGACCGCAACTACCAGTTCGCGTTCGACACGGCTGACCTGGTCTGGTCGCTGTGGACCGACTGCCCCGAGGACTACAACAAGAAGCAGGACACCTTCGGCGAGCAGTGGGGGGACTGCGGGTAGCCTGGCGGGGCCTCCGGACTACGAGCCGCCGGCGACGATGCGTCCTGGCAGCGCGCGCCTGACGGCTGAGGCGACGGCGACGGCCGCGGCCGCTTTGAGCACGTCGAACGGCGCATAGGGCAGGACCCCCTTGACGATCGCGACTCCCGCCGGCAGGTGCGCGACGAGGGCCAGCTGCGCGGCGCCCAAGGCGTAGATGACCACAAGGGCGACGGTGACGGCGACGGTGTCCGACACGATCGGCAGGTCGTTCACCCGCCCCAGAGCCTCCCTCGCGACGGAACCGGCCACCGCTCCGGCCAGGAACCCCCACAGGTAGCCGCCTGTCGGTCCCGCGAGCACGCCGAGGCCGGCGGTCCCGCCCGCGAACACGGGCAGGCCGATCGCGCCGGCCGCGATGTAGACGCCGACGGCGAGGGCCGCCTGCGCGGGTGTCAGCAGAAGCGTGGCGAGCAGCACGATCAGCACCTGAAGAGTCAGGGGCACTTCGCTCGCGGGGATCGGGATCCGCACGATGGACGACGCGGCGAGCAGGGCGGCGAACAGGGCGGCGGTCGTCATCGACCTGGCGGGGATCCCCGCGCGGCGAGACGGCGAAGCGAGCGTGGCACGTACGGGCTGCTCCGGCGTCTTCTCCTCCGCTGCGACTGCGCGCATTCCGGCCGTCCTCCCGCGCGTGGTTAACCGTCTACAAGGCGCGGTTCACAGTACAGAACGACACGCGAGCGGTCAACGTGCGGGCCCGCGCCGGCGTCGAGTGGCCGAGCCTATCCGCGATCCGCGTCCGACTCCGCCCGCGCGGACGCGCGGACATCCATCTCGGCGCCCTCGGCGCTCCACCCGCATAGTTCCGCGAGCCTGCCCGCGATCGCGGCCTCGTCCCAGGATGGGCTGAGCTCCTCACCGAACGCGGCCATGATCGCAGTGCCGACCTGGCTGCGCGCCGCCGGGGTCAGCTTGGCGCGCCGCTCGAGGAACTCGCGCGCCAGCGCCTCGGCCTCCGATTCCCCACCGTCGAACCGCAGCACCAGATCGCCCCGATCGCGCACCACCACCGTGCCGGCGGCCATGTCGCCGAGGCGTTTGCATCTGGCGTTGAACAGGATGCAGAGCATGCCGACCGCGTAGTTGCCGGGCAGGGCGTCGACCACCCGGAGCAGATTGCGGATCACCGAGTCGAGAGCGCCGACACGGCTTCCGTCGTCGCGCACGACCCGCAGCCCCACTCGGCTCTTGCCCCAGGTCCTGCCGTTGCGAACCACTTCGCCGTAGACGAAGTAGGCCCAGGCTGTCGCGAACACCGACAGGAGCAGCGCACCGGCGAGCCACGGGATCGCGACCGTCAGCGCTTCGGGCGACACGGCCCAGCGGATCACGACGCCCGCCAGCACGATGAAGGCGGCCTCGGCCAGGGAGATCAGGCCGATCATCAGCATGTCGAGGGCGAGAGCGACGCCCCGGGAGCCGAGTCCCGCCAATTCGTACGCGAAAGCGACCGACTCCGGCGTCTCGACGGTCAGGATCTCCTGAGCCGCGGACCGTCCTGCCACCAGCCGCCCGCCTCCCGTGCTCCGCGCGCCGCGCCGTGCGCGCGGCGACGTCCAGCATCATACGGTGGACCGCCACCTCGTGCTAGCATCTGGTGCGACCGGGAGGAGGCTGCGACCGAGGTGCAGGAGCGCGAATTCGTTGCCGATTCCCAGACGGCCTGGGAGCGCCTCGCCGCGTCCGTCACCGACGCGCGCTCGAAGGGGGTCACCAGACTCGGGGCCTCGCGCCTGCGCCAGATGCACGAGGACTACCGGCGTGCGGCCGCGGACCTCGCGTACAGCCAGACGCACTTCCCCGGTAGCCGGACGCAGGACTACCTGAACCGCCTCGTGGGTCAGGCGCACGGGGAACTCTACGGCTCCTCGCCCCGAAGGTTGGCCGCGATCGGGCGCTTCCTCACGTCGGACTACCCGACGCTGCTCCGGGCATCATGGCGCCCCATCGCACTCTCCGCCGCCCTCATGGTCGGGGCAGGCGTCCTCGGCTTCGTGCTGGCCCACACCGACTACGCGCTGGCCAGGATGTTCCTGCCCGAGCAGTTCCGCGAGGGAGTGGCGGACGGCTTCCGGCGCTCGGCGCAGGCCAGGGAGTCGATGGCCGCGGTGTCTCCGTTGCTGTCGGCCTTCATCGGGATCAACAACGTGTGGGTGGCCATACTCGCGTTCGCCGGCGGCATGACCGCGGGAGTCCTGACGGTCTACTCCCTGGTCATGAACGGGATGCTGATAGGAGTGCTCGCGGCCGTCTTCTCCCAGGCGGGTCTGTCGCTCGACTTCTGGGCGCTCATCGTCCCGCACGGCGCGATAGAGATCCCCGCCATCGTGATCGCCGGTGGCGCCGGGCTTCGCCTCGCCGGGGCTCTCGTGTTCCCCGGGGACTCGCCGCGCATGGTCGCGCTTCGTGAGGCGGCCCCGGAGGCCGTGCGCCTGGTTCTCGGCACGGTGCCGCTCTTCGCGATCGCGGCGCTCATCGAGGGATTCTTCACCCCCGGCGGATATGACCCGGCGGCCAAACTGGGCGTGGGCGCTCTCGCGGCCGCGCTCCTCGCGGTCTACTGGACGCTTCGCGGGCAGGGGCGCGCTACAGCCGTCCGCGCGCCTTGACCTCGAGATAGCGGTTCACGGCAGCCACGGACAGCTCCTCGGGGTACACGTCGAGCACCAGCGTCCCCCGCGCCGCCAGCAGGCGCAGCGCCGCCGCCTTGTCGGCCATCACGGTCTCGGCCACGGAGGCTGCGAACGCGTCCGACTCGCCTCCGACCTCTGCCCGCGACCGCGCCTCCACGTCCCGGTTGCGCTGGGTGATCAGCAACGGCAGGTGACGCGGCATCAGCCCCGACAGCGAGTCGAGCAGCCGTCGTGACGGCTCTCTTCCGACGAGGTCGGTGAACAGCACGATCAGCGATCGCTTCCCGAGCCGTCCGGCGGCGTATCGCAACGCCCGTCCGTAGTCCGGTTCCTCGACACGCCCCTGGATCGAGTAGAGCGCCTCCAGAAGCGCGAGGAACTGCCGGTGCCCCTTCCTGCGGAGGCACGTAGCGCTCGACGTCACGGCCGAAGACGAGCAGTCCCACCAGGTCTCCCCGCTCGATCCCGAGGTATGCGAGCAGGAGAGCCGCGTTCACGGCGCGGTCGAGCTTCGTCATCCCGCGCACGCGGGGAATCATCAGCCGGCCGGCGTCGACCGCCAGAAGGATCGTCTGGCTGCGTTCGGCCTCGAACGACTTGACGATGGGACGTCCCCGGCGCGCGGTCGCGTTCCAGTCGATGTCGCGGAAGTCGTCGCCCTCGCGATAGTCGCGAAGTGACTCGAACTCGGTCCCCTCGCCCACGTAGCGCATGCGCTTGACGCCCATCTCCGCCAGTCCGCCCTTGCGCGCGAGGAGAGCGTAGCTCCGCACGGCCTGTATGTCGGGATAGACCTTCACGTTCTCCTGGATCGGAGCGACTCCCTGCCATCCCGCCAGCCCCAGCGGACCCACGCTGCGCATGCCGATCCCCCCGAAGTCGTGCGAGCCGCGGGTGGACGGGGTCAGATGCAGCGTCACGCACTCCTCTCCGCGCGGGGCGACGCCCAGCGGACCCATGCGCCGAGGGCCCTCGAAGCCCGGCTGGCGGGCGTCTCACGCGCGTCCACGCGCGCACCTCGCCCCGATCGGTTGCGGACCGTGAGTCTCACGGGGTTGGGGACGCCGATGGAGAGCTTGGCAGGCAGATCGCGCGACCACCGGAGGTCCTCGACGGGCACCGCCGCCGCCGCGTCCCGCCACAGCAGGGCGGCGCACACGGTCAGCCACGCCGCGCCGAGCAACGGTCGCCGTGACTCCAGGCGCCAGCGCCACGAACGGCGCCGGGGCGGCTATCAGCAGCGCCGCTTTCGCCGTGACCTGGAATCGCGCGGCGCGCGCTATGGGCGCGGGCAGCCTCACCGGGGGACCGCCACCCCGTCCATGACGTCGCGCAGGACCGAGTCGGATCCCAGTCCCTCGATCTCGACCTCGGGCCGCAGCAGGACGCGGTGGCGCAGGCAGCGGGGCGTCATCGCCTTGACGTCGTCGGGCGTCACGAACGCTCGCCCTCCCAGCAGTGCATGCGCCTTGGATGCGACCAGCAGGCTGACCCCGGCCCGCGGGCTCGCGCCCAGGACGACCGAGGCGTGCTCCCGCGTGGCCCGAACGATCGCCGCGACGTAGCCGACGACCCCGTCGTCGACGGTCACGCGCGTCCAGCGAGGCGCGCGCCGCAAGCACGTCGGCCTCTGACGCGACCGGTCGACATGCCGAATCGCGGCAGGTCCGTCATCTCGAGTCCCGACAGGTGCCGGTGAAGGATCTCGGACTCCTCCGCCTCCGTCGGGGTAGTCGAGCACGACCTTCTGCTGGAATCGGTCGAGTTGAGCCTCGGGCAGCGGGTAGGTGCCCTCGTACTCGACGGGATTCTGCGTCGCCACCACCATGAACGGCTGCGGCAACGGATGCGGCGTCCCGTCGATGGTGACCTGGCCCTCCTGCATCGCCTCGAGCAGGGCCGACTGCGTCTTGGGAGGCGTGCGGTTGATCTCGTCGGCGAGCACCAGGTTGGCGAAGACGGGTCCCCGGCGCAGGTCGAATGAGTGGCGCTCGACGTCGTAGACCGTGGTGCCGACCACGTCGGCCGGCATCAGATCGGGGCTGAACTGGATGCGCTTGAACGACACGTCGAGTGCGAAGGCCAGGCTGCGCGCCATCAGCGTCTTCGCCGTGCCCGGAACGCCCTCCAGCAGCACGTGGCCGCCGGTCACCAGTCCGATCAGCAGACTGTCGACCGCCTCGTCCTGGCCGATCACGGCTTTGCGGACCTCGCCGCGCACAGCGTCGGCGACCGCTTGCGAATGCTGATGTGTCAGCCATCCTGTCCCTCTACCTCCCGTCGCGCCCGGCGGATCAGCCGGGCGACTGCCACGAACTCGTCCTTGCCTATGGATGGCGCGGACCGCAGGGCCCGCGAACGCTCGAGCGCCGCGCGCGCCGAGGACCTGCAGTGCCATGCCCGTCGCGTATCGAGCCGTGCCTGCGCACGATCGCGTGCGCCAGGCCGTCCTCGAGCGCCTCGAGCGCCTCACCTCTCGCGCCCGCCTTGCGGTACAGCTCCGCCAGCGAATCGATGTAGGCGGCCGTGCGCGCCGCCGGCGGCTCGAGAACGCCCAGGGGCGGACCCAGGCGACGTCCGCGGGCCAGGACGATCGCCACGAACCCGAGCGCGATCATGATGACGGCATACCGGCCCCCCGAGCCCAGCCTATCCCAAACGGTGAGATCGTCGGCGAAGCCGTGGTGGTACTCGTCGAAGTAGATGTCTCCGGGCAGCACCGCCGAGAGCAGCACCGCCAGCCGGGCGTTGTCCGCGACCCCGATCCCGGAGTTGGAGACGGGATAGGCTCCGGCCAGCCAGAGGACCTCCCCGTCGCCGACCGCGGCCGACAGCAGGACGTGGCCCGCGGAGTCGTGCAGCTGGGAGACCCAGGCCGCCTGGGACGACAGGAGACGGTCGGCGCCGGGCGACACGCTCGACACGCCATCGGCGTACGCGGACGGGATCGAGGGCTCGACGCGCGATGCCTTGCCCGTCGCGGGCGTGGCGCGGAGCCCCAGGCCCGTGAGCAACGTTCCCGCTTGCGACCCAACGGCGACGACGCGACCACCGTCACGGACCCAGCGCGCGAGCCGGACGGACTCGGCGCGGGTGGGCAGCCGGTCGAACGGGCCGGCGACGATGATGGTCGAGCCCGGCGGCAGGACGGAGAAGGTCCGCAACACCTTGGGATCACGACCGAGCCCCCGCAGGTAGTCGAACCAGACGCTGAGACCTTCGGGCGTGGAGTTGAACACCGAGTTGCGCGGCATGGGCGGGCCGAAGTAGCGCGCGGCGAGGCTGGCCAGCCCCCAGTAGGCGGCACCGACCAGGAGCACGCCGACCACGACCGTCACGGTCGCCCTGTCGAACCGGGGAAGCCGCCGGCTCACTCGCGCTCAGCCCCTTCGGCCGGGCGTTCCCGATCCCGGGGGCGGGCTCGGTCCGCCGCGGCCTCGAGCACCGCGTCGTAGGAGTGGCGCGCCGCGCTGTATCCCGACGCCCCCGGCTCGATCCGCCCGTACCACGCGGCCTCGAATGCGTCGGACAGGCCGCGCAGAGGCCCCGCGACCTCCGGGGACACCGGCGAGACGTCCGCCAGCAGCTCGGCGTTCGTCCTGGTGCGCATCCGGCCTATCAGTCCAAGATCCACCAGCGACCTGGCGGCACCGCCGAAGAGGGCTCGCACCGCGTCCCTGAAGCGGCCCTCGCCGGCCAGCGACTCGGCGTGCGCCAGCGCGTCGGCAGGCAGGCCTTCCGCCGCCGCGACAGCGGGGGCCGCGACCCCATCCCGTGTCCGGCGCTCTCGCGAGGCAAGGGAGCGACGCCACCTGACCACTATGCGGAAGAGCACCCACGCGAGCAGAAGGGACAACGTCACCAGGACCGCGATCTCGACCGACCGCACGGCTGTTGAGCCTCCGGGAGCGGAAGCCACTCCCATCAGCCATCGGACGATCGCGCGCACCACACTGTTGGCCCAGGCGAGCAGCCGGCTCGCGCCCCCGGTGTCGACGGTCGCCGGCATCTGCGCGAGCAGGCGCTTGAGGGCGGCGGGATCGGATGGCACGTTCGGCTCGGGTTGAAGGATCGAACCGTCCAACGAGGTCAGATGCGCCAGTATGCCGGAGAGGGCCTTGCGCCTCGTCGCGGGGCCGCGCGCCAGCCGAAGCCCATCGACGAGCCCCGGCATGGCCGGATCCCGGACCTGGATCGCGGGCCCCCCGATCCCGACGGTCTCGGTGGCGGGCAGCAGCCGCGCCAGATCCGAGGCCAGAGCGTGTGCGTTCGACTTCGAGCCGATGGTCCCCCGGGCAGACTCGGCCGCCTCAAGCGCGCCGAACACGCGCTCCCAGTACCCGCCTTCGGCCCACGCATACGGCACGCCCGCCGGGGCCGCAGAGGGTGCGGCGTCGGACGCGAGGGCCGCTGGCGCGCCGACCGCTGAGCAGGGAGCCGACAGCACCAGCAGCAAGGCCGTCGCCGCCACCATTCGGGTGCGCCAGGGCGTCATCGCCGCCCCGCTGTTAGCTCCTGTGCTCGGATCAGAAGATCCATGCCCTCGTTGCGGGCGCGCAGGTCGATGTAACAGCAGAACCAGGCGAGTTCCACGAACGGCAGCACGAGGACCGCGGCCGACGCCTGGATCAGGCCCTCCAGGACCTTCCATCCCACGGGAAGCTGGGTGACGATCGTGTCCGGGTGCTGCAGGGCGATGATCGCGTCGCGCACCAAGATGGGTGACGCCAAGGCGCTCTCGATCTGTGACGCGAGAAGGAACATCCCGATGGCGAAGGCGGCGACACGCCAGAAGTTGCCGCGTACGAGCGCGAGCGAGCGGCGGAACCCATCCAGGACGCCCGCGTTCTCGATCACGACGGCTGGGCCGACTACGCTGAGGTATACCGCGAGCACTGCTCCGCCCGCCCCGAGGGCAAGCAGCGAGGCACCGGCCGCCACGCTCACCGCGATGGTGCTGAGAATGGTGACACCCATCAGGGGGAAGAAGACTCGCATCCCGCTTCTCAGAATGCCCTTGAGGTCCGGCGGCCTCCGCTCCAGCAGGGACGCGCCGGTACTCAGGAGAGCGCCCCGGAAGTACACCTGAGCGAGTCCGTAGGCCATCGAAGCGACGCCTGAGAGCGAGTACGCGACGAGGACCGTCGTCGGCAAGCCGGAGGGGCCGACCGCGCTGATCGGCGTCTGTTCCGAGACAGCCGAGGCGAACATGTCGAACATGCCTCGAAGATAGAACGTCTGCGTCAGGCCATAGAGCAGCGCGACCGGGAACACCGCCACGCCCGCCAGCGCGATCACCCGCTTAAAGTTGGCGCGGTATATCGCGATCGCGTCGTCGAGAACGTGCCCGACGGCGCGCGGCGACATGTCAGCGACAGCCACTACGCCTCCCCTCGGGCGGGCGCCGGAACAGGGCGGCGCAACGTCACGTCGCCCGCGGCGACCACCGTGGTGCCCTGCGGTGTCCGCACCTCGAGCCTCCCGCTTCCGTCCACCCCGGTCACCGTTCCCTCGGCCAGCGTACGCCCGGCCGAGTCGAACACCGCGACATCCCGCCCGGTCAGCACGGAACGCGCCTCGTACTCAGCCGCCAGGGGGTCGAACCCCCCGTCCAGGAAGTGGGCGTACGCATCCGCGACCGCGTCCAGGACGGCTGCGGCGACCCGCGCCAGCGGGACGCGACGCCCGGTGATCTCGTCCAGAGATGTCCAGCCGACGCTCGCATCCGGCGAAGGTCGAACGTCGATGCCGACGCCGGCGACCGCCCAGGCCAGGGTCTCCCCCTCCACCATGCTCTCCATCAGGATGCCCGCGATCTTGCCTCCTGGCTCGCCGTTCTCGGAGACCGCGAAGACGTCGTTGGGCCACTTGAGCCCGACTCGCGCGCCGAGGCTCTCGAGCCCCCTGGCGACCCCCAGGCCGACCGCCAGCGGCAGGGGAGAGGCGTCGATGGGCGCAATCTCCGGCCGCAGCAGGGCGGATATGTAGACGCCCCCCGGAGGGGAGTCCCACGTGCGCCCCAGCCGCCCGCGCCCGGCGGATTGCTGGGACGCGAGCACGACGGTGCCTTCGGGCGCGCCCGCTCGAGCGAGGGCGCGGCACGCGTCGTTGGTGGATGAGACCGCGCCCCCGCCTTCAAGGCGGGTCCACAGCCGCGACGTCAGGAGCGGGGCCACCTCGTACGGGAGCGGGATGTCCGGCGAGGACACGAGACGATAGCCACGGCCGGCGACGGCATCGATGACATACCCGAGCTGGCTCAGGGCTCGAACGTGCTTGCCGATGGCGACGCGGCTCACGCCCAGGTCCTGCGCCAGGGCTTCGCCCGATACACCCCCCGGGTTCGCCTTGAGCGAGCTGATGACCGCCGCGCGGCGGTCGGCGCTGTCGGCCCCCGTCACCTGCGACCGGCTCCTTCCAGCCCGCTCGCCGGATCCGACCCCTCGGCCTCCTCCGCCGCCTCGTGCTCGGCGACCTCGGCCGAGATGCGCCTCGAGCGCCACACGCGCAGGGCGACGTAGCCCGCCACCACGGCGACGACGACGATGGTGGCCCACACACCCGCCCGCTTGAACCATGCGGTGATGGCGGGCATGCGGTCCCCGAAGAAGTAGCCGATGACCACGAGACCCGTGCTGTACACGATGGCGCTGAGCAGCGTGTAGAGCTCGAATACCGGGAGAGGCATGCGCCCGGCGCCGGCGAGGGTCGGCACCCAGTTCTTGAAGCCAGCGGTGAAGCTGGCGAAGAACACCGTCTTGCTCCCGTGGATCTCGAAGTACTCCTCGGCCTTGAAGATGCCGCCTTCCATACGGGGAAAGCGCCGGGCGATCCCATCCAGCAGCGGGCGGCCGCCGCGGTGGCCGATCCCGTAGCTGATGTTGCTGCCCGTCATGGTGCCGAGCACGGAGACGAGCCAGATGACCAGCGGGTTGAGCCCCTGGGAGCGACTGGCCAGGAAGGAGACGCCCATGACGATCGTCTCGCCGGGGAAGAAGCCCCCGACTATGAACAGGTTCTCGAAAACGCCGCCTCCGAAGACCGCCAGGTATCCGTGGGTCGCCAGGACCGCGAGGACCGCGTCGATCCAGGCGATGCCGGTCAGGGGCTGGGTCATGAACGTGTCCTCTCGTCGAGCGCGAAGTCCAAGGGAGGGGCCATCGTCAGCCGGCTGGTCGAGACGCGGTCGAGCCCGAGGGCGGCGAGCGCGGGGAGCCGCTCCATCGTGATGCCGCCCGACGCCTCCGTCAGGCATCTGCCCCCCGGGGGAGTGGCCGCTCGCACCGCCGCGACCGCGGCCGCGAGCTCGACGTCGCCCATGTTGTCCAGCAGCACCATGTCGGCGCCCGAGGCTGCGGCTTCCGCAGCCTGCGCGACGGAGTCCGCCTCGACCTCGATCGGAAGCCCCGGGTGCGACGCTCGCGCGGACGCGACGGCGGCGGCGATGCCTCCGAGCGCGGAGATGTGGTTGTCCTTCACCAGCACCATGTCGTAGAGGCCGTGGCGGTGATTCGTGCCGCCGCCGACGCGCACGGCGTACTTGGACAGCTCCCTCAGCCCCGGGACGGTCTTGCGCGTATCGCACACGGACATCGACGGGCCCGCCGCTTCCTGCCAAACGGCGGCCCTGGTGGCGATCCCCGACAGCACGATCAGGAAGTCGAGCGCGGTCCGCTCGCCCGCGAGAACCACGCGCGCCGGCCCGTCGAGCCTCAGCACGGCTGTCCCCGCCTCGACGCGGGCCCCTTCCGTCTCGAGAGCGACGATCTCCACAGGAGCCGCCCCTGTCGACTCGCACAGGGCGTCATAGACCTGCCGGAAGACCGGCAGCCCGCACAGGACTCCCGCGGTGCGCGCCACAACCGTCCCCGGGAAGACCGCGTCCTCGGGCAGAAGGGAACCGGTCACGTCGCGGGAGAGGAGATCGAGCCCCGCGCCGGGCTCGAGCCACGCCACGGGGACGCCGAAGTCCTCCGCGAGCGCGGCACGGATCAGGTCCCCGGCTTCGGGAGCGGCAGGCGCGGAGATCACGGGTGCTTCACCGGCCCGCGATGTCACGGCCGCTCACCGGGCTCATGCCCCTGCGGCACGGCGCACGATTCGCCGGCGGCCAACGCCCCGCCTTCGGTGCGTACCGGCACCTTGAGCGGCGCTCGACCCCTGCGCCATGTCGTGTGCACCCTCCAGTGCTCGTCGTCCCGCGCGGGGTGGTCCTCGCGCATGTGCGTGCCGCGGCTCTCGGTGCGATAGCGAGCCGCGTGAGTGAGCAGGATCGCGAGCGTGATCATGTTCTGGAGCTCGAGTTCCGCGGGTCGGCTCAGGCTGTAGTCGAGTACCGCGGCCATGGACTCCAGCATCGTGGCCGCCTCGGCCAGCCCGCCGTCGCTGCGCGTGACCCCCACGAACGTGCTCATCACCCCCTGCACGGTGTCGCGTGCCACCGGCAGTGAGAGAACCGAGCTGCGATCGGAGGACGGCGACACGATGCGGGACGCACGCTCCGGCGCGTCATCCACGAGCGCGCGCACGATGCGCCGAGAGAAGACCAGACCCTCGAGCAGCGAGTTGCTCGCCAGCCGGTTCGCGCCGTGAAGCCCGGAGCAGGCGCACTCGCCCGATGCCCATAGCCCCGGCAGGCTGGTGCGGCCGTCGATGTCGACCCTGATCCCGCCGACTCATGAAGTGCGCCGCGGGGGCCACCGGGATGAGGTCGCGGGACAGGTCGTATCCGGACTCCGCGCACCCCTCCCAGATGGTGGGGAAGCGCTTCCGCAGGAGCGCCTCGCCCAGATGGCGCGCGTCGAGCCAGACGTTGGGCCGACCGCAGCGCGCCATGACCTTGCAGATCTCGCGCGACACCACGTCTCGGGGGGCGAGTTCCGCCAGCGGGTCCACGCCGAGCATGAAGCGCTTCTCGTCGCAGTCGAGCAGATAGGCGCCCTCGCCCCGGAGCGCCTCGGTGATGAGGAACTTCGGACTGGCCTCGGAGTCGAGCGCGGTCGGGTGGAACTGGACGAACTCGAGGTCGGCGATCTCCGCGCCCGCGCGCCAGGCGGCCGCCACCCCGTCGCCGGTGGCGATGACCGGGTTGGTCGTCACCCGGAACAGCTGGCCGGCGCCGCCGGTGGCGAGCACGACGTGGTCGGCCCAGAAGACCTCGAGGTTCCGGCCGGTCGGGTCGTAGACGAGCGCCCCGACGCAGCGTTCGCCGGCGGTCAGCAGGTCGACGAGGAACCTCTCCTCGTGCAGGGTGACTCGCTCCGCGCCGCGCACCACGGCCGAAAGCGTGTCCTGCACTTCGGCGCCGGTCGCGTCTCCGGTAGTGGAGGACCCGGGGCAGGCTGTGACCTCCCTCGCGATGCAGGTCGGCCTTGCCCGGCGACTGCATGTCGAAGTCGACCCCGAGGGCGACCAGATCGCGAAGCGCCTCGCCCGCCTCGGAGACGACGGCCCGTACGACGTCCTCGTCGCACAGCCCCGCTCCGACAACGACCGTGTCGGCGAGGTGCAGCTCGACGGAGTCCCCGGCGCCGACCGCGCCGGCGATGCCTCCCTGCGCGTACCACGTGTTCGTGTCGGTGACGCGCGCCTTGGTGACGAGAGCGACGGTCCGGCCCGACTCGGCGGCGCCGAGCGCGGCGGTCATGCCCGCGATGCCCGAGCCCACCACCAGGACGTCGGTGCGCGACTGCGTCAGCTCCTCGGTGTCGAACTCGAGCAGGTAGCGGCGTCCCAGAGCGTCCGGCAGCCTTCGCTCCCCCGGCGTCTCCGTGAGGGATGCGCGGACCGCCGGTCGCGTGCGAACGGCGCACGTGCCTGTCCCCGCTCTGCCTCGTCAGCCAATGGACACCATCCGCTCCACCGCGGCCAATGCCGCCAGACGGACACCCTCTTCGACCTCGATCGCCGGCTCGAGGTCGCGAAGCGAGTCGCGCACCTTCTCGAGCGTGGTGAGCTTCATGTTGGGGCAGATCGGCGAAGGTTCCGGCATGAAGAACCTCTTCCCGGGCGCCGCCTTCTTCAGGCCGTGGAGCAGCCCGCACTCGGTGACGACGATGAACTCGAGGGCGGGAGATTCCGCCGCGTAGCGAAGCATCCCGCTGGTGGACAGCACCGCGTCGGCGAGAGCGAGGACCTCGGGGCGACACTCCGGATGCGCCATCACCTCGGCATCGAGATGGAGGTCGATGGCTTCGAGCACCTGCTCCGGGGTGATGCGATCGTGCGTCGGGCAGAACCCCTGCCACGCGATGATCTCCACCTCGGGGACCTGCTCGGCGATCCAGTGAGCCAGGTTGCGGTCCGGAGCGAACAGCACCTTCTCGACGCCGAGCGAGCGCACGACGGCCGGCGCGTTCGCCGAGGTGCAGCAGACGTCGGTGAGCGCCTTGACCTCGGCGGTGGAGTTCACGTACGTCACGACGGGCACTCCGGGGTACTGCTCCTTCCAGGCCGCCATCTTCGCCGCGTCGATCATGTCGGCCATCGGGACAGCCGGCGCGGTTCTCGGGCATCACGACCGTCTTGTCCGGCGCGAGGATCTTCGCGGTCTCGGCCATGAAGTGCACTCCGGCGAAGATGATGACCTCCGCGTCCGTGGCCGCCGCCTGACGGGACAGCCCGAGGGAGTCGCCCACGAAGTCCGCCACGTCCTGGACCTCGGCACGCTGGTAGTTGTGCGCGAGGATCACCGCGTTGCGTTCGGCGGCCAGCCCGCGTATCTCTCGGGCGAGCTGCTCGTCGTCGACCATGTGGCGACTCCCGTGGATGGTGGTGCCGCTCAGCGCGTGCGCGCCACCCTGCTTCGCGCGGCCTCAAAGAAGCGGGATGGCCACATTATCTATCAGCCGGGCGCTTCCGACACGCGCCGCGACCAAAGCGCGGCATGGCCGATCCACGATCGCCGCGGATGCGAGGGTCTCGGCGTCCACGACCGCGGCGTATTCGAGTTCGACACCGGACGCCTCGACGGCCGTCCGGATGATGGATTCGAGCACGGCGGTGTCGGTCTCGCCCGCGCTCGCGGCCTCGCTCGCGGCGCTCAGAGCCGCGGTGCAGAGCGAGGGCCTGGCTGCGTTGTTCCGGCGTGAGGTAGCGGTTGCGGCTGGACATCGCCAGACCGTCGGCCTCGCGCACGATGGGACAGCCGACGACGCGCGTGGGCATGTCAAGATCGCGAGCGACCTGCTGCAGCACCTTCAGCTGCTGGTAGTCCTTCTCGCCGAAGAAGGCGATGTCGGGCCGCACGATGTTGAGGAGCTTGGTCACCACGGTCGCCACTCCCGAGAAGTGGCCGGGGCGAGCCGCGCCGCACAGCACGTCGGCGAGCGGACCGGGGTCCACCCGGGTGACGGATCCGGAAGGGTACATGACCGACACCGCCGGCACGAAGAGGAACTCGACGTCCTCGGCCTCGAGCATGGCGGCGTCGGATTCCGGGTCGCGCGGATAGGCGTCGAAGTCCTCGCCGGGACCGAACTGGGTGGGGTTCACGAAGATCGACACGACGGTGATGTCGGTCCTGCGCTTCGACGCGCGGACGAGGGAGAGATGGCCTTCGTGCAGTGCGCCCATCGTGGGAACGAACCCGATGGTGCGGCCTTCCAGGCGCGTGCGCGCCAGAGCGTTGCGGACCTCCTCGACCGAGACCAGCCGCTCCATCACGGCGGTCACTCTCCCCCGGTGTCCTTCGTCGCCTTCCCCAAGCGCGCGGCGGCGAGATGCTCGAGCACCGTCGGATCCATGTGAGTGGTCTGCCCCTCGGTCGGGAACGCGCCCCCGCGCACGTCACTCGCGTAGGCGGAGACCGCGTCCCGTATCGCCGCGCCCGCTTCCGCGTAGCGCTTGGCATGGCGCGGCGTGAAGTCGCCGCCCATCCCCACCAGGTCGTGGAAGACCTGCACCTCGCCGTCGCAGCCGGCACCCGCTCCGATGCCGATCGTCGGGATCGCGAGTTCCCTGGAGGCGAACTCGGCGAGCTCGGCGGGAACGCATTCCAGGACGACCGCGAACGCGCCGGCCTCCTGGAGGGCAAGGCAGTCCTCGATCAGGCGTACGGCGCCCGCCACCTCCTTGCCCTGCACCTTGTAGCCGCCGAGCTGATGCACGGATTGCGGCGTGAGGCCTACATGACCCATCACCGGGATGCCCGCATCGGAGATGCGGCGGACGGCGTCCGCGACAGTGACGCCGCCTTCCAGCTTGACCGCCCCCGCGCCCCCCTCGGCCATGAACCGGCCGGCGTTGCGAAGCGCTTCTTTGGGACTGACCTGGAAGCTCATGAACGGCATGTCGCCGATGACGAGCGCGCGCGTGGCTCCGCGTGCCGCCGCGGCAGTGTGGCGGATCATGTCGTCCATGGTGACCGGCAGCGTGGACGTGAATCCGAGCACGGTCATGCCGAGGGAGTCGCCCACGAGGATCGCATCGACCCCGGCCTCGTCGACCAGGCGGGCGGTGGCGGTGTCGTAGGCGGTGATCATCACGATCCGCTCACCTGCAGCCTTGCGGGCACGGAACGTGGCGGTGGTGACGGGACGGCCTGCATCGGCGTTCGGCGGGGTGGCGCTCACGGCGCTTCTCCTTCCCGATCCTCGACCGTCTCGGCCCCAGCACGTCGGGGGTCCGAGCGGTCCCTTGACGGGTCACCCGCGGGCGGGCGGCCCGCGAGGGAGGTCAGTATAGCATCGGTGTCGTACACCCGGCGGTCCCCGCCACTAGGGTTCCACGATGACCTTCACGCTCTCGCGCGCCTCCGCCACCATCCGGAATCCCTCGGCGATCCCGTCGAGCGAGACGCGGTGGGTGACGAGGTCCTCCACGCGCACGCGGCCGGAGGCTATGAGGTCCAGCGCCATCTCGAGGTCGGCCGGCGCGGCGCCGTACGACGTCCGGACGGTTGCCTCCTGCCGCCACAGCTCGTGCATCGGCATGTCGAGCCGGATACCGGGCGGAGGAGGCGCGAAGAACACGAACGTCGCGCCCGGCTCGAGGCACTCCAGCGCCTGCGAGATGGCCTGCGGCGCGCCCGTGCACAGGAGCACCAGGTCCGCGAGGCGACCGTAATTGGCTTCTCGCACCAGATCGGCCAGCCCGTCCCCGGCCGCGACCGCATCGAAGGCCTCCTCGGCGCCGGCCCTCCGGGCCCACCCGAGGCGGTATCCGTTCACATCCGTGGCCAGCACCCGTGCCGCCCCGAGAGCGAGCGCGAGCCTGATGTGCAGCAGGCCGGAGATCCCGCTGCCCACCACCAGCACCGTCGCGTCCGGCGGCATGCCCGCGCGCACCTGCGCCCGCACGACGCACCCGAGCGGCTCGACGAACGAGCCCGCCTCGTACGAGACGTCGTCGGGGAGAGGCAGCACGCCTCTCTCTGTCTGCAGAGCGGGCACGCGCACGTACTGCGCGAAGCCCCCCGGGTCGAAGTTGGTGGTGTGCAGCGTGTGACAGGCCGTGTGATGTCCCGCGAGGCAGTGGCGGCACTCGTTGCAGGGGACGTGGTGCGAGACCACGACCCGCTGCCCGATATGGAAGTGCCCGATACCCTCGCCGACCTCGACGATCTCGCCGGCCACCTCGTGCCCGAGCACCGTCGGCGCCTTGGGGACCCGGTACCACTCCATGACGTCCGAACCGCAGATGCCCGACGCGCGGATGCGGACCAGGATCTCGCCGCGGCCGGCGGAAGGAGCTTCGCGCTCCTCGACCCGGATGTCGGAGTTGTTGCGGTAGACGGCGACGCGGTTGATCATCGGCCGAGCGCCGATCAGATCTTGCGGTCGTCTGCGAGGCCGGAGCCGGGCGCCGCGGAGGCGCCTCCGCATGCCTTCTCGTCCATGTAGACCGCGTACGCGTCTTCCACCGATGCTCCGCCGTGGACGATCGACCGCACGGCCTTGATCATGCCCAGCGGGCAGTCCGACTGGAAGATGTTGCGCCCCATGTCGACGCCCGCGGCGCCGTGCGCGATGGCGGCGAACGTCAGCTCGAGCGCCTCGCGCTCGACAAGCTTCTTCCCGCCAGCGATCACGACCGGTACCGGGCACGTCCCCGTCACGCGCTCGAAGTCGTCGCAGTAGTAGGTCTTGACCACGTGCGCGCCCATCTCGGCGGCGATCCGGGAGGCCAGCGCGAGGTAGCGGGAGTCGCGCACCATGTCCTTGCCAACGGCGGTGACGGCGAGCACCGGGATCCCGTAGCGCTCGCCCGCGTCCACGAGCTTCGCGAGGTTGGCGATGGTCTGGTGCTGATGGGGCGAGCCCACGAAGATCGACAGCGCCATCCCGGCCGCGTTGAGGCGTATGCACTCCTCGATGTCGGTGATGATCGTCTCGTCCGAGAGGTCGTCGTCGAGGACGCTGTTGGCGCCCGACACGCGAAGGACGATCGGCGTCTCCATCTTGCTGTCTATGCAGCTACGGAGCATCCCGCGAGTCAGCATGAGCGTGTCGGCGTGGGGGGCGAGAGGCATCACCGAACGGACGGGGTCCTCAAGCCCGCTTGTGGGCCCGAGGAAGTAGCCATGATCGACGGCGAGCATCACGGTGCGGCCATCCTGCGGCCGGAGTATCCGCGACAGGCGGTTCTGGAGTCCCCACGACACGGCGCCCTACCTCCCCGCTAGAAGAGCTGCACCAGCCACTTCCCGCCCTTTCTGACGACGGGCAGCGTCTCCGTGCTCTTCTCATACGTACCCTTTGTCGGGTCGAGCCACTGGGCCGTCACCTCGACGGTGGCGGAACCGCTCCCGCTGGTCTTGACCTTGCCGATCGAGACGCCCTTCACAGCGGGCTTGCCCCCGGCCGCCTTCTTGGAACTCGCCGCCTGAGATGTGAACCGCTTGATGTCGTCGGCCGTCAGCTTGTCGTGCGTCACCGTGTCCAGGATGGCTTTCGCGTCATATGTGGCGTACGCGTCCATCATCGCCGTCACCGCTGACTGCGGGGTTGTGCCCGTCGCCGCTTGGCGCGCCCAGGCGAACCACCCGATCGCCGCCAGCAGGACGAACAGCAGCACTCCGACCACGAACACGGTCCGAGGATTCCTTGGATTCCGGGGACTCCGCGTCAGCGAATCCGCGGAGTCCGCGGGCGCATCCCAGTAGACCTCCGGCTTCGGCTCCGGCGAAGGCTCCGCGGGCTCCTGCGATGAGCCGGCAGGCTCCTGCGACGACGCCTCGGAAGGCACGGTCGGCGGCACTTCGTCGGAGAACTCCGGGTTCGAGACCATGGTTCACCCCCGCGAACAGAGTCTGGAAGGACACAGGCAGAAGGGAGTATAGCATCGCCCCGACGGTCGCCGGACCTCGGCGAATCGTCGTCAGGCGTTCTCTGTCCGTCCCCCCGAGATCTCGCCGATGAGGCGCCGCGCCTCTTCGGCCTGCGAGCGCGGCACCATCAGCCGAATCGTCTTGCCGATGCCGGGGTAGACCGTGGCGCCCTCATTGGGGCGGGTCGGATAGAACTGCACCCGGATGCCGGCCTCACTCAGGAACGACTCGTACATCAGCAGGTCGAAATCGGTGCCCGCGTTGACCGCCCCGTACTCGTATCGCCCCGGACCGATGGCGACCCAGTCCCCGACCTGGAATGGCTCGCCCTCCTCGACGACCGGCATTTCCAGCCCCGGACCGGAATCCACGACGACGGGACGAGGCTCGAACGTCTCCGCCGGTTGCGCGAGCCGCTCGAATCCCGGAACCGGTCCCATGTCTGCGACGACGACGCCCCCGGCGACCCGGTCGCGGGTGATCGGGGAGCCGTCCGGCAGGACGGCGTCCGGCCAGCTCGCCAGGAGCGGCGTGACCGCGAAGTCACGCTCCAACAGGCGCGGGTGCGGGATGGTGAGCTCGGTCGAGCTCCACTCCTCGTCCCCGAACAGCAGGATGTCCAGGTCGATGACTCGCGGACCGAATCGCTCGCCGGGAGTCCGGCCCACCGCTTCCTCGATCGCCTTCAATACCCCGAGCAACGAGTTGGCCTCGCCGTGGTAGTCGATGCGCGCCACAGCGTTCACGAACCGGGGCTGCCCGGTCACCCCCCACGGCTCGGACTCGTAGGCGTCCGAGACCTCGAGCGCCTGCACGCCCGGCTCGGCAGCCAGTTCGCGCAGCGCCGCGGACAGATTCCCGACGCGGTCCCCGAGATTGGAGCCCAGGCCGATGAAAGCCTGCGTCATCCTTCCACCCCCATGCGCCTCTCGGCAGTGTTCATCGGTTGTCTCCGGCCCCGCGCGGGTTCGAGACCGCCGACGCCACGGCAAGCGCCTGGACTGTCGGCGCGACGTCGTGGACCCGGACGATCGAGGCGCCGCAAGTGAAGGCGAGCACGGCGGCGGCGAGGCTGCCGGCCAGCCGATCGGCCGGCACATCGACCCCCGTCAGAGCCCCGATGAACCTCTTGCGGGAGATGCCCACCAGCACCGGGTACCCCAGCGAAACGATGTCGTCCAGTTGCCGCAGGAGCGCCAGGTTGTGCTCGAGGGTCTTGCCGAAGCCGAATCCCGGGTCCACCGCGATCCGCTCACGCGCGACGCCGGCGGCTCGAAGTCCGCGCGCGCGGCTCTCCAGGGATACGCGCACCTCCGCGACCACATCGTCGTAGCGGGGCGCCTCCTGCATCGTCGACGGGTCGCCCTGCATGTGCATGACCACGACGCCCGCGCCGCACGCCGAGGCCACCGCGAGCATGTCCGGATCGCCGAACCCCGACACGTCGTTGATCACAGAGGCGCCCGCGTCGATGCAGGCCTCGGCGACCGCCGCATGCCGCGTGTCGATGGACACACACGAGCCCTGGCCGGCGAGCGCCGAGACGACCGGCAGGACGCGCTCGATCTCCTCCGGGTCGCCTACGGGCTCCGCGCCCGGGCGCGTCGACTCGCCGCCGACGTCGATCAGCCCGGCCCCCTCGGCGATCATGGCGCGCGCGTGGGCCAGCCCTGACTCGGGGCCGGTGAAGACGCCCCCGTCGGAGAAGGAGTCCGGCGTCATGTTCAGGACACCCATGACCACGGGGTTGGACAGGTCGATCGAGTGCGCCCCACAGAGCCAGACCGGAGTCATCTCGCCTACGCGCCCTTGATCAGGGCCATCGCCTCGGCGCGCGTCTCCGGCTTCGTCTGGAAGATGCCGCGCACGGCCGAAGTCGTGGTGATGGCACCGGGCTTCTGCACGCCTCGCATCGACATGCACAGGTGCTCGGCCTCGATGACCACCATCACCCCCTGCGCCTGCAGGTGGCGGAGGATCGTATCCGCCACCTGAGAGGTCAGCCGTTCCTGCACCTGGGGCCGCTTCGCGAACACGTCCACGACACGGGCGAGCTTGGACAGACCGCAGATGCGCCCCTCCTTGCCCGGAACGTACGCGACGTGCGCCTTGCCCATGAAGGGCATGAGGTGATGCTCGCACACGGAGTACAGCGGGATGTCGCGAACCAGCACCATCTCCTGATGATCCTCGGAGAAGGTCAGCTTCAGAAACTCCGCCGGGTCGGCATCCACGCCGCCGAAGATCTCGCCGTACATGTCAGCGACTCTCCGGGGGGTGTCTCGCAGGCCCTCGCGCTCGACGTCCTCCCCCACGCCTTCGAGGATGAGGCGGACACCCTGCATGATCTTGTCACGATCCATGGTCCGCTCCGTCATCCGGCGCCTCGCGCGGGCCTCGAGGTCCGCAGGCGCGCTGCAGCGCTACAACGACAGTATGGCGCATCGGACGGCGCTTGATTCGCGCGGACTGTGCTTCGCCGCTCTACAGCAGGCCGAACGCATGACCGATCGCGAGTGCGGCCGGTCCGACGATCACCAGGATCGTGGCGGGCAGGATGCACAGGACGATCGGAAAGACCATCTTCACCGGCGCCTTCTGAGCCGTCTCCTCGGCGGCCTGGCGGCGGCGTGTGCGCAGTTCGCCGGCCTGCGAGCGAAGCAGGCTGCTGACGCTGACGCCGAAGACGTCCGCCTGGACCATCGCCATGATGAAGTTGCTCAGTTCGGGCACGTCCGTGCGTTCTCCAAGATGCCGAAAGCCGTCCTTCCTGGACACGCCGGCCTGCACTTCGTTGAGCATCCTGGCGAACTCCTCCGCCAGAGGCCCCGTGGTGTTCCTCACCAGCTTCGCGAGCGCCATGTCGAACCCGAGGCCCGCCTGGACGCTTATCGTCAGCATGTCGAGCATGTCGGGAAGGGCCCGTCTTATCTGGCTCTGGCGGCGCTGACGCACTTCGGCCAGCCAGACGCCGGGAGCCATCCACCCGACCAGACCGGCGCCGAGGACGACGGCCACCGTCATGAGGATGCCGTCGGCCCTAGCTAGCATGATGGCGGCGGCGACAAGCGACAGCACGATGGCGCCCACGACGCGCAGAGCCACGATCCCTTCCGCCGACAGGCCTCTGGGATTCCCCGCGAGTTCCAGCTGGTGCCGCAGTCGTTCGATGGAACCGGCCGGCAGCGCGGCGCGCACCGTGCGCGTCGCGGTGGCCGCGGCGGGAGAGAGGACCCGATGGCGGAACGGCTTCAGGAGTGGCTCAGCCTCGGAGGCCTGCTGCTGCTCCCAGTCCGAGACCTGTCGCAGCGCCTTGGTGACGCGGCGCTCCTCGGAGAAGATCAAGGCGAGAACCACGTAGCTGAGCACGAGGACCGCCGCGAACACCAAACCCGTGATGACCGGTGCCGAGAACATGGGCTACACCTCGATCTTGACGACGCGCCGAAGCCACATAGCCCCTACCACCAGGAGGAGCGCCGCGGAGCCTACGGCCCAGATGCCGGTCGAACTCGCGAACAGCTGCTGCAGGTACCCGGGGCTGATCACGTAGAGCGCCGCAGCCTCCACGAAGGGCAGAGACAGCAGGATGACCGAGGAGAGGCGCCCCTCCGCCGTGAGTGAGGAGATCTGCCGGCGAAGCGTCGCTCGCTCGCGAACGGTCTCGGCCACTATGTCCAGCACTTCGGCGAGGTTTCCCCCGACGTCCCTCTGGATCGAGATCGCGGTGACGGCCCATCGGAAGTCATCGCTGCCCATGCGATCCGCCATCTTGCCGAGCGCGTCCTCGAGGGGAAGCCCGAGCCGTGCCTCCGTGACCACCCGCGCGAACTCGGGACCGGCGGGCGCCTTCATCTCGCTCACGACGATGCCTACCGCCTGCAGGAGTCCCCACCCCGAGCGCATCGATCCCGCCAACAGGTTCAAGACGTCGGGCAGTTGCGCCTGGAACGCCTCCATCCGCTTCCGCGCCATGCGCAGGACTGCCAGTATCGGTCCGAGCGCGAGGACCAGGATCGCGACGAAGGTGACCACGGGCCGCCCGCCGATCATCTGGGCGAGCATCCCGCCCAGGATAACGCCGACGAGATGCAGCGTCATGTACTCGACGGGTCGCAAGGGCAGCCCGGCCCTCTCCAACTCGGTGCGTATCGCGGCCGAGAAACCGCCACGGGATGCCACGGAGTCCGCCACCGCCATCAGGCGGCCGCCCACGCTGTCCGGGTCCCAGGACGCTCGATCCGATCCGCCGACGCCGCCTTCCCGGAGTTGCTCGTAGAACTTGAGCTGCTCGATGGAGTTCGGCATGGGCCGGGTCAGCGCCATCACGCCGCCGCTGAGCAGCCCCACGGCGAGGAACGCCATCGCCGCGATCGAGAGCGGCCAGATGCTGGAGGGCAGAGGCGGCGGCGGGGACGGGTCCATCTGCGCGCCGGCGACTTCCGGGTTCGGCACGACCGCGTTCGCTGAAGCGCGCACGTCGCGCGAAGTCACGACCAGGTCGATCTCGAGATCCTTCGTCGGTGGCCGCGAGCTCGTGAAGGAGATCTCGTAGGGGCTGTGAAGCTGCTCGGCCAAGCCCTCGAACAGGACGGCCAGGGTAGCGGAGTCCCTCACGGACACGAGCCGTCCGCCGGAGGCCCTGCCCAGTTTCCGGAGAGAGGCGGGATCGTACTCGTCGGTGCGGAGCGCGACGGCGTACAGAGGCACCTCCGCCTCGGTCAGCGCCTTCGCCGTGCTGTCCAGCGTGCCGCCGCTCGTCGTGTCCCCACCGTCGGAGAGCATGACGATGGCCTTGTCCGCGCCAGTCACGTCCTTGAACTGCTCAGCCGCCGTCGAGGCGGCGTCGTAGAGCGCGGTCTCGCCCCCCGGTCTGAGCCCGAGGATGGCCCTCTTCAGTGCGGAGCCGTCGCTCGTGAAGGAAGCGACGATCCTGGGGGAATCGCTGAAGGCGACAAGTGCGACCTTGTCCGACGGCCCCATGGCATCCACGAAGGCTGTCGCCGCCCGCCTCGCATCCTGTATCGCCTTGCCCTTCATACTCCCGCTCACGTCGACTACGAGCACGACGTTGAGCGGATCGCGCCCCTGCTCCTGTGCCTCCAGCGGCCGGACATCGACGCGGTCGATGACCGTCCCGTTCTCCCGGACCTGGAAGGCGCCTGCACCAAGGCTCCCCTCGGCGAGCATCTCGCCCGGGAGCACGACCCGCATCACCACCGTGGGGTACCCTGTCGTGTCGATCGACTGCACCGCCAGCTCACCCGGCGCCACAGCCTCGGCGACTCCGACCAGAGAGAGCGCTGCTACCAGACAGAAGAGCGCGACAGCCAGCGCCCGCCCGATCGAACCGCTCCATGCCCTGCCGGGATGCATCGTCAGCTCCTTGCCGTAGGCTCGAACGCGAACATGTCCGCCGGCAACCGGATCCCGAGGTCCTCGAGACGTCGCGCGAACCTCGGCCTGATCCCCGTCGACTTGATCCGGCCGCGGAAGCGGCCGTCGTCGTCGACACCCATACCGAAGTCGAACGCGAAGATGTCCTCGAGTACGACCGTGTCCCCCTCCATGCCCTGCACCTCAGACACCTGCACGATCCGGCGGGTTCCGTCTCGCAGGCGCGCGAGGTGGACCAGGAGATCCAGCGCCGAGGTGACCTGCTCGCGGATGGCGCGCACCGGCAGCTCGAAGCCGCTCATCAGGACCATCGTCTCAAGCCTCGACAGCGCGTCCCTGGGGGAGTTCGAGTGAACCGTGGACAGCGAACCGTCATGCCCCGTGTTCATGGCCTGCAGCATGTCGAGCGCCTCGGCCCCGCGCACCTCGCCAACGATGATGCGATCCGGACGCATGCGCAGTGTGTTGCGGACGAGGTCGCGGATGGTGACTTCGCCCTTGCCCTCGATGTTGGCCGGCCGCGACTCCAGCCGAAGTACGTGGCTCTGGTGGAGCCGCAGTTCCGCGGCGTCCTCGATGGTGACGATACGCTCGTCGTCCGGGACGAAGGAGGACACGACGTTGAGCAGTGTCGTCTTGCCTGAGCCTGTTCCTCCCGATATCAGCACGTTCAGCCGGCCGCGCACGACCGCATCGAGCAGCGCGGCGACGCGCTCGTCCAAGGTCCCGAACCCTATGAGATCGTGCACCGTGAACGGATCCTTGCTGAACTTGCGGATCGTGAGCATGGGCCCGTTGATCGCGAGCGGGTGGATGATGGCGTTGACGCGCGAGCCGTCGGGGAGGCGAGCGTCCACCATCGGGACGCTCTCGTCCACGCGCCGCCCGACCGCGCCCACGATCTTGTCGATGATGCGAAGCAGGTGCGCCTCGTCAAGGAACGTGCGGCCCGTGGGATAGAGCTTCCCCCGCCTCTCGACGTACACCGTCTCCGGGTTGTTGACCATTACCTCGGTGATCTCGGGATCGTGCAGGAACACCTCGATGGGCCCGTACCCGACGACGTTGTCTATGACATCGGTCACGATCTCCTGGCGATCCGCGGCCGACAGCGGCGTGGTCTCCTCCGCGAGCAGCTCGCGCAGGCGCATCTCGATCTGTCGCCTCATCGCGGCCTCGTCGTTGGCCAGCAAGGCGAGCTGCGGTCCTATCGTTTCCACCAGCAGGTAGTGCATGCGGCGCTTGACGTCGTCCGTCTCCCGCGAGCCGGATGCGACGACATCGGGCCGAATCGCGGTCGACGTCGCGGTGTTGTCTGCAAGCCTTTCAGTGAGCGACATGTCCGCTCCCCCTCCCGATCACGACGACGCGACTTCGCGCGCCAATGCCACCATGCTTTTCGCTACCGCCGAACGGGGCGCGTCCAGGACCACGGGCACGCCCTTGTTGACAGACCTCGGCACCAGCCGATCGCTCGGTATCCGGGCCACGATCCGGTCAGAGAGCGCCTTCTCGATCTCGTGCGGCTCCAGCCACACCTTGCTGTCCGCCCGGTTCAGCACCAGCCGGACGGAGCCGTTGCCCAGGCCCAGCTGTTCGAGCTTCTGCAACGACACCTTCGTGTTCTTGACGCTCGGGACGTCCAGGGTCGCGATCGCCAGGATCCTGTCGCTCTGTTCGAGCGCGGTCAGGACGACCTCCGACAGGGAGGCTGGCGTGTCGACCACGACGAATTCCGCGAGTTGCCGCAGCAGCCCCAGGATCTGGGTGATCCTGGCGGTGGTGACGCTCTCGGCCTCTTCGGGCCTGACGGGCGCCAGCAGGGCGGACAATCCGGACGAGTGCTGGAGCACGAAGCCCTGGAGCATCTGGGCGTCCAGCCGGTCGAACGCTTGGACCGCGTCGAAGATCGTGCGCTCCGGAGGCATCTGCAGCATGCACGACACGTCCCCGAATTGAAGATCCAGATCGACGAGCACCGTGCTTCTGCCCAGACCGCTGGCCAGCGCCGCTCCCAGATTGGTCGCGATCACGCTCTTGCCCACGCCGCCCTTGGTGGAGAACACCGTCACGACCTTGCCCAGCGCGACCGCCGGCTTGTCCTCCGCCTCCGCGGCGGGAGACGGGCCCGACGTCTTCCGGCGCGACGCCGCGTCGTCCGCCGCGGTCACCGCGGCGACGATCGCGTCGATCCCGTCGCTCGCGGGCAGGACGTCCCGAATGCCCGCTTTGATGGCCGAACGCAGCAGATCGGTCGTCACGTCCGCCACCACCATCACGACGCCGGGAGCCAGACCGGCCTCGGAGAGCGTCGCAGCGAATCTCAAGACGTCGCCGGCCGGCACGGAGGGGCAGCTCACCACCACGTCAACGGTCTGCGCGGTGGCGCCCTTGAATGCGGCCTGGAGCGTCGGGAACGTCTCCAGCGTTCGGGCGCGGTCCGACGCAAGTTGCCGAGCCAGCTCGCGCCCGAACGGATCCTCGCATCCCACCAGAGCCACGTGTCCCATTACGACCTCCTGTGTGAGGACTGTGTGTTCGAGGACTGCTGCTACTTGAGGACCGTGCGAGCCGTCTGGCCCAGGCCCGGGCCCGCGACGGACTCGGTCGGAGGCAGCAGGGCGAGCCAGATGTCGCCGACCTCGGCGGCAAAGACGACCTTCTCGGCGTCGGCGGGCGACAGCGCCAGCGTCAGATTGGTCATCTTCTGCTGATCCCCGGTTCCCCTCTGCGCCGCCAGAACGGTGCCGCTCTTCTGATCCTGCTGGCCGTCCGGGCTGGTGATGCCCTCGTCCGTACTGCGACCGACCGCTAGCACGCGAGCTCCCGGGATGGTGATACGCGTCTTCTCGCCGCCGGCCTTGTCGATCTCCACCGTGGCTAGAACGGCGACGCGGTCTCCGGGCTTCACCAGGCCGGCGAGACCCCGCGTCTCGTTCGCCGGCAAGGTCACGGCCACGAAACCCTTCGGCACGCTGAAGGACAGCCCGGCCTCGCTCGGGAACTGGAAGCGCTGGGTGGTGAGCATCTCGCCCTTGGACACCGGGACGGCGAGTATACGGTCGGAGACCGCCCGGACTGAGGAGATCGCGCCCTGCGCTATGTAACGCTGGGGCATCTTCATCCGCTCCACGGCGCCACTCGCGATGAGTTCGTCGGCGGACGCGCCTCGAGGGATGTCCTGCTTGGCGACGAGCACCTCGGTCATGCGGCTGCCGGCCTCGGCCTCGCGCCGAACGGCGCCAAGGTAGCCGTACGTGGCGACCGCAGCCGCGGCCCCCAGCACCAAAGCGACGAATACGATAAGGATCTTTGCGCGCATTGCAGACCTCTCCTCTCGCTGATCGCCGCACCGGTCGCAGCGACGCTCACCACACACAATTTCAAAGTCGCGATCACACCGCGTTCTAGTCGACCAAGGAGTAGTGGACGAGGCCCGTCGACCCCCAGGTCCCCCCCGACGCCTCTTCGGGGGTGACGACCCTCACGAAGCGTCCATGTACCTCGGCTTCGCCGCCATGCGTGCCCACGTACGTGACGAAGAATGCAGCGAAGCCGATGATCTGAGTCGGCGTGCTCGTGCCGTTGGGGAACGTGTAGCGAGTGTCGTCCCCGTGCGGTGTCGGGTTCACGATGATCGGGACGAGGATCAGATTCGGACATCCGTCCTCAGGGTCCCCGGGCAGCACGTTCGTGTGAACGGCGCCCGACTCGTCAGGCTCCGGACAGATCTCCTCGAAGGCGTGCAGGTCCAGGATCGACCTGAGCGTGGTGTTCACGGACGCCGCGTTGCCGGCCTCGGTGTCGTAGAATCCGCCGAGCGTCGCCGACCCGCCGCCTGACCGGATCAGGTCCTTCAGGTATGCGGCGCCGGTGCCCCCCAGTCGAAGCCAGGCGAAGTTGCCGGTGGTGCCGTCGCCGCCGCCCTCCTTGATGATGACCTCGTCGCCCCAGCCGTACCCGTAGCCGTTCAGTGCGGACTCATCCGCGCTCCTGGGGAACACGCCGATCGGCATCACGCCGTGGGAGAACGAGTCGGGTGAGGTCACGCGCGCGGTGGCGTGAGCGGCGACGGGAGCACTGTCGCCGCCCCAGACGCGCGCGAAGTAATACGGGGAGTTCGGCGTGCGCGCCGTGACTCGTATCGTGTACGCGTCCGGGAAGTCGACAGCGATGTCCGTGGCCTGCGGCGCGTTCAGCGCCACGTAGGCCCTTGCCTGAGCCTCCGCGGCCGACGTGCTCGCCGGCAGTTCCTGGACGCCGGCCAGCGCGCCGGCATCCGCCGCCGTCTGCACCTCTCGCCTCTCCTCGAAGAGCGCGCCCACATCGATGGCGAGCGCGGCCATACCGATGAAGACGACGATGAGGATGGCGACGATCACCGCGACCGCCCCCTCATCGGTCTCGCGCCGCTCGCCCGAGACATGACCTCGGCCCGTGCGCACATCCATCATCGCAGTCTCACCCCCCTGTCCGGATCCGGCGGTCAGTCACTCTCGGCGCATCTTGGCCACGCTCGTCAGGGTGAGGTTCCTGTCGCCCCAGAGCGGGATCGCCAAGTGGTACGGGTAGGTGACGGTCACCGTGTAGTAGCCGTCCGTTCCGCCGCTCGGCCCGGAGACGGAAACGCCCACGCCCGTCAGCGGGTAGGCGCGATCCTGGACCGCGGCCGCGTCGAACCTGCCGACCGCGGCCATCCTCGCGCCCTCGCGGGCCGCGTGCGTCACCGTGACATACGCGTTGAAGGCCCGGCCGAACTCGATGATCCCGAAGACGAGTAGGACGAGCACAGGGAGAACGAGCGCGAACTCGACAGCGCTCGAACCCTCGTCCATGTGTCTTCCGCCACGCAGCCGCATCGCTGCAACAACTCCCCGCATCTCCACTGAGGTCCGCGTCTCGTGGGACCCGGCACGGGGGCCGGGCCCCACGAGGAACGCGAACAGCCGGAACGGCTGGCTATCCGCCAAGTGCCGTCACCACTGTCTGGAACGCCGTGTTGACCTGGCCGCCAAGGGTACCGACGGTCCCCACGATGATGGCAGCGATCAAAGCGACCATGATCCCGTACTCGACGGCTGTCGCTCCCTCCTCGTCATCTGCCCAGAGCTTGAATCGCGTGTAGAGATTGAGCATTCGATTCACCCCCTTCCGCTCGGCCGACTCTCGACGTTGAGGCGGCCCCCCGGCCGCTCTGTGCCGCACGCACATGTCCAACGTCCCATCAATGCCTCTTGGAGTCTTCCCGACGGCCCGGGCCCGACCAACGCCTTTGCGGTCTGACACCGGGCTGAACCGCGGATGACGGCGCCGTCATCCCCCGGAATCAGAAGAACAGGCGGGAAGGCCGGCGGTCGCGACGGGCATGGACGATCGGGAACGTGAACCCGTCCCGCGGTGGGCGGCGGTCGCGGCGGGCCGGGCGATCGGAAACGTCGCCCGCGCCAAGAGGCCCCCGGGCAGCTAGCCGAACGCCGGAACCGACGCGAACAGCGCTACCACCCTCTCGCCGAGCGTCCCGACGATCGCGATGATCACCGCGGCGATGAGCGCGACCATGATGGCGTACTCGGGGGCCGTGGCTCCCTCGTCATCCACCCACACCTTGAACCGCGTGAATAGACCGGGCATGCGATCGACCCCCGCTCCTGCGATCGTGACATCGAGCCGACCCCGGCTCCCCCCGTGCGCTGCGCGGATCACTTCCTCCGACCACCCTTGGAGTCTTCCCGGCAGGGGCCGCCTCATCAACGCCCACGGAGTAGGACGTCGGACTGACCCGCGGGCGATGGGCTGGTCATCCCAAGGGAGGAGTGGAGGACTCGCGGCGCTGGTCCGGCGACGCGATCAGCCCCTGGCGAGCCGCGTGCAGGACGGCCTGGTTACGGTCCGGCTCCTCGAGCTTCGCGAGGATGTGGCTCACGTGGGTCTTCACTGTCGGTTCGCTGATCCACAGCCGAGCGCCGATCTGGCGATTGGTCAGCCCCTCGGCCATGAGTCCCAGGACCTCGAGTTCGCGCGGGGACAGCGCCTCGCCGTCCTCGGCCGATGGCTGATGCGGTCCGTCGATCACCCTCTGTGCGATGCCTGAGCCCAGCACCGTCTGGCCGCCTGCGGCGCCTTTGATGGCGCCCACCAAGGCGTCCGCCGTCACATCCTTCGACAGGTAGCTGGAGGCGCCAGCCGACAGAGCGCCGAAGATGTCGTCGTCCTCGGCGAAACTCGTCAGGACGACCACGTTGACTTCCGGGGCCTCGGCCCGCACCCTCCGGCACACGTCGACGCCGCCCATGCCGGGCATGCGCAGATCGAGCAGCAGGATGTCCGGACGCGATTCGAGCGCACGCTCGACCGCTTCGAGCCCATCGGCCGCCTCGGCCACCACGTCGATGCCGGCCTCCTCGAGCACCGACCGGAGCCCCAGACGAACGAGCTCATGGTCGTCTGCCACCAGTACGCGTATGGGGCGACCATTGCTCAGCACGGCATGTCCGCCATCAAGCTGGTGCCGCGATTGTCGCTGATCACCTGGAAGGAGCCCCCTTCGGCGAAGACGCGGTCGCGCATGCTCCTCAGACCCATGCACTCGTCGTTGTCCGCGCGCTCGCTCGCTCTCCCCACATCAAACCCGCGTCCATCGTCCTCGATCAGGAACTCGATGCCCGAGGGCCGGTACGTCAGGACCAGGACGGCCCGATTCGCGCGGGCGTGCTTGGCAACATTGGACGTCGCCTCCTGCGCGACCCGGTAGATGCACGACTCGACGCCGGGCGGCAGCGGCCTCTCCTGTCCCTCGACGTAGACGCGTATCGACAGGTCGTTCGCGCCCGCGATCTCCTGGACACGCATCTCGATCGCCCCGACCAGCCCCAACTTGCTGAGGCTCACAGGGCGCAGGTCATAGATGTAGCGCCTCAACTCTGTGAGGCTGCGAACGACGATCGCCTGTACGCGATCGAGTCTGCCGCACACATCCTGAGGATCGCTGTGCAGCCGTTTGCGGCATACGTCTATCTCGAGAGACGCACTGAACAGCGACTGTGACAGACCGTCGTGCATCTCCTTGGCGATCCGTCTTCGCTCGTCCGCCAGCAGCGCGTAGTGCGACTGCGAGTGCAGTCGCGCATTCTCCACCGCGGTTCCCGCGAACGCGCCGAGGACCGCCATCAGAGCGATCTGGTCGTCGCTGAACCGCCGGGTAATGGGATTGATCGCGGACAGCACCCCTATCGGGCGGCTCCTGACCGTGATCGGCACCGTCACGAGCCACGCACCGCCCCGTATGTCCACCACAGGGGCGCGCCGCCTGATCGCGTTCGCCGCCGCCTCCCCGAGCTGAGCGCGCCACCAGGTCTCGGGGTACTGGTCGCGCCTTCCCCGCACGAACACCCCGTTCTCGTCACCGCTCAGGCCCAGCCCCCCCGACGACAGGAGGCACAGGATCGCCTTATCGGTGCCGATGAGCTTCTTCGTCTCGTCGACGACCGTGCTCAGGACCTCTTCGGTCGACATGGTCGAGGAGATGGCGGCCGCCACCTCGTTCAGCGATCCCACCAGGTGTTCGTATCGCGAGCGCCGCGGTAGCGACAGTGAGGTCGGGACGGAGGCCACCCGGCGCAGCCAATGGCTCAAGGCGCGCAGGCCGCCGGCGCCGCCGCCCTTCTCCGAGAGGGGTACTTTGGCCCGCGCCCACTCGGGCGGGCGTTCGCGCTGGGTGTCGGGGCGTCCCGGGGCCGCGATCGAGTCTGGAGTCATTTCCGCCTCCCAGGGAGCTGAGCATCCCCCGCGGCGTTCGGATCACGGCCGCGCAAGGATGATGCCCTTGTGAAGCGGGACTCAATCGCTCTCGGGCCGACCGGTCGACGCCGATCTTGAGCGTGCCGCGTAACCGGTCGGCGTCGATCTGGAAGGGTGACTCTCAGCCTGCGGCGAGCTCAGACTCCGGTGATCGGTTCGGGCATGGAGGGGACATCGGGCGGCTGTCCTTCGGCCTTGCGGCGCACCCTGCGCCGCTTTGGCGGCTCGACGGTCTCGGTCTCGGCGGCCTCCTGGGCGCGCTCCTTGACCAGGTACTCTTCCCACTTGTCGTCGAGCAGCGCCTCGAGTTGCTCCTTGTCCACCGTCTCTCGCTCGATGAGAACTGAAGCCATGAGGTCGAGCTGCGGACGGCGGTCGCTCAGGATCTGCTTCGCCCGATCGAAGGCGCCGTCGATGAGCCGGCGGACCTCCTTGTCGATCTCGAACGCGATCTCCTGCGAGTAGTCGGGCGTCGCGGCGAAGTCCCGGCCGAGGAACACCTCGTGCTGAGCCTCGCCGAGGGTCATCGGCCCGAGCTTGTCCGACATGCCGTAGCGCGTGACCATGGCCTTGGCGATCTTCGTGGCACGCTCGATGTCGCTGGTCGCGCCGGTGAAGATGTCGCCGGTCGCCATCTCCTCCGCGACCCGGCCTCCGAGGAACATCGCGAGGTCGTCCACCATCTCGCCCTTGCTGACCAGGAACTTGTCCTCGGTCGGCAGCGACTGCGTGTAGCCCAGCGCCTGCCCGCGGGGGATGATCGATATCTTGTGGATGGGGTCGGTGTTGGGCAGGACGTGGCCCACCAGCGCGTGGCCGGACTCGTGGTACGCGATGACGCGCTTCTCTTCGTCCGAGATGAGGCGGGTCTTGCGCTCGGGCCCGCCGATCACCCGGTCGATGGCCTCCTCGAGCTCCTCCATGTTGATGTCGGTCCTGCCATGCCGGGCGGACAGCAGAGCGGCCTCGTTGACCAGGTTGGCCAGGTCCGCGCCGGTGAAACCGGGAGTGCGCCGCGCCAGGACCTCGAGATCCACATCCGGAGAGAACGGCTTGCCCTTGGAGTGGACCTTCAGTATGCCGAGACGGCCCTTGAGGTCGGGACGGTCGACGACGATCTGTCGGTCGAAGCGCCCGGGGCGCAGCAGGGCGGGATCGAGGATGTCGGGGCGGTTGGTCGCCGCGATCAGGATGACGTTGTCCTTGATGTCGAAGCCGTCCATCTCCACCAGAAGCTGGTTGAGGGTCTGCTCGCGCTCGTCGTGCCCGCCGCCCAGACCGGCACCGCGATGACGGCCGACCGCGTCGATCTCGTCCATGAATATGATGCAGGGGTTGGCGGCCTTGGCCTGCTCGAAGAGGTCTCGAACCCGGCTGGCGCCGACGCCGACGAACATCTCGACGAAGTCGGAGCCCGAGATGGAGAAGAACGGAACGCCGGCCTCGCCCGCCACCGCGCGCGCGAGCAGGGTCTTGCCGGTGCCGGGAGGGCCCACCAGGAGGACGCCCTTGGGGATCTTGGCGCCCAGAGCCTGGAACTTGCCGGGGTTGGCGAGGAACTCCTTGATCTCCTGCAACTCCTCGACGGCCTCATCGACCCCGGCCACGTCCTTGAAGGTGATGCGCGGCTGGTCACGTGTCATTCGCTTGGCCTTCGCCTTGCCGAACGACATGACCTTGCTGTTGCCGCCCTGCATCTGGTTCAGGAAGAAGAACATGAGCCCGACGATCAGCACCACGGGCAGCAGCTGCGCCAGTATGCCCAGCCAGAGCGGTTGCTTCTGGGGGTCGGGCGTGAAGCTGACCTCAGGATGCTTCGCCATCAGCTGAGCCAGGGTGTCCTCGCCGATGAACGTCGACGAGAACTCGTGGGTCTTCTTCTTCAGCTTCTCGGCATCCGACCGGTAGTAGGTACCGGCCAACTGCTGGTCGGCGAGCAGCGCAGTCACCTTGACCACGCGCCCCTGATCGAGCGCGCGCGCGAAGTCGCTGTTGGCCAGCTTGTCCACCGGCGCGGCAGGGCTCGACCATGTCGCCACGAAGTAGGCCAGCGCAGCGAGGATCAGCAGATACAGAGCGATGGTTCTGACGTTCCTCTTCAACACTCACACAACCTTCCGTTCCGACGCGATCCGCACAGGGTGCGGACGGTCGCCGGACGATCAGTCCAGATATGCGGACGGCTTGAGGATGCCGACGTACGGCAGGTTCCGGTACCTCTCAGCGAAATCCAGGCCGTATCCGACGACGAACTTGTCGGGTATCGAGAAGCCCACATATCTGCAGCTGATTGGTACCCGCTGCTTACCCTCTTTGCTCAGCAGAGTCACTATCTCCAAGCTGGCCGGTCCACGGCTCGCCAGGTTCTTCAGCAGATACTTGAGAGTCAGACCGGTGTCCAGGACGTCTTCGACGACCAGGACGTCACGCCCTTCTATCGTCTCGTCGAGATCCTTGAGTATGCGCACGACGCCGGACGACTTGGTCGCGGAGCCATACGACGAGACGGCCATGAAGTCGAGTTCGACCGGGACCGAGATGTCGCGCGCCAGGTCGGCTATGAAGAGCGCGGCGCCGCGCAGCACGGCGATCAGCAGTATCGACCTGCCCGCGTAGTCGCGGCTGATCTCGGCGCCGAGCTCGCGGACCCGATCCCGGATCTGCGACTCGGTGAGCACGATCTCCTGGATGTCGGGGTGGCTCACGCTCTAGTCCTCACGGTTTCTGGGTCCGGTCCATGCAAGCCTCACGGTGCGCGTCGTCGCCCGCCCGACGCGGTAGTCCTCGCTCATGCGCGTTCCGGCCACCCACACGATGGACTCTCCATCCCGGACGACGGGGATCTGCGACCGCATCCTGCGCGGGACCTTCGCATCGGTGAGCACGTCTTGCAGCTTCCTCGTTCCGCGCATGCCCAGGGGTCTGATGCGGTCGCCCGGCCGGACCGAATCCACTGTCAGAGGACCGCTCACACGATCCGCGTCGATCACTGCCGTCGCTGGATCGTCGTCGGCGGTCTGATCCGCCGAGTACTCCGCGGTCAGCCTGCCCGCGCTGCCCAGGTCGAGCTCGCCCGGAATCTCCAGCAGGGAGGGCTCCATGGAGCCGGTCTCCCCGACCGCCCGGGTCACGACAAGTGTACCGTACTCGGAGAACGCCCGCAGTCCGTCGGGCAGGTCTCGCGAGAACCCGTCGGCAGCCATCCCATCGGCCAGGGCCTCCACGTGAGCGAACTCGATCCGCGAGGCTTCGGGGAAGACTCTCATCAGCGCCGTACGCACCACGCGCCTCGCCATCGGGCGGGAGAGCGTCATCATCCTGGACCTGTCGAAGCGGACCTCGCCGCGAAGCGATCCGACGAAGTCGCCCGCGAACGCGTCGGCCATCTCGTCGAGCAGTTCCTCTTCATCTCCCAGCACCGCGAGCGTGCGGAAGAGGGCCTCGCCGAAACGGGGATTGACGCCCTCCAGCCACGGTAGCAACTCTGCGCGCACCCGTGCGCGGAGGCGCGTGGTGTCCCCGTTCGTGGAGTCCTCGCGCCACGATTGACCCAGCTCCTCAAGATAGGCCACGACGTCCGATCGTCGCGCGTCGAGCAGCGGCCTCACGATCCGCCCGCGCACGTAGGGGATCGCGGTGAGCCCGCCCGGCCCGGCCCCGGTCGCCAGGCGCATCAGGAAGGTCTCCATGCGGTCGTCGTACGTGTGCGCGACGGCGATCCGCCCCGGTCTCGGCCGGTCGTCATCCGGCGAGGCGCACCTCGCCTCGAGTTCCTCCTCCGCGAACCGGTACCGCACGCGCCGGCCGGCGTCCTCGAGGTTCAGACCCTGCGCCTGCGCGTAGGCGCTGACGTCGTACCGGACGACTCGGCAGGGCACGTGAAGATCGGCGCACACGGACGAGACGAAGCCGGCGTCCTCATCGGCGGCCTCCCCGCGCAGCATGTGGTTCACGTGCAGCACCGAGAGGTCCATCTCGCCCAGCGCCCCGGACGCGAGAAGCCTCAGCAGCGAGATCGAGTCCGCGCCGCCCGAGACCATGGCCAGGACCGCGGTCCCACTCGGCATCATCTCGTGAGCGTCCGACGTGGCACGCGCGATATCCGGCAGTCGGGAATCCATGCAAGCAGGGTAGTCCGCATGCGACCGGCGCGCCACCGCGAACGGGGGCGTCCCCGCGCACGACGCCATCCGGAGCGCCCCTCACGGCGCGGACGGCGTGAGCAGCCCCTCCACCTGTCCGAGCACGGCATCCGCCAGGATCCCGAGCATCGCGGCGGCCGCGGCACCCTCCAGAACGAACGCGCCGTTCTGAAGGTTGATCCCCGAGAAGATCGGCGACCCCAGCCCGCCGGCTCCGGCCGCCGCCGCCACCGTCGCCGTGCCGATGTTGACGATGACCGACGTCCGGACTCCGGCCATGATCACCCGCGATGCCAGCGGCAGCTCCACCGTGAACAGTATCCGCCACTTCCCCATGCCAAGCCCCCGCGCGGCGTCCAGCACGGAGCCGGGCACCCCGTCGATCCCGGCGACCGTGTTGCTCACCACCGGGAACATCCCGTACAGGAACAGCGCGACGATCGCCGGCGCGGCCCCCAGCCCCAGTATCGGCATCATGAGCGCCAGCACCGCCACCGGCGGGAACGTCTGGCCGAAGTCGACGCCGGCGGCCACCAGTTCACGGAAGTCGAGTCCCGACGCGCGAGTCACCCAGATCCCGAGTGGAAGACCGACCGCCAGGGTCAGCGCGCTCGAGACGAGCACGATCCTCAGATGCTGCAAGACCAGGTCGGCCACTGTGGCCGAGGGGAACACCGTCTGCGGAAGCGAGGGGAAGAGCCGCGCCAGTCCCCACGACCACCAGTCCTGACGCGTGACGGCGTATCCGAAGGCGACGGCTGCCGCGACGACCAGGGCGGTCCCGCCCCATCGTCTCTTCACTCGGCGTCACCCGACCCGGGCCCGGGCGCGTCGCGGGGGACGTAGGTCTCGCTCTCGGTCAACACGGACTCCACGTCGGCCAGCGAGATCTCGCCGACCAGCCGGCCGGCCGCGTCCGTCACGGGGACGGTCCTGAAGCCGAGCCCGAGCATGCGCGAGAGAGCTTCCCTCAGAGACGAGTCCGGACTCATCGAGGCCTCGCGCCGGTCGACCTTCGTGACCGCCTGGTCCGGCGGCAGGCCGCGACCGGCCGCGTCGCAGTCGAACCAGCCCTCGAGCCGCGCCTCGCCATCCACGACGTAGACGAACCGCACTCCTGTGCAGGCCGCCGCCCTTGCGAGCTCCTCGGCGTCCACCACGGTCATGATGGGCACCCCCGTGCGCATCACCGACGAGACCTTGACCCGTCCGAGCCGCTTCAGCGCCCGGTCGGTCCCCATGAAGTCGTGCACGAACTTGTTGGCGGGGTGGTCGAGCACGTCCTCCGGCGTGTCGTACTGCTGAATGCGGCCGTCGCGAATGAGAGCGATGCGATCGGCGAGGCGGATGGCCTCGTCCACGTCGTGCGTCACGAACAGGACGGTCTTGCGCAGATCTCGCTGGATCCGGGCGAACTCCCCCTGCAAACGCTCGCGAGTCACCGGGTCCACGGCGCCGAAGGGCTCGTCCATCAGCAGCACCGGCGGGTCGGCAGCGAGCGCGCGCGCTACGCCCACACGCTGTGCTTCGCCACCCGACAGTTGGCTCGGGTACTTCCCCGCGTACTCGCCCGGATCGAGACCCACCAGCGCCATGAGCTCCTCGGCCCTGGCGGCGACGCGCGCCTTGTCCCACCCGAGCAGACGCGGCACCGTGGTGACGTTGTCCTCCACTGTCAGGTGAGGGAACAGGCCGACCGACTGGATCGCGTAGCCGAGTCCGCGCCGCAGTTCCTCGGGCCGGAGGGTCGAGGTGTCGCGGTCGTCGACGAAGATGCGGCCGGCCGTCGGCTCTGTGAGCCGGTTGATCATCCGAAGGGTGGTCGTCTTCCCGCACCCCGACGGACCGATCAGGACACATATCTCGCCCTCCGCGACCTCGAGGCTCAGGTCCTCCACGGCTGTGGTGGCACCGTAGCGCTTCGTGACGCTCTCGAGCCGGATCATCTAGCCCTCCGCACGAAGGCCGGGAGATGTCACTGCCCGGCCGAGCCATCTCAGGCCCCCGTCCGCCGCGACGGCCAGCGCGACCATCGGGATAGCCCCGAGCAGGATCAGGTCGTCTGCCTGCTGGCCCCATCCCAGGAAGAGGAGCACTCCGAGCGTTCCAACGCCGATGAACGCCACGACCGCCGCGATGCCGACGATCATTACCGTGGCCGCGCGCACCCCTTCGACGATGAGGGGGAGCGCCAGCGGCGCCTCGACGCGCAGCAGCAGTTGCGCGGGGCTCATGCCCATGCCCCGGCCGGCGTCGACGACCGCCGGGTCCACGCCCGAGAGGCCGATGTAGGTGTTCCGCACGATGGGCAAGAGCGCGTACAAGGTCAGGGCGATGACACCTGGAAGCGGCCCGATACCCGGAAGTCCGATGGAGGCGAGCGGCACAACGAGCAGACCCAGCAACGCCAGGCTGGGCACCGTCTGGATGACGCCGACCACTCCGAGGACGGTCGCGCGCACCCGCGACCAGCGCGACGCGGCCACGCCGAGAGGGATGCCCACCAGCAGCGCGATAGCCAACGATGCACCCACCAGGGCGAGGTGGGTGCCGGCGGCCTGCCAGAACGGCCCACTCTGCACGTCATACTCGAGCACGATCGACAGGCGAGCCAGACCGCCCCACAGACCGGCCGCGACCCAGGCGATGGCGGTCGACCCCGCGGCGGCCACGCGCCACGACCGCGGCGGCCGCCGCTGCAACGCGGCGAACCAGACGACGGCGGCGCCCGCGGCGGTCAGCCATGCTCCGCTCCCGATCGACACGCGCGAGAAGGGCGCGGCCCCATCGGTGAGCCTCAGTGTCGCTTGGCCCACTGCGAAGCCGAGCGCGGCGACCAGCCCGCACGCGCAGCCGAGTTCCAGGGCTGTGCGCGCGCCGCGCACTGGTGCGACCGCGGACGCGAGGGCGAGAAGGCATGCGAGCATGAGCACCCAACCCGCGGGGCCGGCGGCGAGCAACGTGTGCGGGACGCCGCTGACGATGCGGTTCGCCCGGAACACCGCGATGGGGAGCACCAGGCAGCCGAGAAGCGCCAGAGCGGCGCCGGTCGCCGCCACCCCGTCCACCCGCCTGTCGGGTATCGGCGCGGGGATCATGTCACCTCCGCCGGGGCCGGCAGCCGCCGCGATATCCGCCGAGGCTATCGGATCAGACCCTCGGACTTGAGCCAGTCCCGGGCGACCGCCTTGGCGTCCCTGCCCTGCACGACGATCTGACCGTTGAGCGTCTGCAGTGTCTCGAGCGACAGCTTTGCGAAAGCGGGGTCGAGGATCGTGGCGATCTCAGGGTACTTGTCGAAGACGTCCTTCCCGACCGTCGGCGCGGGCTGATATATGGGCTGAGCGCCCTTCGGATCGCTCAGCACCGCGAGCGACAGGGCCGCGAGCGTCCCGTCGGTGCCGTAGGCCATCGCGGCGTTGGCGCCATTGGCGCCCTCCGCAGCGGCCTTCTCGGTCACGGCGGTGTCCCCGGTGGCAAGCGCGATGGTCTGGCCGGGCTTCAGCTTGAAGCCGTAGGCCGTCTCGAACGCGGGCATCGCCACCGGGCTCGCGAAGAACTCCTGGGATCCGACGATCTTCACCGCCCCGCCCTTCTTGATGTAGGCGGCCCAGTCCTCCATCGACTTGATCTTGAGGCGATCCGCGAAGTCCCGTCTAAGGGCGACCGCCCACGTGTTGTTCGCCGGGGAGGCGGCCAGCCATATGACGCCGTTGGGGGCGTCCAGCGACTTCGCCATCTCGTAGGTCAACGCGGCGCTCTTCAGCACGTTGGGGTCGACCAGCGTGTCCTTGTTGAAGACCAGGATCGCGTTGGCCGTGTACTCGGGGTAGATGTCGATCTGGCCCGAGAGCAGGGCCTTCCGCACCACGTCGGTGGCGCCTGTTCGGGTCTTGTCCTCGACGGAGAACCCGCCGTCCTCGAGCAACGCGATGATCATCTGGCCGAGCAGCGAGCCCTCAGTGTCGATCTTGCTGCCGACGCGGATCGGTCCCTTCGCAGTAGACGTCGTCGATGTCGCCGTACCTTGACCGGGCGTCGTTCCGGTCGTGGTGCACCCGGCGAGCGCCATGGCGACGACCAGGGACGCGGCCGCCAACGCTGCGCCCATCCTGTCCATGCGCATGCGAACTCCCTCCTCAGACCGACCGCCATCCCGTGACGGCCGCGACGCGTCGGTGCGATTGTTCCCGAAAACCCGGCTGAAGCGCGAGGGCGTGCCCGATCGCGATCGGGCCGCTCACTCGTCGAGCAGCGCGACGAGATCGCCAGCTTCCGTCACGGGACTCATGCATGCCGTGCCGCGGCACACGAATGCCGTCGTGCGCCCGTCGAGGACGTGACGCCCCGCGAGCAGGGGGACCTCGTCCGCTGTGGTCGGCGCCGCGGATCCGTACGCCACGACGACGTTCGGTCGATACGCCGAGGCCAGCGCCTCCAGCATGGGTCCCGGCCCCTCGCCGACGATGGCTACCGCCGTGGGCGGGGCGAGGCTTAAGTCGAGGTCCGCCATCCACTGCCCGAAACCCAGGGGCGCCACCGGCATCAATCCCTGGACGCCGCGAAGCGCTCCGTCCGCGGCGTCGGCGTACCCCCCGTCACCGGTGTATGCCGCCAGACGCAGGAGGACGGACGTCGCCATGGATCCGCCCGATGGTTGGGCGCCGTCCTGCAGGGACTTCGGCCGTGCTATCAACCGCTCGTGATCGTCGCTCGTATCGAAGAAGCCGCCCGCGTCGTCCGCGAAGTGGCCCACGATCTCGTCGGCGAGCCCTCTCGCCGCGGCGAGCCAACCGGCATCGAAGATGGCCTGGTAAAGCTCGAGAAGCCCGTCCGCGACGTTCGCGTAGTCCTCCAGATAGCCGTTGAGGCGCGCGGCTCCCGCCTTGTACGCGTGAAGCATGCGGCCTTCCGCCGTGCGCATGCTCTCGAGCAGGAATGTCGCGTTGGCGACCGCGGCCGCAACGTAGTCCTCACGGCCCAGGACGCGCCCCGCCTCGGCGAACGCCCCGAGCGCCAGCCCGTTCCACGAAGCCAGCACCTTATCGTCCACCGCGGGGCGGACGCGCGTCTCCCGCACTCCCAGAAGGACCGCCGCCGACCTCTCCAGCCTCGCCGCCACCTCGATCTGCGACAGCCCGTGCCGCGAGGCCAGGGCCTCGTCGCCGGCGACCCGGGAGAGGATGCTGCTGCCGTCGAAGTTCCCGGCCTCGGTGACCCCGTAGGCGTCGAGGAACAGCGCGGCGTCGACTTCGGAGAGCGCGGCCCGTATCTCGCCCGGCCTCCAGACGAAGAACCTCCCCTCTTCGCCTTCGGAGTCGGCGTCCTGGGATGAGTAGAAGCCGCCTTCCGGGCTGGTCATCTCGCGCGCCATGTAGTCCAGCACCGAGATCGCCACCCGCCGGTATCCCGGGTCGCGGGTCACCTGCCAAGCGCGAAGGTAGGCCCGAGCGAGCAGGGCGTTGTCGTAGAGCATCTTCTCGAAGTGCGGGACGAGCCACGCCCCGTCCACGGAGTAGCGATGGAACCCGCCGCCGAGATGGTCGTGTATCCCCCCGCGGGCCATCGCATCCAGCGTGATCGTCGCCATCTCGAGAGTCCGCCTATCCCCTGTGCCGGAATGCCGGCGCAGAAGGAACTCGATCACAAGCGGCTGCGGGAACTTCGGAGCGTCGCCGAAGCCCCCGTTCTCGCTGTCGAATGAACGGGCAAGCTGCGACTCCGCCTCCCGCAGGGTCTTCTCCTGGAGCTCGGAGCCGGCCCCGGGTCTCGCGAAGGCTTCCCCGCTGCGGATCGACTCCGACAGACGGTCCGCACTGACCTGCACCTCGTCGTTCCGGGACGTCCAGACGGAGGAGATCTGCTCGAGCACTCGGGCGAACGCCGGCATGCCGAAGCGCTCGGTGTCCGGGAAGTAGGTGCCCCCATAGAAGGGCGCGCCGTCGGACGTCAGGAACACGCTCATCGGCCAGCCTCCGCGTCCCGCCATCGCCTGCACGGCCTCCATGTATATCGCGTCGATGTCGGGCCGCTCCTCCCGGTCGACCTTCACGGACACGAAGTGCCTGTTCAGCAGATCGGCCGTCGCCGGGTTCTCGAAACTCTCCCTCTCCATGACATGGCACCAGTGGCAGGCCGAGTACCCGACGCTCAGGAAGATGGGTTTGTGGTCGCGACGGGCCTTCTCGAAAGCCTCCGCTCCCCATGGGTACCAGTCCACAGGGTTGTTCGCGTGCTGCAACAGGTACGGGCTCGACTCGCCTGCCAGACGGTTGGGCATGGCTTCCTCCGAAGAAGACTGCGGACGACATCCGGTCCGCGTTGTGGGCGTGCCCGACCGCGATATCCGACCTCATCCAGCCGGGGCGGATGCTTCGGCATGTGCCCCGTAGCCGTGTCCGCCGAACTCGTTTCGCAGCGCCTGCACCAGCCTCCCGGTGTAGCCGGGATCGTTCTCGGAGTCCTCCCGGAACCGCAAGGCGTCGGCTATGACCGGCGTCTCGACTCCTGAAGCGCGCGCGATCTCGACGGCCCAGGAGGCCTCCCCGGTGCTCCCGACAGACCCGGAGAAGCGTTCCAGGTCGGGGCCGAAGCGCGCGAGAGCGTCGCGCAGCCAGCCCACCAGGCGCGACTCGACCACGCTGCTGTGCTGGTAGACGTCGGCTATCGCCGCGAGATCGAGCTCGAAAGGTGACTCCCGCATGATCGTGAAGCCCTCGGCGATCGCCTGCATCATCCCGTACTCGATGGCGTTGTGGACCATCTTGACGAAGTGGCCTGCTCCGGGACCTCCGACGTGCCGGTATCCGTCAGGCACCGCCAGGTCGGCGAAGACCGGCTCCAGCCGATCGAAGAGCTCGATGTCTCCGCCCACCATGATGCATGCTCCCTTGCGGGCGCCCGCAGGCCCGCCCGAGGTCCCGCAGTCGAGGAAGCCGATACCCTTCTCGGCAAGCCTTGCCGCCCGGCGGGCCGCGTCCGTGTAGCGGGAGTTGCCACCGTCCACGACCGCATCCCCCCGGTCGAGCATGTCGGCCAGGCCCGGCGTCGCACCGTCCCCGAACAGGGTCGTTTCCACGGCCGCTCCGGCCGGCACCATCAGCCAGATCGTCCGCGGGGGGCGCAATCCCGACACCAGGTCGCGCAGCGTGTCCGCCGCGACCAGCCCTTCCGATGTCATGGCCTGCGCCACCTCGGGATGCCGGTTGAAACCCACCACCGTCCAGTCGTGGTCGAGCAGGTTTCGCGCGATCCCGGCGCCCATCTTCCCGAGCCCCACAACCGCGATCGATCGGTCTCGCTTGTGCCGCTCGAGCGCCTCGTCGGCCCCCGACAGGACCGCGTCCGAGTCGGGCTCGTAGGCATCCAGCGGCGCCGCTCCGTCTCCCCACGCCGCGACGACGGGGTCGATGAAGTGCCACATCGCCCGGACCTCCTCCGTGGACACGAAGGAGGTCTGGTCGCCTCGGATGGCGTCGAAGAGCAGCTTCGCGTACTCCTCCACATACGGGGCCTTGTCGCCCTTCTCGTAGAGGAAGAACTCGAAGTCCCGCTTCTCGACCTCCTGCTCGAAGCCCGGCTTCTTCGCCCAGAAGGTGATGGTGATCTTGTCGTTGGGCTCCAGCGTGAACACGACCTCGTTGCGGTAGTGGAAGCCGATGTTGCCGCAGAGACAGGGCTTCGCGTGACGGAAGAGCACGACGATGCGCTTCTGCGGCTCCGCGCCCACCCGCTTGCCGCTCTCGAGGGTGACGGGCACGCCAGCCCACCTCTCGCCGGACATGACCGATCGGAGCTTGAAGAAGGTCTCAGTCTGGGAATCCGGCGACACGCCGGGCAGGTCGCGATAGCCGCGGTACTGAGCGCGGTACGAGTCTCGGGACACCTCGTCGGGCCGCATCGGGCGAAGACTGGCAAGCAGTCTCGCACGCGAGCTTCGGATCGAGGGGGCGTCCAGCGCCTCCGGCTTGTCCATCGTCACCAGCGCCAGCATCTGCAGGAGGTGGTTCTGGCCCACGTCGCGCAGGGCGCCGACCCCGTCGTAGAAGGCTCCGCGCTTCTCCACTCCGACGGTCTCGAGCAGCGAGATGTCGATCCGCTCGATGGCGCCCCTGTCCCACTCGGACTCGAACAGGTCGTTGTGGAAGCGGAACGCCAGGATGCTCTGCAGCATCTCCTTGGCCAGATAGTGGTCGATCCGGTAAATCTGCTCCTCTTTGAACAGCGAAGCGAGCATCTCGTCGAGTTCCTGGGAGCTGCTCGAGTCTCGCCCGAAGGGCTTCTCCACCAGCACGCGGGTCCAACCTTCGCCTCCGCCGCACGCCTTCGTCAGTCCGCTTGCGGCGAGATTGCGAAAGATCGTGGCGTAGTTCTCCGGGGGAACGGCCAGGTAGTAGAGCTTGTTGGCGCATACCCCCCAATCCTCGTCGATGGCGAGGTCGCCGTCCGCGAGCGCCTGGTATGCGGCGGCATCCTCGAACGTGCCCTTCTGATAGGTGAACAGCGACAAGAAGGACTCGACCAGCGCCGGGAGCGCGTCCGGATGACGCTCCGCAAGGATCCCGCGAACATGCTGCCGCAGATCGTCGTCGGCCCAGTCGCGTCGCGAGAACCCCACCACGTGGAATCTCTCGGGCAGAAGACCCTCATCCAGCAGGTGGAAGAGTGACGGCACTATCTTCCTGGCCATGAGATCGCCGGTCGCACCGAACACGACCAGGATCGTGGGTTCACGCACTTGCTCGCTCATCCGCGATCACTCCTACGTCGGGGCCTACTGCGCCGCAGCGCCGGTGCCCGCACCCATCAACTGTGCCCGCGCCCCATCCTTCCGGGCGCTGACGCGTCCTCGGATAGTCTGCCCCTCCCGAGCCAGGCTCAAGCCGAGTGGAGCCGCCCTCCAAGGGGTAGGAAACAAAGCACGTCGGACGGCCGAGCGGGAGGGACCGCGATGCCCACGGTGGCCTGTACGCGCGAGAACATCGACAAGTGCTGGTGCGGACAATGCCCTGTCCAGATCCGCAGCAAATGTGCGAAGGACCTGTACGCGGCCTGGAAGGACTCCCCTGAACTGCCCGCTCCGGAGCGCCTCGGCGGGATGTACTGCGCGACAGGCAAAGCCGTCTGCACGGACATCGCTTCGGTGAATCTGTGCAACTGCGCGGGGTGTCTGGTGTGGGCGGAGAACGGGTTGTCGACCAACCACTACTGTCTCATGGGCTCGGCCTCCGAGCTCACCGATCGGAGGGGCTGAGGACTGATGAAGGTCGAAGACACTGCTGAGAACGCCGGAAAGTGCATCTGCCCGACATGCCCGACGTACAACGACTGCATGCGCGAGAAGGAGCAACTGCTGTTCTGCTCCCGTGACGCGAGCGATTGCGTTCCCAAGGCGGCGTCGTGCCTCTGCGGCGATTGCGCCGTGTGGGCGAAGTACGAACTGGTGACCTTGTACTTCTGCATCGACGGCGCCGAAGCGTAGCCCCGTCACGCGCCGGCTCGCCCACAGCCCGAACCGCCGAAGGGTCCGCGCGATGCCGGGAGTGTCACATTCAGAGTCGGAGCTTCGTGGCCTGCAGCGCGACACCTTCGGCTACTTCGTGGCAGAGGCGAACCCCCGAAACGGCCTCGTGCGCGACACGACCCGTCCCGGCTCGCACTGCAGCATCGCCGGGGTCGGCCTGGCGCTCACATCCTATGTCGTGGCGGCCGAACGAGGATACGTGAGCCGCAAGGACGCCGTGGAGCGGGTCCTGACCACGATGCGCTTCTTTCGCTACTCCGAGCAGAGCCGCGATCGCGATGCGACCGGCGATCACGGCTTCTACTACCACTTCATCGACATGGAGGCCGGCCGCCGCGCGTGGCGATCCGAGCTGTCCAGCATGGACACGGCGCTGCTCCTCGCGGGGATGCTGGCCTGCGGCGCGTACTTCGACCTGGACACCGCGGCCGAACGCGAGATCCGAGAGACCTCCGAGGAGCTGTACCTTCGGGCCGACTGGACCTGGATGCGGAACGGCGGCCCGGCGGTGAGCCATGGCTGGAAGCCCGAGACGGGTTTCCTCAGATACCGGTGGACCGGCTACAACGAGGCGATCCTCCTCTACATCCTCGGGCTGGGCTCGCCGGCTTCACCGCTGCCCGAAGAGAGCTACGCCGCGTGGACGAGCACGTACCACTGGAAGAGATTGTACGGACACGAGTTCGTCTACGCGGGTCCGCTCTTCATCCATCAGGTCCCCCAGGTCTGGCTGGAACTTCGGGGCATCCAGGATGACTACATGCGCGGGCGCGGGATCGACTACTTCGAGAACAGCCGCCGCGCGACCCACATCCAGCGCGCCTACGCCATCAGCAACCCGCGCGGCTTCCGCGGCTACGACGAGAACGTGTGGGGGATCACGGCGAGCGACGGACCGGGCCCGGCACGGCTGTTCGTGGACGGACGCGAGCGCCGATTCCTCGACTACCGCGGCCGCGGCGTACCGTGGGGGCCCGACGACGGGACGATCGCTCCCTGGGCCGCGATCGCGTCCCTGCCCTTCGCGCCAGAGATCGTGCTTCCGGCGATGGCGACGTTCCACGAGCGCTATCCCGACATGGAGAGCGTCTATGGCTTCAAGTGCAGCTTCAACCCGACGTACGATGTGGCGGGGGACGGCCACGGCTGGGTGTCTCGCGGCTACTACGCCCTCGACCAGGGGCCGATAGTGGTGATGATCGAGAACCACCTCACCGGGTTGGTGTGGGAGGTCATGAAGCGATGCCCGCACATCGTGCGCGGGTTGCGGCGAGCGGGGTTCGCGGGCGGTTGGCTCTCAGCGGAGTGACGCACGCGTGACGCCACACGGCGCCCCGGACGGGATGGCGCGTCGTGCGGCGGGAACCTATGCTTGTACGGCTCCCGGGCGCACTGCCGGCGAGACGGCCGAGATGTCGACCAAGGAGAGATGTCGTGTCCACGTTCCACCTCACCGACCCAGCCCTCGAGCCCATCGCCGCCAAGGTCATCGCCGGCGATCGCCTGTCGCGGGAGGACGGCGTGGCGCTGTACGCCAGCCATGACCTCATCGGCATCGGCCAGATGGCGGACCACGTGCGCCGCGCGAAGAACGGCGATCGCGTGCACTTCATGGTCAACCGCCACATCAACCCCACCAACATCTGCCGCAACCGCTGCAAGTTCTGCGCTTTCGCGCGCAGCGAGGGCGAAGAGGGCGCCTACGAGATGACGCTCGACGCCATCGTGGAGGCCGCCCGCGAGGGGGCGGCGGATGGCGCCTATGAGATCCATATCGTCTCCGGGCTGCACCCCGACTGGAGCTACGACTTCTACGTCGACATGGTGAGGCGCGTGCGCGAGGCCGTGCCCGACCACGTGATCGTGCAGGCGTTCACGGCTGTCGAGATCGAGCACATGGCGATCATCTCGGGCAAGCCGACCCTGGAAGTCCTGCGTGACCTGAAGGCGGCCGGCCTCGACGCGCTGCCGGGCGGAGGCGCGGAGATCTTCTCCGACCGCACGCGCATGGCCGCGTGGGAGAAGAAGACCTCGTCCGATGTCTGGCTCCGCATACACAGCGAAGCGCATTCCCTCGGCATCTCGACCAACTGCACGATGCTCTACGGCCACATCGAGACGCACGAGGAGCGGGTGGACCACATGGTCCGCCTGCGGGAGCAGCAGGACCGCAGCGGCGGCTTCCTCGCGTTCATACCGCTGGCGTTCCATCCCGCCAACACCGAGATGGCCGACCTGCCCTCCACGACCGGCTTCGACGACATCAAGACGCTCGCGATCGGGCGGCTGATGCTCGACAACATCCCGCACATCAAGGCCTTCTGGATCATGCTCGGCCTGAAGGTGGCGCAGCTCTCGACCGTCTTCGGCGTGGACGATCTCGACGGCACGGTCGTCGAGGAGCGGATCACGCACATGGCGGGCGCCACGACGCCGGAGGCACTCTCCAAGGAGGACCTGGTGAACATGATCGCCGAGACGGGACACGTGCCGGTCGAGAGGGACACTCTCTATCGGGTCGTGCGCGTCTACGACGAGGCGTGCGTCTAGCAGCTCCGGGGAGGTCCTCATCGTGTCGAAACCGCGCCTCGGCCATATCCAGTACCTGAACTGCGTGCCGCTCTACTACGGTCTCGTCAAGTCCGACGCGATCCTCGACGTGGAGCTGATCAAGGCGCCGCCGCGGCGACTCGCAGAGATGCTCATCGCGGGCGAGCTGGACGCCGCTCCCATCCCGTCGATCGAGTACGCGCGCCACGCGGAGTCGCTCGCGCTGCTGCCCGACATCTCGGTCTCCTCAGACGGACAAGTCCAGTCGATCATGCTCGTATCCAAGGTCCCCGCCGAGCAGCTCGGAGGGCGCACGGTCGCCCTGACCGACGCATCGCGGACCTCGCAGGTACTGGCGCGGATCCTTCTGGCGAAGCACTGGAAGGTCGAGCCGGACTACGTCGAGATGCCCAGCGACCTTCCCTCCATGCTGCGCGAGGCCGATGCCGCGCTCCTGATCGGCGACGACGCTCTGCGCGCGTTCCACGCATCCTCCGAACTGCGCAAGTACGACCTCGGGGCCGAGTGGAAGGCGTATACAGGACTGCCCATGGTCTATGCGGTGTGGGCCGTGCGGCGCGACTGGGCCGACGCGAACCCCGACGACGTGCAACGGCTCGACTGGGCGCTCAACCAGTCCAACGCATACTGCCGGGAGAACCCCGGCGCGGTGGCGGAGTACGCCGCGCGCTGGGAACCGTTCCCGGTCTCGTTCTTCTACACCTACTTCGACACGCTGCGCTTCCGCTTCGACGAGCCGTACCGCGACGGCCTGCGCCGCTTCTTCGCCGAGGCGCACGAGCTCGGGCAGCTCGACGTCGTGCCCGAGCTCCGCGTGCTCGAGAGGGTGTGACGGTGGAGGCGGCAGCCAGGGGCGAGATCGCGGAGCGTGTGGAGCGCGTCGTGCAAGGCGAGGGTCGCCTGACTCCCGAGGACGCGCTCGCGATGCACTCGAGCGCCGAGATGCTCGACCTCGCAGTGGCCGCGACCGCGATGCGCGACCGGCTGCACCCCGAGCGCGACGTCACGTTCATCGTCGACCGCAACATCAACTACACGAACGTGTGTGTGAGCGGCTGCCGCTTCTGCGCCTTCTACCGCGACGCGGCGCATCCCGAGGCCTACGTGCTCGAGCCCGACGAGCTCTACGCGAAGGTCGAGGAGACCATAGCGCTGGAGGGCACGGCGATCCTGCTGCAGGGCGGCATGCACCCGGACCTGCCGCTCGAGTGGTACGAGGGCATGCTGCGCGAACTCAAGGCGCGATACCCCATCCATGTCCACGGCTTCGGCCCGCCCGAGATCGTGCACTTCGCCAAGCTGTCCGGCCTGCCGGTCAGAGACGTGCTCATGCGATTGCGCGACGCCGGTCTCGACTCGCTGCCGGGCGGAGGCGCGGAGATACTCGTCGACTCCGTGCGCTCGCACGTCTCGCCGAAGAAGGCGACCTCGAAGCAGTGGCTCGACGTCATGCGCGAGGCTCACAAGCTCGACATGTCGACGACCGCGACGATGATGTTCGGCGGCCTCGAAACGGTCGCGGACCGCATCGAGCACATGCGTGCCCTGCGCGAGGTGCAGGACGAGGCGGTCGCCGGCGGACACGTGGGCTTCCGCGCCTTCATCGCCTGGTCGTTCCAGCCCGGCAACACCGAGATCGAAGGCGATTCGGCGGCGTCGGGAGAGGCGGTCTCGGCGGCGTCGGGCTGGGACTACCTGCGAACGGTGGCGTTGTCGCGGCTCTTCTTCGACAACGTGGAGAACATCCAGGCGTCCTGGGTCACGCAGGGCCCCAAGATCGGCCAGATCTCGCTGTGCTTCGGCGCCAACGACATGGGCTCGACGATGATCGAGGAGAACGTCGTCGCGGCCGCAGGGACGCGCTTCATGCTCGCGCGCGACGAACTCGTGCGCCTGATCGAAGACGCCGGGTTTGCGCCCGTGCAGAGGGACACGCTGTATCGGGAGGTCCGGCGGTTCTAGAGGACCTCCCGGGGCCGCTTGCCGCCTCTGATCGCCCGGATCGCCTCAGGTGTCAGCGGCGACCGCGGGCTGCAGCCCTTTGCGCAGCCAACGGATCCCCGGCCAGGGCATGTCGTCCCGGTAGGGTCGTGTCGGCACATAGCCGAGCGCATCGTAGAGTCCCTGCGCCAGCGGCATCATCTCGGCCGAAGTGGTGAGGACGAGAGCGTCGTAGCCTCGGACGCGCGCCTCTTCTTCGGAGCGCTCCATCAGCATCCGGCCGAGCCCACGGCGCCGGTGCTCCGGGCGGACGAAGAGCCGCTTCAACTCGCCGGCGCTCTCGGCGCCCACACCCGGGATCAGCACGTCTTCCGGCACCGGCTGAAGGCCGAGAACGCCTGCGGGCTCGTCACCGACGTAGGCCAGAAGCAGCGAACCGCGAGGCGGGGCGTAGGGTCCCGGCGGAGAGGCGATCTCCTCGGTGAAGCGTCCCGGAGTCGACAGGTCCCACCCCAGAGAGCCGGCGTACTCCCGGAAGAGCGAAGTCGCGTCGGCAAGCTGGCGAGGCGAGGCCGCCTCCAGTATCCGCGTGCTGTCGGAGGGCATCCGGAGGTGCCTTGGGTAGAGCGCGGAGCGACCGCGCGCCCTACGCTCCGAACATCAACACCCCTTCGCTCGCGATCTTCGCGGGCAGGGAATCAGGGTACTCCTGCACCTGGGTGTCGAAGTCCTTGCGACGCATGATCCGAACGTCGGCGGCGGCCGGGTGCTGCCTGAGAACCCGCGTATACACCGTGGACGTGTCCAGGCGATCGGGCAGAGCGCTCTCTGGCACGACCATCATGATGTGGTAGTCGCGGTCCTCGAAGCCCATGCCGAAGACGGATGAGGTGAAGCTGTACGTCTTCTGCGGACGATACGCATCCCACAGGAGTTCGAGCACCTCCATGAGCGTCGTGTCCTTGATCTGCGGCGAGTTCACTGTGGCGGAAGGGATGGCGTAGTCGCCATCTACCTTCTTGCCCGGGAACGATCCGCGCTTGATCCGCCTGAGGATCTCCCTTTCGGATATCTCGAGCGCCGCGGCGGCCTCTGCGACTGTGAGGAATTCCTTCTGCTCTTCTGCTTCCGTGTTCAGTTCCTGAGGTTCTGTGGTGTCCATGGTTCGCAATCCTTCGTTCTCTGCTGGGGTCCAGAGCGGTCCATGTCGCGCATCTTAACGAATGGAGGCTCGGAGCCGCAAGGCCCACCCACGCTCGAGCCCTCCGGGCGGACGCGCCCGGACCATCCGCCGCGGGTCAGCCCGGCGATACCGGGTATCAGTAGGCGGAGAAGGCTGCGGCGAGAGGGTCGACTTTGGAGATCGCGGATCCGAGAAGTGTGGCGGCGCGCACGGCGAAGCGCCGGGTGGTCATCGCCGGCGGCGGCTATGCGGGCATGACGGTCGCGGTCACTCTGGCGCACCGCATGCGGCCCGCGGACGACGTCGAGATCGTTCTGGTGGAGGCGCGTCCCTACCAGCAGGCGCTCTCGGAACTCGACCTTGTGGCGGCCGGCACCCCGCGCCCGCAGTTCGCGGAGCTGTGGCACCAGACCATCTTCCGGGGTCTGCAGATCAAGTGCGTCTACGAGCGCCTCGAGCGCATCTCCCCGGATCGTCACGAGATCACCATAGGGCCACGCGGAGCCGCCACCGACGTGGTCCCGTTCTGGCGTCTCGTCGTCGCGACCGGCGCCGTCCCCTCCATGCCGCCGGTGCCCGGCCTGAGGGAGAACGCGACCACCATGTGGTCGGTCAGTGACGCTCAGGAGCTGCAGCGCCGGATCGAGGCCCAGTTCAAGCTCGCCGGCACGCTTCCCCAGCGCGCCGACCGCGAACGCGCGTTGAGCTTCACCGTCGTGGGCGGCGGAGCGACCGGCGTCGAGATAACCGGGACGATCGCCGGCGCGCTTCCGCGCATGATCCGGCGGGCGGGACTCGATCCCAGCGAGGTGCGCATCCACATAATCGAGGGCCGGGAGGACATCCTCTACGACCTGCCGCAGCCCCAGAGGGTCAGGGCGAGGCGGCGCCTTCACAAGCTCGGCGTCGAGGTCATCCTCGGGGAGAAGCTGGCCAAGGTGGAGGACGGTGCGGCCCATCTGGAATCCGGGCGCGTCGTCCCCTCACCCGTTCTGGTGTGGTGCGGAGGCGCGCACGCCGATCCCGACGCGACCCACTGGGGGCTCGGTTGCGACAAGTCGGGGCGCGTGATGTGCGACGGCTTCCTCAAAGCGCAGGGCTCGGAGGACATCTACGTGATCGGCGACGTCGCGGCCTTCCGGGACCCGAAGGACGGACACGTCCTGCCTATGCTCGCGCAATTCGCCATCCGCGAGGCCGAGGTGACCGCGGACAACATCCTTCGAGAGGTCCGGGGGGACGAGCCCGAGCCGTTCGTGCCCAACATGCACGGCGAGTTCGTCAGCGTGGGCCCCGGCTGGGGCGTCGGCTGGATGTTCGGACGCAACGTGTCCGGCAGGCTCGCGATAATCATGAAGCGCCTGACCTACGTCATGTACTGGCTCCAGGTCGGCAGCTTCCGCCTCGCGTGGAACAGGACCTTGCAGATGTTCCGGATGCGCAGGTAGCCGACCCGCGGGCCGGCTCGACGTCCGCGGAGAGCCCGCGCTGTTCCGTGGCGCCGGCGTGTGGCGCGCGCAGGCAGGGTCGGGTAGCCTTGGCGCGGAGGAGGAACCATGAGCGCACCGACCGTCGTCCCCAAAGCTCACTTCGGCATATGCGGAGGCAGCGGTACCCTGTCACGCCCGTTCCCGCATGGCCTCGCCGATGATCGCGTGGAGATCCTGGCCGATGACCTGGTGTTCGACACCCCGTTCGGCGTCTCGCCCGCGTTCACCCACTTCCGGGTCACCGGCGGGCGCGGAGCCCGCGAGGCCCTGGCGGTTCGGATGCACGGCTGGCGCCGTGGCGTGAAGCGCGGGGATGCGTCCCTGCAGACATTCTGGGTCTTCTCGGAGGCAGGAGTCAGAAGGGTGCTCTCGGATGGCGGCGTCGGCTCGCTGAACCACCTTCTCGACCCCAGGGATGTCGTCATACCGAACGACTTCGTCGACATGACGACGCGTCAGGACATCTACGTCCGTGGCGACCACCTGCTCATCATGCGGCAACCGGTCTGCCCGGTCCTGCACGAGATGCTCTACTCGGCGGCCTCGGAGACGTTCTCCCGCGTCTTCTCACGCGGGATATACGTGGTCACGGACGGTCCGCGCTTCGAGTCCGTAGCCGAGATCGACCACCTGCGCCGTCTGGGGGACGTCATCGGCCAATCGTTCGCTCCCGAGGTGGTGCTCGCGCGCGACATCGGGGCCTGCTTCGCCGGCATATACATGGTTGTGAACTACGGCGAGGGCGTCGTGAAGACCTGGGAGCATTCCGAACTCCGGCAGATCTTCGCCGAGGAGTCCCAGGCCATCGCGCGATGCGTGCTGGACACTGTCGCCGACATGGACCTCGAAGCGTCCTGCGGCTGCGAAGAGCTGCGGAAGCCGAGCCTGCTGGAGATCCCCGACGAACGGACCTGGTTGCCGCGGCCGGGACCGGGGGTCACGGAGCAGGACGCATGATCGTCGCCGCGGACTGGGTCCTGCCGGTCGCCGGCCGGCCGATCCGCGACGGGGCCGTGCAGGTATGCGAGGGGCGGATCGGACGCGTGGGGACCATCGTGGACCTGATCGCGACGGCCCCCGGCGAACACGTCGAGCGATTCGACGGCTGCGCGATCGTCCCGGGCCTGGTGAACGCGCACACCCACCTGTCGCTGTCCGTTCTCGGCGGTCTGATGCCCAGGATGGCCATGCAGCCCTTCCTCAGGCACGTCTTCGCCGCACTCCGGGTACTCACTGACGAGGACTACGCCGCCTCGGCCGCCCTGGGCGCCGCGGAACTCCTGCGCGGGGGGGTCACCTGCGTCGGCGACATCACCTACGGTCCCGAACCGCTCCTCGCCTGTTCCGAGGCCGGAGTCGGCGGAGTGTTCTTCTGGGAGGTCCTGGGGATAGAGGCGGCCGATCTCCCGGCCGAGTTGGCGCGGAGCCGCTTCCCCGCGCGAGACGCCCCGGCTGCCGGCGATCGCACGCGTCGCGGCCTCAGCCCTCACACTCCTTACACCTCGGGGCCTGATCTGCTGCGCGCGGCCCGCGCTCTGGCGCGGGAGCGGCAGGTCGCCTTCGCGATCCACGCCTCAGAGTCCGAGTCGGAACGCGAACTGATGCTGCGCGGGACCGGGCCACTCGCGGATGCAGCCGACCGCCTGGCCCACGGCTTCGTGTCCCCTGGGACCGGTTCGGTCGAGTATCTGGAGCGTCTGGGCGTGCTCGAAGACGCCGTCGCCGTGCATTGCGTCGCCTTGGAATCCTCCGATCCCGCGCGTCTCGCGCGCCTGGCGCGCGGTGTCGTGCTCTGTCCGCGATCGAACTCCTACCTGGGCAACGGCGAGCCCCCGGTGCGCGCGTTGCGAGCCGCGGGAGTGCCTCTCGCGGTCGGCACAGACTCGCCCGCGAGCAACGATGACCTCGACCTGTTCTCCGAGGCGCGGGCTCTTCGTGCCCTCGATCCCTCGCTCACGCCCGGGCTTCTGCTCGAGATCATGACGACAGGCGGAGCTCGCGTGCTTGGCCTGCAGGATGAGTTCGGCTCCCTGGAGGAGGGGAAGGCCGCCGACATGACAGTGGTCCGGGTCCGCGGGGGCGACCCCGTCGAGGCCGTCATCACCGGAGGCGGACCTTCCACGGTGCACGCGGTGATGAGCGCGGGGGTCTGGCGCATCCGCGAGGGGGCGCCGGTCTCACCGGAGTCGACGATGCGGGCGCGTGCGAGACGCGCGCGAGACAAGGCGTCCGCCGCGATCGCCGCGGCGGAGATCGAAGATCCGGGTTCCGTCTAGCGGATCAGCCGGACGACATCGCCCTGGCCGGGAAGCTCGTCTCGCTCCGGCATCGGGAGATTGTGCTCGTCGACGAAGACGATCCTCGGGCGATGCGCGCGGGCTTCGACGTCCTCGAGATCCACGAACGAGGCCACGATGACCCTGTCACCCACTGAGACCAGACGCGCCGCCGCTCCGTTCACGCACACGACACCCGAGCCTGGCAGTCCCTCGATCGCGTACGTCTCGAAGCGCGCGCCGTTGTCCACGTCCCATACCGACACGGCTTCCCAAGGCAGGATGTCTGCGATATCCATCAGGGCGCCGTCGATGGTGATGCTGCCCTCGTAGGAGACGTCCGCGCCGGTGATCGTCGCGCGGTGGATCTTGCTGTTCAGCATGCGGCGTCGCATGACACACCTCCCACTGCGGACCTCCGGTGACCGCCCGCTCCTTAGTGGTCGCGGGTCGATCCCATCCCGACCGTGTTTCGGGGAAGCCAGTCTAGCACACGGTGAGCGTGAGCCTGTCGCCTCCCGGACGGGCGCGCGGAGCACTCCCGGTCCGCGGCGTCAGAGACCGATCCGTCCCTGCAGCCCCGTCCAGACGAACGTGAGCCCGATGTAGAGCAGCGCCGTCGCGCAGACGCCGATGACCACGCGGTACACGCGGTCGGATACGAAGCGCCTGCCCGTCGCCACAAGGCCGATCACTATCCCGTACCAGCCGAAGTCGGCGAGTTCGTGGCCGACGAAGAAGGCGCCCACGGCGAGCGGGCCAATCGCCAGGGCATCGGAGGCGAGCTTGAGGCCCACGACCGCCCACCAGATGATCCAGTACGGGTTGGACAGGCTGACAACCGCCCCCCGAAGGACGGGTCCGAGCCTTGATGTTGAGGTTCCGGGCTCCATGGACAGAGTGAGTCTGCCCCGAACCGCGTCCAAGAGCATCCCGCCGCCCATCCACAACAGGAAGGTCCCACCCAGAAGGGACAGGGCGACAGTGACGCCCGGCGACACGAGGACGCGTCGCAGCCCGAAGGCGAGCCCGACCAGCAGAGCGGCTTCCAGCAGCGCATGGCCGACGAGCAGCATCATCGCCGACGGGCCTCCGCGACGGATTGTGTGCTCGATGCTTACCGTCAGCAGCGGGCCGGGCGCCATGGCCCCCGTCAACGCGATGAGGAACGCCGTGGCGCCGATCCTGAGCGCGCCGGTGAGTGCGTAGGGTTCCATACGCCGTATGATGCGCCAGTCGCCGCCGACTCACCAATCGGCTGCGGGCGCTATATGTGATACATCGCGTTGAGACCCTCGTCCAACTCGGCCTGCCGCCGCGCCAGCTCGGCCAGCGTGATCTTGTCAACCGAGGCGGCCACGTCCTCGGCCACGGCCGCCCACATCTCGGAGGTCGCAGATCCCGCGACGTGCGGGACGTCGATCACCTGACCTTGGACCGCGCGCACGACGTCGCCGACCGTCATCTCCGAAGCGGGCCGCGCGAGGGCGGTGCCGCCCCCGGCTCCTCTCTGGGAAGTCACCAGACCGCGCTTGGCGATGGCGGTGAACTGCTGCTCGAGGAACCGCCGCGGCAGGCCGAGCTTGTCGGCGAGATCGCCGGCTACGACATACGTGCCCGCGGGCTGCGCGACCAGCGCCACCAGACCGCGCAGCGTGTAGTCCAGTCTTTGCGAGACCCTCACTGGCCGACGCCCTCCCAGAGAGCCGTGGACAGGTAGCGCTCGCCTGTGGATGCGGCGACGGTCACGATGGCCTTGCCGGCCATCTCCGGACGAGCTGCCACACGCAGTGCCGCGGCGACATTGGCTCCGGATGAGATGCCGACGAGAAGCCCTTCCTGGGACGCCAGGAGTCGCGCGGTGGCGATGGCGGTCGGGCCGTCCACGGTGAGTACGTCGTCGAGGATCTCCAGATCCAGCGTTCCTGGGATGAAGTTGGCGCCGATGCCCTGGATCATGTGCGGGCCGGGCTTGAGCTGCTCGCCCGCCCGGGTCTGGGTGATGAGGGGGGATTCCGCGGGCTCCACGGCGATCGCCAGCACTCCCTGCCGGACCTCCTTGAGGAATTGGCCCGCTCCGCTGATCGTGCCGCCGGTGCCCACGCCGGCGACGAGCGCGCCGAGCTCCAACCCGCCCAGCGCCTCGTGCAACTCGGGACCGGTCGTGCGGTAGTGGGCGCGCGGGTTGGCCGGGTTGTCGAACTGTCCGGGTATGAACGCGTGCTCGGTGGACTCGGCAAGCTCGTTGGCGCGCTCGACGGCGCCCTTCATGCCGAGTTCCTTGGCAGTGAGAACCAGTTTGGCGCCGAACGCGGCCAGGAGCTTGCGCCGCTCGATGGACATCGATTCCGGCATCGTGAGCAGGACCTCGTACCCGCGCGAGGCGCCGATGAGACCCAGGGCGATCCCGGTGTTCCCGCTGGTCGGCTCGACGAGCACGGAACGTCCGCGCTCGATCAGGCCGCGTTCCTCGGCATCATCGATCATCCCGAGAGCGATGCGATCCTTGACCGATCCTCCCGGATTGCGCGACTCGAGCTTCACATAGACGGTCCCCGGAAGATCCGCGCCTATGCGCACCAACGACACGAGCGGCGTGTCGCCGATGGTCTCGATGACGCTGGGTACTGTGTCTGACATTGGAGCACCTCCGCGGTCTGGGTGACGTGCCTGTCGCCACATCGGACCCGGGAGATCCGGGAACCGGTCGACGACACAGCCGAGTCTACGACGCCCGCCGATCCGACTCAATAGGCTATCACGCACTATTAGCGTGCTATTTCTGACTTTTCGAGTCGCCTGAGGCGGCGGCCCCCATTCCTCGGCCCTTGGGACGATGGTGGGGTACCCTGATTCCCGTGGGACAAGGAGCGCTATGCGAATCTGGTTCTGGGCCTGGGTCATAGCAGCGGTGGCGATCGCGGCGGTATCCGCAGTCGCTCGAGACCGCTACAGCGCGCCGTGGGCGGCCGGCGCGACATGCGCGGCTGTGTTGGAGGTGTTCCGGGTGCACCCCACGTGGGAATGGATCGCCTTTCTCGGGGTCTCCGCGACGGTGTTCATCGCGGTCAATCGGGTGCGCCACGTCGGGAAGCACGTGCTGGGCACGGCAGCCCGCGCGGCGCACCGGGAAGCACCGAAGGCTGGCGAAGGGCGCTAGATCGTGACGAATACCTCTCCACTGCGAACGGTCACGGGATAGGTCCTGACGTCCGCGCCGGGATGATCCGTCGTGCCGTCGCGAACGTCGTATCGCCAGCCGTGCCACGGACACGTGACGACATAGCCGTCCAGCCATCCCTCGGCCAACGGGGCGAAGGCATGCCGGCAGACGTTCGACAGGGCGTAGAACCCGCCATCCACTCGGAAGACGGCAACGTCACGCTTGCCGACGATGACATGGCGGGCCTCTCCGTCCCGCATGTCCTCGACTCGCGTGACGGGAACGTCGACTGGGCCGGTCGGCTCCTCGATCACTCCCAGCAACTCGGAGCCGTCCTCGACGTCCTCGCGTATGAACAGGCCGCACCAGCACTTGCGCAGCCCCGCGAACTGGTCGCGAAAGAACGGTATGCATGGACAGACGATCTTCGCGTCCTCCTTGGGATCTCCGGTGCGGACGCGACAGGGGCAGAAGACGTCCCCGGTCTGAGCCAGGATCTCGATCTCCGCGTCCAACACCATGGCCACGAAACCATCGTCCGTGTTGAACTTGTATCCCAGGCGAGCCGCGAAGGGGCCCATGTAGGCCCTCAGGTCATCGGCGGTCGTCCCGTCATGAAAGAGCCGCCGTATCCGCAGGGTGCTGGAGGCATCGTCGGAACCGCTCACAGGCCCAGCAACTCCTGGATGCGCACCTTGTTGTAGCCCACGATCACCTCGTCGCCTATCTGGATCACCGGGAACGACGTGCCGCCGGAGAGCGCCTTGACCTCGTCGACAGCTACCGACTTCTCGGCGCCCTCCAACTTGTCGACCTCGATCACCTCGTAGTCCACGCCTCCCTCGTCCAGGTACTGGCGGGCCATGCGGCAGTACGGGCACGTCGACAGCGCGAACACCCTGACCTTCATCGTCACCGCTCCTTTCGCGGGGATCCGACTCTGCGCCGGTCGGGCGAAGGTCCCCGTGTCACGTATACCCAAGACCGCTGGACGTTCGGGAGCCCCGGTGACGGCGCCCGGGGGGCGAGCCGGTCGCACGGCCGCGTCCGAGCGAGACGGGCGCCATTGCACGACCGCAGGTCGACCCGCGGGCGGTCGGTTGCTTAACGGGGATATACTCGTGTGTACGTGTCGCGCGCCGGTCGATTCCGCACTTCCCGAGCACGGCTGCGGCATATGGTTTGCTTGGGAAGCGGGATACGCTCTCAGGAGCTTCTCAAGTCGTCGTACCGTTTCGCACAAACATGGGAGGCGCAGTGCTTACTCGGACCGGTTCACGGGAGCGGATTGCGAGGGCACTGCGGCGAGCCGGGACGGTGTCAGTACTCGCAATCGCGAGCCTGCTGATCGCACTGCCGGTGTCCGCCTATGCCGACCTCCCCACCGTCGAGATCTCCGGCATCCCCGAGGGCGTGAGTCCGACGGACGTGACCTTCACCCTCAACGTCATCGATTGGATCCCCGCAAGCGAGGGGACCTACTACAGGCTTGGCCCGGGCGGTAACGGGGCGGACTACTTCTACGGCAACCCCGACGGTGCGCCTGTGACCATCTCGACCGAGGGAACCACCGTCGTCGAGTACTGGGTGGATCGAGGCTGCTGCGTGGACGTGTGCCCGCACAAGTATGCGGTCATCCGTATCCACAAGGACCCTCCGGGACCGGATGCGTTCCCCCCCGTGACCATCACGAACGCTCACGCGACGTACACCGGCTCCGCAGTCATCAGCTTCACGGGAAGCGACCGCGGCCTCGGCGTGGCCGAGACCTACTATCGCCTGGACGGCGGGACACAGACACCGGGGACGGAACTCACCGTCACCGACACCGGAGCGCACAGCATCGAGTACTGGTCCGTGGATATCGCCGGCAACTCCGAGGATCCGCACAAGACCTTCAACTTCGTGATCGAGGTGCCTGGCGCACCCGACACGACCCCTCCGACGACCCACGCCGATGCTCTGGCAACCTATGTCGAGTCCGCTAACGTCACCCTCAGCGCGTCGGACTCGGGCGCTGGAGTCATGGGGACCTACTACCGCCTGGACGGCGCGGGGACGATGATGGGCAACTCGATCTCCGTGACGGCTCTGGGGCCGCATGTTCTCGAGTACTGGTCCGCGGACACGGTGGGCAACGTCGAGGCCACCAACACCGCGATCTTCACCATAGCGGCCAGACCTGCCGGCTCGACGGACACCACCGCTCCCACGACCGTCTCCAACGCTCACAACGTCTATGATGGCCTGGCGAACATCAGCCTGGTGGCGACGGACTCCGGCGGCTCAGGTGTGGCAGGCACCTACTACAGGCTCGACGGTGGCGGTCAACTGCAGGGCACGTCGGTAGAGGTCGCGACGCTGGGCCCGCACACACTCGAGTTCTGGTCCGTCGACGAGGCGGGCAACGTCGAGACTCCCCACACCACCGCGTACTTCACGGTGGAACCGGTCCTCGTGCTCGACACGAGTCCCCCCTCAACCACGTCGGACGCGGTCGCCTCGTACTCGGGATCCGCGACCGTACGTCTGACGGCGGGGGACTCCGGCGGATCCGGCGTGGCCGGCACCTACTATCGAGTGGACGGCGGCAGCCAGCAGACCGGGGGGTCGATCTCGATCTCGACGTTGGGCTCTCACAGTATCGAGTTCTGGTCAGTAGACGTGGCGGGCAACACCGAGACGCCCCACAAGACCGCGTTCTTCACGATCAACCCTGTGTCGACCGACGTGACCCCGCCGTCGACGACATCCGACGCCGGCGCGTCATACGCCGGCAAGGCCACGATCCATCTCACGGGCACGGACGACCCCGGCGGGTCGGGTGTCGCGAATGTCTACCACAGCATTGACGGCGGACCCCAGGTGACGACTGCGGGCGGTACGGCCACCTTCGTGGTCACCGGAGTCGCAACCCACACCGTCGATTTCTGGTCGGTGGACAACGCGGGCAACACCGAGACCCCCCACAAGACCGCCGTGTTCACGATCACGGAACCGCCGGTCCCCGACAACACGGCTCCCTCGACGTCGTCCGACACGACCCGGTCATACGTCACGTCGGCCACGATCCACTTGTGGGCTGGCGACAACGCGGACGGATGGGGGGTCGCGCACACGTACTACATCCTGGACGGTGCCGCGCAGTCGGAAGGCATCGTCGTCACCGTCGGAGTCGGCTCACACACGCTCGAGTTCTGGTCCGTGGACGCCGCCGACAACGTCGAGACTCCGCACAAGACCGCCTCCTTCACCGTCACCGCGCCTCGGCAAGCCCCGGCGCTCTCGAATCCGGCGGCCCCGGCGGCCATGCTCCGCAACAGGTCCTACACTGTCTACGCCACCCTGAAGCCCCGCCACGCGGCGGGCTCATACCCCGTGCGCATCTACAAGTACCGCCGTCTCGCGTCGGGTGCCTGGAAGTCATACGGGTATGTGAACGCGAGGGCGGCGACCTACGGGTCCTATACGAGATGTGCCGCCCGGGTGCGACTGCCGCTCAAGGGTAAGTGGCGCCTCAGGGCCTACGCTCCCGCGGACGCCGCTCACAGTGCCAGGTGGTCCAGCGAGTACGACTACGTGACCGTGAAGTAGCCCTGCTCCCAAAGAACCGCGATGCTTTCGGAGGACGTCCCGTATGACCACGGGGCGTCCTCCTTCTTGCCGCTGCGAGGCGCGGGTTGGGCATGAATGCAGTGGTGGCGCGAGGTCCCGAGCGAGGAGAACCGGATGGAACGAGTCAAGACCCTGATAATGGGCGCCGCGGGTCGCGACTTCCACAACTTCCAGATGGTCTACCGCGACGACCCCGCGGTGGAGGTCGTGGCGTTCACGGCCGGGCAGATCCCGGGCATCGACCGGCGCACCTACCCGGCCGCGCTTGCCGGCCGGCTGTATCCGGACGGCATCCCGATACTGCCGGAGTCCGAGTTGGCCAAGGTCGTGCGCGAGAAGTCGGTGGCACAGGTCGTCTTCGCGTACTCGGACGTCGCGCACGTCGACGTCATGCACAGGGCGTCCACGGTTCTGGCCACGGGAGCCGACTTCATCCTGCTGGGGCCGGAGCGCACGATGCTTCGCTCCTCGAAACCCGTCATATCGATCTGCGCCGTGCGCACGGGAGTCGGGAAGAGCGGCATCTCTCTTCGCATCTGGGAGATGCTCGCTGCCCGCGGCCTGCGAGGCGTCGATATCCGACACCCCATGCCATATCGCGACCTCACGGCGATGCGTGTCGAGCGCTACGCGTCCCTCGAGGACCTTGACGTTCTCGGCTGCACCCTGGAGGAGCGAGAGGAGTACGAGCCCCTCATGGAGGTTGGGGCGGTGGTCTATGCAGGTGTCGACTACGCCGAGATCCTCGCCGCCGCCGAAGCCGAGGCGGACGTCATAATATGGGACGGCGGCAACAATGACCTGCCCTTCATTCGCCCGGACCTCGAGATCGTCGCGCTCGATCCGCATCGGCCAGGGCACGAGCGTCTCTACCATCCCGGCGAGACGAACTTCCTGCGGGCGGGAGTGCTGGTGATCAACAAGGTCGACACCGCGCGGCCGGAGGATGTCACCGCCCTCCACGAAGCCGCGGCGCTCTACAACCCGGATGCGACCGTCGTGGAGACATCGTCGGTCATACATCTTCCCGGCGCGGCCGGGGCGCTCGCCGGCAAGCGAGTCCTTGCCATTGAGGACGGTCCTACGGTGACTCACGGCGGCATGGCATACGGCGCGGGAGCCATAGCGGCCAGGCGTGCGGGCGCAGCGCTGGTGGACCCGCGTCCGTTCGCTGTCGGATCGCTGGCAGAGACCTTCGCCGCTTGGCCGCACCTCGCCGAGGTCCTACCGGCGATCGGGTACTCGCCCAGCCAACTTGCCGACCTGGAGGCCAGCATCGCCGCCGTTCCCTGCGACGTCGTGCTGGTGGCCACTCCCATCGATCTCACGCGCCTCATCCGCATCCCGCAACCCAGCATCCGGGTCACCTATCGCGTGGAGGACCGCGGGGATCCGTCTCTGACCGGCGTCCTGGAGGAGTTCGTGGAGCGCCGCACGCGCGGCGGGAGCAGACCCGGCGAACAGGTCCCCGAGGAATGACGCGGCCGGTCGGGGATGGCGCGCAGCTCCGGATCGTGATCGCGCTGGGCGGCAACGCCATCCTTCGCCGAGGTGACGACGGCAGGATCCTGACGCAGATCCGCCGGGCGGACGAGGCCATGGCGCGAGTGGCCGCGTTGGCCTCGGCCGGCCATGAGTTGGTCGTGACTCACGGCAATGGGCCGATAGTCGGCAACATCGTGCTGCGCGGAGAGTCCGCCCGAGACACGATCCCGCCGATGCCGCTCTACATCGCGGACGCGGACTCGGAGGGCGGGATCGGCGAGATGCTGCAGATGAGCCTTCACAACGCGCTGCTTGCGGCGGGAGTGCGCCGCGACGTCGTGACGGTCGTGACCCAGGTCGTCGTGGACGGTGGCGACAGCGCTTTCGGACGCCCCACGAAGCCGATCGGGCCCTTCTACGACGCGGCGCGCCTCGCCGCCATCCGCGCCGTGGAGCCCGACTGGTCTTTCGTCGAGATCCCGGGCAGCGGATGGCGGCGTGTGGTAGCCTCCCCCACTCCGTTGCGCGTGGTTGAGGCCGAGCCCATCCTCGCCCTCGTGCGAGCCGGCGACCTGGTCATCGCCGCCGGAGGCGGAGGGGTCCCCGTCGTGGAGGACGCTGGCGGGATGCTGGCCGGCATCGACGCCGTCGTCGACAAGGATCGGGCGAGCGCGCTGCTTGCCGAGCAGGTCGAGGCGGACCTGCTCCTCATCCTGATGGAAGCCGACCGCGTCTACCTGGACTGGGGTGCTCCCGGACAGCGCGGCATGGGGCGCATGACCGCCGACGAGGCGGACTCTCTCGTCCGCTCCGGAGCGCTGGACGAGGGAAGCATCGGGCCGAAGGTCGCGGCAAGCGCCCGTTTCGCGCGCGCGACCGGTCGCGGCGCGATCATCTGCCGGGCCGAGGACCTCGATGCGGCTCTTTCGGGACGCGCCGGAACCCGGATCGAGGCTCGCTGATGCGCGAAGATGGAGGGCCGAGGGAGCCCTGGTCGATACATGCGACGACCAGCGGTCCCGCACGATCGCGAGCATTGCTGGTCGGCGGCGTCGCACTCGGAATCGCGCTCGTAGCCGGGCTCGCGTTCGCGGTCACTCAGGTTCGCGGGCCCCTCGCGACAGGCGTCGTGAAGCTCGGGCAGGGCACGGCCAGGGTGGTCATCGCTCAGAACGCCGCAGCCAGAGCATACGGGCTCCAGGGACGCCGCGCCCTCGGCGAGAACGAGGGGATGCTGTTCACCTACGCGCCGCCGCGACCCGTCGTCTTCGAGCGCAAGACGGTCCCATTCGCTCTCGACGTGGTCTTCGTGAACGAGAGTCTGCACATCTCGGGGGTCTCCTCTCTCGACGCCGAGCACGTCCGCGCGAACAGCCCGGGACCGGTGGCGTGCGTCGTCGAAGTTCCCGGAGGCTGGTGTCTCCGCAACGGCGTCAAGCGCGGTGATCCGGTCGCGATCCTGTCACGATGAGGGGACCCTGTGACGGCTAGAGGGAATCGGCCATCTCGTTGTTGTCCGCGCTCCTCTGCGCTTGCTTCGCGCGCATGTAGCGATCCGAGTACAGGTACTTCACCCCGTTGCATGCCACGAGCGGCTTCACGTCCGAGTACTCCGGATCCGCCTGCATCGTCTCGACCGCTTCCAGTACCTGGTCCTCCGACAGACTGAAAGGGGGCCACTCGAACAGGTCGTAGCGGGTGGGACGCGGGTAGACCTCCGAGTACTCCCTCACTGTCTCCGCGATAAGATAGACGGGGTCGTTGGATTTCGTTCGCAACATGAGAGTCGCGTACTGTGGGGAGAGCACGACGTCCGAGTGGAGATACTCGATCCCGGTCCGGGCGTCCCGGGTGAACACGATGTCCTGGTACTGCTCATCCTCCGACATATCGACCCAGGCCTGCTCCAGCTGTTCCTCGCTGTAGCCGAAGCGCTCGCCGAGAAACACCTCGGGATCAGTCAGCCGCGTCTCTCGAGACTCGGACCTGACGTGCGCCACGATCGCTGCGAGCCTGGCGCGTGCCGCCGCGGCAGCTTCCTCGGCTGCCTTCTGCTCATCAGTGACCTCCTCGGGATTCTCCGCGCCCTCCTCGATCTCCGCTTCCTCGGCCTCCGACACGGGCTCTTCGACAGGTTCTTCGTCGGGCTCGTCAGGCGTCAGATACTGGACTCCGGGACTCATGCTCGATCCCACCTCCGTGTTCGATCGATCCTTGCTCTCAGCACTCAAAGGGCGCCGGCCCTGGTCATTGCCGCCTCCGACCCACGCTGAACAGTTTAACAGGCAGGTGGCGCCGACGGGTGTGTTCCACTGCCGTCGACGCCACCTGCCTGTCAAGTCGATCCGTTCACTACCCGCCTAGACCGTCGTCTCCATGCTCACGACGTCCCAGGCGTCGGACCGGTCCGCCAATCGTCTCTCTAGGCGATGACGGGGTACGCGTTCATCCCGTACTTGTCGAGGGTGGCCCTGGTCGGGTGACCATTGGTGTCCAGACCCCACTCGGCGTAGTACAGATCCATCATGTGGTCCCAAAGCTCGTGGACTTCGGCGTCCTCGAAGGGAGCACACGTGTCGTGGATGGCACGCATTGTCTGGCCCGCGCCGCCCCAGGGAGCAGCTGCGGCCTTCATGTCGCGGATGGTGATCAGACGATGCAGCATCCACATGCGCTCGCCTTCCTGATCCAGCTCGATCGTGGTCTTGGTGTCGCCCGTGGCCGCGTTCCAGTACTTGGCCAGCAGGTTGAGGTCGCCCTCGTAGCCACGCTCCTTGAGCGGGGAGAAGATGAACGGGTACATCCAGGCGCACAGACCCATCGCGTCGATGAGCTCCTTCTGGGCGTGTGCCCACTTGGACGCCCTTGGCATGATGTTCTTGCCGCCGGACTGCAGGTCCAAGGTCTCGGGAGTCTCGATCTGGCTGGCGGACTCGCCCCAGCCGGTGCCGTAGCCGTTCTTGAGGAACTGGCTCTCGAAGACGCGCTGGCCGACGGCCCTGGGCAGACCGCCCGTGTTGCCGGCGGTGGAAGACCAGGAGTGCTGCTGCGGGTCGCGGTTGTAGTCGACCTGGAACATGAGCGCAGGCCAGCCCTCCAGGTGGTGCTCAGGGTGACCCTTGCCCCAGTAGTTCGAGGCCATTGCGGTGGGACGGCGCACGTGGCCGACCTCGACGCCCGCGGGGGCGGGGCCGACTTCCATGCCGCGGTAGCGAAGCGGGTTGCCGCTGGCATCCTTCCAGTTGTCAAACGCCCACTCCTGGGGTCCGCCGAGCATCTTGCCAAGGGCGCTGGCAGGCCACAGCGGGGTGCCGTTGGGGGTGCCGACGATGCGGCCGTACTCGAAGTACATGCGCAGATCTGCGCGCACGTAGAGGTCGAACAGACCTCCGGCGGCGTTCAGACGCGTCCACTCGGCTGCCGAGACGTTGGGCTTGATGTAGAGCTCGCCGATCTTGTATCCGGGGTTGAGACCCTCGGCATCCAGGAACCACGGGAAGTTGTTGCTGTTGAGCGCGTAGTTCTGGGTGATGCACAGGTCGTCGCAGACGCTGATGCCGACGACGTTGGCCTCGGCCTTCCTCAGGGCGAAGTCCATGGCGGTGAGCTTGATCAGGTTGCCGCTGGCGTCCTTCGGGCCCTTCTTGCCCTCGACCTTGTCGAAGTCCTTCATAGCGGACGACAGGCCGTAGGGAGCGGTGCCGCTGCAGGTGTTCTGAGAGTACCTGGTGACGCCCCACTTCTCAGCGGACGGGATCTCCCAGCATGCGTGGCAGCGGATCGGGCAGGCGTGGCAGCCCTCCATGCGGACCGTGACGTCACCCTTGAAGTCGGCGCCGGGGCCCTCCTGGCACTTCCAGGAGCGGTATCCGACGGACTGACGGTCGTGCGGGTTGGCGGTGCCGGTCTCGACCGGCGGGTGAGCGGCGCCCCAGAAGCGGCCCTTGGAGGCCCACCAGCGCACGCCGGAGGCGGAGACGTACTCAGCCCAGGGCTGCGGCAGGTTCGGGACGACGGCCTGGTTGTTGCCGCCGATGAGAGCCATCGCGTTCTCGATGATGGCTCTCCACTGCTTCTTGCTTGCGGCCACCTTGACGCTGCCGGTGCCGATGCAGCCGACCGCGAGAAGGTTCTTCGAACCCCAGACGGCGGAGTTGCTGCCGCCGGAGTGGGAACGGCCGTTCATGGTCGAGGAGTGCGCGACCATGTTCTCACCTGCGGTGCCGCAGGAGATGACCTGGCACTGCTTGCCCATGAGTTCGCTGATCTCGGCGGTCTTGCGGTAGAGTCCGACACCTGCGAGCTCGGGGGCGTCGATGATCTTGACCTGGTCGTCGTTGACGGCGACCCAGACAGGACCGCTTGCCTTGCCCTCGAAGATCATCCCGTCCCAGCCGGCGTACTTGGCCTCTGCGGCGAAGTATCCGCCCAGGTGACCGCTGGTGACCGAGTTCCACGGGTTGACGGCGGACATGGCGGTGACGGTGGTGCGTCCGTTGCTCGGAGCGCCGGTGCCCGTCATCGGGCCCCATCCGATGATGAGGCGGTTGCCGGGCGAGAGCGGGTCGGTGCCGGCCGGGACCTCTTCCCAAAGGACCTGGTAGCCCATGCCTGCGCCGCCCCAGAACTTACCGTACTTGGCGAGCGTGTCTTCGGTGCTGACGGTGCGCGTCGTGAGGTTCACGCGCAACGTCTTACCGGTAAATCCTCCACTTGTGGCCATACTTCTGATTCCTCCTGATCACTACAGCGCTGACGGTATCCCGCCACGCCTTTAGATGTGGCAAGTGGCGCAGTTCGTCGTCGTGCCGGCCGGCAGGATGCCGGACTGGACGGGCGCCAGGTTCAGGCGGGTGTCGCGCCACGGGATGTAGCGCAGAGCGCCGGTCGGGCACGCGTGGGCGCACTCGGGATTGCCGTCGCACAGGAAGCACTTGCTCGACTTCGTGGTCGCACCCAGCGCGGGTCCGTTCAGAGTCGGCATCTTCCAGGGGCAGGCCGTCGTGCAGATACCGCAGCCGATGCACTTGGTCTCGTTGACCTTGCGGGCACCGGTCGTGGGATGGGCTTCGATCGCGCCACGCGGGCACGACTCAGCGCACGGAACGGGGTGCGGGCACTGCTTGCAGGTCTCGCCGATGATGCGGAAGTTGCCCCACTGACCCTCGGAGCCCACGGCCTGGTATGCGTTGGTCGGGCCCTTGGGGCCCCAGAAGTGGTTGCGGGCGATCTTCACGCGAGCGAGGTACGGGTTGGCCGCGCTGTTGTTGAACTCGGTGCACGCCAATTCGCAGCGGTGGCATCCGACGCAACGACCTGAGTCGTGAGTCATGAGGCCGTTGGAATCGGTCATTATCGGGATCTTGTCGGTCGCGGCGCTGACGGCCCTTGCGCCGCCGAATACACCCATACCGACGAATCCGGCCGCCACCAGGAAATTGCGGCGGCTGATCTGACCCTCTTTGAACTGCACTACGATGTCGCTGTCGGATCCGGTGAACAAGCTCTCATTCTCAGCCATTGATATGCGATCCCTCCGATCACTGACAGAAGATGTTGTCTTCGCCTGCGATTGGAGCGTTTGCGTGCCCGAAGATGAGCCTCTTCTAGGCCGGTGATCTCCTTTCTCTGCCGCGGAACGCCCTGCCCAGGCATGCCAAAAACCGAACAAAAAATGGTTGACGCTGCCGGCGCAACCAGTCGAAGCGTAAGTCCTCGCGAGCCAATGGTCAAGACGCACCGGACTTCGCGGGGCGCGGGACACCAGACGCAAACGCAGGCAGGTGACGCCGACGGGAGTGTTTCCACAACCGTCGACGCCACCTGCCTGCGTAACTCGATCCGTTCCTTCGGCGCTCTAATCCTTTGCGTGGATCACGGCCGGATCAGACGTCGAGCAGGTCCCAGTCGCCGCCCTAGGCGATAACGGGGTAAGCCTGCATCCCGTACTTGTCGAGGGTGGCCCTGGTCGGGTGACCATTGGTGTCCAGACCCCACTCGGCGTAGTACAGATCCATCATGTGATCCCAAAGATGGTGGACCTCTTCATCCTCGTTGGGCGTGCAGACATCGTGGATGGCGCGCATGGTCGCCGCGGGACCGCCCCAAGGAGCAGCCGTGGCCTTCATGCTGCGGATCGTGATGAGGCGATGGAGGATCCACATGCGCTCGCCCTCTTGATCCAACTCGACCGTGGTCTTGGTGTCGCCCGTGGCCGCATTCCAGTACTTGGCCAGCAGGTTGAGGTCGCCGTGATAGCCGCGCTCCTTCAGAGGAGAGAAGATGAACGGGTACATCCAGGCGCACAGACCCATCGCGTCGATGAGCTCCTTCTGGGCGTGAGACCACTTGGATGCCCTGGTCTGCACGTTCTTGCCGCCGGAGGTCCAGTCCAGGCTCTCGGGAGTCTCGACCAGCTCACAGGCCTTGCCCCAGCCGGTGCCATAGCCGTTCTTGGCGAACTCGGCCTCGAAGACGCGCACGCCAACGGACCTGGGCAGACCGCCCGTGTTACCGGCGGTCATCGACCAAGAGTGCTGCTGCGGGTCGCGGTTGTAGTCGTTCTGGAACATGATGGACGGCCAGCTCTCCACGTGATGCTCCGGGTGGCCGTTGGCCCAGTAGTTCGAAGCGCCGGCGGTGGCGCGGCGCGTCCAGTCGGCGGCGTAGCCGTTGGGCTCGGCGCCGTGACCGAACCAGCGGAGGCGCAGCGGGTTGCCGCTGGCATCCTCCCAAGTGTCCAGCCACTGCTCGAACGGTCCCATCATTGCCTTGCCGAAGTCGCTCTTGGGCCAAAGCGGGGTGCCGTCGGGGGTGCCGCAGATGCGGCCGAACTCGAAGTTGTAGCGAAGGTCACCGCGCTGGTAGAGATCGAACAGGCCGTTCGTGGCGTTCAGCCGGGTCCACTCTGCCGCGGAGACGTTCGGCTTGATGTACATCTCGCCGATCTTGTAGGCGGTGCGTCCAGCGGTCGCGTCGGCCGCCGTCCACGCCAGCCCGGTCTCCCTGCACCAAGCACCCTTGTGGTCCATGACTATCGGCACGGAGTTGACCTGAAGGCCGTAGTTGTTGGTGAGACAGAGGTCGTCGGCGACACTGATGGCCACGACACAGTTCTCGGCCTTCTTCAGCGCGAGGTCCATGGCAGAAACCTTGGCTCCACCCTTCTGACCATCGGTGGTGGTGAAGTTCCCGTTGTCCAGCCAGTTGCTGGGCGAGGTGCCGCTGCAGGTGTTCTGAGAGTACCTGGTGACGCCCCACTTCTCAGCGGACGGGATCTCCCAGCAGGCGTGGCAGCGGATCGGGCAGGCGTGGCAGCCCTCCATGCGGACCGTGACGTCGCCCTTGAAGTCGGCGCCGGGGCCCTCCTGGCACTTCCAGGAGCGGTATCCGACGGACTGACGGTCGTGCGGGTTGGCGGTGCCGAGCTCGACGGGCGGGTGAGCGGCGCCCCAGAAACGGCCCTTGGAGGCCCACCAGCGCACGCCGGAGGCGGAGACGTACTCAGCCCAGGGCTGCGGCAGGTTCGGGACTACGGCCTGGTTGTTGCCGCCGATGATGGCCATCGCGTTCTCGATGATGGCGCGCCACTGCTTCTTGCTGGCCGCGACCTTGACGGTCCCGGTGCCGATGCAGCCGACCGCGAGCAGGTTCTTCGAACCCCAGACCATGCCGTTGGTGCCACCGGAGTGGGAACGGCCGTTCATGGTCGTGGACTGCGCGACCATGTTCTCACCTGCGGTGCCGCAGCAGATGACCTGGCACTGCTTGCCCATGATCTCGCTGATCTCGGCGGTCTTGCGGTAGAGTCCGACGCCCATGAGCTCGGGGGCGTCGATGATCTTGACCTGGTCGTCGTTGACGGCGACCCAGACAGGACCGCTTGCCTTGCCCTCGAAGATCATCCCGTCCCAGCCGGCGTACTTGGCCTCTGCGGCGAAGTATCCGCCCAGGTGACCGCTGGTGACCGTGTTGTACGGGTTGACTGTGGACATCGAGGTGACGGTGGTGCGTCCGTTGCTCGGAGCACCGGTGCCCGTCATCGGGCCCCATCCGATGATGAGGCGGTTGCCGGGCGAGAGCGGGTCGGTGCCGGCCGGGACCTCGTCCCAAAGGACCTGGTAGCCCATGCCTGCGCCGCCCCAGAACTTACCGTACTTGACGAGCGTGTCATCGGCGGTGACGGTGCGCGTCGTGAGGTTCACGCGCAACGTCTTACCGGTAAATCCTCCACTTGTGGCCATTCTTCTGGTTCCTCCTGATCACTACAGCGCTGGCGGTAACCCGCCACGCCATTAGATGTGGCAAGTAGCGCAGTTCGTCGTCGTGCCGGACGGCATCATGCCGGACTGGATCGGCGCAACCAGCAGACGGATGTCACGCCACGGGATGTAGCGCAGAGCGCCGGTCGGGCACGCGTGGGCGCACTCGGGATTGCCGTCGCACAGGAAGCACTTGCTCGACTTCGTGGTCGCACCCAGCGCGGGTCCGTTCAGAGTCGGCATCTTCCAGGGGCAAGCGACCGTGCAGATACCGCAGCCGACGCACTTGGTCTCGTTGACCTTGCGGGCGCCGGTCGTGGGATGGGCCTCGATCGCGCCACGCGGGCACGCCTCAGCACACGGAACGGGGTGCGGGCACTGCTTGCAGGTCTCGCCGATGATGCGGAAGTTGCCCCACTGGCCCTCGGAGCCCACGGCCTGGAGGGCGTTGCTCGGGCCCTTGGGGCCCCAGAAGTGGTTGCGGGCGATCTTCACGCGAGCGAGGTACGGGCTGGCCGCGCTGTTGTTGAACTCGGTGCAAGCAAGCTCGCAGCGGTGGCAGCCCACGCAACGCGAACCCTCGTGGAACATGACGCCGTTGGCGTCGGTCATTATCGGGATCTTGTCGGTCGCGGCGCTGACGGCCCTTGCGCCGCTGAAGACGCCCATACCGACGAAACCGGCCGCCACCAGGAAATTGCGGCGGCTGATCTGGCCATCTTTGATCTGCACTACGATGTCGCTGTCGGATCCGGTGAACAAGCTTTCATTCTCAGCCATGGATATGCGATCCCTCCGATTCACTGACAGATTTTGGGTATAGCGATGCTAGCGTTCGCATTGCCCCAACATGAATCAAACGGGGCGAGTAACCCCCTTTCACCGTGGAACGCCATGCCCGGCATGCATGGATCTACGGTTCGCGCCGAAACGCGAATAGGAGCAGCGTACGTCCTCGGAACGTCCGCGGTCAATACCCATCGCTGTCGGACGCTGCCGGCACGCGATCCGTTCGGAACTGGGCATGGAGCGCTGGTAAGATGGTCGTCGCTGATTGTGTCGGGTCGAGCCGCGGCCTTCGGGATCTCGGCGGAGCTACGAGAGGAACACGCCGATGGCAGACAGGAACATCGTGGCCGACCGCTGGGAGGAAGTCGCCTCCGCGCTGGCCACGGCGGTCGTCACGGTGACGACCATCGTCCAAGCCAACCCGGAGCTCGTGATGCTGCAACAGGCGCCCAAGGTGATCGCCTCGCCGCCGGGCTGGGTTCGCGCGGTGATCGCCGTGCCCATTCCCCTATGGCTGGTCCTCACCGCCGCGCTGGCAGCCGCCCTCTACTGGCTCGGCCTGAGGCTCGCGCGGAAGTTCGGGCCGCTGGCGCTGTTCATGGCGCCTGCGGTCATGCTGGCTCTGCAGTACCTGATCCCTCTCATCCTGCTGTCGCCGATGAAGACCGGGGCAGGGGCGCTCCCCTCCTAGCGGCTCCCCCAAGGGCGCTGTCGACATGAAGCACGAGGGTCCTCCGCGCTCAGTTGTGGCGTCAGCACGTGCAACTGAGAAGGGAGGACCCTCGCCCGTTTCGACGACGTCTACGGACTCACATCAGGCGCGAGCGGATCGGCTACTTGACAGTCACCTTGAGGACCCTGGATGAGTACCGCTTGCCCGTGGAGGAGTAGGTGACCTTGAACTGGTACACGCCCTTGGGCATTCCCCACTTGAGGCGGTAGGCGTACGACCAGGTGGCCCTCGCCGAAAGGATGCGGCTGCCCACGGTCGACCATGCCCTGCCCGGCATCTTCGCCATGACGCTGATGCGACGCCGTGCCATCCGGGCGTTCGGCGTCCCCACACCCGAAAGCACCAGAGTCTGCCCGATCCTGGCGCTGGCGCGGCTGCAACTGATCTTTAGCCTGGGAGCGGGAGCGACCCCGATCGTGAACGAGACCGTATGTTCGACCCCGATGTTGCCCGCCACGTCGACCGCCCAGAACTTCAGTGAGTGAGAGGCGCCACCGGAACCGGCGATCGAAACGACGACCGTGGACGTCGACGCCCCTGTGATGACCGCGCCGCCGTCGACGCGATAGTTCACCGCGGCCACGCCGGTGCCACCCGGGTTGTCGGCCGCGGTAACGGTGATCCGGGCTGGCGAGGTCGGATACGACGTCCTGACGTTCGACGTCGTGGTCGGCGCGATCTGATCGATCGTGGCGCTCTCGGACTCGACCTTGAAGCGCGCGGACTGCGTGGCCTCGGTGTTGCCTGCGAGGTCGACCGAGTAGAACTCTATCGTGTGGTTGCCGACCGTGGAGACCGTGGCGGACAGACCGACGACGAACGCACCGGCTTCATCGATCCGGTAGTAGGTCTTGTCCACTCCGGAGCCACCCTCGTTGTCGTACGCCGTGAGGCTTATCGTCGCCGTGTCCATGTACGTGGCGTTCACATCGGTGTAAGTGGTCGGAGGAGTGGCGTCGACCGAAGCGAAGGCTGGTCCCACCCCCAGACCGAGGGCGATCACCATGAACAGCACGACTGCAGCGCAGCGTGCCGCCATGGCTCGGCGGTGCATCACTGGACTGGATGTCATGAGATGTCCTTTCCCGGCTCAGTGGCATGACCTTTCGTGAGTCCCCGGCGCGCGTCGGCTCCGCAGAGAAGGAGACATCGCAGGACTTCGGAGCGCATTGAGTATAGAACCAGAAGATGCATGCATGAAAGCGCAAATATTCGGGTTCAAGTTTCATAATGTAGACGTCTACTCGACGTCGATACTTACGAGTGAGCCCCCGTCGCCGTTTTCGTGGAGATGCCTTTATATAGGTGAATGAGAAAGCGCGGCGCCAGGCACTGCCCCGCACCGCGTTCCCTCAATGCCAACTCGAGCCTCTGTCGACCTCCGCGCTCGTCGGGGCGCCCCATCTCGGCGCCGACGAACGCTGGCGTGCACGGGGCGAGCGGTCGCTACATCCTCATCGCCATGGGGAACTGGAGAAGCCACACGCTGGCGACCGTCAGTACGATCAGCAGAGTGGCGTAGGGCGCGAACGCCTGCCACTTCCTGCCGATCCCGTCGTAGTTGCTCTTGGCGATGCGGTACGCGGCGTAGAGTGAACCCACGGCCCCGATGAGGACGAGAACCAACTGCATCGTCGCGAGCGTGCTGTTCCCGACTAGAGCCGCGGAACCCTCGGGCACCTTGGAGCCGAACAGCGCCATCGTGGTGAAGCCCAGGGCCTTGCCCTCGGCCAGGAGATGGAAGAGGTTGTGCCCCATGTGCCCGCCCATCACGAGCGGGATCAGGGCATACCCGAACTTCGCGAAGTTCTGCTTCAGCGAGTCTCGATCGGCGAACTTGCCCACAAGCGCCGCCACCGCCATCAGACCGACCGTCACGAGGATCGTCGCGACGAAGGGGATCGTGAAGTTCGCGTACGCGCTCGCGGTTCCGGTGAAGCCCTGCACCCGGTTCATGAGGGGTTCCCAGATGCTCAGCATGGTGATGTTCTGGACGAACACCATGCCCGTGATGATCACCGCGAGCAGGGCCTCGTCCATCTTCGGCTTGCGGATGAACCACAACTCCTTGTTCGGCGGCCTGAAGGACAGCCGGGGCGAGTCGTTCGGGCATGACTTGACGCAGTCGCCGCACAGATTGCAGTTGGCGTTGGAGTCCATCGTCTTGGGGAACTCGAACAGCGGGCAACCGGGCGCCTTGTCGCTTCCCGCGTAGCAGGCGTTGACCTTGCACGTACCGCACTTCTCAGGCGTTCCGCGAAGCTCCAGCATGCTGGCGCGCGAGTAGTTGCCGGCCATGCCGCCAAGCGGGCACACGTAGCGGCACCACGTACGCCGCTGCCAGTACGCACCCGACACGACCGCGCCGGTGGTGATCAACAGCAGAAGCATCCCGCTGCCCCACGGGGACTCCACGATCCCCCACACATGGTCCGCCCAGGTGATCAGGATGAAGAGCGCGGTGATGACCCAGACGCCGTACCTCTTGAGGAGCTTCGGCACGGGGCGCTTGTTGCCCACGAACCTCTGGACAAGGTCGCTGATCTTGGCGAACGGGCAGATGGCGCACCACAACCGCCCCATGAAGAAGAACACGAGCGGGATCAGCGGCCACCAGAGCACCCACGTCATGGCGGTGCCCCAGTTCTCGCCGGGTTCCACCGGCCCGAGCAGCAGCACGCCCATGATCGCGACGAATATGATGAGTGTGGGCCACTGGAGGATGCCGGGGTACCAGCGACTGCGGACGAAGCGGCCGAAGAGCCGGCCGTCGAGGAGGTTGCCGGGCCGGGCCGCGGCTGTGTCCGCTTCCGGCGCGCCTGGTGACGAGACTGGTTCGGGCATCGCGCTCTCCCAACTCCGCTAGGACTTCAGGGGTTTGCGTTGCTTCATGACACCCGCGCTGACTATCACGGCCAGGTTGAGGATCAGGAAGCCGCCGATCACGGTCCAATCGGGTCCGGCGACGCCAGCGCTGGCGTCGACTCCCGCGCCAGCGTCCGAACCCATGCCGGAGCCCATGCTGGAGTTGGCGCCGTTCGCCGGAGCCGCAGTGGCGGCAGGGGCGGAACCCATACCCATGGAGTCCGCGGCCAGCGCGACCCCGGAGAACACGAAGGACAACAGAAGGACGACCAGACCGAGAACGATGGCAGAAGCTGCTCGCGACCGATTCCTTGACATCCGACCGACTCCTTCGTCTGCGACGTGACGACGGGCGGTAGTGCAAACGGCAGGCCAAGGCGACGTACGCGAATCGCACCTGTTCGAACGGCGGAAAGAGCGTACAGTGTGCGCATGGGCGAAACGAAGGAATACCAGCCTCTTACCACCACCGACAAGGTCACGGTCGTCGTATATCGCTCCGGGATCGCCTTGTCCGCTTTGACCAGCGCGGTCGGCGCCTACATGGTCTTCGCGTCCTCGGGGCCTGGCGCAGCGCCCCCCTCGGGTACGGTCGTCCTGGCTCTGGTCCTGGCCATGTATGTGGGCGTGGGGCTCAGCTCGTTCTTCATCCACCTGTACATGGGCGATTTCGCCCGGTACCTCAAGATCGCCTACGTCGTGGCGCTGGCCTGTCTTGTCGCTTTGTTCCTGTCGGGTGGAAGTGACCTGTCTGTCGCCCTCTCCGATAGACCGTATCTCTCCCTTCTTCTGATCCCGGTGCTTGGGTGCCTGGGCTTCATCACCGCCAAGGAGGCCTACTGCTTCAAGTTGATGGAGGGGTACGCGCTGGCGGGGGTCATGCCGGCGTACCTGGTCATCGTGGCGACGGGGTGGCTTCCGCCCACTGGAGTGGCCATCGGGCTCATCGTGGTAGCGGCGATGCTCGTCCTGTTCACGCTGCGGAAGGTGTTCATGCCCCTGTACTGCGACATCGGGGACAAGACCGCCTACACCTGATCGGCGATCTCTCGAGCTGTGCCGTGACTCCGGTCCCATCCGGTGTCACACTTCGCCCAGGCATCACGCACATCTCGAGGGGGCGCCATGGACGGCTATCGCCAGCGGCTGGAGGAAGTCCTGTCTCCGTTCGTCGGCAAGATGGTCGCGGACACATGCATCCGAGCGACCGCCGTGAAGCTCGGCAAGACCGCGGATACGCTCGGGCCCGCCGACATCGACGCGCTCAGCGAGAACGTGCGCCGACTGCTGACCCCCATCGCGCCCGCGTCCGGGGTCGAGGCCGTCGTGAGCCGGCTAAGGGAGGTCGTGTGATGGCCAACGGGATCATCTCCAGGCGCACGTGGGTCTTCTCTGCGATCACCATCTGCGCTGCTCTGGGCGTGTACGGCCTTTCGTCGTTCGGGGGTTTCGAGGAGGGCGCCTCGACCGCGATCGCGGACATCGGCGAGGCTGCGCTGCTTGTGGCCGCGGCCGGGATGGTGTGGTGGGCGGCAACACGGTACGGCCGCGGCGAGCCCCTCCGCGCTCGTTGGGTGCTGATCGCACTGGGAGTGACGATGTTCGCGATCGGCGATGTCATATGGGCCGTGCTGGAAGCGGGCCTCGGTCAGGACCCGTACCCGAGCATCGCCGACGCATTCTACCTGCTCACCTACGTTTTCATGGGACCCGCGCTCGTCATGATCGCCGCCGCGCACCGGCACCTCATCTCCGTCCGAGTGCCGTTGGCGATCACGACTGCGGTGACTGTGCTCATTTCCGCAGGCGTCTACTTCGGCTTCCTGTCGGCCATCGTCGCGGATCCGGGTCTGCCGCTGCTCGAGAAGTCGGTCAGCGTGATCTATCCCCTCGCCGACATGACGCTGCTGATCGGGCCTTCGCTTTTCCTGGCGCTCGTAGTCTCGCGCATGGGGACTGCGCTGCTTGCGCGCCCATGGTGGATCGTCGCGGCGGGATCGGTGATGGTGGCGTTCGCGGACACCGGGATGTCCTGGCTGAGCGCGGCCGACAAGTACGAGCCGTCGTCGGTCATCAACATCGGATGGATGGCCGGCTTCGCCCTCATCGCCATCGGCGCGTCGGTGGCCACCGACGTCGCGGGGGCTTTCGGTCGCGCCAAAAGCGGCGGCGCTTATCCAGCCGCCTGAATCAGCAGCCGAGGGCGCGCGCTCGGCAAGGGTCCGGGATCCGGTTCATATGCACGCAGATGCCCGCCCGGGTCTCCGGACGGGCATCTGCTGCTTCCGGCTCGTAGGGTGCACAAACCCGACCGACGTTGGCCCTACATCTCGGCGAGGTTGATGATGTTGCCCTCGGAGTCCTTGAACCATGCCCCGCGGCCCATCGCCCCGAACTGGGCGATGCCGTTCACGGTCTTGAGACCGGGCATGTCGTACTCTTCGAACTGGACGCCGCGATCCCGCAGTTCGCTCATGATCCCTTCCAGGTCCTGGACGATGAACACGGCCGTGGTGGCGGCTCCGTGCGCGGCCGCCGTCTCATACACCATGAATCTGGTGCCGAGGCCACCGAACGCGTAGAAGTACCCGGTGATCGGCGCGTCTTCCACCTCAAGGCCCAAGGTCTTCTCGTAGAATTCGCGAGCGCGCGTTATGTCCGTGGCCGGGAGCACCGCATAGACGGGCGCCATCGCCACGCGTGACTTTGTGAGCATCCTTAATCACACCTCCTTTGTCCGGACGTCAACCATCGCTACCCGCCGTGCAACCGAGGGTCACCCTCTGGCGACCGCTTTCCGACTGGCGGCTCGGAGCAGGCGCCGGGAGGAGCCGGCGACCCGCGACCGGGTCCTCCCAAGCGACATGGAGCGAAGAGACCCCGCCGCCCTCCCGGGCGACCGGGTCGGTTGTCGGTCGCTGAGACGGCGCCGGCTAGCGCCAGGCCTCCAGCAACTCCTCGAGCTCGTCTTCCACCGGCTCGAAGCCGTGGTCCTCGACGACGCCGTCGCGCATGCGGATCGTGCGGTCGCACGCTTTGGCCACTTCGGGGTTGTGCGTCACGAGCACGAACGTGGTGCCGGTGGTGATGTTGATCTCACGCATCATGGCCACGATCTCTTCAGACGTCGCCGTGTCCAGATCGCCCGTCGGCTCGTCGCCCAGCACCAGCTTCGGACGGTTGACGAGCGCCCGTGCGATCGCCACGCGCTGTTGCTGGCCGCCGGACAGCTCGTTGGGGATGTGGCGCGTGCGGTTACCCAGGCCCACCAGCTCGAGCATCTCCTCGGCGCGTTCGGCAGCCTCCCGGCGCGACACGCCGGCGTACTCGGCGGCCAGCGCCACGTTCTCGATCGCGTTCATCGTAGTGACCAGGTTGAAGCCCTGGAACACGAACCCGACCTCGGTGGCGCGGAAGGTGTCCAGCGCCCTCCCGCGCAGATTGTCCACGCGCTTGCCGCTCACCCGCACGTGCCCGGCGTCCGGCCTGTCCAGACCACCGATCATGTGCATCGCCGTCGACTTGCCCGAACCTGACGGCCCCATGATCGCGGCCATCTCGCCCTCGGCGATCTGAAACGATGCGCCGCGCAAAGCATCCACGTAGTTGTCCTTGCCGAGCCGGTAGCGCTTGGCCAGATCGTCAACCTTGATGATGGCTCCCATTTCTCAGTCCTTTCCGATTCTCCCGCCCACGGGCGAGTAAGTGGTTTGTCCGTCGTGCCCCGCATCACGCGACTACTCGTACCGAAGCGCCTGCACCGGCTGCAGCCTCGCCGCGTGCCAAGCCGGATACAGCCCCGCGAACACGCCGAGGAACAGCGCGAAGCCGAGAGATCCGACCGCCAGGCGGCTCGTGACCAAGAAGAGCGGCGTGCCCGACGCGTTGCCGGCGGCGTTGGCCGCCAGGGTGAACAGGATCCCAAGCGCGAGCCCGATCCCACCGCCCAGCGCACCGACCACGCCGGACTCGGCCAGGAACTGCCCCAGCACCCGGCCCGCCGAGGCGCCGATGGCCCGGCGGATGCCCACCTCACGCGTACGCTCGGAAACGGACATCATCATGGTGTTGACCACGGAGAGCCCGCCGACCAGCAGCGAGATCAGCGCGATGGCGAAGATGATCGACGAGAACATCTCCATGGACTGGACGATGCTCTTCTCGAACGCCTTCGGGCCCTGCGACGACAGTTCGGGGAAGCTCCTGCCGACCCGCTCCGCGAGCGTGTCCGCGTCGACACCGTTCTTGGCGAAGAGGGTGATCGTGGACGCGAGGTCACGAACGTTGGTGTTGGCGCGCATCGACTGCGGAAGCACCTTGACGAACAGTTCCTGGGCGTCGACCAGCGGGATCTGGACTTGGTTGTCGGGCGCTGTCAGCGTCTTGTCGAGGATGCCCACGACTCTGAAGCGGCGGTCCCTCACCTCGATCGTCCTGCCGACCTCGGCGTCGAGCTTCTCGACCAGGTCACACCCGACCACTGCCACGCCGCGGTCGTTCGGCCGTATCTCGCGACCCTCCTTGAGCGGCATTGGGAACTTCTCGTAGCCGCGGGCCCGTCCGTCGACTCCCATCACCAGCGGCGGCGGCCCCATGCCCATAGACTTCTCGTCCTCATCGAGCAGCATGTTGATGGACGCCGAGCCGCGTGCGACCCCTGGCACCCGCTCGAGGTTCCGGAGCCTGGACAGCGACATCGGCCTGCCGTTCCCGAACTGGTCCGACTTGTCGCTGACGATCACCTTCTCCTTGTAGAACTCGACGCCTCCGTCCACGAGCAGGTTGATCTTCTCGGCCATGCCGCCCATCACGACCAGGGCGAAGACGCCGATCGCGATGCCGAATATCGTGAGTGCACTCCGCAACTTCTTCCGAAACACGCTCTTGATGGTTCTCATGATCGCGAACCTCTCTCTGTTGGGCCGGGCCCATCGGACCCTGGGTTGTCGGGAGACTACGCCGCGTGATCTGACGCGGGGTCGGAGTCGGCCTCGACCGGCCGGGTCAACATCGCCTTGGCGAACTGCGCGTGCCGCGAGCCGATGCCCTTGGCCATCCAAAGCGTGGCGATCAGTCCAAGGATCCCGGCGGCCACGACGAGCAGAGACGACCACGGATCCAGGCGGTGGAAGTAGACGTAGTAGTGCAGGTAGCGGTCCGGCGGCAGCCCGAACGCCGCCGGGAAGACCGCCCACGCGATCGGCGCGGTTGCGGCCGAGACGGAAAGCGCCAGCGCGACGATCGCAAGCGTGAAGTAGACGATCCCGAGCGGGAGCATCAGCAGCATGTAGAGCAGCGTCGTCCACGTCTGACGATCAGAGAGCCAGGACTTCACACGCCGCACGACTCCGTCCCGGCCGCCGGCGTCCTCGGCGACCGGTGGCCGCCTCGGCATCCGAACTCCCAGCAGGGACTCGACGATGAGTCCCTCGAAGAACGAGGTGGCCCGAATCGCGGCCAGAAACATCACGGCTACGGGCACTCCGATGATCAGGATCATCATGCCGGCGCTTAGAGACAGTGCCGTGACTGCCAGGGTGAAGTAGATGACACCCGTGGCCAGCGACAGCGACATGTACAGGAGCGCGCTCCACGCTGCCGGGTCGGCGATCACGCCGAAGAAGCGAACCAGCGGGTTGTCACTGCTGGCGCTCTGCGCCTTGTCCTTCACCGCCGGGACGAACGTTGGATGCCTCTGGAACGCCATCGCATCCGTCAGCATCCTTGCTTCAGATCTCATGACACATCCTCCTCATCTCTCTCGCGTTACCTGTGGTCAGTGCACTCCTTAACGCTAGGGCGCGACTGCGCAGGACGCGTCGTCGAAAGGCAGGATTCGAGGCAGGACCAGCCGATGATTCCGACTCCTACCTTGGTAGGAGGCAGGCCGCAGGGACGCGGAGTACGATTGGCGCATGAGCCAAGTGATCTCTCTTGCCCGCAAGTACGGCTTCGACGCCCTGATCGTGCTGGCTGCGGTCGAGGCCGCGCTCGAGGTGGCGTTCAGGTACGACGCGCTGCGGTCACCGCGCACGCCGCTGTGGTTCACGGTACCTGCGGTCCTGCTCTTTGTGCTTTCGTTGCTGTGGTACCGCCGGTTCCCGTTTGCGGCACCCTCCACGCTGTGGGTGCTGGGAGCGCTGCTCTCGTTTGTCGACGGGAGACTGGTCGTGTTCGCGGTCGCCGTCAACGCGGCCGGCATCGCCTCTGCGTTCCTGCTCGGCAACCTGCGCGATGCCGACAAGGCGCGCATCGGCCTGGCCGTCGTCGCGATCGCGTCGGTGATCCTCGTCTACAACGACCCTAACCAGACGACCAGCGAGTTCATCTTCATCCCCATGCTCTTCGTGGTCACCTGGCTTGCCGGCTTCGCGCTCCGGGCGCAGACCGATCAGGCCGACGCGGCGGAGCAGCGGGCGACCCAGGCCGAGCGAGAGCGCGAGTCGGCCGCCCGCATCGCAGTGGCCGAAGAGCGTGCGCGGATCGCGCGCGAACTCCACGACATCGTCGCGCACTCCGTCAGCGTGATGGTGCTTCAGGTCGGGGCCATCCGCCTGAAGCTGCCGGAGGCGATGGCCGAGGACAAGGATGCACTCAGGGGCGTGGAGGAGACGGGTCGCGCGGCGCTGCAGGAGATGCGCCGCCTTCTCGGGGCGATGCGCGACGACGGCCAGGACGCCGAACTCGCGCCGCAGCCGGGTCTCGAGAATCTCGACGCCCTCGTCGAGGGGATAAGCCGCGCCGGGCTTCCGGCACGGCTGCACGTCGAAGGCGACGCCGTCCCGCTGCCGCGCGCGATCGATCTCTCCGCGTATCGGATCGTTCAGGAGGCTCTCACGAACTCGCTCAAGCACGCACGCGCCAGCCATGCCGACGTGACCGTGCGCTATCGCCCGGACGTGGTCGAGCTCGAAGTCACAGACGACGGCGTGGGAGGCTCGACTAGCGACGGTCTCGGCCACGGGCTCCTCGGGATCCGCGAACGCGTGAAGATCTACGGAGGCACGATGAACGCAGGTACCGCACCCGGAGGCGGCTTCATCCTCAGCGCGAGCCTCCCCCTCGACCGGTACCAGGCATGAGCATCCGAGTCCTGGTCGCCGACGACCAGTCGATGGTCCGCGCGGGCTTTCGCATGCTGCTCGCCGGAGATCCCGACATCGAGGTCGTTGCCGAGGCGAGCAACGGGCTGGAGGCGGTCGAGAAGGCCGCCATCCTTCGGCCCACTGTCGTGCTGATGGACATCCGCATGCCCGAGCTTGATGGGCTCGAGGCGACGCGGCGGATCCTCGCCGCTGACGACACGGCCCGAGTCCTTATTCTGACGACGTTCGACCTCGACGAGTACGTCTACGACGCGCTGCGCGCCGGCGCCAGTGGGTTCGTTCTCAAGGACGACCCTCCCGAACAGCTCCTCGCCGCGATCCGCGTCGTCGCCGGTGGAGAGGGGCTCCTCTCGCCGGCCATCACGAAGCGCGTGATCAAGACGTTCACGCGCATCCCGCATCCCAGGCCTCCGAGAGAGATCGACGACCTCACTGACCGGGAGCTGGACGTTCTTCGCCTGATCGCCCGGGGCCTCTCGAACGTCGAGATCGGTCGAGAGCTCTATATCAGCGACACCACGGTCAAGACGCACATCACGCACATACTCCAGAAGCTCAACCTCCGCGACCGCGTCCAGGCGGTCGTGCTCGCGTACGAGACGGGGCTGTTCGAACGGGACGCGGAAGGGTCGACCGATCGCGACGAGCGCTCCGCTCACTGAGCGCTCGGAAGGATCCGCTTGCTTCCTTGGCGATCAATCATATAGTCGCGGCCCGACGACATCAGTGCGGAGAACGCCCGGCTCGTCGATGGTCCTCGAACCGGGCGCGGGCCGCTCTCCTACTTGACGAAGACCGAGATCACTCTGGACACACTCGCCGTCCTGGTCTCCGTGCGCGACAGCCTCACACGGAACTGGTACTTGCCGTGGAGAGTGGGCGTGTATCGGTACGACCACTTCACTGCGCTCGTAGGCGTCAAACGGTTCGCGGTGCGTGTCGAAGCCACGGACCATAGCACCTTGCTGTTCGGCTTCTTCACTTCGACCCGCACCCGATCTCCGGGATTGCCGTGCGAGACCGCCCCGGCCAGGGTGATCGGCCGGTACCGCGCTACCCATGAGCGGGCGCTTATTGTCAGCGACGTCGGCGTCATGCCGAGGCAGTACACGCTGCCGTTGGCGAGCCAGTTGTCGCTGTAGCGACTTCCGACATATAGGAAGCCGTCCGGCCCGATGCAGGGCGAGCCAGACGCCACGCCCGGGAACCTGTCGAAGAGCCACTCCTGAGTGCCGTCCGGGTTGAGCGCGACGATCTTGCCCCACACGGTCCCCAAGTAGACGGTGCCGTCCGACCCGACACTCGGATTCGCGTCAGAGACCGGGAAGTGCACCCACTTCCGACGCCCCGTCTGCCCGTCGATCGCATACAGGGTGCTGTCTTGCGCACACGCGTACACCGTTCCGTCCGGGCCGATCGCGGGAGACCTGGTGAACTGGTAGCCCCCCAGTCGTATGCGGGTGGCCCGGAAGGTCCACAGGTCGGCACCGTCATCCGGGTTGATCGCGTGGAAGTCGTCGCCTCCCACGTAGATTGTCCCGCTCGTTCCGATCGCGGGCGAGGCGTCGTAGAAGGTCGCGAGCGACGAGAGCCTGCGGTCCCAAACCTTCTTGCCCATCGGGCTGATGGCGATCAGATGACCGTCCAAGCACATGACATAGATGTCCCCGCCCGGGCCGACAGACGGTGTCGAGCGGATCTGCCCGGTGCCGGTAAAGACCCACCGCTGAGTGCCGTCCGGGTTGAGAGCGTACAGCTTGGCGTCCTCGCACCCTATGTAGATCGTCCCGTCCGGCCCGATCGAGGGAGATGATTGGATCCCTGCGGCGGTGGTGAACATCCAGTTCTGTCTTCCGTCCTTCGAGACCGAGTAGACGCGACCCATGGACGTGGCCACGTAGACGTTGCCGTCCGACCCCACTGCCGGCGAGCCCTGAAGATCGCCGTAGGACGGAAAGACCCACTTCTTCGTCCCGTCGGGGTAGATCGCGCCGAGCCCGGAGGTGGTCTCGTACAGACTTGTTTCCATGTATCCGAAGTAGAGCGTGCCGTCCGGACCCGCCACGGGCGACACCGCACCCGCCGCGTCGACGTGCCACTTCTCCAGGCCGTACGCCGGGCCTGGGTTGCCTGCCCTGCCAGTCAGCCCGGCGTCATGGCCGCGCATCGGCCACCCGCTCGGCGCGAGGCCGGACCCAGCGACGAGTCCGGCCGAGCCTGACGGCGCCGCCATTGAGGCGACGATAGCAGCAGCCATGCAGGACATGATCACGAACTTGTGCTTCGTCATGTTGCTCCTCGAGACGATCGCCGGAAGCCTTAGTCTATCAAGTCGCGCGGCGGCGGGAGAGTTCGGAGTGCAGCCGGACCGGATCACGCGCCGTTCGCTCGCCGCGCCGCGAGAGATGCGACGATCCTCGCGGTCCTCCCGTCGCCGCCGCTGGGGTGGATTCCCGCCAAGGCGGCCACCAATGGAAACCGGCCGCATGCTCTGTGAGCCTACGACCTGCGACTTTCTTGGCAGCGGGGGCCGGATTCGCAGCGTCGTCGTTAGCGGAGTGGTCGCCGCTGCACTCGCCCAGCCGCTGCTCGCGCCCGTCACATTCAGGTTGAGGTTCCCCTCACTCCAGCTGTTCCAGCTGGAACGGGACGTTGTGTGCGTATTCGACGCGACCCGCCGGAGCGGTCGTGACCCCCCGGCCCCTGGTGAGTATCCTCGGTGACTCGGAGTCCGCCCCCTGCACCGTGTACGTGCCGCCGGCCTTGCTCGTCGCGCCGTGGGTAAGGTCCGCGGTCATGGTCCAGGTGCCGGACTCGCGGCTCGACGGAGTGAAGTGGAAACTGGCTGTGAACCCGCCGCTGCCCGAGCACGTGAGCGTGAACGGCTTGGTCAGATCCCCGACGACGCCTGAAAGTGGCCCCGCCTGTCCGTAGTTCCCGACAGCTTTGTACGCGCGCCAGCACTTGATCTTGACCTTCTCGTAGGTGTTGATGATGCCCTCGGCCAGCGCCTGCAGTTCGGCCCCCTGTGCAGAATCCTTGTTGGCCATCAGCTGCACCTGTCTGGCCCACCCCAGCGCCTTGGACATGATGGCGGGAGCCCTGTTGCAGTCCTCCAGCGCGATCGGCAGCTCGGGACCTATGAAGCGGTCGTACGCCTCGCGCAGGAATCCATGCAGAGTCGACTGCTGGTCGGGGTCCACGTTCCCACCCATCAGCTGCGCCTGGCGCTCCGGGCCGAGGTACGCCCGAACGCGCTGGCGGAAGGCGTCTTCGGCGTTGGAGGGCACGTGCTGCGTCTGCTGGGTCTGGATCTCGGCCGGAGTGCCCTGCGCCGCACCCGCGCCGGAGAAATGCCAAAGCTCGATCGTGAGAGCGCCGTCCTTTGTCTCGGATGGATCCAGATAGAGTCCCTCGCCATCTTTGTGGTACGCGAAGGCCACGGTCTCGAAGCCCTTGGCGGCGATGACCTTTGGGCTCTCGATCAGAAGCGATCCGGGCGCCAGCAGTCGAAGGCCCTCGGGCGCCATCTGCACGGCACCTGCCAGACCGCCGCTGAAGGGCAGCCCCGCGGCGGACGACACCGGCGTCAATGTGATCCTCTCGGAATCGCGCAGCGCACCCTTGGGCAGCGTGAGTGTGAACCGGGTCCCGTCGGAACCCCGAGCCGAGATCTTGCCGCCCGCCGACGTGAGAACACCCTTGGAGGCGAGCTTCGCGTCCAAGGTGACCTTGACGTCGATCGGATCGGGTGCGGCGTAGGTCGGTTCCTGTGTCGTCGACTTCGGTCCTGACGAAGAGCATGCGGAAAGAACGATGCCGAGGATCAGCGCGCCGAAACAGGCAAGAAGTCGAGCCTTGATGCGCGGGGAGCGCTCCCTCGGGCAGTACTCGTAGACGTCCACTGCTTCCCCCGGTCTCTCGCCGATGTCCCACGCCATGCATACATCGTCCTGATGACCGCGGCAAGTCGGCTCTGGCCGATCGCGTGCTGGAGCTCACGCACACCATCGAGAACCGCGACATGATGGCGCAGGTTCTCGACTCGATGGACATCGAACGCGAGCGGGGCATCACCATCAAGGCACAGGCGGTCCGCGTGCTCTACGTCTACTTGGATGGCGCGCAGAACTCGAGCGTGTGCGCGCCCGCGGTCGGGGCGGCGACCTAGTCTTCCTCGACTGGTGGAAGTCCGCGCCTCACCATGAATTCCACCGAGGACCCCATGTTCGTCGGAACAAGCTCGACATCCGTGTGAGCGGAACGCCACACACGGAAGACCTCGTCAACGAAGCCTTGCCCGACCATCTCTACTCCCTTGAAGTCGAGTTCGACCTCCCTGAAGCGGTCGAGACCATCCAAGAGACGTCGGGCCTCGCTCCTCGAGACAAAGGCGACTCCGATCTCGAACAGCTTCACCACAGCCCGTGTCTTCAGGAACTGAGAGTCTATGGTGAAGCGCCTGAATACATCAGTCATATCGCGAGTCGTGTGGGGGTCCACTTGACAGAAGACAGTGGTGCCTGGCGCGCGCGGAGAATCGCCGACTGTCTGATCGCTGCGGAGGTTGTCGACCACCCAGCTCAGTCCGTTTGAGGACATCTGGAAGAAGTCGACGAGCTTCGATGTGAAGAACACGCCCTCGCCAGTGTGGTTGGCTGGATCAGTAGTCCGCTTCCCCTTCGTCAACTCCTGGATGCCTGCAAGGGCATCAGGCAACCCAAACCCGAGGCGGAGACGCTCGAAAGCGCCGATACCGTTGTCCTCGACCTCGAACGCCAGCGAGGATGCGTCAAGCCAGAAGCGGACGACGGCAGTGGTACCCTGGGAATGCTCGATCGCGTTGTTCATCATCTCGGTGAATGAGTAGTGCGCGATGCGGCCGGCAGGCGACTTGGTGTCGAGCCCTAATTCGCCGGCGATCTCGTACCAGATCTCGTGCTCCGGCTTAGCATCGAGCCTGTAGCTCCTCTCAAGAGTTGGAGCGTGCAGATTCAGCGAGAGACTGGGGATCGCGGGGAGACTACACCGCAGCAGCGACGCCTTCACGGCCGCCACATCGAAGCGTCGGTGGCCTCCTTGAGTGCGCTGCGCAGGTATCGCGCCTGCATTCGCGAGTTGGCGAAGCTTGGTCTGGGATAGGCCGGTCGCCTTCTCGAGCTGCCCGATGGACACAAGATCGTTCATGCTCTCACCTCAACGGCCCTGTCGGCGGCTCTGGAGTCTGGACTTCTCAGTCCCAGCAGATTCTGTCCATGCCAATCTAGAGAATCTGTCGTGATTCTGCAAGTTTCGAGCCAAGAACCTGCTGCCGCACTGAAGAATCGTCCCAAGTGCTACTGTTCGGTACAGCGACGGAACGCTTCCCGGCACTCCCTCGCCGCCTTGTCTGGACGTTGCACAGGGACTGGAACGGGGGAACGGCCGTGGAACGGAAGTCATGGATCGCGCTGGGGCTCGTGGCGGGACTGTGCGCCGACGACCTTCGGGTTATGAGTTGTATTGGGTAGTGTTCCGTTCAGTCCGTCTAGTCCGAGCAGTCCGTCTACCTGCGGTTATTCAGTTCGGGTAGTCCGACTGGTCCGCCCATTCCGGACACTTTGTGGGACAAAGTGTGGGACAGCGTGATCTTCACGTTCGCGCGAACCACCGGTATGACGAAGCCCTTGACAAGAACCCCCGCGAAGCCGCAGAGGACCCAAACCGCGATCTTCGCTGCGAGATCACCGGTGGCGAGTGTGAAGACGAGGGCGGGAACCAGGGGGATGTTCGCCCCACGCACCTCGATCTCCGCCAGCGGACGGCCGCTGAGCCAGAGTCTACGACTCACGTGCCCGGCGACGGAAGACAAAGGCGAGCAACACTCCTGAGATCGTCAAGGTCAGCCAGCCGAGCGAGATGGCAGTCACCTCGAACCGATACTCGACCCCGAAGCCGAGGTACGACGACATCCCGACGAAGGTCGCGACGATCAACGCCGAGGACGCCAAGTACACCCAGCGCGTGACCCGCTCCAGGCGCGAGCTGCCTAGCCCGAGCGCGAGGAAGGCGAAGGACAATCCCATGGTCAGGAAGCCGACCTCCTCGAGAGCGATGAAGACACCGTGAGGGTTGTACTGAGACAGGATCGCCAGCCCATCCCACTCGCGTCTCACGAGAGCCGGCTGAACGGTGCGTAGCTGGATGAAGTAGTCCACGGCGATGACCGTGAACGAGACTACAGCCAATGACAGCCCGATCGTGCCGAAGACCTTGCGATCGTCCGCCGCGCTCTCGCGGACGCAAGCGGCCAGTACGAGAAAGGCCAGCATCATCAGTAGGGCGAGGTACATCCAGAAGAAGTCGCGCGGCACGAAACGCGCGGCCGCGGTGTAGGGATAGGCAATCGCAGTTCCTGGTGCTGCGAACGGCCCGGTCCTCGGTGGCGTGGTGGCTGCCACGGCGAAGGACACGGCGGCGAGGACGGAGGTCAGGACCGCTGCCCAGAACCCGGTGCGGTCGAGTCTGCTCGGCCGCCCGCCAGTTGTCGATGATGTCTCCAATGCGCTCCCTCCATTGTGCCGGCAGTGCTTTCACGCCCTGGCCATCGCGCCGGGAGGCTGGCAGAATGCCTCCGAGTCACAGCGCGCGGCTCGTCCGGCGATCGAGAACCTCAACCGCGCCCGAGAACACCGGCAACAGAAACTGGCATCTGCGCATCGCGCTGGCGCAGGAGGGACGCGGTCCTATCGGTCCAAGTGCGGATCTCTTCCCAGTCCCGATGATCGCCTTCAGACCAAACACCCGACACCACGGTCAGACGGAACTTCAGCCTGTCGCCGAAGGAAGGGACCTTGCTGACGTCCAGAACTCCGGCGAACAGACCTTCGCTCACGGGCTTCACCAGTTCGCGCACAGGCCCAAGCCATTGCGCCACACCGTCGCGGTAGTGGTCGGCGTTCTTCATGGACATCGTGATGCAGACCAGGAAGGCTGCGAAGGGCCTGACTTGCAGGGCCGTCCGATTCTCGCGAAGGAACCGCATAGCCTCCGGCAGCCATCGCTGACCCTGGATGGCGCTGCCGGCGATCACCGCTGTATAGGGTGTCACGTCGCTCACGTCCGCCATCTCGCGGACGTCGACTTCCAGCCCCTTGTCGAGCAGTGTCTTGCCGATGGCCTCAGCTACGCCCGCGGTGGATCCGCCTCGGCTGGCATAAGCGACCAGGATCTTGTCAGGCATCGTGGTCCCCTCCATTCGTCTCCGTTGGGTGCGAACCCGGCGAGCATCTCGTGATGAGAACGACCTTCGAACCGTTCATCGTGCGCTTCCAAACTTGCTGTCCACAGCGTGGACATGTGTAGTATAGTCCACAGTGTGGACTTGTAAACACCCGGTGTCCGAAAGGGCGACAGATGGCAGACAAGGAACGGGATACGAAGCAGAAGCTGACTCGCGAGCTGCTCGTGAAGACCGCTTTGGCGATCGCTGACGGGGAGGGCCTCGACGCGCTCTCGATGCGCAGCTTGGGCGCGAAGCTCGGCGTTGACCCGAAGGCCGCCTATCGTCATCTGCCGAACAAGAAGGCCCTCCTCGCCGGCGTGGTCGAGGCCGTCCTGGCCGGTGCCGACGTGGAGACTGACTCGTCGACCCCCTGGCGGGAGCAGTTCCGTGAGGTGGCGCGGGCCTACCGGTCGGCGATCCTTGCGCACAGCCCCGCAGTCGCCCGTCTTGCCGCGACTTGGCCGATAAACACACTCGACTCGCTACGGATCGTCGAGCACGGCGTCGCAATCCTCACCTCCGCAGGCGTCCCGCTCGCCGACGCCGTGCTGGCGATCCAAGCTGTGGGCATGCTCACGTCAGGGGCGGTATTGCTGGAGGCGTTCTGGCGAGAACATGCCGAGGCGGGCGGGGAAGTGTACCTCTTTCCGCCCATGCTGCCCGCGCCGGAACTGCCGGTCCTGAGCGCCGCGGCAGCCGGCGGAGCGTTCGGCGAGCCGTCGAAGGTGTTCGAGTTTGGCTTGGATGCGCTCGTCGGGCATCTGCAGATCTTGGGAGGTGCAGTGCGGTGAGTCTCAAGCGGGCAAAGCGCGGAGTCCTGGCTTCTGTCATCGCAATCCTGGCAGTCACCGTTCTGGAGTTTCCGCCCCCTATCGGCTTCGAGTCCCGACCGCAAGGTGATGTGTCCAAGTTCTGGCTGCTGCTCTTCCTGGCGATACTGATCACCGAGATCGCGGCGATGCCGTTGATCTTCGTGCGTCCCAGACTCGGAGGAATCGTTGCTTTGGTCGCAGCTGGACTCAATGTCCTTCAGGTCGTCGCAGACCAGGCGCACCTGATGCAGCCCGAGGTCGCGCCCCTGGGATACTCGTTGCTCGAAGGCACGGTGGTGATCGCCTCGATAGCACTTGCCTACTTCGCCTTGAAGGTGAGAGCGAAGTGCCCAGCCGCGTCCAACTGAGGATTGGGGCGTGCTACCGGCCACGGTGCCAAGTACGTCGAACGCCGAAAGCCGATTGGCTGGCTCTAGTCGCTGCAGTCAGGTGATAATGCGCTGATTTCAGTGCCGCTCGATATCTGGTGAGCTAGACGACTCATGAAGCGAGCGGCGGGCGCACCGTCGACTATGTCATGGTCAAACGAGACCGTGAGACAGAGGTGCTCCCGCTCCTGCAGGCAGTCGTCGACGAGCATCGGGCGGTTCGCAATCGCGCCCACGGCCACCGTGACTGTGGCGCTCGTGAGCGGCACGAGCCACATAGGTCCCGCGCCGAACATGCCGACAGCTGTCACTCCGACAACGCCGAACCGCTTCTGCATCCCGATGTTGCGAGATGCCAGACGGATGAAGATCCGGAGCAGGAAGCTCGGGATGAGACGGATCCAGGCGGTCCCCGTCGCGGAGCCGAGACGCTGCCCCGACTGTTGCTGTGCCGCCCGCAACTCATCGTTGATCTCACGAAGCGTCTTCCGGTTGGCGGCTTGGATCCCCACTGGCTCCGGGATGTTCTCGCCGTCGATCTCGCGCTCGAACAGAACGCTGATCGTGACGTCGTCGAGCACGATCAGCTGGCTGCCTCTGCGAAACGAGTTGAACCGGGGGAATTCGGCCAGCGCGTGAGCCACGCAGGCCACAACGTAGCCCGTGAGCGACAGTCTCTCGCCGCTGCGCTCACGGTGCTCGGCGATGAGACGGCGTGGCCGGGTGATATCCACTTCAGTGATGAGGTGGATCGTGTCCTTCTCTCGGCCGGCTGCTGCAGCGGCAGCGACCATGTGACGGTTGCCGCCGAACGGTTCCTCCGAATACCCCTTTTGTTCTCTCATGCGAGCCCCCCAAGGCGTTGTCAGGTCGTGCCTGTAGACCCGCGACTCGACCTTTGAACTCGGCGTGACCGCGGGATGCCGTCGTCGCTCCACGGTCTGATCAGAGATGGGTCAGGGCGAAGTAGGCACTCCCCGACGAGAGCGCCACTGCGAGGTACGGCGTGGTCCTGTGCATCCAGCGCGCCCATGCCGGCGCGGCTTCGGTCGCGCTCACGACCGCGCCGCTGGCGAACGTCGCGACGACGCACGCGGCGGCGACGGCAACCAGTATCACTTCCTGACGTGGCAGTGCCGTCACGCGGCTCGCCTGGTACACGACCATGCCGATAATGACGATGGCGGCCAGTGCGGCCGCCTTGTGCGCCGTCACCAGCGCAATGGGGTACGGCCGGCCGGCACGTGTCAGCCAGAAGCCGGACGCGATGACCACGACTCCGGCGAGCACCAACCCCGGTATGCGCAACTGCTCGAAAGACATGTCCGGTCCCCTCAGTCACTGCGCGGCGGCTACCCGACCTCGCGCATCATCCGCTCGATCGACTCGACTTTGTCGCGCACGTCGGCAAGGTCCGACTGCATGGCCGCTTGGACGTCGTGCGACTCCCTGGCGAGGGTCTCGTAGTCCGCGGCAAGCATCCGGTACTGCTCGCCGTACTTGCCCTTCGCTTCCTCTTGGGCCACGCCCGCCCTGGCCCCGATCACTGCCGAGACCACTGCGACCACGCCGATGATCAACATCACGACGATCACTGCGGTCGGCCATCCTACGTTCATGCCTTCATCCTTCCATCCGGTTGGTCCGTGCCGGTCAACGTCTTCGCCGCCTCAACGACCCGCTTCGGCGTGAGGCGCTCATCGAAGTCGGCCACCCGGTAATAGCGAAGCGCCTTGCCCTCCGGGGACACCTCATGCCGGCCGACCACGAGGCCCGCCCTCTCCAGGGTCTGGAGATGCATGTGGAGCAGCGGACGGCTCATCTCCAACTCCCGCGCCAACTCGCTCACATACTCCTGTCGTTCGCTGAGCGCCGCGAGGATCTTGAGGCGGTGCGGGTTAGCCAGAGCCGTCAGCATCTTCAGCAACTGGTCGCCCGTGAGATTATCCGTCATGCGCCTCCTTCACGTGTCAGTACAGCCTTACACGTGAACTACTCCGCTGTCAAGTGCTCGCGAGTCCTTCTCCACCGCGATGCCTTGTGGGCGACCGATCTGCCCCTGAACGGCGGAAGCCCTTCCGCGAAGTCCGCGCACACCTACCACCCGGGCCCGATTCCCAAGGGTGCGAGTGGGTACTTCACGGTCAGCCGGCAAGAATGCTGTCCCAGCTGGCGCAGGCCAAGCGCGACATCGTTCGGTATGTCGACACGCACCGAGCCTGTTTGATGCCACTCGTCGCTTGACGCATCTGCATCTGGGGACATACTGTACGCGAGTACCCAATTCGTTTCCTCGTACACACGTTGGAGCAGGGACACATGCCAGCAACGAAGGATGAGGTCGCCCGGAAGTTCCTCGAGCTTGCGTTTCGGCACGGCTACCGCCGAACTGCTGTCGAGGACATCGCTCGCGCACTGCGCATCTCGAAGAAGACGATCTATGACTTCTTTCCGAGCAAAGATGCCCTCTTGCAGTACGCGCTCGAGATGAGCGCCTCGGAGCAGCGCCGGCGTGTCGAGTCGATGCTGACGGAGTCCACGGCGCTCGGCCGCATGCTCCAAGTGGTGGCGATCGCTCTGTCGGACGCGCGCAGCTTCTACGAATCGGGGCCGCACGAGGAGATGGTCGAGCCGGAGGAGCTCACCGCGCAGGTCAACGCGCGGGTGTTCGGCCCAATGGTCCGCGAGCTTCTGACACAAGGCGTCGCCGCTGGCGAGTTCGAGGTGGCAGACGTCGACCTGACCGCAGCCTTCGCCGTCGCTGTGGGGATGGAGGCGGTACGAATCATCCGCGAGGACCCATCTAGCCACCCGGAGGAGGAGGCGGTTGCAGCGATGCGGCGTCTGGTAGCGGGGAAGGTGGAGTAGACGTGAACAGTGCCAGAACAACGAACGTTGCCGCGCTGGCCTCGATCGCGGCGTTGGCCGGTGTCGAGCACGGCATCGGCGAAATGCTCCAGGGCAACGTCGCCCCAGCTTCTCTGGTCTTCCAGTCATGGCCGAACTCGGACTTCTTCCGCGTCTTGGCCGGGGAGCCGGCCATGACGATCGTTCCGAACCTTCTCATTAGCGGGCTCCTCGCAATCATCGTCTCGCTGACGTTCCTGGCGTGGGCCACCGTGTTAGTTCACCGCAGGAGCGCGGGGCTGGCTCTCATCCTGCTGTCGGTAGTCAACCTGCTCGTTGGCGGAGGCATCGCGCCCCTGGCTCTGGGCATCATCGTCGGCGCAGCTGCCATGAAGATCAGCTCTCCGTTGGCCTGGTGGCGGGGGCACCTTCCTCCCGGCCTCGGCCGATCATTCTCGGCTCTGTGGCCATGGTCCATCGCGGGCGATCACCATCGTGCTGAATGCTTGGATCGTGTAGTCGCCCATCAGCACCTCGAGCGAGAACATCACGCCGGCTATGGGAGCGTTGAAGGTGGCGGCGATGCCTGCCGCGGCCCCGGCGCCCAGCAGGCCGATTGTCCGCTTGCGGCTCATGCGAAACCGCTGGCCCAGCGCGGACCCGAGGGCCGCCCCGATCTGCACGATGGGTCCCTCTCGACCGACCGAGCCGCCGGAACCGATAGTCACGGCCGAACTGACGGCCTTGACGAGGATGACTACCGGGCGAATGCGGCCGCCGCGCGTTTCGATGGCGGTCATCACCTCGGGAACCCCATGCCCCTTCGCCTCCGGCGCGAAGAAGTGGATCAATGGGCCGACGATCAGGCCTCCGACCGCCGGAATTGCGATCACATACCAGGAGCCGAGAAAGCTCAACGCGCTCTTGCCACCCGAGAAGAAGATCGCCTGGAAGAATCCGATCGCGCGGATAAACAGCACGGCACCCAGCCCAGCGCCCACCCCCACCAGCGCCGCCATCGTGAGCATAACTGCGGTGTCTGATGCCCAGTAGACGGTGAAGCCTCTTCGAAGAGGGGAGGTCTTCTTGTGATCTGTGTGGTCGCTTCCCATGCAGGGTAGTTTACATTGTAAACAGGCGCGGCGTACGCTGGAGATCAGGCAACGGAACCCCGTGGCCGCCGACCTGCTCGGAGGAGTCAGGCAGTGCCCCCAAGAAGCGCAATGACTCAGCAATCGATCTTCCAGACCGCCCTGCGCGTCGTCGACGCGGAAGGACTCCCGGCTCTGAGCATTCGCCGACTCGGTCAGGAGCTGGGCGTCGAGGGTATGGCTCTCTACCGTCACGTCGCGAACAAGCAGGCGATCTTGGACGGCATGGTCGAGGCGGCGCTCGAGGAGTTGAACGAGATCGCCACCACCGAGCCGCACGACGCCGACGTCCTCCTCATGTTCCGGTCGCTGCGCCGACTGTTTCAGCGGCATCCTAACCTCCTGCCGCTCTTGGCCGGCCGACCCTTCGGCTCGGCCGCTGGACGCCGCTTGGCGGAGGCCACGCTGAGTCAGATGTGTCACGAGGGCGTGACGACGGACGCAGCGCTTCACCGCTTCGATGCGCTGCTGGGGTTCACCGTCGGATACGCCTGGCTCGAAGCTCGAGGTTTCGTGGGTGAGATCCCCGAAACGGCACCTTTGGTGCGCACCAACGTGCGCGAGATGAGCGGGGCCGGGCCTCTGGTACCGGAGTTGCCGGTCTATCCACCAGAGTGGGATCACGAGCTGGACTTCGAGGCCGGCCTGGGCATGATTCTGACGGGCAGATCATGACGGGCGAATCGCGAGACCAGAACCCGCCGAAGGCGAAGAATGACTTGGAGGCAGGAGCGCGATCTGGAGAGCGCGAGACGCGGGGCGCCTCAACCAGCCCGGCGGCAGTCGATGCTGTCGGCCTCCAGAAGACCTACGGCGAAGGATCGACACAGGTGCACGCTCTGGCCGACGCGACGTTCACGATCCGTCCCGGCCAGTTCGTTGTCCTTCTCGGGCCCAGCGGGTCGGGCAAGACCACGTTGCTCGACCTCGTTGGAGCACTTGAGACGCCGACCGCGGGCACACTCAGCGTCTTCGGGCGCAGCCTTGCGGGACTTGACGAGGAAGAGCGAACGGCATACCGGCTGCGCACGATCGGCTTCGTGTTCCAGTTCTTCAACCTGGTGCCGACCCTGACCGCTCGAGAGAACGTGGAGCTCCTCGCCGAACTCACCGGCCCGGAAGCTCGCGAGCGAACCGAGCGAGTGCTGACCCAGGTCGGACTGGGCGACCGCATGGATCATTTCCCGGCACAGCTGTCGGGCGGAGAGCAACAGCGCGTGTCTGTCGCGCGCGGGCTGGTGAAAGACGCACCTCTCATCCTGTGCGACGAACCGACCGGGGCCCTCGACATCGAGACCGGCGCTAGGGTGCTGCGGGTCCTGCGGGACGTCGCGGACTCAGGCGACCGTACGGTGCTCGCCGTCACCCACAACGCCGTGATCGCCCAGATGGCCGACCGCGTGCTTCGCCTGCGCGACGGCCGAATCGTGTCCGACGAGCCCAACGCACGCCGGGTCGAGCCGGAGGATCTGGTCTGGTGAGCATCCTGTCGCGCAAGCGAATGCGCGACCTGTCGCGGCAACGCTGGCAGTTCATCACCGTGCTGGTGACCATGAGCATGGGAGTGATGCTCTTCGGTGCGTCGTGGGACGCCTACAGCAACCTCGACGTCTCGTACCGCAGCACCTACGAACGCCTGGCCTTCGCCGATATGACGGTGACGGGACCCGACAATTCCTTCGCGGGCGAGGCCAGGCGGATACCAGGAGTGACCGCCGTGGAGGAGCGCCTCCAAGCCGACGTGCCGATGCGCATCCACGGCGCGACCTTCGTCGGGCGGCTCACCTCGATCCCCACTCATCAGCAGCCGACCATCGACCGTGTGGACGTCATAGGCGGGCGCTACCTGCGGCCGGGGGACACTTCGGCCTTGGCCGAGACGCACCTCGCCGTGACGTTCGGCCTGCGGCCGGGGGATTCAGTGGAGGTGCTGACCGCCCGGGGTTGGCAGCCCGTCCCCATCGCCGGGGTCGTGGTCTCACCCGAGTACCTTTGGCCCGCACGGAGCGCGCAACAGCTCTTTGAGGGCCCGCGCGACTTCGGCGTGCTGTTCGTGCCCGCAGACGTTGTGGCCGCTGTGGCTGGTCCTTCTGCGATCCGTCAGGCGCTCGTTCGCTACGCGCCTGGAGCCGACTCGGCCGTCGTCGACCTCGCAGTCCGGCGCGCCGCGGACACGGCGAACGCTGCCTCAACCGTGTCGCGTGCCGATCAGCCCTCGAACCGGCTTCTCTTTCTTGACGTGTCCGGCTTCTCGGAGATGGCGGTACTCTTCCCGATGATGTTCCTTCTGGCGGCCGGGCTGGCCACCTACCTCCTGCTCACGCGGCTCGTATACGCTCAGCGCTCGCAGATCGGCACCCTGAGAGCCAACGGCATGCGCCGCGGCCCCATCGTCGCTCACTATCTGGGCTACGGTGCCTCGCTCGGGCTCGTCGGCGGGGTCATCGGGGCCGCGTTGGGAGTGGTGTTCGGGTGGGCGATCACAGGCGAATACACCGCCGAACTGGGCATTCCCGACACCATCCGGCAACTCAGGCCGCTCACGCCGATTCTCGGAGTCCTCTTCGGAGTCGCGGCAGGCACCTTGGCGGCTTGGCTTCCCGCCCGACAGGCGGTTCGGGTCGAACCCGCCGTGGCCATGCGCGGGGCCGTGCCACTCGCCCTCGGGCATTCCAGTCTGCTCGAACGAATCCTGGCGCCCCTGGTGAGAGTCCCGGTCCGCTGGCGAGCGGCCGTGCGCGGCGTCTGGCGAAACCCCCGACGCACCTTGTCGACGATCGCCGGCATCGTGCTCGCCCTGACTCTCGTACTGACATCGTGGGGCCTCGTGGACACGACGCAGATACTGCTGGACCGGCAGTTCAACGGGGTCGAGCGCGAAGACGCCGTCGTGGTCATGAAGGTCCCCGTGCAGACCGACCTGCTGCGCCGGATCCGCGCGGTGCCGGGGGTCGCGTCAGCCGAGCAGGTCGTTGGGCTCGAGGTGACCGTCCGCGGCCCATCCGGATCCTATGCCACGCAACTGATGGCGTTCGACCCCGCGACCGAGATGCACCGCTTCGCCGCTGGAGGGCTCCCTGCCGGGAAGGTGCTTGCAGGGGCATCCATCGGTGGCAAGACCGGCGCGGTGCAGGGCGATGTCGTGACCCTGTCGTTCCCCGCGTTGAAGCGCAGCGTCCGAATCCCGATGGGCCGCCCGCTCGACGAGCCGCTCGGCACGCTGACGTACGTGTCGCGGCCCACCCTCGTGAACCTGCTGCGCACCTCGGGGCTGTCGGATCCCGAGGGCCAACTCGCCGCGCCCGACCGCTCGATCGTGATGACTCGGTTCACGCCGAGAGCCGACCGAGCCGCCACGTTGCAGGCTCTGCGCGACCTGGAACCGGTCATCGTCGTGACGGACTCGCGGGCGCTGTACGAGACGGTCCTGCAGTACATGGGGTTCTTCTACGTGTTCGTGGGAATCATGCTGATCTTCGGTGCGACGATGGCTCTCGCGCTCATCTTCACCACAGTCTCGGTCAACTTGGCGGAGCGCTCGTCAGAGATCGCCGGCATGCGCGCCAACGGCATCTCCCGGGGGATGATCGCCCGTCTGTTCACTCTGGAGAACATGCTCATCGCGGTCATCGGCATCGTCCCGGGCCTTCTGGCCGGCTATCTTTCGGCGGCTGCGTTCATGGCCACATACTCCAGCGACCTGCTCAGCTTTCGTCTGCAGATGCGCGCGAGCACGCTGGTCTTGTCCGCGGCGGCAATGCTGGCCGTGACCGGGTTGTCGTTGTGGCCTGGCTTGAGAGGTGTGGCTGGACTCGACCTGGCCCGCGTCGTGAGGGAAAGGTCGCAGTGAGCCGGACGGCGGCGAGGCCGGGAGCCTTCAGCTCGTGCTCGGCTCGCCACGCTCCCGCAGCGCGTCGTTGATCCAGTCAAGCAACGGCCGACCGTAGTGGAACACGCCCAAGGACACGGAAAGCGTTGTCTGACACACCTTCGCCTACATCTTCTTGAGCCGAGGTCACGGCCACATCTACGCGCTCAAAGAACTTGTGGGCCACGAGGATATCTCAACAACGATGAACTACTCGCACTTCTCAAAGGACGATGCCGTGCTCGCGGCTGACACGATGGCTGAAACGTGGGGCGGCAGGGGTTCCGTTCACGCCAAGCAGGAGGTTGACGCGGCTACTGCCGATGCGGCGGCAGCCGACATCATCGATATGGCAGCCGCGCGAAGCCGGCTCGGGAAGTCCGTCTGATCCCATCCTTCCGGCTGCTCTGTGGGACAGTTTGTGGGACAGACCCCTATGCAAGAGGAACAGGCCAGAAGCCTTTTGGCCTCTGACCTGCTAGTTTCTTGGTAGCGGGGGCCGGATTTGAACCGACGACCTTCGGGTTATGAGTTGTATTGGGCGCTGTTCCGTTCAGTCCGCTCCTGCTGCCTTCAAGCGCGATGTTGATGCGGCTGCTGTCGATGCGATGACCGACAACATCATCGACATGGCAGCCGCGCGAAGCCGGCTCGGGAAGTCCGGCTAGTCCCCCTGCGGAGGATGCGGTGTCATCTGTTGGTGAATACCTCTTGGTTTCACACTCCACATCGTCCGTTTCCGCACGAAGGCCGTTGCGGAGTTGGCAGGTACTAGTGCGAATGCACACTTTGAGTGGTATTATCTCCGCGAGGTGACCAACAGTGGGCGTTCAGTCATTCCTGGAACAGCATCATGTCTTCTCGCTCGACGAGTTCCGCGGCGAGCTTGGCGAAGGCCGCACCGCATACAACCTGTTGGTCCGGGCGACCAAGAACGGTCTTGCCGACCGGGTAATGCGGGGGGTCTACGTCTCACGCAGCGGCCGGTTCGCCGAGCTGGAGCCCGATCCGTTCCTCGTGGTCGCGGCCGTATCGTCGGAAGCGGTGATGATCTACCATTCCGCTCTCGAGTTGCACGGCCTGGCACACAGCCCATCGAGGCGGGTCCAGTTCTGGACCAGCAGCAAGACACCGGGCTTCACGTATCGCGACTTCGACTTCCGCCGCTACGAACTCCCCAGCTCGCTCTCTGACACTGACGCCGTGCTATGGACCACGCTGGTTCGCCGTCCCGACGGTCTCGCCAGGGCCACCAGCCGGGAGCGAACGCTGGTGGACTGTATGAACCGCGCGGACCTTGCGGGTGGCTTGGAAGAAGTCCTCCGCAGCGTGGCGGGCCTTCCCTACGTAGACGCATCCAACGTACTCGCCTACTTGAAGAGGCTTGACAGCCCGACTGCTACCGCCAGGACCGGCTGGGTCCTCGAACAGAGAGCCCGTGAATGGTACGTCGGGGAAGACGCACTGGACGAGATGCGGTCAACGCTCAGCAAGGGGCCCTACTACCTCACTCGAAGCAACGAGACAGGCACCTGGGTGCCCCAGTGGCGTCTCTACCTTCCGCGAAACGCGACTGAGCTTGAGAGGTGGGTGCACGAGTAGTGAGGCTCCACGGAGGCACGGCACTCAACGTGTTCCACCCTCCCATCCCGAGACTCCCCGTCGACGCCGACCTAACCTGCGTCGGACAGGTATCCCTTGAGAGCTACGAGACCGAGCGTCCGGTGCTCGAAGCCACAGTCGCAGAACTTGGAGCATGGCTACAACGTGACGACGAGCGACAAGGTCGAGCATTCCGGAGGGACCTACAGGCTCCGCTACCGCTACGGAGACCAGCGAGACTATAGAGTCTGTAGCGAACAGGAGTTCGGTATTCGAGGCTGGTGGTCTAGAAGAATCACGAGAATCGCACCGGGTCAAATCAGTTCGTGTTCTCTGAGCTTCCGATTCAGCTCGCGAAACACCTGTTCCAGATGAGAGAGTTCTCGAACCTGATGCTTGAGACGGTTCTCCCACATTCGCTCGAGCGTCGGTCGTTTACTTGAGAGCGCCTCGGCAAGCCTGGTGGGATCGATGCCCTTTGAGGCGGCCTTCTCTTTGAACGCCGCAGGGATCAAGTAGAAATCGATATCTGTGCGCTGCAGCAGATAGTGAGCGTCGTAGACGTCACGGGGCTCGGTTCGTCCGATGATCGCGCAGAGCTTCTCAATGAGCACTTCCTCGAGCGCGTAAGCGCGAATCTGCCTCTCGACACGATCGCTGTAATCCGAGAAGACCATCTTCATCTGAACGGGAAAGACCAGGCGCTCCACTAGAGTGATATCGATCTTCAAGTCCCGGCTGGTGGCCCGAGCCTGCAGCGGACCGACGAATTTGACATAGATGGTCAGACTCTCGTCACGGCGCTCGATACGTCCTTCCGGGATGTCGAACTGGAAGCCCTGGCTCTCTGCAAGTTGATGCAACAGCTGACTGAGCCCGGCGAGCAGTTCGTCTGGCGTGTCCTCCCCGGTCAAGGTGAAATCGAGATCCTCGGAGTAGCGGTAGTCCGGAAAGTAGATCTTCTTGAGCGCGGTGCCGCCCTTGAAGGCCATGAGGCCGACGAGCGGCGAATCGGCCAAGGCCAAGAGGATCCACGTGAGAACGTAGTCCTTCTCGATGACGCGATCGCTCATCTTCTCGTGATAGGCTCGTTGGGATATCTCTCGTTGGGTGATCATGCTTTCCTTCTTCGGTTAGGTTGTTGTAGCTGCGCGAAGTTCCTCGGGTTCGATGTTGACTCTGATCCTCCACCTGCGGACGTGTCGTCCGGTCGCTGGCAAAGTCGGGTCAAGCATGGCGTAGCTCGGGGTGATGAGTCCTTCGAGCGCAGCCGAGTTCTCTGGAGTTCCCAGCCCAAAGGTGTCGAGCAGAAAGCCCAAGCGCTTGGCAACGCTCTTGCGGCCAAGCCGAACGGCGTACTCGGCGAGCTTTGGGTAATCGATCTTGTCACGGACCGCCCAAAGTCCCCCGGCGACTTCAATGATGCCGCCGCAAAGGTCCGGGCGATCGAGGCAATCCAGGATCGTGCGCTCGAGATCGCTTACCGCGACTCGTTCACTTGAGGTCACCCAGGTCTCCTCGGTCCCCCAGAGGTCCTCAGGCTTGGTTGTGACAAAGCGGTAGGTGGCGCCGGCAATCTCCTTTGAGATCCGCCGCACGGGTGTCGAGATGTAGACCGTCAGTACCGGCTGAGTCGTCATCTCGTGGATCTCGAGAGCGCTGAAGTACGAGAGGTAATAGGGCGCCGGCTGGATCAGGTGTCTGGCGACGACGTACCAGTTCTCGGAGTACTCGGCTTCCTCACCCGCGGACAGAGGGACAATGAGGTAGACGCCGCGGTTAAGACGGATCAGCCACTTCTTCTTGACAAGCTTGGCGATGAGCAGGTCCACGGCCGTGATCGGCTTGCCACTGACCCGGCGGGCATCTTCAGTGATGAAGATCGTCTTGTCCTGAGACGCCAAGTCAGCGAGAAACCTTGCTTCGGTCTCCCCCAGGGTCTTTGAGAATCTCGTCATGTAGGCATCATGTTCTGTGTACATAATCTATCCTGTCAAGATAGATTGTATACACCAGACATAACACTGTCAAGCTGAATGCGGTCACCGCCGCAACCTCAGGGAGGGACTACTTCCGCGGCCCTCGCCAGGTGCGAGAAAGCCGGTCTTTGATCAGCTCAGTGTTGAGCGTCTCGGGTGTCCATCGCGGGCCCATGTTCATCCGCGCCCATCCAGCGAGTTCTTGGCCCCACTCGTCAACGGGCTCGCCGGCGTACGCACGCTGGATCAACTCGTACCCTGGCGCTCCGCCACAGTCTTCGAGCGGGCCCGAACGCGCGGCTCCGAGCAGTGCGGGCAGTCCGTCGGCGTCGATGTCCTCGAGCGCTTCGATCCTTACGTGATGTCTCCAGTCGTCACCGAAGTCGTAGAGGTACTCGAACTCCTCGATATCCCACGCCACCAGATAGCTGAGGCGGATGTTGCGCTCGTCGGCCGGTGGCGTGGAGAGCATCAGGACTTCGGCGGGATCGGCGCCGTCAGCGAGAAGCTTCTCCGTCCACTCTCGCCCTGGTGGATCCCACTCATGGCTCCAGTGTAGCGCTGCGAGTGGAAGAACTCAGCGCACGCGGAGACAAGTAACACCCCCCTGGCGGAATGTCCCAGAGCGTCTGGGCGCTTCTACGATCCCCCCGCTTGCGGACGTGGCGCCCCACCGCCTCAGTTGAAATGGTCGACGGCCACGAACACCCAGCCGCCGCAGTCGGTCTAGTCCCATCTGTCCGCGTGCTCTGTGCGACAGTTTGTGGGACAGACCCCTATGCAAGAGGAACAGGTCAGAAGCCTCTTGGCCTCTGACCTGCTGTTTCTTTGGTAGCGGGGGCCGGATTTGAACCGACGACCTTCGGGTTATGAGCCCGACGAGCTACCAGACTGCTCCACCCCGCAATATGAACTGCGCCAACGAGCGGCGGAGACGAACAATAGCACCGGGGACGCCATCGCGCAATGTCAGACGCTACGCCAGCAGTCGGGCCGCGGCGCGCCGCCGGCCGCCATGTCTGCGAGCAGATGCCCCCGCGACCGCCGCCTACCTCACGACCACGTTCACCGTGAACGTCTTGGCGGGTGCCACGTCCTTCTCCCAGGATCGCACGTAGACGAGCTTCAACTCGGCCTCCCCCGCCTTCACCGCGGCGTACTCGAGGATGCGCCGACCGGATGCTCCCACGACGGACGTGTCCTCGCTGGCCTTCGCGCTGTCCGACACGGGCCCGAGAACGTCTGGCACCGTACCGTCGACCTGCCACAAATACCCGGTCGAGGCGTTCTCCTCGAGATCGATCACCAGTGCGCCGCCTACTGTCAGATCGACCGTCGCGCCGCTGTCGGCATCCGTGAGTCTCGCCGAGCCCGCCGGCATCTTGCCGCCGGCCGGCTGCGGAGCCGGCGGGACTCCGCTTCGTTGCGGTGTCGCGGTCGGCGCACACCCCGCAGCCCCGAGCGCGAGCGCGCACGCGAGTGCGACGACGGTCACGCGAAATCGCCAGCCACCCATCGATCTCCCCCCAGTCCATGGGAACCCGTCCCACTCCTTGTGCCCGAATAGGATGCCTGCGGACTTGGCCGACTCCCGCCTGGCTCGGGTTGACCCCCCCGACCCCCGATCAGCAGTTCGACAATACACCCGCGAGCCGGCGCCCGACATCCGCCCCACTACTGATAGCGCAGAGCCTCTATGGGGTCCAGCTTCGCGGCCCGGCGAGCCGGGTAGTAGCCGAAAACAATCCCGATGCCCGCGCAGACGCCCACCGCCAGAGCGACTGCGTTGACCGACACCTCCGTCTGCACGAGCCCCGTGGCCGCCAGGGCGAGTGACGCCCCCCATCCCAGAAGGATGCCGATCACACCGCCCAGCACGGTGAGCGTCACGGCCTCGGCCAGGAACTGCGAGGTGATGTCCGCAGGGCGCGCGCCGATCGCCTTCCTCAGACCGATTTCGCGCGTCCGCTCGGTGACGGTGGTCAGCATCATGTTCATGATGCCGATGCCACCGACCAGCAGCGAGATCCCCGCGATCGATGCGAGCAGGATGGTAAAGGTGCCGGTGATCGTGGACGCGGTCGCAAGGATGTCGGACTGCGACATTACCCGGAAATCCGGCGACGTCGGGTCCTTCACGTTGCGCGACACGATCAAGGTGTCGTTGACCGCCTGCTGGAGCGAACTCATGACTCCGGCGCTCGTGGCCTCGATGTTGATGGTGGAGATGGTGTCGTTGCCGGTCAGGAACCGCTGCAGGGTCGTCAGCGGGATGTAGACGACCTCGTCGGCATTCCCGAAGCCGGTGCCACCCTTGCTCTTCGTCACCCCCAGGACCGTGAAGACTATCCCGTTGATTCGGATCTTTTGTCCCGTCGGATCGGCGCCCTCGCCGAACAGATCGGTCACCACGGTCGGTCCAAGTACCGCCACCTTGGCGCTTCCCCGCACGTCCCCATCCGTGAGGAACGACCCCGACGACGTCTCGATCGCCTTGACCGTCTCGTACGGGCCGCTGACGCCGGTGACGCGCACGTTCGCGCTGCCGCCCGGAGTCGCGACGTCGTACTGGCTGGATGACTCCGGCGCTATCGCGCCGATACCAGGGAGTCCCTCCAGGGCCTTGACGTCCTTCTCTGTCAGCGTCGGCCGCGAACCGCCGCCGCCGCCCTCGCCGCCCGGCCCGCCGCCGCCGGGGAAGAAGCCTCCTCCGCCTGCGGATACCATCAGGAGGTTCGAGCCCGCCGACTGGATGGACTTCTCGATCGCCGTCTGCGAGCCCTGTCCGATCGACACCATGAGGATCACCGACGCGATGCCGACCACGATCCCCAGGATGGTGAGCGTCGAGCGGACCTTGTTCGCGGTGAGTGACAGCATGGTCTCGTGCGCGATGTCGTAGGGGCTCATGCGGGTGCTCCGACGCCACCGGAGTCGCGCTCGGCGGCCTCGTGACTCACGACGAGCCCGTCGCGGAGATGCACGGTGCGGTCCGCGTGCGCCGCGACTTCGTGCTCGTGGGTGATCAGGAGGATGGTACGACCCTCGCCCTGCAGGCGTCGGAACGTCTCGAGGATCACCTCGCCGGTGCGCGTGTCGAGGTTTCCGGTCGGCTCGTCGGCCAGGATGATCGCCGGGTCGTTGACCAGCGCCCGTGCGATGGCGACACGCTGTATCTGCCCGCCCGACAGCTCGTTGCTCTTGCGCGGCCAATAGGTCTCGTCGAGGCCCACCGCGCGCAACGCGTCGGCCGCGCGGTCCTCACGCTCCCGGACCGGGGTCCTGGTGTAGATCATCGGCAGCACGACGTTGCGCATCACCGTCGCGCGGGAGAGGAGGTTGAACGACTGGAAGACGAAGCCGATCCGGGTCGCCCTGATCTCGGCGAGTTGGTCGTCGTCCAGTGAGGAGACGTCGACGCCGTCGAGGATGTAGGTCCCGTACGTCGGCTTGTCGAGGCAGCCGATGATGTTCATCAGCGTCGACTTGCCAGAGCCGGAAGGGCCCATTATCGCGACGAACTCCCCGGCGTCGATGGACAGTGACACCCCGCCCAAGGCAGGCGCCTCGTCCGCGGCGACCCGATATATCTTGACCAGGTCCTGGACCTCGAGGATCGCCGGCACGGCTAGCCTCTGCCCCCGCCGAACATGCGCAACACGCCGCCGCCCCCACCGTTGCGCTGATTGCCGCTGCCGGTTGCGTTGGTGGAGGTTCCCGGCGTGGTCACGACGACCTGCCCTTCGGTCACTCCCGACAGGATCTCCGTGGTGGTGCCCACGACGAGGCCGGTGGTGACCGGCACGTTCCGGGTCGACTGGTCCTGGGTGGAGACGACGACCACGTACTTCTGAGATGTGGCGGTATCGGTCCGCAATGCGGATGTCGGCACGACGAGCGCGCCGTCCTTGACCTGGGTGACTATCTCCACCGTGCAACTCATCCCCGGACGAAGGCGCTTGTCGATCCGGCTGAGCGTCAGGTCGACGTCGTAGGTGACGACACCCTGCGTGTTGGTGCCTGTTGGGGAGATCGCCGTCACCGTGCCGGACGCGTCGCCATCAGGAAGCGCGTCGAACTGGACGGAGGCTTTCTGGCCCAGCTTCACGCTGACGAGGTCGACCTCGTTGACCTGCACCCGCGCCCGAAGCGTCTTTAGGTCCGAGATCTCCACCGCCCCCGACGCGCTGGCGCCCGTTCCCGCGGAGCCGCCCGACGAAGAACCGCCGCTGCCCAGAGACTGGCCGTTCTGCGCGCTCAGCGCGGTTACCACCCCGCTGACCGGTGCGGTCACCCTGCGCTTGTCCGCGTCGTCTCTCGCCTGCTTCAGCGCGATCGAGGCCGAGTCCAGGTTCCTGCCGGCGGACGTTATCCCGATGCAGGCCACAGTGACCTGCTTCTTGGCGAGCTTCACGGCCCTGGCGTCGACGGGCTTTGGAGGCGCGGTACCCGGAGAACTCGGGTGCTGGACGCTGTAGAGGTTGTTCCGAGCCTGGATGAGGCTGGCGTTGGCCTGCTGGACCTGCTGCCTGGACTGCTCGTAGCTCGCCTCCGCGCGCGTGACGGTCGCGTCCAGGTCTGTGTTCACGATGCGGAACAGCAGCTGGTCGACCTTGACCCTGTCGCCGAGCTTGACCGAGAGGTCCTCCACGGTTCCGGTGATGCCGGGCTGGACCGCTGTGACGCCGGCGACTGCGAGGTTCCCGCTGCCGCTGACCGTGGCCGTCAGCAGGGTGCGCTGGACTTGGCCCGTCGTGTAGCCGCTGTCCGTGGTCGAAGTCGTCATCAGCCCGGAAGCGACGAAGGCGCCCGCCACCGCCACTACCACCGCCAGGACGACCCACCATATCCAGCGCCGACGCTTCCGGGGCGCACCGACACCGCTCATAGTTCCACCGTTCCGTCGTCCATCCCGGATCCTCCCCTGAACCTCATGCGTTACCGCCGAGCTGACCTACGGGTTGGTGCCCGGCTGCTGCGGTCCCTGCGGCGCTCCCGGCTGCTGCATGCCCGGCTGGAAGCCGTTCGTCCGACCCTGGAACCCGCCCTGCCGTCCCTGGAATCCGCCCATCATGCGCACGCCGAAGAAGCGCGGCAGGATGGTGAAGCCCGCGAGGATCACGACCAGCACCAGCGCGATCACGACCGCGATCCAGAGACTCTTCACCTGCCGCTTCAACCCGCCGAGTTCGTCCTTCAGCGTTTGGATCGCGAGTGCGACCGTGGCGCTTGCCACCGGTGTGGGATTCTCGTCACTCATGTCTGGTCACTCCACCCTTCGAAATGTCGATGCATGGCAGGCTCTCGCCCACGACCACGTCCCGGTCAGTAGGTCGGGTTGATCGTCTGTGTCGTGCCCGTCGCGTCCAGCGAGCCTCCCGGGACTCTCCAGCGGCGCCCGCGCGGTCCGAGACCGCCTCGCGGAAGACGCATTCCCGGAGCACCCTGCAGCGCTCGCCGGCCGGGTACACGCCATCCGCGCGGGACGCGTCCCTGGCGCCAGCCTTGCCTCATGCCGCGCCCGTCAGCGGCCCGCATGCGTCCCATGCGAGCGTCCGCCGCCCATCCCCCGCGCATCACGCCGCGACGCATGAGGCGCGCGACCCCGAACGTCATGTGAGCGCCTACTCCAAGAAACAGCAGGGCGCCCAGTATGATCGCCACCGGGAGCAGCCAGGCATTCCTCTGCGGAGCCGCCGGGGCTGCCGCCGGCGCTGCGGACGGGACCTCGACGTCGGGCACGACGGTCGATGACTCGTCCGTGTCCGGGCCGTTGTCGTTTCTCGGGACATCCCTCTCCGCCATGCCTCGCTCACCTCACCTGTCTGCTTGCACTTCTCGCGAACGGCCTCACGCTTGAGCCTGTGGCCGTGCATCGCCACTCTAGCGGACTCGCCGCCCCTCCGGCATCGTCCGCCGGATGTGACTCGGCCGTACGACCCACGGAGTACGCGGGTATGCGCGCGCCGGCCACCGTCGCGGCGCCATCACGACCCGCGCGGGGTCACGGTGCCGCTCTCGTACGCGGCGACGACCAGCTGCGCGCGGTCGCGCGCGTCCAGCTTCGTCATCACTCGCGACACGTGTGTCTTCGCCGTCGCGGGGCTGATCACGAGTTCCTCGGAGATCTCGAGGTTGCTGAGTCCCCGACCCACGAGAGCCAGAACCTCGAGCTCCCTTTCCGTGAGGGACGCGAGGGCCTCGGGCTTGGTGCGGTGCGGATCGGGACGTCTCGCGAACTCCTCCACGAGCCGCCTGGTCACCGACGGCGCGAGCAGAGCGTCGCCCGACGCCACGACGTGGATCGCGTTGAGAAGGACCGCGGGATCGGTGTCCTTCAGCAGGAATCCGCTGGCTCCCGCGCGCAGCGCCGCATAGACGTACTCGTCCAGATCGAACGTCGTCAGGATGATGACCCTGGTCCCGGCGACACCGTCGGGCCCGCAGATGATCCGCGTCGCCTCGAGCCCGTCGACCTCCGGCATGCGGACGTCCATGAGGACGACGTCGGGACGGGACTCGCGCGCCAGGGCGACGGCCTGCGCGCCGTCGCACGCCTCGCCGACGACCTCGAGGTCTTCGGCCGAGTCGATGAGCATTCGGAAGCCTCCGCGAACGAGCGCCTGATCGTCGGCTATGAGCACCCTTATCATTGCTGCCTCATGGTCACGGGCAGTCTGGCGGACACGCGCCAACCGCCTCCCGGGATCGGTCCCGCCTCGAGGCTCCCGCCCAGCGCTTCGGCACGCTCGCGCATCCCCGCGATGCCGTGGCCTTCCCGGACGACTCCTGAGGACACCCCGTCATCGGTCACCTCTATCCGCAGCGCAGCCGGATCCCGCGCGATGGCGATCCGGACGCTCGCATCTCCCGCATGCCGAAGCGTGTTGGTGAGGGCCTCCTGAACGATCCGGTACGCCGAGGCATCGACGAGCGCGGGAACGTCGGTCGTGTCGCCTTCGACAGAGACCTCGACGTGATGGCCCGCGTTCTCGAGGGGTTTGACCAACTCGGAGAGATGGGCGAGACCTGGCGCCGGCGCCAGCGGCGCCGCGGAGTCGTCCTCGGAGCCCCGCAGGACCCCGAGCATCGCGCGCAACTCCTGCAGGGCGGCGCGGCTGGTGTCCCGGATGGCGACAAGCGCGCGCCGGGCCTCCTCCGGGTTCGAGTCCAGCACGTGGGCGGCGGCGCCGGACTGGACCGCGATCACCGAGAGGCTGTGTGCCGTGACATCGTGCAGCTCCCGGGCGATACGGAGACGCTCCTCGTCCACCCGCCTGCGGGCCTCCTCCTCGCGACCGTGCTCAGCCTCCAGGGCGCGCCTCTCGAACTCCGAGACGTATGCCCGGCGATTGCGCTCCGCGTCGCCCAGCAACGCCGCGGTCAGCAGCACCGCCAGGGTCCGGACAAGGTCGGGCCAGAACATCTCCGACCGGGGAGCGGGGACCGACGTGAACAAGACGAGCAACACCGCGGGAGCTCCCCAGGCCAGGAAGGTACGCCGGTCCATGAGGGTCCCCGCCGTGTAGAGAGCGATGAACACGCCCACCACCGTGAGCGCCGGCGGATTCGGTACCCACATGTACATCGCCGCCGCCAGCGTCGTCGTCACAAGGACCGGCCCCGGGAAGCGGCGGCGAAGGGCCAGCGGCAGGAAGCAGAACGCTATGAGCGCATACGTGAGCAGGGTCGGACCGAAGTGGAAGAAGATGCGGCCGCCGCGCAGCGGAATCGGCAGGCCCCTCAGAACGAACATCGGGCGCATTGACACCTGCAGCCACGAGAACACGGTCAGCCCCATGGCCAGGGCGGCGTCCGCCAGGAATGCCCGTCCCGTCGAGGGCGCGAGCGTGTGGACCTGATGTGGAGATTCCATGATGGCGATGGTAGCCCTCCGGACGTCATCGCGCATCGAGCCGATGGCGTAGCCACGGCGTACCACCAGCGTCGTACGCGACTGGTCGCTCCGCACGCCGGGACGCACACATGGCACCGCGGCTCGGCATGACTTTCGCATTATGTCCTCTCGGCCATGGATGCATATCGGCCAAAGAAGCGAATCGGGCTCACGATGCGGGCCTGCGCGCGACAAGGCGGGGATGCCGATCCCGCTTTGCGCGGACACGAAGAAGGAGCCATGCGACTTGGATAGAGTAGCCAAGCAACCGCATACCGACCGGCCGTCAGCGAGGGCCGGCGTCCGCGCCTCCTCGATGGCGATCGCGCTCGCTCTGTTCGCGGGCACGATCTCCCTGGCCGGCGCGGCATGGGCGACCCCGTCCACACCCGCCTATCCCCAGCCCGGGCAGGCGCCCTCCGCGACCCCGACGCCGCCGGAGCCCGGCACCCGCGCCTTCCGAACCGAGCTGACGAGGCGTCAGGCTCGGCTCAACGCCCTTCGCGATCAACTCGACGCCCTGGACAGCCAACTCGAGATGGCCGCCGAGGCCTCCAACGCAGCCTCGGAACAGCTGGGCGCGGTCCAGGACCGTCTGGCGGCCACTCGCCAGAGCCTCGGGGCGGCGACCGGCGCGCTCGACTCGCAGCAGAGTCTTCTCGAAACGCGGATAGCGGCGATGTACCGCGACGGCGAGCTGTCCTCGGCGGAGATCGTCCTCGGGGCCAAGTCCATCCCCGACCTCCTTCAGCGCTTCGACTTCATCCGGACCATCGCCTCAGCAGACGCAGGCCTCGCCGAGGGGCTCTCGGCTCAACGCGACCAGATCGCCAGCCAGGAGGCCAGCCTCACGGCCGCCGAGGCCGAGGCGCAGTCCCTGCAGATGACGCTGAGCGCGCACAAGGCGGAGATCGAGAGCACCATGGCCGAGCGCCAGAGCATGCTCGACGGCGCGCAGGCCGACCTGCGCGCGATGCTGGACGCACAGGCCAGGCGCAGCTCGGGCTCGGAGATGGCGCTCTTCCAGGACATCATGGCGGGAGCCGGCAAGGCCGGTGTCACAGTCCAGCCGTTCTCCCCAGCCGAGACGGCGCTGTCCTACCACGGCATCCCTTACGTCTGGGGAGGCGCTTCTCCATCGTCGGGACTCGACTGCTCGGGTTTGACGATGTACGTTATGCGTCAGCACGGCGTCTCGCTTCCGCACCACGCGGCAAGCCAGATCCTGCTGGGGGACAAGGTGGCCGTGCAGGATCTGCTCCCCGGCGACCTGGTCTTCTTCGGTTCACCGGTGCACCATGTAGGCATGTACATAGGCGGCGGCTACTACGTCCACGCGCCGCACACGGGGGATTACGTCAAGGTCAGCAAGCTCGCGGACCGCTCGGACTTCACGGGCGCAAGACGCTACCCGTGGCAGTTGCGCGTGGGGAAGCCGATGGGAGTGTCGGGCGTGTCACTGCCATCCGGTTTGCCGGGCCAGAAGTAGAAGGTCTAGCAGGGGGGCTTTCATGAGGGGGTTCACAACCGCTTGTCTCGAGGCGGCCGCGGCGGAGGGCGCCACCTACGCCGACGTCCGTGTGACCGACACCCAGACTCAGGGCGTCTCAGTTCGAAACGGCACCACCGAGCGCATCACGTCGTCGTCCTCGTTCGGCTTCGGCATTCGCGTCATCGCGGACGGCGCCTGGGGGTTTGCCTCCTCACACGACGTGACTGAAGAGTCGGCGACCCGCGTGGCAAGGCAGGCGGTGGCGATAGCCAAGGCGTCGGCCCTCGTTGGCTCTCATCGCGTGACCCTGGCGGATGTGGCGGCGCATGACGGCAAGTGGGACGGCCCGTGCGAGATCGACCCGTTCTCGGTCTCGCTCGACGAGAAGATGGCTGTGCTCCTGGCTGCCGACGAGGCCATGCGCGCGGTCGCGGGCGTGGCCCTGGCCGAGTCGACCATGAGATTCCTCAAGGAGTCCAAGACATTCGCCTCGACGGTGGGCTCCTACATCGAGCAGCACTGGGTCGAGTCGAGCGCGGGCATATGCGCCTACGCGATCGACGGCGGCGAGGTGCTCTCCCGGTCGTACCCGAACAGCATGGGCGGAGCGAGCTACCAGGGCGGATGGGAGACGCTGACGGCGCTCGACCTGGTCGGTAACGCGACCCGGATCGGCGAGCAGGCGGTGGCTCTGATGACCGCCGCGGAGTGTCCCAGCTCCAACACGACGCTTATCATCGACGGCAGCCAGCTGGCGTTGCAGGTCCACGAGTCCATCGGCCATCCCACGGAGCTGGATCGCGTGCTCGGGGACGAGGCCGCATTCGCGGGCACGTCGTTCCTGTCCACCGGGGACATCGGGAGTCTCCGGTACGGCTCCGACCTGGTCGACATCACCGCCGATGCCACGATCAGGGGTTCGGTCGGGTCGTTCGGATACGACGACGAGGGCGTTCCCGCGCAACGCGACCACCTGGTGCGGCGCGGGATCCTGACCGGCTTCCTGAGTTCGCGCGAGTCCGCGCCGGCGATCGGCCGCACGTCCAACGGCTGCATGCGTGCGGACGGCTGGAACCGGGTCCCGATCATCCGGATGACCACGGTGTCTCTGGAGCCCGGCGACGCGGGCAGCCTGGAGGACCTCATCGCCGACACGGACTCCGGCCTCTATATCGAGACGAACAACTCCTGGTCGATAGACGACAGGCGCCTCAACTTCCAGTTCGCGTGCGAGATCGGTTGGGAGATCGAGAAAGGCAAGCTGACCCGCATGGTCAAGCGCCCCAACTACACCGGCATCACTCCGCAGTTCTGGGGCGGCTGCGACGCGGTCTGCTCGCGCGAGGCCTGGAGAGTGTGGGGCCTGGACAACTGCGGCAAGGGCGAGCCGATGCAGAGCGCCCACGTCGCCCACGGAGCCGCGCCCGCGCGATTCCGCGACGTCCAGGTGGGGGTGGGCAGATGACGCCGGATACGGCACACGCGAAGGAACTCGCGCGCCGGGTGGTGGAGATCGCGACCGCCGAGGGCGCGAGCCAGGCCGAGGCGCTTGTGGCGTCCACGTCCGTGGCGCTCACCCGATTCGCGAACAATCGCATACACCAGAACGTGGCGTCCGAGGACACCGGCGTCACGCTCCGGGCGGTCATCGGACGAAGGGTCGGCGTCGCGTCGACCAACCGGACCGACGACGCGTCGCTGCGGGCCTGCTGCTCCGACGCCGTGGACGCTGCCCGCCACGCACCCGAGGACCCTGACTTCCCGGGGCTTCCGCAACCCCGGCCCCTGACTCTCCTTGACCGGACTTCGGAGAACACGCGCTCCTTCGGCGCCGAAAGGCGAGCCGCCGCGGTCGGCGCCATCGTCTCGCAGTCGGCGTCGAGGGACCTGACGGCCGCCGGAAAGGTCTCGGTCGAGGAGCAGGTGGTCGCGGTGGCCAACTCGCTGGGCGTCGAGGCCGTCATGCCCTGCTCGGGTTGCAGCGCGACCGTGCTTTCCATGGGTCCGGAGCAGGGAAGCGGTTGGGCGTCATTCTCGGGACGCGACGCCTCCGACCTGGATCCCGAAGCAATGGGTGAGCAGGCCGCGACGCTGGCGCAGCGATCCGCGCGGCCACAGGACCTCGCTCCCGGCGCCTACACCGTCGTCCTGGCGCCTGACGCGGTCGCCAGCATGGTCCAGTTCCTCGGGTGGTTCGGCGGCTCCGCCAAGGCGGTCGAGGAGGGCCGTTCCTTCATGAGCGGACGGCGCGGGGAACGCGTCATGTCGGAATCCGTGTCCATCATCGACGACGCCCTCGCGGCGCACGCTTTGGGGCTCACGTTCGACTTCGAAGGCATGCCCAAGCAGCGCGTGGGGCTCGTCGAGCGCGGAGTGGTCGGCGATCCGGTGACGGACTCATACTGGTCGGCCAAGACGGGCAGGCCGAACACGGGACACGCCCTGCCCGCCTCGGACTCGTTCGGCCCGATACCGCTGGACGTGGCGCTGGCGGCGGGTGACGCGACTCCCGAATCCCTGATCGAGTCGGTCAAGCGCGGCGTCTACGTGACGCGCTTCCACTACGTCAACATGGAGGATCCGGTCCGCGCGACCCTGACCGGGATGACCCGCGATGGGACGTTCATGATCGAGGACGGCCGGTTGACCACCCCGCTTCGCAACCTGCGCTTCACGCAGAGCGCGGTGGAGGCGCTCGCGCGCGTGGGTGGGATCAGTTCGGAAAGGAAGCTCGTGGGAGAAGACGGCGGCGCCCTCGTCCCCTACCTCCTGCTGGAAGCGTTCGCCTTCACCGGGCAGACTCGCTAGCATAGCGCCGGTCTCGCACTCGGTGGGGCGCCTCGTGCGAGACCGGTAGCTCGTCAGGACTGTGAGTTTTCCCTCCCACTCCTGGCTACACTGTGTATCGGAAGATGCGCAATGTTGCTTAACTTCTCAGAGCCCCGCTTCCGACCAGCGGCCGGACGGGACGCCTAAGCGCGGTTCTCCTTCTCGGCGATGATCTCCTTGACCTTCATCAGCCTGGTCAGGTTGCCGCGCTCGTCCTCGTCCATCTTCATCTGGATGTCGCGGATGGTCTCCACGATCTGCGGCAGGAGGACGTACTCCAGTGCGTTGACGCGCCTGCGTGTCCGCTCGATCTCGGCCGCGAGCAGCTCGACGGCTTTCTCGCGCTCCGCCAGTTCGATCATCCTGGGCGCGGTCGCCGCGAGGCGCTCCAGGGCTCCGTCCAGGACCGCCGGTGTGGTCGCGTAGGAGTAGCCGGCGCGCGTGGGGACCTCGGCCACCTCGAACACGGGCACACGTACGCTCATGATCGGCTTCTCGGTGACCGCCAGCAGGTCCGCCGGCTCCCCGGCCATCAGCGCCTGGGAGAGCACGGAAGCGCCCGCCTCGGCCCGGGCAAGGGCGAGCAGCCCGAACCCGTCCGCCAGCTCGCGCTCGACCTCGGCACGAAGGCGACGGTTCTGTCCGATGCGCGCCAGGAACTCCTTCATGAGCTCGTCGAGCTTGTCCTTGAGCAGTTTGTGACCGCGTCTGGCGACATCGCCGCGTCGCTTGAGCTTCAGCAGTTCCATGCGGTTCGGGTTCACTCGCAGCGCGGGCATGCGGTCACCGCCTCGCCATCAGGAACACCACGAGGGCGATCGTGCCGATGAGCAGCACCAGGTTCAGCATGCGCAGGATCACGAACGGAGCCGTGCGGGACTTCTCGCCCACGCCGACAGCGCGGGTGCTCCACACCTGCAGCCCGATGGCCGCGGCCACCAGAAGCGCGAGGACTATGTAGAGCGCGGTCTGCATCCGGGGTCTAGGCCTCCGACTTCGGCAGGTACTTGTCGACGAACTCGTCCTTGATGCGCTTGAGCTCCGTGCGCGGCAGGAGCGCCACGAGCTCCCAGCCGAGGGCGAGGGTCTCTTCCACGGAGCGCTCCTCGTACTCCCCCTGACGGATGAAACGCTCTTCGAAGGCGTCCGCGAACGCCACGAAGGCGCGATCCGAGGCCGACAGCGCCGCCTCGCCGAGGATCACGGCGAGTTCCTTGGCCTGGATGCCGCGGGCGTATGCGCCGAAGAGCTGGTTGGACAGGTCGGCGTGGTCCTCGCGGGTCTTCCCGGGGCCGATGCCCTTCTGCTTCAGGCGCGACAGCGAGGGAAGGACCGCGACCGGCGGGTAGATGCCGCGGCGGTTGAGCGTGCGGTCCAGGATGATCTGGCCCTCGGTGATGTAGCCGGTGAGGTCGGGGATCGGGTGCGTCTTGTCGTCGTCGGGCATCGACAGGATCGGCACCTGCGTGATCGAGCCCTTGCGGCCCTTGATGCGGCCGGCGCGCTCGTAGAGGGTCGCCAGGTCGGTGTAGAGATAGCCTGGGTAGCCACGGCGGCCGGGAACCTCCTTGCGGGCCGCGGAGACCTCGCGCAGAGCCTCGCAGTAGTAGGTCATGTCGGTGAGGATGACCAGCACGTGCATGTCGCACTCGTACGCCAGGTACTCGGCGGCCGTCAGCGCCATGCGCGGGGTCGCGATGCGCTCGACCGCGGGATCGTCGGCCAGGTTCAGGAACAGCACCGCGCGCTCGATCGCCGCGGTGTTTCGGAACTCGGTCATGAAGAAGTCGGCGTCCTCGAACGTGATGCCCATGGCGGCGAAGACGACGGCGAACTCGCCCTCGATCTTGTCGCCGACCTTGCCCGGATCGTCGCTGCGCTGGAGGACCGACGCCTGACGCGCGATCTGGGCGGCCAGCTGGTTGTGCGGCAGACCGGAGCCGGAGAACACCGGCAGCTTCTGGCCGCGGACCAGGGGGTTGAGACCGTCGATGGCCGACACGCCGGTCTGGATGAAGTCGTCGGGGAAGTCTCGCGCGGTCGGGTTGATCGGCTCGCCGTAGATCGACACCCGCTTGTCGGGCATGATGTCGGGACCGCCGTCAGCGGGACGGCCCAGGCCGTCGAAGACGCGGCCCAGCATGTCGCGGCTGACCCCGAGCTCGAGGGAGCGGCCCAGGAAGCGCACCTTGGTGCTGGTCGGGTTGGATCCCCGGGTGCCGCCGAACGCCTGGACGAGCGCGACGTCGCCGTCGATCTCGAGGACGTTGCCGAGGGACTTCGACCCGTCGGGGAACTCGAGCTCGACCAGCTCGTTGTACTTCACGTCGGCGACGTTCTCGACCAGCAGCAGCGGGCCGACGATGTCGCGGGTGCTCGTGTACTCGCGGATCATAGTGCGCCCCCTTTCTGGCCCGACGGCTTGGCGTTGTGCCTCACCGGCTCCGGAGTCGCCGTCGGCCACCAGTTGGGTCTCGATCTCGGCCGCGATGGCATCGAGCACGGCCGGCGCCTCTTCCTCGGTCAGGTACTTGGCCCGCGTGATCCGCTCGCGCACCGGGGCGGCGAAGATGTCCTTGAGAGCCGCACCCTTGGCGTGCGCCGCCAGCGCGGTCGTGTGGAACAGCAGGATGGTCTCGAGCAGGCGGTCCTGCCTCTTCAGGCTCGTGAACTGGTCGTCGTCGCGGAAGGCGTTCTGCTGGAGGAAGTCCTCGCGGATGGACTTGGCCGTCTCCATCAGTATCTGCTCGTCGCCCGAGAGCGCCTCGAGACCGACCAGGCGGACGATCTCGCCGAGGTCGTTCTCGCGCTGGAGGATCGCCATGCACTGGTCGCGACGCGAGCGGTACTGCGCCGAGACGTTCTCCTTCCAGAACGGCTCCACCTTGTCCAGGTAGAGCGAGTAGCTGGTCAGCCAGTCGATGGCCGGGAAGTGCCGTTCGTAGGCCAAGCGGTCCTGCAGTGCCCAGAACGCCTTCACGACGCGCAGGGTGTTCTGCACGACAGGCTCCGAGAGGTCACCGCCCGGAGGCGAGACGGAGCCTACGACGGACACGGCGCCGTTGCGGGTGTCGCCCTCTTCACCCGGGAGCGCGCCGCCGAGGCAGATGACCTTGCCGGCGCGCTCGTAGAACGCCGCGAGCTTCGTTCCGAGGTAGGCGGGGAAGCCTTCCTCGCCCGGCATCTCCTCGAGGCGGCCGGAGATCTCGCGCATGGCCTCGGCCCAGCGCGACGTGGAGTCCGCCTGCAGCACGACGTCGTAGCCCATGTCGCGGAAGTACTCGGCCATCGTGATGCCCGTGTAGACGGACGCCTCGCGCGCGGCCACCGGCATGTTCGAGGTGTTCGCGACCAGGACGGTGCGCTTCATCAGCGGCTCGCCGGAGTACGGGTCGGTCAGCTCGGGGAACTCCATCAGCACGTCGGTCATCTCGTTGCCGCGCTCGCCGCATCCGATGAAGACGACGACCTGGGCGTTGGACCACTTGGCGACCTGGTGCTGGGTGACGGTCTTGCCGGCGCCGAACGGGCCCGGGATGCAGGCCACGCCGCCCTTGGTCAGCGGGAAGAACGTGTCGATGACGCGCGTTCCCGTCACAAGCGGCTCGGAAGCCGAGATCTTGCGCGTGTAGGGCCTGGCCACGCGCACGGGCCAGACCTGCATGAGTTTGAGGTCGACCGTTGCGCCGTCATCGGTCTTCAGATGGCCGACGGGATCCACGACGGTATAGGTGCCCGCGGAGATGTCGGCCACGACTCCCGAGACGCCGGGCGGCACCATGATGCGATGCTCGATGACCTTGTTCTCCTGCACCGTCCCGATGACGGTCCCGCCGGCGACGGCGTCGCCCGCCTTCACCACCGGGGTGAACTCCCACTTCTTGTCCCTGTCCAGACCGGGCGCGCTCACGCCTCGGCTGAGGAACGCGCCCGACTTCTCGGCGAGGACGTCGAGCGGCCGCTGCACACCGTCGTAGACGGCCTCCAGCATGCCCGGCCCGAGTTCGACCGACAGCGGCGCGCCGGTCGCCTCGACCGGGTCGCCGGGGCCGAGGCCCTCGGTCTCCTCGTAGACCTGGATGGAGGCGCGCGCGCCCCTCATCTCGATGATCTCACCCATCAGGCCCTGCGCGCCTACGCGGACGAGGTCGTACATCCTCGCCTCGACGAGTCCGTCCGCGACGACTAGCGGCCCCGCGACCTTGACGATCGTGCCCTGCTCCATCTAGCTATCCTCTTCTCCGAACGGCACCGTGGTGCCGAGTGCGCGCACTATCGCGCGGTCCAGCTTGGCCTGGCCGACCCCGCCGGCGCTTCCCGCTCCGGGAATCACGGTGACGGCCGGTATCGGCTGGTCGGCGATCTCGCGGACCAGGTCCGCGAGCGCCTCGTACACGGGCTCGGTGACGAAGACCGCACCGTAGTCTCCCCCGGAAAGCTCCGGCCACAGATCGCGGGCCGACGCCGGTTCCTCTATCGCGAACGCCGCGAATCCCAGCGAGCGGAACGCGGCCACGGATGTTGCATCTCCGACGATGGCGACCTTCGAGGCGCTCATGCGGCCAGCCTCCTCATGCCATCGCCCCGCGCAGCCTGGTCCGTACGACCTCGCGGTCCAGACCCGCGATCCTGCCGACCAGCAGAGCGCGAAGCGACACGGCCTCCGCCTCCCGGGCCAGCACGTAGGCGATCACCGGTTCCGGTCCGTTCGCAACGCGTCGGGCCTTTCTCATGAGCTCGGCGACTGCCTCGTCGGCGACCAGGTCGAGCCTCTCGAGGTCGGCGAGCTGATCGGGACCCGAGGCCTTCACGACCCCGCGCTCGAGCAGCAGGCTCGCCAGTTCGACGGCGGGTCTGCGAACCAGCGCGGCCAGCGGCTGCGCGTCGAACGTCCCGCCGGGGATCAGCATGCCTTCCGCTTCCTGGGGCGAGCGGCCGGCGATGCAGGACCTCATGAGGACCTTGACGTTGGCCACGTCGACGCTGTGGGCGGCGAGTTCCTCCAGGAAGCGTATGTGGGTCTGCTCAGCGAGACCCGACACGGCCTCGAACATCGCGCGATCGACTGTCGCGTCCACGTCATCAGCCGACGGCGGCTCCTCCGCTCCCAGAAGCGCCCTGGCGGTCTCTCCGACGGCATCCGGAAGATCCTCGGGATCGTCGAAGTCCTCCACGGGGATCATGCCGAGGGGCGAGAGCGGAGCGTCGAGCGTCGCTCCCAGCAGCCGCGACTTCAGCACGGCCTTGAGATTGCCGTAGTCGTACCCGGTCCGGAAGAACCGGACGACCGCGTCGGGCAGGTTGGCCCGCTGCAGGAACTCGTCGTACAGGTCCGCGAGGGACGCATCCACTGCACGCTCGACGTCGGCCGCGGTCTTCGCGCCCTCGAGGTAGCGCCCGAAGTGCGTCTCGGACAGCACTCGCTGCTGATCGTGGAACGTCGCCGCGTCCAGCAAGCGCTCGTAGGTCGAGCGGCCGAGCAGCCTCGTCTCGAGCACGCGGACGCGCCCGACGGCGAAGCCGTAGCGGATCGGATCGTTGATGCGACCGTAGCGGGGCACCGGGTTTCTCTCCTACACCTTCCCGCCGCCGCCGAACAGCAGGCTGTCGGCCTCGGCCAGCAGTTCATCGCGAGCGGCGGCCACGGTCGCCGCCGGAGACACTTCGACGCGCGAACGATCGCCCTGCAGCACGGCACCGCGTTCGATGCCGGCCGGTCCGTCGGCAACGCGCACCGACGCGCCCGACGACTTCAGCGCCTTCTCGAGCGGGCCGCGGATGCGAGCCGCGTCCGCGCTCCCCACCAGCAGCGTCTCGCCGCCAAGCGCGGCGGCGGCCACCTCGCGGGCTATGAACTCCGCGTAGCGAGCATCGGGCAATGCGACCAGTCTCTCTTCGACGGCACGCAGCACGTCGGCGGCGAGCGCCTGTCGCGCTGTCAGAGCGGCGTCGCGGGCCCGCAGGCGCGCGTTGGCAGCCATCGTCGAGGCCTCGCGCTCCGCATCCGCCCGCGCGTGCCCGACGACCCGCTCGCGCATGCGAGCCGCTTCCTCCGCGGCCGCCGCGAGCTTCGCGTCAGCCTCGGCCTTCGCCTCGCTTCGAACGGCCTCCGCCTCCGCTTCGGCGTCGGAGGCTATCCGCCCGAGGATGTCCTTGAGCGCCACTGTAGCGTCAGCCCCGCTCTAGCTGGCCGCGAACGTGGCCTGCATGCTCAGGAGCATGAGGATCGTCACGATCAGCGCCAGGACCGCGTAGGTCTCGACCAGAGCCGGGAAGATGAGCGCCTTGCCCGAGTCCTCGCTGCGCTTGGCCACGATGCCCGCGGCCGCCGAGCCCGTGAGGCCCTGGTAGATGGCCGAGATCATGCAAGACCACGCGACCGGCTGACACGCGAGGAAGATCTTGAAGCCCTGCAGACCCGTCAGCGTGGACGCGCCGCTGAGGACGTTGAACAGGACCAGCACGAGCACCGCGGCGATGAAGCCGTAGATGCCCTGCGTCCCCGGCATGGCGGCGATGGGCAGCAGCTTGCCGAACTTCTCGCCGTCCTCCGATACGATCCCTGAGACCGTCGAGCTGGCGATGGTGATTCCCCACGCCGACCCGATGCCGCCGAGGATGGCCGCCATGCCCCCTCCCATCAGGGCCCAGTCAATGCCGGACATGCCCCACCAAAGATCCTTCACGATGCCGCTCCTCCTTCCTGCCGGGCGGGACGCCCGGCGCTGAGCACGACTGACTTGGTGTGGAACCGGAAGGGGTTGAACGCGCGGCCCCCTCCTTCGTAGAACTTGCTGAAGAACTCGACGAACTGGAGACGAGCCGGGTGCACGAAAGCGCCGAGCAGGTTGATCACGACGTTGAACACGTGTCCCACGAGGAAGATGGCGGCCGCGATCACAAGGACGAGCACGCCGCCGACGATCCCCCCCACGCCCTTTCCGAACAGCGGCAGGGCCGCGCTCCAGACCATGCCCGACATGATGTTGAACACGAAGCCGACCAGCGCGCCGGACAGACCGAGTGCCGCCAGACGGGTGTAGGACAGGATGTCGCCGATGAAGGCGCTGAGGCCATAAACCCCGTAGAGGCCCGCGAAGAAGGCCACCACGCCCTTCCTGACACCCTTGGAGAAGGCGAGTCCGACCACAGACACCGCCAGGAAGACCCAGAACACGAGGCTGACGGGGCCGCCGAAAGCGACCATGGCGAGCCACGCGACCAAGAGGCCCAGCCATACTCCGCCGGCGGCTTTCTGCACGACGGAGAGTTCCGGGTCGCTGAACGCGACCTCCAGGGAGTGCCCCTTCATGAGTATCGCGACACCGAGGCCGACCACGATCGCCCAACCCGAAGCGCCGGGTACGGCCGCGGCCACCGCGATCATCACGAAGAAGAAGATCGTCGAGAGCTGGTCGTTGATGGCGCCCGACCTGTCGCCGTTGCGGGCGGCGTCGTAGGCGGCCACGAGAACCCCGAAGAACACCTGCGTGACGCCGAGCGCCACCGTGACTATCAGGAACAGCGTCAGCTGCTTCAGTGGGTCGAGCACCTTCACAGTCAGCAGCACGGCCGGGACCGTCGGCAGGGCGAACCAGGACCCTGTGAGGGCACCGATCACCATCGCCATCCCGCCGCCGAGCATGAGCAGATCCATGAACTTCTTGACGCCGGGAGCGACGTCGAGTCTCGTCTTGATCAGGAACGCGCCGGCCATGAGCATCGCGCCGTAACCCACGTCGCCGACGCAGATCCCGAAGAATATCAGGAAGAACGGCGCAAGGATCGGTGTCGGATCCAGCTCGCGATACGACGGCCGGCCGTAGAGGTCGGTCAGAGTCTCGAACGGCTTTATGAACCAGGGGTTGTCGAGCTCCACCGGCGGAGAGTCATCGGCCTGTGGCTCGGAGAACGAAACGTCGAGATCCGCCTCCAGCGGCGCCAGCGCGGCGGCCACATCGTCCCTGCGCGAGGCGCGGGCCCATCCGTGTATGACGAACGTCCGCTCGGTTCGACCGAAGTTGCCGCGCACCATCAACGCGTCCAAGCCGGTGTCGATCGCCTCGGCCGTGGCCACGGACCTGGCGTAGTACTCGTCCGAGAGCTCCGTCGCGCGCTCGACGAGATCCTGCTCCTCGACCGCAAGAGCCTCGATGCGATCCGTCGCGATCGCGGCTTCCTCGACCGGGTAGTTCGAGAGGCCGGGGAAGGTGACTTCCTGGAAACCCGTGGCCGCCAGCGCGGAGCGCACATCGTCCAGGCAGCAGCGGTGCACGAGGATGATCCAAGCGGCGCGTGTGCCTTCAGCGCCGTATTCGTCGACGGAGACGTACGGGGAGACGTCGCGCAGAGTCTGGCGGATGGCGGCGGCATCGGAGCCCGGTACCGTGCCTGTGAAAAGCGCCGCGTGCTGGGTACCGTGCAGGCTCGATATCTGGACGTGCACGCCAGCCCATGGGGCGAGATCCGCCACCAGGGACTTCAGACGCGCGCGCTCCCTCTCCAGCGATGCCAGCTTGTCCGAGATCTCCTCGCACTGACGGTAGATCTCGAGCAGCGCGGCGTCCGGCTCGATGGCGGCGAACTCCTGCTGAGTCAGGTGGTGCTTCTCCATTATGAAGGCCGAGAACGGCTGCTCGTTGACGTGGTAGCGGCCAAGGAAGTCGCGCACGAAGTGGGCATCGGCGGAGTACTCATCGAGCACTCGCCTGCGCTCGTCGTCGGAGGGGACCTCCTCGGACTCCATTTCGAGGGGTTGTGCGACGATCTCGACGGCCCCGGCATGCTGCAGCGCGTCCACGACCTCGTCCATGACGGGCCGATAGCCGAGCACCGTGACCTTGAGCATCGGCGCGACAGACATCAGGCCTGTCCCGCCAGCCGTTCCGCGATGGAGGCGACTGCTCCGTCGAAGCGAGTGCGAGCTGCCTTCAGGGACTCGTCAAGCGCAGTCTGAGCTTCGGCGGAGATCCGCTGCTCTTCGGCCGAGGCGACGCCGATGATGCCGCGACCCACCTCGGCGGCCTCCGCCCCGGCGGCTGTCTCCGCCTCGGAGAGCAGGCGGCGCGATTCATCCTCGGCCGTCGAACGCATGCGTGAGGCCTCTTCTCGCGCCTCCATCAGAACGTGTCGAGCGGCCTCCTCGGCCGCCAGGATCTTTTCGACCTTCTCCACATGTCCCCTATCGCCGACACTCCGCGGCCGCGCAGATCCTGCTCGAATGCGCCCACGGAGACTGAAAGGCACGATATCACACGGGATGCGCGCGGCAACCCGAATACGACTAGTACTTCTCTTCACTTTCCAAGTACTTTTCTTCACATGTGTGAACGCACCTGCATCACCGGGGGTGAGACCAGGGTCAGCCCGGACGAACCCCGCATGCGAGTACGGGCATGACCTATAGTGTCAGCACGGCCTGTCGGACACGCAGCCAAGGCCGGGAACGGATCTCCCGCACTCGACGAGGAGCGCACTTCCGATGGCTCGGCGATCCGGCCGCAGGCGCGACCCATGGCAGACACCCATGCTCGTGGTCGTCGGCGGGTTCGCCGTCGCGGCGGTGGTCTACTCCTACATCGGAGCGCCGGGACCCGCGGCCCCCGCGCGCGTGTCGACGCCGGCCGCGGTGACCGTCAAGGCACCAAAGTCCTTGGTCATGCCTGCCACCCCGTACTTCGCGGCCTATCTGGGCTTCCGGTTCCGGTTGCCGATCCCCGCCGACGCGGTGACAGCGCTGGCATTCCATCAGGCTTCCCTCGATCACGCGGTATCGATGACGTCGCTCGTGCGGGGGATCAGCAGGCGAGAGGCCGCGCACCAGGCCGAGATGATCCGCGCCCGTCGCGGCAGGCTCGCGAGCGCGACGGTGGAAGCCTCCGGCGCTGCCGGCCTCGCGGAGCCCCAGTCGCGGACCCGTTCGGCCTACGCGTTCACCGCGACGGGAATCTGGGACGGCAGGGCGCTGCGCATGTGGCGCAGCGGCCGAACGGGGAAGCCGGACACAGCGGTGGACGTCGGCGCCCCCGCGGGCACGCCGGTCCTTTCCCCCGTCGACGGCACGGTCGTCTGCGTCCGCAGGTACAAGCTGTACGGGAAGCACCCCGATTTCGAGATCCACATCTCCCCGGACGCGATGCCCGACATGGACGTCGTTCTGATCCATGTGACCGACGTCACCGCGTTCGAGGGGGAGCGGGTGCACGCGGGCGTCACGAGGGTCGCCTCGGTCAGGTCCCTGTCCGCCCTGACCGGCCTGCAGCTGGCGGAGTACACGGCCGATGGCGGCAATCACACCCACATGCAGGTCAACCGCGTGCCTTCGCCGGGCATGCTGTGGGTCTCATCCTCCGCCGGACCGATCTCGATACGTTCCCGCGATGAGACGAGCTGGGTGCCCGAGCCTCCGCTCCAGCAGTGACGTTCGCGCCTTCCGGCTTCAGGCGGGCGCCGACAGGACCGCGCGCTAATCGGGGAGGTCCGCGCCGGACCTTCTGATGAACCCCCGGAACCTGCGGTCGAACTCGAGCCGCACGACGCGCACCTTTCGACCGCATCCCACGCACGCGAGCCCGATGTCCATGCCCACGCGCGTGATCTCCCACTCGTTGGCGCCGCACGGATGCGGCTTCTTGAGCCGGACGACATCTCCGATCCGGATGGGTGTGATGGGGACCACCATGATGCCTGGGCGACCTCTCCTGCCTGGTGAGACACGCTGGGCCGGTGCTCGCCGAGTATACAGTGCCCATGCGCGGGGGCGGCGGGCCGGCCAGCGCACGCCCTCCGATTCCTCACTTTCGCGCGCGCCTGGAAGTGCCGCTCCGTCGCACGCTGGGTTATGCTCGGGACGACAATCCGCGGCGCGAGAGGGAGCCCATGCGAATCGCAGTCTCCGTGGTAATCCCCATGTTCGACGAAGCCGAAAACGTCCGTGGCACCCTCGACGCCGTGGGGGCCGCACTCGCCGCGAGGGGCTGGACCTACGAGGTCGTGCCCGTCAACGACGGCAGCAATGACGCGACCGCCGAGCTGCTCGCCGGGATCGCGGCCCGCGACCAGAGGGTGCGCCCAGTGATCTACCGCGTGAATCGCGGACGCGGCTACGCACTGCGCCAGGGCTTCGCCGCCGCCCGAGGCGAGATCGTGGCCGCTCTGGACGCCGACCTCAGCTACTCGGTCGAGCATCTCACCCGGATGGTGGATCTGCTGCACCAGGACCCCGAGGCCGACATCGTCCTCGCGTCGCCGTACATGCCGGGCGGACGCGTCGAGGGCGTGCCGTTCGTCAGGCTGGCGTTCTCCAGGATCGGCAACATCGTGCTGCGCGAGGCGCTGCCGCGCCGCATCTACACGAGCACGGGCGTGGTCCGGGCCTACCGGCGCGAGGTCCTGCGCTCGCTCGACCTTGCATCGGACGGCAAGGAGATCCACCTCGAGATCCTCTCGAACGCCATCGCGCTCGGGTACCGCATCGTCGAGATGCCGGCCACGCTGCGCGCGCGCAAGAAGGGCCGCTCCAAGTTCCGGCCACGAGCCACAGTCGCGAGTCACCTGCTGTTCAGCGTGCTCGCGAGGCCGGCGGCCCTGTTCGGCGCGTTCGGGGCCATGCTTCTCGTCCTGGGCCTGATCGACGGCGTCTACCTCTTCGTGTCCTATCTCTCCGGCGGCCTGAACCCCGAACGCCCTCTGATGACGGTGATGCTGCTGCTGCTGATGGGCGGCGCCGGAGCACTCGGGTTCGCGGTGCTGGCCCTGCAGATGATCGAGTTCAGGAGGGCGCTCGTGCGCCTGCAGGCGGAGGTCGCCAGGCTGGGGAGTCCGGCCGACGATGGCGAGTAGCCGCTGGACCACGCTCGCGTGGCGCTTCATGCGCTTCGCGGTCGCGGGCGCGTTGCTCGTGTGGCTGGCGTCGCGCGCCGAACTGGGCGGTCTGAAGCTCGCCGACCTCAGATGGGGCTGGCTCGCTCTCGGAGTCGCGCTCGTGCCGCTGTCGCTCGCCGTGCGCTCGTGGAGCTTCGGGCTGGTGCTCAACCGCGAGCGCGCGATCCTCGGCCCCGGGCGCCTGTACCGTCTCACGCTCGTCGGCGCCGGCCTCGCGCTGTTCCTGCCCACGGGCGCCGCCGATCTCGCGAAGGCGCGCTGGGGACTCGTCGCCCACGGATCCGCTGAGGAGATGGTCGTGTCTTCGGTGGTCGACAAACTCACGTCGATCGTTGCCGTCGGCCTGCTCGGGATCGCCGCCGCGGCCGCCGCCTCCGATGGAACGCTCGCCGTCCTGTCCGGCGCGTTGGCCGTCGCCGCCGCCATCCCGCTGTTCGCTCGCTGGGACAGCGCCTGGCGGGCGCTGGTGAGGCTGCTCGCCGGAAGGCGCGAGATCGACGAGGAGCGCATAGCGAGTCACGCTCGCCCGCCCGCGCGGCTCATCGCGATCGTCACCGCGGTGTCCGTCCTCGGGTGGCTGGTGACCTATGCGATCGTCTTCGCGTGTGTGCGCGCCGTCGGCGCGGACGTGAGCGTGGCGGCCGTCCTGGCGCTGGCGCCCCTCGTGACGGTGTCCCGGCTGGTGCCGGTCTCGGCGGGTGGGCTCGGGCTCGGGGAAGTCACGATGGCATCACTGCTCGCGCGCGCCGGTGCCCCAGAGGCCGTCGCCGCCCAAGCTGCGCTCGTGCAACTGGTCGCGCTCGTCCTGCTTCCTGGTGCGGCGGGGCTGGTTCTCTTGGGCATCGGCGCTCGCGCCGAGAGCTGAGACCGGCAGCGGCTGCCTCAGTCGCGCGGCGTGCGGTCGACGCTCGCCACCAGCCAGGGAACGCTCCTTTCCACAGCCACCTCGCCGCCGTTTCCCCGCAGCAGTCGCCCGAACCCGCGACGCGACCAGTGGTGGATGTGGCCCGGGCAGTTGCCGAACGTGCGCAGGTGCTTGCCACGCACCAGGTTCGCGATCCAGAACAACGGCTCGTCGGGCACCGAGATCACCGAGCGCCCACGACCTACGCGGTCGATCTCGAGCAACACCGCCGCCGGGTCGTCGACGTGCTCGAGGACTTCCGAACAGACCACGAGATCGAACTCGTCGTCGGCGAAAGGCAGGGCGCCGGCGTCGACCACGCGCAGGTCGGCATCGGGGACCAGCGACCGAGCGAACTCGATGGTGTCCGGGCGGATGTCGATGCCTGTGAGCTGGACATCAGGAAGGACGTCCGCGATGTCACGAAGCAGCCAGCCCTGGCCGCAGCCGACCTCGAGAACGCGGGCGGGCTTCACGGCTACGACCAGCGCCACCACTCGATCGCGAAACCCGCGCACGAGCCGCTGCCCTCGGCCGGACAGGTGCGAGTAGTCCTCGACGCGTGGGGCGCCCGAGTCGTGTCGTCGCGTCATGGCGCGAGCTGCGGTTCGGAGCGCGGTGACGCGGGCGCGAGCGCATCGTCGAACACCGCGCGGATGATAGACGACTCGGTAGCACTCCCCGTCGTGAACGCGTGCCAAACCAGGTTGTAGCCGATGAAGTACACGCGGCCCTTCCCGAAGCGCTTCATCATGACGAGGGGCCGGCCGTCGATGGTCGCTAGCACCGTGCCGGCCGAGGTCCCGGGGAGCGGCTCGTAATCGGCGCCGTACCACTGCTTACCGTTCTGGTCGAGGAAGCGAGACGTGCTGACCCGAGCGAGTTCCGGGTGCCCACCGGCGTATGACGCGGCGATCCGGATGACGGCGTCCTCCGGCACCGGCCGACGGCGGACCACGGTATCGAAGACGACGGTGTTCGCGAGGTCGTAGGGCAACTCGCCGAGGTTGGCGGATGCGTCCAGAACCACAGTCCCGCCCCCCTCGACGTAGCGGCGCAGCGCGGCCTCGCCGGCGGCGCGGTTGCGCCACTTGAAGCCGTACATGGCAACGACCTTGTGCGTCGCGAGTTGCGAAGCGGTCATCGAGTCGGCGAAGGCGGTGCCCTCCCAGCCGTAGCGCCCCGCGTCCGAGTCGAGGTAGAAGCGAAAGCCTGTCACGCTCTCGAGGTAGTTGTCCCATGCCTTGCCCAGATACAGAACACGCGGGAGTGTCGCGCTCGCCTCCGACGAGCGCGCCAGAACCGCGACCCAATCCGCTCGCGCGACCCGTGTGAAGCCCGCGTAGTGCCGCCACGGGTACGTCAGATAGTAGTCCGCCGACGATCTGTCCAGCTCGTGCTGGAAGGCCCGAGCGTCCTTGAAGAAGGGCATGGGCCGAGCGGGGATGCGTGCATACCACGCTGTCAGCGGCCACAGGTCCGAGTAGACCACGTCGGCGGCGCCGACCCCGTGCTCCCGGAACCACGCGCCGGACTCGCGTCCCGCGGTCACGTAGATGTCAGGGGTCACCGGAGTGGCGCGAGCGGTGACGACGAGAGCGACCACGGCTACGGCTGCGAAACCTGCGCCCGTGACCGTCCTGACGATGGCGGCTGCACGCGGTTCGGGATCGGATCCGCGAACGGACACAGTCCGGAGAATGTCGCCCGCGAACCGGTACCAGCCGAGGGCCGCGAAGTACAGCAGGGGGACCGCCATCGTGATGAAGTAGCGGGGAACCTGGATGGATTGGTGGCCGTGGAAGTCCAGATATGCGAGCAGCCAGGTCAGCATCGCCGCGTCCAAGGCTCCGGCGGACGAAGATCGGCCGGTCGGCTCGCGAAGGCCGGCGAAGCGCCACAGAGCGAATACGGCAACGGGGATCGTCAGCTGCCGGACGACCATCCCGGCGCCGGCGACCTGGGCGACCACAGCCGGGGCGATCCCCAAGATCGCGAACCCGAGATCGCGGATCGTGGGCCGCCTCAGGCGCGCATGCGCGCCTGAGGCCAGGATCAGGCCCAGTGCCGCGACCGTCAGGGCCAGCGCGGTCAAGACCCACAGTGATCCCGGGCCGAGGAACTTGAGCAGGCTGCTCACGTACCAGGCCGCCGAGGTGACCTGCGCCCCTTCTCCCCCGGGCGCCGACACCTCTTCGGAGATTCCGAAGGCGAGGATGAACGGGAAGAGGGCATCGTTGAAACGTGCCGTGTAGTAGATGCCGGCAGGAAGGTAGGCGGTCAAAGCGGCCAGGGCGGCCATGCCGAGCGCCCGCACCTGACGGAACGGCTGCCAGCGGAACGCCATCCACACGCCCGCCGGGAAGGCGGCCAGCAAAGCGGTATAGCGCATCATGACCGCGGCCACGAACAGGACGGCCGCGGCAGCGTAGTAGCGCGGGTCATCTTCGGTCGCCTTGATGCATGCCAGCAGCATCCACATCGACAGTGCCACGGAAGGGAAGTCGGTGTAGCCGCTTCCCAAGTAGCTCCACAGCGGCTGGACCGCCAGCAGGCTGAGCGCGGCGATGGCTGCGAAGGGCCGTCCCATCCGCCGTGACGCGAGGAGGTAGGCCGCGACGATCCCGGAGAGCGACAGCGCCCCGTCGATCCATTGGATGACCCACACGTCGAGGGGGGCGCCGGCTCGGAACGCGAGAGCCGTGATCAGGGAGAGCAGCGGCGGTCGGTGCAGTTCCGTGTAGCCGTAGCCCTTGCCGGCGAATTCGGCGGCGTTGGCAAGGAAGGCGTACGTGTCCCAGCCGGGTCCGACCAAGACCGCAACGCGCACCTTGAACAAGACGAGGGCCGCCGCCGCGATCGTCAGCAGCACGAGTGGCCAATCGCGCCGCAAGCGCGCGCCCGCGCTGTCACGGAGCGGCATGCTACACGGACCGCTTCCAGAGCGAAGTGACGCGGTCCGACAGGAGCATGAGCGCGAACAGGATCGGCGCGAGGAAGGTCACCCCGAGCCGGACGGCGCGCATCGAGACCACTCCGACCGTGCCGAACAGGCCCGAGAGGACTTCGATCGAGCGCAGTCCGAGGTTGCGCAGGTCCCGGCGTGTTCCGTCGATCGGTCCGGGTATCGTCCACTGCTGCTCCTCCATCAGCGTCACGAGAAAGCCGCTGAAGCGGAAGTGGAAGACGATGAAGCGGTAGGCCGGCATCAGCAGCAGCGTCCAGCCGGACCGCTCGATCCGGTTGCGCGTATGCTCGTCGGCGATCGTGAAGACCGACAGGGCGCTGACGACCTCGATCACGGCGTAGAAGAGGTACATGGCGACCAGCGCCGCGGCGATGATCGAGTACGAGTAGCCGATCATCGGGAAGGTGAGGAGCAACGGTGCCCAGATGAGGCGCGGGAACGCCATCGTGTGGTCGAAGAGCAGCATCTTGGGGATGGCGATCCGCCCGAACAACCCGCCCCGGCGCCCCACGAAGTCGTCGTTCAGGCCGCAAACCTCGAGTTGGCCGCGCGTCCAGCGAACACGCTGGGCGTACAGCTCGTCCCAGGTCACGACGGGCTCGAGGTAGACCTTGGCATCCTCGGCGAAGCCGATCCTGACATCGTTCCGATGCAGCTGGAACGTGAGGCATGTGTCCTCGGAAACCGTCGTCGAACTGTAGCAGCAGGTGGGAGTGAGCACCTCACGGCGGAACGCGGAGCAGGCGCCCGCTAGCGTGTACATGGTGCCCGACGCTGACTGCGCGCGGCGACCGAGGTCGAACGACGAGAGGTACTCGAGGAACTGGGACGTGGCGATGAATCGCTCCGTGAACTTGAGTTTCCGCGGGACGATGCAGCCTTCCTCGTCCACGATGATGTTCCCGTCCCGGTCGCGTGCTTCCAGGATGCCCCAGTCGATCTCGATGTTGCCGGTGAGCGCCCCGACGAGAGGATCGCTCGCGAACTTCGACGCGATCACCCTGACGGTGGCCGGCGCGAGCACCACGTCGCTGTCGATGTTGATGATGATCTCGGCGTCGGTCTGCGCGATTCCCGCGTTGAGCGCCGCGGCCTTGCCGCCCCTGTCCCGCCGGATGTGCGTCAGCCTGCCCTCGAACCGGCCCACCCTGATGGGGATCCCGCGAAGCCGCAGGGCGCCCGCGGGCTGGTGCGTGCCGTTCACGTGTTCCTCGATGCGGTCGGAGGTGCCGTCGGTGCTTCCGTCGTCGATGACGATGATCTCGAGCCGGTCCCCCGGGTAGTCCTGCGCCTTGATGGAGTTGAGGCAGCGGTCGATGACGGCGACCTCGTTGTGCGCCGGCACTATGATGGCCACCGTCGGCAGCAGCGCGTTGTCGACCAGTTCGGTGCGAGCGTCTCGCCGGCGGCTCCAGACGGTGACAAGGCGCGAGACGACGTCGAAGCCGTCGACGAGCACGGGCGTGATCAGCCAAACGCCCCAGATGAGAAGGAAGACCGTGATGCTACCCATCGCTCGCCTCCGCCGGATCGAGCCGCGTTCCCACGATGGAGATGGTCGGGCGCGTGACCAGGTACCAGTACAGGACGACGGTCGCCACAAAGAAGAAGACGCGACCGAACACCGCGTGCGCGGCGAACACCCAGGAAGTCCCCATCGCGTTGATGATCGCGACGATCAGCAGAATGCGCAGCAGGTTGATGGCCCATGTCGCGATGGCGCCGATGATCAGCGTGCTCATCTTGCGAGCGGATGAGAACGCGGGGTAGAACCCTATCAGCCCGACGAACGCGAGCAGCTCAAGCAGTCCGGAGCACTCGATGCCGACGTCGAAGACCGCCCACCCGGTGTGGTTGGGTATGGCTATGCCGGTCGCGCCCAGGCTCTCAACGCCGATCCGGAACGCGCGGGACATCGCGACGACCTGCTGGACTTCCATGGCCTCGATGGCCGCGTCGATCCCGAGGGTGCGCAGGAAGGAGACCACCAGCATCACGAAGCCGAACGCCCCGGTGAGGTAGTACGGCAACCAGCGCCGCGATCGCCACAGGGCGAAGGTGACGGCGCCCCACAGGAGGGTGAGCAGGCTGAGCAGCACCGGAGACGCGATCATCTCGCACCTCCCCGCACGCGCTTCGCCAGCACGCCGAGCGCAGGCACCCGGAACCACATGAACGCCGCCCCGCCGAGCGCCACGAGCCCGAACAGCGGCCAACCCAGCGCGGGGATCGAGTAGAACTGCGAGGTGGCGGTGTCGATCGGGGTGCCGTTCGATTCCCGCCAGGTGGCCGTGATGTTGTACGTGCCCTGACGCGGGAAGAACCGGTTGTTGACCGTCCACGGGGACGACTCGGTCCACGTCCCATTCGCGGCGACCGACACCCCCGTGGTGACGTGGGTCGAGACATTCGCAAGGCCGTCCCAGACCTGCGGGTTGCCGGTAGCGTCTATGTAGGTATCGCCCGCGCTGAACAGACCGTCGAGGTCATCGTCCCACCAGATCACGTAGGACATCGTGGAGTCCGCGATCGGCAGTGCTAGCTCGTTGAGCACGCTGGAGGTCACCGCGACATCGCTGGCGACCTGCGGCGCGTCCGAGGCCGAAAGCGCGGTGATCTCGGCGCTCCAGCGAACGATGACGGAGGCGGTCGCCGACGCGGAACCCGCGACGATCCCAGCGCTGTCGGTGGCGTCGGAGACCGTGGCGGTATCGACCGTGGAACGCCCGGACGTCGGCGCCGCAGCGGTGAAGCCGACTGTGATCGTGGTCTGCTGTCCGGGAGCCAGAGGGCCGATGTTGTTCCACGTCACGGAACCGGCGCCGACCGAGTCGGGGATCGGCGACGCGCTTCCGTAGTCCAGGTCCGCGTCCTCGAAGGAGTCCGTGAAGGGAACTGTCTCGAGCGTCGTGACGCCTGTGTTCGTCACGGTCACCGTGTAGGTGACGACCTGCCCGACCTCGACGATCGGATCGGGCGATGACCTGGTCTTGGTGACGCTGACGCGGGTGTCGGCGATGCTCACGGAGGCCTCGTCGGCCACGTCCTCGACGGGGTCCCCGTTGAGATCGGTGACGGATGCGGTGTGGACGCGGTTCACCGTCAGGCCGCCGGGCGGGGGGGACGCAGCGGAGTAGTTGATTGTCAGGGTGGCGACCTGCCCCGGCGCGATGGGCGGCAGTGCCGTCCAGGTGGCGACGCCGGAACCGACGCCGGCGGCGGCGGGGATGCTGGAGACGTAGTCCAGATACGTCGGGCTCCACGTGTCCACGATCGACGCCGAGGTGATCGTCGTGTCACCGGTGTTCGTCACGAGCACCTGGAAGCTCACCGGTGCGCCGATCCCCACCGTCGCCGGCTGAGAAGGTGCGAGCGACTTCGAGATAGCGACCTCCGGATGCGTGATGGCCACAGCCGCTGTTCCGGCGGCGCTCGCAACCGCGTCACCGTTGACGTCCGTCGTCGCCCCCGTGGCAGCGGTGTCCACGGTCGATTGGCCCGCGGGCGAGGCGGAGGCGACGAAGCTCACCGTGACCGTCGCCTGCTGGCCCGGGTCGAGAGCGCCCAGCGAGCCCCACGACAGCTGACCATCCGACGGAGGCGTGGGGTAGGCGAGGTCAAGCCTGGACGTGTCCCACGAGACCGTGCCGGCGCCGTCGGCGCCGCCGACCACGGAGCCCACCACGCGCACCCGGAAGCCGGCCAGGTTCGCCGGCGTGAGGATTCCCGCGAGATTCAAGATGTGGTCCGCTAGGCTTCCCTCACTCGTGGCGGATGGCGCGGTGATGTTCGACCAACTCGATCCGGAGTTCGTGGAGTACTGGATCGCCCACGTGTCATCGTTGTAGGTCGTCGTGTTCACGTCGAACGCGGTGGCGAAGTAGTCGATCGAGATGCTGCTCCGCGTGTTGTCCGCGGGGGCACCGCTCCTGGATTGGGCGTCCTGCACCTCGATCTGGAAGTTGCCGCCCGCATTCAGGTAGTCCTGGATGTCATTGGTGTCCGTGACGGACACGGTGAAGGTCGACTCCGTTGCGTTGATCAGCCATCCAGCCGTCGGATACCAGGTCGCGGACCAGTTCCCCGTCGAGTAGTCCCAGAAGCGGACGTAGAGGGTCTCGTCGGCTCCGGCGGTGCGGTCCGCTTCGAAGACGACCCGGATGGCGCTGACCGCCGTATCCGGAGCCTCGGCCAGCGACGCCCAGCTGGTCCATCGCATTCGAATGCGGTCGGGGGTGTCGTTATCCTCGCGGAACACCATGTAGCTGTTGTTGGAGCTGGCGACGTTCGTGTAGTTGCCGGAGTCAATGGTGCCGCGCAGCCCTCCGGGGTTGGCCGCGGGGAGCTTCGTGTACGTATCGGTGCCGCCACCAGCGACTCCGCCCCAGCCTCCGGACGCCTGGCTGCTCACGGTGATGGTCGCGCCGTCGATCGACGACATCCCGCCGGGGGCCACGAACGAGTGCCACATGTCGAAGGGCGGGTTGTTGGAGGTCGCCAGCGTCCCGGTGGTTGCCCCAAGAGAGTTCGAGTCGTTGCTCCACATGCCGGCGGTGTCGCTGGCGTTCACAGCGTATGTCGCGAGAGTCGAGGACGTCAGCGCCGGCCCCGGCGTGGAGGTCGTGTAGGTCAGATAGGCGTTCTCGTACAGGTCCGACAACGAGACCGCGCCGATCCTGGTGTCACCGTCGTTGCGGACCACGACGGTGAACGTCGCGCCCTGCCCCGCCTGGATCGCGGAGTCCGAGGAACTCAACGCCTTGGTCACCGACAAGTGCGGGCGGGTGATGGCCACCGACCCGGTCGCCGAGACCGCGGGCACGGCGTGGCCGAACACCTCGAGGGCTGGACCGGCAGTGGCAGTGTCGACTGCGATGCTGCCCGTGGGAGCGGCCAGCGCACTGAACCCGATGGTGATGGTGGTCTGCTGGCCGGGGTCGAGGGCCCCGACGTTGGCCCACGACACGGAGCCGCTACTCACCCCGGACGGCGCCGGCGATGCTCCGGAGTACGCCATGTTCGCGCCGGGGAACGAGTCCGTGACGGGTACAGTGGCGACGCGTGAGTCGCCGACGTTGCGCACGACGATCGTGAACGTAGCCGGCTGGCCTGCCTGTATGGTGGTGTCCGCGGACGTGCGGGTCTTGGTTATGCGGAACTCTGGCACCGTGACCCAGACGGAGGCGGAGTCCGTGTCGTCCGGATCGTTGTCGGACGCGATCCAAGTGTGCCCGTCAGGGGCTACAGGAGTGCCCGAAGCATCCTTCGCGGCCACGGTGACCGTGTCAGGACGGGACCCCCAAGTCGTCCCAGGCTTCACCCTTACCCGGTAGGTCAAGGTCAACGCCGACCCCGTCGCTATCCGCGAAGCGGAGCCGAAGTCCCAGCGGAGGGTGGAGGCGGTCGGAGTCGTCGGGTCCGCGCTCGAGGTCCCGCCAGTGTATGTCGCCATGGTCGATCCAGTGACGTATGCCATGTCGGACCCGACTATGGTGTCGGTCACGACAATGCTGTTCGCGGTCGCCGACCCCACGTTGCTGACGGTCACAATGTAGGTCGTGTCCTCGCCGACCGCCGCGGTCGCGCTCGAGCTGGCGGCAAGCGCCTTGGTCACGACCAGCGCCGGACCTCGCGCGAACCCGAAGTCCAGGCTGAAGTCGTTCGTGGTGGTGATCACCGAGGCGCGCGTCCTGGCTGTCGTGGCCACGAGGCCGGCCAGCGGCCCGCCCGAAGCGTAGTTCGAGGGGTCCGAGACATCGACTGTGTAGGTGCCCGGCAGCGTCGTGAGCCCGTAGCCGCCGCTGGCGTCCGTGCTGGCCGTCGCTATGAAGGAGCCGGCGCCGTCGCGCAGGGTGAGTGTCACACCGGTGATGCTCGTCTCCCCAGAGTCCTGCAAACCGTTGCGATTGTTGTCGAGCCAGACCCGGTCGCCGAGGGCGTATGGGAAATCCGGCTCCACCGGCGTGCCGGAGGCATCCACCCCGAGGACCGGCTGCTCGAAGCGGAGGGCGTTCAGATTGTGCTGATCGACGCCGTTGAGGTGGAGTCGCCACTGCCCCGCTGGGATCTCGGGCACGTAGTAGTCCGTCACGGCCGTGTCGGTGGACTCGGCATCCAGGCGGAAGAGCTCCCACTCGGTGTCTCCGGAGGGGTTCCCGTTGTGGTAGCTGGTACCGTCGGGCATGAACAGGTCGTAGTTGACGTTGGGGGTCAGCAGGTAGGGGCTGCCTCCGTTGTCGTCGGCGGGGTTGCCGGCGTGCGCCCCCTCCGCGACGGCCGCGGACGTGGACCATGTCGGCGGAGTCGATGGCGTGTTGGGGTCGTCAGAGTCGTTCGTCAGGTCGAAGTCGCCGTCCCACACGTCCATGTGCGTGAGCCCCTGCGGCACGCGGACGTAGAAGTCCCAGTTGCCGTCGTAGGTGGAGTCAGTCATCGGAGGGTTCGCCGCCCCCATGACTCCGAACGTCTTCGTCGGCGTGATGTAGCTCGTGCCGGCCACTCGGAACTTGAAGCAGTTGGGGGCGGCGATCGTGCGGTTGACCGCGCTCGCGACGACGGTGTAGAAGCAGCGGCCCGAGGGGGCCAGAGCGGTCGCGGTGTTCGCGACGCTGAAGTCCGTCCAAGCGTTCCACGCCATCGTGGAATCGCCCAGCCAAGACGTGACAAGCGTGGTACCCGCTCCTTGGCCGCCGGGGTCGGCGTAGAGGCTGAACAGCGTGTTGAACGCCGTGTTCATCTGGTCCCACTGGCCGTTGACCGCGTTGCCGTTGCCCGAGCGCCCATCGAAGAAGCCGACGACGAACGTCGACTGCGTGGCGGGGACGGAGAAGCTGACAGTGACCGTCGTGCCGGACAAAGTGGCAAGCGCGTCGCCCGCGACGACAAGCATCTTGCCGTCGGTGGTGCTGGCGCTGGGGAAGTACGTGTAGCCGTCGCTGGCGGCGTTCGCCGTCATCAGGCCCCAGACAAGCAACCCCGCGCCCACCAGCGCGACGAGGGTCGCCGCGGTGAGCGCGGTGCGGAGCTTGCGGACGGATGTGCCCCAAGTACGGACCGGACCGGCACGCTGTCGTGACGCCCCACCTCGGTCCGATTGGCCGAAGAACCGATCGGAGACGTCGCGTGTTCTCATGGCCGTGTACCGCGGAGGAGGCCGTGTCCAGTCATCACGATTCGCGGCGCAGCGCAGCAGAGCCCCGACTCCTTCTCTCCTGTGACGACAAGGATGTGATCCACTTGCGCCCGCTCGCGGTTGCAGTTTGCAGTTTCCCTCCACGCACGTAGTGTATCGACGCTCACAGTCCTACGCTACAGCGCGAGTATACAGGAGGGCGAAGGCGTCGACCGATGAGGGAGCGGAGCCCTGGGCGAGCCGCCGCGGACCGCGCTTCCCGCCGTGGATAGAACAGGACAGGATCGGGACACGAACGCGAGCTGGGCTCCGGGACCGGCGAACGAGATGCGCAGCCGCATCCCGGGTCCGACTCGGCTAGATCCCGACCGACTCCCGGAAGGAGCGCACCTCGCGGCGTGCCACCGGGATATGCGTCTCATCCCGATCGGTCGCCACCACGACGTAGCCACCATCCACTCGCAGTATCTCCTTTATGCAGTTCAGATTGATGATGTAGCTACGGTGCAGGCGGTGGAACGACTCCCGGGACAGCTTCTTCTCGAGCTCGCCCAAGGTCATGTCCACGAGGTACTGGTTCTCGTAGGTGTGAACGTAGGTCGACTTGTTCTTGGCTGACACGTAGGTGATGTCATCGATGGAGAGAAGCACCGTGCGGCCGCCTTTGCGCACGGCCAGCTTGCGGAACTCGCCCTCCGGGCCGCCTATGGGCTCGGCTGAGCGAACCCGGTCCCGCGCCAGGCTCCGCACTCGAGCCGCCAGTTCAAGGATGTTGAACGGCTTGGTCACGTACTGCTGAACGCCTTGCTTGAAGGCGAGGATCTTGGCGAGGTCCTGCGTCTTGGCCGTCAGCATGATGACCGGGATCTCGGCGGTCTGCGGATTGTTGCGGATCTCCATGAGCGCCATCCAGCCGTCGACCTTCGGCATCATGATGTCCAGCAGGATGACGTCCACCGGCTCCCGCGCGAGGACCTCGAGCGCCTCCGCGCCGTCACCGGCGCTGAGGACCCTCATCCCGTCGGTCTCGAGCCCGAGCCTGATCATCTCGACGATCGCCTCGTCGTCGTCCACGACCAAGACGTTTACGGACTCCATGGTGCCCCCCGAGATAGCCGACACTGGTCGACGTTCGCGTGGATTATACCCGACGAACGGTTGGGCTCACCGCCCGCCGCCCGCGGATACGCCGAGCCTGCCGACCTCCGTCGACCCCTCTGCGTGCTGCCGCTCACAGAGCGGTGACCGTAACCGATTCGCGACCGCTCGTCTCCCGGCCGAGAACCGTTCCCGGCTCGACAATCGGTTACCCTTCGTCGATTAGCGTGCCTGCAACGCGATAACCGGACCGAGAAGAGAGATGAACGTAGTGGCAAAAAACGGCAGCAGTCAGGAGGGGCCTCAATGCTCGACATCATCGCAATGGCCGTGTGGTGGGCCTTCGCGCTGGGTTACCTGGGAATCCTGCTGCTGACGGAGCGCACAGCCGGAAGGTACGTGCGCGGAGAGACTCCCGCCTCGGACCCTCGCACCTTCACCGTGCTGGCCGGCGTATCCGGCGTCTCGGAACCAGTCATCGCCGCGCGGACCGCCCCGCCGGCCGGAGAAGTCCGGCACCTGGCCGCATAGGACGCGGCTCAGTTGCCGCCGGCGAGATACGAGTCGATGGCGCTCGCTGCCTTCTTGCCGGCACCCATGGCCAGGATGACGGTCGCCGAACCGGTAACGATATCCCCGCCCGCGAACACGCCCGCCTTGCTGGTCTCCCCGTCGTCTCCCGCGACGATGTAGCCTCGCGAGGTCACCTCCACGTCAGGGGCTGCGTTGGTGATGAGCGGGTTGGCGCGAGTCCCGAGCGCGATGATCACGGTGTCGCAGTCGATCTGGAAGTCGGAGTCCATCACGCACACCGGCGCTCGCCGGCCGGAGGCGTCCGGCTCTCCGAGCTCCATGCGCGTGGCTGTCATCCCCGTGACCCATCCATCGTGCCCGATGATCTCGAGCGGGGAGCACAGCATCTTGAACTCGACGCCCTCCTCGCGCGCGTGGTGGACCTCTTCGCGACGCGCCGGCATCTCGTCCGCAGTCCGGCGATAGACGAGGAACACCTCCTCGGCTCCGAGGCGCAGAGCCGTGCGGGCGGCGTCCATCGCCACGTTGCCGCCGCCGACCACGGCCACCTTGCGGCCGCGCCACACGGGGGTGTCGTGGTTGGGGAAGTCGTAAGCCTTCATGAGGTTCACCCTGGTGAGGAACTCGTTGGCGGAAAACACGCCGTTGAGGTTCTCGCCGGGGATTCCGAGGAAGACCGGCAGGCCGGCGCCCGATCCGATGAACACGGCGTCGTAGCCCTCGGTGTCCATGAGTTCATCCACCGTGTAGGTGGCGCCGATCACGGCGTCGGTGACGATCGACACGCCCATCTCGGCGAGCATGTCGATCTCCTTTCGCACGATGGCCTTGGGCAGACGGAACTCCGGTATGCCGTAGACGAGCACTCCGCCCGTGGCGTGCAGGCTCTCGAACACGGTGACCGAGTGCCCGAATCTCGCCAGTTCCCCCGCGCAGGCCAGTCCGGCGGGACCCGAGCCCACGACCGCGACCCGCTTACCGCTGGGCACGCCGACCTCGGGCCGGCAGCGTCCATCGATCTCGCACGCGAGATCGAAGTCACCCAGGTAGCGCTCGAGGCGGCCGATGGCGACCGACTCGCCCTTCTTGCCGAGTATGCAGTTGCGCCTCGCACTGTTCCTCCTGCGGGCACACGCGGCCGCACACCGCCGGCAGCGCGTTCCGGGACTTCAGGACCTCGACGCCGGCCTTCATGTCGCCTTCGATGATGTGGCCGATGAAGGACTTGATGTCGATGTTGACCGGGCAACCGTCGATGCACGTCGCGTTCTTGCACTGCAGGCAGCGCATGGCCTCACCCAGAGCCTGCTCATCCGAGTAGCCCAGAGTGACCTCGTCGAAGGTGTGCGCCCGCTCGTGCGCGTCGCGCTCGGGCATGGGAGTGCGCGGGGCACGAGAGGCCCTGTGTCGCGGCTTGGGCTCCTCGGCCGGATCCTGAGCGTCCGCGCCTCCTGGTGTCAGTTCGTCCGACATGCGCACCTGCTCTCGAAATCCGCTGCCGCTTCGCGCTCGACGTCGGCATAGATCCGCTGGCGGCTCATGAGCTCCTCGAAGTCCACAGCGTGCCCGTCGAAGTCCGGCCCGTCCACGCAGCCGAACAGCGTCTTGGCTCCGACGCTGACCCGGCAGGCTCCGCACATCCCCGTGCCGTCGACCATGATCGGGTTCAGGGACACGGTCGTCGGCACCGCGTACTCACGGGTCGTGGCCGCGCAGAACTTCATCATGATGGCCGGACCGATGGCCATGGCGTGATCGATTTCCTTCGCCTCGCACATCTCCTTGAGCGGAGCGGTCACAAGATCCTTCCGGCCCGCGGAGCCGTCGTCGGTGCACACGATCAACTCGCGAAGCGGCAGCGCCTTGAACTCGTCTTCGAGGATCAGCAGCTCCCGGTTGCGCGCGCCCAGGATCACGGTGACGTCGCCGCCGCCCTCACACATCGCGCGGGCGACCGGATAGGCGACCGCGGCTCCGACCCCGCCGCCGATGACGGCGACGCGGCCGATCCCCTCGAGCTCCGTGGGCTTGCCGAGCGGACCAACGACGTCGGCGAGCGACTCGCCGATCTCAAGGTGCGACAGCTGGTGCGACGTCTTGCCGACGCGCATGAAGATGAACCGCACCCAACCCTCCTGGGTCGACCAGTCGGAGAAGGTGAGCGGGATGCGCTCCCCGGTCTCGTCGACCCGCAGGATGAGGAACTGCCCGGCGCGCACCTTCCGAGCGACCGCCGGGGCCTGCACGGTGAGTTCGAACACCGCATCGGAGAGCTGACGCTTGTTCAGGACTGGAAACATGGGCGCTTGACCTTCCGGGAGGGAAGCCTTGGGGTGTGTCGGCCGCTCAGGTCGTGACAGTATAGTAGACGCGTAGGTCCGGCCGGTGAAGGGGCGGGTGTGAAGGTATCGCGAATCGCCGCGTCGGTCGCGCTGCTCGCGGCGGCCCTCTCGCCGGCCGCATGCTCGGCCGGCCGTCCGCCGATGGTGGTCAGCCGCCCGGCCCTGGGGACCATCGTCACGGTGACCGCGTACGGAGCCGACGACGCAGCCCTGCGCTCATCGATCGAGACCGCCTTCGCCGACATGTCGCGGGTGGAGGCCGAACTCGACTCGTACACTCCGACCTCCGCTGTCGGAGAGTTCAACGCCGCCCCGTACGAGTGGCACGTGCTACCCCCGTCGGCCGTCGAGATACTCGACCGGGTCGCCACTCTCGGCGTGAGCGCACAGTTCTCGCCCACTCTGTGGAACGTGTCGCGCCTCTACGACTTCGGCGGGAAGCCGTCGGTACCGCAGACGCTGCCCCTTCACGTGGCCCTGGCGCAGTCCCGGGCCTTCGAACGGAACGGCGCCTCGGCCAGATTCCTGATGGTCACCGAACCGGCGGAGATCCGCGGTCTTGCCGACCTGACGGGACAGGACGGCACGCGCGCCGTCTCACTCCGGCCGGGCCTGGACTTCGGAGGCGCCGCCAAGGGCTTGGCGATCGGGCGCGCGATGGCGCTGCTGCGCGGGACGGACGGGATCGAGGGTGCGATGGTGACGGCGGGCTCGAGCACGCGGGCGTGGGGCCGCAAGTCAGGCGGCGAGCCGTGGCGCATCGGCATCGAGGACCCCCGCCGACCGGGGAAGGTCGTAGCGGAGATCGGCGCCCTCGCGCCCGAGTCGCTCGCCGTGTCCACATCGGGCGACTATCAGCAGTTCTTCACGCGGAACGGCATGCGCTACCACCATATCCTCGACCCCCGCACAGGACAGCCGGCGCGAGGACTGCGCTCCCTCACGGTCTACGGATCGCTGCCCGATCTCGACGCCGACATCCTGTCGACTGCCCTGTTCGTCATGGGGCCGGTCGCGGCGGAGGAATGGGCGCAGCGCAACCGCGTCGGGCTCTACGCGATCGACGACCGCGGACGCGTCATCGCCGTCTCCGCGCCGCGAGGCGACGGGACGACGTTCCAGAGGCGAGCCGCGCCGGACGGGTAGCGGTATCCGACGCTTGCGCGCCAGTTGCATCAATGAGGAGGCCGACGCTGGATCGCGTCGGCCTCCTCATTGATCACTCACCGGCCGTGTGGGCCGGATCGCTGCGAAGTCTCAGACCTGGTCGATCATGTTCTTGACCATCCCGTGGATGACGGGCACCTCGACCGTGTCGCCCTTGTAGCCCTTGAGCCCCATGAGGATCTGGTAGATGAACCCGGCGAGCCACACCAGAGGCGCCAGAAGCGCCAGGATGATCGTGAATCCCAGGATCGCGTTGATGATCCAAAGGGCAATGGCGAATGCCGCGGCCTGGATGACGTGCGAACGAACGAACCGGTCGCCCTTGTAGTCGTCCAGGAAGATGGCGATGATGCCGAGCGGCGCGAAGATCCACCCGAGTAGTGCGATCAGCTTCGCGTTGCTGCTCGGACCGCCGCTCGCCGGGGCTGGCGGTGTCGTGCCTGTAGCATCACTCATGAAGGTCCCCTCCGTCTCAGACTTGCTCAATCGGACCGCACCGAAACGCCTTGCACACCGTTCAGGACACCCGAGTTTGCCGTGCGACCACGTCGATTGCTACTATATCGCGTATATACCATACCGCGTGGCATCGCAGAACGCACCGTAGCCGCCCGCTGGAGATGATTCCCTGCATGCGAAGCACAAAACTCTTCGGCGCCTTTCTGGCGCTCTTGGTGGCTGCGGCCTCCGTCTTCCCCACGGTGGGCACAGCCGCCACCAAGGGTGACCTGGCCAAGCACCGGGCGGCCGCGGCTGCTGCCCGCGCGCGAGCCGCGGCCGAGCAGAAGAAGGCCGATGCGCTGCTCACCGAGACGCGCAGCCTCGAGGACCAGATAGACGCCATCGCGGCCCAGATCGCGGTCCTCGAGGGCCAGATCGGCACGACCGCTGAGCGCCGCACCCGCCTCGAGACGGAGATCGAGTCCCTGCGCAACAACATCTCCGAGAAGCAGCGCGAGATCGACACCACCCAGGCGGACTACGACACCCAGACCGATGCGCTCGCGGGACGCGCGGACGCGACCTACCGCGCCGGCGACTGGGTGTACATCGACTGGCTGCTGAACTCGAGAAGCGTGGCGGACCTGCTCGAGCGGACATCGATGATCCAGCGCATCATGGAGCAGGACGTCGTGGTCTCGCAGGAGCTGGCCGCCACTCAGAGCAACCTCGAGCAGATCCAGGCGGACCTGAACCGCTCGCTGGACGAGATCCAGGTCAAGCGCGCCGAGGTCCAGGCCGAAGAGGATCGCCTGAGGGGACTGCAGGCGGACCGTGACACCAGGCTCCACGCGGAGCGTACGGTCGAGATGACCAAACGAACCCTGCTAGCTGAGACGAACAGCAACGTCTCGCGGCTCAAGGCGATCGCACGGGCCGAGGATCTCGCATCCGCTCGCATCGCCAGGGATCTGCAGAGCGGCTCGTCACGAGGTTCCGGGAAGTACGCCGGCGTGCTCAGGTGGCCGACGCCAGGCTACCCCACGGTCAGCTCGAAGTTCGGTATGCGATATCACCCCATCCTGCATTACATGCGCATGCACACCGGGATCGACATACACGTCCCGTACGGCGCTCGGGTGGTCGCCGTCGGAGACGGTAACGTGCTCCGCGCCGGCAACCGCGGCGACGGCTACGGCAACGTGGTGATGATCGACCACGGCGACGGCCTTGTGACCATGTGCTGCCACATGAGCAGGGTGTCGGTGCGCGTGGGCCAGATCGTGACCCAGGGCCAGAGGGTCGGCGCCGTGGGATCCACCGGCCTGTCGACCGGTCCGCACCTCCACTTCGAGGTGCGCGTCAACGGCAACCCGAAGAACCCCATGGACTGGTACTAGGCGCGACGCCCACCAGCAGTCTGAAGTGAACAGGCGACTTCGCGGGACCGGCCCTAGGATCCGTTGTACTCCCGCATCGCCGAGTCGACGCCTTGCTCGAGCACGTGCATCACGCACTGAGCCGCCTCGGGCACGACGGTCTCCAGCATCCGTTCCAGAGCCTCGCGCCTCAAGGGCTCGAGCACGAAGTCCGCGGGATCCATTCGGCCCGGTGGACGTCCTATCCCAACGCGGACCCGTACGAAATCGCCGGTGCCAAGGACCTCGGTAAGCGATCGCAGCCCGTTGTGGCCGCCATGACCTCCTCCGATCTTGACCCGTACGTCTCCGTCAGGCAGGTCCAACTCGTCGTGGACAACCACCAGATCCGCGGCCTTGACGTCATGCGAGCCAAGCAGCCGCATGACCGATTTCCCTGAGAGGTTCATGAACGTCTGCGGCTTGGCCAGGACAAGGTCGTCCTCGCCCAGCCGCACTCGCGCCGACTTGGCGCCGGCCTCGTCCTTCCAGTAGGCCGCGCGCAGGTTCTGCGCCAGCAGATCGACGACCATGAAGCCCGCGTTGTGCCTGCTGGAGACGTACTCCGGTCCCGGATTGCCGAGGCCGATGACTAGGCGTGTCACTGGGTCCGCACTACTCCCCGGACTCGCCCTTCTTCTCTCCGACGACCTCCGGCTCGGCGGCTTCCTCGACCACTTCTTCGACCTCGAGAGCCTTCGGAGCCATCACCGAGCACACGATCTCCTCGGGATGGTCGAGAAGGGTCACGCCGTCGGGGACCGGCAGGTCCGAAAGGTGGAGCGAGTCGCCGATCTCGAGCGCGCTGATGTCCGCTTCAAGGTAGTCGGGCAGCCCGTCCGGAAGTGCCTCCACGTTCACCTGCTGCATGTTGTGCGTCATCACGCCGCCGGCCTTGACGCCGGGGGAGTCGCCGATGAAGTGCACGGGCACGAGTGTGGAGATCCTCTGCTTCATGTTCACGGCCCAGAAGTCGGCATGGATGATCGTGCCCTTCACCGGGTCGTGCTGGATCGACTTCACGATGACGTTCACGGGCTTGCGCTCGTCGACCGTCAGCTTGACGAGGGAACTGGTCACGCCCTCTCGTTTGGCCAGGAGTTCGAAGGTATGACGATCGACCGCGATGGCCTGCGGCGTGTGGCCCACGCCGTAGAGGACACCCGGCATCATCCCGCTGCCCGCCATCCGGCGGTTCGCCTTCCCAACGGACTCTCGTGCTGTACCGGTCAATTCGTAGGTTTCCGTCATCTTGGCTATCGTCCTTTCGTGCGGGGCGCTGACACGCCGTCGCTTTTCGCTACTGGAAATCCGGGTCGAACAGTTCGGAGACCGACTCGTCGTCGTATACGTTCTGGATCGCACGCGCGAACATCGGCGCCACGGAAAGCACGTGCAGCTTCCCGTTGCGGCGCTCCTTGGGGATGGGAAGCGTGTTCGTCACCACCAGCTGGGCGATCGGCGCCGACTCGATGCGTTCGTATGCCGGCGGAGAGAAGATGCCGTGCGTCGCCGCCACGTACACCGACTTGGCTCCAGCGGTGACCAGCGCCCTCGCACCTTCGGCCACAGACCCGGCGGTGTCGATCATGTCGTCGGCGATGATACACGTTCTGCCCTCGACTTCGCCGATCACGTGCGTTATCTCGGCCACGTTGTGCTGCGGTCGGCCCTTGTGCATGATAGCGAGTTCCGCTCCCAGCATGTCGGCGAGCTTCTTGCAGACCTTGACCCTGCCGACGTCCGGAGAAACCACGGTCACATCATCGAGACGCAGACTCTCGAAGTAGTCCGCGAGAATGGGCAGCGCGGTCAGATGGTTGACCGGCAGGTTGAAGAACCCCTGTATCTGGCCCTGATGGAGGTCCATCGCTATGACCCTGTCGGCACCGGCCGTGGTCAGGAGGTCGGCCACGAGCTTGGCTGTGATCGGCTCTCTTGAGGCGGACTTCTTGTCCTGCCTGGCATAGCCGTAGTGCGAGATCACCGCGGTTATGGTGCGGGCCGAGGCGCGCTTGGCGGCGTCGATCATGATCAGCGCCTCCATGATGCACTCGTTGACCGGATTGGCCACGGATTGCACGATGAACACGTCGGCGCCGCGGACGCTCTCGAGGTAACGGACGTAGATCTCGCCGTTGGCGAATCGGGAGATCTTGACGTTGCCGAGTTCGATCCCCAGGTTCTGGACGATGTCCTCACTCAACTCCGTGTTGGCGCAGCCGGCGAAGACCATCATGCGCTTGTTCATCTCAGTCATGCTCCCTTGTCGCTCCCCTTTGCTTTGGATCCGCCCTTCGCCTCTCGGCGACGGTCGGCCCATCCCTCGACCGTTCGCTGGTCGCTGCGTTCCACACCGAGCGCTCCGTCGGGAACATCGTGCGCTATCGCACTGCCCGCGCCCGTCACCGCACCGGCCCCGACGCGAACGGGCGCCACGAGCATGGTGTCCGAGCCGATGAACGCGCCGTCACCGATCACCGTCCTGTGCTTTCCCCATCCATCGAAGTTGCAGGTGATCGAGCCGGCGCCCACGTTCACGTCGCGCCCGATCTCGGCATCGCCGACGTACGACAGATGCGGCACCTTGGAGCCTTCACCGATCGTGGAGTTCTTGACCTCCACGAACGCGCCCGTCTTGGATGTCGCATGCAGCACGGTTCCGGGGCGCAGGTAGCCCATCGGCCCGACCTGCGACCCCGGGCCCACCTTCGAGCCGAGCACGATCGACGAGTCCACCCTCGCGCCCGGTCCGATCTCCGAATCCTCGACACGGCTGGAAGGACCGATCCTGGCGCCGGCTCCCACCACGGTCTCCCCGGTGAGGAACGTCATCGGCTCGAGGACGACGTCGCGGCCGAGCCGGACGGAGGGGGAGATCCAGACGAGGGATGGATCGGTCATTGTGACTCCCTCCAGCATGTGGCCCGCGTTCACGCGACTCTGCAGCGCGCGGTTCGCCTCGGCCAGCTGGACCCGGGTGTTCACTCCCATCCCCTCCATGGGGTCGTCCGTGGTCACCGATACAACGCCCAGTCCTTCTGAGCGCAGGATCGCGATCATGTCCGTGAGGTAGTACTCACCTTGCGCGTTGTCGGCCTCGAGCTTGTGCAGATGCGCGAACAGCGAGTCGGCGTCGAAGCAGTAGGTGCCCGTGTTGACCTCGTCGATGGCGGCCTGCTCGGGAGTCGCGTCCTTGTGTTCGACGATGCCGGACACGGCGCCGTCGGCGTCGCGGACGATGCGACCCAGTGACGGGTCGTCGATCCGGGCGGTCAGCAGGCTGACCGCGGCGCCGGAACCCTCCCGCGCGCCGGCCAGGTCCCGCAGCGTGTCCGCCCGCAGGAGCGGGGTGTCGCCCGACAGGATCAGCAGCGATCCGTGCGACTCGGCCAGCGCCTGCTCAGCGCACATGGCGGCGTGGCCGGTCCCCATCCGGCGATCCTGACGGACGCATCGCTCCCCCGGCAGCAGGCGCTCGACGACCTCGGCACCGTGACCGGTCACGATCACGACGGGATCGCAGCCCGCTTCGCGAGCCGCCGCGATCACGAGGCGGATCATCGGGACGCCGAGAACGGGGTGCGCGACCTTCGGCAGGTCGGACTTCATGCGGGTGCCCTCGCCCGCTGCGAGGATGAGGGCCGCCGTGGCCATCGGTGCTCCTTTGTCGGGCTTGTCGATCGGGGATGTGGACGGCCCCGGTCTTTGGGCGTGTGGCTGGGGCGGCAGGATTCGAACCTGCGGATGGAGGCTCCAAAGGCCCCTGCCTTGCCGCTTGGCTACGCCCCAAGGGTACCGACGAAGTGTAGCAAAACGAGGGTCGACCCGCCCCGACCACGGGCACCGGCGAAGCACGAGTCGCCCCGCAGAGGCGGTGGGTGTCCGCATCCGGGCGCCCCATCGGCGCCCGGCGTCAGCTGACCTGGACCGGCTCTGCCGACTCCGCCGCGGCGGCGAAAGCGTCGATGCCGCCATCGATCCGGAACTGCTCGAGCACGGCGTCCTGGATCATGTTGCGCGCGTCGGTGTTTATCGGGTGGCAGATGTCCCTGAACTCCCCGTTCGGCAGCTTGCGGGACGGCATCGCCACGAACAGCCCCTTGTCGCCGTTGACCACGCGCAGATCGTGCACCACGAGCTGATCGTCGATCACGACGCTGGCGATGGCGCATACCTTGTTCATCGTGACCGGGCGAAGCGTCACCTTTGTGATCTCCATAGAGTCCCCCTTTGCGACCCGGCCGCCCGACCCCCCATGCATCGGCTCAGCGTCGTGCTGTTGCACTCTCATATACCACATCGGGAGCCGAGCTCCTGCTCGCGGACTCCCGAGTGGAAGGGATGCCCTCCGCCGTTCAGTCCGCCGAGTGCCGCCGCTCGTGCAGGACACGCTCGACGAGGACCAGGTCCGACGCCTTGTCCACGTCGACTGCCAGAGACGCCTGATCCGTGAGGATCGCGGCGCCCGTCCCGCCGAAGAGGTGCTGGATCTTGTCGGACAGGTCCTCGGGCTCGAGCCGGCCCATGACGAATTTCAGGACGAAGCCCAGCCCCGCCAGCTTCAGCATGCCGATGGGATCCTTGCGCTTGTCGAACAGCCTCTGCCCGAGATCGCGCACCGCCGGAAGCAGCACGGGGTTAGTGAGCATCAGGTTCCCGCCGGTGAAGAGTCCGGTCCGCAGCCGGAAGTATGTCCTCTCGCCGCCCGGGAACTGTCCTTCCATCTCCTCGCGGGAGATGACGGGGTAGGTGAAATCGGCGCCGCTGGCCAGGCTGTCCCTGATGAAGGAGTCTATGGCCTCGGGGGTGGCCAGCGGGATGTCGCCGGTGGCGACGACCACCGGGCGATCGACCCGGAACGATCCGACGCCGGCGAGCACGTTGTCCATGAAGGAGCGATCGGAGACCACGAGTTTCCCGACGTGATCGACCCAGGAGCCCAACCCCTCGGCCGTCGGCATGACCACGGCGACCTCGTTGACCAGAGACGCCTGCGAGAACGCGTCGATGACCCACTCGACGAGAGGCCGCCCGTAGACGGGAAGCAGACCTTTGAACCGGCAGGCGGGATCGATGACCTCGCCATCGCCGCCGGCCATGATGACCACGTCGACCTTCACAGCATGCCCGCCTTCGTCGACTTCACCGTTCCACATCGAGCACGCGCAGTCCCGCGGGAACAGTCTTGACCGCCCGGGACCAGAGACCTCGCTCCGCCGCTTCCCCGGCGGCCGCCTCTGCATCGGCGGGGCCGGCGCACACGCCGAACACGGTCGATCCGCTGCCCGCCACGGCGCAGCCGAGGACGCCCGGCGCCGCTCCGAGGAATCGTAGCGCGGCGCGCACCTCCGGCACCAGCGCGCAGCTGGCCTCGGACAGGTTGTTGTATAGCGCGGCGGCCACCATCTCCGGGTCGCCGCTGCGCACCGCGGACATCATCTCGCGTGGAGTCGGCGCCTCCGCCGGCGTGAACTCGTCGAAACGCGCGTACGCCTGCGCCGTGGACACGGGCACTCCCGCGTTCACCAGAACCAGGTCGAGATCCGGCGTGGGCAGGACATCGGCCGGGTGGTCCCCGCGGCCCGTCATCAGCCGGGTACCCGGGCCGAGGAAGAAGGGGACGTCCGCCCCCAGGCCGGCCGCCACCCGCGCAAGCGCGGGATCGAGGCGCGCCTCCGGGCCGTCCCAGGGTCCCAAGGCGGCCAACACGGCGGCCGCGTCCGAGCTGCCGCCGCCCAGGCCGGCGCCCACAGGAACCCGCTTGGTCACGCTGACCGCGGCGCCTCCCGGTCGCCCCGTGCCAACGCGCCACGCCTCGATCGCCCGGCTCACGAGGTCCTCGCCGGCGCGGAGATCCAGGTGGGGCTCGTACGTGACGTCGATACCCGAGGCCGCGGGGCTGACCCGCACCTCGTCGGCGACGCTGATGGCCTGGAGGATCGTGGTCACGTCGTGATACCCGTCGGCGCGTCGTGGGCCGACGGCCAGGAAGAGATTGACCTTCGCGTGCGCCGCCAACACGGCGCGCGTCGAGCCGTCTCGTCCCACGCGGATCCTTTCGGAGTACGACGTGACGGGCGCGGGAACCCGCCAAGGGTCCCGCGCCCGTCATCTCAAGCTATGTGATGGTCCTCAGTTCAGCCAGGGGAAGACGCTCTCCCCGCTGGCGCAATGCGTGAGCTCCACAGTGCCCGTGAGAATGTCCACGTAACTGTACGAGACACGCGCAGTGCGATCGCGCTTCTCGTCGACCTTGACGACGAAGAGACTCGGATGAGTCTCTTCGAGCACGCCCTCGCGTTCGACGATCTTGGAGCGACCCATATTGGCCTTGAGCCGCATCCTCGTACCCATCAGTGCCTGGAGGTCGGTGCGTATGCGACCGACGACCTCGAGCTGCTTCATAAGGTCCATTTATCCCCTCCCAAACTCCGAGGGATTATACAGGCTGAACTCGGAAAACTCAAGCAAAACTCAAGGTCGGAGGCCCAATGCCTGCAGTTGGCGAGCCAAAGCGACGAATTCGTCGACCGCGAGCGACTCGGCGCGGCGTCGGCCGTCGAGGCCCGTCGCGGCCAGAGCGGCGTCGAGCACGAGTGCATCCCAGCCGGTCGTCGCCAGCACCGAGTTGCGTAGCGTCTTGCGGCGCTGGGCGAAGGCTCCCGTCGCCAGCGCCGCGGCGAGCGCCGCGGTCTGCGAGGACTCCGCGGTCTCGAGGCGGTCGATCCGCAGGACCGAGGAATCGACCCGTGGCGGCGGCATGAAGCACGTGCGCGGCACGCCGAAGCGGCCGGTGACACGCGCGCGCAGGTTCAGCTTGACCGTGTAGGCGCCGTAGTCCTTCGAGCCCGGTGACGCGGCCATGCGGTCCGCGACCTCGGCTTGTACCATGACCACCGCGCAGCGGAGCGTGGGCATCGCCTCGAAGAATCGGAGCACGACGTTGGCCGCCACTGCGTAGGGGAGGTTGGCGACGAACCACTCCGGCGGGCCGAGATGAGTCGTCAACTCGGCTATCGGGACGCGAACTGCGTCGGCTCGGACTATGACGAGGTTGCCGCACGCGGCCGCGACCTCCTCGATCGCGGGGAGAAGCTCGGCGTCCCTCTCGACGGCGATGACCGCTGCCGCCTGCCGGCACAGTGCCGCAGTGAGAGTCCCGATGCCGGGACCGACCTCCAGCACGACGGCGTCGCCGGGCAGGCCGGCCAGAGCGAGGATGCCGCCGACGACGTTGTCGTCGATCAGGAAGTGCTGCCCCAGCGACTTCTTGAGCGCCAGACCATGCCGGGTCAGGACGTCTCTGGTCGCCGAAGGGCTGGCGAGCGGCGAATGCGCCATCGGCGCGCGCCGGCCGGTCAGCGGCCGAGGATGGTCACGCGCACCGTGCGACGACCCCAGCGGCGGGTAGCCGAGAACGCGGCGGCGCGTTGGGCCACTCCAGCGGAAGTCACGGATTCGCTGGTATCGGCACCCCAGAAGCACACGTCGATGATGTCGCCCTTGATCGCGCCACCAGTGTCGGCGGCCACAGCGTATCCGTAGCCGTCCACGAACAGCTTCGTCCCGAGCGGTATGACCCGGGGGTCGACGGCCACGACGCCCCAGCCGTCCGGGATCCGGTATCGCGCCTTGCGGCGCGCGATCACGCCTATGCCGCCGCAGCCCGCGTCCCAGGGGGTGTAGGCGGTAGACCGGATCGTGAAGGTCCTGCCGACTATGGGAGGCGTGGGCGAGACGACTCTTCGATGCCTGGAGTCGCCGTGGGACATCACCTGGCGGAAGGGCCGCTTCGTGCCGATGGACACGACCTCGGTCACCCGGGGTGAGAGAACCTTCTGGAGTTTGAGGAACCGCGGTCCCTCGACGCCGCCTACCACAAGGACCTGATACACGCGCAGCGCGCGCCCGACGACACCCGCCGTGACCGCTCTCCGGCTTCCCGCGGGCTGCCTGGGATCGCCGATCACCACGACGTCGTAGGGAAGCGGGACCTCCTCCTCGGAGAGCCGGATGAACACGTCCGTCGCTCGTATGTGCATCCCCGGCGCGAGTTCCCGGTCGACCGGGGGGTCCGTGCGCATGCCGGATGTGGGATCCAGCCCGGCCGATACGAGGGCGTCGGCCACGGTGTGTCCCACGACGTTGAGCCTGACGCTCGCCTGCCCGAAATGCAGCGTGACGGGAACGGCATGCCTGACCACCACGACGCCGTCGTCCACCAGCTCGGAGTCGGGAGCCGGACTCACGAGATCGACCGACGTGAACCTGACCCCCGCCTCTGCAAGCAGTGAGGCGACGTCTATGGAATCGGTCGTGAACTCCCTGGCGACGCCGTCGACGAAGACGATGACGTGCTTGTCGGCCCAAACGAATCCCGTGACGCTGGCGAGTGCGAATGCTGCGAGGACGAAGGCTGCGACCGTGCTGCGGGTCTTCAGGAAACGTGCCGGGCCACCCGGCACTCTCACATAGTCCCCCTTGCATTGCCGGCAAGCGGCCCGCTGACAGAACAAGCACCGATTATAGTCGAACTCGCGACGGGTCGACAGACACGCTGGTTCGTTGCGAGCTCCACGCGGCGGCCCCTCTCCAGAGGGTTGTCCCGCGCTTCAGACTTACGTGAGGGAGTTCGTTACTGGACGCCTATTGCCGCGGACCGCGCATCTACCCGGGTCGCGCCATGTCGGCCAGCCGCGCGCCGATCCCGCGCGCGGACTCCAACGCCTCAGGACGAAGTCCGATGTCGCCGGGCTGGTCGACATCCTCGACGACCAGGGGATCGCTCATCGTCAGGCGCAGGATGCCGAACACGCTGCGCGTGGTGGTCTCGGCGCACTGGTACCCGTAGGGACCGCCACCGCCGCGCACCACCAGAAGACCGCCAGGTCTCTTCTCCGGCGCCGGGACCCTCAGCACGTAGCGCAGGGCCCAATAGCGCTGGCAGCGATCGTAGAGCGCCTTGAGGACGGCCGGCACCGTCGCGAAGAAGACGGGGGTCGAAACGACGATGGCTGCCGCGGAGTCAAGGAGCGCGTAGACCTCGCTCATCCTGTCCCCGATGACGCACTCGCCCGTGAGGGAGCATTCGTTGCATCCCCGGCACGGCTCGATCCCGTACTCGACCACAGGCAGCTTGTGGGCGGGAGCGCCGGCCGCGGCCGCTCCCGCGAGACACGCATCGAGGAGTCGCTCGCTGTTGCCGGCGCGTCGGGGACTCCCGGCGATGCCGAGCACCGTCCCGGGGGCCAGAACCGGGTTCGCATCCACCACGTTCAGCGCGCTCCCAGCAGGCAACGAGCGTTCTGCAGGGTCGCCGCGGCCACCTCGGCAGTGGCCAGTCCCTTCACCTCGGCGAGCTTCGCGACCGTGAAAGTGACCCAGGCAGGCTCGTTGCTTCGACCCCGATGCGGCACGGGCGTCATGAACGGGCAGTCCGTCTCGGCCAGGAGCCGGTCGAGGGGCACGACCTCCGCGGCTGACCTGATCTCGTCCGCGTTGTTGAACGTGACGGGGCCCCCGAATGAGATGTGGCAGCCCATGTCGAGAAGCATCCGGGCCGCCGCTGGCCCCTCGGTGAAGCAGTGGATGATGCACCCGGACTCAGGCACGCCGACGTTCCCCAAGATGGTCATGCCTTCCTCATGCGCCTCGCGCAGGTGGACGGCGACAGGCAGGTCCAACTCCCGGGCGAGCTCCAACTGTTCGGCGAACACGCGACGCTGGTCTTCTCTCGGAGAGTGATCGTAGTGGAAGTCGAGGCCGATCTCCCCGATGGCACCGACGCGGGGATCCTTCGCCAGACCGCGGAGCGCGGCGCTCACCTCGGGCGTGAAGTCCTTGGCGTTGTGCGGGTGCACCCCGACGATGATGCGCACGTCGGGCGCGTCCGCGTGGGGATCGCCCCAGACCTCCAGACGGGCCGCAGCCTCGTCCAACCACGTGCTCAGTGAGTCGAATGTCCCCCGAGGGACCTCCGTGGCGTCGACGATCGTCGCGATGTAGGAGACTCCGGCCACTGCGGCCCGCTCGAGCGCGCCGGCCGGATCGTCCAGCATGTCCAGGTGCGCATGCGTGTCGGCGGTCGAAGCCCCGAGGTCCGGGATCAGCACGCGCGGTTTGCGTTCCGTCATGTCTCCCCGTTCTACCGCGGCGGATGCGATCGCCGAGGTGCATCCCTCCGCGGGTTTCTACCCTTCTTCGTAGATTCGCGGGAAGAGCGCCTCTCCCTTCACCACCCGGCTCCCGGCCGGGAGACGCCCCCACCGCGCTTCGGTCGCGAGATCCGATACGGCGGCGATCTCCCCGAGACCCAGCCTGCGCCAGACCTCGGCCGATGTCTCCGGCATGACGGGCGACGTGAAGAGCGCGGCGATGCGAACCGCTTCGAGGGCGTTGACGATCACGGCCTCGAGACGGGGGCGGGTCTCATCGGACTTCGCCAGATTCCACGGCGCGGCATCCTCGATATAGCGGTTCGCCCGCTTGATGAGCTCCCACGTCGCCGCGAGCGCCGACACGTAGTCCAGTCGCGCCATCGCTTCCTCGTACTGCCCGGGGAGCGAGGCGGCGACCGCCGCAAGTTCGCGGTCGACGGCCTCTCCGATCCCGCGGGCGGACTCCGGCGAACCGGTGACTTTGGACTCCAGCGCTGGGACCACGCCATCACAGTACTTCTCGGTCATGTTCAGGAGGCGGGAGACCAGGTTGCCCCAGTCGTTGGCCAGGTCGCCGTTGTAGCGCTGGACCATGCCCTCCATCGAGATCGAGCCGTCCGCGCCGAACTGCACGTCGCGCAGGAAGTAGTACCTGTAGGCATCCACTCCGAACCGTTCGACGAGGTCGGCGGGAGCCACCGCATTCCCCTTCGACTTGGACATCTTCTCGCCCTTGGTCAGAAGGAAGCCGTGGGCGAACACGGTCCGTGGCGGCTCGAGGCCCGCGGCCATCAGCATGGCGGGCCAGATCACGCAGTGGAATCGCAGGATGTCCTTGCCGACGAACTGCACCTGCGCCGGCCAGTAGTGCGCCAGCGGACCCGAGAACCCCGGCTTTCCGTCGGCGCCGTAGCCGACGGCGGTCACGTAGTTGAGCAGGGCGTCGAACCAGACGTACATGACATGTGCGGGATCGAAAGGCAGCGGGATGCCCCAGGTGAAGGTCGTGCGCGAGATCGACAGGTCCTTGAGCCCGCCCGTCACGAAGGAGACGACCTCGTTTCGCCTGGTCTCGGGCTGCACGAACCCGGGATTGGCCTCGTAGTACGCGAGCAACCTGTCCTGATACGCGGACAGTCTGAAGAACCAGTTGTCCTCACGGATGAACTGCACTTCCCGGCCGCAACCCGGGCACTTGCCGTCGACGATCTGATCATCTGTGTAGAAGGTCTCGTCGGGCACGCAGTACCAGCCCTCATAGTGACCTTGGTACAGGTCACCGTTGTCCTTGAGCGCCTGAATGAAGGCCTGGGCGCCCCTCTCGTGGCGGCGCTCGGTGGTTCGGATGAAATCGTCGTTGGAGATGTCCAGCATGCGCCAGGCGTCGAGGAACTTGGGCGCGACCTCATCGACCCAGGACTGAGGATCGGTCGCGTTCTCTGCGGCCGCCTGGGCCACCTTCTGACCGTGCTCGTCGAGCCCGGTCAGGAAGCGGACGTCGTATCCGGTCATTCGCCGGTACCTCGCCAGAGCGTCGGCCGCGATGGTCGTGTACGCGGTCCCGAGGTGCGGAACCGAGTTGACGTAGTAGATCGGCGTCGTGATGAAGAACGGCATCTTGTGCATTCTGAAGTCGCGTCGTCTCTGCTGTGGCATCATTAGGTCGGTAGTTGCGAAGGTGGGCCGGAGCCCAAGAGTCGCGTCCCCCTATCCTTCACCAGCATGTTTGCGCAAGTCAAATGGGAGGGGCCGAGTGCACATGTATGAGACAGGGGTAGTGCGCAGTGTCGACGCGTTGGGGAGGATCGTCATCCCCATGGAGTTCCGGCGCACGCTCGGCATCGGCGTGCGCGATCCGCTGTCGATATCGGTGGACGGCGAGAGGATCGTGATCTCCAGACACCACGACGCCTGCGTGATGTGCGGCTCGATGGACGACATCCTGCGCCTCCGGGACCGCGCAATCTGCCCCGAATGTGTGGCGGCCGTCAAGCTCATGTGAGGCGCTCGCCGCGGCGCGTCACCCGCTGGACTTCTTGACGGCGATGTCATACGCGATCCTTCGGGGCACTCCGAACTCGGCCGCGACATCCCGGGCAGCATCCCTTCGGCTGGCGCCCCCGGCCACCAGATCCGCGACGCGCCGCGCGATCGCAGGTTCGTCCACCGGCACCGGACCGGCCGGTCCCGGGGGCCCGACCAGCAGGACCACCTCTCCCTTGAGCGGCCGGTCGGCGAGCGCCTCAGCCAATCCCTCGACGCTGGAGCGAAAGACCTCCTGATGCAGCTTCGTGAGTTCCCGGGCCATCGCCGCGCTTCTCCCCGGGAGAGCAGCGGCCAGCGAGGCCGCCGTGGCCGCCGCGCGCGTGGGCGACTCGTAGAACACCAGGGTGGCATCGAGCTCCGAGAGCAGCGCGAGCGTCCGTCGGCGATCCCCTTCCTTCCTCGGGAGAAAGCCGCCGAAGTAGAAGGCGGCCGTCGGCAGACCGCTTGCCACCAGGGCCGCCACGATCGCGGACGGGCCCGGGAGGACGTCGACCGTGAGGCCCGCCTCCAGACACGCTCCGACGAGTCGGGCGCCAGGGTCTGACACGCCCGGCGTGCCCGCGTCCGACACGAGCGCGACCACATCGCCGGAGCCGATCCGGGCCACCACCTCCGGAGTGCGCCGCATGAGGTTCTTGGCGTGATACGACTCGAGCGGCGTGTGGACGTCGTACCTCGCGAGCAGCCGGCGCGTGATGCGCGTGTCCTCCGCTTCGATGACGTCGGCGTCGCGCAACGCGTCGAGAACCCTCAGCGTGACGTCGCCCAGGTTGCCGATGGGAGTCGCGCAAACGAGCAGGCGGCCCGAGGCGCGGACCGCCTGCTCCGTTGTCGGCGCGCCGTCAGAACGCACGTCACGTGCCTTCGGGCGGAGGCCATGTCGGCGGCGGCGCGGGAGGCTCAGGTGGCGTGCCGCCACCGGATGGCGCGGGGGGCTCCGGTTCCGCCGGGCGCGGGACGGTTTCGCCCTGAGGCGGCGCGGCCACCTGGTTCGCAGCCACCCAAGGGTCGATCGCGGGCGTGGCCGGCGGGGCCGGCGGGAAGGACGGGGCGGACGCGGAGGGCGGGGCCGGCGGGTATCCGCCCGCGTAGGCCGGCGTCGCCTTCGGCGTCACCTGCTCGCGTCCTGTCATCCGCCGGAAGAAGATCGTCCACGCGGAGGACACGAAGGCACCGAAGAACGCCGCGGGCACCATTGAGAGCAGGATTATCAGCAGCGCGAAGAACGCGACCGCGGCCCAGTTGCCCGCGGCGGCCACGACGATGACGGGGACCATGAGGATCGCGATCACTATCCCGACGGCTATCCCGTAGGCGATCTGTGTCACCCAGACCATGAGCAGCATGAGCACTGCTCCGCGCTTGCCCCACATGTCCGACCATCCGTGCTTCAGCGACTCGATCGCGGTGCGGTCCTCGAGCACGGCGTAGCGCAGGGCGAGTTGTTGCATCGTGCCGAAGATGATCGCGTAGGCGGTCGCCAGGATGCCCAGGATCGCGATCCCGAAGCAGATCCCCAGTATCCCTGCGCCGAGGGCGCCCATCGACGCCCCCTGGGACCCGCCGGTGTCCAGGCCGGCGGCCCCCGCCACGATGCCCACTATCGCGGCGCCGAACACGATGGCGATGACGATGACCAGCACTATCACCGGCAGACCCACCAGCAGGTCGATCAGGAACACGCGACCCCACCGTCGGAAGCCCACGCTCCAGCCGTCGCCGGCGCGCACGGGCCTGCCTTCCTCGGCCTCGTTCACCAGATGGACCAGACCGCCTCGCGCGGCGAACGAGAGCACGAAGAACACCAGAGCGATGAGGCCCAAGAACACGGCCGCGGCGATGATGAGCGGCAGCATCCGATCGAGGTTCTCCAAGGACGGGACGCCCGAACCACCGGAGCCCGAGCCCGAGCCGCCACTGGGCATGTTCCAGTTGGAGGTCCCGCCACCACCGCTTCCCCCGGCTCCGGCGAACAGGCCGAAGAGCCACAGGATCTTGTATCGCCAGGACGTGTCGAACGCACGCTTGAGGATCCCGCCGTAGTCCACCGTGTCCTCCAGTCCTCTCGGCCGCCCGCGGGCGCGGGCGATCCCCTACTCCATCCGCGCCAGCTCGTAGCGGCGGGATCCGAGCCCCATCGACTCCGCATACGCCATCAGCGCCGTCCCGTCCACGCCTGTGACCGCGGAGAACTTGTCGTCCCCCTCTCCCATGCCTTCGCCCCTGGAACCGGGCAGACCGGCGGCCGCCGTGACAAGATCGTATGCGGCCTGATCGATCGCGACGGGGTCCGCGGCCGCCAGTATCCCGATATCCCCCACGATGGGGGCGTCGGAGAAGTCCCAGCAGTCGCAGTCCGGCGACACGGATGTCACGAAGGAGAGGAAGACGACCTTGCCCTCCTTTCCCAGGAGCGCTCCGGCCGCGTGTTCGACTATCTTCTCCTGCAGCGCCTCCGGCGTCGTGCTCCACTGTGTGTCTATGGCGCCGTAGGGGCAGGCGGCGACGCATTCGCCGCAGCCATAGCAGGTCCCGAGGTCCACGACCGCCACGCGATCGACCATCGATATGGCGAAGACCGGACAGCGTTCGACGCAGCGGCGGCAGGCGGTGCATTTCTCCGCGATGACCTCGGGACGGAAGTCCGCGTGCATCTGTTGCTTGGCGCCACGGCACCCCAGTCCCATGCCGACGTTCTTGAAAGCGCCGCCGAAGCCTGTCGCCTCATGGCCCTTGACGTGCGTCACCACGACCATGGCGTCCGCGTGGACGGCCGCGGCTCCGAGTCGGACCGTCTTGAAATGCTTGCCGTTAGGGATCGCGACCTCGACCGCGTCCCGGCCGTCCAGGCCGTCGGCGATGATCACCGGAGCCTCGACGGTCGCGTACGAGAACCCGTTGTGGATCGCGCACGCCAGATGGTCGACGGCGTTGGCGCGCTGTCCCCGATAGAGCGTGTTGGCATCGGTCAGGAACGGCCTGCCGCCGTGCGACTTGACGCGAGCCACGACCTCGCGAAGGAAGATCGGCTGGACGAAGCCCGTGTTCCCCTGCTCCCCGAAGTGCATCTTGATCGCGACCAGGTCGCCCTCGGAGATGGCTTCGGACAGCCCAGCCCTTTCCAGGAGAATGCCCGCCCGATGGACTGCGGAGACCTTGCGGACCGATCTGACGGGCGCGAAATGAACTTTGGCCGGAGTCACCGATGCATGCCCTCCCTGGAGTCGTGTTCGTCGAACGCCATCGATGCTGCTCCAACGACGCCGGCCTCGTTCCCGAGAAGCGCCGGCACCACGGTGACGTCACGGCGTCCTGCGAGAGCCCCCGTGGCGATGGCCTCGGAAGCGCGTTCTATGATCAGGGGGCAACTCTCCCCGATCCCCCCTCCTATGACCAGCATCTGGGGATTGAGAAGGTTGACGATGCCCACCAGCGCCTCACCCAGGATGTGCCCGACCCTGCCCATTATCCGAGTAGCCGCTTCATCCCCGGAGTTCGCCGCATCGATGACGATCTCCGCCGTGATGTTGTCGGCGTCACCGGATGCGAGCCGAAGGATCCCCGATCCCTGGTACGACTTCGCCGCCTCACGACCCTCCCGGATGATGGCCGGCCGCGCGACGAAGGCTTCGAGATGACCCGTGGCTCCGCACGGACAGGGCGGTCCTTCGAGGTCGACGAGCATGTGACCGATCTCTCCGCCCAGCCCCCGGTGTCCCCGGAACGGTTGTCCTCCCACGAACATGCCGCCGCCGACGCCGGTGCCCAACGTGATCATCACGAAGTCGCGGATCCCCTTGGCCGCGCCGGCGCTCGATTCGCCGAGCGCCGCGGTATGACCGTCGTTGTCGATGGTCACCGTGTGCTTCACGCGCGACATCACCAGTCCGCGCATGTCGACCCCCCCGAGCGGGAGGTTCACGCAGAACTCGACGGTCTGATGCCCGAAGTCGATCTGCGCTGGCAGACCTATGCCGATCCCCGCGATCTCGGACTGGTGAATGCCCGTCACGACCTCATCGATGGCGTCGATGATAGCGTCCACCACCCCGAAAGGACCGCCCTTTGGTGTGGACTGCCGCACCTCCCGCACGATGCGGCCCTTTCGCTCGACGAGTCCTGCGGCGATCCGTGTGCCGCCGACGTCGAGTCCCACCGCATAGTTCGCGCGCATGGATCCTCCATAGACTGAAGCTGGACTTCCCCGAACGACCAAGGTCCGGCTACAGATGATACCCCCGGGGCCGGGACCTTCGCTGCCGAACGGGGCTCGCATCGCGGAGATCAGTAGTCCCAGACGACTCCGCCCGCCCGTATGAGTCCCAGCTGGCGCATCTTGGCCATCATCACGCTCTCGGGCACGCCGAAGAGCCTCGCCAGGTACCGGAAGTCGTTGAACCACTTGGCCGCCTGTTCGCGCACCATGAAGACCGGCGTCACGAATTCCTCGGCCATCAAGTCGGCGAAATGGTGGTCCGGATCGATGTCGCGCGGGTAGGGTGTCCCCGGATCCGATATCCGCATCAGGATATGGGAAATCTCGTGAGCGATCACGGCCCGGCGAACCTCCGGCGTGTTCGAACTGTTCAGCATGACCACGGGGACGCCGTCCTCGACCACTATGGCCCCCCTGAACCAGGGGGGGAACGTCACCGTCATCAGAGGCACACCGAGTATGGCCGCCACGTCGTCGACGGGGACAGGTGGCTCCTGGATTCCGGCGTGCTTGAGCTGGGCTTCGACCAGCTCGCGATAGTACGAGTCGGAGTGCAGCGGCAAGAGGGTCCGTCCTGTCCATTAGAAATGGAGTGGAAAACATCGTAAGTTATCGGCATCCCGGATAATCTAGTAACGGGTCCGCCGTGGCCAATGCGGGGAATGTGCGCCCAGCCGGGCGGGCGCCGACGGGGCGCGCCGCGCCACCACGGCTGCGAGGGCGCATAATCAGGATCGAAACGGACCCCGACCGGAGGGCGCGTGATGAGCGGAAGAGCGGAGATCCGCACGGACGAGATCGTCCGTGCTCTCGCCGCGGCCGCCGCAGCCATACGCCTCTATCCTCCCACCAGCGAGATCCCGGCGCAGACCATCGAGAGGTTCGTTCGCGTCAGCGAAGCCGTCACACAGTCCGCGGGCGGACCCGTCAGGTTCCTGGTCGACCCCAAGCGGTTCCGTCTGGGCGACGCGGCGGTCGCCGAAGGTCAGGCCCAGGTCACGGGGCTCGCTGAGACTCTCTACGCCCACCAGGTCGGCCAACTGATCGTCGCCCCGGGTGTCACGGCCGACGAGACCAACTCCTTCCTGCGCTGCGCGGTGTCCGATGTCGCGGCCGTTCGCGAAGAGGGAGGCCTGAGAAGAGTCATGGTCTCCGCCGGGGTGACACACCTCGCAGTCATCGAACTGACCCTGCGCGCATCCACCGAGGAGGGCCTGGCGGGACTCGACCTGACCACCACGCCCCTCGAAGCGATCGGACGGGCGGTCAAGCTTTCCGCTGCCGAGTGGGCCAGAACCGCGGCCGCAGGCGACGGCCGAGACGAGCTCGGCGAGGTTATCGGGGCCATGGAATCGGCCGCGCGCAGCCTGGCCTCCGAACGCGTGGTGGCGGCTCTCATGCAGCTCGACGAACTGACCAGGGGAGCGGTGGTCGCCGCCGCGATCCGACAGGACGCCTCGGGAAGATCGATGGACGGGATGCTGTCGGTCATCTCGAACATGAACCCGGCGATGCTCGCGAGGCTTCTGACCCTTGTGGCGTCGAGAAGCACCGGCGATCCCCATTCCATCATGGCCAAGCTGACTCTTCCCCCCGAGGCGCTGCGCGCCCTCGAGTTGCTCCTCCGCCCATCTCCGCGCTCCGAGGCCGACTGCGGCGTCCCGGCGACGACCGACCCGCCGGCGCTGGCCCAGGATGCCGCCGAGACCGATGAGGACGAGGAGGCGCTGCGGGACTCGATGGCCTCTCTCGACAGGAGATCGCAGGCGCCCCGGGCGCTGAAGACCACGCAGAGGCTCTTGGAGCAGTCGCCGGACCAGGACACCCTGGACGCCCTCGGCGAAGCGCTCGCCAAGGCCGTGGCTGTCGGTGCCTTCGGCCCCGCGCGATCCGCCTTGGACGTGATCGAGGAACTGGAAGGGCGGCCTGGCCTCCATGATGCGGCCGTACGAGCACGCCAATCCCTCGGCAGGGGGGAGTCGCTCGTCCAAGGGTGCCTGGCCCTGTCGGCAGAAGGCGTCGGCGACGCCGCCTCGGTGCTCGGGCCGGCTGGGGTTTCGGGCGCGGAGGCTTTCGTCGACGCGTGGCTTCTGGCCAGAGACGAGCATCGCCGCGTGCTGGAGCAATTGGGACGCATGCTGCCCGAACAGGTGATCATGGCCTCCGCCCGTCGAATGCGGGCGGCCGATCCGGCGGACGCATGCGAATTGGCGGCGATGCTGCCCCGCCTCGGAGACAGGCGTGCGGTGTCCCCGCTCTCGCAGGCCCTGGACAACTCGGTCCCGGAGGTGCGAGCCGCCGCAATCGCGGCTCTGGCCGCCCTCGACACCGAGGATTCCTGGGCAGCCATCGTCAGCACTCTGACCCATCCCGATCAGTCCACCGCCCGTCGAGCGCTCGCCGCTATCCGCACTGCGGGAAAACGCAGCGCGGTCCCAGCCATGCTGGCAGTCCTGCGGCTGCACGCGTCCGGCACCAGGACCCACGAGTTGAAACGCGAGATCATCAACGACTTGCAGCGGATGCACGCGACCGAAGGGCTTCCCGACCTCAGGCGGATGGCGTCTCGTCGCTTGGTCTTCGGGCGCAAGTCACGGGAACTGCGAGACGCCGCGCGACGGGCCGTAGGGGAACTGCAAGCGGCTCAGGACACCAACGGAGAGAAGGTACATCGATGAGCGAGACAGACGCAGGATCCGACCGCCTCGAATCCCCGGAGGAGATGGCGGCTGCCGCGTCCGGGGCGTCGCGCTCGCCCTTCTCGAGCCGGAAGCGCCTTGATCGGGCGCGCGAACTCGTGCGATCCGTGGCGGTTGCCTCGACCAACGCCGTGCTCTACCCGTTCGCGCACCCGGCTGTGTCCCAGTCGGTGGACGAGCTCGTCGCAGCGGTCTCGGGCGTGATCGATCTGGGCTTCGACGACGTCACGGTCAACATCTACAAGGGGACGCTGTTCGTCGAGGACCACGTCCTGCCCGAGGAGAGTTCGACCTACTCCAAGCTGGTGGATGAGCTCCTGTCCCGCGGAATCTCGGCGGTCACGTTCGCCGACGTCTTCTCTCGAGGAGACGCGGAGGGCCTCGTCGCGCTCATGAGCGCCGACGGCATCCGGGACATCGAGTCGGCAAAGGCCTTTCTGGAACAGCGCGGCGTCACGGGCATCTCCCTGGCCGAGACCACGGCCTTGGCTGCTCAGGACCGCGGCGAAACGGCCAAGGAGAACAAGGACCGGGTCCGGAAGCAGTATGACCGCGGCGTCGCGACGATGCGTGACGTCGAGACGCAGGTCAAGCTGGGCAGGCTCTTCGAGGTGGGCCCGTTGCAGAACCTGGTCAACGGCCTTCTGGAGAGCCTGCTCACTGATCCGGCCGCGGTACTGGGCCTCACTGCGATCAAGAGTCACGATGACTACACCCTGAACCACTCCATCAACGTGTGCATCCTGTCACTGTCGCTCGGAGCATCTCTGGATCTGGACGAGGACTCGCTGCGGTCGCTCGGACTCTCGGCCCTTCTCTACGACCTCGGCAAGGTGCGCATCCCCGAGGACATACTGAGCAAGGAGGGAGCCCTCACAGCCGATGAGTGGCAGATCATCAAGGGCCACGCGATCGAAGGGGCGAACCTCCTCAAGCGGATCCAGCTCGTCGATCAGATGCCGATGATCGTCGCCTACGAGCATCATCAGCGTCACGACTTGCAGGGCTACCCGGACGGCGGCGTAGTGCAGGAGCAGCACCTGTTCTCCAAGATCGTAGCGCTCTGCGACGCGTACGATGCCATGACCACTTCGAGGCCATTCCGCCGCGAGATCCGCCCGGACAAGGCGCTCGCCGTGCTCATGCAGGGCCGCGGAAAGGCCTACGATCCATCGGTGACGAAATCGCTGGTCGCGATGCTCGGCATCTTTCCGATGGGGGCGGTCGTCAGGCTCTCTGACGCTTCCACTGCGGTGGTCTTCCGCATCAACCGCGATGACCTGCTGTGTCCGCGGGTGAAGGTGCTCATAGACGCCGAGGGCAGGTGGATCGAAGAGCCGATACTCGTCGACCTTCGCGTCATCGATCGCGCGACCGGGAGTCACTCGCTCAACATCACCGAGTGCATCCCGCTCACCGAGGCCGGCATCGACAACATCTGGGAGTACCTGTAGCGGATCGCCGGGCAGCCACGCCGGCCCGGCACTGAACGAGAAGCGGTCGCGCCGGACGGCGCGACCGCTTCTTCATGACGCAGGATCTTCAGGGAGTCAGTACAGGGCACCGGCCGCATCGTCGAAGTCGGAATCTGTGGGCATCTCCAGCCGGTCCAACCGCTGCTGCATGGCCTTGAGTTCCGCATCGACGGCGTCCACATCCACCGAGCCGGCAGGCTTCAGAAGCACGTCCACGCGTTGTTGTGTCTCGTCGCCGCCTTGGGACGGGGTCCCCTCGGTCGCGCCGGGCGTCTCAGCCCCCGGGGTCGCTCCGGGCGTTGCGGCGCCTGGAGTCGCGGCGCCGGGCTTGGCGGCGCCGGCGGTGGCGGTGGAGCCGCGACGCTTTCCCGAGCCAATGGTGGTGGGGCCGGGCGTGTTGGGCACAGGCGTGGTCGCGGTCGGCGTGCCCGAGATAGCGGCGGACGCGCCGGGAGTCTCGCCAGCCACGACCCGGGACGACTTGGGGCCGTCGGAGGAGGACACCGCGCCAGAACAGCCGGTCACGATGGCGGCGCCTATCACGATCGCCAAGAGCGCGGCTGCATCCCGCTGACCGATCACGGCGTGACCCCCCTCAGACCATTTGCGATGGCTCGTAGATCAAGTATCGCATTTCGAACGCTGATGCGGGAATTCGAGAGCAAGCGCACGGCCAGGCGCGCCTGAGCCCCGGCGGCGTTGAAGGCCGAGCGCCGATTCGCCGCGCTCGGGACAGCCTTGAACTGGGCCGCCGCGCTGGCCTCGGCCGACCTCGCGTCCGCGAGCCGACGCGTGGCGCGATCGAGCTCGGTCCGGACGGCGCTCGTGTCGCCGCCGGCGGAGGATATGCCGTCTGCAACGGTCGTCGCGCCGTCGATGCCGTCGAGCACCTCTGCCACGGCGGCGTCGAATCGGACCTTGCGACGCTCGAGTGACTCTGCGATGCGCTGCCTGAGGAGGGCGCGCTTCCCGGCGTTGACCACCTGCGTCGCGGTGTTCGAAGACTCGGGGTCGCCCGGCTCGGCGGTACCCTGCTCGGGCGCCGAGTGATCTCCCGACGGATCCAGAGCCGCGGGCGGGATCGATCCGGTGGCCGTCCCGCCAGTCTGCGATGCGGGTCCGGGCGTCGCAGCGGGAGCGGTGCCGGTAGGCCGCTCGAGCATCTGGTGCTCGAGGAGCTTCGACGCGTCACGGTCGGACATGGCGAACGTGGTCGCGGGCACGCACAAGACCGCGGCCATGACGACCACGAGGGTCACGCTGGTGATCTTGGGACGCCTCAATCCGGGTCTCCATCTCGTGCATGGCCGGTCGGGCCGCGCATTCACCCGAGTATATCGTTCGGGGAGTGCGGCCAGGTGTTGGGAGTCTGTTGAGTCCGCTCCGCGGCGTCGGGACCCTCCGCGGGGAGCTCGATCGTGAAACGGGCGCCTCCGAGCGCGGGCGACTCATCGGCCCACACGCGCCCTCCCATCTTCTCCACGATGCGCCGGCATATCGCGAGCCCGAGTCCGCTGCCCCCGCTCGACGTGGCGCGGGACGAGTCCAGCCGGGTGAACCGGCCGAACACGCGCTCCCGGTCGCCGGGTGCGATGCCGCCGCCGTCATCCTCGACCTCGACGCGCCAGGACTCCCCGATCGCTCCCGCGGACACCAGGACCTGCGTGCCGTGTCTGAGCGAGTTGTCAACGATCGCCGACAGCGCCTGCAGCAGCCGCTCCGGATCCGCTATCGGCCGGGATGATCCCAGGTCGATCCGAAGAACGACCCCGCAACCCAAGGCCCGCTGTTCGAAGCGAACGCGAAGGGCATCGGCCATCGCGTCCGTGTTCACCGGCTCGTGTCCGAACTCCACAGCGCCGGAATCGAGATCCGCCAGCGACAGCAGGGTCGACGTGAGGTCGGCCAGGCGATCCGCCTCGCTCCGGATTATGTCGGCGGCCCTGCGCACGCCGTCCGGATCTGTCACCGTGCCATCGGCGAGCGCGTCGGCGAACCCGCTGATCGACGTGATCGGCGTACGGAGTTCGTGGCTCACGTCTCCCACGAACTCCTGCTGCGCGCGGCGCACGTCGGCCACACGGGTAGACATCTCATTGAAGGCGCCTGCCAGTGCCGCGACCTCGTCCTCGCCCTCGACGAGCACCTGCCGTCCCCAGTGCCCCGCCGCGACGGCGCGCACACCGTCCGTGAGACGGACCAGAGGACGTGTGACGCGGCGCGCGAGCCACGGACCGGAAACGAACGCGACGAGCAGGGCTATCGCGGCCGCCACCGCGATGGCGGCCATCACCCAACTCTCGGCGCGGCGGATGTCGGCAACCGGTCGAGCGGCGACGAGATAGCGCCGCGGACGGCCGGGGGCCGAGAACGATACCGGTACCGCCACGACGGCCACTCGCCCGACTCCCGTCATGTCGAACACCCCGCTGCGTGCGTCGAACTCCGTGCCGGAGCGCTGCAGCCGCGAGACTGGGTAGGAAGGGGCGGCGAGCGCTCCGCCGGTGCTGAATAGAACCGTTCCCGAACTGTCGGTCACCGCCAGTCTGGCGTCGATCAGTCCGGCCTCGACCTTGAGGAGCCGCGCCCGACCCTGACCGACGTCCTGAGCGCTGCCCGGCAGGATGTCTCCCACGGCGACGCCCGCGCCGATCACGCCGACCTGCCTCTCCAGTTCGGTCACGCGGAGAGAAAGCGTCTGTTGGACCCAGAGCGAGTAGAAGATCACGACCGCGGCGGTGACGGACAACGCCCCCGTGGCGAACAGCGCGACCCGCAGCCGCCGCGCCAGCGGGCGCCTCGCGACCGCGGGTCTCGTCACGAAGTATCCTTCCTGATCCTGTAGCCGACGCCTCTGACCGTCTCGATGAACCTGGGGGACATCGCGTCGTCGCCGAGCTTCTCGCGCAGGTGTCTCACGTAGACGTCTATGCCGCGGGCGTCCAGGTAGTCGACGAAGCCCCACGCCAGCTCGAGCAGACGCTCGCGGGTGAAGACCACGCCCGGCTCCGACGCCATGGCCGCGAACAACTCGAACTCCTTGGCCGTGAGATCGATGGGGCGTCCGTCCACCGCGACCGTGTGCTCGGCCTGGTCGATGCGGAGCCCGCCCACGACGATGACCGACCCGGGGGCCGCCGTCGCACGGCCGGATGGCGCGTTCGAGCTGCGCCGAAGGACCGCTCTCGCGCGCGCCACGAGTTCGGGAGGACTGAAGGGTTTCGTCACGTAGTCGTCAGCGCCGCATTCCAGGAGTGACACCTTGTCGATGTCCGTGTCCCGAGCCGTCAGCATGATGATAGGCACGCCCGATTCCTCGCGCAGAGCCTTGCAGACCGCGCCGCCGTCCATCTGGGGCAGCATGATGTCGAGGATCACCAGGTCGGGTCGATCCTGCCGAGCGGAGCGAAGCGCGCTTCGGCCGTCAGCCGCCTGACGCACCTCGAATCCGGCTGCCGTGAAGTAGAGGGTGACGAGTTCGCGGATGTTCGCTTCGTCATCGACGACCAGGATGCTGGGCATGTCACGCCTCCGAAGGGAGCTGCTTCCCAACGTATCTCATTCCGGCCGCGGTGAACGCCCGCGGCGGGGATTGTCGTTCTAGCTCTCGCGCCAGTGGGAGGCGTCCCAGTAGAGTTCCTGATACGGCTCCGAGACATCCATCTCAAGAGCCTTCATCTCGGTCGCCGACAGTCCCGTCATGTCAACGACGAGGAAGCCGCTCCCGTCCGGAAGATCCCACGCATACGCGGGCACCTTCGGGCCCTTCGGGTCGGCGGACGGGGGTTTCCAGCCGGCGCCGGCGACCTTCCTCACGTACGTTGCCGCTGCGGAACTCGTCGTCTTGCCGTCGCTGATGGCCGCGATGAACGCAAGGTCGCCGGCGGTCGGCTTCTGACCGGCAATGGCCTCGACCGTATGACACATCACGACAGCCGTTCCCTGTGCGTCGAATCCGTACTGGTAAGAGTAGAATCTGCCGTCGGCGAGTTCGTAGTAGCCGGCCGACGCGTCATCCGCATAGGTCTCGTACCGCCTCGTCGCCTTGCCGAACCGCGCTTCCATCTCGGCGATGCCTCCGGCACTGAGGTACTCGTAGAGAAGCGTCTCCTGCATCACCGGCAGGTCCGCCGGGACTTGCATCTCCGCTGAGGCCTCGGCCGAGGCGCCCGGACTGACGGGGCCCGCGTCCGGAGAGGTCGAGCCTCCCGGAGCGCAACCCGCGCATGCCGCGGCGAGCGCGACGGCCAGACACAGGACCCACCATGCTCGCAGACCTGTCTTAGACACACTGCCTCCCGTGTCCGCCCCTGGAGGCCTCATGCTCCAGCATCGCGTATGGTACCGCACCGCGCAGACGCCACGCATCGCGACGAAAGGTCTAGCGTTCCTCGCCCTCTTCGGGCGGCCAGAGCATGTCCCGGCAGCGGGTCATCATCCCGTTCAGGGCGATCACGCCCATGCGAAGCATGGCCGACTCCGTGTCTATGCCTGGGGAGGCGGGAGGGAGGAACCCCATGAGCTCGCCTTCCGTGGTCGCCGGCATAAGGATGCGCGGGAAGTAGTTCCAGAAGCGGAACACCGTGCTCAGCAGCAGGGAGAGGTCCCGCGCGCCCCGGGCGGTCGGCTGTCCGATCGCGGCGAACGGATCGGGCGGCGCGTCCTCCGCCCTGCCGGTCTGCGAGCGGTATGTCGACAGCGCGACCATGAAGCCGCTGCCGTGAGCGACGTTCGAAAGCCAGTCGTAGTAGAGGCGCTTGAGCTCCGCGAGGCGCGACGACCGGGCCTCTTCCTTTTCGCTCTCCTCGACGCCGTCCAGTTCCACCTCGATGCGGACCACCTCGGACAGCAGAGCCCCGGGATTGAGGCTGCTCCAGTGCTTGGCAGCGGCGCGCTTGTGGGCGGAATAGGAGTCGGCGAACGCGACGTCGGCGACCTTGCTGGCGTGACTGGGCTCGTTCACCAGCACCATCGCCTTCCAGTACACGTCGAGAAGGTGGCGCATGATGGTCGCGGTCTGGACATCCATTCCGTGAAGCGCGAGGTCCACCGCGACGTCCACGTCCAGATAGGCCTCCCTGAGAAGGCTGGCCACGGTGGTGTCCGCGAACTCGCTGCCAAGCACGGGCACGGCTCCTGAGAGGGTGTAACGCAGGAGTATCTGGGAGGCGGCCCTGTTCAGACGCTGATACGCGCGCAGGAGCATGAGGAACGGCTCGAAGTGATCGACGCCCGAGACCGGAATGGCGCGATCGCTCTCGACGTCATCGAGAAGCCATGTCATGAGGAACCGAGAACCCGCGGTAGCCTGCTCCGGCGGCACATCCGTCTCCTGGAGCGACAAGGCGAGCTCGTCGGCGATACGGTCACGCCAGATCATCGGGACCCCGGTCACTTCGTCCATCTCAACCACTTTCGGCAGCGTCGCTGCATCGCTCGGCACGGACCGCTGAAGGAGGCGGGCCGTCGCCCCGGCCGACCTCCGGGGCCCGACGCGACCGGGCCGCGGTCGGCCTGGGTAGGAACCCTGCTAATGGTACAGGAGGACGGCTTCCCTCGTGGTCGTCGCCTCGACGACGGGGATGGGGCGGCTCTTGAACGTGCTCGTCATCAACTCCGGCAGTTCGTCGGTCAAGTTCGAACTCATATCCACCGATCCCGAAGTCTCGCTGCTCGAGGGCGAGATCCAGCGCATCGGCGACGACTCTGCGTCCATGTGGGTCGAGACCGCGGGCGGCTCCGCCTCCGGGCAACGTCGGGAACGCCCCGTGGCCGCCCGCGACCACGACCAGGCTATGAGAGTGGTGATGGCGGAGTTGGACGACGCCGGATCGTCGTCAGCGGGCCGCTATCCGGATGCGGTGGGACACCGCGTGGTCCATGGCGGCGCGCGGTTCGAGGGACCGGCGCTCATAGACGACACGGTGGTCGAAGACATCCGCGATACAGCCAGACTGGCGCCTCTGCACGCCTCGGCCAATCTGGCGGGCATCGACGCCGCCCGCAGGTGCCTCCCCGACGTGCCCCACGTGGCCGTGTTCGACACGAGTTTCCATCGCACCCTCCCGCCGCATGCCCAGACCTACGCGCTGCCTCGGGAGATGGCGCGCGCGCACGGCATACGCCGCTACGGCTTCCACGGCACCTCGCACGAGTATGTGTCGAGAAGGGCCGCCGTCTTTCTGCGGAGGCCACCGGAGTCGCTGGACATGATCACGCTGCACCTGGGGAACGGGGCGAGCGCGACCGCCATCCGGGGCGGACGGAGCATCGAAACGTCCATGGGCATGACTCCGCTGGAGGGCCTGGTCATGGGCACCCGGTGCGGCGACCTGGATCCCGCCGTGCCCATGCTGCTCGCTGAGCTGACGGGCCGCTCCCGGGTTGACGTCAATCGGCTTCTCAACAACGAGAGCGGACTGCTTGGAATGTGCGGCGCCGGCGACATGCGCGACGTGCACCGTCTGGTGGCGGAGGGGGACCGTGACGCCGCTCTCGCCCTCGATACCTTCTGCTACCGCATCAAGAAGTACATCGGCGCGTACCTGGCCATCCTCGGACGGCTCGACGCTCTCGTGTTCACGGGCGGAATCGGTGAGAACGATGCCGAGGTCCGCCGGCGCTCCTGCGCGGGGCTGGAGGGCCTGGGGATAGCGATAGACGAGTCTCACAACGCCGCCGACGCGAACGGAGAGCGGGCGATAAACGGCGAGGGCTCGAAGGCGGCGGTGCTTGTGATCCCCACCGACGAGGAGAAGGAGATCGCGCGTCTGACGATCGCGGTAGTGACAGCTCGGGAATCGGAAGAGCGAGGGGTGAGGGCGTGAGCACGCGAACCGATCCGGCGACAGAGACAGAGCCGCTGAGCGGCGAGGAACTCGGAGGCATCGACGCGTACTGGAGGGCGGCCAACTACCTGTCGGTCGGACAGATATATCTCCTCGACAATCCGATGCTGCGGCGACCTCTGGAGGCCGAGCAGATCAAGCCGCGCCTGCTCGGACATTGGGGGACCACGCCGGGCCTCAACTTCGTGTACGCGCATCTGAACAGGGTGATCCGTGCTCGCGATCTCGACATGTTGCTCGTCGTCGGTCCCGGGCACGGAGGACCGGCGATAGTCGCCAACAGCTGGCTCGAGGGCACGTACAGCGAGTACTACCCCGAGGTGTCGCGGGACGAGGCGGGCATGCAGCGCCTCTTCAAGCAGTTCTCGTTCCCCGGCGGGATCCCCTCGCACGTGGCCCCGGAGACCCCGGGCTCGATCCACGAAGGGGGCGAACTCGGATACTCGCTGTCGCACGCGTTCGGGGCGGCCTTCGACAACCCCGACCTCATCGTTACCTGCGTGGTCGGCGACGGCGAGGCGGAGACGGGGCCGCTGGCGACTGCCTGGCATTCCAACAAGTTCCTCAACCCGGGATCGGACGGTGTCGTCCTGCCGATCCTGCACCTGAACGGCTACAAGATCGCGAACCCCGCCTTGCTGGCGCGGATACCCGAGCCGGAACTGATCGACCTGCTGACCGGCTACGGCTGGCAGCCTCGCTTCGTGGAGGGCGAGGAACCCGGGCGGATGCATCAGGCGATGGCCTCCACACTCGACTCCGTCCTCGACGAGATCGCCCGGATCAAGGCGTCGTGGCGTCCGGGGTCTCCGCGGCCGAGTTGGCCGATGATCGTCCTGCGCTCGCCAAAGGGCTGGACCGGACCGAAAGAGGTGGACGGGCACAAGGTGGAGGGCTCCTGGCGATCGCACCAGGTGCCTGTATCCGAGGTCCGCGGCAACCCCGCGCACATGAAGGTGCTCGAGGATTGGATGCGAGGCTATCGCCCCGAGGAGCTCTTCGACGCGGCGGGCGCCCCCCGCCCTGAGATCCGGGCACTGGCGCCCGAAGGGGCGCGCCGCCTGGGAGCGAATCGGCACGCGAACGGCGGTCTCCTGCTGCGAGACCTGAACCTCCCGGACTTCACCGCCTATGCGCTGGACGTGCCTGAGCCCGGGCGCGTCACCGGCGAGGCGACCCGCGTGCTCGGCGAGTTCCTGCGCGACGTCATGGCCCGGAACATGGACCGCTTCCGGGTGATGGGACCGGACGAGACGGCGTCCAACAGGCTGGACGCGCTCTACCAGGCCAGCAAGAAGGCCTGGAACGCCGAGTACCTGCCCGAGGACGCCGACGGCGCCGAGCTGGCTCAAAACGGCCATGTGATGGAGATACTGAGCGAGCACACCTGCCTGGGCTGGCTTGAGGGGTACGTGCTCACGGGCCGCCATGGGCTCTTCGACACCTACGAGGCATTCGTCCACATCGTGGATTCCATGTTCAACCAGCACGCGAAATGGCTGAAGGTGAGCAAGGAGAAGGTCGGCTGGCGCGCACCGATCGCCTCGGTCAACATCCTGCTGACCTCGCACGTGTGGCGGCAGGACCACAATGGGTTCTCGCACCAGGATCCGGGCTTCATCGACGCCGTCGTCAACAAGAAGGGCGACGTCGTGCGCGTGTACCTGGCACCGGATGCGAACACCCTGCTCTCGGTGATGGACCACTGCCTCCGCAGCCGCGACTACGTCAACGTGATCGTGGCGGGCAAGCAGCCGGCGCCGCAGTTCCTGGACATGGACGCCGCCGTGAAGCACTGCTCGGCGGGCATCGGCATCTGGGAATGGGCCAGCAGCGACCGCGGCGGCGAGCCGGAGGTCGTCATGGCCTGCGCCGGCGACGTGCCGACGTTGGAGACCCTCGCCGCGGTCGACCTTCTCCGCCGCCAGGTACCCGACCTCAGGATCCGGGTGGTCAACATCGTGGACCTGATGACGCTGCAGCCGCGCGAGGAACACCCCCACGGGCTCACCGACGATGAGTTCGACGCGCTGTTCACCAAGGACAAGCCGATAATCTTCGCCTACCACGGCTATCCCTGGCTCATACATCGCCTCACGTACCGCCGCACGAATCACGGCAACATGCACGTGAGGGGCTACAAGGAGGAGGGCACGACCACGACGCCGTTCGACATGGTCGTGCGAAACGACCTCGACCGCTTCCACCTGTTCGGAGACGTCATCGCCCGCGTGCCCAGGCTTTCCGACCGCATGGCATACGCGCGCCAGTTCGTCCGCGACAAGATCGTCGACCACCGCGAGTACATCGAGCGCTACGGGGAGGACATGCCCGAGATCCGGGACTGGGTCTGGCCCGAGACGGGCGGATCAGGGGCGAGCTGATCGGCTCAGGGAGTCTCCGAGTCGGGGCCCATGACCTCGTCTTCGTAGACCGGTATCGGCTCCTGGGTCTTCACGACGACGCTGACGACATAGGCCTTGTCGGACATGCGCCGCGCCAGCCTCAGGTTGGCCTCGCCCGTGGGGTCGGCGGGGTCCACGTTGTTCTTGTCGCGATACGCCTCGACGACGACCCAGGATCCGGGATCCATGCCCCGGAAGTTGTCCGACCGCTGCACTATGAAGTAGGACTGCATGTCGCCGAACGTCTGCATGGCATCGGCAAGCCGCTTGAGAGCGGCCTTCTCGGTCTTCTCGACCCCCCCGACGATGAGATAGAGCGTCTCGCCCTCGTGCGACTTCCCGCCGAGCGATTTGGCGTAGGCGATGCGGTCTCCGCCCGGTGATGCCGGGCCGGTCGCCTGCCCGCTGCCGCTGCCCCCATATACCACGGGCGCGAATATCAGGATCTCCTCGCCACCGGCGTCGCGCAGTGTCAGCTGCTGGTCGACGATCCGGTACCTGCGAGCCGACTTCAACAGTTCGAGGTAGGCGACCTGCGCCCTGTATGCCTCGGGATCCGTCTGCTGGCTCAGGTCGGCCTGCAGGGAACTCACGGAGAAGGAGCCGTCGGTACCGGACGCGAACGCGCCCGAGTAGTGGTCGAGCCCCCCGAATCCCGTGACCCGCTCGCTGGCGAACCGCGCCGTTATGCCCATCCCGGCGACATCGACCGAACTGAGGCTCGAGCCTACGAGTTGCCACTCGCCGGCGAGGGACTTGGCCGCTCCGGACGGCTGCGCGGGCTTGGACGTCGAGCATGCGGCCAGAAGCGAGACCGCCATGACCAGGAACGCCAGCGCTGTCGCAGTCGCCCGATAGCGGCGGTCGCGCACTACAGCCCTTGGAACGGGACTACCACGCGCGTATCGGGGAGCGGGTTGTCCCAGGGAGGAGACATCCCGTAGCCGACCCAGCTGACGAACCCGTCAGGGTCGTATTCCACACCGATCCATCCCTCGGGTGTGTCGGCCTTGTAGCAGGCGGTCGTCACGTCCTGCAACCTGTGTCTCTGCATGAAGGACGCCACGCGCTCGAAGATCGGAGAGCCCAGCTTCTCCTCGACCTCGTCTCGCGTCTTGGCCTCAAGCCAGCGGTACCTGTCGAGCGCCTCGAGGGATGCCGGCATCGTGAATGTCGAGTTGCCCGACCTCACCGCGCCTTCCCAATACTCGTCGCCGATGGTCTCACCGCGGTGGAAGTACACGTCCTGGTAGCTGTCCTCGGGACGGTCCGCGATGCCCCAGAAGGACAGAAGAGCCCTGCCCTCCGCGAACATCTCGTCCTGAAACACCTCCCGCGTCAGTTCGAATGGCGCGGTGTGCTCCGGCATCTCGGGATGGGCCATGATCATGCACCACTCCGCCAGCGACAACCACCCCTCGCGATTGGCCACGATGGAAACGCCATGATCGTGGACGTTGAACTCGACCTTGGCGCCGGGTTGCGGCCTGTAAGCCGCGCGTACGGCCGGGAGATCCTCGTCGCTCACGCTGATCTGTGTCATGGCCCTGCTCCTCTTGTTTCCGAGGTTGCGCGAACCCGGTGATTATACACGACGCCCCGAGCGCGGACGCAGGCGCGGGACGCAGGCGGACACGACGATGACCTGATGCGTCGCGGGCGCCTGCGTGGACCCGCGCATGGCGTGCCTGGACGTCGACCGTGCGGCAGCCCGTTCTGGTGTGCGGGGAATCGCACTCCGATAATGGCTCATGTAGTGGCATAGTGGTGTACAGACCGGCCGCGTACGCCGCCGAGACGCCGCAGCCGTCACAGAATGCCAGTGACGAGCGGAGACGGCATCACCCGATCGCCGCCTTCGCCGCGAATCCGCCGGCTGTCACCCGCGGATTCGCGGTGGCATGCATTTCGCGTCCGAACGCGGAGACACCTGGCGTCCGGGGTGTCACCAGCGAGGAGGTACCGTGAGAGCGACACAATTCGCCCGTGGATTCGTCACTGTCGTGATTGCCGCTCTGGTGCTCGCATGGATGCCCTCGACGGCCCATGCGGTCGCTCTGGCCGCTGGAAGCGCCTCGGCTCCGCGACCGTCGGTCGTGGTGGGCGTATCCGATTCCGGACACATGGCTGCCGTGCGGGCGGCGATCGAGCGGGACGGAGGCGCCGTCCGTAAGTCCTTCCGCTGGAACGCGTTCGTGGTGACGGCCCCCTTCGGCACGAACACCGCAGAGTTCTCCGCGACGATGCGCGGCGTGAGCGGAGTCCGCTACGCGCAGGGCGAGGTCACCGTCCACGCGTATGCCACGGCGACCGATCCTGGCTTCCCTCAGCAGTGGGGACTTCCCGACATCGGAGCGCCGACTGCATGGGACCAGACCGAGGGCGCCGGAGTCTCGGTGGCCGTGATAGACACCGGGATACTGGGAACGCATCCGGACCTCGCGGGCAACGTGGTGATGTACAAGAACTACGTCACCCCCGCGAACCAGCCCATCGACGACAACGGGCATGGAACGCACGTCGCGGGGATCGTGGCCGCGATAAGGAACAACTCGATCGCCGGAGTGGGGACTGCCCCGCAGGCGAAGGTCTATGCCTTCAAGGTCCTCGACTCGCAAGGCAGTGGCTCTGATGCCGACGTCGCCGCCGCGATACGCGACGCCGTGGACTTCACGCCGTGCAGGATCCTCTCGATGAGCCTGGGGGGAGCCTCGTCGAGTTCGGCGCTGTCCTCCGCCGTCGCGTACGCGCGCTCCAAGGGGGCGCTCGTCATCTGCGCCGCGGGCAACGAGGGGGTCAGCACCGCGTCGTATCCTGCGGCCTATCCCGGAGTCATCGGGGTTGCCGCCGTGGACTCGGCCAACGTCCGGGCATCGTGGTCCAACTACGGGTCCGACAACGTCGACATATCGGCCCCGGGCGTCAACATTCTCTCGACCTGGCTCGCCAATGGCACAAACACCATCAGTGGCACGTCCATGGCGACCCCGTTCGTCTCGGGGGTCGCGGCGCTCGTCTGGGCGCAGCAGCCTGGGCTGGACGCCGCCGGCGTGGCGAACGCGCTGCTCGACACAGCACAGGACATCGGCACGCCCGGTGTGGATCAGTACTACGGACACGGCCTGGTGCGCGCGGATCTCGCGGTCGGTGCGCCGACTCCCACGCCGACTCCTACTCCTGCTCCGACGCCGAGCCCCACGCCGAGTCCCACGCCGACTCCAACGCCCAGTCCCACGCCCACGCCCACACCAACACCGGGCCCCACCCCCACCCCCGCGCCAACACCGGGCCCCACGCCCACGCCCGCGCCAACCCCGACCCCGGACGTCACGCCACCGACGACATCGTCCGACGCGGTCCCGGCCTATGCGCACGATGCGACCATTCGCCTGACGGCCGGCGACAACGCGGGTGGCTCGGGAGTGGCTCACACGTACTACAGACTCGATGGCGGACCGGAGATGGAGGGCCTGACGGTATCCACGTCCAGCACGGGTGCGCACCTGCTCGAGTTCTGGTCGGTCGACGGCGCCGGGAACATTGAGACCCCTCACAAGACCGCCTCGTTCTCCGTCCGCGCGTCATCTGACATGACCGCCCCCGCGACAACGTCCGATGCGGCGCTGACATACGCGGAAACCGCAGTGATACACCTCACCGCCGCGGACAACCTGGGGGGCACGGGAGTCGCGCACACCTACTACAGGATCGACGGCGGCGCCCAGGCCGAGGGCGGGACGGTAGTGGTCACGACACGAGGGGCACACTCCATCGACTTCTGGTCCGTGGACGTGGCCGGCAACGTCGAGACTCCGTACAACAGCGCCGGTTTCGCCATCGTCGCCCCCCCGACACCGACTCCGGCGGCCACGCCCACACCTACCCCTACTTCCACACCCACGCCGACACCTTCGCCCACTCCCGTGCCGTCGCCCACTCCCGTGCCGTCGCCCACTCCCGTGCCGTCGCCCACTCCCACTCCTACGGCCACGCCGAATCCAACGCCCGGCCCGTCCCCGACACCGACCCCGACAGCCACCCCCGCGCCGGCCTCGCACCTGTCGCTCCACGCCAGCCGCGCCAGAGCGAAGGCCGGTCAACGCTTCGCGATCTGGGGCTATGCCAGCCCTGGTCCGGGCATGGTCGGACAGCCGGTGGTGGTGCAGGTCAGGAGGCCAGGTACGGCACTGTGGAAGGCGCTGAAGGTCAGACGCCTGTACGCCCGAGGTGGCAGGCCCTACTTCTACTATCAGGTCGTGGTGCCCAAGACCGTGCACAGAGGAACCTACACGTACAGAGCCGCCTACTTTGGCGGAATGATGCTGGCGTCCACGTCTCGTTGGATCCGCGTGCGAATCCGATAGACCCGACGCTCCAGCGAGACCGACCGCATCCGCACGCGAAGCCGAAGGACCGGCCCCCAGGGGTCGGTCCTCTTCGCATCCAATAACCGCGCCTCGGGACGCGCTTCAGCCGGCGCTGGTCCGGACCCACCTCATACGCGCCTTGCCGACTTGGGAACAGACCATGCATGAACGCGAGCAGAGGAGTTGAGCGAAGATGATGTACGGACGGGGGTTCGGCTACGGAAACAACATGATGGGCGGGTGGCTCGGCGGCTGGATGCTCCTGTTCGGAGCGGTAGTCGTCGTGGGGATCGTGCTCCTGATCATCTGGGCCGTCAGGGCATCCTCCGGTCACGGGACCTCCGGCACCGCGACCCCGCCATCGGCCACGGCCGCTCATGACGAGGCGGTCGCCATCGCACGCAGACGACTCGCGAGCGGCGAGATCACCAAGGACGAATACGACCACATCATGGGCGCGCTGGGAGGCTAGGCGGTGGAGGAACATTCCGGCCACCAGGCCGGGACCGTTCACGCAGAGCACCCGAGCGGGCAGGGCCCGAGCCACGCCGGGCACCCGAGCGGGCAGGAGGGACCGACTCACGCGGACCACTCCGGAGGTCGCCACGAGGGGCACATGGTGGCGGACTTCCGTCGCCGTTTCTGGATAGGCCTCGCCCTCACCGTCCCGGTCGTTCTCATCTCGCCGGGACTTCCGTTCACCGGCGGCGGTCGGCTGGTGCAGGTTCCCGGAGCCGACTGGATCCTTCTGGGGCTCTCGACGATCCTCTACGGATACTGCGGCTGGCCTTTTCTCAAGGGCCTGGTACGAGAGATCCGCGCCCGCAGGCCGGGGATGATGACGCTCGTCGCCGTCGCCATCAGCGTGGCCTACGTCTACGGAGCGGCCACCGTTCTCGGCCTGGCGGGAATGCCCTTCTTCTGGGAGCTCGCGACGCTGATCGACATAATGCTCCTGGGGCACTGGATCGAGATGCGGTCCGTCGGCGAGGCGTCGCGGGCGCTCGAGTCACTCGCCGAGCTGATGCCGTCACAGGCCCACAGGTGGACCGCGGGCGGCGACACCGTCGACGTGCCGCTTGAGGACCTGACCCCCGGAGACATCGTGCTCGTGCGGCCGGGGGAGAAGGTGCCGGCCGACGGGGATGTGGTCGAAGGAGCCTCCGCCGTCGACGAGTCGATGCTCACAGGAGAGTCAGTCCCCTTGTCAAAGTCGACGGGCGACCGGGTCATCGGCGGCTCGGTGAACGGCGAGGGCGCTCTGGTCGTCTCGGTCGCCCGGACGGGTGCCGAGTCCTTCCTGTCCCAGGTCATCGACCTCGTGCGCCAAGCGCAGGAATCGAAGTCCAAGACACAGGACCTCGCCGACCGGGCCGCCATGTGGCTGACGATCGTGGCGCTGGCGGGAGGCGCATCGACCTTCATCGTGTGGCTGGGCATCGGCAGACCGCTCGCGTACGCGATCGAGCGCGCGGTGACCGTGATGGTGATCGCGTGCCCGCACGCGCTGGGTCTCGCCATCCCGCTGGTGGTCGCCGTCTCCACCGCCCGGGGCGCCCGCGGCGGACTGCTCGTGCGCAACCGGATGGCGTTCGAGAACGCCCGCCTGATCGGAGCGGTCATCTTCGACAAGACCGGCACTCTCACGCTCGGTCGCTTCGGAGTCGAGGAGGTCACTCCCTTCGGCGACTCGGACAGAGCCGAGATCCTGTCCCTCGCCGGCTCGATCGAGGAGCTGTCCGAGCATCCCATCGCGCGGGCGATCGCCGACGCCGCGCCCTCGAAGCGCAAGGTCGAGGGATTCGCGGCGATCCCGGGGAAGGGAGCCCGCGGTACGATCGACGGTCATGACATCGCGGTCGTGAGCCCCGGATACCTCGCGGACTCAGGGATGAGCCCTCCGGCCGAAGCTGACGCGCTTTCGGCGGGCGGCCGGACCGTGGTTTTCGTACTTCGAGATGGCGCGCTTGCCGGTGCGATCTCGGTGTCGGACACGATCCGCCCCGAGTCGGCGGGAGCTGTCCGGCGGCTGATCGAGATGGGGATCGAGCCCATCATGCTGACCGGAGACAACCACGTCGTCGCCGAGAGGGCGGCGAAGGAACTCGGTATCGTCCGCTTCTTTGCCGAGGTCCTTCCGGCCGAGAAGGCGGCCAAGGTGCAGGAGGTTCGTGCGGAGGGCAAGACCGTTGCCATGGTGGGTGATGGGGTGAACGACGCCCCCGCTCTCGCGTCGGCCGACGTCGGCATCGCCATCGGCGCAGGTACGGACGTGGCGATGGCCGCCGCGGACGTGGTGCTCGTGCGCAGCAACCCCGGCGACATCCCTTCGGTGATCGCGCTGGCCCGGGCGACCTACGGCAAGATGGTTCAGAACCTCGTATGGGCGACCGGCTACAACGTTGTCGCCATCCCGCTGGCCGCGGGGGTCCTCGCGGGCGCGGGCATCCTTCTCAGCCCCGCCGTCGGAGGCATTCTCATGTCGGCGTCGACCGTCATCGTGGCGATCAACGCGCGCATGCTCGGGGTCGAGCGATAGCAGGTCCAGCCGAGCGAGCAGAGGAGCCGCCCGGTGGGACGGCTCCTCGTTGGATCCTGTGGTGGCCAGAGACGGACTTGAACCGCCGACACGGGGATTTTCAGTCCCCTGCTCTACCAACTGAGCTACCTGGCCTTTTGGTTTGTCGCCGACGTCTGGTTCAGTTCCTGCCCACTCTGGGACTCGTCCGGCCGAAATCGGCAAACGCGATTGTAGCAGACGCATCCCTCAGAGCCAGGCCAGCCGCGTCGATACACTCCAGCGTCGAAACTTGGGCGCCTCGTGGCTCTCGCAAGCTGCCTGATCCGCCTCGATGGCATCGCCGTGCGGTACACTCTGAGCGACCGTCCCGGCACGAGACGCCGCAGCGAGGCCACCGATCCTGCACGAGAGGATCGCGGCGCGGGGGTACTCATGGTGTGGCTGGGTTCTGACCCACCTTCAAGCCAAGGGACCGAGCGATCCGCTCAGACCCTCGGCCACGGTTTCGTGCTGCTGGTCTTGGCCGTATTCCTCTCCGCGGCCGCCTTGGCATTCGTCGGCCCTGCCAGTGCCGCCAACCGGACCGTGCGTGTGGGCGTCTACCAGAATGAGCCCAAGGTATTCAGGAACGCCCAAGGCCGCGAGTCGGGCATCTTCGTCGATCTCATCGAAGAGGTGGCCAGGACAGAGGGATGGGACCTCGTCTACGTTCCCGGCACCTTTCAGGAGGGCCTGAAGAACCTGGAGGACGGGCGGATCGACCTGATGCCGGACGTCGCCTACTCGGAGGCGCGGGACAAGACGTTCGACTTCCACAGGACGCCGGTCGTGGAGAGCTGGTCTTACGTGTACGCGGCCCCGGGTGTGCACATCGAAAGACTGTCTCAGCTCGAGGGCAAGACCGTCGCCGTCCTGCGCGGGTCAATCCAGGAAACCGTGTTCGCACAGATGACGCAGGGATTCGGATACGACGTCACGATAGTCCCGGTGGATTCGTTCGAGGACGCATTCAGCCTGGCGTCGGGCGGCATGGTGGATGCCGCGATCGCGAACTACCTGTTCGGCGACTACTTCTACCAGCGATACGACCTTTCCAAGACCCCCATAGTGTTCAACGCGGTGCCTCTGTTCTTCGCGACCGCCCAGGGACGGAACGCGGACCTCCTCCAGGCCATCGACCGCGATCTGCGCGCGTGGATCGCGCAGCCGGGTTCCGTGTACTACCAGGTACTGGCCCGCTACACGGCGCAGGTGCCGGAGTCCACCCTCCCGTCCTATGTCTTCTGGATCATCGGGTCGATCGCCGGACTGCTGGTCGCGGCCGCGGTCATCATCTTCCTTCTCCGGTGGCAGGTCGGGGTCAAGACGCGACACCTGGTCGAGGCCAACAGGGCGGTGCAGGACGCCGAGGAGACGCTCAGGCTGGCGATAGACGCGGCCGAGGAGGGGATCTGGGACTGGAATCCCAAGACCGGCGAAATCCTGTGGTCCCCCCGCAACTACACGATGCTCGGCTACGAGCCAGACGAATTCCCGGTCACTCTGGAGACGTGGGCCGAGCTTGTGCACCCGGACGACAGGGACTGCGCGCTCGGGGAGCTCCGGCGCCGTCTGTCGGTCGGCGAGGTCGACTTCTCGATGGAATGCCGGTTGCAGACCAAGTCGGGCGCCTGGCTGTGGACCGCAAGCCGCGGCAAGACCGTGGCGTTCGACTCCGCCGGCGATCCCGAACGGGTCGTCGGCACGAACACGGACATCACAGAGGATAGACTGGCCCGGCTGGAGCTCGAGGACCACAGAAGCCACCTCGAGGAACTGGTGGCGGCCCGGACTCGCGAGTTGGCCGACGCCAACACGGAGCTGGACATGTCGAACGAGGCGCTCCAGTCGGCGAACGCCGAACTCGAGCAGGCCTTCGACAGTCTCACGCAGGTCAACCGTGACCTCGAGCGGGCGACCCAGGCCAAGGGCCGGTTCCTCGCCCACATGAGTCACGAACTGCGGACGCCTCTGAACTCGATCATCGGCTTCTCAGGCTTGCTCCAAAGCGGTTCGGTCGGTCTCGTCTCGGACGAGCAGCGATTGCAGATCGGGATGATCAACACGTCGGCCAAGCGGCTGCTGGTGATGATAGGCGACATCCTGGACCTGTCCAGGATCGAGGCCGGCGCGGCCGACGTACGCACCGGCCGGGTCGACCCGGCGGCGGTGGCGATCGAGGTGACGGAGACCCTTCGGCCTCTCGCCGCCGAGAAGGGGATCGATCTGCGCGTCGAGACGCCCGCCAGCCCGATCCAGATCGAGACCGACGAGGAGAAGCTGCGCCAGATCCTCATCAACATCGCAGGGAACGCCGTCAAGTTCACCACTTCGGGCGACGTGTCCATCCGCCTGGAGCTGGACCACGACGAGCGGATAGGATTCGTCGTCTCCGACACCGGACCCGGCATAGCGGCCGAGGAGATCGATCACATCTTCGACGCGTTCCATCAGGCGGTGCACCACGTAGACACCCTGCCCAAGGGGACCGGGCTGGGACTGGCGATCTCGCGGGAGTTCGCTCATCTGCTCGGAGGGGAGATCGCGGTCGCCAGCGTGGAGGGCAAGGGCTCGGTGTTCACTCTCTGGCTCCCCCGCTGAGGCCGCGCGTTGGCTCCTACGCGCCGCCCAATACTCCGCGGAACCAGTACTTCCAGAAGGCCGGGATCTCGCGTGCAACGAGCAGCGGCGTCTCAACGATGTACCGGCTGGTCGTCGCCGGAACCGTCTGGACGTCCAAGCCGGCGGCGCGATACGCCATCTTGATGCGCGGGAGATGGTAGAACTGGCTGACGGTCAGGACCCGCGTGCCGGACCCACCGGCGAGGAGGCGCATCGTGTTCTCGACCGTCGCATCTGTGTTAACGCCGGCCTGGTCCAGCGTGATCGCATCGGCCGGAACCCCAAGCTGCGTGGCCCGGTCGCGCATGGACGTCGCCTCATCGGCGCCTGTCTCGCCAACGCCGCCGGACATGACGAGACGCGTCACGAGACCCGCTCTGTAGAGATCCGCGGCGGTGCGCACGCGGTCCTCGAGCGAGGTCGAGAGCATCCCGCTCGCGTACGCCTTGGCGCCGAAGACGACGGCGACGTCGGCTGGACGGCGGTAGTCGGTGGTCCCGAAGAACGCGATCTGCAGGAGAGGGAAGATCATCGAGACCAGCAATACCGCTACGACGGTCGCGAGCCCATTGCCGCTCGGCACTCCGTCGGCGGTTCCGCGCCACACGCGCCGGGCGAGCCACACGAACGCCGCGGCGACCAGCAGCGACGCCGGGACCGGCGACCAGGGCGAGATCGACCCTGCCGACCATGCCGTGTAGAACCCTCTCGCGTTCACGCAAGCGGCGACGGCGAATCCGAGGCTCACGGCGGCGGTGGCCAGCGCCCGTCGCCGTCCCGGGAGCGGCGATACGCCCCACCAAAGGAGAGCCATGGCGCCGATCAGTCCAAGGGCCATGGCTAGGGGGACGGGCAGGAAGGACAGGTCGATCCACCACACGTCCTGAGTGGACCGCGCGCCGTGCGAGGAGGCGAGCGCGTTGACAAGCGAGAATCCGCCGAAGAACAGGGCGGCACCCCGAGCGAGCGCGAACCCGGGATCTCTCGACACGCCTGTCGTCGTCCGCGTCATCAGCGTCCCCCCTCGCGTCTCAGCCTACAGGGTCGGGCTGCTCAGGCGGATCAACCGTTGACGCGTCGTGGCATCCATGAGGCTTGAGCGGGTATTGTTTGGCATACGCACGCGCACGGAGTAACCCGACGCCCTCTGACAGGGAGGCCGACATGGCAAAGGAACGTCAGCATGACGCGCTGCAGACGATCTTCTCGTTCTTTCTCGGCCTGATGGTGGTGGCGTTCGTCGGCGTGGGAGTGAACACGTTCTACAAGGATCCATCGCAGCCGATAGAGGACAAGCTTCAGGCGCTCTACACCAGGCAGGGCGCCGTCGTGGAGAAGCCGGTGCCGACCGGCGGAGTCGTCTCGCCGGCGGACCAGGCGGCAGCCGAGAAGGTCCAGAAGGAGATCAACGCCCTTCAGAAGCAGCAGCGCGAGATCCAGGGCGTCTGGCAACGCAACACGAGCATCGTTCTGATCCTGTTCGCGACTCTTGTGATGGCAGTGTCCCTGATACGCAGCGATCAGCTCAAGGTCATCTCGAACGGTCTGCTTCTCGGCGGCCTGTTCACGATGATCTACGGAAGCGGATGGACCATCGCCAGCGGAGACTCCATCGCGCGATTCGGGGTCATCACGTTCGCGCTGGCCGTGACGCTCGGGCTCGGCTACCTCAAGTTCGTTCGGGGCCGACAGGAAGACGCCGAAGGCGACGCCCCGGCGACGCCTGCCGCATAGGCCCTCCGGCGACCACCGGAGTCACTTCTCGTCGCTGAACCCGACCTCGATGTGGGTACCGTCGCAGAACGGCTTGTTCTTCGACCTGCCGCAGCGGCACAGGGTGGCGCGGTTGCGGACCTCGTAGGTGTGCCCGTCCGCGGACTCGATCGGGATGCCGCCACGCACCCAGAGGCCGCCGCTCACGCCCATGTGCGGATACTCGACCAAGCCGATCGACGGCTCGAAGTCCGGCTCCAACGGCCGGCCGCTCCCCTTGTCACGAGGCACGTAGCGCCCGGAGGGACAGAGCCGGGCCTGTTCCTCCACCTGGCATCGCACCTCGGGGTCGTCGGTATGCGCCACCGTGTTCCAGATCCCGCCGCGACGGGCGCAGAACCGCGCCTCCGAGCACAGGTCCTTGACGTCGGTGATCACCAGGCCGGGGCCGTCCAAGGTCTCCGCTCGCTCGTCGTAAGGGGATCGGCTGGCCGTCTCCGTACCGTCGAAGCCCGCGACCGCGTGGGAACCGTCGCAGTAGGGCTTGCGCGCGGACTGGCCGCATCGGCAGAGGGAATCAGGGTCGCAATCCGGGTAGCTCTCGCCCTCGATCCAGACCGCCGACTGCCCGTTCTCATCGCATCCGATATCCTGCCTTGCGAGCGGGACCTTGCCCGAGACCAGGTAGGGACCGTGACTGGTGACCCGGATCCTCGGACCATCGTCGTCGCTCATGTGCGTGGAGCCTCTCCGTCGGCGGTTCGGCACCGGATGCGTGCATTCCCGTGTCCTTCATGGTCTGATTCCCAAGCGCGCCGACAATGCTACGGCATCCGCCAGGGAAGCTCGGCCCTCCGAGGTCGTTTCCGGCCGGGGAGAGGGATACGGTCCCGTTCGCGCGGGGCAGGTGACCGCGCGTCATCGCTTCGCGCCTGATGGTGGCGCCCCTGCCCGGCCGCCCTTATGCTACATCAGTGAACTCGCCGACCCTCAAACACGGAGGATCCTCGCATGACTCGATCGACGACGACACGACGCGTATCGTTCACCATCGCCGCCGCCATCGCCATCTCTCTCTGGACCGCGCCGGCGTTCGCCGCGGACCGGGGTCTCGTTCCCGGCGACCCGAGGCTGGGGAGCATCCGCCTGGGCGGGCTCAGCGAGTCCGCAGTGCGGACCGTCATCTCGGCGGTGACTGAAGTCCCACCCCTCGCCTCGCTCCCCGTGAGGGCGGACGGGACGACCTACACCCTCAACCCCTCGGGGATAGTCCGTGTCGATGTGGAAGCGATGCTGACCCGGGCCTTCGAGCCGACAGCTGCTGCGGAATACCAGTTGGCTCCCGCGTATTCGGTCGACAGAACGAGGATCACGGCCTGGGTCCGAACCGTTGCCTCTCGCGTCGCGAGAAAGGCCGTCAACTCGAGTTACGCCGTCAACCGGAGGCGTCACCGTCTCGTGGTCTCGGCGGCCAAGTTCGGCCGCCGGGCCAACCAGTCGGCGGCAGTCGCGCGCATCTCGGCTGCCCTTGTTGCCGAGGCGGCCGCGGGCGGCGCCCGGCAGCCGGCCGTCATCCTTCCGGTCTCGTCGGTAGCGCCCAAGATCACGAAGCGCAACATCGGCAAAGCGATCATGGTGGTCCTGTCGCGTCGGCGCGTGTACCTGTATTCGAACGGACGCAGGACGGTCACCTATCGCTGCGCGGTGGGACAGCGCGCGTACGCGACGCCGACCGGCTCGTTCAGGGTCATCCGCAAGGTCCGAATGCCCTCCTGGAACAACCCCGGAAGCGCATGGGCCAAGAGCATGCCGTCGCACATCGGACCCGGCCCGTCCAATCCCCTCGGCACGCGTGCGCTATACCTCAGCGCACCCGGGATACGCATCCACGGCACCATCAACGCCGGCTCGATCGGCACGGCCGCGAGCCACGGATGCATGCGCATGCTTCGCCGCGACATCGAGCGGCTGTACCCGCAGGTGCCGGTGGGCACGCCGGTGTTCATCATCCCCTAGCGTCGCTGCGGCGCCGATCGGGCTGTTGGCGCGACCCCAAGACACTTTCCAAAGAAGTTCGCGCTTCTTGACGATGGTCAAGGAACGGCGGCTCCGGGTAATCGATAGTGCTTCTCCGAGCCGTCGTCCAACTACGTTAAGGAGTCAGCATGTTCTGTAATCAGTGCGAGCAAACACTCAACGGGGTCGCCTGCACGAAGGTCGGGGTCTGCGGCAAGAAGGAGGACACCTCCAACCTGCAGGACCTGGTCCTGGACCAGATGGTCGCCTTCTCCCTGTACGCGCTCGAGGCCCGCCGCTTGGGCATCGTCCACGACGGATTCGACGACTTGGCGGCCAAGGCCGTGTTCCACACGGTCACGAACGTCGACTTCGATGACGAGAGCCTCGCCGCGGTCGTACGGGGACTCACCGAGCGGACCGCCTCGCTGGCGGCCGAGGTGCGCGCCGCCGGCGGCGACGTTCTCAGCGGCGACGCGTCGTTGACGTTCGAGCCGGCCCGTTCGCTCGAGGACCTCATCACCCAGGCCGCCACGGTCGGGCACTTCTCGGATCGGGCCACCGATCCCGACGTGCGCGCCCTGCAGCAGACCACCATCTACGGGGTGAAGGGCATAGCCGCGTACGCCGATCACGCCCTGATACTCGGCAGGCGCGATCCCGAGGTCCTCGAATACATGTACAAGGCGTTCGCCAGCCTCGCCGACAAGACGCTCGGCGTGGACGAGTGGGTCGGGCTCGCACTGGAAGCGGGGAAGGCGAACCTGCGGGTCATGGAGCTGCTGGACGACGCCAACACGGGCTCGTACGGGCACCCGACGCCGACGGCGGTCCGGCTGGGCCACCGGCCGGGCAAGGCCATCGTGATCTCGGGTCACGATCTTCATGACCTCGCGATGCTTCTGGAGCAGACCGAGGGGCTCGGCATCGACGTCTACACGCATGGCGAGATGCTCCCCGCCCACGGCTACCCGGAGCTCAAGAAGCACGCTCACTTCTTCGGGCACTACGGCACGGCATGGCAGAACCAGCGCCGTGAGTTCGACGCCTTCCCCGGCGCGATCCTCATGACCACCAACTGCATCCAGGCTCCGAAGCAGGGCTACCTGGGCAACATCTTCACGACCGGCAACGTGGCCTGGCCGGGGGCGACCCACGTGGACGGTCCCGACTTCCGGGCCGTCATCGACAGGGCGCTGGCCATGCCGGGCTTCACGGACACCGTGGACGGCGGCTCCGTGATGGTCGGATTCGGCCGCGAGGCCTTCCTGGCGGTGGCGCCGCAGATCATCGAAGCGGTCAAGACCGGCGCCATCAAGCACTTCTTCCTGGTGGGCGGCTGCGACGGCGCGAACCCGGGCCGGAGCTACTACAGCGACTTCGTCGACGCCACTCCCGACGACACCGTCGTACTGACCCTCGCGTGCGGCAAGTTCCGCTTCTTCGACCACAAGCTCGGCGACATCGGGGGCATACCGCGCCTGCTCGACGTCGGCCAGTGCAACGACGCGTACTCGGCGATCCGCATCGCCCTCGCTCTCGCGGATGCGTTCGAGATGGACGTGAACGATCTGCCTCTGACCATGGTCCTGTCCTGGTACGAGCAGAAGGCGGTCGCCATCCTGCTGACGCTCCTTCACCTGGGCATCAAGGACATCCGCATCGGGCCGAGCCTGCCCGCGTTCATCACCCCCAACGTCCTGCAGGTCCTTGTGGACAACTTCAACCTCACGCCCATCGGCGAGTCCGCACAGTCCGACCTCGACGAGATGCTCGGCGCGGTCGCCGTCTAGAACGGATCCTGCCGCTCCCCGGAGAACGGCGTGACTCGCCCGTACACGACCCGCCCCGCGCCCTTGAAGCGCGCGGGGCGGGCCGTTCCCTGTTGCCTGGCGGCGAGCGCGGCCACCGTCCGCCGGGGTATGAACCGTGGGACGGCAGGAGTCCAGACCGCGGAACACGGAGGCAGGCCATGCGATACACCGAGGACCTCATGACCGAGCACCGGGCGATCGAGCGACTGCTGGTCGTCCTCGAGTCCATGAGCGCGCGACTCGAACGGGGCGAGAGGATCCCGCCGGCCAACATGAGCGACGTGGTGGAGTTCATCGCGGTGTTCGCCGACAAGTGTCACCACGGCAAGGAGGAGGGGCTGCTCTTCCCTGCGATGGAGGCGGCGGGCGTACCGCGCGAGGGCGGTCCGATCGGCCAGATGCTGGAGGAGCACGCCACGGGTCGCGCGTTCGTCGCCGAGATGCGTCACGCGTCGGAGACGTACGCCGGCGACCCGGCCGCGGGGGCCGAGTTCGCGAGCGGGGCGCGCGGTTACGCCGAGCTGCTCCGGGCGCACATCGCCAAGGAAGACAGCGTCCTGTACCCGATGGCGGACAAGTTCCTGCCTGTGGCCGTCAAGATGGACCTCGCGGAGCAGTTCGATGGAGTCGAGCGCGACGTCATCGGAGAGGGTCGCCACGAGGCCTTCCACGCCATGCTGGAGCGGATGGAGAGCGACTACGCCGCGTGAGCCGTCAGTAGAAACCCCGGAACATCCGTCTGCAGAACGTGCGGTACCGCCGCATGCTGCTTCGATCCCCGGCGGTGATCAACCGGTCGGGCTTGGCGAGAGCCTTGTCGATCACCACGGTGCGATACGTGCTCCTGCCGGCCCCGGACGACCGATCGCGGTACACGGGAAGCACGCGCAGGCTCGTGACGGAGGTGACGCCTCCGCGCTTGGTGATGACCGCTTGGACCATCGCGCCGAGGTCGGTCAGTGACTTGTTCTGTCCGCTGATGAAGTTGCCCATGGAGTAGGCGATGTAGCGGCCGTGGTACTTCTCCACAGGCCTGACGACGTGCGGATGTGACCCCAGGACCAGATCGGCACCTGCGTCCACAAGCGAATGCCCGAGGCTGCGCGTGCGCGCCTCCGGCGTGGTCGAGTACTCCGACCCCCAGTGCACGTAGACCACCACCAGGTCGACCTTGCCGTGAACCCCCCGAATGGCGCGTCTCATCGCCGCCGGATCGATGCGGTTGACGGCGCCGGAGAAAGGGCTCCGGATCCCGTTGGTGGCGTAGGTGTAGGCGAGGAAGGCGATCCTGATCCCCTTGCGCTCGACGATGATCGGCGAGCGGTTGTTCGTGCCGAAGTGCCTGACCGCGAGACCGTCCAGGTAGTCCGTCGTGTACCGGACGCCGCGCGCCCCGCCGTCCAACGAATGATTGTTCGCAGTGCTGAGAACATCGAAGCCCGCCCACTTGAGCGCGTCGGCGAGCGACCCGGGGCTGCGAAAGGCCGGATAGCCCGACGGCGAGCGATCCGACAGGGTGGTCTCCAGGTTGCCGGCCGCGATGTCGGCCGCTTGGATGAAGGACCTGATGGCCGCGAAGCTCTCGGTGAACCTGTAGCCGGTCCCGGTGCGGGCCGCCGCGAATTGGGTGGAATGGCACATGATGTCCCCGACCGCGAGCAGCGTCACTCGCGCGGCAGGCGTGGGTGTGGGCGTGGCGGTGGGTGTGGGCGTGGCGGTGGGTGTGGGCGTGGCGGTGGGCGTGGCGGTGGGGGTCGGCGTAGGGGTCGCGGTAGGCGTCGGGGTCACGCTGGGCGTGGGCGTCACGCTGGGCACGGTGGTGGGGGTCGGAGCAGGGGTTGGCGTCGAGGTAGTCTCGGGACTCGTCTCCGCGGCCGCCATGGTCGCGGCATGCGCTGCGTTCCCGCCCCGAGGGGCGGCAGCCGAGCACAGCACGCCGACCATCAGCGCGAGCACGCACTGTGCGACTCTCGTCCCGATCCGCATGCCCACTCCAGAGGCCGGTCTCGTCCGCTTCCGCTTCCCGCGTCCGCTCAGAGTCTAGGCGATGGCGCCGCGCGCGCCGCACTGGTACCTTCGACCCACGCGACAAGCATACATGCCAGGGAGGCCGACATGCCGGACCCGTCCGACGGCGACGAACTCGAGCGAGCGCGGAAGGAGACGCGCGCGGCGTTCGAACAGCGCGCCCTCATGTACCTCTACATCTACGAGGAGCTCTCCGACGAGCTGGGGCCGGACCGCGCCGCCGAACTCATGAAGCGGGCGATCCACCGGCGGGGGCTGGAAACGGGACGCAAGTACCGGCCGGCCGCCGCCGCGGGAGACCTGGAGCAGGTGGGAGCCATCTTCTGCGAGGGCTCCCCATGTGACGGCGAGCTGTTCGAGCCGGGCGTGGAGGAAGAGGGCGACGACCGCATCGTGCTGCGCATGACCGCCTGCCCGCTGGTGGACGCGTGGCGCGGGGCGGGGTTGCGCCCAGAGGAAGTCGACGTGATGTGCGACATCGCCGCGGCGGTCGACGAAGGGACCTTCGAGGCCGCGGGGCTGGAACTCACGTTCCTGGATCGCATCGGACGCCCGGATTCGGATCGCTGCCTGCTGGAACTACGCATCCCCGCCGAGGGGATCGAGCCCTAGTACCACCCGACGCGCCTGATGTGGGCGAGCGCCTTGCGTGGATTGCCATAGCGCCTGCGGACGTAGCGCAGAGCCTGGCTGGTGTTCTTCTTCGCGTCCAGCGAGCCGCCATGCAACTGGAACAACCCGCGGCAACGCCCCGAGACGGCGCGCGGGTTGTCGTGGCTCTCCCAGTCGGCGATCCGCTTCATGGCGGTGACGTCGGCGGTCACGAAACCGGATCTCCGCGTGAGCGTGCGTATGATCGTGTGCACCCTGGTCTCCGCGAACGCGGTCTGCGGGACCATCGACAGGGTCAGGACAGACAGAGCGACCGCGGCCACTACGCGCGACCGCATCGAGACGCGGCGGGCCCGATGGTCAGCCACTCCAGCCTCCTCGGATCGGGGACATGGCTCCGCATGATCACGGCACATCTGGTTGGTGCTCCCGGCCCGTCGAGCGCGACGCGGCCCCGTCGCCCGAGGGCAACCGGGCCATTATAGCGATGTGCGCGCGTCCGCGCGTGTGCTAGATACCCGCGCCGACGTTGCTCCAGCCGCTCAGTCCAGCATCAACCTGCTGCGCACGAACATGTGCGCGGCCACACGCAGCAGGAGGGCGTCGGCGGCGAGCAACGCCAGCGCGCATGCGCCGAGCACCGCCCCGGGACTCCAGCTCCCCACGGCCGTGAGGATGTCGAGCTGTGCAGCTCCGGGCAGGACGGCCCACACGCCGGCGGACACGAGTCCCACGGCCGGGAAGAACAGGATCATCCCCATGCTGAGCCGCAGGTTGGCCTGCCTGACGGTCTCGGATCTCAGGGACACCATCACCCCGAGCGTGGCGCACATCACGGTCAACAGCAGCCCGAAGACCGCGACTCCGAAGGACTCCCGACTGTCCCACAGCAGGATGTGGCCCCAAGGGTCCGGCCTGCGGATGGCGACGTTCGCGCTGACCAGACTGACGGTCGACACGAGGATCAGCATGCCGTAGGCGATGGACACCGCTGCGGCGACCTTCCCGTACAGGATCGATGCGTCGGAAAGTCGGCTGGCCAGCAGCGTCTCGAGAGTATGTCGTTCGCGCTCGCCCGCGAACGAGTCCGCCACCACGGCCATGACCAGCATCAGCGGCAGCCACGCGAACACCAGCGCCATCCACGGCACCGCGATCCAGTTCGACCCGGCCCGCACCGGGATCGCGACTCCGAATACGATCAGGACCAGCCCGAAGAACCCGACACTGCTGCGGAGTCCCATGCCGCGCAGGATGACCTCTCGCCACTCCTTGACCACCACTATCCAGGCATCCGACAGCATGGTCAGGACTCCTCGCCGACCAGGCTGAGGAACGCCTGCTCGAGGCTGTCGGTCGCGCGCCGGACCTCTTCGATGCGCCCGCCCCGCTCCACGACGAATGCCACGATCGGCGGCGTGGCTCCTCCGGCCACCAGCTCGACGCACAGGCGCCCGTTGATGACCTGAGCGTCGGCGATGTCCGGGCGCGCGCGCAGCGCGTCGAGCATGCTCCCGTCGAATCCGCCGCCCGTGATCTCCAGATGGTTGCCCGCGGCAGCGACCCGGATCTCGTCGGGATGGCCGAACGCGATCAGGCTGCCTCGTCGCACGACTCCGACCAGCGAGCAGAGTCTCTCGGCTTCGGCGAGGTTGTGCGTCGTGAGGAAGACGGTCAGGCCCTCGTCGGCGACCAGGCCGAGCAGGTCGTCGCGCAGGGCAGCCGCCGCGATCGGATCGAGACCGGCTGTCGGCTCGTCCAGGAACACCAGGCGCGGACGGTGCAGAAGGCTGCGCAGGACCGCCAGCTTCTGCTTCATCCCGCGGCTCCACGTGCCGACCAGTTCGTCGCGCCGGTCCCATAGACTCACGCCCTCGAGAAGCTCCTGGATCCGCCTCTCGCGATCGGGACCCGCGAGGTGCCACGCGCGAGCGAAGAAGTCGAGGTTCTCGTACGCGGAGAGTCGTTCGTAGAGGCCGCTGTGCTCCATGAGCGCCCCGGACACCTCGCGAATGGCGCCCGCCTCCGTGCGCACGTCGTGGCCGAGGATCTCGGCCGTCCCGTCGTCGGGATCGAGCAGCCCGAGCAGCAACCGTATGGTAGTGGTCTTCCCCGAGCCATTGGGGCCGAGGAAGCCGAAGACGCTGCCCTCCGGGATCTCGAGCGAGAGGTTGTCGACAGCGCGCACCGACTTGAAGTCGCGCGTGAGGCCGCGGGTTCGGATCGCGATGTCACTCGTGGCCAACTGCGACGCTCCCGGCCGGTACGGATCGGTCCCGCCCATCCTACCGCCAAAGGAGCTAGCCGACCGGCGCCATCGCCTCCGCTGTGGCCGACGCCCCGTCCTGCGATTCCCTGGGACCCTCGGCCGCGGGGCCGGCGACAGCCCGCAACCGCAGCGAGTTACCAACGACAAGCAGGCTGCTGCCCGCCATCGCCGCCGCGGCCGCGGCCGGGCTCAGGATGCCCAGCGCGGCGAGCGGCACGGTCACGGCGTTGTAGGCGATCGCCCACCCCAGGTTCTCGCGGGTCACGCGGCGGGTCGCGGCCGAGAGGCGCAGGAACCACGGCACGAGGTCGAGATCGGGACGAGCCAGCACGACGTCGGAGGTCTCCCCGGCGACGTCCGTCCCCCCCGACACGGTGATGGCGAGGTCCGCCGCGGCGAGCGCCGGGGCGTCGTTCACGCCGTCGCCGACCATGGCGACACGCTCGCCGCCCGTCCGCCACGCTTCGATCACGAGGGCCTTGTCCTCGGGCGAGAGCCTGCTGCGATGCTCCTCGAACCCGAGCCGGCGCGCCACGGCCTCGGTGGTCGCCTCGCTGTCCCCGGACAGGAGGACAGTTGCCATGCCCGATCTCCTGAGTTGCTCGAGCGACTCCGCGGCACCCGGAAGCACCGTGTCGCGCAAGGCGAAGAACCCGACGACCGCTCCGTCGATGGCGACCCACACAAGGCTCTCGGCCGCCTCGGCGTGACGCAGTGAGGACTCAGCCAGCGAATCCGGCAGGGAGCCGGGCATGAAGCTCTCGGCGCCGACCCTCACAAGGCGTCCGCCGGCGTCGGCAACGCCCTCGACACCCTGTCCGCGCACCGAACGCGCCTCCCGGACGAGCGCCGGCTTGGCGCGCTGCGCGATGGCGCGGCCCAGCGGGTGCTCGGAGAACTGCTCGACGCCCGATGCCAACCCGGAGATCTCGGCGGCGTCGGTGCCGTCGATCACCTCGACCGCCACCACGCGCAACCTCCCCGCCGTGAGTGTGCCTGTCTTGTCGAATGCGACGCGTCCGACCCGGGCCGCGGTCTCGAGCGCGGCCGGGACTCGGACCAGGACGCCCGCGCGCGTCGCCATGCCAAGGGACACGCTGATCGCGAGAGGGGTGGCCAGTCCGAGCGCGCAGGGGCACGCCACCACAAGCACCGCGACGGATGCGATCAGCGCACGCGAGGGCGCGGCGCCCACGGCGATCCAACCGGCGAACGTGACGAGAGCCACCACGATTATTCCCGCCGTCAGCCACGCGGATGCCGCATCCGCAAGGCGTTGCACGGGCGCCTTACCTGAGAGCGTGCGCTCCACGAGGGCGCGTATGGCGGCGAGTCGCGACTCCCCCGCTCCGTGTTCGACGCTCGCGGTGAGCGGGCCATCGATGACGACCGTGCCGGCCCACACCGTGTCGCCCGAGCGCTTCTGGGAGGGCGCCGACTCTCCGGTCAGCAGCGACTCGTCGGCCGCGCCTGTCCCCGATAGCACCGTGGCGTCCGCAGGGACCCGCTCCCCCGACTTCGCGACGATGCGGTCGCCGGGCCGCAGCTCGACCGCCCGTGCCTCCGACAGCGTCCCGTCCCCGGCGATCCGCCACGCACGCTCCGGCTGCATCTCGAACAGCGCCCGTACGTCTTTACGCGCCCTGGCGCCGCCGATCGTCTCGACGTAGCGTCCGATCATGACGAACTGCACGATCATCGCGGCCGAGTCGAAGTACGCCGGCCGGCCGGCCAGAACGGCCCAGACACTGTAGAGGTAGGCGGACAGCGTCCCGAGGGTCACCAGCGTGTTCATGTCGGCCGTCCGGGCCAGCAGGCCGGCCCAGGCTCCCCGGAGGAAGGATTGGCCGCCGTAGAAGAGCACCGGTGTCGTGAGCGCCCACATGAGGAGCCCGATCGAGCGCGCCTCATCTCCCCCGGCCTGCCCGCCGGCGTAGAGCCCGTAGAGGCGGACAAGGTAGTACACCATGATCTGCATACCGAAAGCCAAGGCGACGAGCAATTGGATCAGGATGCGCTCCTCCTGGCGATCCTCACCACGCTGCCGTTCGTGCCCGGACACGCGGGCGCGGTACCCGAGCTTCTGTATCACGTGGACCAGTTCGTCCGGAGTGACCGTGTCGGGGTCGTACTCGACCCGCGCCTTCCCGGCCGCGAAACTCACGTCGGCATCTGTGACGCCTTCCATCCTGGCCAGAGTCTTCTGGGTCACCGCGGCGCAGGAGGCACACCACATGCCGTCCACGGTCACATACGCGGTCTCCTTGGTTCGCGCTCCCCGGCCTCGCACGTCAGTAGGGCTCCGGCCCGACTTCGACGTAGGTCCGACTTGTGATGGACTCGGCCTTCACGTGAGGGTCGAACTCCTGCAGGACCTTGTCCTCCAGGAGGGATGATCTGCTGTGCGCCTGAAGCGCTTCCCAGCTCCCCCACTCGCTCAGGAACACCATACGTGTCCTGTGGGGATCGTCGATCGAGTGCATCGCCCGCGAAGTCATGTAGCCGTGCTCGTTGGGCAGACGCGTCCGCAGGTAGCCGAGGACGCGCTCCAGCGTCCTGCCGCCCTCCAGCTCGTCCATCTGGTCGGGGCCCACGCTGAACGAGATCTCGTAGATGTACGGCACTTGGTTCGCACCCCCTAGCCGGATTGCCAGAAGAGGAACAGGTAGGCGAAGTACGCGACGACGATCACGGCGATGATGATCTTTCCTGCGGTGGGAAGACTGCCGCCGCCCTCGGATATGACGCCCGCGAAGCTGTCTATGTAGCCGTCGGGGCCGATCCTCTCGCTCTCCTCCTGCTCCTCGGCGGGGCGGTGACCGCTGCTTCCCGGCTTGACCCGCATCCGATCCCTCAGGCCGAAGGCCAGCCCGGCGCCGAGAAGCACTATCATCCCGACCACCACCGAGAAGACCTGCCCCGGGATCCAGAGAACGTTGTCAGGCACGTCTCACACCACCTTCGAAGAACCGCGCCCGGGCCACGGGAGGGGCTCACGATCCTCGAGCATGCGGTACTTCGGCTGCTCGACGTCGTCGAACTGGCCGGTCTTGAGCCCCCACGCGATCATGACCAGAGCGGACAGACTCACGAACGCCATCCAGCCCACCACTACCCAAAGTCCCAAAGGCATGCCTGGCTCAGCCTCCCCACTTTCCGCCGGTCAGCTGCACGATGTAGGCCGTCACGTCCCAGACCTCTTGCTCCGACAGGGTCTTCGAGAAGCCATACATCATCGTGTCGTCCGCCCCCTCGCGCACCCGGTAGAAGATGTAGGGGTTGGACATGTTCTGGGGAAATGGCGCGGGTCCTCCGCTGGCGAGCGTCTTGATCCCGGGGCCGTCGCCAGCGCCCTTCACGCCATGACACGTCTCGCAGTACTTCTGGTAGACGGCTTTGCCCGCCGCAGGAACGATCGTGGCGATCTCGCTCTCGTAGATGCCCGGATCCGTGCGCACGTAGTCCGCCGGGACGCTGCCGTCCCCCATCACGCTGGCGCCGGCCTTCGCTGCGCCCTCGATGAAGGACTTCTCGAGGAATCTGACATCGTCCCAACGCTCGCGCTCAGTGAGGAACTCACCCCACTTGGGCATGGCAGAGACCTTGATACCGAAGGTGATGCGCGCGAGAAGTCCCCCATCCGGATTCGGCCCGAGACTCCCGGCCTGGCTTGCGGCAGACAGATTGTGGAGATCGAACGGCTTCGGATCGAGATAGGCGCCGGCCCAGCCCTTCCCATCGCCGGCGAGTCCGTGACAGTGGGCGCACAACTCCAGGAACTGCTGCCTTCCGACGTTGAAGTCCGCGGAAGCAGGGAGCCGCATCGATCGCATGATCGTCGGGAAATCGAAGTCCCGGTTCGCCGGAAGCGCGGCGGGCTGACCCTGCGACTGGGTGAACATCGACCGGACGTAGTGGACCAGCTGCCATCGCTCGGTCTCGGTGTACTGCACCTTCCACGTGGGCATGGCGGTCCACGGAACGCCTTCCGAAATGCGCCAGAGGTAGTCGCCGTCCGTGAAGTCCTTGTAGCCGGCCAGGTCCGAGAAGTCCGGCGGGACCGGCTCGATGCCCTGGCGATAAGGCCCCTCTCCGGTGGCCGCATCGCCATGACAGACGAGACACTCCCTGGTCCATATTGACTTGCCGGCCTCGAGGTTCTCGACCGTTAGGGGCAGCGGGTTCTTCTTCGCGTAGAGCCTCGGGACGTCGCCTTCGTCGGGATCGCGCTCGAACGTGCGAGCATAGACCGCCTGGATGTAGCGGATCACCCTCCAGCGCTGGTCGACCGAGAGACTCTCCCTCCACGGTGGCATGACCGTGCCTTGGACTCCCTCCGAGACATGCCAGAACCACTCGGGGTCGGTCATGTTCCGGAAGGGGTCGGCCTTGAAGTTGGCCGGGGTGACGATCAGCGTCCCGCCGTAGTGTCCAAGCCCGTTGCCGGCACAACCGTGGCAGGTCATGCAACGGCTCACGTAGATCTTCTTGCCTTCGTACAGACCCGATTCCTTGAAGGTGGGCCAGCCCTGGGCTGGAGGATTCGCGCCGCTGGCGGGTATGGCCGTCGACATCGCGGAGGGACGTTTCGCCTGGTAGGGCTCCGGAACGGAGACCATGCGCTCGGCCGCGGCCCGGTCTCCGAGGAAGAAGAGGTACTCGGCGATCGCTCGCAGGTCGTTCTCGGGAAGGAAGGAGAACCTCGGCATGATCGAGAGCGGAGAGAACTCGCGGGGACTCCTGAGGTGATCGATCTCCCACTGCAGGCTACGCTTGCGCCCGACGTGAGAGAGGTCCGGTCCCGTGCGCTCCGATCCAAGGGTCATCGGGTTGTCGAAGACGTAGTCGCCGCCGTTCGAGACCGGGCCCATGCCGTTGTCCACGGCACGCACGTATTGGGTGTGGCAGTAGTTGCAGCCGTTCGAGTAGAACAGGACCCTACCCCGTTCCTGCTCCGCCGTGCGGACTTCGGCGTTGCTCGTCTGAGGAGGTCTCCAGATGGCTGCCGGCGTGAACACGACGACGGTGACGACCGCGAAGAACACGATCAGCCCACCCACCAGGATGACCCGGAACGTCATCTTCATCTTCGGATCACCCCTGCTCCGCGAGAGATGGCGAGGACGTGACCGCGCCTCCGGCTTCGATGGCTTGAGCCGCCGTGGTCGGCGCCACGACGGGCTTTCTCGCCACGATCGTCGCGATCACGTTGTAGGCGAACATCGAGAAGCTCGTCACGATCAGCGCCCCGCCCATGATCCTGAGAGCCATGAACGGCCGCAGCCCGGGCAGGACCGCCCAAACCGGAAGCCCGAGGTGGACCCAGGAGCTGCCCTGCTCGAGCCCGGCAAGCACGAACCCGATGAAGAACGCCGAGAATCCGATGACGTAGATCGCGTACTGCGCCTTGGCGACGCGTGTGCTGTACAGGCCGCAGCCAAGGATCCTCGGCACCATGTAGTAGACGGCGCCGACCAGGGTCGATGCCGCGAAGAACATCAGGGCCAGGTGCGCGTGACCCGGGACGTACTGCGTGAAGTGAGTCAGCTCGTTCACGCCGCGGATCGCCTGGTTGGAGCCCTGGTACGACACGAGGATGTAGGCCGCCCACCCGGTGATCACGTAGAGGAGCGGCACGCTGGAGCGCAGTCTGCCCCAGTTTCCCCGCATCGTCAGGGCGATGTTGAACATGAACGCCAGGACCGGGATCACCATGCCGAAGCTCTCGGCCACGGCGATGGTCTTGAGCCAGTACGGTATCGGCGCCCACAGCAGATGGTGCGCCCCGACACCCGTGTAGAAGAACGCGATCCCCCAGAAGGCGATCAGGGACAGGAAGTGGCTGTAGAGAGGCGTCGAGGTCTCGCGTGGCACGATGTAGTAGATGACCGCGAGGAGCCCGGTGGTGAACCACAGGCCGAGCACGTTGTGCCCGTAGAACCAGTTGAAGATCGCGTCATTGACGCCAGTGAGAGCGCCGGTCGGAACGCTCCACATGACGTTGCCGATGAAGTACACGATCGGGAACCAGATGACCGTCCCTATCATGTACCACATGCTCACGTAGAGACGTGGCTCCACGCGATGGCGCACGGTCATGAGCACGTTGACCATGTTGAGCAGAAGCACGGCCATGACCGGCACGTCCACGGCCCAGACCAGCTCCGCGTACTCACGGCTCTGAGTATGCCCCGCCAGGATGAGCAGGACTCCGGCAGCAAGAGCGATGTTCCACAACAGCGACGAGAGGTTGCCCAGCTTCTCGCTCCAGATCCTGCGACCGGTGAGGCGCGGCAGGATGTAGAGCCACGTTCCCATCATCGCCCCCGAGAGCCAGGCGAACAGCACGGTGTTGACGTGCGCCTGCCTCAGTCGCCCGAAGACCAGCCAGGGGATCCCCCGCGCGAAGTCGGGGAACACGAACTCGATCGCCAGGACCAGTCCCATGAGCACGCCGATGACCAGCCACATGGCGGCCGACACCAGGAAGCTCAGACTGGCGCTGTCATCCCTGTCCCATCGGAACACCCGACCCCCTCCTCCGTCCGCACCGCATCCTGCATACGCGAGGCACGGTTACTCGACTTCGGGGATATGTTTCCCCTTCGCGGTTCGGGGATACCAGAGGCCGGATGGCCACCGGGAGAGGTTGCACGGAGAGCCCACCCGCACGGCTTCCATGCAACGCCCCGGATGCCGTCCCTGTCTCGCAGGCCGAGAGGCGCCGGTCACCGGGTGCCCGCGCGCGCACCGTTAGCGCCCTCCGGGCCGCGGGTAGAACCGTCGACGTGCGACCTCGCGAGCCGGAAGGATGATGCCGCATGGCGACGAAGGGGACCGACGTCAGAGACCAGAACGGCGCCGTGCTCACGTGCATGGCATGCGACTGCTCCTACAACCAGCGGCTCGAATGCTGGGCGCCGGAGGTCCGGGTGGGCGAGGGCCACCCGTCCTGCGACACGTTCACCAAGCAGTACTCTCCGAAGGCCGCGCGGGAGTCCGCCGTGACGACGTGCGGGGTGACCGGGTGCAACTTCAACGACCAGGAGGAGTGCGTCGCCCGCGGCGTCACCCTCTCGCCGCACTCGGGGCACGCCGATTGCGTCACCTTCCGCGCATAGACGTCAGGCGAACTCGCAGCCGCGCCGTCCCGGGCTAGGGCCGGCAGGCGCCGACGAAGTCGCCGCGATCGCCGAGCGAGGCGATCCTGACACGAGAGCCGGCGTGCGGGGCCTCGATGAAGTCGCCGCCGCCGACGTACATTCCCACATGGTGGATGGGGGACCCGAAGAAGACGAGATCCCCCGGCTCAAGGTTGGACCTGGATACCCGCGACCCATGGTTGATCTGGTCGCGCGAACGATGCGGGAGCGACACGCCCGCGTGGCCGTACGCCCACATGGTCAGGCCGCTGCAGTCAAAGCTGTTCGGGCCCGAGGCGGCCCACACGTACGGACGACCGATCGCCTTCTCGGCCCACCACACGGCGGCGGCGCCCTTGGAACTGGTGGGCGGATCGCCCCCCAGATCGATGCCACCGGATCCGCCACCGCGGTGCGAACCCGCATTGGCCGCGGCCTCTCTGCGCTGGCGCTCGAGAAGAGCAAGGTATCGCCGGCGCGCCGCGGCCGCCTCCGCGGCCTGTCGCTCCGCTATGAGCTGTTTGATGTCCGCCTGAAGCCCCGATAGCACGCGCGTGCGGGCTGCCAGCTGTGCCCTCACGGCCGCCGCATGAGCTGCCATCGCCGCCTTCTGCTTTGCCGCCGCCGACCTCGCGGTCACCAGGATCGCGCGGGCCGCGACGGCCTCACGCTTGGCTTCCTTCAGCCGGGCGACGGTGTCCGCGTCTCTGGCGCTGATGGCGGACAGCAGGTCCAACGTCGATGCGAAGTCGGTGAACGTCCGGGCGCTCAGCAGGACGGACAGGAATCCCATCGGTCCGTCGCGATACATCCAGTCGGCGCGCGTGTTCAGGGCCGTCTGAAGCCGCTTCGTGCGCTTTCGAAGGCGGACGATGGACTGCTCGGCGACGTTCACTCTCTTGGCCAGCGCGTCGAAACGATCTCGCGCGCCGTTGTAGTCCTCCGTGGCGATCTCGGCCCGCTTGTCCAGGACGCCGATCTGGGCCTCGACCGCCGTGGCCTGGGCCTTCTTGTCCGCGATCGGATCGGCGAAGGCGGAAGAGCAGGCGGTCAGAGTCAGCACCAAGGCCAGACATGCCGCGCCGATGGAGCGGAATCGGATGATCGCGGCGACGGCAGACTGCCGCTGACAGCGGTTGGACGTGCTCATTGAGTGGGTCCTTGCATCCTGCACGCCCAAGCCGGGAGAAGGTCCGGCCGGTCGCGGTTTGTAAGCGGTCCACGCGGATCGGAGGCGGGCATCTCGCCCACGTCCATCCCGCCCGCATCGGCGACATCGCGCTCTTCTGGATTCCACGCCCGCCGATCCCGATCGAGGCGGCGGGCGGCACATAGTTTACCAGTAGACCGAGATTCGCGCTTCCGCCCGTGTGGGAAAGCCCCGGCCGACAGCGAGTCCGGATGACGCGGTCACACCCTCGTCAGCAGCGCCCGTATCTCCGCGATCTGATCCTTGATGCGAGTCAGACGGTCGCCCGCCGCCTTCACTTCCTGGGCGTTGATGTGATCGGATGTGTTCGCGAAGTGAAACCTCGTCATCTCGTCGAGATCCTCGTACTCGGCCTCGAACCTGGCGAGCGCGGATTCGAGTTCCTGCCTGCTCATAGTGTTGAAGTCCATGACATCACCTCCGTGACCCATACCCCACAGGGTATTCTCAGAAGGACATTCAGTCAACTCAAAGCGGTGGGTTCTTACCCGGGCGGTCAAAGCGTCTTCACCTTGGCGTGCGACTGGTCGCGGCCACCCGCTGCCCGGTGCCGGTTTGCCCCTGCCGGACCGAGGGTAGTAAGAGGCCGCCGACGACTTCGAAGATCCTGTTGTCGCGGCATCGCGAACCTCGCTCGGGGCTCGGATGAGGGGGATCGAAGGGGGCTGGACTGCATGAAGGGCGCGAAGAAGGACAGGACCGCATCCGGCCGCTCGCGCGCAAGGCTGCTGGGCGTACTGCTTGTTGTGGCACTGATGACAGGGCTGTCCGGCGCGGCGGCGGTCACCGCCGCGGCCGCGACGGCGGCTCGCCGGGTCGTCTGCTCCGTGTCGAACAAGACCCCCGTCAGCCGCACGCCGGTCACGGTGACCGCCCGCGTGCTCGACAGCCGGGGTCGCGGGATCAGGGGCGCCAAGGTCGTGTTCACCTGGGGGTTCGCCACGCGGGTCACTGTCCGGGCGACCACCGACTCGACGGGCCGCGCGAGGTCGCGCCGCAACATCGGTCGTGCGCCGGTCGGTCGCAGGGTGGTCGTCTCGGTGAAGGCGACGTCCGGGGGCAAGACCGTCACCGGAAGCACCTCCTTCACACCGAGGCTCGCGCGGAAGATCACCGTCGTGGAGAAGGACCTCGCGTTCACTCCGGGGACCGTGACGGTCAGCGCAGGCGACATCGTGAGGTGGGTGAACCGGGACGCCTTCGATCATCGTGTGGTGATCGCGGGCCGTGACCTGGGCCTCCAGCATGCCGGCGTCACCGTGTCTTGGACGGCGTCAGGGTCCGGAACGGTCAACTACCGCTGCAGCATCCACCCGTTGATGAAGGGGAAGGTCATCGTCAGGTGACGTGAACGAGTCATCGGACATGCCACATGCATTCCGCCGCATCTGGGAGCCCTCCGCCTACCAGGGCGGCCGGGTCACACGGCGCTACTTCGAGGGCTGGTACTACAAGCAGGTGGATGCCGGCGAGGGCCGCATCGTCGCCATCATCCCCGGAGTGTCCTACGCGGCGGATGGGATCTCGCGGCACGCGTTCGTACAGGTCGTACCGTCCGGCGGCGAGGCTCACTACTTCTCATTCCCGGCTGAGGAGTTCTGCCCTGACCCATCCGAGCCGTTCGGGATCAGCATCGCCGGCAGCACCTTCAGCCGCGCGGGGATATCGCTCGACCTGGCCGACGACACCTGCGCCGTGAGCGGCGACCTGCGATTCGGGTCGTGGTCGCCCTGGCCTGTGACGCCGCTGTCGCCGGGGATCATGGGTTGGTATCGGTTCGTACCGGGGATGGAGACCTACCACGGCGTCCTCTCGATGGACCACTCGGTCTCCGGGTCGATCGTGCTGAACGGCGAGCGGTTCGACTTCGGCGGCGGCCGCGGCTACGCCGAGAAGGACTGGGGACGCAGCTTCCCCAGTTCCTGGATCTGGGCCCAATCGAACCATTTCGGCGCGCCGGGAACATCGCTTACGCTCTCGGTGGCCCGGGTGCCATGGATGACCGGAGCCTTCGTGGGCAACATCGCGGGGCTGCTCCTCGGGGGAGAACTGCACCGGTTCGCGACGTACACGGGCGCTCGGCTCGAGTGCATCCAGACTGACTCCAACGAGGCGCATCTGGTCCTGGGCGACCGGCGCGAGCAGATCGAGATCCACGCTCACGGCTGCGACACGCTCGTCTTGAAGGCCCCGGTCCTGGGGTCGATGGAGGGTCGGGACGCGGAGTCTCTGGGAGGCGCGCTCGACGTGACGCTGCGCGCCGTCCGCGGGCAGCGGGCTCACACGGTGTTCCAGGGGACGGGGGTGCACGCGGGCATCGAGATCATGAACGATCTCGACGAGCTCGGGCGGATTCCCTGCGACGGCGCCGAGGCCACCTAGCGCGCGATCGCGACCCGCTCGCGGATGTGGCTGCCCGTCTCGACGGTCTCCAGCAGGAACCGGGCGAGGTCGGAGCGCGAGAGTCGCAGACCGCCGGGCACGGCGTCTCCGACTCTGACCCGCAGCCTCCCGGTGGGCGGCCCGTTGGTCAGCACTGCGGGCGCCACGATCGTCCAGTCGAGATCGCTGCGCGTCGCGACCTCGAGCTCCATGCGGGCTATCTCCGGGTACAGCCGCGCGACGACCGGGATGCGCATCACCAGGCGGTAGAACAGGGGCAGGCTTGCGGGGTCCACGCCCGCCCCCTCGGCCGAGACGACCACGAACCTGCGCACGCCGGCGCGAGCAGCGGCGTCGGCCAGGTTCCGAGTGCCCTCGACGTAGACCCGTCCATTGAGTCGCGGCCTTGGCGCAAGCAGGGAGACCACCGCGTCCACCTCGGCGAGGGCGGACGGCAGGGTCCCCGGCGCGAGAACGTCCCCAGCGACCACGGTGAGCCGCGCGCGCGACTCGCGCAGACGCGCGGCGTCACGAACGAGCGCCGTCACGCGGTGACCGCGGTCGAGCGCGAGACGCGTCAGGAGCCGTCCGGTCCTCCCGCTCGCGCCGGCGATAAGCAATCTCACGGTCCTTCGGCCTCCTCGGGGCGCCGAACCGCGGGCCAAGGTGCGGATCGGTGCACGACGACACGACGAGTCTCTTCGTCGAGCGAATGATTCCCGGGCCGCGACGGTAGCGGACGGAGTCCCGATCGTCCTGGGGGATCTGGGCACAGCAGTATTGCGCAAGTGTGCAATATACACTAGTCTTGCTTCCATGCAATTCCTTCGGATCCTGATGCACTGGCGCGTCTGGCGCTCCTCCCGCACTCGACTTCTCAAGAGGGCGGGCGGACCCTTCTCGAGGTCCTTTCACCTGAGGCACCTGGATGCCGGTTCCTGCAATGCCTGCGAGCTCGAATTGCACGCGCTGTCCGCCCCGCAGTACGACTGCGCACGTTTCGGGATCGACTTCGTCGCATCTCCCCGGCACGCCGACGCCTTGATGCTGACCGGACCCGTGACTCGCAACCTGGCGGAGGCCGTGAGGATGACGGTGGCTGCCACCCCCCTTCCCAGACTCGTGATCGCATGCGGGGACTGCGCGTGCGGGATGGGCCCGTTCGCCGGCTCCTACGCGGTGCTGGGATCGCCGGGCGATGCGGCGTCCATCGATGTCGAGATCCCGGGATGCCCGCCTGACCCTCAGCGGATACTCGAGGCGCTGGCCGGGGCCGCAGGAACGGTTGGCAGATGATCGCCTCCTACGCGCTGCTCTCGGCCGCGGCCTTTGTCGGCGCCTTCGCGCGGAGGGCGCCCTTCCGCCGGATCGGGAACGTGCTCTCACTGGCGGGAGGTCTTGCCGCGATCGTCAGCGCGTTGCAGTCACGCGTCGGACCCGGACTCGAACCACACGTCCGCGTCGCGGCCGTCTTCGCCGTGGGGATCACGGTCGCCCTCGCGTCGCTGCACGCTGTCTCCTATGCCGCTCAGTGGGACGGTCGCCGGCGCGCGGCCGTCATGGGCGTGGCCTTCCCCGTCTTCACGGGCGCCATGCTCGCGGTCCTCGGATCACGCGGCCTGATCGACTTCCTGATCGCATGGGAGGTCATGACGCTGGCGTCGGCCGTTCTGGTGGCGATCGATCACGAGGAGCCGCTGCACCGCTCGGCGGTGGTGCTCTACCTGGGCGTGGCGCATGTCAGTCCCGTCGCCTTCCTGTTGGCGGCCGGTCTGCTGGGCACGCCGGCGCTCGACTGGTCCTCCATAGCCGGCGCCGCAGGGAGCGCGGCGCCCATCGCGCGCGGCCTCGCACTGGCGCTTGTCCTCGCGGGTGCGGCGGCGAAATCGGGGCTCTTCCCGCTTCACTCGTGGCTGCCGCGCGCCCACCCCGCGGCGCCCAGCTTCGTCTCGGCCGTGATGTCGGGCTCGATGGTCGTTCTCGGTGCCTGGTCTCTGACCCGGATCGGGCCCGACCTTCTCGGCCACGTTCCCGTGTGGTGGGGCTGGGTGATCTCGGGCGCCGGCGCTCTGTCCGCCATCATCGGCGCCCTCTACGCCCTGGTGGAAGGCGACCTCAAGCGGCTGCTGGCATACTCGACCGTCGAGAACATGGGTCTTCTGTTCCTTGAGATAGGCGTCTACCTGGCCGCCGACGCGGCGGACCTGCCCGCGACCGCTTCGTTGGCACTCGGGGCACTGGTCGTGCACATCCTCGCGCACGCGGCGGCCAAGGCGACGCTGTTCCTGGCCGCCGGGAGCCTGATAAGCGCGGCCGGCACCCGGATAATCAACCGCATGGGCGGGCTCATTCGCGTCCTGCCCGCGTCCGGAGCGGCGTTCCTGGCGGCGGCCGCGAGCGTGACGGCTCTGCCTCCACTCGCCGGATTCGTCGGCGAGTGGTTGCTGATGCGCAGCCTGATCGGTGCGGTCACGGCTACCACCGGCGGAGCCGCGATCGCTCTTGCCGTCGGAGTAGGCGTGGTCGCCCTCACCGCCGGCCTTGCTGTCGCGGCGTTCGCGAAGGCGGTCGGGATCGCGCTCCTGGGCACCGCCCGTCACGAATCCGCGCACAAGCACGCTGTCGGCGCGCCGGAGGTCTGGGCCGCCCTCCTGGGCGCGCTCATCACGATGTCGGCGCCCTTCGTCTTCGCGGTCCGATCCGGCTGGGGACTGATACCGGTGGCCACGCGGGCCATCTCAGCGCAGACGGCGATCATCGCACTGGGGTTGGCGGCCGCGGCCGGGCTGCTCGTTCTCCTCACGCGCGGCCGCGCGGTCAAGGTCAGACGCACGGCGCCTTGGGCATGCGGCCTTCCCGGACTGAGCACCCGCAGCCAGTACACGGCTGACTCCTTCTCTCAGCCTCTGGCGCGCGTGTTCGCGGGGGTGCTGAATCCGTCCGTGGATGTCGACATCGACGTGCACCCGCGGGCGCCGCGCACGGTGCGCTCGAGGACGTACGCCCGGACGAGCTCGCCCCTCTTCGCGAAGGCGGTTGGGGCGCGCCTTGCCGGGGCGCTTCAAGTCATCGCCAGCACGGTCCGGTCGATGCACTCGGGAAGAGTGTCCGCTTATGCGGCGTGGACGGTCCTCGCCGCGGTGTTCCTGCTGCTCTACGCTGGGTGGGTCCGATGACCACCATAGGTGCTGCCGCCTCCGTCGCCGGGTGGCTCACGGTCCTTGCCGCCGCCCCTCTCATGCAGGGGTTCGCCACCTGGACCAAGGCAAGGCTGGCCGGCAAGCAGGGCGCGGACCCTCTGCAGCCCTACAGGACGCTGATCAAGCTGCTGCGCAAGGAATCGCTCGCGCCCGAAGCGTCCTCGGCCTTGTTTTGGGTCGGTCCGCTGCTGTCCACCTCGGCGGTGATGCTCGCGCTCATCGGAGTGCCGATGGCCGCCGGCACTATGGCGCTCCCATGGAGCGACGCGCTGGTGATCGCCTACCTGCTGCTGCTCTCGGCGATGTTCCTGGTGCTCGCGGGACTGGACACCGGCACGGCGTTCGGCGGGATCGGAGCCTCACGCGAGACCATGGTCGCCGCACTCGCGGAGCCGGCCTTCATGGTCGCGCTGCTCGGGCTGACAGCGACCGCCGGCACCACGAACGTCAGCACCGCACTGAACGCCATCAGGGGCGGAGAGGCGCCGTCGCTGTCCCGGCTCATCATCATCGCGGCGCTCGCGGTGCTCGCGCTGTCGGAGAACGCGAGGCTGCCGGTCGACAACCCGGCGACGCACCTCGAGCTGACCATGATCCATGAGGCCATGACGTTGGAGCACAGCGGACCCCAGCTCGCGTTGCTCGAATACGGCTCCGCCCTGAAGCTCGCGCTGTTCTGGCTGCTGATCGTCGGCCTGCTCGCGCCGCCCGCCGCGCTCGCGACGCTCGGGCTCGGCGGTACGCTGACCGCGATAGGGCTGGTGATCGCCAAGCTCGCCGTCGGCGGAGTGGTGCTCGGCCTGGCCGAGTCGCTGTTCGTCAAGATGCGCATCTTCCGCGTCCCGGACCTGTTGACAGCGGCCTTCGTGCTGGCGCTGTTCGGCCTCATGGTCGGGGTGGCCGTCCGATGACCGGGCTGACCTTCGCACTCGCGGCGGTCTCGGCGCTGTGCGTCCTGCTGCTGGTGTGGGAGAAGTCGATCAGTGGAAGCGCGGTCATCTACGCTGCGCAGGCGGCCTGCGTCAGCGGGATCGCGCTCACATATGCGAACACGATCGGCGGCCTCGCGGTGTTCATCGCGGTGCTCGGCCTGATCGCCAAGGCGATCGTGCTTCCAGTGGCGCTCCGGGGCGCCGTCGCGCGCGGCGGCAGCAGCATCGTCGTCGATTCCAGCGTTCACACCCCCGCAGCTCTCCTCGTCGCCTTCTTCCTGACCGCGGTGGGTTTCGTGGCCCTGGGGACCGTGTCGGCCCCCGCGGGGCTCGCCCTCGGAGAAGCGCTCGTCGGTCTTTGGCTCGTGGCGAGCCGGCGCGCTCTCCTGTCCCAGGTCGTCGGCCTCATGGCCGCCGAGAACGGCGCGGCGCTGCTGATGACCGTCCTCGCGGGCGAGCAGAGCGTGCTCATCGAGGGTCTGCTCCTGCTCGAAGCGCTCGCGGTGCCCGTCGCCCTCTTCTCACTCGCGGCGCTGGTCCGACGCGACCTCGGCAGTTCGGACACGTCCCTGCTGCGCCAACTCTCCGAGAGCCGGGAGGAGGCCACGTGAGCCGCGTTCTGCTGATCTGCGTCTCTATCGCCGGCTCGTTCGCCGCGTTGCTGCTGGGCGGCGCGGTCATCCTGGGCCTCGGCGCCGTCGACCCCATCGGACGCGTCGCCGCGCTCGGAGTGGCAGTGGCCTGGTTCGGGGCGTCGGCGGCCGGACCGTCGTACTACGCGTCGACGGCCGCGCAGAGTGCGTCGCAGTCGCGGCGCGTGGTCGTCATCGTCTCGCTGACGCAGCTGTTCTCGATCGCTGTGGCCGTGGCCGCTCTGTCCCGTAATCTGGCCGTGACGTGGGTATCGCTGGAGGCGACGACGATCATAGGCGCGTTCCTCGTCGCATCCGGCAAGGACCGACGCCAGGCTCTGGAGGCGGCATGGAAGTTCGCGGTCCTGTGCTTCTCCGGAGTGGGTTTCGGGCTCGTCGGGATCGGGCTCCTCGCGGCCTCCGCTCGCGGCGTCACCGTCGCGCCTCTGGACCTGGTCTCACTGGCGGCGGTCTCCTCCCGCCTGGACACGAAGCTGCTCTCTCTGGCGCTGGCGTCGCTCTTCGTCGCATTCGGAACGAAGGCCGCGCTGTTCCCACTGCACTGGTGGCTGCCCGACGCGCACTCTCAGGGACCGACGCCGGTGAGCGCGCTCATGTCGGGCGGGCTCGTTGCCACTTCCCTCGCGGTGATCGTCAAGGTGCTCTCCTCACTGCACGGGCTCGCGATAGCGGGCGCCTTCCAGCACGTGCTCATCGGCAGCGGGCTGCTCGGACTGCTGGTGGCGTCGTTCTCGATGATCGACCAGCGGGAGACGAAGCGCCTGCTGGCCTTCTCCACGGTGGAGAACGTCGCGGTCATGGCGATCGCCGCGGGCATCGGAACGCCGATGGCGATGGCGGCCTTCGCCATCCACCTCCTCGGGCACGCGGCCGTGAAGACATCGGCCTTCCTCTCGGCCGGAGCTCTGATCGCCACTCGGGGCGGCGGCGACGTCGAGGATCTCGCGGGAGCTGTGGGGCGCCAGCCGTGGGACTCGGCCGGCCTCCTGGCATCGGCCGCGTCTCTGGTCGCGTTCCCGCCCTCTCCGCTGTTCGCGAGTGAGGTGCTGCTCGTCTTCGCGGCGTTCCAGGCGCACATGGTCTGGCTGGCGATCGCCGTGTCCGCGCTTCTCGCGGTCGCTTTCGTCGCGATGACGCAGTTCGCGGTGAGCGCCGTCCTGGGCGTCGGCAGGAAGTCGAAGACTGGGAGCGAGCGCCTGTCACGAACCTACACTGCGGCCTCGCTCGCGCCTATCGCGCTCGCCCTTGCCATCACCCTCGCAAGACCGCAGTGGGCGCTGGCGCTCGTGCGCGGTCTCGCCGTGGCATCTACCGGAGTCTCGCCATGGTGAAGGACGGGTTCCTCAGGGCTGTACCTGCCGACATCGACGTCGAGATCGTCGAGCGCGCCGACCTGGTGCGTGCGTGCGAGGTGAAGTGGTCGGTCGGCTTCGGACTGGATGCGATAGTCGCCTCCGCCGCCGGAAAAGGGATGCGACTCACCTACCTCATGTCCGCGCTCTCCGGATCGAGGGCGGCTGTGCGCGTCGAGGTTCCGCCGGGCGACCTCCGTGTCCCTACGGTGGTCCCTCTGTGGCCGCAAGCCGACTGGCTCGAGCGCCGCGTGCGGGACCTGTTCGGCGTGACGCCGGTCGGACACCCCCGGGCCGCCAGGCTCGTGCGGCACAGTCATTGGCCGAAGGGCTACTTCGCGCTCGCCCCGGGAGCTGTCGCGCCCGACGCGTGGCCGCAGGAAAGCGTCCGCGACATGCAGCTCACGACGGTCAAGGGCGCCGGCATCCACGAGATCCCGGTCGGTCCGATACACGCGGGGATCATCGAAGCCGGCCATTTCAGGTTCTTCGCCGACGGCGAACGCGTCGTGGCCATGGAGCCGCGCCTGTACTACGTGCATCGAGGCGTCGAATCTCTCATGCGGGGCATGGGCGTGGCCGAAGGCGTGAGGCTCGCCGAGGTCGTGTCCGGCGACACGGCGATCGGCCACGCATGGGCCTATTGCCAGGCTGTAGAGCGCGCCCTGGGCATCCGGGTCGACGGGGATGCGCAGGCCGCGCGGGCCTTCGCACTCGAGGCGGAGCGCATCGCCTGTCATATCGGGGACCTCGGCGCCATCCTCAACGACATCGCCCTGTCCTGGGCTCACGCGCAGTGCCAGGGCTTGCGGGAGGAGCTGCTGCGATCCTACGAGGAGACCTTCGGGAATCGTCTGATGCGCGGTCTCGTGGTGCCCGGGGGCATCGCCCGCAGCCTCACCGGGGTCTCGGAGTTCCTTTCGCGTGTCGAGGCGATCGTGGGGGTGGCCGGGCCGCTTCTGGCCGGTCTCGCCGGGCGCGCGGACGTGATCGCAAGGACACGGACGACGGGGCGTGTCGGCCGCGAGGCCGCACTCGAGCGACAGGCGCTCGGCATCGTGGCTCGTGCCAGCGGAGTGCCGCGAGACAGGCGGGCTTCGTCCGGCCCGCCCTACCAGGGGTTCGAGCCCGTGGTCGAGCAGGGCTGTGACGTCGAAGCCAGGTTCCAGGTCCGGCTGCGGGAGATCCGGCGATCGGCGGAGCTGATGTCCGGCTTCGCCGAGCGGGCCGCCAGGGCGGCGGCCACGGACCCGGCAGCCGCTCTCGAGGCCGCCGATGCCCGGGGCGGCGAAGGCATCGGATCCGTCGAAGGATGGCGGGGCGAATGCCTGCACTACGTGTGTGTCGAGGATGGGCGGGTGGCCTCCTGGTATCCCCGCGATCCGTCGGCACTGAACTGGCCGCTGCTGCCACAGGCCGTCGCGGGCGAGGTCGTCCCGGACTTCCCCCTTATCAACAAGAGCTTCAACCTGTCATACGCAGGCAACGATCTGTGAGGAGCCGAGGATGAACCGCGCCCTTCAGCAACACAAGGCGGACTTCTTCAAATCCATGGCCAGCCCCATGCGACTGGCGATGCTGGAACTTCTGGCCGACAACGAATCCTCGGTGACCCGGCTCGCTGAGGCGGTGGGCCTCGATACCTCGACCGCGTCGCGCCACCTGAGCCAACTTCGCGCCGCCGGGGTGGTCGACGCCACTCACCGTGGGGCGTCGCTCGTCTACCGCCTCTCCGACGAGCGAGTGGGCGAATTGCTGAAGCTCGCGCGCTCGATAATCGCCAAACGCCTTCAGACGACCAGCGAGTTGCTGGCCGATCTCGGGGGCTAGGCGGCGTCGCGGATGAGGCGTGACGCGGCGGCACCGAGTCTCGGACGGGTATGAGCCTCCCAAGAGGGTCGACGTTGTCATGGCGCGTCTCACCGGAGAGCACGGGAGCCGCGCACCCGGCCTTCTTTGTCCACCCGTTGGCAAGAAGGCCGGAAAGGGAACCGTGGAACGGATCAGGTCCAAGGAAGCGAAGCCCGCGACCCTGGCTTCAGCCTGGGTCACTCCCGAACCGAGCCGCTGCGTCCAATGCGGCATCTGCACGTTCAACTGCCCGATGGGGATCGACGTGCGACGGCATGTCTGGCGGGGCGAGCCCGTGAAGGACAGTCACTGCCTCAGCTGCGGAGAGTGCGTGAAGCGCTGCCCCCGCGGCCTTCTCCGATTCGAACCGGTCGCCGCCGAGCGGCATGCGCGTCCGAAGCCGGGGGTCCTCTGAGATGCCCCGACGCCACGTGATGATAGGTAGCGGACCGGCCGCCATGTCGGCCGCCGAGACGATACGAGGCCAGGACCGCGACGCCGAGATCGTGGTGGTGGCTGCTGAGAGTCACGGTTACTACTCGCGCCCGGGACTCGCCTACTACCTCGCCAAGGAGGTTCCCGAGGAGTCGCTCTTCCCCTTCACGCCCCGGGACATCGCGAGTCTGGATGTCCGGATGGTCCTCGAGCGCGCGATCCGCATCGACCCCGCTGCTCACCGTGTCGCCTTGGAGAGCGGCCGGGAGCTCCCGTACGACCGCCTGCTGGTCGCAACGGGCTCCAGAGCGATCCCCGTGAAGGTTCCGGGAGCCGAGCTGGACGGTGTGGTCAAGCTCGACGACATGGACGATGCGCGCAACCTGATCGACAGGAGCCGCCGCGCCACGGCGGCCGTGGTCGTCGGGGGCGGGATCACCGCTCTGGAGATCGCGGAGGGTCTGAGGGCCCGGCGGATGACCGTCCACTACTTCCTGCGCAAGGACCGCTACTGGAGCAACGTCCTTTCCGAGTCCGAATCGCTCACCGTCGAGCAGGGGTTGGGCGAGCTGGGCGTGCAGGTCCACCACTTCACCGAGTTGGCCCGCATCCTCGGCCGAGACGGACGTGTCGCGGCCGTCGAGACGAGCGCGGGCGAGAAGATTCCGTGCGACCTGGTGGCCATCGCCATCGGGGTCCTTCCCAGGAAGGAACTGGCCGAGGCGGCCGGCCTCGAGTGCGGGCGAGGGATCCTGGTCGACCGATACCTGCGTTCGAGCGACGGAGACATCTACGCGGCGGGAGACGTCGCTGAGGTGCGCGACCCGGTGACCGGCCGCCGCAATCTCGAGGTGCTGTGGGCCTCGGCGGTGGTCGAGGGCCGAGTGGCCGGTCTCAACATGGCCACGGAGCCGCAACGGGTATACGACCCGGGCACACCCCTGAACATCACCAGGCTGGCCGGCGTCAAGGTCACGATCATAGGCACGGTCGGCGGCGGCAAGGATCCCGACCTGGAGGGATTGGCCCGCGGGGACAGTGAAGTCTGGGGACAGGCGGGTGAGGAGCTGATGTTCGAGTCGGACAGCGACGGCGCTCACGTGCGCCTCGCCTTGCGTGACGGCATCATAGCGGGGGCCGTCGTGATGGGAGACCAGGCGCTCTCGTTTCCGCTGCAGGAGATCGTCGCGGCCCACGCCGACGTCAGTCGCATCGTTTCCGACCTGAGAACGCCCACCGCTCCGGTGGCGGAGATCGTGGAGCGATTCTGGCGTGGCTGGAAGGCACACGTTGCGTAGGCGACACGCGGAGGTCTGGTACACGCTGGTCGCGATCGCGGCGGTCACGGCGGTCTACCTGGCGTCGTATCAGCAGGCCGGAGGTCTTCCCGCAGCGTCGGGCTTCGTTGGGCATGGGATCGGCATCCTGGGCTTCATACTTATGCTGATGACCGAGACCCTGTACTCGATCCGCAAGCGACTGAACGATGCCCGCTGGGGGAGCATGGCGGGTTGGCTGCGATTCCACATAGTGACGGGGCTGGTGGGCCCCTACATGGTCCTGTTGCACACGTCCATGGTATTCGGGGGGTTGGCGGGGGCTGTGATGCTGCTGACGATCGCAGTGGTCATCAGCGGACTGATCGGCCGCTACATCTACACCACCGCGGCGCTCGCGCCCGACGGTGCGGGACCAGACCTGCCCGAGCCCGGCGCGACCGGACCCGGCGCGACCGGACCCGATCGGCCGCGCCCCTGGGGACTGCCCGACAGACGGACGCTGGCGGCTTGGCGTTCAGTTCACGTACCCCTGACGTGGACGCTGTTCGCCACCGCCGGGGTCCATGTCGTCGCGGCCCTCTACTACGCGACACTGCAGCGATGATAGGGAGCGCGAAAGATACGGCCGCGAGCGACCGGCTGGGCTTCGTATCGGCCACCGGAGCGCTTGTCGCCGCCATCGTCCTCGCGGGAGTCCTGGGATTCACGCTGCTGGAAGGTCCGTTGCTGTTCAGTCCCGGGCCGCTGAACGCTCAGGCAAAGACCCGGACCCTGGGTGGCGTCACAAGCCACGCCCAGCTGGCGGCCGACTGCGGTGCCTGTCACACCGCGCCCTGGAGCCCCCAGACGATGGCGGACAGGTGCCTCGCCTGCCACAAGGACATCAGCGACCAGGTCTCGGCCCGCAGCGGACTTCACGGCGGCCTGCTCGGGGCGCTGCCGTCCCCGACGTGCCGCGGCTGCCATCCGGAGCACAACGGGCCCGACGGCACCCTCACCGCCTTCGACGGGGGGGCGTTCCCGCACGAATTGACCGGCTACTCTCTGCGCGGCCACAGACGTACCACGCAGGGAGCGAAGGTCGCCTGCACCGATTGCCACACCCGCGACCTGGCGCATTTCGACCCGGCCAGCTGCGCCGCCTGTCATGGTGCGCTCGACGCCGGCTTCATGCGCAGTCATGAGGCCGCGTTCGGCGGCGTCTGCCTTCCGTGTCATGACGGCGCAGACCGCTACGGCGCCAACTTCGATCACAACAGCCTGCCTTTCAAACTGACCGGCAAGCACGCCGATGTGGCGTGCGACCGCTGCCACTCAGGTGCCTCGTCGGTCCAAGCCCTGCAGCAGACCGCCCAGGACTGCTACTCGTGCCACGCGAAGAACGACGAGCATCGCGGCGCGTTCGGACAGCAGTGCGGCCAATGCCACACCACCCGCACATGGGCGAACGCCAATTTCAACCACGCGGTGTTCCCGGTCAACCACGGAGCCCGGGGGCGGTCGACCCCTTGCGACACGTGCCACCCGACCGGCCTGAACAGCTACTACTGCCTCGGGTGCCACGAGCACACCGCGGCCAACGTCCGGTCCGAGCACGAGGGGCGCCCCGCCTCCCAGTTGGCGGACTGCATCCGATGCCACGCGGGCGGTCGAGGCGGCGACTAGGCCCCGAGGATCGCGCGGTAGACGCTGTCGCAACTCGAGAGCTCGCCTCTGTGGAAGAATGCCGCCGCTCTGGCTCGATAAGGCTCCCCCACGCGGCAACCGCCATCGAGGGCGACGATGATGGACGACACGGCCCGCGCCGGGAGTGTCGATATCCCTCGTCGACAAACGGCACCGGAGCCACCGTTCGAACCAGTCGAGACGTCCGATGAGGGTATGAACAATTCTCCGTCCGAACCGCACGATGCAGGGAGGGGACCATGAGGCGCCGGGTCCTGTCTCCGATCCTTCTGGCTGGTCTGCTCCTGAGCCTGGCATCGTCTCCGGGCTGCGCACCACGCCGCGCGACGTCGCCGCCGCCGGTGGTGGACGCGCCCGCGGCGTCCTTGACGGCGACGCCCGTGGTGGATGCGCCCGCGGCCCCACCGGCTGCGACTCCCGCCACGGATGCGACCGTGACCTTCGCCGTGATCGGCGACTACGGCGTGCATGACGCCCACGAGCGCGCCGTGGCCCGCTCGGTGGCGTCCTGGGATCCGTCATTCGTGATCACGACGGGGGACGGCTACTACTCGCCGGCCGGGGGGACAGGGACCGGCAAGTACGACAGGTCCACGGGCGCCTACTACTGCAGGTGGCTCAAGGGCATCTCCACCACGGGGAAGAGCTGCGCGATCGGCAACGCCGCCGTCAACGCGTTCTTCCCCTGCCTGGGGAACCACGACTACAGCGATGCGACTCCCTCGCCCTCCACGTACTTGAAGTACTTCCGGTTGCCGGGCGCGGGTCTCAAGAACACATCGGGCAACGAGCGCTACTACGACTTCGTGAGGGGACCGGTGCACTTCTTCGTGCTCAACTCCAACTCCGCTGAGCCCGCGGGCACCAGCGCCAAGTCGGTCCAGGGACGATGGCTGCGAACCCGGCTGGCGGCGTCGACCTCCAGGTGGAACGTGGTCTACGAGCACCACCCGCCGTACTCGTCGGACAGCGTTCATGGCTCCAGCGGCTACATGAGATGGCCGTTCGCGTCGTGGGGGGCGGACATCGTCTTCTCGGGCCACTCACACACCTACGAGCGCGTGATGCGCGACGGCATCGCGTACTTCGTCAACGGCCTGGGAGGCGCGGCGCGCTACGGCTTCACGACCCCGGTGAAAGGCAGTGCCGCCCGCTACCGCTCCGACTGGGGCGCGCAGAAGGTGACGGTCACCGGCAAGACGCTGGACGTGAGGTTCTACAATGTGCGCGGCAAGCTGGTCGATCGCTACACGGCATCGCACTAGAACACGGCAATCCGAAGTTCACCAACCCCGCGCCGCGTCTTCACAGGTACTTCACGCCGCATCGGGATACTCGATATCGATGGCGCACGGATCGTGCGCCGCACGAGACCGATGGAGGTATCACGATGAAGAAGGGACGTACGGGCATCTTCGTAGCCGCGGCGCTCGTCGCAGGACTGGCGCTCGGCAGCGTCGGCATCGCTTCGGCAGCCGTATCCAAGTCCGGGACCGTCACCGCCGGCTTCGGCGCCGGAATGGCGCGCTTCGGTCGCACCGCCGGCGCGTCATTGGCAGATGTCGTGGCGAAGCTGACGGGCAAGACCACTGAGGACGTCTACACCGAACGCCAGGCCGGCAAGTCGTTCGCCGAGATCGCCGGCCAGAAGGGGATCTCCGCTGACAAGGTGGTGTCGAGCGCTCTCACCGCCCGCAAGTCCGCTCTGGACGCGGCGGTCAAGGCCGGCACCATCACGCGGGTCCAGGCCGACGCTATGTACGATCGCATGGACGACCGCATCCCCGAGGCCGTGAAGAGCGCGGCACCGGCCGGCTGTGACGGCAGTGGCGCCGGCACCGGCCGTGGCCAGGGCGGCGGCGGAAGGATGGGCGCGGGCCGTGGCGGCGCGGGCTGCGGCGGTGCGGGCTGCGGGGTCGGCGCGACGCAGTAGCACCCGACTCACACGCCGGGGCGGACCCGCACCGCGGGTCCGCCCCGTTTGCGCTCACAGGCGCGCGGGCGCACGATGGACCGGGAGGTGGGCGGCACGATGGCCAAGACGATACTGGTGGCGGACGACAACCCCAAGATAGTGGAGGTCCTCGACGCCTACCTGAGCGCCGAGGGCTTCGAGGTGGTCACGGCGTCCGACGGGCCCTCAGCGCTCGAGGCGGTCGCGAGTCGTGTTCCCGACCTCGCGGTGCTCGATATCATGATGCCGGGCATCGACGGGATAGAGCTGACGAAGCGCTTCCAGCGCGACCACGACCTGCCGGTCATCTTGGTGACCGCGCGCAGCGAAGAGATCGATCGTCTGATAGGCCTCGAGATCGGCGCGGACGACTACATCTCCAAGCCGTTCAGCCCCAGAGAGGTCGTCGCGCGGGTCAAGGCCGTCCTGCGGCGGATCGAGCGCGCGGGCGCACCCTCGTCAGGAGGCGTGATCCGCGTCGGCGACCTGGAGATCGACCCGGAAGGCCGCACCGTCACCGTCGGAGCATCCTTCGTGGAGCTCACGCGCACGGAGTTCGACGTCCTGGCCTCGCTGGCCGCTCACCCCGGGCGCGTGTACACGCGCATGCAGCTCATAGAGGCCGCCCAGGGCGACGCCTTCGAGGGCTACGAGCGGACGATCGACGCGCACGTGAAGAACCTGCGCCGGAAGCTCGGCGATGATCCGCGCGAGCCCCGCTACGTTCAGACGGTCTTCGGCGTGGGCTACAAGCTGGCCGATCGGTCATGAGGCGTTCGCTGCTGATACAGGCCTTCCTGGCGATGCTGGTGGTCGCACTGCTGACGGTGGGGCTGTCGGGTGTCATCACGCGCGCGCTCTTCTCGTCCGCGTTCGGCGGCTATCTCGAGACTCTGCCGCAGCCGCCGTCGGGCGGCGGCATGGGCATGCATCGGCAGGTACTGCTCGGCGGCGCCGAGCAGACGTTCCTGACCTCGGTCGACCGGGGGATCCTCATCGGCGCTCTTATCGCGATCGCCCTGGCCGCGGTGGCGGCACTCGCGGTCGCCTACTACCTGACTCGCCCGATAGAGCGACTCACCGTCGCCGCCAAGGTCCTGGCGGACGGGGACCTTACCCACCGGGTGGACGCGGGCGGTCCCGGCGAGATCCGACGTCTGGGCGAGACGTTCAACCACATGGCCGACTCCCTCGCGGAGTCGGAGGATCTGCGCCGTCGGCTCGTCGCCGACGTGGCGCACGAGTTGCGAAACCCGATCGCGTCTCTCCGCGCGCAGGCCGAGGGCATCGCCGAAGGCGTGCTGCCCGTCGACGAGCGGAGGCTGACCTCTCTCGCGGACGACACGCGCTACCTCTCTCGCCTGGTGGAAGACCTGCAGGAGCTGTCGGCTGCCGAGGCCGGCCAGCTGAGGTACGAGATGCAGCGGATCGACCTGGGCGCGCTGGTCTGCGCGGAGATCGCCCGCGCGCAGACCAGCACTCGCGGGGGTGTCGAGTTGCGATGCGAGGTCTCGGGCGAACTGCCGATCGAGGGTGACGAAGGCAGACTCGAGCAGGTCATGCGGAACCTCCTGGACAACGCCTTGCGCCACACGGCGGTCGGGTCGGTCGTGGCGGTGTGTTCCGAGGCGGACGGCCGCGCACGCGTGGAGGTTCGGGACTCCGGCGAGGGCATCCCCGAGTCCGACCTCCCGTACGTCTTCGAGCGCTTCTACCGCGCGGACGCGGCTCGCGCACGAGACACGGGAGGAAGCGGCGTCGGGCTCGCGGTGTCGCGTCGCATCGTGCAGGACCACGGCGGCGAGGTCTTCGCCTCGAACTCAGAGGGCGGGGGCGCGATCGTCGGGTTCACGATCCCCATAGCGCGGTAGTCGCACATGGAGCCGATGCGCCTCTAGCGCTCGACTTGCTTCATGTGCCAGCCCGCCGCCGACCCGTGCCCTTCCCATCGGCGAGGCGCAGGCCTTCTATTACTCCTCGATCGAGATCGCCTCTGTCGGACAGTCTTCAGAGGCTTGCCGGACGCAGTCCCATTCCGATTCGGAAGGAGCCTCGTCTATGACTTGGCTGACCCCATCGTCGCCAACGCGAAAGACCGATGGGCAGGCATCCTCGCACGAGCCGCAGCCGATGCACTTGCTCCTGTCGACGCACGGCTTGAACACTCTCGTTCCGGCCGATGGCGACCGGGTCGTGCGCGTTCCGACGGCATCGCTTGATTCGGTCAATGTGTCCACCCTTCGCACTTGGAACGCCCAGAGTCGAGAGGACCGCGCTGCAATCGGACTTGTACCCACAAGCCTGTATCGGGACGTGTCCCGGATCCCTTCGGCTTGAAGCGGCAGCCTTCGTGGTATCGAAGAAGGGCGGTCCGGTGAGCCCGTCGTCCCGCCCGAGCGAGAGGTGACAAGACCATGTCCGCCGAGGCCTCGAGCGCACATGCCCGGCGGAAGATCGGTTACGCACTCGGGGGAGGCGCGGTCAGAGGTGCCGCTCACCTGGGGTTCCTCTCCGTCTTCGAGCAGGCGGGGATCAAGCCGGACTTCATCGCGGGCACCAGCGCGGGAGCGATCGTGGGCGCCGGATACGCCGCGGGACTCCCTGTCGCCGACATGTCCCGTCTCGTCAGGCACACGAGCTGGCGCGACGTGACCGACGTCGCCTGGAAGCGCAGCATGAGCGTGTTCGATACGACGCCGCTGCGGATGTGGATCCAGGAGGCCATCGGCGACATCGAGTTCAGCGACCTGCTCATACCGTTCGCGGCCGTGGCCTGCAACATCGACGACGGCCGCAGGGTGGTCATCAGGCAGGGCTCGGTCGTTCGCGCGGCGGTGGCCAGCTCGGCCATCCCGGGGCTGTTCAATCCTCAGCTGTGGGACGCCTACTTGCTGGTGGACGGAGGTCTCGTCGAGAACCTGCCGGTGAGCGTCGCTCGCGCGATGGGTGCGGACATCGTGATCGCTGTGGACGTGAGTCCGGCATTCAGGCATGGACAACGCCCGAAGAGCCTGCTGGACGTCGTCAGCGCGACACTCAGCATCGCTGCCGGCAACACGCAGACCGCGGCGCGAGCGGACGCCGACTTCCTCATCCAGCCGGAGATCGACAGCTTCCCGCCGTGGGACTTCGGCAACGCCGCCGAGATCGAGGAGGCCGGCCGGGCAGCGGCGCGGCAGGTGATCGACGACGTGCTCGCCGCCCTGGGGAAGATGCCGGGATGACGCCTGTCACGGCGCGCGTCATCCTGGCGGCCGTCAGCGTGCTCGTGCCGAAGAATGCGGAAGACGGCTGGGCCCGGCGCAGAAGTCCACGCTAGGTCACCCTCTCCAACTGCGCGAACAGCGGCAGGTGGTCCGAAGCCTTCGTGTCCGCGGTTCTCAAGTCCACGAGCCTCCAGTGGTTCGAGTACATCACGTGGTCGATGGCGACCTTCGGAGCGCGCGACGTGAACGTCGGAGGTGGATCGGAGACCATGTTCAAGACGCGCGCGAGGGGAGCCAGTTCCGTCACTCCGCAGTTCATGTCGCCCGCCAGCACCATCGGCTCGTCAAGTGGAAGCTGCGAGGCGAGCTGCGCAATCGCCCGCCCCCTGCTCGCCCGGTGAAGGCTGAGGTGAGTCGAGACGAACCGCACCGGGATGCCGTGGATCTCGACCTTGGTGACCAGAGCGCCTCTTGGCTCTCGCAAGCCGGGCAATCTGATCGATTCCTCGATCTCGAGCGGCCCCCGCGCCAGCACGAGGTTCCCCTGCCTGTAGAAGCCGTACGCCACGTTCAGTTGGAAGGCCTCATGCATGTCGAGCAGACTTGCGAGCCGCGCGGGCTGATCCAACACGAGCGGCCAGCGCCAGACCTCCTGGAGACCGATGACGTCGGCATCGAACGACTCGAGCACCCTCGCGATGCGCCGGGTGGAGATCCGTCCGTCCAGTCCCCTGGCGTGGCGGATGTTGTAGGTCACCAGGCGCACGTTCACTCCCAACGGTAACGGGAATCTCAATCTGGTCCGTGGCGGTGGCCGACGGTCGTCGGTGTAGTGTACCCGCCCCCGGCCGTTCGCATGAGCGGCCAGCTGCGGTGACGAAGCGCCGCGCCTTCCGAGACGGCCGCGCGATCCCAAAACGCACCGGAGTGCGCGAATTCGCTGATGTCCGAAGCCCTGACCTGCACCTTCTGTTAAAGCGCACAAAACGCATAGACATGGTGCGTGCTAATCGATTGACTCCGGTCGGCGACGCCACGAACGTGTTCAGCGATGAGTCGCAGTCGTTGAGCGAAGGCAGCAAAGATGGACGTCACGATCCTGGACACGATAGGCGAGACACCTCTGGTCCGGCTGGACCGGCTGTCAAGCGAGCCGCACGCGCAGGTTCTCGGCAAGATCGAGTCCGCCAACCCGGGCCGGTCGGTCAAGGACCGCATCGCCTTGGCGATGATCGAGGATGCCGAAGAGCGTGGGGCCATCGATCCCGACTCCGTGATCATCGAGCCCACGAGTGGGAACACCGGGGTCGGGCTGGCTCTCGTGTGCGCCGCACGCGGATACAGGCTCATCCTCACCATGCCCGACACGATGAGTCTGGAGCGAAGGCTCCTCCTCGCGGCTTACGGGGCCGAACTCGTCCTCACGCCCGGCGCCCAGGGTATGCGTGGCGCCATCAGCCGGGCACGGGAGTTGGCCGCCGAGACTCCCGGTTCCTTCATCCCGCAGCAGTTCTCCAATCCGGCCAACCCGGCCATCCACAGGGTCAGAACGGCGGACGAGATCTGGGAGCAGACTTCCGGCGCCGTCGACGTGGTCGTCGCGGGTGTCGGAACCGGCGGGACGCTGACGGGGATCGGCCGCGCCCTCAAAGAACGTAGGCCTGCGATCCGGATGATCGCGGTCGAACCGGCAGAGTCGGCCGTCCTCTCGGGAGGGATCGCGGGACCCCATCGGATCCAGGGGATCGGCGCCGGGTTCATACCGGAGAACGTCGATCCTGAGATCGTGGACGAGATCATGACGGTGACGTACCCGCAAGCATCCGAGATGGCGCTCGATCTGGCGCGTCTGGAGGGGATCCTTGCGGGCGTGTCGTCGGGGGCGGCCGTGGCGGCGGCCCTGGAGGTGGCGAAACGGCCCGAGCTCCGGGGCGCGGTCATCGTCGCGATCCTGCCCGACACCGGCGAGCGCTACCTGTCCACCGGGCTGTTCGACACCGAGCCGTCCGAGGCCGCGAAGGAGGCGCCCCTGTGAGCCGCTTCGTGCGACATCTCAACGTCGACGTGCCCGAGAAGGCCGACATCGTCGCCGGTACACCCAACGCTGCCAGCGCCGAGCTGATCTCCGCGCTCGATGAGAGCGGTATCGAGACCGTCTTCGACCGATTCGAGGCCCAGGCTCCCCAGTGCTCGTCGGGTCTTCGCGGAACGTGCTGCCGGATGTGCCTGTGGGGACCTTGCCGCATCAGCGAACGCAGCCCCCGTGGGATCTGCGGCCGGGACATGGAACAGGTCGTCATCGCCAACGTCCTGAGGGCCCTCGCCTCCGGCATGGCCGCGCACGCGCGCCATGCGCACGAGGTGATCCTCGCTGTGCTCGCCGCCGCCGGGGGCGCCGCAGGGATGCCGTTGGCGGGGGCTGACCGGGGGCTCGAGCTGGCGCGGCGCCTCGGCATCGAGGTCGACGGCCGGGCGACTCGAGAGGTGATCGGCGAGGTCGCGCGCGTCCTGCTCGACGACGTCGGCAGGCTGAGCGCCGAACCGATGTCGACACTACGCGCGTTCGCCCCGCCCGATCGCGTCCGGGTCTGGGAGCGCCTCGGCATCCTGCCCCGCTCCGCGAGCTACGAGACCCTGGAGAGCCTGCACGTGACGACTCTCGGGTCCTGCTCGGATTGGACGGCGATGGCGCGGCAGGAGCTGCGCAGCGCGCTGGCCTACTGCTACGGAGGACTGTACCCATCGTCGCTCGCGACAGAGATCCTCCTCGGAGTCCCCCAGCCACGGAACACCACCGTCGGCTACGGCGTGCTCAAGCCCGACCACGTCAACATCCTCATGCACGGTCACTCACCGGTCATGGCCGAGAAGGTGCTTGAGAAGATCGCATCGGCCGAGATCCAGGACCTGGCTCGCGAGGCCGGAGCCGAGGGCATAGTGGTGGCCGGCATGTGCTGCACGGGGGACGAGTTGCTGGCGAGGCACGGCGTGCCGACGGTGACCAACATCATGGGGCAGGAACTTGCCCTGGGTACCGGCGCCATCGACGCGGTCGTCGCCGACATGCAATGCGTGATCCCGGGGCTCAAGATCGTCGCCGACTGTTTCGGGACCCGGATCATCACGACCTGCTCTTCGAACCGCATCCCCGGCGCGGAGCACGTGCCGTTCGACCCCGAACACCCCGAGGACTTCGACGCGGACGCGACGCGCGTGGCCCGGCTCGCCGTCGAGGCCTTCGCAGCCAGGGACCGCAGCCGGATCCGCATCCCGGAGAGCACAGCGCCGGCGAGCGGAGGTTGGAGCTTCGAAGCGATCCTCGAGGCCACCGGCGGCGCCGGAAAGATCGCCCAAGCGGTGCAGGACGGGCGCCTGCGTGGGATAGCCACGATCGTGGGCTGCAACACGCCGAAGGTCGTCTACGAGGCAAGCCACGTGGAGATCGCGCGCCGTCTCATCGAGAACGGCGTGCTGCTCACGACCACCGGCTGCTGCTCCCACGCCCTGCTCAACGCCGGGCTGTGCTCGCAGGAGGCGGCCGCATCGGCTTCGCCCGGGCTGCGCGAGTTCTGCACGGAGCACGGACTGCCGCCGGTCCTGGTCGTGGGCGGCTGCGTGGACAACGTTCGCTCCCTGCGCCTGTTCACGGCCGTGGCCGAGGCCGCCGGACACGACATGGCGGACATGCCGTTCCTCTTCATCGGTGCTGAGCCCGGCAACGAGAAGGCCATCGGACAGGGCGCCACCTTCCTCGTCCACGGCGTGTGCAATCTCGTCGGCTTCCCGGCGCAGATCCCGGTGGCCATACCCGCCGCCAAGCCGGGCGCCGGCTCGGACGAGCTCGACGACGGCCGCAACTCGATCGTGGAGTTCTTCGGCGGCGACGGGCTGCTCGGCGAAGTGGGCGCAAAGATCTACACGGAACCGGATCCGCGCCTGGCCGCTCAACTCGCGCGCATGCACTTCCGGCGCAAGCGCCTTGCCCTCGGGTGGGCCTGGCCGGCTTCAGGATCGGGACCCGCCGCGTCCACTGCAGGGACCGGCGCTTCGAGGACAGCATTCGAACATGGAGGTAGCGATGTGGAAGCAGTATAGGTGGCGTCTGCCGGCTCTGGCGCTGGTGGCCGCCGCGATGCTCGTCGGGCTCGCCGGATGCGCGGGCAGCGGGGCCAAGACGGCTTCGGACGGCATGACGGAAGACGGCGGAAGGATGACCCTCAAGATCGGCTACCTGCCGATCACGCACTCGGCTCCGGTGATGGTCGCGGACGCCGGGGGCAAGGAGTTGCTCGGCGACACGAAGATCGAACTCGTGAAGTTCGCGTCGTGGCCCGAGCTCACCGAGGCCCTCAACTCTGGGAAGCTCGACGGCGCGGTCACGATGCTCGAGCTGGCCATGGCTTCGCGGGCCAACGGTGTTCCGCTCAAGGTGGTCGCCCTGTCGCACCGCGGCGGGGATGCGATCACAGTCCGCACGGACGTGAAGAACCTCGCGCAGGTGAGGGGCAAGCGCTTCGCGATCCCGCATCGCATGTCGGGGCAGAACATCCTTCTCAAGCTGGCACTGGAGCGCGAGGGTCTGACCCTGGACGACCTGCAGCGGGTCGAGATGACTCCGGCCGACATGCCCGCGGCTCTTGCCCGCGGCGACATCGAGGGCTACGTCGTCGCCGAACCGTTCGGGACGATGTCCCTGGTCAACGGCACCGGCAAGATCCTGTATCGAGCCGACGACCTGTGGAAGGACTGGCCCTGCTGCGCGCTCGTCATGCGTGGCGACACGATCGACAAGTACGGGATGGACGTGCAGGGTCTGGTGACCGCTTTCGTGAAGGCGGGCGCGTCGATCGACTCGGATCAGGCGACGGCTGCCAAGACCGCGAGCGCGTACACGAAGTATGCCGCGGCAGTCTGGCTGAAGTCGTTCGACGTCGGAGTACGGTACGGCGACCTCACGCCGAAGGCATCAGAACTGCAGAAGCTCGTGGACACGCTGACGTCGATGAAGCTGCTGGACAAGGCGGTCCCGGTCAATGATCTGCTCGATACATCGTTCGTCACCAAGGCATACGGGGCGTCGATGTAGGTGGTCAAGCGAGTCGGGAACATGCTGCCGCCGCTGGGTGTGTTCGTGGTGGCGCTGGTGCTGTGGCACGTCGCTGCCTCATCCGTGCCCGCGAACCTGCGCAGCATGTTCCCGACCCCGCTCGATGCGGGCCGAGGTCTTCTCGAGCTGTCGCGCGACGGACGACTCGCCGAAGACATCGGGGCGAGCCTCGCCCGGTTCGCGGTGGGCTATCTGGCGGCGATCGTGGCCGGCATGCCGACAGGCATCCTGCTCGGCCGGTCCTCTCTGGCCCGCCGGGCCTTCGACCCGCTTCTCCAAGTGCTTCGGCCCATATCGCCGATCGCCTGGTTTCCTCTGTTCAGCCTCTGGTTCGGCATCGGTGAGCTGCCGGCGATCGTCATCATCTTCATCGCCGCCGTATACCCCGTCGCTCTCACTACAGCCGCGGCGGTGAGAGGCGTGGACCCGATCTACATCAAGGTTGCCCGCAACTTCGGGGAGTCGAGGCTCGCGACGCTGTGGAGGGTCGTGATCCCGGCCGCGCTTCCCGGCATCGTCGTCGGCCTGCGCGTGGCGATGGGGGCATCGTGGGTGTTCCTGGTCGCCGGCGAGATGCTCGGGGTCCAAAGCGGCTTGGGCTTCCTCGTGATCGACGCGCGCAACTCGCTTCGTACGGACCTGGTGATGGTGGTGATCCTGGTCATCGGGATCCTCGGCCTGACGATCGACCGCGTGATAGCGGCCGGAGAGAAGGCGGTCGTGCGAGCGTGGGGTGGCGGGTCCGGTGGCTGACGGCCCGACGGCTCGCGTCGGCAGACTCGACGGCTTCCGGGGGATGAGGCTCGTCGGGGCGAGCAAGACGTTCCCAACCGCCGGGGGAGGACGCAGGCAGGCCCTGGCGCCGATAGATCTCGAGATCCCCGACGAGCAGTTCGTGTGCGTGGTCGGGTCGAGCGGCTGTGGGAAGTCCACGCTTCTGTCGCTCATGGGCGGCTACGAGAAGCCGACCACGGGGTCCTTGCAGTTGCACGGCGTCGAGATCTCCGGCCCGAGCGTCAGCTGCGTGACCGTCTTCCAGGACTACGGCCTGTTCCCGTGGCGCAGCGTGCTCGGCAACATTGAGTACGGCCTGCAGGCCGCCGGGGTAGCGAGGACCGAGCGGCGAGCGAGAGCGACGCGGCAGCTGGAGGCGGTCGGGCTCGGGACGTACGCGAAGACTCCGCTCTGTGAGCTATCGGGCGGCATGCGACAGCGCGTGAACATCGCCCGCGCGCTGGCAGTGAAGCCCGAGACCCTTCTCATGGACGAGCCTTTCGGGGCGCTGGACGCCATCACGCGCATGCGCATGCAAGACGAACTCGTCGACCTGTGGCGCGACGAGCGACGGATGATCGTGTTCGTCACGCACGACGTCGACGAGGCCATCTATCTGGCCGACCGTATCGTGCTGATGGGCGGCGACCCGGGACGCATCTCCGAGATCCTGGACGTCGGCCTCACCAGACCGCGCCAGCGCAACGGGGAGGAGTTCTTTCGCCTGCGGTCGCGGATCTTGGAGAAGATGCACCTGGCGAGTCCGCCGCCGGTGCTCGAGTACGATCTGTAGCGCTGTCGGGCCCGATCCGCCGCCACGCTTCATCGGCCACTCCGGTGCGTGGGCCGACGGCGCAGGACGGTGGCGCAACCTGGACCCTCACCGTCGCCCCTACTTGACCCTCACTGTCCTGGCCGCGCTCTTGGATGCCTTGTATGTCGTGTAGCTGACCACGCCTCCGGCGTAGCTGGCGATGAAGCGCCATCTGCCCCTGCTCGCGGGTTTGAAACTATAGGCAAACCTGCCGCGAACGACAGCGACCTTGGCCGAGCCGGCCGCCTTCCACTTCCTGCCGACCGAGCGGGTCCGGATGATCGTGACCTTGCCGGGCGCGGCAGGTCGCGAGACCGTTCCGGTGAGCTTGAGTGTCCTCCTGACTCTGGCGCCGGTGGGGCCGTAGAGCCTTGTGGCGGTGGCCAGGGTGACGGGGACCGGGCGCGTGAGCGTGGCATCCAGAGTCGCCGTGGCGCCGGCGCTGATCTCGACCAGCCTCCAGGCGGTCAGGTAGCCCCTCATCGCGAACGACACTTCGTACGTCCCAGGCTCCACGAGCGGGATCGAGTACCTGCCGTCGGCAGCCGTCCGCGTGCTTCGTCCGCCGAGGATGGAGACCGTGGCGCCGGACAGCGCCGCGCTCCCCGTCGTGGTCACCGAGCCCGACAAGGCCCCATCCTGCTTGAGAGTCGCGCACAGTGTCGTCGTCTTCGCCGACACGACCACTGTCGCGGGGGACTTGCTCACCCAGCCCGGCTTGTTGAATACCACGGAGTACGTCCCGGGTTCGAGATAAGGGATCGAGTATCTGCCGTCCACCGTCGTCGTTGTGCTCACACCGCCTTGCAGGCGCCCGTACCCGAGAATGCTGAGATGGGGCATCCTGGCGATCTTGACGTAGTCGCCGCTGCCCGGCGCCTCGAGAATGGTGTCGGACGAGACGTAGACGGCGGTGTGCCGACCCGAGGGCGAGGCCGGTGACTTGAAGTACACGAAGTCGCCCGGGCGCGGCCGCTCGACCGCCCAACCGAGCGTTCGGAAGTAGGACCACTGGCTCGCGGCCGTCCGGGGGAAGGAGTGATATCCGATCTCCCGGGCCACCGCGCGCGTGAGTCCCGAGCAGTCGACACCGCTGCGGGAGGTGCCGCCCCACACGTACCGCACCCCGAGCCACGTCTTGGCGTAGGCGACTATGTGGGAACCCGGCGCTGAGACGGACACCTTGATGCCCGCGAGAGGAGCGCGGTTCGCGCCGGCCACCGTGCCCGCAAGGTTACCGTCCTGGATCAGCGCCGCGTTCAGCGTCGTCGTGGCGCCCGCGGATATCCGTGCGGATCGCGACTTGCGCACGTAGCCGAGCCTGGTGAACGTGATCGTGCGGGTCCCCGGATTCACGTTGCGGACCGTGTAGGTGCCGTCGGCGGCCGTCGTCGCGCGCGGGCCTCCCGCGACCGAGACACGAGCGCCGCGCAGCGGCCCCCCACCTGACACGCTCACTCTCCCGCGCAGCGTTCCCGTGGTCGGGATCGCGGCCAGTACCGCGTCCAGGGTCGTGGTGGCGCCGGCGGAGATGAGCGCTATGGACACTCGGCTCCTGTAGCCGGTCTTGGCGAACGTGACTGTTCGGGTACCCTCCTCGATCCCGGCGATCAAGTAGCTGCCGTCCGTGGCTGTGGTCGAGCGCGGGCCGGCGGACACGGAGACGCTGACGCCGTAGACGGGGGCCCCCCCGACAGCGGTGACCAAGCCCGAGAGATTGCCCGTTGGGACGATGCTCGCCGCGCTGATCGCCCGACGGGTCCCATCGCCACCGGTCACCTGTAGCGTGCCCGTGTCGGCTAAGGCGATCGCGGAAGACCACAAGAACCCCGCTGCCAGGACGAGGCCTACAAGCGCACCCAGCACTCCTAGCGCGACTCGAGCCGGCGGCGCTTGGATGGGTCGGTCCTCAGGACGCGGACCCTGCTGCTGGACGGCGATCGCTCCCTGTTCGCACGACGATTGTCGAACCATTGGTGCCCTCCAAGCTCAAGCGCCGGTCGACACACAAGGTTATCGTCGAAACAGGCCGCGCCCGCAAGGGCGTGTGCGCGAGCGGACGCCGGGCGGCCCGCCCGTCCGGACATCAGACTGGACCCGCGACCCGCTCATCGCCCAGAGATCGGAGCGTCTTCTGGGTCCGGCACCGGGGGCTCCCGCGGCGAGTCGTCCTCCTCGTCGGACTCCGATCGCATCCTCGCGAACTGCTCCTGTAGTCTCTTCAATTGCTCGTCCGAGAGATTCTCTATGTCGACCATGCTGTTTCGAGCGCCTTCGATGGCACGAACCAACTCGTCGAGCTTCAACTGGACGGCCTGCCCGTCTCGGTTCTGGGTGTTCTGCAGGAGGAACACCATCAGGAAGGTCACGATCGTCGTGGTCGTGTTCACGACGAGTTGCCAAGTGTCCGAGAACCCGAACAGCGGCCCCGTCGCACCCCAGATCACTATCGCGGCGATCGCGGCCACGAAGGCCTTGGACGAGCCAAGGATCTCGGACGTGCTCCGAGCGAATCTATGGAAGACGTCGCGGGTTCCTTCAGGCCTGTCGGTCACGCGCGCCTCCGGGCTCATCCTGTGGGAACGGTGCTCTCCGGCGCGGGCGTTGCCGGTGCCGCGCCTCCACCTCCGCCACCGCCTCCGCCGCCCGGCGCGCCCGGCGCTCCGGGCGCTCCCGGTGCTCCCGGTTCGCCCGGGACGCCCGGCTCCGGAATGATGGTCGCGGGATTCGGCGGTGTGACGTTGATGATCTGTGGAGCGCTGAGATACCCACCGGCCCATGCAACGAGAAGCGCAACCGCCACCACAGCGAGCACGACGAGCACGATGACGAGGGCGTAGTTGGTGCTCGTCTCACTCGTGTCCTCGCTCACGTGTATATCGTGCGGGTCATGTACATGTATGTCCTGTGCCATCGTGATCCATCTCCTCACTCTCCCGCAGGGTGGCGTCTCCGACCGTGCATCTTGGTACCCCTTATCGGAGTCGGCTAACTCGAGGAAGGACCCGCCGAGCGCAAGCGGCGGGTCCTTCCTCGAACTCAGATGTCAGCTGAAGTCGGGATCCTATTCGCCCGGCTTGTGCCCCTTCTCCTTGTGCTGCTTGAGGACGGTCCTTGCCGCGACCTCTTCGGCGCGCTTTCCGTAGCGCCCGGACTTCTCAGCGCTCTTCTTGATCTCCTCGTACTGCTTCTGTTCCTTCTCGCCGACGCCCCGCACGTGTTCTCCGCCCGGCATGTGCCCACACCTCCTCACGACAGTGTCGCGTTGCTCATGTCACCTTCGGGGCGCTCCTTCTCCGTAGTACTGGTTCACGGAGGAGTAGTAATCCGCGTCGTTGGACATCGGCCAGTGGTCCTTGTCGAAGCCGGGAGCATCCTCCATCCGATCCTTCGAGACGTTCAAGACGAGCGTCTTGTTGTCCTCATTGACGGTGAAGGACACCCAGGGCACCGCGAAGTACTTGTTTCCGATGCCAAGGAAGCCTCCTACGTCGAGGACCGCGTAGGCGATGCAGCCCCTGTTGATGTCGATCATGAGGTCCTTGATATCACCGATGTGTTCGCCGGACGTGTTGACCACGTCGTCTCCCATGATGCTCCGCGCTGTGAGGACCCACGTCGGGTTCTCCGTACCAATGACTCCGGCCATCGCGCACACCTCCTGCATCGATCTGCCCGGCCCTGATGGCCGGTGCGGCCACCCTGCTGGGGGGCTATATCTCCTGCCCCCCTCGGCGCCTAACAGCCGGCGCCCGCTCCTGACTCTTCTCACCGACGAACGCACGACTTGGCGGACCGGGGTGTTCGAGGTGGCCATTCGTCGGACGTCGCGCCCCGCTTTGGGAAGAAGAACATTGGTCGGAAAGGAGGTGACGTGATGCTCTGGACGCTGCTCGCGATAATCCTTGTTCTCTGGCTGCTCGGCTTTGGCTTCAATGTCGGCGGGAGTCTGATCCACCTGCTGCTCGTGGTGGCACTGGTAGTCCTCGTCATCCAGCTGATCACTGGTCGACGGGCCGTATAGGTGAAGACGAAGCGATCCGGGCCCCAAGATGAAGACCCGCCCGCTCGCAAGCGGCGGGTCTTCGTCTCGCCGGCCTTCAGCTATCTGACCACCCGACACCGCTCGCCGGGCGCGGTGTCTACCGACGACGATGGCGACGGTGGAGGATCAGCCGTCACCCCCACCGCTCCTTATCCGTGCCGGTGCCGCAGGGCGCGCCGTCGGGACGTCGCCTGGCGGCTTGGACGGGCCAGGCCGCTTACCGGCCGCCGCGGCCATCGCCTTGAGGATGGACCGGACATCGCGAGGGGCGGCGACCGCGAACATCGCGCGTGACGCTCCGCTGCCTACTTTGAGCGTCCAGGCATGCGGCGGCGCGTACTCGAAGACACTCTCATCCGTGACATCGTCTCCCACGGCGAAGATGAAGTCATATTCGTTGCTGCCCATCCACTTGTATGCGGCGCGACCCTTGTCCACGCTCGCGTCGGTGACCTCGATGACCCTGTTGCCGTCCAACATGGACAGGCCGAAGTCCTGAGTCAGAGCACCGAGAGCCTCCGTGAGTTCTTGGCGACGCCGGCGCGCCAGCTCTGGCTGAACGGACCTGTAGTGCCATGCCAGCGATACGTCCTTCTCCTCGACGAATGAGCCGGGCGTGCGGTCCGTGAAGAGCTCGAACACGCGACGGATGTTCTCTTTCCAGGCGGTCGCGATTGGCTCAGGCATCTCCCAATCGCCGCCGGGCCGCTTGGCCCACGCGCCATGCTCGGCGACAAGCCACGCGCCGGTATCGCTCAGCCATCCGCCCAGTGTCTCAGGATCGCGCCCCGAGATCACCACGAGCGTGTTCCGCTCGTCGGCAGCCAGCGATCTCAGCAAGTCGAGGAGGTCGGCGGGGGGCTTAGCCTGCTTGGGATCAGGATGGAAGGGCACGAGCGTGCCATCGTAGTCAACCAGCAGCAGACGCCGCGATGCGGCGGCGAACGCGCCGAGAATCCGGTCGCGGGCATCCTGGGTCAGCGTGTACTCGTCGTAGGCGAGCTGTACCATCGATACGTCCTCCAGCCGGCCCAGAAAGTCCTCGGCCCAGCGGTCCACGTCGTAGCGCCTGAGCCTGAGCTGCATCGCTCGTCCGCGCCGCACCTGCTGCTCTTCGGGCATCTCGAGCGCCTCGAAGAGCGCGTCGGCCACCGCTCCCGAGTCGCTCGGGTTCACGATGACGGCTTCGGCCAACTCACGGGCGGCGCCCGCCATCTCGGACAGCACGAGGACACCGGGCTTGTTGGCGTGGGTGGCGATGTACTCCTTGGCGATGAGATTCATGCCGTCGCGCATCGGCGTCACGAGGGCCACATCCGCAGCGGCGTAGAGGCCGAAGAGCGTGTTGACGGCCACGGACCGGTAGAGGTAGCGGATGGGAGTCCATTCGATCGTGCCGAATCTCCCGTTGATGTCACCGACGAGGCGGTCCACCTCCCGCTTGAGTTCGCGGTAGCGCTCCACGCGGGAGCGCGACGGCACCGCGACGCACACGAGGGTCACCCGCCCGCGCCATTCGGGATGCCTTTCCAAGAATACCTTGAAGGCCCGAAGCCGCTCAGGGATGCCTTTCGTGTAGTCCAGCCGGTCGAGCGATAACACGATGCGCTGCTTCGGGTTGTTCTCCTCGAGCCGACGACGCTCGCGTTTCGCCGCCCGTGAATCCGGACCACGCACGAAACGATCGTAGTCGATCCCCATGGGGAACGCGTCGACGAGCACGATCCGGCTCTCGATCCGAAGGCGCCCGTTGCGGTCCTCGATGCCGAGCAGCGACTGGACGCTGCTGAGGAAGTGCCTGACGTAGTCGTGCGTGTGGAAGCCGATAAGGCTCGCGCCGAGCACGCCTTCGAGGAGTTGCCGGCGCCACGGGAGCAGACGGAACATCTCGAAGGAGGGGAAGGGGATGTGCATGAAGAAGCCGATCGGGACATCGGGCAGACTCTCGCGAAGCAGTAGCGGCAGGAGCATGAGCTGATAGTCGTGGATCCAGATCCGGTCCCCTGGCCGGTATGCCTCGAGCACGGCGTCACGGTACTTGCGATTCACCCGCTCGTAGGCGCGCCAGAACGCCGGGTCGAACTCCGCCGTCTGGCCGAAGTAGTGGAAGAGCGGCCAGAGCGTCCGGTTCGAGAACCCGTTGTAGAAGCCGGCGACATCATCCGCCGTGAGGAAGACCGGTTCGCTGGAAAAGCGCTCGCGCAGCTCGGAACGGATAGCGTCCTTCTCTTCAGAGTCCGCCCGGGGATTCGCGCCCTCCGCCCACCCTATCCAGAGGCTGTCACCCAAAGCGCGCACTGACGAAAGCCCGGTAGCGACCCCGCCGGCGCTTCGCGTGAAGCGGTTCACGCCGGAGCGACGCTCCATGGTGACGGGCAGCCTGTTGGCAACAATGAGCACACGCACTTAAGACACCCCATCCTCGGCCCGGCGCTTTGCCGTGGCCTCGCCGTTCCGCGCAAGGAGTCCATACCCGAGCCGGGCACTCAGCCGTCGCACGAGACGCGACACCCCTGCGCTGGGGTCGCCCGCCCAGTGGCGGCTGGCGCGAACGTGGGTAAGACACTCTAGCCGGCGTCGTACAGCGGCAAGCTCGGGTCCAAGGCGAGTCGGTCGATGCAAAGGACATGTTGAGGAGGACCAATGGCGAGCGAACCCTGGTATGCCGACGCGGTCATGTACGCGATCGACGTCGAGAAGTTCGCCGACGGGAACGGAGACGGCATCGGCGACTTCGCGGGCCTGACCAGCCGACTCGACTACCTCGAGGGACTCGGCGTGACCTGTCTCTGGCTGCTCCCCTTCTACGCGTCGCCGCGACTGGACAACGGCTACGACGTCTCGGACCACTACCGCGTCGATCCGCGATTGGGCACGCTGGACGAGTTCATCTGGTTCGTGCGACTCGCGGGAGAGCGCGGCATCCGGGTGATCATCGATATCGTGATGGACCACACGTCCGACGCTCATCCATGGTTCCAGGCGTCCAGACGGGATCCGGGTTGCCGATTCCGCGACTACTACACCTGGGCGGAACAGCCGCCGCCGACCGAGTCGGGAAAGGGCCCCGCATTCCCGGGCGAGGAGCCGTGCATCTGGAAGTACGACGAAGTGGCCGGCGCCTACTACTACCACCCGTTCTACCGCTTCCAGCCGCAACTCTGCATGAACAACCCGGAGGTCCGGGAGGAGTTCATGCGCCTCCTCGACTTCTGGATGTCCTTCGGCGTCGCGGGATTCCGGCTCGACGCGCTGCCGATCATGCTTGGCCTGGACGGCCCCGGAGTGGGAAAGCCCCGAGACCCGCACGCGATACTCCAGGAGGCGCGGGAGATCGTGTCGCAGCGCAATCCGGACACGGTCCTGCTCGGCGAGGTCGATCTGGCCGCGGCGCACCTGTCGGCGTATTTCGGCGAGGGCGACGAGCTGAACACGATGCTGAACTTCCAGCTGAACAACTACCTGTTCCTCGCGCTGGCAGCGGAGCAGGCCGCGCCCGTGCTCCGCGGGCTGCGCCAATTGCCCAATCCGCCGCCACGGTGTCAGTGGTTCAACTTCCTGCGCAACCACGACGAGTTGAACATCCAGTGGTTGCCCCCGGACGACAGGAACGTCGTGTGGGACGAGTTCGCCCCCGAGGGGGCCATGCGCGTCTACGGGCGCGGGATCCGTCGCCGCCTCGCGCCGATGATCGGGGACAGGGACAAGTTGGAGATGGCGTTCAGCCTGCTCATGACGATGCCGGGGACCCCGATGATCTTCTACGGCGACGAGATCGGGATGGGCGACAACCTGGGGCTCGCCGGCCGCGAAGCGGCGCGCAATCTCATGCACTGGTCACCCAAGCGGAACGGCGGCTTCTCGGACGCGCCCCCGAGCAAGCTCGTACGACCGATGGTGGCAGATGGCGAATTCGGCTACCGCAACGTCAACGTCGAGAAGCAATCGAACGACGAGGACTCGCTGTTGAACGTCGTGCGCCGGTTGATCGACGCACGGAAGCGCTGCGTCGAGATCGGACGCGGCGGCTGGCACTCGCTGCCGACCGAGTCCGACGCCGTGCTCGCCCACCAGATCCTTTGGCGCGACAGGATGGTCGCGTTCGTCCACAACCTCGGCAAGGAGCCGCAACGCGAGATCATCGACTTGCGCGACCATCCGGTGGAGCATCTGGAGCTCGTGATCGGCAAAGGAGTGACCTTCCGGCGCCTGGGCGAGCGAGAGTACGAGGTCGATCTCGATCGCTACGGGTACGCCTGGTTCAACATCGGCCGTTGCGAGGATGCTCGCTTCCTGCACGCGTCCGAGGAACCAGGCCGGGAACCCACCGCTTGATCCGGAGGTGACCGTCCTTCCGACGGAGATTCGAGGGTTCTGCGAGAGGGCTCGGCCGCGATGGGGTACTCACACCCGGGCTCTGGACCCCAGGGCCATCAGGCGCCGTCCGCGCGCGACGGAGTCGGCGCGCGATGGGAGGAGTGAGGAAGCCATGCCGAAAGACATCTTCGATCGCCTGAAGGAGGATCACGAAGAGATGAGGCGATATCTCGACGAGCTCGTCGCCGAGTTCGATGGTTCCCTGTTCACCAAGCTCGCCCGTGAACTCGAATCGCATCAATCGGCAGAGGAGCATGTCCTCTACGCAGCGATCGTTTCCGATGAGAAGACCCATGGGCTGGCCCTGGAGGGTAAGGAGGAGCACCATGTCGCCGACCTCCTGCTGAGAGAGCTGAAAGCGAACGACAAGGGCACCGATGTCTGGATGGCCAAGCTCTCCGTCCTCAAGGAGAACGTGGAGCATCACCTGGGCGAGGAGGAAGCCGAACTGTTCCCCGCCGCCCGGTCGGTCCTGTCCGAAGGCAGAGCGCTGGCCATGACCGGTGAATTCAATGCCAAGACGAGAGCCTTCTGAAGACTGGAAGCGCCCACCGCAGGCTCTTGCGGGATCTCAGAGACTCTCGTACCTCTCCTCACTCACCTTCGCCGTGATCGGCTGCGCCGGAGACGCCCTCGGCACCGCACTCGCACGACGGCATGCCGTTCCCGTGGTGATGGTGTGCAGCCATTCGGCTCATCATGTGGTCGCGCATCGACCAGTCTCCCCAGCCGGTCCCGCCGTAGCCGATGTCCGGCCTCATGTGCATCATGGCCTTCTTCCGGCCGATCATCGCGCCGATCATCAGGCCGCAGACCATGGCGAGGAGCGCGACTGGCGCGGGCACCATCGGGACGTCCATCTGGTGCGCGCCTGCGCCGTAGCTCACGGGGTAGCCGCCGCCCCACCTCATCGGACTCACGGTGTTCTCCTTTCATCAGGCCAGAGAACCCTACGTACCCCGCGAGAACCTCCGCGGACGGCCGAACGGCAGCCAGAGCGCAAGGACAGCACGCCTGGCGCTCGCCGCCGCTGCGCGGATCACTCGGCCACACGCAGGACCGTCTTGCCGTGAACGTGGCCGGTACGGCTGCGGTCCAGCACTTCTGGGGCCTTGGCGAGCGGCTCGACCTCGGCGGGCGCCTCCAGCAGACCCCGCACGACGAGTCTCGCCAGCTGATCGAGTCTGCCGGGGGCGTCGGTGGACGCCCCGAGTCGAACCGCCGTGAGGCCCTTCGGCGCAAGCGACTCGGGACTCGCCTGACCGATACTTGACACGACTCTGCCTGCGGGCCGGACCGCACCGCCTATCTCGGCGACCGTGTCCGAATCGTTCACGAGGTCCACGTACGCATCGACTCCGGCGGGCACGATCATGCGCACCTGCTCAGCGAGCGGAGTGATCGACGTGTGATCGACGGTGTCCCACGCCCCGAGTTCCTGCATGCGCTCCACCATCTCCGGACGCGCGGTCGCGATGACCGAGAACCCGCGCTGGGTCGCCAGCTGCGTCAGGAACATGCCGACGCCACCTGTCGCTCCGACGATCAACATCGTCGAACCGGGTGTGAGATCCAACGCCTCCAGGATCCTGAGCGCGGTCAGCCCGGCGGTCGGCAACGCCGCCGCATCGATATCGTCGAGGCCCTCAGGGATCTTGGCGATGTCAGTAGACTCGTCCACCACCGTGTATTCGGCCTCCGTGCCGTGGCCCGCCGGCGCGTGTCTGAACTGCCCGAAGACTCGGTCCCCGGCAGCGAACCGCGTCACCCCGGGGCCCACTTCATCGACGACGCCCGCCCCGTCGGTCCCGAGGATCAGGGGAAAGTCGGCCGGGACGTCCCGGAAGGGCGCAGCGGCATTCTTCCAGTCCATGGGATTGACGCCAGAGTAACTGACACGCACAAGCAACTCCCCGGGTCCCGGCGTCGGTTTCGGCACCTCCACCAGATGCGGGGTCGCGCCGAAGGCCTCGACAGCTATCGCCCTCATCTTCTCGCTCCTCTCGGCAACGGAGATCAGACACGGGTGTCTATACCCTCGGCTCGGCCGGGGAGCGAACCGGGCGGCTCCCGGTCGATCAAGCGGGGGGTGCCGAAACTGCGGCGCGCTGTGGGCAGGCTGCTTCCGCGGTGACCCGTCGCGATCTATCGCTCCTGTCTCTTGGAGCGTCGGCTGGATCCGTGCTAATCGCGAATGAAGACGGGGTCTCCGATACGGACGCGGCCGAAGAGGTCGTGAACGTCGCTGGGCATCATCCGCATGCAACCGTGACTCGCGTGCGTTCCGATGCTGCTGTACTCAGAGGGAGGGACACCGTGCATGAACACCCCGGGGTAGCTGATGCCGATCTTCCTGTCGCCCATGGGATTGTATGGTCCCCCGGGGATCACGTCGGGCATGCTTGCGGACCATGCGCTGTGTGGGTTGTACCACGGTGAGTTCGCAAGCTTGCTCACTACCACGAAGTCGCCCCTGGGCGTCGGCCAGGCCGGCTGGCCGGGCGCGCAGCGGTAGGTCTTGACCAACTTGCTTCCCCTGTACAGTCGGATGCGGCATCGCGACAGCGACACGACGATCGCGCTCTTGAAGCTCGACTGGAGAACCTTCGGCCTGGTGCGGGTGATCGGCAGCGTCACGACCCGGCTTGGGGAAGTCAGTGCCTCGTCCGAGGTCAGCGCCTGCGAGAGCCGAACCGTCGCCGAGGCCTCCCGGACCTTCGCGCCATACACGGCCGGCTTGATGCGGATGGCGTACTTCCTTGCGGTGCGTGCAGCATCGACGGGCTTGTGGTTGACCAGCGACGCCGTCTCCTTGACCCACTGCGCGACAGCCGAGGCGTCAACGGAGGACACGGGCTTGACGTCGGCTGGAAGCGGCAGACCGGCGAGCCGACTGGTCACACGCACGACGAGCGTCGCTTTGCGACGCGGCTCGTAAGCCTGATCGACCATCGAGTCGACGTCGACAGCGAGGATGCCCTTCGGGTCCAGCACCAAGGACCTGTCTTCGCCAGTGACGGTCATCGGTCGCATCATGGGGGCCACGGCTTCATCGATAGCCGTCCTGGCCTGCGCTTCATCCATGCCAGTCAAGTCGCGGCCCGCCACGGTGACACCCTTGGACACCACGTCTCGGGACTGGTAGTCGCTCACGACGGCCCACGCGCACGTTGCCGATATCGCGAGAAGCAACATCGACGTGCTGATGAGGAGGACCTCTCTCGCGATGACCTTTGCCTGCATGCACGTCCCTTCGAGACTGCCGATGAGCGGCCTTCCACGACCCTGCCGCCCACAGAGTGACTCCCGCGGGCCGTATTGTCGAGAATCCTGTCCCCAAAGTACCCCGAACGGACTGGGCTCGACAGCCCCGGAATGCGAACGGAACGACTCCGCCGGCTCGCCGCGCGGCCGACGACCAGGCGTCCACCTGCGGGTCCTCGCCGAAAATGGGACAGCCGCTCGTCCGAGACGTCGACGAGACCGTTAGGTCCACCGACCGCGGTGGATACAAGAACGAAGCGGCCCCTCATCCGGGGCCTTGGGGCCTTGCGGGAGACCGGGGGCGAAGTTAGGAGGCGAGTGAGATGGAGCGGCCGAGTCATGTGACCACGCTCGCAGTGATCGCGATCGTCACGGGCGTGCTCCAGGTGATTGCGGCAGCCGTTCTGTTCGGCATCGTTGGGTCGGGAATCGCCGGATTGGAGACCGGAACGGGCGCGGCAACGTTCACGGGCTGGCTGTTTCTGATACTGGGCGTGGCCGGAGCGGCCTACGGTATCGGCGCGTGGGCGATGGCGCATTGGTCCTGGTCCACCGGCATCACGGTGGCAGCGCTCGACATCTTGGCGACGATCTATGCTGTTGTGGTGGCTGGTTTCGCCACCGTCGCCGCCCTGTCGGGGCTGGTGTTCCTCGTGCTTGCCGTCGCGGAGTTGGCCTACCTCTATATGCACGATGTTCGCGCTGCCTTCGGTCACGAGCCGACGGCGCACCCATCGGGACAGATGCCGACACACGCTTGACCCGCAGTCACACAAGTTCAGAGCCGCACGCAGGGACCGCCCCCAAGAGGGGCGGTCCTTCTGCGTCAGCACAAGGCTGGGACGAACGTGTTCCGTTCGACAGGTGCGCACTGGGGCGGGACCCGACCGAGAATCTGCCGTCTATCTGCGATTTCCTGCCGGCGTGAGCGCTAACCTCGCCGCAGAGGGGCGTGTAGCTGGCATGCGAGGTGCTGTATGCAAGCCCCAGCGGGCGCCCGACCCGCGACGCGGCGGTCAAGCACCGCCGCCAGCCAACGCAAGGAGTGAGAGATGCAGAAGCGCTCTCCAAGGATGCTCGCTCTGTTGCTCGTGTCATCTCTCGTGACGGCCCTTCTGGCCCCAGTGGGCGCAGCCTCGGCGACGGCGGCCAGACGGTCGGCGCCGACACTCTCGAATCCCGTGGCTCCCGCCACCATGTCCCTCACACGGTCCTACGCGGTATACGCGACCCTGAAGCCCCGCCGCACCGCCGGGACGTACCCGGTGCGCATATACAAGTATCGCTACGTTTCAGGCACTTGGAGATCGTACGGGTACGCGAAGGCCAAGGCGGCGAACTACTCGACGTACACGAAGTGCTCGACGAGCGTGAGACTCCCCGTCCAGGGCAGGTGGCGTCTGAGGGCATACGCTCCCGCCACCAGGACTCGCTTGGCCAAGTGGTCGAGAGGCTTTCGCTACGTGACGGTCACACAGCCGCCGACCCCGACCCCGTCGCCGACCCCCACGCCCACCCCCACTGCAGTGCCCACCCCCACTCCCGATCCCACGCCGACTCCGACACCCTCTCCTACTCCCGTGCCCACGCCAACGCCCTACCCGACCCCCACTCCCGATCCCACGCCGACTCCGACAGCGACGCCGGGCCCTACTCCCACACCAGTCCCCACTCCTACTCCCACGACCACGCCTACGCCTACTCCCACAACCACGCCAACACCGAGTCCTACTCCCACGCCGACACCAAGTCCGACGCCCAGTCCCACTCCGACGCCGAGTCCGACTCCCACGCCCGTTCCCACCCCCACGCCGAGTCCGACTCCCACGCCCGTTCCCACCCCCACTCCGGACCCGGGTACGGTCCAGAATGTCTTCATCGACCTGGGCGATGGGGCGTTCTCACCTCGCAAGGTGACGCTCAAGGCCGGCGTGCCGATACAGTTCACGTTCGGCGAGACCGGCAACGATTGCGTGTTGGGCGTTCACTCGGTCGGCCTCGGTTTCCCGACTGAGATCTGGCTGAATAATGGGAACCAGACCGTGGACGTCCCGGCCCAGTGGCCTGGGATCTACACCATCGACTGCTGGATGGAAATGCAGCGCTGCATAGTCACGATCATCTAGAGGTGTGTACGCACGGCGACGCCTGGTCGCGGCGGACCTCCTGCGCATGGCACAGAGTGGTAACGTCTGCGCCAGCCTGGCCAGGCCGACGGCACCGAAGCTGACCGCGACGAGCTCTCCGTCGTCCCCCGCGTCAGCCCGGCAGGGCGGGTTCGCTCCCAGAAGGTGACTCGGTGGGAAGGTGCACCGTGAACGTCGTCCCGGCACCGAGGGCGCTGGCGAGCTCGATCGATCCCCCGAGCATCTCCGCCAAGCGGAGCGACACCGTCAGACCGAGCCCGGTTCCCGCGGACTTGCCGCCCTCCGGCGGAGTGGACTGATAGAACTCCTCGAACACGAGCGCCTGTTCTTCCGGCGCGATCCCGCGTCCCGTGTCCGAGACCATGAACTCGATCCCGTCGCCTCTGCGCTCGGCACGGACCTCCACCGCGCCGCTGTCCGGACTCGATCTTGGCGAGATTCAGCACCTGGTTGACGAGATCCAGCAGGTGATGCCCGGCGTTGTTCACCATCTTGACCTGGCGAGCCTGCTCGTCGTTCAGGTCGCCGGCGAGTCCCTGGAGCATGACGCCCGAGAAGCCAAGGATCGAGTTGAGCGGCGTGCGGAGCTCGTGGCTCATGTTCGCAAGGAATTCGCGTCTGGTTCTGAGCGCCTCGTCCAGCCGGATGACGGTCGCTTCCAGACCGCGATTGGCCTCGCGCAACTGAGTGCTCGCCTCACCGAGTTCGAACGTCCGCCGCCGCGTAGCTTCGTGGGACCGCTCCAGTTCCGCGAGGACGTAGATGCCGAGGAACGCAGCTGCCCCGATGGTCGCGATCCGGGCTATCTCGGGGAGACTCGCCGGTAGGGTGAAGTAGGCGTATGGCACGTGCAGCGCGAGATACCACGCCATGGCCCACGTCCCCACCGCCGGCGTGAGTCTATGGCCCGCGTACAGAGCCAGCACCGCTGCCAGGATGTCATGTGTCTCGTGAACGAACGGGAACACCGGACTGGCCACAATGGGCGCGAAGGCCGGGATGATCTCGAGCAGATCTGCGGAGGAGAGGACGGTCATCGCCAGGAAGACGGCGATGACGACGGCTGAGCGAGATGGAAATATCCCCTCCTTCCCGTCCGGCGGGACGCGACGCGGCCGCTCGCCTGCGAACCGGCGTGAGTCGCCTCTTCGGCGATCCCTGAGACTCTTCGCGGGGGGTGTGGCCGGGGCATGCGCTTCACTGGCTGCCATCAGCCGCCCCGGACTTGTGCGTGCGTATCGGGTTCCAGCTGCTCGTTCGCCGCTCGCTTCCAAGGCCAGCGACCGTCGATCTCGACCTCCAGCGACCACGCGAGCAGGGTCCGGATCAAGACCAGGAAGCCCAGTACGGCAAGGTTCTGGAGCGTCGGCTGAAGGGCGACGGTCCGGATGATGTCTCCCGCGACGAGCACCTCGAGACCGAGCAGGATGCTTCTGCCGAATGTGGACCGGATTCCTACGTACGCGCCGCTGGCGCCTTGGGTCGGCCACAGCCGAACGCCTCTCGCGAGAGAAGCGGCGAATCCCCCGACGACGATGCCGACGCCGACCAACTCGAAGCCTGTGGCGATGGTTTCGATGGCTTGGGTGTAATCGAACACGGGCGCTCCTCGTGAGGGTGTCTGCAGTGTGCATACCCGTGGGCGGCTTGCACGTACAGGTCCGTCGGCCTGTTCGCCGCCTCCCCCGGCTGCGAGCAGAAACCGCGCAGACCCGACTCAGGCGCGTTCGGGGTAGAAGCACAGCAGCACCAGTCCCAGAAGGAGGCGCATATGGCGAGCGAGGAGAACGCTCGAGCCGCTGCGGAACCAGTCCTCGTGGAGTGGCCGGAGATCCGGCTCGAGCAGAGGTGGAGCGGGCTGCTTCAGCCGGTGACGGTGACCGGAGCCGGCGACAAGAGCGGGCGCCTCTACGCGTGTGAGAAGGCTGGTCGTATCCGGCTGATCGAAGGTGGCCGCCTCCAAGATAGGCCATTCCTCGACATGACCGATCGAGTGATGAACCAGCACATGGAGCAAGGCCTCTTGTCCGCGTGTTTCCCTCCGGACTTCGCCGCGAAGCGGTACTTCTATGTCTGCTACACCGCCGCCGGCAATGACGTGGTTGTCTCACGCCTCAGGCTGTCGGGCGGGCAGGCCGATCCCGGCAGCGAGGAACGGATTCTGGAACTGTGGCACCCGTACAGGAACCACAACGGAGGGCAACTCGCGTTCGGCCCGGACGGATACCTCTACGTCGGGATCGGCGACGGCGGCAGCGAGTACGACCCGAACTCCTACGGACAGAACCCGGGTGTGGCGCTCGCAAAGATCCTGAGGATCGACACGGAGGATGTGTGCGGTAGCGCCGAGGAAGACAAGAGATGCGACCGTCCGTACCGGGTTCCCGAGGACAACCCTTTCGTGGGCAACGCGAACTTCGTCCCGGAGACCTGGCATTGGGGGTTCCGCAATCCTTGGCGCTTCTCGTTCGATCGCGAGACCGGGGACATGTACATCGGGGACGTCGGACAGGACTCATGGGAGGAGATCGACTTCGCGCCTGCCGGGCAACGCGGACTCAACTTCGGCTGGAGCCTGTGGGAGGGCTCGCACTATCATCCCGCGGACTCCCAACGAGCCCGGCACAGCGTCTCGTCGCTGGGCGAGCAGGACCTGGTTCAGCCCGTGGCCGAACACGGTCACCAGAGCGATGGTGTGGTCGCCATCATCGGCGGATACGTCTACAGGGGGGCACGTAACCCCAAGATGCGCGGCATCTACTTCTACGCCGACTACGGGACGGGTCAGATCTTCGCGCTGCGCCGCGACGAAGAGGGCTCCTGGCAGCATCAGCGGCTCGCCGAGACCCGGCTGCCCGTGACGTCTTTCGGGGAGGACGACCAAGGCGAGCTTCTCGTCACCGACCTGCGCGGCGGGATCCACGCGATCGAGACGGTCTGACCGGCCTCACGTCGTCGCCCCTCAGGCGTCCGTCTTCTTCTTCGCTGCGGTGCGCGGCTTGCTCGTTCTCTTCGCCGCCGCGAGGTCCTTCTTGAGATTGGCGACCTCGGCTTGAAGCTTGACGACTTCGTCCTTGGAGGCGAGGTTGGCCATCGCCATGGCCTTCTTCGCCTGCTCGCTCACAAGGCCCGCGAACGCGTCCTTCTCCCGCATGCCGCGCTCACCCAGCTCGGTCACCAGGCTCTTGCCCTCCTCGCGGGAGATCTTGCCGCGCTCCACGAGGTCATCCACCGTGCTCTGGATCTTCTCCCTGGTGAGCGAGAGTACCCCGATCCCGAGCAGGAACATCCGCTCGAGCGCGTCCGTCACGCCTGTGCTATCGCTCTTGGTGTGTGCCATCGTCTCCACCTCGCATACGACTTCCGGCAGCATCACCGCCGGCGATTCCCTCAATGCAATTGTTACCCGGGCGTACCGCGCTCAAGCGCATCTCTCGTCGCGAAAAAGCGGCTCCGGGCGGCAAGGGCAGCGCGAGCAGCACGCCTCGTGATGGCTGCCGTCGATGGCCCACGTGCTGCGAGATGCCCGGGAAGGGGCAAACAGAATACCGAGGAGTCGGCACGGAACGCATGGGAAATTCGGAGGGCACATGACGGCGTCGCAACTACGAGCCCGATACTGGCGCATCGTCTTCTTCTTCGGCCGGGTGATCGCGGGCGTCATCTTTTGGGAGGTCCTCGCCGCGCGCCTCGGCTTGGGCGGCCTTGTGCGCCGCAACCGTTCGCGGCGCAACAGGGAAGTCGCAGCGCGCTTTCGGTCACTGGCCATCGATATGGGCGGCTTGATGATCAAGGTCGGACAGTTCCTGTCGACCCGCTTGGACGTCCTGCCGATCGAGATCACCTCGGAACTGGCCGGGCTGCAGGACGAAGTGCCCGCGGCGGATTTCGAATCCATCCGTGCCGAGGCCGAGGCCGAGTTCGGGCAACCGCTCGCAGAACTGTATGCGTGGGTGGATGAAGTCCCGCTCGCCGCCGCGTCGCTCGGCCAAGTGCACCGCGCCAGGCTGCTCAAAGCGGACGCCAAGGTCAACGGATTCGCAGACGTGGTCTTCAAGGTCCAGCGCCCCTTCATCGACCAGATCGTGGAGGTCGATCTCTCGGCTCTGCGTCGCGTTGCCGGCTGGCTCCAGAGGTGGAGACCGATCAGCGACCGAGTGGACGTCAGGGCCCTGATCGAGGAACTGGCCAACACCACGCACCAGGAGATCGACTACCTGGCCGAAGGCTCCAACGCCGAGAGATTCGCCGCCAACTTCGCGGACGAGCCGCGAGTGCACGTTCCCAGAGTGGTCTGGAGCCTGACCACGCGGCGCGTGCTGACCCTGGAAGACGTCTCCGCGATCAGGCTTGGCGACTATGAGGCCATCACCGTCGCCGGGATCGATCGATCGCAGGTCGCCTCCGTGCTGCTGGACACCTACGTCCAACAGGTGCTCGAAGACGGCTTCTTCCACGCGGACCCGCACCCCGGCAATCTGTTCGTCACGCCCTCGGAGACGATGGACGAAGACGGCAACCGGGAGTGGCGACTCACGTTCATCGACTTCGGCATGATGGGGCAAGTGACCGACAACCTGCGCACGGGCCTGCGTGAGGCCCTCATCGCCATCGGAACGCGAGATGCCGCGCGACTGGTGAAGAGCTACAAGACCTTGGATGTGTTGCTGCCGAGCGCGGACTTGAGGCTGATCGAGACGGCGAGCATGGAGGTGTTCGACCGCTTCTGGGGAATGAGCATGAGCGACCTGCGCAGCGTCGACCGGGCCGAGATGGTGAGTGTGGCTTGGCAGCTCCGCGACCTGCTTCTCGATCTTCCGTTCCAGGTCCCAGAGACCCTTCTGTTGCTCGGGCGAACGGTGGCGATCCTGTCGGGGATGTGCACCGGCCTCGACCCTGACTTCAATCTCTGGACGACCGTCGCGCCGTACGCCACCAAGCTGGTGGCCGACGAAGGAGGCGCGAACTGGAAGCTGTGGCTCGAGCAGGCGACGAGGATCTTCCAGGTGCTCGTCGGCCTGCCGGTCCGCGCCGACCGCGTCCTGACCATCCTGGAGCGCGGCGAGCTGAACGTGCAGACGCCGCTCCTCAATCGCCGAGTGAGGTTGCTGGAGCAGTCGGTCAACCGAACCACGGGCGCGGTGGTCTTCGCGGCGCTGCTCGTCGCGGGAGCCATCCTGTATCCGGCCGATCCGGCCTACGCCAGGACGCTGATGGGTGCCTCGGCTCTGCCCTTGGTCTGGGTGATGTTCTTCGGGCGAGGACACGGCCCCCGGTGAGCTGAGTCTTCGAGTCCCCGGGAACGCGCCACCGACCCGACTGAGGCACCCTGCACGTCCTTTGATGCAGTGCCCACCGAAGGGGTAAGTTGTACCCTGTGCTTCGGCCACATGGGAGACCACTATGCCGCCTCCCGGATCGAAGACCAACCGATCGAGGGTGGACAGCATCAAGCGAAGAAGAGCCGAGACCGGTCGAAGGCTCGTCGTCAACCTGCTCTCGGCCACCGAGGATGAGTTCCACGGACAGGGCGTGCATACTGCGTTCCTGCAGACGCGCGATTCGCTGCGCCGTGCCGGCGTCGATGTGCTGGTCAATTCCTCGGAATGGTGCGACATCGTGCATGTGCAGACAGTGGGACTGATGTCGCTGTCGGCACTGCTGCGCAACCGCGGGCGGACCGTCGTGACCGCTCACGTGGTCCCTGAATCGTTCATCGGCAGCCTGGCTCTCGCGCGCGCCTGGCTGCCGATCGGCACCGCATACCTGAAGTTCTTCTACGACTCCGCGAGCGCGGTGGTCGCGGTCTCACCAGACGTCGTCCACCGACTCGCCGAGATGGGCGTGACCACGCCGGTCCGCTTCATCCCCAACGCCGTGGATTGCGCGCGATTCCGGGCTGACCCGGACGGACGCAAGGCGATCCGGGAGCGACTGTCCATCGACCCGGAGGCTTTCGTCGCGATCGGTGCGGGCCAGATCCAGCCGCGCAAAGGGCTGAACCGGTTCGTCGGGGCGGCCCGAGCGCTGCCCGACATGACGTTCGTGTGGGCAGGCGACATGCCCTTCAAGAGGCTGACCGCCGGCTACGACCGGATGATGGATCTTGTGGCAGATGCGCCACCGAACTGTCTCTTCGTGGGCGGCCAACCACATGAGGAGATGCCGCGCTGGTACTCCGCGGCCGACTGCCTGTTCTTCCCATCGAGACAGGAGACGTTCGGTCTGGCGGTGATCGAAGCTGCTGCTGCTGGACTGCCGCTGTTGCTCCGTGACCTTGAGACCTACCGTCTGCTCTTCGGCGACGCGATCATCACCACGGATGGGGAGGGTTTCGTGCCATGGCTCGTCCGTCTCCGCGACGATCCGGAGTTGCGCGCCCACTACAGCCGAGCAGCGCTCGAACTCGCTCTTAGGTACGACGCCGACCGACTGGTCGAAGGGCTGTTGGAGATGTACGGGGGTGTCCTCGCAAGTGGCCGCCCGACGCGATCGACCGCGCCGGCGGTCCATGGCTCCGAGTAGACGACCGACCCTGGACGATGCATCGGGATCAGCGATGTCCAGTTCCGAGTGGCCGCCTCGGCCCCACTCGGCGGTAAAGTCTTGTGTTTCTCAACTCTACTATTGATTTCTTTAAGCCAGTTGGGTATATGTGATTCTACAAGTCAATGGCTGAGGAGCCGTTCATGACGCAATGACTGGCACGAGCTGACCGACCTCACCGGCGATCGACGCTTCCTCGTGACCGAGGTGCGGATGGACACCGGCATCTCGATCCAGGGGGAGTTCGAGCTGCCGCCACTGGCCCGATTGCGCTACGAGGACCAGGTCTTCGTGAGCGAGTTCGTGCGCAGCCACGGCTCGATCAAGGACATGGAGAAGGCGTTCGGCATCAGCTACCCGACGGTCAAGAACCGCCTCAATCGCATCATCGACCAGCTGCAGCTGGTCGAGGTCGGCGCCTCCCCCGTGCGCGGACGACGCCCTGGACCTGCTCGAGCGCGGCGAGATCTCGGCAGACGAGGCGGCAGAGAGGCTCCGGCGATGAACGTCCCTCCGATGATCCTCGACCTGAAGGTCGCGTCGCCCGACCGGCGCCCGCATCCACCTGTGGCTGCCGCTGTTCCTGCTGTGGCCCCTGGTCCTGGCGCTCGGCGTCCTCGCGCTCGTGTTCACCATCTTCGCCGACGTCGTGCTGTTCCTTCTCGGCCGGCGCTACCACCACTACACCGTCCTGCTGGTCCGCTCCTTCGAGGCGCTGAGCGAGACACGCGGGATGGTCATCCGTGTCAACGACGACAAGACGACCGTCGAGATGACGGTCCAGTGAGAAGGGGTGTCAGCGATGAGTGAGGACCGCAGCAGGATTCTGAACATGCTCGCCGAGGGCAAGATCACCGCCGAGGAGGCCGAGCGGCTGCTCGACGCACTCGACACGCGCGCCGGCGCCGCGCGCCGCGTCGGCCGGGCCGGCCGATCAAGGGCGATCCCGGCCCGCTGATCGAGGCGCTTCCGAAGTTCCTCTACGTCAAGGTCAGCGCCGAGAACGGCGACAACGTGGACGTGAAGATCCCGATCGCGCTGGTGCGCTCGGGGCTCAAGCTCACGTCGCTCATCCCGCCGCAGGCGATGGACCAGATCAACGACTCGATGTCCGAGCACGGCATGTCGGTCGACTTCTCCAATCTCAAGCCCGAGGACATCGACGAGCTCGTCGAGGCTCTGCGCGAGATGGAGATCAACGTGGACTCCAAGAACGGCGACAACGTGCGGGTCTACTGCGCGTAGACACGGCTGCGCTCGACCGGCGATCGCCGCCGCCGTGCCTCAGCTCGGATGGGATTGCCGTCGCGTGAGTTTGTTCCCATATTCAGGAATGCCGGTGCGCCAGAGCCCGAGCGGGCGGCATCGCCGACGTCAGCGGTCGTTTACTTCCCTTCGCCGCGGATGAAGCCTCTGAACGTGGCGGTCCCCACTCCAGGGAACGTTACCGTCAGGGTGACGGAGGTCCCCGTGATCCCGATCTTGACCGGCAGGTTCGACGTGTTGCTGACGGCTCTGGACCCCCCGTACCCGCCGATGTGGCCCGACGCGACCCCACCCGCGGCCATCGACGTCATCTTGATCGACCCTCCGCCCGTCCAGGACGGCATCTTGTCCGGGACGAGTGGGGCGAGCGCGTCATCATCGTTCGGCGTCAGCGGAGCGAGGGCATCTTCTTCATTGGGCGTCAGCGGGGCGAGATCGTCATCCCCGCTCGGTCCGAGTGGCGCCAAGGCGGTATCCGGATTCTCCACAGTGATCTTGACCGAGCCACTGCTCCCGGATTGCGGCGCTGTCATCTCGCCGCCCAGCGCCTTCATCTCGTTCGTGCTCTTGATGGTCGCATTTCCCGCGTAGTTGCCGCCGATGTCGCCACCCGTGTTGACCGCACGCAGGTTCAGCTGGCCACCGCGATCGGCGTCGGCCACCAGTTCGGCATCCAGGTGGTCGGGGTCGACGCCCTCTGCCCCTTCGGCGGGATCGAGACACTCGGGTCGCTGATCTCGTCTGCGACTCTCATCCAGCGTGTCGCGGCATCAAGCGTGATCATCCTCGGTCTCGTTCTGGCCATGGCGTTCATGTTCCGTCGCGCGTTCTGCGGCTACATCTGTCCGCTTGGCGCGCTCCAGGAGTTCGCGGGCAAGCTGGGCTCGGCGCTCTTCCGGGGCAGGCGGCCGCGCATGCCCAAAGCTCTGGACGTCCCCGCTCGATACCTGAAGTACGCCGTCCTGGCCGTCTTTGCCTTCTGGAGCTGGCAGGCGGCCTCGCTGGTCATGCGCCCGTACGATCCCTGGGTCGCCTTCATGCACCTGTCATCCGGAGAGGTGTTCGCCGAATTCACTATCGGGCTCGGAGTGCTTGTCGTGAGCCTGGTCGGCTCGGTCGTGTATGACCGCTTCTTCTGCAAGTATCTGTGCCCGATGGGGGCATTCCTCGGAGTGATCTCTCCCCTGTCGGTGTTCAAGGTCCGGCGCAATGCCGACACGTGCATCGACTGCGGAGCCTTCGACAAGGCATGCCCGGTGAACCTGCCGGTCGCCAAGGTTGAGGTCGTCACCGATGTGGAGTGCATCAACTGCAACGAGTGTGTGAGCGTCTGCCCGGTCAAAGACACCCTCACGGTTTCCGCGGGCAGGCGTCTCACCGCTCCGCGCCGTCTTCGCCCAACGACCGTGCTCGGCGCGGTCTTCGCGATGACCATCGTGGTCCTGGGACTCACGACGGCCACGGGGTCGTTCGCTTGGACGCTGCCCACCCTGGACTCGACCGCGGCATCGTCCGGACGGATCGACGTCGGGAGCATCCGCGGCTCGATGACGTTCCGGGAGATAGCGAAAGCGACGGGGATCCCCGAGTCGGCATTCGCGGCGAGGTTCGACTTGGGGCCCGCGGAGATGGACAGCAGGATGAAGGACCTTGCTGAGACGCACGACTTCGACGTCGAGAACGACGTCCGGGGATTCGTCACCGAGAAGACCGCCCCGGGCTTTTCCCCGTAGGCATGTGGTGTTCGCCGGAAGGCGACAAGGCCACCCGAGGGCAGCCTTGTGAGGATTCCTGTGGCGGGATGCACGGGGCTCGAACCCGCGACCTCCGGCTTGACAGGTGTGCACTCAATGTAGCCGGGGCCCGGCGACTGCGGGGTTTCTCACTCAGCCGGACAGCAGTTGCCATCCATAGATCGCACTCAGGCAGATCGCGTACAGCGCAACGGCCCAGTACCACCTGTCGCCGAACTTGGGAGTCCTCAACGAAGCCACATTGAGCGCGGCCAGCGCCATCAGCGCGGCATAGAGGACGACGGCGAACGAAGCGGAACCCATTGCCGGCTGGAAGACGAAGAGGAGCGCCAGTATGAGGACGTTGTTGTCGAGCGCCAACCCCCGGTAGGTCGAGCCATCGACCAACCCGAAGACGTTGAAGTAACTCAACCGGACTGCGCCAGTGGCAACGATCACGAACGCACCAGGGACGAACCAGAGGCCGAAGCGCCCGACGCTCAGCAACAACACGGCGGGCGCGATGCTGAAGCTGACCAGGTCGATCAGTGAGTCGAGCTGCGCACCGAATGCACGCTGGTCCTTTGTTCGTCCCGCCATCCGCCGGGCGATGAGGCCGTCGCTCCAGTCGAAGACCACTGCCCACAAGAGAGCTATCATCGCCGCCGGGAAGACGCTGCGAATGGCAAAGTAGACCGCCAGCAGCGCCGACAGGAGCCCGGCAAGTGAGCACACGTTGGGCAAGTCGCGGGCAAACCAAAGCATCGGTCGTGGAGCGTCACGTTCGCCCGACACGCTCACAGTGTCTCCTTCGGGCAGACGATCCGTCGAAGCGCACAGGCCACGGCATCATTCTCCCGGCTTGTGCGGCTGGCGATCCGGATGTAGCGGCTTGACTCCGGCATCGACTTGTCCTGGCAGTGCTTGATGTAGATGTTGTCCTCAACGAACAGTCTGCGCGTGACTTCCGGGCCCGACGGGCCGTCGTCTGGAAGCCGACAGAACACGTAGTTGGCCTCGGGTGGATACGCGACGAGGCCGGGTATCTCACGCAGATGCTCGTAGAACCGGTCTCGGTCGTCGCGCACGTGATCGCAGCTGACTGCGAACTCCTGCCGATAGCGCGGTGCGAGGCGAAGAAATGCCTCGGCAATGCCGTTGATGTTCCAGATGGGCAATCCATCACGAACCCGCCGCAGAAGGGCCTCATTCGCCGTGAGCAGATAGCCGATCCTCAGTCCGCAGATGCCGTACGCCTTGCTCATGCTCTTGAGAATGGCCAGGTTCTGGTGGCGACCGACCTCCGCCTCGAGGGACGACCGATAGCCTTCGCGCGCGAAGTCGATGAAGGACTCGTCCACGATCAGCATGCAATCGTGCCCGTCGAGAGTGCGCAGCAGGCGGAGAAGGTCGTCCTTGGGAACGAGCAGCGAGGTTGGGTTGTTGGGCGTCACCACGACCGCGAAGTCAGCCTTGCACGCGATGGCCTCTGCGGCGAACCTGTCGACGTCGAGCCGGAACGAGTGGGCCTCTAGAGCGAACTCGACGACGCGTTCTGATGGTGCCGCGTTGACGTACTCGTTGAACGAAGGAACCGGGGTGATCAGCCTGCGGGCGATCTGCCCGGACACGATCTTGATGAGCTCGGCGCCGCCGTTGCCGACCGCGATTCTATCCGCTGGCTGGCCTATCAGGTCGCCCACTAACCCCGCCAGCGCGTTCTGGGCGACAGGGTAGTTGAGCACCAGCTGATGCATCTGCCTGCCCAGTTGCTCGAACAGCGTCTCGGGTGGGAAGTACAGGTTGTACAGGTAGGCGTGGTCCACGAAGCCGTGACGCCAGTAACCGCCGTGCTCCGATGCGAGTGCAGCGTATTCCACTTCCCTTGCAGCACGGACCTTCGGTGATGAGTCGCGCTCTGCTCTGGTGCTTCTCCCACCGCCGGAGGCCGACTTCGAGTCGCTCATGGCTATGGACAGTCTCGGGAAGACGAGCTCAGCCGCCACCAGGTCGGCCAGAGTATCGATCTCATACCACCGGTCGGCAGGGAAGAACGCCGGCTCGAATGCCAAGCTGCCCTCGGCGACCATCTCCGCGAACACGGCCTCGTAGTACTCGCCGGTCTGCCCGGCCGCGATGCGGCGGTCCAAGCGGGAGCAGATGGCCCTCCAAGCGTCGCGTGACAGGCTGTACATATTGACCGTCTTGAAGTGCGCGGCGTCAGCGCAGCTGAGCGCACCCAGGTAGAAGGCACTGACTCCGCCCTCGGCGTCGAGGGTGACCGTCGTCCCGTTCATCCAGGGCAGCACCTTGGAGATGGCGATCCGATCGGGATGCATCATCTCCTCGAGCAACGACTCGTCGAAGACGACGTCGCTCTCAACCAGCAGGAAGGACTCGTCGATCTCCTTCCTTGCTAGCCACAGGGAGTAGATGTTGTTGGTCGTCTCGTAGAGCGGATTGAGGACGTAGCGTATCTCGATGTCTCCCGAGTGATCGCCGAGGTAGTCCTGTATGGCTTCCGCCTCATGCCCGACCACGATGACCAGACGCGAGAACCCGTAAGCGTTCAGAGAGCGGATCAGTCGCTCAAGGATCGGGATGACGCTTACCCCGACAAGACACTTCGCGGTCGAATCCGTCAGCGGGGACAGCCGGCTTCCGGTGCCGGCAGCCAGCAACAGCGCGGTGCGTACCCGTTCACCGGATCGTGCGGGGCCGCCGATGCGCATGTTCCTCCCAAGTCGTCCGAGGCCCCGTCAGCTCCGCCCCTGAAGGGACACCGACGCAGCGGCGCGCTGCGGCGAGGGGGGAACGGAAAGCCGGGGACACGTCAGCGCTCCGCTCTCCGCGGCGGACTCCTCATTATGCCCGAACCGCTCTGGGTCCGCCGGTCCGCCGGTCCGCCGGTCCGCCGGTCCGCCGCGTCTCCGCCCGCTGCATTTCCCCCGCTCAACGAACAAGGCCGCCAGATCGGCGGCCTCAGTGACTTCTTATGGCGGGATGCACGGGGCTCGAACCCGCGACCTCCGGCTTGACAGGCCGGCGCTCTAACCAACTGAGCTAGCACCCCGTGCGTGTAGCGTAGCGATTCTAGCGACCAGCCGGGTTTCTGTCCACGCCGGACGGGTCCGGCGTGCGGGTCCGGCCGCGGTCGGACTGGACACAGCGCGAATAACGCATCAGCATCGGCAGCGGTCGCGATTCCGCCCATCGGTAGCGACGGTCCAGTAGGCCAGCAAGGAGGATCGAGCATGTCCGAGGTTCAGTTCGCCGACAACTGCAGAGACCTTTCCGAGGAGTCCGGCACGGCAGCCGGCTTCCAGTTCGAGTTCTTCTGCGAACGCTGCAACGTGACGTGGCAATCCGAGTTCGTGCCTTTCCGCAGCGGACAGGCCGCCGAGTGGATGAACAAGGCCTCGGGATTCCTGAGCGGCGTCCTGGGCGGGGTCGGCGAGGCGATAGGAAGCGCCGGTGAGGCGGTCTCGGGCGTCGGCGAGGCGACCTTCGGCACCGAGCGCGACAAGGCGTTCCGCGCGGCCGTCGAGCAGGCCAAGGCCAACTTCCACAGGTGTCCCAGGTGCACCAACTACGTGTGTGACTCGTGCTGGAACGGCGAGGCCGGTCTCTGCCGGGAGTGCGCTCCCTCCGCCGAGGTGGAGGCCGAAGCGGCGTTCGCCTCCGGCAAGACGCAGGCGGCCGGGGAGAAGGCCGCCCTCGAGGGGATCCACGAGGGCAAGCACATGGATGTCAAGACGCGCCGCCAGCTGGTCTGCCCTGACTGTGGCGCCGAGACCCAGGGCGCCAAGTTCTGCCCGGAGTGCGGGTCCAAACTCGCCCAGAAGTCGTTCTGCGCGGAGTGCGGTTCGGCCGTCCTTCCCGAGGCGAAGTTCTGTCCCGAGTGCGGAACCAAGCGGGAACCCGCCGGCGCCTAGCCCAACTGCTATCGACCGCCCGTCGGATGATCGGTCCCATGGCCCGGCCGTGGAGCGAGTCCGTGAGTCGTCGCGGGTAAGAGCGTCGAATACCGCCGGCTCAGCGAGTGGCTGTCCGGCGTCGAGCGCTCGATTCGGACTCGGAGGCGATCTGGATGTCTTCCTATCTCGGATGGGCCCTGCTTGCGATCGTCGGCATCGTGGCCGCGGGTGCGTTGTTCGTGATCTTCGGGTTCCTGGCGATCTTCCTTGCCGCGCCCGTCTTCGCGCTCGTCGAGGACATCCAGGCGCACAGGCCCCACGCCGCGCCCGCTCCCACTCGCATCGGTCGCCCCCTCCTGAGGCACTAGCCCGCACCGGGCGGTTCGCATGCGTCCCTGATTGGGGCACAAACCCTCCAGCAGGCCGCTGGGGGAGGTGCCGATGGAACCGACGGGATCCGCCGCTGACGCGTTGCGCTCATCTCTCGAAGAGCGCCTGGCCTCTCACGACCGGCCCGGGACGGTGACCGAGGCTCTGAGGACGGTCGCCGCCGGACGGATGGACATCGCCACGCTGTACTCCGACGTCCTCACGCCGCTGCTGAACGACCTCGGCGCGAGATGGCAGAACGGCAGCGCCGCCGTCTGGGAGGAACACCTCGCCTCGGCGACGGTCCGCACCATCATCGACGCCCTTTATCCCCGGGTGCTCTCGGACAAGGCCAAGGTCCCCCCGTCCGGCCGATCGGTCCTGCTGGCCTGTCCCGAGAACGAGTCGCACGATCTCGGGCTGCGGATGCTCAGCGACCTCTTCGACCTGTCGGGTTGGACGACAAACCTTCTTGGTCCCGATTGCCCGACGGACGAGATCGCAAACGCCGCCACGTCCCTGGGCGTCGACCTCGTCGTGCTGACCTCCGCCACGCACTTCCACCGCGTACGACTGCACCGCATCCTCGAGGACCTGCACGAGCAGCTGCCAGGCCTTCGCCTCGTGGTCGCAGGCGGCGTGTTCATCCACGACACGGAGGGCCTGCGACCGGACGAGGTCTTCCGTGCCGCCGAGTTCTTCCCTTGGGCCGCTCCGGAAGCCGAGGGCCGCTGACGTGCTCCCGCTCAAGATCGCATTCCGGTTCCTGCGGACCTCGCTGGCTCAGTCGATACTCATCATCGCCGGCATCGCCGTGGGGATCGCCGTCCAAGTCTTCGTCGGCTCGCTGATAACCAGTCTCCAGGGCTCTCTCCTCGAGAAGACCATCGGCTCAAGCCCGCATGTGACGATCCAGGCTCCAAAGGACGGCGACCCCGTCACTTACTCGGCAACCGTGAGGCGGGTGCTGAGCGGCAGTCCCCAAGTGACAGCGGTGGTGCCGCAGCGCAGCATCTCGGGCCTGTTCGTGAAGGAGACGGACCAGGTGCCGCTGTCCATCAAGGGCGGCGAGCTGGCCGACCTCAACCGTATCTACCGGCTCACCCAGCGCACGATCGCGGGGATCGCGCAGCTGCGACCCGGTGACATGCTGGTGGGCAAGGACCTCGCGGACAAGTACGAGATCATCCCCGGCGACCGCGCCAGCATCGTGCTGTCCTCGGGCGAGAAGGTCGACCTGACGGTCCAAGGCATCTTCGACCTGGGGGCCGCGGCGGCCAACGCGCGCATCGCCTTCGTGGGTCCGGACCTTCCGAGGCGCTCGCTGGGCTACCGCGCCGACCAGTTCTCGGCGATCGAGACGCAACTCTCCGACCCGTTCGCGTCCACCAAGGTAGCCGCCGAATGGCGCGTGCGCCTTCCGGGCGACAAGGTCGGCGACTGGCAGACGGACAACAAGGACCTTCTCTCGGGCCTGCAGGCGCAATCCTCCTCCAGCTACATGATCCAGGTGTTCGTCCTGGTGGCGGTCGCGCTGGGTATCGCCTCGACGCTCGCCATCTCGGCCGTGCAAAAGACCAAACAGATTGGTATTCTTAAGGCGCTCGGGATGGCAGACTCGAAGACGGCGCTCATCTTCGTGTGGGAGGCCGCCCTTCTGGGCGTCCTCGGCACGGCGCTGGGAGTCGGACTGGGCCTGCTGCTCATCCTCGGCTTCACGTTCGGTACGAAGAGCAGCCCCAGCTCGTTCCCCATCGTGCCGCAACCGGCATTCATCGCCATCTCCGCGAGCGTCGGCATGCTTGTGGCGATGCTCTCCTCCATCATCCCCACTCGCAAGACGGCACGCCTCGACCCGATCGAGGTGATCCAGAATGGCTGACCGGGCACGCACGGAGCCCCTGATCGTGGCCGACGGCCTGACCAAGGTCTACGGGACCGATGTCCAGACGCGAGCGCTGGACGGCGTGAGCTTCGAGGTCGGACGCGGGGAGTTCGCCGCGATCGTCGGGCGCAGCGGCTCCGGCAAGTCGACGCTGCTCAACCTGCTGGGTCTGCTGGACACTCCCAGCTCTGGTAGTCTCCGACTCGACGGGCGCGAGGCGGGCTCCCTTCCCAAGCCGGCCCGCGCGGCGCTGCGAAACGAGTTGCTCGGCTTCGTCTTCCAGTTCCACTACCTGCTGCCTGAGTTCAGCGTCTGGGAGAACATGCTCATGCCGACCTACATCGCTGGGACGGCGCTCGACGCCGCACTGAGGTCGAGGGCCGAAGAGACGCTCGCCATCCTGGGCCTCGAAGGCCTGGAGTCGAAGAACGCCAACGAGCTCTCGGGCGGGCAGAAGCAGCGCGTCGCGATAGGCCGCGCGCTGATGAACCGGCCGCCGCTCGTGCTCGCCGACGAGCCGACCGGGAACCTGGACACGGAGAACACGGACGCGGTCTACAAGCTGTTCCGCCGGATCAACGCCGATTGGGGCACGACGTTCATGGTGGTCACCCACGACCAGGACATCGCGTCGATGACCGACCGCATCCTGGAGACCCGGGACGGCCACCTGGTCTCCGACGTCCGCAACCCCTACGGTGCGCCGTCCGTCGAAGCGCTGGCAGGCGTCGCCGAGAGGAGGACCGCATGACTGCGTCGAGGAGCGCCTATCTGGCTGTGGCGGTCGCCGTCGTAGTCGCGTTGGCGGGGGGCCTGGCGTTCCTCTTCTTCGCGGCGGAGGACACGTCGGAGAGCCCCGCGATCCGCGGCCGGATCACTTCGCTGGACGCGATCCGGGCAGGCCTGGGCGCCAGCCGGCCAGCTCCCATCGGCTCGATACTCGTCGAGGGCCGCGTCGAGGCGGACACCTCCCTCGACAAGGCCGCGTTGACGATCACCGAGGGCACCGAAGTGCTGAGGCGCGGAGGCGGCGGGGCCGAGACCGGGTCGTCCTTCGCTGACCTGCGCGCCGGCCAGACCGTCGAGGCCTGGACGACCGGCCCGGTGCGGGAGTCCTATCCGGTCCAGGCCACGGCCAGCAGGATCGTGATACTGGAGTAGCAGAGGCGGGGGGACGGTCACCATGGGCGAAGACGGCTGGACTCGGCTCCTGGGCGGCGACCCCCGACAGTGGCTGCTCGAGAGCGACGAGCCCGCGGCGCGCTGGGTGGCGCTCACAGGACTGCTCGACCGCCCAGCCGCAGACGCCGACGTCGCTGCCGCACACGAAGCCGTGCTCCAGCATCCCGGAACGCGCGACCTTCTCCACCGGCTGGCGCCCTGGGACGTCGAGATCCCGCTCTCCGGCCACGACAAGCCCGAGTACGCGCCGAACCTGTTGGGGCTGCTGGCGGACATGGGCGTGACCGCACGCGACGATCCGCGGATCGAACGCATCCTCGATGCGATGCTGGAACACCAGGACGCTGACGGGCGCTTCCAGGCGCTCGGACGGTGGAGAGACATGGACACCGCCCTCTGGGGCTCGATGCCGTGCGACTCGCACGCGATAGCCGAGACGCTGGCAAGGTCCGGCCTCGCGGAGGATCATCGCGTGCGGCGGGCGTTCGACGGGATCGCCGCGGACATGGCCGATACGGACCAGGGGAGCGCCTGGCTGTGCCGCTCGGACCCGCAGGTCGCGTTCCGGGGGCCGGGGCGCAAGTCGGACTTCTGCCCCCAGGCGACGCTCGAGGCGCTTCGCGCGTTCTCCTATGTGCCGAGTGGGTCGCGGCCGCAGGGTGTGTCGGCCGCGGGAAGAGTGTCACTGCGTGCCTGGCGCGAGCGCGGGATCGAGAAGCCGTACATGTTCGGCCACGGACGGCAGTTCAAACGCGCCAAGTGGCCCGTCACCTGGTACGGAGCGTTCGAACTGGCCGATGTCATCGGGCGCTACCCGGAACTGTGGGACGGGGCGTCGGCGGATCCCGCCGATCGCTCGGCGATGGCGGAGGTCGCGGCGTGCCTCGTGGCCTACAACCTCGACGCCGACGGAAGAGTCGTCCCCCGTTCGTGTTTCAAGGGGTTCGAGGCGTATTCGTTCGGACAGAAGAAGGCCCCGTCCGCGTTCGCCACGGCCCGGCTGGCGGTCGTGCTGCGCCGACTGAGCCCCCTGACCGACGACATCGAAGCGGTGGACGTGCTGGCGCTTAGCGGCTCCAAGGGCGGCACCGGCGCGCCCCTGCCGCCGGCGTAGAGTCAGAACAGCCTGGGCGTGTCGCCGGTCTCGGCGGTATCCGGAGACCTCTCCGGCATCAGATCGCCAAGGATGGTGGCGATGTCGGCTGCGTTGCGCTGGGCGTAGTCGTACTTGTTGTTGTTGAAGAGCACGAACGTCTTGTCGGCGTCGCGCGCCAGGTCGCGGATCTTGGGCTCCCACTCGCGCAGCTCGTCCGCGCTGTAGAGGTAGTCGAACCGGTCGGCCGACGTCTCCGTGCGCTTGAAGTACGTGTCCGTGTTCCTCCCGTGGAATCGCACATACGCCCAGTCGGAGGTGAGCGCCGCCAGCGGCGGCATCGTGCAGTGCGTCTCGAACTGCGGAGAATCCACAGACACGTAGACGCAGTCATGGTCGGCCAGCCATCTCAGGGTGCGCTCTGCGCGGTCGCCCCTGACCCACGACGGGTGGCGGAACTCCACCAGGACGCGGTAGCCGTCGAGCTTGTCGCGCATGTACTCGAGGTACTCCGTGTTGCGACGCTCCTCGTCGCCCGACCTGGCGCAGAAGTAGGGCGGGAACTGCATGAGGATGCCGCCGAGCTTCCCCGCGTCGCGCAACGGCTCGAGAGCGTCCAGGAACAGGTCGAACGAGGCGTCGACCATGTCGGGGTGCGGATCCTTGACCCTCCCTCGTTCGGTCACCTCGTGAGGGAACTCGCGCATCTCGTCCGGCAGCGAACGTTCGTCGACCTCGTGTCCCGTCATCATGCCGTAGGCCTTCACGTGGAATGTGAAGTCGGCCGGCGTGCGCTGCACCCACAGCTCCGAGTTGTGTCGGACCGGCAGGGCGTAGAACGACGAGTCGACCTCGACCGTGTCGAAACATCGCGCATAGTGGCGCAAGCGCTGCTCCGAGGTGGTCACGCCCCTGGGATACCACAGGCCGACCATGGTCTTCTCGGTCCATGAACATGTGCCGACATGTACCGATCCCATGCGCTCCACCTAACGGCCGAACGTGCTCTTTGCATCCTCCGGGGCCAGGCTGACGCCCTTCTTCCCCACCTGGATGTAGAGAACTCGCCACCCATCCCCCTCGTCTGTGAGGATCACGCGTCCCGAGGCGTTCCCGAACGGCGCCCCGGACCACCTCACCACGGCCTGGCCGAGCGCGTCCATGGCGGGCGACATCGTGAGCGAGCCCGCCTTGCCGTCGGCGGTGAGCCGCACCTCGGCGGTGGTGCCCCGCCACACGGGCGGGCCCGAGCGCACGCCCGACGTCGCGCTCACGGCCGCGAGCGCGCGGCGGAACTCGGGCGACTTCGCCGTGGCGGGCAGCAGCAGGGGCTCGAGCGCGTGCAGGTCACCGGACACGGAGGCCTCGACGCCCGCCAACGCGGTCTCGACCACGGGGATCGCGTACCAACGCCAACCGCCCCACACAACCAGGGCGATGACCGTCACGAAGCCGAGCACCACCGCGGCCACCGCGAGCGGGCTGGCGGCGCTCCGCAGGGCCGGCTCCTCGAGCGCGGGAGTCCACTCCTGCGGAACAATCGGTGCGTCGGGCGGGATCACGAACCCGGGTTGCCGGTCTCGACGCTTCACGCCACGCCTCCAAACCCGCCGCCGACTCCGTGCATCATTCCATGACCTTGGTGGCCTCGGCGAGGTCCATCCGGAATATGCGCCGGATCGGCGGTATCTCGGAGAGAAGGAGCACGCCCAGCATCGACAGAACCAGCCACAGCACGCTCATGGGCACGATCGTGGCCTTGAGTGAATAGGCCTCCGACGACAGCGACGAGTAGATGGCCTCTGCCGTCCTGACCCCGAGCCATATCCCGATGGGGATACCCACTACCGCCAGGAGCAGGTTCTCCACGGTGACCATGAGGGCCAGGCGGCCGTTGCTCTCGCCGATGGTCCGCATGGTCGCGATCTCGCGCGTGCGCTCGAGGACGTTGCTCGTGAAGGTCGTGTAGATGACCACGAAGGCCATCGCCCAGCCGAACGCGTAGAGGATCCCCTCGTAGAAGTACGCGAACTCCATCATCTGCACCAGGCTTGTGAGCATACCCGCCTTGACGTTGACGCTCACCGCGCCGGGCAGGTCGAGCAACTCCTCCTTGATCGCCTCGGCCCGCGAGGCTTCGACGCCCAGGTACATCACGTTGTACGACACGATCGACGTGCCCAGCAGATCTCGGGCCTTCGCCAGGCTCAGGTAGGCTGGCGCGCCCAAGGGCTCGTCGCTTATCGCGCCGACCCTGAGGCTGATCCGGTCGTCACGATACGGAGTCTTCGTGCTCACGATGCCGCCCACCGCGACCCCCAGCTTCCTGGCGAGGCCGACCGACAGCACCAGCTCCCCCTTCGCGAGCACGTCGCGCGCATCGCCGCCCGAGATGATGCTGAAACCGTGGAACGCGGCCGCGGGCTCCATCGCGGTCACCAGGCCCTCGTGAGTGAGGCCCCCGACGACCAGTTCCGCCGGCACCATGAGCGCGCCCTCCGCGGACGCGACTCCCCTCCATCGGCGGACCGTGGCAAGGCGCTCGCCGCCGAAGGAGGGCTCGTAGGCGGCCATCACGTCCCAGCGCTCGCCTCTGGTGAACACCTCGTCGATGAGCGAGTCGATGGAGTCGAACGAGGATCGGGTCGCCACCGTGAGGATGAGGGCGAACGCGATGCCCAGCACGGTGTAGAGACTTCGCCGTCTGGCTCGAAACACGTTGCGGAGCGGGATCCGGAACGTGAAGGAGCGGGGCAGCGCCCAACCGAACAACCGCTCGAGAACGGGCCTGCGCCCGCCGGCCACCGCTGTGTTCGGATCCGAGCGCATGGCGTTGGCGGGGGCCATCCGTGCGCTGCGCCAAGCGGGCGCCAACCCCGCGAGCAGGCAGGCGCCCGTGCTGAGCAGCACGGCGCCACCGACCACCTGAGGGTACACGTGATGATCCATGTACGGCACACCGAGCAGGATGACGTACTGCTGGGCTATGGCTCGGGCGGACAGATCGCCGAGCACGATGCCGATGACCGACCCGCCCACGGCGATGAGCAGCGAGAACAGCAGGTAGTGGACGAGGACCTGGGCATCCGTGTACCCGAGGGCCTTGGCGAGGCCGATCTCGCCGCGTTGCGACGTCACAAGGCGCGACAGGGCGATGAACAGCGAGCTCGCCGAGATGACCAGGATCAGCGCCGGCAGAGCGTATGCCATGGTCTCGTTCTGCCGGATCTCCTCGTGCAGCGCGAAGTTGGAGGGTTGGTCGGCGCGCTTGACGGTGCGTATGACCCCGTAGGGCTCGAGGACCTCCTCGACGTCGCTGATGACGCGGTCCACGCCCGCGCCTGGCTGAATGGTGATGGCCACGTCGGAGACCGCGCGCGGCCTGCCGAACAGTTCCTCCGCATCACGCTCCGGCACGAACAGCACCGCGAATTCCCCCGTGGTGGGAAGGTCACCCTTCTCCCTGATCGCGTACATGTACTCGGGGCTCGCCACGATGCCGACCACCCGCAGCCTGCGACGTTCGTTGCCCATCCGAAGCGTGAGCACGTCGCCGACCTTCGTCCCCGTGTCGAACGCGTACTTGCTTTGCAGCAGCGCCTCGCCGCGGCCTTCGCCCGACAGGTACCGGCCCTGTTCGAGAAGCAGGTCGTTCACGCGCGGACGATGCGCCGTCGGGACCCCGATGACCCGAGCGACCGGCTGCTTGCCGGTGCCGACGTCCAGTCCTGTGTCGACGACGAGACGACCCTCGACCGCTCGAACGCCCGGCACGCGCGAGACCGCTGCCATCTCACCGGCGGGGGCCCCGATCACCTGGATGGAGAAGTCGGCGAACTTCAGCTCTGTGTTCGCGCGCTCCACAGAGGCGCCGAGATCGAGGTAGCCGGTCAGGAACGCCACGAAGCTGAGGATCCCGAGAGCCACCAGCAGTATCAGCGCGATGAACTGGCCCTTGCGAGCCAGCAGGTCGCGCCATGCCTTGAGGAGCAGCATCCTCATGGCTCTCTCACCACTCGATCTGGTCGGGTGGCGTGGGATGCTCGTTGACGATCACGTCGGCCACGTGGCCGTCCCGAAGGTGCAGCACGCGGTCGGCCACGGCGGCCAGCGGTGAGTTGTGAGTGACGATGATGACGGTCTTGCCCTCGACCTCGTTGACCTCCTTCAGAGCGGCGAGCACGAGCTTGCCCGTGCGGAAATCGAGATTGCCGGTCGGCTCGTCTCCCAAGATCAGGACCGGGTCCTTCGCGAGCGCCCGAGCGACCGCGACTCGCTGCTGCTCGCCGCCGGAGAGCTGGAAGGGGAAGTGCTCGACGCGGTCAGCGAGTCCCACTTTCGCCAGCAGCCCGGTCGAATCGAGCGACTGGCGCGCGCCGTCGCGGGCCGCAAGCTGGAGGGCGAACTCGACGTTCTCACGGGCATTCAGCGTTGGGACCAGGTTGAAGAACTGGAAGACGAAACCGACGCTTCGGCGGCGGAACAGGGTCAGCCTGCGCTGGTCGTATCCGGAGATGTCCTCGCCACCGATGACGATGCGCCCGCTGGTCGGGGAGTCGATCCCCCCGATGAGGTTCAGCAGCGTGGTCTTGCCCGAGCCGGAGGGTCCCAGGATCGCCACGAACTCGCCCCTGGGGATGAGAAGATCCGTGTGGTTGAGGGCATGGACCTCGACCGACCCCATGGCGTACGTCTTCTCGACGTCCTCCAGCAGGACGAGAGTGTCTTCCCTCTCGGCGACCTTGGTCATCCCCGGCATCCCCCCGCGGAAGCATAGCGCACACGCACGGGTTGCCCGCTCCTACTGGGCTACTGTGATGACCACCGTGGAGCCCGGTGCCGCCTTGGTGCCTCCGGTCGGGCGCTGCTTGACGACGGTTCCGACCGTGCCGCCACCCGTCTGGGTGGCGATCTGGGATCGGAATCCGGCGCTGGTCAGCGCGTTGACGGCCGTGACCTGCGTGTCGCCCTTCACGTCGGGGACCGTCGAGTTCGGCGGACCGCTGGAGACGACGATGGTCACGACCGAGCCGACCTGGGTGCTCGCGCCGCCCTGCGGGCTCTGCGATATCACGAATCCCGAAGAGACCGAAGTGCTCGCCTGCGTGACCACCGATACCGTGAAGCCCGCATTCCGCAACATGGTCGACGCGGCGTCCCGGGTGTTGCCCGACACGTCAGGGAGTGGAACCGTGGCCGGGCCCGCCTCAGCTATCCGCAGGGTCACCTGCGATCCCTTCGGCGCCTTTGCTCCCGCTGCCGGCTCCTGGCCGATCACGGTGCCCTCGACCGCGGTGGACGTCGAGATGCGGCTCACTCCGCCGACCGCGAACCCGGCCTGAGACAGAGCCGTCGTGGCCTGGGCCTCGGCGAGGCCAAGCAAGTTGGGCACGTCGACGGTCTCCTGTCCCGCGAGGACCAGATCGACGCTGGTCCCCTTGGAGACGTCGGTGCCCGCAGCGGGGTACTGCGCCGACACGGAACCGTCAGACACACCCGGAGACGACGCGCCGGAAAAGGACACGCTGCCCAGTCTGAGCCCGGCCGCGTTCACGGCGGATGTAGCCCTCACCAGGGTCATCGCGTTCAGATCGGGCACCGGCGTCTTTCCCGCGCCCGCGAACGCCCAGGCCAGCCCCGCCACGACGAGTGCGAGCAGCACGATCGCGACCGCCCACACCCACCGGGCGGTCCTGTCCGGGGGATACTCGATCTCGGCTGGGGGTCCCAGTGGCGCGGGAGACACGACTGTGGCGAGAGCCGCGTGCATGGCGGCGGCACTGGGGAATCGCTCGCCGGGCACCTTCTCGAGCGCCCGCATGATGACCCGCTCGAGCTCCATCGGGACATCCGGGGCGACCTGTCGCAGCGGGGCGGGCGCCGCGTGGACGTGCTGGTCGGTGATCGCCGCGGCGGTCGGCCCGTCGAAGGGCGCCCGACCCGCGGCGAGTTCGTACAGGACGACGCCGAGGCTGTAGACGTCAGTGGCGGGCGTCGCGCCGCCGCCTTCGATCTGCTCGGGCGCCAGATAGCGCGCCGCCGTCAGGGCCGCGTCTGCGGACTCGGGCATGGCGGCGGGTCGCGGACCGAACTCGTGACCAACAAGCTTGATGGTGTCCTCAGGCGTCTTGACCAGGCTCGCCGTACTGACGCTTCCATGGACGAGTCCACGGGCGTGCAGTTCCTCGAGGGCCCCCGCAGCCGTCTCTCCTATCCGGGCCACGGCTATCGGCGCGAAGCGGCCCTGCAACCCGAGTTCGGTCGCGAGGTCCGCGCCCGGCACGAAGTCACGCAGGACGAAGAAGTCGGAACCGTCGTTTCCCCACTCGTGTATGCGCGGCAGCGTCTCGCTGACGATGCCCGAGATCTCGGACACGGCCTTCTCCATCGATGCCGCGTCCTCGGCGTTCTCGGGCCGAGCGATCCGAACGATCACCTCGGCGCCGCTGTCGTCAGCGGCGAGGTACGTCTTCCTGGTCAGGTCGGCGTCGAGTTCGCGCACAACGCGGTACCGGCCCCCGAGGACCATCTCGTCCATCGTCTACTCCTCTCGCTAGCCCACGGCTTCCAGCCGCGGACTACGACGAGTGCATACCCCCAAGTAGGGCGCGTCCCACACGGCTGTGGGATGGGTCGCGCCTGGCAGGGTGGGTCCCACGCAGCCGTGGGATGCGCCTCGCATGCCCTCTCGAGCATCGGGTGCGACCCTCACGGGACAGGATAGCGGAACGGGGCTGCTGCGCCGTGCCGGCGGGCAAGATCCGCCGTCCCCGGGCGCGCCTGCGTCGAGCGGGCCCCCGGCCGATGCGCTAACATCGCCCTCGGCGCCCGTGCACAGATGACGCGCGCGAAAGGAGCATTCCCACCCCATGCGGATCGGCTTCTTCACCGACACGTACACGCCCCAGATCAATGGAGTCGTCACCTCCATCAGGCTGTTCGCCAGGGCGCTCGAGCGCCAGGGGCATGCCGTCTACATCTTCGCGCCGACCCCCCGGCAGCCGAACGACGGACCGCACGTCATCCGCATCCCGTCGGTGCCATTCGCCTTCCAACCGGAGATGCGTCTCGCGGCGCTCTATTCGGCCCACGCCCATCGACTCGTGCGCCGGGCGAACCTTGACGTCATCCACTCGCACGATCCTTTCGCGATCGGGCTGTTCGGCCTTGCGATGGCCAAGCGCTTCCGGCTCCCCTACATCCACACGTACCACACGCTCTACCCGGAGTACGTCCACTACGTCTGGGAGACGCAGCTGACGCGCGATCTCGCCGAGCGCCTGTCGCGGGAGTTCTGCGACCAGTGCGACGTCGTGATCGCGCCTTCGACGAAGATCCACCGCGCGCTCGTGGACTGGGGAGTCCGCAAACCGGTGGTGACCTTGGCGACGGGGGTCGACACCGGGATGCTCTCCGTGCGCGACCCGGACGCGGTCGAGGCGCTGCGACGCCGGTTCGGGATACCCGCGACGGACCGTCTGCTCGTGTTCGTCGGCCGGCTCGGCAAGGAGAAGAACGTCGACCTCCTGATCGACGCCATGTCCTACATGCGTACCTCCGATGTCCGGCTTCTCGTCGTCGGCGACGGTCCCGACCGTGGGGATCTGGAGCGTCACGCGAGGAGGGATCGCGTCGCGGACAGGGTGACCTTCGCCGGGTACCTCGGACGCGAGGACGTGCGCGCGGCGTACCACGCTTCCGAGGCGCTCTTCTTCGCCTCGACGAGCGAGACCCAGGGACTCGTCATATCTGAGGCGATGGCGGCGGGTCTGCCCGTCGTCGCGGTGAACGACCTGGCCGTGGCCGACGCTGTCGCCGACGGAGTCAGCGGCCTGCTCGTGTCGGAGGACGCCGCCGAACTGGCCGCGGCCGCTGACCGACTGTTGGGAGACCCGGGGATCCGGGACGCGATGGCCAAGGCGTCGCTCGTGAGGGCCCTCGAGATGTCGATCGACAAGCAGGCGGCCCGTTTGGCCGACGTCTACTGGGAGTCTCTGGCCACGCGACCGGCACGTCGCGTCTCCGGCGCACGGCAGTCGGCGGTGCGCAAACGGGTGATGAAGCGCCTGTCCTCGCTTCGGCGCCGAGGCAATCACCTCGTCAGGCGGTATCTGTAGGGGCGGTCCCGGGCCGGACGGTCCCGGGCTGGACGGTCCCGCGCGCCGGACGGTCCCGCCGCGCGATCGATCGCGCGGCGCGCTTGAACGTCGGTTCCCGTTGAGGCATAATCGAACACATGTTCGCATCCCCTCACGCAACGGAGACTCCGATGGACAACGCCGCGACCCTCGGCGAGCAGGCGCTCGGCGCCGTCATGGCCGATCTCAACGATGCCCAGCACGCCGCCGCCACCCACGGGGATGCGCCCCTCCTGGTGATCGCGGGAGCCGGCACCGGCAAGACCACCACCCTGGCCCACCGCGTGGCGCATCACATCGCGACGGGTACCGACCCCCGCCGCATCCTGCTCCTCACGTTCACGCGGCGTGCCGCCGGCGAGATGTCGCGCCGCGTCGATGGGATCCTGCGGCGGCTGGCCGAGGAGTCGGCGCGCCGCGAGAAGGAGTCGGATGGCGGAGCTGCGCCGGTCGGGCGATCCTCGGTGGTCCCGGCCGGCTCTCAGGTATGGAGCGGCACGTTCCACGCCATCGCCACCCGGCTTCTGCGGCTCCACGGTCTGGGCATCGACCTCGACCCCTCCTTCACGATCCTGGACCGCGGCGACTCGGAGGATCTGATGGGCGTCGCGCGCGCGCGATCGGGCATGGCTCGCACGGACCGGCGATTCCCGCAGAAGGGCACGTGCCTCGACATCTACAGCCGATGCGTCAACTCAGGCCGCCCGCTCTCGGAGGTCCTGGGCAAGTCCTTCCCCTGGTGCCGGGAGCACGAGGATGAGTTGAAGCGCCTGTTCGCCGACTACGTCGAGCGCAAGCTCGACTCGGCGGTTCTCGACTACGACGACCTGCTCCTGTACTGGCTGGGCATGATGGAGGATCCCGCCTGCGGGGCCGAGGTCCGGCGCAGATTCGACCGGGTGCTGGTCGACGAGTATCAGGACACGAATTCCCTGCAGGCGCGCATCGTGGGTCTCCTGCGACCGGACGGCACCGGCGTCACGGTGGTGGGCGACGACGCCCAGTCCATCTACGCCTTTCGCGCCGCCGACGTGCGCAACATCCTGGACTTCCCAACCCTGTTTCCCGGCGTCACGACCCTGCCCCTCGAGCAGAACTACCGCTCCACCCAGCCCATCCTGGACGCGACCAACCGCATCATCGCCGAGGCTGCCGAGCGCCACGAGAAGGAGCTGTGGACCGCCCGGGAATCCGGCGACGTCCCGGCCATCGTGACCTGCCATGACGAGGACGAGCAGTCCGACTTCATCGTTCGCCGCGTGCTGGAGCTCCGCGAGACGGGGCTGCTGCTCAAGCGGCAGGCCGTGCTCTTCCGGGCGACGCATCACTCGCTGCCCCTGGAGATGGAGCTCCAGCGACGCAACATCCCCTACAGGAAGTACGGCGGGCTGAAGTTCACGGAGACCGCGCACGTCAAGGACCTCACGTCTATCCTTCGGCTGGCGGAGAATCCGCGGGACCTCTCGGCGGGGCTGCGGGTCCTGACGCTGCTGCCCGGCGTCGGCCCGGCGATCGCGTCTCGTCTGATGGATGAGCTCGCGGCGGCCGGCGGAGACTTCATGGCCTGGGCCGATCTGCCCTCGCCGGCTCCGGCCGCCAAGACGCACTGGGCGGGTCTGGTGTCGCTCATGCTGGACCTCACCCGCCCCGAGCCCATGGACCTGCCCGCACAGGTGCACGCCGTGCGGGAGATGTACGCCCCCCTTCTGGAGCGCCGATACGACAACGCGACCGCGAGGCTCCGCGACCTCGAGCAGATGGAGAGGCTCGCCGCGCGTTTCGACAGCCGCCTCGACCTTCTGGCCGACATGGCGCTCGACCCCCCTTCGTGGGCGGAGGACCTGGCGGGTCCGCCTCTCATGGACGAGGACTTCCTCATCCTGTCCACCATGCACTCGGCGAAGGGTCTGGAGTGGGACGCGGTCTACGTCATCCACGCCGCCGACGGGAACATCCCCTCGGACATGGCGACCGGCTCGGTCGAGGAGATCGAGGAGGAGCGGAGGCTCTTCTATGTGGCCTGCACTCGTGCGAAGGACTGGCTCTACGTGTGCTTTCCACTCCGCTACTACACGTCACCGTGGAACCACACCGACGCCCACGGGTACGCGCAGCCGACGCGTTTCGTGGCCGACGGAGTGCGGCTGTTCTTTCGCGATGAGGCGGGCGGAACCGGCCCCGCACGTGACGACGAGCTCGCGGATCCGATCGCGTCAGGCGCATCCATCCGAGACCACATCCGAGCGATGTGGAAGTAGACCAGCCGTTCGTCGGCAGCGCGTCAATGTTCCCTAACTTATGCCGCTGGTCGGGTACACAATGAATAGGACAAACAGTCGACCAACCGGGTCGGCAGGACCTCGCAAGTGAGTAGGAGGCGATTGAGATGTCAGCCACCATCGGAGTTATCGGACTCACATTGATCGGTGTCGGTGCTGTGGGAGTGTTGGTATTCATACTCGGATTCCTCGTGAGTACCGTGCTCAGTTTCGTGATCGCGGTGGTCGAAGACATCCGCAGGCACTTCGGCGGCGGTCTCCCCGAGACCAACGGTCTTGGCAAGCCGGTGTTGCATAACTAGCACGTACTTCTGGAATAGTCGTCACCATCCGTGGTGACGTTGCTGACGGGAACGGGCCGAGCCACTCGGCCCGTTTGCGTTACCTACCAGCGGGAGCTGGTGACGAAGAAGACCGCGGCGATGGGGCCCAGGATGCCGGCGAGGTAGTTCCACCGGAAGTCACCGAGCAGGAGAGAGACGAACGTCCCCAAGAAGGCGGCCAGCGCCGCGATCGCCGCGAACTCCCACGTGCGATGCCCGCTGCTGCCTCGCCTGGTCGCTTCCCCGACGGCGGCGCCGTAAATGATCGCGGTGAAGAGGCCGAACCAGGGGACGAACGCGAGCACGAGACCGCCCACGGCGGCCGCGCCCAGACCGGCGGCCGCGCCCAGCGCGAGCTGACGGGGCTTCACACCGCCGAGCGTGGGCCGACGCGTTCGACCGCACTCGTGGCACTTGTATCCCACGGGCGTATCGATCATGTCCTTCGGGCAGATGTAGCGCCCGCATTCGATGCATGTGACGCTGGTCTGCACGCCCTTGTGGAACGAGCACTCCGGCATTGGACCTCCGCGTAGCCGACTCCGGGATCGCGGCCGACAGAAGGCGCCGCACCGATATCGTATCATCGCCGGAATCACCTCTTGACCCTGACGTAACGTCAGGGTTTACGCTGTCACCTGGAGGTGAGTGACGATGGCGTGGACAGTGGGCGAAGCAGCCCGGATCGCGAAGGTCAGCGTGCGCACGCTGCACCACTACGACGAGATCGGGCTTCTGTCCCCTTCCGGTCGCAGCGAGTCGAGCTACCGGCTCTACGCGGTGGACGACCTCGAGCGTCTGCACCAGATCCTGCTCTTCCGCGAGCTCGGCTTCTCGCTGCCGGACATTCGCGGCATCATGCTCGACCCCGGCTTCGACCGGGCCGAGGCCTTGCGGGCCCAACGCTCGCTGCTGGTCGAGAAGGCTCGCCGGACCGAGACGATGCTCACGGCGATAGACGCGGCACTGGCCGCTTCAGAAGGAGGAGGCACCATGACGAAGGAAGAGATGTCCGACATGTTCGGCGAGTTGTTCGACGGCTTCGACCCCGCCCAGTACGAAGACGAGGTCAAGGAGCGTTGGGGAGACACCGACGCCTACAAGCAGTCGGCCGCGCGCACGAAGCGCTACACGAAGGCCGACTGGCAGCAGGTCAAACTCGAGAGTGAGACTGTGACGAAAGAGTTCGTCGCGCTCATGGACGCCGGCGCCGCGCCCGACTCACCCGAAGCCATCGCCGCGGCCGACAGACATCACGCGCATCTGGAGAAGTGGTTCTACGACTGCCCGCCGCAGATGTACGCGAACCTGGGACAGATGTGGGTCAGCGATCACCGGTTCACCAAGAACATCGACAAGGCCCGCGCGGGACTGGCCGCATACCAGTGCGCCGCCGTACAGGCCTGGGTGGCCGCCAAGAGCGGGGAGTAGGAACCGAGGCGGAGCGCAGGTCAGCCGACCCTGACAGCCGTGTAGTACAGCATCCAGCCCATACCCAGGACCGCGCATGCCGCGGAAAGGACCGTCTGCCGACGGTCCCATCGCGTGAGAGTGACGCTGATCGGCCAGGACAGGTACCAGGGCAGGATCCCCGGGATGGCGAACAGGATGCCGGCGATCGACCACGCCGTCCATGCCGGCGCCAGACGGTCGCCTGGCCCCCGCCAGACCCAGACGGTCATCGCCGCGTAGAGGAGCACCACGAACAGGACTCCGGCGCCGGAGGCCGTGCCACCCGACGACCTGGCGGCGTACATGGCTCCCACTCCCGAGAGGGTTCCGAGTCCCGCCCAGAAAGGCAGAAGCGCCGCGAGCATTGGCGCGAGCACGAGGCCCGCGGCGGCGACTGCTCGCCCCAGCGCCCTCCTCCACGCCATCCGACGCACCTGCTCGATGATCAGCCACGGCACTATCGCCAGGCTCACGAACTTCACGCCGACGGATAGGCCCAGGACCAGGTAGCCGAGCTGCCATGAATAGCGCACGGCCAGCGCGATACCGGCAAGCATCAGCGCGACCATGAGAATGTCGTTGTGCCCGTTGGCCGGGCCCTCGAGCATGAGGACCGGATTCAGCGCGAAGGCAACGCAGGCGATGTCGGCATGGCGAGGATCCCAAGCGCGCGCGATCTCGCGAACGGAAACGGCCCCGACAACCAGGGCGGCGGCCTCGATGAGCTTCAGCGCCGCGAGTTGCATGGGGATGGCGGCGTGGCGCAGCAAGGATGCGACGCCCGAGACGAGGAGCGTCCACACAGGACCGTACATGCTCGACAGCGGGGTCGAGTAGCGGCGGGCGACCACGTCCCCCCTTCCCGCGATCTCGTGGAGAGTGTGGACGTAGGGGTTCAGACCGTACAGCGCGCGCATCCGGCCGAATCCGAGGTAGGCGTAGAGGTCGTGCGAGAGCGACGGCGGGAACAGAATGGCGAGCACGACGGCGAGCACGGCCGCCACCGCCAACACGATCGTCGGTCGATCCACACCGTGCCGCAGTCCGGCATACAGGACCAGACCGTAGCCGATCCAAACGACCACCACGAGCGCGCGGAACGACCAGGCGAAAGCCGACACGCTCATCTCCGCAGGGACATGACCGAACAGCCACAGTGCGAACTGTCGGGCGCCGAGCGGGTCGACGGGGCCCGGATGCCGAAGCGACGCCGGCATCAGGTACTGCAGGGCAGCCAGACAGACGAATCCGCAGGCGACCAGGACGACTCCGAGCGTCAGCCATCCTCCGCGCCGGCTCGAGCCCGCGCGGACGGCCGGTAGGACCGGCTGCTTGACCACTGTGCCCCCCGCTTCGCCCTTCGCCGTCGCTCGCGATATTGTGCACCAAATCCCTGCCGTGTCGCCTGCAGAGGAGCCCGCCGCCTGACCACGTTCTATCCGGGTTGCACGAACACTCGCTGCGCCGCGGCCTCGGCGAAGCCATCCATCCGCTTCTTGGCGACCTTGAGCGCCCCTCTGGCCCGAGGCTGCCCAGCGATTCCGTCCAACACGCGAATCAGCGTGTCGACGTCCTCTTCGCTGTTCTCGATCCCCAGGCTCACGCGGACGACGCCGGGCAGCTCCAACCGAGGAAGGACGGTCACGATCAGGCCCTGAAGTCGCTGTGCCCAGGGCGGTACCCCGAGCACCTCCTTGACGGTCAGATGAGCGCAGTGGCAACCGGATCGCACGCCGACGCCTCCACGATCGGCCAACTCCTTGGCCACCCGGTGGGGAGAGGCCCCCTTCAGGTCAAAGGGAATGACACCGCCCTTGTGGGCGAACGCTGACGACTCCGGGTCCCCTATCCCGTGGATCTTGAGGCCAGGGACTCTCGCCATGCCCAGCAACGCCCGAGCGGTCAGAGCCTGCTCCTCCTCCTGGATCACGTCCAGACCGATCCGCTGGAGAAGGACGAGCGCCTTGCCCAGCGCGGCGATTCCCCCGACGTTCTCCTCGCCGGACGAGCGGATCAGCTGCATCTCGGCGGGGTCGAAACTCAGGAGCCCCTTTCTGGCCACCAGCACTCCGGTGCCGAACGGTGCGTACGCCTTGTGCGCGGAGAAGGCGAGATAGTCGATCCCGCCGCCTTCCATCGAGACCTTCCGGTGCGCGACCAGCTGCGCGGCATCCACCAACAAGCGCGCCCCGTGGCGGTGCGCGATTCGGGCGATCTCGGCCAGATCGTTGAAAGTACCGAGTACGTTCGAGGCGCCGCTCACGGAGACGAGTTCGACTCGCTTCTTTCCGTGCTCGCCTCTCTCGTTGTACTCGCGCAGGAGCCCCTCCAGCACGCTCAGATCCACAAGACCTTCGGCGTCGATCGGCAACCGGATGAGCGAAGCGCCGGGAATCGCACGCCATGGCAGCTCGTTGGAGTTGTGCTCGAGAAGCGTGTTGATCACGACCGGCTCGGAGTCCTGCCCGAATTCGCGGCTCAAGCTCTCGGCCACCAGGTTGATGGCTTCGGTGGTATTGGAGGTGAAGAGCACGTCGTAGTCCGACGACGGCGCGCCCAGCACGTCGGCGCAGACGGACTTGACCTCTGAGACGATCGCCCGTCGCACGTGCTCGGGCTGTCCCCAAGTCTGGCGGACGGCGTTCCATATCGGCTCGAACGTCGGTGTGCTGGCGCCGTTGTCCAAGTTGACGTAGGGACGGGCGCCTTCCGCCGTGGGGACGCGAACACCACGGCCGACCAAAGCGTGCCTGAGTTCATCGAGGAGTTCTCGGCCGGAGTACTGGTCCAGCCCGTCGTGGCGGACGATCTCGGCGGCCGTCAGCGTCTCGGCGGCCCCATCCTTGAAGGCGTCACTCCCGAAGCGCTGAGTCAGACGCAGTGCCTTGGCCAGCGCAATGACATTGACGATCGCGGGAGTGCCGGGTTCGAATCTGTCGGGTGCGGGGGACCAGATGACCCAGCCCGCGGAGACGAGCCGCGCCGTCCCTCCCCCGGTCTCGAACGGAAGGTCCTTCGGAAGCGCCCTCTTGTCGACAGCCAGAGCCCTCACGCCGAGTGGCAGGCCGACGTCCCGGCTCGAGACGCTCGCGTAAGTTCCGGGCTCGAGCTGCGCCATGAGCGCTTCTGCCCTTCTCGGCGTGCAGAAGATGACTACGTGCCTGGCTTTGTTCAGGCCCAGATACTCCAGAACGATGTCCCTGGCTTGCTCGAACAGGTGCGTGGACACGACCGAGTTGTGCCCGCTGCCGCGGTGGACGTTGGAGTAGGTCTCCAAGGCCGCATGCACTCCTCGCTCAAGCTCCTCGCGCGCTTCTGCCACTTCGTGGCGGTTCGTTGCAGTCTTCATGGTGGATCTACCTCCGTGGATACCAGACAGGGGGAGAGCTTCCAGACGCCGGTTCGGCACGTCTTTCCCACCCACTCCCGTCGGCTATTGGTCTGTTCGTAGCTCCGAGCTATTCGTAGAGATCGACGGTACGAAGTCCTCGGAAGGTCGCGGCCATGCCCCCGGCGAACAGCAGGACCGAGAGCGCGACGCTGAGCCACGACGTACTGCCTCCGGAGGCCAGCGCCGTCGGAAGGAACCATGGAAGCAACCGCACGAACGCGATCCACCCGAGGGCGAGCACCACGACCTCGATCGCGATGCCCAGACCGAGCGCGGGCAGCACACCTCGGAACCGGATCGATGCCCAGGCCACCAGCGGAAGCGTCGCGATCGCGGCGATCGCCGAGCCAAGAGCCGCGCCCGTGCTGGTCGCCGAGCCAGGCTCGAACGAGGAGGTCGCGAGAACCGCGCGCATCGAGACGTCGGCGCCCCAGCCTGCCAGCGAGAGCACGAGCACGCCGATCGCGATGACGATCGTGCGGGCGACGACGACCGACTCTCGCCGCACCGGAGAGGTCATGATCAGATCGATGTTGCCGTCCTCGAAGTCGCGGCCGAACATGTACGACGTCATGATGAGATAGGCGAGCAGGGCGAGCGGGACGGCCACGTCGCTCCAGCCCATATCGGCAGGGACATAGGGAAGCCCTCGGAGTTCGGTGCGTGCGAGCGCGTGGGAGACCCAAGCCAGCATTCGCGCCAGCACCGAGCCACCCACGACCAGCAGCACGGCCAGCCACACCACGATCGAGCGGCGCAACTCGGCGACCTCGGTCCTGATGAGCCGGCCGATCACTGGGGGGCCGCCTCTCCGCTCGATAGACGCTCCAGAAGGTCCTCGATCGAGCCCGCGTTCACAGCGAGGCGGGTCACCGCGATTCCCTCGGCGACCAGCGCTGTGTTGATCTCGCTGATGCGCGTGCCGGGGACGTAGATCCTGATCAGGTGCTCCTGACAGACGGCGAAATCCGTGAGGCCGAGCCGGTCCTCGAGCACGAGCGCGGCTCGCGGCGGATCGGAGACGACCACCTCGACGTGCTCGCGCCCGCGTTCGCGCAGGCCGTCGCGGTCGAACTCGGCGACGAGCCTGCCGCCTCGTATCACGCCGACGCGCGAAGCCAGCTCCACGACGCCGTCGGCGACGCGCGTGGCGACGATCATCGTGATCTCACGCTCGACGGAAAGCATGCGAAGCAGGTCCAGGATGCGACGGCGTTCCACGCCGCCAAGTCCGCGCGTGGGCTCGTCGAGCACCAGCAGCTCGGGACTGTGAGCGATGGCTCGTGCGATGCCGAGCAGACGACGGTCGTCGTCGCCCAGCGAGCTTGCGGGCTCCTCGGCAAGGGAGTCGATCCCCACGAGCGCGAGCACCCGCTGCGATGCCTCCGTGTCGCCTATACCGGCGAGCGCGAGGCTGGTCTCGATGTCGCGACGGACGCTCAGGCCGCGGCGCACCGGTGGGTCGGCGGACAGGAACCCGACGCGCCCGAAGACACGGTAGGTGCTCGGTCCCGCAAGTTCACCCATGATCCGAGCCGAGCCCGTGTCCGGAACCGCGAGCCCCACGAGCGCCCGCAGGAGAGCGGTCTTGCCCGAACCCGCCTCTCCCACGAGCGCGTAGAGGTCCCCACGTGCGACGCTGAGCGACACGTCGTCGAGGAGGATCCGCCTGCCCAGAGTCTTGGACAGGCGGTCCGCCTCTATGAGAACTGAGCTGTCCACGTCACGCGGTGGTAGTGGGGGCGGTGACTTCGGGACGCTCGATCCGAACGTAGAACCCGGTCCAAGCCGTGTTGCGGAATGTGGAGTACACGGCCTTGAACATCATGAGCATGAGCACGAGGAGCAGCCCCAGCGGGAGGAGCAGCCAGAACATCGACGTTCCGCCGACAGCCACGGAGCCGGCGATCACGAGCGCGACCACGATGGCGGCGGCCACGAACACGATGGCGATGGCGATGAGGGTGCAGATGTTGACGAGGATCATGACGAGCCACATGCTCGCGACCCCTCGCTTCGACCACAGGTCGTCCCACGTGGCCTTGATCGAGTCGACGGCGCCTCGGCCGTCGAGTATCGCGTGCCGCAGCGCAACCTCCTGCAACATGCTCACGATCACGCCGACCACGACCGCGACAAGACCGATGAGCGAGAGCACCAGCCCCATGCCCGCGAGTCCCGCGGTGTGCGCTGCGCCTCCCGCGACAGAGCGCGGGAATCCCGAAGACCGCAGCCGTGATCAGGCCCACGATGCCGAGCCCGAGAAGCGGCAGCCCCAGCAGGAACCCGACCGCGAACACGCGACCCCAGTAGCGCAGACCGCTCCGCCACCCGGCGCCGGCACTCGTCGGCCGGCCCGCGATCGCTTCGCGCGTCTGCTCGATGAGCCCGCCTCGTGCGGCGATGCCGATAGCCCAGCACACGATGCACGACGACGATGAGCGTCAGGACCGCCATGCCGATGATCGGCCACCACTGAGCGGCCGTCCCCAGCGAGACATGGAGTTGCTTGCCGGCCAGATCGAGCCCGCGCTGCAGGGCCTCGTTGGGCGTGTGGATGTTCTCCCATCCGGGCGGCAGGCCTTTGGAGCCACTGGAGCTCGAGGAACTCGAGTTCCAGTTGGTCGAGACACTGGCGGTCCCCGCGGCGAACAGGCCGAGGATCCACAGGCGCTTGTTGCGCCGCGTGACTCCCCAGGCCTCCTTCAAGATCCCCATGTAGTCCATGGTGCGTCTCCTCTCAGTCATGCTGACCGACCTCCGGCCGGCGAGCATCCGATGCAAACCTCTGCATCGATACTCCCGAGAAGAGCTGACATGGCGTGGACGCAATCCATACGGATCTCATACGTTCTCCGAGATCGATCTTGGCGACGCGGTCGCCGGGAACAGCACGGTCACCGAGGTCCGTTCCCCGGCGACGCTGGATACGCGCAGAGTCGCCCCCATGCGCGTGCTCAGCTCGTGCGCGATCGACAGGCCGAGACCGGCACCACCGCCAGGGCCGACCGACGTCCCGCGCTCGAGCAGTTCGGCCACGCCCTTCGGAAAGCCCTCGCCGTCGTCCCACACGGTGACTGCGCACCCGTCGCCCTCGCGATCGACGGTCACCCCCAGGCTGCGCATCGAGCGCGCGTGCTTGAGGCTGTTCGCGACGAAGTTGCCGATGACGCGCCCGAGCGCCGCCTCGTCGGCAACGACCACGCAGGTCGCATCGGGAATCTCCACGACGACGTCGATCCCCCTCGAACGCAGCTCGTGCTCGAAGCCGAGCAGACTCCGGCGTGCGACCTCGGCCACGTCGACCGGCGCGAGGGCGAGACTGAGATCCCCCGCGTCGAGGCGAGTGAGGTAGAAGAGGTCGTCCGCGAGGCGCGTCAGCTCGGCCGTCTTCATGGCGATGATGTCGAGGTGCCGCGCGGGGTCATCGCCGACGCCGCGCTGGAGCGCGTCGACGTAGCCGGCGATCGACGTGATGGGCGTGCGAAGGTCGTGCGAGAGATTGCTGATGAGCTGGCTGTGGGCCTCCTCGCGGCGCAGGTCGTCGGATCGGGACGCCTGCATCGCCTCGGCAAGCCGGTTGACCGCCGAGGCGAGCTCGGCCGTCTCGCCCGAACCCTGCGCCACGACGCGATGTACGAGGTTCCCGCGCGCGAGCTCATCGAGGCCCTCGGCGACGCGCCGGAGCGTGGACTGCCGGCGCAGGCGCTCCACCAGGTAGACGGCCCCCACCGCCGCGACAATGACGAGAGCTAGGCCGATGATGAGGACCGTGGCGGTGATCACTTCGCGGCATCCGCGTTGAAGCGATAGCCGATGCCCCACACCGTGCCGATGATGACAGGCTCGGAGGGGTCGTCCTCGATCTTGGCGCGCAGCCGACGGACGTGTACCTGGACCGTCGAGAAGTCGTAGCCGAACTCCTCGTCCCAGACCAGCTGGTAGATCTGCGCCTTGGTGTAGACGCGGCCAGGGTGAGCCGCGAGGAGCTTCAGTATCCCGAACTCGGTGGCCGTCAGCTCCACCGGGACGCCGCGAACGGTCACCGTGAACGTGGCGGTATCGACGCGCACGGACCCCGCGCAGATGATCTCCTCCGCCGAGGTCTGCTCGGCGCCCCCGGCCTCCCGCTTGCTCGCCGCGTACCTGCGCAGATGCGCCTTCACCCGCGCGACCAGCTCGACGGGCGAGAACGGTTTGGTCATGTAGTCGTCGGCCCCGATGCCGAGACCCACGGCCATGTCGACGTCTGAGTCGCGGGCGGAAAGCATCATGATCGGCACGTCCGACACCGAGCGTATCCGGCGCGCCACCTCGTATCCGTCGATGCCCGGAAGCATGATGTCCAGGATTGCCATGACGTGCGCAGACGGGTCGAAGAGCTCGATGGCGGCCTCGCCGTCGAGGGCGGTGTCGACGCCGTAGCCCTCGCTGGTGAGGTTCATCGAGACGACGTTGACGATGGTCTCCTCGTCGTCCAGAACGAGGATGCGACCTTTGGTGGTCAAGCGGCTTCCTCCCCGGGGCGGACGCGTGCGTGCGCTCAGACGATTGTAGCGTCTGGGGTCCTGTTCGACGTCCTAGCCGGGCGCCGGCCACGTCCAGGCATACCAGACGATCAGCCCGCAGAAGACGAAGCTCGCGACGATCAGGAAGTTGTCGTAGGCGCCTTCGTATGGTAGGCCGGCGAGATTGAAGACCACCACGAGCGCGGCTACGACGAGGGTGACCCAGCGGACAGCGGGATACGGAAGCGTCAGGGACACGACGAGCATGACGATCGGGATCAGCATGATCGCCGCGATCAGCAACCACATTCCCTGACTGACCGGCTTGCCCTGTATCTGCCCCGGCACGGCATGGCCGGCGAATACACGCAGCACGTCCCCCAAGAGAAACGTCAACATCACGGCCACCCAGAGTCCCGAGAGCGTGATCCTCACGTCCACCATGGTTCGACCCTCCTCCCGCGCCAGCTGACCGGCGCTACGCATACTCAGGCTCCACAGAGATGACGACCTTGCCGCGGGCGTGACCTTCGTCCAGGTACCGGAAGGCCTCTGGAGCATCGATCAGCGAATACGTTCGGTCGATGACCGGAGAGACCTTGCCTGCCTCGATGAACCCGTTGAGCGCGACCAGGTCCTTGCCGGTCGTGGATGCGACGAACGGGCTGCCCTGCTTACGCGCGAAGAGCGCCGTCAGGGCTGCGGTGATGATCCACCCCATGCCCGCGTGACCACTGCTCGGGACGTGGACCCCTTGGGAGGTGAGCGCGCGCCTGGTGTCCGACAGCGAGTGGCTGGCGACGTTGTCCATGATCACGTCGTAGCGAGGTCCGCCCAGGGTGAAGTCCTCCTGAGTGTAGTCGATGACATGATCCGCGCCGATAGACCGGGCCGTCTCCACATTCCCCGTGCTGCAGACGGCGGTCACCTCGGCGCCGAGGGTCTTGGCGATCTGCACGGCGAAAGGTCCCACACCCCCCGAGGCGCCGTTGATGAGCACCTTCTGCCCCGGCCGGACCTTGCCGTGGTCGCGAAGACCCTGAAGCGCGGTGCACGCGGACGTGGGCACGGCCGCGGCCTGCTCGAACGTCAGGTTGTGCGGCTTGTGCGCGAGAGTGCTCTCACTGGCGACCGCATACTCGGCGCACGAGCCGTGGCACTCCCCGAACACCTCGTCACCAGGCTGGAAACCGGTCACATCCTTGCCGACCGATTCGACGACTCCCGCGCAATCGAGCCCTACAACGAAGTCCTTCTTGGGCTTGAGGAACCCGATGTAGAACCGTATCGGGAAGGGCTTGCCCCTCATCCCGTAGTACTCGCCTGCGGCAAGGGAGGCCGCCAGTATGCGGACGAGCACCTCACCGTCCCCCGGCGTGGGCTTCTCGACCTCCCTGAGCTCCATCACGTCCGCGTTCCCGTAGCCGGTCTGGACGACGGCGTTCATGGTGATCCCCCCTTGGCTCAAGCGCTCTCAACGCGTTTCGCGGCGGCCCGTCCCACTTCACCTACTCCGCCACGGAAACGACCACGTTCCCCTTCTTGTGCCCCCGCTCCACATATCTGTGTGCCTCGACGATCTCGTCCAACGGATAGCACCTGTCGATGACCGCCCTGATCTTCCCGCGCTCGATCAGGTCGGTGAGGAACACCAGATCCTCGGGACTCCCGCCACCGCCGGATCCAGAGTCCTTGTTGACGTTGAGATAGACGCCATTCGTCTTCAGTGCCTTCTTGGCCCGTGGGGGCGAGAGCTTGCCCACCGCGTCGAAGACGACGTCGTAGTTCTCGTCGCTCTCGGTGAAGTCCTGTTGCGTATAGTCGATCACGTGATCGGCTCCGAGCGACCCGACCAGCTCTAGGTTGGCAGTGCTGCAGACACCCGTGACCTCCGCTCCGAAGGACTTCGCGAGTTGGATGGCATAGGTGCCCACGCTTCCCGAGGCTCCATAGACCAGGACCTTCTGGCCGGGCTTGATGTTCGCCTTCCGAAGGACCCTCAAGGCGGTTGCCGCGCCGGTGGCAACCCCAGCGGCAGCCTCCCGCAAGGTCATGTTGGCCGGCCGAATGGCGAGCATCCCGTCCTTCTCGATCGACTTTCTCGGCCTCTCACGGACACATGCGTACTCCGCGTACGCGCCGAGTCCCCATCCGGTGAACCCGAAGACCTCGTCACCCTTCTTGAACAGCGTCACGTTCTTGCCGACCCCCTCGACCACCCCGGCCAGCTCCATTCCCAGGATCGGGTTCTTGGGCCGGGTGAAGCCGAGGACGAGGCGAGCCATGAGCCGCTGTCCGCGCGGAACATCGAAACTGCGGATCCGCACGTCCCCCCGATGCACGGTGGTCGCGCACACCTTGATGAGAACCTCGTCGTCGCCGGGAACAGGCCTCTCCACATCACTAAGCTGAAGAACGTCGGGGGGACCGTAGGCTGTGCAAACCGCCGCCCTCATGAGGCACCTTCCCCAGCCGGCGCGACCGACGCGAGGGCGCGAGTGCTGAATCCCTTGGCGATGAGCCAGATGGCCAAGGCCATCTCCTGAAGACCTATCGGAATGTTGAGCACGGTATTGACCGTCGTGAAGCCGAAGTCCTGGGTGAAGCCGGCGTAGACGGTCGCGACCACGGACAATCCGGCTGCGACGAGCCCCCAACCCGATAGCCATCGGGGGATGAGTCTCGATGTGTAGAGCACGTAGTAGTACATGAAGACCCCGATGCCAAATGGGATCAGCGCGACGAACCCATGCACCCAATCCCGTACTGCCACCAAAGCGTCTCCGGTGGCCTGAAACGAGGACGAGGCGGCGGAACCTGCCGCTTGCTGGCTCACGGTCAGCAGCACAAGCAGGCTGAGAGCCCCGACCAGGACGAACACGTTCTCGGCCACTCTGCCGGCAACAGATCCAAGAGCCAGAACTGGGTTGAACTTCCTGAGGATCGGATACAGCCCTATGGCGATCCCCATCCCGGTCGCGGCCCAGACGAACTCGATGAGCGCGGTCAACACCACCCGGTTGTCGTTCGCCGCCAACTTGGCGAAATCGACGGGGGAGCCTACCGGAGCGCCCAACGGGACGATGCTCAGAATGCTCGCCGCCGAGCAAAGGATGAAGAGCACGCCCACGGCTATGGCGGTTCCTCTGTACGACTTCATGGTCTCTCGTCCCCTTGCGGTCATCTTGCTCGAATCCATCTCACGACTCCCCTCCATCACGCCGACCGGCCTCCGGCCGGCAAGCATCCGATACAACCCTCTGCACGGATTCTCCCGACAAGAGCTGACATGGAGTGGACGCAATCCATACGGATGTCATACGTTGTCCGCCGCCGATGAGGGCGACACGACGCGCACGCCTCGATCATGCGCAGGCAACGATCTGCTATGAAGCGCGCCCTTCAGCAACACAAGGCCGACTTCTTCAAGTCGATGGCGAGGCCGATGCGCCTCGCGATGCTCGAGATGCTCGCCGAGAAGGAAGCGACGGTGACCCAGCTCGCCGAAGCCGTGGGCCTCGACGTCTCCACCGCGTCGCGCCACCTCAGTCAGCCTCGCGCCGCCGGCGTGGTCGAGGCCACGCCTCAGGGCGCGACGCTGGTCTACCGCCTCGCCGACGAGCGCGTCGGCGAGCTGCTGCAGCTCGCGCGGGCGATCATCGCGAAGCGGCTCCAGACGACAAGCGACCTGCTGGCGGATCTCGGGTAGTAGGGCAACGGGGGAGCATGCCAGCCTGTCGCTCCCGACCGCCCCGCTGGCCTCCTACCTGACCGTAACCTTCGCCGATGCGGAAGTGCGCCTTTGGTAGGTCGGGCCGTTGTAGACGGTCCGGAACAGGTACGAGCCCTTGGTCGCGCTGCGTTTGAATGTGTAGGCGTAGCTCCAGGTAGCGACACCGGACTTCGCGGTGGCGACCCTGGCCGCGAGGCGCCTCCACGCGGTCGAGCGCGGCGGACGAACTTCAACCACTACAGTCTGGCCGGCCATGCCGACCGGTTTGCATGTGCCAGACAGAACGACCTTCTGTCCGCGCTTGAGCGAGCCGCGATTCCTCTTGAGCGCCAGCGAACAGGCGGCCTTCGCGATGGCCAGCGTCGCCATCTTGTGCGGATGCTCGATGTTGCCGGCGACGTCCACCGACCAGAACTCGAGTATGTGCGTTCCCGGGATACTCATCGCAACCGTCGCTCCCTCCATCTGGGGAGCGCCGTCGAGACGGTAGTAGGTGTGCGCCACACCGGGGCCGCCGAGGTTGTCCGTCGCCGTCAGCCGAACCGTCGCGCTCTCCGCATACGAGCCACGCGCATCGGAGATGGTGAGGGGCGGGGTCACGTCGACGGCTGGCGAGACAATCGCGAACTCTGCGGTCTTGTGCGGGGTCTCCACGTTGCCGGCAACGTCCACCGACCAGAACTCAAGCGTGTGCGCCCCCGCACCGGCGACGACGACCACATCGCCGGCGGCCGGGGGAGCTCCGTCGAGACGGTAGTAGGAGTGTGCGACGCCGGAGCCGCCGGGGTTGTCCGTCGCCGTCAGCCGAACGGTCGCGCTCTCCGCATACGAGCCACGCGCATCGGAGATGGTGAGGGGCGGGGTCACGTCGACGGCTGGCGAGACAATCGCGAACTCTGCGGTCTTGTGCGGGGTCTCCACGTTGCCGGCAACGTCCACCGACCAGAACTCAAGCGTGTGCGCCCCCGCACCGGCGACGACGACCACATCGCCGGCGGCCGGGGGAGCTCCGTCGAGACGGTAGTAGGAGTGTGCGACGCCGGAGCCGCCGGGGTTGTCCGTCGCCGTCAGCCGAACGGTCGCGCTCTCCGCATACGAGCCACGCGCATCGGAGATGGTGAGGGGCGGGGTCACGTCGACGGCTGGCGAGACAATCGCGAACTCTGCGGTCTTGTGCGGGGTCTCCGCGTTGCCGGCAACGTCCACCGACCAGAACTCAAGCGTGTGCGCCCCCGCACCGGCCGCGACGACCACGGTGCCACTGGCCTGGGTCGCGCCGTCGAGACGGTAGTAGGTGTGCGCGATGCCGCTCCCGCCCGGCTCATCAACCGCAGAAAGGTGGATGGCGGCGGTTCCCGCATACGAAGCGACCGCGTCGGCAGCGGTGGTCGGGGCCGCGGTGTCCGTCGGCGTTGGCGCCCCCAGACGGAATACTTGGGTCGTGTGCGCCTCGGCGTTGCCGGCCGCGTCCACGGACCAGAACTCAAGTGTGCGCGTTCCGGCGGCGCCTACCGTGATCTCCGCCCCTTCCACCTCTGCAGCGCCGTCGAGGCGGCAGTACGTGTGTGCGACACCCGAGACCCAGTTCTCCCCCCAGGTCGTTCCCATCTCGTCCGTGGCTGACAAACGGATGACGGCGGGAACCTCGGTCGGCGTCTGGACGACCCACGTTCGCGGGGGCTTCATGTCGAGTCCGGTTATCTCGAACGTCACCGTCTTGTGCGGCTCTTCGTCCGCTCCCGTGACTGTCCAGAACTCGATGCTGTGGTTCCCGATCGCGCCGGCCGTGACGTTCCGGGCCACCTGCGTCGCCCCGCCGTCCAGTCGAACGTACGTGGTGCTGGCTGGCGGAGGGTACCCCGCCGATGACGGCCAGTACACCGACAGGGCGATCGTGGTCTTGCCCGCCTGAGTCGACCACGCATTGCAGAACGTCGTGGGTCCCGTGGGACGCGGTACGACGACTGTCGAGATCGCCGTCTTGTGAGGCTCGATGTTGCCCGCGCCGTCAACCGACCAGTACTCGATGGTGTGCGCCCCAGGCAATCCGAGGAAGATGGTAGGGTCGGTGCTCGTCGGGCCGCCGTCCACGCGATGATACGTGGCTGCAACTCCCATCCCGCTGTCGGATGCCCTGAGAACCATCGTGCCGGAACCCACGTAGTAGGGAGCACCGAGGCTGAAGGACGTGGCGGGCGGAATCGTGTCGGCATAGATAACGAACTGCACGATATGCGACCCTTCCCAGTTGCCCAGGAGGTCACACGACGCGAACGTGAGCGTGTGCGCGCCGAGACCCGTGATCGTGGCGACGGTACCGTACTGGTGGTCAAGGCTGTTGTCCACCGCGTAGAAGGTCGTCTGGATCCCCAACCCGTTGTCGACCACATTGAGGTGCACCACGGCCTTGCCGTAATAGACCCGCTGGGCGTCCGAAGTCGTGGTTGGCGGACCAAGCAAGGCTCGGACGCCAGCGGCCATGAGAGGTGTGGCCTTCGAAGAGGTGGCCGCGACGCCGGTCGCGGGCGAGCCGAGCAGCGCCGACAGCATGATCGCTCCCAGCAAGAACCATGAAGCCTGATGGCGTGCCATGGACGCTCCTCTGGGTCTCTCGCGCCTGCCACGTCCGAGCCGGACATCTGTCCGCCAACCGGCCGCTACTTCGCAGTGACCTTCGCGCTCTTCGACGTCGACGACTTGAATCTCGAGCCCGTGTAGACAACGCGGAACAGGTAGGCACCCTTCCTCGCGGTCCTCTTGACCGTGTACGAGTAGCTCCAGGACGCGACACCCGTCTTGCGTGCAACCTTCTTGGACGTCAACCGCTTCCACACTCGGGAGCCTGGTGCACGCATCTGGACCGTCACCATCTGGCCGGCCATGCCGACCGGCTTGCAGGTGCCGGACAAGTTGACCTTCTGGCCGCGTCGGACGGAGGACCTGCTCGCCCGTATCGAGAGGGACGCGGTAGCCTTGGCTGCGGTCACCAAGAAGGTGGTGACGTGCGGTGTCTCACAGTTCGAGGCGTGGTCCTCCGACCAGAACTGGAGCGTGTGCGCGCCTGGCGAACTCACCGCGATGGTCACACCCTCGGAGAGGGCGCCGTCGAGCCGGAAGAACGTGTGCGCGACCCCGGAGCCCCCCGCTGCATCGGTGGCGAACAGGTTGATGGTCGCGCTCTCCGCGTACGAGGCGACGACGTCGGACAGAGTGGTCGGCGGCGCTGTATCGAGCACCGGGGGCGCAGCGATCGTGAAGTTCGTGGTGTGATGTGACTCAGCGTTGCCCGCTTGGTCGACCGACCAGAACTCGAGCGAGTGCGCACCCAAGCCACTCGCTGGGACGACCGTGCCGACCTGCTGGGCCGCGCCGTCGAGCCGGAAGTAGGTGTTCGCTACACCCGATCCGCCCGCGTTGTCAGTCGCCACCAAGTGTATGGTCGCAGCGCCAAGGTATGAAGCCACCGCGTCCGAGATGGTGACGGGGCGTGTCGTATCCGGAGGAGGCGTCACGGGCGGGGCGCTCACAGAAAACGTCACTGTCTCGTGAACCTCGACGTTGCCGGCATTGTCCGCCGACCAGAACTCGAGCGTGTGTGCGCCCAAGCCACTCGCGGTGACGGCTGTGCCGACCTGCTGGGCCGCGCCGTCGAGCCGGAAGTAGGTGTTCGCTACACCCGAGCCGCCCGCGTTGTCAGTCGCCACCAAGTGTATGGTCGCAGCGCCAAGGTATGAAGCCACCGCGTCCGAGATGGTGACGGGGCGTGTCGTATCCGGAGGAGGCGTCACGGGCGGGGCGCTCACAGAAAACGTCACTGTCTCGTGAACCTCGACGTTGCCGGCATTGTCCGCCGACCAGAACTCGAGCGTGTGTGCGCCCAAGCCACTCGCGGTGACGGCTGTGCCGACCTGCTGGGGCGCGCCGTCGAGGCGGAAGTAGGTGTTCGCTACACCCGAGCCGCCCGCGTTGTCAGTCGCCACCAAGTGTATGGTCGCAGCGCCAAGGTATGAAGCCACCGCGTCCGAGATGGTGACGGGGCGTGTCGTATCCGGAGGAGGCGTCACGGGCGGGGGGTTGACAGAGAACGTCACTGTCCTGTGAGCCTCGACGTTACCGGCATTGTCCGCCGCCCAGAACTCGAGCGTGTGCTGCCCGAGCGCGGAGAAGGACACCGAGTTGCCCAGAATGTCGGCTCCTCCGTCGAGCTTGTGGTGGATGCCGCTCACGCCCGAGTTGCCTGTTCCGTCGGAGGACGCCAAGGTGATGGTTCCGGGCCCTGCGTAGGTGGCCGCCGCGTTCGACGTTGTCACCGGCGGGGTCGTGTCGATGCCGACGGCGAACATCACGGCATGATGGGTGAACTCGGAATTGCCGGCTCTGTCGACGGACCAGTACTCCAGGTAGTGGAGGCCACCGCTCGTAAACGTCACCGAGCCGGTAGTCGCGTACGCATCGCCTTGGGAGACGGTCCTGTAGTAGATCGAAGCGATACCACTTCCGCCAACGTTGTCCACCGCGGTGAAGTGGGCCGTCACCGTGTTCCAGTAGATGCCGCCATACGCGATGTCGCACGTGGTCGAGGGCTGCGTCGTGTCGGGGAGCACCAGCACCTTGTCGATGCCGGACAGGACCGATCCGGCGGTGACGGACACGCTCGCATACCCCCTCTCGTAGACGCGTGACGGGTCGGCGAACGTGATGTCGTACGGACCGGTGGGCAGACCACCGATATCGTAGCGCCCGTCAGCGCCCGTCGATCCGATCTTGAATGCACTCGACCCGCCCGGGCGGAACACCCAGATGGCTATCCCCGCAAGCGGGCTGGTGCCATTCGTGACGATGCCGGTGATGTGTCCGTATCTGGTCAGCACGGCATCGACGTGACCGACCGTCGACGGCGACGTGACCGCGACATCACGCGCTCCGCCTAGAGTGGACGTCGCTTCGAAGTAGGCACCCATGAACGTCCCGCCAGGGTCCCCGAAGCCGACACGGTAGACATCCGATGGAAGGCCTTCCACATCGAACGTCCCGTCCAGGGTCGTTGGACTGGAAGCGAACGCCTGCCACGTGCCCGAACCGTCCTTGCGATACGCGGTCGCCACGACTCCTGAGATCGGCCCGCTCACGCCCGTGACGGTTCCAGTGACGTGCCCCGATTCCAGGATCACGTCGATGCCCGCCGCGAGGGAAGGCGGCGTGACGCTGACGTCCGCCGCCTCGCCGACTGCCGCCGCGTCCGCGAACCACTCGGACAGATACCGTCCTGCGGGATCGACGAACTCCAAGCGGTACGTTCCCGCGGCCAGGCCCGCGACGGAGTAGGCACCGTCGGCCGCGCTCACCGTCCGAGTCACCTCGTTCCAGCTTCCCGGTGTGTCTTCGTGATAGACGACGGCGGTGATTCCCGCCAAGTCGTGCCGGCCGCTCGTGACACGGCCCGCTATCGCGCCCCCGGGAGACAGCGTTGCGGCGATCGAGACCGTTTCACCGGAGGAAGCAACGATGTCGGTGGCCGCCGTGAGTGTGTCGCTCGACTGGTGGAACTGGAGAGCGTGGAGGCCGGATGGGTCGTCGTAGCGGACCCTGTAGGTCCCGTGGGGCATGCCCCCTATTTCGAAGGAACCCTCCTCATCGGTGGTCGCGAAGGTGACCGGATACCAGCCGCCTGCGCCGTCGGCACGGTATGCCGTGACGTCGATGCCACCGGCCGCGCCGGCATCGTCGTTCACCTGTCCAGTCAGGACGGCCGGACGCCCGATGGTCATGCTCACTCCCGAGCGCGTCTCACCCGACGACACAGCCAGGTCGGACGCATGATCGGCGTCCATGGCACCCGGGAAGTACTCGGTGGCTTCCAGACCGCTCGGATCCAGGAAGGCCAGGCGATAACAACCCGGATGCAGCCCGCCAATGTCGTACCTGCCGTCGAAACGGCTCGAGGTCGTCGCCACCGAATTCCAGCCGCCGGCGCCGTCCGGCTGGAGCGCGGTGACCTCGATCCCGTCGAGCGGGCTCGCGCCGTCCGTCACCGTTCCGCGGATGTGTGCAGGCGCGACCATAGTCGCGCCGATCCCGGCTGAAGTGGCTCCCACGCTCGCACCGAATCTCGTGGCGCCGCCGAACCCTTCCGATCCTCCGTAGTACTGCGGGAAATAGCGACTGGACGGGTCGTGGAAGTCGACCTGGTACAGGCCACTGCGCAAGTGGAACAACCGGTAGGTTCCGTCAGGCCCGGTCACCGCGGTCGCGACGGCCGGCCACCCGTAGGGGATGTCGTAGGCGTAGCCGATGCTCCGGTACGCGGTCACGGTCACGCCTTCGACCGGGCCGATCCCGTCCGTCACGGTGCCGGTGAGGTAGGCCGAGTCCATCCGCGCGTCGATCCCGCTCACCGTCGTTCCGACGACCGCAGCGACGTCCCCGGCATTCCAGACGTTGCTTAGGTCCGACTCATACTCGCGCACTCCGGGGTACGCCTCGGACACGTACCTGCCGAGAGGGTCAGTGAAGAGCACCTTGTAGCCACCCGTGGTCAGCCCCGCGACCTCCCAGCTGCCATCCGCGGTCGTGACCGTGGACCGAACCACCGAGAAGGAACTCATGCCCACGACGCAGACATCGACCCGGACGCCGCTCAGCGGGCCGGCACCGTCGACAACGCGACCGCGAACGCGCGCCGTACGGCTCAGTACCTGGTCGATGCCCCCGGTGTCGGCGCCGGCGGCCACTGCGACCCCGGACGGGCCCGCGCCGATGGGCGCCTCGTACCAGGCGTCGAGCATGTCGTCAGACGGGTCATGGAAGGAGACCCGATAGGTGCCCGCGAGAAGGTGACCGACGGTGTAGGAGCCGTCAGAAGCCGTGAGAGTCGACTCCGCTGGCACCCAGTACGTGTTCCACCTCGTCTCCCTCTGGTAGACCTGCACGCGAACGCCGGACAGACCTCGACCCGCCCCGTCGCTCACGGTCCCCGAGAGGCTTCCCGCCGGAAGTAGTGCCACGTCCAGTCGACTCCCTGCCCCCCAGGTCGCGCCGACCTCGGTTCCGCCGATGGCCAATGCCGAGTGGCTGTAGTACTCCGAGGCGCACCTGCCGGACGGGTCGGCGAAGTGCACGTAGTACGAGCCGCCGTAGGTCGCCAGGCCCGCCAGGTCATATGTACCGTCGCCGGCGGACACGGCAGTCGACTGGTGCACCAGCGACAACTCCCCGTACGACGTGCGGCCCCCGTACGAGTATGCGTCGACCTGAACCCCGGCGACCGGAGCGGAGCCGTCTGTGACGATACCCCTGATGTGCCCTGAGGCGTCGCCCGTGTAGGCAACGGCCTCGCCCTCGCCCACGTGGATCGTCGCACCCCAGCTGAACAGAGACGAGTCATAGGATGTGATGCCCCAGTCTCCGGGCGCCAGGCCCTCGAAACGGAATGCGCCGTGCTCATCTGTATAGGTGTTCTGGCGCGCGACAAATCCCCACGGCCCGAGGATGGAGAGCCTGGCGCCGGCGACCGGATTCGCGCCTGCGGTCAGCGTCCCCGAGATCGACCCCGGCATATGCGCGGTGGCGTCCACGCTCGTGACCGCTCCGTAGGCGACAGTGACCGGTGACCCGGGGAACTTCGGACTGTCGTACGCGCCGTCGGCGACGTAGTACTGAGTCAGGTGCGTCGGCCCTACGGAATCGGCGTCGCTGAGCTCGAGATGGTAGTAGCCCGTGGGCAGTCCGCCGAGGTCATACGTCCCGTCCTCGGCAGTGCACGTGGTCTCGTAGTCGACGAACGGGCCGGGAAACGCCCAGTTAGGACCGTCGGTGCGGAATGCCTTCACCTGGATGCCGGCCGCGCCACCCGTCACGTCTAGGATGGTCCCGGCGATGTGACCCGCGGGTTCCAGTGTCGCGTCCACTGAGTCGAGAACAGATCCTGCGACCACGCTCAGACGGTTCGCGGAAGCCGGGAAGTCAGCGCCCGAGTAGAAGGACGATGCCCACACGCCGGTGGGATCACGGAACCTGACCGAGTAGTCGTTCGTCGGCAGCCCGCCGACATCGAAGGTCCCGTCCGGACCGGTGGTCGCGGTCCTCGGTGACTCGACGCCGTACTGCCCAGCGCAGACCTCGACGGAAATATCTTCGAGCGGGCCCGACGCGCTGCGCACGGTACCCGTGATGTGTCCTGACTCCAGCGCCCCGTCCACGTGCTCTGTCGCGACTCCGGCCGCGACGGTCACGGGCACGGCTCCGGCGGGGCTGGAGGTCGCGTCGTAGTACTGCTCCGCTCGCGCTCCGCCCGGATCTGTGAACCTCACCAGGTAGCTGCCGGTCGGCAGCGCGCCGGCGTCGTAGCCTCCGCTCGCCGTCGTGATCGCGGAAGCGACGCTCTCCCAACCCGGTTGGCCGTCGTTCGCCCGAACGTCGACGTGAATGCCGGAAGCCGCGGCGCCGCGTTCGGTGACCGTGCCACGGATGTGCCCCGCATAGGCCAATGTCGCGTCCACGCCCGCGCGCAGCGCCCCCGAGACGACGATCACGTCCGTTGCCGCAGCGGAGTCGGTGACGCCGGCGAAGTACTCCGTCAGATACTGCCCGGACGGATCCGAGAAGCGGACACGGTACGCTCCGGGGGGAAGCTCCGCTGCGTAGCTTCCGCCGGCCGTCACGGTGGAATCGACGACCTGCCACACAGCCGACTCATCTTGCCCGAGGATCGACACAGCGATGCCATCGATCGGGCCATCGGGCCCGGCGACAGAACCGCCGAGGGAGCCGTTGAGCGCCGTCAGCGCACAATCGATCGCTGTAGCGGACCCGTCGAACACCTCGACCAGGTTCGCTGCATCGAGTGATGATGCGTCGTTGTAGAACTCGGTGATGTAGGTGCCTGCGGGGTCGACAAGACGGATGCGGTAGCTGCCCGGCTCCAGAGCACCGATCTCGAACGCCCCGCTGACCGTCGTCTCAGCGGATCCGGCCCAATGCCAGTACCCGACGACGTCCTGAATGTATGCGGTGACTGACACGCCGGCGATCGGACGAATGCCGTTGGTGACGGTACCGTCGATACTCCCGGTCGGAGACGCGAACGCGACAGGCACGGACCAAGACAGGCATATGGCGCAGACCAGTATCCACGCGACGCCAACCGCCCGTGTCCACGCACCCAAGCCATTGCCTCGCATCGACATAGACCCCCCCAAAGGCGGCCACGGTCTGCTCGTCGAGCGGACTTCGTGAACCCCCGCCTGCGTCACGTCGCTCAGCGGCGTGGAACCCACAAGCAAAGGGCCCCGCCCAATAACAGTCTGAACGAGCCCCCCTCAGGCTCAGTATAGGAGCCCCGTCCTGTTCCAGCCAGTCGTTCGACGGTGCGACTGGCAGCCTGCCCCACTCCCGGTGCTGTGGACGCGTATTCCGGTCCAAGCCGACCGTCCATTCCGCTCGAAGCCAATCAGGGGGCTGCAGTAGACCTCGCGGTAGGCGGCCGTGACCTCGAAGGATGGCGCGGCGAGTGCCTGCACTACCTGTCGGCCACAGCGACCGACTCGTTCGCGGCCTCATAGTCGGCCGAGGACGGGCGCTGATCGTCGATCGCACCCACCTGAGCCTGAGCCGCCCGATAGGCAGCCTTGGCCGCGAGGAGCTGCGCATCCAGCGGCGCCGGATCCATCTCGGCCAGCTTCTGCCCGGCAACCACCTCTTGGCCCTCGGTCACCACGATGCGCCTGATGGTTCCCTGGGCCGGCGGGAAGACGTCCTTCGCTCCGGAGGGCTCGGTCCTGCCGGACACGAACACCGTCACTGAAAGCATCTCCTTCTTGACCTTCTCGGTCGGCACGTCCGGCGGAGCCGCCAGCGCGCCAGCCGCGAGCGGCCACAGTACGGCCACGAGCGCCACGCCCGCCGCCCCCACCATCAGCACCTTGTTCCACTTCATCTTGAGTCCCTCTCGTCCGTCGCCGGGTCCCGGCGATGCCGTCCACTTGTCATGGCAAGCGTCTCTTCATCGATAGTCCCGAGAAGAGTTGACAGGGAGTGGACGCAATCCATACGGATCTCATAAGTTGTCCGAGGTCGATCGGTGCGATGCGGTCGCACACGAAGAAGCCCGCCACCCGCGTTTCCGCAGGTGACGGGCTTCTTCTGGTGGTGGGTGATGAGGGGTTCGAAACCCCCGACTTCCACCGCGTGAGGGTGAACGTCTTTCGGAGCAGCCACAGCGCTCTGGGCCTCTGAACTGCGTGTTTCTTGACTTCGCGAGGTGACCGCAGGAGCGGCAACCAGGCCGATCAGTGAGCGCTCGTGCCCCCATGTCCGCTGGATGGACGAGGCACGGCGATTCTACGAGAGCGCGGCTACCGCACGGTGACGAGGCAGTACCGGCTCGACCACTTGGCGACGTGCTGTGTGTCCGCCGGAGCGCAGGCCCGCAGGCGCCACCTCCCCTTGTAGGGCAGCCTCACGCTGGCCTTGCACGTCGTGTAGGTCGAGTAGTTGGCGGCCTTCGCCTTCGCGTACCCGTAGGACTTCCACCGCCCGGAAACCAGCCGGTACTTGTAGACCCTCACCGGATAGGTGCCGGCGCGGTGGCGGGGCTTGATGGTCACGACGACCGGGAACGACATCGTGCGCAGCATGATCGGGAGCGTGACCGGGTTCGACACCGTTGGGGTCGTGCGAGAGGGTGACGGCGTGGGCGCAGGAGTCGGGGTGGGCGTCGGAGCTGGCTCCGGGTTCACCACCGGCGGGACCCGTGCCAGCAGGATGGTGCCGTACCCGCCCACCGCGCAGCCGGTGGTCGCGTCCGTGAAGTCGACCGCCTCCAGATGGGTGAGAGGTACTCCGGCGTCATACGACGTCCAGTTGCTTCCCCCATCTACCGTCCCGAGCACCGTTCCGCTCTCTCCGACCACCCATGCGCGGTTGGTGTCGAGCATGCAGATGTCCTTGAGGATCCTTGACGTGCCGGAGATCTGGGGAAGCCACGCGGCCCCTCCGTCGTAGGCTCTGTAGATGGGCGAGGTGGCTGAGGAGGGCTGAACGCCCGCGGCGAGCACGTACAATCCCCCGACCACCGAGCCGTTCATGACGTCGAGGAACTGCACCGAGTACAGGGGGACATCGCCCGCGTGTGACAACGCCCAGGTGAGGCCGCTGGTGTTCGTCTTCAGCACGACGCCGCCGCTACCGACTGCCCAGCCGGTCATGGTGTCGACGAAGTGCACGGAGTTGAGCGTGTTGGACGTCCCGGATGGCTGCGGGTTCCACATCATCCCGCCGTCGACGGTGCGCACGACAGCGCCGCTGGTGCCCACCGCCCAGCCGAAGCTGGAGTTGGGGAAGTGCACGCAGTTGAGCGACTGGGTCGTGCCGGACGGCACCTGGAACCAGTGCTGGCCCCCGTCCAACGTCCTCAGGATGGTCCCGGAGTCTCCGACCGCGTAGCCCGCGGCGATATTGAGGAACTGCACGGAGCGCAGGGTCTTGGTCGTGGCGGAGACCTGGGGCGACCAGCTGATGCCGCCGTCCGTGCTCTTGAGGATCATGCCGCTCTGACCTACCGCCCATCCGGTCGTCGAGTTCGCGAAGTCCACGTCGTAGATGGTCCGAGTAGTGGTTCCCGATGGGGTCGCGGTCCACGTGGGCACGGCGGGAGTCGTGTGGCGGTAGTGGAAGATGTTGCCCACCTCGGTGACCAGCCAGCCCTCCAAGGAGTCGGCGAAGGAGACGCCCAAGAACCGGCTTCCCGTACCCGACGTCTGCCGGACCCAGGTCGCCCCGCCGTCGGTGGTGTGCAGGATCGTTCCGTCGTCGCCGACCGCCCAGCCGTTGTTCGCGTCGATGAACTGCACCGAACTCAGGTCCGCGGTGGTGCCGGAGTTCTGTGCGCTCCACGTCACGCCGCCGCTGTCCGAGTAGAGGATGGTCCCGCCGTCCCCGACCGCCCAGCACTTGAAGTCGGCGTAAGTCGGCAGGTTTGTGATGGGTCTGCACACGGCGGAAAGCGAATTGAGCCCCTGGACGGTCCCCGAGGGACGCGACTCCCAGTTCGTGCCGCCATTCGAGGTGATGAGGACCTTGCCGGCGTTGCCCACCGCCCATCCGACCCACTCACCGCCGAAGTGGATGAAGTTGAGCGGCTGCGTCGTTCCGGAGACCTGCGCGTCCCACCACGTCCCGCCTCCGGTGGTCCTGAGGATCGAGCCATCGTTGGCCACGGCCCAGCCCTTGTAGATGTTCATGAAGTGGACGCTTCGCAGCCAGGCGTTGGTGTGAGAGGCGCCCGGCCTCCAAGTGCTGCCCCCATTCGTCGTGACGAGCACCGTGCCGCCCATGCCGACAGCCCACCCGTACGTAGTGTTGACGAAGTCGACCGAGGTGAGTTCCATCCCGACGCCTGAGACCTGCGGGGTCCAGCTCGCCCCGCCGTTCACGGTGTGAAAGATCGTGCCGCCTTCCCCGACCGCCCAGCCGTTGTTCGCGTCGACGAAGTCGATGGCGCGGAGGCCGAATGGCGCGCCGGAGTTCTGGGGGAACCAGTCAGGGCCGGAGGTGGCTGTCGCGCGCACCGCGGTGGTGCGAGCCGCCGTCGCCCGCGCCGCCGTTCCGATCAGCGATGCCGCCAGCAGCAGGCACGCTGCGGCAATGAGAAGCCTGGGTCGCTTGAACGCGGACAGCGATAGGGTCATCGGGATCTCCCCCTACGTATGGCACCGACTCCGGCGTGGCCCGTGCCTCGAGAGAATCTTACCCGTCGGGTTCGCGTCCGGCGACCGGCACTCGGCAGGAGAGACGGGCTCCATGCCCGAGGACACCAGGCGGTCGCTCGGTGGCCGGACCTACTTCACGCTGACGTACGCGTAGCCCCTGGACCACTTCGCGGAGTGCCGGCTGTCCGCGGGCGCGTAGGCCCTCAGACGCCACCTGCCCTTGAAAGCCAGCTTCACGACCGCCGAGCACTTCGTGGACGTCCCGTAGTCCGCGGCCTTCGCCTTCACGTAGCCGAATGACAGCCACATGCCTGAAGCGAACCGGTACTTGTATATGCGAACGGGGTACGTGCCCGCCCTGTGACGAGGCTTCAGGGTGGCGCTCACACGGTAGGACTTGGTGCGAGGCGAGCCGACGGTGGCGACCGGGTTCGAGAGCGTCGGGTAGGGCGCGAGGCCCCAGCGCAGGATCGTGCCTCCGGTTCCGACCGCCCAGCCGGTCGTGGCGCCGACGAAGTCGGCGCTGACCAGGGACTCCTTCGTGGTGGAGTCCTGGGCGGTCCATGTCGTGCCGCCGTTCGTGGTCATGCGGATCATGCCGTTCATCCCGACGGCCCAACCGGTCGCGGCGGTGACGAAGCGGACGGAGAGGAGGTTCTCCGTCGTCCCCGAGCTCTGGGCGACCCAGGTCGCTCCTCGATCGAGCGTCTTGAGGACGGCGCCTCCGCTACCGACGGCCCAGGCGGTGGTGGCATCCACGGAGTGGACTGAATACAGCCAACTGTCGGTCCCCGAGTCCTGAGGAGCGCGGGGGGCGCCCAGGCTGATGGGTACGATGGTGCCTCTGCCCCCGACCACCCAGCCGGTGTCGTGACCGATCCAACCATCGATCTGGCGAACCACGCGGACGGAATACAGCTGATCCGTCGTGCCGGAATCCTGGGCCTCCCAGGTGACACCACCGTCACCGGTACGCAGGACCGTGCCGACACTCCCGACAGCCCAGCCAGTGTTCGAGTCGACGAAGTGAACGGCGTAGAGGGTGTGCGTCGTGCCGGAACTCCTGGAGGTCCAGGTGGCGCCGCCGTCGGTGGTCGTGAGAATGGTGCCGAACGCGCCGGCCGCGCGCCCGTTGGCGGCGTCCAGGAAGTGGACAGAGTGGAGCCCGGCGGTAGTGCCGGAGGTCTGGGCCGTCCAGTGAGAACCGCCGTCGGTGGTCTTGAGGATGGTCCCGGCATCGCCGACCGCCCAACCCGTGGTGGCGTCAGCGAAGTCGACGGAGAATAGCGTTCGCGTCGTCCCCGAGTTCTGAGCCGTCCAGACGTTGGAGCCGTACGCCGCCGGCGCGACGCTCAGCGAGACCGCGATCGCGGCCAGCCCCATGACCATTAGCATCACGGCCGTTCTCGATCTGCTGCAGGCAAACGGCCTCAGGGTCATCGGGGTCCCCTTCTGAAGTCACGGCGATCGGCCTTGCCCCGCTCGAATCGCCCCGAGTCCATTGTAGCCCGGCATGGGCGTACGCCAAGTGCGGATCGCTTGTCTTGTGGTGGGCGATGAGGGATTCGAACCCCCGACTTCCTCCGTGTAAAGGAGGCACTCTACCGCTGAGTTAATCGCCCCATATTCGGGTGCTGACCTGCAATGTCCCTGGCACTACGGCGGGTGAGTGACGTGGAGCAGACGATTCTCAGAACAGTGTACCTGGCTCCACTCCGCCCTTGGCGGTTGCACTGCCCTGTCAGAGTAGCACTACGGTCTCCATCCTCCCCCGAGCGCCACCCGCGGACAGTTCGCATGCCCTTCGTCTGCGGCGTCGATAGAACCATGCGGATGCAGGGTAGATGGGGGGAACCGACGCTATCCGTGAGGATGGGACGTGGGCGGCTGTGCCGTGCGACCGGGTCAGTGACGCGATGACCACGAACGAGGGGGACCGCGACGCTTCGAGGGTTACGAAGCGGGCGGAAATGCTCGCCGGCATGAAAGCCGAGTGGATCGCACAGCAGAAGATCGCGGAAGCGCATCTGGTCGCGGTCCGCCGGAAGCTGGCGGAGCAGAACTCCCCGGAGACTCGGGCGTTGGTACAGGTCATGGAGGCGCAGTGCGGGGCGATAAAGACCACGTTCGATGCCAAGGTCGCTGCGGCTGAGGACCTGCTCTTGGTGGAGGACGCTGCTGAAGGCTTCTCCCGCGTCGTCGGAGACGTGGCATTGAACAACTTGGCACGGAGGCTGGCGACAGCGATCAGGACCCTGCTGGAAGCTGAGGAACGGGCGGCGACCACCCTTCTCGAGGCCGAGGCTACGGTGGCGGCCGCTCTTCGCGCCGAACAGGAAGTGGAGGCTGAGCGCCTCTGGGCCGTGGAGAGGATGAGCCAAGGATAGTGGAGGCATGCCGCGCCCTGAATGTCCCGAGCAGTCGATCAGCCCTTCTTGCCGCCTGCCTCCAGCTTCCGCATGTCGATCGGCAGCCGAAGGCTGAAAGTCGATCCCACGCCCACCTGGCTCCGAACGGAGATCGTGCCGCCGAGCATCGCGGCAAGCCTCTTCGAGACCGGCAGACCCAGCCCGGTACCGGACGACTTCCCGCCATCGGCGGGAGTCACCTGGTAGAACTCGTCGAAGACCCTGGCGAGATCCTCGTTGGGTATGCCTCGCCCTGTGTCGCTCAGGGTGAACGCCACCGAATCGTCTTCGCGCTCCGCGCTTATGGTCACGCTCCCGCGATCGGTGAACTTCACGGCATTGCCCAGCAGGTTGATCAGCACCTGCTCGACGCGCATCGAATCGGACCACATCGTCACAGGCTTCTTGGGCCCGATGCACGTCACCTTGAGGTCCTTCTCGTCTCCAAGCGGCTGAACCGTCTCGCCGACGCGCTTCACCAGCTCGCCCACGTCGAAAGGAGCGATCGAGGGCTGCAGCTGACCTGACTCGATCTTCGCGAGATCGAGCACCTCGTTGACCAGGCCCAGCAGGTGTCGTCCCGCGTTCCTGACCATCGTGAGTTGCCTGGCCTGCTCCTCGTTCAACGGGCCCGCAAGACCGAGCAGGAGCACGCCGGAGAATCCGAGGATCGAGTTGAGGGGGGTTCTCAGTTCGTGGCTCATGCTGGCCAGGAACTCGCTCTTCGCGCGCATCGCCTCGTCCAGCTGCGTGATCGTGGCCTCGAGTCCCATGTTCGCCTGAGTCAGATCGAGGCTCGCGGCAGCGAGTTCCGCCGTCCTCTGACGAACGCGCTCGTCGAGCTGACCTCTAGTCTGCAGGGCGGACCGGAGATACAGGACCGCGAGCACGGTGAGCGCGAGGCCGACCGGTAGGATCAACCAGGGCTCCACCTGGAACACCTGCTCCATATAGGCCCTCGAGGCAGTGATGCGCATCGCCCACCGCCGGTCCCCGACCCGGAACGTCTCCTGGTAGATCGGAGGAGCTGGAAGGAGGATCGAGGTCCACGACTTCTCCGGATGCAGGCGCGCGGTCCAGTGGCCGAGAAAGGACGTCCCGGCGGAAGCCGAGAGATCGAGAACGTCGAACGGCAGGCCCATCGGCGGCGTCGAGTCGATCCTCGCCGCCAGCAACTCCCCCAACCGGTACTCACCGAGCACGAATCCGATGAGCCCCGCCCTTCTCTGCGCGACCGTCGCCACGGGCACGCCCTCCCGATATACCGGCACGACCATGAGGAAGGCGTAGGAGCCCGGCGGCTCAAGGACCAGCCGGATGCGCCCCGAGACCACTGGCTCGCCGGAATCGCGCGCCTTCTCCAATGCTTTGAGCCGCACGGGATCTGAGCCGAGATCGAAACCCAACGGCTCGAGACTCGACCCCGCGGGCTCGACGAAAGTGACAGGGTAGTAGGTGTCACGCACCCCGGGCGTCCCGATCGGTCCGGCGGCGGAGCGCTCTGATACCCGGAAGCCGCTGAGACCCTGCAGACGCATCGTCGTCTCGAACCGTGCGAGACCGCTCCGAGGCACGCTAGGGACCCACTCGAGAGACTGCTGGTCCTCGATTCCCAGGACAAAGGGGGAAGCGAAGTGGTTGAAGACGACCGGGTCGACCGAAGGTCCTACGCTCTGAGTCAGCAGGGCCAAGGTTCGGACCACGCGCATATCGTCGCTCAGGTCCTTGTCGATCAGACTCACGCGCATCTTGGCATCCGACTCGAACCGCATCCGGTGATGTTCCACCTCAGCCGTCTCGGCTTGCCAGAACACGGCCGTGGTAAGCAGTACCCCCGCGAGGGCTACGAGTACAACGCTTCCTGACCGGCCACTGTGCACCCCTGCCGTCCACCTTTCTGATGCCTCCGGGAGGGAGGAGCCCGGGTATCCGGAACGATCGCGTTCCAGGGTCTTGCAGGGTTTAGCCGCCCACAGGATTCCACATGAGCTCTGAGTAGGTGACCGGCGCGCGCAGCAGTCCTGCACCCTTCATCCAAGACAGGACGTCGGCGACCTCACCGGCCGTAGGCAGTTGATGTCGTGAGAACTTGGCGACCCGGTAGGTCTTAGCAAGCGGCTCTGGCAGGAAGGCCTTATCGACCGAGAGCGCGCGGAACGACTCGGGATCGGCGGCGATCGCGGACACCGCCTGGTCCCACACGTTGAGGAGCCGCTTGACCGCCTCTGAACCGGCAGGCGTTTCCAGGTAGTCCTGAGAGAAGGCCAACACGGTCTGGGAGAGGTTCGCTCCTCCGGTGTCGTCAGCGACGAGTCGGGCGCCCTGCTGCACGGCCAGCGACAGAAGGGGTTCGGGGAGGGCAGCGGCGGCCACCTCTCCGCGCATCAGCAACTCGAACCGGACCGCGACCTTGTTGACCTCGACCTCCTTGACCTGCGCCGCCGGCACGCCGGCTTCGCGCATCAGCCCCTGAGCGACGTATTCCTGGATCGTTCCGGTCGACGTCGCGATGGGGACTCCCGCGAGTTCGGTCAACGACTTGACCTTCGAGCCGGGTCTGACCACGATGCCGAACCGGCCCTCTTTCGCGGTCGCGCCGAGCATGATGCTCACCACCTTGACCCGCACGCCTTGCGAGCGCATGGCCGAGGCGGCTATCAGGTCACCGTGGAAGCCGTCGATCTTGCCCGAGGTGAACGCGGCATCGCGATCCTGCGCTGACGGGAAGGTGTAGAGGTCCACTGTCAGGCCGGCCTTCTTGAACAGGCCGTCGCGCTGCGCGACCCACAGGGGAAGCGTGTCCTCGGTCGGAAGCGTCCCGATACGAAGCCTTGCGGGCGCGACCTGCGAGCCCCCCGGTGTGCCGGTGCAGCCGACAAGAGCCAGTGACACTACCGCGATGAGCAGCGATCCGGCGAACACGTTGCGATCCGGGCGCACGCGTCCACTCCCTCCGCTCATCGGTCCCCGGGCCATTGCCTGGTCTTTACCCAAACATCCCGAGGCCCCGGACGGCGGGATCCGCCTACCTGACCCGCACCTTGACGACATGCGATGTGGATCTCCTGTACACGCCGCCACCGAAGACGGCCCTGAACTGGTACGTGCCTCTCGCGCTGCCCCTCTTGAGACGATAGCTGTACGACCAGACGGCCCTGCCCGCTCTCCGGTAGATCTTGCGGCGTGACAGGGTCGACCATGACGCGCGGCCCGGCCGCTTCACCATGACGGAGATGACCCGGCCGATCATCCCGGGAGTCGGATAGGCCCGCCCGGACAGCGCGATGGTCTGGCCTCTCCTCGCGCTGGTGCGATTCGACCTGATCGTGAGGCTCGAAGCCGCGGGCGTGGGCCTGGGTGTGGGAGTCGCAGTCGGAGTCGGAGTCACGGTAGGGGTGGCGGTCGGAGTGGGGGTCGGACTTGGCGTCGGTGTGGGTGAGGGCGTGGGTGTGGCGCTGATGGAGATGGTCACCGTCGCCGCCGTGGACCTCTGCCCGTCGGAGGCCGTGTACACGAACGAGTCGGCCCCGATGTAACCCGCGACGGGGGTGTACGTGAAGCCTCCTGTGGACTGCAGCACGACGACCCCGTGCGATGGCGCGGAGCTGATCGCGGCGACCAGCGCAGCGCTTTCCGGGTCGGAGTCGTTGGCCAGGACGCCCGGACCGGGCACCACGAGTGCAGCGTCGCGCCCGGTCGAATATGTGTCACCCATCGCAACGGGAGCCTGGTTGGGCAGGTCGACAGAGATGGTGAAGGCCTTGTCGAACGTCAGCCCCTCGGAATCCGTGGTTCGAACGACGATCGAATACGACGCCTTCGTCTGCTCGTCCACCGCTCGCGCGGTCCTGAGATTGACGCTGCCCGAGGGGATGTAGAACGCGTTCTCGGCGCCGCTGACGATCGAGTATCTGAACTCGGTGGAGTCAGGGTCGGTCGTGGTGAACGTGCCGACAACGGAGTTCATCAGCGCATCCCTGGCCACCACGTTGTTGGAGAGAGCGATGTCGGTCGGCGGGAGGGTGGCCGTGACCATGATGCTGACCATCGCCACCGCCGAGTGGATCTGGCCGTCGTATGCCCGATACGTGAACTGGTCCGGCCCCGTGTAGTCCGGGTTCGGCTGGTATGTGAAGGCACCGTACCCGTCGAACAGCAGAATGCCGTGCTGCACGTCACCGGAGATGGAGGCCGTCATGGGCATGCCCTCGGGGTCCACATCGTTGGCCAGGACGCCCGGCGCGGGCACCGACAGGGTGCGGTTCTTCTTGACCACGTAGGATTCCGGGAGTGCGAGAGGGGGATTGTTGTAGTCGCCCACGGAGATCGTGAAGGTGCTGTCGTAGGAGAATATCAATCCGTCCGACGCCCTGATCGTGATGTCATAGGACGGCTTCGCGGCCTTGGAGAAGACCTGCGCAGTCCTCAGTGCTGCACCCTCGATCACGAAGCTTTCAATGTCCCCGCCGACGAGCGTGTAGAAGAGCTGGGAATCGACCGGGTCCGTGGCCGAGATCACGGCGACCAAGGTTCCGATAGGCGCACCCTCCGGGGCTGTGTAGCTCGAGAGTGCCATGTCCTGCGGGACGTCTGCTCGGGCTGTGCTCACGATGGACATCACGATGACAGCCACCAGCATGGCTACGATTCCCACACGTGAACGCGTCATGACCTGACTCCCTTTGACGCCTGCGAGCTCTCCAGGAATGATTGTCCCCCGAACAGCCCTGCCTCGGTGTCCATCCATCCGGTACCCGAGAAGCAAGCGAGACTCCACTTGCGCCCCAGGCTCCGCGGTTGCGACAGGCGGAATCAGGCAAGGCTGGCGGGCTGGTCGCCCTCGCGCCGCCCGGGGTACCATCAGGATACGCCGCTTCGCGTCCGCGGGCGGCTCTCGACGGAGTGGAGGCGTGGACGGGTGACACGCAAGGGCATTCCGTGGGCCGCGGGCGCTCGGCTCGGCGCATTCGTCGTCGCGGCGTGTTTCATCCACGTGCTGGCGCCGTTCCCGGCGTTCGCCGGGAGTATCCGACCGCCGGCCGTGAGCGTTCCTTCGGCGACGCTGATGACGATGGACGGATTGCCGCTGTGGTCGCGCAATCCCAGCGCCCACCGGCGCGTGGCGAGCACGATCAAGATGCTCAATGCGCTCGTGGTCCGCGACCGCGCGAGCCTCGACGAGACCGTCGTCGTGTCACGCCGTGCGGCGGCGGTCGATGAGGGCGACGTCGGGCTGATACGTGGGCAGCGCCTCACCGTTCGCCAGCTACTGCAGATCATGTTGGTGGCATCCGCGAACGACGCCGCAGTCGCACTCGCGATCCACGTCGGAGGTACCGAGGCCAAGTACGTGGCCCTGATGAACGCCAAGGCGAAGGCTCTGGGACTGAGCGACACGCACGCCGCCGATCCGAACGGCCTGAGCAAGCGCGAGATCTCCACCGCCCGCGATCTTTCGGTTCTGGCGCGCCGTGTGATGGCCGATCCCGTGCTGCGCGCGATCGTGAGCAGACGCGCCGTCGTGGTACCAAGGCGCAACGGCAAGAGATCAGTCGTGCGTTCGACCAACCAGCTGCTCGGATGCTACGCGGGCATGCAAGGCACCAAGACCGGCTTCACCAGGCCCGCAGGATACTGCTTCGTCGGAAGCGCCAAGCGCGGAGGTGTCGAGCTGCTCGGCGTCGTTCTTGGCGCGAAGTCGAACGCCGGACGCTTTCGCGAGATGCGCAGGCTCTTGGATTGGGGATTCGCCCACCTCCGCGTGCGCTGCCTGGTGTCGCAAGGAGCGACCATGGGCGTGGTGACGGTCGAGGGCGGCGTCGGGGCGTCGGTGGCGGTCTGCGCGACGGGCACGACGTCGGCGACGCTGTTCGACGGCGACGGGCCCGTGACCACGCGTGTGGTGTTGCCGCCCTCCGTGATGGCCCCCGTCACCTTGGGCCAGCCGCTTGGCACTGTGGAGGTCTATCAGGGCAGCTCGATGATAGCCAGCGCGCCTCTCGCCGCCGCGTCGGCCGTGCCGCAGCGGGCGGGTACTGCCACCTTATCCGCGGTTCCACCGGGCCTACTGGTCAGCGTCGGGTGTCTCGGCCAGTAGCGCCTGTCCATCGCGTTTCGCCTGATACATGGCGCGGTCAGCACGCTGCAGCAGGTCAGCGAGGTTCTCACCGGGCTGGTATACGGCTATCCCGGCGCTAGCCGAGACCTCCACCCTGTGCTCTCTGACGACCAGCGGCTGGCTGATACTCTCCACCAGTTTCAGCGCGATCGACGCCAGCGCCTTCATGTCGGGCAGGCCCGCGGCCAGTGCCACGAACTCGTCCCCCCCGAATCGCGCAACCGTGTCGCCTTCGCGAACGCAACCCTCCATCCGCCGTGCGAGGATCTGCAGCACGCGGTCGCCGACGATGTGCCCGAATACGTCGTTCACCGGTTTGAACTCGTCAAGGTCCAGATAGACCAAGCCGATCAACCCTTCCGGCGAAGCCGTTGCGGCCGCTTCCAGAAGACGTTGCTCGAGCATGGTGCGATTCGGGAGTCCGGTCAGATCGTCGTGGAATGCGAGATGATGCACCTTCTCCATCGCGGCGACCCGGTCGTCGATGTGGCTCACGACCGAGACGACCAGGTCACGCCCACTGCTCCGCACCACCCGGGAGTGGACCTCCGTGTGAATGACCTGTCCGGACTTGGTGAGCCCCCGCGACTCGAACTTGAGTGGTCCGGAGGTCCGCATGGCGACCAACCGCTCCGCACACATGGCTCGCAACGGGGCGTCGACCCAGCCGAAGGCGCCCACTTGAGCGAATTCCTCGCGACTGTAGCCTAGCTGCAGGCAGGCGGCATCGTTGAAGTAGACGAGCTCGCCCTCGGTGGTGTGAGCCAGGATCCCCTCGGAGACGGCGTCCAGCAACAGGGACTTGAATTCCAGTTCCTGGCTGCATTCATCGGACTCTTCCGCCTCAGGCTGAGGCGCGTTCTTATTCGCTTTGGTCATGCGTGAATTGTCGTCAGTGCTATAGGCAATCTTGACCACTGATTCAGTTATAGTTATCATAAGCGCTCGGGAAGCAGGGCCTCGATGCAGGACTTGGAACGGGCGTTTCCGCTGCTAGACATATGTGTGCCCGCTGCGCGGACGCGCCATGGGATCTGTGCGGGCGGCGTCGAACATAAGACGAATCACACCCTTTCCGCGACCATCGCCCCACTCACGTCCGAGCGGAGCCTTTGAAGGACGCCGCGCTACCCGAAGCGCCCGGTTATGTAGCCCTCCGTGCGCTTGTCCGACGGGTTGGTGAAGATGGCGCGCGTCTCCCCGACCTCTATCAGCGCCGAGGGCCGGTCCGTGCGCTCACGGAGCAGGAAGGCGGTCCGATCGGAGATCCGCGCCGCCTGCTGCATGTTGTGCGTCACGATCACGATGGTCACGTCGAGCTTGAGCTCGGCGATCGTATCCTCGATCTGCTGAGTGGAGATGGGATCGAGCGCCGATGCGGGTTCGTCCATGAGCAGCACCTCGGGCATGGTCGCGAGCGCACGTGCGATGCACAACCGCTGCTGTTGGCCCCCTGACAGCTCGAACGCGTGCTTCTTCAGGTTCGAGCCGACCTCGTCCCAAAGAGCCGCCCTCCGAAGCGACTCCTCGACGAGAGCGTCCATCCGATCGCGGGGCACGCCGTGCGTGCGCGGCCCGTATGCCACGTTGTCGTAGATCGACATGGGGAAGGGATTGGGTTTCTGGAACACCTGCCCGACTCTCATCCGCAGCTCGACGGGGTCGGCTTCGGGGCCGTAGACGTCCTCTCCATCGAGCAGGATGCGGCCGCCCACATGCACATTCGGGATCTCATCGTTCATTCGGTTCAGGCAGCGAAGAAGCGTCGACTTCCCGCACCCGGACGGTCCGATGAGAGCGGTCACGGAGGCCGGCTCCAGGCGCAGATCCACTCCGCTGATGACCACCTCCTCGCCGTAGGCGACGGAGACGTCGATCAGCTCGAAGGCGCCGCACTTGCCGAGGGCCGGCGTGTGGCCCGCTATGCTCACCATCTCACCTTCCTTCGAGCCGCCGCGCGCCATGCGGCAGCCGCGATGTTGACGACGCTGATCCCCGCGACGAGCACGAGCGCGCCCCCCCAGACCACCAGTGGCTGCGGCCTTACCGGCTGGGTCGCCATGATGAAGATGTGGTAGGGCAAGACCATGACCTTGTCGAAGGGCGAGGTGGGCACGGGAGCAAGGAAGTACGCGGCGGTGAAGAGCACCGGCGCGGTCTCTCCCGCGGCGCGGGACAGGCCCAGGATCGCGCCGGTGATGATCCCGGGCGCGGCGGCCGGGAGCACGATCCTTTGGACCGTCCTCCAGCGCGAGGCACCCAGGGCGAGCGAGGCCTGTCGAAGATCGCGGGGTACCTGGCGGAGAGCCTCTTCGGTGGAGGTGATGATCACGGGCAGTGTGAGGCATGCGAGCGTGAGCGAGCCCGACAGGATCGATACTCGCAGCCCGAAGAGCATGACGAACGCGGCGAGACCGAACAGGCCGTAGACGATCGAGGGCACTCCTGCCATGTTCGCGATCGAGAGCCGGATCAGCCGCGTGGTGCCGCCTCTTCGCGCGTACTCCGCGAGATAGATCCCTGCGCCTATCCCGATCGGAAGCGCGAAGACCGCGGTCCCGATCGTCAGCCAGAACGTGCCGACGATCGCGGGCCAGATTCCCGGTTGCACCTCGTTCAGCGGCGGATTGGTCACGAAGCCCCACGTGATGGCCGGCAGACCGCGAAACAGCAGATAGCCCAGCATGCCGAGAGCGGCGAGGAGGACACCAGCCGCGGCTGCGCCCGTCACGGTCTTCCATACCGCCTCGCTCATCCGCGCTCGCCGCACGCGTGTCAGTCGTGCGGTCACGCCTGCCATCTCGCCATCTGCCTGTCTAGGACCACGTCGGCGGCCAGGTTGACGGCGAAGGTCACGACGAAGAGCGTCAGCCCGACAACGAACAGCGCGGAGTAGTGGAGCCCGCCCTGAACGACCTCGCCCATCTCGCCGGCGATCACAGACGTGAGCGGCCGCGCCGACGTGAACAGCGACCAAGCGAGCTCCATAGAGTTGCCGGCCACCATGAGCACGACCATCGTCTCGCCTATCGCGCGACCCAGCCCGAGCATCACCGAGGCGAAGATGCCCGAAGAGGCCGCCGGCACGACCACCTTCCGGGCCGTCTGCCAATGCGTGTTGCCCAGCGCGAGTGACGCCTGGCGCAGGTCGTCCGGCACGGTCCGCATCGCGTCCTCGGAGATCGAGACGACGGTGGGCAGGATCATGACCGCGAGAACGACCCCTGCGGAGGCGGCCGTCAGCGCGGAGGAGAGATGGAAGAGCCCTTTGATCGCCGGGCCCACGACGAAGACGCCCAGCAGGCCGTAGACGACCGAGGGCACGGCGGCCATGAACTCGACGATCGACTTGGTCACGCCCTTCAGACGGGCAGGCATGAACTCGCTGATGAACACAGCCGCGGCGATCCCGATCGGCACGCCTACGACAAGGGCGACGCCGGTCACGCGCAGCGATGCGACGATGAACGGCAGTATGCCGAACTGGGGCGGCGTCGCTGTCGGGTACCACGCCACACCGGTCAGCATCCTGACGAGTCCTGCGACGGGACTCACAAGTGCGTGCCAGGCGTTGAACAGCAAGAAGACCGCTATCGCGGTCAGCACCGCGATAGCGCTCCAGCCTGACAGGAACATGAGCCGGGTGACTGCGGCTTCGGCCGCCCGGCGCACCGCCGAACGGCCGGGACGACCGCGTCGAGACGTGGATGCTGTCATTTCAGCGGCACGAACCCCTGCTTGGACACTATCCCCTGTCCCGCCGGGGACAGGATCCAATCCACGTAGGCCTTTCCGAGGCCCTTCGGCTGGCCGTTGCTGTACATGTATAGGAACCTCGCCAAGTCGTACGACCCGTCGAGCACGGTCTCCACCGACGCCTTCACGCCGTTTAGAGCGACCACCTTCACCGCCGGCGTCTCGTAGCCCACGCCCACGTAGCCGATCGCGTTTCGATCGGATTCGACCTCGGTCACGATCGCCTGGGTGCTCGCCAGCAGCTTGGCACTCTTCGCGTAGTTCTTGTCCTTGCCGACGATCCTCTCCTTGAAAAGCTCGTATGTTCCCGATGATGGGTCACGCGAGATGATGGAGATGGGCCTGTCCGGGCCGCCGACCGCCTTCCAGTTGGTGACCTCGCCGCGATAGATCCTGCCGAGCTGATCGACGGTCAGATCCGTCAGCGTGTTCGACGAATTGACGATGATCGTGACGCCATCGCGCGCGACCTCCGTCCCGACCGGGTCGATACCCCTCGACCTCGCGAGTGAGATCTCCTCCGGCTTCATCTCCCGCGAGGCGTCCGCGAAGTCGACCTGGCCGTTGATCAGTGCCGCGATCCCGGTCCCCGAGCCGCCTCCCTTCACCGCGATCTGCACCGCCGGGTCCTGCTTCATGTACGCCTGAGCCCAGGCGGCAGCCATGTTCACCATCGTGTCCGAACCGGCAACAGTGAGAACGCCGCCGGCCGTTGAGCCTGATTCCGCGCCGTTACCGCCCTTCGGGGCGCACCCCGCGACCACGACGACGACCAGGACTGCTCCGGTCGCGATCACTCTGCATGTCCTATTCAAGATCCATCCTCTCCGATCCGCATCCGCGTCCTGTGCCGGCTCGAGCCACCACCGATGCTGCCAGCACCGCTGGCACGATTGGTTGCACGGCTGTTAAACCTCTACGACCGTTTGTAAAACGTTTGTGAAACTGGCCCTGAGTTGCTGACGGACGGTGCATCATTCACGTGAAGCCATGGGGCGCGCCGTGCCCCTGCAGCCGCGGAAAGGCGCGATGTGGCCGAGATCCTGATCGTCGAGGACGATCCAGTCATATGCCGGACGGTCGATTATGCCCTGCGCAGAGCAGGCTTCGACACGCGCTCGAGCGGAGACGGCCGCGAAGCCCTGGAGATGGCACTTTCCGCTCCGCCGGACCTCATCCTTCTCGACCTCATGCTGCCGGGCATCGACGGCTTCGAGTTCGCCGAGCGCGTCCGCTCGGTCGACAAGGACGTCGCGATCGTCATGGTGAGTGCTCTGGGCGAGCAGAGCGACAAGGTACGAGGCCTCGACGCCGGCGCGGACGACTACATCACGAAGCCCTTCTCGATGGAGGAACTCCTCGCGCGGGTCCGCGCGAATCTGAGGCGGGTCCGCGAACGCGCGGTGCTGAGCGACGAGGAGACGATCGAGACGGGCGATCTTGTGCTGCGGCCGGCCGACCTGTCCGCGACTGTCGCGGGATCGCAGGTGCGGCTTCGCCTCAAGGAATTCCAGCTGCTGGTAGCGCTGGCGAGGGAACCCGGCAGGCTCATGAGCCGGGAGCGCCTTGCCGCGCAGGTCTGGGGATACGAGCACATGACGACATCGCGCACGATCGACGTGCACGTCAGGCGGATCAGGCAGGCGATCGAAGAGCCCTCGGACTTTGTGTACATCCAGACCGTCCATGGCGTCGGGTACCGCTTCGAGCCGATCGCGAAGGCAGACCAGACGTGAACCGGCTGCGCGGCATTCGGGCGTCATACAGGCTTCGCCTGTCGCTCGGCTACGCCATCGTTGTCATCCTGCTGGCCGCCGCATGGTCGTGGAGTCTGTACGGGCCTCTGACCTCCGAGATCGTCGCCCAGCAGCGGTCGCACCTGACCACGATCGCCAGGGCGGGGTCGCTTGTGCTGGAGGCGCCCGGCGTCTCCCCGAAGACGACGGCGCGGCGGCTTGTATCGCGAACGGAGCTTCGGATCACCATCGTCGGTACGGATGGCAGGGTCCTGGCGGATACCTCTGAAGACCCCGCTCGCATGTCGAACCATGGCGGGAGGCCCGAGATCCGGGCCGCCTTGGAGGGCCACACCGGCTATGACTCCCGTACGAGCGCGACGCTCGGGATGCGGCGGATGTACGTCGCCGTCCCCGGGCTTCTCGACGGGCGTCGCGTGGCGTTCCGCGTGTCCGAGCCGATGTCCCGGATCGACGAGCTCGCCGCCAACGCCCGCAGCTCCGGGCTCACCTTGCTCGGCGTGGCACTGGTCGCCGCGATCGGAGTCGGGATCGTGCTCACGCGCAGGGCCACGGCCCCGGTGATGCGGCTCAAGCAGGCGGCGGAAGCCATGGCGGCCGGAGACTTGCGGCAGCCCGTTCCCCCCACCCATGGAGAGCTCGCCGGGCTGGCCGAAGCGCTCGGCACCCTCCGTGACGAGTTGCGCAAACGGATCGGGGATCTCGAAGCGGAGCGAGAAACACTGCGAACGGTTCTGGACGGGCTTCCCTCGGCGGTCTTCCTGCTCGACGCGGATCGCATCGATCTTGCGAACGCAGCAGCCGGGCGGATGTTTCGCACGCCGGCGGGCGGGTGGAAGGGTGTGCCGCTGCCCGAGGCCGCCCTGCCGGCTTCACTCGCCGCGGCCATCGCCGCGTCGCTGGCCACCCGGACCCAGACCTCGAGCGAGGTCGGCCCGGACCCCGAGCGCCGCTGGAACCGGATCGCCACCATCCCGCTTGCGCCCAGGCACGCCGTGGCGCGCACCCTGGTGGTGATCACCGATGTCACGGACGTCCGCCGGCTCGATCAGGTCCGGCGTGACTTCGTAGCCAACGCCTCGCACGAGCTGAAGACGCCCGCCGCGGCCATAAAGCTGCTGGCCGACGCCGCCTCTGCCGCCGCGGAGGACCGAGACGTGGAAAGGGCCCTCGCATTTGCGGGGGAGATGAGAAGCGAGGCCGAGCGTTTGACTCGGCTCGTCGTCGATCTGTTGGACTTGAGCAGGCTGGAAACCCCCGTGTCGCCGGAGACGATCACCGACATGCGGGCCGCCGCGGCCAACGCGGTACTCGCACATCGCGCGGCGGCGTCAGCGGCCGGTCTGGTGGTCGCGGTGGACGACTCGGAGGTCGCCGGCGAAGACGTGTACGTTGCTGTGGACCCGACCGACGTGGCGGTCGCCCTCGACAACCTGCTTGCGAACGGGATCGCCTACACGGAGGAGGGCAGCGTGACGATCGGCATCGAGGCGGACTCGACCACGGTCACGACTTTCGTGCGGGACACCGGGATCGGGATGGAACCGGACGAAGTCCCTCGCGTGTTCGAACGGTTCTACAGGGTGGACAAGGCACGCTCGAGGGATCGCGGCGGAACCGGGTTGGGCCTCTCGCTAGTGAAGCACGTGGCCGAGCGCAACGGCGGGGAGGTCTCGATCTCCTCGCGCCCGGGCGAGGGCACGAGCGTGACGCTGCGCCTTCCCCGAGCCCGTTAGGCGGTGGCAAGGGCGCAGTGCCGCTCTTTGCACCCGCGCCAGAACAGGTTGCGCATCGAGCCTAGCGGCCCAGGAAACGGGCCAGGCTCTGCAAGACGTGAACTGCAGCTTCGTGCTCCGTCTCGATCCGGGCCGCGCGTGGTTCGCCGCGCGCCTTCGTGTTGAGCAGGTCCGCTAGTCCGACGAGCGCGTCTTGGAAGGTGGAAAGTGGCTCCAGCGACCTTGCAGCCTTCTCGACCTCGCCCCGGCGCCATTTCTCCATTGCGTCGACGCGAAGCAATTCACGATGGCGACCCGCCTCCTCGGGTTGCCCCGGCACAGGAAGTACCAGCGGCGTGTCGTTGCGCGGCGCTCTCCGAGAGAGATTCTTCTCGAACGTGTTTGCCGCCTTGTCCCTGGCCGTCAGGCCTTCGGGAAGTTCGAAGAGTGTCTTGATGGTCGCCGGTATGGAGGAATGCTCGTAGACGGTCGAGTCCACCCATCCCTTCTCCACGAATGGCGAGACAAGAATGGCCGGAACACGAACGCCCAAGCGGGTGAAATCGAAGGGCGGATCCTTCGACTCCTTCCCGTCGGGAGTGGGCACCGAGTCTGGTGGCGGAACCCGATCGAAGAAGCCGCCGTGCTCGTCGTACAACACTACGAGCAGGCTCTTCTCCCAGAATCGACTCTTGCGCAGCGCGTCGTAGACCTCTGCTATCAGGTATTCGCCCAGCCTGACGTCGTGCGGTGGGTGTTGGTCGGTGGCCTTCCATTCGTGGAAGTCGAAGTACCTTGGCTCGATGAAGGAGTAGGTGGCCAGTTCCCCCTTCTCCAGATCGTCATAGAACGTTTCGAATCGCTTGAAGCGGTCCAGCGTCCGCCAGTGATGCTGCAGGATGATGCTTTGAGGAACGTCGCCGTAGTAGACGTTCCATGACAACCCGTTCTCGCCCAGAGAGTCAAAGATGGTCTTCATCCGATAGTCGTGGCGCGCGGTGTCCACGATCATGCCGTCGCAAGTTGCGGCATGCGCGTAGAACCGGTTCAGCCAGGTAGGGCCTGGAACCGCGGAGAACCAGCGATCACACACGCAGAATTCGTTCGCGAGGGTGGTCAGCGCCGGAATCTTGACAGGGTCGAAACACTCCATGATCGTCTTGCCGATCTCGATATCGCCCCCTGCTTTCTCGACGTGGGTGGCGACGAAGCCGTTCATCGACGCCGGGCTCACAACGCGCCCCGCCTCGCCGAACAGCTCCTTCTCGACGCCAACGAAGTCGTGAGCGGGGTCGACGGCGGTCACGTAGCCGGACGTGTCGCTCACGGGGACCTGCTCAGAAGTCGGGTCCGACGGATCCACCGGATTGGATTCGTCTCCCGCCAGTCCATGGCCGTTGGGCAGGTAGCCCAGCATGTGATCGTAGGATCGGTTCTCGAGCATGAGGACGATGACGTGCTCGATGCGAGATTCCTCGCGTGTGCTCATGACGCCGCCCTCCGCGCTCTGGGACATCACCGCCGAAGCATTCCTCTGCCGTCGTGCAGATGGGCCAGGATCCCGCGCGTCGTCGAGAGTCAGGCTGATCGGCCACGGCTTGTCTGTTCCCCAATCATCGTCCCAATGGGGCAAGTCACATCAAGACGCCCTCCTCGACGACCGACTGAAGGGCATTCATGCCCGAGTTGTTTACCTTGGAGGAGGCCGGCAGGCAGTTCGGCATCCGCGGCCGCAAACTGGCATCTCTGATCAGGACCGGCTTGATCCGAGCAGTCACCATGTACTTGGGCTACAAATCGGGCAACAAATCGGGGCGCGGTCCCAGCGTGAGGGCCTCCGTCGAACCGGGGCGTTTCATTGTGGGGTCCCACGGGCCTCTACCCAAGACCTCGAAGCCGATACACGACGGTCTACCTGATCATCACTCTCTTCGAAGGCGAGTGGTTGCCCTTGTACTTGGCCGTGGCGTGGAGCGTTCGGAACCAGTACGCCCCGCTCCTGGTCGTCCTGTTGTGATCGAAACGGTAGGAGTAGTACGGCCTGCCGTTCCTGAGAGCCCTGAGCATGACGGTCTTCAGAGTCACCCACTTGTGGCTACCGGGTCTCAACACCTGTACCTTTGCAACCTGGCCGACCATTCCCGGGTCCGGGACAGCGTAGCCATAGATCGTGAAGTCCCTGAAGTTCACTGAAACCTTGAGCGTCGTGTAGATCGAGACGCGCGCGGTCGGCTTCGATGTCGGGGTGGGCGTTGGGGTCGGCGTCGCGGTCGGCGTAGGGGTCGGTGTCGGCGTGGGCGTCGGAGCAGGGGTCGGCGTCGGCGTCGTGTCTTCAACCGCGGGGAATGTGAAGCTGAACACCCCGCTGTCGGTTCCTGCGAACAGAGTGCGGTCCGCGGCGTAGGCTGGCGAGAACGCGAGACAACCCGCCGGGGACTCCGGGAGTCCGGCGTTCATCGAAATCCAACTCGCCCCGGCCGACGCCGACTTGAAGACGCCACCGACTCCCGCGCCCACAAAGACGGTCTGGTTGGTCGAGTAGTCCGGCGAGAATGCGATTGTCATGACCCCTTGGGCCGTGTCGCTCGACATCACGTTGTCCCAAGTAGCGCCGCCGGTCATGGATCGGTAGACGCATGGAAGAATGGCGGGGGGACCCGGGGAGATGCCGGTGTCGCCGGCGAACAGGGTGCCGTCTGCGGGATATCCCGGCGAGAGAGCGAGACAGGTCGTATTGCCCCCTCTCTGGCGGACCCAGCCTGTCCCGTCCGACGTGGACTTGAACACTCCCCAGCCGGTGCTTGCGAAGACCGTGTGATCCGTCGAGTAGGCCGGGGAGAACACGATATCGTCAGCGCCCCAACTCCCGAGGTTGCCGTCCATCACCCGAATCCATTCGGCGCCGGCAGAGGTGGAGCGAAAGATCCCGCCGTGCACGTCGATGGCCAGGAGGGTCTGGTCGATCGCGAAGTTGGGAGAGACGGCCACCGCTTCGACTTCGAGACCCACCACCTCGGTGCTGACCGCGCTCCAGCTTGCGCCCCCCGAGGTCGACTTGAAGACCCCGCCGCCATTCGTGGACGCGAAGAGTGTGTGGTCGGCTGAGTAGGCAGGCGAGATGCCCAGCGAGCTGACGTCGAGGTCAGCGAGGCCATCGTTTGCCGCTGTCCAGGTCGTCTCGCTGGATGTCGACTTGAAGACGCCACCGTGCATCGTGGCCGCGAAGATGGTGTTGTCCGTGGCGTAGCCGGGCGAGATGGCCACCGAACGCACGAGCCCGAAGTTGGCTCCGACCGCGGTCCAAGTGTTGACCCCCGCGAACGCGCTGGCCGGGAAGACGACGCAAGCCATGAGCGCGATCATCACCGATAAGGAACACCGAATCCACCAGTGTCGCTTGCTCATTACTGCCTCCTCAACCTGAGCGAGACTTGAGAGCAGCCGTTGCGGAAATGAAGTCGTCGCTCTGCTGCGGCTTGAATCAGCCCTTTCCCCCACCAGCGATCCTACCACCATGCCGTCCGTGGCGACCTTCCAGACGGGCTTCTCAATCCATTCTCTACTCGACCATAAGGCCCGAGTGCGATTCCTTCACGGATGGCCTCTTGGAGCGCGCACGGGCGGACGACCAAGGACGCCGAGGAGGCGCAGCCAGCTCATTTCGACCAGCCGCGATCCATCGTTCTAGTCGCCGAGCGCCGATCTCATCGTCTCGATCAACTCGGACATCACAGAGAAGGCGTACTGCCTGAACTGCTCGTCGCCCAGGCCGGGGAAGGCCATGGGTGGCGTCTGGTTGAGGAGCGCGTCGACACCGGCAGACTCCGGACCGTCGAAGGTCGCATTCAGGGTCTTGAGGCTCTTCTTGAACCACGCCGGCTTCTGCCGGGCGAAACCCTCGAGTTCTGCGGCGATCGCGTCTCGCCACTCCGGGAAGGTATCGAGCACGAAGAAGATGTAGTAGAGGTCCTTCTCGGCTTTGAGCCGGTCTCGGCGATTCCTGAACACCAGTGACTTGTGGAAGATGAAGGCGCCGGGCTTCGGCACGAGGATCGTCAGTTCGACGTCCCTATCGGTCAGGTCGGCGAGATCGACTGGCCACGGGCTTTCGAGCAGCAGCCCGACGTAGTGGAGCTCCTGGGCGCTGAGATCGGGCTGGACCATGATCGCGACCTCGGACGCACCTGGCGCGTCGGTGATGAACTCGATCTCTAAGTCGCCTTCATCGCCCTGGGTCGCGACGTACTTCGTGACCGGCGGCGAATCCAGCGAGTGGAACTCGCAGCGGAAGTCGGCCTGTTTCAGCAACTCATCGATGCTCCTGCCCCTGACCGGCACCGAGCGCGGAACGGCCAGGTCGATATCTCGCGTTCGAGGTGATCGTCCGGCCCGGCCGGCGTCATAGAGGAGCTCGTAGATGTGCGGCACCCATCCGCCGGCAACGACGACCACATCGAGGTAGGACTCGATGGCGGAAAGGCCGCGCACGAGGACCGGATCGAGCCGGCTCACAGTCGATCATCCCGCTCGACGAGTGCGCGCAGCCGTCGCTCGTAGAGGTGCTCGGCCTGCTCCCGGCCACGGACGGGATAGTCATAGAGGTCCAGATACAGCTGGAGGTCGGAGACCACCTTCATCCCGCCCTTCGACATCTGGCAGTCGTAGAACGCCGACTCCCGGTAGTAGGGCACCGAGATGTTGACATTCCCGCCGCGCTCGACCCTCCGCGCGCCGAGATCGGCGAGCGCCAGCGCCGCATCTTCGAGACCCCTGACGTAGATGTCGACAACATCGAAGACGGCATGGCGGTCGACGAGACTCGCACCGGCGTGACCCGTGAAGACATAGTCGGCGCCATTGGCGTCAAACGACTCGGCGATGCGGGGCAAGAGGTCTTCAGCGCTCGGAGCGAGGACGAAGTAGGTCTGAGGGGACGGCCGGCGGCGGCCTCGATACGCCGAGGTCCAGTCGCGCAGCAGCTCTTGTGCGTGGCGAAGCACGATCTTCTCGTCGCTCCAGGCCGCGTAGCCACGCCTCTCGAGTTCCCCCACCACCTTGGACACGTAGCCCGGAGTGAGCCGGATCTGCTCGTCTTTCGAGCTGACGTTGCTCGCTATCTCACGCACGCCCATCGGTGCGCGCGCGACGAGGAGGGTGCGAAGAGCGAGCGACGCCTTGTCGGAGAAGACGTCCCGTTGCCCACGCTCCTCCTTGCCGGGGTTGGCAAAGCCCCGACGATCGATGTGGATCCCCGGCGCCGCGAGCCACGCATTGCCCGCGTAGTCGATGAAGGCCGCGTTCGCGTCGCGCAGCAATTGCTGGCTGGCCGGGCTGAGGTAGGGCGAAGCGATGACGGGGATCGAAGGGTCGCCGTGTGGCGGGGCAAGACGCGCCAACTCGACGGCATCGATCAGCTTCGCGCGGCTGCTCGAATGTAGCAGCTCGACCCCGAGATGGAGACTCCCGGTCGCGAGGTGCACGTCGACCCAAGCTGCCGGCTCATGTCCGCGCGACTGGGTCGGGCTCACCTCGACGGCGGCGTCGGGGAAGATCTCCCGAAGCGCGCGTTCCAGATCTCGATACTCGTCGCCTCGGGTCGCCATGTTTCCTCCTGCGAATGCGTTTCCCAATCAGGCAACACAATACGCCTTGGAAACATTCGAGGCAAATGGTACTTTTCGCGCATTCCTGAGGCAGCCGCTCCCCATCTTGGGCGTGTTTGGAGCGGTTTGGGCGACAAATCGGGCAACAAATCGGAGCGCCGTCCCGGGCGTGGAGCCTCCGTCAAACACCGGGGCGTTTCAGTCCTCATGACGCTCCAACCCATGCAGGCCCCGGGGTGCCTTCGAACATGTTGCGCCTGACTCGCGGGCCGCGCCTGTTCAACACGGGACTGCATACGGGAAGCGCCAGTTGGGGAGTCGCCTCACTTCGTGGACTTCATGATGGCGATGAGGTCGTCGATCGCGAAGTCCTGCGTGGGCCCGACCAGCGTGTAACCCAGACCCGACTGGTTCCAGAGGAGCATGGGCGGCACCTCGTTGTCGCCGTGGGAGGTCTTCTGGAGTCCGGCGCGACCGACAAGCACCTTCGTTCGGTTGATCTCGCGCGGTTCGAAATGGGTCTTGCGGCCGTCCGTGAACGGGATGGTGCTCTTCCCCAATTCGCTCAGGTCCCGGGCGCGCCGGTTGACGGTGAGCCTGACCCCGCTCCGGTAGATCAGGAAGAGCCCTGGGTTTCCTTGAAGGGGGTCGCCAGCGGTCTGGTCCACGACGACTTTCCCAAGCGGCCCAGCGATCGCTTCATTGGGCAGCGGAGCATAACGGCCAATCTCGCGAAGCGCCTCCGCGAGCGATACTCCTTTCAGGCTGGCCGCGAAGTCACCAGGACGCCCCGTGGCCACAATCGGCAGCGTGAACCGTGCCGTCCCGAGATCGCCGAAGTCCCACGTGTACTTCAGACCCGCCTGCCCCGGTCGCACGTCGAACGATTGGACCGTCTCGATCGTGCCCCCGGGCCGCAGCCCCGATCGCCCTGCTACGAGGTCGCCGCCGTGTGGGCCGCGAACTCGCCCTCTCGCGTCGTCGAGCGATCGTATGAACGTTCCTCCTGCGTCCTGCAGGGTGGGGAAGTTGTGCTCGAACCGGACGTCCAAGGGCTGGCCAGTCGAATTCAATGCTTTCGAGTACAGCGTCATCCGAGTCATGCCGGGGCGTGGAGGCGCGGGAGTCTGCATTTCGCCGCGCCCCCGTGACAGATCCGGACCCGGCGATGCGGTGATCTCCACCGTGACAACCAACCCCTTCAGGTCAGCTGTCAAGGAGCCTGGCCCGACTTGGGACGCAGATGAATGCCCGCCAGCATCGCCACTCGGCAGAGGCGCACGTGACGTGATGGAGCACCCCGCCAGCGCGATGACGGCTGCTACTACTGCGACTGCGAGGACCCGGTGCTGAGCGATGCGCTTCATGGCCCGATCCCTCCTGTCCGTGAATCCGTCTTGTCCTGTGCGTTAGGCATGACTTGCGTGCACCGGTCCCGGTCATAGAGGCTGATGGCTAGTTGCCGCTCTTCTTCGGAGCCGCGGAGATCTCGTCTTCCAGAACCGACACGTCCTTGCTCCCAAGGAAGTCCGGACCGAAACCTGTCGGCCAGAACCGCTGCGCGATGCCATCCTTGATGTAGACCTCGCCTTGGACACTGCCGTCGACAACGTAGAGGTCCGGCACGCCCGTCCACCTCTTCCAGTCGGCGTCACTATGGACAAGGAAGTAGATCGCGTCCTCTCCTATCTTGGGAAGCGGTTGTCCATCCATTAGCGAGGGAGACTTGGCAGCCTCATCAGCAGAGCTTGGCCGCTTCTTGAGTCTTCCGGAGAATCGCATCATGTCCGCTCTCGACCACATCCCCCCATCTCTGCAGACGGTGATGGTGTCACCCTGCTTGACTGCAGGGCTCCAAGACCTCGTCACTCTCACGGTGTAGATCGTCTGAGGGAGGTACCCATGGGCTATGTATCGAACGCTGTCCACCGTTCCCCTGACTATCGCATCCGCGTTCTCGGTCAGGCCCGCCAGCGTGGTGTATGGAGCCATCCGTGCGGTGAGCCCGTTCATCGGACTCCTCGTCGTCGTTCCTGCGATTCTGTGGGTGGATGTTGCTTCGGTGCCACCTGCAGGCTCGACCTGCTTGGTGCGTGAAGGCTCCAACGCGACCCGCGCGGGCGTCGAAGGGTGATTCGAACGACCCACAACTCCATAGGTGACGGCCATGGCGCCGACAAGGAGGCCTGCTGCGGCCAAGATCACCAGGACTCGTCTCCAGACAGTGCCGTGAGTGGCGACTGCCGGACTCAGGACCATGCTTCGTACGTCTTGCTCCAGCTCCTCGGCCGGTCGCGGGGTGAAGCCTGCGGCGATCCTGTCATGGACTTTGCGCTCGCGTTCGCTAGTCATCTGAATCAACTCCCAAGAGTTGTCCGAGTCGATCGATCGCCCGGTGGTAGAGCATCTTCGAGGCCGCCTCGCTCCGGCCCATGATGTGTCCCATCTCAGCGAACGTGAGATCTTCGACCAGCCGCAGATAGACCGCCATCCGCTGGTCGCGGACAAGATTCCGCACGGCATCCCATGCCTGCGGGTCCCGCCACGTCGCCTCCGCCGGTTGGAGCTGACCTGCTCTTCGCTGGAACGCGGCCTCTCGCATCCTTCTTCGGTCGCCGTCGATGCTCAGGTTCGTCGCGACTCGATAGAGCCACGGCAGAGCATCGCGGGGCGTGCTGCTCCGCGCGAAGAGTCGCGTGAAGGCTTCGGCCGCCACGTCTTTGGCCTCCTCGAGCGTCCCAGTTCGAAACTGGCAGTAGCGGACGAGCCTGGGAAAGCAGCTCGTCCACAACGCCTCGAACTCCGAATCCGTCATGGGCTCCCCGTTTCACGCATGCATAACCCAAACGACTGAGCACCGCAAAAGGTAACGGTCGGATGTGCAGCAGTTCCCCCCGTGGCCGAAACGGCAGCATGTACGCCGCGCCTTCAGCCTATCCGAACCCACCCGGCGGTCGGCGTCCAGGTCTGATCGAAAGCGTCGCCAGCGCGCGCCGCAATCGATGCGGGCAGCACGAGCGCGGCGATAGCGTACGCGACGTCTTGCAGGTCCTCGGGCAGATCACTCGCCGGCGTCGAGAACGCCTTTCGGTAGGCATCCCACATCCGCGATGTCTCCGGCTGCGCTGTGTATTCGTCGCTCAGCTCTGCCGGCAGTTCGGCGGGAAGTTCGGTAGCCCTCCGCTCGAACGTCGCGCGCATCGCGTCGGCGAGATCCTGACCGTCGAACTCCAGTGTCCGCGACAGCATCCAGATGTCGTGGTAGTCCTTCATCCGACTGTTGGCGAGACCGATCTCGATCATCGCCTGGAACTTCTCGGCGACGGCAGTGGCGGGTTGATAGGCGAGGATCCTGGGAGGCTCGTCGAGCAGCAGAACCGGGTAGTCGACCCAACCGGGGTCCGGTACGACCGCGTCGTCGATCCCTATGTCGAGCCGCAGAACGAAGCGCGCCCCGCCCAGATCCCCGGCGACCTTCACGCGGACGCCCGGGTATCGATCCTCGACGGTGATCGGCACGACGTGGATCTCGGGTTCGAACGCGAGACCGTCGTCGAACTGGACCGCGAGACACTCGGCGACGATGTCGCGAATCGTCTCCGGGGAGTTCTCGACGCGTCCGAGGAAGTCGATGTCGCGGGTCGGCCGCGCAATCGCCCCATCCCACACGCGCAGCATCACGGCACCCTTGACCACGAGGCGCTCCGACCATGGAGTCTGTGACAACCGGAACAGGAACCGTTCCATCGCGTAGTAGAGAACCGCCTGCTGAAAGTCCAAGTCCAGTTCAGCCGCTCGCGCTTTCAGTCGGCGGCGTATCTCGATTGAAGCCTCCGCGCTCACATCAGTGCCTGGACGTACGGGCGCATGACCTGCTCCACTCGGTCGATCTTGGCGTAGCGCATGACCTGTGCTGGGGTCGCTCGGCGAGAGCGGATCGTCTCTTGCAGTGCTTCGATGGCCACATCCTGCCCGATGCGGTTGCGGTACTTGAAGCAGTCGGCGACGGTCTTGGCCAGATCGAACACGCGGACGGGCGTACCGTCCATGTCATGCTCTTCGACGCCGGCCTCGATGGCCTCTGCGCTCATCGAGAACCGCTCGATGCGCGGGTAGGCGATCCGCGGCGCTTTGACTCCTGTCGGCAGCGCGATCTGGACTGCGGCCGGGATCTGCGTGCCGATTCCGTGGAACTCGAGCGCGCTGACCAGACACAGGACGGCGCGCGGCACGCGCCTCAGGACGGCCGCCACGCTTGGGTAAGCAGGCAGCGGCAACGCGGAAAGATGGTAGACACCTCTGGAAAGCGGTTCGACGAGGCTTGCATCACGCATCCAGTAGAGGGTGCGCTCCTCGATGCCTGAGGCGAGCGCCTCGGCGGTGCCGAGCACACCGCCGGCACTCTCGAATGCGGCTGTCGCGCGCGCAAGCTCCATGTCCGATGGTTTCCGCATGGCATATAAGTTACCACAGTTACCGACAACTGTAGTGGTTCTTATGCCAACTCCGGTTGGGCAACAAATCGGGCAACAACTCTGTTTCACACGCCGCTTCTCAGCAACAGGGATTCTTGGGCAACAAGGTGAGGCCGAAATGCACCGAAATTGCCCCTGAGCTGCGGTTTTGTACTCCGCACGACCTCCAGAAGGCCCCGATTTGTTGCCCGATCTTGCACCCCAGATCGGCCAAAATTGGCCTCTGACCTGCGGAAACGTGGTGCCCCCAAGGGAATTCGAATCCGCCTTGGACGGTTACAACCCGTGACAATACGTTCCAGTCCGTAGCGTGTAGTGCCTGCTCAGCGGGGGTGTCCCGTGACGACCTGTGTCAACCCGTGACAGACGATTTCGCCCTGTTCCAACGCGTTTCTTCTTGCGAAGGCGACGAAGAGGGCGACACTGCAGCAGCTGCGCGACCATCGGCGGGAAAGCGAGTCTCGCCACCGCGCTGACCGTTAGCATACACCCGCCAGCCAATCGCTTCGCTCAGGCCGGAGGCTGCTCCTGACTCCTCCTGCCAGGCGGTCACCTTGGCAGGCCGTAGACCGCACCCAAGAGCGATCGCACGTCTTGAAGGCTAGTCCCCTTGATTCCGAGGTGGTCGGGCTCCGCGCCATCGCTGAGGGCTCGTGCCATGAACTCGGCGAGATCGTTGCGGATCCCCTCGACAAGCTCGATGCGTATCCCCGGTGGGATGAGCTGGCTGAGCCGGATGATGTCTGCTCGATGCTTCTTGATGTCCCCGCTATCGACCCCCTCGCCATCGTCTCGTCGCTTCGTCAGGTCGATCCACGCGCGCGCCTTCAGTGGCACGATGTACTCGGGAGCGAGCACCGAAAGGCCGTCCTGCACGCGAGTTCCTTCTTCGATGAAGTCGCAGTAGTTGTCGTCCAACAGGATCGCCGAGAGACTCGACACCTCTTCGGCCACAGGAAGTGGCGTCAGGTGGCAGTCGACGGACGGCTCGATCAGGTCAGGCCTGCGGGAGAACAGCTCGATCATGAACGGGAAGGAGTCGTCTGTCGGCTTGTGGAATCGGTAGAATGTCGGCTCGCCCGTGCTCTTCTCTTTGAACTCGTATCCTCCGTCGATGACGAAGGTCCAGAAGGCTCGGGCGAACGCGACGTCGAGCGACTCGACGTGCAGGACGATGTCCAGGTCCTTGGTCACTCTAAACTCGATCCCGGCCGCATCCATTGCGACGTCCACCGCGGCCCCTCCGATGAGGACGTAGCGATCCTCGAAGCCGCGGAAGCGCTCTCGAAAGACACTCAGGCCTCTCACCATGTGATGCCGCGCATCATCTCGTCCAGCGCAGACTGGACCCTCTCGTCCTCATCGTTCTTGAGGGAGAGGTAGAGGGACAGCCGATCGACTGTGGGTCCGTCCGAAAGAAGTCGTGGCGGATACGTCCAGACCTCCACGGCGAGATCCGCCTCTTCGGCAGATGGAAGCTCGAGTGCGCCAGGGGCAGCGAGCAGAGTCTTCGATTCTGGAGCTGCCAGGGCGACCACCGGTACGCTCGGTTCCGCTAGTAGTGAGTAGGCAGCGAGCGCACTGAGCCCGGAGGAGAGGCCCCACCCGACCTGGCCGACTTCGCCTGCGACGTAGAGGCTGCGCCTGACTGGTGTCGCAAGTAGCGGCTGCGCCTTCTCCCAAACGGCTTCAGGGGCGCCCGCCAAGTCGAATATGCGCTCGCGGCCGGCCTTTCGCACCTGCACGAGATCCGCCTGCTCGAGTTGATCCAGGGCCTGTCCAATCGCCATGGGGGTGTAGCCGAGTATCCGCGCGAAACCGGTCGGCGTGTGCTCGACGGGTGCTTGCCCGGAAAGTGCACTCAGTAGCAGCACCTGAGCAGATGGCCGCAGCCGATTCGCGCCTACCGTGCGCTTCCTGTATCGCTCTTGGAGATCCATGCCCAGCGTCGGGAGATAGATCTGGTTTCCGAGGACTACAAATGCCAGTCCCTCTTGGATCATGCGTTGTCGGCTGCGCGGGGTGATCCGGTCGAATGCGAACGCGACTGGCCCGTGCCACTGCTGCTGCAGCACCCGCTCGTGCTTCTTCGCAACGCTCGGCGCGGGCGCATCATCGGCCTGAAGGAAGAGCGCGCGTACGTTGCCAATCGTGCCTTCGAAGAAGCGGTACTGCCCTCGCAGGTAGGCGGGAAGCGTGGACTCTTCGCCCCACGGCTCGAGATGCGTCGGGGTGTGTAGCGTTTCGCGAAGGTAGCCCTCAAGGCGTTCGATGCTGTACTTCAACGGCCTGCCCCCTTGGATACTAAAGCGACACAGGCATACTAAACCTCGTGAGTTTAGTATGCAACCTCGACTTTAGTGTCCTGTCCGAGGACGGGCTCCGCTACGTGGCGCGATGTAGCGGGCCATGTACGATGGCGCGATGCAGGATCTTGAACATGTGTCAATGACGGTCGAAAACTGGAGTTGGTCAATTTCAAATCGTCACAAGGGGGTCAGCTTCAGACTGAATCGCGCCGGGTTCAGTGGAGACTCATTTCCTTGAGTTCAACACTATCCGTATTGCCATTCTCAAGCCAGTAGAGTGCCTCGAACTCGGTCGGCGGGATGTCGCCGATCGGCTCGAGCAGCCGGCGGTTATTGAACCAGTCCACCCACTCCAGGGTGGCGAACTCGTCCTCGCGCATCAGACGTCTGACGGTGCACCTCGCCACTGGGATGTTCTCGCGGTTGAGCTGCTTCCAGACCTTGCGCGCGCCGTAGCAGCCGTCGTGACTCTCCGCGTGCACGCGTGCAATCGCGGGCTTGAGCTCCACATCGCGCACGGCCCTGGCCGAGGGCGGACGCGCCCTGGCGGCGTAGTAGGTTGAAGGGGCGATCGGCAACTGTTCACAGATCGGCTCGACCCCGAAATCGCCCTTGCGGGCGTCGATGTAGTCGACTATTTCCTCTGTCGGCGGTCGAGCTCCGCCCCGAAGAAAGCCGCAGCGCTCTTGAGGATCTCGTTGGCGCGACGGAGTTCGCGGTTCTCTCGCTCAAGCTCCTTCATGTGAGCACGCTCGTCGCTCGTGAGGCCCGGGCGCAGCCCCTCATCGGTCTCCGCCCGCCTGACCCAGAGCCTCAGCGTCTCGGCGTGCATGCCGAACTTCGCCGAGATCGACTTTATCGCCGACCACTGCGACCCGTACTCGGGCGAATGCTCGAAGACCATCCGAACCGCCCGTTCACGCACTTCCTGTGGGTACCGCGTTCGTCTGTCCATGACCCCATCCTCTCAAACGATGGAGTCTCCGGGAATCCCGGCGCGATTCAGTTCAGAATCCTGAAAGTGCTTGTGCTCGTTGGTGACTGTTGGTACCTATTGGGACTCGTTGGTACGGCGGAGCGGCCGGTTCGTCCCAATAGGTACCAACTAGTACCAACAGTCACCATGTATTTGGACTACAAATCGGGCAACAAACCGGGCCCGTCTTCCGGAATGGGTCCGACAAGTCAAACCCCGGCGTGTTCCGGTACACATCGCAGCGCTTCGGCAAGGAGGGTCAGCAGCCACGTCCCCCAAGCGACAGTGCTTCTGGCGTATTCACCATTCGCGCCAAGGAATCGGAGCCCTCCCCTCTGCGATGGAGGAGATGCGTCTGGCAGACATTGAGGACTCCCAGGGACGATTGAGCGATGTGGACTCCTCCTCCCAGGTGGGCCTACGGAGAGCTGCCTCGAATGGCCGCATTCTCTGATCCTTGCGCAGCCACTCGAGGCCTATCATCCGACCAGTTCCATCTTGGAGAGGGTAGTAGACCTGCGACTGAAGGTCTGTGGCACCTCCCGAGACCCCATCGAGGACCTTCATCAACCCGAAACACATCCGGGTCCAGTCCCCTGTCTCTTTCAGCTCGACGTTCAAATAGGCGGTTCGCGATTCGAGGTCGACGTCGAACTGCACCCTCGAGAGAGCCGGTCCGAACAACTTCTGTGTCGCAGTCAGTGCCCGACTCGTCTCGGAAGCACTTGCTCCACTACCCACCACCGGAATCCGCGCCTCAGGAGACGACGCCGCTGCTGTGGCATTTGCTGGGGTCGAATGGATGGTGGCTGGCTTGCAGGACTGAAGGGAAAAGAGCAATCCACTTGCAGCGAGGAGACAGACACCGAACCTCGAGCCTGCTCTGCCTCTATCGCGCAACCGAGTCCTGCTGCCCGCTCCACGGAGCCCATATCGTGCTCCCGTCGAGCGCGTCGATCATGATGGAGGCCGCCATTCCGCTCCCAGATCCAGCAGCGCCAGTCCGTAGGTGTACCTCCCACCCAAGGCGCTGCACCCCCCCCTCAGGTGCATAGACCGCAAGGGAGGCGTCCTCGACGACGTGCACAGGCATCCGGAGACGACTCGCCGCAATGGTGATCGCCTCCTCTTTGGTGATCGACGGCGTGAGTGAAACGGACGGCGATCGCGAGAACTGTACAAAGGACAACAACTCTCCGGTTGCTCCGTCGTAAGAGGCGCTGAACGCGGTGGGCAGGCGGACTCCACCCTTGACAAGCCGGTACTCTGCGATCACCTCAGAGTAGCCCGACGATACCTTGCTTGCGTCGGCCGAAGTGGACGGCCGGACCTCGTTTACGCTGACGTTTCGCACCATCTGCGGGCGGTCCGACGACGAGCCAGCAAGACATCGCGCCAACAACGCATCAGCCTTCGCAGCGATCGCCTCCACCGCCGACTGGCCAACCCCTCCATCTACGCCATGCATGGGGCGATCAAGGCGCGACGAGTAGTAGGCCACAACGGAACTCGAGTCCGTGTCAACGAAATACTCATCGCCGGTCGAAACGTCCAAGTACCGATCGGCCCCAGCGAATCTAGAGGCGCCACCCTGGCGCAAGCTCGCGGAACTCGCTCCAGTGACTACCTTGGCCAAGTCATTCGGTGCCAATCCTGGAGAGGCTCCGCCAACTGCGACGCCAATTAGCGTCGCGGCAATAGCCAGACCAGAGATGCCCACACCCACACCCGCTGCCGTCCGATAGCTTCCCATTTCGTTCCCCCCGCTATGGCAGACAATAGGACGAATCGCCAACGCATACGCGGCTGTTGTATCCCGCGTAGGTACCATACGTGGACAAGACCGCGTCTCGAGCGGCGTTCGTGGAGTAGGCGGCACTGTGTCGCGGACTCATGGACATTGTGTCCCAGAAGACATTGGACCATTTCTTGGCGATTACATCGACACCGTTTCCGTCCGCCTGTCCTGACAGGGGTTGAGTGAATCCGACCACGCATTGGGCCGGATAGAGATCGTAGTACGTGTCCTCGGCGAGGCCGTTGGTAAAGCCGTCCGAAGCTTTCGCAGTCTCACACCCCTGGAATACAACAAGCTTGGCGCCCACTGATCCCGTGAACATGGATGGCGTGCGTTGATGGCCACAACTCTGGTAGTGACCGGAAAGAGTGTGACCGTGCGCGCCGATGTTCGTGATGCGAAAACAGCTGATTACGTTGGAACGGGACGGTCTGTCAATAAGGATTGTCTCCCCAGCGCCACCGTGGGTCATGTCGTACACCGCGAGTGTCCCGGCTGTCATCGTGATTCTGTACATCTCATCCGCATAGCCGCCCCCCGCAGCCGACCATGCGGTGTAGTTAGAGCCGCACTCAAGTTGCCGCGTGGCGGCAATCTGCCCCGCCGGCGTGGCGTCCATGAAGCCCCAGGGGCTACGTGTCCATTGCGTCCCGTAGTCGTAGCAGTTATATGTTGCCGCGGCCAGTTGGGGTTGGGCGAAGGCCACCAAACAGAATGCCGCCACCGCCGCGACCACAAGACGAGCGCGTGCACCGACACCACGACCCATAGTTCCCCCCTCCTCCGAATGCCCGTACTATCCCAAGATCCCGGTTGATCGAACAAAGTCCGCTCGACGACCGGCCCTATACACCTAAGACGCATATAGAGTCCAGAAGGTTACGCTCTTCTGCAGCTGCCGGCGTCCCGGCACCGTCTCCACGGCCCGCCCGAGTGTCACTTGCGTGCCAGCGCAAACGCAACTCAGGTAAGTCGAGACTCGGGAAGATTGCCGCTAGGAGCGCGAACTCGTGGATCCGGGCGAAAGTTGGAGTCAGTGTGTGTCTTGCGCCCCGCGCCAGACCCACGCGACAGAGAGACGCGCGCCGCCTCTCCGGGAAGGACTCTACTACGTCGTGGCTTCCGCATCAGCCACGGTGGACGTCACGAATGCCGGGTGTCCTATCGTCCCACCCCAAGGCGAGCAGTTTGTCGACCACTGGAGCCGGCAAAGTATCTGCCGTCTCACGCCGGAACTCCTCGGGAGACAGCTCCTCGAATCGAATCTGGCACCCGAGGACACCCCCCGATCACGCCCACTTGCTCCGCCTGGCTCAACGACTCGGGACCCGTGAGGACGTAGTCGCAGCCTGCGCGCCCATCCTCATAGAAGGCGCGCGCCGCCACAGCGGCGTCACGCTCGTCGATGGGTGCCGTCTCCGCCGCGCCGTAGGGCCACCGGACAACGCCCCCCTCGCGGATCATGAATCCCCACCAGGACCATGAAGCGCCCCGGGGTTCGACGTCGGTTCATTCAGTGGGCGTTCCGCCCCGGCGTCCAGCAGTGCGAGCGCGCTGCGGGACGCTGCAGACGGCATCGACAATCTGTTCCGGGGCGCTTTGGGCGGGGGCGAGAATCGAATCGGGCAACAAATCGGGCAACGAATCGATGTCGAGGGTCGATCCTCAGCAACAGGGATTTTGGGCAACAAGATGGCCCCGAAATGCACCGAAATGGCCCCTGACCTGCTGTTTTGTCCTCGCGCATGACCTCCAAGAGGCCCCGATTTGTTGCCCGATCTTGCGCCCGAAATCGGCCAAAATGGGCCTCTGACCTGCGGAAACGTGGTGCCCCCAAGGGAATTCGAATCCCTGTTGCCGCCTTGAAAGGGCGGAGTCCTTGGCCGCTAGACGATGGGGGCGAGAAGCCGTTGCTTGGTGGGCCGTGCAGGGCTCGAACCTGCGACCTTGGGATTAAAAGTCCCCTGCTCTGCCAGCTGAGCTAACGGCCCGCACGCACGCACGCGGGTACGGATTATAGCAGGGAAGCGAGTCCGTACCACCGGGTGCCTACTGCAAGCGCTGACCACCGGGCCGTGTCCCAACCGGCACGCGCGCAACCGCATGCACGGGCGGGCGCGGCCCTACGCCTTCGCCTCAAGGCGCTTGAGGATCTCGTTGTTCTGTTTCTCCATGCGGGCGTTCTCCTCGCCGCGCGCCGCGATACCGCTGAGGATGTCGGCCAACCGCGTCTCGGCGTCGCTCGTGTTGCGGAAAGTCGCCTCCGCGCGCGCGTCAGCCTTCTCGCTCTGCAGGTTCTGGCCGTAGAGGATGATGGCCAGCAGCACGAGCTGAAGGAACGTCTGTGCGATCCAAGTGATCAGGGGCAGCGGCTTGAAACCGCCGGCGAAGCTGTCGTGAAGCGCCTGGGGCAGCGAGATGAGCGCAAGAGCGGCGAAGGCGTAGGCGCACCACATGGTCGCCACGGCGCCCGTGATCGTCTCTCCGAACCACCGGTTGAACCTGTCGACACCCGCCTCGGCCTCGTGGAACTCCTTGAGCACGTCGTTCTGGTGGACGGCCATGTCGGCACCTCTCATCCGGATCCGGGCCCCCGCGGCCCGCACGTCTTGTCTACCACAAGCGCGGACCCCCGAGCCCGGCTCCGCATCGACGGAGAGGAGAAGCCTTCAGCACTGACTCCAGCCATTCAGCGCCCGGGTCGGAGTCGTAGGTGATACCGCATCCGGTCCCCCAGCGGAGCGCACCATGGGTCAGCTCGGCCGTCCGGATCAGGACGGACGAGTCCATCTCGCCCTGCATCGCCACCGCCAGGGTGCCGCAGTAGGCGGCGCGTGGGCTCCGCTCCAGCTGGGCGGCGATGCCTATCGCGGAGATCTTCGGGGCGCCGGTGACCGACCCGCATGGGAAGGCTGACTCCAGCAGGTCTGCGATGCCGGCGTCGGAACGCAGAACGCCGGCCACGCGCGACACCATCTGGTGACAGTACGGCGTCTCCACGACCTCGAAGAGCGGCTCGACCGTGACGCTTCCCGGCTCGCACACGCGGCCCAGGTCGTTGCGTTCCAGGTCCACGACCATGACGTGCTCGGAGAGTTCCTTCGGGTCCTCGCCGAAGGGCCGCCGCCTCGCAGGCGTCGTCCTCGGGTGTGGAGCCGCGCGGGCGCGTGCCCTTCATCGGCCAGACTTCGACGATGCGCGACTCGCGGGTGCGGCGCACGCGCAGGAATCGCTCGGGCGACACGGAGGCGAGTGCGCCGCTGGGGCCCGCGAGAAAGGCGGACATGTCGCCGCCAGCGCGCTCCACGAGCGCCGCGAACGTCTCGGGCGGCGGAAGGACTGCACGCCCGCAGAGCCGGTAGGTGAGGTTGAGTACGTAGACATCTCCCGCGCGGATCCGCTCCCGCACGGCTTCGACCGCGTCACGGTATCCCGCCTCATCGAAGTCCGCTGCGTCGCCGGTCACGAGGGATCCCGCGTGCGCGGGCCCGGGCGCGTCCGCCCCTGTCGCCGGCGGCGCCGGTACGGGGTAGCCGCTCTCCCCCCACGCACGCCAGCCGTCCTCGCAAAGCAGAACACCCGAAGTGTACCGCAGGACGGTCGCATCACCCTCGTAGGTCACAAGCGCTGCGGTCAGGCCCGACGTCTCCCCGTCGAACGCCGACTGCAACGCGGCGCCGGCCTCGCGCAGGGTCGCGCCCTCGACCACCTCGGGATCCCACGCCACGAGCGAGCGCCCGCCGAACCAGCCGGCGTCGGATGCGGGATCCAGTATCAGCGGCCGGCGTGAGGCGTCCACGCACGACGCCCATCGGCTGGCCGCGACATCGGCCGGAGCGACCACATCCCCGCGGCAACGCAGCACGCTCGCCTCCCCTTTCGAGGGTCGAGCCGCTGGGTGCCCCCCGTCGGGGCTGTCATGCGGCGCTTCGGATCGGCGGCCCGTCGGGTCGCCGACGTCAGTCCATGCTAGTGGCGGAAATGGCGGTGCCCCGTGAAGACCATCGCCACGCCGAGTTCGTCTGCCTTGGCGATGACCTCGTCGTCGCGCATCGAGCCGCCCGGCTGGATCACCGCGGTCACGCCGGCGGCCGCGCACACTTCGAGGGAATCCGGGAACGGCATGAACGCGTCGGAGCCGGCCACGGCGCCCCGGGCGCGCTCGCCCGCCTTCTCGCAGGCGATCTTCGCCGAGTCCACGCGGCTCATCTGGCCGGCGCCCACGCCCACGCTGGCGAAGTCCTTCGCCAGCAGGATCGCGTTGCTCTTCACGCTCTTGGCCACGCGCCAGGCGAAGTGCAGCTGCGCCATCTCGTCGGCGGAGGGCTGACGCCTCGTGACGACGCGGAAGGTCGCGGGATCCTCCGCGACGGAGTCGGCGTCCTGGGCGAGCATGCCGCCCTCGACCGATCGCGATTCGTGTCCGGTTCCGACGGGGAGCACGCCCCCGGTGCGCAACAGGCGCATGTTCTTCTTCTCCTGAAGCAAGGCGAGCGCGTCGGGCTCGAACTCGGGTGCGATCATGACCTCCACGAACTGGCCGTTGGCCTCGATGTGCTCGGCCACGCCCTTGGGCACGGGGCGGTTGAACGCCATCACGCCGCCGTACGCGGAGACAGGATCGGAGGCGTGCGCCTTGTCGTAAGCGCCGACGACATCGGAGCCGATCGCGGTGCCGCAGGGGTTCATGTGCTTGACGATCACGCACGCGGGCTCGGCGAACTCGCGCACCGCGGTCCAGGCCGCGTCGGTGTCCAGGATGTTGTTGTAGGACAACTCCTTGCCGTGAAGCTGCTCGGAGCGCGCGAGTGTGTTCTCCCCGGCGTCCGCGAAGCGGTAGAACGCGGCCGCCTGGTGGGGGTTCTCTCCGTAGCGCAGGTCCTGGACCTTGGTCAGGAACAGGCGCGCCTCGACGGGGAAATCGACATCTGCGCCTTCGGCCGACTGACGGGCCAGGTAACTGAAGATGGCGTTGTCATAGGCACTCGTCTTGCGAAAGACCTCCTTCGCCAACCGCTGGCGTGTCGCGGGCGAGGTCGCACCGTCCAGGCTGCGCATCTCGCTCAGTACCGCATCGTAGTCCGCGGGGTCCGTGATGACGGTGACCGAGGCGAAGTTCTTCGCCGCGGAGCGCAGCATGGACGGGCCGCCGATGTCTATGTTCTCGATGGCATCCTCGAGCGTGACGCCGGCTTTGGCCACGGTCGCCTCGAACGCGTAGAGATTCACCACGACCATGTCGATCATGCCGATCCCGTGCTCGTCGGCCTGGCGCATGTGCTCCGGGTCGTCGCGACGGGCCAGCAGCCCGCCGTGCACCTTGGGATGCAGGGTCTTGACCCGGCCGTCCATCATCTCGGGGAAGCCGGTGAGATCGTCGATCGCTCGCACCTTGATACCGGCGTCAGCGAGAGCCTTGGCGGTTCCGCCCGTCGAGACGATCTCGACCCCGAACTCGGTGGCCAGCGCACGGCAGAAATCTGCGACGCCCGTCTTGTCGGTGACGGAGACGAGAGCGCGTTTGACGGTGACGGGATACATGAGTGACGACTCCTATTCCGCACATGTGGTGAGCTTGCGGCGGGCACCGGCGTGCCGGCGTCCGAGACGCAAGTATTGTATGCGAAACGCCGTCCCGCGGCCCCGCGGATCTGCGATCAGCCGGGCCAGTTCGCCCCGCCTGGAATGTGCAATCAGCGCAGCGAGATCGCCCAGCCTCAGAGCGCGGAGTTCCACAGCGCGTCGAACATCGCCGCCACGGCGCCGAAGACGCAGTCTCCGCGGCCGCGCACGGCGACCGCGCCGCCGAACGCGTTGGTGAGGAACGCCTCGTCGGCGGCCCCGAAACGGTCCCACGACACCGGTTCCACGCGCAGTCCGATGTTCGCGTCGGGGGCGGCGTTCGCGATGAACGCCCTGGCCACGCCCGCGACGGCCGGAGGCGCCGGCGGTGTCACCAGATGGGCGCTCTCGACGATCCAGACCGTCGCGGTGCTCCCGTCGATGATGTCGCCGTCCGGGCCCACGGCGATCCCCTGGTGCGCGCCTGCATCCTCTGCCCGGCGGTGGATCTCGTCCCACCAGGCACGGTCGGCGGGCTTGGCGGCCCCCGGCGGCAGCGGGTGCGGCGCGTCCACGTCGATCCGGATCGCCACGGGGCCGCGAGGCACGTCCAGCGACGACAGACGCTGGCGGACGTCCACCGCGATCTCGCCGGAGCTATCGACCGTCATGGTCAGCCGAACGCGGACGGAGCCGGAGCCCGCCCATTGACTGGCCGCCTCAACGGCCAGTTCGTCGGCACGATCCAGAACGTCGCCGTCGCACCCGCCGGCCTCGAGGCGCTCGCGATGATATGGCCACAGCGGCACGCGCCCGACCACGACCCGGCACGTCTCCCGCAGCGGCGCCTGCGGAGAACCACTCAGTGCGCCCCGCGCGCTGATCAGGCCACCGCCCTGGGCAGGATGCGGACGACCCCTCGCTCGACTCGGACGCGGTCCTCGGCGATCAGCTGCAGCACGGCCGGGTACAGGCGGTGCTCCACCTCGTGGATCCGGCTCTCGAGCATCTCGAAGGTGTCGCCCTCCTCAACGCGCACGGCTTCCTGCGCGATGATCGGGCCCTTGTCGAACACCTCATCGGCGAAGTGCACGGTAACGCCGGTCACCTTGACACCGTAGTCGTAGGCGTCCCGGATGCCCGAAGCGCCCGGGAACGCGGGCAGCAGGGCTGGATGCACGTTCACGACCCGGTTTGGAAACGCCTCCAGCACTTCGCTCCCCAGTAGCCGCATGTAGCCCGCCATGACCACGACGTCGACGGCATGCGACCGCAGGTGATCGAGCAGTGCTTTGTTGTAGACCTTGAAGGTGACGTAGGACTCCCGGTCCAGCCACACGGCGTCGATGCCGGCCTTGCGTGCGCGGGAGAGTCCGCGGGCCTGTTCCCGGTTGCTGAGAACGACAGCGACTTCGGCATCCAGAGTGCCCGCGATCGTCGCGTCGATGATCGACTGCAGGTTGGTGCCGCTGCCTGAGATGAGCACTCCCAGCCGGAGCTTTCGCGACTCCCCCAATGTGCCCTCCTTCGGTGCGTCGCCTCGGGCCATCGGCCCTGCGGTGACTGCCTACCTGTACCGCACGACTCCTGTGCCGGCCACGATCTCGCCGATCTCGAAGACACTCTCGCCCGCCTCGCGCAGCTGCGCCGCGATACCGGCCGCGCGCTTCGCATCCACCACGAGCGCGAGACCCACGCCCATGTTGAACGTGCGCGACATCTCATCCTCGCCAAGATGGGCAGCCTCGGCGATCACCTTGAAGATGCGAGGGACCTTCCACGAGCCGCGGCAGATCAGCGCGTCGACGGTCGCCGGCAGACAGCGATCCAGGTTCTCGGTGATCCCGCCCCCCGTGATATGGGCCATGCCCTTGATCTCCGCGCCGTCGCCGATGGCGGCCAGTACCGGCTTCACGTAGATGCGAGTGGGCTCGAGCAGCACGTCGGCCAGAGATGCGCCTCCCAGGTCCACGCGGGGAAGCGTCAAGGCATCGGCCTTGCCGTCCACGAGGACGCGGCGAACGAGCGAGAACCCGTTGGAGTGCACTCCGCTGCTGCCGAGCCCGAGGACGGCGTCGCCTTCGGCGATCGCCTCGCCCGTGATCATCGTCGGCCGGTCCACGACCCCGACACAGAAGCCGGACAGGTCGTAGTCGTCCGGGTCCATGGTGCCGGGGTGCTCCGCCATCTCGCCGCCGATCAGCGCGCAGCCGGCCTGGCGGCATCCGTCGGCGATGCCGGACACGATGCTCTCCATCCGCGCCGGGTCGAGCTTGCCTACCGCGACGTAGTCGAGGAAGAACAGCGGCTCGGCGCCGGCGACCAGGATGTCGTTGACGCACATGGCGACCAGATCGATGCCGACGGTGTCGTGCCGGTCGAGCATCTGGGCGAGCTTGAGTTTGGTGCCCACGCCATCGGTCCCGGAGACCATGACCGGGTCCGACATCGACTTGAAGGCGGCTGCCGAGAACAACCCGCCGAACCCGCCGATGTCCCCGATGACCTCCGGGCGATAGGTCGAGCGCACGGCGTCGCGGATCGACTCCACGGCGCGGGCTCCTTCGCCGGTGTCCACTCCGGCGTCGCGGTAGGAGATCGGTCTGTCGTCGTCGCGGTCGGGCATGGTCGATGGACTCCGGTCAGGTGGGCGATATGGGGCATTGTCGCATACGGCGCTCGCGACGAGACGCGCCCGCGATCCCCGGCGGCGGCCCTACCGCGCGGTTATCGTCAGGCTCGTCGACGAGCCACCGGCATTGGTCGCTCCGCCAAGGTACCTCGCTCGCACCTTGGTCTCACCCGCCGGCGGTTTCCATGAGATCGACGCTGTCCCGATCGGCGAAAGTGCTCGCGTGCCGATCGCGACCCATCGCGCACCATTCCGGCGTTGGAACGCTACGCTCCCGCCCGCGCTGGGCGGCAGGATGGTCGCGGTCAAGGTGACCGCGCGACCCCGCCGCACGCGGGTGGTCGAGGACCGCAGTCCGACGGCGGCGGCCACTTGGACCCGAACGGACGTCCGCGAGGGGAGAGAGGAATCATCGCCGTCGAAGCGGACCGTCACCAGGGTGTTCTTCTTGAGCCCCGCCAGGGTGGCCTTGAAAGTCGCCGCGGATGCGCCCGCCGTCACGGCGACGCGCCCGAGCACCGTGTCGGTGGTGGCCCCGGCCGCTCGGGTGAGGATCTGGACCGTTGCCGGCTGGAACAGGCCGGTTATGGAACCGCTGACCTTCGCGGTGCCGTTGTACGCGACGACGCGCGGGGAGACGATGGCAGTCGCCTTCGTTGTGCTCTTCTCTGCCGAGCCGGTCAGATACATCGTGGTGGGCACTGTCTGGGTCGCAGAGGCGTAGGGGTCCGGCTCGAGCAGGGCAGCGGAAGCCAGTGACGCCATCGAGAACCCGTCGTACAGGTCGAAGGGGTCGGGCATGTCGAACGGGTTCGTCGGCGTGTAGACCACGGCCAGATCCGAGTTGGGCGCTTCCGCCCGCAGCGTGCCGACGAGTTCCTCGACCGTTCGGCGGTCGACCGAGTCGAGATACGGGTCGAACATGGAGCTGGCCGACTCGTCCGAATCGGATGCCGCGGCGCTCGCGGGCACCGCTCGCAGCTTGCCTTGGAGGGATGTGCCGACGGGGATGTTCAGGGTCGTGTCGATCGTGCGCGTCGCGGCCACACCATATTCGAGGAGAGAGAGGCGTACAGGGTTGGGACCCCAGACCAGGCCGCTGGGCGCTTCTACGTCCACTATCTGAGCCGTGTTCCGGCTCGCGGTGATCTCGGATTGGAGGTCCACTGAGAGGATGTCTGCCTTCGCGAGCCCATTGGTGTTCACATCCTGGAACGCAGCGACGATCTCGCTCACATCGTCGACCAGGTCCGTGGTGATGTCCTGCGAACTGTCGAAGACGTTGCGGCGCAGGATGGTGAAGGTCTGCGCGCCGTCGCTCACGACCACCGTGGTGGTCGTGACGGCGCTTCCTCCGACCTTGTAGGAGTCGAATATGGTGGCGGCGGCCGTGTACGCCGCCAGCGACGGGATCCCCGCGTAGTTGTAGGAAGAGGAGTTGATGGCGAAGCGCGGCATCCACGAGGTCGACGTGCCGACACGGCCGGTGTCGAGGTTGACGGCGCGAGCGGTGATCGTCGACTCGCTGGGCATGACTCCCAGCCTTCCCAGGATGCCGGCGCCGCGATCCTGCGTGATCGTCCCGCGCAGGGCGCCCACGCGGGCGATCTTGTACGGCTCGTCCAGGCTGGGCCACACGCCGTCGATCCACGCGTTGGTCATCTCGAGGCCGGACTCGCCCTCCCAGAACGCCGGGTGCCCGAACGCGAGGACGGTGTTCGCGTAGGCGTAGGTCACCGTCCCGACCCCGCCGGACCAGAAGCTCCCGCGCGAGGCCATCGCGCCGACGGCCGCGCCCGCCTCGAGCGGCACGCTGAACGAAGGGTCTCCCGAGGCGAGCCCCGTCACGCTCGGTATGACGTCGATACCGCGCTTCTGCATGAAGGCGCGATACTGCAGGAAGGCGGGATCGTCGCCCCTGAGACCGCCTGCCTGAAGGGCGAACAGCGGCTTGGCCACGAAAGTCCGCATGCCCAGACGCCGCGACGTCGCGTCGTCGAGTGTGACGACCACGGTCCCGCCCGGACCTCCCGCGGCCTTGAGCCTGCCGGCGCTTGACGCCGCGAGAGGAGCGAAGGGGTAGTCCGACTCGATCTGAGACATCTGTTCGATCGGGGTCGCCAGACCCGTGCCGCCCAGCGTGAACGAGCTGCTGTAGGAGACCGCCCCGATGAGCTTGTCCACTCCGCCGTCGGACACATAGATCGGACTGCCGCTCATTCCCGAGACGATACCTCCGGCCTTGTCTATCCTGGGCCCTGTGGCCTCGATCAGGATCAGGGTCGTCCGGCCTACCGAGGTCACCGAGTCCGAAGTGATGGCCAGAACGTCAACGGGGATCTGCTCGATCGTGGAGCCGCGCATCACCGTCTTCATGTAGCCGTGCAGCACCGTGCCGGGCGCGGCCTCGATCATCGCGTCGAGCTGAATGAGACCGATGGTCGGCTCGATCGGCGCGGCACTCGCGACGCCTGTCGCGAAGAGGCACAGGAGGGTCACGGACGCGACCAGGAGTGCCGTGATCAGACGAATCCGTATTCGGACTTTCGTGCGCACGTCGCGTCCCCCTTCTCGGCGCCCGCGCCGGTGGCGGGCGATCTCACAAGACTCATACCATAGACTGACGCGGTTCTACTGGCCGTCGCGGTTCGCCGCGATCTCCTCTCGCGAAACGCCCAGCTCCTCGGCGGTGAAGACCGGCGTGAAGAGATAGCCCGCGGATTCGAACAGCTCCCGGGCTCCCTGCTGCCTGTCCACCAGGGCGACGACGCGCGCGATATGGCACCCGCGCTCGGCCTTGACCGCATCGACGCAGTCCATGATCGAACCGCCGCTCGTCGCGACGTCGTCGACGATGACGACCCGCGATCCCTCCTCGAGCGGCCCTTCGATGCGATTCATCCGCCCGTGGCCCTTGCGCTCCTTGCGCACGATGAAGGCCACCTTGGGGTGACCGGTCTCGAACGACAGCGCGCTGACCGCGGAGCAGATCGGGTCTGCGCCCATGGTCAATCCCCCGATGGCGTCGTACTCATCGAAGGGGATGGTCTCGAGCAGATGGCGCGCGAGATAGTAGGCGCCCGCCGCGCTCAGGGTCACAAGCCTGCCATCGAAGTAGAAGCTGCTCTTCCGGCCCGACGCGAGCACGGTCTCCTTGTGGATAAGCGCGCTCTGCACGAGCGGCCGGAGAAGCTCCCGATACTGTGACACGACGCAAGGGCCCCTTGGTTCGTCTGGGATGGTGGCGGAATCGTATCACGCGGGGTCGGGCGAGGGACACAGCCCCCCTAGAACCTGGCCAGCACCGTCTGACCGCCGAAGACCTGCTGGCCGAAGTTCGCGACCCACTCCACGTCCTCGGAGAATACGATAACGTCGACCTGGCTGCCGCGCTTGATGAACCCGAGCTTGTCGCCGACGCGAAGCGCGTCGCCCTCATCGGCGAGGATGTCGATCTTGTTGACGAACTTGTCGGCGATCTCGACCACGGCGATGTCCGGCTGCCCCTCGGCAGCGTTCGAGTCCGGCTCGATCACCACGGTGTTGCGCTCGTTCTCCAGATGGAACTGGGCCGCGAAGTTGTCGAACGGGCGGCGAAGGAAGGCGATGCGGATGTACTCGGACAGATCGACCATGGGCAGGTTGGCGTCGGCCTTGGTGTAGCGCTGCGCGGTCACAAGCCCGGCCACCGGCGCGTAGTTGAAATGGACATCGAAGGGCGACATGTAGATCCCCGCGATCCACCCCGAGCGGCCCCTGGTCTGGGGGAGCTCCGCGATCTCGGAGAGGTCGATGCGGCGTCCCAGCTTCTCGGAGTAGACGCCTCCGTCCTCGAAGCGCTTGATGTAGACGATCTGCCCGTCGGCGGGGCTGACGATCACGCGACCGGCCGCCTCCGGCGTTCGGACGGGATCCCGATAGAACCACACGAACCGGTTGAGCGCGTACAGCGCGGTCAGGACGACCACCACGGCGGCGGCCGAGAAAAGGGCGATCTGCACGGGGCGGCTCACTTCTCCTTGAGGTACTTCCAGGTCACGTACGGGAACTTCGGCACGTAGTATGCCGCAAAGCCCAGCGCCGAGCGCACAGCCGACGCGCGCATGGGCGGCACGTCGCGCGCCTCGAACACCCCGTTGCGCCAGCCGTTGTCCAGCGCCGAGTACGTGGGGACCAGGCCGTGCGCATCGAAGTGATTCCAGACCTCGTCGGCGGCGGTGTGCTCGAGGAGGCCTTCCGGCAGGTCGCAAAGCTGCGAGAGCTGTGCGTGCAGAGGGCGCAACTCGTCGATGTAGCCCTCGCGCGCCACCCTGCCGCGCAGCGAGTTGTAGGCGTCGCGGTCGAAGGGAAGACGGCCACCGTGCTCGGCGATCGCCGCGACGGCGCCGGCGAGAGTCCGCACGCGGGCGAGATCCCACACGGGATCGAGCACGCGGACCTCGACGGTGCCCAGGCGTTTGGACACGATGAGGTCCTGGAAGCGCTCGGTGGGGTCGACGCGCAGCGGCCCGACGGCGAAGCCGCGAGCCATGCGGCAGCTCTGGCCGAATCGCTCGCCCGCGACAGCCGGCGAGTCCGCGGTCAGAATCGCCAGCAGCGGGAGGAAGTACGCCAGGTTGTTGTACGCGAGCTCGCGATCGGGCGCTCCGACGTGCATCTGCAACGCGGCGGTGTTCGTGGGCGCGTCGTACTGGAGCAGGTGACCGAGCGGGACGACCAGCCCATCGGCGCCGATGGCCGAGGCGAGTTCCTGCCGCCGCTGTTCGAGGTCGCCAAGGAGGCCGTCGACCTCGTCATGCACGCCGGTCGACACCTCCACACAACTCATGAGCCCTTGGGGCAGGTCCTCACCGCGCGCGAAGTTGGACGCCGTGCGAGCGTAGTGGCGCCCGGGGTCGCTCCAGGTCAGCTTGGACAGGTAGTAGAGCGAGGCCAGCGAGGGCGCTTCCGGCTCGCAGACGAAGACTTCTTCCTCGATGCCGAAGGTCGGCATGGTGTGGCGCTCCAATCGGCCCGGGCGGGCGAGCGCGCGGGCGCAGGCCCGTAGGGCGCGGCAAGCCCGGTCATGGTAGCACGCCTCCGGGTGCCGCCCGTCGGCGTCAGACGGTGTCCGGCGTCGCGCTGAGGCGAGCGCGCTTGCGTGCCCTCAACCTCAAGAACATCAAGGCGATGGCGATGATCGCCAACCCGACCAGATAGGGCGCCAGGAGGGCAGCCGCCGTGGTGAGAACGGCCACGATGTCCTCGAGACCGCTGACCAATGGCGCGCCGAACCCTGCGGTCGTGGTGTTGACCACCGGCCGCGTGGTCGCCTTCGCAGCATGCACGGTCCCGGCGACGATCACGCCGGCCGCGACGAGCAATGCGGGATGCACGCTGCTGCTCGCCGGGGAGACGGCGACGAAGAGCAGGCCGCCGGCAGCAGGGCGCACGACCGTCTGGATGATGTCGTTGACGTGGTCGACCACTGGGACCTTGTCGGCCACGATCTCGACGGCCAACAGCACCGCGATCAGCGCGATGGCCCACCACTCCCCGAGCAGGCCGTAGGGCTCGTGCAGCCGCAGCAAACCGGCGCGCTGCGAGACGGCGACGGCCAACAGCGGGATGTATGCGTTCAGACCTGCAGGGACGGCCAGGCCTATCGCGGTCAGCAGACCCATGGACCCGCCCCTTCCCATGCCGACTTCGACACGAAGCGTAGCCCTCGGCGGGTCGTACTGCCACTCGAGAGGCGCGAGCGACTCAGCCCCCGGCCCCCGTCAGCCGCGCGACGCCGTCCGCCAGCGTGGGCGTCACCAGAGCGATCGCCCCCGCGACCATCAGGGCCACCGCTGCGGCGGTCAGCCATCCGGTGCCGCGCACCACCCGCCGGCCGGCCATGATGCCTGCGGCGGCCGGGGCGAGGTAGCCGACGAGCGCTCCGACCACGGCCCACAGCACCAGCGGTGTCCACTCGTACCAGGTCCGCGGCGGCGAGGACGTCAGCGACGCGCCGATCCTGGCTCCATCGCCGGCCAGCCAGGCCAGAGCCAGCACTCCGGCGGCGATGGGCCTGCGGTTCTCGGGAGCCTTCGGGTATCCCATCAACACAGCGGCGATCATCGCGCCCGCGACTCCGAAGAGGGGGTTGAATTGCAGTCCCAGCGCCACGCCCATGGCGGCCCGTCCGAAAAGGTCGACGAGCTCCGTCACAGAGGGCGGACCGCGGTCTCCAGCGCCATCTTCCCGCGGCGCACCGCCTCCGGGATATCCACCGGGTAGTCGCCGGTGAAACAGGCCAGACAGTACTCGTCGGCCGCGCGACCGGTGGCGGCGACCATGTCCTCAACGGACAGGTACCCCAGGGAGTCGGCGCCGATATGCTCCCGAATCTGCTCGACAGTCCTGCTCGAAGCGATGAGCTGCTCTTGAGTGTCCGTGTCGATGCCGTAGAAGCAGGGCCACTTCACAGGGGGCGAGGTTATCCGCATGTGGACCTCGGTCGCGCCCGCATCGCGCAGCAGCGCCACCAGTTTGCGCGTCGTGTTGCCGCGCACGATGGAGTCATCCACGACCACCACCCGCCTGCCCGCCAGCGTATGCCTCAGCGGATTCAGCTTCAGCCGGATGCCCTGCTGCCGGATCGTCTGCGACGGCGATATGAACGTGCGTCCGACGTAGCGGTTCTTGACGAGCCCCTCGCCGTAGGGGATCCCGCTGGCCCTCGCGTAGCCGACCGCGCCGGGGATGCCGGTGTCGGGAACGCCGATCACCAGATCGGCCTCCACCGGGGTCGAAGCCGATATGGCCGCGCCCATCTTCTCGCGGGCCTGATGCAGCGAGCAGTCGTAGAGGACCGAGTCGGGCCTGGCGAAGTAGACGAACTCGAAGATGCAGAGGGACGGACGCCGCGCGGGAACCGCCTGAGTCGACTCGACACCCGCGTCGGAGATCTTGATCAGCTCGCCGGGCGCGATCTCGCGCACGTAATCGGCCCCAATGATGTCGAGTCCGCACGTCTCGGAACTCACGACCCAGCCGATGCCGTCGAGGCGGCCGAGCGCCAGCGGACGCACCCCGTAGGGATCCCGGAACGCGTACAGAGCTTGCTCGGTCATCATCACGACGGAGTACGCGCCCTCGATCAGCGCCATCGCCTCGGCGATCGCGGCACGGATCGAGTGATGCTGCGGCGTGAAGTAGTTGACCAGCGTCGCGAGCACTTCGGAATCCGTCGTCGAGCGGAACTTGATGCCGCGGTCCTTGAGCCTGTCGCGCAACTCGACCGTGTTGACGAGGTTGCCGTTGTGGGCGAGCGCGATGGTCGTGGAATCCACGGACGACAGCATCGGCTGGGCGTTCTCCCAAGACGTCGACGTACCGGTGGTGGAGTAGCGCGTGTGGCCGATGCCGACGTAGCCGTCGAGAGTCGCCAGGTCCGATTCTTTGAAGACCTGGGGCACGAGACCGAGGTCCTTGACCAGCGTCATCGTGTGACCGTCGGCCACGGCTATCCCGGCGGATTCCTGGCCGCGATGCTGCAGCGCGTGCAGTCCGAAGTAGATGAGGCGGCTGACCTGCTCGCCCGGCGCGTATACGCCAACGACCCCGCACGCTTCCTCGGGCTTGTCCGGAGACTCCGACAGGATCCAGGGTTCCATATGGGGCGTAGACGGCCTTCCGGTGCGGCTCCGACGAGCGACGCAATGATAGCACGGTTGCCTGAGCTCGAACGCTGCCGGGGCGGCCCGCAGCCGCTCGTCGCCCGGTCCCTTCTCGGGCTCGAATCGGGAGGCCCCGCGGCCCGGAGCGTGGGCCGCGTCGGCGACGCGGAGCGGCCGTTCTCGCTGGGAGCTACCGCACCCGAACCCGGATGGAACGCGAGACGCTGCCGAGGCGCCCCGGCGCGGCGCGGAACCGGACCCTGAGGCGGTAGGTCCCGCGCGCCGGCGGCCTGTACGAGCAAGACCACGCTGAACGCCCCAGGGAAGTGGGTGCGCGTACGTGGCGCTTGGACAACGACGCCCATCGGGTTCGATGCGGACGCAGCACCTCGACGATGACGGTGTCTCCCGACCGCCCGGGCGCCAGCGCCCCGGAGACGGAGATCCATCGGCGCAGCCGCACGACGGAGGCCCTCGCCTTGATGGTGACCGAGGTCTTGAGCGCTCCCGGGGTGGGGGTGGGTGTCGCGGTCGGGGTGGGGGTCGGCGTGGCGGTCGGGCTCGGCGTGGGGATGGGGCCTGGGGCGGCGCCGTATATGTAGCGCACGCCCGCGATGTCGTCCGCCGTGAGCGTCAGCTTCCTCAGTCCCGCTCGGGTCTCCCCGTACATGACCTTTGCCGCGTCTGCCGCCCCGTACTGATCCCGCAGACCCAGCGCATGACCGAGTTCGTGGGCCACGACGGACGCGATGTCGTACGTGGAGCCGGAACCGTCGCCCCAAAGGAACGCGTCGTTTAGCACCACGTCGCTTTCCGACAGGTCTCCGCCCACGAGCACGGTCTGGGTGTGCGCCAGCACTCTCGAATCGGAGAATCCGCCCTCGGCCCAGAAGATGTCGTTCCTTCCGTCCTGCACCGGCGGGTTCGAGGCGGTGTCGCAGTCACCACCGTATTCGAAGCGGAACGACGGGCCGTTCCAGATTCCCGCGCCCGCCTGCACCAGTTCGGACTCGCCGGCCGTGTCGGCGCAGTCGGCGTTGACCCGGTAGGTGGCGACCGGCGACGACCCTCCCGCGCCGCTGTCCCATCTGTAGCCTGCGTACGAGAATCCGACCACGTAGCCGAACCCGGGACTCAACGCGCCGGCGGAGGTCTGCACGATGACGGGGCCGCTGCTCGCCCTGCCTGGCACAACGCAGACTATCCGGGTGTCGGACCAGTCCGATTGGCTCATGACCGCCGACGTCCGCTCGCCTACGTCATAGCTGAACGAGACGATCCCCTTCTCGGCCCCGAAACCCGTCCCCGTGATGGTCACCGTGCCGTCCGTGCCCGCGCTCCGGCTCGAAGGCGTGATCGAGGAGACGACCGGGCCGGCCGCGGCGGTGGCCTGACCGCCGACCTCTCCCGCAGCCCTGCCGGACGTCGCACCCATGGCCTTGCCGCTCATGTCGATCGCCGGCGCGTATTCCCCAGGGTCGAGCCGCGGTCCCGTCCTCGAGAGCAGGACAGCCCGGTCGAGGCGCGCCTCGACCTCCGCCAGCGGCTGTCCCAGCGCCGGCACCCACTCGTCCTCGACGTCGATCTTGCCCTGCCGCCAGCCGACCACTCGCCCATCCGCGTAGGTGAACAGCAGACACCGGTCACCGACAGCGAAGTGGGCTGCTTCGTCCACCAGCAGCGTCGCCGCCCCCACGGTGCCGCCGAGAGCGGTCACGCGGAATCCTGGCGCCCCGTCGCCCTTGAACACCCGCTCGGAGCGGACCATCGCATCGGTCACGATGAGCCCGCTGGTCGAGCCCGGTCCGGGCGGCAACCGGCGGGACGACACGGAATCGACCTCCGCCAGCACCACGGAATCGGCCAGGCCGGCGAGTTGCTCGACCGAGGTGGGAAGCATCGCCGCGTGCGCGGCGGTCGCCGGCACCGCCAGAACGGCGATCAGCGCTGCGACCGCGACGACCAGCCATGCCGCCCGCGACCGGCTCACAAACGCCCGGCCGACTTCCGCCGCCGTGCGATCGCCGGTCGTGTCCGCCGTCTTCACTATCCCTCGCGGAGTTCCTCGGACTGCAGAGTCTCGCCGTGCACGAGCATCTCCAGCGTCGGTCCCCATGCGGCGCGCAGAGCCTCGAGCGGAAGATCGACCTTGTCCTCGATGCTCAGACGCCCACCGCCCACCTCGCCGATCACGCTCCATGGCACCGTGTAGCCCGAGAAGATGCGAAGCAGCGCCTCGGCGTCCGCTTCGCGGCACGTGACGACCGCGCGTCCCTGAGTCTCGGAGAAGAGCGAGTAGGCGGGCGCGAGGTCGTCGTCGAGCGCGAGGGTAGCGCCCAGCCCCCCGGCCAGGCAGGACTCGGCCAGCGCCACCGCCACCCCGCCCTCCGAGCAGTCGTGCGCCGAGCGGACCAGCCCCGCCTCGATGGCCTCCAGCAGCGCCGCATGCATGGTCTTCTCGTCTTGGATGTCGAGCGCCGGCGGAGACCCCGCGACGATGTCGTGCACGACCTTCAGGTACTCCGAACCGCCCAGCTCGGCCTCCGTCTCGCCGAGCAGCACGATGACGTCGCCCGCACCCTTGAAGCCCATGGTGACGCGCTTGGAGGCGTCTTCTATCACGCCGACGAGCCCCACGACCGGCGTAGGGTAGATCGGCTTGCCGAACGACTCGTTGTAGAAGCTCACGTTGCCGGATATGACCGGCACCCCGAAGGCGCGGCACGCGTCGGACAGTCCTCGGACCGACTCGATGAACGTCCAGAACACCTCTGGCTTCTCGGGGCTGCCGAAGTTGAGGCAGTCGGTGATCGCGGCCGGACGGCCGCCCGCGCACGCGACGTTGCGCGCCGCCTCCGCGAACGCGATCTGCGCGCCCACGTACGGATCGAGATAGCAGTAGCGGCCGTTGCAATCGGACGAGACGGCGATGGCGCGCGGAGTGCCCTTGATCCGCAGGACCGCCGCGTCGGAGCCGGGCAGAACGAGCGTGTCGAGCATGACCTGGTGGTCGTACTGACGGTAGATCCACTCCCGCGAGCAGATATTGGGGCTGGCCAGGAGGAGGCAGAGCACGTCGCCGAGTCCGGCGCGGTCCGTCGGATGCGCGAGGGTGTCCGGGTCGAACGCGGCGACCTCGTCGAGGTAGTCGGGCCGCGTCATGGCCGGATCGTAGATCGGAGCGTCGTGGGCGAGCGTCGAGGCCGGCATGTCCGCCACGACCCTGCCGCCCTCCCGGACCACGAACCTGCCCGTGTCCGTCACCTCGCCGATGACGGTCGAGCGCAGGCCCCACTTGGCGCACACCGCCTGCGCCGCATCGAGGTTACCGGGCTCAAGAACGGCGAGCATCCGCTCCTGGCTCTCCGAGACCATGAACTCGTACGCCTTCATGTTCTCCTCGCGGGCGGGGATCCTCGTCACGTCGATGTCGAGACCCACACCGCCGCGGGAGGCCATCTCGGACGCGGAACTCGTGAGCCCGGCCGCGCCGAGGTCGCCGAGCCCGACCAGCAGCTTCGCGCCCAGCAGCTCGAGGCATGCCTCGATGAGCAGCTTCTCCTCGAACGGATCGCCCACCTGCACTGAGGGGCGCTTGTCCTCGGCCTTCTCGTCGAACTCCTGGCTGGCGAGAGTGGATGCGCCCCCGATGCCGTCGCGTCCTGTCGTCGAGCCGATGAGCAGCAGCAGGTTGCCCGGACCGGAGGCGGTCGCCAGCGTGAGATCCTCCTCACGCATGAGCCCGATCGACATGGCGTTGATGAGGCAGTTACCCTCGTACGCGTCGTCGAAGTAGACCTCACCGCCGACGGTGGGCACGCCCAGGCAGTTGCCGTACCCGCCGATGCCGGCGACGGCGCCCTCGAACAGATAGCGCTGGCGAGGCTCGGCCAGTCTGCCGAATCGCAGCGAATCGAGGCTGGCGATTGGACGCGCGCCCATCGTGAAGATGTCGCGGATTATGCCTCCGACGCCGGTCGCCGCGCCCTGGAACGGCTCGATGGCGCTCGGGTGGTTGTGCGACTCCATCTTGAAGGCGATCGCCCAACCGTCGCCCACCGAGATCACGCCGGCGTTCTCGCCGGGGCCCTGGAGCACGTATCGGCCCTCGGTGGGGAACATGCGCAGCGCCTTGCGCGAGTGCTTGTAAGAGCAGTGCTCGCTCCACATCAGCGAGTACATGAAAAGCTCGGTGACGGACGGCTCGCGCTCGAGGATCTCCACGATCCTGTCGTATTCGTCCGGCTTCAGACCCAGTTCGGCGTAGAGCTCGGCCACGGGTGGCTCTCCTCGATGGTCGCGTAGACGGGGGACCGCTCGCCTCGCATTGTAGCCGAGCGAAGGACGCGAACCCGCCGTGGCTACCTGATCCTGACCTTGAGAGCCCTCGACACCGAGGGGAGGCGCGCGGCGTCCCCGGCGAACCTCGCCCGGAAGTAGTAGGTGCCTCTCAGCTTCGGTGTGTATCGAAGCGACCACAGCGCCCTGGCGCCGCTGGTCCCGGTCATGGTGCGCGTGGCGAGGTAGGACCACGTCACGGCCCCGGCCTTCTTGATCGACAGAATGCATCGGTCGCCGGCATGACCGGAGGTGAGCGCGCCTGACAGCGTGAACGCCTTTCGGACCTTCGGCGACGCCACATTCGAGGCGATCGTCGTGGCCGTGGTCACCGGAACCGTCGCTCCCGCCGTGACGGTGAACGTCGCGACCTGCTTCGCTTCCGCGTTGCCGGCCGTGTCCGTGGCCCAGTACCTCACCTCGTGCTGTCCCACGGAGAGCACCCTGACCGGCGACGAGTACAGGGTCGTGGCTCCGCCGTCCAGCGAGTAGTAGATGTGGGCCACGCCGTCATCCGGGTCCGTCGAGCTGAGAGAGAAGGCGATGGGAGCGGAGGCCACCCCGCTGGCCGGCAGGCCGGCGATCGTCGTCACAGGCGCCCCCGAGTCGACCTTGAACGCCTGGACGTGGACGGCTTCGGTCTGACCGTTGTCGCCCACGGAGTAGTAGGACAGCGTGTGCGTCCCTTCGGTCGGCCTGACCGGCGCCGAGTACACGGACCAGGGGTCGCCATCCCACTTGAACTGTGTCGAGGCACGCGGGTCGTCCGCGGTCAGGGTCACTGCGGGAGGACTCAGGTACCATCCGTTGGTCCCGTCGGGCGACGACGGTGAGACCCTCAGCGTCGTGATCGGAGGCGAGGCGAGCGCCAGATCGGGACGGACGAGTCCGTGCCCGTACAAGGCGTCGACTCCCTGGGATCCCAGATCCTGAGCGGTCCGCATCAGCAGGCCGGCCACCGCGCTCGCGTCGAGGCTCGGATAGCGCGACCAGACGAGCGCAGCCGACGCGGAGACGAACGGGGTGGCCATCGACGTCCCGTCCCAGGTGGCCGTGCCGTCTCCGCGGATCGTCGAGATGATACCGACGCCCGGGGCTGCCAGATCGACGAGCGCGGCCCCGTAGTTCGAGAAGGGGGCCACATTGAGATCCTGATCCACGGCTCCGACCCCGATCACGCCGCTGACCGACGCGGGGTAGAACACGCCCGTCCTCCCGTCATTGCCGGTAGCGGCCACGCACAGCACTCCCTTGGACTGGACATGCGCGATGGCCTCCTTCACCGTCACACTCTGCGCGTTCGTCAGATCGACACCCGCGATGCCGAAGCTCATCGAGAAGATCTTGCATGGCGTGTGATCGGCCACGTCGCGGAGGGCGTTCGAGATCGTCGCCAGGTCTCCCGCCCCAGTGTTGTCCAGGACCTTGCATGCGTACAGCGTCGCGTGCGGCGCGGTGCCGGCGACATCGATGAGGTTGTTGCGGACGGCTGCCAGGACCCCCGAGACGTGCGTGCCGTGGTCCTCGTCGTCGATCGGCGCGGTGCCGGGAGTCACGTAGTTCCTGTAGTGCACGATGTCCGTGCCGGCGAGGTCCTCGTGCGTCCAGTCGATCCCGGTGTCGAGCACCGCTATCGCAACGCCGCTCCCCTCGCTGGAATCCCACGCGGCGGGCACGCCGATGGCCCTCGTGCCCCACTGCTTCGGGAACAGGGGGTCGTTGGCCGTTCCGGCGGCGTGCATCGTGGCATTGCCCTCGACGTAGCGCACCCCCCGGACGGCGCGGACGGCTCTTGAGAAGGAGGTGGCGCTCTCGCCCGACGGCACTGACACGAGGTACGCGTTCCAGCTGTAGCGCTTCTTCACGAAGCCGCCCTTGGACTCCACGGCGGCGCGAACGGAATCCATCGCCGAGGCGTGCACGCCAACGATCACCGAGGAGCGGCGCGCGGCCGCGGCCGCCGCGGGGGAGAGCCATGAGGGGACTGAGGCCGACGCAAGTCCCGCGAGCAACAGCAGGGAAAGGAACCACCCGGTACGAATCCTCGAATTGAGCATGACACACCCCGGTTCTCGTGCTCCGCAGGGCTCTGCCGGTTGCGTCACCGTGATGGGGACGCCCGAAGAACGCGCTACGTTGTTTCCCTGGCCGGGGTGTGGTCAATCCGGGTGGGAGCCGTCCGCGATCGCGGGGGCTGCCGGCGTCCGTCCTACGAAAGGACCTGCGCCACGAACACCATGCGTTTGGCGCGGTCTTGGCACGCCTCGGCGAAACGGTCGACCGCCTCGCGCATCTCCGGCGCTGGAGCGTAGCAGACCTCGCCGTCCTTGCTGCACAGGATCGCGTCCTCGCAAAGCCGGTCGATATCGACCCTCAACTCGCCGGGGCGTCTCCCGAGTCTGGACGCCAAGGCCTCCAGGTCGAGCACCTCGTCCGAGTTGCGATGAAAGAACAGGAGGATGTCCCAGGCGGCAAGGGATTTCACGTGGGTGTCCACGAACCCGACGAGCACGGGGTCCACGAGATGATCGAGCTCAGCCATTCTGCACAGCCCCGAACACTACTCGACCCCCGTGACGCGAAGGGCGTCGTGCAGAAGAGAGTTGCCGTCACACCGGTAGCAGTGGTTCGCGTTGCCGGAAGGAACCGAGGCGTCGCGCACGATCTCCGCCGCCTCGAGTATCACGTCGTGATACCACTTGCCCGTGGGCGCGCGATGTCCCTCCAGCCTGGATCCCGGATTCGGACTCCACACGAACGGGACGACGTTGGCGCCGATCCCGGATAGCGCCCTGACGCCCTCCAGAAAGCTGGCGCGCGGCTCGAGCCCCATGACCAGCACGCCGTATACGTTGCCCTCTCCGAAGATCTCGACCGCGCGCTCGATGGCCGAGAAGAACTCGTCGTGAGAGGTGCTCTTCGACTTGCCGGGGCATATCGCCTTGAACAGCGCCTCGTCCCAGATCTCCATGCTGTAGCCGATCGCGCCTATCCCCGTGTCGCGGTAGCGCTTGAGGTCGTCCTTCGAGATGGTCGCAGACGGCAGTATGGTGCCGGGGACGCCATCCGTTCCCAGCGCGTCGCGGATGCCCTCGACGATGCTCGAGACCAGCGCGACCTCCTTCTCGTGCCGGAAGCATCCGCCCGTGAGCAGTATGTGTTCGCACATGCCCTCGTCGAAAGCGGCTGCCGCCACCTCCGCGATGTCGGAGACCTCCTTCCTGGAGAGCACGGAGTCATAGGTCTTCTTCGTCGCGACGAGATTGCAGAAGGCGCACTCCTCTCCGTGGGTGAAGTGCGAGCAGTGATTCTGGTAGCAGACGAAGAAGCAGTCCTCGCCACCGACCTGCGCGATCTTGCGCATCGCGGAGCCGCTGTCCGTGGTCGCATCGTAGAACCGGGGGCGTGGGATCAGTCCGGCCGTCTCGAGCGCTTCCCCGGCCTTCACCACGGATCGGACGCCGTCGCGCATCTCCATCTTGAACGGCGAACCCGGGTTGTACCGGAACTGCACGACGGTGCCGTCAGAGAGCGAGAAGTCGTCGGGCAGATGCATGTCCTTGTGGTTGACGAAGTCCCATCCGAACAGCCCGTGGTTCTGTTCCTTGAACTCGGAACCGATGCCTTGGAGAGCATCGGCGTGCGTGTCGATGCCCTCGGTGAGAAGGTCGGCCTTCAACCTCAGACGATCGAGACCCGTCAGCAAGGGGAACCTCCGTCCACGCTCAAGGGGAGACTTGTCTCGCGCTTCTCGGCCCGCAGGACGATGCGCGATTCGATGTGCGAGAGATCCGGCGTCGGAACGAGCACGTCCATCAGGAAGTCCCGATATGACGCGATGTCGGGCGCGACGACCTTGAGCATGTAGTCCGCCTGACCCGTGACGTGGTAGCACTCCATCACGTGGGGCATCTCGTGAACGCGCTCAAGGAACGACTCGGCGGCGTCGCGATCGTGGCGGCCCAGACCTACGAACGTGAACACGGTGATGGGAAGGCCGACCTGCTCCTGGTCGATTATCGCGGTGTACCGCCTGATGACGCCGGCCTTTCGCAGTCGCTTCGTGCGGCTGAGGCAGGCCGATGGCGACATGCCGATGCGGCTGGCGAGCTCGGCGTTCGCGATCGAGGCATCCGCCTGGAGCATCCCCAGGATGGTGATATCGATCGCGTCGAGGGTGACTTGAGGCTCTCTCATCGCTTTCTTCTTTGCAGTGGGATGAGTTCCAGGCATCAGCGGTGAGGAATCATGCGAACAGGAGGCGAGTATACCGCATCCAGTGCGGCCGGACCCGTTCAGGACCGAACGAACTTCGGCGTCGGTCGCCTCATTGCGCCGGTCGGCCGGAACGCGGCCATGAGCGGTCGGGATACCGGACTCGCAGGACGAACCGGGCCAGGACGCGGACCGCCTACCCGACGATCTTGCGCGCGATCTCCAGCCAGCCGGCCCCGGCCTTTTCGAGAGCAGCCAGGTCGAGATCCTTCGGACCCGACACGCGACGCATGTGGTCTTGGAGGTAGCGGGTCTGCAGCCACTTCCATCGGGTCGCCAGCAGGATCCTGGGACGGTGCTTGTCGAACTCGAAGACGTACTCGGGATGCGGATACTCCTCAGTAAGCACACCCCGTATGAACCGGTCGACCTGCACTGATGGGGCTCCGTCCGGCCACATCCGGGGGGATGCTGACTTCGCCGTGCCAACTCCTTGATCGGCTGCCATCCTGGTTCCTTCCATCGGTTCACGTTCCGGCCGAACGGACACTGGCCGCATCTCGACTGTGGAGACGATACTACGACGGATGGCGGACACGGCATAGTGGGAACCTCGCGACGCGCCCACGCCTGGTTCGAGACGGGCTGGGCGAGGTTGCCGACGCGGTCCCGGGGGGAGATGTGACGAGATGCATAGTATCGAGCTGAGAACCGCAAGACGAGAGCAACTGGTGGACTTGACGGCGCGCGTCTCGGAGGCCGTGACCGCCAGCGGAGTGGCGGACGGCATCGCGCACGTGTTCTGCATGCACACGACCGCGGGCCTGACGGTGAATGAGAACGCGGATCCCGACGTCGTGACGGACATCCTTGCCGGACTCGGAAGGCTCGCTCCCGAGCGGGCGGACTGGAGGCACGCCGAGGGCAACTCCGACGCGCATGTGAAGGCCAGCCTGGCGGGCTCATCGCTCTGCCTGCCCATGTCGGCCGGCAGGCTGGCGCTCGGGACGTGGCAGGCCATCTACTTCTGCGAGTTCGATGGTCCTCGCACGCGCAGGGTCGTGGTCACGGTGCTGAGGGCTTGAGGACTCGGTACCGGACGCGCGCGGCGGGCGCCTGAATCGCGGAGCGGGCAGGTGGCGCGGTAGTGAAGACCGCGATCGCCTATGGCGTGCCGGTATCCGGCTTGCTCGTCGGCTTCGGCGTTGGAGTCGGCTTGGGCGCCGTGTGGCGATAGGTCCGCCAGCCGCTCCTGGCGCTCTCGCGGCTGGCGGAATCCACAGCCCACACCTGCCAGCGGCGAGTGCTGGACAGTACCCTCACGCTGTAGCTTCGCGATGTCAGGTCCGCGATTGTCTGCTCGTTTCCCCATCCACCGCCCGTGTTGGTCTGGATCCTGAACGAGTAGGTGACTTCACCGCCGACGGAGTCGGTCACCTTCGACCATCTCAGATTCACCCTGCTCGCGTCGATGCGGGCGTGGTTCGCCGGCGCCAGTTGCCTGGGAGTCTCGGGGGGTTCGGCTTCCGCCGCCGACGAAGTCTCGGACGTCTGACTCGTCTCGAGCGACTCTGGGGGAGTGGCCGGCTGGGTATCCGTGACCGACGGGAACGTCTGGCCTGAAGAGGATTCCTCGCCCTGACCGGACACGGGAGCCGTGGCGCGGCCCACCATCACTCCGAGAATGACGCCGAGCACCAGCATCACCACGGCCACCGACGCCAGCGTGATGCTGAATCGCTGGTCGCGCGTCAGGCCCGGGCGCGTGCGCGACGACGTCCGCCGCGCCGCTCGCGGCCCCTCATCGATGTCATCCCACTCATCCACGCTCAGCCTCCGTGCATCGCGCAGGTAGTCCCCGAGGCCATGATACCTCGCGCGGCCGCTTCGCATGGTGAGGTCGAGGAACAGGGGTCTGCTCCCCGGCGCAGACCGCGCTTGCGGGAGCGAGCCGAGGGTAGAAACAAGTGCCCGAGGCGATCCGGCCTCGGAGGATCCGATCGATGAAAGGAAGAGGTCATGAGACGGTACACGGTCACCACCTGTCTCGCGGTCTGCGTGGGGGTTCTGCTCGCCATCGCTTCCATCGGATGTTCACCCGCCGCGACATCCACGCCCGGGGGGGCGCCCGGCGGGACGCCAGGCGGCGAAGCCACGACCGGCGCAGGTACGGACATGGGCGGGTACGCGTCTGTCGGCGAGCGCATCTTCATGACGGGCGTGGGCAGCGACGGTCAGATGATCGAGAAGACCGCCCCGCGAGCGTCGGAAGGCACCCCGACCGTGGCCGGCGACGGGTGCGCTGCCTGCCACGGCACCGATGGAAAGGGCGGCACGATCAGGATGAAGGAAGGCACCGACATCGACGGTCCGGACATCACATACTCCGCCCTCATCAAGGCAGGCTTCACCGACGGGACGATCCGCAAGGCCATAACGGACGGACTGGACGAGGAGGCCGAGAAGCTCGACGCCGCCATGCCCCTGTGGCACATGAGCGAGACCGATCTGAACGCCACCATCGACTACATGAAGAAGCTCGGGACGCCGTGACCATCCGCCGATAGCGGGTCGTCGGACCGGCTGAACAATCGCGCTCCCGCCGACTCGACCTATGACGAGGGGGTGTCCGTCGATTCCGCGGGGTCCAGCGGTTCGGGGGCCCCGTTCCGGATGGGACCCTCCGCCGCGCGGCGCGACTCCAGGCGCTCTTGGGTCGGAAAGACCAAGCGCAGCAGGTACGCGACCTGAACCGCCAGCGCGAACGGCGCTCCAAGCACGGAGATGTACCCGAGCCAGGGCGCGATCGCCGAGACCGCCGGGATCTGGTCCAAGGCGAATGCCGCGAGAAACACGCCTTGGGTGGCGGCGTACGTCCAGCGCGACTCGGGAAGCCCGGCGAAGTGCGCCGCCGGGCGCCGAAGGCTGTCCACCAACACGTACAGGGAGAGTCCGAAGGCGAGAAGCTGGATCACCTCGAGCAGCCAGAACAGCGGCCCGCCCATCACCGTGTCGCCGTGCACTACCCCGCAACCTCGGCGAGCCGCATCGCGATCGTGGTGAAGAAGGTCCGGCCATCCGTTCCGCCAGAGGCGGGATCGCACGCGCGCTCGGGATGCGGCATCAGGCCGAACACGTTCCCTCGCTCGTTGCAGATGCCCGCGATGTCCTCCAGCGCGCCGTTCGGCGCCGATCCGCCGGGGGAGCGGGATCCGTCCTCCTCGCAGTAGCGCAGGACGATCTGCCCCTGTCCCTCAAGCCTGGCCAGCGTCTCGTCGTCGCAGATGAAGTTGCCCTCATTGTGGTTGATCGGGATGCGCAGAACGGAACTGGGAGCCACGTCCGACCACTGGCAAACGCTCTCCTCCGCCAACAACGGCACATCCGCGCAGATGAACTTCAGTCCCTTGTTGCGCAGCAGGGCGCCGGGCAACATGTGCGCCTCCGCCAGGATCTGGAATCCGTTGCAGATCCCCAGAACCGGCCCGCCCTTCTCGGCGAACTTCATGACCTCGGTCATCACGGGACTGAAGCGGGCCACCGCGCCGCAGCGGATGTAGTCGCCGTACGAGAATCCGCCAGGCAGCACGATCGCGTCGAACCCTGTGAGGTCCGTGTCGCCGTGCCAGATGTATGCGGAATCGAAGCCCAACAGCCGGGTCGCGTGTATGACGTCCTGCTCGCAGTTGGAGCCGGGGAAGCGGACTACTCCGAACTTCACCGTGCGCTCACCAATCCTTGTCGTCGACCTGGATGCGGTAGTCCTCTATGACCGGATTGGCCAGCAACTTGTCGCACATCTCACGAACCCGGGTGAGCGCGCGCGGGCCCTCGACGAGTTCCATCTGTATGTACTTGCCGATCTTCACTCCCTTGACCTCGTCGTATCCGAGGTTGGCGAGAGCCCGCTCGGCTGTGGCGCCCGGCGGGTCGAAGATGCCCTTCTTGTAGGTCACGAAGATCTCGTACCGTGCCATTTGAGATGACCTCCCGGTGTCGTCCCTACCGGCTCTCTGCCTGGGCGCCTTCGTCCTTCATGATACGCCGCGCCTGTTCCGCCTCGAGCGCGCGGCTGATGTCGGCCACGAGATGACGCGTGACCTTGAACGTCGCGAAGCCTGCGATGAACATCAGGATCGCGAGGTAGGCCAAGTAGGGTGCGGTGCGCTCTCCTCCGGACATCACGGCATCGTCTATGCCGCGAAGCTCCAAGTAGCTGATCGCGAACAGAGGGATCGCGAGTCCGGCGATGGCCAGGCCGACCTTCTCGATGCGCTGATAGCCCCGCGCCCGGGCCTGCATCGCCCGTCCCTCCTCGATGGTCAGCGGACCTCGCCCCGTCATGCCCCTGTGTCGCCCTTGTCCGCGCCGGAGGGCTTCGATCCGAACCCCAGGGCGTCCTTGACCGCGCCGAATCTCCTTGACGCCGCGGACTGCTCGGGGGCCTGGATCTCCGCTGACGTCACGACCTTCCCGCCGGCGGACGTGCCACCCGAGGACGAGGACTTCGCCCCGCCCTTGCCCGAGCCGCTCTTGCCGCTCTTCTTTGTCGCCGCGACCGCCGCCTGACGGGCCCTGCGCAGCGGTCCGAACTCGAGGTAGAGCGCGCCTCCGAGGGCGACCGCGTAGAAGGCGAACAGCGCCGAGTCCAGCGCCGGGTTCTTCAGACCGGAGGATGGAACCATGGCCAAAGCGATGATGACGGCGGTTCCCATGAAGGCCCACCACCAGCGGCGGAGCCGCTTCATCTCGGGGCTGGAGGGCGCGGCCTGGGCCGGCTGGCGGGGTCCGCGACGACCGAAAAGCCCGGGCTTCGCCGCCTTGCCGGCCGCCTTCTTCGAGGCGGGCGACGCGGTCGAGGTCGCCACGCCAGCATCCCGCTTCGGCTTCGCCGATGCGGCGCTCCTGCGCGTGGTGCCCTTCATCTCGCCTCTGTAGCGCTCGTTCGTGACGCTCCTGCGGGTCATATCCGGCTTCAGCCTCTCTCGGGCGAGAACTTGCTGCCCGTGATCTGTTCGTATGCGCCGATGTACTTCTCCGAGGTCTTGGCGATGACCTCCGCGGGCAGCGATGGACCCGGCGGGGTCATGTTCCACCCGGTCGCCTTCAACCAGTCGCGGACGTACTGCTTGTCGAACGACGGTTGCCCGTGACCCGGCTCGTAGACGTCCGCCGGCCAGAAGCGCGACGAGTCCGGCGTGAGCACTTCGTCGATCACGGTGACCGCGCCGTCGATCAGGCCGAACTCGAACTTGGTGTCCGCGATTATGATCCCTTTCGGGGCGGCATGGTCGCGAGCGGTCGAATACAGGGCTATCGAGGCCTCCTGCAGCTGCGCACCGTGACCCTCGCCGATGAGGGCGAACATCTCGCGCACCGAGATGTTCACGTCGTGGCCCTCCGCCGCCTTCGTCGACGGCGTGAACATGGGCTGGGGCAGGCGCGAGGATTCGAGCAGCCCTTGGGGCAGAGGCGTGCCGCACACGGTCCCCGAGCGGCTGTACTCGGCCCATCCGGAGCCGGCGAGGTATCCGCGCACGATGCACTCAACGGGAAAGACGGACGCCTTGCGCACCAGCATGAAGCGTCCGGCGAGGTAGTCGGCGTGCGGCTTGAACTCGACGGGCAAGTCGGCCACGTCCGCCGAGATGAGGTGGTTGGGAACGACGTCCGAAAGCAGATCGAACCAGTACAGCGATAGCTTGGTCAGCACCTCGCCCTTGAACGGGATCGGGTCGGGCAACACCACGTCGAAGGCGGAGAGCCGGTCCGAGGCGACAAGGAGGAGCCGGTCGCCGAGGTCATAGATGTCTCGCACCTTGCCCTGCGCGGTGGGGTCGATGCCGATGCCTGCCGACACGGGTGTTCGCCTGTCCTCTCCGGAAAGTCATGGCATGCCTCACCCGGAGTGCGAAAACGGGGAACTGCGGGGGTCGGCGGCACCCCCGCATTGTACCCGATGTCGCAGCCGCGGGAGGCGCCGATGGGCCGCGCGGAGGGCCCTAGAACGGCCAGGCGAAGAACGTGTGCAGGGCGAAGATCCCGTGCAGCGGAGCGGCGATCACCAACACCCAGCCGGTGACACGGTGGACCTTCATGTGGAGCTTGCCCTTGAATTGGATGTTCCGTCTCCCGACGAGGAGCTGGAACAGCAACAGCACAACCAGGAAGGCTCCGCCGATGGGGACGAGATACGCCACTGGCATGATGGACTCCTTATCCGCGGACCTGCATGGGGAAGTCGAGCGAGCTCAGGAACCGGCTCTCGAAGTCGGGCCGGGTCGCCAACGGGATCGTCCTCACGGCGGACGCCTCGAGCGCCGCTCGCGCGCGGGCCCCCGGGTCCAGAAGCATCGCGGCAGCGCCCGCAAGCGCGGTGTTGCCCACGAACGTGACACGGTCGCCCCACTTGCCCGGCAGCACACCCAGCCGGACGAGGGAGGCGGGGCTGACGCGCGATCCGAATCCGCCGCCCACCAGCACCTCCCGCACGTCATCGGCCGAGATCCCCGCCTCGTCCAGCAGGACGCCGACCGCCACCGCGACCGCCCCCTTCGCGAGCTGCACCTGCCGAACATCCTGCTGCGTGAGATGGACGCCCTCCGCGAGTTCGAAGCGCACGCCGTCCCCCGCGGACGAGACCCTGTCCGCAAGCGGCCCCTCCGCCACCAGCCGCCCGTCGGCCCGAAGGACGCCGGCGTCGAGCATCGCCGCGATGGCGTCGAGGAGACCGCTGCCGCACACGCCGCGCGCCTCGCCTCCGCCCACGGTGCCGACCCTCAGGGTTCCGTCCGCGTAGAGCACACGCTCGATCGCGCCCGGCTCGGCGCGCATGCCGCTGGAGATCGACACGCCCTCCAACGCGGGACCCGCGGCCGCCGAAGTGGCGAGCATCCAGTCGTCCGCCTGCAGCACCAGTTCTCCGTTGGTGCCAAGGTCGATGAGCAGCGTGGGGTACCTGCGCGCGGCGAGTCCCGTGGCGATCATCCCCGCAACGGCGTCCGCGCCCACGAACGCGGATACCTCGGGGGCCACGAAGACAGGCACGCCGGCCGGCCCGGGAAGCCCGAGGTCGCCCAGCGTCGATCGCACCGACCCTATGCTCCCTCCCTCGTAGGGTGCGGTCGCCAACGGCGACACGTCGAGGCCGAGGAGCAGATGGATCATCGCCGGGTTGCCGACGATGACCATGTCTTTCAGGCTGGCTCCTCCCGCGGCGTCGAGCAGGTCGTGCACGAGGCCTGACACGCCGGTCACGACGCCCGATCGAAGCGCCTCGGCGTCGCCTTCCAGGGATCTCGAGATGCGCGTCATCACATCGTGCCCGAACGCGATCTGCGGATTGTCCGACACCTTCGTGGCGATGCGCCTACCATCGGCCAGATCATAGAGAGAGGCGGCGAGCGTGGTCGTTCCGACATCGACCGCCACGCCGAGCCCGAATCGCCCGGGTGCCGCGGCGACCATCGACGGATCGTAACCTGCATCGACGCGGATGTGCGCGATCGTGGACAGGCGCTCGATCGTGGCCGGACCCTCGATCCGGGCCATGCAGGCGAGCCTCACGCCTGCCGCGAGATCCGCGGGCGAGAGCGACTCCTTCTCCCAGGCGCGCGGCGCCTCAAGACCTCCGGTCGCGCGCACGCGGCAGGCGCCGCAGCGGCTGAATCCTCCGCAGGGCGCGTCCAGCAATACGCCCGCGGCCGCCGCGGCCTCGTGGACCGTCCAGCCGGTCTCGACGTCGACCTCGACGCCCTCGGGCTCGAACCTGACGGGGACCATTTCCATGGACGACATTATGCCCCCACGGGCGTGCGGACGCGGCGGCACGACCCGCGATCCACCTGCACCGTTGCCCTAGTGGCCGCCACAGTCGCGGCCGCCCTCCAACGGACTCAGCGTCCCGGACAGATAGGCGGTGACCGCCTCCCTGGGTGTGGCCGAAGCGTCATCGTGGAGCACGTCGACTCCCGCCGCCTTCAGGGCGGCGAGCGGACCGGGACCCATGCCACCAGCGATCACGACCGACACCCCGGACGCGGCGAGCTCGCTGACTATCCACCCGCACCTTTCGCCGTCCACCGAGGCATTCGGTATCGCCTGCTCTGAGACGATCGCCCCGTCGACGACCTCGAGGATCGTGAAGGAATCCGCCCTGCCGAAATGCCGCGAGCGCCCGGCGTCGGCGCCGCCCTCTCCGTTGGTCGGGATCGCCACCCGGACCGCGGCGCTCATGCGGAAACGGCTCTCGCCGCGGCGTCGAGAGCCGGGTAGTGCATCGGATAGTGCTCGAGCGAGTCGATCTCGATCGACCTGCCCAGAGTGCGCTCTCCGAGCCACGAGGGGTCTACCCAGGCCGTCACCCCGACCGTCTCGTTGAGCTCCGCGTCCGTGATGTCGCGCAGCTGCCCAAGGAGTTCGGAGAACACCTCGGCCGCGTGCGAGAACACCGAGTCCGGATCGAGCGCCACCACCTCGCCCCAGACCCGCTCGTTGAACTCCTTCCATCCGACCCGGTCGCGATCGAACGAGGTGGTCTCGTCGCGCCGCGCCGCCTTCAGACGCTCGACGATCAGTTCCTCGTACGCCGAGACATGCGCGACTATGTCCTTCACCGAGTGGTCGCCGCCGGGAGTCGGATCGGCGATCCTGTCGCCTGGGACCGCCGCGACCTTGGCGTCGAACTTCGCGCGCTCGGTTCCAAGCCTGTCCAAGAGCTCGTCTCGCGTCATGGATCACACTCTCCTTCCGTCCCGGATCATCGCCTTGCGTTCCGATCCATGGTGCTGCCTTGTTCCCGATCGTCATCAGCTTGCGGTCCCGGCCAGGTCGCGTGAATGATGCGCGCCTTGCCCTGGTACTTCCCCAGATACATCAGGCCGTCGGCGGACCGCACCATCGTGTCGATGCTCTCGGGGGGTGTCGTGAAGGTCATGGCCCCGATGGTCTCTCGCACCAGCCAGCGATCGCCGATCTCCTCGGCCACCGCCGCCTCTATCTCGCTCAGGACGGCGAGGGCCGTGTCCTCGTCGGTATCGGGCAACACGATGGCGAACTCATCGCCGCCGATCCTGGCGACCAGGTCGGTGTGGCGCAACCGGCCCTGTATCGCCGAGGCCACTGTCCTCAGAACGGAGTCGCCTTCGGAGTGCCCGAAGCGGTCGTTCACGGCCTTGAAGTCGTCCAGGTCGACGTATGCGACCGTCAGCGGCGACCCGGTGCGGCGGAGATACGCGAGCGCGAACTCGAGCCGATCCTCGAAGCTGCGGGTGTTCGCAACTCCGGTGAGAGGGTCCGTCCGCGCGAGCACGCGCTCGCGCGCTATCCCATGTCTTGCGCCGTGCACGAGCGCGGCGGTGAGCACGAAGAACGCGAAGCGCACCATCGCCGGGCCCACCATCACCAGGAGATTCGATGTCTCCCGGTCGCCGATCGCATCGTGGGCGAACCAGGTGGCGGAACTCAGTACGGAGATCCCAAGGCCCGCCCGCCAAGAGACAGCCCACGAAACCAAGACCACGGGTGCGATGTAGAAGATGGGGAATGCGGATTCGGGGCCCGTGACGTAGTCGAGAAGGCCCACGATGCCCACCGCCGCGACCGACTCCACAACCACCGCCCACGACGGCTGGCCGAGGAGGACTCGCAGGACTCCGGCGAGGGCCCCGTCCGCACGGCCGAGTGGGGGCAGGAACGCGGATCCGTCCCAGACGTCGAAGTTGGCGTCGTGCTCATCCGGCATGCCGTCGCGGCCCTTCTCGCGGACGTGTCGCTCAAGTCGTGCGATCCGCCGGCGGTCCGGGTTCGCCAGCCTGCTGGAACGCCGGCCGGCGTCTCGCACGACGACGGTATCACGAGCTGACGGACGCCGGGTTTCGCTTCGGGGCTAGGACGAGGACGCCGGGACCGAGGCGGAGTCGGTGCGGAACCCGGCGGCGGCGTCCAGCGCACCGTGGTGAGCGCGGTAGTGCTCCTCCGAATCGGCGAGGATCGCCTCCCATGGCGGGCGGCCGCGGAGCCAGGCGCGGTCGAGCGACGCCGTGGTGCCCCTGGGCGCGTTCAACTCCTCCTCGCTCAGCGAGCCCACCTCATGCAGGAGGGTCGCGAACGCGGACGTGGCACTCGACAAGACCATGTCACGATCCTGTCCGGCGGCTTCCCGCCACGTCGTCTCGTCGAAGTCCTCGCGGTCCATGTCGGCTTCAAGGGCCGTCTCGGAGCCGTGTCTGGCAGCTATCAGCCGTTCCGCGATGAGCCGCTCGTAGGCCGCTACGTGCGACACGATGTCCCTCGTCGAGTGCTTCGACCCGGGCGCGGGGCTGTCGAAAGCCTCCGCAGGAACGAACCCGACCTTTGCGTCGAAGACCGCCCTGGATGCGACCAGTCGGAAGAGCAGGTCGTCCTGTGTCATCGTCGACCTCTTTCCAGCGTGATGGACGCGAAGCAGACGCTGCTCTCATACCCAAGCCGAGCGCGCGGCGGACGCGGGAGCCCTCTTTCGATCGACGCCGGACCCGCGGGAGCGGCCGCCGGCAAGGAGACCTCGACGCCCCGCGGCGCTTCCCGCTGCTCCCCCTGCGTGCTATGACGGTGACATGTCTCGATCCGATCTCGATCTCGTTGAGCCCGGCAACCGCGCGGAGTGGCGCTCGTGGCTGGAAGCCAACCATGAGTCCTCGCTGGGAGTCTGGCTGGCCGTGGGCAAGAAGGGGAACTCGCGAACCACGCTCACCTACGACGACGCCGTCGAGGAGGCCCTTTGCTTCGGCTGGATCGACAGTATCGTCAACACGCTCGATGACGACCGGTTCAAGCAACGCTTCACTCCGCGCAAGGCCGGCGGCACCTGGTCGCGGAGCAACAAGATCCGGGTCGAGAGACTCATCGCCGAAGGGCTCATGACCCCTGCCGGCGCGGCGTCAGTCGAGAGGGCGAAGGCGGACGGATCGTGGACATCCCTTGACGACGTCGAGGGCCTCGTCGTCCCCGACGACCTAGGGGCGGCCCTGGCCGCCGAACCCGGCGCGGATCGCGGCTTCGCGGACTTCTCCGACACTGCCAGGAAGATGGCCCTCTACTGGATCGCGAGCGCGAGGCGCCCCGAGACACGCTCCAAGAGGCTCACTGAGGTGGTCCGTTCGGCGGCGGAGGGGCGCCCACTCTGGTAGCGGTGTCCAGTCGCCGCGGCGTCCTCTCCGGCTTGCTCAGACCCTCGACTTCCCGTCGGCGCCCGGACGTCAGCGCTTCCGGCCCAGTCCTCCGATGACCGTCCCCAGGATGCCCCGTGCGATCTCGCGTCCGATCTGACTGCTCATGGCGCGCGCCGCCGACTTGCCCATCGCCTCGAATATCCCCTCGCGCTGCCGCCCTCGCGGCGGTGGGGACGTCTGGTAGCCTCCGCGCGGAGGCACAGGCCTCGACGCCTCCTGGGCGGCCTCTGCCTGCGCCACCGCGGTCGCGGCAGCGGCGGTCGCGGCGACGGCCTCCTGGGCCGCGGCGACCTCCTGCTGGGCCCGCTGCGCAAGGGTCTCGTAGGCGGAGACGCTATCCACCTCGGCCTCGTAGTGGCCGACGAGGACCGAACCCGCGATCACCGCGGCACGCTCCTCGGCGGAGATCGTCCCTATCCGCCCGTGAGGCGGCACCACCCGGGCGCGTTCGACCGGCATCGGCGACCCGTCGGACTGCAGCAGGGAGATGAGCGCCTCGCCCACCACGAGCTCTGTCACGACCGTCTCCACGTCCACGCCCGGGTTCTGGCGGAACGTCTCGGCCATGGCCTTGACCGCCTTCTGCTCGCGGGGCGTGAATGCCCTCAGCGCGTGCTGGACCTTGTTGCCCAGCTGGCCGAGCACGTCGTCCGGTATGTCGATGGGGTTCTGGGTGACGAAGTAGACGCCTACCCCCTTGCTGCGGATCAGACGCACGACCTGCTCGATCTTTTGCAGCAGCGCCGGAGGAGCCGAGTCGAACAGCAGGTGCGCCTCGTCGAAGAAGAAGACGAGCCTGGGCTTGGCGAGGTCCCCGGCCTCGGGAAGCTGCTCGAAGAGCTCGGACAGCATCCACAACAGGAACGTCGAGTAGACCCGCGGCGACTGCATCAGCCGGTCCGAAGCCAAGAGGTTGATGACACCCTTGCCGTCCGTGGTCTGGATCAAGTCCATCAGATCGAGCGCCGGCTCGCCGAACAACTCGCCGCCTCCCTGGTTCTCGAGAGTGAGAAGCGAGCGCTGGATCGTGCCGATGCTGGCGGCGGAGACGTTGCCGTAGGTGGTCGTGAGCTCGGCGGAATGCTCGGAGACGTACTGGAGCATGGCGCGGAGATCCTTGAGGTCCAGCAGCAGAAGGCCGTTGTCGTCGGCCACGCGGAAGACGACGTTGAGCACGCCTTCCTGGATGTCGTTCAGGTCGAGCAGCCGCGAGAGCAGCACCGGGCCGATCTCCGACATCGTGGTGCGTACCGGGTGGCCCTGCTGCCCGAACACGTCCCAGAAGACCACCGGGGAGCCGTGGAAGCCCCAATCGCCAAGACCGAGTTCGGCGATCCGCGCGTCCACCCTCGCGTTGCCGCCGCCGACCTGAGACACGCCCGAGAGGTCGCCTTTCACGTCCGCGGCGAACACGGGAACGCCGATCGACGAGAATGCTTCGGCCAGAACCTGCAGCGTCACGGTCTTGCCGGTGCCGGTGGCGCCGGCGACCAGTCCGTGTCGGTTGGCCATAGCCGGCAGCAGGAAGGTGTCCGCCCCGGAGCCGTTCTTCGCTACCAGCATGCCCTCCGCGTCCATGCGCGCCTCCTCCGACGTCCGACGTGTACTGGTCAGTATCCCCGAACGCGCCGCGGAATCAGTCTGGAGCTTCCGCCTCAGGACTCGAGTTCGCCGAGCACGCTCTCGGCCCACCGCTGGATGCTTTCCGGAAGCCCGGCGTACCCCTCGTCCGCGACGTCAGCGAGCGTCACGGGCCACTTGCGCTGGACCGCCACGCCGCCTCCGCCCATCACCTTCCAGACGCGATCGGTCGGCGTCTGACCCTCGAGAGACCGGTCGCGAAGTTCCTCGGTCGAGAGTCCCTCCGTGACGGCGCGCCGGACCGACTCGCACGCCCACGCGAGCGCCTGGTCCGAGAAGCGTCTTGGGTGCTGGATCTCCCAGCACAGAACGAGCAGGTGGTGCTGGGTGTCCTTGACTCCCGGGGCGTCCTGCTCCCAGAGGCCCACCTTGACGAGCAGATCGTCGCAGGAAACCCCGGGATCGAGCGCGGCGCCGCACTCGGGACACGATTGACTCTTCGCATCGGTCACCAAGGTCTCCGACCTGCTCCGCCCGGCCTGTCGGGGAAAGTATAGAGGACGCCCAGGTCTCCCGGGCCGGCCGATAACGGAGGCGACCCGCGGCCGACTACTCTCGGCGATGCTGGGAATCATCAGCGCATGAACAACTACGCAGAGCTGGCCAAGCCGGCGTGGGCCCCGCCGCCGAGCCTCTTTGGCACGGTGTGGGGCATTCTGTACCCCATCATCTTCATCGCGTTCGGGTACGTGATTTTCCGCGTCGTGCGAGGAGAGATGCCCTCCGCGCTGATCTGGCCCATCGCGATCAACCTGGTCGCGAACCTGGCGTTCACGCCCATCCAGTTCGGCCTCAACAACCTGCCGCTGGCCGCGGTCGACATCGTTGTCGTGCTGGTCACGATAGTCTGGTCCATCGTGGCGATATGGCCGAACTCGGTCTGGGCCGCGCTCGCCCTCGTGCCCTACCTGATATGGGTCGCGATCGCCACGGTGCTTCAGATCAGCATCACGATAATGAACCGCTGACGGGAAGCGCGCGGCTGCGGACTTCAACTCTGGGCCGATCAGGTGTCCAGCAGCCCCAGCGCTGCATCCGCGATGTCTCGCGCGGCGTTGGGACGACCCATGGCTCGCATCTTGGACGACATGGCGCCCAGCTCCTCATTGCCAGGCGAGAGCCAGCGCCCGACGAGCGCCGCGGCCGCTCTCGGCTTGGGCTCGAAGACCGCGCCGCCGTTCCGCTGCGCCCACGCGGCGTTGTGCTCCTCCTGACCGGGGACGAAGCCGGTCAGCAGTGTCGGAACGCCCAGGCAGGCCGCCTCGGCGATCGTTCCCGGACCGGCCTTTGTCAGAAGGATGTCCGAGGCCGCCATCCACTCGGCCATGTGATCCGTGAACCCCATGACCGTCGTCGGTACCCGCATCTCCCGCCGCTGGAGCCGGCGTCTGAGACGGTCGTTGCTGCCCGCGACCACGGCGACGTGCGCGCGGATGCTCGCCGATCCCAACACCTCGGACAGCGCGACCGCGAGCCTCCCTATCTGACCCATGCCGGCACCGCCTCCCACAAGCAGCACCAGCCGACTCTCGGGGTCCACCCCCACGCGCGCCCGCGCTTCGAAGCGGCTGAGGGAGCGCGCCTCCACGAACGCATGCCGGATCGGCAGTCCGGTGGCCAGCACTCGTCCCGGAGGCATGCCCGCATCGATCGCCAACGCCCGTATCTCTTCGTCGGCGACGCAGCACAGATCGGCTTCCTTCGCGAACCACGAGATCGACGGGATTCCAGCGTCGACGACCGCCGACACGAAGCGGGCGGTGCATCCCGCGGCCCGCATCGACCGCATCGGGACCGCATTCAGTAGCGCATGGACGCTGATGACGATGTCGGGATCGGTCGTGACGATCGCCTGGCCCATGCCCACATGTAGCAGCCCATAGCCCCCGCTTTCCATGAAGCGCACGCCCAGGCGCGTCTGGACCACGTCGTAGGCAAGCCGGTACAGGTCCGGCGCAATCGCGACCACAGGGGCGTACGAGGCGGACAATCGATTGAAGGGGAACGGCGCGTGCTCGTCGAGCAGGTTGAGCAGAGTCACGTTCGCCTTGCCCTCGAATGCCTCCGCCAGGCTCTGCGCGGACGCGAGATGACCTCCGCCGGCGCCGGTCATCAGAACGGTGACGTTGGGCATGCATGCCTCCTCGCATGTCACGTACCCCATCCGGCCGAGGGGGCGGTGCCGCTCGGCGCATTAGGTCCCGGCTGGGCGTCCGCCGGCGCCGGGCTAGCCTGCGGACCCGTCGTGATCCGACCACAACGCGCAGCGGAACTCACCGCAGATGGGCGCCCGATGCTTCTGCGGCAGCAGACACCCGATGTCCGGGTGGCAGAACTGGCACTTGCGAACGTCCACCCAATCGGGAAGAGCCGCCCGGTAAGCGTCGCCCTCGGCGGTCGGCAGATGGCTCAGCCGCGGATCGTGCAGCGGCTCGATCCCCGCGGCACCGGACTCATACGCCGTATCGATCACCACGAGCGCGCCGGAGGCAACGAAGAGCTCCATCCACTCATCGATGTAGGCCGGCAGCCACTCCCCGCCGATGTAGCGACCGTTCTCGTCGTGCGCCAGATAGATGCAACAGCACAGGCCGCCACACTCGTGGCACAGCTCCCAGTTCGCGCCCGTCGCCGCCTCGCTCACTCGACGCGCCGTCCGCCTTGGGCCGTGAAGCGGCGTCCCACCGACCATGCATCCGCGACCTGATCGCCGACAGCCCAGAATCGGTTGTCGGGCATGGTCAGCATGAACGGACGCATGGCGGTGATGTCGGGCTTGCCGCCCTCGAGGAAGCGCTCTTCGGTCCAAGAGCCGACGATGTCGACGACCAGAAGGTCGTGACTGCCGAGGTCGACGGTGGTGTGTATTCGGCATTCCATGGCCAGTGGGCACTCTGCGATCATCGGCGCGTGATCGAGCGCGCCGCGGAACACCGTGAACAGACCGGACTTGTCCGACCCGCGTGACGCCGAGTTGAGACCGCACCAGTCTGTGATCTCGACCATGTCGACACTCGGGACGTTCACGGACAACTCGCCGTGCGCGACGACGCCGGCGTGCGTCGCATGCGACTTGCCCATCCCGAGCGCCAAGCGCGGCGGACTGTACTGCACCCGGTTGACCCACGCCATCGGCATGAAGTTCGGGCCGCTGTCGATGTCCGCGCCCACCAGCACGACCGGCATGGGATAGATGAAGGCCTGGGGGCCGATGTCGACCTTGTCCACCGCGCACCCCCGTCATCGGGTGACCGTACGTGTTTCACACCCGCACGCGCGGGCGCACAGCCGCGCATTTCACGACTGGGCGCGGGGGCGCACCTGATAACGGATCATCGTCTTCGTCACCTTGACCCCCGGACCCGTGAGGTACTCTTCCTCGTGAGGACCGGCGATCTCGAGACCCTGTTCCTCTATGAATGCGTGCAGGCGCTCTATCGCGGGCTCCTCATCAGCGTACGAGCCGACGTGGAGAAGCTGCGCCACTTTGCCGTACTCCCACGTCTCGACCACGACGGCGGGTGCGGGCACCTTCTGCGAAACCTCGTCGACGTCGTCCGGGATCGGGATGCCCCAGCTCGCCTTCCACTGCTCGCGAGGGACATCGCGCCACTTCTCGCCCGCCCACCACCGCGCTCGGGGTGGCTCCATCTTGTAGGCCACACCCTGCTTCTTGAGGGCGAACTTCAGCGGGTAGACCGCGCCATAGAGGGCCTTGAAGACCGTCTCGCCCACCTCGTTCGGATCGCCCGTGGAGTGCACGACGGCCATCCGCCTGGCGGGCATCTCGATGATCTCCGGCTCCTTGCGTACCTTGGTCCCCGGCATCGCTATCGACCCCCCGTCCCGTTCGGACTCTCATCATGACCTTACTACGGGCGTGGCCACGCACGAATGTACGCCTGCACGCGTAGCGACACCCTATCACGCAGGGGCGGCAAACCCTCACGGCGTCCGGGCTGCCGCTGCGGACACAAGCAGGAAGGGCGGTGGCGGCCGCTGAGCCTCCACCGCCCTTCTGCATTGCGGTACGCCGTATGAGAACGTCGGACTACCTGATGACCACTCTCACCGCGCTCGACTTGGTGGACAGATACTTGGCCGTGGAGTAGTACGCACGGAAGTACCAGTTACCGTGCCGCGTCGTGCTCTTGTGCGTGAAGCGGTAGGAGTAGTAGGGCCTGCCGTTCTTGGTGGTGAGCGTGATCGTCTTGAACGTCGCCCACCTGCTCTTGCCCAGAATCATGGACTGCAGCCTTACCTTCTGACCGATCATGCCTGTCGGTGAGGCATAGCCGTAGATCGTGAAGCTCTGACCGGCCCTGGCCACGGTGCGCGTCCTGTTGATCGACAACCTCGCGCGTACGGCCGGGGTCGGGGTAGGTGTCGGGGTCGCAGTCGGAGTAGGAGTGGGAGTGGGAGTGGGAGTCGCCGTCGGAGTCGGGGTGGCGGTCGGCGTCGGGGTAGCGGTCGGCGTCGGGGTCGGGGTGGTGGTAGGCGTCGGGGTCGCCACAGCGCCCACGAAGATGGTGAACGTCTTCTCGAACGATCCGCCCTCAGGGTCGGTGGCTCTCACAACGATGTCGAACGACGCCTGGACGTTGTGGCTGATGGAACGGGCCGTCTCAAGCTTGTCGCCATGGATGTAGACGGCGTCCGTCGCCGCCGGGGACATTATCGCGTAGTACCAGGACGAGGAGTCAGGATCGACTGCGTGGAAGGTACCCACCAGTGTGTCCGGCCCCTGGCCCTCTTGGACCACCCTGTTGTCCAGCAGGATGTCTGTGGGCGACTGATTCGCCGCCACGTTGATCGTGACCGTGGCATAACCGGAATACGTGGCGCCATCGAAGGCGCGGTACGTGAACGTGTCGACTCCCGTGTAGCCGGCGGTCGATGTGTAGGAGAACCCACCGTCAGCCTCCAAGAGCAGTGTGCCGTGACCCGCATTCGTGCCCATCTGCGCGGTGATGGCGTTGTTCTCAGGGTCCGAGTCGTTGCCGAGGACGCCGTTTGCCGGGATCACCAACAGCACGCCGGACTTGGCGGTGTAGGTGTCGTTGCGCGAGACAGGAGGCGACGATGCACCGCCCACCACGATGGAGAACGGCTGCTCGAACGTGTATCCGCCGAGTGCCGAGCTGGCCGTCATCCGGATGACGATATCAAGAGTCGGTTTCGTGGCACGGTTCATCACCACAGCCGTCTTGAGTACTCCCTGCACGAGTGTGAACGAGGCCGCATCCGCCCCGCCGCTGATCGTGAACGTCCCGGAATCCGTGTCGCACTCCGTGCCGGTCAGATCCTGGGCGGTGACGTAGCCGACGACAGTCCCCACCGGCACCCCGTCAGCGACGACGTTGTTGGACAGCACTGTCACGTTGGGAGGGCCTGCCGCCTGCGCCACCAGCGCCTGACCCAAGACCACGGACACGAGCACGGCAGCCAGCAAGGCCAATCTCTTCATGGGCAATCTCTTCACTTTCACGACGGTCTCCTTTCGTTCACCACAGCACACGCCGACTATCCCCGCACGTCCTCCGGTCCCCACTCCGCCCTCACGCGAAGCGCAACCGGGACCACCCTTGAATCCCCTGAGTCTCGTCCAAGACGCGATCCGCGACTCAGCGACCGAAATGTACCCAACCAGGCAATCACGAAACGATGGCGAGCTGTTCGCGACCTGAAGTCGGAGCGAGCGGTCAGGGATGCGGCGCGGGTGCTCGGTCAGCGGCGGCGGAAGCCTCCCCGCGACGGTTCGTTGCCCGAGCCTGTCGCGCTCTCGCCCTCCGGCGAGTCGGGGAGCACCTCGGCCGCGTCCTCGCCGACCGCTGCTTCGACTCTCGGTATGTCCGCGTCCGTGAGGCCGGCGTATCGCGCAGCTTCGTCGCCGGACTCATCGATCAGGCCCCGTTGCCTGTGCCATAGGTCGCGTTCGTCAACGGCGCCCAGCGGAGGCTCCTGTTCGCGATCGTCCACGCCCGTCTCGCCCATGTCGCCGAACCCGGAGTTGCGTCTCTCCGGGCTCAGGATCAGGTGATCGGCCGGCGTGGACAGATCCACGCCGTGGTCATAGGGCAGGTCGTCCGTCGTGCCCGGGACTCCGTCATCGGTCCATGGGTCCTCGTCCAGATCGTCCGTGGGCCGATCACGCTCCTCGGGCGCAACCTCGCGACCGCCGTGGTGCGATACGAACACCCCGCCCTGGCGCTCGAGATCCTCGTCGTCGAACGAACCGTCACGATGCATTCGCAAGTCGCCGACCTCCGTCCATGTCCTCTCGGAATCGATCTGACGGTGTGAGTATGCCCAGCCTCCGCGCCCACCGGCCGCGGCCGACAGGTGTCCCGACCGGCGGGCGCTGAAAGTGCGACTCCCTGTGGTACATACGCGGGATATCCGAGCACACACGGAAATGATCGGAGGCGATCATGGACCGCAAGGACGAGGTCATCCTCGTCGTGGGAGCCACCGGCCAACAGGGAGGCGCGGCCGCGCGTCATCTGTCGGAGGACGGCTGGCGCCTGCGGGCGCTCGTGCGGGATCCCGACAAGCCGGCCGCGCGTCATCTCTCACGGATCGGTGTGGACCTGGCGGTTGGTGACCTTCTGGATCGCGCCTCGCTGGACGCAGCCGTGGCGGACGCCTACGGCGTCTTCTGCATGTCGACGCCGTTCGAGGCCGGCACACAGGCCGAGGAGACCGAGGCGGAGAACATGGCCGACGCATCGGCGGCAGCCGGGGTGAGGCACTTCGTGTTCGACTCGGTCGCGGGAGCGGGGTCCGGCACGGGTCCGGACTGGATCGTGGCGAAATCCCACATCGAGGAGCACATCCGGGCCCTCGGACTTCCATACACGATCCTGCGTCCCGTCACGTTCATGGAGAACTTCCTGCGGCATCGGGACGAGATCCTCGCCGGCCGCCTGGTGAGCGCGTTGTGGCCCGAGTCGGAGTGGCAATACATCGCGGTCGATGACATCGGCAGGTTCGTGGCCCTGGCATTCCGCGAGCCCGAACGCTTCATCGGCAAGGAGCTGGACATCGCCGGCGACTCGACGATGGTGGGAGAGATCGCCGACACCTTCTCGAGCGCGCTCGGCATCCCCGTCACATTCGAGCACGAGGACGTGCCGGGGATGACGCCCCCGCGACCGTCTCCCGGAGAAGAGCAGCCTCAGCGCGCCGATCTCGAGGCGTGCCGCAAGCTGATGCCCGGGCTGACGACCCTGAAGCAGTGGATCGAAGCGTCCGGATGGAAGGCGATGATGACCAGGACATGAGGTCGGGCGGCCGGGCGCACCGCTGCAAGGGTGCACGAGCGAGGACGGGATCCGTGGCAAGCCACGCCCTGTCTTAGAACTCCAGGACCTCGACCCTCTCGAACACGACTCCCGCCCGGGCGAGGAAGCCGCGCGGGTCGAAGCACGTATCCAGGGTCGCCGCCGGCAGGCGTCCGGCGTCCGCGTCCTCCTCCAGACGCTCCCGGAACCCCGGTCCGCTCCTCGCCTGCTGGATGTCGTCCCAGACCTTCATCGCGTTTCGTTGCACGACTGCGTAGGCGTCTTCGCGCGTCAGACCGGCGTCCACCAGCGCCAGGAGCACGCGCGAGCTGTAGATGAGGCCGCGGGTCGCCTCCAGGTTCGCCAGCATCCGTTGCGGATAGACGACAAGTCCTTCAAGTATCCATGCGAGCTTGTCCAGCATGTAGTCGCACGCGATGAAGCTGTCCGGCAGCACCACTCGCTCTGCGGATGAGTGCGAGATGTCCCGCTCGTGCCACAGCGCCACGTCGTCCAGTCCCACCTGCGCGTTGGCTTTGACGACGCGAGCGATCCCGCACACGCGCTCGGCCGTGATTGGATTGCGCTTGTGCGGCATCGCGCTGGAGCCCTTCTGCCCCCTCGCGAACGGCTCCTCGGCTTCCAGCGTATCGGTCTTCTGCAGCGCGCGGACCTCGGTGGCGATCGCCTCCGCGGTGGCCGCGACCGTGGCGAGCACCGCCAGCACGTGCGCGTGGCGGTCGCGCGCGATCACCTGTGTGGAGCACGGGTCCGGTTGAAGGCCGAGCTTCTCGCACACGTAGGTCTCCACGTACGGGTCGATGTTGGAGTAGCTGCCGACCGCGCCCGAGATCGCACCCCACGCGCAGGAGAAACGGCGAGTGGCGATCAGACGGCCCTCGGCGCGCTTGAGCATGAACGCCCAGCTCGCCCACTTCATGCCGAATGTCATCGGTTCGGCGTGTATCCCATGGGTTCGCCCTACGCACAGGGTGTCGCGGAACTCGAGAGCGCGTCTGCGGCAGATCCCGCCCAAGCGCCGAACGTCCTGGGTGATCAGGTCCATCGCCTGAGTCATCTGGAAGCACAGCGCCGTGTCTCCCAGGTCCGAGCTCGTCATACCGTAGTGGACCCACTTGGACTGAGGTCCGATGTGCTCGGCCATGTTCGTCAGGAAAGCGATTACGTCGTGGTTCGTCTCGCGTTCGATCTCGGCGATGCGATCGACTTCGAAGGCGGCCTTCTCTGAGATCTCGGCGACGGCGTTCTTCGGTATGACGCCCAACTCCGCCTGCGCCTCGCATACGAGGACCTCGATCCGCTTCCAGATCTCGAACTTGTTGTCGAGGTCCCAGATTCGGCCCATCTCGGGCCGCGTGTAGCGCTCGATCATGGAAGGCCCCCAGGAGTTGGCGGAGAAGCGGCGCGATGACATTATCGCAGACGGCGCGGCGGGGCGCCGGGGACCGGCATGACAGCGTGCGCATCCGGCTCGGAGGCGGTCGGCGGCGACTCTAGGCCTCTATCCGCGCCGCCAGTTCCCGCGCAGCCCGCACGAACTCTCGCGGCTTGTCGATGTGGACGATGTGCCGAGAGTCAACGTGACGCACGGTGGCTTGTGGGACGCACTCCTCGAACCGGCGGACGTCGTCTTGGGTCATCGCCCCCACGAGTCCGAATTCCTCGTGCATGAACGAGTCGGCCGCCAGAAGCATGGTCGGACACGCGATCCGCGAGATCAGGGCGGCGTGGTCGTTGCACGAGAGAGCGGCCGAGCCGTCGAAGAACGCGCGCGTGAACCCGGGATCGTACTCCGACAGCCCCCGGATGAAGACCCGCGTGTCCAAGGGGAGGAAGGGAAGGTCGATCGGCTCGCCCGGGTGCGAGGTCTGCCGGTGACGAAGGTAGGCGCCCAGACCGGCCGACAGCCAGCCAGGCATGCGGACCGACACCCTCCGCCCCCGTCCGGGGACCTCGAGACCTCTGACGAACGCGGCGAGATCTCGACCCTCCGGACGGTCCAGCGTCTGTGTGCAAAGCTCGAAGACGCGGTGGATGTACGTCGAATCCCTCAGGCGCGGCCACTCGGAAGAGAACAGCGGCGGATCCTCGGGCAGCCAGCCGACGACCGCGGCGGGGGCCTCGGCCGCGGCCCATCCCGCTATGATCCCCCCTGACGAGTTGCCGGAGACGATGGCGGGTCGTCCGACCACTCCCCACAGGATCGCGACGCAGTCCCGCCCCATGCTGTTCCAGTCATATGCCCCGGGCGTCCAGCCTGACTCGCCGTGCCCGCGAACGTCGGTGACGTACACCTCGAAGTCGCGAGACAGCTCGCGCAGAACCTTGGCGTAGCTGCGCCACGACATCGCCTGCCCCGGTATGAGCACCAGCGGGATCCTGCCGTTGCGCGGTCCGCGGACCACGTGCAGGCGTACTTCGCCGGTATCGAGCCACACGTCCTCGAAACCGTGCGGCATCAGCGCGTCGCGCATTGCCCCTGCTCCCCCAGATCTGACGAAGGCGAAGCGCGCGGCCCCCGCGCGAATCCCCGACACCACAATACGCCTGTGGGAGTCGGAAGGCTTCAGCCGATGCCGCACAGCGCACGCATGACCGAAGGTAGCGCGCGCGGGAGCGATCCGTGCTATAGTTCCTCTGCGGGCTAAGGTGGCTCGCACGGTTGCGGCCTGATGATCCGCTTTCGTAGCGGATAGTCGGGTCGCTTTGTTTTGCCCCGTGATTGGGGCGAGAGGATGGTTTTGCATGGCTGAAGGTACTGTCAAGTGGTTCAACCCGGATAAGGGCTATGGATTCATCGCGCGCTCGGAAGGCGACGACGTCTTCGTGCACTTCAGCGAGATCCAGGGCGACGGCTTCAAGACTCTCGATGAGGGTCAGGCTGTCATGTTCGAGGTGACCACCGGCAACAACGGCAAGCTGCAGGCGAGCAACGTTCGCCCGGTCTAGTACCGAGCGATCTGCACGACTGACGAGGGGCGGTCCCACACGGGACCGCCCCTTCGCACGTCCCGGACCCAGATAGGCGACCGACAGGACCGCGACCGGGTAGATTCCCACGAGTGTGCGGTCCGTCGAAGGAGGTCGTTCACCGTGCCTGTGACAGAGAGCGCGACATCCGCTCCGTCCGTCCTGTCTCGCGTCCCGCCCGAGACCATCGCCTGGCTGACGGGACCCGAGAACCCCGCCGTGGCCGCCCTCACCCGGCGCACGCTGCTAGTGGAGCCGGACTCGCCTGACCTCGAGGCACTCTGGGCGCAGCGCAATGGGTACGCCCCGGTGCGGAGCATCCTCGAAGCGCAGAACGCCGACGGCTCGTGGGCCCCGCCGGCTCGCGACTACCAGAAGTACCGCGGCAGCCTCTGGCAGATCGTGCTCCTCGGGGAGTTGTGGGCCGACGGCGAGGACCAGCGCGTCCGGCGCGCCGCGGACTACGCGTTCTCCCGTCAACTCGCTGACGGCTCCTGGAGCTGCAACGGCAAGCCGTCCGCCTCGATCCCATGCCTTACCGCGAACGTCGGCCGCGCGCTGGCCAGGCTGGGTTATGCGCGCGACGAACGTGTCCTGAGGGCTCTTGCTCACTGCGCCGATCTTCACACCGCGCTCGGCATTCTCGACTGCCGGCAGAGCGTCGTCTCCCAGGGCGTCCTCTCCCAGCTCAACGGCTATTGCCACATGCTCGCGCCTAAGACTCTTCTGTTCCTGGCGGAAGTCCCGCGCGAACTCTGGCCGTCGGGCAGCGGTGAACTGCGTGACGCTTGCGTGACCGCGCTTCGGGACAAGCAGGTCTTCCGGTCATTGCCCGCCGAGTCCCGCGAGTTCCAGGAACTGATGTATGCGGCCCCGACCTCGGAACGAGTGGAGGTCCGCAAGCGGTTCCTGTCTGAGCACCCGGTCCTCCACTACGGCGAGAAGCCCGGCTGGCGGCGGTTCGGCTATCCGCTGTCGTACAACTCGGACGCGCTCGAGGCTCTGACCGCGCTCGCGGCCGTCGGGGAGACGCTCCGTCCGGAGTACGAACCGGCGATCGAGGCCGTCGCGGCAGCCGCGGACGGGCAGATGCGGTGGACGATGCGCAACAGCCACAACGGCAAGATGATCGCCGACGTTGAGGCGAAGGGTGCGCCGAGCAAGTGGCTCACGCTGCGGGCGCTGCAGGTCCTGACGCATTTCGGGGTGTGACTTCGGCCCCCGCGCGCCGACCGCCAGAGACCGCCCGCCTGCCCGCCTCGCCCGCTCAGGCCGCCGCACCTCACGAGTAGGTATGGGGTTCGAGAAGATGGGTAGGCACTGGTGTGTCGTTTCCCGGGCCTCAGGTAAGGAGCGCACGATGGACATCACGAAGACCTACCTGATCGCCGCACCGATCGACGAGGTCTGGAAGGCGCTCACGGACCCGGTGGCGATGGACGAGTGGGGATCCGGTCCCGCCGAGCTCCACGCCGAGCCGGGCGGCGAGTTCAGTCAGTGGAGCGGCGAGGTCTGGGGCAAGATCAAGGAGATCGACCCCCCGAGCCGTCTTGTCGAGGAGTGGTACGGCGGAGAGTGGTCCGAGCCCTCGATCGCGAGCTTCACCCTGGTACCGGTCGGCGCCGACACCCGCGTGTCTCTGAATCACACGAACCTCCCGGACGCCGAGGCGGCGGAGTTCGACGCGGGCTGGGACGACTACTACTTCGGCCCGATCAGGGACCTGGTAGAGCGCTAGAGCCGCGCTCTTCGGGCATGCTTTCGCGCCCGGCCCACAGGACCTCCACGCCCGACCCACGGCAGCGGCACACGTCACCCGTATCGTAGTCCGTGTTCCCAAGTGCGCGGGAACACGGCACCGGACCCGACGGCCAAGGAGGACTGCCGTGTCAGCTCGAGGACGGCTGGTGCTCGACCTCACCCTGTTCGCAGGCTTCCTGATCGCCTTCTACCCCGAGACGACCGGCCTCGCCATACATGAGTGGCTCAGCCTGGCGGTCGTATCGTCCGTACTCGCTCACGTTGTAATCAACTGGGACTGGACCACGCGAGCCGCGCGCAAGTTGTTCGTCAGACTCCGGGCCGCGTCGAGGGTCAACTTCGTGGTCGACACGGCGCTCTTCCTGTCCGCCGTCACTGTGTCGGTCAGCGGCGTCATGGTCTCCAGGGTCGTCGCCGGGACCCTGGGGCTCTCGATGGCGCCCGACCTGATCTGGTACAGCGTGCATTCGATCTCCGCTTGGCTGACCATCGGCGGCCTGCTGGTCCATTTCGCCCTGCATATGAAGTGGGCGGCGGGAGTCGTGCGCAAGATGGTCCTGAGGCCGCAGGCGGATGGACCTTCGCGGAAGGCGAGATGATGTCGAAGACCCTCAAGAACACCGCCTCGGTGCTGTTGGTGACGGCCGCCACCGCACTCGCCGTCGTCGCCGGCGTGCAACTGGCGAGCAACACCGGAGCGATCGGCTCGACCTACGGCGTGTCCGTCGCATCGGCCAGCAACGGGTCCCTGGTGTGCCCGAGGACCGGGTGCGCAGCGTCCAGCTGCCATGGGGCGTTGGGACAGGCCCCGCCCACGGCCAGCTCCGGCCGGACAGGCAAGACCCCGGCCGGCGGCGGCGGGGGGATCGCTTCGAAGGGGAGCACCGTTCTCTTGTGCCCGAGGACCGGGTGCGCGGCGTCCAGCTGCCACGGTGCCCTGGGGCAGCGGCCACCCGTTCGAGGCGCGAAAGATCGACTTGTCACCCGGGGGCTGGACGACTAACGCCCCAGGGCGAACCGGAGAACGCCGCTCGCTGCTACTATTCGACGTGGCATCGTCGCCGTCCACGTGAGTCGGGTCAGGAAACTTCCAGTTGGCAGACGTCAGAGCAGACCAAGGCTCGGATCGCACCGCATCAGCCGCTCCCGTGCCTCCCGGCGCCTGGTGGGTGCTCGCCGCCGTGGGGGTGGGCACCTTCATGTCGGCGCTGGATGGGAGCGTGGTCAGCGTCGCGGTGCCCGAGATGCGCAAGGCCTTGCACGCCAGCGTCGCGTCCATCCAGTGGGTCGTCGTCATCTACCTCTTGGTCGTCAGCTGCACGCTCCTCGTATTCGGACGCCTGGGTGACCTGCGGGGATACAAGAACACGTACCTGCTGGGCTTCGCGACCTTCGTCACGGGCTCGGCACTTTGCGGTTTCGCGCCTGACGAGCGGGTCCTCGTCGCGATGCGAGGCTTCCAGGCGCTCGGCGCGGCCATGGTGTTCGCGTGTTCCCCAGCGATACTGATAGGCGCCTTTCCCCCACAACGGAGGGGACAGGTCCTGGGTTTGCAGGGGACGTTCACCTACCTTGGGCTCACAGTCGGGCCCATCCTCGGCGGCTTCCTCGCAAAGAACTTCGGCTGGCCGGCGATCTTCTTCATCAACGTGCCGATCGGCCTCCTCGCGATCGGGATGTCTTGGCGCTTCATCCAGCGCGACGCCGGAGTCAGTGGAGGCGAGACCTTCGACATCCCCGGGGCCGCGACCTTTCTGATCGGCCTGGTAGCGCTCGCATTGGCGCTCAATCAGGGCTCTGCGTGGGGATGGCTCTCGATCCCAGTTCTCGGGCTGCTGGGCGTGGCCGTCGCCTCCCTGGTGGCCTTCTTCGTGCTCGAGATGCGCACCACAAACCCGATGCTGGACCTGTCACTCTTCTTGAACAGGACGTTCGCTGCCTCCACCGCGGCCGCGCTTCTCAACTACGTCGCGATCTACACGGTGGTGTTCCTCATGCCGTTCTACCTCGAGAACGGTCGCGGGATGCGGTTGGACCAAGCCGGTCTGCTGCTCGCGGTCCTGTCTCTGGTGATGGCCGCGACGGCTCCACTGTCGGGCTGGCTGTCGGATCGTATCGGCACGCGGACACTCGTCGTGCTCGGGATGCTCCTTCTGGCGGCGGGGACCGCGTGGCTGGGACTGTTGGGATCGAGTTCCGCGCCCCTCGAGGTCGCCCTCGCCTTGGCCGTGACCGGCCTGGGGACCGGAGTGTTCGTTTCGCCGAACACGAGCGCCCTGTTGGGATCGGCGCCTCAGCATCGACGCGGGATCGCTTCGGGAATCCTGGCCGAGGCGCGCAACGTGGGCATGGTCCTCGGCGTGGGCCTGGCCGGAGCGGTGTTCACCACCCTGCTGCACGGGACTGAGCCGGGGGCCAATCCGGTGTTCTTCCGCGCCATCTCGGCTAGCTTTCTCGTCGCGGCCGGCGTCGCCATGGCCGGCGCGGTCGTGGCGATGGCGGCCGGAAGGCAGACTGCGTAGGCGGCGAGAGGGAAGTACCGTCGCGCCGGCCCCGCTCCATCAGCCCTCCGATTCGCTCTGGCCTGCCCACAAGGGCACCCACATCCGGATCGTCGTGCCGCGCCCCGCCCGTGACTCGACCTCGAGCCGCCCACCGAGGCTGCCGATCTGCTCGCGTACGTGCCTCAACCCGAAGGTGTCCTGCCTCAGATCGCCGTGCATGCCTCCGCCGTCATCTCGCACTTCGACGCAGATCAGGTCCTGCTCCAGTCGCGTTCGCACGTCGACTGCCGCGCCGCCGCTGTGCTTCACCGCGTTGAGGAACAGCTCGCGTGCCATGCGGTAGACGACTGCCCTGAGCGTCTCGGACATCGGCTTCATCGACAGGTCGTCCGTGTAGGTGCACGCGGTCTTGATATTCTGCCCCGTGCTGTCCACGAGCCATTCGAGCGCCGCCTCGAGCCCGATGTCGTAGAGCATCGGCGGACTGATCTCGGAGATCAGGGTGCGTGTCGCGCCGATGGCCTGCGCGAGCAACGATTCGGCCGAGTCCAGGGCATCCTTGGCCGCGGCCGGATCGCCGGCCGCAGCTCTCGAGATCATCATCTTGCAGATCTGGAGCGTCTGCCCGATCCCGTCGTGAAGGTCTGCCGCGATGGCGCGTCGCTCCCTTTCCTCGGTCATGGCGAGTTCCGACGTCAGCGACAGAAGTCTCGAGCGCTGTTCCAGAAGGTATCCGCGCTGGTTCTCCATATGCTGTCGGTTCCAGGCGTTCTCGATCGCCGTCGCGAGCGCGGCCGCCAGCGCGTCGAGGATGGCGGCGTCGTCCGCGTTGAATGCGTGAAGGGAGTTGTGGACCTCCAGGATCCCGATCGGCCTTCCGTCTCTGCTGACCATCGGAACGGCGAGCAGGGAACGGATGCCGAGAACCGCCCTGGTGGCGTTCCCATCGAACTCGCCCTCGATACCGTTGTTCACGTACCTGGTCAGGAAGGTGAGCACCCCCTCGCAGACCCGATCGGTGGCCTCGACCGTGACCGCCCGCATGATCTCCCCGCCGGGGAGCATGAAGTCGAAGTCCAGTCGACGGTCCGGCCGCAGGATGCCGATGCCGCCCTGTCGCGCCTCGATGACCTCCGAGGCGCATCTCAACCCCTCCGAGAGGATGTCGTGCAGGGGCAGGTTCTCGTTCAATCGGATCGTGGTCGCGGACAGCGCCTCCAACTTGTGGGCTCGGCGTTGCATCGCACGCCGGGTGGCGGAGTCGGCGTACAGTGGACGTGTGGTCATGACCACGAGCCTGCGCGATTCCTGTTCGACCAGCGACGCGATCAGCTCGACCCACAGGACACTGCCGTCGCTGCGACGCATCGCACGCTCGGTGGCCACCGCTTCTCCGGCGAGCAGCGTCTCGATGATGATGCGCGCGGGGCCCCGGTCCGGGTCACTCACTCCGGTGTACCCGGCAGCCAAGGCCTCAGGTGTCATGGAGAGCGCCCCTTCGCGGCTGTAGCCGTACATCTCCGTGAAGGCGCTGTTCACGGCGAGGAGGGGGCCGTAGGCCTGGTCATCCAGGATCTCGCTCACGAAACTCGGCAGCGTCGGATGGAGAAACCGCTTGCATTCGTCCTGCAAGGGCGTCGAGCCCAGGCGATCCACGGCCCCGTTGAGAGCGATCTTGACGAAGTGCTCGACCAACGCGGGGTCGAACTGCGAACCCGCACATCCTCGGACTTCGGCCAGCGCGGCGTCGAGAGTCATGCCCGATCGGTACGGCCGATCCGAGCGCATCGCGTCGAAGGAATCGCCGATGCTCAGGATGCGAGCCTCCAGGGGTATGTCCTCTGCCCGCAACCCGTCCGGGTAGCCGGTGCCGTCCCAACGCTCGTGGTGCGCCCGTATCCACTTGAGCATGTCCGGGCGGACGACCGACTGCAGGATGCGCTCGCCGAGTTCGGGGTGCCTCTGAATCTGGTCGAGTTCCTGCCGGCTCAGCGCGGTCGTCTTCAGCAGCACCGAATCGGGGATGCCGATCTTGCCGACGTCGTGCAGGATTGCGGCCGCGTGGATCGCTTCGCACCTCTCCTCGGACAGACCCGCCTGCGCGGCCAGAGCCGCGCATATCTCGGCGACGTTCTGGGAATGCCCACGCGTGTAGTGGTCACGGGCCTCGACCGCGGCGGCCAGCGACTCGATCGTCTTCGAGTGCGTGTCCCGCTCCAGGCGTGCCATGTGCTGGCGACTGTCCAGGACATCGACGAGCAGCGGATCGTAGACGGCGATCTCGTACCCGCCGATCTCCCCGGACCAGTAGGCGGCTCCTCGGGCCAGACGCAGAAGTTCCGTGGCGTCGGAGGCGTGGCGCGGCAGTTCCGCGACACCGACCGCGACGCGAAGATCTCCCGCCTTCTCGCTCAAGGCGGCCGCCAAGTCCCCTGCGATGCTCCCGCACGCCGCGCGAGCCGCCTCTCCATCCGCCGATGGCAACATGAGAGCGAATTCGCCGCCTCCGGTGCGGGCCGCCTCTCCGGAGTGGCCCGCGCCGGCGGACAGCACGGACGCTATCTCGCGCAGCGCTGTGTCGCCAGCGACGTAGCCCTGCGCGCGGTTGAGGGAGTCAAGCCCGTTGACGTCGAACACGCACAGCGAGAGGCTGCGGCCGTCCCGCGTCGCGCGAACAGCCTCCCGATCCAGGACTTCGCGAAAAGCCACGTGGCTGGCCAGCCCCGTGAGCTGGTCGTTCATCGCCACCATGGCCAGCTCCCGGTTCTCGGAGGCGATAACCCCCCCACGGGCGGCCAGGAGTGTCGCGAGCAGGGCCGCAAGGCCGACCACGAGACCTGCCTCCAGCCGGTCCGCCGAGCCGAAGGACAGAAGCAGCAGCGCGGGCACAGTCACCAGTCTGGCCACCATCATCGCGGCGGCGGGCCATCGCGAGCGGGCCGCCCTCAAGGTCTCGCCGACGGACCCATTCGGCGCCCCGATGCGATGCAGTCCCGCGAGCCCGAACAGGGCGAAAGAGGTGAAGATGGCCCCTTCCGCGACGATCGCGAACGGCCGACCGGGAGCATAGGTACCCAGCAACATGCCGTACACGATCACCTGGGCGCCGAACGCCCCCACTGCGATGCCCGCCGCGAGGGAGCCATACCAGACACTCCATGATCCTCGTTTGACGATGAGTGCGCGCACCGTCGGCGCCGCACCGACCACGGGCAGGGTCACCAGGGCCAGCCTCTCCCACTCGCCGGAGTCCTGGAACAGAACGTGCAACCAAGCGTGGATGGCGATGACCGCGAATCCCGCCAGTCCCGTCATGACCGCGGCGAAATCGAGGTCGTCGCGCATCCGCCTCAGTCGACCGAAACGAGAGGAATCCGGCAGCAGCAGTGCCATTGGAAGCAGGACGACGAGACCGAAGAGCAGCACGAAGTGCGCCGGCGAGTCATACGACGGGAAGGCGCCGTCGACCCAGACCGAGTACGCGCGCAGCGCGAAGCCCACGAAGAACACCGCCAGCGACGAAACGAGGGAGGCCCAGAAGACCCGCTCTCTGGCCCGCGTCTGCACGCAGGTCACGATCGCCGCCGCCAGGGCAACCGCTATGGGTATGAGGAGCAGAAGCGACGACGCCCGCCCGCGGACCTCCGCGCTCAGGGGGACGGCGATCAGGGCGCAGAACGCCAGAGCGAGGACCGCCGCGACGGCCCACGAGACCAGCAACGCCTTGCGCCTGCCAACCCCGTCAGTGAACGCGCCAAGCCATCGGTAGCCCACTTCGGGCGCGCTCTCCGTCGGCATGTCGGTCCACCTCCGATCACAAGCCTGCGATAGCGTCCACGTGCGCGTGACTAGAGAAACGACGGCGCTCAGCCCGTGGACTGAGCGGCCATCCGAAGAACAGCTCGAGCGATACCCTGCAGTGGAAGCACCTTCTGTGCCGCGCCCATGCGGATCGCCTCGGCCGGCATCCCGAAGACGACACACGTCTTCTCATCCTGGGCGATGGTGGCGGCGCCGGCTTCGCGCATCTCCTTGAGCCCGGCCGCACCGTCCGCACCCATCCCGGTCATGATCACGCCCACGGCGTTTCGGCCCGCATAGCGCGCCACGGACTTGAACAGGACGTCCACCGACGGCCGCTGGTGGTTGACCTGCGGGCCGTCCTTGACCGTCACCCGATAGCTGGCACCTGAGCGCGAGAGCATGGTGTGTTTGTTCCCCGGTGCGATTAGTGCGGAACCGCGAACAACCGTGTCCCCGTTCCGAGCCTCGCGAACATCGATGGCGCACAGCTCGTTGACTCGCTGCGCATACGCGGCCGTGAAGTGCTCGGGCATGTGCAGCACGGCGACGACACCCGGCGAGTCCGGCGGCATCGACGTCAACAGGTGTTGGAGAGCGAACGTGCCGCCCGTCGATGCCCCGATAGCCACCACCTTGTCCGTGGTGCGCGTCAGGGCGAGGCCCTTCGACAGACGCTTCGGGGTCGGAAGAGCCCTGCGGTCCATGCTCACGCGGGAGGCGGCGATGATCTTCTCGGCCAGCTGGTCCGTCATGTCGCCGACCGTGTAGGCGGGCCCGGGTTTGGCGACGACCTCGACCGCCCCGGCCTCCAGCGCCTCCAAAGCGAGTTCCCCGCCGGCGGGCGTCAGCGAGGAGACGATCACCACGGGCACAGGGTAGTACGCCATCAGCTTGTGCAGGAACGTGATCCCGTCCATGCGAGGCATCTCGATGTCCAGCGTGACCACGTCCGGCTTCAACTGGACGATCCGGTCGCGTGCGACGTAGGGGTCCGGCGCGGTGGCGACCACCTCTATGCCTCGGTACGCCGCCAGCTGTCGCGCCAGGATGGTGCGAACCACCGCCGAGTCGTCCACGATGAGGACGCGGACGTCAGGGCGTCTCGCCATGCGGTCACCGGCCCGGGCGGAGCGAGCACTCCAGCAGGGCCGGCCATCCCTCGACGACGAATCCGAGGGACGAGGGCGACGCAGCCATGCGCGTCCACGCGCTGCCGTCGCATCCCACCACCGACGGCGGCGTGAGATCCGTTGGCCTGTCCGGTTCACGGGTCATGACCAGGAGACCGCACGTCATGTTGAGCACCTCGCCGAGCGTGTCCGCGGCCGTCTCGCCCGCACGACTGTCCGCGGACTCCAGACCGAGGGCGTTGGCCGCCATCTCGCGGCACAGGCGATAGGGGGCCATCAAGGTCATGGAGCCCCGCTCGCGGCCGGCGAACGTCATGTGCGCCTCCAGGAGCTCGCCGTCGCGAGGATCGGGCTGCGGGAGCTCGGCGCCGGCCGGCGCTGCGTCCACCAGGACGAACCGCTCCAGGACGTCGAGGAACGTGGTCTGCAGGTCCGGCGTCACGTCGGCGACGTCGACCTTGGACATCCCACACGTGACGCTGTCGATCACGTCCCTGATCTTCTCGGGAGTGAACGGCTTGTGGACGTATGCGGAGACGCCGGCTGCCGCCAACTCCGACACCCTGGAGATGGCACCCTCGGTCGAGACCACGATCACGGGCAGATCGTGGAACTGCTTCGAGGCGCGGATCTGCTTGAGCAACTCCACCCCGTCCATGACCGGCATGTTGATGTCGGCGATAACGACGTCGACACAGTTGTCCTCAAGGATCGAGAGGGCCTCGCGTCCGTTGCCCGCCTCGTATGCCGAGACGACGTCAACGTCGGCAAGATGCAGCGTCTTGAGGATCATGCTCCTTATGACGTCCGAGTCGTCCACTACCAGTACGTTGACCGGCATCGCTGCCACCTCTCACACATCAGATCTCCGCTACCGAACCGTTCTTCCTGATGAGCGTGCGCCCTGTGCCTACCTCCAGATACATCGTCCTGGAAGCGCTGCCGCCCACGTCCTCGCCGGCGATCAGTATGTCGTTCTTCCACAGCAGCTTGCGCAGCACCATGTAGTTGCGCTCGCCTATCCGAAAGATGGAGGACTGCTCCATCTGGGAGGCCGCCCCCGCGACACGAGCCACGAGGTTGCTTCGCGTCGCTCCCGCGTCGAAGAGAGCCTGGAGCAGTGCCGCCACCCCCGTGTCGGTGTACATGGCCGGACGCTCGATGGCCTTCACGGGATCCGCTGCCGACACCGGCATCATCGCGTGGAGGAGCCCGCCCACTCGCGCTATCGGGTCGTGGAGCGACAGCCCCACGCACGAACCCAGCGAGTACGTCACGAGCACGACGCTCGGATCCCGAGACACCTGAAGTTCCGAGATGCCGACCACCAGATCGAGGGAGTTGTTCATGACTGCCTCAAGTAGACGGCAGGGCTGACGTACTTGAAATCGCTCATGATGCCGGTGAGACTCTCGGCATGTCCCACGACGAGGTAGCCGCCGGGTTTGAGAAGGCGGTGCGCCTCCTCGAGGAGCCTGAGTCTGACCGGGTTGTCGAAGTAGATCATCGCGTTGCGGCACAGGACTGCGTCCATCGGTCCCTGCATCGGGAACGGCGGCGTCGAGAGATTGAGCCTGCGAAACAGCACGGTGTCGCGAACCACCGGCAGCGGTCTGTATACGAGCGACCCGGCTACCCTGGCCTTCTCGAACCAGCGATCGCGCAGGTCCGCCGGGACGCTTCTCATGCGTTCCTCCGTGTAGCACCCCACCAGGCAGCAGTCCAGCGCCTTCGTCGAAAGGTCTGTGGCAAGGATGCGCAAGTCCACATCCGTGTAGCCGCGGACGGCCTCGAGCAGGGTCACGGCGAGGGAGAACGGCTCCTCGCCGGTGGAGCACGCCGCGGACCAGAACCGGAAGCGGCGCTGACCCTGTTCCAGCCAACGATGCATCTCCCGCGCGATGAGATCGAAATGGTGCGGCTCGCGGAAGAAGGACGTCACGTTGGTGCAGATCGCATCGAGGAACAGGGTCAGCTCGCCGCCGTTCAGGTCGTCTTCCAGGACTCCCAGGTACTCGTCGAACGACTCGATCCCGAGGCAGCGCATGCGCTTGCTCACGCGAGCCTGCACGAGCGCCTCCTTCTGCGGGCCGAGCGCTATGCCGGCCAGCTCGTAGACGATCTCACGGAACTTGTCGAAGACCTCGGTGTCCATGGCTGTCTCTAACGTCTGCATCGTTTGCCTAGAAGTCCTCAAGCTCGCGGTCATCCAGCGGTATCACTTCTTGCGGACGCATGACCTTCGCGCCCGTGACGGCGAACTGGTGGTTCTCTCCGTTGCCCTTCCCGTTGCCTCCGCCGTTGCCGCCGCTCGCGTGGAGCGCCCGGTCGACGGCACGAGAGATCTGGTGCTCGTCGAGCGCGGAGAGCGAGGATCCGCCGAAGGAGCCGGCCATCCCGGCTGCGCCCGCTTCCGCGGCCGAGCCTCCGATGACCGCGGACAGGGTCGAGACCATGTCGTTGAGCTCGCGCGCCTGTGCGGAGAGCTCCTCGCTGGCCGATGCGGACTCTTCGGAGTTCGCGGCGTTGCTCTGGGTCACGGTGTCCATGTCGGAGACCGCCGTGTTGATCTGATCGATGCCCTGCGCCTGCTCCGCGGACGCCGCGGCGACCTCAGACACGAGACTGGTGACCTTCTCGACACCGTCCGTGATCTGCTTGAGCAGGTCGGCCACCTGGTTGGCGACCTTGACGCCGTCGTCAGCCTTGGCCTGGGACCCTTCGATGAGCGCCGCCGTGTTCTTGGCGGCTTCCGCGCTACGCTGTGCGAGGTTGCGCACCTCTTCGGCGACGACCGCGAAGCCCTTGCCGGCCTCGCCGGCACGAGCGGCTTCGACGGCGGCGTTGAGGGCGAGCAGGTTGGTCTGGAAGGCGATCTCGTCGATGGTCTTGATGATCTTGGCGGTGGCATCTGCCGATTCCTTGATGCGCACGATCGCGTCGGACATGCGATCCATCGCCTCCACGCCCTTGCCGGCCGAACCGCTCGCCTCGCGGGCCATGCCGTCGGCCTGCTTGGAGTTCTGCGCGTTCTGGCGCGTCATGGAGGCCATCTCCTCGAGCGAGGATGAGGTCTCTTCGAGGCTTGAAGCCTGCTCCGACGCGCCCTGCGCCATCTGCTGGCTCGCCTGGGCGACCTGGTTGGCCGCGGACGTGACCTGCTCCGCGCCCATCCGCAGACCCGAGATGACACGGGCGATCGGCTTCATGATCGAGGTACGGATCAGAAGCGCCGCAGCGATACCGAGGCCGATGGCGATGAGGCCCACGACCAGCGAGATGAGCGACATGCGACTGGCGTCGCTGACGGTGGAACTCTGGGATTCGGCCGCGCTCTTCGCGGCCGCGGCGGCGAGGCCCTGCACGATCGGCTCGATGGTATGGGCGTCCGCGCGTATCGTCTCGAGCGCCGCCGCGGCCTTGTCGGCAGCTGCCACGTAGGCGTCGAGTTCCGAGACGTAGCCCGCGATCGCCGTGACCGCCCTTCCTCTGTTCTCCTTCTTGGAATCGGCGGTTATGGAACCCGCCAGGGTCTTGGCTGCCGTCACGTACTTCTTGTCCCCGCGCAGCAGGTAGTCCTTCTCGTTCTTGCGCATCTCCAGGTATGCGATCTCGCTGTCCACGTCACCGGCTACCGCGGCCTCGGCCGCATGGGCCTTGTCGCGGAACGCGCCTTGATGACCGGAGTTCTCGTCCAACCCCACGGCCACGGTGGCCGCCACAAGGTCGTCGAAGCCCGACTTGTAGGCCTCTCCGGCCTTGCGGATCTCAGCAAGCTTGTCGGCCAGCGCGGTGTCCTTGTACTTCTCCGCGAGCTTGTCCATCGTGCCGAGCACCTTGGTGAAGTTCTTGTACTCAGCCGCCATCTCCTTGACGTAGCTCATGTCCATGCGCGCCAGGAAATCCTTCTCGTGGCGTCGCATGGTCAGCAGCGAGATCTCCAGCTGCTGTGCTCCGCTGCGTGCGCCGACGTCCTGCGCCAGCAGCGTGCCGTAACCCCCGTTTGCGGAGTTCACCGTGATCTGACCCAGCCCCATGACCACGATCAGCAGCGCCAGCACGATCCCGAACCCGAGCAGCAGCTTCGCGCTCAGTCCCAGGTTCTTCATAGCATTCCCACCTTCTCTCTCGATGCGCGCTCACGCCTTCTTCTTGGCGATACGCTCCACTGCCTGCACTTCCGTGCTGGACAGGACCCTGTCGATGTCCAGCAGCATGACGACCTTGTCCGCTACCTTCGCGATACCGAGAACGAAATCCGTGTCCAGGTCGGCGCCGAACTTCGGCGTCTCCTCGACGGCGTCGGACGCGATGTCGACTACCTCGGACACCTCGTCCACGACGACGCCCATCACTGCGGAACTCGCGATCCCGGATACCTGCACCACCACGATGCATGTGCGTTCCGTGTCCTCCGGGGAGGACACTCCGAACTTCACGCGCAGATCCACGACGGGGATGACCCGGCCGCGGAGGTTGATCACGCCGCGCACGAAAGCGGGCGTGCGGGGCACGCGCGTGATCGGCATGATGCCGATGATCTCCTGCACCTTCAGGATGTCGAGCCCGTACTCCTCGGCGCCGAGACAGAAAGTCAGGTGCTTGCCGGTCTGTGCGAGTGCGACGGTATTGTCAGCCACTCTCACTCACCTCCTCCCACGTAGCGCGATCGGCCCCGGGGGGCCCTGGTTTCGGGGACGGCCCCCGGTGACATGGAACGGGCGTGGCCGCGGCTCACGAAGCCTCGACCGACCCGGATTGGGCGAGCCTGACCAGCCCCGGGACGTCGAGGATCAGCCCCACGGTGCCGTCGGGCATGACGGCAGCGCCGCATACCCCCGGAGTCTCCGCGAGCCCCTCGCCGAGGGGCTTGATGACGGTCTGCTGCTGACCGAGCAGCTCGCATGCGACGAGCCCCGCCCGGCCGCCGTTCTCACCGACGACGACCACGATGCCCTCGGTCGGCTCCTTGCCGGCCCCGGGTCGCCCGAACATGCGATCGAGGCGTACGAGCGGGATCATGCCGCCGGCCATTGAGATCATCTCGCCCTTGCCGAGCACCCCCGAGATCTCCTCGGGCAATGGCCGCACGGAGCGCTGGATGGCGAGCGTGGGAACGATGTATCGCTCGTCGTCGACGCGAAGCACCATTCCGTCGATGATCGCGAGGGTCAGCGGAAGGCGCAGCGTGAACGTCGCCCCCTCACCGGGGGTGCTGCGGACCTCGACGCTGCCGCGGAGGCTCTCCACGGCTCCCTTGACTATGTCCATGCCGACACCGCGACCGGAGACGTCGGTGACCTCGTCGGCCGTGGACAGTCCCGGCAGGAAGATGAGATCAAGGACCTCCCGCTCGGAGAGCTGGTCGGTGAGTCCGACCATGCCCTGGCTGCGCGCCTTCGTCAGGATCTTCTCCGGATCCAGACCCCTGCCGTTGTCGGATACGTCGATGCAGGCGGAACCGCCGGAGTGATAGGCACGAAGGACGACTCGGCTGACCGAGGTCTTTCCGAGATCCTTGCGGGTCGCGGCATCCTCTATCCCGTGATCCACCGCGTTGCGCAGCAGATGGATGAGCGGATCGGTGAGAAGGTCGACCATGGCCTTATCCAGCTCTGTGTCGTCGCCTTCGGTCGTGAACTCGACGTGCTTGCCGGCCTTCCGCGCGAGATCGCGCACCAGGCGGGCCATCCCGCGGAAGGTCGAGCGCAGCGGCACCATGCGCAGCGAGGTGGCCATCTCCTGCAGTTCGCGGGTTATCTTGTCGAGTCGCGCGAACCTCTCGGAGAGCGCGCTCCAAGCCTCGACGTTCGCGCGGGCCGCCTCACTCGTCATCGCCTCGGCGATGACGAACTCGCCGATGGCGTCCAGGAGTTGGTCGAGGCGCTTCTCGTCCACGCGGACGATCGACTCGGGCGTCACCGTCGTCGAGATCCTGGGAGCCGGCGCGGGCGCGTCATCGGCGGGTGCCTCAGCCTGCGTCGGGTCATCCGAGCCTTCCGCCATCTCGGGAGTCGTCGTGACGGCGGAAGGCTCGGATCGCCCGGCAGCGGCCGAGGACGGCGCATTGCCGCTGTGGACCAGCACGAGTGCGCGCATCGTGTCGACCGCCCCGAAGACAACGTCGAACGACTCGGCGGAGAACTCGCCCTTGCCCTTGCGGGGTCCGTCCAGAAGGCTCTCCGTCTCATGGCAAAGGGCCTCGATCTCCTGGAATCCAAGGAAGCCGGCCATGCCCTTAATGGTGTGGAAGGTCCGGAACACGGCATCCAGGGCTTCCCTGTCAGAGGTGTTCCGCTCGAGGACCATCAGATGCTGGTCGGCGGTCTCGAGGTGCTCCGTGGCACGCTCGACGAAGTCTCGCACCAGCCCTTCGTCCTGGGCCAGCGGATTGATCTGCGCGAAAGGGGCCGCTCTATGTATGCCGGGACCCGCCTCGTCCGCGATGTCGTCGCGTCGCGACAGCGCCATGGCGCGCCGGATGGCCTCGTAGTGGTGGACCAGCTCCGCCATGTCCGCGCCGGCGTCGGCCGAGCTCCCGCCGATCAGCCTGCCGACCACGGTCGCGAGCGCGGACAGACTCTCCCGCGCCGCGTCGCCGGCCGATCCCGCGACCGTGTATACGGACAGCACCTCGATGCGACGCAGCAACTCGTCGAGGGACGCGGCGTCGCCGGGATCGGCCAGGACCACGGCCTCGGCCACCGCTTCAAGCGCGGCCCGACGGCTCGTGTCGGCCGCTGCTCCCGATACACTGTCTTGACTGCGTGACATTCTCGGCTCCCGACCCCGGCTGACCAGACACTGCTGGACAGATTGAGCATCGGTGGGCCGAAAGCAGCGCGGGATAGGGGCAAGCCTGAAATGTCGGGGGGCAATCCCCTAGGACGGGATAGGGGAGCACCAGCTCAGTCGAGAGAGGCGATGCCCTCGCGTACGGCGTACTTGATGAGCCCCGCGAGGTTGTAGATGCCGAGCTTCTCCATGATCTGGTGCCGGTGAGTCTCCACGGTCTTGACGCTCAGGTGCAGCGCCGCGGCGATCTCCTTAGTGGAGTTGCCTTCCGCCGCGAGCTGCAGGACCTCTCGCTCGCGCGGAGACAGAGCGCGGCCGGACCTTTCCACCCCAGGAGCGCCGGAGAGGTGCTTGAGATAGTCGCTCACGACCACGCCGGTGATGTCGTGAGCCAGGTAGACGCGTCCCTGGATCACGGCCCTGATGGCGGCTACCAGTTCGTCGAAGGCACTGTCCTTGAGAAGGTAGGCGGTGGCGCCGGCTCGCAGCATCTCGGACACGTATTGGCGGTCGGAGTGCATCGACAGCGCGATGACGCGCACGCCCTGGCAGGACGATACCACCTGACGCGTGGCGTCGATGCCGTTGAGTTCCTTCATCCCGATGTCCATGACCACTACGTCGGGACTCAGAGACTTGCACATCGCGACCGCGCTGCGACCGTCCTCCGCCTCGCCGACCACCTCGATGTCCGCGACCTCGGCCAGCATGCTTCGCAGACCGTCCCGGATCATCTTGTGGTCGTCCGCGAGCACGATCCTGATCATTCGCTTCACCTGCCCGCGGTTCGCCTACCGATATTCGCGACCTCGCCCAAGATAGCGCACCGCGACCGCCGTGTCCCGGCGCTGAACGGCATGCTCAGGGGATTCGCGGCCACTTATCAGGCCTTTCCCTATGTAGCGGGTGCGGAACTGGTGCCGATTCCTGAGAGGTGGACAATTCCGGCGGCGTCTTGAACCGGCAAAGGAGTGGTGGGGGCATGGTTGTGGATACTCGTTCCAAGGTGCTGCTCGTGGACGACGAGCCCTTCATTCTCACGGCCGTCAGCGCGGTGCTGCGGGGAGGAGGATTCGACGTGTTGACGTGCGACATGTGGGCGGGCGTCGCCAACATGGTGCGTTCCGAGAACCCGGACCTGTTGCTGCTCGACTACAACATGCCGAGCCTGAAGGGCGACAACATCTGCATGATCCTCAAACGCAACATCCCGGACTCGGACATGAAGATAGTCCTGTTCTCGTCGGAGGCCGACAGGGATCTGGCCCGGATCGCAGAGCAGTGCGGCGCGGACGGCTACATCCGCAAGAACACCCCCGGACCTGAGCTGCTTCGGATAGTGGGCGACTACGTCGCCAGCTGACAGGACGCCTGAGGGGACACGCCAGGCCCCTCGGCCCGGCGTCTTGCGACCCGGCGCCTAGCCCTCGAGCACGCGGATGGCGCGGAAGAAGCGCCTGTGGTAGACGACGCTCGCCAACAACAGCGCGCCGCCCATGGTCTCGTAGACGATGGCGAGCCCGACGGCCAGCGCGGACCGCGGTGCCGCATAGTGGCGAAGCGTGACGCCCATGCCGATCATCAACGCCATCATCGCGTAGCTCTTCCACTCCTGGAAGGCGAACACGCAGGCGCGATCCGGGCCGCTGTCGATGCGCTCCACGTTGCGTGTCACGATCTTCCGGAACATGTAGCGGGTCACGACACCGGCTCCCAGCGCGCCGGCCACACCGGCCGCCGCGGCCAGCGGGACGGAGAACCCCAAGAGCCAGATGACGGTCCGAACGAGCAGGATCACGCCCGCGAGAGACCATACGAGTCCCGCGATGCCGAACAGCCATCTGCGATCGACATCGGGCTTGAGCCGGATGCTCACACTGTTCACCGCTCTCGGAAGGTGCCGGGGACATCCATCAGCCCCGCAAGTGTCGTGCCAGCGTACCGTCAGAACCGGGTCGCGTGTCAACAGCGCTTCGCCACGGGCGCCACTACTTCGGCGGCTTGAGAAGCCGAGTGACCCATCCCACCGTCCCGAACGTGTCCGGATCGGGACCGAGCCGCAGGCTGCCGCCGATCCCGTCGATGGCGTCCATCTCCGCGACCGTCAGCTCGAAGTCGTAGACGTCGGCGTTCTCGACGATGCGCGACTCGTGCACGGACTTCGGGATCGTCGTCACGCCATGCTGGAGGATCCATCGGATGGAGACCTGCGCCGGGGTCTTGCCGTGGCGTGCCCCGATCTCGACCAGCGCCGGCACCTCGAACACCTTGCCGCGCATCACGGGAGCCCACGCCTGCATCGTGATCGAGTGCGAGGAGCAGTACTCCCGCAAGTCCGGCTGCTGGAGCAGCGGGTGGTGCTCGACCTGGTTGACCGCGGGCGGGACGTCGGCGAACGACAGGAGCTCATCGAGGTGGTGCTGCAGGTGGTTGCAGACGCCGATGGCCCGCGTCCGGCCCGACGCGAGCAGCTCCTGCATCGCACGCCACGTTTCCCGGAGGTACTTCGGCATGGGCCAATGCACCAAGTACAGGTCCACATGATCCAGTCCCAGCCGCTCGAGGCTCGCGGCGCACGCGCGAAGCGCGCTGTCGTAGCCTTGGTCGGAGTTCCACAGCTTGGTCGTGACGAAGACGTCCTCGCGAGCCAGGCCGGCTGCGCGCAATGCGCGGCCGACGCTCTCTTCGTTGCCGTAGAGCGCCGCCGTGTCGATCAGCCGATAGCCGACCGAAAGCGCGAAGGAGACCTCGCCTTCGACCTCCTGACCGGGTCTGGCCTTGTAGGTCCCGAGCCCGAGACGGGGCATCTGCACGCCAGGGGCTATCTCCACGCGATCGTCGAGCGAACGCAGTTCCGGGCCATCGGGCACGCGCTCCACCTCCGTCGGATTCTTGTACCCGAAGGTTCGCGAACGCAGAGAGGGCCACCTTCAAGAAGGTGGCCCTCTCCCATCGCCGCAGGACAGCGACGTTCGTCCGAACTGATCGGTGGCGCGCTGCGCCAGGGTTCTATTTCGCCCTGAGCGCCGCCGTCCTAGGCGGTCTCGTCCTTCGCGGAATAGGCGTCGGACCGGACCAGCTCAGCGATGTGACTTCCATGCATCTGCTGGATCACCTCCTCGGTCGGCGGGTCGCTGGCGTGCGCCCTCGGGGTTCCCCGTGACCTCGATGCTAGCAAGAGACAAGCCATATTCCAAGCGGGAGTCGGATGGATCGCAGCGCGACCGGGTGCGCGGGAACTACGTGCCCGGTGAGCGCCCGCGTGACGTGATGTCGCCACGACATCCGGGTACCCACACAGAGTCGATCAAGCGGCGCCGGATGCCGCGGAGAGGGGCACCGATGGGCATCAGGGGCACCAGGACCGAGCAGAATCTGCTCAAGGCATTCGCGGGAGAGTCCCAGGCGCGGAACCGATACACGTTCTTCGCCTCGGCGGCCAAGGACGAAGGATTCGAGCAGATCTCCGGGCTGTTCCTGGAGACGGCGGGAAACGAGAAGGAGCACGCCAAGATCTTCTTCAAGTTCCTTGAAGGCGGCGACGCGGAGATCACCGCGTCCTACCCGGCCGGACGGATCGGCACGACGGCGGAGAACCTGCTTGCCGCGGCCGAGGGCGAGAAGCTCGAATGGAGCGTGCTGTACCCGGACTTCGCTGAGGTCGCCGGCTCCGAGGGCTTCCCCGACGTGGCGACCGCATTCCGCGAGGTGGCGGATGTCGAGACGCAGCACGAGCAGCGCTATCGGAAGCTGCTGGCCAACGTCGAGGCCGGTTCGGTGTTCACCAAGGACAAGCCCATACGCTGGAAGTGTCGCAACTGCGGATACGTGCATGAGGGCGCTTCGGCACCGACGGTCTGCCCCGCGTGCAAGCATCCGCAGTCGTACTACGAGGTATGGGTGGAGGCGTACTAGCGCCACTCAGGGGAGGATCGGCGTCAACCGAGGGCCTTCGCGGGAGTGGAAGGCGGCTCGACCGGCTTGGGGGTCGGCTCGCGCGGGATCGTCACCGTGAAGGTCGAACCCCTGCCGATCTCACTTACCGCGCTTACGTCTCCGCCGAGTGCGCGCGCCACGTCCCTGCAGATCGCCAGTCCCAGTCCCGTACCCGCCAGCCGGCCGTCACCCGTCCTCTCGAACGCCTCGAACACCCGCGGCAGATCCTCTTCGGGAATCCCCACGCCGCTGTCACCGACCGAGATCCGGACGTTCCTCTCGTCCCCGCGCACGAACACGCGGATCCAGCCGCCGGGCTCGGTGAACTTGATCGCGTTGACGACGAGATTGCGCAGCACCTGCGAGAGCTTGTCGGCATCCGTGACGACCTCGCCGATTTCGTCCGGGCAATCCAACTCCAGATCGATCTCCGTCTCCGCCGCCACGGGCGCCATGACCGCCAGGACGCCTCGTGAGATCTCGCACACGCCGACGCTCGCGAGATTCACGACCGTGCGCCCGGACTCTATCAGCGAGATGTCGAGCACATCGTTCACCAACCGGAGAAGGTGCTGTCCTGAATCGCGCACGATCTCAAGCTGCCGCCGCTGCTCGCTGTCGAGGTCGCCGGTCATGCCGTGCAGCAGAGTGCCCGTGAACCCGATGATCGCGTTCAGAGGCGTTCGAAGTTCGTGACTCATGCGCGTGAGGAACTGGCGTTTCGCGTCGTTCGCTTCCGCGAGCTGCCGGTTGACCTCCATGAGTTCTCGCGTCCTGGAGTTGACGAAGAGTTCCAACTCGTGACGGTAGCGCAGCCGTTCCGTGACATCGGCGAACGAGACGGCGGTTCCCACGACCGTCCCGTGCAGTTCCAGCGGGCGAGCGCCCATCTCGATGCCCACGAGATGGCCGTCCGGGTGCTCGATGTAGCGCACCGCGCCCTGGGTGGTCCCGTGCGAGACGATCTCCTCCAGTCCGCGGGCGACGTCGGTCACGCTGCCCGTTTCCGGTCCCATGCGCAGATCCCTTGCTGGCTCGTAGACGGCCCCCCCGTCGACCGCGCGAAGCCCCAGCTGCTCCTGTGCGACCCTGTTCGCGAAGGTGATCTTCCCGTCGTGGCCGACGACGACGATTCCCGTGGCACTGGTGTCGATGATGTCGGTCAGCATCTGGTGGTCGCGGGTCACCGCGCTCTCGCTGCGCTGGGAGTCCTCTAGCCTCTGCGCGACTGACAGCGAGTAGACGAGATAGGTCACGAGCGGGAGGAAGAGCAGCTGCGCGTAGAACGGATACCCCCCGAACGCGCCCGGCATGCCGACGTCTCCGAGGTAGTTCGCCAGCCCCACGAAGGTGAACAGCGCCATCGCCGCCGCAGCCAGCACCTTCGCGGGCCGCAGGTAGGTATGTGCTGTGTCCACAGGGGTCAGGACGACGAAGAGCAGAGCCGAGCCGAAGGCGATCACGCTCACGACGTCTATGAATCCCGTGGCGCTCATCGCTGGAGCCATCCCTTGGTGAAGACGAGGACCGCCCACGCTCCTCCCAGGAATCCGACGCCAGCACAGAGATAGGAGAGATGCTCCAGCAGGCCGAACAGGCCCGGCGCGGAATACGCCTCCGCCACTCTGAACGCCGAACCAGCGACCACGGACATGTAGCCCAGCAGGAACCATGGCCTGCCGACCACACGCACCGTGCGGAAACTCACGAGCGCTACGGGCGTGAGGAACACGGCGACGAGCAGACCCACGATCTCGCCTTGGTGGATCATGGCCACTCCCGACTGGACTCGACTACCTTGAGACGCTGCTTCTCGCGCCGGCGAGCCTGCTGCACCAGTAATCTACCCCCGAGGCGGCCGTCGCTCACCTCAGAATCGGCACGGCCCGACTCCTTCAGGAGACCCAAGAGGGCTATGCTGTCGAGTCATGGACGAGAAGGAGACATACGATGTCGAGCCGAACGCCCTGCAAAGGAGCATGGCGATCTCGTTCCAGCTGCTCTTCGGAGCGCTCCTTCTGGTCATGCTCGCCGTCTCGCTGCACGCCGCTGCGATGGCCAACGAAGCGGCCAGCCGGCGTCTGCCCGGATTCGGCTCGCGACTTGCCGCCGCGGAACGTGCCGCCCTCATCGAGCCCTGGAACATGTCCCTCCGCGTCCGCCTCGCTACCCTGAAGGCCGAGCGCCTGGTCCGGGAGGGCAAGGCGGACGAAGCCTACGATCTTCTCGAGCCCCTCACGCCGTCCGCACGCGGTGATGCCGACTTCGCGGCCGTGTACGAGTCGGTCCTTCTCAAGAGGACGCTCAAGTAGCGTCCGGGCCTCAGGAGGCTTCACCTCCAGGGTGATCGTCCGTATCGTCCGACGGCTCGTTGCCGGGTGGGTCCTGCTTCTCCGACGTCCGCGAGTCCGAGCGACGCTCCATGTCGGCGGCCGCTTCTCGCAGCCGGTCACTCACCTGACGCGCCGCGCCTATAAGATGCGGACGCACGTCATCGGCGACCCTGCGGCCGGCGGCGGCGACGCTCTCGCCGGCCTTGGCTGCCTGCTCCCGGACTCGCTGACCCTGCGGCGAGTCCGACACGTCGTCGAACGCATCCGCGATCCTGCCGGCCATCGACTCGAGTGCTTGCCGCACCTCCCGCATCCTTCGACGGTTCTCAGGGTCGTTGACGGCGACGCGGACCACCTCGGCGATGGACTCGCCGAGGTCGTCGATCTGGCGTCCCAATTCGTCCCAGGGCCTGCGCGCGGGATCCTCCTGCCGCGACCCACTGTCCTCGGGCGGCTGCTCGGGCGTCTTGGCGCCCTGCGAATCACTCATCTCGAAGTCCAATCACTAGGCCCAGGCTGCCCCCCCCGGTCCGAAGGAGCCATCTTGTCTCTACCCGAAGGCGGTGACCTCACAGCGCTCCGCCCCAGGTTGAGCATCAAGGAGCGGACCTGTCACGACGATACTAGTCGGGTGTCTGCCAAGTGGAACCGCGCGGAAAGCCCGCGGCGGACCCGCCCACCACGAAGAGTGTGTGAAGCCGTGAACGTGTCCGCGAGCGCCCTTACCGATCTTCGAGTACGAACGGACGCGGACGATGGGCTCCTCCTGAGGACCATCGTCAACTCGACGTCGGCCACAGAGGCCAGTTTCGCGCTTGGTCTTCTCAGAGAGAAGACACCCGAGCGCGTGCTCGTCGACGCATTGAACCTGCGCTCGACACTGCAGGACATCCCCGAGTCGCCCTTCGCGATGAGCGTCGAGTTCGCCACGCTGCAGAAGATCTCCGGACTTGTCCGCCGCGGGCAATCGTGGGTGATGTGCCTCGGGGCAGGCAGGAACGCCTGCGAGATCGAGCTGCTCGGCCAGGGCAACCTGTGCTACGACATGGTCGTCCGCGCCGGAAGACGTTCCTCTTTCCTGAAGCCGGGTCCCGTCAAGAACGACTTCGTGCGACCCGCCGCTCTGGATCTGATCATGGCCAAGACGGATCTGCTCGGCGAGATCCTTACACTGCTCCGCGACATGGGTGTGGTGCAGAACCCGCGGTTCTACCTGTCGGTCGAGGACTGGCAGATGGAGCACGCCGCGGAATCGTTCTCCGGCGGGATCAGCGACCTGTTCTGACTAGGAGACGGCGACCTCCTGCGCGGCGGCCAGCCGTCCGCCCACACGGTCGCTGCCCTTCTCGCACCGATGCCCCCATGCGTCGAGGAACTCCCCTTCGCGCAGAGCGACCATGACCTCGCAGTTGTTCGCGCAGCCGCCGCAGTCGTCGCCCAGCGTCTCGAAGCCCACGTCGCGAACGCCGAAGTCGAAGTCCGCCTCGACCCCGCACCTGCGCGCGAGCAGCGCCACCCCGATCGCTCCCATCAGGTGCCCCTCGGGATCGACCACGATGTCGTGGCCCGTGATGCGCGCGAATGAGCGAACGACGCCGACGTTCTTGCTCACGCCGCCCTGGAACACGATCGGCGCTTGGATGTCCTTGCCCTTGCCGACGTTGTTCAGGTAGTTGTTCACGATCGCGTCGCACAGGCCGGCGATCAGGTCCTCGGGCGAGTGGCCGATCTGCGCCTTGTGAACGAGATCGGACTCGGCGAAGACGGTGCATCTTCCGGCGATCCTCGTGGCTCGTTTCGAACGGAGGGCGTAGTCGCCGAACTCCTCGACGGGGATGTTGAGCCGGCGAGCCTGCGATGACAGGAAGGATCCGGTGCCGGCGGCGCAGAGCGTGTTCATGGCGTAGTCGACCGGGATCCCGCCCCGCAGAAGGATGATCTTGGAGTCCTGTCCGCCGATCTCGAAGATCGTACGAGCGTCGGGGTGGAAGGCCAGCGTGCCCATCGCGTGCGCCGTTATCTCGTTCTTCACGACCTGAGCCGAGAGAAGGGCGCCCACCAGTTCGCGCGCCGATCCGGTCGCGCCCACCGCGACGATGCCGGTACCGGGCGCCATCTGCCCCTCGACCTCGGATAGCACGCGCTTGACCGCGGCGATCGGGTTGCCTTCCGTCCACAGGTACGACGACGCGAGAAGGCGACCCTCTTCGTCGAGAACCGCCGCCTTCGTCGAAATCGACCCGACATCCACGCCCATGTACGCCTTCACGCCGCACCCCTTCGCATCTCAAGCATGTCGCAGAAGGCCTCCAGCCGGGTGTGCAGCCCGGTCTCGGAGGTCTGGGAGTCGTAGGACAGGAACAGGATCGGGAACGTGTGCTCGCGCGATATCCGCTGCAGGGCCGACATGGCGTTCACCTCGGGCATGCAGCCGAACGGCTTGAGATGCACCATCCCGTCGAAGCCTTCCTTCATGAGCTTGTTGGTCCGCGCGACCGACTCCGTGCCGTCTGCGCCGATGTGGTACTTCAGGTAGGGGGCCGCATGCTTCAGCATGTCGCGCAGGAAGTGCGTGTTCAGCCCGTCGGTGATCATACTCGTGATGGTGATGAAGCGGTGGACCTCGACGCCCGCTGCGCCCTAGCTCCTCCTCGAGGAAGTAGTTCGAGTACGGCTCCATCAGCACGTACAGTTCGCCTACCACCCCTACCCTCAGAGGCCGTTTCGGCTTGTCGACCGGCACGGCCGCGCAATCCGCCAGCGCGCGCTTGTGGATCTTCTTGAGCGTCGCGAGATCGCGGGTCTCGTCCATCTCGACCCGCATGCGCTTGGCTATCTCGTCGAACCTGCCCGGTTCCACCTCGAAGCCGATGTTCTTGCGGATGAAGTCGTCCACCTCGTCGAGCGCGCGGCCCATGCTGATCGCGAACCAGAAGCGCTTGAGGAAGGGCCAGAACTTGAGGTCCGGGTTGATGCGATGGAAGTCCCGATACATCTTCACCGGGTGGATGTTGCCCATCATTCGCACGAACTCGAAGTCGTAGCCCATGTCGCGCAGGATGGCCTCCTGCACCTCGCCGTAGTAGCCGAAGCGGCATCCTCCGCCGCACTGCACGAGGAAGTTCGCTCCGCGATCCAGGGACTCGATGAAGTTGCCAAGGTTGTACTTGAACGGGATGCACACGAACTCCGGCGAGTGCTTCGTCCCGAGTTCCAGCGTGCGCTTGGTGATGGGCGGGGGGACGAACACGTCGCAGTCCAGCAGCTCGCCCAGGGCCTTGATGCCGATCCAGTAGTCGCCCATGTGCGGGAAGCTCACGATGCGACGCACTGGATGACCTCCTCGGCGACCGGCAGAGCGGCATCTCGACGCATCCGGACGATGTCGACGAAGCTCTCCAGCCTCGTGCGCAGGCCGGCTTCCGCCTGCAGCTCGTCCAGAACGATGGTCACCAGCGGGGGCTCGGAGATGGAGCGTGCGCACAGTTCGGTCACGAGCGAGTCGGGACCGCACGGGAAGGTCACCAGGAAGATGATCCCGTCCACGCGGTCGCGGCAGCGCTCGACGGCCGCAAGCTGTTCGATGTTGTAGGTCCAGTACACGTCGCGCGAGAGCTTGCGAGCGTCGGGCAGGGCATCGCCGTGGTCGACGTCCTCGGACGAGATGACCGTGACTCCGAGCTTCTTCAGGTAGTCCACCAACGGAAGCCCGACGACCTCGTCGAAGAGGTTGTAGGAGTGACCGACCACCAGTATCTTCAGGCCGTCTCCGGCCAGCCGTGACTCCTCCTCGCGCGCACGCCGGCGCTCGTCGGCCGCCTGAGCCCGTTTCGCGGCCCGGTATGAGCGAAGGAGCCTCGAAGGGCTGCGCGAGAAGCGCCAGCCGAGCCTGAGCAGCTCGACGAACTCGTATTCCCTGCGCGGGACGTCGACCGAGTAGCCGATGAGTTCGACGCCCTCCACCGAATTGGCCGCGATGTCGTAGGCGGCCATGAGCTTGACGCACGCCTGCTCTCCCCTGCGCAGCGACTCCACGCGCGGGACCAGGATGTAGTCGGCCCTCCCTCGCAGCGCGTCGACGTGGCCGAGGAAGACCTTGAGCGGAAGACAGGTCTCGTCGACGGCCAGTGAGATCCCGCGCTCGAGGATCCTGCGATTGCTGTGGGGAGAGAGGACTATGCGGCAGCCGAGTCCCTCGAAGAAGGTGGCCCAGAGCACACCGTACCTGTGGTACAAGAGGGCTCGCGGTATTCCGATCGTGGCTTGCGTCATATGTCTCCGATACCCGCGCGGCCGATCGCCGGATACGCGCGGAGTCATGTCTGTGGCATCACGTTGTCGGGCACGGTTGTCCCGGATCGATCGGCAGATCTCACTTGCCGCGCGGCTCGAAGGTCATAGCCCCGGAGTTCATACAATAGCGCAATTGCGCCGGAGGCGGACCGTCATCGAACACGTGACCGAGGTGACTCCCGCATCGCGCGCAGGTCACCTCCGTCCGCATCTGACCGAGACTGTTGTCGACGGCCGTCCCGACCACCGTCGGGGCCAGCGCAGCTGAGAAGGACGGCCACCCGGTCCCTGAATCGTACTTGTCCCGCGAGTCGAACACGGGCGCACCGCAACCGCCGCAGCGGTAGAGGCCGTCGTCGTGCAGGTCCCAGAACTCGTTGCCGAACGCGGGCTCGGTCCCGGCCTGTCGCAGTATGCGGTACGCGTCAGGCGTCAGGATGCGGCGCCACTCGTCGTCGGTGTGCTCGATCTCGTAGGACATCGCTCAACACCCTCCTCGCCCGTCGTCGGCCTCACCGGACACCCTGCGGTGGGTTCATCCCACACATCCGCGATCGTCAGCGGAAGGAGACCGCGCGTCTCGCGGTCGCGGTCCTTGAGCGCAACTCCTCCAGCGCGCGGCCGGTGAGGCCGAGGCGTGGCAAGTCGCGCTCTATGTGCTCCGCCGAGCCGCAGCCCTGCATCCACCCGTTCACCCGCGCTGCCGCTGTCGAGTCGACGAAGTCCTGATCCTCCGGATACATCTCGAGGAACTCCGCCATGAGGGCGCCATCACTCCGGAGCCGGTACTTCTGGTGGTAGTCCTCCGCGCGGTAGAAGCGCACAAGCGGCTCGATGGAGGTCTGCACGCGTCCGTGCAGCAGACCGCCGGGCGGACGCGACGAGTCTTGGCGCGAACGCGAGGCCTCGGCGACCTCGCGTTGCCGTTCGTCACGATAGAAGACGGCGGACCGGTACTGCCGGGAGTACGCCGGCCTTGTCGGGTCGTGCGCGCCCCAGAAGACGTCCAGGAGGTCCCCATAGGTCACGACCGCCGGATCGTAGTCGATCTCGATGGCCTCGGTGTGGTCTCCGAGGTTGTGGTACGTCGGGTCGGGCGTCGTGCCCCCGGCATAGCCGACCCGCGTGCGGATGACTCCGGGAAGACACCCGAACCGGGCGTCCGGTCCCCAGAATCAACCGAGCGCGAAGGTGGCGGTGGCGATGTCCGCGTGCTTGTCCAGATCGATCGGCGGAAGCGGACGGCGGCTCTCGCCGGTCCGGTGCTGGTCGCTCATGAGTGGCTCCTTCGAGAACAGGTGCACCTGCCCGGGTGGCGGCCGCCGCCCGCCTATCCCGCGAGCTCGTTGGCGAGCAACTCGAGGAACAGTCCGGCGTCGGTCACCACGCCGATGGTCTGAAAGGTTCCCCGGTCGGCGAGTTTAGTCACCACAGCCGGGTTGATGTCCACGCAGACGGTCGTCGTCGAGGCCGGCAGCATGTTTCCCGTCGCGATCGAATGCAGCATCGTCGCGAACATCAGGCACGCGCCGGCGTCGCGGCAATGCGCGCGCATCGCCTTCTGCGCCTCCAAGGCGTCCGTGATGACTCCGGGCATCGGACCGTCGTCGCGGATCGACCCGGCCAGCACGTAGGGCGTGCCCGTGGTCACGAGCGTGCGCATGAGTCCTCGCGTCAGCACACCGTCACGGACGGCTGCCTCGAACCCGCCCGCGGCGCGTATGCGGTTGATGGCCCTGAGATGGTGCTCGTGCCCGCCGGGCACGATCGAGCCGTCGTCAAGTCGGACGCCCAGCGACGTTCCGAACAGCGCCCACTCGACATCGTGGGTGGCCAGCGCGTTGCCGCCGAAGAGCACGGTGAGATAGCCCATCTCGAAGAGCCGGGCGAGGTGGCCCGCGGCGCCGGTGTGCACGACCGCCGGACCCACGACTGCGATCGCCTCCCGGCCTTCCGCTTTAGTGCGTCGCAGCAGCCCCGCGACCTCGGCGACGATCTGCGCCTTGGGCTTCTCGGCGGAGACGGTCGAGTTCATGAACTCGAACGCGTGCTTCTCGCGAGGTCTTTCGAGCGGCAGCACGCGAAGCCCCTTGCGGCCCACGACGTAGAGTTCGCCCTCGCGGACGTCGTTCATCGGCACGGTGGCGGCTGTCGCCGCGCCGGGGTCCACTCTCACTCCGAGGTCCATCTCAGGCCCGTCCACTCGCACCCAGTTCCCGGAGATACGGACGAAGGTCTCCAGGTTCGTCGTGGAGTAGAAACCTTCCGGGAAGACGCCGTCGGCGGGCGCGGCGGCCAACTCGGCATCCGAGGGGTCCACCGGCACCGCGCCGTGCTCCTGGACCGCGGTCATGAGCCGGTCGAGGTGGACCGCGTCGCGCCCGATGACCCGGATCAGCGCGTGCGAGGGGTCCTGGTTCGTGCGGCCGACCTCGAACTCGAGCGTCTCGAACTCGCCTTCGAGCTCGACGATGTCGTCCATCATCCTGGACACTATCTGGCTGTCGATCAGGTGGCCTTCGACCCGGACATCCTCGTAGTGGCGCGAATCGGTCATCGTCTCGGCCCTCCGGCCTCGCTGCGTGCGGCAGTCGGGTAGTCCATTCCCACGATCCTCGTTGCCGTCGCCGGTCGGGGTTGACGATACCTTCGCCCTGCACGGTCTCCCACAGGGCGTCGTCAGCCACCCAGCGCGTTCACTCGTGCCACGATCCGCTCCAGCCCCACCCGTACCTCATCGATCACGTACTGCGCTGCTCGCACCTCTCCGGCGTCCAGTCCCAGCAGCGCGACCTGCTCAGGTCCCTTCTCGGTACACAGGATCAGGCCGATCGGTGCGGAGTCGCCGGGGTGTCGCTGGTGGCGATCGAGCCAGCGCAGATACAGCGTCATCTGCCCGTAGTCGCCCGGCTCGAGCGGGCGCGTCTTGAGTTCGAGCGCGACGTAGCATCGCAGGGTGATGTGGTAGAGGAGCAGGTCGAGCCGGTAGTCGTGCCCATCCACGGTCATGCGCTTCTGTCGCTCGACGAAGGCGAAGCCGACTCCCAGCTCGAGCAGGAAGCGCTGCATCTCGTCGAGGATCGCGCGCTCGAGGTCGGCCTCGCTGTGCTCCCGTGGCAGGTCGAGGAAGTCGAGTACGTACGGGTCGCGGAAGACGAGATTCGGCTCGACGGTGCCGGTGGTGACAAGAGTGACGAGCTCGGCTCCGAGTCCACCGGCCGAGCCTCGGGCCGCGATGGTGCGTTCGTAGAGCTTGCCGACCATCTTGGCGCGCAGGGCGCGCACGCTCCATCGCTCGTGCGCCGCGAAGGCCGCATAGAAGTCGCGTTTCCGCTGGTCAGAGACTGTGAGAAGTTCGACGATGTGGCTCCAGCTCAATATGAGCGACAGTGTCGCACTTATCTCGCGGTCGGGCAGCCACTCCGCGAAGCGGACCATCCGGTCGACGTTCCAGCGGCTCCAACCACGTCCATATCGCTCGGTGAGCTTCGCCGCGAGGCGGCGCACGACCTCCTGTCCGTACGCGCCGCGTTCTCCACCAAGAACGCCTTCACGCACGCGCTTGCCGACGCTCCAGTAGAGCATGACGAGTTCGCTGTTGACCGCCGCGGCAACGCGCTGGCGAGCATCGTCGATCAGGCCGGCGACGTCGCCGAAGAGCCGCTCGTCGTCCAGCGGCGTCGCCGAGCCGATGTCGCTCCGCTCAGCCACCATTCGCTCCTCTGGTCGCGTCGCATGCGCACGTGCGACTCGAAGGTAGCGGCGGTGCCTTGCTGGAACCTTAACGGGGACCGGACGGGTGCGACGATGCGGCGCCGCCTCCGCTCGCGGACCCCAGTCGCCCCAGTAGATGCAAAGACCGCCTTGTGGGCGGTCTGCGCCCCGACAACGTCGGGGAGAGTTGTAGCTCCATTCTACGCCGCTTCGCACGAGTAGACGAGATCGTCACGCGGCAAAGACATCTTGTGCCTCATCCAGGATGCGCGCGCGCAGTCGGCCGTTGATGAACTCCGGCTCGACCAGGTCGGCTCGCCGACCGCCGAACAACTCGCTCAGTTCGTCGTGAATCTTGTACACCTGCTTGCCCTCGAACGAGTCGTGATCGAACTCGACCAACACGTCGATATAGCTGTCGGGACCGAAATCATCGCGAAGAACCGAGCCGAAGTGGGAGTGACGGCGAATGCTCTGACAGCTCGCCCCGCCTACAGGGGCCTCTCCAGCAGATCGAGGACGGGCTTCGCGGCCCACACCTTGCCCCAGGTGCGGCCGGTGAACTCCTGGAGCAGTCCGATGCTCTCGAGCGCGGAAATGGCACTCCGAGCCGTCGGATCGGTCACTCCGAGACGACGGGCCGCCGTGGATGCGTTGATCACGGGCGAGCGGAACAGCTCGTCGACCAGTGCCAGTGCCCGAGGCTTGCCTGCGGCTGCCGCACGGAAGCGCTCACGCATGTCGGCGAGTTCGCGTGCCTGTTCGGCGGCTCTCCTAGAAACCTGCTCCACCCCGGCGAGGAAGAACAGCAGCCAGCCGTTCCAGTCCCCGTTCAGCCGGACCGCCTGGAGGGCATCGTAGTACTCCCCCCGACGCGCCTCGAAGTAGGCCGACAGGTAGAGAAGTGGCTGCCTCAGGCGACCACGCTCGACGAGGAACAATGTGATGAGCAGACGCCCGATACGGCCGTTGCCATCCAATAACGGGTGGATCGCTTCGAACTGCTCATGCACCAGGGCGCACTGGACAAGATCCGGCATCGAATCCCTCGCGTGCAAGAACCTCTCCCAGTCCGATAGACAGTCGATCATCTGATCAGGCGGAGGCGGGACGTACTCCGCCGTGTCGATCGTGGAACCCGGCCGGCCGATCCAGTTCTGGCTGCGGCGGAACTCCCCGGGCGTGGCGTGCAAGCCCCGTGCCCGATCCATCAGGCGTGCGTGGATCTCGCGAACCAGTCGCAGAGAGAGCGGAAGGTCCTGCAGCCGTGCCAGCCCGTATTCCAGGGCCGCAACGTAGTTGCGCACCTCTCGAACGTCATCACGCTCGCGTTCCAGCCGTTCGGGCTCGATCTCATCAAGGAAGAGATCGGAGAGGCTGGCCTGCGTGCCCTCGATGCGTGAAGACAGGACCGCCTCACGCCTTACGTAGGGATCGATGAGAAGGTGCGGGTTCAACAGCTGAGATCCGATTCCGGACAGCTCACTGAGCGCGGCGTCCGCCCGGGAAAGAGCGAGAACCAGCCGCGAGTCCCATGTGATGGTCGGGGGGAGCGCAGCCGGAACGAAGGCCGAGTAGCCCGCTTCGGTCCGGACGATCCTGCCCGCCTCGGGCGCCACGTAAGTCGCGGCATCCATCGTTGTCCTCCTCGCGCCTGATCACGATGTCCGAGGGGCTTTCAAAATCTATCAGCTGATTCTTGCAAAGTAGTGCCCACTTCGCAAGTGCGCTTGGGAAGATCATTCTCGCCGACCGGCCGCCTACTCGTAGTGCAGAGCCTGCACGACGTCCAGTCTCGCTGCCTGCCGTGCGGGGATCAGCGCCGCGACGACGCCGAACCCCACGCCCACGACGATGGTCACTAGCACCGGCTGGAAGGGGAAGACGTAGGGCATCGGGAAGCCGACGGAGTTCATCGACGCCACGAGCGCGTAGCCAAGCCACGTCCCCGCGACTATCCCGAACGCGGTGCCGATGGTGGCCAGCAGGACGGACTCCGCCATCACCATCCGCCGTATCTGACGCCGGGTCGAACCGACCGCCCGAAGCATCCCGATCTCCCGGGTGCGCGCTAGGACGCTCATGGCCAGAGTGTTGAGCAGCGCCAGCAGCGACGGCAGCGAGAGGGCACCTATCAGGACGTAGTAGAAGCCCATGGCCGAGTCGAGCGTCTGCACCTGTTGCGCCCGCCACTGCGCCGACTCCCACAGGGTGAATTCCGGGTAGTCCTTCAGTACCGCGCTCAGCGCGGAGTGCACCTGCGTCACGTCGTATCCGGGCGTCAGGTCTGCCATCAGAAGCAAGTCGTTGGTGACCGAGAAGTCGCGGGCCAGACTGTCCTGCGAGACGTAGACGGTGGAGAGCTTCGCGTTGAGGTAGTCGCTGCCGACCCCGACGACCCGGTAGGTACGAGGTCCCGTGGGCGTCTCCATGACGAGCCTGTCACCCGGGGAGATTCCCAGCTGGGCCGCGTAGATGCCGTTCGCGATGACGGTGCGACCCTGGCCAAGCTGTCCGATCGCGGCGTCCGTGGTGCCCTTGCCCCACTCGAAGCTGGCCATGTCGCCATAGGTCTTCGGATCGATGCCCACGACCTGGACGCTTGATGCTCCGACCTTGCTCTGTGCGATCCGGAGAGAGGTGACCTCGCGTATCCCCGGCGTGCGCTTGATCTCCTCGGCAAGTCTCGGTCCCGAACCGATGTTGCCCTGCGAGAGGATCAGCGATTGGGGCAGGAAGATGAAGTCGGCTCCGAGGCTCTTGTCCAGATAGCCGGTGAATCCGGCCGTGATGGCGCTCATCACACCGAGCATCGCGATCACGATCGCCAGGCTCACCATGATCGCGGAGGCCGTTATCGCGGAGCGGCCCGGGTTGCGCTGAAGGTTGGATCGCGCGATGTCTCCCTCATCGGGGAACGGGATGTCGATCAGGTTGGAGAACGCCGCGGCCAGAGGCGTGATCGCCGCCGGCGCAGCCAGCACGATACCGATGAGGAACAGGAACGCGCCACCGAAGACGGCGCCGCTCTCCCTGGTGGCGAGCATCAGCAGCGCGATGACGATCGCCCCTGCGCCGACCCACGCCCGCTTGCCCGCCGCGCGCTCGTAGACCGCTCCCAGCTGCGGGCGCAACGCTTCGAGCGGGGTGACGCGACCCGCGGACAGGGCCGGTATGAGCGCACCCGCGACGCTGACCCCCACGCCTAGCACGATCGCGAGCGCCCAGGTCCCGGGCGGGAACTCCGGGCCACCGATCTCGAACCGCAGGTATTGGCCCGCGAGGGGTCGAAGCATCGCCGCCATCCCCAGCCCGATCAGCCACCCGCCGAAGAGACCGATGGCGGTGCCGATCACGCCCTGGAAGAGACTCTCGACGATGAATGTGCCGATGACCGTTCCGCGCGTCGCGCCGATGGCCCTCAGCATGCCGACGTCGTGCCGCCGCTCCGCAACGCCTGTCCGGAAGGTGTTCAGGATGATGAAGGCGCCCATCGCGAGCGCCATCACGCCGAACATGTTGATGGCTACCTGGCCGACCTGAATGGATGCCAGCAGCTGGCTTGCGCCCTCGATGCCGCCGATCCGGTAGTCGGGACCGAGCGCACGCGTGACCGCCGCCTCGACCGTTGCGCGGTCCGCGCCGGGATCGAACTTCGCGTCCACCGTGTTGACGGCGTCGGGGGCTTGCCCGAACAGACTCTGCGCGGCCCGGAGCGTCACAAAGATCTCTTCGACGCCGGGCACGGCGGGCAGGTCGAGAAGACCGACCACGGGGAACCTGCCCGTGCCGACGGCGGACGGCAGGACCAGCGTGTCACCCACCTTCACTCCCAGCTTGGCCGCCAAGTCCGTCCCGAGAACGGCTCCGCTATCTGCCGGGGTCAGGAATCGCCCCGACACGACGGGGTACTCGCGCACCTTGCCTGCGGTGAGCGGTTCGATCCCGTTCACGGTGACGATGTCCACCTGCCCGCTGCCTGTGACGACGCCCGTCCTCGGCAGCGCGACGGCGCGAGCCAGAGACGGCGTCGCGACCGACACACCCGGTACACGCTGGATCCGGCGCCACACGTCCAGGGAGAAGGTATTGCCCGTGTTCCCGGAGACGGTCAGATCGACCTTGCCCGCAGCGGCCAGAGTGCTCTGCTCGAAGGCCTTGATCATCGACGGGAGCATCCCGTTCAGGCCGAAGATGAGCGCGACGCCCAGCACTACCGCGAGCATCGTCAGCACGGTGCGGAGCTTGCGGCCCCACAGGTATCGCCACGCCAGTTTGAGCTGGATGTTCACAACAGTCCGGCCCGCTCCATCGCGGATCGAGCTACCTCGATCCCTTTACCGTCAAGCGCGACGTCGTCGACGACGCGCCCGTCCTTCATAAGCACGATGCGATCCGCGTGGCCGGCTATCCTCGGATCGTGCGTGACCATCACGACCGAACGGCCCCACTCCTTGGCCACCTGCGCGAGCAGGTCCGCGATCTCCCCGGCGGACTTGGAGTCCAAGTTGCCAGTCGGCTCGTCCGCGAGTATGAGGGCGGGCTCGGCCACGAGTGCCCGCGCGACCGCTACTCGCTGCTGCTGGCCGCCGGAGAGCTGGTCGGGGCGGTTTGCCATGCGGTCCCCCAGCCCGAATCGTGCCAACCATTCCTCGGCTTTCGGACGCGCTTTCACCGTGGACACGCTGTCGAGAGTCAGGGGAAGGGCGGCGTTCTCCAGAGCGCTCAGCACCGGGATGAGGTTGTAGAACTGGAACACGAACCCCATCCGCCGCCGGCGCAGCTGCGTCAGATCGTCGTCGCTGAGCGTCGTGAGGTCCTGACCGTCGATGAGCACGCGCCCCGAGGTCGGCCTGTCGAGCCCGCCGACCAGGTTCAGAAGAGTCGACTTGCCGCAGCCGCTCGGGCCCATGATCGCGACGAACTGTCCGGCCTCCACGCTCAGATCCACGGAATCGAGAGCCGTGACGGCCATGTCACCCGAACCGTAGACCTTGGTCAGCCCCTCGGTCACCACTATCGGCATGTGCTCCCCCTCGTCTGGCGCACCCTTCCAGATCCACGGCACGAGTGTAGCCCCAAGCGGCGCGGGACCCGTGGGTAGTATCTTCCCAGCGCGCGACGGTCTCGGGCGAGAGACGAGCGGGCGTACCCTCGCGAAGCCCCGTCCCAGGGACGTCGATCGCCCGTACGGGCGGGGCCTGTCAGCGCACGATCTTGGTGATCGGCATCTCCAGGATGTCCTCGGCGCCCGCCGCCTTGAGGCGCGGGATCAGGATGTTGACGGTTGCCTTGTCGGCGACCGTGGTCACCTCGAGGTCCTCGGATCCGTAAAGAGGGCTCACCGTCGGGCGCTTCATCGCCGGGAGTGCGGCCACGACCGCTTCGAGATTCGCCTTGGCGACGTTCATCGAGAGAAGGACGCGGCCGCGCGCGTCGATGACGCCCAGCAGCAGGGTCCGGATCTCCTCGATAGCCCGGCGCTTCTCGGGATCGGCCCATGCCGCCTTGTTCGCCAGCAGCCTGGTGGTCGATTCCATGACGACCTCGACGATCTTGAGGCCGTTACGGCGAAGCGTGGAGCCGGTCTCCGTGAGGTCTATGAGAGCGTCCATGATCTCGGGGACCTTGGCCTCGGTCGCTCCATATGAGAAGTGGACATCGACAGGGATGCCGAGCTTCTCGAAGTAGGCGCGCGTGACGTTGGGGAACTCGGTGGAGATCCGGCTGCCGGGAGCTATGTCGCGCCCCGAGGCGACCGGCGAGTCCTCAGGCACGGCCAGCACCATCTTGACCACTCCGGTGCCGGTCTTGGCGTACGGCATGTCCGCGACCTCGACGACATCGGCGCCGCTCTCGGTGACCCAGTCGTGGCCTGAGATGCCCAGGTCGAAGTGTCCGTCCGCCACGTAGAGCGGTATCTCCTGCGGACGCAGGATCTTGACCCGGGAGATGCGCGGATCGTCGATGGTCGGGTTATACGCGCGGCTGGACTTCTTGGCCTCGAGATCCGCCTGAGCGAACAGGAGCAGGGTCTGCTCCTCGAGACTTCCTTTTGGGAGCGCGAGCGAGAGCATTGTGTTCTCCGTTGAACGGGGCGGCCGGACGTGAGGGTGGCGCGATCGCTTGGACTTTAGCAGACTGCAGCGATGGAGTGAAGGAGTTCTGTTCCCACTGCTCTAGTAGTGCGGGTGCCCCGCCGGGCAAGTGACGATGCCGTTCAATAGCGAGTAGTGGCCGGTAGGATCCTCGTGACAGCGGAGATTGGCGTGGACGTAGTCGACGAGCACGTCCGTTTCCGGATCGAGGCCCAGCCGCCCGTTCAACTCGTTCACGTCCGCACCTCCGTTGTCGGCGGACCACCTCTGAACGGCGCTCTCGATGATGCGCTGGGTGGAGAAGCACGAACTCTCACGGGCCGATTCCGCCGCGCCCTGAAACACCGGGATGGCAATGGTGACGAGTATGCCTATGGTCACGACGACTGCCATGAGTTCCAGCAGCGAGAATCCCGCCTCATTCGAACGCCTGCTCATCGTCAACTGTCTCGCGGAGTGGACGCATCCCCGTCGGCGCCGCCGTCCGCCGCCGGGATGACCGCTTGCACGCCGCGATTCCTCAGCTTGACGATGAGGGGCACGTCCAGCACGACGAAGCCGACGATCGCGATCGTGGCGGGAAGCGCGATGATGGCGTGTGCGTACTCCCCGCGATCCGATTGCACGACGGTTGCGGCTATGGTCAGCCCTGCCAGAAGCACCTTCGTGGTTCCGCTCGCCGTGGCCAGCCCCGGCAGGATCCGCGATTGTACGGCACGTATGTCGACCAGGACGCCCGCCGTCACGCACACGGCGGCCAGCACGAAGAGGACAAGCGGAAGGGTCTGGCCGTTCACGGCCTGGTCCGACCCCCCGAGTGGAAGCACTCGTCGGCTCTGGTGAGCGATCCTTGCGAAGACACGTCGGCTCCTCGTCAGCTGAACGGACACCAAGAGCCTACTGCTACATCGCGGCGATGGCGAGCACTCGGCTATCGCCGGCTACGACGCATGCGTGCTGGCGAGACACTGGCTCAGTACGCCACTGAGACCGCCATCCCCGCGTACAGGTCCGTCTCCGCGCACTTGAGAAGCAGCCCCGCGAGATCCGCGCGAGAGATCTGAGAGCCGTTGGGGACGATGCTGCCCTCCACCACGCGGTAGTGTCCGATCTGCGGTCCGTCGATGAGCCTGGCGGGGCGCACGATGGTCCATACCAGGTCGGAAAGCATGACATCGCCCTCCATGCGCTCCATGTCCGCGTAGACCTCCCGGCGGCCCGGCGAGGCCAACAGCACGCGCAGCGACAGGGGCAGCCGTCCGCTCCTGTCACCGGCGCCCGCCGCTGACAACACGACCAGCCGGTGCACGCCGCGCGCGGTCATCGCACGCAACAGGTTGGCGGTCCCGTCGGAGTAGGCGTGCACCTCGCGCGCCGCAGGAGATCCCAGCGCGGAGATCGCGGCATCCTGCCCGTCGACGGCGGGTCCCAGCGTTGACGGCTCCGTGACGTCTCCCGCAACCACGCGCAACCGCTCGTGGACCACGCCCAGCTTGGACGGATCCCGGACGAACGCGGTTACATCGTGTCCGTGGCCGAGAGCCTGCTCGACCGCCAGGCGCCCCGTGCGACCCGACGCACCCACGACGAGCAGTCTCATGCCCGCTCACCGCCGGCTGAAGCGCCGCCCGCCTCGAGCGGCGCCGCTGGCGGCGGACTCGACGGACGCGTGCTCGTCCACGCCCCCAGCGCCGTCACGGCGGTGTCCGCGATGATGAACGTCCACCCAACCCCGCTGGGACTCGCGTCCGTTGACGCGAGGAGTCGCATGACGGCAACGTAGACAACCACGGATGCCACGTATCCCGCGGGTCCGAGGACCCAGCGCCAAGCCGGCAGACCCAACGCTCCCGACACGCGGAACACCAGGAACGAGAGCACCAGGTACACGAGAGACTCGACCAGCGCGGGGAGGGCTATCCCCGTGGCCAGCGCAGGCCGCCCCGCCGCGGACGCCAGCCCCACCACCAGCCAGCTCGCGGGCGCGACTGCGAACACGCATAGCAGCGCCCACCCGGCCGTGAAGGCGGCAACGCCCCATGCTCCGGTCGAGCCTGCCCGCGCCGATCCGTCAAGGCCGTCTGACGATGACACCGCGCTAGCCCTCGGCAAGTTCGGCCTTCATGGCCGCGATGGCCTCACGATACTCGGGCATGGCCGTGCCAAGGATCTGCGTGGCGAGGATCGCCGCGTTCCTAGCGCCGTTGATCGCCACGCACGCCACCGGTACTCCAGAAGGCATCTGCACCATCGATAGCAGCGAGTCCAGACCGCCGAGATCGGAGGTTCTCATGGGGACCGCGATCACCGGCAGCGTGGTGCATGCCGCCACGACTCCTCCGAGGTGCGCGGCCTTGCCCGCCGCGGCCACGATCACCCGCAGGCCCCGGTCCTGTGCCGCCGTGGCCCAGTCGTGGACCTTGCCGGGCTGCCGGTGCGCGGATGCCACGACCACCTCGTGCGGCACGCCCAGCGAATCGAGGGCCTTCGTGCACTCCTCCATGACCGCCATGTCGGACTTCGAGCCCATGATCACTCCGACCAGCGGACCCGCCTTGGGCCGCGCGATATCAGTCACGCGAAGACCTCCTCCATGCGTCGCCGAGCGAGGCCGCGGGCGCTTCGCGGCCGAGGCGTCCTGCCGTCACCTGATGAGCCCGGTGACGGGCAGCGCCGCTCCCGATTCCATCGGGCGCCTGTCGCCGCCGCCGAAGAGCAGCTCGCGCTCCTCGTGCGTCAGCGCGGCGCGCGCCTGGTCGCGGAAGTGGTTAACGCCCACGAAGAACTCGCGCATCATCACCACCAGAAGATACCGCCCCTTGGGCGAAAGCGTGAGAACTTCGTCATCATCGCACTCGAAAGCGCCCGTTGCGCGCAGGAACGTCATCTCCCGCGCCAGCCCCCGCTCCACCGAGACGCCGAAGTCACGCTCGAAGTCGCGCTTGTCCAGTCGCAGCCCGAACAGCTGCATGAGCATCCTGTAGCGCATCCGCTCGCGCGGGTCGAAGCGCCGGAACGCCGAGACGGACATCCGCCCTCCGGCGACCATCCGGTCGTAATCCCGAAGAGAGAACGTGTTGGCGTAGAGAGTCCCGTCCAGGTATGAGAAGGCGCCCGACCCGATCCCCAGGTACTCGTCGTAGTCGACGATGTACTCGTCGATCATGTTCCCGGTCGTGCGGGAGAACGTCCACGCAGTCGCGTGCTCGAACACGCCCTCTGACGTGAGATCGCGCGAGATCTGCTCGTAGAGCGAGGACTCGCGGGCGTAGTGGACCCTGCCGACGGTCGAGGCCATCTGGCGCCCGACGGCCGGCGAGGCCATGAGCGGATAGAACGTCGCCTGGTTGCAGCCCGACTCCTCGAGCAGCTTCACGTCGCGGCGGAGCATCTCGGAGGTCTGACTCGGGAAGTTGAAGATCATGTCGACGTTGAGCGACTGGAAGCGTCCGGCTATCGACTGAAGCCTCTCGGATATCTGCGCACCCGAGCCGTATCTGTCGTAGCGGTCCATCTGCTTGAGAAGCGAGTCGTCGAAGCTCTGCACTCCGACGCTGAACCGCTGCACGCGACCGGCCAGTTCGTCGACGTACTCGGGCAGGAGATGGTTCGGATTGGTCTCGGAGGAGACCTCGCGTATCGAGAACAGCTCGCGCGCGAGATCGATGGTCGCGCACAGTTCGTCGAGCATGATCGTCGGCGTGCCCCCGCCCACGTACATCGACTCGAAGTCGTAGCCCAGGTCGGCGACCCTGCGCATCTCTTCCCGCAACCGCCGAAAGTAGGGAATGGCCCGCTCCTCGGAGAACGGGAAGCGGTTGAAGGAGCAGTACGGGCACAGCTGCTGGCAGAACGGCACGTGCGCATACAGGAGGTATCGATGCCCCGGAGTCGGCTCGGGGAGGGCCGCTCCGCCGAAATGGTCGAGCGTGAGGAATTGTCCGCTCAACGTTCTCAGTATGGGTGTCAGTACCCGCTCGGCGAGCAAGTGGCTACACCGTCCCGGCATCAGGGGAGGCAAGGGCGCGAAGGGCGATATCGCGTCGGAAGGACATTCCCTTAAACGAGATGAGATTCACGGCCGCGTACGCGCGCTCGCGCGCAAGGGCGAAATCCTCGGCCACCGCCGTGACGTCGAGGACCCGGCCTCCCGACGTGACGAGGACTCCGTCGCTAACGGCTGTGCCCGCGTGATAGACGGTGACGCCCGGGACTGCCGAGGCGGCCTCGATGCCCGATATCGGCTTCCCCGTCTCGTAGTCGCCGGGGTAGCCCTTCGAGGCGAGAACAACGGACACGGCGACCTCGGGTCGCCAGGAGACGGACACGTCGGCGAGGCGTTCCTCGGCCACGGCGAGCATGACCTCGACCAGGTCGCTCTCCATCCTCGGAAGTATCACCTGGGTCTCGGGATCCCCGAACCGCGCGTTGAACTCGAGGACCTTCGGCCCGCCTTCGGCGAGTATGAAGCCGCCGTAGATGACACCCTTGTACGGGAGGCCGTCGGCTCGCATCCCGGCCACCGTGCGGCGCAGCATGTCCTCCATGGCCTCCTGCGTGGCACGATCGACAGCCGGGACGGGAGAGTAGACACCCATCCCCCCGGTGTTCGGCCCGCGGTCCCCGTCGAGGGCACGCTTGTGATCCTGGGCGGGCACCATGGGCACGACTGTCGTCCCGTCCGTGAATGCCAGCAGCGAGCACTCCGGCCCGGCCAGGTACTCCTCGATCAGCACGGTGGAGCCCGCCGCGCCGAAACGTCCCGAGAAGCACTCTTCGACCGCGGCCTCCGCCTCCCTCAGCGACATGGCCACCGTGACGCCCTTGCCGGCCGCCAAGCCGTCGGCCTTCACGACGATGGGCGCCCCCACCTCGCGGAGATGCTCGAGCGCGGGCTCGATCTCGGTGAAGGCGGCCGACTCGGCAGTCGGGATCCCATGAAGCCGCATGACGCGCTTGGCGAACTCCTTCGACCCCTCCAGGCGCGCCGCCGCCGCACTTGGGCCGAACACGCGGATGCCTGCGACCTCGAGAGCATCGGCGACACCCGCGACCAGCGGCGCCTCGGAGCCGATCACCACGAGGTCCACGCGGCGGAGTTTGGCGTAGGCGGTCACCGCGCCGGGGGACGTGTACTTCAGACTGGGGACGTTCTCGGCAAGGGCAGCGGTACCACCGTTGCCGGGCGCCACCAACAGTTCCGGCCTCGAAGGCGACATCGACAGCTTGTGCACGATGGCGTGCTCGCGCCCGCCGCCGCCAAGGACCAGGATGCGCATCTCTCTCCTCCGGTGATCGTCATGCCGCGAGGCCGCGACGATCGCGTTGCCGCGCCCGTACGAGATTGTATCCGAGCGCGAAGCCGTCTAGGTCCGTCTCTCCCAGCGGCGCAGGATGGTCTGCTCACGGCTCGGACCGACGGCGATGATGGACACGGGCACCTCGGCGAGGTCCTCCAGCATCGTGACGTAGTCGCGGGCGGCCTTCGGAAGGTCCCCGAAGTCGCGGCAGCCGGTGATGTCCTCGCGCCAGCCGGGGACCTCCTGATAGACGGGCCTGGCATGGTGGAAGGCCGTCTGGTGACAGGGCAGATTGTTGTGCAGCTGCCCGTCGTACTCGTAGCCGACACACACCTTGATGGTCTCGAGCTCCGAGAGCACGTCGAGCTTGGTGATGACCAGGTCGGTAAGCCCGTTGACCTTCACCGCGTAGCGGATGATGACGGCGTCGTACCAGCCGCAACGGCGCCTGCGGCCCGTGGTCGTGCCGTACTCGCCTCCGACGCGGGTCAGGTGCTCGCCCGTCTCGTCCTGGAGCTCGGTCGGGAACGGGCCGGAGCCGACCCTGGTGATGTAGGCCTTCGCGATCCCCAGCACCCGGTCGATGCGCCTGGGCCCGACCCCGGCGCCGGTGCACGCGCCTCCGGCGGTCGGGCTCGACGACGTCACGAAGGGATAGGTCCCGTGATCGAGGTCCAGCAGCGTGCCCTGCGCGCCTTCGAAGAACACCGACTGGTCGGCATCGAGCGCCTTGTTGATCAGGAAGGACGTGTCCTCGATGTGCGGCCTGATCCGCTCCGCGTAGCCCATGTACTCGGCGGTGATCTCGTCGACGGTGTAGGCCTTGAGGCCGTAGACCTTGGTGAGCACGTCGTTCTTCTCGACGAGCGCAGCTTCCAGCTTGGCCCGGAATATCTTCTCGTCGGTGAGGTCCTGGACGCGCAGGCCCATGCGCGAGGCCTTGTCCATGTAGGCGGGTCCTATGCCCCTCCTGGTCGTGCCGATCTCCAGCTTGCCCAGCCTCTTCTCCGATGCCCCGTCAAGATCCCGGTGATACGGCATGATGAGGTGCGCGTTGCAGGAGATCAGGAGGCGACGCGTGGGGAGCCCCTCGGCCTCCAGCTCGTCCATCTCCTCGAGCAGGACCTTAGGGTCGATGACCACGCCGTTGCCGATCACGGGCGTGATGTGCGGATACATCACCCCGCTCGGGATCAGGTGGAGTTTGAGGGTGCGGCCACCGTGGACGATGGTATGCCCTGCGTTGTTGCCGCCCTGGAACCGGACGACGTAGTCCATGTCGTCGGCCAGCAGGTCGGTGATCTTGCCCTTGCCCTCGTCGCCCCACTGGGCGCCGACGAGTACTATGCCTGCCATGAGGCGTGGCTCCTTGAGTGAACGGTCCCGCGGACTGATTTGCCGCTCCCGGACCGGGCGCGCCGCCCGCATGTGGCGGAGCGCTCTAGCGCCCGCTCATGTGACAAGGGCGGGCACCGGCCACAAGTATGGCTGACGGAGGCGCGCAGCGCCACCGGAGCGTCTCGGACGTATCGCGACCCGGACACCGGGGACCCGGCCCGATCACGTGTTCCTACCGGGTCGCGTCGATGTACCGACGCAGGATGCGTCGCGTGGCGCTCTCGATGGCGGCACGCTTCTTGGGAGGCATCTGTTCCCAGTCGTCCGGGTTTCGCTTGAGCACACCGAGCCGGGCCTTGAGGTGGGCGAGCCCGAGCACGCCGTGCCCGATGCCGTCCTGGCGGCAGTGGAGGGCTCTGCCGAGGGCCACCAGGGACTCCGCGCGATATTCACCAGCCGCAGCCGTGCGCATGGCCGCGCGAAAGTACATGGGCGCGAAGATGAGGGTGGCCATCGGGTTGAAGTGCCTGCCCCACTTCTTGGACCCGGGCCAGATCATGTCGACCATGATGTCGGCATTCGCCACGACCGCCGCCTCGGCTCTGGACATGCCTTCCTCGACCGCCCACTGGGCAGTCAGGCGGTGGTGCAGGGCGGGTCCGGGCATCTCCTGTCCTCCGCCTAACCTCCCTCTCCACCTCGATCACTTCCTGATCAGGTAGGCCCCGTGCACCGACTGGAAGACGATGACGACGCCCACCGCAGCGAAGAGCATGAGGGGAATGATCGCTATGGCCGCCTTCGCGAAGCGCTTGCCACGCCAACCCATGGTGAGCCGCAGGTGGATGACTACCCCGTATGCGAGCCACCAGATCAACGACCAGGTCTCTATGGGGTCCCAACTCCAGTACCGGCCCCATGATTCGTTTGCCCAGATGGCTCCCGACACGATCATGCAAGCCAGGAAGATGAATCCCGCCGCGATGAACTTGAACGTGAGGTCATCCAGCATCTCGGGGGTCAACGAGGAACTCTCCATGCGCTCGGAGAGTTGTCGCTTCTCGGAAGTCCGCATCAGGTAGGCCACGGCCAAGCCGAAAGAGACGATGAACGATCCGTAGGAGAGCTTGGCGAAAGACACGTGTATGTTCAGCCACCAACTGGCCAGAGTGGGCGTGATCGGGAGGTCGCTGTTGGGGGCCAGCATGGCCATTCCCAGCGCCAGGAACGCGGTCGGGATCAGCACGATACCCAAGAAGCGGGACCCGGGCCGCCGCCATGCCAGAAGCAGGAAGAGGGCGACGCTCACGAAAGCGTATGAAGACACCACCTCGTAGAAGCCGAGGTAGGGCCAGTGCCCGACGCGGACCCACCGCCCCCCGATCCCCACCGCGTGTGCGCCCAGCCCGACCAGCACCACCCAGAGCCCGATAGCGGAGACGCGGCCGCTCTTGAAGACGAACCCGACGACCATGAGGACAGCGGCGAGCACGTACAGCGAGACCGCGCACGACATCCAGACGAACTCTGCGCTGGCGCTCAATCTCTTCCCTCTCCTCTCGAGGTCCTATCTCAGACGGCACCGGCCGTCGGGGAACAAGTATCTGCGCGAACGTGCCGCACCGCAATTGTAGGGCAGGACCGTCAGCATTCGCGATTCCGTATCGCCAGTGCATCGCGCAGGGCCGACTCGATCCGACTCGCGAAGATGGGATCCCCACGTCCGTGAAGCGCGGTCGCATGTATGCTCGCGCCCTTCTCGTCTTCCACCACGAGAAACCAGGCCTTGCGGATCGGCGAGAGCAGCGCGAGGCTCAAGCCTGCTATGGCGATGCCGAGGAGCCAGTACATCACCTCTACCGACCAGTCGTCGACGACGGACAGCCGGACATACCTCGCAAACCTCTCCGCGGTGAAGGTGACGCCGTCCTTGAGCACGACGGAACCGCCCTGAGTCACTGACGTCGTCGAGGCGTCCCCCGAATCCAGGGGCTCTCCCGGCTGTGCCACGCTGACCACGATCGTCGGGGAGGCGGGAGCAGATGTTGCCAGCGGCAGATCGATCCGGATCTCGGCCACGGGATCGCCGGCGTTGTCGGAGAGAGTCAGATCCTGCGGAATGACGCCGGTCGGCGACTTGTCGTCCAAGGGGAGAAGGACCTCCTGGGAGAACGACCGGCCGCCCTGAGTGGCCCTCACCACCACCGCGAGACCGTTGTCCGTGTAGTGGAGCACCAGACTCCCGGAGCCGACGAGATGGTTCGGATACAGGAAGCCACCCGCCAAGACGTCGCCACGGGAGGAGCGGATCTCGACGAACGGGGTGACTCCCTGCTGCACGCCGCCGGCCACGAAGGATCGCGCGATCCTGGGAACGGCGATGATCCGACCGCTCAGCGCGCCGTGCAGTTGGCCCCGCTCGAGCTGGCTGTATGAGGAAGCCGAGTCGAGCTTCGACGTCCCTTCAACGAGATCCATCGCACCCTGGGCTCGCGTTAGTTGTCCGAGGGGGATCACGAGGAAGAGGATGGCAAGACTCCAGTGGAAGAGGGGGCTGCCCAGACGGCCTGCGGCCGTGCTGCGCGCTTCGAGGAGCGGCCCGTCGGTGGTGATCCGCAGGCGCTGGCTCCTCGCGGCCCTCACCGCGGCGCTGGTCGCCTGAGCAGCGGAGGGTGCGGCTACGACGATCGGGGGACGTTCGCGGAGGCGTTGAAGGAACTCGGGTGACGCAGGCCGCTCCCTCAGCAATCGAACGGACGCCCCGGTACGATCCCACGCGCAGACACTCGTGCTGGCCGCCAGCAGGGCGAGAACCCCCAGGAAGAACGGCGTCGTATACGCGTGATGGAAGCCGAGGGCGGCTGCGACGCCGGCGATCCCGGGGTGCTCCAAGGCCCACGAGGTCACAGCCGTATCGGCGGAGGGCCCCTGCGGCACGAGCGTCCCCAGCGCGGTGTATCCGATGACCAGGCCCATCAGCCACACGACGAGACGTGGCGAACGCAGGAATTTGGCCAAGGCCTTCACGCGGCGGTCCTGGTGCAAGGGTCCTCCTTCGCCTGGCCCGGAACGACAGCGGGCCGCCCGAAGCGATTGTAGCCGGTCCCCGTGTCCGCTGGGGCGCTACCGACGGACACGCCCACCGGAGTCCGCAAGGACGGAGTAGGCCGATCCTATCGGCCGGAGGGTGGAACCGGCGCAGGTGTGAGCGTGAGCGTGCCGACTTGTTGCGGCTGCGCCGTAGTGCTCGCCTCGACGGCCCTGACGTCAGAGACGAACCACGCCCCATCCGAGTGCCGCTCGAGATCCCAGGTCAGGCGGTAGACCATGCCGCGCTGCACTAGGACGATCTTCTTGGTCGCAAGCGACTCGTGCCGGTAGTCCCACGTCTCCATGGTCTGAGCGAGTGCCCTTGTTCCTTCGACACTCACCTTCTCGAGCTCGAAGCTCTTGAGTTCGGGCAGCAGTCGCACGCCGCCTTCGGCGAGCGAGGACATGTGGATGTACTCGTCCTCGGCTTGGAGCTTCGTGGCGACCTCCTGCAGCGGATTCATGTCCATCGTCCGGTAGCCTTCGACCAAGTGGGCATCGTAGCGCTCGATCGTCGCACGGATGCGGGCTTCCTCCGCTGGCGCCGGATTGCGATTGCAGCCCTGCAGAGGAGCTGCCACAGCAAGGACGAGCAGGAGCGCTGTCAGAGCTCGGCTGGGGTGCACCGTCAGGCCTCTTCTCGTGACCGATTGAGTCTATGACGCGTCTGTCAGGGTCGAGGACTCGCAGGTCTCGCCCACGAGCACCTCAGCCACTGACACGATCTGCCGGCGCTACCAGTTCTCCAGGGCTCCGCCGCCAGAGGGGTGTTTGCTGGTGCAGGCCGCGCCGCCGGTGTCGCAGGCCGTGACCACGGCGTACGGTGGCGTCTGCTTTGTGAAACGGCGGATCCAGGTCCCTGGCCCGCTACCGGTTCCGCTTCCTGTGTAGCGCAACGGCAGGTTTCCTGGGTAGGTCGCGCTTCCGTTGGCGTTGATGAGGCGCGACACCTTCCCACCGTGCGGCACCCGTATGTGGCACGTGACGCAGGCTGCGGAGTTGTGGTTGCTGTTCGCGTTGTGAGGATTCGTGGTGGCGACAACATGGCAATTGCGGCAGAAGTTGCCGTTCGAGGTGTCGATGTTCGTTTCGGAACTGCTGATCAGACGGAAGTTGGCGGTTCCGTTCGTGCCGTTGAGCGCCGCCGAGGTGTAGGGCCACGCCTTGTTCGGACCCTTCAGTAGCCACTTCACGGCGCTTCCATGCGGCCCGAACGAGCCCGCCGTGCTGTCCGCGTGGCAGTCCGAACAGTACATCGTCCTACCCCGGGTCCAAGGGGCACGCATCCCCGCGGCGGGCAGTTGGCTCGAACCCCATGTCGTGCTCGGATCCGTGGGTGGCAGTGCCGCGAGCACGGGATGATAGGACTGGTTCGTGGTCGAGAACTCGAGGCCCGCGTCCGTCCACGCCTGGGCTCCGGTTCCGCCCCAGGTGATCAGGGTCGCAGAGCCACTCGCCTGCGTCGATGTGTTGAAGCCGGAGTGGCACTTGAAGCAGATCTGGTACTCGTAGGTGGACGAGGCGACCTGCGCGTAGGCCGTGGGCGAAGTCCAGTTGACGCTGGAAGTGGTGACGGCCGCTCCCGAGACTCCCTGGAGGGCCCCGGAGACCAGGTTCGTTGCCAGCGCTCCCGTGGCATGCCTGCTGGCCGACGACGCGTGCACGTTGTGGCAGTCGGCGCACTCCACGTGCTTCGTCGCACTGAGGTAGCCGCGGGTCTCATCCTGCGAGGACGACAGGTGCTTTCCCGAGTAGTTCGCTACCAGGTGCCCTGTCGCGACGCCGGACATCAGTGTGTAGATGTCCTGTGAGGTGCCAGACATGGAGGCCCGTCCGTACCAGTCGAGCCCGCTGACCGACTTGTATCCGTTCCCCGAAAGGCTGTGGCAGCTGTAGCACAGCTTCTCCTCCATCGGATCCGAGAGCGTGGGGACCCCGAGCTGGGCGAGAATCCGGCGTTCGGCGGAGAAATGAACCCCGAACCTGAGCGCGGAGGTCTGCTTGTCCTTGGCCTGCTCGTCGTTGTGGCACTTGACGCAGTTCGCCTTGAAGATCGATCCACCGCTGAAGCTCGATGTGGCCTCGTAGTTGTGTCTAGAAGCAGCGTAGGCGGCGGCGGTCATCGTCGGCGTGTTCGTCTCCGGGCTCGATTTCTGATAGACGTTGTCGATGGCGAGCGCCACACCGTGACACGACAGGCAGATCCCCCCGGAACCACTGACGAAGTCCGTGTTGGTGGCCGTGGTCGAACCGGTCGCCCCGCTGCTGCGCAGATTGGCTCCCTTGAGGCCGTTGAACACGTCGTGGTCAACGTGGCAGCTCAGACAGTAGACCGTCGTCCCCGTGCCCGGGTAGCTCGCTTGAGCGAACGCGGTGTCGCCGGTGTAGTCCGCAGTGGACGTGCCCACCACGTGGTGGTACGAGGCCGTGCGGCTGGCCGTGTTGGCCCTGTCCATAACGTTAAAGGTCGTGTGGCAGCCGTAGCAGGCCTGGGCGCCGGAGGAGACGCCGGCGGTCGGGTTGTGGACGTTGTTGGTCGCGGCGCCGGAGTAGTCGCTTCCGTGGCACTGGTAGCACGGCTGCGTGTTGGCCGCGTTGTGCCCATCGACCGGCGGCAGCCTCAGGTGAGCGCCGGTGGCCGAGTAGGTGGTGCGGTCGATGCCCTCGACCTTGCCGGCCGTGACCACCGCCATCGCCGTGCCGTTCCATCCCGCGGCGGTGTCGGCAGTCGTATGACACGTGAAGCAGAAGTTGCGCAGCCCCGCATCGGCCAGAGCCGGCGAGGCCGGCATCGTGATCTCGCCTGATGCGTCGCCGACCGTGATCGTCGTGCCCGACCCGGCCTGGGTCTCGATCATGAGACCGTAGGGTGAGGCGGACCCGTGCGGGTTGTGGCAGTCGTAGCAGGGAAGGGCGGACCCTGCCGGCAGGTTGCCCGCGGACAGCGTCTTGTGTCCGAAGCCTGTCGAGCCGGTCTGGACCGCGGTCCCGCCCGAGGCGGTCGGGTAGTAGCCGGCGATGTTGCGGATCGCGGGACCGCCGCTGTCATGACAGTTGAAGCACAGGCCGAAGTCGTTCTGGCTGAAGTGGTAGACGTCCTGCGTGCCCGTGGCGTCCTCGGTGCGCAAAGCGTCGAATGTGTTGGCAGTGCCGTGAACGTCGTGGCAGTTCTTGCAGTCGCCGCCGGCATAGGTCGTGCCGGGCCACACGGCGGAGCTGGTGGTGTGCATGCTGCCCGTGTGTGCGCTCGGGTTGAAGGTCACCGTGTAGGTGGCCTCCCCGGGGAAGGTCCCGTCAGTGGGATAGCCCGAAGCGTTGCGGGATGCCGCGGGCCAGGCGGCGGACGCGGAGGTGTGGCACGCGAAGCAGACCGACTTGTCGTTGCCGGTCAACGGCTCGCCGTTGATGGTGTTGGTGTCGTTGACCGCGTCGTATGCGCCAAGCAGCTTCTCCCAGCGCGAGCCGTGCTTGGAGTGACAGTCCGCGCAGGCCTTCGCCTCGCCCGAGGATATCGAGCCGTTCACGTTCCAGTGACCGCGGGATGCGTTGGCCGACTTGTCCATCAGCGGCTGGTCGACAGCGGCGATCGTCACGGTCGCAGGCACGAACGTGGTGCCGTTGACCTGATAGGCGGGAAGCGAGCCGGCCCCGGAGTGGCAACGCAGACAGAAGGTGGCCTGCTCCAACGTCGTGGAGTATCCGATGGAGTTGTAGATGTTGGCCGGGTCGGACACCGTCGCGACGCTGCTGACGGTGTGCGGGTTGTGGCAGTTCTCGCACTCCACGGAGTTGCCGCCTGAGGCCACGACCGGGTGCTTGGAGGTGAGCGAGAACTCGGTCTCGGTCCGGCGGGGGGCCTGCCCCATCGGCTCCGCGCCGTAGACGTCGTTGCCGGCCGTGCCGCCCGTGTGACAGCCGAAGCAGCGCTCCTCGGATTGCGGGTCGCTCACACCGGCGCCGAAGACGGACAGGATGCGGCGGGCCGCCGAGAAGTGGGGGCCGAACTGGTTGGTCGAGGTCTGCTTCTCCTTGGGCTGCTCGTCGTTGTGGCACTTCACGCAGTTTCCCTCGAAAGTCGTCGAATCCTTGAAGACTGAGGTCGCGGCGTAGTTGTGGGCCGAGGCGCCGAACTGCCCCGCACCGCCGCCGGCGGCGATCCTGGGCGTGTTCGAGGAGCCGTCGTCCTTCTGGTTGGCGGTGTCCTTCGCAAGGCTCGTCGCGTGGCAAGAGGTGCACACGCCCGTGTTGGAGGTGGTGGAGTAGTCGAATTCGACGCCCACCGTCGGACTGGCCGTCGCGGAGTCCGGACGCAGGTTGGCGGCGTTGTCCGAGTTGAACCTGTCGTGGTCGACATGGCAGGACAGACAGAACACATCCGTCTCCGGGCCCGTCGGGTAAGTGCTCGCGGTGAATGTGGCGTCGCCCGTGTAGGTCGTTTCGGATGTTCCCAGCACATGGTGGTAGGCGCTCTGATTGTTGCCGTCGAACGCATCCATGACCTGGTAGCTGGTGTGGCATGAGTAGCAGCCGGTGCCGCCGGCCGAGACGCCCGGCGTGGGCCGATGCACGTTGTTCGCTCCGACGGCGTAGCTGTTGCCGTGGCAGGAGTAGCAGGAGCGGGTGTCGGAGACCGCATGTGCCCCCGCCACGGCCTTCAGGCGCAACCAGTTGTACCCGCCATCGGGGCCGGAACCGGCGACGCCCCCGGCCCGACCAAGCCCTTCCACCAGCGTGGAGTTGGTCACGACCGCATACGTTGCCGCGACGCTGTCCCACCCGTATGTATCCGAAGTGGAATGGCAAGTCAGACAGAAATGTCGCACCTCGGCCTCGCTCGACTTGGTGTCGAGGTTCTGACCACGCGCGTCGCTGATCAGCGACTTGTTGCCCCGACTCGAACCGTGGGGGTTGTGGCACTCGTAGCACGGAAGCGGAGCGTTCACCGGAAGGGAAGCCCCGGATGACTTGATCCGGTGACCCGAATACTGACTGTCGTCTGCTCCCGAGTAGGTCGCGAACTGCTTGATGTCCACCGCGCCGGACGCTTCCCAGGCCCCTCCGCCGTGGCAGGTGAGGCAGGCGGATGCGTACGTCCCGTTCACCCTGTCGTCAGCCACCGTGCCGGGGGTCGACGGGCTGAACGTCGACAGCAGGCTGTCGTATCGGCTGGGTCCGCGGTGCGCGGCGTGGCAGTACAGGCAGTCCCCCGCCACCCGCGTGTCGGGAGTGCTGGCCGCGGGGATCCCCATGTGGGCGTTGGCACCGGTCGACGTGTACACCGAAGGGCCCGGGAAGACTCCGGTGACCGGGTAGCCCGAGGCATCTACCGTCGGCGTGGCAAGGTTCGGATAGGCAGTCCCGTACTTCTGGACGTACCAGTCCTGGGAGTCGTTATGACACGCCAGGCACCAGGTGTTGTTGCGGCCGGTGACGTTGCTCACGGTGGTCGTGTTGATGCGCGAGCGCCACAACGACTCCCGAAGGGCCGCTCTGGGATGCGGGTCGTGGCAACCCGAACAGGCATTGGTGAGATCCCTCGTGGTGGCCGTGTCCGGAAGGGCCTCGAGCATGTGCCCGCTCGCGCGCGAGAACGACTCCTTGACTGTGTCGGACGCGAGGGATCCATCGTGGCAGTAGTAGCACAGCGGCAGTTCACCCGCGGTACTGCTGGTCTCGCGGAAGATGTGCCTGGTCTCGGCAACATGAGGAACGTGGCATGACGCGCAAAGGCTGCCGGAGCCGTCCGCCCGGTGAGGTATCGGTTCGTCCCCGAGCGTCAGAGCCTTCACGAGTCCGGTCGTGCGAGACGGCGACGACTCTCGGCCTTGCGCGTCGACCGGGCGAACCGAATAGGCGTACTTCTGTCCGGGTATGCCGCTCGTGTCATCGAAGGACTTGCCGGACACCGTGCCGAGCAACTCGAATGGGCCCGCGACCGATGCGGAACGGAAGATGCGATACGAGGCGCCGGTCTTGCCGGCAGTCGTCCACTTGACGCGCGCCACCACCGGATACCGCGCGCCCGGAGACGCGCTGACGCGCTCGATGACTGCGGACCTGGGAGCGACGGGAGCGCCCGTCGAGATCACGGCGGAAGCGTTCACGCCGGCCCTCCGCGCGGGAGCCGCGCTCACGACAGGCCGCATCGCCCTGTCACCGGTCTGAGCGGGCGAAGGAACGAGCCGCCCGCCGTCATGCCGCATAGCGCCGAAGACCGCGGCGAAGGTCAACCCGAAGACGATGGTGCCTACGCCCACCAGCCCCAGCAGTCGCCAGAAGTCCATCGCTTGGACGGCGCGATACAGGCGCGCGGCAGTGCCGCTCGCCTCCTCCGGCCTTGGACCGTTGTGGGCGTGCTGTTGCATGTTGTCCTGACGCGTCTTCTCGGTTGTTGCCGATGGAGGCGGGTTCGTCGCTGACACGTTGCCCATCATACTCGCTTTTCGGCCCTGACGATAGTGTATCGCCGCACGTCAGAGGTCGAATTAGGCCGGACGGTTACGGAACATTAGTATCGGCATTGACGTCGAAGCGCTTGACCGTTCCGGCCCGCGAATCCGTGATGAAGAGGCGCCGGCCTTCGGGCACCCACGCGACGCTGCGAGGGGCGGCAAGCGATCCGTCGGCGGCCTGGTCTCCGCCGATGCGGAAGAGCTCCGCGTGGTCGTCCCCGAACACGCGGATCGCCTGTCCGAGCTGGTCGGCGACGTACGCTCTCCCCAGCCCGTCGCCGGTCACTCCCCGGGGCAGGCTCATGCGCGCTTCGAGCACGCCCCTGCTCGCTCCTGTGGCCGGGTCGATCAGGAGGACGCGTCCGGCGTTCGAATCGGACACGTACAGAAGATCGCCGATCCTGCTCATGCCGCCGACGAAGGCCAGCTTGGGATTCAGATCGCCCGCCAGCGAGCGGAGCAGACGTCCGGCGCGATCGTAGACCTTGAGATCGTGATCCCCTCCGTCGGCGACGACGATCTCCTCGCCCGAGACGGCCACCGCGGTGGGCTGCTTCGGCGCCGAACCGCGGCGGCTGCCGCCCAGCACGGTCAAGGCGCTCTTCGCCTCCGGGTCGGTGGACATCACGACCGCTCGCCGGCCGAAGGTGTCCACGACGACGATACGGTCGCCGCCAAGAGCGGCAACATCGACGGGATAGGACTTGCGCGCATTCGGAGCGACCGGGACCGTCAGTCGTCCCGCGCCAGTGCCGTCGGTCTGGAACAGCGAGATGACCCCGGCGTCCGATTCGGCGACACACAGAAGGCTTCCGGTCCATGCGATCCCCTGTGGATTCGACAGCCTCGAATCCGGAGCCGCCGGAAACTCCGCCGCGAAGGATCCGTGATCCGTCTTGCCACCCGTGATCGGCCCCACCGGTGTTCGTCCTCCGGTGAGTCCCCGGAGGACGAACCAGGCCGTCACCCCGATGGCGACCACGAGCACCGCCGCCATGATGGCGGTGAGCCTGCCCGCGGACAGGCCCCGGCGATGGCGGTTGCCCGGTGCTCCCGAGTCGGGACCGGCCTGCGAAGCCTTCTCGGAGCGCGGGGTCATTCGGCGACTGCCGGCAGGGGGACTGTGCCCTCCACCGACTCCGCATCGACGATCACCCAGTGTCCCGCGGACACCTTCAGGTTGAACAGCGTCGCCTTGGGCCAGCCCGGACGGTCCGAGTATGCCTTCCACACCACGACCACGTCGGCCGTCGATGTGCCGGCCTCGCTCACGTACGGCGTGTCCCAAGGTGGGATCGGCGGAGTGGTGTCACCCGACTGCGCGGCATCGTCGGCGAGCTGGGTGGCCAACGACGAGTCCTCGAAGTAGGTCGAGTACGCCTCGGGATCCGTATCGCGCGCCTTGCGAGTCTCCAGTGCGTTCTCGACCGTGCGAGCGGCCGGGTGCATGACGGAAGCCGGGGCGAAGCACCCGCCCAGCATCGTCGCGGACATCGCCGCCAGGATCGAGAGGGCCAACCATGCGGTATCCCCGCGGCGCGTGGGAACAGCGACCCGACGGCTCGATCTTGACGCGGACCTGCCGCGAGTCACCGTCCGATCCTCTTCAGCAACAGGGTGGCCTGCGGATCACGCGGAACGAGGTGCAGCGCCTCCCGAAGAGCGGAACGCGCCGTCTTGACGTCGTGTGCCTGCGCTGACACCGAGGCGAGACGGATGTAGAGATCCTTGCGCTCGGAGGCGGGCCTGCTCTTCTCCGATGCCAGCCCGGCGAGCAACTTGGCGGCCTTGGCCTCCTGGCCCGCCTGCATGTAGCTCTTCATGAGTTCCTCGAGATAGCCCCGGTTCGTCGGATCGGCCGCGTATGCGGCCTCGAAGTGAGGCACAGCGGAGTCCGGTCGACCGACGAGCCGCTCGAGCAGAGCCATATCATAGGCGACCGGCGCGTTGTTCGGTTGCGCCGCCACCGCGCGCGCGTACAGCTCGAGCGCACCCTCGTTGTCTCCCGTCGCTGCCTTCACACGAGCGAGAGCCGCCACGGCTTCAACGTTGCCGGGATCCCTCGCGAGCACGGACTCCAGCGCACTGACGGCCGTCGGGTAGTCTCCCACTTCGTGCGACCGCTGAGCCGAGGCCAGCAGTCCCTGGATCGGCCCCACGACCAGGACCTGCCATCCGCCCCACGCCGCTACCGCGACGCCTATGACGACAACGATCCACAGAGCCCGACTCGGAGCTGGCCGCCGTGAGAACTTCCTCGGACTCCTCGGTGCAACAGCCTCGGGCGATCCGGATGATCCGGATCCGGGAATCTCCTTGGCGAAGCGGGCCAGGTTCTCGTTCAAGCTTTGCAGCCTCATCCTAGGGTCCAGGGTCCGGCCAAACGTCAGTCGCCGTGGAATGCCCGCGGGCGCGCGACGCGCTGACAGTCAACCACAGGAGATGGTAGCGTACTTCAGATCGTGGCGCGGGAGCGCATGGTCTCGACGCGCGGTCGGCTCCGTGAGCGTGAGGGGGCGACGGACCGGGGAAGTTAGTCAGCGATGACACGCCGACTTCTGGAGACGCGGGTGCGGACACGTTCGATGGTGGCGCTAGTGTTGGCGGCATGGCTCCTCTTCGGCTGCCACACGACGATGGTTCCCGCCGGGCGGATAGCGGTTTCGGGCGCGGTGAGGGACCGGACGGTCTCCGTGCGCGCTCCATACCTTCAGCAGCCGAACCTCGACCCGAGGGTGAGCCTTCCCGCAACGTTCGCGAGACCGCCCGAACCGGCGGATGTTCGAACGCGCAACCCGGACCAGCCCACCGTCTCCGGCCTTGTGGTCGCCGCCCTGACGACGCCGGGCACGAACGTCCGCGCCGGGCAGATCGTCGCGCGACTCGACGATCGCGCGCTCGCCATCGGCGTGCAGGTAGCTGCAGCGACCTCCAGAAGATCCCATGCCGAGGTGGACGTGCTGGACGCCCGCCTCTCGGAACTCGAGAGCAAGGCTGATGATATCGCTCGTACCCGCGCCGGCGTCCTCGCCGCGATCACCAAGGCGAGGGCCGGCCGCTCGACTCTGAAGAAGAACATAGCCCGCCTGGAAGCCATCATCGCCTCCTTGCCGCGAGGCCGCATCCCCACGACATCATCTCCGCCGCCTCCGGGACCCGACCCGCGGATCCTGCTCGCGCGTCTGAAGGCGCAACTCGCCAAGCTCGAGGCCGGCCTCGCGCAGGCGAGTACCGGGTTGGCGAAGATCGGCCGGGGCGCATCGGCTCTGGCCGACGCACGAACCGCCTTGCGGGGCGGGCGTGCCGTCCTGCGCGAGGCGGCGAAGGCCGCCGATGCCGGCGTCCCGGTCGCGCGGGCGCGGCGCGCGCAGGCGATCATCGTGGCGCCGTACGACGGTGTCGTCACGTGGGCTACCGAGCAGGGCACGACGCTCATGGCCAACGCACCGGTCGTGGAGCTGCGGCGCTCCGAGCCCGCGATCGTGGACGCCTACCTGACGGCGGAAGAGGCCCGTCGGGCGGGCCTCGGGGATCGTGCGGCCGTCTCGGCGGACTGGCTCGACGGCAGAACGCTCGCGGCAAGTGTGACGCAAGTGCGTCAGGTGTTCGAGTACCCGCCCACCTCGATGCCCACGACCGAGATCCACATGACGCGGGCGTTCCGTGTGACAGTGACGCTGGACGACTCATCGGCAGCGATCCCCCCGGGGACGCCGGTGGACCTGACCATACTCACCCGGTGAGGGAGAGACCGCTCTTGAGACGCACGCCCATGGGGAGAGGAAGACGATGAGACAGCGAATCGCGATCGTGGCGGTCCTCGCCATCTTGGCGACGGGAGCCTACTTCGCCTGGCGCTACTTCACGACGGGCAGTGCGTCGACCGCGAGGCTCACCGGCTCGGGCACCATCGAGGCGGTTCAGGTCGCCGTCTCCCCGCTGGCTTCAGGGCGGATCGTGTCGGTGACGGCGACGGAGGGCGTGGCCGTGAAGAAGGGCGACGTCATCTTCCGGATCGATCCGTCGGTGGCCCGGCTCCAACTCGTGCAGGCCAAGGCGGGCCTGAAGGCCGCGAAGGCGGCTCGAGACCAGGCCAGGAGAGACGACAAGTCCCGAGCCGATATCGCCGCCGCTCAGGCTCAGATGGATCAGGCCGCGGCGCAGGTGAAGCTGGCGTACCTCCAGCTGTCGTACGCGACGGTTCGCGCTCCGGTCGGCGGGACCGTTCTCGACATCGCCTCGGACGAGGGCGAGATCGCCGCCCCCGGACACACCCTTGCGACTCTTGCGCGACTCGATCGGCTCACAGTCAGTGTCTACATCGCGGAGAGCGACATCGGAGCCGCGCACCTGGGCAGAAAGGCGACGCTGACCATCGACTCCTCGACGGCCTCCTTCCCATGCACGGTCACGTTCGTGTCCAGCCAGGCGGAGTTCACGCCTTCCCAGGTCGAGACAAGGGACCAGCGCGTGAAGCTGGTCTACAGGGTGGAGCTGTCGGTCTCCGATCCGTCCGGAACACTGAAGCCGGGCATACCCGCCGACGTGGTCTTCGAGTAGGCGGCTGTGGCCGGCATCGTGGACAGGGTGCTCGTGAGGGAGGGGGCGCCCGGACATCCGGGCGAGGACCCTCCCGCCGTGGAAACGCGTGCTCTGTCACGATCCTTCGGCAGGCACGCCAAGCGCATCATCGCTGTCTCCGACTTCGACCTGCGTGTGGAGACCGGAGAGATCCTCGGCCTGGTGGGTCCCGACGGCGCGGGCAAGTCGACGCTGATCCGCATGCTGTGCACCGTTCTGGAGCCCACCTCAGGAGAGGCGTGGGTCTTCGGGAGCTCGGTCTTGCGAGAGCCGCAGGACATCAAGCCCCGGATCGGCTACATGTCGCAGTCGTTCTCGCTCTATCCGGATCTCACCGCGGCCGAGAACCTCGACTTCTTCGCGGAGTTGCGCGGCGTTCCGAGCGGCGAGAAGGCCGCACGCGCCGCCAGACTTCTCGAATTCAGCGGGCTCACCGAGTTCGCCGACCGTCAGGCGCGCAATCTCTCGGGGGGAATGAAGCAGAAGCTCGCGCTGGCGGCCACGCTCATCCACGAGCCGGACCTGCTGTTCCTCGACGAGCCGACGACAGGCGTCGATCCCGTCTCGCGCCGCGAGTTCTGGCGCATCCTCGCCGGGCTGCACCGCCGCGGGGTCACGGTCGTGGTCGCCACCCCCTACATGGACGAGGCCGAGCGCTGCACCCGCGTCGCCTTCATGAGGGACGGCAGGCTGAGGCTGCTGGACACTCCCGACGCGATCAAGGGACGTCTGCCCGGTGGGTTCTGGGAGATCGTGACGGATCGGCAGCGAGAGGCCATGGCGGTGCTGCGCATGACGTCCGGAGTGCGGTCGGTGTCCGTCTACGGCGAGAGGTTGCGAGTGCTCTCGGAGCCGGGAGGACCCGATGGGGAGTCCATCGCGGCTACCCTGGGCGGGGCCGGGCTGCCGGTCGTCAGCGTGGCGCCGGCGAAGGTGGACATGGAGGCGGCTTTCGCCTACCTGGCTGAAGAGACCTCCGCGAGTGGATCGGCCCCGCTCGTCCCGGCGACCACGGATGACGCTCCCGAGGCGCTCGAAGCCGAGGCGGGGGAATGAGATCGCTTCGCCGCATATGGGCGATCGCGCGCAAGGAGTTCATCCACATCGCCCGCGAGCCCCGCCTCATCATCGCCGTGCTCGTCATGCCCGTGGCGCAACTGCTGCTGTTCTCATACGCCATCTCCTTCGACGTCAAGAACGTGCCTACGGTCGTCGTGGACCAGGACCGCAGCGCCCAGAGCCGTGCGTTCCTGTCCCGATTCGAGCACTCAGACTTCTTCCGCATCGCGGGCCGGGAGGATTCCATACGAGCGACCGACGCCTGGTTCGACCGGTCGGACGCCCGCATCGCCATCATCGTCCCCCCCGGATTCGGCCGGGAGATGACCCGGGATGGCAAGCCTCAGGTGTCATTGCTGATCGATGGCAGCGAACCGAACTCGGCCCAGCTGGGACAGGCGTACAGCGCCGCGCTGACGCAACGCCTGTCGAGCGAGGTCGCCGTCGCCTGGGCCGTCCGCAACGGACTGGACATGTCGGCGGCGGGCGGTCTGCAGACGCGGGTGCGCATGTGGTACAACCCCGAGCGTCGCAGCGCGGACTTCCTGATCCCCGGCCTGCTCGTCGTCATCGTCATGATCGTGACGATCCAGCAGACGTCCACGACGCTTGTCCGAGAGAAGGACCAGGGAACCCTGGAGCAGATCATCGTCTCTCCCGTGCGACGCGGGGAGCTGATGCTCGGCAAGGTCCTGCCGTGGGTCGTCCTGGCTCTCGTGGACATCGTCGGGGTCATACTGGTCGCGCTCTTCGTCTTCGGCGTGCCACTGCGCGGCTCGCTCCTCGCGTTGGGCGTCGCGAGTCTCATCTTCGTGCTGTGCTGCCTCGCCCTTGGCCTGCTCGTCTCGGCGCGCGCGCCGACATTGGAGACGGCCAACTTCGCAGGCCTCATAGTCAGCTTCCTGCCGGGCTTCATGCTCTCCGGTTTCGCGTTTCCCCTGAACTCGATACCGGTGGTGCTGCAGTGGGCCAGCTACCTCTTCCCCGGCCGATACATGATGGTCATTTCGCGAGCCGTGTTCCTCAAGGGCGCCGGATTCGCCATCCTCTGGCCCCAGTTCGCGATGCTTTCCGTCTACGCCCTCGTGTCGCTGACGCTGGCCTCGCTGGTCTACTCGAGGAGGCTGTAGTCGGTGAGCCTCAAGCGAATCAGGCTCCTCGTCTGGAAGGAGTTCACGCAATTCCGGCGCGATCGGCTGCTGCCGGTGCTGGTGCTGTTCATGCCGCTGCTCCAACTCATGATGTTCGGCTATGTCGTGGGGTCGGACGTGCGAAACATCCCGACCGCGATCGTCGATTCCGACCGGACGGCCGCGTCGAGACATGTGAGCGAGGCCTTCACGTCCGCCGGCTACTTCGTCGTGCGCGCGACACCGTCCGACGAGAGGCAGGTGCGAGATCTGATGGACCGTGGAGACGTCCAGGTCGCGGTCCTTCTCCCCCCGGGTCTCTCCCGGGACCTCGATCGCGGACGACAGGTCCCGGTCGAGATCGTCGTTGACGGCTCGGACAGCAAGACGGCGTCGGTGGCGTCCGGCTACGCGGCGCAGATCATCGCCGCGTTCAACCGTCAGCGGCTCTCCGCGCTGGGGATGGCGGCAGACGCGCCCGGGATCGACGCGCGCGTGCGAGTCCTGTTCAACCCGTCCCTGCGCAGCGTGAACGCCATGATCCCGGGGCTGACCTGCTTCATCATGCTGCTCACCGTCACAGCGGTCATGAGCCAGGCTGTCGTGAAGGAGCGCGAACGCGGCACGCTCGAGCAGATGTTCGTCACCCCGATCACGCGAGCGGAGTACCTGATCGGCAAGGTCACCCCCTATGTCCTGATCTCGACCGTGCAGGTCGTGGTCGTGACGGTACTCGGCAGCTGGTGGTTCCAGGTCCCGTTCAACGGTCATCTGGCCGAGATCGGGCTGGGGCTCTTCCTCTTCCTGCTCACCGGACTGGGCATGGGCCTGTTCATCTCCACGGTGTCCAGGTCTCGTCAGCAGGCTCAGCAGGCCACGATGTTCATGCTGATACCGACGATGGTGCTCTCGGGCTTCATCTTCCCGATGGAATCGATGCCGACCCCGATCCTGCCCCTCACGTACCTCATCCCGTTGCGCTACATACTCGTGATACTGCGCAGCAATTGGATGAAGGGATCGGGGTTCGACGCGCTGTGGCCGCAGTACGTCGCGATGGCGGTCTTCGCGGTGCTCGTGTTCGGAGGCGCTCTGCTGCGCTTCCGGAAACGACTGGCGGACTAGGAGGCGGCGCCCGTGGAGCAGCAGCGACAGGAGGCGGCCGAGCCCGCGATCCGGGTGAGCGGTCTGACCAAGCGATTCGGGGACTTCACCGCGGTGGACGGCATCGACTTCCAGGTGCCCAAGGGCGAGATCTTCGGGTTCCTGGGACCGAACGGCTCCGGCAAGACGACCACGATCCGCATGCTGTGCGGGACGATCGCACCCACGTCCGGAGAGGCCACGATACTGGGCTTCGACGCGGTGGCGGACCCAGAATCGGTCCGCCGCTCCATCGGCTACATGTCGCAGAAGTTCGCCCTCTTCGAGGATCTCACGGTCGACGAGAACCTGCGCTTCTACTCGGGCGTCTACGGCATCGAAGGCGAGCTGTTCGATGAGCGCCGGCGATACGTGCTCGAGATGGCGGACCTGGTGGGCCGCGAGCGCGAGCTGACCGCGAACCTGTCCGTGGGCTGGAAGCAGAGGCTCGCGCTGGGGTGCGCGACCATCCACGAGCCGAGGCTGATCTTCCTCGACGAGCCCACCTCCGGCGTGGATCCGACGGCCCGGCGCCACTTCTGGGAGCTTCTCTACAGCCTGGCCGAGACCGGGATCACCCTGTTCGTCACGACTCACTACATGGACGAGGCGACGCACTGCAACCGGCTGGCGTTCATCTACCGCGGGCGCCTCATCGCCACGGGCTCGCCTCAGCAGATCCGGACGCGATACATGACCGACGAGGTGCTGGAGCTGGAGGCCGACGACGTCGAGGGCGCCCTCGCCTGGCTGGAGTCGGCCCCCAACGTCAACGAGGCCTACCTGTCGGGCGCGCGGCTGCACGCGAACGTGGCGAGATCCACCGCCCCCTGCACGCTGGCCGACGAGTTGCGTGCCGCCGGCTTCGCCGTGTCGCGCTGCGAGCAGGTGGATCCCACGATCGAGGACGTCTTCGTGCACCTGGTGACCGCCGAGCGGAGGGGCGAGGACGGTGGGTGACAGAGGCGGGGACAAAGCGGCGGACGCTGGCCGGCGCCCCGACGCGCCCACAACACCTCCACACCCGAAACACCCGGTGCTGCGTGACGACCGTCTGACGCTTCGCGACGCCCTAGGACCCGGCCAGCATCGCCCGGGCCGCCACGACGCCACTCGCACTCGACTGCACGAGCCCGCGCGTGATCCCCGCGCCGTCGCCGATCGCGTACAGCCCGCTCACGCACGTCTGCAGATCGGCGCCCACCTCGACTCGCGAACTGTAGAACTTGACCTCGACCCCGTACAGCAGGGTGTCGGGCGACGCGACCCCCGGAACGAGCACGTCGAGCGCCTCGATGAACTCGAGGATGTCGGCCAGGTGCCTGTAGGGCAGGACGAAGGCGAGGTCGCCCGGCGTGGCACAGGCCAGCGAGGGACGCGTCGTCGATTCCGCGATGCGATCGGGGGTGGAACGTCGGCCGGCCTTGAGATCCCCGAAGCGCTGCACGATGATGCCGTCGCCCAGCAGGTTGGCGAGCCGCGCGATGGATTCCCCGTACCGGATGGGGTCGTCGAAGGGCTCCGTGAAGGTCTGGGACACCAGGATCGCGAAGTTGGTGTTGTCCGTTCGTGACTCGGCCATGGAGTGACCGTTCACGGTTGTCATGCCGCCGTAGGACTCGGTCGTGACCTCGCCGTACGGGTTCATGCAGAACGTGCGCACCCGGTCGCCGAACTCCCTGGACCGATATACCAGCTTCGCCTCGTATAGCGAGTCGGTGAGTGGCTCCATGACCGTGGCCGGGACCTCGACGCGTACTCCGATGTCCACGGCGTTGTTCGCCAGCGCAAGCCCGAGCGCGCGTGCCTGGTCCGCAAGCCAGTCGGCGCCCTCGCGCCCCGGCGCGGCTATCACCACCCGCGAGGACAGACACTCCCCGTCCGCCAGTTCGACGCCGGTGGTTCGGCCGTCCTCGGCCAGGATCCTGACCACCTCCGCCTCCGTCCGGATCGACGACACCGAGGCCGGACAACTCGTCACGCATCGCCTGGAGCACCTTCGGAGACCGGTCCGTCCCCATGTGGCGCACGCGCATGGGGACGAGGTGCATGTTCGCGAGCGCCGCCTCCCGCGTCAGACGGTCGGCGGTCTCCGGGTCCGGACCGTGCAGTTCGGGCGTTGCGCCGAACTCGACCCAGACGCCGTCCACGTACTCGACGAGCCGGGCCAGCTCCTCGCGGCCGACGTAGTCGGACAGCCAGCCGCCTACGTCCGTGGTCAATGTGAGTTTGCCGTCGGAGAACGCGCCGGCACCGCCCCAGCCTGTCATGATCGCGCACACGGTGCAGCCACCGCAGCCGTGCTCCTTCACGGGGCAGTGGCGCTTCTCGATCCCGTGCCCCTTCTCAAGGAGGAGCACCCGGCCGTCCAGCCCGGCCCGTCCGAGTTCGAGCGCGGCGAAGATGCCGGCCGGACCCGCTCCGACGATCACTACGTCATAGTCAGGCGTTGTCATCCGAAGTCCCCCTGTGGTGCGCGCCGGCATCCTCGGTCGCGCGCACACGGCCAGAAGCGCGAGCCCCTGCCATCATCCCCTAGGCCGGCCTCTTCGGCGGATCGACGAAGCGCATGAACGACTCGTGGAACACCAGTGGGACGTGTCCTGTCGGTCCGTTCCTGTGCTTGGCGACGATGATCTCGGCGACGCCCTTGGGAGGCATCTTGGCATCCGAATCGCCATCGTCGTCGTCCCCGCGACCGTAGACGTCGCGATGGATGAACATGACCACGTCGCTGTCCTGCTCGATCGCGCCGGATTCCCTCAGGTCAGAGAGCACGGGGCGCTTGTCCGAGCGCTGCTCGACGGCCCGCGACAGCTGGGAGAGCGCGAGCACGGGCACGTCGAGTTCCTTCGCCAGGATCTTGAGCCCCCGGCTGATCTCGGCGATCTCGACCTGACGGTTCTCGCTGCGGCGGCCTCCGGGCTGCATCAGCTGGAGGTAGTCGACGATGATCAGCCCGTTGGTCTTGTTCCGCAGCAGGCGGCGGGCCTTCGCGCGAAGCTCGAGCACGGACAGCGCCGGCGTGTCGTCGACGTGCAGGTCGCACGTGTCGAGACGGCCCATGGCGTCCATCAGCGGCTTCCAGTCGGCATCGGAGAGCCGGCCGGTGCGCAGCCGCTGGGAATCGACACGGGATTCGGACGACAGGATGCGCATGACGAGCTGCTCCGAAGACATCTCGAGGCTGAAGACGCCGACGGTAACGCCCTGCCTGGGCGGCGTTCACGGCGACGTTGAGAGCGAACGCCGTCTTGCCCACCGACGGACGCGCCGCGAGTATCAGGAGGTCGCCCCGGTGCATGCCGGCCAGGAGCTCGTTCAGGCTCGTCGTAGCCGGTGGTGACACCGGTGAGGTGCTCCTGACGCTCGTAGAGCTCCTCGAGCTTGTTCCAGCCTTCCGCCAGCAGCTCGTCTATGGGACGGAAGTTGGCCTCGACGCGCTCGTTCGTCACGTCGAAGATCAGCTTCTCGGCCTCCTCGACGAGCTCGTCCACGTCGTCGGGCGCCTGGTAGCCCAGCGCCGCGATGCGGGTCGCGGCCTGGATGAGTCTTCGCAGCAGCGAGGTGCGCTTGACGATGTTCGCGTACTGGGCGACGTTGCCGGCCAGCGGCACCGTGTTGACGATGTCGAGCAGGTAGCCCTTGCCGCCGGTCTGCTCGAGTTCGCCGGTCGCCTCGAGGCGAGCCGCGACCGTCACGACGTCGATGGGCTCGCCTCGGCTGAAGAGGTGCTCGACGGCCTGGTAGACGCGCCCGTGCGCCGACCGATAGAAGTCGTCCGACCCGACCATCCCGAGCCCGGTGGCCGCGGCGTCGGCGGAAAGCATCATCGCGCCGAGAAGCGACTTCTCGGCGTCGAGGTTGTGCGGAGGCACCATGTCGACGGCGGCCGACATGGACGACCGGGCCGTCACGCTTGTCGCGCCGCTGCCTGTCCGCCATGCTCCCTATCCCCGCGTCGTCAGACCTCTCGCGGCCCCGCACCAGGCGCGGCCGACCCGACTCTCGTCCGCGCCGGTCATCAGCCCGTCCGCAAGCACCAGCCGCTCGGCTGCGCTACGCCTCGTCACCCGACGCGTCCGGGACCTCGTCGGGCTCTCGGCGTCCGCGCCTTCGGTTTCGGCGACCGCTTCAGCGCCTTCGACCTCGGCGACCGCTTCGGCGTCCGCTGATTCCGCGACGGTCTCCGTGGCGCGCACGGTGTCCGCTTCCGAAACGACCGGGGCGGCGGCGGCCTCGGGGCCGGCGCCCTCGCGGATGACGCGCACGTTGAGCTGAGCCTTGATGTCGCCGAAGACGCTCACGACGACCGGATGATCGCCGAGAACCTTGATGGCCTTGGTCAGATCCATGCGCCGATGGTCGACGTCACGGCCCAGCTGCGCGGCTATCGCCTCTTCGATCATCAGCGTCGTGACCGAACCGAACAGCTTGCCCTCTTCGCCGGCCTTCGCCTCGATCACGACGGTCTTGCCGGCGATGGACCCGGCGACGCCTTCCGCGTCCGTGCGGCGCGCGTCGTTGCGCTTCTTGATGTTGCTCATGCGCGCCTCGAGCTGCTTGACGTTGCCTGAAGTGGCGGCGACCGCCATCTTGCGAGGCAGCAGGTAGTTCACGGCATAGCCGCGCGCGACGTCCACGACGTCGCCCTCGTGCCCCTTGCCTTTGACCTCCGCGGTCAGGATGACCTTCATGTCTCTGTGTCTCCTTCGTCTTTCGTCCTCGTCCTCGGCTCGTGCGCGAGGATGGAACGACCCTCACTCTAGGACCCCGGCGCCCGGATGCTCAAGGCCGTCCCGGTCTCCGGAACCCGCTTTCCACAGTCCCGGCCTTCGCCGCTCCTGCGGTTTCCACACTATCCACGTTCTTGGCCCCATCTGCCGCGCGGTCGATCGTCCGCGCCGAACGGAGCCCGGGATCCTGCTAGACCGGCTGGGCCGAGGCCCCGCTACCTCCTCGGGGCAGCTTCCGCAGGTTCGCGAAGATGTCCAGCAGCCCGAACACGCTGACCGACGGGATGACCAACTCCGAGAACGCCAGAAACGCAAAGCCGAACGCTCTCCCGACTCTGCGGACTCCGGCCCTCTCGGTAGAGCGCCGCGAATCCGCCGAGACCCTGGAAGAAGAGCACCGGACGGACCGCCAGCAGCAGGTTCTCGCCCGCGCCGTGCATCAGGCCCGCCGACTGACGGAGATACGTCGCACGCCGCCAGAAGCCCGAGACCCGCGATGGTCGGCCAGACGATATGGGGACTGACATCCAGCTCGGGAAGCTTCGGAAGGGAGTTGACGGACCGTCCGAGAGCGGCTCCAGCGCGCGAGACGAGCGGCACCGCGAACAGGGCCACGAGCCCGGCCATGTACAGGTAGAGACTGGGCCACAGGGTCAGCCATCCGCTGGAGAACCGGTCCGCCAGCTGGGAGTAGACCTTGTTGATCGCCTCGGCGTTGCCGGGATCCGCGGCAGCCGCCTGAACGCCGGCACTCAACACAGACGTGCGCAGTACCGTGGCCTCGGTCTGGCGCTGTCGCAGGAACGTACTTCCGCGCACCGCGGCGGTCGCCGCGTCCAGACCGACCGCTGCGAGCAGTATCACGATGGTCAGGACTCCGACGACTCTCAGCGCCGGCCACCGCGTCAGCACCCACGCGGCGCCCGGTCCCGCAGCGATCAGCGCAGGGCCGTGAATACCACCGACACGGCGCTCTGCGCCAGGAATGCGGCCGCGACCGTGACCAGTACGGACGCAAGGAGCGCGACCACGTATCCGTGGCGGTACGCCAGCCAGCCCAGGCCCGCGGCTGCCAGAGGCACGCCGACGAGACGGCAGGTCGACAGCGAGAGTCGCCCCGACCACGCACGGCCAGACCGACCAGCGACCAGGTCGCGTATGTCCCTCGGACTCAGGGTCACGCTTAGCCGCGACCCCGTCCCCGACCTTCGACCTTGTTGCTTATGACAGGAACGGTGTACGGAAGCAGCGCCATCTCACGAGCGCGCTTGACCGCCATCGACATCGCGTGCTGGTGCTGCGCGCAGTTGCCCGTGACGCGGCGCGGCTTGATCTTGCCGCGGTCCGTCATGAACTTGCGCAGGCCCTGCGCGTCCTTGTAGTCGATGAAGGTCACGTGGTCCTTGCAGAACTGACAGTACTTGCGCTTCGGCTTTACGAGCGTACTCTGCACTCATCTTCTTATCAGACCTCCTCTCCTCGCGAGATCGCGGGAGACTCAGTATGGTGTAGGTCGGCAGGCGGGAGGGTCCCGCCACACGACCGGATCGATCAGACCGATGACACCTAGAACGGGATGTCCTCGCCGTCGGGCACTACGGGCCCTGCGTCGTCGGCGAAGGACGTCCTCGGAGACAGGACGCGCAGCGCCCTCTCCGCGGCCGCCAAGCAGCTCCAGGTCGTCGACGACGACCTCCAGCTTGGAGCGCTTCTCGCCCGCCTGGGACTCCCACTCGTGCCAGCGCAGCTTGCCGTCGATGGCGACGCCCTTGCCCTTGGTGAGGAACCGCGACACGGCTTCGCCCCGCGATCCGAACATGGTGACGTCGACGTAGTTGACGACGTCTTCCCACTGTCCGCTCGTGGAGTTCTTGCGCCTGTCGTTCACCGCAAGGCGCATCGAGACGATCGCCATGCCGCCGGCCGTCTGCTTCAGCTCTGCGTCTCGTGTGAGGTTGCCCGTGAGGACGACCCTGTTGATGCTCATCCTTGGATCCACCTGCTCTCATTCCACTCACGCGCCCGTTGCACCGGCGCGCGCCGCTAATCCAGATCGTCCCTGCGGACGATCATGAAGCGGAATACCGGGTCGGTGATGTGGAGCACGCGGTCGAGCTCGGCGATGGCGGCCGGCGCGGCGTGGAACTGGATGACGGTGTAGTCACCGTCCGCCTTGCCGTTCACCTCGAAAGCGAGACGGCGCTTGCCCCAGTTCTCCGAGGAATCGACCGCGCCGCCCTGCGAGGTGATGACTCCCGTCGTCTTGCCAACGACAGCGGCGAGCGCCTCTTCGTCGAGCGAGGGATCGATGAGCAGCATGACTTCGTAAGCCTTCAATTGTTCACCTCCCTCGGACTGTTCGGCCCCGGGACTGTGAAGGCAGCTGCCCGGAGCAGGAAATGAAGCGTCCGAAGCTTAGCACCGGTCCGCAGGCTCCACAACCCACATCTTGACCCTCCGGTACGACACCCCGGCATCTCCTCTCTCTGTCGAACACACCTATGCGAGCGATCCGGGAGCGCCGTCAGGTCCGCGCGCCGCGCGGACCTGCATGGCCGGAAGAGGACCGCGCCCACGCCACGGCTGCGCTGCCGTCTCGCAGGAGGGGCGCCAACAACAGCGCCGCGGCGGCGGCCGCCCCGAGTTCCAGAGCCAGCCTTTGCCCGGCCGCCTGCCCGAGGCGAAGCCAACTCTCAGTCTGCTGAGATCCGATTCGTTCCGCGCCAGACGCGACGTCCGCGGCGCGCGCGCGAGGCGCGGTCACGGCCGCGGCGTTGCCGCCGGCGACACGCTGGGACGCGCCGGCTGCCTGCCGGGCATCGGCCCTGACTCGAGCTCGAACCGGCTGGCGCTCAGCGGCAGGCGCCGAAGCGGATCGGGGGGCCGCGGCGGGCCGCGACCGGGGTACCGGGTGCGGCGAGTCCGCCGGCCTGGTCGCCTTCACGGGCGCGCCGGGCGCTGACACGACCGGTGCGGGGCCGGACACTGCCGGTTGCCCCTGCCCGGCGGCGTCGGAGACCGGCGCCGGGGACGACGGCTCGGCCACTCCGACAGGCACCGGCTCGCTGCGCGGACGGAGGAACGCCATGGGATCCATCGAGGACTCGCCGTGCTTGATGGACAGGTGAAGATGGGGGCCTTCGCTGGAGCCGTCGCCTTCAGGGGCGGCACGACCGATGGCCTCGCCCGCGGCCACTCGTGAGCCCTCTGACACCGGCGAAGAGGCGAGCGGCATGTAGGTCACGCGCAGGCCGTCCGCGGTCCGTACTGTCACCGCCAATACCGTTCCGCCGCCCGCCGCGGGGACGCGGCCGGCGAAGGCGACCATGCCCTCCTCGCACGCGAGAACGCTCGCGTCTTCGTCGGTCCCGATGTCGATCCCGTGGTGTGTGCAGGTCCGGCCGGTCGCATCGGTCCAGGGAGCGCCGTACTGCAGGTCGACCGGACCCTCGACAGGCCACGGCCAGTCGGCTGCAAGGGCAGACGCCGGCCACGCGCAGACCAAGAACAGGGTGATGGCGAACGAACTCAGGAACCTCGACATGGCGACGCCCTCCTCCTCGATCCGATGCCGAGAGGGAGGGCGGCAGCTTCATAGAACGTGTGTTCGCCACATGTCGCCGGATCCCTGCAAATTCGAATGGCGAATCCGGGCAGGCCGACTTCTTGGCAGGCAACGGGTCCCGACCCGCCGCACCGCTGCCGGTCAAAGCGAAGGCCGCCACAAGTGGCGGCCTTCCTGTCATCGCCTGGAGCGGGCGACGGGTCTCGAACCCGCGACCTACAGCTTGGGAAGCTGTCGCTCTACCAACTGAGCTACGCCCGCGCGCCGCCGCTACGAGCGGCGCGGCGTATTGTACGTCGGGCCTTCCGCGACGGGCAACCGCGTCCCGAGGAGCCGACCCTCTTCGGCCGCATCAGGTTCTTCGGGGCCGCCCCACGACGTTGCGGTATCTGCGCTCGAGCCAGAACAGCAGCCCCGCCGTGACCGCCGCCCCCAGAGCGAGCGGAAGCTTCCACGGCGGGATCGGGTCCACGACGACGTGCCCGGCACGGAGGACATCCAGGGACGTCGCGTGGATGTCCATGTCCCCTCCATGCTCCCTGCAGGCTCCGTTGAAGACGCCCTTGACCTCCACGATGGAGCCCTCGTGCTTGTAGTCCCCGTAGCTGTCGATCGCGCCGGTCAGCGGGGCGGGAACCCACACCGCCATGCCCGAGTTGTAGCCCCTCAGCGGGGCGCCCTCCTCCACGTTCCGCTCCATGTACGCGTCGTCGTTGAGGTGGATCCACGCGTACGGCCCTCTGACCATGACCTCGCCGATCGCCTCCCCGTGGAACGTGATCGTCTTGCCGTTCCAGTAGAGGCCGGCCGTTATGTCGCCGGGAACGTTCATCCTGTCGATCAGCTCCGTGCTGCTCGGCTTGTTGGGCGGGAAGAGGTCCTGCCCGTGCGCGGAGGCGGCGAACGTCAGCGCCATGCCGATCGACAGGGCGGCGACCACGATCGGGCGCGATCCGCGCATGCTCATTTGCCCCTCACCACCGACCACGCCCAGCCGGCGAAGGCGAAGACCGACATGAACTCCAGACGTCCCAGCCACATGCTGGCGATGAACATCGCCTTCATCAGGGCCGGCATGGTGGGCTGGGTCACCCCGCAGGACAGGCCAGTGTTCGACGCCGCCGACACCATCTCGAAGGCGGACTGTTCGAGTGGAATCCCGTAGAGCGTGCCCACGGCCGTCCCGACGGCGTAGAGCGTCACGTAGGCGATCACTATCGTCATGGTGGTTCGGACCAGCTTGTCATCGAGCCACACGTCACGGATGTGGTGGTATTTCTGCGCGATCAATGCGGACTCGGGAGACGTCATGCGGCGAATGTCCTGCAGGAACGCCTTTACCACGATGCCGACGCGGATCCCCTTGATGCCGCCGGCGGTGGAGGCGGCCGACGCGCCGATCGCCATCGCGATGGTGGTCGCCACCATGCCGACCTGCCCCCACTGCGTGACGAAGGCCCTCGAGTAGATGGTCGAGAAGCCGGTCGTCGTGTGGCCCGAGGCGATCTGGTAGAACACCTTGCGGAACAGTGACATCGCGTCGGGATAGACGTTCGCCTTCGCCAGCCAGAATGTCGCTACGAGGGTCGCGACGCTGATCGTCACGGCGAAAGAGATGGTCTCCACGTTGCGCAGGATCTCCCTGCGCTTGCCTGTCCACATCGCCCAGTGCAGCGCGAAGTTGAAGGACCCCGCGATCATGATCACGATGCTGATGACCTCGTAGGACAGTGAGTGGAACCACATGGTGTTGTAACTCTGTGGAGCGAACCCGCCGGTGGACCACGCCCCCATGAAGACCCACATGCCGTGGAAGAAAGCGCGCAGCGGGCTCTGCCCCAGGAGGAACCCTGTGATGCCGAGCGCCAGGGTCCCCAGGACCAGCCACGTGAGCGACACCAGCCAGATCGCCCGCGCTGTGTTGATGACGTTCGGCAGGAGGCGCTCGTCCTTGCCCTCGCCGACGTAGACCTTGTATGCGCCGGCGGTCCCCTTGAACAGGAAGGTCAGCGCGATCACGACGATCCCTTGCCCGCCCGCGTAGGTCAGAAGGTGCCGCCACATGTTCAGTCCGTTGGCGACGTGGTCGAGGTCCTGGAGAAGGTAGAGGCCGGTCGTCGTGTATCCGCTCATCACGTCAAAGGTGGCATCGAGGTAACTGCCGGCATGACCGGACAGCCAGCCCGGCAGCGCACCCAGCCCCGTCGCCCAAACCCATGCGCCGGACGCCACTACAAGACCATGGCCCCAGTTCATGTCCCTGTCCGTCCGACAGACCAGCTGCGTGACGGATCCGAAGACCAAGCACGCCGAGATCGAGATCACGAAGTCGAGCGCGGTGTCCCATTCGGCGAATCCGACGGACACGAAGAAGGGGATCACCATCAGAAGCCCCACGCCGACGATGACCTTGCCCGTGTACTTGCCTATGACGAAGTGGTCCTCGAGGCGGGGCCTGACGATCATGGCCAGATCGCCTTGGCCAGCACGGCTATGACGAACGCCACGAACGTGAGCGCCAGTATCCAGCCGCTCTCGGCGACGATGCCGAGCGCGTACCGGGAGTAGCGCCGAAGCCTGCTTGTGTCCGCCGGCATACTCGTGACTGCCCTACTCCCCCGTCAGCGCCTTCTTGAGCGCTTCCTCGGCAGACACGCTGGTGAATGCCATGACCACGTCTCCCGGACGCATCGTCGTGTCGCCATGCACCGTCATGATCTCCTCGCCACGGACGATGGCGAACATGACGCAGTCGACCGGCAGGTGCAGATCGGCGACCCGCTTGTCGCACACGACGCACCGGTCCGTCGGCAACTCGATCTCGACGACCGCCATGTTCCCCTTGCGCAGAGTCGCCAGCGTCCGGATGTCCCCGATCGTCGATTCCTCCTCGATCATCCGCGAGATGATCGTGGTGGACGAGATCGCCTCTATGCCCAGTGCGTTGAAGATGTGCTCGTTCTTGGGGTTGTTCACCCTGGCCACGGTCCTCGGCACGCCGTAGACGGTCTTCGCCAGCTGGCAGGAAACGAGGTTGTCGTCGTCCTCTCCTGTGACGGCCGCGAAGACGTCCGCGTGACCCACGCCGGCATCCTCCTGGACTGAGACGGTGCACCCGTCCCCGACGATGATCAGTGGACGGCCTGGCAGTTCCGTGGCCAGCTTCCTGGCGACCGGCTCGCGCTTCTCGATGAGAGCGACGGCATGTCCCCGGTCGATCAGAGTCCGGGCGAGATAGCTGGCGACCTTGCCGCCTCCGTTGACAACGATGTACACGGCTCTCTAGTCCTCCATGAAGCGTTCGACTTTGGGGTACGCCTCTGTCTTCACGGAGGCCAGCAGGACGTCGCCCGCCTGGAGGAGCGTGTCCGGTTGAGGAACGAAGCTGGCCTTTCCCCTCGAGACGACGGCGACGCGGAATTCATGCTCGACCTCTATGTCCCTGACTCGCTTGTCGGCGACGCCCGTGCCGGTCTTGAACTCGATGATCTCGACGTCGCCCATCTCCGACAGGTGGTGGCCGTGGCCGGCATGTATCTTCTCGACCAGGCTCTCGGCGACCAGGGTCGTTCCGCACACGTAGTCCAGGTCCAGCTGCTGGTACGTCCGCGCTCGCGTCGGGTTGTACAGCCTCGCGACCACGTGCCGCACCCCGAACAGCTTGCGGGCCACCTCGGCGGCCATCAGGTTGGTGTTGTCCAGATCGGTCACCGCGGCGAAGGCGTCAGCGGTGTGGATCCCCGCCTCCTGGAGTACATCCTCGTCGAATCCGAGGCCCTTGATCGTGACCCCGTTGAAGCTGCTGCCGAGCCGCCTGAACGCCTTGTCGTCCCGGTCTATGACCGTGACGTTGTGCCCCTCGACAGACAGCATGGTCGCGAGCTGCGAGCCCACGCGTCCACACCCGACGACCACGACATTCATGCGCCCTCTCCAAGCCCTTCGTGACCCGGACCATCCAAGCCGTGCGCTCGACCGGCACGACCCCCCGATACCACGACTACCGAACGCTACCGCCACCGGGTGGGCCGGTCAATGGCAATCGACCGATTGACGTGAAGGACTTCCGGGGCGCCCGCGACGGCCCGCGAGAATGGGGACTCATGCTCGGAGCCGGGCGCGTCTCGCACCCGGCTCCGGATCGCAACCAGCGGTCGTACCGTTCATGCCGCGGGTCGTGGTAGGGACTACTTGCCGATCTTGAAGATCTTGGTCCCGCAGGACGGGCATGTGCCCTGCGTGGCCGGACGCCCGTTCTTCATGACGATGTCCTTGGCGTCTACGATCTCTTTCTTGGCCTTGCACTTGACGCAGTAACCTTCCTTGGCTGCCATGTTAGCGCTCACCTCCTCGTCGTGCGCGTTTCGCGCATGTCACACGATCCGCTCGCAGGAGCGGACAGGCTCCCCCCAGGGCGCGGAGGCCGTGTTCTGACCTTGAGTTTACACATCTTCGGCCATTCGTGAACTGTCTTCTTCATCAGAACTCATTTCAGGCGAACCGAGGGGACCCGATGAGGCGGCCTTCGGAACGTATCGCGCAGAGACCAGCAGGGCCGCCGCGCCCGCGCCGACGAGCGCCGCCCACGCCGCGCCCGCGGTCTCCCAGAACCGCTCCGGGAACACCCGGATCAGCATGGAGTCGCTGGCGAACCGCCACGTCCCGGACCGGAAGAAGACTCCGTGGAACGCAGTGAAGAAGACGTCGAAGTCGGTGACCGCCGCCGCTATGGCGAGGGCCGCCAGGCCCGCCGCCAGCCACCCGCCCGTGCGCATCCCGTCGGCGAGGGCGCTCCACCTGTGACGTGCGACGCCGAAACCGATCCAGGCGGCCAGGATGCTGGCCGCGATGCCGGTGGCGATCCGCGCCCCCGTGATGACCGCTCGCACATCCTCCAGATGGCTCACGGCCGGGCCGTCGAACGCGGCCTGTCCGCGCCAGGTCCGGGGCAGCGGATCGTACTCCTGGTCGGCGACAAGCGCCCGCACCAGCCCGGCCAGTCTGATGGTGTCGGCGGCCGACAGACCCGCGCTCGCGGGTACGCGGAGCCACTGGACGGACGCCGTGGTGTACACGGGAATCGTCAGCGCCACCACGGAGAGCCCTATCACGCATGCGGACCAGGCGGCTCCGATCGCGAGCCTCTCGACCACACCGAAAGGGCCTTGACTCATCCCGCAGCTTCCCCGGGCGAGCCACCGAGAACGACCAGCCGATTCCCGCCGGACTCCTTCGCGTTCGCGAGAGCCTCATCGGCGGAGGCGACCATCTCTGCAGTGGTGGACCCGTCAACCGGATACGCCGCGACTCCCACACTCACCGTGACGCCACGATCATCGACTCGAAGATCGCCGATGGCGACACGGATGAGCTCGCCGAGCGCCGCGCCGTTGAGGGGCAGGCTGGGCTCGCGCTCGGGGACCACGATCGCGAATTCCTCGCCGCCGTACCTCGCCGAGAGCGCCAGAGCCGAATCCGACGCCGGGTCCGCCGCAACGCATTCCTGGATGACCTGGGCGATGCGCGCGACCATGGCGTTGCCCGCCTCGACGCCGAACGCCGAGTTGAACCGCTGGAACCCGTCGATGTCGAGCATGACGACCGAGAGGCCGCTGTGGGAGATGCGCGCGCGCGCGATCTCACGATCCATCAGGCGGCGGAAGAAGCTCCTGGTCAGCATGCCGGTCCTCGCGTCGCGGATCGACTCGGAGGCGTGGCGCGTCTCCCGCGCGCGGATATCCCGCATCAGGAGAGTGCCGACAGTGGCGATGCTGAAGTTGACGGTCAGCTGCCACATCAGGCGCACCGCGACGAAGCTGCCCATGTGCTCCACCTGCGGATGCTCGAAGGGCACGGCCGTGTGAGGCAGGAGATGAACGTACACGGCCAACAGGTCGGCCGCGTACAGCACCCAGGCTGCGAACGCGATGCCGAAGACTTGCCGCACGGATGGGACGATCAGCGCGGCCTCGAGCACGATGAGGAGATACACATCCGGGAACCACGAGGAGACGCCACCGCTCGAGTACACGATCACCGTGACCACCACGATGTCCACCAGCAGCTGGACGATGTTGAAGGCCGCGATGTTGCCCAGCCTCCTGTAGTTGATCTGGCAGTAGATGTTGAACGCCAGGACCACGCACAGGGCCACTGCAGGCGCGGTCATCTGTCGCCACAGATGACCGGGGCTTCCGTTCGCGATGTAGATCGCGCCCGCGGCGAGTGTGAACAGACCCAGGCCGACCACGATCGCCCACCTCACGCGGACCACCAGCCCGACCCGGGCGATATTGGCGTCCAGGGCGTCGATGTCCCGCTGGCTGGGCTGCTGCCGCCACGAGATCGTCAGTTGACGCGCAAGCGCCTTGGCCAGCCTGGTTGGAATCTAGAGCTCCTTGATGACGTCGCAGACGAAGTCGGCGGTTCGGGCCAGGTTCTCATCGGAGACATTCTCGACCGTGTCGGTCGGCCAATGCCAGTTGGGCAGACGGCCGTTGATGTCGAAGCCCATCACGGACATCGCCCGAAAGCCCCGGGCCAGCGCCGGCGTCGCATCCGTCGAGAGCCCTTTGTAGACGCGGCTGCGGATCGGGAGGTCGTTCTCGGTCACCGCGCGGCGCGCGGCCCCCAGTAGGCGGCGATCCGCGGGGTAGCGCCGGGCCATACCCTCGGCGCTCACGTAGGTGACCGCGCCGGAACCCACGTTGTCGATGTTGAGGATGAAGGCGTCCCGCAGGTCGTGGCCGTGCTCCTTGAGGAATGCGCGCATCCCCAGCGTGCCGACCTCCTCCGCCCCCGTGGCGACGAACCAGACTTCCTTTTCGGACAGGTCGCGGTCCGTGGAATGGGTCACCCTGTCGCGGATCCGCGCTGCCTCGGAGGAAGCGAAGCCGGGGGCGTCGGGGGCGTCGCCGGCCAAGGCCCCGCCCTTCCAGCCGATCTCGTCATCGTCCGGGTCGTCGTCATCGAACTTGTCCCACGAGCCGATGACCTTGCCCTCTCTTCGCGCGTCGAAGTCGTTCCCGACGCCCAGCCAGTCGCGCACGCCTCGCCGTTCCGGAGCCTCCTGACGACTACGACCGAAGAGGCCGTGACGCCCGGGTTCGGCGGAGTCAGAGGCGGGCGCGCCGCCCAACCGCTCTTCAGCTTGGGCGTCGTCTTCCGGAGCGTCCGCGGCCTCGCCGGTGCCCGGCGAGGGAAGTGTGATGGAGGTCTGGCCCGAACCGGCCGCGGATGGATCGGACCAGTCGATGTCATCTTCGCCGGCCACCCAGAGTTCAGGCTGACGCCGGGGCGCCGATATCGGAGCGTAAGACAGCATGACGTCGTCCTCGACGACCTGCGCCGCCCTCGCTTCCTCCTCGCTGCGGCGCACCCGGGACGCCGACGCGGTGGACACGACGTCCAGTTCGGGCACGATCCGCTCCATGACACCGAGCATGGCGGCCACCCCCGACGCGTTGTCGTTGGCGCCGTCCACGAACTTCATGAAGACCTCGCGATGCACGTTGATCACGAGTGGGAGCACCAGGTACGCGGACACGGCCAGTGTCACGTACCACGGCCACCGTCCGAAACGGTCGAGCCATGGCAGAGACGATGCCAACACGAGTACCGGCACGAGATAGGTGACGTACTTCATCAGTCCGAAGGTCTTCGAGAAATTGCGCACCATTCCCGGACCGAACGCGAGTGACGCCCTGGCGCTGTCGTAGTGGGCCACGACGATGATCCGATGCGTTCGTTCGTTCCGGCGAACGCGCGGCACGTGGCGTGCGATCACGTTCTGGCTGGGGCCCTTCGACAGAAGGGAGGACAAGCTCCACCGCGTGTCAAGGTCGAGCCACATGAGCACGGCCGACAGCAGACCGATAAGGAACGCGGGTACCGTGAACCACCGCGACAGGACAGCCGCGCCGATGGTGAGCAGATGGTATACGACGAACGCCCAGGAGTAGGTGCGAGCGGAGTCGAATTCCTGGCGTTCGACCTCGAGGCCGCGCGCCTCGAACACGCCTTGGATGTAATCGGCCGCCCTGGCTTCCATGTTGGTCGTGGCCGGACGCGGACCGATCTCCTCGGCCAGCGCGACGACGTGGGTCATCTCGCCGCTCATTTCAGCTCCTCGGGCTGTCGGCCTCAGGTGCGACGCGTGGGCGGCCGCGGCCGCCCATCCGAAGGCTAGCACACCCGGCCGGGGCCGGTGCGCCTCCGAGCGCACGGCCAGCCGCGCGGCGATCACTGCCGCCTTGACGCTCGAGGGCCGGTCACCCGCCCGCGTGGCAGGTCGAGCACTCTCTGAGGTAGTAGCGGCTGTGCTCCACCTGGGTTCTCGGGTCGGAGCTGTGACAAACGCACCCGATCACGGGGATATGGAACCGTCCCTCGGCCCGCGGGGCGTTTCCGAGGGCGAAGCCCGCCTCGTACGCCGCCACCACCGCCGGTTCGGGTGCCTGCATCGTGCCGAACGCGTACAATACGCCGGCCAGCGCCGCGAGCGCCACGACGCCGGCGCCGAGTCCGAGGAGGAGACGTGAGGCCAGCCGGCCCCGGCGGCGAGGCGGCGGACCCGGGGTCTCCGCTCCGGGTTCCGCGATGTCTTCCGGCGCCGCGCTTTCATCCACGGCGGTCAGTCAGCCTCGAGCGCCGGGGAAGGCTCGGCCTCGGATTCCGATTCGGGCGCGATGTCGCCGCCCAGCATCATGCTGAGATCGAAGTCGGCGCTGGAGTCGGTCTGTTGGATCCGGACCTTCTGGAACAGAGCCAGGAGCACGTTGGGCGAGATGAACACGGGCAGCGTCGGCCCGAGCCGTATGTCCTCGATGCCCAGATACAGCAGCGTCAACAGGACCGCGACGGCCTTCTGCTCGTACCACGACATCACTATGGACAAGGGGAGCTCGTTGAGGCCCATGTCGAACGCGTCGGCGAGCGCGCGTGCGATCCTCACGGCGGAATACGCGTCGTTGCACTGGCCCACGTCGAGCAGGCGCGGGATGCCTCCGATGTCTCCGAGCTTGTGGTCGAAGAACCGGAACTTGCCGCAGGCCAGAGTGAGAACGACGGTGTCGTCGGGCGTCTTGTCCACCAGGTCCGTGAAGTAGTTGCGGCCCGGCTTCGCGCCATCGCAGCCGCCGACGAGGAAGAAATGGCGGATCGCGCCACTCTTCACGGCCTCGACGATCTGGGGAGCCACTCCGATCACGGCCTCGTGTCCGAAGCCCACCGTGACGCTGCCGTTGTCGACCTCGTCGGTGAACCCTGGCAGCGTCGAGAGCGCGCTCGATGACCGGTGCGAAGTCGCCCGCGTCGACGTGCACCGCGCCCGGCCACTGCACGTTGCCCGTGGTGAACAGGTTCTCGGCGTACTCGGGTTTGGGCGACTGTATGCAGTTGGTGGTCATCAGGATGGCGCCCGGGAACTCGGCGAACTCCGTGCGCTGGTTCTGCCAGGCGGTCCCGTAGTGGCCGAAGAGATGAGGATGCCTGTTGAGCTCGGGGTAGCCGTGGGCGGGGAGCATCTCGCCGTGCGTGTACACGTCGATGTCCTTGCCGGCCGTCTGCTCGAGCAGGTCGGCGAGGTCCTTGAGGTCGTGGCCCGACACCAGGATCGCCTTGTTGGGCCGGTGGCCGAGGGGCACTTCGGTCGGTACCGGGTCCCCATAGGCGCCCGTGTTGGCCGTGTCGAGCAGTTCCATCACCCGCAGGTTGATCCTGCCGGCCTCCATCGCGAGATCCATCCACTCGTCGACGCCCAGGGACGTATCCGGCAGCGAAGCGAAGGCCTTGTAGATGAAACCCGCCACCTCCGGGTCCGTCTGCCCCAGGATCCGCGCATGATCCGCGTAGGCCGCGATGCCCTTCACGCCGTATATCGTCAGCTGCTGCAACGACCGGACGTCGACGCCGATGGCGCGCTGAGAGAAGTGCCCCGCCGCCCGCGCCTGTCCCACAATGCCCTTCGGAGTGTCGTCGGGCACGAAGTTGAGCGCACGATCGCGTCGGGCGGGAGAACCGCCGACGGCCGAGACCGCCTCCGCCACACGCACGCGATGCGCGTACAGGCGGCGCACGACGTCTTCGAGCGATGCGGGATCGAAGTCCACGTTCGTGACCGTGTGGAAGATGGCCTTGGCCGCATAGGCGTCGGCCTCGGCGTCAAGGACTCCGAGGCGTCGGCCCGCGTCCGCCCATAGCGAGAGCGCGATCGTCTCCTGCAGGATCAGATCCTGCATCGCCGCGACATCCTGCCTCTTCCCGCACACCCCGTTCACGGTGCACCCCGTGGCGCTCGAGGTCTGCTCACACTGGTTGCAGAACATGCCGTCCTCCCGGTTCATCAATGCCCGTGCACGTTCGATCCCGCTGCAAGCGGCCTAGCCGTGGATAAGGGACGGCAGGCACCGCGTGCACACCCACGTCGAGGTGCCTCGCGTGCGCACAGGCAGTAACGGCGCGTGGTCCTCGTCGGTACCGCAATTGAAGCACACCTGCGGTATGTAGGTCTTGGGACGAACGGCGGCCTCGGCCTCGACGGCGTGATGGTCGTATGGCACCGTCTCCCGCGTCTCGATGGTCAGCGCGCCCGTGGGGCAGACTCCGAGGCAGAATCCCGCCCCATCGCACAGCTCCTCTTTCACGACCCTGGCCTTGCCGTCGACCATCGTTATCGCGCCCTCGGCGCACGGGCTCACGCAGACCCCGCAACCGTTGCAGAGCTCTTCGTCGATGTGCACTATCTGCCGCTTCACGACTGTCTCCATGATGTGGTCCTCCTATCGTGGTTGTACCGTCCTGTCATTACCCTCAGGTCCGCTCTCGGATCGCTCCTCGCTGCGGGGCGGGGCGGCCCTGTGCAGGCGCACGGCCGCCATGTGCCTGACGCCGTCGATGGCGTGCCCGCGAAACAGGGATCGCGGCCCCGAGTACCGCATCACCTCTCGCATCGACTCAGCCTTGTCGGGCGCGTAGCAGTGCGACGGGCACAGCGTGCAGAACGGCTTCGGATCGAGCGGACAGTATGCGCGGCGCCGCTCCGCGTGCCTGAGAAGCGCTGCGCACTCCTCGCACACGATCGGCGACCTGGACCCGTATACCCCGAGCGCCGCCCCGTCGCTGACCAAAGGGCTTCTCGACGCCGACCGGTGTCTGTTTCGACAGTACAGCGAGGTGAAGTCCCCCAATAGCCGGGTGTCGTGCGACACAGCTTTATCGCCCATGCGCTCATCGAAGCTTCGTGCCATCACGGCCCGCCTTTCGAAACAATCGCTATGTCCCGGCCGTTCCGTTGTACGCTGCCAAGGACGTGCCGTCCTTGACTCATGTCAAGTTCGGGGACGAATGTCGATCCGATCGTCATTCCCGCCCTGCCGCGACTCCCGAGGTACTCATGGCACCACGAAACGCACCTCACCATGACCTGTTCTCGGCACTTCGGGCATGCCGCCTGTGGAGGATCGCCGACGACGAGGCCGTCGTGGCGCTCGCGGACTCGGCCGATGTACAGGAAGTCCCCCGGGGGACTGTTCTTGCGGCTGAAGGCGATCTCGCGGAACGCTTCGGCGTCGTGATCGCCGGGAGGGTGAGGGTGTTCCACCTCGGCGCCGACGGCCGAATGCTGACGTTCGAGACAGTGGGCGCCGGCGAGCCGGTCGCGGCGATAGCGGCGCTGGCGGGTTCACGTCACCCCGCGAACATCGAGGCGTCGACTCCCGTGACCATCGCCTGGCTGCCGACCGAGGCGCTCTACGACCTGCTCGAGCGCCGGCCCGCGGTGGCACGCGGGATGATAGCGGGTCTCGCGCGGAGAGTCGTCGACTTCACGGCCGTGGCCACGTCCCTTGCGATGGACGTGCCGTCCAGACTGGCCTCCTATCTGTTCCAGCGTTCGCTTGCGGTCGGGCGAGCGACGCCGTCGGGCCTCCTCGTCGATCTGGGCATGAGCAAGACGGACCTCGCGTCCGCTCTGGGGACCGTGCCCGAGACTCTGTCGCGCGCTTTCGCACGCCTGCGCGCGGACGGGATCCTGGAGGTGCGCAGCCGCGACGTGATCGTGAAGGACGTGGGTGCGCTGGCGCGCATGGGGTCGGGCTACTCCGAGGGCTGAGGCGGGAGTCGGACGACCCTGCGCTCCCGGACTCGCCCTTGGACCTCCTGGGCGCCGACGGTCCGCAGCGCTCCCGCGGACCCCATGTTTGGCACATCCGTTGCTGACCGATGCACGGGCCAGGCGGCCCGCGCCTCCCCCCGAAGGCGCGGGGATCGCCGGCTCAGGACCAACGAGACGCGTCCCCCCCGGCGCGTCTCGTTTGTCGTCCGCCACGATCGCCTCCCTTCCGCCCGAGCCCGCGGCGCCCGGCGGAGCGCTACAATCGGGAGGTCCCGTGTTCGACACCCTGCGGAGGCTTTCGATTGACCGATCCCGTCGAGCGACTAGTCAACTTGGCCTTGCTGATCGCGGGCGCCCGCACCCCGGTGTCCGCCGAGCAGGTCAGAGCCAAGGTCGCCGGCTACCCGCAGGACCAGGATCAGGATGCCTTCCTGCGCATGTTCGAGCGCGACAAGGATGACCTTCGTGCGGCGGGCCTTGACATCGTCGTCGAGCGCGGCGGCGACGTGGACCGCTACCGGCTCGACGCCGCCGGCACTTTCGCCGGCGACCTCGCCCTGTCCCCCGAAGAGGCGGTCCTCCTGCACGCGGCAGGCGCCGCGATGCTCGCCGACCCGTCGTTCCCGTTCGGACCGGACCTCCGTCTGGCGCTGGCGAAGGTGTCCGCGGCTGCCGGCGGAGGCGACGAGGCCGGCATGCCGTGCGCCGACACCGTCTCCGCGCTGGTCGCCGACGAGGAGCCGGCGGCACAGGCGGCATGCGTCGCCGATCTCGCCCGGGCGCTTGCCGCGAGGAAGCTCGCGACGTTCACCTACTCCAACCTGGGCGGCCGGACGGGCCGCCGCGTGGTCGAGCCCTACGGTCTGTTCGCCCGGGACGGTCGCTGGTACCTCGTCGGCCGCGACAGGGACGCGGACGGCATCCGGGTCTTCGCCGTGACCCGGCTATCCGAGCTGAAGGTGGAAACGGGCCGCCCCAAGAGCGCCGACTTCGAACGCCCGTCCGACTTCCGCGTCAGGGATTGGATGCCGCTGCCCTTCCAGTACGGCCCGGACCGCAGGAACGCCGTGTTGCGCCTGACCGGCCCCGCCGCCGCGCGCTCGACCACGCTCGCGGGCGGACAGGGCGTTCTGGAGACTCAGCCTGACGGCGCGGTGGTTTGGCGGGTGACGGCGTCCGACCTGAAGGCGCTGGCCGGCTGGGCTGTCGACAACGGCCCGGGTATCGAGTTGCTCGAGCCTCCCGAAGCCCTCGAGGTGCTGGCCGAGGGACTGCGAAGGGTCGTGGCGGACCATGAGCGCTAGGCCTACAGCTGCCGAACAGGCGCGGCGACTGCTGGTCCTCCTTCCCCATCTGCGCGGACAGGGCTCGCGCTCCCTGTCCGACCTCGCGGCGGCGACGCGGACGGACGAGGTCACGGTGGCCGACGATCTGACGAAGCTGTCGATGTGCGGTACCGACGACCGCGATCCGAACGCGCTCGTGGGAGTACTGGTGGATGGCGACGAGGCAATCGTCTTCGGGGTCCTGCCGGCTCTTGGCGAACCGGTCAGGCTGACGTCTTCGGAGGCGCGTGCCCTCCTCGCCGCCCTCGACGCGTGCGCCGTCGGTCCCGAGTCGTCACTGATCGAGCGACTGACCGCGATGACGCAGACGACCACGGACCCGGACTCGTTGACCCGCTCCGTGCGCGCATCCGTGGCGCCGGATGGCGTCGCGCACACGCTGGCCAGGCTCGGCAGTCTGGCCTCGGCCTGCGCCACCGCGCGGATGACCTATACGTCTCAGGGATCGGCGCAGACGTCCGAGCGCGTTGTTCGCCCGCTGCGTTGCCTCTACTCGCGCGGCGCCTGGTACCTGATCGCCTGGGACGAGGGCGTCCGGGAGCAGCGCACGTTCCGCCTCGACCGTATATCGGCGGTCGAGCCCACGGGCGATCACTTCGTGCGTCCCGAAGGCCAGATCGCCGCGACCGACGTCGCCCCCGACCCCGCTGCGCTTCCGCGCGCCGACGTGATCTTCCGCCAGGACGTCCCCGATCTGACGCCACGAGAGTGGCCGGGCGCAGAGTTCGAGCGCCAAGTCGACGGGAGCGTGATGGCGTCCGTGCCTTTCGCCGGAACCCGCTGGATATCCCGGCGGATCGCGTCGCGTCTGGGGGACGCAATGGTCGTGGGCCCGGCCGACGTGCGGGCGGCGGTCGCGGAAGTCGCCCGCGAGGAACTCGGCTGATCGATCGCGGAGGCTTGTCGGTACACGTTTTGCAACAGGACGTGTAGTCTGTCCGGCGAATCAATGACGCAACCAGGAAGCGCAGGGAGGATCGACAATGGCACACACGGAGCATGGCTTCGACACGTCAAGGCGACCCCCGCACGACGGCTCGTTGCGATGCATCCTTTGCGCGAACACGAATCCCGAGGCCGACCACGAATGGTGTCCGGCCGCCGAATGCCTCGTCTGCGACGATTGCTGCCAATCGCTCCTGAGGGGCGACCCCCATCGCATGGCTTCGATGGCCGCCAATGCCGAGCGCGTCATCTGTCCCGAATCGCTGATGCGGGCGTGCTCGAAGTGCACCCGCGGTCACAGGCACTTCGCTGAGGACATGCTCGAGCAAGCGGGGGACGAGGACGGGATCTGCTAGCGAAGGGAACCGCGATGCGGGTCGCCATCGCTGGCGGAAACGGCGGCATCGGACGCCAGCTGACGGCCCAGCTGATCAGCTCTGGTCACGATGTCGTCTGGCTGTCACACCGGCCGGGACGGGTGGCGCCCATGCCGCCGAAGGCAAGACCCGTTGCTGAAGCGGCATTCGTCCCGGACACGATTGCGGGACCGTGGGCGGACGAAGTCTCCCGCGCGGACGCGGTCGTCAACCTCTCGGGCTTCCCCATCGTCGCCCGCTGGACCGACCACTCGAAGGCCCTGATCGAATCGAGCAGGATAGACTCCACCAGGGCGATCGTGGACGCCATGGCGCGCGCCCGCGCGGCGGGCGCCGGACCGACCGTTCTCGTGAACGGCTCCGCGGTCGGCTACTACGGCGACTGTGGAGATCGGATCCTGGATGAGGACGCGCCCGTAGGGAAGGACTGGCTCGCTCAGGTCTGCCTGCGCTGGGAGAGTGAAGCGCGTCGCGCGGAGGGGCCCGGCACCCGGGTAGTGCGCGTCCGCACGGGCATCGTGTTGAGCGACGAGGGCGCGCTGACGCGCGTGGCGCCGCCGATGAGGATGTTCGTTGGCGGACCCATCGGCTCCGGCCGCCAGTGGATCTCCTGGGTACACGCGGAAGACATCGCAGGGTTGTTCCGCCACGCCGTAGAGAACCCCGCCGTCGAAGGCGCGATCAACGGGGGTGCGCCCGTTCCTCTGCGCTACTCCGAGTTCTCGCGCGAGATCGGAAGGGCTCTTCACCGTCCGAGCTGGTTGCCCGTCCCGCGAGCGGCGCTTCGCCTCATCTTGGGCGAGGGGGCGGACAGCCTCCTGATGAGCCAGCGGATGGACGCGGGCAAGGCTCTCCGGACCGGCTATGTGTTTCGCTTCCCCGAGGTCGCGACCGCTCTGGCCGAGGTCTTCGGAGGCTAGCTCACCCAGTCCCGAACGCGGGCTCCGGGGGCTACCTCCCGAACCGTTCCCGCACCCTCTCCAGCAGCTCCGTGGCCGGAAGGATCTCCACGTCCGCCACCGGAAGCGCCTCCAGGAAGCGCCGGACATAGGGCCTGCCGCCTGTGAGGCGGCCGTCGGCCACGATCACGCAGCCTTCGTCGGTGCCGGACCGGATCAGGCGTCCGGCCGCCTGCTTCAGTTCGAGGATGGCTTCCGGCAGGTAGAAGTCGTCCCACGCACGCGGGTCGCGCGAGCGGCGCTCTTCGTACAGGGGATCGCGCACACGCCCGAACGGGAGCCGCGCGATCACCACGCACCGGAGCGTGTCACCCTTCGCGTCGAATCCCTCCCAGAAGGACTTCGTCGCGAACAGCGACACCCGCTCGTCCGCCAGGAATTCGTCGCGGACCCTCTTGGTGGACACCCCGCGTCCCTGGAGGAGCAGTTTGAGTCCCTGCGCCTCCAGAGGGCCCGCGACAAGGTCGTACACCTTCCCCATCTCGCGCTTGCTCGTGAACAGGGTGAGAACCGACCCGCCCATCGCCACGTGCAGCCGCAGCAGCAGGTCCGCCAGGGAGGCGATGTGGCGCCCCTGCGACGGTTCCGGCATGTCGGAGGGGACAAGCACCGCCATCTGTCTGTCGAAGTCGTAACTTGACTCCAATCGCAGAGACGCCCAAGTCCCCTGAGCAAGGCGGTCGAGACCGATCGTGCGCGCGAAATGCCCGAAATCGTCACCCGTCGCGATGGTCGCCGAAGTGAAGACCACGGAGTGCACTTCCGGAAAGAAGCGCTCGAGCAGCGCGGCTCCCACGTCGAGCATCGATGCCGACACGCGGTCTCTCGCGTCGTCGCGGCGGCGCGAGACCTGCGCACTGTACACGTAGGATCCGTCAGTCCCGTCCAGAACGGTCTCGAGTCCCTCCATCTGCTCGCCGAGTCGTGACAGGTATCCGGCAAGGTCGGCCTGCGCGTCGGTCAGCTCCTCGCCGGTCTCTGCAAGTGCGGTGAGCAGGTCGCGCCCCAAGGACACGACCGAGCGAAGCCTCCTGGACAGAGAGTGACCGACGCCTGCGGCGACGCTCCACTCGGTGCGGTCGCGCAGAGGCGCAGTCACATGAACCTCGGCCGTGTCATAGTCGGATTCCTCGACCGGAAGGTCCTTCAGGAAGTCGAAGAAGGATTCTGCGATGGTCGCCGCGCTCGCGATCTCGCCCCGCAGCCGCGACGTGAGCGTCTCGATGCGCGCGGCCAGGACGTCGTCTCCGCGGGCGAGCGCGACCAGGCGCGCTTTCGAGCGGACCGCGTCGACCGCGCCGCCTCGCCCCTCGGTGTGTAGCGCGTCCAACATGGCGGCGATGACGCGGTGGTCGGCCGACATCGACAGCTGCTTGCGCGCCTCCGATTCGGCGGAATGCGCCTCGTCGATGACCCAGTAGCGCAGCGGGGGCAGGATCCCTCCCGCTGCCGCCGTGTCCCGGAAGAGCAGGGCGTGGTTGGTCACGACCACGTGTGCCGAGCCCGCCCGGCGTCGAACGCCGTGGAGGTAGCACAGGCTCGGATAGAAGCGACAGCGCTTCCGGGTGCAGTCCTCGACTGAACAGGCCACCTGCTGGCGCCAGGGTCCCCAGTGCACGTTGACGGCGTCCAGGTCGCCCCACGACGACTGCGCCACCCACGCGGACAGGGCCGCGATGTTCGCGAGGCGCTCCTCGTCCACATCCTCTCCTGATCCCAGGATGCGCTCTATCTTGCGCAGGCAGGGATAGTGCTCGTATCCCTTGAGAGCCACGTAGCGCAGCTGTCCGCCCATCTCCGCGGCCAACTTCGGCAACTCCCCGTACACGAGCTGATCCATGAGGGCATTCGTCTTCGTGGCCACGCCGACGCCCAGATGATTGTGGAGGGCGAAACGAGCCGCCGGGACGAGATATGCGACGGACTTGCCCACCCCCGTCCCGGCCTCGATCGCCAGGTGGGTCCGTGTGGCGAAGGCGTCCACGACCGCCTCGGCCATCCGGACCTGCTCGTCTCGGGACTCGAAGCCCGGATACATCCTGCCCACTGCTCCTCCGGGAGCGAACTCGGCCAGGATCTCGCCGAGGTCCGGGCACGCGAGGTCCCGCTCGCCGGCGTCGGCGAGACCGGCGACACTGTGCCCGCGCACCGAGTCGGCCCGGAGACGCTTGATGTCGAATGAGCGCGATCGCCCGCGCGCCGCGGAGCGGAGGAGCGTGTCGCGCAGGGGCCAGTCCGTCCCGGGAGAAAGGCTCGCGAGGTGCGACAGGATCTCGAGCGGGAGATCGTCGAGTCCGGCCAGCGCGATGCGCCAGACCTGGAACAGCGCCTCGACATCCTCGCCGGCGCGGTGACCGGGGAGCGTCAGGTCGAAGGCCTCGGCGATGTCGCGCAGGCGATGACTGCGCAGTCGCGGCAGCCCGATACGCGTCAACTGGAGCGAATCCAGCCAGCGGCCCGGGACGCGGCGACCGATCCGGCCGGCCGCCTCCATGACGAAGGACCGGTCGAAACACGCGTTGTGGGCGACGATGTCGCGTTCGCCGATGAGGTCGAGCGCGTCCGCGACGGCGTCCGCGATCGCGGGCGCGCCGGCGACCATCCCGTCGTCGATCCCGGTGAGCTGCGTGGTCTCCAACGGTATCGGGCGTCCCGGATCCACTAGGCTGCTGTAGCGCTCGAGCACGTTCGGCCCCCGCGCCACCAGGACGGCGATCTCGACGACGCGATCGCGAGTGGGGTCGAAGCCTGTGGTCTCCGTGTCGAGGAAGGCGATCTCATCCTCAAGGCTCGAGGTGACACGCGACGCCTCACTCAATCGCGCGTATCGCCGAGCAACCTCCTCGTCCGTGCCGGGCGTGATGAAGCGCGACAGGCTGTCGGCGGATGATGGGACGTCGGGCGTCGGCATGCTAGCGAAGATAGCACGGAGTCCCGACACGGGTGTGCCGGGACTCCGGTGAGGGCGAAGATCTCTGCGACTGCTACTTCATGACCACTTTGCGGCTCTGGACGACCCAACCGTCCTTGTACTTGGCGAAGGTCCACTCGACGCCCCACTTGCCGTTCGCCCCGAGATCCTGCTCGACCTCGACGGTCGCGACGTCGCCCTGGGCCTTGGAACTGAGGACGTTGAACGCCTTCATGCCGTAGCCGGTCTGCGTGCTCTGGAAGTCGGCGACGCTGGCGCCCTTCTGGCTCGCGGCGGGCTGCATCTTGAAGGCCGCATCCCACTTCTTGGCCAGGATCGCCTGGTAGTAGGCCTTCACGTACGCTTCGGGATTCTGCTTGGGCGGCACCTTCGTGGCGGTCGCCGGATCGAATTCCGTCCCGGTGGACGGCTGGATCCCGGGGTTGCCGGGAGGCGCGGTGGGTGCCGTGACTTGGCCGCCGATGGACGGACTGCCGGCCTGCGCCTTGAAGAAGAAAGCGGCGACGATCACGACGAGAAGGACGACTATCGCGCCCAACAGGTAGATGACGGTCTTATCGGTGCCTTGCTTTGAAGCCACTTCGGGGGACATGGACCTTCCTTTCGGATGAAGCGGACTGCTTGCCTGAACGTGGGCGCCGGGGCGCCGATGCACTAGCATACCTGCGGCTGGCCGCCCGCACAAACTCGGGACTGCGGACGGTCGGACCATCACGACCCTTTGACGCGCTGGGTGAGCCGGCGGTTCTCGGCCGTATTCGGACGGCTGCGGGAAACGGTCAGCCGCACGACTTCCGGCAGGACGCGCAGTCCCCCGAGCACGCGGTGATCTTTACGGCGTCGCAGCGAGGGCACCGCACCCCGGGGGCCTTCAGGCCGCAACGCGGGCACGGCAGTTCCAGATCCTCGACGACCATAGGACACGCCGGCGGGATCACGGCAGCGCTCTCCTTCGGCTCATCGCGAGTCATCTAGCCCACCGCCTCTACGACGCGCGCCACGATGCCGCCGAGCAGGAAAGCGAGTCCCACGGACGAGGCTACCAGACCTGCCAGGTAGCGCCAGCCCCGCTCCTTGAGGATCACCATCACCGAAGCGATGCACGGCACGAACAGCGTGATGGTCACCATAGCGACCAGAAGCTGGGCATCGGTCAGATTCATCGTGAAGAAGCCGGCGGCTCCGAAGTCGCGCCGCACGAAACCCATCACGAACGCCGTCGCGGCCTTCGCCGGGAGATGCAGCCAGCCGACCGTGAGCGGGGTCGCCACCCGCTGGACCCACGCCAGCGCGCCGGTCAACTTGAGCGTCGAGATGAGGATGGCGCCGATCAGGAAGAAGCCCGCCACCTCGCGCATGAAGCCCCACACCTTCGTGGCGGTCTTGCGCGCGACGTTGCCCATCCTCGGAAGTCTCAGGCTCGGAAGGTCTATCAGCAGGGCCGTCGACTCGCCGGGCGTGACTCTCTGCAACACCGTCCCGAGAACCACGAAGATCGCGAGCAGGATCCCGAAGTACGCCAGCGAGTAACCGACCGACACGCGTGTCATGAGCGCGGTGATCACCGCGATCTGCGCGGAGCATGGCACCGCGATGGCCATCAGGGCGGTGGCTATGAACCGCTCCCGCTTGTTGCCCAGGATGCGAGTGGTCAGTGTGCCCATGGTCACGCATCCCAGACCCAGGATGAGCGGGATCACCGCGCGGCCGTTGAGACCCATGGACGTCAGAGCCCGGTCCGTCAGGGCGGCGATCCTCGGCAGGTAGCCCGAATCCTCGAGCAGGGAGAGCAGAAGGTAGAAGCCCGTCACGAGTGGCAGTATGACGCCGAGCAGATACGTGGGCGTCATCGTCAGAACGCCGAACTCGCCGGCGAGAAAGGCGTTCGCCGGAGTGCCCGTCGCTGCCAGACGCTCCACCAGGCTCCGCGCGAAGGGTTCCCAGTACCCCTTCATGACGACGCCCTCGGTCAGTCCGACGACGTCATTGGCGACGAACTGGCCGAGTACCTTGTAGACGAGAACGAGCAGCATCGCCAGAAGCGGTATCCCCGTAAGAGGGTGCAGCATCCATCGGGAGAGCCGCGCGGAGAAGCGCAGCCCGCGGCGTTCCTCGCGCACGACGTGGCCGATCAGGTCATCCACGCGGACGCGGCGTCGAACGTAGATCTCCTCGCGCATCGCGCCGGGCTCGACGCCGCACCTCTGTGCGACGGCTTCATCCCCTTCGAGGACCAGCAGGGCCTCGGCGCGCGAGCCGACCTTCGCCGACATCTCGAGTAGCGCGTTCTCCAGTTCGGGATCCACGTGCCCCGGACGCGACCTGGGAATGGCCGCCTTGAGCTCGCCCACCCCTCGTCCGTCGATAGCCACCGTCTCGACCACGGGCACGCCGAGCAGATCCTCGAGCAGGTCGCGGTCGACCGCCACTCCCTCCCGCCGCGCTTCGTCAGACATGTTCAGCGCGACGACCATGGGTATGCCCGCATCGGCGAGCTGCAGGGTGAGGAACAGGTCGCGCGCCAGGTGGACCGCGTCCACCACGTTCACGATCCGCTCCGCGGACAGAACCACATCCCTCGCCACTGTCTCTTCTTCATTGAACGACGAGACGCCGTAGATGCCGGGAGTGTCCAGCACGTCCGCGTCTCCGAACCGGCCGTGCGTGATCTCCACAGTGGTGCCGGGGAAGTTCGACACGTCCACGTACGCCCCGGTCAGCGCGTTGAACACCGCGGATTTGCCGACGTTGGGATTGCCGACCAGCACCACGGCTCCGTCGCGGACTCCGGGCACAGCGGGAGCGTGTGTCGAGTGATGCGCCACGGACCTACCGCCCGTCGGCTCCACTCACGCGGTCGCGTTTCTCTTCCGAGGACTCCGGACGTACGCGGATGCGCTTTGCGAGCTCACGGCCGACCGCGATCTCCTGCCGTCCCGATCGCAGCACGATGGGACCCGCCGGGATACGCGCCGAACACTGGATGCACGCGCCCTCCGCCATCCCGAATCGCAGGGCCGTCAGGCGCGCCTGTGCGTCCTCGACCGCAGTCACCACGAAGCGCTGGCCGGTGCGCGCGTCCGCGAGGGTGCAATGCGCGCACAGGTCGTCCTTGGACGGCGCTGCGCCTTTCGGTACGGTCGGATCCTGGTTCTTGTCGCGCATCTCGCTCCCTTTGGCCATGCTCGGTCTCTGCATGGAGTTAGTATATGCTAACTCACCGAGTGTTGCCAACCTAAGCGCGATGGAAGGCGCTCGCGGCGGCACCCGTTCCGGATCCGTGCGTGATATCCTGACCCGGCGAGAGGGAGTAGCGCCCGCGCGCGAGAGCGCGCGGGAGGCAGGCCGACAATCCCGGGCACATGCGCCCCGGCCCTGCCACCACAGGGTACTGTGACCGCGAGACTCTCGGCCGGCCACACTCTGAGGCCCGCCGGGGGTCTCTTTCTCATCCGGAGGTCACGTGAGCGCAACGAAGTCCCCGAGACCATCGCGACCCACGCAGGTCTCGCCATGGCACACGCTGCCGGCTGACGAGGTCGCCTCCCTCTTGGGCACCGACCTGGAACGCGGTCTCACCGCGAAGGAGGCCGCTGCCCGTCTCGCATCGGACGGTCCCAACCGGCTCCGTGCCGAGGAGCGCGGAGGCGCGATCAGGATGTTCCTCGGCCAGTTCAACGACTTCATGATCTGGGTCCTGTTCGTGGCGGTGCTCCTGTCCGCGGCGGAGGGACAGATCCCGGAGGCCGTGGCCATCATGGCGATCCTCCTGCTGAACGGCGTCCTGGGCTTCACGCAGGAGTATCGCGCCGAGCGGGCGATGGAGGCTCTCAAGCGGATGGCCGCGCCCGAGGCCTCCGTGATACGGGACGGACTGGAGTTCTCCGTCCCCGCCGAGGATCTCGTCGTCGGAGACGTGGTGCTGCTCTCCTCGGGCGACCGGATACCGGCCGACGGCCGTCTGGCGGAAGTGGCCGCGCTACGAGTCGACGAAGCGTCCCTCACGGGCGAGAGCCACGGCTCGTCCAAGGACGCCCAGGCGCTGGCGGATCAGACCCTGCCTCTGGGCGACAGGCGCGACATGGTGTTCGCCGGCACCGCGGTCACACTCGGCCGGGGCAGGCTCCTGGTGACCTCCACCGGCCAGGACACCGAGATGGGGCACATCGCCGAACTTCTGGCCGAACAGAAGTCCGAGCCCACCCCTCTCCAGAACGAACTGCGCGGCGTCGGGAAGCGGATCGCCGTCGCGGTGCTGGTCATAGCGGCCATCGTCTTCGCCGTTGGCATCATCCGCGCGTGGCTCTCCATGGGCGGCGGCTCCTTCGGGACGCTCCTCACCGCCTCGTTCATCAAGGCGCTGACGCTCAACCTGCTCGTCGCGATATCGCTTGCCGTGGCTGCGATCCCGGAAGGGCTCCCGGCCATCGTCACCGTCTCACTCTCGCTCGGAGTGCGCCTGATGGCGCGGCGCAACGCGATCGTGAGGAAGCTGCATGCGGTGGAGACGCTCGGTTCCACAACCTTCATCTGCACCGACAAGACCGGCACGCTCACACGCAACGAGATGGTAGTGCGCCGCATGATCGTAGGCACCGACAGAGCCGACATCCTGCCTGACTGGGCTATCCGTCCAGTGGAGGGACTTCCGTATCCCGCGGACCGGGAATTGCTCCTGACCATCGCGGCTTCGTGCAACGACAGCCGCTTCGGAGCCGACGGACGCCTCATCGGCGACCCCACAGAGACGGCTCTGGTCGTCGCGGCCGACCGCCTGTCGGGCGATCGGGTCCGACCCACGCGCGTCTACGAGATCCCGTTCGACTCCGAGCGAAAGCGCATGACGACCGTCCACGAGCTCGGAGACGCCAGCGTCGCCTACACCAAGGGCGCGCCCGATATCGTGCTCGCCCTGTGCACGACGGCCCGCCTGGCCGGTCGTACCGTGCCCATGACGTCCGACCTGGCTGCAAGGCTGCACTCGATGAACGAGGATCTGGCGGCCACCGGGCATCGCACGCTGGCGTTCGCGATGCGCGAACTGGGAACCGGCGACCCGACGGACGAGGAGGGACTCGAGCAGGAGCTCACCTACGTGGGCATCCTGGGCATGGTCGACCCGCCGCGCGCCGAGGTGCCCGCCGCGATCGCGGCATGCCACCGCGCGGGGATCCACGTCGCGATGGTGACGGGCGACCACGCGCTGACGGCCGCGGCGATCGGCGCGGAGATAGGCCTGCTCGAGGGGAAGCGCGTCGTCACCGGAGTCGAACTCGAAGCCATGAGCGACGAGGACCTCTACCGCGCCGTCGAGGACATCCGCATCTACGCGCGCGTCAACCCCGAGCACAAGCTGCGCATAGTCGACGCGCTCCAGAGACGCGGGCACGTCGTCGCGATGACCGGCGACGGCGTCAACGACGCGCCGGCCCTGAAGAAGGCCGACATCGGGGTCGCGATGGGCCAGATCGGCACCGACGTGAGCCGGGAGGCCGCGGACATGGTGCTGGCCGACGATGACTTCGCCACCATCGTGGAGGCCATCCGTCACGGACGGATAGTCTTCGCCAACATCCGCAAGTTCATCCTGTTCCTTCTGTCCTGCAATGCGTCGGAAGTGCTGATCGTCTTCATCGGCTCGTTCCTTACGGCCAATCCGGTGCTGCTGCCTCTGCAGCTGCTGTGGAACAACCTCGTCACTGACGGCCTGCCGGCGCTCGCGCTCGGCGTCGATCCCGGCTCGCCCCGCGTCATGGATGCCCCCCCGCGCTCGGCCCACGAGGGCATACTGACCCGTCCGAACCAGCGTCAGGTGATCGTGCAGGGCGCGCTGATCACCGTGGGCGCGCTCGGAGTCTACGTGTGGGGCGAGTGGTTCGCGCCGGGCCACCGCTACCAGCTGGGCCAGACCATGCTTCTCACGACCATGGTTCTCACTCAACTCCTGCATTCCATCAGCTTCCGCTCCACCCGGAGGAGCATCTGGTCGGCGGAGTCGCTGCGCAACCGCTGGCTCGTGCTCGCGCTGGCCGGGTCGTTCGCGGCCCACCTGGTCGTCCTGTACGCTCCTGCCGTCAGTACCATCTTCAAGACCGTCCCGCTCGGCTTGACCGACTGGGGAGCGGTGCTGGTCGCAAGCGCGATCCCTCTCGTCTTGATGGACGCAGTGAAGGTGTTGTCCGCGCGCGCTGGACGGCCGGCCTGAGGGGCCGGCATTCGCGCCGCCCGTCGAATACCGGAGCGCCGCGGTGCCGACATGCGCGATTCTTGAGAGGTCCCGACAGCGATGTAGATGTGTCTTCGAGCGATTTCGTGCTTCGGATGCGGAAGGGCCCGTCGATTGGACCGGACGTCCGACACGCGCTTGACCAGACTCGCCAGCCGCATCATGCCGCGAGGGCTTCGCGGACGGCTTGTGATCACGGTCGTGGCGATATCGCTTGCCGCCGCCGCCTTGTCGTTGACGGTCCACTACCTGATGTCGGTCCAACCGATCATGCCATGGCGTGACGAGAGGGAGCTGATGTTCCTGTCCGCCGCGGTCGCGGGGTTGCTCGTCGCGGCGATAGGTGCAGGGCTGGGCCTGTTCCTGACAGATATGGTCCGCCGGCCCGTGGATCGGATGGTGGATGGCATCAAGACCACGGGCGCCGTCGCAATCGAGGGAACCCCCGGGACGGTTGTGGAGGCGCCCGACGACCCGATGCTTCCGGACGAGTTCCGTGAGGTCGCCAACGTATGTGAGAACCTGCTGCGGCAATCGGGCGTTCGCCAGAGCACCCTGGAGGAGGCCGCGCGCTCGGCGGAGCGGGCCAGGGAGTCCCTCAGCGCCATCGTCAGCGAGTCACGCGAGGCCAAGATCGTGATGGAGGACGGGCGCATCATCGTCGCCAACCCCGCCGCGGCGGTCGCCTTCGGTCATCCGGAGTCGCCCATGATCGGCAGGACGCTCGCCCAGGTACTGGAAGGCTCGACCCTGACCGACGCCACCGGCGAACAACTGGACGCGGAGTCACTGCTGAGGGCCGCGACGCTGGAGGCCTCACCCGTGCAACTGTCCAGTAGGGGACAGACGCGCTGGCATATCGCGCAGGCGGTTCGCCACTCGGCCGACTCGCACGAGCGCATCCTGTTCACAGCGCGCGATGTGACCGAGGAGCACCGCCTCCACGACGTCCGGTCCGAGATGCTCTCTCTCATCACCCACGACCTGCGTTCCCCGCTCTCGGTCGTCGTCGGCTACCTCGACCTGCTCCGTCAGCCCCTGGGCGACGACGATCGGGAGAGGGCGCTCGACTCAGCCAAGCGCAGCACCGAGCGGATGACGGTGCTCCTAGAAGACCTGTTGTCCGCCATGCGCGCCGACGAGCTGCTGGCTCCGACCGCACTCGCGCCCGTCTCTGTCGCCGATCTCGCAGAGGACGTGGTCTCCGTGACGGGGCCCGCATACCCGGATCGGCAGCTGCTCCTTGAGATAGACTCGCGGCCGATCGTGAGCGGAGAAGAGAGGAGGCTGAGGCAGGTACTGGTCAACCTGCTCGTCAACGCTTTGAAGTACTCCCCCGACGGCGATCCAGTGCTCATGCGCGTCGCGTGTGTCGACAGCCGCGCGATCGTCCAGGTCTCGGACCGCGGACCCGGAGTTCCTCCGGAGGACCGCGAGCGCGTGTTCGACCGTTTCACCCGGCTCGAGGGTACCGCCGCCGGCAGACCGGGATTCGGGCTCGGCCTCTACATCGTCAGGATCATATCGGAGAACCACGGGGGGACCGTTCGCGTGGACGAGAACCCCGGGGGGGGCGCCACGTTCACGGTCGAGCTGCCCTGCTCGACCCCGGCATGCGACGATCCGACTGATCGGGGGTCCGCCTAGCGCCGAGGCGTCCCGCCCGCTGGCAACGGCGTGCGTCGTCTCGCTGCGCGACAGCTATACGCGCTGCCTGCGCTCCCAGGCGTCGAGCGCGTAGCCGACCAGGCGATCGCACAGCACCGGGAACTCGATGCCCGCTGCGCGCGCGGCCTCCGGAAGCAGGCTCGTGGCGGTCATGCCGGGGATCGTGTTCACCTCCAGCAGGGTGACCTCGCCTCCAGGCGTAACGATTGTGTCGGCGCGCGACATGCCCTCGCAGCAGAGAGCGATGTGCGCGGCCACGGCGATGCTCTGACACTCGAGGCGCGCCTGATCGCTGACGCGCGCCGGGATGATGTGGCGGCTCATGCCCGGCACATACTTGGATTCGTAGTCATAGAACTCGTGCTCGGGCACGACCTCCAAAGTCGGCAGGGCGATCGGGTCGTCGTTGCCCAGGACCCCGACCGTCACCTCCGCGCCGGTGACGAATCGCTCCACGATCACGAGAGAGTCATGCTCGAAGGCGAGCGAGATGGCCGCGGGCAGTTCGCTGGGGTCGTGGACGATCGTCATGCCCACCGAAGACCCCTCGTTCGCGGGCTTCACGACCGTCTTGTCCCCCAGTTCCGCCGCTATCCCTTCCGTGTCCACGGGCTCGCCGGCTCTGAGCGGAACGTAGGCAGGGGTGGGTATCCCCTCCATCGCGAACACGTGCTTGCTGACGACCTTGTTCATCGCCAGAGCGCTGGACAGCACGCCGGAACCCACGTAGGGGATGTCTAGGAGCTCGAGCAGTCCCTGCATGGTGCCGTCTTCGCCGAAGCGTCCGTGCAGGCAGATGAATGCCACATCGGGACGCATCCGGCGGAGGCGGTCTATGAAGTCCGGCTCGGCGGTGTCCACGAGCGTGACTTCGTGACCCTTGCTGCGGAGAGCCGGCGCCACTTGCGCGCCCGTGCTGAGCGACACGTCTCGCTCGGCCGAACGCCCGCCCTGGAGGACCGCGATACTCTTCGTGCTTGAGACATCTGTTCGCGACACGGCTCGGTTCCCCTCGGCCCTGTGTGACGGACTCAGCCGAGCAGTCCCGCGCGGTGCAGATCCAACACGACCAGCGCGACCCACCAGACGACGACGCCGAAGACCGCCGTCGTGGCGGCTCGAAGCAGCGCGGCGCGAAGGAGGCCCTGGCGCAGGTCCGGCTCGACCCCGGCGCGGACGATCGCCCAAACCAGGAGTCCGAGGATCGGCGCGGCCAGGGTCATCCCCGCTCCTCCGTACACGAAGACGGCGTACAGGGGACGACCGACGAAGGAGTCCGTGGCCATCGGCCAGAGAAGCACGGTCATCACGACCGAGAAGGTGGCCCAAGCGGCGGCGAAGAGCCAGTAGGGCACCTGAGTGCCCGCGCGGTCGCGCGCAAGGATCGGCTCGAGCGCGGCGGCTGGAATCGCAGCGCCGGCGTCGACCGTCTGCGAAGGCTCGGGGGCGGCCTCGGGCTCGGCGTCCTGTGTCTCAGGCCCGGTCTCGGTCGAGGCGCTCTCAAGGGCGACCGCCGCCGCTTCCGGCACAGCATCGGAAGACACCGTGCCGACGGTCTCTGCCGCGGTCCTCAACGACTCGACCATCTGGTCGAGGGATGGATCGTCCTCCGGCGAGGGCTCGTCCTCGGAGGTCTCCTCGAGAGGGGGCGCCTCCATCGGCGATCCCGCAGTATCGGCCACGTCCTCGTCCCGCCCGAATACCTCCGCGGCGTCGGCGGGCTCGTAGGCCAGCTCGGGCTGCACAGGGTCGCTTGCCACCGCCGGGGAAGGCGGTCCTTCGCCCGGCTCCGCCGGCGACCCGCCGAAAGGATCCTCGGCGAGCGAGATGGCCTGGTCCGGATCCTCGGCAGGCGAATATCGTGTTTGGTCCATGTCCAGGGCCCTCTTCCCGAGCTTCTCTGAAGGGCAGTCTAGGCGAGCGCCGCACGACGGGCAAACCGGCATGCTTGAGGGCTCCCGGGTAGTTCGATCGACCCTGTGTGGGATATAGACTCTTGCGCGTGGAATCGTCAGACGCGGGGAGTTGGGATGCAATTGGACGAAGGACCCGCCCAGCCTGAAGCCCGCCTCTCGTCACCGGAGCCTTCGGCGCCTCCCGGCGAACCTGCCGTCTACGCCGGTGACGCTGAAGATGAGGGCAACCCCTTGAGGCTTCCCATGCCCCCGACACCCACGCGACGCTCGGTCATGCGCACGGGGTGCCTCATCGTGGCGCCCGCCCTCGTCGTTGCGGCGGTCGCGGGGCTGATCGGTGGTTGGGCGGGGGCTCGCCTGGCGATCATGGACTCCACGTCGACAACGTCGTCTCGCGGGATCCCCTCAGTGAGTGGGGCGGACGCCGAGCCGGTGGCGGTCGCCGCCGATGCGGCGCTGCCTTCGGTCGTGAACGTGGTCATCACGGCCAGGAGCCAGAACGCCTCAGGCGCCGACGGCCTGCCGCAGGGTCACCCGGACGTGCCGATCGCTGCGCAGGCCTCGGGAGTGGCCTACCGTTCCGCTCCGGGAGGTGACACCTACGTGATAACGAACGACCACGTCGTCGCGGACGCGGCCTCGATCACGGTCACCCCTCCGGAAGGCCGCCGGCTGCAGGCGGTGCTGGTCGGCACGGATCCGGAGACCGACATCGCGGTCCTCAGGGTCCCCGGCCGGATCCCTTCCATCCGGATCGCTTCGTCGGACGGCGTTGAAGTGGGGCAGCTCGTCGTGGCCATCGGTTCCCCGTTCGGCCTTGAGCACTCCGTCTCCAGCGGCGTCCTGTCCGGGATGCATCGGTCTCTGCCGGAGAGCACCGGAAATGTCGGTCAGGGAGTCTACCCGCTCGTCGACGTGCTGCAGACCGATGCGGCCATCAACCCGGGCAACTCCGGCGGCGCGCTGGTCGACCGGCGTGGACGCCTCATCGGGATCAACTCCGCGATCTATTCGGACACCGGTGTGAACGCCGGTATCGGCTTCGCGATCCCGGTGCGGACGGCTGCCCGCGTGGCCGACGAGCTCATCGCCCGAGGGAGGGCCCGGCATCCCTTCCTTGGGATACTCGGTCAGACCGTGGACGAGGACCTCGCCAAGGAGAAGGATCTTCCCGTGTCCGAGGGAGCTCTGGTCGCCGAAGTGACCCGGGGGACGATGGCGCAGAAGGCGGGTCTTAAGGTGGGCGATGTCATCATCGCGCTCGACGGCAAGCGGCTGCGATCCATGGACGACCTCATCCTGGCGGTGCGGCTGACCAAGGTCGGACAGAAGGTGACCGTCACTCTCTACCGGGACCGCAAGCGGATGAGTGTGCGGATGATCGTGGGCGACAAGCCCAGCAAGCTCAGGTAGCCCCCACCCATCTCAGGATACCGACCCTCCAAGCGTGGGTAGACTGAGGGTGTCGGCCCACACGCGGGCGGCGTCAAGGACCCACTAGGCGAAGAGGAGACATCATGGCGGGACCGCTGAAGTGCCCGGGGCAGGACCAGCGCAGTCTCACGGTGAGCCTGCACCCGTGCCCGCAATGCGGCTACGCGGTCGAGATCTTCTCGGACGAGATGCGCCGCCGCTGCCCGAAATGCGGCGTGCTGGTCCTTCGAGAGGACTCGCCATCTTGCGTGTCGTGGTGCTCTTCGGCCCGACAGTGCTTGGGCGAGGAGCGCTGGCAGCAGTTGATGGGACCCGAGGGCCCCGCCGAAGAGAAGTGAGACGGCGGACGTCTCGGCGCGCAGAAAGGGGCGGCCCACCGGCCGCCCCTTCTCCTTGTCCGTTGCCGGATGTGTTCGCGACAGGCGCTACTTGACCGTGACGTAGTCGTAGCGGCTTGACCATTTCGCCGAGTGGGCACTGTCCGCGGGCGCGTATGCCCTCAGGCGCCACTTGCCCCTGGTCGTGAGCTTCAGCCTCACCGAGGCCTTCGTGTACGTCGAGTAGTTGGTGGCCTTGGCCCTCACGTAGCCGTAGGACCTCCACTTGCGCGAGACCAGACGGTACTTGTAGATGCGTACGGGATACGAGCCCGCGGCGTGACGAGGCTTCAGCGTGGCGTACACCGTATAGGACCTGGTGTGGGACATGGTGGCCGGGGCGACCGGATTGGACAGCGTCGGAGTGGGCTTGACCGCCGACGCGATCGCAGTCCTCGTCGATGCCATGCTGATCGTCGGCACCGTCTGGGTCACGCCGGCGGCGGCGGCCAGGGCGGGATCGAACGAGCGATAGTACAGGGTCGCGCCCACGTTGACCGCTCCGGAAGTGGGGAACGTGAACGTCCAGGACGACTCGACCGAGCCGTTCGGGGGGATGCGGTCGTCACTGTGAACGGCCGTCGCGTCCCAAACCTCTACCGGGAAGGTGCCGTGCTCGTCCTCCAGCACCGTGCCGAAGTCCCTCCTCTGGTTCATCACGACGTTGCCGGCGGAGTCGGTGGCGACCACTGAGATCCACATCTGGCGCACCTCAGTCAGCCCGGTGGGGATGTAGTGGCCCGCGCCCACGTTGTCGATCTTCACCGTGACCTTGGTCGCTCCACCCGCGGGCGCAGCGGTCGGCGCGGTCAGGGTGACCCTGGCGGCGGACTGCAGGCGCTTCACCGCCTCGTCGGCAGGCCCGAAGACCGCGTTGCCTCCCACCCAGTTCATGATGTAGAGCAGCGGGCGCACAGGAGCTCCAGGCGCGGCGATACCCGGTCCCACCGGGACTCCCACTGCGGGCGTCATGTGGCACTTCTGGCAGGTAATCCCCGATGCCGCGTAGGAACTCGCCTTCCACTCCGTGTAGGTGCCCTCGAGCAGCAGCCCGTTGCCGGGATGCCTGACGTCATGGCACGCGCCGCAGAACTCGCCTGTGTCGAACACGGCGTTGTACTGGGTCGGATGCCAGACGGAGACGGAATCGGAGAGTTGGCCGTGCTTGGTGTTGCGGGCACCGGTTCCGGGGTCGATGACCTGGGAGGTGTTGCCCGGCATGGCGCCAGGGGTGTCCTCGTTGGCCGCGGTGACATGGTGGCAGAACTCGCAGCTGACCGCCTGGGCTCCCTGGGGGGACAGACCCGACAGGTCGGTCCCCTCGATCTCCCCGGCCATGGTCGCTATGGGACCGTGGCATTTGGTGCAGAACGGTGTCACAGCCCCGCTTGTCTCGCGCTCAGCCTGCGCGATCTTGTACCGGTATACCGGGTCTGACAGCGCCTGGGCGTGCATCGAGAGGGACCACCTTGCCACGAAATCCGAGTGGCACCCGTTGCAGATCGCCGAGGTCTCCCAGGCAGAAGCCGGCACGCTCGGCAGCGCCCACGCGGGCACTGCGGCGGTTGCGGCGGCGATCATCGCGAACAGCACGATCGTAAGAATGCGTCGCATCCCACTCTCCTTCGAATCCCGGAGACGGCACCCCGTGTCACCGTCTCAGACTGGTAGCTCGAGCCTGCACGCGCCCCGCAGACCTCCCCTCTAGATACCCACAATCCGACCCCGCCCCTGATTCGTTGATGTGAGGTAGCAGCGATCCGCGACGCGACATGCCGCCTCGCATCTTGGGGATAATCACGGATGTCGTAGCGCCCGTCCATAGGTGCGCTTTTCAACGTCGGATGATGGGAGTCCCAGCATGGTCCAGGGTTTCCGCTGCAAGGGTTGCGGCTACTACCACGTCGGCTCGGCGCCTGAGGTTTGCCCGGTCTGCGGCGCGTCCGGGTCGTTCTTCCTGCCGTACGAGGGGCCGGGCGACCTTACCGGCACCAAGACGCTTGAGAACCTGAAGGCTGCGTTCGCCGGCGAGTCGCAGGCGAACCGCCGCTACACGCTGTGGTCCCGGATCGCCGGGATCCAGTCCTCATCCGCCGCCGCGGCCGCCTTCGACCACGCCGCGGGAGAGGAGACCGCTCACGCTCTGGGTCATCTGGCCTACATGGGCGGGGCTGGTGAGACCGCCGACAACCTGAAGGCGGCCATCGAGGGTGAGGGCTTCGAGTTCACGGAGATGTATCCCAAGATGGCCGAGGAGGCCGAGGCCGAGGGCTTCGCCGACGTCGCCTCGTACTTCCGGGCGGTCGGGCGATTCGAGGGCAAGCATCGTCAAGGCTACGAGGCGGCGCTTGGCGAGATAGAAGGCTGATACAGTGGGTCCGTGGACGCGCGGACCGACATCAAAGGTTTGGACCAAGCCGGCCTCGAGGACGCCATGCGCGTCCTCGAGCAGCCGGCTTGGCGTCTCTCCCAACTCGTGCGCTGGCTCTACCAGAGAGGCGTAACGTCCTTCGACGAGATGACCGATCTGCCGGCGGCGATGCGCGAGAGCCTTGGCGGGACTCACTCGCTGTCATTCCCGGAGACGATAGAGAGGCAAGTCTCGCACGACGGGAGCCGCAAGTACCTCCTGAGACTCTCGGACGGCGTCACCATCGAGACGGTGGGACTGCCCGCGGGCGGGCGTCTGACCGTCTGCTTCTCCACCCAGGCGGGATGCGGGATGGCCTGCTCATTCTGCGCGACCGGCCGTTCGGGACTGGTGCGCGACCTTCTCCCCGGTGAGATCGTCGACCAGGTGACCGTGGTCGCGCGAGACTTCGGCAAGCGCGCGTCGAATGCCGTGGCCATGGGCCAGGGCGAACCATTCGCGAACTACGAGCCGGTTCTCGCCGCGCTGCGCTTCTTGAACTCGAGCGACGGTCCCGGCATCGGATCGCGGCACCTGACCGTCTCGACCTGCGGGATCCTTCCCGGGATCCGCAGATTCGCCGGCGAGCCTGAGCAGTTCACCCTCGCGGTCTCCCTGCACTCGGCGGTGCAGAAGACCAGAGACAGGCTGATGCCGGGTATGCGCAAATACCCGCTGCGCGCATTGCATGCGGCCCTTGTGGAGTACGAGGCGACTTCCGGACGGCGGCCCACGCTCGAATACGCGCTCGTCTCCGAAGTGAACGACTCGTCCGCGGAGTTGGCGTCACTTGTGCGCTGGTGCTCTGACCTGCCATGTCACGTCAATCTCATACCGGTGAACCCGGTCGCCGGGACCGGGCTCGAGAGACCCGCCACCGACGCGGCCAAGCGATTCCGCGACGCGCTGATGCGTGCCGGAACGGAGGCGTCAGTACGCGTCGAGCGGGGCGCGGATATCGACGCGGCCTGCGGACAGCTCCGACAGCGTCGCGCGGCAGCCGGGATCGGCTAGCCCCCGCGCCGCGTCTCGGGGATCCTGACAGGGCAGATGCTTCCGGCCGCGGGGCATTGGTCGCAAGCAGCGGGTTCGTAGCGAGACAGCGGCTCGTATGGTCCGTGCGCCAACGCCCCGGCCTGCTCGGATATCGTGGCTCGCAGGCTCTCCGTGTCACCGGCGCCATAGGAGAAAGTCACCTCCCGCGGTGGCCCATCGCCCCCGGTCTCCACGCCGACGAAGACGACCTCGACCCTCTCTGCTCCGCCGGTGAGAGCCGCAAGGCCGTAGCAGTCCGCCTGCTCCTTGTAGCGCTCGCGGGCATCCTCCGGCCGAACAGCGTCCTTACCTGTCTTGTAGTCGACCACGAGCGTTCGGACACCGTCGCCGGCGAGCAGATCGATCCCCCCGGTGAGCGTCACTCCCTGGAGCGGCAGGGCGAACGGCACCTCGCGCTCCACTCTTCCCAGCGACGAGACGCGGGCGCAGACGTCGGACCTGTGATATCGCGCCACCGCCCCCCTCAGTCGGGAGGAGCCTTGCTCCGACAGGTTCCACTGGCGTGCGATCGCGGCGAGCCGCTCTTCAGGCGGCGGAGCGGTGCCCGGACCCGCGATGCGCAACGCCGCGTGAACCGCGTCGCCGAACGTGAGCGGATCCTCGTCCGTCCGCGCGCATGCCGTTCCCAGTCTTCCGACGCAACTCGCCCAGTATCTGAGGGGGCATGTGCTGTACAGACGCAGCCGGCTGTAGGAGAGGGCTGAGGGCGTCATCGCGGAGGCGCTTCCCGTCGGCTGTTCCCGGGTGTGTCCGACTTCCTCCGTCTCGGGCCCGGTGCCCGCATGCGCCGGGGATGCGCAATGATCGATCGGCGGGGGAATGGGGCCGGTATCCTCCAGGAGCACCACGGAGATCCGGGTGTCCTCGCCGATCACCACGACATCGCACCCCTCGCCCGAGCGGGGCTCGAGGCCGAGAGCCTCGCTCACCCAGCCGACAGCCGTCTCGCGGCCGTCGGTCTTGTGGAAGTCGCCGGACCCCGAGAGCAGCAGAGCCTCGCGCGCTCTGGTGCATGCCACGTACAGCAACCGCTGCTCCTCATCGCGGTCGCGCGTGGCGGACGCGGCGAGCGCCTCCTGGAAGGCCGAAGATCGACGCCCCCTCGCCGGAGCGTCGCCGTCGGACGGGAGAGCGAGGGCGAGCCAAGCCCTCCTGCCCTCCTTCCGAAGCACGAGCGCATCCCTGTCGGAAGACTGCGCCATTCCGAGTTCGGGTACGGCCACCACCAGGAACTCGAGCCCTTTGGCGGCGTGCACGCTCATGATCCTCACCGCATCGCCACGCTCGTCGACGACAGCGGCCGGTGCCTCTCTGTCGCGGAAGCGCTCCTTGAGCGCGAGGTGAGCGATGAAGTCTTGTACCCCCGAGCCTCCGGCGTGCTCGAACTCCTCGGCGAGGCGGGCGAGTTTGAGCACGTTGGCGTACGCCCGCCGGCCGTCCGAGCCCAGAGCGAGGAGATACAGGTCGTAGTCGAGGTCCTCGCAGGCCTGATGGATGATCTCGGCCACCGGGCGCCGGCCGGCCTGAGACCTTGCCGACTCCAGAGACGCCAGCGCTTGCTGCGCCGCTCGTGCGTCGCGCGGCTCCAGCCCGCAGGATCCGGCGGATCGCCACAACGGGTCAGCGCCCGCCGCCCTCCTCATGCGGAGAAGTCCATCGTCGGATAGACCGACCATGCCGGAGGCCAAGAACGAGACCAGGGCCTCGTCGTCGAGCGGATTCGCCGCCGCGCGCAGGAACGAGCGCATCGCCTCGATCTCCGGCCGTCCGAGAAAGGCCCCGCCCGCGCTGACGGTGTAATCCAGTCCATGGCGGCGCAACGCCGTCGCATAGTCGTCGACGTGCGTCATCGCCCGCAGCAGCAGCACCATGTCGCCAGGACGCACACCGAGGTCCGCGAGGTGCCTCAGGCGACCGGCGATCGCATCCGCCTCCACCAGGCGAGCTCTCTCGCCGGATCGGGAGGATCGCTGCACGCGCAGGACCTCTATCCGTGGATTCGGATCCGGCCATGCAGGGATGTTCGACTCGTCCCGCCCGTGCTCGAGACGAAGGAAGTCCGCGCCGAACAGCGCCTCCGATGAGAAGACCTCGTTCACGAAGACGAGCACATCGGCGTGCGAGCGGAAGTTGGCGGCAAGGAGCGCGGTCTCGGCCCCGGCCTCGATCATGCGCACGGTGTGGGCGCGGAAGACATCCACATCGGCATATCGAAATGCATAGATTGACTGCCTATCATCGCCAACGGTGCATAGGTTCCCATGCGCGAGAAGGTCGATGAGGCGGGTCTGGACCTCGTTGGTGTCCTGGAACTCGTCGATCATCACCAGCCGGAACGGCGACGCGACGTGTCCGCTCGACCCTCGACGGGTCTCGAGCAGTCGGACGGCGCGCAACTGGAGGTCCTCGTAGTCCAAGACGCCGCGCGCGGCCTTCATCGCATCGTATGTGTCGGCGAACGATCGCACGAGGCCGGCGAGAGACACGGCCAGAGGGACCGAGACCGCTCTTATCGCGCCGTCCAGCAACTCGACGCGCTGCGCGGAAACCTCCGCCACGAGGTCCTTCGCGCCGCCGACGTTGCCGGACGGCCGGAACGCCTGCAGGATGCGCAGTACGGATCTAGATAGCTCGGCATCGCCCGCCGGTCCGCGGTCGGCAAGCTCCCGGAGATGGGCGTGGGCGTCTCCAGCGGATGAGATGATCCCGGTCAGGGTCTTTCCGGGCTTGGGGTGGGCTCTCAGGCGTTCGACCATGTCCGGGATCGCCCTGACACACCTCGCCAGGACATCACTGCCGGCGATCCCTTCCTCCAGGACCAGGTCGTCGGACATCGCACCCATCGCCCGCAGGCGATCGTAGACCGTGGTGACATAACCGCCGACGATTCCGGCGCCATATGTCCCGACGAGGTCCACGGCCGTTCCGTCAGTCAGAGCGTCCCGCAGAACGATCTCCAGGGCCTCCTCGCGCAGGAGCCGCGCCTCGATATCCGTGATGACGCTGAAACTTGGATCGAGACCGGCTTCCAGGGCGCCGGACCGCAGCAGCCTGGCACACAGTCCGTGGATCGTGGCGATCCAAGCCTCGTCCACTCTCCGCGCGCGTTCCACGAGGCCGTGCTCGATCAGGACTCGGCGCACGCGTTCGGCGATCTCTCCGGCCGCCTTCTCCGTGAACGTCACCGTGAGGATGTCCGGCACGTCGGCCGGGTCCCATCCGTGAACCGGAGAGCCAGGGTCGACGGCGGCGGCGAACCTCTCGGCGAGTACGCGGGTCTTGCCGGAGCCCGCGCCCGCGCTTATGCACAATTGCCGCGAGACACAGGTGATGGCCTTCAGCTGCTCGTCTGTGGGAGCGAAGGTCATGGTCACTCCTCTCTCGGGCAGATGCCCTGCGCGGGACAGAAGTCGCAAGCTCCCACAGCGGGATCGAGAGGGCGGATGCGCCCGGCCCGGATCCCTTGCGCGGCTTCGCGAGCGGTGTCGACGGCCGCCTGGATGACGGCGTCGACCTGCGCCTGCTCGTCCAGAGCATCCGTGCCCTTGAGACTTCCCGGTTCCGCGGCCGAACGCAGATAGAACCCGCGCGCCTCGCCGCTCTTGAGTCCGCGGTAAAGACCCAGGAGCACCGGCCTCCCGAGGCGCTCTCTCGCCACGGCCGCGTACAGGGGGACTTGGAGCACGCGCTTCTTCGTGAAGTCGGCCAGCTTGGGCACGCGGCCCGTCTTGTAGTCGATGACGGCCAGCCCCTCCTCGCTGACGTCGATCCGGTCGATACTGCCGCGCAGAGCGAACCCTCCCAGGTCGACAGGCTCGTCGGCCTCGGACGAGGCGTCGTCGCTTCCTTGGCCTTCGACGCCGAACTTGAACTCCACGTGCGCGGGTGTGAAGGTCGGAAGAAACGCGCAGTCGGCCGTCACCAGATCCTTGACCCACCTCAGAGCTCGGGTCAGATCGTCCTCCTCCACCAGAGTCATGGGCTGAGGAGTGCGCCCGGAGAGTGCCTCCCGCGAGAAGATCTCCTCGGCAAGGCTCAGCGCCTCGCCCAACACCCCCTCCGTGACCCGGCGGATCCCGAGGCGCACCGGCAGCTCCGTATACAAGCCCTTGAGGACCCGGTGCGTGAGATCCCCCATGTTGGCGGCGTCCAGAGTGACTTCGAGTGAGTCAGGAGCGACAGCGCTCTGGTAGAACCATCGGTACGGGCACCCGGCATAGGTCTCGAGCTCGGTGGCCGAAAAGACGTTGCGTGACGCCAGCCATGCCAGCGCCTCCGGGTCGCGAATCTCGCCGCGGCGCTCCGCAGTCCTCCGCAGCGCCGCGACCACTCGTTCATCGGCCCCATCCACGCGGCTGCGGCCCGCGGCGGCCTTCCGCAGCCGAGCGCGCCCGGGGGTGAGCGCGGGAGCCGCGCGCTCGAGGTCGGTCAAGCCCACGGATCCGGATACGACCACGCCGACGTCGGCGGACGGATCCGCGTCCGGGCTGCGGAACAGGTCGAGCGCTTCCTCCCAAAAGACGGACGGGCGGATCGGCGAGCCTTCCGGGTCGGATGACTGCCGCGTGAGCACGAGGTGATGCCGCGCCCGGGTCACCACGTTGTAGAACAGGAGTCGCTCGAGGGCTTGCTCCGCCGGTCGACGGTCGCCGGTGAGCCGCGCCACGATCTGGCCGGACACGGAAGTACGGCCCTCGGCGGAGAACTCCCCCGCGGTCAGCCCGCCGACGATCACAGCGTCGAACCTTCGTCCTCGCAGACGATGAGCCTCGGTCACCTGCACGTGACCCGGGCGCTCGACGGTGGCCGGCGCGGTCCTGGCTTGGCCGAGAGCGGCCATGACGTCGAGCGCGTCGCACCGCCCCCCGTCGATCTCCGCGATGCGGATCACGGTCTCCATCAGCGACCGATGCGCGGCCACGTCGATATCCGCCTCCTGGTCGGCCTGCAGACTCACGTGGTCATGCGCGGATCGCAGAAGAGCGTCTGCCAGTTTCTTCCAGTCCCCGGCTTCAGCGCGACCTCCTCCTTCGGCACACACCGTGCGCGCAAGCTTCAGTGCCCGGCCTGGACCTGGCCCGGGGCGCGAGACATCCCTTGCGATGCGGGCCGAGTCCATGATGCCCTCCCGGCGCCAGGCGGCGTCGAGACGGTCGACGTCCGCCGGATCCGCTCCCGAGAACGGGCTGCGCAGGAATCGAAGGATGGGTTCCCTGACGCCCGCGCCGGTCGTGAACGAGACGAGCGCGGCCAGCGCCACGCCGAAAGGCGTCCGCATCACCGGCACGAGCACGTCGAAGTCCGCAGGCACGCCCGCCCCCCGGAATGCGACCGTCAGACGTGAGACATGGCGCGCGGCATCCCGGAAGACGATCGCGATCCGCTCGCCAGAGCCGGACTCCGAGATCAATCGGGTCGCCTGCTCGGCTATCAACGCGGCCTCCGCCTCCGGACCGCCCGCAGTGCAGAACACCACTGCGCCCTCGGGCGGGCGGACTCGCGGCGCGCGGAACAACCCCGCCTCGAGACGGTCGAGTTCCGGATGCCCCGCCGGCTGAGGAGGGCAGGCCTGCATCTCGCCGTGCCTGGACAGTCTCGACACCAGTCCGTCGAGGGCCTGGGTCGCCGGGAAGCCTTCCTCCCACGGGAGAGAGATCCAGACGTCGCCGACCGAGGCCGCCGAGACCATCAATCCCTCCTGCGACCGGCTCAGATCGGCGAACCGGTGCACCATCAGCGGGCCATCGACGGGATGCATGTTCTCGGCCATGGCAAGCGCGGCGGCGCCGCTCTCGATGAGGCCATGTCCATCGAGCTCGGCCTCGTAGGCAGCGACTATCTCCAGGAGTTCCGCGTCCCATTCGGAATGACCCGTCACGCCGTCCAGTACGGCGGATGACGTCTCGGAGACGCTCCCGGCGACCCGCGCCAAGATCGTCAGAAAGCCCGGCGTTGCAGCCGAGGCCGCGAGCGAGCGCAACGGGGTGGACCGAAGCGCCTCGCGCAGAAGGATGCCCCGTTGAGCGGGGTGCACGATGCGCCTGCCGTCTCCGTACAGTCTCCACCGCTCGCCGATCCAGTCGTCCAGTGTCGACACGCGCACCCCGACAGGGTCGGTAAGCGCGAACTCGGCGGTCGCGCGAACCACGTCGGGATAGGTCGGCAGGAGCAGCGACGGGCCCCGACGCGCGCGGGCGGCGGAACGCACGGCCTCATGCATCAGCCCGGTCTTGCCCGAGTTCGCCCTGCCCGTCACCAGCGTCAGCGACATGCCTGCACATCCCTCCTGCCGCATCCCGGGGGAGAGCATAGGCCTTCGCTGTGACAATGCTCCTAGGAGATCTGAGCCTGCGTGTAGCGCTCCACGCCCTCTCGGATCTCGCGGACCCTGCGCCAGGCAGCCTCTTCGTCGTGCCCCAGGTAGTGCTCGACCTTCTCACCCAGGACCGCTGCGGTCTGCTCCGCGCGATCCGCCACTTCTCGAGCCGTGTCGGCAAAGCGCTGCGCCTGAAGGCCCAGTCTCCGCCGCGTCTGCGCCCCGCTGTAGGGCGCGAGCAGGAGTCCCGCCACGACGCCGGCGGCGACACCCGTCACAAGCCCAATGGCAAAATATGTCAATCCGCGGTCTCTCATGTCACCCCTCATCGCCTTCACGCCCCGGCCCTTCCGTCAGCAGACGGAAGATGCGTTCCAACTCCTCATCCCCGTGAAAGTCGATCTCTATCTTGCACTTGTTGGCCGTCTGCCGGACACGCACGTTCGTGGACAACAGCCGACGGAGCTTCCGGGCCACGATCTTGTAGGCCTTCGGCGACACGGGCCGAGCCGCGCGTTCCGTCGACCCGGCAGCGAACAGCCGCGCCAGGTTCTCGGCCTCGCGCACGGAGAGGCCGTCGTTCACGATCTTCTGCGCGAGCTTGACGCGGCGCTCCTCATCCGGGACGGCCAGTACCGCCCTCGCATGTCCAGCCGTCAGCTTGTCCTCCGCCAGCATGTCTTGAACCTCGTCCGGCAGGTCCAACAGACGCAACGTGTTCGCCACTGCGGACCTTGACTTCGACACCTTGTCTGCCAACTCAGCCTGCGTCAGGTCATACTCGGTTAAGAGCCGCCTGTATCCCCGAGCTTCCTCCATCGAGTTGAGATCCTGCCGCTGCAGGTTCTCGATCAGGGCGAGTTCGAGAGACTCTCCTTCGGTCGCGGTCATAACCCGCACCGGCACCTTCTCGAGCCCTGCTGATCGAGCCGCACGCCATCGGCGTTCGCCGGCAACGATCTGATACTCGTCACCGTGAGGACGCACGATGATCGGCTGCAGCACGCCGACCTTACGCACCGAATCCGCCAACTCTTCGATGCGCTCGTCGTCCATGATGGTCCGTGGCTGGTTCGGGTTGGGCGCGATGGCCTCCACCGGCAACTCGAGGATCTCCTCGCTCCTACCCTGGTTCGCACTGGCTATCAGGGCGCCAAGGCCTCTCCCGAGACCGCGTCTAGGCTCCGACACGCGAGATCACTTCCTTCGCGAGGGCGCGATAGGCCGTCGCACCCCGTCCGCTGGGTTCATACATCGTGATCGGCTGGCCGAAACTCGGGGCCTCCGAGAGCCTGACGCTGCGAGGGATGAGAGTCGGGAACAACTTGGCCCCGAAGAACTCCTTTACCTCGTCGACCACCTGTTGGGAGAGCTTCGTTCGAGCGTCATACATGGTCATCACGGCCCCGAACACGTCTAGTGACGGGTTCAGGTGGGTCCGGACCAGCCTGAGGCTGTCCAGCAGCTTGGAAAGACCCTCCAGCGCGTAGTACTCGCACTGGATCGGCACCAGGAGTCCCTGGGCGGCCGTCAGGGCGTTTATGGTCAGGAGTCCCAGCGACGGCGGGCAATCGATCAGCACGAAGTCGAACTCTCCTGCGACGGGCTCCAGGATCTGGCGGAGCTTGGTCTCCCTGCTGAAGGAGGACACAAGCTCGATCTCGGCGCCCGCAAGTTGGATGGTGGCGGGCACCATGAAGACGTTCTCGACTTCGACGGGCTCTATCAGCTGCTCCAGAGGAGTGTCGCCAAGAAGGGCGTCATATATGCAGGACGTCCGCTGGTTCCTGTTCAGACCGAAGCCGGACGTGGAGTTGCCCTGAGGGTCAAGGTCGACCAGCAGGACGCGTTCCCCGAGTTCGCCGAGAGTGGCGGCCAGGTTCACGGACGTCGTGCTCTTGCCGACGCCGCCCTTCTGATTGGCGACGGCGAGAATGCGCTTCGGCCGCACAGACCGGGACGTGCGTTCTCCCTCACCCAAACCCCATCCACCCCCTTGAGTCGACTCCGGGCCAGTATAGGGTGTCGCCGCTTCACAGGGAAGCCCGCTATGCGAGAGGCCGCGTTTGCGCCATTCCCGGGCGCCGGGGAAGCCGAACCTTGGACTCCCCCACCTTCGTGTACACGATGATGGTCCGTCGAGCCTCTACTCCAGGAATGACGACATCGCGCCGATCGGCCAGCGCCATCCCCACCCTGCGGGCGGCCGTTGCGCCCCGCTGGAACTCCTCATCGGACGGGTTCCCCTTCCAGCACACCAACCGCCCCCCGAGGCTCAGCAGGGGCGATGCCAGTTCGACGAGGGCCGGCATGATGGACACGGCGCGGACTGCCAGCGCGCAATAGGCCGCTGCTGTAGTGATCGCCGCCTCTTCTGCCCGACACCTTCGTACCGTGACATCCAGTCGGCCGTCCGCAGCCACGCGCTCGAGGAAATCGGCCTTCTTGCCCGATGACTCGATCAGGTCAACATGCCTTCCCGAGGCCACGGCCAGCGGGATTCCTGGATAGCCGGCACCGCTTCCGAGGTCTGCCCACGAGCCGTCCGGCGCATCTATCATCGAGGTCATGCCAAGCAAGGAGTCCACGATGTGCAGCGACACCGCCTGTTCCAGCGGGATGCGAGTCAGATTCAGCGTCGCGTTGGCTTCATACACCAGCTCGGTGTGCCGGATCATCGCTCGGGCGGCCGCTTCCGTGAGCTGAAGACCCTGCTGCATCGCCTGCTCAAGGAGGGTTCGGAGCATGCCATCTGTTGGGTCGGAGCAGTCCACGGTTCGCCACCTTCGTCTTTGGCCTGATCCCAGATGTTTCACGTGAAACGCGGCGCACGCCCGTTTCGATGTTTCACGTGAAACACGTCTTCCCTGGATTCGCCGCCCGGAGCCCGGCCTCCCGCCGGTTCACACTGCGGCCACTCGCCCGGCGGGGGTCCGACGTCCCATGCTGCGGCGCAAATGAGACGGGGGAGGACCTCAGGTCCTCCCCCGTTCGCTCGACATTGCCCGGTGCTACTTGGGTGCGATGACGACCGAGCGGAAGGGCTCGTCGCCCTCGCTGGCGGTGACCACGCGGCGATCCTCGCGCAGAGCGATGTGGACGACGCGTCGCTCATAACTGGTCATCGGGCGTAGCTTGATGGCACGATTCTGCCGGCCTACGCGCTCGGCGGTGCGTCGCGCGATCTCCTCCAGCTTCTCGCGCCGCCGGCCTCGATAGCCCTCGATGTCGACGACCACCGGGAAGCGACGTCCCAGCTCGCGACTCGTGATCGCGGCCACCAGGGTCTGCAGCGCGTCGAGTGTCTTCCCGTGACGTCCTATCAGTAGAGCCAGATCGCCACCGACGATGTCCAGGATGATCTCGCCCTCATCGCCCTCGTACTCGTCGATGGTAGCCTCGATACCGAAGGCCCCCAGCACCGCTTGAATCACTCCCACTGCGGTGTCGGCGATCTTGTCGAGCTCGTCCTCGGTCAACTCGGGGAGTTCCTCACTGACAGCGCGAAGCTCCTGCGGGAGGGGCTCCTCTTCCTCGGCGACCTCTTCGGCATCAGCCGCAGCCTGCTCCGCCAAATAGCCCGCCTTCACCCAGACCTTCACCTTGGCCAGACCCTCGCCCCCGGGACCCCGTCCCGGGTTCTCGAGGACCTCGAATTCGGCTGCGTCCGCCTGGATGCCGAGTTCCTCCAGCGCGGCGTCGATCGCCTCCTCGACGGTAGGCGCCTCTCTAGTGATCTCCTCGCTCATCGGATCATGCTCCTTCGGGCTTTGCCAGCATGCGCTGGGTGATGATCTGCTGGGCCACCTGCCATCCGCTCGATGTCACCCAATAGAGGAGGACGCCGGCGGGACTGATCCATCCGATGTAGAGCATGAAGACCGCCATGTACGTTCCGGTTCGACGCTGTATGGGATCCTTCGTCATCAAGTACTGCGGGAGCCAGGTGCTCACGCCGAACAGCAGGACGAAGATGACGTATGGCAGCGCGTGCACGATTCCCGTCATGACTCCCGAAGCGGAGAACTGAGCGTAGACGCCGCCCGGTGTCTTGGTAATATCTGGGAGAATCAGCCAGAACGCCTTACTTATGTCCGCATGCTTCGAAAGGTACGCCAACAGGAGTCCGGGGCGTTCGGCAGTCCCGCCGAGTACGTTGTACAACCCGATGAAGATCGGCATCTGGAGCAGCAGGGGGAGGCACCCTCCGAACGGGTTCACCTTGTTCTCCTTGTAGAACTTCATCAGCTCTTCCTGCTGCTTCTCCTTGTTGTTCTTGTGCTTCTCCTGCAGCGCCTTGATCTTGGGCTGGACCTGCTGCAGTTCGTACATGGACTTCGTCTGTTTCAACGTGAGCGGAGTGAGGACGATGCGCATCGCGACGGTCAGGACCACGATGGCAAGACCGTAGTCGCCCACACCGGCGTAGAAGAACTGCAACGCCGAGAAGATCAGCTGCATGAATCCTGCCCACAGTTCTGCCAAGTGGGGGCGCTCCTTCGTCTAGGAATCGTCCGCGGAAGACCCGCGAACGCCGTCTCTTGTGGTCCGCTTGCGTTTGGTCGGGAGTACGTCCGGCACGGGATCGTAGCCGCCCGGGTTCCAAGGGTGACATCGTCCGATGCGTTTGGCGGAGAGCCAACCGCCCCGGACGACCCCGAACCTCTCGACGGATGTTATCGCATACGACGAACAGGTGGGGTGGAACCGGCAGGACGGACCCAGAAGCGGGGACAGAACGACCTGGTAGGCCCTTATGAGCGAGCGGACCATTCGTCTGGGCGCCGCGGCGATGGCCGGGAGAATGCTCACTCGCCACACACTCCCGATCGGGCCAGCAGGCTGGACAGAGCTCGGTCTATCTCCTCCGGCTGCGCCGCGGCCACTCCCGCTCTCGCCACCATGGCTATGTCCGAACCCGGCCAGGGGCCTCCCGCGCGCCTGCAGGCCTCCCTCATGACGCGCTTGCAGCGGTTGCGCAGGACGGCGCCACCCAGCTTCTTGCCGGCCACGAAGAGGACACGCCCCGTCGCGTCGCAGCCCTCGGGCGGACGCGCCGCCAAGAGAACGAGCAGGGGATGGCTGGACCGCCGTCCCTGCCTGAAGAGACGGTCGATGTCGGTCGGGGAGGTGATGGTTCGCACATCGACCCCTTGTGGCGGGGCCGTCGTCCGACGGCTACGCTGAGATGACTGCGCGGCCCTTGCGGCGACGGGCGGCAAGCACCGCGCGACCGCCTCTTGTGGACATGCGAACGCGGAATCCGTGCGTCTTGGCGCGACGACGATTGTTGGGCTGGAACGTTCTCTTCACTGGTTGATCGCTCCATCCGGGAGTCGTGAGTGTGCTGTCGAGGCGCCGGCGGTCGGTCGCGAGAATGGACCGGACCCCGCGTAGAGCCTAGTGATTGTATCCGTGGCCCGATGGCAGTGTCAACCCACGCGCCCTCTCGCTCGTCCGGGTGCGGCGCCCGCGGGCACGAGGGGGCATCCGAGAGAGCCTTCCACTACCTCTCGTACATACGCGAGGAATTGGCGCCGAAATTGTGGATACTGTGGAAAACGCAGGATTCACGACGGTCCCGCCTGTGGATAACACGCTTGGCCGGATTGTTGGCGGGCATCCGCCTCTGGTAGAATCGGCACCGCTTCCGGAGGGCTCGCACAACGCCCTCCGCACCTTGAAAACACCTAGTCAGACAGCTATTCGCCCACGATCGGCCGACGCGCCTTCGTCGCCTCCGGGAGTTTTCCACAGACGACTCCGGCGCGCCGGAGGCGTTCTCGTCCCTTTTCCACAAGATGACCGGCGCGGAAAGCGTGGATCGGTTGCGCTACACCCCCTACCTAGCGTTTCGGCTTCACCGGGTGCAGCGCGCTTTCGGGCCTTTTCCACAGGTGTGGCAGCACTTCTGTGGATATCGTGGACAAACCGCAGGTAGACGCATTCCAGACCTTTCCGCTCGAGGACACGACTCGGATCATGGCTACGGCTCGGAGCAGGTCTTTCTGTCAGTGACGATCGGCGGGTCTCCTGTTGATAAGAATGTGAGATGCCGGAACGAGCGAGGAGGGTTGGGGTATGAAGAGCTTCTTCGGTATGGACGAGCCGGCGCAGCGGGACGGCGTCGGCGAGCCGTCACGGTACGCTCACGTCAGCCCGGTCCGGCGCTCGGATCGCCATCTATGACTCACTCGCAGTGGCCCCGCGCGTAGAGGAGATCGACGCGACGGACCTCGGCGACGCGATCGAGACGGGTCGCGTCACGCACCTATAATCTCGCGCGCGAGCGTGGGGGCGGCGTTCCGTACACGATCATCCGCGAGGTCACCGAGAATCTCATCCACGCCGGGTTCACGGAGGTCGTCGTCACCATCCTCGACAACGGCAACACCGTCCGCTTCGCCGACCAGGGACCGGGTATCGCCGACAAGCAGCGAGTCTTCCAGCCCGGATTCTCGACGGCGACCGCGGACATGAAGCGCCACATCCGCGGAGTCGGCTCCGGACTGCCGATCGTCAAGGAGTGTCTGGGGTTCGCCGGGGGGTCGGTCGAGATCGACGACAACCTCGGCAGGGGCACCGTCGTGACGCTTCGGGTGGAGCCGCCAGCGCCGTCCTCCGTACCGGAGGACCTCGACGCTCCGGCAGCCGTCCTCCCCCGTCTGACCGATCGGCAGAAGCAGGTGTTCTCGCTCGTCATGGAGCTGGGTTCGGTCGGTCCTTCCGCCGTCGTGCGCGAGTTGGGAGTCGGGCTCGCGACCGCATATCGCGACTTGGGGGTGCTGGAGACTCGCCGGGCTCGTCGCGACCGACAAGTCGGGCAAGCGCACGTTGACTGATCACGGTGTCACATCTCTCGACGCGATACTCAGATAGGCGGGGGCTGCATGGACTCGATCGAAATGACACAAACTCTGGCCGCGGACGACGTCATGGTCATGTGGGAGGGCGCACTCGACATCGTCCGCGGAGAACTCAACACTCCGACTTTCAAGACCTGGTTCGAGCACGCGGGCCCTCTGGGGCTGGACGGCGACGAGCTGATCGTCGGCGCGTCGAACTCCTGGGGTCGCGACTGGCTGGAGTCGCGCTACACCGGGCTGCTCGCGGCGTCCCTGACCCAGGTCAGGGGCCGTCCGATGAGCGTCAGGTTCGTCGTGCGCGACGAGAGTGCGATGCCGGTCGGGGAGGGCGACACCGACGAACCGGACGTCCCGGTGATCATCCCGACCGTGGAGGTCAGCCGAGACGCAGCGCGTGATGGATGCGTCGAAGGGCGACTTCAACCAACGCTACACGTTCGACACGTTCGTGATGGGGGCCTCCAATCGCTTCGCCCACGCAGCCGCTCTCGCCGTGGCGGAGGCGCCCGGCACCGCGTACAACCCGCTCTTCGTGTACGGGGGCTCGGGGCTCGGCAAGACTCATCTGCTGCAGGCGGTCGGCCACTACACCACCACCCACTTCCCGCACATGAAGGTGAAGTACATAACCACCGAGCAGTTGGTGAACGACTTCATCGAGTCGGTGCGCGACGGCGGAAGCAAGCGCATGGAGGGCTTCCGGCGCCAGGTACCGCCAGAACGACGTCCTTCTCGTGGACGACATACAGTTCCTGGTCGGCAAGAAGGAGACCCAGGACGAGTTCTTCCACACCTTCAACAGCCTGGAGCAGGCCGGCAAGCAGATCGTCCTGTCCTCCGACCGCGCTCCCAAGGATCTCCGGCAGATGGAGGATCGGCTCGTCACGAGGTTCGGCAACGGGCTGATCGTCGATATCCAGCCCCCCGAGCTCGAGACCCGGATCGCCATCCTGTGCAAGAAGGTGGAGGCCGGCGGGGTCGCGGTGCCGGACGATGTCCTCTCCTTCATCGCGGACCGCATATCGGGCAACATACGCGAACTCGAGGGCGCGCTGATCCGGGTCATCGCGTACAGCTCTCTCACGCGCCATCCCGTCAACGTCGAGATCGCGCGCGGCGTTCTCAAGGACATCTTCCCGGAACGCGCGCTTCGTCCGATCTCGATATCCACGATCCAGCAGGAGGTCTGCAAGTTCTACGGCCTGGGTGCGGCGGAGCTGGTCGGGAACAAGCGATCGCAGAACATCGTCTATCCGCGACAGATAGCCATGTACCTCGCTCGCGATCTGACCGACCTGTCCCTTCCGGCCATCGGCGCTGAGTTCGGAGGCCGGGATCACACTACGGTCATACACGCCAACGCGAAGATCCAGAAGCTCCTGTCGCAGCAACGCGACGTCTACAACCAGATCCAGACTCTGACGAACCTCATTCGGCAGAAGGCCTGACGCTATCGCGACACACCACCGGCGCGATGGATGCCACCGCCTCCCTGTTGATAACCCTGTGCGAATATGAGAGATGACCTGTGGAAGGACTGCTTGGGGAGGAACGTGCTCGGCCGTGTGTGAGAATCTGGGCGCTATGCGCACAAAGCACCAACAGGCGCCACTCTCTATGGACACACCGGGCGACAGGGCGTCATATGGGTTGTCCACAATGCGCACAGGCCTACTGCCGCCACGAAGGATATGTTGAACAATAGTAAGTACAAGGAGAGGGGAAGCGTTCATGAAGTTGTCCATCGCTCGGGGGGAGCTGCTCGAATCGCTCGGGATCGTCACGAAGGCGCTGTCCTCGCGCACCACTCTTCCTATCTTGTCCGGCATCCTCATGACCGCGTCGGACGATTCAGTCGTACTCGAATCGACGGACCTCGAGATCTCCATCAAGGACACGGTAGGGGCCAATGTCGAGGAACCGGGCAGCGTGGTGCTCCCGGGAAGACTGCTGTCCGAGGTGGTCAGGAGTCTTCCTGAAGCCGCGATCAAGCTGGAGACGACGTCTTTCGATCAGGTGAAGGTGTCCTGCGGCACTGCTTCGTTCGTGCTGAAGGCGCTCTCTCCAGATGACTTCCCTCGCTTCCCGGAGGTCAGCCCGGAGCGCAGGATCGCGGTACCCACGTCAGTGCTGCAGAACCTGGTCCGCAAGGTGTCGAAAGCGGTCAGTCGCGATGACGCAAGACCGATCCTGACCGGCGTGCTGGTCGTGATAGACGAGAAGACGATCCGGATGGTGGCCACGGACTCCTACCGTCTCGCCATCGCGGTGGGCCAGCTCCCCGATGCCGGTCAGGTGAACGCATCGAGGCCGTGATCCCGGGCAAGGCTCTCGATGAGATATCCCGTCTGGCCGTGGCCGGCGACAGTGTGTCCCTGGGCATAGCGGAGAACCAGATCGTCTTCGAGTTCGGGCACAGCGTCTATGTGACAAGGCGTATCGAGGGCACGTTCCCCAACTACAAGCAGCTCGTCCCGGCGGACGGCGAGACCAAGTTCACGGTGGCCAGGACGGAACTCGAGGGCGCCGCAAAGAGAGTCTCCCTGTTGGCTCAGCACAACGCCCCATTGCGGCTGAAGGTGACGGACAGCACGCTCACCCTCTCCGCGCAGACCCAGGACGTGGGCGAGGCCAGCGAGGATCTGATGGTCGCAACCGACGGCGACCAGATCGAGATCGCGTTCAACCACTCGTTCCTGGTCGACGGCGTCACTTCATCCGACGACGACGATCTCACATTCGTGGCGTCGAGCCCGCTGAAGCCGGGAGTGTTCCGGTCCTCCGGCGACGACAGCTACACGTATCTGATCATGCCGGTGCGGCCATAGGGTCTCGCAGGCCGACCCGGGATCCATGGGACAGAGGCGCTGCTGAGCAGTGGTAGTGTCGTCGCTTGCACTGGCCGATTTCCGCAACTACGACCGGTTCGAACTCACGCCGCACCCGGCGCTGACGGTGCTGGTCGGTCCCAACGCCGTCGGCAAGACCAATATCGTCGAGGCGCTCCAGCTCGTGACGACGGCCGCCTCCTTCCGGCGTCCGCGATGGGAGGACCTCGTCCGGTGGGGATGCCCGGAGGCGCGGGTGTCGATGCGGGCCGAGGATGGCGCCCGCGTGCTCGAGGTCACCCTGGACATCACGGCGGACGGCGGACACGTGTTCAGGGTCAACGGTCAGGTGCAACGCAAGGCGGGTGGCGTGGCCGGCCGGCTCCCTTCGGTGACGTTCACGCCCGATGACCTGGGTCTGGTCAAGGGACCCTCGGAGCGGCGTCGCGCATCGATCGACGACCTGGGAGGACAGCTCTCGCCCGCATACGCCTCTCTCAGGAGGGATTTCGGGCGTGCCGTGCGCCAACGCAACGCGCTGCTGAAGGAGCCGGATCACGGAACGCAGATGGAGGCTTGGGATGAGCAGGCGATCACCCTGGGCGCGCGGTTGCTCACCCATCGGCTGCGTCTGTTGGCGAGAGTGATGTCGGAGGCGGCGAGACGCTACTCAGCCCTTGCGGCGGGCGAGACCCTGTCGTGGTCCTACGACGACAGATGCGGGATCCCCAAGGGCGCGGATCCCGAGACGCTCTCGGCCGCCGAGTGCGAAGACGCGATCCGGGAGGAGATGCGCCGCCGTGCCGCCGAGGAGAGGAGGCGCGCCGTGACGCTCGTCGGGCCGCACCGGGATGACATCGTGTTCTTGGTGGACGGACGCGAGGCGCGCGTGTTCTCGTCCCAGGGGCAGCAGAGGACAGCCTCGCTCGCCTGGAAGCTGGCTGAGGTCACGCTGATAGAGGAAGTGCTGCGATGCAGGCCGCTCCTCCTTCTGGACGACGTGATGTCCGAGTTGGACACGGACCGCCGGGCCGCGCTGGCCGAGTTGATCACGGGTCACACGCAGGCCTTCGTCACAACGACCAACCTGGGCTACTTCGACCCTGAGACTCTCCGGAACGCAGTCGTAGTGGAGTTGGGACGATGAGCGCCGCGGCTCGACGGCGTGGCAGCGAGGCATCCGTAGGCGACGCCGCGCGCAAGGTGCTGCGGAGGATCGACAAGGGCGGGCACATGGAGAGGACGCGCGCGGTCAGCGCGTGGCGGGAGGCGGCCGGCGAGGAAGTCGCCCTCCATGCGGTCGGATACGCCATGCGCGGAGCAGAGCTCATCGTCTACACGGACTCCCCGGTGTGGGCCGCAGAACTGTCCGCGCTGTCGGAGCACTATCGCAGCGAGATCAACAGGCTGGTCGGTCGGGAACTGGTCGGAACCATCCGGTTCACTGTCTCGAAGCAGGCGTCCGAGCACAGGGAGAGGCAGGAAGATCGCGACAGGATCGAGGAGGAGAGGACCGCCGCGCGCGTCGACCCCGTCCCCGCGACCGCGCAGGAATCGGCGCAGATCGAGGCGATGGCGGCGTCCATCCACGACGAGGCGCTTCGCGAGGCCGCCGTACGCGCCGCTTTGCGCGCTTTGGAGTGGCAGAAGGGTCTGAAGGCCCGTAGACGGCCGCAGGCGGTCACAGACGGCTCGCAGGATGGCATTTCGGGCGGCTAACACTAGGGTTTGTGGTAGAATGGGGTCCGCTTCCACAACATGTCGTGGTCGCCGCTGTGCGCAGCGTCGTGATCGATCCACCGACATCACCTGAAGGAGCCGGCGTGGCGGAGAGTTCGTATTCTGGCAAGGACATCCAGGTCCTGGAGGGACTCGAGGCCGTTCGCAAGCGGCCCGGCATGTACATCGGCTCCACCGGGCCCAAGGGCCTGCACCACCTGGTCTACGAGGTGGTCGACAACTCCGTTGACGAGGCGCTCGGGGGCCACTGCACGAACATCGACGTGGTCATCCATGCCGACAACGCTATATCTGTCACGGACAACGGCCGCGGCATCCCGGTCGACAACGTGCCGAAGTACCGCAAGTCGGCCGTCGAGGTGGTCCTGACCGTACTGCATGCGGGCGGCAAGTTCGGCGGGGAGGGCTACAAGGTAGCGGGCGGTCTGCACGGTGTGGGCGTTTCCGTTGTCAACGCGCTTTCCACGCGCCTCGAGGTCGAAGTGAAGCTCGGAGGCAAGATCTGGGCGCAGCAGTACGAATACGGAAAGCCGAAGGAGCCGCTCAAGTCGACCGGCACCGCCAAGACCACGGGAACCAAGGTCACGTTCTGGCCCGACCCCTCGATCTTCGAGACGCTCGACTTCAGCTACGAGACCCTCGCCTCACACATGCGGGAGACCGCGTTCCTCAACAAGAACCTGAAGATCGTGCTGACCGACGAGCGAGAGCTCGAGCCGCGGCGAGACGAGTTCAAGTACGCCGGCGGCATCGTGGACTTCGTCAAGTACCTCACGGGCTCCAAGGAGACGCTGCACACGAAACCCGTGTACATCGAGAGTACCGGTCCGGAGGGTGCTGTGGAGGTGGCCCTTCTCTGGAACACCGGTTACAGCGAGGCTGTCCTGGCTTTCGCCAACAACATCAACACTCATGAGGGCGGCACTCACCTCGACGGATTCAAGAACGCCTTGACCCGCACCATCAACGACTACTCGCGCCGGCAGGGCATCCTGAAGGAGAAGGACGAGAACCTCTCCGGCGAGGACATTCGAGAGGGTCTCACGGCCGTCATATCCGTGAAGCTGCGCGATCCCCAGTTCGAGGGCCAGACGAAGACCAAACTCGGCAATACGGAGATACGCGGATTCGTGCAGAGCGCCGTGACCCAGGGCCTCGCCGAGTACCTCGAGGAGCACCCCAAGCCCGCCCGCGCCATCGTGAGCAAGTCCGCCCAGGCGGCAAAGGCGCGCGCCGCGGCTCGCAAGGCGCGCGAGTTGACGCGTCGCAAGGGACTGCTCGAGTCCTCGACGCTGCCGGGGAAGCTGGCGGACTGCTCGGTTCGGGATCCCGCTTTCACCGAGATCTACCTTGTCGAGGGGGACTCCGCCGGCGGCTCGGCCAAGCAGGCGCGTGATCGGTCCTTCCAGGCGATCCTGCCCCTCCGAGGCAAGATCCTGAATGTGGAGCGCGCGGGGTTGAACAGGGCCCTGGGCTCCGAGGAGATCCAGAACATGATCACGGCCTTCGGCACGAACGTGGCCGAGGAGTTCGACATCTCCCAAGCGCGCTACCACAAGGCGATCATCATGACCGACGCCGACGTCGACGGCGCACACATCCGCTGCCTCATCCTCACGTTCTTCTATCGCTACATGCGGCAGATGATCGAGGAGGGCTACATATATATAGCGCAGCCGCCCCTCTACAAGATCACCACGGGCAAGTCGCACCACTACGCGTACAGCGACAAGGAGCTGCAGGATCGCCTCGGCGCTCTCGCCGCTGGAGCCAAGTTCCAGATCCAGCGCTACAAGGGCCTTGGCGAGATGAACCCCGAGCAGCTGTGGGACACGACGATGGATCCGTCGACCCGGACCCTGCTGCAGGTCAACCTCGACGATGCCCTGGCGGCGGAGGAGTCGTTCAGCAACCTGATGGGCGACCAGGTGGAGCCGCGCAAGGAGTTCATCCAGCGCCACGCCCGCGACGTCCGCTTCCTGGACATCTAGCGGGTCGGCAGGGAGACACGGGAAGGCTCGCGGATGAGCGACGATGCGGACCGCACAGGGAAGCGGGCGTTCGAACCGCCGCCGTGGGAGAGGGAGCAGTTCGAGGAACTTGCCAAGCGCAGAGCCGCGGCCGAACAGACCACAACGCCTCGGGAGCCAGCGGGGTCCGACGAGACCAGGGACGACGAGCCGCCCGCGGCCGCGACCTCGATCGGGCGCGTGCCCGTCGCGGCTCCCGACGACAAGGCGACGGACGCCATGCTGCTGCAACTGTCCGGCGAGGAGCGAACGGCGCTGATCCCCGTTCGCAGGGCAGGAAGCGCGGCGGCGTTGGCACTGGGCCTCGTCGGAGCGATGGTCCTGGTCTTCGGCCTCGTGCTGGCGTGGCGCAGCCGGGCCGCGGGGCCCGTCGGCATTGTGGGCGGCGTGACCGTGCTTGTGATGGGGGCGTTCATCGCCGGAGCGGGCGCATGGCTGTGGGTACGGGCGAGTCGTTGACGAGGGAGCTGACACACGGTGGCGGAAGACATGGCTGACCAGCAGATCGTCCCGATAGACATCGAGGTCGAACTGCGGTCGTCGTTCCTCGAGTACTCGATGAGCGTGATCGTCGCCCGCGCGTTGCCGGACGTCCGCGACGGCCTCAAGCCGGTGCACCGCCGCATCCTCTACGCCATGAGCGACATGGGGCTCTCGCCCGGCCGGCCCTACAAGAAATCCGCGACCACCATCGGTGAGGTACTGGGCAAGTACCACCCCCACGGCGACATGGCCGTCTACGACACCATGGTCCGCATGGCACAGGACTTCGCGATGCGCGTGCCCCTGGTGGACGGTCACGGCAACTTCGGTTCGGTGGACGGCGACCGCGCCGCCGCCTACCGGTACACCGAGTCGCGCCTGGCGCGAGCGGCCATGGAACTTCTGCGCGACCTGGACAAAGAGACCGTCGACATGATCCCCAACTACGACGAGTCGACCACGGAGCCCAGCGTGCTGCCCGCGCGCTACCCGAACCTCCTGGTGAACGGGAGCGCGGGTATCGCCGTGGGAATGGCCACCAACATCCCGCCGCACAACCTCGGCGAGGTGATCGACGCCACGGTCATGATGATCGACCGGCCGGACGTCACGGTCGAGGAACTCATGAACGTCATGCCGGGGCCGGACTTCCCGACAGGCGGGGTCATCATGGGCCGTGAGGGCATCCACAACGCCTACTCGACGGGGCGAGGTTCCCTCAAGGTGCGCGGCAAGGCGCACATCGAACAGACCTCCACGGGACGCACGCGGATCATCATCAGCGAGATCCCGTATCAGGTGAACAAGTCCAAACTGGTGACCAAGATCGCGGAACTGGTCCGCGAGAAGAAACTCACCGAGATCTCCGACCTTCGCGACGAGTCCGACCGCAAGGGCATGCGTATCGTCGTCGAACTCAAGAGCAACTGCATACCGCAGGTAGTCCTGAACAAACTCTTCAAGCACACGTCCCTGGAGACGGGCTTCGGCGTCATAATGCTGGCGCTCGTGGACGGGGTGCCGCGCACGCTGACTCTCCAGCAGATGCTGCATCACTACATCGAGCATCAGAAGGACATCGTGGTGCGCCGGACCCGCCATGAGCTGCGCAAGGCCGAGGAGCGCGCCCACCTTCTCGAGGGCTACATCATCGCTCTCGAGAACATCGACGAGGTCATAAGGATCATCCGGGCCTCAGCCGACGACGCGGAAGCCAAGGCCAAGCTCATGGCGCGTTTCGCGCTCACTGAGATCCAGACCGAGGCGATCCTCGAGATGCGGCTCCGCAGACTGACGGGGCTTGAACGGCACAAGATCGAGGAGGAGCTCGCCGAACTGCGCGAGAAGATCGACTGGTACCGCAAGGTGCTGGCGGACGTCGCGCTGGTCCTCCAGATCGTGAAGGATGAGCTCGCCGAGATCCGGGCCAAGTTCGCGGACAAGCGGCGCACGGAGCTGGCCGGAGCTGCGCACGATCTCGATGTGGAAGACCTCATCGCCGAGGAGGACATGGTCGTCACCATCACGAAGGCCGGCTACGTCAAGCGGCTGCCGGTGGCGACGTACCGCCAGCAGAAGCGCGGCGGCAAGGGGCTCTCGGGGGTCAACCTCAAGGAGAACGACTTCGTCGAGCACCTGTTCATCTCGTCCACGCACGACTTCGTGCTCTTCTTCAGCACCAAGGGCAAGGTCTACCGGATGAAGGTGCACGAGCTCCCCGTCGGGTCGCGACACGCCCGGGGCACGGCCGCGGTCAACCTGCTGCCTTTCGAGCAGGACGAGAGGATCGCGGCGGCGATCACCACCAGGGACTTCAAGGCCGACGAGTACCTGCTGTTCGCGACCCGGGACGGCATGGTCAAGAAGACCGCGATGGTGGCGTACGACCGGTCGCGCAGAGACGGGATCATCGCGATCGCGCTGCGAGGAGCCGACGAGCTGATCTCCGTCCGCCGGGTCGGTGGCGGGGAGAAAGTGATGATGGTCTCGGCCTGCGGGAAGGCGATCAAGTGGGACGAGTCCCAGGCTCGCCCGATGGGGCGCGACACCATGGGCGTGCGCGGCATGAACGTGAAGAGCGGGGACGACAGCGTGCTGGGGATGGAGATAGCGCCCACCGGTTCCGAGTTGTTCGTTGTCACCGAGCGCGGCTACGGGAAGCGCACCAATGTCTCCGAGTATCCCGAGCAGAAGCGCGGTGGCATGGGGGTCAAGACCATACAGGTCACGGACAAGAAGGGGCGGCTCGCCGGCATGAAGATCGTCATGCCGGGCCACGAGCTCATGCTCATCTCCCAGGAGGGGGTCGTTATCAGGGTGAACGCCGAGGACATCTCGCGCCTCGGGCGTTCGACCCAGGGGGTCAAGGTCATGAACGTGGGAGAGAGCGATCGAGTCAGCGCACTCGCACGTGTGACCGCCTCCAAGCGGAAGAAGAAGACGGTCCCGGACGGCCAGCAGGTGTTGGTCGAGGACGACACGGTGGCGCCCGGCGTCAGCGCCCGCGAACTCGAGGCCGAGGAACTCGTCTCGGAGGAGTTCGACGAGGAGGGGTAGCGACGCCCCGAGGCGGGCTTCGGACTGGCTTCGGGCGCGGAGCCCCGACCCAACACGAACTCAATGTGCCTCCAACGCATAAGCAAGGATGGCTGAGGTAGCGTGTTACTGCGCCAGTGAATACGGTGCCGCCCCCCCGTCCCTGTGAGGGGGTGCCATTCGGCTCCGGCAAGCCACCGAACCCGACGGTGTGTTGACCGCTCGGCTCCTTTGCCGGACTCGACGAGGTTCGTTTTCGGCAGAACGGGTAACGAGTCGGTTCGAACGGGTTCCTACAGGACAGGTTGCATGCGCGCCGATATTGGATACTATGGTTCCAGCATGCACCGTCGACGGCTTCGCGCTGTCGATGGAGACACCGGGGTAGTTCGGTCTCGAACGGTACCCCGACGGGGCAATCGGGAGGTGATGGGGTACCTGACCTGTCAGTGATTCTTCTGCTGCTGCGCATCAAGGCGCTGCACGCAGTCCATTCTGCGAGGGGAGTGAAGCAAGTGAAACTTAGGCACATGCCACTATGGTCCAAGGGGGCTGCCGTACTCGTTCTGTGTACGGCGATCGTCTTGGGCATCGGTGCCGCGGGCGCCTTCGCCGGCGCGCGCGCTGCCGCCGTCAGGGCGGCCGACGCGACGCCGCCGAGCGTGACCGCCACCGTCAGCGTTCTTCCGGACGGGGCGAACAACTGGTATCTGCTCACCGGACCGGATGTCACGTTGAGCGCTACCGACGCCACCGACGGAGTCGCCAGCATCGACTGGAGGTGGGACTCCGGAACGGTCACGGTCGTCACCTCGGATACCGCGGTCATCACCGCAGACCAGCTGGGATCCCACAACCTCGTCTATCACGCGACTGACAACTCGGCCTCGTCGACGGTCTCGGCCACCCAGACCTTGAACATCAAGATCGACGGCACGGGCGCGCCCGTGACCTCGTCGAACGCCACGGCGACGTACAACAACGCTGCCGTCATCTCTCTGACCGCCACCGACACCTTCGGCATCGGCTCGGGTATCGCCTCCACGTCCTACCGCCTGGACGGCGAAGCGACGGCCACCTACGCCGGTGCTATCTCGACCACCGTGTTGGGAAGCCACACCTTGGACTTCTGGTCGACTGACGGGGCCGGCAACGTTGAGTCCGTCAATACCGTGACCTTCACGGTCGTGGACACGGCCGCGCCGACCACCTTCTCCGACGCGGACAACTCGTACGTCGGCCCGGCCACCATCCACCTGTTTGTGGATCCAGGCACCGGGACCGCGGTCGCCACGACCTTCTGGCAGCTCGACGGCGGCTCTGTGACCGAGGTCACGCAGCCCGCCGATATCACCATCGACGTGACTGACTCCGGTACGCACACCCTCGCGTTCTGGTCCACGGACGGCGCAGGCAACACTGAGGCCGCCGTTTCGGCGACCTTCATCGTCGACAATCCGCCGATCCCGCCGGTGGACGACACCGCGCCTGTGACGACGTCGAACGCAGTCGCCAGCTACACCGCGACCGCGGTCATCACCCTGACGGCCACTGACGGCGTCGGCGGCTCCGGCGTCGCTTCCACCTCCTACAAGCTTGACGGTGGAGCGACCACTGCCTACACCGCGACCATCAAGGTGTCCACCAACGGCACCCACACGCTCGACTTCTGGTCGGTCGACGTGGCCACCAACAAAGAGGCCACCAAGACCGCCACGTTCTCGGTCAACATCCCGGCTCTGCCCGACACCACACCTCCCAGCACGTCCTCTGACGTCGATGCGGTATACACCGCCTCTCCGGCGGTCATCCACCTGACCGCGGTCGACAACGTGGGCGGCGTCGGCGTGGCCTCCATCAGCTACGCGGTCGACAACGCGGCTACAGTGACGGTCAACGCACCGGCTGGCGTCCGCGCCGCGGCCAAGCTCCCCAACGCGCCCTGGATCCCGGCGTTCGCGGTTTCCAGCCCGCTGATCCTTGCGGGTCATAGCGGCGGACCCGGACCCAGTGTCGAGGCCCTGTGCCCCGCCTGCCACGGTGACTACACGCCGACCGTGCCGATCACGCCCGCCCAGGTGGCCGATACGTCCACCATCCCCGCGGACAGGCTCCCGCACGCCACCCAGGCATGCGCCAACTGCCATGTGATCGCTTCGGCTACCCCGACCCCGACCACCACCCCGACGCCGACGACGACGCCGACGCCGACCACCACCCCGACCCCGACCACGACCCCGACCCCGACCACGACGCCGGCGCCCACGTGGCCGACGATCACGGTCACGGTGTCCGGAGTGGGTTCCCACCAGCTGCGGTTCTGGGCAGTGGACAAGAACGGCAACGTCGAGTCGCTGAACACGGCCAACTTCATCATCGAGGCTGAGCCGACCCCGACCCCGACCACCACTCCGACGCCGACCACGACGCCGACGCCGACCACGACGCCGACGCCGACGACCACCCCGACCCCGACCACCTCCCCGACCCCGAAGCCGCGGGCGCGCCTGTCGATATACGTGTCGCGCAAGATAGCGCCGGACTACAAGTCCGTCAGGATCTGGGGCTACGCCGTCCCGTACGGCATGGTCGGCCAGGTCATCAGGCTGCAGGAGTACAAGCAGCCGAACAAGACGTGGCGCACCATCAAGACCATCAGGCTCGTCGCCTTGAGGAACGGCAGGCCGTACTACAAGTACACCTACCGCCACACGAGGTCGACGAGGGATGGCAGGCACTACTTCCGCGCTTGGTATTCCGCCAACAAGTACCTCTACAACAAGTCGCCACAGAAGAGAGTGACCTTCAAGTAGCCCAGCTCTCAAGATCAGCACAGCCCGCATGACAAGGGTGGTGGTGGCCAACCGGCCACCACCACCCTGCTCTTTGCACGTGGGACCTGCGGGAGAACCCGAGACACGGAGGACGCTGGTGAGAATGGGCAGGATCATAGTCCGGCTGGTCGCGCTCCTGGCTGTCGCCGGGGTGGTGACCGGCGGTACACAGGCCGCCAGCGCGCAACCCCGCAGCGTCAGGGGGAGGACCACATCCTCCGCTCCCCGGGCGATCGCCGCTATCGACTCGACCGCGCCGATCGTGACGATCACGCGGGACCCGATCTCTCCGAACTCTCGAGGCTGGTACAACGTGGTCCCGACGTACACGATCTCGGCGGACAACGGTGGCGACCTTTCCGGTCCGGGCGCGTACAAGGTCTCGCTCGACACGACAGCGGGAGCCGCAGCCACCTCTCTGACCGTGGGCGGTCCCAACGTATACTCCAGTATCCCGTCCAAGGCCGGTCTGCTGGGGGGCTCGCACACCCTCTACTTCACCGCCAGCGACGGCTACCTCAACTACGCTTCGTGGGCATCCGTCGCCATGAATATCGACACCGTTGCTCCCGGCGTCCCCGGTACCCCGGTCGTCACTTCGGTCTCAGGCGGCGGTCTCCATCAGACGTGGGCTGCGGCCACCGACAACTTGGGCGGTTCCGGAGTCTTCTCGTACACCTGTCAGGCCTCCCGTCAGTCAACGTTCGGTGTTGTGAGCGGCAGCCAGAGCGTCGTGGGTACCAGCTGCGAATGGATCGGCGGCGGCAACGGCATCTGGTACCTCAGGATCTTCGCCATAGACGCGGCCGACAACATCGGAGCGGTCTCCGTGCAAGTGGCCGGGCAGGCGGACGATCTGGCTCCCGTGACGTCGTCGGACACAACAGCGACCTACAACGACTCGGCCTCCATCTCTCTGACGGCCACCGACACCGGCGGCGTGGGCGTCGGCTCCACCTCCTACATCCTGGACGGTGGCGCGACCACAACCTACGCCGACGCGGTCACGGCTAGCGCTGTGGGAAGCCACACCATCGATTTCTGGTCGATCGACGTGGCCGGCAACCGTGAGGCCACCAAGACCGCGAACTTCGTGATAGTGGACACGCTCCCGCCGATCACCTTCTCCGACGCCGACAGCGCTTACATCGGACCGGCGGTCATCCGCCTGTTCACTTACGCCGGTACCGGTTCCCCGGCCGCCACGACCTACTGGCGAGTCGACGGCGGTTCCGTGACAACGGTCACGCAGCCCGCCGCGATCATTATCACGGTGAACGACTCCGGTACGCACACCCTCATGTTCTGGTCCAAAGACGCGGCGGGCAACACGGAGTCCCCCGTCTCGGCGACCTTCACGGTCGACAACCCGCCGGTGAACGCCACCCCGCCGGTGACCACGTCGGATGCTGTTGCGAGCTACACGACGACCGCGGTCATCTCCCTAACCGCAACCGATCTTGGTGGCTCCGGGGTCGCCAACACGTACTACAGACTCGACGGCGCCGCCCAAGTCACCTACAGCACTCCCATCAGGGTGTCCACCAACGGCACACACACCCTGGACTTCTGGTCGGTCGACTTGGCCGGCAACAGAGAGGCCACCAATACCGCCAGCTTCACGGTCGACATGCCCATCGCTGCCGACACCACACCTCCCGCCACGTCCTCCGACGTCGATGTGGTCTACACCGCCTCTCCGGCGGTCATCCACCTGACCGCGGTCGACAACGCGGGCGGCGTCGGCGTGGCCTCCATCCACTACGCGGTCGACAACGCGGCGACCATCACGGTCAACGCACCTGCGGCGACCCCCGTCGTCACGTGGCCGACGATCACCGTCACGGTGCCGGGCGCCGGCTTCCACCAGCTGCGGTTCTGGGCAGTGGACAACAACGGCAACGTCGAGTCGCTGAACACGGCCAACTTCACCATCGAGGCTGAGCCGACCCCGACCCCGACCACCACCCCGACGCCGACCACGACGCCGACGCCGACCACCACCCCGACCCCAACACTGCGCGCGCGCCTGGCGATCTACACGACGCTCAAGACGTCCAGGGACTACAAGGACTTCACGATCTATGGCTACGCCGTCCCGTACGGCATGGTCGGCCAGATCGTCAGGCTGCAGGAGCGCAAGCCGGGCAGCAGCGCTTGGCGCACCATCAAGCTCATCAGGCTCGTGGCCCTCAGGAACGGCAGACCGTACTACACGTTCCGCTACGATCACAACAGGAAGACCAAGGACGGCCGGCACTGGTTCCGGACACTGTATTCCGGCCCGAAGTACCTCTCCAGCAACTCCGTCTCGAAGGTAGTGACCTTCAGGTGACCAACTAGCCCGGTTTCGCGAACGACTCTTATGGAAACCATGTCTGCAACGTGTTCCGTCGACGGCTTCGCGCTGCCGACGGACTCATGGGGGTAGTTCGGTCAGCACTGAGACCAGTGCATTCTGCGAGGGGAGTGACGCAAGTGAAGCTCAGGCACATGCCACTATGGTCCAAGGGGGGCGCCGTACTCGCTATCTGTGCGGCGATCGTCTTGGGCATCGGGGCGGCGGTCGCTTTCGCCGTCGCACCGGACGCGCCGGTCATCACGGTCACGGACCCGGGGACGGGCAATTCGCTCAACGTCTCCTGGGACGCTGTTCCCGGGGCTGCGTTCTATACGGTGCAGTACAAGGGGGCAACCGATACCGACACGGTCTATGCCTCCAATTCCAGCACCACCACAGCCATCACCAAGACCATTACCGGACTCACCGTCGACACGACCTACACGGTCCGCGTCTCCGCCACGAACGCCGGGGCCGAGGAGGGGGCCTTCAGCACCCCCGTGGACGGGACGCCACTTGACCTGACCCCGCCGGTCACGAGTCTCCAGACCAACCCGTTGTCGCCCAATGGCGACAACGGATGGTTCACGACGTTCCCCACCTACCTGCTGAGCGCCAACGAGACAGTGTCCGCCAGCTACGAGGCCACGAGTGAATTCGCCGGTCCGCTGTACTATCCGCTGACCGGTATCGAGGCCACGCCCGGGATGGGACTTCCCTCGCCGTACCTGCTGGTCGAGGGCAGCAACACCCTGTTCTTCTACTCGGTGGACACCTCGGGCAACGTTCCGTCGACGCCCGGTTCTGCCACGGTGAACATCGACACCCTGCCACCGCTCATCCCGGTCCTTTCCGAGGACCCCGCCGTTCCCGACGGGGCGAATGACTGGTACGTGACGCGGCCGATCATCACGTTGTCCGCCGTTGATGACGGACCTGTCGGCTCCGGCATCGCCAGCATCCTCTACAGGTGGAACGCCGGAACGGATACGGCAAACGCGACCGATAGCGTGAGCGTCCCCACCTCGACCATTCCTGCGGGATCCAACGTTCTCACCTACCACGCGACGGACATGGCGGGGAATGACTCGGGCATCGCCACCGCGGCGGTCAAGTTCGACGGCACGGCGCCTGTGACCACGTCGAACGCGATCTCCCCCTACGCCTCGTCGCCCGGCACCATCACTCTGACCGCCACGGATACCCTCGCGGGCTCGGGTGTATCCAACACGTCCTACATCCTGGACGGTGGCGCGACCACCACGGGTACCGTCGTACCCTGGTCCGGCCCCGGCCCCCACACTCTCAACTTCTGGTCGACCGACGTGGCCGGCAACAAGGAGGCCACCAAGACCGCGATCTTCTCAGTGGACACGACGCCTCCTGTGACCTCATCTGACGCCACGGCGACCTACAACAACACTGCCATCATCACCCTGACCGCGACGGACACCGTCGCGGGCGTCCCGGGTGTGGGTGTCGCCTCCACCTCTTACATCCTGGACGGTGGCGCGACCACCGCTTACGCGGGCCCCATCTCCACAAGCGTCCTGGGAAGCCACACCCTGAACTTCTGGTCGACCGATCTGGCCGGCAACCGTGAGGCCACCAAGACCGCGAACTTCGTGATTGTGGACACGCTCCCGCCGACCACGTTCTCCGACGCCGACACCGCCTACGTCGGACCGGCAGTGATCCATCTTTCGGTGGACCCGGGTACCGGGACTGCGGTCGCCACGACCTACTGGCGAGTCGACGGCGGTTCCGTGACGACGGTCACGCAGCCCGCCACGATCACCGTCACCGTGACCGACTCGGGTACGCACACCCTCATGTTCTGGTCCAAGGACGCCGCGGGCAACACGGAGTCCCCCGTCTCGGTGACCTTCACGGTCGACAACCCGCCGGTGGACACCACCCCGCCGGTGACCCAGTCTGACGCGGATGCCGCCTACACGACGACCGCGGTCATCTCCCTGACCGCCACCGACCTTGGTGGGTCCGGTGTCGCCAACACCTACTACAAACTCGACGGCGCCGCCCGGGTCACCTACAGCACTCCCATCAGTGTGTCCACCAACGGCACACACACTCTCGACTTCTGGTCCGTCGACGTGGCCGGCAACGTCGAGTCCACCAAGACCGCAAACTTCACGGTCGACATGCCCATCCCTGCCGACACCACACCTCCCAGTACGTCTTCTGACGTCAATGTGGTCTACACCGCCTCTCCGGCGGTCATCCACCTGACCGCGGTCGACAACGCGGGCGGCGTCGGCGTGGCCTCCATCCACTACGCGGTCGACAACGCGGCGACCATCACGGTCAACGCGTCGACGGTCACGGTCGACGTATCCGGCGTGGGCTCCCACCAGCTGCGGTTCTGGGCAGTGGACAACAACGGCAACGTCGAGTCGCTGAACACGGCCAACTTCATCATCGAGGCTGAGCCGACCCCGACCCCGACCACCACCCCGACGCCGACCACGACGCCGACGCCGACGACCACCCCGACCCCGACCACCTCCCCGACCCCGACCACCTCCCCGACCCCGAAGCCCCGGCCGCGCCTCTCCATATACGTGTCGCGCAAGATAGCGCCGGACTACAAGTCAGTAAGGATCTGGGGCTACGCCGTCCCGTACGGCATGGTCGGCCAGACGATCAGGCTGCAAGAGTACAAGTGGCCGAACAAGACGTGGCGCACCATCAAGCTCATCAGGCTCGTCGCCTTGAGGAACGGCAGGCCGTACTACAAGTACACCTACCGCCACACGAGGTCGACGAGGGATGGCAGGCACTACTTCCGCGCCTGGTATTCCGCCAACAAGTACCTCTACAACAAGTCGCCACAGAAGAGAGTGGTCTTCAGATAGCCCAGCTCTCAAGATCGGCACAGCCCGCATGACAAGGGTGGTGGTGGCCAACCGGCCACCACCACCCTTGTATGAGTTCTGGACGCCGGTGCCGGCACTAGTCGGTCGGTCGCGCCGTGGTAGCATTCTCGGATGCCTTCTCCGACCCATCGGCGGACCTCCGCCGCTCAGGAACCCCCGGCATCGCCGTCCGGCCGCCTTCGCGACCTCCAGGCGATCCTGTTCGATCTGGACGGGACCCTGATCGACACGGTCGATCTCATCCGCCAGTCGTTCCGCCATGCCACCGGCACGGTCCTGGGCCGCGAGCTGCCCGACGAGATCACCATGCGCAACGTTGGGCAGCCCCTGGAGGTGCAGTACAGGGACATGGCTCCCGCGCACGCCGACGAACTTCTCCGACTTCATCGCGAGTTCACGATGGCCCACCACGAGGACCTCGCTAGAGAGTATCCGGGCACGCGAGAGACGCTGGCGGAGATCCGTCGTCGTGAGATCCCGATGGGAATCGTCACGAGCAAGGGCACCCAGGCCGCACGCCACGGGATCGACATGTTCGGACTGGGGGGCTTCATGAAGGCCGTGGTCACCGCGGACGACACCGAGTGCCACAAGCCCGATCCGTGCCCCCTCAGGTTCGCTGCGGACCTGATGGGCGTGGACTTGGGGTATTGTATCTACGTGGGTGACAGCCCTCACGACATGCAGGCGGCGGTGGCGGGTGGTGCGATAGCCGTGGCCGCCTTGTGGGGAGCATTCCCAGAGGGGGACCTCCTCGTGAATGGGCCGGCGTTCGCGCTTCGGGGTATCGGGGATCTACTCGCCCTGATCGACGGTCGGGCGGACGAGTACGCGGTGGTGCGGGATGCGCGATAGGCGCGGCGCCGCGAAGGACGGAGGACGCGGGTGAGCAGAGGGAAGATCATCGCCGGTGTGGTCGCGCTCGTGGTCGTCGGCGGCGTCATCGCCGGCGTCGTCACGTCAGCGCAGAACGCCGTTCCGCTGGTGACAACAGCCAAGGTCACCAAGGAGACGCTGGGCGTGATCGTCACCGCCTCTGGAAAGGTCGAGGCAGCCGAGAAGGCCGACGTCTTCCCACCCACGGTCGGCACACTCGAGTCTGTGGACGTCAAGGACGGGCAGAAGGTCAAGGCCGGGCGCGTCATCGCCGTGATGGACCGGGCACCGCTGAGGCTGCAGGTCGCCCAGGCCAGGGCGGGTCTGCAGGCCGCGCGGGCGCAACTCGACGGCGTCAACAAGGGCATTCCGGCGGCCATCGACAGGTCCGCCGCTTCGGCCGGCATCACCGCGGCTCGCACAGGGTACCTTGCGGCGAAGGACGCCTACGACATGATCAAGTCCGTCTACGACGCGTCTCCAGAACCCGTGCAGGCGTCGATGGAGGTCACCCTGACGAGCGCTCGGATCGCCAAGCAGCAGGCGTACGCCGGTCTTCAGAACGCACGAGCGGGTTTGAACAAGCTGACGGTCATGGGAAGGGTCGCCGTGGCCAGGGCGGCGGCGAACTCGGCCGTCGACCAGGCGAGCGTGGGTCTGGCCCTGGCGCGAGACACGTTGTCCAACGCCGAACTGACCTCGCCCATGGACGGGATCATCATCTTCAACGCCATCGGCGCTCCGGGGCTGGATGGCAGCGTGCCGAAGGCCTCTCGCGGCGCGGCGGTCGCACCTCAGTCGGCGCCGTTCACCATCGTGCAGCTCGGCGCACTCAATTTCAACGCGCAGGTCGATGAGGCCGACATAGACCGCGTCAAGACCGGCATGTCCGGCGCTGTCCGGCTCGACGCGTTTCCCTCGGATTCCATCGAGGCCAAGGTCGTCGCCATACGCGCTGCGGCGATTCAGACGACCACGGGCGGAATCGCCTTCCCGGTGCTGCTCCGAGTGACGGCGCCCGGCAAGAACCTGCTGCTCGGCATGAGCGGCTCCGTGGACATCGAGGTCTCCGCGGTTTCCGACGCCATCACAGTGCCGATCGAGGCGCTGTTCGACGAGAACGGCAAGAAGTACGTCTTCGTGGTAAAGGACGGCACAGTGGCCAAGCGCGAAGTCACCACCGGCGCCATGACCGACATCCGAGCTGAGATCGTCAGCGGCGTCTCGGCGGGAGCGGAGATCGCGGTCAGCAACCTCAGCACCCTCAAGGACGGCGCGTCCGTTCGTACGAAGTAGCCGAGAAGATAGAAGTCGTGCCACAAACCGTACCCTGTGCGGACGACCCGCGCCGCGTTGCGGCCAACGCCGGTCGCCCGGAGGACTGTGCGCCCGTGCTCCAGGTCGTCGACGTCGCCAAGACGTACTTCCTCGAAGGCGTCGAGGTCCGGGCGCTGTGCGGCGTCACACTGGACATCTGCCAAGGCGAGATGCTCTCCATCATGGGGCCGTCCGGCTCCGGTAAGTCCACCCTGATGCACATTGTCGGCCTGCTCGATCGTCCAACGGCCGGCAGGGTGGTGGTCGAAGGTGTCGACGTCGGCGGAATGACTCCCAACGAGCTCTCCGCCCAGCGCAACAAGCGCATAGGGTTCGTGTTCCAGTCGTTCAATCTGCTCGCGCGCACGGGGGCGCAGGCCAACGTGGAGCTGCCTCTGGTCTACGCCGGCGTGCCGGCCGGGGAGCGCAGCCGTCGCGCGCGCGAGGCGCTCGAGCACGTCGAGCTGGCCGACCGGCTTCACCACACTCCGAGTCAGCTGTCCGGCGGCCAGCAACAGCGGGTGGCGATCGCCCGCGCCCTGGTCAACGAACCCAGCATCGTGCTTGCGGACGAGCCCACCGGCAACCTCGACTCGCGCAGCGGCATCGAGGTGATGGGCCTGCTTCAGGACCTGAACGCGCGGGGGATAACCGTCGTCATCGTGACCCATGACGCGAACGTGGCTCGCCACGCGCGACGTATCGTGGAGTTGCGCGACGGCTTGATCGTGCGCGACGAAGCTGTTGTCGACCACCTGGACGCCCACTCCGAGATGGTGGAGCTCGGGATGAACACGCTCGGTGGCGCAGGGGGTGTCGCCTCCACCCAGGGCGGCGGCGGGTCGCGATGAACCTCGCCGAATCCTTTCGCATCGCGCTGCGTGCCCTGGCGGCGAACAAGGTGCGGAGCGCGTTGACCATGCTGGGAGTGATCATCGGGGTCTCGGCCGTTATCCTGCTCGTGGCGATCGGCACGGGCGTCCAGGCCGAGATCACAGGAACGATCGAGGGCTTGGGGTCGAACCTCCTGTTCGTCTTTCCCGGTCGCTCGGACACCGGAAGCGGGGGCGGCGGCGGCTTCGGAGGGCCGCCCGGATCCGGAAGCAAGCCCTTCAGTCTCGACGACGCCCAATTGCTGAGGAGTCGCTTGGCCGGGGTCGACGCCGTTGTGCCGGTGGCGTCCGGCAACGCTCTGATCAAGCTCGGAAACCGCTCGATCCGGAGCACGCTCCAAGGGGGCAACGAGCAGGGCAGTCAGGTCTTCAGCGGGACGCTGGGAGGCGGACGCGGCTACAACAGGTCCGAGGTCGACGCGGCGTCGCGGGTGGCGATGATCGCCTTCACAGTCAAGGACACCCTGTTCCAGAATCAGAACCCGGTGGGCAAGGTCGTGACCATAAACGGCCAGCGATTCACCGTCATCGGCTGGTACCAGAAGCAGGGCGGCTCGCTCTCGGGAGACCAGGACAACGCCATCTACCTGCCCATCACCACTCTGCAGGTGCTGACGGGCAGCAACCGGGTCAGCCTGATCGTCATCAAGGTCAGCGACGCGAACGAGATCGACCTCGTCCGTGCCCAGGTCAAGCGCGTGATGACGCCGAGATTCCAGGACAACATCACCGTCATGAGCCAGGATCAGACGCTCGGGATCCTGAGCACGGTTCTCGGAACGCTGACCTACATGTTGGCCGGCATCGCCGGCATATCCCTGCTTGTCGGAGGCATCGGCATCATGAACATCATGCTCGTGAGCGTCTCTGAGAGGACGCGCGAGATAGGGATCCGCAAGGCTGTGGGAGCGCGCACGTACGACATCATGAGCCAATTCGTCATCGAGGCCGTGATGCTCTCGGTGTCCGGGGGGGTCGTCGGCATCGCGCTGGGCGCGGCGGGCGCTTGGGGACTCAAGACCTGGGTGCCCACCGAGATGACAGCCTGGTCCGTGGCCACAGCCTTCTTCTTCAGCGCGGGCGTCGGAGTCTTCTTCGGGGTGTATCCCGCGTGGAAGGCCGCCAATCTCGACCCGATCGTGGCGCTGCACTACGAGTGAGCGAAGTCCTCGGGCTCGACACGATTCAGGAAGTCACGGAACGCTTCAACTTCGTGGTCGGCGTCCTCGTCGGGGATGATGCCCGCATTGTCGAGGACCGTCTCCGCCGCCAGGATCGGGCACCCGACCCTGACCGCGAGCGCGATCGAGTCGGAGGGACGCGCGTCGACCGCCAGCGTCCGCTCCTCGCCCCGCAGGACCAGCGCGGCATAGAAGGTCCCCTCCTCGAGGCGAGTGATCTCCACGCGCTCGAGCGTCAGTCCGACAGCGGTGATCAGGCCGAGCATAAGGTCGTGTGTCATGGGCCTTGGGGGCTCGACGCCCTCCATCGCGATGAGTATGGCCGTCGCCTCGGGATGACCGATCCAGATCGGCAGCAACCTGAGCCCCGCCGCCTCTCGCAGCACGATCACGGGCTGCTGCGAAGTGGAATCGAGTCCGAGACTGTGGATGCTGACGGGAATCATCGGGGCGACCTCCTGTTGGGGACTTACCCTACATACGGGCGTTCTTGACGCTTGCGGCGGCGTACGGCTATGGTATCCAAGCGTTTCCCCGTCCCGGGGCCCGTAGCTCAGCTGGTTAGAGCGCACGGCTGATAACCGTGAGGTCATTGGTTCGAATCCAATCGGGCCCACCACGCGCATCCGCAGCCCGCCGACCCCGGCGGGCTGTTCTCGCTTCCGGGGCCGTGTCGAGCAGTTTCCGGACCCCTGAGCCGTCTCCGGGAACCGCCGGTCATCGCGTCAGACGACGACATGTCGCACCCAGAAGGGTTTCGCTCCGCGCTCCGGCACCAAGGGTTACAATCGCCCCTGTCGGGGCGGGCCGGAGGAGGTGCGTTGGCGTGCGACGTTCGTTGGTGCTATCGTCGCTGTCCGCAGTGACCGCGGTGACGGCATGCCTCTGGGCTGCATCGCCGGTCATGGCCAACGACTCGGCGCTGGGCGGCGTGGGCGGGGCGGTCAGGCCCATCACCGTCGCGGACATCCGGATGGAGTCGGAGGCGGTCCAGATCGTCGCCTTCTCCCGCTACGCGGCCGTCCGCGTGGATTTCCGGTTCGTGAACTCCGGGCGGGAGCGCAAGGTCAAGCTCGGCTTCCCGTTCGAACTCCCATACGAGAAAGCCGACCCCAGCGATCTTCCGGCGGCAGCGGCCTTTCACGCCTGGCAGGACGGCCTGCCCCTCGATGTCACGTGGACCGGTCGGAGCCGGGTGGGCGCGGGAACCGCCGGGATCCCGGTCGGCTACTTCGTGCATGAGGCGACCTTCAAGCCCGGCGTGACCATGATCCGCGTCGAGTACCTCGCTGAGCCCAACAGCCAGGTCCCGACCCCCGACATCCCGGATCCGCCGGATCGGTACAAGGGCGTGATGAGCAGCAAGGCCAGCTACGAATACTGGGTCCACACCGGAGCCGGTTGGGCCGGCACCATCGGCCGAAGTGTCGTGAGCTTCCGGCTCAGTCCCGATTTCCAGGGGTGGGGCATCGACGCGGCCCAGCGCATGGCTGCGACCGAGCCCGGCCTCCCCAAGGGCGGCGACGATATCCTACTGGGCTACAAGCGGCCAGACGCGAGCACGTACGAGTGGATCTTCTCGGACTACGAGCCCACCATCGTCAAGGGCGGCGTCCTCTCGAAGTACGACGTGTCCCTCCACTACTTCCAGCCCAACTGGTACCGCCAGAACTACAAGGAAGCCGGGCCCTCCGAGTGGACCCCGGATCGCGTGGTCAAGGCCCAGGCGTCCAGCAGGCTCAAGTTGGGCGAATACGAGTACCCTGCGGAGGCCGCGTTCGCGGGACTGACCTGGGCATGGGCCGAGGGAGTGCCGGGGCCCGGAGCCGGCGAGTGGGTGAAGGCCACGTTCGCCGGCCGACGCCACATCAGCGAGATACGGGTGCTTCCCGGCTATGCGAAGAGCCCGGCGCTGTTCCGCAAGTACAACAGACCCAAGACGCTCACCGTCGCGTTCTCCGACGGCACGTCGAAGCTGATCAGGCTGGCCGACGATCCCACGCTGCAGAGGTTTCCCGTCAGCACGGATGCGACGTGGGCCAAGGTCACGCTGGGCGGCGTGTATCGCGGCACCACGCGGGACGAGACATACATCTCGATGTTGGACTTCGGCGCAACCTCGCGGGGATTCGCGTCGTTCGAGCAGGTGACCGGCGAGAAGCAAGGCGGTGCAGCGCCGGCAGAGGCCACCAGCTCCGGGCTCGATGGCGCGCCTTCGCCTCCCGCGAGTCCGGCGACGGGCCGGGCCGCCATCGTGGCCGCGGCGGGAGTCGTAGCGGTCGCCATCGGCGTGATCCTGATAGCCGGCGGCATCTGGCTGTTCGTCCGAATGCGCCGACCTCGCGAGTGATCGCCCGTCGGGCTCCTCGCCCACGCGGTGGGCAACGCGACTATCCGCCCAGCATCGCGACCTCGACCCGGTGCCGGCCGCCGTCCTGCGCCATCGGCACGCGTCCGTCCGCGACCGCCTGCCCGTCGACGGTCACGCGCGCCACGCCCCGGTTGGCGCCGCGCGGGTTCGTGACCTCGACATCGAATGTCGTGGACCCGATCCGCACCTCCGCGCTGAACGAGGGCCAGGACTTGGGTATGCACGGGTCGATCACCAGGAACCCCTGACCGTCCTCGTACCGCGTCTGGATGCCGAGTATGGTGCGGACCGCGACGTTGTAGAACCACGATGCCGAACCGGTGTACCAGGTCCAACCGCCGCGCCCGACGTGAGGCGGCGCGGCGTAGACGTCCGCGGCCACCACGTAGGGTTCCACGCGATAGACATCTGCCGCCTCGCGAGTCAGCGCATGATTGAGCGGGTTGACCAGGTCCAGCAACCCGAGCGCCTCATCACCGTCGCCGATGAGCGCGTAGGCCATGACGACCCAGATCGCGGCGTGGGTGTACTGCCCACCGTTCTCGCGCACGCCCGGCAGGTATCCCTTGATGTAGCCCGGATCGTGCGCCATGTGGTCGAACGGGGGGGTCAGCAGTGCGATGAGGCCGTTCTCCCAGCTGACGAGTTTCTCTTCCACCGCCTGCAGCGCGCGAGTAGCTCGGGCCGGCTCGGCGGCTCCCGATATGACGGACCACGCCTGGGCTATCGCATCTATGCGGCACTCGTCCGCGTCGCGGGTTCCCAAAGCGGTGCCGTCGTCGAAGTAGGCGCGCCGGTACCATGCGCCGTCCCAGCCTTCGCGTTCAGTGGCGGCCGCGAGTCTCTCGGCCCACGCGATGTAGTCGGCCGCACGCTCGAAGTCCCCCTTGATCGCGCACACCTGGGCGAATCGCTTCAACGTGAGATTGAGGAACCATGCGAGCCACACGCTCTCGCCCTGGCCCCCGATCCCCACATGGTTCATCCCGTCGTTCCAGTCGCCGCCGCCGATCAGGGGCAGACCGTGAGGACCCACTCCGCGGCTGGCCTCCAAAGCGGCTACGCAGTGTTCGTAGACCGTCGCCTTGTGCCCTGTGATGGTCGGGGCGGAGTACGCGTCTTCGTGACCCGGCTCGAGTCCTGGTCCGCCCAGGAACGGCGTCGTCTCATCGAGGACCGAGATGTCACCGGTCGCCTCGATGTAGTCGGCCACGACGAAGGGCAGCCAGTCGCGGTCGTCGGTGATCCGCGTGCGCACGCCTCTGCCCGAGAAGGGCTGCCACCAGTGCTGAACATCGCCGGCCTCGAACTGGTGTCGGGACGCCTCGACGATCTGGGCGCGGGCGATGTCGGGTCGGGCGAGCGTGAGCGCCATGACGTCCTGCAGCTGGTCGCGAAAGCCGAAGGCTCCAGACGATTGGTAGAGCGCGGTGCGTCCCCAGATGCGGCACGCGAGCGCCTGGTAGAGCGCCTGTCCGTTGACCATGGCATCCAGAGCCGGATCCGGCGTGGAGACCTTCACCGAGCCGAGGATGGCCTCCCACTGCTTCCTAACGGCCTCCAGCGCCCTTTCCGCCGAGCCGGGCGCGCGGTGCTCCGCCACGACGCGCCTGGCTTCCTCGACGGTCGGGCACTGCCCGAGCAGAAAGCGCACCTCGGCGGTCTCACCGGCGGCGAGCCCGACGGCTGCCATGACCGCGCCGCAGTTGTCGTGGAAGCGGCCGGTGACCTGGCCGAGGTTCTTGCGGTGCATGGCTGCCGGATCGGCGGGCGTGCCGTTCCGCCCGAGGAACTCGGTGCGGCTGGCGGTGTATCCGCACGGCTCGCTGTCGCACGTCATGAACGCGACCTGTCCCGGGAAGTCCTCGTTGAACATGTTGTGGGCGGTGAGCATCTGACCCTGCGTGTCGTAGCGGGTCACGATACGTTGGTTCGCCTTGCTTCGCGAGTCGCCGAGCACCCACTCGACGAACTGCGTCACCGACAGGCGACGCGGCTCGTCGGAGAGGTTCGTCAGCCGCAGCTGAGCCACGCGAATGGGCTGTGCGGGATCGACGAACCATGTGAGGTGGTGGGCGATGCCGTGACACGCGTGCTCGAACGTGGAGTAGCCCTTGCCGTGCCGGATGACATATGGCGCCTCGTCCACCATCGGAAGCTGCGTGGGACTCCAGAACTCGCCGGTCTCCTCGTCTCGCACGTAGATCAGCTCGCCGCTCCCGTCCGATACCGCGTCGTTGTTCCACGTCGTCAGCCGGTTCTCGTGGCTGTTGTGCGCCCACGTGAAGCCGACCCCCGCCTCCGACACCATGGTGCCGAAGTCCGGGCCGGCGATGACGTTGACCCAGGGCGCGGGAGTGGCATCGCCGTTCTCGAGGACGATGACGTACTCCCCGGTCTCCGGATCGAGCCCGCCGTAGCCGTTGTCGAAATCCAGCTTCGGCCGCTCGAAAGGCGGCACGGGGTAGACCGGCGCGCTGCGCTTGGGCATCAGCGGGTCGGGCAACTCCGGCCGGACTCCGCGTTGATTCAGCTGGAGGACGATCGGACCGCAGTCGGCCTCTATGGTCGCTCTGGCCACGCTCTCCAGCAGGTTGAGAACCTCCGGCGTCAGCTGGTCGGAGCGACGGATGAATACGCCGCCGGGCTTGTCCAGCATCTGGAGGGCATGGCCCGTGCGCACGAGCATGTGCAGCCGATCGTCCAGCTCGGAGTGGTAGCCGGAGGGCTTGGTGTTCAGTATGACGAGGTCGCAGCGGAAGCCCTTGTGACGCCAGTACTGGTGAGCGAGCAGTGACTGCCTGACGGCGGGAGCGTCCTCGAGTCTCTCGATCTTGACCAGCATGATGGGCAGGTCGCCGGAGATCCCCAAGCCCCACAGCGACGACATGGGCAGCATGTTCTCGTGAAGCGTCTTCATCTTCAGCCGCGAGTAGGGGTCCGTCAGCAGAAGGCGGGACGCAAGGCGCTGGAAGACGACCGCCTCGTCGGGCGTGACCCCGAGGTCGCGCAGCTCGATCTGGCTCATCGACCAGGAGAGATCGATCGCGTGCTGGGCCCCCCGCACGTCGGAGTACTGCTCGGCCAGTCGTAGCGCCGCTTCGCGAGACGCCGCCACGCCGGTGGTGAAGGCCAGGCGCACGATCTCGCCCGGGCCGATGATCACCCGCTTCCGCAGCGAGCAGACGGGGTCGAGTACCGGTCCGACGGTGCCCGACAGCGGCAGTCCGTCGAAGATGGCGCGCGCAGCCCAGACATGCCGGAGCCGGCCGATGAAGCGAGCGCGATCGGTCTCCCAGCCGAATCCGTCGTGATCGCCTTCGCACGAGACGGTGTGCAGTCCCCAGACCCTTTCCTCGTCGGCCGAGCGGGGCCGGCGCGTGAAGAGAACGGTGCGCAGATCGGGCACCGCCTCGGTCTCGATGAAGAGGTTGGAGAAGGCCCGGTGCGCCTGTTCGGCTCCCTGCGTCGTGAGCGCGATCTCGAAGTAGCTCGTCAGCTCCAGCGTACGGGGATGGATGCCGTGGTTGGTCACGGTCACGCGACGCACCTCGACGTCGTCCTCGGGCGACACCACGATCTCGGACAGCGTCTCGATCTCCCCGTCGATGCGACGGAACTCGGCGCGGTCCGCCGACATGACGCAGTGGTACTCGTCCGCGGGAGCGAGTGAAGGCTGGTAGGTGGTCGACCACACCTCGCCGGATTCCACATCGCGGATGAAGCAGAACTGGCCCCAACAGTCCTTGGTTATGTCTTCCCGGTAGCGGCTGATCGCCATGTCCGCCCACCGGCTGTAGCCGGCGCCGGCGTTGGTGACCATGACTGAGTAGCGGCCGTTGGATAGGAAGTGCGTCGCGGGAGTCGGGGTGTTGGCGAGCGGATACGAGCGGGTGACGGGCGGCGGCAGCTCGCGCAGCGACCGCACGAACTCGACCTCCTCCACGTGCGGCTGCGCGGCTTTGATGTGCCTCGGGATCCTTTCCTGGAGCAGCAACTCCGCGGTCTCGACTATCGGATCGGAGTGGAAGCGCAGCCGCATGCGGCCCCCGGTCAGCTCGTTTCCCAGCGCGACGATGCTCATGCCCTGATGGTGCGCCATGTAGGCGCGCACGACGGCGCGGCGCTTGCCGGCGGGGACACGCCCGGGCGTGTAGTCGAGCGACTCGTAGAATCCGTACGGCCCCTCAGCCCCCTCCGCGCTCAGACGACGGAGATTCGCCAGCGAAGCGCGGCGGTCGACCTGCAGGGCCAGCATCGTGGCGTATGGGGCCACCACCACGTCGTCCGAGAGTCCGCGCTTGAGGCCCAAGCCGGGCACTCCGAACGCCTGGTACTGGTAGGTGAGTTCCACGTCCTTGGCCGCGAAGGCGGACTCGGACACCCCCCAGGGCACACCCCGCTCGGCGCCGTACTGCACCTGGCGACGGACCACCACGTCGGCAGTGGTCTTCAGGACCGTGTCCGGGTACGTGTTCATGACCAGTTGAGGCATGAGGTACTCGAACATGGATGCCGACCATGAAAGCAGCGCGAACCCGCCCGCGGTCCGGGTGAACTGACGCCCCAGCCGGAACCAGTGTTCCTGGGGCACCTCGCCCTTCGCTATCGCCAGGTACGAGGCGAGCCGGCACTCCGAGGCGAGCATGTCGTAGAAGGAGCTGTCGAGCTCGCCCCTCTCCATGTTGAACCCGATGGAGAACAGCTCGCGCCCCTTGTCGTAGAGCATGCCGAAGTCGGTGTGAGCCCACATCTCGCCGGAGACGTCGGACATCAGACGCAATCTCGCGAGGAGCTCGACGCAGGGCCCGCGATTATCGCGGATATCCCGCGCAAGGGCAGTCGCCCACTCCGCGACCTCCGCCCGAGTCTCCTCGTCCGGGCCGACCGGGTCCGAGATCAGCGATTCGAGAGCGTCAAGCGTCGAGACCAGTCCCTCCGCGAGATCGACCAGGCTCGGCACGCGGGAGAGCAGTGGCGCGAGGTCGAAAGCCCGCGTCCATCCCGCGACGACGTGCGGCACCTCCGAGACCTGGCGCGCCCACGGGGCGTAGGTGCCCAGGTCCTCCCTGTGGCGGCGGAGCGTCTCGACCGCCTCCATCACGGTATGGACCACGTCGATCGCCTCGTCCGCCGCATGCAGGCCGCGTACCCGCCCTTCGAGGGGCTCCATCGCTCGCCACATGTCGTCTAGCGTCGAGCGCCAATGCGCCAGGTTGTGAGGCCGCTCGGAGAGCATGATCCTGCGCAGCAACTCCTCGATCTCGCGGCGGACTCCGTCCACGATCTCGCGTTGGCCGAGGGTCTCCTTGGATCTCACAAGGCTCTCGAGAGCGACTTCCAGCGCGTCGCCGAAGCCATCCAGCGCTTGGGGGCCGATGATCGGTCCGGCGGAGACCTCCTGAAGGCCCGCGCGCAGTGCCAGCAGGTGCCCGGCGAGGTTGCCCGAGTCCACGGTCGAGACGTACTGCGGGCGCAGCGGTTCCAGCGTGAGCGTGTCGTACCAGTTGTACAGGTGGCCGCGATGGCGTTCCAGGCCGATCATCGTGGCCATCGTGTACGACACGCGATCCACCATCACGCCGGTCGAGGTATAGCCCAGATCGTGCGCGGTGAGCTCGGCTATCAGCTGCAGACCCATGTTGGTGGGCGAGGTGCGATGCGCGATCTCCCCCTTGGGGTCTTCCTGGTAGTTGTCAGGCACCAGCCAGTGGTCCTCGAGAGTGACGAAGGTCTCGAAGAACCGCCACGTCTTGCGAGCGGCCCGGCGCATGTACCGGACGTCCGCCTCGGACGGCGCCGCCACGTCGCGGCGAGTCGGCCGGCTGATGGACCATGCGACCAAGGGAGACGCGAGCCAAGTGATGACGGCCGGCGCGATGAAGATCCGCGACGACGGCATGAACACGAGAGCGGGCGACATGACGAGAACCGCGAGCAGCGCCGGCACGAGCAGGGCTCGCGAGAAGGAGCGCAGGTCGGAACCGGAGAGGCTCTCGGCCTCCGCCGCGGTCGTCCATTCCAGGAGGTGGCGCTTGCTGACATACGATCGCCACAGTGCGCGAACCGCCGCATCGCATTGCAGGTACGCCTGGTGCGGGAGGACGGAAAGAGACACGAACGAGCGAAGGAGATCGGTGTAGAGGTCCGAGATGACCGGCCGGATGGCCCCGCGGAATCCGACCCCCCTCGGGTACATCAGCAGCGAATCGAGAGCGTGCATGAGCGCGTCGAAGACCAGTACGAGCAGGAGCAGTGCCGGCCATACCCAGCCGGAGCGGGGAATCAGCAACCAGCCGGCAGCGCCCAGCAGCAGGAGGGCCACCGGGAACAGACTTCGTCTGAGGTTGTCGAGGATCTTCCATCGATGAAGTCGGCTCAGCGGGTTCCGGTACCTGGCGCCGTTCGATCCCGGCGCGGTGCGCCCCAGCCAGGGCAGCAGCTGCCAGTCACCCCGCACCCATCTGTGGACCCGCGCGGACTGTGCCAGATAGGAGGCCGGGAAATCGTCAAGCACCTCTACGTCGGAGACCAGCGCCGTGCGAAGGAAGCAGCCCTCGATGAGGTCGTGGGAGAGGAGCCGGTTGTCGGGGAAACGGCCCTCCAGGATCGCGTTGAACACGTCGACCTCGAAGATCCCCTTGCCGGTGAACGAGCCCTCGCCGAAGACGTCCTGGTAGGTGTCTGACGCCGCTCCGGCGTAGGGGTCGAGGCCGGTCGATCCGGTATGCAGTCTGGAGTAGAGGGTCGCCATGGCGGAGGGCAGAGACATGCCCACCCTCGGCTGTACGAGGCCGTAGCCGCGGGAGACGCCGCGGCGTCCGCTGTCGACCTGCGCGCGGGAGAGAGGGTGAGCGATCGTGCACACGAGCTTTCGCGCCGCGTCGCGCGGCAGGATCGTGTCGGCGTCCAGGGTGATAACGAACTCGACGCCCTGCAGGAACGAGGAGTCTCCCGACTGCAGCGTGATGGAGGTGTCGCCGACGCCCCGGAGGAGGCGGCCCAGCTCGGTGAGCGAGCCGCGCTTGCGCTCCCAGCCCATCCAGACGCTCTCGACGGGATTGTACAGCCGAGAGCGCACGAACAGATGGAATGGACCGGCGCTGCCGGCGCCGTGACGTTCGTTGAGAGCCTCGACGCCGCTCCGGGACGCCTCGAGGATGGCGGCGTCTCCTGACGCGTGTTCCTCCGGCGATGCCTTGAGGTCGCCCAGGAGCGCGAAATGGATGTTGTCGTCGATGTTGGCGAGCCGGTGGATCTCGAGGTGCTCGAGAACGGTACGCACCGAGTCCGGCGAGGTAAGCAGTGTGGGGACGACCACGAGCGTGCGGTGTGCGTCCGACACGGGGATCTCGTGGTCCAGCTTCGGAAGCGCGCGCGGAGGCCAGATCGCCGCCGCCGCCCGATTCACCACGCCCAGCGCCAGATCGAAGAGCGGCGCGAGCGCCAGGATCATCAGCACGGCGCCGCCCCAAGGGGCCGCGCCGGCGATGCAAGGCCCAAGCGCCGAGCGCGATCGCGAGCGCGAGCGTGCCCAACGTCAGCGCGCCCGCGTAGATCACGCCGCGGTAGGAGAGCCACGAGCGATGCGCGCGCTCGGCGGTCCGCGGCCTGTACTTGAGGGACGCCTCAAGGCCGTAGCGGCCGTCGCTGATGAGGTAGTGGCCCACATGGCCGCGGACGAGGTCGGAGACATCCTCGTCCAGAGCCCCGGCCGCGCGCGCGACCGCGGCTGACGCGACGTCCGACTCGCTGCAGGGGCAGCGGTCGGCCAAGGCCTCGAGTGCATGCCGGTAGCGGTCGCGGCTGGAAAAGTCCATGCGCTCGTAGATGCCGGCGGGGTCGGTGTTCAGTATCGCCTCGACGGGGTTGCAGCGCTCGAAGAACAGCCGCCAGTCGGACGCGTTTATGAAGCGCAGCGAGGTGATGGAGTTGGCGATCGAGATCTGGTTGGAGGCCTGCCTGGCGTGCTCCGCCTGCATGAGGTCTTCCATCGTCGTGCCCGAGCCGCGAACGGACCGCTCGACCCAACCCGAGATCGGAGAGACGTCGCGCTCCTGGTCGGCCATGCGTTGTGACAGGCGGATCAGGAACGGGGCGGAGCTGGACTGCGCTCCCCGAGACATCTCCTGAAGGATGCCGGGCACCGTGGATGAGTGTTCCTCCAGGGCGATCAGCAGGCGATCGGCCCAACTCTCGGCGGACTTCTCCGCCTCGAAGGTGGCGGTGACGAGTGACGCAAGCCGCTTCACGTTCTCGACCAGCGCAACGCGCAGCACTATCGGAACGGCCCAGGTCTCCCCGATCGAGAGCGGCGAGATCTCCTGGTACGCCATGATGAATCGCTCGAGGTGATCGGCGTCCACCCGCGCGTCCGTGTGCGCGATCAGGGTGACGGCGGCCTCGTAGATGCGCGGGAAACCCCGCAGCGGCCCGGCCGCCAGGTTGGGCAGTTCTTCGTCGTATCGGGTCGGGAGGTCGTCCGCGGCCACCTTCGCCTGCTCCTCGACCAGGTAGTAGTTGTCCAGCAGCCATTCCATCGCGGGCGAGATGGATCTGCCCTCGCGCGCCCCGAGGGCGATCGTGGCGTTGGACGCTTCCAGCTGTGCCGTGGCGCGGGCGAGCTGCTGACGGACCGGCGTCGAGTGCCGACGGCGCCCCATATCGACTCTCTGCTCGCGCGCGATCTCGCGGGCGCGTTCGGCCAGCCGCTCGATGCCGAGCAGGTCGGCCCTAAGCGGCGAGTCACGGTCGGCGGCCAGTTCGGAGGCCGTTGGCTGGGCCACGCGTTCCTCTCCCTTGCGGCAGTCCTGTTCCCGGCGGTCCCGTGCGAGCGGGGCGTCGAGTGATTGGTTAGCGGTTTGCTAGAGGGAGGATACCCGAACGCGCCCCCCGGTGGTCGCCGCAAGGTTGCCAGTCGGATACCCCGCGAGGTATAGTCCGAAGTGCAAGACAGCGTGCGCAGAAGCCGTTCCCTGCCCGGAGAAGGACCATGAGCCCAAAGAAGAAGATCCTCGCCATCGTCGTCGCCATGCTGGTCGTCGCCGGCGCCGTGGCGCTGCTTGCCACACCGAAGACCGAAGATGGAGCGCTTCCTTCGAGCAAGGACGTCTCCAACGCCGAGCTGCATTTCCTCGCGTCACAGGGGGTCCGGCTGGTCGACGTCCGGACCCCTGTCGAGTACGCGGGTGGTCACATCGAGGGCGCCGAGAACGTTCCGGTCGATGACGTTCCGGCGGCTTCCGCCGGGTGGGACAAGACGATACCTATCGCGGTGTATTGCCAGTCGGGTTCTCGCTCTCTGAACGCCGCGCAGTATCTTACCGCCCAGGGGTTCACGCACGTCTACAACCTGGGCGCCGGTGTCGCGACCTGGGACGGGGAACTCGTCACCGTTGCCAGCACGCCTTCTCCGGGAGGAACGTCAGGAGGAACGAAAGCCACCGGCACCCCGGTGATGTATGACTTCGCATCGGATTCTTGACCGTCGTGCATCAAGATGAAGCCTGTGGTCGACAGGCTGAGGACGGCGTACAAGGGCAAGGTGGACGTCCGGCGCATGGACACCGGCAGCGGCGACCCGGAAGTGGAGCGCCTCGCGCAGGAGTTCGGCATCCAGTACGTGCCCACGTTCGTGTTCGTGGACTCCAAGGGCGTGAAGCAGGATCTGGTGGTCGGCGAGACGCCGGAGGCTGCTCTTCGAGCCAAGCTGGACGCCCTGAAGTAGAGCGAGCCGGGCCGCGAGTCAGGCAGCGCCGCCCGGCTCCGCCCAGGGCGATCCCGGTTCGCCGTTCACCACCGGGTACTCGGCGTCCATCGGCACAAGCGTGCCGCCTGTCACCATTCCGTGCCGAGCGCCGTGGCTGGTCGCCGCAGGTTGGGGGTATACTCTACGTGGGTTCGGCGGCTCACCGCGACCGGCCGGACCCGCCTGTAACCGAGGCGGTCGTAGCGAGGTGAACCTTCAGAGTTGGATACCGAGAACCAGGCTTGCACCGGGGCGTCAGATGAAGACTTCGTCAGCCGGATGGCATCTGTAAGGCCAAGCTCCCCCGGCGCCCGTAGGGAAGGGCGCCGTGTTCGAAAGAGTCAGGTTCGTTCGTCAGGTTACCTCGACCGGCTGGAAGATCGGGCATAAGCTCCTGGAACATCGCGCTGGTGAGGCCGAGAGGGCGGAGAACTCACTCGGCCGAAAGCCACCGAGAATCCTCCCATTCAAAGGAGATCCTCGAGCGGTGCGAAGGACGCTCCGGTGACGAGACTACGAGAGGACCGGATCCGCGAGACGCGGATCCGGTCCTCCTTCTTGATGCCTGTCGTCAGACCGCGTCGGTCCCGGACTCGCCCGTTCGGATCCGCACGACCTGATCCACTTGCGACACGAAGATCTTGCCATCCCCGATCCGGTTGGTCCGCGCCGCCGCGGAGATCACCTCGACGACCTCGGTGACCTCGTGATCGTTCACGACGGCGATGACCGAGACCTTCGGTAGCAGGTCGATAGAATACTCTTGGCCTCGCCACTGCTGGGTTATGCCTTTCTGGACCCCATGTCCCTTGACCTCTGTCACGGTGAGGCCGGCGTGGCCGAGTTCCACCAGCGCATCCTTGACCGCCTCGAGCCTGTCGGGACGGACTATCGCCTCCACGCGCTTCATGTCATGCCTCGCTTCCTACCGGGATCGGCCGATGTGCACGTGACGGGCCGGGGAGCGACTCTGTCTGACTGCCGCCGGCCAGAGCGCCTGAGCCGCCGAAGTCGGGATAGGCCACCACGCCCATCTCTGTTGCATCGAGGCCAGCCAGCTCATCGGCCTCGCTGCTGCGGATGCCCACGAGTGCGTGCTGGATCCGGAAGAATGGGTACATCGTGCCGAACGCCCACGCCACGCACACCAGCGCACCAATCGCCTGCACGGCGAACTGCGAGGCATCTCCGTAGAACAGACCGCGCACGGTGCCCTCGACCCCGTTCCATCCGCCGCCGTAGGAGCCGTCGGCGAACAAACCCAGGGCGAGCATGCCCCACACGCCGTTCACGCCGTGGACCGAGATGGCGCCCACTGGGTCGTCCACCTTGACCACGCGCTCCCAGAAGATGACCGAGCCCACGACGAGCACGCCGGCGATCGCGCCGATGAGCACTGAGGCCCACGGCGCCACGAAGGCGCAGGGTGCGGTGATCGCAACCATGCCGGCCAGCATGCCGTTGGCCGTCATCGACGGATCCGGACGGCCCCACAGCTTCCACACCAGGAACATCGCAGACATGCAGCCGGCCGACGCCGCGAGCAGCGTGTTGCCGATGATGATCGAGAAGCGCATGTCACCTGCGGCCAGCGTGCTCATCCCGTTGAACCCGAACCACCCGAAGACCAGGATGATCGTGCCGAGGATGGCCATCGGGATGTGATGGCCGGGTATGGCCACCGGAGTCCCGTCCGGCTTGAACTTGCCGAGGCGCGGACCGAGTACCAGAGCTCCGGCCAAGGCGGAGAAACCGCCGATCGCATGTACAACGGATGATCCGGCGAAGTCGACGACGCCGTGCCCGAGACCCGCGTTGACCCCGAGCTGAGCGAGCCAGCCGCCGCCCCAGATCCACATGCCGTAGAGCGGGTAGGTGACCGCCGCCATGAAGACGCCGAACGGCACGAACGAGGAGAACTTCCATCGCTCGGCCATCCCGCCGGTGACGATCGTGGCTGCGGTGTCCATGAAGACGAGCTGGAACAGGAAGAACGCGAACGCGCCGACGTCGTAGGTCCCGTCGTTCAGAGAGCCGACGAAGAAGCCCTTGGTGCCCGCGAGCGCCTGCCCGAACAGCGTGAAAGCATCGCCCGACAGGACGCCCTTTGCCGCGCCGAGGGTCAGCAGCGGCCCCAAGGAGCCGAACTGCAGCCCGAATCCCACGGCCCAGTACGCGAGCGCGCCGACAGCGAAGATCACGAAGTTCGTCATCGCCACGTGCGAGGCGTTCTTGGCGCGGCAGAAGCCCGTCTCGACGAGCATGAAGCCGGCCTGCATGAAGAAGATCAGTGCCATGCCGACGATCACGAAGAACATGTTCGTCGCCACTTTGAGCTGCCCCAGTGCGGCGGCGGTCTCCGCCGCGGTAGGCGTTCCCGCCCTGGCTGCCGCGACGTCGGCGATCCCGCCCGTTGACGCGCCGGTCGGATCGCCGGCCGCCCAGGCGATGCCCGTCATGAGCAACAGGACGAGCAGCGTCAGAATGGCGGTGCGGACCGCCGCGCGACGCAGGATGCGGGGCAGGTTGCCCCGCCAATCGTAGTGCCGGTTGAAGAAAGGATGCACGCCGTCACCTCCTTGCTTGAATGGGGCCGGAAGCCCGTAGGACTTCGAGCCCCTTCGACAGGGGGAGCCGTGCATCGTTGAACGGCCGGTGCGCTGGCCGTCTGGCGCCGACGGCATCACCGCACGACAGGAGCTTATCCGCCGCACCTTTCGGTATCGTTTCGAAAGGGGCAGGCTTGCGTGAAATCGGTGCGTCGAGTGGAGCCGCATGCCTCACGGGGCTCCCGTCGACGGTGCTATACTCTCCCGCGCACGGGGACGTAGCTCAGCTGGGAGAGCATCGGCTTTGCAAGCCGAGGGTCGAGGGTTCGAGCCCCTTCGTCTCCACCAGACAAACCACAGGTCAGAGGCGAAATCGCTTCTGACCTGTTTCGTTGCCGGTGGCGATGCGAGCGTACGGGCGGTCCTGGATCGGGACCCCCGCCGATCACTTAACAGTGAAGGCGCGGTAGGAACTGCGGCTGGCGCCGTGGGCGGCGTCCGAGTGGTACGCGCGGACCCGGAAGGCTCCGCGTATCGGCATCGTGTATCGCTTGGCATACGTCGTCGATCTCGCGGGCACCGAGACGCTCACCGTGCGCCACGCCTTGTACGTCGAGCCGACCTTGCGCTGCACGTAGAGCTTCAGGGGCACCGAACTCCCGCGCCTTGGCGAACACGTGCCTCGGAAACTGAATGCCGAGTTCACCTTCGGGTAACTAGTCGACAGCGTCGGCCTCGAGAGTGTCAGCTTCGGAAGAAGAGCATCCAGTCTCGATGAGAGTACCCGTCTGGAGAACTTCTTGAGAGTCATCGCTTGCGTGTCGCCCAACGCCCCGTGCAGCGCAGATCCCTGCTTGTCGCCGTTCGAGTTCGTGAACACGAAGATCGGGTAGTACGTGCCTGTGACGTGGTACTTGATCATCAGGTTTCTCACGGCCGTCCTGTCGGCGCCGTCCGGGTTGAGTGCCACGACGTCCGCGATGCCCGAGTAGTCTCTCCTGAGCCCGTCGACCACGGGCTTGATCGCTCCACAGTTCAGTCAATTGATCGAGAACTCATACATCCTGGGCCGCGAGCCGGTCGCGACGACCGAAGCGCTGGTCGTCGCGGGGGCCAGGACCGCAATCGCGGCCAACGCAGCCAAGGCGAATCCCGTGACGCCCCGTGTCCTCGATCTGCGCATGACTCATCTCCTGTCGAAATGCTCTCTCTGCGGCAAGGGACCATTCTACATTGGACGGCCCGGACACGGTCCCTGCCCGCTCCGAGAATCGGCCGTTCGGTCGCCCTCGCTCTAGACGCAAGCAAGAAGCGGTCCACGGCACGCGCCGCGCAGACTGACCGGCGCACGAGGGGTACCATCAAGGCGGCTGACCGCCAAGGAGCAGGGGGGGACGAGTCACCCATGCGCGACCGCGATCTCATGCGCGTCGTCCTCGCGCGCTTCATCTCCCGGACGGGGGGTGAAGCGGCCTTCTTCGTCGGCATATGGGGCAAGGCGGCGTACGACTTCAACGCCAGCGCGTCCCAGCTCGCCGTCCTGATGCTGACGCTGGCCGGCACCGGCATCATCGGCTCGCTCGTAGCCGGAGTCCTGGTGGACCGCTACGACCCTCGCAGGGTTCTGATAGTCGCCGAGACCGCGTTCGTTCCGGTCGCTCTGGCGACCGCGTTCGCGGGTTCGCTGCCGCAGCTGACTCTCATGGTCGGGCTCATGGGACTCACGAGCGCGCAGGTGATGACCGCGGTGGCCTCGTTCCCCCCCTTTCTCGAGAAGGGGCGCACGCATCTCGATCGCTCCAACGCATGGATCGAGAGCGCTGCTTCGGCGGCGATGGTCATCGGCCCTGCCATCGGCGCGGTCGTCGTGTCGGTCACGGCGATCGTGTGGGTGTTCGCCTTCGATGCCGCCACGTCGCTGGTGGCGGTGGTACTCGTTGCCGGAGTGCATCTGCGCCCCAAAGGCGTGGCTGCGGCCGACGCCCGGCACCCCATGGCCGAGCTGTGGGATGGCGTCCGGTCCGCGTACGGACATCGTGCGCTGCGCTTCTACCTGCTGGTCGGCACGGCCGCCTGGATGGGGTTCGGCGCGTTCGGCGCGCTCGAACCGCTCTTCTACCGCGACGTCGTGCACACAGGCGTGCAGATGATCGGCTGGGCAAGCGCCGTCTTCGGCGCCGGGATGATCTTCGGGGCGTGGCTGCTGCAGCGCCTGCCGCGCAGCGTGATATCGGCCAGAGGGCTCTCGTTCGTGACCATGCTCGCGGGACTCGGTTCGGTGCTGTACGTGGGTACCGGCGACCTGCGCGTCGTCCTGGCCGGCGCCGCCGCCTGGGGCACGATCATCGGAGTATGCATGCCGCTGCTTCGCACGCTGATCCAGGCCGACTCTCCGGAGGACCTGGTCGGACGCATCGCGGGAACGGCGCAGGTCCATCAGGGCGCGGGAGAGATCCTGCCGCTGGCCTTCGCCCCCAGTCTCGCGGCCGCCTTTGGCGTGCAGGCGACGCTGATCGGAGGCGGCTTCCTGCTGGCTGTGCTCGCGGGGATCGGCATGCTGGAGGCCGTGGCCATCGACCGGCTGGCGCGAGCCCGGCCCGCGGTCCGTTCGGCCGCGCTGGTGACCGCGGACGAGCCCGTCTCGCCCAACCCGTGAGGTCGACTCTACCAGTCGCCGCTCGCGCCGCCGCCTCCGGAGGATCCACCTCCGAAGCCACCACCGCCACCGAAGTCACTCCCGCCGGACGAGCCGTCGCCCCATGAGGAGGGGGACCAGAATCCGCCACCCGAGGACCCGCCCCCACGGCCCCCTCTTCGCCGACTGATGCTGACGATGATCCAGATCACCAGGACGGCCAGCATGAACGCCGCGAACGGCCCCGAGCCCTCAGGCGATTCTGCCGGAGGGGCATCCGCGGCGCCCGCGCCCGCGACGGTCACGCCGTACTCGCGCGCGACAGCCGCCACGATGGCGCGGTGGCCCCTCACGATGCCCTCGGGCATCGATCCGGCCCTGAACTCGGGCAGGATGATGTCGCTGATGATCTGGCCGGCCGCCGCATCCGGCAAGGCGCCTTCCAGTCCGTATCCGACCTCGATGCGGACCTTGCGCTCCGTAGGCGCTACCAGCAGCATCACGCCGTTGTCCTTGCCCGCGGCGCCTATCCCGAGCCTGCGGAACCGGTCGTTCGCGTACTCCTCGACGGTCCTGCCGCCAAGGGATCTCACAGTCACCACCGCGACTTGGGCGCCGGGCGTCGCCTTCTCCAGCGCGGCCGAGAGCGAGTCGATGGATGTGACGGTTGCCGGCGACAGCATCGCGGCCTCGTCGACGACGTAGCTTGCGGCCCGCGCCTGAGCCGGGGCGGTCATCACGAGTGCGAGGATCGCCGACAGTATCAGGGGAGCGGCCCAGGCCGACCGGCGCGCGTGGAGTGCCGATGACATCGGAGTCCGCGAGCCGTCAGGGCGTCGCGGTCGCCGGCGCCGGTGTGCCGAAATCGACCTTCGGCACCTGTGTGTCGGCCTCTTCGACCTGGAAGAACTCCGCCGGGGCGAACCCGAACATCCCGGCTACCAGGGTGGTGGGGAACGATCGGACCCGCGTGTTGAACGACTGCACCGTCTCGTTGTAGTCCTTGCGCGCCACCGCGATCCGGTTCTCGCTGCCCGACAACTCGTACATGAGCGCCCGGAAGTTGGCGTCGGACTTGAGCAGCGGGTAGTTCTCGACGATCACGAGGAGGCGCGAGAGCGCCCCGGTCAGCTGTGCGTCAGCCGCGCCGGCCTCGGCCGGGTTCGTGGCGCCGGCCAGTCTGGTCCGCGCCTCGGCGATGGCGGTGAGGATGGACTTCTCCTGGGCGGCGAAACCCTTCACCGTCTCGACCAGGTTGGGGATCAGGTCCGCCCGCCGCTTGAGCTGGTTCTCGACCTGGGCCCACTTGCCCTTGACGTCCTGGTCGCGCGCGATCAGGTCGTTGTAGGTGCCCATCAGGGACAATCCGACCGCGATCACCACAACGACCAGGACGCCCAGAACAGCCAGCCCCGTCTTTCCCATCACGGCCCCCTTGGTTCGGATTTCGCATCGGCGCGGCCCGCAGGACTCTCGCCGGCATCATGGTAGCGTCGTTGCGGCGGGCGCGCGAGGCCGGCCGGTTCCGAGAGGTACAATCGTGCCGACTTCCACTTCGCGAGGGGGCGTATGCCTGAGGGCAGATCCACACAGGGTGCCGCCGCCGCAGGGGAACCCGCCCCCATCATCGTCGTCACGGATCTGGTCAAGCGCTTCGGTGAGGTCGCGGCGGTAGACGGCGTCTCGTTCTCCATCACTGCGGGGGAGATCTTCGGCCTGTTGGGCCCCAACGGCGCGGGGAAGACCACAGCCATCTCCATGATCTCTTGCCTCATCCCGCCCACCTCCGGCGACGTCGTCGTGGACGGCACCTCGGTCCTCAAGGACGCGGGCAAAGTCAAGTGCGCGCTGGGCGTCGTGCCGCAGGACATCGCGCTGTATCCGACACTGTCCGCCGTGGAGAACCTCAGGTTCTGGGCGCGCATGTATGGACTGTCCGGCAAGGTGCTCGAGCAGAGGGTCCTCGAGGCACTCGAGATCGCGGGTCTGGCCGACAGGGCGAAGGACGCGATCGAGAAGTACTCCGGCGGGATGAAGCGGCGCGTCAACATCGCGGCCGGCATCATGCACCACCCGCGCGTGCTGATCATGGACGAGCCGACTGTGGGCATCGATCCGCAGAGCCGCAACCACATCCTGGAGACGGTCAAGGATCTCAACGGCCGCGGGATGACGGTCGTCTACACCTCTCACTACATGGAGGAGGTGGAGGCCCTCTGCGACCGGGTGGGGATCGTGGACCACGGCAGGCTGATCGCCTTGGGCACGATCGACGAGCTCAAGCGGCTCGTCGGCGACGAGAACGTCATCTCCGTGCGGGTCAACGAGCTGCCCGACGGCGCTCTGGACGGGTTGCGAGCCCTCCCCGGCGTCGACAGCGTCTCATGCGCGGCCTCCGCGGCCGAGCGCGGCAAGGCCGATGGATCGTCGTCCGAAGCGTCGGCCGATTCCGGGGCGATCATCGAGGTGCTGTCGCGCGAGTCGAGCACCATCATCGCCTCTGTCGTGACCGCACTGGCCGATCTCGGCGCCAAGGTGGCCTCCATCGAGGTCCGGGAGCCCAACTTGGAGAGTGTGTTCCTCCACCTCACGGGCAAGTCCCTCCGGGACTAGGGAGACTTCCTTGCGCTGGATCCACATCGGCCTCAAGGATCTCAAGGTGACCTTGCGGGACCGCAGCGCTGTCGGCATCCTGCTGGCGATGCCGATGCTGCTCATCGTCATCCTCGGAACGGCCCTGGGAAACCTCGCGTCCAACATCGAGAAGATCCCGGTCGTCATCGTGAACGGGGACCGCGGCAACGTGGGCGCCGACATCACCGACAGCTTCTTCACCGATCGGACGCTCAAGAGGCTCTTCCTCTCGCAGAGGTTGCGGGATCCCGCGGAGGCACGCGCGGCCGTCGAGCGCGGCGACCTCGCCGGCGCTCTCATCGTGCCTTCGGACCTCACGAGGCGCCTGGACACCGGCAAGCCGTCCGAGATGCAGGTGTACACGGATCCCGGTCGACAGATCACGGGGTCCGTGTTCCGAAGCGTCGTCGAGGCCGTCTCGACTCGGGTATCGGCCGCCTCCATCGCTGCGCGAACGACCGTCTACTACGTCGCGAACATCCGGGTCAGCGACCCCACGTTCGTCGGAGGCGTGATCGGGAAGGCGGTGCAGAGCGCCACGGAGACCTCCGCGCTCGACGCCGTCTCGCTTGAGGAGACGACGGCCACCAGGGGCCGGGAGGTGTCGACGCTGACCTACTACGCCGGCGGGATGTCGGTGATGTTCATCCTGTTCGGATCGATGTTCGGCGCCTTCTCCCTGATCCGAGAGCGCGACGACTGGACGCTCGCGCGCATCATGATGACGCCCGCCACTCGCGTGGACATCGTCGGCGGCAAGATGTTCGGCGTGTTCTTCGTGGGTCTCGCCCAATTCGGCGTTCTCTACGTGTTCACCAGCGTCATCGGAGTGAGGTGGGGCGATCCCTTCGCGGTCTTCCTGCTGGCCGTCGCCACCGTCGCCGCGGCGACGGGCCTGTCGATACTGATCGCCTCGGTCGGCAGGACGGTCCGCTCGGTGTCGGGCATCTCTCAGCTGTTCATCCAGGCGATGGCGGCCCTCGGTGGCTCCTTCTTCCCGGTCTCCCAGTTCCCCGCCTGGCTCCAGCCCCTGCACTACTTCACGGTGAACGGCTGGGCCATCGACGGGATACTGGAGACGATGCGGGGAGGATCGGCACTGGCGGTCCTTCCCAACGTGGGCGCTCTCCTCGCCATGGGCGCGGTGTTCTTCGCGATCGGCGCCTCGCGCCTCGGTTGGGAGTGAGGGCCGTGCGAAAGATAGCGAACCTCGCCTGGCTCAACTTCCTGCAACTGTTCAAGGATCGCTCGCAGCTGCTGACCTTCATCCTCATGCCTCTCATGTTGACGTTCCTGTTCGGGACGATGATGGGAGGCGGCGAGCGCAAGGTCGCCGTGGCCATCGCTGACCTCGATGGGACGGAGTACTCGAAGGAGATCGTCGGCGCCCTTCCGGCCGGCAGCTACGACCTGCGCCGGGTGAGCGAGGAGGTCGCCAGGCAGATGACATCTTCCGGGGAGGTGGCCGCGGCCCTGCTGATCCCGCGGGGGCTGGGAGCCGACGTCATCGCCGGGATCGACACCAAGGTGAAAGTCCTGAAGGATCCGCGTTCGACGTCGGCCCTCGCCGTGGTCGAGGCCGTGCGCGGACGCACGCAACGGGTGGCGGCCAATGCGCGCATCGTGCGCATCGTGCGTGACGCCTTCCGTGACGCGGAGCGTCTGACCGGCGCGCCCGCAGGCGCGCCGGAAGCGGCCGCGGTCTACTCCTATGCGGACAGGCTCTGGTCGCCCGAGCCTCCTCTATCGGTCGACGACGTTCCGGTCACCGCTTCCAAGACGAGGGGCTCCGCCACGCAGGCGACGGGGTTCCAGCAGTACTCGCTCGGCTTCACGCTGATGTTCATGCTGTTCATGGGCGTGGGGTCCGCCGGTGGCTTCCTGGACGAGCGCGAGCAGGGCACGCTGGCCCGCCTTCTCACGACTCCGACCAGCAGAGCACTTCTGGTCGTGGGCAAGGTGGTCAGTATCTACGTGCTCGTTCTGTTCCAAGCGGTGGTCATGGTAGGCTTCGGCGCATTCGTCTTCGGGGTGCCGTGGGGCAACGACCCGCTCGGTGTCGCGATGATCATCGGAGTGTATGCGTTGGCGGCCACGGGTCTGGGCGTGATGGTCTCGACCCTGGTGCGCACGCGGGGGCAGATGTCGGCGGTGACCGCGATCTCGGCGACGGCCCTCGCGATGCTGGGCGGATGCTACTGGCCGGTGGATATCCTGAACCCGACGATGCGCACCATCGCCTTCCTCACGCCCACCGGCTGGGCGATGAGCGGGCTTACGAACGTGGTGGTGCGATACCAAGGCACCGCGGCTGCCGTCACGCCGACGCTGGCTCTAGTCGGCATGGCGACGGCGTTCCTTGCGGTGGGCATGTTCAGACTGAAGTTGGAGTAGGAGCTGCCGTCGTGAGCGCAGGCCCGCGGGCCCCCCTATGATCCGAGACTACGACGCGAAGGCCGTTGCGGCCGCGATCGTGAGCCTCCTGGTGTGGTCGAGCGCCTTCGCCGGGATCTCCGAGGTGGTCACCAAGGGGGGGTACGGGCCTGGCCAGGCGGCGTTGCTGCGGTTCCTCGTGGCGTCGGCGACCATGGCGCTGATCGGCGTCTTCACCCGAATCCGCATGCCGCGGGGAGCGGACGTTCCCGGGATCGTGGCCGCCGCCCTGTTCGGCATAACCGCGTACCACCTCGGATTCACGTTCGGTGAGGTCAGGGTGTCGGCGGGAGCGGCCGCTCTGATCATCGCCTCGGGTCCTATATGGACCGCGCTGCTCGCGGTGGCCTTCCTCAAGGAGAGGCTCAACGGGTGGGGATGGGGCGGCGTCGCCGTCGCGTTCTTCGGAGTCGCCGCGATCTCCCTCGGCGAGGGCGCCGCCGGCTTCACCTTCGAACCGGCCACCCTGCTCGTGCTCCTGTCCGCGCTCTCGACGGCCATCTACTTCGTGCTCGGCAAGAAGCCGCTCCGGACGTACTCGGCACTCGAGTTCACGAGCTACGTGATCTGGTTCGGAACGGTGCCGATGCTCGTGTTCCTGCCGGGGCTGGCGACGCAGATGCCGCTCGCCCCCGCCTGGTCGACTTGTACCGTCGTGTTCCTGGGGGTCTTTCCGGGGGCCCTCGCCTACTTCCTTTGGAGCTACGCGCTGGCACGCATGCCGGCTTCCACCACGTCCAGCTTCCTGTACGCGCAGCCGGTGTTCGCGATGCTGGTGGCGTGGGTGTGGCAGGGCGTGGTACCAGGCGCGGTCACGCTGGCGGGGGGCGCCCTCGCGCTCGCGGGTGTGGTGGTCGTGCAGACGATGGGGCGCCCGAAGCTGACGGACGCCGCAACCTTGGCCGCCACGCCCGGCCCGTAGGCGATCCGCCTTTACGGACGAGGGCGAGCGCGGCTCCGGCGGCCCTCGGGCATCGCCGGCCATGGTGTATCATGCGGCCGTATCACCGGCACCCGAGGAGACCGCTCATGAGAAGGCTCGTCGTCGCACTCGCGACAGCACTCGCACTCACCGCGTCGGGCCTCGTCGGCTGCACGATGCTGGACAATCCCGTCGCCGACGCCAACGAGGCGATCAGCGGGGCGAACGCGCATCTGAAGAAGTTCCAGACCAGCAGCGACACGGTGCAGAAGCTTGCCTCGGACCTCGAGCAACTCGAAGTCACCAAGACGGGCGCCGTCTCCGCGCTGCAGGTCATCGCTAAACTCAGGGAGCAGCTGGACGTCCAGAGAAGCGAATTGGCCCTGGCCGCGGCGGACCTGGGGCGCGTCGGAGAGCTCGATGTCGATGCGAAGTTCAAGAAGTACGCCCGGCTGGAGATCGCGGTCACGACAGCCGAGCTGGCAGTGGTCGAAGAGGGCGGGACCCTGTACTCCCAGATGGAGAGGATGTACACGGCCATCCGGGACGGCAAGGCCACCACCAAGGTCACCAGCGAGATCATGGCCGACGTGGGCAAGTCGTCGGACAAGATCACCGAGCTGACCGACGCGGCCGCGAAGGCCAAGGACGCCGCCGACTCCTACTTCAACATCGTGAACGCGAGCAAGTAGGCTGATCGCGAGCAGGTAGCGGGCAGTCGCCTCCGGACACGGGAAGTCCCGTCCGGGTTCGTCTAGCCCCGGATCGAGAACCCCGCTTCGCCGGCTGCCGCCTCCCAGGACACCTCGCACGCACGTACGTCGGCGCGAGGGGGACCCACGCGCACGAACGCGAGCGCGCTCTCGACGGCGCCCGGCGGTCCTTCGAGAATCGCTTCCACTGCGCCGTCAGGCAGGTTGCGCACCCAGCCCGCGACCCCCAGTTCGCGCGCCCTGTCGGCCACGGACTGTCGGAACCACACCCCTTGGACGCGCCCCGACGCTCTCACGCGCGCACGCACTACCTGTTCCGGCAAGTCCGGCACCTCCTGGACGACCCCGCCACTCCCATCCTACCCGCCGCGACCGGAAAGCCGCGCGGTAACGGACGGGTGCAGTGCTAGGATTGTCGCCGACAATGCCTGGGAGGGAGATCCGTGGAGCCGGAGGAACTCGGCGAGAAGCCGGCGCGCGACTACACGATCGGCGAGGTCGTCGCGAACAGCGCCACACACGGACTCGGCGTCGTCCTGTCGATTGCCGGGCTGACGCTCCTGGCCGTCTTCGGCGCGCAGAGCGGAGATCCCTGGCGGCTGGCCTCGGCGCTCGTCTACGGGATCAGCCTCGTCATGCTGTACGGCGCTTCGACGCTCTACCACTCGATCGTCTACGAGAAGGCGCGCCGTGTCTTCAAGGTCATCGACCACGGATCGATCTATCTGCTGATCGCCGGGACTTACACGCCGTTCACGCTGGTCACCCTGCGCCAAGGCTCGGGGATGACGATGTTCGCGGTCGTGTGGGCCGTCGCCGTGATCGGCATCGTACTGGAGGCCGTGTGGCGAAGCCGGCCCGCATGGCTCGGGTTGTCCCTGTACCTGATCCTTGGATGGATGGCGGTCGCGATGATGCAGCCGCTCGTCCAGCGTCTGCAGCCCGGCGCCCTGATACTGCTGGTCGCGGGAGGGCTGTCGTACACGCTGGGGACGGTCTTCTACAGCCTGGGCAAGAAGGTGCCCTACTTCCACATGGTGTGGCACGTCTTCGTCCTCGCGGGCAGCGTCACGCACTTCCTCGCCGTCGTGCTGTACGTGATCCCGGCGGCGGGCTGAGTCCGCGATCAGTCGGTGACTTCCACGCTGGCGTTCGGGTCGAACGGGTTCGTCCGCACGGTGAAGGAGAACAGATAGGGGTAGTCCTCCTTCAGGTGCTGGGCGTAGGACAACCACTCGGTCAGCAGCCGCGCGTACGCACGCGCCATGTCACCTTGGAGATGGACGCGGTCGGTCTTTGTCAAGTTTTCGAGCGACTCTCGCGCCGCCATCTCCTCGGAAAGGTGGGTCATCGCCCACAGCAACTCGGCGAAGTCCTCGTGCTCCAGCAGGTTCGAGTTCTCGAGCAGCCCGAGCAGGAAGCGCCGCTGTCCGTTCAGGAAGTCGCGCAGCCCGGCGAGGTCGCCCTTCTCGGCGCGCAGATCGTGTTGCCTGGCGGCGACTGCCGAGCGCGCCTTGGAGAAGTCCGCCGCTTTCCAGTGGCTGTCGAACACGAGGTGCGGCGCCAGGCCGGAGAGGCCCTCGTCGAAGGCGGCCAGTCGCCTGAGCACCTCGGTCCCCGTCTCACTGAAGAAGGAGCCGATGACCATGTTCAGCTTGTGGAGCATGTTCGCCTTCTCGTGGCGTCCCAGAAGCCCTTCGAAGACCAGGACGACCACGATCGCGTGCACCGGCAAGAAGGCGAGTTCGTGGAGCGTCTGCGACACGATCTCCTCAGCGTGGCCGAAAAGCGCGAACTCGACGCCGTAGAGGCCTGCCGAGACCGCGAGCATCCCGCCCACGATGATGGGCACTCCCAGATCACGTTTCATTCCGAGACCCCTCCAAGTCGATGAACGCCGCTCCGGGGCGTTCACTCCGTTCGGATAATGCGTGTCCGCGGGGCCGGTGCGTGACGCCGCGGATGGTCGTCATCGTGATTGCGCGCCCCTCCTCGGGGGTATGCCAGTACGGTGAACGGAGGCGCCCAGTCCCCTCGGCCGGTTCGTCGCCGGGCCGAAGAATGCCGATGATAGCATTCGGGATGGGGAGCGAGGGCCGGGGGGCGTTTCGGGGAGTCTCGGGCATCCGGCCGAGATGGCTGAGGCGAGCGTCCGAGTGTCGACCTAGGAGGAGCCGTGGCGAGAATCCTCGTCGTCGACGACGATGAGGCCGGGCGCTATCTGCTCGAGTCCATACTGCGCGCCAGCGGTCACGAGGTGGTCACGGCGGTCGACGGCCAGGATGCCCTCGAACAGCCGGGGCTCGACGGGTTCGATCTCATAATCACGGACGTCCTGATGCCGCGCATGGACGGCTACAAGCTGTGCCTTCGCCTGAAGAACGACCCCGCGCTGCGCGCCATCCCGATCATCGTGTACACCGCATCGTTCGGCGACCCGGAGGACAAGCAGTTCGCTCTCAGCCTCGGCGTCGACTCGTTCATGCTCAAGCCGCAGGAACCCACCGTCTTGATGGCCGAGATCGAGAGGCTTCTGGAGGCCGGCCGCAAAGGACCCGAGGCCGAGGGCCCGTCGCCCGACGAAGCGGGCACGCTGAGGGAATACGGCGAGCGGATCTCGCACAAGCTCTACCAGAAGCTGCTCCAACTGGAGCAGACGAACGCCGATCTGAATGCGACCATGCGCCAGCTCGCGGCCGAGATCGAGGCGAAGAGCAAGCTGGTCGAGGAGCTTTCCAGGGCCGTGGCCAAGGAGCAGGCCGCTCAATCGGCGCTTCTGGTCAGCGAGGAGCGTTACGCGGCGGCCGTGCGAGGGGCGAACGACGGCATCTGGGACTGGGATCTCAAGTCGGGGTCGTTCTACGCCTCGCCCCGGTTTCGGGAACTGATCGGACTGCCGGAGGACGAACCGCTCGTGTCACCCGAACAGTGGCTGTCGCGCGTGGTGCCCGAGGACGTGCAACGTCTGGGTCTGGAGATCGATCGGCACATCAGAGGTCTCACGCCATTCCTCCAGAGCGAGTACCAGGTGGTGACCCCGGAGGGCGCGAAGCGCTGGATGCTTTCGCGCGGTCAGGCGGTAAGACGAGAAGACGGCGCGGCCTATCGGATGGCCGGGTCGCTCTCGGACGTCACCGAGCGAAGATCGCAGCAAGAGGAGATTCTCCACAACGCGCTCTATGACCGTCTGACCGGGCTGCCCAACCGGACCCTGTTCATGGACCGCGTGGCCTTCCTCGAGTCGCGCCGCGAGCGCAACGAGGCCTACCTGTACGCGGTCCTCTTCGTCGATCTCGACCGGTTCAAGAACGTGAACGAGAGCCTGGGTCATTCCTCGGGCGACATCCTGCTGGTGGAGGTGGCCCGCAGGCTTCGGGGGTGCGCGCGAACCGGCGACACGGTGGCCCGCTTCGGGGGAGACAAGTACGTGCTTCTTCTCGATGATCTGGACGATCCCAAGGAGGCCGACCGATACGCGGACTGCGTGCAGGACGCTCTGCGGGCGCCGTTCTGGGTCGATGGGCACGGGGTGCACACGGCGGCCAGCATCGGGATCGCGATAGCATCGAAGACGCGCTCACCCGAGGAACTCGTCAGGGACGCCGAGACAGCCATGTACCGCGCCAAGGAAGCAGGCCGAGGCCGCGTCGAGGTGTTCGACACTCTGATGCATGCCAAGGTCCTGGCGGATCTGCAGACCGAAGAGGAGTTGCGCCACGGGATCGAGCGCGGAGAGTTGGAGGCCTACTACCAGCCCGTCGTGTCGCTCTCGACCGGAAGGGTGGTGTCTTGCGAGGCGCTCGTGCGCTGGAACCACCCTGGGCGCGGACTGCTTGACCCGGACGAGTTCGTGCCCGTGGCCGAGGCGACCGGGCTGATCGTCCCGATGGGGATGCACGTGCTGCGGGCTGCCTGTGACCGCAACCGGGCCTGGCAGAAGTCTGGCCGCCCTCCCATCATCATGTCGGTCAACATCTCGGCCCGGCACTTCGCCGAGCCCGACCTTCTCGAGTCGATCACGACGATCCTGCACGAGACGGACATGGCTCCCGAGTACCTGCTTCTGGAACTGACCGAGAGCGTCGTCATGGCTGACCCCGAACGCGCGGCCGTGACCCTGGATGCGCTCCACAGGCTGGGGGTGGGCCTGGCCCTCGACGATTTCGGCACGGGCTACTCTTCACTGGCCTATCTCAAGCGCTTCCCGTTCCACATGCTCAAGATCGACCGGGGGTTCGTGATGGACATCCCGAGGGATGAGGACGACATGTCGATCGTCGAGGCGGTCATCGGTCTCGCGCACAGCCTGAAGCTCCAGGTGACCGCGGAAGGCGTCGAGACACAGGAGCAGCTCGGATTCCTGAGGGATCTGGGTTGCGACAACGCGCAGGGCTTCCTGGTGAGCCGGGCCGTACCTTCCCGGGAGTTCGAAGTGCTGCTAGATGCGGAGAGCATGTTGCCCGTCTAGATCGCCGGAGGAGGTCTTCGATGGAGCTGCCGACATATGAAGTCGCCTTTCTCGAGCGCGCAAAGTGTCCGACGGGACTGGGGACGTTCAGGTTCGAGCGCCCGGATGGATACACCTTCGTCCCCGGCCAGTTCCTCTCCCTGACGCTGCAGACGCGCGACGGCCAGCAGACTGAGCATTTCACGCACTCCGAGTCGCCGCTGGACCCGTACCTGGAGATCACGACGCGGCTGACGGGGTCGGCGTTCAAGGACGCTCTTGTGGCCCTGACCGCAGGTGTTCTCGTGACCGTGGCCGGCCCGCGCGGCCGTCTCATGCTGTCCGCGGACCAGCGCAAGGTGACGTTCCTTGTGGGGGGCGTGGGAATCACGCCGGCACGAAGCATCATCCGCGACTCCGTGCAACGCGGCACCGGACTCGAGGTCGTGCTGTTCTACGGCAATCAGGTGGAGGCGTGCATACCCTTCCGGGAGGAACTCGATACCTACGCCGCCACGGTCGAAGGGATCCGCGTCGTGCACGTCCTCGCCGAGCCTGGTCCCGGATGGAAAGGCGAGCGCGGGTTCATCACCGCGGACGTGGTGAGACGCCACATCTCGCCGCACGAGGGATGGCACTGGGTGGTCACCGGCCCGCCCGCGATGATAGTTGCGATGCAGCGGGTCTTGACCGACCTGGAAGTGCCGAGCAGCGAAGTCAGCGTCGAAGCCTTCTCAGGATACGACTGACGGTCGCGCGCTGGACTTCAGGAGGGGACCGACCACGGCGTCGGTCCGAGCGGGGTGGGCTCAGGCGCCTTCACGAGTTCCACGAGCTCGATCTCGAACACCAGAGTCAGCCCTGCGAGGGGATGGTTCAGGTCGATCGTGACCTTGTCCTCGGACACGTCCGACACGATCCCGTGCAGTGTGGTGGTGCCGTCCTCGGAGACCAGGTCGTAACGTGTGCCGAGTTCGGGCGTCTCCCCGAACTCGCTGAGGTCGTATTCGCGGACGAGGTTCTCGTTGCGGTCGCCGTATGCCTCCCTGGGCGGTATGGTGACCGTGCGAGTCTCGCCCTCCTCAAGCCCGGTCACGGCGGCCTCGAATCCCTCGATGACGGTGCCGTCGCCCAGTTGGAACTCCATCGGGCCGTGGCCCTCGGAGGTATCGAAGAGCGTTCCGTCCGTCAGTGTCCCACGATAGTCGACCCTGACCGTATCACCCGAGGTTGCCGGCATCGTCACTCCTTAGAGCCGCTTGAGTGGCAAGAGTCTACAACACACGGTTGGGTGCGTCACGGTCGCGCCGTCCGCACCCGCCGTCCGTCGCCGGTCGCCGCGCGGTCCGACGAGCATGTGGGCCACCTGGCGATCCAGCCGGATCCGACGAAGCGGAGCGGCGTGTGCGCTACACTGGTGGCACGCTCCACTGTTTGTCCGCCCGTCACCTGGATGTGACAGGCGTCATATCCGGTGTGTGGGGGATACACCGATAGACGACATTGGATTCGCACGGGCAGGGGGACGGCACGCAAGTTGTATGAACTGAACGGGGTCCTTGGGCCCTCCATCAAGACATTCGTGGACAGGTATGTCAGGTCTCTCCTGACTTGGGACGTGCTTGTCTTCTTCCACCGCAATCAGGAGGCCGTCCTGGATATCGACGGCCTGGCGTCGCGGCTGGGTCGTCGTGCCGCGGAGTTGGAGCCCGAGGTCGACGAGCTGTGCAAAGACAAGATCCTCCAGTGCGCCGGTGGACTGATCCGGTATCGTCCGACGCCCGAGCTCCGCAAGTCGGTGGCGGAGTTCGCCGATGCGTGCCAGGAACGTGGCCGCCGTCTGGCCTTCATCGCGCTGGTGCTGCACAAGATAGGCCCCCACGGAGAGTGACGCGGTCTTCGTCGCGGACTGGTAACGTGGTGACATGGACAGCTACCTCGGCGAGCTTGTCGCCATAGCCGCGCTCATCATCGCTCAAGGCTACTTCGTCGCGGCCGAGATCGCGCTCGTCAGCGCCCGCAGGTCCGCCTTGCAGGCGCTGGCCGCGCAGGGGTCTCGTGGCGCACGCACGGCTCTGCGTCTATTGGAGGACCCGACCCGGCTGCTGTCCACGATCTCGGCAGCCATAACTCTCCTGGGCTTCACCGCGTCGGCCACAGGCGCGGTCGCGTTCGAGGCGCCCATTCAAGCCTGGCTTGGAGCCCTCGGGATCTCTTGGGTCAGCAGGATCTCGGGCGGGGTGGCCGTCTTCATGGTCACCATCGCCGTCACCTACGTCACGCTCGTCTTCGGCGAACTCGCTCCCAAACGCTTAGGCCTGCAGAGGGCCGAGAAGGTGGCGAGCTTCGTGGCTCGGTCCGTGGAATGGCTCTCCATCGCCATGGCTCCGGTCGTGTGGCTGCTGAGCAGATCCACGGACTTGGTCGCGGGTCTTATGGGCGCGGGCGGCCGGGGCGGCAAACCTGGGGTGACGGAGGAGGAGATCAAGCTTCTCGTGACCGAACAGGGGACCCTGCTGGACGAGGAGAAGCGGATGATCCACGAGGTCCTTGAACTCGGGGATACGGTGGCGCGGGAGGTGATGGTTCCCAGGGTCGACGCGATCATGCTGGAAGACACCCTCCCCGTCGGGGGCGCGCTTCTCCACTTCCAGGACACCGGCTTCTCGAGGATCCCCGTGTATCACGAGGATCCGGACACCGTGGTGGGGATCGCCCTGCTCAAGGACCTGGTCCGTCCGGTGGCTGCCGGGGACTGCGACGAACCCCTCTCCTCCTACCTTCGCACCGCGTTCTTCGTCCCCGAGACCAAGCCGATACTGGACCTGCTCTCTGAGATGAGAACGTCGCACAACCACCTGGCCGTCGTCGTCGACGAGCACGGCGGTACGGCGGGACTCGTAACGATCGAGGACATCGTCGAGGAGATCGTCGGCGAGATCTCGGACGAGTTCGACAGCGAGCATCGCTTCATCAGCCAGGTGGGTCCCGATCGATGGATCGTGGACGGCCGCCTCTCGGCTGAGGAGGCCCGCGAGAGACTCGGCATCGAAATCCCCGAATCGGAGGAATACGAGACGGTGGCCGGATGGGTCTTGATGGAACTTGGGCACATACCTCCGGTCGGGGAATCGGTGACGGCCGGCGACACTTCCGTACGTGTGGTCGGCGTTCGGAGAAGGCGGATATCTCGGCTCCTGGTCACCAGAGGGGTCGCCGACGGAGGGGCGGACGAGTAGATGCAAAAGAGCCTGCGTCGGAGCCGGACCGACAGGATGATAGCCGGCGTGTGCGGCGGCCTGGCCGAGTACTTCGGCATCGACCCGACGCTGGTCCGGATCGCGGCCGTCGTACTCGCGCTCGCCAACGGAGTGGGGCTGCTCGCGTACCTTGTGCTTTGGATCGTGGTTCCCGAAGAGGGGGGAAGAGCCATGTACGAACAATGGACCGCACCGCAGGAGGGTGCAGGACCGGTGGCCGCCGGGCAGCAGGACAGCGCGGCGGTGCCCCCGACTCCACAAGCCGGGGGGCCGGCGAATCCCGACCCCGGGGCGCAGGCGCCCCCGGAGCCGCCGAGGCCGGCCTCGCCTGCTTGGACGCCCCCCGCCCCGCCGCAGCCGGCGCCGCCCGAGCACTCCGCGCCGAGACGCGGCGGCCTCGCCGGAGGCCTCATCCTGATCGCTCTCGGCGCGCTCTTTCTCGTCAGCGAGTTCGTGCCGGGGCTGGACATCGGGCGGCTGTGGCCCCTGATCCTGGTCGCCATCGGAGTATCCATAATCCTTCGAAGCGGAAGGCGCTAAGGGTGTGAACGCGAATCGCGTGTCCGATGGCGTCAACATGGTCGCTATAGGATGCATCCTGCTCGCGAACACGATCGGCGGCCTGCCGTGGGCCGTATGGATCAGCATCTTCTCGTTGTGGCCCATCGCTCTGATAGCCATCGGCGTCGACCTGATCGGCAAGAGCACGGGACGTGTCTGGGTGCGGGTGTTGGCCAGTCTGATCACTCTCTCGGCGCTGTTGTACGGCGCTTTCGTCATGCAGCCGGGCACTTGGGGCCTGCCGGCGATGGCCTTCCGATCCGGCGGAGGAGGACTTGTCGACTTCTCGCAGACCGAGCCGCGGGTCCCCGGGATCGTCGAGGGGAATGCGAGCATCGACCTGGGGGGCACCCGCGCTGTGCTGTCGGGCGGCGCCGACCTGGCGACCTTGAACGGCAGGGCCGTGGCGGGTCAGGCCCCATCCCTGGCTGCGGGATCGCGAGACGGGGTGGCCGACGTATCCGTGTCCTCCCCCAAGAATGGGACTTTCGTCATCGGCATGACCGGCGGCGGGTCGCGCACGAACGTCTCGCTGGACCGCGAGGTACGCTGGAAGACCCTGGCGCTCAACGCCGGCGCCACCGACCTGAATGCGGATCTATCCGGTATGCGATTGGACCTTCTGACGGCGAATGTGGGAGCTTCCTCGGTCAAGATCAAGTTCCCCGCCGGGGAGACGTGCCGTGCGCAGGTCAATGGAGGAGCGGCGAGCGTCGTCTTCGAGGTCCCCAGGGATTCCGGAGTCAGCCTGACCGTGCAAGGCTTCCCGGTCGCCACGGACGTGCCCGCCGGTTTCGCGAAGCGGGATGGCGCGTTCGGAAACGGCACGTGGACGCGGACCGGCACGGCCGGCAACGTGAGCATCTCGGTGTCGGCGGGCGCGGCCAGCGTCGAGATCATTGACTACTGACCGGGGAGGCGAGCGATGAGTGACGGCAAGGACCCGGGACGCTCTTTCGGTCTGATCGGGGGCGGCGCGCTCGTGCTTCTCGGCGCGTGGTTCCTGGCTCGAAGCGCCGGCCTCTTGCCCGACAGGGTGTTCGAGGTACTGGGACGGATGACGTTGCCGGCGGCCCTCATCGTGGCCGGCGTCGCGCTCGTCGTGGTCTCGCAACGCGGCGGGTTCAAGTTCCGCGGCCCGCTGCCGGGCACGCGGCTGTACAAGTCGCGATCGGACAAGTGGATCGACGGCGTGCTCGGGGGCCTGGGCAGCTACCTTGGGGTCGACCCTGTCCTGCTGCGCCTGGCCGTCATCGCACTGGTGCTCGTCGGATGGGGCTCCCTGATAGTGGGCTACATCATCATGGCCATAGTCGTGCCGCGGGAGCCGCTCCCGGCCGGTCCGCCGCCCCAGGCGTGACGGCGCCGCCCGATGAGTGACGACACCCTGCGGCCGGCCCCGGCCACCCGGCCCGGCGAGGTCGTGGACGCGCACACCCACCTGTTCACCGTCGGACTGCTCGAGGAGGTGCTCTCGAAGGAGCCTCCCGAGGCGATGAAGCGATTCCGGGAGGCGCTCAAGGAGCGCAAGTTCGGGAGGCGCGGCGGCACCCTTCCGGAGATGAGTCCCGAGGAGTGTGCCAAGTGGTACGTGCGGCGCCTGAACGACGCAGGGGTCGCGCGCGCCGTCGTCATGTCGGTCATGCCCGACAACCAATGGACCCGGGAGTTCATCGCCGCGGCGAGGGGCCACGTTCAGGCGCTGTGCAACGTCGATCCTCGCGATCCCGGCGCCCCGGGCCTGCTCGAGAGCGAGATCGCCGCCGGCTTCCGGGGGGTCAAGCTGCTGCCTGTCAATCGCTGCTATCGGCTCTCCGATCCGGCGTGCAGGCCGTTCTTCGAGAAGGCCGCCGAGCTGGGGGCGCCGGTGGTCATCCACTACGGCGTCACGGTCGATCCCACGGGAGACCTGCGCTATGCCGATCCGCTCGACCTCTCCCCGGTCGCCCGCGACTTCCCGGGTACCACTTTCGTGATCGCGCATTTCGGCGCCGGGTGGCTGAAGCAGGCGCTGCAGTTGGGCTACCAGTGCAAGAACGTGTGCCTGGACACATCCGGCACGAACAACTGGATGGACCACCACATCCCCGAGATGACGCTGCCGCAGGTCTTCGAGCGCGCGTTGACCGCGTTGGGGCCCGAGAGAGTGCTGTTCGGAACGGATTCGGGCACGACCGCGCCCTATCGCACGTGGATCAAGTTCCAGCAGACGCGGGTGCTGGAAGAACTCGGGCTGCGGGACGCGGACCGGGACCTCGTACTGCGGGGCAATGCCGCGAGGATCTTCCGGCTCGACGAGTGAGAGGCGCTATCGGTGTTCGCTGACGCGTCCGGGGAGAACAAGGCGTTCGACTACGACCGCTTCGTGGACTGGGACAAGCGTCTGTTGCGCGAAGGCCCCTTCTTCCGCCGGGAGTTCGCCGACCATGGGGTCAAGCGCGTGGTCGACGTGGGTTGCGGGACCGGCAGGCACGCGGTGATGTTCTCGTCCTGGGGCCTGGAATCCACCGGCGTCGATCCGAGCGAAGAGATGCTGACGCAGGCGCGAGAGTACGCTGCGCGGACCGGCTCGAGCGCCCGGTTCGTCGAGGGCGGCTTCGGCGGGCTGACCGGTCTGGCCCTGGGGGGTGTCGATGCGGTCGTCTGCACCGGGAACGCTCTTCCGCACGTGGACGGGATCGCCGGCCTTGATCTGGCTCTCGCGGATTTCGCCGAGGTCCTCGATCCGGGCGGCCTTCTTGTGCTGCACCTGCTCAACCACGACAGGCTGCTTGACGGCGCCGTGCGCTCGATGGCGCCGGTGGTGCGCGACGGTGAGGACGGCAAGTGGGTCTTCCTCCGGGTCATGGACGTGAAGGAAGGCGTGATCCAGTTCGACTTCCTGACCCTGCACCTTCCAGCCGGCGGCTGGGACTCAGGCGCCGGCTGGGAAGTATCGTCGCGCCGCTCGCCTCACACCGCGCTGCCCACGTCCGTCCTGGTGCCACAGTTGCGGGCCGCCGGCTTCGGCGATGTCCACCTGTACGGCGATCACAGTCGCAAGGAGTTCGACCCCGCCGAGGACGAATCGGTGATCGTGACGGCGACGAAGACCTGACGGTCCGCGGCTCTCACGGCCAGCGACCCTCTAAGGTCGCGGAAGGGGGATCGGCCGCCCGACGATGCGCGGCCCTATCAGGCACGCCGTGCACCTGGCCTCGTCACAGGCACGCACGGGGGACGACAGGGTGGTGTATCCGGCCCGCATGAGCTCGTGATACAGGTGGCACAGCGGGAGTCCGGCGACATTCTGGTAGCACTCGTCGGGGCCGACGACCGCAAGATGGCTCTCGATGTTGTAGGCGCCGGCACAGCCAAGCAGCTCCCCGCGCTCGGCCCAAGCGGTCAGGTCCGCCTCGCTCAGCTCGTTCATGAGGACCTCCGTGGTGACGGCGAAGGTGCGCGGCTCCGCCCATTGCGGCATCTGGATCGCCACGCCGGTCACCACGGCATGGGTGGCGCCGGAGAGGCCGCGGAGCATCTCGAACGCGGCGTCGATGTCCGCTGGCTTGCCGAGGATGCTGCGGTCGGCCACGACCACTGTGTCGAACGCCAGGATGGTGCTGGACCCGTCCGTGATCGCCCGCGCGGCGACCGCCTTCTCGGCCGCTATCGACCGCGCCAGGATAGGCGGCAGGGAGGCCAGCGGCGACTCGAGGTCCTCCGGGGTTTCGGTCTCCACCATGTCGTATGGCATGCCGAGCCAGGCCAGCAGGCGCCGCCTGCGAGGAGACGCCGAGGCCAGGACAAGGGGCGGTTCGATCAGGGGAGTCGCTTCCATCGCGGCGATGATAGCACCGGGGCGCCCATCCCCGTCATAATGGTGAAAGCCCGGGCACCACGCGTATCCCGGGTGACAGTCGTACAGCCCGGTGAAGTCAGGAGGCGGCCCGACAAGTGGGATCGGCCGGCAGATCGGGAACCCCCAAAGCCCCCGTGCTTGTCGAGCGCTTCGTCAGGCAGCTCAACATCGCGAGCAGGGCGTCCAAGCTCTATCCGGCCTCGAGCGAGATCCCTCGCGAGAACGCCGCCGCGGCGGTCGGAGCGCTGAACATCGCCCTGCGCGAAGAGCCGATGGTGCGTCTGGTCGTGACCAAGGACGGTCTGCTCTACGAGGGGGAGGGCGTCTTCCCCGACACCCTAGCGTTCTCCGCGTTCTCTCGCGAACTGTACACTCGCGACCTCTCCGAGGTTCGATTCCATGCGGGATGCACCGCTGCGGAGCTGTCTTCGTTCCTGTCGCTGCTCGACCTTCCAGCCGACGAACTGGCGGCTTCTGGGGGCTTCGAATCCCGGCTGTGGGATCTCGCCGTGACGAGCATCAGCGTGGCCGAGCTGACCACGCGCATAGTCGATCACGAGCCGTTGACCGGGCCGGAAGGTCCGACCGGGTCGGACGCTGGAGAGCCGTGGCCCCCGGCGGAGGGTCGCGTGACGGAGTTGCTCGCCGGAGCCATGGCCGGTCGCCGCAACGACGAGCGGCTCCTCGTCAGGCTGGTGAAGGACCCGGTCGCGCTGCGCGGCTACCTGAGGGGGGACGCCAGCGACTCTGAACGTGCCCCCGACGAGGCCGAGTTGGCTGGACGGGTCGGCGGGATCGCGAATTGCATCCGGTTCGAACTGCCCGATGAGCGCGAAGTCATGCTGCGCTCGCTGGCCGAGGCGGTCCTCGATCTGGAGCCGGATATCCGGCAGCGGCTTCTCTCCGATCGCCTCATAGGCGGGTCGCGGAGGGATGACGCCATCGCGTCGGTGATCCGCCAGATGAGTCTGGACGAGATCATGGAGTCGATCCTCCACGAGCTTCCGGAAACCCCTGAGGCGGCCTCCGGGGTCGCCCGCGCCATCAGGAACCTGGCGTTGATCAATCTCGCCGACTCGCGCCAGTCGATACTGACGGCGGCCGCGGACACGCTGAGCGAGCGAGGCGCGAGCGAGAGCACCGTGTCGACGATCCTGGAATCGGTCGCGCCGCAGCAGCTGCACGTCGAGGCGGGCACCCGCTCGTCGGAGGCGCGGCCGGTGAAGAGCGTGTTGCAGCTGCTCGATCTCGCCCCGCGACAGGAAGCGGCGGATGAGGGCGACGAAGAGGTGGTCGGTCTGCGCAGCGAGGCCGCTCGCGGTCTCACCGATGGGGACGTCGTCACGTCGCTCGTGTCCATAGCGACACTCGAGACGCGCCCCGAAGTGCTCGATTCCGTGGTCGCCGCTCTTGAGGACAGCGTCGGTCTGCTGCTCGATGAGCGGGAGTTCGAGGTGGCCGCGGACGCGGCCGATGCCCTGTTCGCGGCCGCGAAGGACACCGCACTCGGTACCGCACAGCGCAGCCAGCTCGGCAAGGTGCTCACACTGCTCTCGAGTCCGGAGTCCGTGAAGGCGATCACGAGCGCCATGGGTCTGTATCGCCAGGACTCCGTCGAGCACGCCGCTTGCCAGCGCCTGATAGCGACGCTGGGCAGTCAGGAGATCGGACCCGTGCTCGAGGCACTCGCCGACGAGCCCGACATGGCGACCCGCAAGTTGCTGGTCGAGATCGTGGCGGGAATCGCTCCGCTCCACATCGAGCAACTCGGTCGCAGCGTCTCCGACAGCCGGTGGTACTTCGTGCGCAACGTCGTGGCCATTCTCGGATCCACGCGCGATCCGGCGATCCTGGGGCATCTGGAGCGCACGGTGCGCCACAAGGACGCCCGAGTGCGGCGAGAGACGATCCGCGCCCTCTCCGGGATGCGGGAGGCGTTGTCGGAGCAGATGCTGATCTCGGCTCTGGCCGACGCGGACGACACCAACGTCCAACTCGCGATCCGATACCTCGGAGGCGCCGAGTCTCGCGCAGCGGTCCCGAGATTGGAGGGGTTGGCCCGGGGCGAGGGGCGGGGAAGGAAGGCGACCGCCCTTCGCATCGAGGCCATGGAGGCGCTTGGACGGATAGGAGCTCCGTCGTCCATCCTGGTCCTCCAAGAGATAGCGGCGCAGCGTGGTCTACTCGCGGGCCGTACCAAGCAGATCCGGACCGCGGCGGCGGCTGCTCTAGCCTCCGTCGACGCGGGCCGGTCAGGAACGGGGACTGACTCGTGAGCGATGGCGCCTCCCTGGGGCCGGGCGTGCGCGCCGAAGGGGCCTCCGCTGCCTACTCGGCCGATCAGACCCGTCGTTGCAGGGACGTCCTCGCTCGACTCTCGGGGGCCAGACGCGCCCAGCGCTTCTATCCGGTCGGTCATCCCGCGGTGCGCGGAAGCGCCGCCGCCCTCATGCATACCTTGGGGGAGTATCACGCCGAAGGCGTCGATGTGAGCCTGACGTTCTTCGAGGACGAGGTCCTCCTCGGGCAGCAACGCCTCACCGATGACAGCATCCTGTTCGATCAGCTTGTGCGCGACATCTCAGCCAGCGGGGCGAACAGTCTGACCTTCGTGCGAGGTCTGTCGGCCCCGGAGCTCGAGCGGGCTCTGCCGCTGCTGGCCGCGGACGCCGCGGGGCTCGACGCGATGGGCGGCCTTGACGCCGCCGTCCGCGACGCGGACGCGCCCCACGTGGTCATGGCTCATGTCACGGCGGCCGAGCGCGTGGATTCGGGCGTGCCCGCGGACAGCCGCGAGGCAGCGCAGCAGAGTTATGCGAGCGCTCTCGAGATAGTCAGAGATGTGAACCGTCTGCTGTCCGCCAGTCTCCCGGTGCCCGCGCGCAGGGTGGGCGCGGCGGTACGCGGGCTCGTGGACAACGTGCTTTCCAATCGCAGCGCTCTGTTGGAACTCTCGGGCCTGAAGGACTACGACGAGTACACGTTCTTCCACTCCGTCAACGTCGCGATACTCTCGCTCGCGCTCGGCTCGTCGCTGACGACCGATCGCAGGTTCCTCAACTCGCTCGGGGTGGGTGCCCTGATGCACGACCTAGGCAAGATGACGGTCGATCCCGCTGTGCTCAACAAGTCCGGGACTCTCACGTCCGAGGAATGGGAGTCCATGCGCCAGCACCCGCTCCACGGCGCGGGGCTGGCGGCCGCCATGTCGGGGTTGGACCGCTCGAGCACCGTGATCATCCTGGAGCACCACATGAGGTTCGACTTGGAGGGGTACCCGCAGCGTCGACCGCAGCGACGACAGCACATCACGAGCCGCATCGTGGCGATCGCGGATGCGTACGATGCCATGACCTCGAAGCGCCCGTATTCCAATGCCCGGCTCCAGGATGAGGCGATGGAGGTACTTGCGATGAACGCCGGCGCGGCGTTCGACCCTGTCCTGGTGCGCCTGTTCCTGCGGACGCTCGGGGTCTACCCGCCGCGGACGGTCGTGCGCCTGAGCACGGGAGAGGTTGGCGTCGTTGTTCGTCCCGGCGAGACGGATGTGCTGCGGCCCGTGGTCCGGGTGTTCGTGGACCCGTCGGGGGCGATCGTCGACGCTCGGGACGTCGACCTGGCCGCTGCGACTGGAGAGGACGCCGTGAGCATCCGCGCCTGCATCGACCCGTCCGGACTGAACGTGGACGTGGAAGACTACCTGTAGACTGGGGTCTGCGAGCGGCGGCTCTCCCAGTGGGGGGATGGCAGCGCCGCGTACACGAGAGGCGGAGTCCTATGGCAACGAGCGGCTTGGTCAAGGGAGCACGCCGAGCGCGGATCGTGATCATCGCGGTGCTGTTGGTGTTCCTGGTGTCGGTGGGCACCCTGTCGGTGTTCTACACGGATCTGCTCTGGTTCCGCGACGTCGGCCAGGAAGCGGTCTTCTGGACACGGTTCTGGAGTCATGTCACCGTGGGCGTCCTCTTCGCGATGGTCGGTCTGGTGATCGTCTCCCTCAACGTGGTCATCGCGCGGCGCATGGCACCTGTGACGCTCTTCTCCGTCAGCCGTCCGCGGGACGGGATCCGCCTTCCGCCCCAACTGCAGTTCCAAGAGGCGCTGATGCAGATCCGGGGTTGGCTGGAGCCCTACGTGCGCTGGGTGCTGCTCGGCCTGTGCCTGTTCGTGGGGTGGGCGGCGGGACTCGCCATCTCGGCCGACTGGGAGACCCTTCGTGTGGGATTGTCGGCCGTCTCCTTCGGAAAGGCCGATCCGCAATTCGGCAGGGACATCTCCTTCTACACGTTCCAGTTGCCGGCCCTGCGCCTCGTCTCCGACTGGTTCCTGGGAATCCTGGTGGTCACCCTTCTGATCGCTGCCGCCGTGCATCTCTACAGTGGCGCGATCCGGCTGGGTGAGCGTCTGCAGGGCTTCGATCCGCATGTGAAGGCACACCTCTCGGTGCTGGCGGGTCTTATCGTCGCCTCGAGAGCGTTCGACTACTGGCTGTCCATCTACGAACTCAACTTCTCGGCGCGGGGACAGGTCACCGGGGCCTCGTTCACGGACATCCACGCTCAGCTGCCCGCGTACCAGATCCTCATGTTCCTGGCCTTGGCCACCGGTGTCGCACTGCTGTTCAACATCCGGTTCAAGGGATGGCGTCTACCCGCTGTGGCCATCGGCGTCTGGGTCGCCGCGTCGATCATCGTGGGCGACATATACCCGGCCATCATCCAGCAGTTCCAGGTCAACCCGAACGAGCTCAAGGCCGAGACGCCCTACATCAAGCGCAACATCCTCGGCACGCGTGACGCGTTCGACCTGCAGGGCCTCGACGTGAAGCAGTTCCCGGCCAACACGGACCTCTCGGCCCAGGACATAGCCGATGCGACCGCCACGGTGGCCAACGTGCGTCTGTGGGATCCCAACGTGGTCGTTCAGTCGTACAAGCAGCTTCAGGAGATCCGCTTCTACTACGATTTCAAGGACGTCGACATCGATCGGTACGTGATCGGAGGCAAGCTCACACAGGTACTGGTCTCGGCCCGCGAGATGAACGTCGACCAGCTCACCGAGCAGGCCAAGACCTGGATCAACCAGCACCTCGTGTACACGCACGGCTATGGCGCCGTCATGAGCCCGGTGAACCGGGCCAGTGCCGACGGCCTGCCGGAGTTCCTCATAAAGGATCTGCCGCCCACGTCGACGGTGGACGTCAAGATCGCGACGCCCGGTATCTACTTCGGAGAGGAGTCGAATGCATACGCCGTCGTCGACACGACGCAGAGGGAGTTCGACTACCCGGTCGGCGGGCAGAACGCTTCCACCGCGTACAGCGGCAAGGGCGGTGTGCCGATCGGCTCACCGCTTCACAGGGTGGCGTTCGCACTTCGCTTCTCGGCGCCCGAGATAGTGCTGTCGACCGCGATAACTCCCGACAGCCGCGTTCTCTTCCGGCGCGACATCTCGGAGAGGCTCGCGACGCTGGCGCCATGGCTGGAACTGGACGCCGATCCGTACCTCGTGCTCGTAGAAGGCCGGATGGTATGGATCCAGGACTGCTACACGTGGTCGTCGCACTACCCGTACTCGCAGCGATCCGGTGACGGCGGAGTCAACTACGTCCGGAACTCCGTCAAGGTCACGATCGACGCCTACGACGGCACGACCACTCTCTACGCGTTCGACGAGAAGGATCCGGTGCTCGCGACATACCGGCGCATATACCCGCAGCTCTTCACCGAGGCCGCGAAGATGCCGGCGGAGATAAGTGCTCACCTGCGGTATCCGGAGGACATGTTCAAGTTGCAGGCCGAGGTCTACAAGACGTACCACATGTCCGACCCGCAGGTCTTCTACAACAAGGAGGACCAGTGGGCCATCCCCGGCGAAGCGTCAGGCGAACCGATGGCGCCGTTCTACGTGCTCATGGAACTCCCGGGCGAGTCGAAGCTGTCGTTCATCCTGATGCAGCCGTTCACGCCTCGGAACAAGGACAACATGATCGGCTGGATGGCCGCACGCTCCGATCCCGGCGAGTACGGCAAGCGGCTGGTCTTCAACTTCCCGAAACAGAAGCTGATACTCGGTCCCCAGCAGATACGGGCACGCATGAACCAGGAACCGGACATATCCAAGGAGCTGACGCTGCTCAACCAGCAGGGCAGCCGCGTCATCTTCGGGAATCTGCTCGTGATCCCCATCAAGGACGCCATCGTCTACATCCAGCCGGTCTACATCCAGGCTCAACAGTCCCCGATGCCCGAGCTGAAGCGGGTGCTGGTCTCGTATTCGGACAGGATCGCGATGACGGCCGACCTGACCAGCTCATTGCTCCAGGTGTTCGGCGGAGTGGCGCCGCGGCCGGAGCCGGGCTCGGGCGGTCAACCCGGAGCGGGGCCGGGCGCGGGGACCGGCGACGCGAAGCTCGCGCGAGACATCTACACGCGGGCGATCGCGGCTCAACGCGCGGGCGACTGGGCCGAATACGGCAAGCTCATAAGCGAACTGGGGCGGGTCCTGCAGCGGCTGTCCTCCGCCTCCAGGGAGACCACGGCGCTCCCGGCCAAGTGACCGCGCGTCGGGGCGAGTCCCGGCTGCCCGGTGGTTCGTGATATGCTGCGCGCCATGGTCTGCCCCCGGGTGGGCCGCAAGGTGCTCCATAGGCGTGTGGCGATCGGTTGATCCTTTCGCCGCGGGGACCGGCGCCGGAGCGCGACGACGAAGCAACAGGCTCGACCGGGACCGCGCGCAGTGCGGTGATCGACCAGACCGGGAACGCCAGGAGCGGAGAAGTCAAACAGTCACGGTCCCGACGCCGAAAAGCATACTCGTGCTTGTTGTCGGCACATGGCGGTGGCCGTAAGGGCCCCCCGGAGCCGGGTACGAGGCAGCCGAACGCGTAACCCCCCTTGAGCCATCCGGGCTCATTCCCGCTGTCTTGTCGCGTGCCTTGTCACGCTTCCCGTCTCGCCGCCTGCTCTGTCCCCGGACGTGGAGGAAAGCGTGAAGGTAGGCAAAGGAAAGGTTCGATCGATGTGCGTGACGGCGTCAAGGACGCTGTCCGTCATCACACTCGCAGTCGTACTGGCCAGTTCCGGTGCGGTTTCCGAGATCCCGCTGGCTCAGGCCGCCCCGGCGGCGCAAGTCAGTGCGGCGAGCGCTTCGCGCCTCGCGGCCGTACGTGCCGCGCGACTGAAGGCATCCAATGCGAGAGCGGCACGGATCAGGCTTCACAGGCTGAAGGCCGCCAGGGCCAAGGCCGCCAGGGTCCGCAGGCACAAGGCAATCGTCGCCCATCGCAAGGCCAAGGTGGTCGCCCGCCGGAAGGCCAAGGTGGCCAAGAAGCTCAGGGCCAAGGCGATGAAGGTGCGCAAGGTGCGTGCGATCGTCCGCCGGTTCGGGAACAAGTGGCGCGCCGCCCGCGTATCCTGGTACGGCCCGGGCTTCTACGGCCACGGTATGGCCGGCGGAGGCAAACTGAGACGCAACAGCATGGTGCTGGCCAACAAGCACCTGCCATTCGGCACGAAGGTAGAGGTCCGCTACAAGGGAAAGGCGGTAGTCGTTCCCGTCCGCGATCGCGGGCCCTACGTCCGCGGCCGCGAGTTCGACCTCGGCCCCGGAACAGCGCGCCACCTGCGCTTCAGGGGCGTCGGCACCATCCGGTACCGCGTCATCGGCATATACTCGTTCCGCGCAGCCGGCAAGTAGGTCGGTGTCGGGGGCTAGTGCCCCTGGCGCAGGATGCCGAGTCGCGAAGGCCGCCCCTTTCGTGGGGGCGGCCTTCGTTATTGGGTATCCTAGACTCGGTGCACCCGGCGTCCCGACTGGAGACCGAATGGCCGACGAGCCCGCCCCTCCCACGTCGAACGGGAAGAAGGACGACTTCTTCGCTCGCGTCCTGGACGCGCTGGTCGATCTTCTCGAGACCGCGCGGGACTGGCTGCGCCAGGAAGCGGAGGAGACCGTACGCGAGAAGGTCGTGCTTCCGCTGCAGAGGCTCGGGCTCACGGTGGCCTCCGCCGTGGCGGCGGCGTTCCTGCTGGTCGTTGGTCTGATCTTCGTGGCGGTGGCCGCCGTGATCGCTTTGGGCGGCCTGATCGGATACGGATGGACATTCTTCGCCATCGGGATGGTCTACCTGATCGGCTCCGCGGTGTTCCTTGCGATCAAGGTGAGGTCGATGCAGCGATGACGCCTCCCAGCGCGGCGGGCAAGTCCGCGGCCGCTTCGGGCCCACGGATCACGGTCGATGATCTGCGCCACAAAGCGCTGGCCGTCCGTGACATGGCGCGAGATGAGAGGCGCCACCTGTTACAGGACGACAGGACCCGCGTCGTGATCGCGAGCGCGGTGGTCTTCGCGGTGGTCTTGTCCGCGGCGTACTACCTCGGCACGCGTGCGGCCAGGCCATCGCGACCGAGACCCGGCCAGTAGAAGCGGGGTCCGTCGAAGAATGCGAGTCCGCTCGCTCACCGTCGGCGCCGATGACGTCGAGGTCGTCGTGACCTTCGATCCCGGCGAGCCGTTGCGCACCTCCGAGATCCCGGGCGCGGTCGATCGGGTCCTGTCTCTGCTGCCCGGGATCGGCGGCCATCACTGCGACGGAGGTCGGGGATCGATCTTCTCGACCGAGTTGGGCGACACCGAGATCGCACATCTGCTGGAGCACGCGGCGCTGGAGGTCATGGCGCTCGCCGGCTCACCTGCCGCCCTCCGGGGGGAGACCTCCTGGGACTTCCGGGGTGACGGCCACGGAGTGTTTCGGATCCGGCTCGGCTACGACGACGATCTCGTGTGCCTCGGAGCGGTCCGCGCGGCCGGCCGCGTCGTTGCCTGGGCGGTCGGGCGAGGCGAACCGCCCGATCTGCCTAAAGACGTGCGACGGCTGCGAGCCCTGAGGAAGCATCCGGTGCCGTAGCCTGATCGTGCCAGGTCTCCGGCACCCCCTCGGAACCGTCGCCTTGACCAGCACGCGTGCGCGGGTCTACGCTACATTCGATTCCGGCGGGTATCGGGGCCGGACGCACATCGAGATCATGGACGTGAGGGAAGAGGGCGTCATGAGCCCGGCCACCCCTCCGATGTCCCCGGCCAGGGAGCGGTTTCAGCCGCTTGCGGAAGCCGGACGGAGTCCCGGACCGTTATCTTGCCGGGGTCGAGGCTTTGCGGCGGCTGCGTGCTCCGCGAGCGAAAACAGGTGGTACCGCGAGAGACGACCCTCGCCCTGTCGGGCGGGTCGTCTTTGTGTTTGCACGGCCGAACGCGGGCACACACTGGACGTGACCGCGACGGGATGTCGCGACGTGAAGGCGGGTGGCATGTGATGGGTACCGCGAGGATCGTCTTCGACCGATGGGACGGGCGCTATGCCAAGCGCATGGCGGGGGTGCGCTCCTCTGCCGTGCGCGACCTGTTCGCGGCCGCTTCGCGGCCGGACGTGGTCTCGCTGTCCGGCGGCATGCCGGACGTCCGTCGCGTCCCGCACGACGCCATCCTCAGAGCCACGCGCGACGCCCTCCAGCACGACGGCCCGCTCGCGCTTCAGTACGGGTCGTCGGATGGCCGCCGCGGCCTGCGCGAACGGATCGTCGGCCTGATGGCCGAATCCGGAGCGAGGGTCGGGGCGGACGACATCATCGTCACCGCCGGCGCCCAGCAGGGGCTGGACCTGCTCGCCAAGATCTTCATCGACCCCGGCGACACCATCATCGCGGAGGGCCCGACCTATGTGGGGGCTCTCCAGGCGTTCTCGGCGTACGGGCCCGAGGTCGTTTGCGTCCCGATGGACGAGCACGGGATGCGCATGGACGCCCTCGAGGAGACGCTGAAGACGGTCGGCCCCAGGGGCGCGAAGTTCATCTACACGATCCCGAACTTCCAGAACCCCGCCGGCGTGACGCTCTCGCCAGACCGAAGACGCCGCCTGCTCGAACTAGCGCACGAGTACGACGTCCCGGTGATAGAGGACGACCCGTACGGCCGGCTGCGATTCGAGGGCGGGCATATCCTGCCGCTGCGCGCATTGGATCCCGACGTGATCTACCTGGGCACCTTCTCCAAGATCCTCGCACCAGGGATGCGGCTGGGGTGGATGGCGGCGCCGCGCCCGATACTGGCGCGGGTCCTTCTCGCCAAGCAGGCCGCGGACCTGTGCGGTTCGGCGTTCACCCAGACCATCGCCGAGCACTACATGACCGGCACGGCCTGGCGCCGCGTCGTGGCCGATCTCACCGGGGCATACGCGGAGCGCCGCGATGCGATGCTGACCGCCCTGGCCGAGCACTTCCCGTCGGACGTGACCTGGACGTATCCAGAGGGCGGCTTCTTCCTGTGGGTCACGCTGCCCGGTCACATCGACACGAGGTCGCTGCTGGCTGAGGCGGTCGAGCACGGGGTGACCTTCGTGCCGGGCACCGACTTCTACCCCGACGGGCGCGGCGCCAACTGTCTGAGACTCGCGTTCTGCTATGTGCCTCCCGAGCAGATCGCCGAGGGGGTCCGGCGTCTGGCTGAAGTGCTCGAGGACAAGATGGAGCTCTATCGCGCTTTCGTGGCTGCGGGCGCTATTCCCGCCACGGTGCGCGTCGAGACGGAGGGGGCGCTGCGATGAAGGAGAAGATCGCTGTCCTGATGGGCGGACGCTCGCTGGAGCGCGAGGTGTCGCTGAGCAGCGGCGAGCGCGTCTTCCAGGCTTTGACCGCACAGGGCTATCGGGCCATAGGCCTGGACGTGACTGCCGAGCTGGTGGACACGCTGCGCAGGGAGAAGCCGGACGCCGTCTACATCGCGCTGCACGGGAAGTTCGGCGAGGACGGAACGGTACAGGAGGCACTCGAGTTCCTCGGCATCCCCTACACGGGACCGGGCGTCGTCGCGTCGGCGCTCGCCTGGGACAAGGCCATGTCCAAGCGACTGTTCCGGCGGGCCGGCATTCCGACGCCCGCCTGGGTGACCTTCACGTCGGATGCGTTCAAGGAGATGGGGGCGGCGAGCGCTCTGGACCTCGTTCCGGATGCCGTCGGCGGATTCCCGATGTGCGTGAAGCCGTCCAGACAGGGCTCCGCATTGGGGCTGTCGCGTGTCGAGGACGCGGAGGGACTGCCGGACGCGCTGCTGACGGCGCTCTCCTACGGAGACGCGGCGCTCGTTGAGAAGTGGATCGACGGCGTCGAGCTGGCGGTATCCGTCCTGGACGGTCCCGAAGGTCCGGACGTGCTGCCGCCCGTCGAGATCGTGGCCAAGTCCGGCGTGTTCGACTACTCGGCCATGTACACGGCCGGCGAGACCGAGTACTACTGTCCGGCCCGCCTCGAGCCCGAGATCGCAACGGAAGTCGTGCGCCTCGCGCGGGAGTGTCACACCCTGCTCGGCTGCCGGGATGTCAGCCGCACGGACATGGTGGTGGGCAAGGATGGCGCTCCTCAGATCCTGGAGGTGAACACCAGTCCCGGCATGACGGAAACCTCTCTTCTCCCGATGGCCGCGGCCGCTATCGGAGTGGACCTTCAGCAGCTGGTCGACCGGTTGGTGCGCGCTGCCTTGGATAGGGTAGAGTAACTTCCAGAGGGTATGCGCAGACGGGCATCCGAGGGTTGCCCGTCTACGTCCGGCTCGACCGACTGAGTGGAGGTGTGCGGGGATGTACGATGACTACAGGCGTGGCGGCGGCCTGTTCGGTTCGTTTCTCCTGGGCGGCCTTATCGGTGCCGCTCTCGGACTCCTGTTCGCCCCCAGGGCGGGCAGCGAGACACGCGAGATGCTGATGTCCACGGGCGAGGGACTCCTCGACCAGGGCAAGGAGTTCTACGATGACGGCCGCGAGCGGATCGCGGAGGTCTACGAATCCGGCAAGTCGTCGGCTGTGGAGAAGACAGAGGAGCTGCGCGACAAGGTGGAGGAGGTCCGCGATCGGCTGAAGGACCAGGTCGGCGAGGCATCCGCGACCGCGAAGTCCAAGGTGGCCGAGTTCAAGACCGAGGCCGAGAAGAGCGTCGACAAGGGCGCAGACGCGGCGAAGAAAGGTCTGGACACGGCGGAGGACAAGGCACAGGCGGCCCTCGACTTCATCGCCGAACGGGCGAGGAAATCGGGTTCCGCTTCTGAGGACACGGCATCCAAGGCTGCCGTGACCGCCGAGTCCGCTCCGAGCGCTTAGCAGCGACCCGGACGGGAGTGCGCGAATGATGATCGAGGGTCGGCTCCGGGCGGGGTCGGCCCTCGACTTGCGTGAGGACGCTGGAGTGACGCGATGCGGATGAGCCACTACGAAGGCGCCGGACTCTACGGAACCGGCGGCAAGCGGCTGGGAACCGTGGACAAGGTGCTCTTCCACCCTTCGGAGCCCAGAGCGGTCGCGCTCATGGTGAGCCCGGTACCGTGGCTCGTCGTCATACGGCGCCCAAAGGCCTACGTCCCGCTCGCATCCACGCGCGTCGAGGGAGGGTATCTGCGCATCGACGGCTCGCGGTTGCCTTCGAAGCGCAAGGCGGAGAAGGCCATCGGTCACGATCTGGAGACCACCGTCATATGGCATGGCATGCCGGTCCATTCGCGGGACGGAGACAAGCTGGGAACTGTGGACGATGTCGCGTTGGCCCGCGACGGCGGCACGATGAGCATGGAGATCACGGCGGGCGGATTCGGGGACCTGACCCACGGGCGGCGCGAGGTCCCCGGGGAACTCGTCGGAGGGTTCGACGGGCGGGCGGTGACCGTCCTCGCCGACCTCGACCAGGTCGAGACCTCCGGCGGTCTGGTCAAGAAGGCGGCCGAGGGCGTCGCTTCCGCGAAGACCAAGGCCGACTCGGTCGCGGCGGCCACCGGCGCCACGGTCGTTGGAGCGGGCATGGTCGCCGGGAAGGCGATACGCTCGGCGGCCCAGTCGGAAGTGGGCAAGCGGGCGCGTGGTGCCTGGAAGGGACTGACGGGCGCCTTCCGCGAGGGCTACCGCGGCGACGAGGAGAAGAAATGACCTCCCACCGGCGGGAAGGGGCCCGCACCGTATCATGGCAGTGAAGCTGCGACCACTGACGCCGGAGCGCGTAGCCGATCTTCCCGACGCGTGTGCCTGCTGCGCCTTCTGGGAGTCGGACGATTCGCTGTCGACGACGTGCGGCAGCGTCTGCGACGCCGACCGCTTCGTGGCGTGGGTGCAGGAGGTCACGTCCGAATGGGGAGACTGCGGCCGGGTGGCCTACGTCGACGGGAAGGGCACGGGTTTCGTCAAGTACGCGCCCGCCCGCTTCCTGCCGCAAGTGCGTCACATGGCCGCCGGGGCTCCTTCCGAGGACGCGGTCGTTCTGGCGTGCCTGCATGTCGCCTCGGGTGCTCGCCACGCCGGCCTTGGGAAGATGATGCTCCATGCGACCATGCGGGACCTGGTCTCGCGAGGTGAGCGGGCATTGGAGGCCTACGGCGCCGCGAGCCCTTCCGACCGGCTCACCACGCCGATGATGACGGTCGAGTTCCTCATCAGGCAGGGCTTCACAGTGATCCGCCCCCACCCGCGCTACCCGCTCATGCGACTGGAGATGAAGAGCCTCGCTGCCTGGACGGAGAACATCGAAGCGATGCTCGAGTCACTGCAGCTGCCGCTCCACGGGCGCGAGAGGGTGCCCGCCCCGACCGCCCGAGCGGCGCCGGGCATCTTCTGACCCCCCAAGTCCCGGGCCGCATGTTGTAGAGTGGCACGGTTCTCGCGGGTGTCCGCGAGGGACCACTGCCTGCTCAGAGAGGCGTTGCCGTCGGCATGACAGGGATCCACGTTCAAAGGCCCGAGGGGTACCGACCGCCCCTGCAGACCGCTGTGGCGGTCTTTCTATTGGCGTTCGCGCTGTGGATTCCCTCCGTGTATCTGTTCCTCTCACAGCCCGTGCGGGTGACCATCGACGGGCGCGAGCGTCTCATCAGGACCGGGACGACTGTTAGGGAGGTCATCGCCAGCGGGATGACCACCGCGTCACGAGGGGACGTCATAGGCGTCCGAGGCGACGTCGTGGGGCCTGGCGGGGGCGGACTCCCCCGCGTCACCGTGAACGGACGCTCGGCCGCTCTCAGCGACGGCGTCTACTGGGGCAGCGTTCTCAAGAGCAGCCGCGGCCGCGATCTGCACGAACCGGTGATCACTTCGCTCTCCGCGGTCCGCATCCCCGTTCAGGAGGTCGGGCGCGGCCCGGATGTCTTGCCGAGGCAACTCGGATCGCCGGGTCTGGCGGTGATCAGCAAGGGGGCCGTGTCGCGAGTGGTAGTGGCCAGAGTCCCGGTCCGCAGCCCCACGCCCATGGTGGTCCTGCGCCGTCCCTTCCCCGCGGGAACGAAGCTGGTCGCCCTCACGTTCGATGACGGACCGTGGCCGGGGCAGACGCTGCGCGTGCTCGACATCCTCGAGCGGGAGGGCGTGCACGCCACCTTCTTCATGAATGGTATCCGCGCGCGGATGTCTCCGAGCGTCGCTCGGGAAGTGGCACGGGACGGGCACCTGGTGGGCAACCACACACTCAGCCACCTGGCGCTCAGGGGCGCCACGCTCAAGGCGGTTGTGCGGCAGATGGCGGGTGGGCGCAAGTTGATCCGGCGATATGCGGGAGTGGATCCCAGATGGTTCCGGGCCCCCGGAGGGGGCGTATCGCCCAGGGTCAGGGCCGTGGCGAGGCGGCTCAACGAACGAGTGGTGAACTGGACGGTCGATCCCAGTGACTGGAGGAAGCCGCCCGCCTCGGTCATCGTCAAGCGCGTCGTGCGCCGTGTCCATCCCGGAGCCATCGTGCTTATGCACGATGGCGGCGGCTACCGGGGCAACACGATCGCGGCCCTGCCCAAGATGATCCGGATGCTGAGGGCCAAAGGGTATCGATTCGTGACGCTGGACGAGCTGCACGCGGCCAGGTAGCGGGCGGTCCCCCGTCGCGGCGGGCCCGGTCGAGGTCCTACAGCGGTCGGCGGTACACGGTGGTCGGCGTGACGACGACATCCACTCGCGCGTCATGCGCCTCGCACGGGACCTCGTCCACGATCTGCTCGTCGAACGCGAAGGCGACGGTCCTGGTGCTCGCGGGCAGGGTCGGCAGCAGAGCGTCGTAGTAGCCGCCACCGAAGCCGATCCGTCGGCAGCTCGCGTCGAAGGCGACTCCCGGAACGATCACCAGGTCGAGGTCGGCTGCGGCGGCGGGCTCCTGGCCTGCCGTCGGCTCGCGGATCCCGAAGGGGCCCGGAACGAGATCGGAGTCCGAGTCGGTCCAGTGCAGGGACAAAGAGCCCGCGCCCGACACCTTGGGCAGCGCCACCCTGACGCCCCGGTCGCGCAGGACCGCCACGGCCGGCGCCGGGTCGGCCTCCTCCGGAAGGGCGCTGTAGGCGAGGACCGTGCTCGCCCTGATGGTCTCCGGGAGGTCCAGGAAGCGACGCGAGATCGCATCAGAGGCCTCTCGGCGGCGATCCGCGTCCAGGGCCCGGCGCGCGGTCCGGGCGGTCGTTCGCACTGAGGTCTTGTCCGGGGTCGGGATGTCGCTGGTCATGACGGGCTCCCGGGTCGGGGACGACGCTGCGAGTATAGCGCGCGCGGACAGGGGGCCCGGCTCCCGCCCGGTGGAGCACACCGCGCGACGCGAGGCCGGCGGACGCGCGGGGTATATTCACGACGCGGCTCCGGCGCCGCGTCGTGCTGAGCTGCCGCCTTTCGGGAGGGTGTCGCCGTGCTGCCAAGCGCAGTCCCAACGGTCGAGACCACGCCGACGCTAGTCGGACGGTCAAGCGCGAACCTGACCCTGCTGGGAGTGTTCGTGGTCGTGGTGCTGGGCGCTGCCGTCGTCGGGCGCGACTACTACCTGGCGCAGCGAGCCACCATCCTCGCCGAGACGCGCTCGGACCTCTCCGCGATACGAGACCTGAAGGTCGCTCAGATCGTCCAGTGGAGGGCTTCGCTCTTGGCCGATGGCAGGATGATCGTGGACGATCCGCTGGCTCGAAACGAGATGCGTGCCTGGCTGGATCGGCCCGAGGACGTCCAAGCGGCGGCTCTGCTTCGCTCCTGGCTGGACGATCTGTGCCGCAAGCGCGGGTACGAGGGCGCGGTGCTGCTGGTCCCGGGGACTTCGCGTTGGGTGACCACGACGGACGGGTCCCCACCCGACATGCGCGACGCGGACTTCGCCTCGGCTGTCCTCGAATCCGCGGAGACGACGCTGACTGAGATGTTCGCCAACGCGAACACCGGCCGGCCCCAGATCGACGTCGTCGCCCCGGTGCGCAGCGGAAGCACCGCTCCCGTGGCGGCGGTCGTGCTCCACCGCGACCCGAGAGGATTCCTCTTCCCCTTGATCCAACGGTGGCCCACGCCCAGCCTTTCCGGTGAAACGCTCCTGGTCAGGCGTGACGGTGGCGAGATCCTCTTTCTGAACGATCTGCGGTTCATGAAGGACGCCGCTCTGAGACTGCGCATCCCGATCACCCGGCAGGCGCTGCCGGCTGCCCGCGCGGTGTCCGGCGGCCGCGGTGTCGCCGAAGGTTTGGACTACCGCGGGAAACCGGTCCTGGCCGCCGTCGGCCCGGTCAGGGGTTCGGACTGGTTCATCGTCGCCAAAGTCGATTCGTCGGAGGCCTACGCAACGCTCTTCGCAAGCGAGCGGACCACGCTCGCCGGCATCGGGCTGATCGTTCTCGCGGCGGGCATGGGGCTTGCCCTGGCATGGCGCCAGCGAAGCGCCGCGCTCTACAAGCAGAACCTCGACGTGGAACGAGAGGCGCGACTGCTGGCCGAGCGATACGGGCAGCTGGCCCGCTATGCCAATGACGCCATCCTGGGCGCCGGCCAGGATCTCCGCATCACGCAGGCCAACGATCGCGCGGCCGCCCTCTACGGCTACTCACTGGACGAACTGATCGGGATGTCCATCGAGGACCTTCGCGCGCCCGGCGCCGGCGACGAGGTGGCCGCCGCCTTGGCCGCCGTCCTGCCGGGACAAGGCGTGGTTCTCGAGACCGTCCACCGCCGCAAGGACGGCAGCCTGTTCCCGGTCGAGGTGAGTATCCGCGGGTTGGAGCATGACGGCGGAGCGATGTACCTGGAGATCATCCGCGACATCACGGAACGCAGGGCGGCCGAAGAGGCGCTCAAGGAGCGTACCGACGAGCTGGTCCGTTCCAACTCCGACCTTGAACGATTCGCCTACGTCGCCTCGCACGATCTCCAGGAGCCGCTGCGCATGGTGGCGAGCTTCGTGCAGCTCCTGCAACGCAGATACTCCGGCAAGCTCGACGCGGACGCGGACGAGTTCATCGGCTTCGCGGTGGACGGCGCGCTTCGCATGCAGTCCCTCATCAACGACCTCCTGAGCTACTCGCGCGTCGGGACCAACACCGCTCCGTTCGTTCCCGCTGATCTCGAGGACGTGCTCGCGGGAGTGCTTCGCGGGCTCGAGCCCGCCATCCGGGAGGCCAGGGCGGTCGTGACGCACGAGCGATTGCCCACCGTGACGTGTGACCCGACCCAGATCGGGCAGGTCTTCCAGAACCTCATCGGCAACGCGGTCAAGTTCCGGCGGGAGGAACCGCCCCGGGTCCACGTCTCGTGCCGTCGGGCAGGAGGCGCCTGGGAGTTCTGCGTGACCGACAACGGGATCGGGATGGACCCGGCGTACTTCGACCGTGTGTTCGTGATCTTCCAGCGCCTGCATCCCCACAGCGACTACCAGGGAACAGGGATGGGTCTCGCGATCTGCAAGCGCATCGTCGAGCGGCACGGCGGACGCATCTGGGTGGAGTCGGCGGAGGGGCGTGGCTCGAAGTTCTGCTTCACCCTGCGAGACAGCGAGGAGGGATGAACATGGCGGTGCGGGACGAGCACGGGCCGATCGAGGTGCTGCTGGTCGAGGACAACCCCGGGGACGTCCGTCTCACGAGGGAGGCCCTCAAGGAGGGCAGGATCCGAAACACCCTCAACGTCGTCGCCGACGGGGTCGAGGCACTCGCGTACCTGCGCAGGGAGGGCGCCTACGCCGACGCGAAGCCCCAGGACCTGGTGCTGTTGGACCTGAACCTGCCCAAGATGGACGGCCGAGAGGTGCTGGCCGAGATCAAGAACGACCCGGTCCTCCGCAAGATCCCGGTGGTGGTGTTGACGACGTCCGCCGCGGAGGAGGACATCCTGAAGGCGTACGACCTGCACGCGAACTGCTACATCACCAAGCCGGTGGATCTCGAGCAGTTCTACAGCGTGGTCCGCTCGATCGAGGACTTCTGGATGGCGATCGTCGAGTTGCCGAAGGGCGACGACTAGGTGCACGAGACCACACGTTTCCTGCTCATCGAGGACAATCCCGGAGACGCTCGCCTGATCCGCGAGATGCTTGCGGACGCCCGGATGCCGGGCGCCGAACTCTCGGTGGAGGGGACGCTGGATTCGGGTCTTCGTGAGGCGGCCACCGGCGGCTACGCCGCGGTGCTGCTGGATCTTTCCCTCCCAGACAGCCAGGGTATCGACACGTTCCGTCGCGCGCGTGCGGCCCTGCCTTCGACGCCGGTGATCGTGCTGAGCGGGAACCAGGACGAGGACATGGCTCTGGTCGCGGTAAGGGAAGGGGCGCAGGACTACCTGGTGAAAGGGGCGGTCGAGGGTCCGACCCTGGCACGGTCGCTTCGCTACGCGATCGAGCGCAACAGATCTCAGGAAGCGCTCGAGAAGAGCGAGAGCGAGTTGCGGGCATATCGCGCTCATCTGGAGGAGATCGTCGAGGAGCGCACGGCCGACCTTCGGCGCGTGAACCGGGAGCTCGAAGAGGCGAGCCGCGCGAAGAGCGAGTTCCTGGCGGGGATGAGCCACGAACTGCGCACCCCGCTCAACTCGATACTGGGATTCTCGGGAATCATGCTGCAGGGTCTTTCGGGCGACGTGACCGAGGAGCAGAGGACCCAGCTCGAGATGATCCAGCGTTCCGGCAGGCGTCTGCTCGGCCTGGTCAACGACGTGCTGGACCTGTCTCGCATCGAGGCGGGCGGGGCCACACCGGAGTGCCGGGATCTCGATGTCGCTCCCATGGTCGCCGCCTGCGTCGAGACCGTGACCCCGCTCGCGGTCGCCAAGGGGCTGCCGCTCCGGGTGGCGCTGCCCGAGGTGCCGATCTCCATGCGCGGTGACGCGGCGAAGATGCAGCAGGTCCTGATCAACCTGCTCGCCAACGCCGTCAAGTTCACCGACGATGGGTGGGTGGGCATCGATGTCCGCCTCTCGGACCCGGATACCGTCACCTTCACCGTGAGCGACACCGGCCGGGGGATGACGGAGGAGGAGATCTCCACCATATTCGGGGATTTCGTGCAGATCCCCTCGGAGGGCGCCAAGCCGGAGGGCACCGGCCTCGGCTTGGCCATCTCAAGGCGACTGGCCGCGATCATGGGCGGGGGGCTGGCGGCCACAAGTCAACCCGGGCTGGGTTCCTCGTTCACGTTCTCCGTCCCGCGCACCTGCCAGGGAGCGCGCACCCCGGAGCCGGGATCGCGGTCGCCCGGCTAGCCGATCCCCAGCGCGGTCAGCACAAGGAGCACGCCCGTGAGGGCGATCGCCGCGGCTATCGTCACCCATGCCAGCGAGTTGAACAACCGGCCGTTGACGAAGCCTCCCATGATCCGGCGGTCGTTGACGATGATCATCATGAAGATGAGCAGGAAGGGCAGCATCATCCCGTTGACGACCTGCGACAGGATCATGATCGATATCAGGTTGATCCCCGGGATCATGATGAACGCCGCGCCGAAGACGATGACGAAGGTGTAGAGGCCGATGAACGCGGGCGCCTCGGCGAATGTGCGGTCCACGCCCCGCTCCCACCCGAAGGCCTCACAGATCGAATACGACGCCGTGAGCGGAAGCACGCATGCGGCCAGTACGGACGCCGCCAGAAGGCCCACCGCGAACAGGGTCGTCGCGTAGCCGCCCGCCAGCGGGGTGAGCGCCAGGGCCGCCTGCTTGGCGCCGGTGATGACGATCCCCTTCGGGAAGAGGACCGCCCCTGTCGTGGTGATGATGAACATCGCCACGACGTTCGCGGCGATGGCGCCGACGATCACGTCCCATCGGGCCAGCGACCACTCCTTGGCGCTGGTGCCCTTCTCGACGATGCTGCTCTGCAAGAAGAACTGCATCCACGGCGCGATGGTCGTCCCCGTCAGCGCTATCGCCAGAGAGAAGAACCCGGGGTCCAGGCGCATGTGCGGCACGACCAGCGCGCGTGCCACCTGCGCCCACTGCGGATGGGCCATGAAGGCCGCGATCACGTACGAGACGAACACCAGCGAAAGCGCCAGCAGAACCTTCTCGACGTTCCGGTAGCTGCCCCGGACCACGAGGAGCCACACGACGATGCCTGCCACCGGCACGGAGATGTACTTGGAGACGCCGAAGAGCTCCATCGCCGCCGCGATGCCGGCGAATTCGGCCACCGAGCATGCGGCGTTGCTGGTGAGGAGGAGAAGCATCGCCACGAGCGTGGGCCGGACCCCGAACCTCTCGCGGATCAGTGCCGCGAACCCTTTGCCGGTCACCGCGCCCATGCGACCGGCCATCTCCTGCACGACGACGAGCGAGAACGTCATCAGCGTCATCATCCAGAGCATCGAATAGCCGTACTTGGCCCCCGCCTGCGAGTACGTCGAGATGCCGCCCGAGTCGTTGCCCGCCGACGCGGCGATGACGCCCGGTCCGATGGTGGCGAGCAGCAGCCACAGGCGGGAGCGCGGCTTCTTGGGCGCGGCGGCGGCCGGCGTGGTCGTGGTCGGACTCATGCGCGAACGCTCATCCCGCGGCAGTCGCGGTGATGAGCAACGACGTCGTCCCCGCCAGCAGCGCCGCGAACACGACCCCGGCGAACAGTGTCAGGAAGACGGTCACGGCCACCTGGGAGACACGCTTCCCGTCATCGGCCCGCCGCTGGGCGAAGGACCCCGCGAACGTTCCTGCGACGGTCACCGCGAGGATCGCCAGCGGGAAGGGCAGCGCCCACGCGGCGGCGGACTGCCAGCCCTGCCCGTCCTGCAGGATCAGCCGGACTCCGAACCACAGCAGCCCGACCGCCGTTCCCAGGACGAGGCCGACGGCGCCGTCGATCGCCAGCCGACGCCTCAGCGGGACCTTCCTCTCGTCGGCGTCGGCGCCGATGACGCGGGCCATGGCGTGCGCGGAGACGTCCTCGGCCACCCGGAGGACTATCGGCGAGATGAGCACAGCCGCGTACAGCGTGTCGCTCATCGGATCGCGGCCGAGCGCCCGCGCCGCCACAGCCGCTCCCACGAACAGGACGGCCCATACGGCCAGCCACCCGTTTCGGGAGACCCAGCGCCACACGCCCGCCATCTCCTTGCTGCGGCCGGTCACGAGCGCCAGGTCCTCTTCCGCCTCCTGCTCCATGACGTCGAGCGCGTCGTCGACGGTGACCATCCCGATCAGCCGGCCCGCCTCGTCAACGACCGGGAGCGCGAGGAGGTCGTACTTGCTCATCATCTCCGCGACCGGTTCCTGGTCGTCGTCGGGACCGACGGTGAACACGTCGCGCACGACGATCTCGGCTATGGTGGTTCCCGGGTCGGAGACGATCAGGTCACGGAGGGACACGACTCCGGTGAGGACGCGCTTGGGGCCCACCACGTAGACGTAGTAGATGTGTTCGTTCTCTGCCGCCGCCGTGCGCAGGTGCTCGATCACCTTGCCGACGGTCATGTCCTCGGTGACCGTCGTGACCTCCGGGGTCATGATGCCGCCGGCGGTCTTCTCCTTGTAGCCGAGCAGCTTGCGGACCTGGCGAGACTCGCGAACGCCCATGAGGCGCAGCAGTGCCTCGGCCTTGTCGTAGGGCAGGTCTCCGACGATGTCGGCCGCGTCGTCCGGATCCATGATCTCGAGGATGTCAGAGGCGCGCTCGCGCGTGAGATCGTCGATGACCTCGGCCTGAAGCTCGTCCTCCAACTCCGAGATCGCCTCGGCGGCCTGGTCGTTGTCCAGGTGCTCGAACACACGCGCGCGCTGCGCGGGCGTAAGCTGTTCGAGGACATCGGCCACGTCTGCGGGATGCAGTTCGTGGAGGCGCTTGTGCGTGACGGAGAGCTTGACTGCCGACAGGTCGCGCTCGAGCAGATCCATGTAGTTCCAGGCGATGATGTTCTCGTGGAGGGGTCGCCGGATGGCGCTCGAGACGGTCACCACCGCGTTCTCGAGCGCCGGCGAGAGCCCGCGCAGAAGGCCGCGCACGCCCACCTCGGCGCCCAGGAGGCGAAGTTGGTTGCGCGACTCGGACAGTTTGAGGTCGTTGACCCGGACCACCTTCATGCCCTGGGTGTCGACTATCTGCTTGTTGAGCAGATCGCGGTGGAGCAGGACCTCATCGGACTGGAGGTAGGAGAATCGCAGCTCACCGCGTGATGCTGACAGCGTGATGCGCTCGCCGTCGTACTCGGCCACATACTTCCGCCACGACAGCATGAACGGCGTCTTGTCGGGGCCGACGAACGCCAGCGCGGTGACCCGCGGGAAGATCTCGCCGGTGGCGATGGCGATGTCGTGGATCGTGCCGATCTCTTCGCCCGCGGCATCTACGACCGGCTTGCCCAGCATCCGGGTGAGGTAGATCACTTCCTTGCTCCCTCCCGTCGGGGGTCGCCGCGAGTGCATGGCTCGGCGCCCGAAGGGTCACGTGCGGGTCCCGGGACCGCCGCGAAGGAGCGGGGGCGGGACCTATGGACTTGGCGGAGTCACTCAATCCTCTTCCGATCGGCAACAGGTCCCTGACGACACGAAAAGACCCCTCCGTCTCCGAAAGAAAGGGACGAGGGGGTCGCTTGAGGCGGACGCCGAGGCGCGCCTGCTCGGCGTCCGGCGATGGGTCCGCCGACGCCGTGCCCCGTCCCTCGTCTTCGGTTTGAGCACTGTCCGACGTATTGACCTTCCCGGAGGGAGGTCCAGCCACCTTATCCCCCGCCTTAAGCCGGCGAGGGCTGTTCTACCCATTGGCGTCTCTCGACATTTCCGGGCAGTGGCCTGTGTTCGAACAGGAGCCGCACCTAACGGATGGAGCCTGTCTTCGTGTTGTCAAAGCGCGTGGAGCCCAAGGCCCCCCGAGCAGTGTCGATTGTAGGGCGGCACCCGCGGGAGCGCAACGCCGACAGGCGGACCCGGGTCGCGTGCGATCCGGGGCGGCTCAGAGCACCGGGCGGCTCGCGGAGAGCCAAGCCTCCGCCAGCTCGCGCCACCCGGCTCCGTAGGACGCGCGAGTGGCCGCCACGTGTTCGCCGTCGCGACGGCGCGCCTCGGCGCACAGGACCGGGTCGTCGAGACCGTTGCCGACCACCACCATGAGCCCGACCGCATCGGCCATGGCCACGTCCGCGGCCGAGTCGCCGATGGCGATCGCCTGGTCGCTGGAGAGACCGCGGCGGGCGAGGTCGGCGGCGATACCGCGCGGCTTGGAGGCTCCGGTCGGCACCAGGTGGTACGCGTGCACCTCCCGGACTCCGACGAGGGTGTGCCGGGGAGGGTGGATCACGCCGTTGTCCACGAGGGTGACCTGCAGTGGCAACTCGTCGAGCGCCGCCTGCGCCGCTCCCAGGTTCACGTTGCCCCGCAGCACGTGCGTGACCTCGCGGTCGAGATGCCACGGATCGTGGTACTCGATCAACCCGGGGAAATGCCCCTGCAGGCAAGGCATCACCCCCGCGCGCACTATCGCCTCGTAGGGAGTCTCACCCTCCCGCAACGCGTCCGCTGGCCAGTCGCCGGAGTCGTAGACCTTCTCCGATCCGCGCCCGTACGACCTCACCGTGCCGAGCTCGCCGATGAAGTCGGACCAGCCGAGCATCCGGGTGACCTCCATGAGCTGCTTGGAGTTGCGTCCGGACGTCACGACCACCGGGAGTCCGGCGCGGTTGAGGTCGGCGACAGCGGTGGCCGCGTCGAGCGTGGGGTTCCCCAGCCCGTCGCAGAGCAGGCATGCCCCTCGTCCGAGAAGGGTGCCGTCCAGGTCGGTGTAGAGGATCTTCGCCCGCCAGAGCCGCTCGAGCAGGTTCGGCAGCTCGTCGAGGAAGGTCACGGTTTCGGGCAACGTCGACCTCCGCTGACTGTGGCGTATCCTTGTGCAGGCCCAGAGTATCGCAACGAGAGGCGCCAAGTATCGTGTCGGAGCTGCGGCAGGACCCTGTCACGGGAATATGGACGGTGGTCGCCACCGGCCGCGCCGGTCGGCCGAAGGACTTCGGCCGCGCGCCCTCGGAGTCGGCCGACGCGGTCGACTGCCCGTTCTGCGCGGGCCGGGAGGCCATGACCCCTCCCACGCGATGGGAGGCGGCTCTCCCCGATCACGAGGGCTGGACGGTTCGAGTCGTCGAGAACAAGTTCCCGGCGCTGAGCGCTCCGGACGACGCGGACGGCAGCGACGACCTCGATGCTCCGGCCCCCTACAAGGCGCGGACCGGGTTCGGGGTCCACGAGGTCATCATCGAAACGCCCGTGCATGACCAAGGTCTCGCGGACTACGCGCCCGACCACTCGGCGCTGCTCGCGGACGCGTATGCGGCGCGCCTGGCCCACTGGCGCGAGGACGGACGCTTCGCCGCTGCGCTGCTCTTCCGCAACTGGGGCTGGGCCGCGGGCGCCTCGCTCTCGCACGCCCACACGCAGCTGGTCGCGATGGCGCGCGTCCCCGACGCACTGGTTCGTGAGATCGGCAACTTCGCGCAGGCGGCTTCCGACGGCCGCCCATGCCCCCTCTGTGACGCCATGCGGGTCGACGGCGCCGGGGGCAGGACGGTCTGGGATGACGGCGTGGTTGCCGTGCAGTCCCCGTACGCAGCCCCCATCCCGTACTTCCTGCGCATCGCGCCGACGAGATGCTCGGCCTCGCTCGCGGATTCCCCGGATGCGGAGCGCGCGAGTTTCGGCGCCGCGCTGGTCGCGGCGGCGCGCGCTGTCAGGGGCGTGTTCGGCGACGTCGCGTTCAACGTCGTCGTGCACGTCGCGCCCTACTCAGCGCAGCGGCTGGCGGGTCTGCCGTTCCACTGGCACGCGGACGTTGTCCTGAGGACGTCGGACCAGGCCGGCTTCGAGTGGGGAAGCGGCACCTACATCAACGTCATCGACCCCGACGAGGCCGCGCGCGTGTTGAGAGAGGGACTGGGCAAGGGATAGCGGTCGCGCGACGGAGGGGGATCCTCAGAGCGCTGTGAGCGCTATGTCCTGGGAGATGGAGAACCCGCGGTCCCTGTCGCCCGCGAACCTCACGCGGAAGATGTACTTTCCGGCGGCCTTCGTTTCGTACCAGTAGCGCCAACCGCCGTCGGCGGCCCGGACGAGCCGAGTCGAGGCATGCCGCCAGCGCTTGCTCCCCGGGGTCTGGACGTCGACGCTGCACACGTCTCCGGCCCGGCTGCCCTTCACCGCTCCCGTGAGCACGAAGCCCTTCCCGGAGCGCGCTGACCCCACTTCGCCGCTGATCTTGATGGACGTGGGAGATCCGGCGCCTAGCGCGTAGAGCTTGTAGTCGCTGCTGCCGATGTAGACCACACCGTCGGCTCCGATCGAGGGGGAGGAGCGCACATAGTTGCCAGTGACGAACTTCCACTTGACCTTGCCGTCGGGGCTGAACGCATACAGGTTGTGATCGTCGCTCCCGATGTAGATCGTGCCATCGGAGCCCAGGGTCGGGGACGAGTTGATGAAGCTGCCGGTCATGTAGGACCACTTGGGCTTGCCGTTCGGATCGATCGCCCACAGCTTCTGGTCGTGACTGCCGACATAGATCGTGCCGTCCACACCGAGCGCGGGAGACGAGCGGACGCTGCATCCGGCCTCGAACACCCACTTCTTCCTGCCTTGCGGCGTGACGGCGTAGAGCTTGCCGTCGTCGCTTCCGAAGTACACCGTGCCGTCCGGAGCGATGGTCGGGGGCGAGTGCACGCATTCTCCGGTCTTGAACAGCCACTTGATCGTGCCGTCGGGATTGATGGCGTGGAGGTTCCAGTCGTCGCTGCCTATGTAGAGCGTGCCGTCGGACCCGATCGCGGGCGAGGAGCGCACCCAGTCGGTGACCGAGTGGCCGGCCTCGAATGTCCACCTCTCGGTGCCGTCGGGATTGAGGGCGTACATCCTGCCGTCGTCGCTTCCGACGTAGACGGTGCCGTCGGGGCCCACCGAGGCCGAAGATCGCACCCAGTCAAGGGTCCTGAACTCCCACTTCTTCGTGCCGTCGGGATTGATGGCGTAGAACTTCTTGTCGTCGCTGCCGGCATATATGGTGCCGTCCGGTCCGATCGTGGGGGAGGAGCGGACCCATTCGCCCGTACGGAAGGCCCATTTCCGCGAGCCGTCAGGGTTGAGCGCATACACGTTGCCGTCGTCGCTGCCCACGTAGATCGTGCCTTCGGAGCCGATGGCCGGCGAAGACTCGATGTGACCGCCGGTGGCGAACTCCCACTTCTTCGCGGGCGAGGCAGGGCCTCTGTACGGACTGCGGCCGGAGTGGATCAGGTCGTGCGCTCGCATCGGCCACGCTGCCGTCGCGCTAGGCTTGCTCGGACTCAAGCCCTGCACGAAGGCGCGCACGTCGGCCTGCCGCGCCATCGCCACGGGTACCAGCACCGCGACGGATATCGCGAGTGTGACAAGCACTGTCGACAGCGGGCGCCTCATGCCGGGGTCTTCCTTTCGAGGGCCGCCGCGGAACGGTCAGCGAACCTTGATGCTTCTGTACGCGCTCCAGCTGGCGGCTTGCACGGAGGCCGCATGGTACGCGCGCACCCTGAACGACCCGCGAATGGGGATCGTGTAGCGCACCCTGTATTTCGTCGCGCGCGCGGGAACCTTCGCCAAGATGGTGCGCCACGGCCTGTAGGTCGCGCCGATCTTACGCTGCACGTACAGCCGCACAGTCGCCGCGCCGGGATGGGCCGGGCTGCAGGAGCCGCTCAGGTAGAAGGCGTGCCTCGCGAGCGGCGAAGCCGGTGAGCAGGCGGGCCTGACCAAGACGGCCCTCGGAGAGGGAGACGGCCCAGGTGTCGGCGTAGACGTCGGAGTCGGAGTCGGATCCGGCCCGGGCGTGGATGTCGGCGTCGAAGTCGGTGTCGGTGTCGGGATGGGGGTGGCCGTCGGCACAGGTGTCGGTGTCGGGGTGGGCGTCGGAGTGGGCCCGGCATCAGGGGCGACCGAGAACAGCACGGAGTTGTGCGGTGTCTCGGCGTTGCCCGCCAAGTCGACCGTCCAGAACTCCAGACTGTGATCGCCCATGGCATCCACCACGATGAATGAGCCCACCATCGTGACGCCTCCGTCAATGCGGTAGTAGGTCGTGTCGACCCCGGCTCCGCCGGTGTCGACGGCCGACAGGTGTATGGCGGCGAAACCGACGTAGCTGGTCCGTGCGTCGGTGGTCGTGGTGGGCGCGATCTCGTCGGGGCCGGGGGTAGGCGTGGGAGTGGGCGGCGAAGTCGGCGTGGGAGTGGGGGCGGGCGTGGGCGTTGGATCCGGGGTCGGCGTCGGGTCGGGCGTCGGACCGGGGGTAGGCACCGGCGCCGGCGTGATCTCGAACGTCACGCTGTTGCGAGACTCGACGTTGCCCGCGTTGTCCACGGCCCAGAACTCAAGGCTGTGCGTTCCGACGGCCACGGAGTCGACTCCCCTGCCCAGCGTCACGGCGCCGCCGTCCAGGACGTAGTAGATCGCGGAGACACCGACGCCGGCGTCGTACGCGGACAGCGTGACATGTGCCCCGCCCACGTACGCAGGCAGCACGTCCGAGGTGGACGCGGGAGGAGTGTCGTCGTGCCCGCCGCTCTTGTCGATGCGGATCACCGTGGAGTGGTGCTCTTCCTTCGGCGAGCAGCAGTTGTCCGACTTGGAGTAGTACTCGACCGTGGTGGTGCCCGGGGCGGATACCGTGACGGGGTGTGTATACAGGGTCTCGATGCCGTCCAGCTTGTAGTAGGTCTTGCCCGTCTCGCCGTAGTCCATGGTGACCGTGAGGACGAACGTCACGTCGTCCGTGCTGATCCCGTCCGGTATCCCCGAGATCGTCGTGACGGTGCCGGCGAAGGCCGACAGCGGGAACCCGAAAACGGCGATCGCCAGCGCGGCGGACGCCAAGAAGGCGAGGGCGCGGTTACTCGCCAGCCTCGTCGGACTTGGGAGCTGACGAACCTTCATGGAAGTTCCCTGCCTCTCGCGTCACGTTTCTGCATGCCCGACACAGGCCTCATACAGGCTGGACCATCGCCTTTCAGCAAACCGCGCGCCATGCCACGCACGCCGAATCGCACGAGAACGCGGAAATGGCCCCCGCGGGCCGATGGAGCGGTTGCAGCCGCGAGGCGGCCGCCGGTGTACGACCGTGGTGTTGAATCCGAATCCTCTTTGGGAAGTTACCTACACGTGCTGCTTTGCACGGTTCGCCATACGTGACTCAAAGTGGCGCCTCTTGGCAGCCGCCCGGCTTGCGGCCAGGCAATGGGGAAGGGTGAGACGACGTGGCTGACGACGCTCAGAAGGTACGAGTCCCGGTGGGCGCGATCAGGCGTTCCGCGAAGAGCGTCCTCGTCGGGGTCCTCTCCCTGGCGATATGCGTGGGGGCTGTGATGTTCGTCTTCACGCAGCCGAGCGCGACGCTTGCGACGACCCTGCACGGCACTCGTGTCACGACCATGTCCACCCTCCTGTACGGCAAGATAGTGAACAGCGCGGGCAGACCCCTGAAGGGCGTGCGGGTTGCTGTTCACCGTGTCTCGGGAGGCGTCCACCGCGTGGACAGGGTGATGTACACCGCGAGCACCGGAACGTATCGCAGTTCCTGGGTACCTCTCAGCGGCGCCTATCATGTCGAGATGAGCGTCCGCGCGGGTGGCCATATGGCGAGGAGGAGCATCGGGCTTTCCATGCTTGGCGACCTCGCGTACAAGCTGAACGCCAAGCTGCTCAGGGGCCCCCGCTGGTACTTCTACAAGGTATGGCCGTACCGCATCTACAGCAGCACGACCGTCCTGTACGGCAAGGTCACGACCAACGCGGGCGCACCTCTCAGAGGCGTGCGGATCGCGGTCCACCGCGTCCTGCGGGGCCGCCACCACGTCGACAGATACCTATACACCGCGAGCAACGGAACCTATCGAGGAGCCTGGCGGCCGCTCAGTGGCGCCTATCATGTCGAAGTGAGCGTCCGGTCAGGCGGCCGCACGGTCAAGAAGACCGTGAGCCTCGCCATGCGACGCGATCGCGCGTACCGGCTGAATGCGAAGCTCATGACTCAGACCTACTGGCTGTTCCTTCCGATAATGACCTACTGATGGCCCGGCTCGTGAGGATCGCTCAGAGCCCAACAGAGCCGGTCGGGTAGCGGTCCATGCCTGTCATCGACCTCACTTGGCTGAACTACTTTGTGGGCGTGGTGAGCGTGTATTACGCCATCCTCTTCCTCATTCCGCTCGTGTCCAAGGCGGGACGTGCCCTGTTGAAGAGGGCGCCGGCGGGTCCGGATGGCCGCGACTTCCTGATGGTCATGGTCATCCCCGCGCGAAACGAGGAACGGGTGATCCACCGCACCCTCGAAGTGCTTAGCGGGCAGGACCATGCTCGCCGTCTGGTCATGGTGATGGATGACGGCTCGACGGATCGCACCGTGGACGTCGTGGCGCCCTACCTGGGCGAAGGCGTCGCTCTCGTGAGGCGAGAGGGCGCTTCCGCGGGCCAGGGCAAGGGCGCGGTCCTGAACGATGCGTACCGGCGGGTCAACGCGATGTTCGACCGCTTCGATCCCGCCGTGTCCGGCCTTCGGCCCGATCAGGTGATCATCGGGGTCCTGGACGCCGACGGGCAGCTCGAGTCCAACGCGCTCTCGGCGGTGGCTCGCTACTTCACGGACCCCGATGTGGGCGGTGTCCAGATCGGGGTGCGGATCGCCAACGCCGGCGACAACCTGCTGACCCGGATGCAGGACTTCGAGTTCGTCGGGTTCTCGGGGTTCATTCAGGAGGCGCGTGACATCTTCGGATCAGTCGGCCTTGGTGGAAACGGGCAGTTCACCCGCCTGTCGGCGCTGCAGTCCCTCGGACGCGACCCCTGGACGCACTGCCTGACCGAGGACCTCGAGCTTGGACTCTCGCTGGCCGAGGCCGGTTGGCGTATCCGCTACTGCAGGGACGCGTTCGTCGCACAACAGGGGCTTCGAAGGTTCGGCGTCCTTCTCCGGCAGCGCACCCGCTGGGTACAGGGTCATTATCAGTGCTGGTCCCATGTGCCGACCATAGTGGCAGCCCCGAAGATGCGGATGGTCACGAAGGCGGATCTTCTCGTCTACCTGATACTGCTGGCATTCATACTCCTGCTGGCGGGGGGCTTCGTCTTGGGCACGCTGGGTTCGTTCGGCGTCGTTTCGCTGACGACGCGCTTCATGGACTGGCTCCCCGGAGGCCCGATCCGCAATGCACTCTACATCGCCATGTCGTTCGGACCCATAACCGCCTTCCTGGCCGTGTATCAGATGCGCTCCAAGCACCCGTTCGCGGCGTGGGAGCTTCCCACCTACGCCATCGTGTTCTCCCTGTACGCGTACACGTTCGTTCTCGCCCACTTCTGGGCGTGGGCCCGGATGGCCACGGGGCGCGGGTCTTGGGCCAAGACTCCCCGCGTCGACGCGGAGACGGCAGTGTGATCGGGTCGTGGAACGTCCCGGGCCGGTGAGCGGTCATGCGCACCGGGTGATGTTCGTGATGGGTACCCGCCCGGAGGCGATAAAGCTCTCAGCCGTCTATCGCGCCATGGATTCGAACGAAGCCTTCGATCCGTTCATCGTCTCGACGGGTCAGCACCGCGAGATGCTCGACCAGATGCTCGATCAGCTCGGGCTGCACCCGGCCTTCGATCTGCGGGTGATGGAGCCGAGCCAGTCGCTGTCCGCGCTGACCGGCCGGTTGGTGAGCGGAGTCGACGCTCTGGTGCGCGAGAAGAAGCCGGATCTTGTCATGGTGCAGGGAGACACCACCACCGCCATGTGCGCGGCGCTCGCGGCCTTCTACAACCAGACACCCGTGGCTCATGTCGAGGCAGGCTTGCGATCCGGGGTCGATAACGACCCCTTTCCCGAGGAGATGAACCGCAGACTCGTCGGGTCGCTGGCGCGCTGGCACTTCCCCCCCACTCAACTGGCGGTCGAGAATCTGCTGGCGGAAGGCGTGACCCCCGACCGGATGATCCTGACAGGCAACACCGTGATCGACAGCCTTCTGTGGGTCTTGGAGAACGGGTTGGGAACCTCCGCGTTCTCCGCGGATTCGCGACGGGTCCTCGTCACGCTGCATCGACGGGAGAATCAGGGCGCCAAGATGAAGGAGATCGCGGAGGCCCTCGCGCGTATCGCGTCCCGAGGGGACGTCGAGATCGTCCTTCCGGTGCACATGAGCCCCGCTGTCCGAGACAGCCTCTTACCCACGCTGTCCGGTCTGAGTGGCGTGACGCTCACCGAGCCTCTCGATTACCTTGACTTCATCGCATCCCTGGCGGCGTGCGATCTGGTGCTCACCGATTCCGGCGGCGTTCAGGAGGAGGCTCCGACCCTGGGCAAACCCGTGCTCGTGATTCGAGACACCACCGAGAGACCCGAAGCGATCGAGGCAGGAGTCGCGTCGCTGGTGGGCTGCAATCCCGACGACGTGTACGCGGCCGCGTCGAGCCTGCTCGACGACCCCGATGCGTATCGCGCGATGGCGCGAAGGGTGAACCCCTACGGAGACGGCAAGGCGGCGGACCGGATCGTGAGCTACATGGAGGAAGCCCTGCACTGAGCCGCGACAGGGGTGTCGTCGTCGTGGGCAGGGCGCGGGATCGGCTCGCCCCGCCTGTGCCTGAAGTAGTCGACGAGGGTGGAAGCACCGTCGACGAAGAAGAAGGCGACGATGAAGACGGTGGGATAGGCGTAGCGGGCCTGACCCTCGAAGACGAAGTGCACCGCGGCGAACATGCAGAAGGTGGCGAGCAAGAGGACGCGCGCGCCCTCCTCGCCGCGTTGATGCCTGAGCAATCGGACCACGAAGACCAGGCCGTACACGAGCATGGAGAGGTAGCCAAGCAGGAAGACGGGCAGTCTTACGTGCTCGAATTCCCACAACAGCCTCTCCCTGGCGGCCATGCTGAGACTGCTGCCGTAGAGACTGTAGTCAAGATCTCCAGGGCGAAGATAGGTGTTCGCCAACCTCAGTGCCCCGAGACTCAAGAAGCGCGCGGGATGGGACACGATCCATCGGCGGGCGGCGGCGCCGAGCATCGCGTTTCTCTGGGACCAGTTGGCGGAGGCGTATGCCGGTGTCAGGGCGAGCGACCCTCGTATCTCTTCCAGGGGCATCCACATCCCCGTGGAGTTGGTGGAGTTGTTGTTGATGTACAGGACCAACCCGCCGTTGCTGGATACATAGGTGGGCCGGCCCATGAGGATGGAGTTGCGGACCAGCCACGGGGAAAGCATGAGCACGCTGACCGACAGAACGACCAGACCGTTGCGGAGGCTCCGCGAGAACGGATCGCCGAAGCCCAGATAGTCGCTGAGGACGACAACGAGGAAGAAGGCCAGGAAGAAGGGCTTGATCATGGTGCCCATGGCGACAAGAACGCCGATCCAGACGTACTTCCTTGCGGACGTCCCAAGACAGACCGCGGTAGCGGCCAACAGCGTGGTGGTGAACAGGATCTCGTTGCCCGTCACGCTGGTGTAGTAGATGGTCGCCGGGAAGAACACGACGAGCACGAACAGGAATCTCTTCCATGCTTCGCGCAGGTCCAGCTTCGAGATGATTGCAATCAGCAGAAGGCCGTTGAGAAACGTAAGGCAGATGTTGAACGCCTTGGCCACAAAGAGGCTGGTGCCGAACAGGAAATAGACAAGACCAAGGGCGATCGGGTAGCCGACGGTGGTATACGTGTCCCCCCATTGCCCCCCGGCGGCTATCTGGCCGGCGAGTTGGTGGTAGTACAGGAAGTCCGAGTACGGCTGCGTATCGACAAGTAGGACCCATGCCAGGTTGACCAGCAGGCCGCAGGCCAGGATCCTCTTGTAGAACCTCTTCGGAACTACATCTGCCACCAGATCACCCTCGGCCTCTTCGGCGTCTCTTGCGCGTGCGTCCTCGGCGTCTTCGTCCAATCGTTCCGGCCCGTGAGAAGTCGGAACCATGCCCAGAAGTGCGAGATGATGAACAGGTATCCGTAGGCGGAGAGCGCCAACCCGAACGCGGGAACCTTCCAGGTCGCCAGCGGGACCTGCGCTCGACGCTGATAGACCAGAAGGAAGGCTGCACAGGGTACGAAGGCGACTAGTTCAACCATCGCCGCCCTCACCTGCGCATCGGGCATCCAGTCAAACGCGAGGGCGCGAACTTGCACAAGCCCGACGAGCGACGCCACCCCGATGGTCAGCCCCGCGAAGATGAGCACCACGAACGCCACTGCGAGCAGGTAGACCATCAGATCGAGCCTTGTGCGCCTCGAAAGCATGCGGTTCCTCGCCAGCGCGGGCAGGTGACTCCAGCACTGGTAGTGGCCCTGGGTCCAGCGTGTCCTTTGCCGAAGGAGCGGCCAGATGCTGGTCAATCCCTGTTGCGCCACGTGCGTATCCGGACAGTATCTGAGTCTCCAGCCCAGCTTGGCCAACGATAGTCCAAGGTCGAGGTCCTCGGTCAGGCACCGCGTCCAAGGCTGTTCCCCGATCGTCCGCAGTGCCGACAGCCTCACGAACTGGCCGTTTCCGCCGAGAGCGACGGAGCCGAGTGGGTCCCGCGCGCTCTGCATCAACGCGGAGAATCCCAGGAACTCGATGTCCTGAAGACGCGCCAGCAGGCTGTGCTGCGCATTGCTTATGCGGACACCGATCTGCACTCCCCCGATCCCCGGATCGTCGAAGTAGGGCAGGATGTGCTCCATGGCGCCCGCCTCGAGCCTCCCGTCCGCGTCGATCACGCCGAGTATCACGCTCGAAGCATCTCGTCCCAGGAACCGGGGGTCTCCGTCCTCGAGCATCTCGTTCACCACTTGGAACGCGTGGTTCAAGACCGCCCCCTTGCCTCCGCCCGCCACGCTCGCGTCCCGGTCTACCGACAGGACCGACGGGCTGTTCCATCTTCCGGCCACCGCGGCCGTGGCGTCGCTGGACCCATCGTTCATGACGAGGACCAGCCGGAGCGGGTACGAGAGTCGATCAAGGTTGCACAGCGTGTCGTCGAGGACCAACTCCTCATTGCGCGCCGGTATCACCAGCACAACGAACGGGGAGCGTTCGGAGGTTGCCGAGGACGTCGCCAGGTCACCCGACGACGCATGTGTGCGGCGGAGGACGGCTTCGACGAACAGGGCGGCGTAGTACAGGACGGCCGCCGCCACAAGCACGTGCAGCCAGGTGAGATCGACCGAGATCACGAACCGCCCTCCGCATCGCGATTGGCCGCCAGATGCGCGGGCACGCGAGACATCGATGGTCTCGCGTGCCCGCGACCTCGGACTACACTCATCGTACTACGGCGCCTGGGACACCACACCCGTGACGTCGAAGGCGTCCACACCGACGTAGGTGTCCGAGGACCCGGCGTTCTTGGTCCCGGTCCAGGAGATGGTCACCGTGTGCGTGGTGTCGGTCAGGCCCGCCGTGGTCCACGCGCTGGACTGTGGCGCGAACGTGGCCGAGTACAGATCGACGTTCGTCACCGGGCCGCCGTCGACCGAGACACCCGCGATGCCATAGATGTCAGCCTTCGTGGTGACCCAGCCGATGCCCGTGCCCTTGAACGCCACGGATACCGAACCCGCACCGTGCACGTACTCGTAGGCGCCTCCCGAGTGGAAGGCCGCCGGCGAGGAGTACCACGTACCCGTGTGCGCGAGGTGAGAGTCGGTCTCCTGGATCCGAACGATACCTGAGGGGACATCCACCACCGTGCCGTTGACGTCGAAGGCGTCCACACCGACGTAGGTGTCCGAGGACCCGGCGTTCTTGGTCCCGGTCCAGGAGATGGTCACCGTATGCGTGGTGTCGGTCAGGCCCGCCGTGGTCCACGCGCTGGACTGTGGCGCGAACGTGGCCGAGTACAGATCGACGTTCGTCACCGGGCCGCCGTCGACCGAGACACCCGCGATGCCATAGATGTCAGCCTTCGTGGTGACCCAGCCGATGCCCGTGCCCTTGAACGCCACGGATACCGAACCCGCACCGTGCACGTACTCGTAGGCGCCTCCCGAGTGGAAGGCCGCCGGCGAGGAGTACCACGTACCCGTGTGCGCGAGGTGAGAGTCGGTCTCCTGGATCCGAACGATACCTGAGGGGACATCCACCACCGTGCCGTTGACGTCGAAGGCGTCCACACCGACGTAGGTGTCCGAGGACCCGGCGTTCTTGGTCCCGGTCCAGGAGATGGTCACCGTATGCGTGGTGTCGGTCAGGCCCGCCGTGGTCCACGCGCTGGACTGTGGCGCGAACGTGGCCGAGTACAGATCGACGTTCGTCACCGGGCCGCCGTCGACCGAGACACCCGCGATGCCATAGATGTCAGCCTTCGTGGTGACCCAGCCGATGCCCGTGCCCTTGAACGCCACGGATACCGAACCCGCACCGTGCACGTACTCGTAGGCGCCTCCCGAGTGGAAGGCCGCCGGCGAGGAGTACCACGTACCCGTGTGCGCGAGGTGAGAGTCGGTCTCCTGGATCCGAACGATACCTGAGGGGACATCCACCACCGTGCCGTTGACGTCGAAGGCGTCCACACCGACGTAGGTGTCCGAGGACCCGGCGTTCTTGGTCCCGGTCCAGGAGATGGTCACCGTGTGCGTGGTGTCGGTCAGGCCCGCCGTGGTCCACGCGCTGGACTGTGGCTCGAACGTGGCCGAGTACAGATCGACGTTCGTCACCGGGCCGCCATCGACCGAGACACCAGCGATGCCATAGATGTCAGCCTTCGTGGTGAGCCAGCCGATGCCGGTGCCCTTGAACGCCACGGATACCGAACCCGCACCGTGCACGTACTCGTAGGCGCCTCCCGAGTGGAAGGCCGCCGGCGAGGAGTACCACGTACCCGTGTGCGCGAGGTGAGAGTCGGTCTCTTCGATCCTGTGGTTGCTCGCAACGAACGTCGCCGCGATCGTGTGGCTCGCCATGACGTTGACGAACGTGTACGTGCTTGTCGCTCCTATGGAGACTCCGTCAACCATGACGTCGGCTGTGGCGTATCCGAGATCCGGTGTGATGGTGAACGGGGGACTGTCCGCGCCCGCGACCACCGTCTGGGTCGTCGAGGGCGATATCGCTCCACCGGGACCCGCGCTCGGTACGACGTCGAAGCTCTGGACGCCGAACACCGCCGAGATCGTGTGGTTCGTGGTCACGTTCGTGAAACGATATGTGGAGACCGGACCGACGGAGACGCCGTCCACGAGGACGTCGACGATCGCTCGGCCCGGGTCGGGTGTGATCCGGAACTCCCTGCAATACGTCCCGTACTGCACCGTTTGCGTCGTTGCCGGCAAGATGGCTCCGCCCCCGATGGCGCTGGGTGACAACGTATGCATGTCGATGGCGAAGCTGGCAGCGATCGAGTGGTCCGCGGTGACGTTGGCGAACACGTATGTCGACGTAGCTCCCACTGACCCGCCGTCGACGCTCACGCCGGTGATGTGGTGGCCGGTGTCGGGAGTGATCGAGAAGGTCATGGAGCCGTTGACGCCAACGTGTCGGCCCTGAGGCGTGCCAGGGGAGATGTTGCCGCCGGACCCAGCCGACGGCGTCACGACCCAGCTGTCGAAGTACGACGAAGGCGTGATCCCATCGTACGTGGAAGTTGCCTCGCCGGCGGCGTTGAATGCAGCGACCCTGTAGCGATAGGCCCTACCGTCGATCGTCGTCGGGTCGGCATAGGTGGTGGAGTTGGCGGACGCCGTTCCGACGATGGAGTACGGACCGGCCACACCGAGTGAGGTGACCGTCGACCGCTCGATGCTGAACCCAACCTCGCTGGCCGGGTTCCCCCACGATCCCGAAAGACCCTGAGACATCGGAGTGTCGTCCGGCCACGCGACCTGGACCGCGGAGCCCGGAGATCCCGTGACGGAAACCGGGGACGGGGTTGCCGGAAGGGACCGCGCCACATCCAGGGTCATCGGGCGCATCATGTCCATCTCTTCATGGCTCAGGATGTGGCAGTGCCACACGTATTCCCAGCCGAAGTTGTGCAACTGGTTGGTGACAGGCGGGTTGATGGGGTTGCCTGTCGCCGGGTCAGTGGGCGAGAACCCCATCGTGGAGCCTATGGAGGCGATCGGGTTGAGAGGGCGGATGCTGTCGGGCACGCCGAAGGGGATCTCCGGGGCGAGTGGTCTCAAGGCGACTATCGTGTCCTCGAGCGGGCTCACTCTGATGGTGTCCTTCCAGCCCAGTTCGTTGTCATCGGGTGGTCTGACACCGTTGTCCCAACCCACTCGGTTGATGATCTGAACGTCGAAGAGGTGGAAGTGGATGGGGTGCGTGTCAACGCCGTTGTGGGTGATCTTCCAGATCTGAATGCCCTCCGCCCCGGGAAGGGACAGGGGGGTCATGGAGTCCTGCAGCAACTCCGTGGGCCGATCCTGGAATCCGTACAACAGGAAGGTCGCCGCGCCCGGAGCGGTCGGCGGCACCGTCAAGCCGAGATTGCCGCTCATGCGTCCGTATTCCTTGTCGAACGATCCGCCCATCTCGTCGTGGATCGCCTTGGGCTCGAACCCGACGGTCACGGTTGCCCCGTCAAGACGCCTGAAGGTCTTGCCAGTCTGATAGATGCGCACGTACGGATCGACGGTGAACGACGCGTTGTACGCCGAGTTGTATCGGGAATCGGGGAGGATGATCGGGTTCTGCGACTTCTGGAACACGCCCTCGGTGGTTGCGGTGGAGGCGAACGCGGCATTCAGCGCGGCCAGGTCGAATGCCGGCGCGGGAGTCGCGGTCGCGATCGTGATCTGCATTATGGTTCGTGTGTTGGGTCCGAATCCGACCTGGGTGGACTTCGTCCCGCCGGTGTCGGTCATATCCGGAGCGCCGGTGAAGTAGTCCGTGCGCGCGTCCAACGCGGGGAAGGCCGTCGGCGCGTCGTTGTACAGGATCAGGGTCTTTCCGGCGTACGCCGAGAAGTCGACGATGACGTCGGCACGCTCGGCACATCCGAGAAGCAGGCTGTGGTCCTGCACGTTGCCCATGTTGAAAGTCGTGGGATTCATGTTCCACGTGACAGGCTGCTGCGGGATCACCGCAGGCTTGGGGAGGAACCCGCCCTCAGTGCCTATCTGGATCCACTCCGGGCCGGCGGTGGCAGGGTCGGGCGCTCCGCCAATGCGTCCGTCCGTCGGCCATAGCTCGGGAAATCCGGTCGTAGGCGCCGCCGGAACCATCTTGACCTCGGTCTTGGTGCGTCCGTCGGCCGACGTGGTGCCCGGGTCGGCGAGATACATCTGGAGGTTGAAGAACCGGTCGTTGGCAGCGTTGAGGATCCTCAGCCTGTACGACTTGGGCTGCAGCGTCACCTTCGGATACGCGGTCCCGTTGACGAGCGGTGTGTCGTTGTAGGCCTCCATGCCCATCGAGGGGTTGGGCGTCGCCGGCATGTACTCCGGCTCCCAAGGCGCATTCTCTGGATCGTAGTAAGGGTTCGGTATCGGCGGGTACATGATGTTGAGTGTCGGGGGCCAGAACCATGGACCGTAGTGCCACCGCCCAGTCGCGTTCATGCCGGCGAGGTCGGCCGGGTTCTGGGCAGGCACGTAGACGTGCGGCACCCAAAGATCGCCGGTGCGCGGCACCGGGGCGGTCGTGCCCCAGTTCCACGTCGGGTCCGTGGTGGCTATCGTGGACGCATCGACGAACGTCTTATCCTGAATGATCAGCGGGATCTGTTCGGTCGGGATGACACTGGCGGCGATCAGCTGATCCTCGGCCTCATCGGTGATCATGTATCCCGCAGCCTCGCCCGCGTAGACGTTCAACCTCGTGATCCCGAAGCTGTGGTCGTGATAGAACATCAGCCGCGCGCTTTGCTGGTTCGTGTAGAAGAACGTCTGCGAGCCGTCGCCCGGGTCCGGCATGTCCGGGACGTTCTGGACGCTCACACCTTTAGGATAGGCCGTGTCCTCTCCCGCCGGCGTGATCCACTGGTGAGGCGTGCCGTCGCTGATCCAGGGCGAGATCCCACCGTGCAAGTGAAGGGTGCCGCGGTTCTGCGTGTACATCTCCCCGGTCGGCCCCATCCCGGCGCCCATGACCGTGGTATCCACAGGAATGAACAGGTCGCCCGCCTCGCCGATGGGCAGCTTGTTCGTGAACTTGATGCGGACCGGCCGGTCCCGGCGGGCGACGATGAATGGGCCGAGGTAGTGGATCGGGTCCGGAACCAGGGTGTTGTGCCCAAGAGAATCGGTGCCGTGGTTGACCTGCACGTAGCCGCGTAGCCTGGTGCCTGGAAGGTCCGAATGTAGCTTCTCGCAGTACTCTCGCAGTTCTATCTCGTAGTAGTCCGATCCCGGGTAGGTGATCGTGTCCGGATTGGCCACCGGGATGTACTGACCAAGGTTGTTGGCGCCGGCAGAGCCGAGCCCCGGTAGTCCGTCCACGAACTTCCGCAACAGGGGGCTGTACGCCCAGTTGGGAGTCGTGCCGAAATAGTCGGGCACTCCGCCTGGTTCCGGCGTCGGAATCGATGAGGCAGCGACCCCCTTGGCGGATAGCCTGCCGGCGACCTTCTGCTTCATCTCTTTCATGCGGTCGGCGGCAGCCTCTCTCTGCTCCTGGGTGACGCGCTTGAACGGACGCGCCGCCACCGCGGCTCGCAATGTCGCCTCGCTCTGGGCGAGGACGATCTGAGCGCCACCCCAGACGATGAATACGGCCGCGATCAGCGATACTGACACAGCAACAAGCGCCTTGCGTCTATACATCGGTCTGCCCTTTCAGTCCGTGCGGCTTAGCGGTCGCCGGCGCCATCGAGATTCCCGTACTCGTCCTTCTCTTAACGCCATTGAGAATATATGGACGAAGATGAATTCTATTGACGGAGATGGATTTCGCACCCCGTGAATCGTCGAACGGCGCCTTGACCTGCCCGAGGGCGTCCGGGCCCAGATGTTTGGACGAGACTGACCGACGAACGAGACAGGCCAGAGCCTGCTTCGGCCCTGACCTGAGTGGTTTGTGGTGCCCCCGGCAGGATTCGAACCTGCGGCACATGGTTTAGGAAACCATTGCTCTATCCCCTGAGCTACGGAGGCGTTTCGCGTCTGCGCCGCGACCTGAGTCGGCGAAACGACTGTCCGATGGTATCAGATGCGCACACCGGTTCAGGGCAGGACTCTGGTCGTCGCGCTCCTCAACCGGCCGAGGCCGTCGGCGACCCAACGAGGGAGCGTCCCGCTGCCGAGAAGCAGGAAGGACGTCGTCTCCCATCGGCCGAGGAGCAGCGTGACGCCCGTGGCCGCGGTGCCGGCCAGAACAAAGGCCGCCACCACCCCCAGAGCGCCCTGCCCCTTCGCCCAGTACGGCAGAAGGAGGATGTGCGCGCAGTAGACCCCCAGTGTCAGCGCGCCCAGCCAGGCGCCGCGCCTCACGTTCCTCGCCAGGCAGAACGCGCTGCCCACGAGAGCGAGTTCGAGCGCCACGCGCATCAGGCGCAGCAACACGCTCGCCGGGTACGCCGCCCAACCCTGGACGCCGGCGAGCAGGGACGGCGCCCACCCGGAATTCGCGAAGAGAAGGCTGACGCCCGGCGTGGGCCACATGATGACGAGCAGGATCGCCGCGACCGGCAGCGTCCACCACCCAGGCTCGAAGCCGCGGTCGGAGGCCAGCAACCCGACAACGAACACGGGGAGGAACAGCATGACGTATCGGATGACGAACATCATCGACGTGAGCGGCGGGAGGATCACGCAGGCGACCGCCAGCGCGACGAGCAGCGGTCTCCTGCCTCCGGCCAACGCATAGACCGCGCACAGGAGCGCCAGCGCATAGAGGAACCACAGAGCGCTCGTGTCCTCCGGCCAAACAGCGATGCCCAGCAGCCAACCGGGGCCGAAGACGTGATACCAGGCCACCCACTGAAGCGCCCCCCAGGCGAAGAACGGCACCAGCAGCCTGACCGCCCGCCGCCCCAGCCATCGCATGTCCGCGGACTTCGGAAGCAGGTAGCCCGAGATGAACATGAACAGCGGGACGTGCGTGATCGACAGGATGGTGAACAGGGACGCCAGCGGCAGAGGAGCCCTGGTAGCCCGGCCATACGCCAGCCTGATCGCGTGACCGAGGATGACCATGCCGATCGCGGCGGCCTTCAACACGTCCAGCCGCGCTTCGCGCTCGCGAACGATCCCGATCACCGCTTCCCGCCGTCTGGGGCCCGGACTGCCGGGATCCCTCGTCTCGACGGTTCCCCTCGCCTGTGTACTACCTCCGCGTCACGCGTGGCAAGACCCGGGCCTCCGCCGCGGGGCGGGCCCGGGATCGGCACTCAGCCTCGATCCGCCGTTGCGGCGCACTGCTCCGGAGGTCCGCACGCCGGGGTCAGGACCGTGACGCGGTCTCGCCGGACCTCGGCGAAGCCGCCGTGCACCTCGATCGCCGTCTCGTCTCGCCCCGCTCCGGCGCGCAGCGTGAAGTCCGGCAGCCGCACGAGCATCTCGCCGTGGCGCGGCAGCACGACGATCTCGCTGCCGAGTTCGAAGCGACGCTCTCGCCGCCGCAGCACCACGCGGTCGAGCCCCCCGCGGGACCACGCGATCCCGCCGGGTGTGACTATCTCGAGCGACAGCGTCATGTCCCCGCCTCGCCCTCGGCCATGGATGCGGCCCTGGCGACGACCTCGTCTATGGATCCCGCCATATAGAATGCCTGCTCGGGAAGGAGATCGTGCTTCCCCGCGCAGATCTCGCCGAATCCTCTGATGGTCTCGGCGATAGGGACGTAGCGGCCCTCGGCGCCGGTGAACTGCTCCGCGACGAAGAAGGGTTGCGAGAGGAACTTCTGCAGCCTGCGGGCGCGCGTGACCACGATCTTGTCCTCATCGGAGAGCTCCTCGACACCGAGTATCGCTATGAGGTCCTGCAGCGCGCCGTAGCGCTGCACGTATCCCTTGACCTCGCCCGCCACGCGCACGTGCTCCTCGCCGAGCACCTCGGGGTCCAACACCTGGGACGTCGACTGCAGAGGGTCCAGTGCGGGGTAGATGCCCTGCTCCGCGACCCGGCGGGCCAGCACCGCTATCGCGTCCAGGTGCGAGAAGACCGAGGCCGGACCCGGGTCGGCCAGATCGTCGGCGGGGACGTACACGGCCTGCACGCTCGTGATCGCGCCGTTCTCGGTGGAAGCGATGCGCTCCTGCAGCCTGCCCATCTCCGTGAACAGCGTCGGCTGGTAGCCGACCTCCGACGGTATGCGCGCGCGCAGCAGCGAGACCTCGAGGCCCGCCTGCACGTAGCGGTAGATGTTGTCGAAGAACAGGAGGACGTCCTGCTTCCGATCGTCCCGGAAGTACTCGGCCATCGTCAGCGCCGTGCTCGGCACACGGAACCGGGCGCCGGGGGGCTCGTTCATCTGGCCGAACACGAGCACCGCGCGTTCGAGCACGTGCGAGTCCTGCATCCCGCGCCACAGGTCGTTTCCCTCGCGCGTGCGCTCTCCGATACCGCCGAACACCGACACGCCCTCGTGCTCCCGTCCGATGTTGCGGATCAGCTCCATGATGACGACGGTCTTGCCGACGCCAGCCCCTCCGAACAGGGCGATCTTGCCCCCTCGCGCGAACGGCGTGAGCAGGTCGATGGCCTTGATGCCGGTCTCGAGGACCTCCGGGAAGCTGCGGACCTCGGCGTAGGCCAGCGGCGGACGGTGGATGGGACGCCTGATGGTCGCCAGGACCGGCCCGCGCGCGTCCACCGGCTCGCCCAGCACGTTGAACATGCGTCCCAGCGTGCTGGAACCCACCGGTACCGTGATCGGGCCGCCGGTGTCGTGGACCTTGACGCCGCGGCGCATGCCGTCGGTCGACTGCAGCGCGATCGCGCGCAGCATGCCCTCGCCAAGGAGCTCGACGGCCTCGAGGGCGGTGCCGGCCACCGGGTCCCCCACCCGGAGCAGGTTGTTGATCGCGGGCAGCCTGCCTGGGAACGAGGCGTCAACCACCGGCCCGTTGACCTGCTCCACGCGTCCGGCGGGCACCTGGCGCCCGTCGAGGCGCTCGGCGCTCGGGCCTTCGGCGGAGACTACCCCGGCATGTTCCATGACAGCCCCCTAGTCCGCGTCCGGGTCCCCGGTCGCGGCATCCGCCTTACTCCCGACCGCGGCCGCTTTTCCAGCCCGCACCTGTGATGCGAACAGGACGCTCAGGAGGTCGGTCGTGATGAACTCGCGGCGCAGGCGGTTGTAGAGGACGCGACACTCGTGCAGGCGCTTGCTCGCGCGCTCGGTCGCCTCCTCCATCGTGATCATGCGTGCCGCCTGCTCGCTGGCGTACGACTCGATCAGGACGTCCTCGCACTGCATGCGGACGAAGGCCCGGATCAGCTCGTCGAGGACGCAGGTCCGATCGGGTTCGTAGATCCAGCGCTCCGCGTCGTCCCCGTCCGCGCTGCTCTCCCCGCGGCCGAGGTCCCCCGCGGCCTCGGGCGCGATCGGCAGCAGCCGCATGAGCACCGCCTCACGCCGCATCGGCGAGAAGAACCTCGTGTATGCGCACCAGACCTCGCCGGTGCGGCCGTCAAGGAACGACGAAGTGATCTGCTCCAAGAGCGTGTCCACGAGATCGTCGCTCACCCCGCCGCGCGGCCACGTTCCCGCCGAGGCGATCTCCAGCTCGCCGCCCCTGCGGCGCAGGTAGTTCTCCGCTTTCGCGCCGATCACACTCACCACGACGCCGACGCCGGCCGCGCGCCAGGAGTCGATCGAATCGAGTGCGAGCCGGTTGATCACGTTGTTGTGGCTGCCACACATCCCGCGGTCGCCGCCGAGGTGCACCAGCAGGATCCTCCCGTTCTCGCGGGTCACGAAGAACGGCGAGACGTCATCCAAGGAGACGCCACTTCGCGCGAGGCATCGCTGCTGGCGCCTGAGTATCCCGCGCATGCGCTCCGCGTACGTGCGCATTCCGGTCGCGCGCTCGCGCGCTCTCGACAGCTTGGCCGCGGCCACCGTGGCCATCGTGCGCGCCACGCCTTGGATCTCCTCGATCCTTCGCATCCGGCGTTTGACCTCGGTGAGGCGCTCCATCTCGACCTCACCCCGCCTCGGGGCCGAATCGTTCCAGCGAGGTCTGGATCGCCGCGACCAGCTCGCTGTGCGTCAGGTCGTCCAGCGCACCAGCCGCTCCGAGGCGCGCGACCAGGCCGGGGTCGGTGCCCGTCAACTGCGCGTGAAGAGCGCGCTCCCACTCGCCCACAAGGTGCACCGGGACGTCCGCGAGCAATCCCTCCGCGCCGGCGAGGAGGGAGGCCACTTCCAGCCCCATGGGCAGGGGGGCCAGCGACGCCTGCTTGAGCAACTCCCGGCTGCGCTCGCCGCGCGCCAGTTGGCGTCGCGTGGTCTCGTCGACCTCGGCGCCGAACTTCACGAACTGGGCCATCTCGTGGTACTGCGCCAAGTCTATTCGCAGGCTTCCGGCGACCTTCTTCATCGGCCTCGTCTGCGCCGCGCTGCCGACGCGCGAGACCGACAGTCCGACGTCCAGCGCGGGGCGGAATCCCGAGTTGAACAGGTCGGTGTCCAGGAAGATCTGGCCGTCGCAGATCGATACCACGTTCGTCGGGATGAATGCGGATATGTCGCCTGCCTGGGTCTCCACGATCGGCAGCGCCGTCAGGGAGCCACCGCCGCGCTCGTCGGATAGGTGCGCGGCCCTCTCCAGCAGCCGGGAGTGGACGTAGAAGATGTCGCCGGGGTACGCCTCGCGCCCCACCGGCCGCCCGAGCAACGCCGACATCTCGCGATACGTCACGGCATGCTTGGACAGGTCGTCGTAGATGACCAGCGCGTCACGTCCGCACTCCATGAAGTGCTCCGCGATCGCGCATGCGGTGTAGGGCGCCAGATACCGGAATGCGGGCTGCTCGCCGGGCAGGGCGCAGACGACCGTGGTGTACTCCATCGCGCCGCGCTCCTCGAGGACGCGCACGATGCCGGCGACCGTGGAAGCCTTCTGGCCGATCGCGGCGTAGACGCACATCACGTCCTGGCCCTTCTGGCTCAGGATCGTGTCCACGGCGACAGCCGTCTTGCCTGTCTTCCGATCGCCGATTATGAGTTCGCGCTGGCCCCGGCCGAGGGGGACGAGCGCATCGATCACCTTGATGCCGGTGAGCAGGGGCACCTCCACCGGCTGGCGCTCGACCACCCCGGGAGCGATGCGCTCCGCTGCCATGTAGGCGGCCGCTTCGACGGGACCCCGGCCGTCGATAGGCTGGGCCAGCGAGTTCACCGTGCGACCCAGGAGCCCGTCGCCCGCGGGAACCCGAAGCAGGTGCCCGGTACGTTCCACCCTGCCGCCTTCGCGGATGCGCTCCTCCGGGCCCAGCAGGATGCATCCGACCTCATGGCGGTTCAGCGAGAAGGCGAGCCCGTAGACGCCCCCCTCCAGCCTGACAAGTTCCTGGGATCCGACTCCGCGCAGGCCCGACACGTGAGCGACCCCGTCGGCCACCTCCAGGACTGTGCCCGAGTCGAGCCTCTCCTCGACCGAGAGTTCGGGCAGGGTCGCGGACAGCATCTCCCTGATCACGGCGGAGGGATCCGGCTTCTCTGAGGTCCGCTGCGTGCCGCCGTCGGTCGCGTCGACCGCGCGGCGCTCCAGTGCCGAGACTGCGCGGTACCGCCCGTCGAGCACGATCCGTCGCTCGTCTCCCAGTTGCAGGACCGCGCCGTCCTCCAGACGCGGATCCGTGTGCGAATGGACCTCGATCTCGCGCTGCGCGGCAGCGCGCAGTTTGGCCCGCAGCCGGTCGAAGACGCCAGGGTCGATGCGGGTGCGCGTCACGACGGTCACCGCGTCGCCCCCGAACTCCGAGAGTGCCCGTCGAAGATTGGTGGGGACGACCTCCACGCGCGACTCCGGCCGGTAGGCGCGTATGACGTCCTGCGCGGCGGCTCCGCATACATCCAGACCGGCGCCTTCGACGGCCGATTCGATCAGCAGCTTCTCGAGCTCCCGCAGGGGGATCGACGTATCGATCCGTATCTGGCGGGCCTCGTCCAGCACGATGATGGCGCCCCGGAGTCCCGACTCCAGCCTGACCTCGAGCGCGATGGCGCCGTGCAACGCCGCGGAGAGGGTGTCGCGAAGCGTGTCGAGGACGTCCTGGCCGAGCGCGACCGGCGTCCGGACCACCACACGCATGCCGCTGGGCGCCTGCACGCCGGAGACCCCCTACTCCATGGTGACGGCGTCGAGTTCGCCGATGCTGTCCAGGATCGCGGCCTCCATCATGCGGCGCTGCTCTTCGGCGGGATATCCCTCGTCCAGCATCTCGCGCGCTCCGCGCGCCACGATGTCGGGGAGCATCTCGCGAACCGCCGCGAGGGCTTCCTCGCGCTCGCGCGAGAGCGCGTCCTCCGTGCGTCGCTCGAGATCGGCCACCTGCTCGTCGGCTTCCTTCAGGATGCGCGTGCTCTCTCCGGCCGCCGCCCTTCGCGCTTCGGCGATGGTGTGTCGGGTCGCGCGCTTGGCCTCCGCGACCGTGGCCTTGGCGCGCTCCGGCGCTTCGGCCGCCTCGCCTTCGCGCGCCTCGGCCTCCGCGAGTTGCGCCCGCACGCGTTCGGCGTGGCTCGACACCATCCCGGAGACCACGCCGCGTCTGGTGCCGGCTCCGAACGCGACGACCTTGATGATCACTGCGAGTATGGCGAACTGCACGAGCTCGATGAGCAGCTTGAGCCAGTCGCTCGTGACCTCGTGCAACACCTCTCTCCACAGTTCACCGATCATCCCGACCACCCCGTCGCGAGCTTCATTGCAGCGTCTTGGACACGAGCCGGTCGACGATCCCGGCCACGACCTCGGGGTCCGCCGGTCCCGCGAGCTTTCCGCATACGAGTCCCACGCACTCGCTCGCCTCCAGCTTCAGGGCGGCGACCTCGGCTTCACGCTCCGCGAGAGTGGCGGTCCGCCCCGACCGCAGACGCTGATCGATCCGCGCGCGAGCGGCCGCGACGCGGAAGGTCTTCTCCGCCTCGGCGGCCTCGCGGGCATCCGTCACGATGGAGTCGGCCTTCTGCCGGGCCGACTCCGCGATCTCCTCGGCTCGGCGATCGGCTTCCGCGGTCAGCGCGAGGGCCTCCGACGCGGCAGTCTCCGCCTCCCGGCACCGGCGGCGCCGTGCTTCCATGACCGCGACCGTCCGGTCGATCATGACCTTCCGCAGCGCCCAGTAGGTGCCGACGAACACCACGATCGTGACGGCCACTATCAGCAGGTCTATCTGGGCGAGCGGATTGAGCTCCATCCCCTCCACGCCTTTCGCCGGGCTCCGCGCGCTAGGCCTGCAGGCTGGTGGCCAGCATCAGGGAGACCACCAGGCAGTAGATGCACAGCGCCTCGACCAGCGCCATGCCGATCAGCATCGCCGTGAAAAGCTGCGGTGCCAGGTCAGGTTGCCTGGTCATGCCTTCGATGGCCGACTGCGAGATCCAGCGCATGGACAAGGCGGCGACAGTGGCGCCGACCGAGATCGGCAACACCGTCGCGAACCCGAGCAGGACTTTGGGGTCCATCGCGCTCTCCTCCTTCCCGGAGGTCCAAGATCGTCCTACCCGGCGACGGGCGCCGAGGATGCGGACGGATCGGTGATCTGTCCGTGCTCGTGGTGCGGCTTGCCCTGCTCATGCGCTATCGCGCCGGCCAGGAAACTGGACGTGAGCAGTGTGAAGACCAGTGCCTGCACGAAGGCGGGGATGAGTCCCAGCACGTGCAGGACCAGAGGGATGCCGACGGCGACCACGCTGGACACGAGCACGACCGTCATGTGCTCCCCGCCGATGTTGCCGAAGAGCCGCAGCGAGAGCGACAGCACGTCGGTGACCTCAGAGATGAGTTGCAGCGGATTCGGCCAGAACAGGTGCCTGACGGCGCTGACCAGCCCGTTGAACACGCCCGAGAGCACGAGGATGCCTCCGACAGCGCACAGCGAGAGACCCAGGGGGATGCTGAAGTACGCCGTCGGCGGGTTGTTCAGGATCGGGATCGGCAGCAGGCCCATGAGGTTGGACGCGACGATGAGCAGGAAGCAGGTGGCCAGAAACGGCGCCACGATCCTCACGACCCGCTCGTCACCCATCTCGCGCGCCTTGCCCACGAAGAACTCCATGACCCATTCGGCGATGTTCTGCCGGCCTTCCGGGGCCGCCTCGGTGAACGGCTTGCGGGTGAGCAACCAGCCGGCGAGTACCAGGAGACCCGCGGCGAGCACGAGGTTGAACGCGGAGATGTAGCGCAGGTAGACCTGGATGGCGCTCGCCTCCGCCTCCATCGCCGATCACCCCCTGCCCGCGGCCCTGCGCATCAAGGCACCGCCGCCTCAGCTCTTCGGCACTAACTCGTCCCGCAGTCTCAGCATGTCGCGCACGGCCAGCGCGAGCGCGAGGATCAGCGTCACGCCGGTGATGTACGGAAAGGTCCCAAGCCACCTGTCGAGAAGCCAGCCGATGAACCCCCCCGCGACCGAGTAGCTCGGGATGAGGGACCAGACGGCGATGATCCGCAGGAAGTCTCGAGGGATCATCTCCGAGCCTGAGTCCGAACCCCCGTGCCCGGTCGTCTCGCCCTGCACGGTCCTCGCCCCCCCAGGCGTTCCCCGACGCCGACGGAATCCTGCTCCGTCCTATACACGTATCTTCATTCCCGAACGGGGGACATGCGAAAGCCGATCGGGGGTCGCTCGACCGTTCGTCACCCGATATGGGCAAGTAGCCTTCGAGCAAGAAGTCACATGCCGACGGCACTTCTTGGGAGGCGCAATGAGCAAGAGTCGCGACTGCATCGTGTACTGCCGCTCCTGGTGCGGAGACTGCCATCGGGCGCTGGACTGGCTCGACGAGCAGGGCTACAACTACGAGTCCATCGACATCGAGCAGTTCCCGGAGGCCGCCGCACGGGTCGTAGAGCTTGCGGGCAAGGTGGTCACACCCACCTTCGAGATCGGCGACCTGTGCGTGGTGAACTTCGATCCCGACGCGCTGCGAGACGCGCTGGGAGAGCCGGGCTGATAGTCGGGCGACGGGTCAGGCAAGGCCTCGACACAGGCGATCGGCGTCAGGCGGACACCAGGCCGGCCGCCAGGGTCGCGGGTAGTCCCGCTCTGCGCATGGCCAGCGCCACGGAGGCGACGTCGTATTCCACCTTGTGGACGTTCATGCCGACGTGCGCGTCCGTGTCGCCCGCGGTGACCACGGGCGCATCGCCGAAGACGGCTTCCCGCACGTCCTCCGCGTCTCCCAGGACGAGTTCGACCCAGCATGCGCGCGGGTCGCCGTTGTGCGGTCTCCCAGCCGAACCCGCGCTCACGTAGTGGATGGTCCCATGGGGACCCCGGAGAACACGGTGGTACGGGACGTGAACGTGGCCCACGCAGACGACGTCGGCGTCGGCGGCCGCCGCCAGCCGCACGAGCAGGCTGGCGGTGCGGTCGGGCAGGAGGTACTCGTTGACGCGGCGAGGACTCCCGTGGGCGAGCAGGACGCGCACGCCGCGCTCCTCGAACCGCAGCGCGGGAGGCAGACCGGCCAGCCACGCGGCATGCTCGTCGTCGATCGCCCGGGAAGTGAACGCGTAGGACGCCTCGCCGTCGCGCCTTGCCGCGTCGGAGGCGAAGTAGCAGCCGCACTGCCCGCGACGATGTCCGATCCCGTCGTCGTAGTTCCCCTGAACGGTGAGGATGCCGAGCGCGCGCATCCGGTCGACCACGCCTTCCGGGTCCGGGCCGTAGCCCACCAGATCACCCAGGCAGTAGATCTCGCGAACGCCTTTGGCGTTCACGTCATCCAGGACCGCGTCCAGGGCGATGAGGTTCCCATGTATGTCCGACAGTAGCGCGATACGTCGCATGTCTAGGTGCTCGCCTGTCCGATCTGCATCTCGTAGATGCGCCATCGCTTGTAGACACTGCCGCCCATCGAGGCCGACGGTCTCAGGATCATCTCGTTGTCCTCCAGCAGCATGGAGGCCTCGCCCTGCTTGTACCCGTGGGCGACCGCGTATTCGAAGACCTCCTGGAAGAGCACGGCGTCCACGCCGATGCGCCGCCACTGAGGCCGGATGCCGAAGAACATCAGCCTCACGCGCGGGATATGCCTCCTCATCGCCAGCAGCCGCGCGAGGCGCACGGCGTCGGAGTCGCCGTACCATCGCCATCGCGGACGCAGCGCCCAGTTGGGATCCGGGATACCTCCCAGGACCGCCACGGGCTCGCCGCCTATGAAGGCGAACCGGACCAGGCCAGGGTCCACGATCGGGCGCAGGCTTTCGGCGAGCGCGTCGGCCTCGTCGCCGGTCAGCGGAAGGAACCCCCAGTTGGCTGCCCACGCCTCGTTGTAGAGGCGGACGATGAGCTTCACTTCCGCCGAGAAGTCCTTCATGTTCGCCGGTCGTGTGGTGATCGCCTCCCGACGTCGTATGGCGTCGGCGAGCCGGCTCAGCCTCTCGGACGGGATGCCGTCGGCCTCTATCCAGGACGCGACGTAGTCCTTCACCTTCATCAGGCCGTAGCGTTCCAGCAGCCCGCCGTAGTAGGGAGGGTTGTGCGTAAGCTCCACGGTGGGAGGATGATCGAAGCCCTCCACCAGCACTGCCTGCCTCTCATGGGTCGCGTTGCTGTACTCTCCGGGACCTCGCATGGCCTCCATGCCGCGCTCGCCGATCCAGTCTCGAGCCCGGTCCAGCAGAGCGGCGGTCGCTTCGTAGTCGTCTTCCACTTCGAAGAAGCCGAAGAACCCCAGCTTCGAGCCGTAGTGCGCGTTGAAGCGACGGTTGATCGCGCCCGACACGCGCCCGACCGCACGGCCGTCCCTCCGCGCGAGGAAGTGCGTGACGTCCGCGTCTCTGTGGTACGGGTGCGCGGTCGTGAGCAGACCCGGCGCGCCCAGCATCCTGTTGCCCAGCAGGTCGGCCATGAGCGGCGGAGTCCAGTACGGGTCGTTGCGCCGCAGGTCCCAGGGCAGCATCGCGAACTCGCGCATGCGAGGGTCGCCGAGGCCGAACTCCTCGATGGTCACCCCGCCAGCCGCCACACCACTCCCTTGTCGCATGTGCCGACCATGTTGGAGGGCGGCCTCTTGAAGCGTATCACTGTGACGCGCCGCTGCAATGTCCCGGCGTGTGGGTTTTGTGTGGAGAGGGTTGGGGGTATCGAGGTGAGACGGCCGATGGGCGGCAGCGGCCTCGAGAGGCTGCGTCGCGAGATGTGACGGGGGCGGCGAGCGGCGGTGTGGGCTGACCGGGTCGAGGCCGGCAGGGAGTTGAGCGTCGAGCTGGCCAGGCGCGGCTACGGCGGCGATGCCATCGTGCTGGGAGTCCCGCGCGGCGGGGTCGAGCTGGCCGCCGAGGTGTCGAGAGTCCTCGGAGCTCCTCTGGACATCGTGGTCGTGCGCAAGGTCGGCGCTCCGGGCAACCCCGAGTTCGCCGCGGGCGCGGTCGATCCCGACGGGCACGTGTATCCCAATCCCGACGCGAGGGTCTCGGCCGACTACCTCTCGCGCCAAGGAGAGATCGAGCATGCCGAGGCGCTGCGACGCATAGCCGAGTACCGTGGCGGCCGGCCGGCTCTCGACCTGGCCGGGCGCACCGTCATAGTGGTGGACGATGGCATCGCGACGGGTCTTACGGCTCTGGCGGCCGCGCGATGGCTGCGCTCCCGGGGAGTGGGCAGGGTCGTGCTGGCGGTTCCGGTCATGTCACGCTCCGCATCGGAGATGCTCTCTCCCGAGGTCGACGAACTGGTCGCGCTCGAGATCCCTGCGGGCTTCTACGCGGTGGGTGCCCACTACGCGCGTTTCGGCCAGTTGACGGATTCCGACGTGAAGGAGCTGCTCGTGGGGGCTCAGGTATAATCGCCTCGATCGGCCTGTAGCGGCCCGCGCGAGTGCGAACGCGTGCGCGGGCGCGTGTCTGCCCCGCGGGCCCCCGTCTGATGCGTTCGGAGAGCCGGACATGTTCCAGGGCAAGACCGTCGGCGTCGTCGTGCCGTGTCACAACGAGGAGACGCAGATCGGCACGGTCATCGAGACCATGCCCGCGTGCGTGGACCGGATCATCATCGTCGACGACGTGAGCTCGGATCGCACGGTCGACGTGGTGGGGAGCTACGCGGCCAAGGACCCCGGCAGGATCCGTCTGGTCAGGCATCCGAAGAACGGCGGCGTCGGCGCGGCCATCGTCACCGGTTACAAGGCGGCGGTGGAGGAGCGGATCGACATGACCGCCGTCATGGCGGGCGACGCTCAGATGGACCCCGATGACCTGCCCTCCCTGCTGGCGCCCGTGGCTGCCGGCGATGTGGACTACGCGAAGGGCAACCGCCTGTTCACGGGTGACGCATGGAACGCGATCCCCCGCACGCGCTACCTGGGCAACTCGGCGCTCTCGCTGATGACCAAGGTGGCCTCCGGCTACTGGCACGTGGCGGACTCGCAGACCGGTTACTGCGTGGCGAACCTTCATGCGCTCGAGACGATCGACCTCGATGCGCTGTATCCGCGCTACGGCTTCCCCAACGACATGCTCGTCCAGCTGAACATATACGACTTCCGCGTGCGCGACGTGCCCATCAAGCCGATCTACGATGTGGGCGAGAAGAGCGGGATCAAGGCTCTACCGCGTGATCCCGACCCTGTCGTGGCTTCTGCTCCGCCGTTTCTGGTATCGCATGTTCCAGAAGTACGTGATTCGCGACACCCACCCCCTGGTCCTGTTCTACGTCACCGGGCTGGTATTCACTCTGGTCGGTTTCTTCTTGGGAGTGCTGCTCGTGATCGCGAGGGTGCAGGCCAGACCGCTGTCGGTCCCGACCGTGGTCCTCTCGTCGCTGCTTCTCATCTCAGGGCTCCAGTTCCTATTCTTCGGCATGTGGTTCGACATGGAGCACAACAAGGATCTGAAGTGACCGACGCGTCCGGCGCGGGGCCGCTGCGCGTGGTCTCGGTCACGACGTCCTATCCGCGTGGCGAGAGCGACCACGCAGGGCACTTTGTCCACTCTCTGGCTCGCGAGCTGGTCGTTCTCGGGTGCGAGGTCACCGTCCTTGCGCCTCACGCTCCGGGTCTGCCGCTCGAGGAGGTGAGGGACGGAGTCCGGGTGAGACGGTTCCGGTACGCGCCCGACTTCTTGGAGAGGGTCGCCTACGGCGACGGGATCCCCTCCAATCTCCGCCGCGATCCGCTCGCGGTGCTGGCGCTGCCCGCGTTCGCACTGGGCCTGCGGCGTGCCGTCCGCGAGTTGGCGCATGATGCGGACGTCGTCCACGTGAACTGGGCGCCGACCGCCGCGCTAGCGGGAAGGGCCCTCGCAGGCATGCGGGTGGCGCTCACCCTTCACGGTTCGGACACGACCCTCGCGCGCTCGGGACGCGTGTGGCGGGGACTTCTCCGGAGGGGGGTCGCGCGGGCGACGCGCGTCATAGCAGTGTCAGCAGAGCAAGTCGACTTCCTGCGTTCGGAATCACTGTGGAGCGGCCCTGTAGACGTGATACCCGCAGGTGTGTCGGCCGCCTTGCCCGACAGGTCGCGCCCGAAACGCGATCCTGAGACGCCGTTCACGTTCCTCTTCACGGGGCGCATGCTCGAGTCCAAGGGCGTGCGCGAGCTTCTGGACGCGTTCGCGGCGCTCCTGTCGGCCGGCCGGGACGCGCGCCTGGTCTTCACTCTCGGCGGGCCGGAGGAGGCATCGCTTCGCGAGCGAGCGGCCGCCGCCGGAGTGCTGGACAGGATCGCTTTCCACGGAGCGGTGTCGCCGGAGCGCGCGCTCGAACTCATAGCATGCGCCGACTGTTCGGTCCTGCCCAGCTGGGGCGAGGGCAGCCCTGTCTCGGTTGTCGAGGCGCTCGCGCTCGGCACCCCGGTCATCGGCACGCGAGTGGGTGCGATGCCGGAGTTGCTGGGCGAAGACGGACTCCTGGTAGGGCCGCGCGATCCGGCGGCTCTGCTCACCGCGATGGCGCGTGCCCTGGACGACTCTGCGTTGCTCGCCCGCCTCTCGGCCCTAGGGCGCGAACGCGTGCGTCGGCGCTACACGTGGCCGGCCGTCGCAGCGGCGACGCTGCGGGTGCTCACGGAGGCCGCCCGTGAGTGACCGGACACGCCGATGGCTGATCCGCGGGGGCCAGACCGTGCTCGCGGTCGCGATCGCCTATTTCGTCTATCGATCGGTCTCCGTGCAACTCGCATCGAGCCGGTTCCTGGAGCTGCGCTTCTCGCCGGGCTATCTCGCCGCGGCATGGGCGGTCATCGCCTGCTACTACCTGCTGTTCGCCGGGGGGTTGACCCTGGTCATCCGGGCTCTCGGATACCCGGTGCTCTACCGGGACGTGTTCAAGCTCTCGTTCGCGGCCAACCTCGGAAAGTATCTGCCCGGCGGTGTGTGGCAGGTGGCCGGCAAGCTGGCGATGGCGAGGCAGGCGGGTGTCGAGCGCCATGGCGCGCTCGTGGCGACGGTGGTCGAGAGCGCGGTCAGCGTCACCGCGGGCCTGCTCGTGTTCATGGCCACGTCTCTGCTGGGTGCGCCGTTCCCTGCGGGCGTTCCTAAGTGGCCCCTGCCGGCCATCATGGTCGGGATACTGGTCTGTCTGCATCCCGCCATCTTTCGCAGGGTCGTTGCGCTTGGCATGCGGCCGCTCAAGATCGAGGGCGAGCCGCCTCACCTGAAGGTCGGGGCGATCGCCGCGCTCGTCCTGTACTACTCGTGCATCTGGTTCGTCGCCGGCGCCGGCTTCTGGCTGTTCACTCGATCGCTCGTCTCGGACCCCGGCGCCGGTTGGATGGCGTACACGGGCTACTACTCCGCCGCTGTCGTCGGCGGGCTGCTCGTGCTGTTCGCACCGGCAGGTCTGGGCGTGCGCGAAGGGTTCCTCGTGTTGCTGATCAAGGACGTGATCGTGGGCGGCGCGGGTACCGCTTGGATCGTCGTCCTGGCCGCGCGCGTATGGTCGTCGGCCGCGGAGCTTGTACTGTCCGCGCTGGCAGTCGCGAGCCCGTTCTCGCGCGCCGTCGAGGCGCCGGAGGCCGGCGCCGGCGACGAGGGCGGCACGTCGTGATTCTACCGCCGAGCTCCGACGTGACCGTGGCGCAGATGGCACTCATCGCGTCTCAATCGCCGGGCGATCTCGCGGCCGCGGCACTCGCCGTCGTGTTCTGCCTGGCGCCGGGCGCTGGGATCGCGGTATCGGTCGCCCGGCGTCTGCGGCTGGGGGTCGCGGCGGTAGTGGCGGGCGCCTTCGTGTTCTCCTCGGCACTGGCCGCCCTCGTCATGCTGGCCGGCATGTGGCTGGGAATCAGTCTTGAGGTCGGGATCGCGGTGTGGATCGGCCTCGCTTGCGGTCTGACCGTTTGGGCCTGGACACTCGGGCGGGGGCAGCCGCGGCTCGATCCGGACACCCCGGGCCTGATCCTGGCGGCGGTCGCCGGACTGTTCGCGCTGGTGGAGCGTCCGTGGCTCAAGGCGTCGGCGGACACGTTCTACCACATGGCCGCGGCCCGGTCCCTGCTCGCCCGCCATGCGCTGGTCGTCACCGATCCGCTGCACGGCACGGCGGTGACGGTGCCGGACCCCTCCTCCGGCGTGTTCAACACAATGCTTGCGATGATGGCCAGGGTCACGGGCGCGGACATGCCGTGGTTGTGGACCGGCCTCACGATCGTGGGGGCCGTCCTGCTGGTGACCGCCTTCTACGCTCTGGTGAGACGTCTGAGCGGAAACGCGTGGCCGGCGGCTGCAGGCACTCTCGGCTACATGGTCTTCAACCAGTTCCTCGACTTCCGGGCCGCAGCTTATCCGAACCACATCTCCATCGCCGTCGTGTTCTTCGCGCTCTTGTGCCTGGTCGAGGTGTTCGACCGGCCCTCCATGACCGCGGCGATCGCCGCCGTGTTCGCGGGAGTGGCAGTCTCGGCGATGCACGTCGGCAACGCAGAGTTCTACTTCCTGCTCGCGGCGACCGTGGCGCTGTGGGCGCTGGTCGACGGCATCCTCGCGCGGTGGCGCGAGGGAGCGTTCGCCTTCGACGGGTTCCGGGTGGTCGCGGGCGTGCTGCTCGTCACCGGACTGCTCGCGTCGCCCTTCGTCCTCCCGAAGCTGGGCGTCGTGTCGGGCTCCTCCATGGTGGACACGGCGTCCGCCTTGAGTCGGATCGACCTCTTCCAGATCGGTCCGTTCGTGATCGCGCGACCCGATCGCTTCTTCGACGGCGGCGACGTGAACTTCGCGATGACGGCCGCGCTCGCTCTGTTCATGGCGGGATGGTCGTTCGTGAGGCGCGATCGCACGGGGCTGGCCTCCTTCGCTCTGTGCAGCATGCCCTTCCTTCTGCTCTACGACCCCGTCGTCACAACGCTCGCCGTCCGCTTCTCCTTCTACAACCTGGCCCGGATCGCCGCCCTTCTCGGCTTCACCACTTACGTGGCCATCGCGTGGTCGCTGGCGAGGCCGGCGCGCGCGCGCGGGCACTCGCAGGCGCGCTTCCTCGCGGGCGTGGCGCTCGCCGGCACGCTGCTCCTCGCCATCCCGTACCTGCAGACGACGTTCACCGGCAAGGTAGGCGCGGTTCGCGAGGGCATGAACGTCTCGGTGTGGCGCTCGCGCGGATCGGACGTGCGGCCGTTCTGGGGCTACTCGACGATCGCGCGGATGGGGCGGGAGCTGGGCGGGGGATACCCGATGCTGGCTGCCGACCCGCAGACGGGATACTACTTCTCGGGGCTGGTTCCGGTGCGCATCGTGGCCGCCCCGCGGGGCCACAGTCCCCTGGCCGTCGAGGTCGTCGACGGCCCCCAGCGACGCGCTGCCATGCGGCGTCTGCTCTACACGACCGCCACAGTCCGTGAGCGGCGCGACATCATCGACGCGTGGGGCATCGACTACGTCCTGTTGTGGAAGTCTCGCACGATCGAGTACGAGGCGGTGCAATCGATGCGCCTGCAGCCCGAGCTGTTCGAAAGGATCGACTTCACACGGCGTCTCGTGCTGTTCAGGGTCCGGCGGCCGGCGGATGCGCGGCCCATCCCCTAGATCGTGTAGCCGCTCCTGTAGCGGCCGGCGTTCTCGGTGAACCACTCGATGGCCAGGGCCAAGCCGTCGCGGAGAGGCACCCGGGGAGCCCATCCGGCCAGCTCCCGCGCCAGGGAGGCGTCCGACAGGAGTCTCTCGACCTCGCTCTTCGGCGGTCGCATGCGGACGTCCTCGGACACGACCGTGGCGTCCGAGCCGGTGAGCTCCGCAAGTAGAGCGGCCAAGTCGCCGATGGAGATCTCCTTGCCACTGCCGAGGTTGACCTCACGGCCGATGGCCCCGTCACACGACGCGAGCGCCATGAAGCCGGCCACGGTGTCGGCGACGTAGGTGAGATCGCGCGTGGGGTGCACGGAGCCGAGTCGGACCTCGCTCGCGCCGGATGCGAGCTGGGTCAGGATCGTCGGGATGACCGCGCGAGTCGATTGTCGCGGTCCGTAGGTGTTGAACGGCCGCACCGTGACGACCGGCAGTCCGAAGCTTCGGTGGAACGACTCGGCCATCTTGTCGGCGCCGATCTTGGAGGCGGAGTACGGCGACTGACCCTGAAGGGGGTGCGCCTCGTCGATCGGGACGTAGCGCGCGGTCCCGTAGACCTCGGACGTCGAGGTGACCACCACACGCTGGAGTTCCAGCTCGCGCGCCGCTTGGAGGACGTTGAGCGTGCCCCTCACGTTCGTGTCCACGTAGCTGTCGGGCGAGTGATACGAGAAGGGGATGCCGATGAGCGCCGCGAGGTGGAAGACCGCGTCGGCACCCTTCAGAGCGGTCCGGACCCCATTGGGATCGCGCACGTCACCCATGAAGAATGTCACGTCACGCAGTGTCTCCGCTGGGCAGGTGTCGAGCCAGCCGCGCGAATCGAACGAGTTGTAGAAGCAGAACGCCGTGACGTCGCAGCCACCGATCACGAGGGCCTCGGTCAGATGGCTGCCGATGAATCCGTCTGCGCCGGTCACGACGACGCGCTTGCCTGCCAGCTGCATGGACCGGCTCCCTCTCCGCTCGGCGCGAACGTCGCCCTACGGCGTCACACCGACTTGGAGCTTGATCATCGTGCCCTCGACGACCTTGGAGCCGGCCGCCGGCAGCTGGTCGTTGACCCTGCCTACCTTGGCCGGGTCCGGCTCGTCGACGTAGTCGACCTCGTATGTCAGCAGGAGCGATTCCAGCTGGGCCTTCGCGTCGCCCTCCGTCAGGCCCCTGAGGTCGGGCACGCTGATCTTCTTGGGCCCGGACGACACGTAGATCACGACCTCGCTGTTCTTGGGCGCGGTCAGGCCGCCTGCGGGCTTCTGATCCATGACCGTGCCCGTTGGGACATCCGAACTCGCCCGGGGCACGGGCTTGACCTTGAATCCGGCCTGGTGGAGCCTGTCGATGGCCGCCGCCTTCGTCATCTCCACGACGTAGGGGACGCCGACCTCCTCCAGGCCCTTGGACACGTAGAGCTTGACCGGCGTTCCCTTGGAAGCCTTGGTGCCTGCCGGCGGGTCCTGGCGGTACACCGTGCCCACATCCGCGGCGTTGAATTCACGCGCCACGACAGGGTCCACCGAGAATCCCTCGGCCTGCAGCGCGGTGGCGGCCTCATCCTCGGTCATGTCGACGACCTTGGGTATTTCGACCTGCACCGGGCCGCCGCTCGTGGTGAGATCCACAGTCTCGCCCTTGGCCATCGCCGTGCCGATCGGCGGGTCCGTCGAGATGACCTCGCCCGCGGGGATGACGTCGTCGGGTCTGGTGTCCACGTTGCCCACGACCAGGCCGGCGTCCTCGATGACCGTTCGCGCCTCGGCCTCGGTCATCTTCGTGACGTCCGGGACGTTGACCGATCCGCCGATGAGTCCGAGGGCCCAGGCGACCCCGATCCCCAGCACGATGAGCAGGGCAGCGACACCCACCCAGATCCAGACATTGGTGCTCCGGCGCTGCGGGACTTCGGTACGCCGCGTCTCCGGCTGGCGCCCGGTGGCCTGGACCGCGGGCATGACCGTCGTGTCGTCGACGCGCGGCATGGCCGCCACCGCCCGGCCCTCGGCGGCGCGCAGCAGGTCGCCGCGCATCTGCTCGGCGGAGGTGTAGCGGCGTGCCGGGTCCTTCTCCATCGCGCGCAGGATCACGGCCTCGACCGCGGGAGGGATCGACGGGTTCACCTGGCGGGGCGGGATCGCGGCCTCGTTGACGTGCTTCAGGGCCACGGAGACGGGTGTGTCGCCCTCGAACGGCAGCCGCCCGGTGGTCATCTCGTAGAGGACGATGCCGAGCGAGTAGAGGTCCGTCCCCGGAGTGAGTTCCCGTCCCTGCGCCTGTTCGGGCGAGACGTACTGCGCGGTGCCCAGCACGGAGCCGGTCTGCGTCATCGTGGAATTGACCGCGCGCGCGATGCCGAAGTCCATGACCTTGACCGTGCCGTCGGCCATGAGCACGAGGTTGTGGGACTTTATGTCGCGGTGGATGATCCCGTAGCCGTGGGCGACCGACAGTCCCGCGCACACCTGCGCGGCGTAGTCGGCGGCCTTGAGAGGGTCGACGGGGCCGCGCTGGGTGACGAGTTCCTTGATCGAGATCCCGCGGATGTATTCCATGACGATGTAGTACGTGTCGTCCTGCTGTCCCCAGTCGTAGATGTTCACGATGTTGGGGTGCGACAGGTTGCCGGCGGCCTGCGCCTCGTGACGGAAGCGCTGAACGAACGTCGGGTCGTCGGCGAAGTGCGCGTGCATCACCTTGACGGCAACGGTGCGGCCGAGCACCTCGTCCATCGCCTTGTAGACGTCGGCCATGCCGCCCGAGCCGATCTTCTCGATCGCGCGATAGCGGCTGCCGAACACCATGTCGTTCACGCGACACTCTCCTAGCCCGAGCGAGCCGGCACGGCTGCCGGGTCGCGCCCATTCTAGCGCAGGTATCTGCGCTAGTGCGCATGTGCGGGGCGATACGAGTGGTGGTTGGAGAGACCACCCAAACTCGCGGACATCGAACTTGCGGACATCGAACTTGCGGAGGCTTGACACTCGATTGTCGCCATGCTACGAATGGCGCGGTTCCCGCAAAACTCTGCCTGGGGGAAGAGTTCGTGGCCTGTTCCGTGTGTTCGAGGAGGGGGAAGCGATGCACAGACATGACACCCGCGTCTTGCGGGCGGCGCTGCTTGTCGCGGTAGCCGGATTTGTCTTCGGGGTGGTGGTTCCAGTTGCTCATGCCGGTCTGGCCAAAGGCGCTTGGACGTACTACACCGCAGGCAACATAGGATACCGCAACCAAGCGTCTGTCTTGACGAACAGCGACGGCGCGTCGGCATGGACCTATGTGGAGACGTACAATCCCGAGAGGAACGTTGCGGCAGGATACATGGGTGTCCTCGAAAGGCTATACAAGCACACTGGCGTTCTAGTGTTTACGAGCTCCTGGGACTACAACGACAGCATATGTGCGGGGATGAACAACCGCACCTCCTTCACCACGGTGCGCGATTCCTACTACAGCCGGGGTTCGACCCGAGGCTGGAATGGCAGCGGCTACAACACGTACTACACGTTCAGGAGCCCCAATCAGACATACTGAGGAGCGTAGACGCATGACTAAGGCATCGAGCAGATCAGTCGCGGTGGGGGGTTTGACGGTCATTGCGGCGGCCGTTGCTGGGTTAGTGCTAGGATCTGTTGTCGGCACCTTCGCTGTCGCGACTGCGTCCGACGCGCCTCCCGCGCCCATAGGCTCCGCGACCACGAACTGGGCGAAGAACGCGCATGGTTTGACCTATGGATCGGGTATGGACGCGAAGTCACCGCAGGACGAGCCGGACCTCATCGAGGTCCTCGCCACAAATGGCAAGGTTGGCTACTCCCTGCGGTCGGACTTGGAGGGACCGGATCCGACATCGCCGCAGGAGGCTCTGGCGCAGCAGGTCCGCCAGGCAGGCAAGGATCAAGTGATTCCGGTCTACAAGGCTGATGGCACAACGAAGATTGGCGTCTTTATAGTCAGACACTCAGCATCGAGCGTGTCCGCTGGTAGTCTGCCATCGAACTGAGCCACACGGCGGCAAGAGGCTGAGGCAGGCCTATCGCAGCCGCGCTTGACGGCAGCAGGGCATCAACGGGCGTCCTTCATCATCCGGGGCGCCCGTTGGCACACCCGGTCGCACATCCGCGGTCGTTCTTGATACGGCAGGTAGCCGACCGCACAGGGGCAGGTCGCGGCGACAAACTGCCCTTGGGGTCTCGCTCGATGCCCCACATGACGGCTCACCTCTGTGCCTTGAGAGCGGCTTCGAGCACGGGCTTCGCGGCTGGCGCTGCGACCTGGCCGCCCACTCCGGCGCCCTCCAGCACTATCGCCATGGCGACGGTCGGGTGGTCCGCCGGCGCGAATGCGATGAACCACGCGTTGGTGGGCCGGCCCTGGCCGACCTCGGCCGTGCCGGTCTTGCCGGCGACCTGCACGCCCGGGATCGCGGCGCGGGTCCCGGATCCGCGTCGCACCACTCCGACCATCAGGTCGCGCACCATGTCGGCGACAGCGGGGTCGCAGGCTTTGGTCCACACCACCGGGACCCGGGGCGGAAGCGTGGAGTGTCCCGAGCTGTCCGTGACCCGTTCGACCAAACGGGGCTCCATCACGACGCCGCGGGCGGCTACCCCGGCGGCGACCAGCGCCATCTGGAGAGGGGTGACGACCGGCCCCTTGACCGCCGCGGCACCGACGGGCTGGCCGACGCCGGCCCAGGCGGTCTCCCATCGCGTCATCGCCCCGGGCGCCGGCATCAGTGACGGGCGGACGTTGAGCTCGAAGGGGACAGGCTTGTCCAGCCCGAAGCCTCGCGCCGCCTCGACGAGCCGCCGCGGCCCGAGCTGGTCGGCCACCTGCGCGAACACGGTGTTGATGGAGGACGCGGTGGCGCGCTCGAGGGTGGTCGGTCCGTAGCCGTCGCCCCCGTAGTTGGTGACCTTGCCGCCGCCGATCTCGAGCACCGACGGAGCGGGATAGACCGAGGACGGCGTGGCCACGCCGTAGGTGAGAGCGCCGGTGAGCGTGACGACCTTGAACGTGGAGCCCGGCGGGTAGAGGCTGGCAACGGCGCGGTCCACCAGGGGCGCTGCGCCACCGCCCTTGGATAGCGCGGTCCACCTCGCGTCGACGGAGCGAGGCTGGTAGGTGGGCGAGGACGCCAGCGCCAGAACGGAGCCGGTCCGCGGGTCGAGGACGACGCAGGCGCCGCGCCTCCGGCCGAGCGCCCGCTGGGCGGCGGACTGCACGCGGCTGTCGATCGTGAGGACGACGTCGCTGCCCACGGCCGGCCGGCCGAGCGCCTCGTCCATGGCAGCCTGGAAGTCGCCGAAGGCCCGATGACCCGCGAGCACGTCGTTCTCGGCCGCCTCGATGCCCGCGCGCCCGTACCTGGCGCTGTAGTAGCCGACGACGTGGGCGGCCAGCGAGCCCGCCGGGTAGGTGCGTCTGTACAGGCCGCCGGCCGGGACCGATTGGGCCAGGACGACGCCGTCGCGGGTCAGTATCGCGCCCCGCTCGGCGCGCAGTTCCTTGTCGAGGTTGCGCGTGTTGGCCCTGTTCGCGGCCAGCGCGGGCGCGGCCACCACCTGTATGTAGGTGAGGTTCGCGACGAGCGCCACGAGCAGCGCCGTAACCAGCCACGCCACGCCGGTCAACCGCGTGGACAGTGCGAAGCGCCCGAGATTCCCGGTCCTGCCCGCGGACACCAGCTCAGCGCCGTCTTCGGCGGCGTCGTCACCCGCTCGCATGAGCAGCCCGAGCAGGATGAAGTTGGACAGCACCGACGAACCTCCGTAGCTCACGAAGGGCAGCGTGATGCCCGTGAGCGGGATGAGGCGAGACACGCCGCCCACGATCACGAAGGCCTGCAGACCGAAGGACGCCACCAGTCCCGCGGCGGTCAGAGCCGCCATGTCGGAGCGCGCCCGCACGGCCGTGGCCAGTCCGCGCAGGCAGAACACCATGTAGGCGGTGATGACGGCCACCCCGCCCAGCAAGCCGAGCTCTTCGCCGATCGCCGAGAAGATGAAGTCCGTGGCCACGAACGGGATCCGGTCGGGCAGTCCGCGGCCCAGCCCCGTGCCGGTCACTCCGCCGGCGGCGAGCGAGAACAGCGACTGCAGCGAGCTGATAGCCCTTGCCCTGGGGGTCCGCGAAGGGGTCGATCCAGATCCCGATGCGTGCGCGCACGTGCCCGAACGCGAAGTAGGCGGCCGCCGCCCCCGCGACGAACAGCAGGACCCCGGCGATCACGAAGGCCGGCCTTCCGGTCGCCACCTGCACCATCACCAGGAATATGCCGAAGAAGAGCAGGCTGCTTCCCAGATCCTTCTCGGCCACCAGGACGACGAGCGAGACCGCCCACATCACCAGAAGGGGTCCCAGCCGGCGCGCGGACGGGAGCCACACTCCCAGGATCCTCCGGGTCGAGACCGACAGGACCTCGCGGTTCTCCGCCAGATATGCGGCCAGGAACAGCACGATCAAGGATCTTGGCGATCTCGGCCGGCTGGAACGAGAGTCCTCCGAAACGCAGCCACAGCCTCGCCCCGTTGATCTCGCGTCCGACGACCGCGGGAAGCAACAGCAGGACCAGGCCGAGCAGCATGATGGTGTACTTGAAGCGACCGAGTCTCTCCAGCGACGGCACCGCGACCAGCGTGGCGACCAGAGCCAGCACGCCCGCCAGCAGCCACAGGACCTGAGAGGACGCGAGACCGGGTCCGGCGTTCGCCGCGTCGAGCCTCGTGATGATCGCCAGCCCGATGCCGGACAGCAGAGCGGCGATGGGGAGCAGCGCGGGATCCGCGCCGGGGGCGAACCGGCGCGCCGCCAGGTGGGCGACCGCGAACGCGGCGAGCAGACCGCCGGGCACGAGGAAGTCGGCCGCGCCAAGGTCCGCGCGGATGGCGCCCCGCACGAGCGCGAAGACGAGAAGCACTATGGGAGTGACCGCGAGCAGCAGCAGAAGCTCCGCGTTGCGTCGCGGCATCGAGGTCAGCCCCCGCAGTCTCCCGGTGCGCGCCACCGCCCGCTCCCTAGGGCCCGGGCGAGACGGTCGCGTCCGGGGATCCGCTCGGTGACATGCTCGAGCGAAGCTCCTCGACCCGGCGCTGGGCGGCTGCCACGCCCGCGAACGGTATGCCCTCCTTCAACCGGAGCGCCACGGGTGGATCCAGCGAGCCGACGGGGATGCCGGTCGCGCCGACGCGCCATCTCAGGCTCACCCCGGCGAACGATCCGGGCACGCCGCGGTAGACCGTGACGACGCCGCCCTCGTCGACGAGGTACGCGCGCGAGCGCGAGTAGGAGTACGCCCCCCAGACGGCGGCGGACAGCAGGGCCGCCGCGGCCACCACCCACAGCAGGCGGGCGGCGTTGCGTCGTCCGGAGGCCGCGGATCCGCGGTTGGGTTCGTAGTCCGAGGCCGAGGTCGAGGTCAGATCGACCACTATCGCGGTCACGTTGTCGTACCCGCCGGCCCGGTTGGCCGCGTCGACGAGAGTCCGCACGGCGCGTTCCGGCTGGCGCTCGGCCAGCAGGATCTCGGCGATACGCTCGTCCGCCAGCATCCCTGTGAGGCCGTCCGTGCACAGCAGCAGGCGATCGCCCGGCGAGCCGTCCACCTCGAAGACGTCCGCCACCATGCTCGAGTCGGATCCGAGAGCGCGTGTGATCACGCTGCGCTGCGGGTGGAAGCGCGCCTCCTCCTCAGTGAGCGAGCCCTGCCGCATCAGATCGGCGACCATCGAGTGGTCGTCCGTGAGGCGTGTGAGCCGCTCGCCCGTCATGAGATAGGCGCGGCTGTCGCCGACGTGCGCGATGGCGATGTGCGTGCCGTCGATCATGGCGGCCGTCAGCGTCGTGCCCATTCCCGTGCGGGTCCGGCTCTTGTCGGCCGCCGCGATCACCGCGCGATTCGCCGAGCGGACCGCCCGCCCGAGCGCCTTGGCGTCCAGGTGACCCGGAGCGGTCGCGAACAACTCGTCCAGAGCGACCCTGCTGGCGATCTCGCCGGCGCGGTGGCCCCCCATCCCGTCGGCGACGGCGTAGAGCGGCGGTTCGATCAGGAGGGAGTCCTCGTTGCCGGTGCGCGTGCGACCGACGTCGGTGAGTCCGGCGGCGGGCGTATGGAGTCCGGAGGTCACCTAGCGGGTCACCTTCATGCGGACGGTGCCGAGCACGACCTCGTCACCGCTCTTGAGCACGGTAGGCAGCGCGATCCGGGCGCCGTTGAGAACGGTCCCGTTCGTGGATCCGAGGTCCTCCAGCACCGGCCCGCGAGGCTCGGGCACGATCCTCGCGTGTTGCACGGATACGAAGTCGTCCGCGATGACGAGTTCCGATCGGGGCTCGCGACCGATGCGGATAGTGCGGTCGAGCGCCACCTTCATGCCCTTGAGTTCGCGCGGCCCCGCTGTCACCTGCAGCGCGAGAGGCTTCTCGCCGCGCACCGGCGCGCCCGTGCGCACGAGCCCCATGCCGGTCCGGACGGCGGCGAACAGGAACAGGTAGAGCAGAGCCAGAAGGAGCAGCCGGCCGAAGAGAAGCACGACGTCGATCATCGGCTACCCTTCGCCACGGTGGTAGGTGAGTCTCGTGATCCCGACCTCGATGACGTCCCCGTCGCGCAGCCGGGCCTTCGTCACCGGTTCCCCGTTCAGGGTAGTGCCGTTGGTGGAGTCGAGATCCGCCACGTACCAGTCGTCATCCATGCGCAGCAGTTCGGCGTGGCGCCGTGACGAGTTGGCGTCCGCGAGGCAGATGTCGCAGGTGCTCAGACGCCCGATCAGCATGCGATCGCCACGAAGGACGACGTCGTGGCCGGTCTCGCCCATCGTGACCGTGTCAAGGCGTCCGACCGATCCTCCGACCTCCGCGTCGAAGAACTCGATCCTGTTGTCGACCCGCGCCTCGGGCGCCGCGCCGTCCGCTCCCTCGACGTAGTCGTGCTCCGCTGTGACCCGGAAGCGGCCGAGGGAGAGGTCGTCGTGCTCGACGAAGATGACGGAGGGTTTCGCCGCGAGGTGGTAGCCCTTCTCGATCGCGCGCTGGGTGAGGAACGTGGCGAGCTCGCCCGCCAGCACCGGGATGAAGCCTCGGAGCTTGTCCGAATCCTGTGGCGACAGAGCGACCGTGTATGCGACGGGAGCGTAGACCTTCCCTATCCCGACCATGCGCTCGTCGTCCATGGCCCGGCCGAGCGCCTTGGCGATCTCCGCGGGCTGGACGCGCGAGCGGAAGGCGCCGGCGAAGACCCTCTCCACGGCCGAACCCACGCGGTCCTCGAAGTCGGACAGGATGCTCACTTCTCGCCTACCGCCGATCTGTCTCGGTGGGTCCTTCCCCTTTCGGCCGGTCCCACGCACGCGGGTCTCCCTTGGGGCCAGCGCGAGCCGGTCAGTCGTCGCTCTCCGGCGCGACCGGCGGGCCGAGCGCGATGACGACGAAGACCAGTATAAGAGAGAGCCCGACATGCATGGCGGCTATCGGCTCGAGACGTTGGCTGCCCGTCATCCACGGGCCCACCGCCGCGAGAAGCGGAAGTGCCGCCAGCACGGCTCCTCCCGCGGCAGCGCCTCGGGTGGCCCGGCGGGCTGCGACGGACATGATCGCCGATGCCAGCGCCCATCCGACGACGATTCCCAGCGCGGGCAGCGCGGCCGGCGGCCGGAAGGCCCAGCCCGATCCGAGCGGGGAGCCGAGGAAGGTGGGAGGGACGCCGAGCAGGGTATGCGGGCCGACCAGCGGCGACAACTCCCGGCCGAGAGCGAGGGCGGGCCCGGACGCCGCGGAAGCGATGACCGTGACCGCGCCGGACGCGGCGCCGGCGGCCGCGGCCGCCCACGTGTCCGCCATGAAGAAGCCGGCCAGCAGGGGCAGCGCCGGGCCGAGGCTGGCTGCCGCGAAGAAGGGAGCGAACACCGGCACGATGCCCGCCCAACCCCTGCGCCGTCCTACCCACACCCACCACAGGATGCCGAGAGCGGCCGCGAGCAGGCCCGCAAGGGGACCGCGAGTGAAGACCCCCGCGGCGAACACGATGAGACCCGCGGCCAAGCCGGCCGGCGGGGCCAGCGCCGCGGCCGCCGAGGCGATCGCCGATCCTCCGATGGCGGGCGCCTGTCCGACCCCCAGAGTCGACAGGCCGGACCACGCCAACCAGCCGCATGCGATGGCCGCCGCGGCGCGACGCAGCGCCGGCTCGGGGCGCAGAAGCCGGTCCCAGAGCCCCAGACCCGATAGGCCCTCGTCGGTATCCGGTTCCTCCTCCGAGACCAGTCCCGCCACGAGTTCGGCGAGGCCGGCGCGGCCTCTCTCCTCGTCGCCCAGCAACGGAAGAAGATCGTCCGAGAGTTCGCGGATCGACGGGTAGCGCTCTTCGGGATCCGTGGACAGGCATGCCAGCACCACCTCGTCGAAGGCCGCGGGAAGTTCCGCGGCGAACTCGGATGGGGCCGGAGGCGTCACGTACTCCACCCTGTAGAGGGCGCCCTCGAACGAGTCCGATGCGAACGGCACGGCCCCCGTGAGTGTCTCGTACGCGAGCGCTCCGAGGGCCCAGACGTCCGTGCGGGTGTCGACCACGCCGCCGTGCAACTGCTCGGGAGGCATGTAGCCGAGCGTGCCTCCCGCGCTGATGGCCTGCCCGGAGGCGTTCGTGAGCGCCGCCACCCCGAAATCAGCCACCTTGACCCGTCCGTCCCGGGCGACGAGCACGTTCTCCGGTTTGAGATCCAAGTGCAGGACGCCGTTGTCGTGCGCAAAGGTCATCGCCGCGCAGACGTGCGCGAGCACGGCGGCCGCCTCGTCCGGGTCGAGCGGCGCGTACGTGTCCAGGATCGTCGCCAAAGACACGCCGTCCAGGTGCTCCATGATCAGGAACGCCTCGTCGGAGTCGGTGTCCCATTCGTGGACAGTCACGATATCGGGGTGGTTGAGCATCGCGGCCGTCCGCGCCTCGGCCAGCCCCGTCGTGCGGGCCAGGTTGCGGACTCCGGCATGCGAAAGAGGGATGCGCTTGATGGCCACGCGGCGCGCCATCTTCGTGTCGAAGGCCAGGGTGACGGCGCCGTGACCGCCCTCGCCGAGTTCGGCGAGCGGCCGGTATCTGCCCAGGATGAGCGCCTGCTCCATCCGCCCCCGTCTTCATGCTCTGGCTGCATGTGGATTGTAGCGCGACTCGAGGGAAGGCCACGCGCTGACGATGTGCGCATTGCGTAGCGACCGGGCTCGCGGACTATCCTTTCGGGGGTGTGCGGCGACGCCGCAGGCGATCGAACACCTCGGGCGACGGGGCGAAGGCGAAGCCGCTACCGTCCGGGTCCTCCGTCTCCTCTTTGATGACGGACGCGTAGAACTCGCAATCCACGCACTGGGTCACCCGGGCATGGACGGTGCACATCGTCTCGCCGAACAGCACGCCCGTCACCATCCAACAGGCGCGCCCGGCGTTGCACCCTCGGTTCACGCCGTCCAACTCGGTCTCGGTCGACGCGGGGCAAGGACCCTCCGGACCCACCGCGGCCCCTCCGGGTTCGTGCCCACACTCGAAGTACTCCCAGCAGTTCTTCCTTTGCGGCATATCGACTCGACCTCTCAGGGGCGCACCCGATCGAGTGCCATAGGATGTTGCGGGCTCCTCCAATGCCTATGCCCGGTTCGAGGGCCGTGGTATGCCTTCAGACCGCGCCGACTTCCCGAAGGATCTCCATCATCAGCTGGTGAGCGGCTCATCGAGGGGACCAGCTGCGATGTGTAGCCGGAGGCCATGGCGGCCCTCCCCGCGCCTTTACCCTGTTCGCGGGCCGTGGCATAATCCCATTTCGCTACAAGCGGGTGTGGCGGAATGGCAGACGCGCATGGTTCAGGTCCATGTGGGGGCAACCCCGTGAAGGTTCAACTCCTTTCACCCGCACCAGCTAGTTACCTGCGGCTTCATCCCTTTGGGGGTGAAGCCGCGTCGTCTGCAGGCGGGGTTGTACCCGACAGGCGGCTCACGCGTTGCACGGTCTCGCCCGGCGGCAGATACTTACGACACGACGCCGCGGTCACAAAGAGGTCTCCGACCGGACATGCCAATGGATCGCTTGAACCGCCTCCCTCGCATAAGACGATTCAGAGTCCTGGTGGGCCTCGTGCTGGCCGCCTTCTTTCTGACGCCCCCTACGCTTGCATTCGCGCCTCCGGTGACCAGCGTTGTCGGCGTTCCGGATGGCTGGGCCCGCAAGGACGTCACGTTCTGGCTGTCGATCGACACGTCCTTCAGGACCTTCACCACCAGTCTTCAGACCTTCTACGGGTTCGATATGGAGCCTTGGGTTCTGTATGGCGGTCCGCTGACGGCCAAGGGCACATATACGCTCCTCACGACCCCTATGACGGTGTCCGGGGAGGGGTCGAGGCTGCTGCGCTGCTTCTCGAAGGACAACCAGGGCGACCAGGTCCCGGCCCAGCGCGAGGCCGACATCTACACATGGATCAGGATCGACAAGAGCCTCCCGTCCTCGACCATCTCGGGTCTGCCGAGCGGCTGGACCGGCCCGGGCGTCTACTCGTTCTCGATAGCCGCCGCAGACGCCTACTCGGGTGTGGCGTCCACCCACTACAGTATCGACGGCGGCGCTCCCGTGGCCTATGCCGGTCCGACGCCAGTGACGGTCGCGGCCACGACACGCATCGAATACTGGTCTGTGGACGCGGCCGGCAACACTGAGGCGGCGAAGACGGCAGCGGTCAAGGTCGATCTGACCGGAGAGCCCGTCACCGTGATCTCTGGCGTGCCGCGCTCGTGGAGCACCTCCGACGTGATCTTCTCGCTTCTCGCCGAGTCTCCCGGCGGTCGCCCTACCGCCACGTACTTCCATTTGGGATCGGGTGGCGACACGACGTACTCGGGTCCGACGAGGATCGATGCCGAGGGAATCACTACCGTCGCGTATCACTCCGTCAATGACGTCGGCCCGATCGAGCCGGAGAGGACCGCGGTCATCCGCATAGACCGGACCTCGCCGGTCTCCGCCGCTTACGGCATCCCTTCCGGTTGGACGACTTCTCCGGTGACCTTCTCGCTCGGCGCCACCGACACAGGTTCGGGTGTCGCCTCCGTCTGGTTCAGCCTGGACGGAGATCGGCCTCAGGCATACACGCAACCGGTGACGGTCTACTCGAACGGGGCGACCGAGCTTTCCTGGTGGGCGGTCGACGTCGCCGACAATGCCGAGCCGGCACACAGCGCGACCATTCGGATAGATCGGGAAGGACCCGTCACCTCCGTCTCGGGCGTCCCGGATGGCTGGGGCCGAAGCGACGTGACCTTCGCGCTGTCCGCAGTCTCGGCCCATTATTCGGTCGCCGACACCTATTACAGGGTCGGGGTCGGCCCGTTCATCCGATACAGCGGACCGGTCACGGTCTCCTCGGACGGATTGACCACGGTCCAGTACTACTCCGTGGACGACCTCGGCATGCAGGAGCCCATGCGAAGCATCGAGGTCAAGATCGACAAGGCGCCTCCCGTCTCCACCGTCTCAGGCATCCCGTCCGGCCCGTCCGCGACCGATGTGACATTCAGACTGGAGGCCGTCGATGCCGTCACTCCGGTGAGCGATATCCGCTATCGTCTGGGAGGCGGTGATCCGGTGAGCTACGGGGGGCCGGTCACGGTGAGCGCGGAGGGCGTCACGGCCCTGTCGTGGTGGGCGGTGGATGCGGCCGGCAACGTCGAGCCCGCTCACACGACCTCCATCGACATCCGTCGCGTCAGCGGGGGACCGACGCCGACGCCAACACCGGCACCGACGCCCGAGCCGACTCCGGGCCCGATCGCGTCTCCAACACCGACCCCGACGCAGCCGCCGACGCCGTCACCGACTCCGATCGCGTCCCCGACTGCTACGCCAGTCCCGTCCCCGACGCCATCACCGTCGCCGGTCCCGATCGACACCCTCGCCCCTTTGACGACTTCCGACGCGACATCAACCTACGCCGGCTCGGCCGTAGTCCAGCTGATAGCCTTGGACGAAGTCGGTGGCTCGGGCGTTGAGAAGACCTGCTACCGGCTCGATGGCGGTGCTGTCATCACGGGTAGGACCGCCAGCGTGAGCGGCTCGGGCTCCCACTCCCTGGAGTTCTGGTCCGTGGATGTCGCGGGCAACATAGAGCTGAGCCACACAGTGCGCTTCACGATCGTTCCGCCCACCCCGTCCCTGGCGACCATCACGACGCCGAGCGCCCCTTCCTCCGTTCGGCGGGGCCGAGCTTTCACCGCATTCGGTTATCTGAGGCCGAAGCACGCTGCCGGCACCTTCGCGGTCCGGATCCAGTGCTACCTTCTGGTGTCCGGCGTGTGGAAGTCGCGCAAGACGGTGGCCGTCAAGGTAGCCGGCTACAAGACCTACTCGAAGTACTCCGGGCCGGTCTCGTTGCCGTCGAGGGGAAGATGGCGTATTCGCGCATTCCACTCCGATAGCGTTCATGCGCGGAGCTACAGCAGGTACCGATACGTGACGGTGAAGTAGTCCATGTGGGGGCAACCCCGCGGAAGTTCAAGTCCGCTACGCGACAGCCGTGCAGGCGCCTACTGACGTTCGGCGTTCCAGCCCGAAGGTTCGGCCGTCCCGCCCGGAGAGTCGAAGCCTCCCGCGAACCGCGTTCCGGTGATCTTGCCGCCTACGCGGATCGCGCCCTTCGAACTGAACGGCTGTTCGCCCCCGCCCCTCGTGCCCGAGCTCGTCGCGGTGCCCGAAGCGGTCAGCTGCCCGTCGCTGGAAACCGTGCCGGAGAACTTGATCTTGGTCGTGTTCTTGATGGTGTTCCAGGGCTTCCACGAATGCTCGGCATGGCCGGAGACTCCGCCTGCCGAGTCGACGGTGAACGTGAAGGGCACCACGGCCGTCTGCTTGGCCCACGCGAGAGACAACGTGCCGTTGTAGGTTCCTGCGAAGGCGCCTCCGAGGGTGCCGGTGACGCCGGGCTGCGCCGTCTCGACTCCGGAGGGCTCATCGACCGAGAACGACACGCCTTCGCTCGGGGCCGTGGACTCTTCGGGCCTCACGTCCGGCGGCTCGACAGAGACAAAGGCGTCGGCGGACACATCTGTACCGTCCGCTCTTCGGTACTCGGCAGAGACTCGGTACAGATCCGGCTTGTTCGGCGCCGTGAAGACGCCGTCTTGGCTGATGCGCCCGCCTGACGGATACGCGTCGGTCTTCCACGCAACCTGGAGGCCCTGCGCTTCGGACGGCAACCTGAAGGTGACCTTCTCGCCCGGTTGGACGGCGATCTTGCTCGGCCTGAGCTTCGCGGCGACGGGAGTACTGCAACCGGTCAGCCCGTTGTCGCCGAAACATCCAGTCAGCTGCAGCAGAATCGCCACGACCGCGAGTGTCACGCCCGCGTGCCTGAGCCGCCTCATCCTGTCCCCGATCGCCGCCGTCGAACCGCTACCGGCCGAGCATACCACCATGGGGTAACTCGCGATCATGCCCATGGCGGCCGCGCTGGATCGACCCGCCCGCCGATGTTGAAGCTGAAACCAGGAAGCCAGAGCACTACCAGGACGACCAGGTTCCGCAGCATAGGCCGAGAGGGTATGACCCTAGGGGACGCCATCCTGCCGACCGACGGAGAGCGATTCGTGCCCGGGAAACTGACCCTGCCAGAGGCGAGCAAGCAGTTCGGCATCCGCGTGCGCAAGCTGGCCTTCTTGATCCGGGCCGGATTGGTCCGCGCGGAGACCGAGGGCGAGCGCCTGCTCGTCTCCGAATCGGAACTGCGCCGATATGCGGACCAGCCGCCCGAGGTGGTCCGGAAGCATCACGCGTCCTACCTGAAGACGCTCGGTCCCGGACTCATCACCGGTGCTTCCGATGACGACCCGTCCGGCATAGGGACCTACTCCGCCGTCGGTTCGACCTACGGTCTCGGCCTGTCATGGCTGGCGGTCTACCTGCTCCCGATGATGATCGCCGTGCAGGAGACCGTGGCACGCATCGGGATCGTGACTCAGAGCGGACTGGCGCACGTCATCGCCCGTCACTACGGCAAGCGCGTGCTCTACCCAATCGTGGGTCTTCTGCTCGTGGCGAACACGGTGAACATCGGCGCCGATATCGGCGCGATGGTCGCGTCGCTGCAGCTGGTGGTCCCCGTCGACTTCATCGTGGGTGTGGCGGGCCTCACGATCGCGATGACCGCGCTCGAGATACTCGTGCCCTACCACCGCTACTCCCGCATCCTAAAGTGGCTCACGCTGTCGCTCGCGGCCTACATCATCACCGGCTTCATCATCCGACCGGACGGGGGGGCGGTGCTCCGCAGCCTCGCAGTGCCTCGGATCCAGTTCAACGCCGCGTTCCTTGCTGCCATGGTCGCGGTCATGGGCACGACGATCACGCCCTACCTGTTCTTCTGGCAGGCGTCCGAGGAGGTCGAACAGGGACTGGACAAGGGTGAGATCGGCGACTTACGTGTCGTCGCGCTCAGACGCGAGATCCACGAGATGCGAAAGGACACCTACGCGGGCATGGCGCTCGCCAACGTCGTGTTCCTGTTCATCGTCGTGACCACCGCGTTCGTCCTGCATGACAACGGCATAACGAATGTGGATTCCGCGCAGAAGGCGGCGCTGGCGTTGAAGCCGCTGGCCGGCAGCTTGGCCTCCCTGCTCTTCACGATCGGGATCTTCGGCGTGGGTCTGCTCGCGGTGCCGGTTCTGGCGGGAGCCTCAGCATATGCGGTCGCCGAACTCTTCAAATGGCACGAGGGGCTGAGCAAGAGGTTCAGCGGCGCGCGAGGCTTCTACTGGGTCATCGTCGCGTCGATGTTCGGTGGAATGCTGCTGAATCTCATCGGCATCAACCCGATCAAGGCGCTCTACTATGCGGCGATCGTCAATGGGACCATCGCCCCGATCCTGATGTTCTTCATCTTCCGGATCGGGCGGGACGAGAAGGTGATGGGCAGGTACACGAGCCCGCGCTGGGTGAACATCTGGGGGTGGGCCGTGACCGTGCTCATGGGGGAAGCGCCGTCGCGCTCTTCGCGTTCGCGGCGCTCGGGAAGTAGCGCGGCTCCCGGGTCGGATGCGGGCCCGATGAAACGGGGTACGCACCAGTCGCATAATCGCCTGGAACGGAGCGCTCCCCGCTGAACGGCCGACACGAAGGAGACCTTCGACGCCTTGGACCACGACCAGCAGTCCACAGGGACGGCGAGCAATCTGACGACGGTGCCCGAAGTCGTGCAGGAACCTTCGGCCGGAGGCGCCGGGCCGACCAAGCCCCGCGCGAACCGGCCGGTCTACGACGCGTCCGCGATCACCGGTCAGTTGTTCATCGCCTCGAAGCCCCGCGCCCGCCACGTCGAGGACATCCGCGGTCTCCGGGTGGACCTCGTCCTTAGTATGATCTGGTTCGCGCCGCCGCGGGTGCTGACGAGGCCTCCGTTCCGGCTGATACGGATTCCGACCGTCGACTTCTGGCTGCTGCCGATCCCCCTGTTCATGCTTCGCCGCGGCGTGAGCGCCGCCGTGCCGGTCCTTGAAACGGGCGGACGTGTGCTCGTGTACTGCCGGGCCGGGCGCCATCGGAGCGTCGCCATGGCCGCCTGTATCCTGGTCGCCATGGGCATGACGTCGGACGAGGCGATGGAAACGATCGTCGCCCATCGGTCTGTCGCCGATCCGCACGCGCGCCACATCGAGCGACGCATCAGGGCGTTCGAGCGGGATTGGCGGAGTCGGAACGGACCGACTGCCTAGGCGCCAGACGGTCGCCGTCGCGACCCCGACCGGACCTGTGGGTACATGCCTTCAGGGACCATGGAGGGTCACACATGCGCGTGAAGGTCATCATCAATCCCGCGGCCGGCAAGCCGGAACCGGTTCTGAGCATCCTGAACGATGTGTTCGGAGCGGCCGATATCGACTGGAGCGTCGCGATAACCCACAAGATCGGCGACGGGGCGATTGCCGCTCGCAAGGCCGCCGATCAGGGCTTCGACCTGATAGGCGCGTACGGCGGCGATGGCAGCGTCGCTGACGTGGCGTCCGGTCTGGCGGAGGGCGGTCCGCCCATCCTGCTGCTGCCCGGCGGGACCGGCAACGCTCTGGCCGACGATCTTGGCATCCCCCCGAAGCTCGCCAACGCCGCGGCGCTCGCCGTCGGTGACGCCGGCGCGATCAGGCGGGTCGACCTGGGAAGGTGCGGCGGGACGTGGTTCGTCCTGCGCATGACCATGGGCTTCGAGGCGGCGGTGGTGCTCGCCACCACGAAGGAGATGAAGGACCGCTATGGCTGGCTCGCGTACGCGCTGACCGGGCTGCGGTCGCTCGCGGACCCCCCGACGGCCCGGTACTCGATGACCGTCGACGGCAGAGCGGTCGAGTGCGAGGGGCTGGCCGCTGTGGTCGCCAACTCGGCCAGCACCGGAGCTCCAGGCGTGCGGATCGCGGGCGATGTCGATGTCTCGGACGGCATGCTGGACGTCGTCGTGGTGCAGAGCGACACACTGTCCCTCCTGCTGGGCAGTGCGGCAGACGCGGCGCAAGGACTGCAGCCGCGCATGCTGAGCCGATGGCGTGGGAGGGACATCCACGTCGAGGCGGACCCGGCCCAGGCGGTGCTCGCGGATGGCGAGGAGGCCGGTTCGACGCCTGTGGACGTGACCGTCGTGCCAGGGGCCGTGAGCGTGCTCGTTCCGAGGACGCCGGGGGAGTCAGGGTGACAGGACCGCAGGCTAGCGCTGATTCGCATGGGGTTCCGCGGATCGGGCAGGCGCCTGGACTAGCCTTTGGCGATGTTGACGGCCCGGGCCACCAGCATCGCGGCGATCGCGAACGAGATCGTGCTCTCCAGCCCCATGAGGAGCTTCGCCGTCCTCGAGTACGGCATGGCGTCGGTGGGCGAGAATGCGGTCGCGGCCGTCACAGAGACATACAGGTAGTCCGAGAAGCCAGGCGTCCAGTCTCTTGGCGCGAGCCCCTCTTGATCTGACTGTTGCTGCGGGAACACGATGTCCGGCAGTCGCCCGCTGTCTCTGGCGCGATCCTCGGGTCCTCCGCCATCGATCTCCCAGTAGGCCAACGCGAACACCGCGATGTTGACCACCCAAAGAGCGACGCCCGCGAGGAGCAGCCCGAGCGGACCCAGCCCAGATCCCAGGAAGACGTATCGGATCAGCATGAGCAGGCTGAGTGCGTTGGAGAGGGCCAGCATCCCCACGACTCCGCGTGCCAGCCACCGCATGAGGACGCTCGGCTCATCCAGTTCAGACCGAAAGACGGCAGCGGACGCGAGCAGCACGGCGGCCGATAGCGCGGGCAGCAACCAGACCGGTCGGAGTGGCAGGCTGTTCGCCAGCCAAGCCTGGCCGGCGATGATGGTCAGGGCCGCAAGGAATGCCGATCCCCGAGAGCGCGCGTAGGCCCTCACCTCCGACCAGAGCGTCCGAGCTGTCCTGGGCGGCTGTGGGAACGTTTGGCCACCAGGCTCATCGATCACAATGGGGTTCCCTTCGCTTGGGAGTTTCGGCGAGGATCGCGGGCCCCCGCCGCGTCGGGCGCCACTTTCCGAGACGCAGCCCCGGCCTCGAAGACGTGAGCGCCTGCGTCAGCGGCCCATCAGGATCAGAACACCGGCGGCGATGGCGAGCAGCGCCATGATCGTGCCGATGGCTGGGATCGAGATGGTGACCACCTGCAGCGGGCCGGTCACGAGCAGCCAGATCCCCAGCAGCAGCATCCCCAGGTTGCTGGGCAGCCTCACCCCGTTGTTCACGCTGCTCGTCCGTCGTGACCAGAGCGCCATGATGACCATTCTCCCTCCGTGCCCCGAAACCCGGGCATCGACTCGAGCCTACGGATAGAGTTACCCCGGCGCGGGGGCGCCACTCGATGGCACCTCCCTGTGCGGCTCGTGATGTGGAGCCGATGTCGTTCCCGCCGCCGGTTGCGCCTTCGTGACCGGTTCACCATCATGATGTTGCGCATGGTGTGCGTGTTCGCCCTAACCGTTGGCTGCCGGCGGAGCAAATAGATGCCGCCCACCAAAGCAATCTCGCAATAGCCGAAAGAGGATGGTGGTCGGATGCCGAAGCTGACGCAGGAAATGAAGGACATGATCGCGAGTCAGCAGTGCTTCATCGCGACGGTAAGTAAGGATTGTTCTCCTAACCTGGGCCCGAAAAGGTCGACGCGGGTTCTGGACGATTCGACGCTGGCATTCACCGAGGGGACTGGTGGGGCCACCTACCAGAACATTCTCGATGGGTCCAAGGTCATAGTGGCTGTCGTGGACAGGGACATCCCTGACGGCTACCGGTTCGTGTGCCGGGGCGAGCTCCAGACCAGCGGCGAGGCTTGGGAGCAGGCCAAGGCCCTCTCGCTGAAGAGCCTCGGGCGCGAACCCAAGGCCTTGACGGTGCTGCACATCGAGGAGATCCACTCGCTCAAGCCAGGACCGGGCGCCGGCAAGAGGATCGACTGAGCATCCTCGTCCCATCGATCTCGCGCGGAGGAGCCGACCATGGCAAGGCCGACCAAGTACGCATCGCTCATCTGCACGATCATGTCCGTTGTCGCGGTCGTCGGCGTCGTCGCCGGTCTGGTCACGAAGAGTCCGCTGATCATCCTGATCGCGCTCACCCCGAGCGTGGCCTACGAGGTCTATCGCACCGAGGGCGAGTCAACACGCTGGGCATCGTGGGTGATGGCGGGCGTGCTCGTGCTCGAGTTCATCCTCGTCATCTTCAACATCGGCTTCGATCTGGCAGGGTTCCTCGGTTCGAGCAGTCAACAGGTCGCCGGCTACGCGGTGCCGCTCGGCGACATTCGCGTCGTCGGGCCCGCGCTCATGGCGGTCCTCGCGATCATCCTGATCGTTCGTACCCGCGGCGTGTACACGCGCTGGCTCGCCGTGAACATCATCGCGTGCGTGCTCGCAACGGCCTACGTGCTCGACCCGAACGTCTTCGGGGAGTTGCTCCGCCAGGGTGTCCAGGAAGGCATCAACCAGATGAACTGAGCGCCGTCCAGCGTCAGTGGCAGCTACACGGTCACTCCGTCCGCCGGCGGGTGGCTCCCAAACGAACAGGACATGACGGTGAGAACCGTGTTCGCCAGGCTTGGAACCCCTCCCGACTCCCTCGCGATGCGGCAATGGCGCCCAGCGGCGGTCGTCATCGTGCTGCTCGCCTTCTGCCTGGCCAGACCCATCCAGGCCTTCGCCGGCTCGTCGCCCATCACCGCGGCCGGATTCGGATACGGCGCGCCGCCTTTCACCACTTGCTCCGGGGTGCCGACCGGTTGGGCATCCGACGACGTCGTCTTCGTGCTCACCCATGACGTGGACCCGAACCTGTGCCCCTACCCGGTCACCTACTACAGGCTCGACTCGGAAGCGGTACAGGTATACGAAGGCCCGGTGCGAGTCCAGAAGGAGGGCACCACCGAGCTTCGCTACTGGACCGAGTACCCCCAGTGGGACCCGACCTTCGACGACTGGGACTGGAAGGAAGCCCTCAGGTCGACGACCATACGCATCGACCGCGGCCCGCCGGTATCGTCCCTGAGGGCTTCCACGGCCGGCGCAGTCGTGCCTGGCTCCGACTGCGTACTCGAGATGTCCGCGATGGACGCATTGTCCGGCGTCTCCGCCACGTACTACCGTGTCAATGCCGAACCCCCCTGCCTGTACTCGGGTCCCACGGTCATCAAGGCCAAGGCCACGACCTGCATCACATATTGGTCTGTGGACAACGCCGGCAACGCCGAGCCGGCGCGCACGAACGTGTTGAACTCGGACGACACGGCGGCACCTGTCTCGACTATGACGGGTGTGCCGAACGGCTGGTCGACCTCATCGGCCCTGTTGACGATCAGCGCCGAGGACGCCAGCGCGGGCGTGTCGGCCATCCAGTACCGGATCGGCGAAGGGCCTCCTGTCACCTACACGTCTCCGATTCCGATCACAACCTCGGGAGAGGTGACGGTCACCTACTGGGCCCAGGACTTCGTGGGCAACGTCGAGACTCCCCACACCGCGCTGGTCAGGGTGGACCTCGGTCCTACCACCGAGATCTCGGGCGCGCCGGATGGCTGGACCCGCGAGGACGTGAACTTGAGTCTATCGACGTCATCGGTCCACTTCCCGGCGACCACGTACTGCATCGTGGGACATGGGGAGGAGACCACGTATTCCGGTCCGATCCGGATCTCCACCGAAGGCCTTACGACCTTCACGTACTACGCCGTGAACGACCAAGGCGTTCGCGAGTCCGCGCACAACCTCATTCTCCACATCGACAAGACGGCCCCGACAACCACCTACGACTCGTATCAGCCGTATGACGGAGCGGCGGTCTTCAGGCTCTTCGGTTTCGATCACGGCTCCGGGGTCGCCTACACCCGCTACATCCTGGATGGGGCTGCTGAAACCGCAGGTACCTCGGTTCCCGTCAACACGGCTGGTGAGCATTCGCTCGAGTTCTGGTCGATCGACGCGGCAGGCAATGAAGAGAACCGCCACGTGGTCACATTCACCGTAGCTTCAGCGGTCATCCCTTCCACGCCCACCCCCTCGCCTGCGCCGACCGCAGCCCCCTCGCCCACGCCAACGCCGACCGCGGCCCCCACGCCAACGCCGACATCAGCCCCCACGCCAACGCCGACCGCCACGCCCACGCCGACCGCGGCCCCCACGCCAACGCCGACCCCCACGCCAACGCCGGCGCCGGCGCTCAAGGCGCCCACGGTGTCGAGACCGATGGCTGCGGCAACCATGCTCCGCACGCGGTGGTACACGGTGTATGCGATCCTGAAGCCTCGTCACGCCGCCGGCACGTACCCCGTGCGGATCTACAGGTACCGTTTCGCGTCAGGCAGGTGGAAGGCCCACGGCTACGTGAACGCGAAGGCATCGAACTTCATGACGTACACCAAGTGCTCCGCGAGAGTGAAGCTGACGGTCAGAGGCAGGTGGCGGTTCAGAGCTTATGCGCTGCCGGACGCCGCTCACTCAGCCAAGTGGTCTGGCTACCGGTACGTGACGTCGAAGTAGACCCGCTCCGACTACCCGCGCACTGAGCAGGCAAGTCAGCGGCGGTCCGCGAGTTGCGCCTGGCCACTCGACGTCCGTCGGCCAGCGCCTCGGTGGCAAACCAAGAAGGGGAATGGCAGCATCTGCAATGTCCGCAAAGGTGATCGTCTTCGGCGCGACGGGGAACGTGGGGTCCCGCTTGGTCAGTGAAGGTCTGGCGGCCGGGCTGGACCTGAGTGTCTTCGTTCGAGACCCAAGAAGGCTGGTGCTGCAGCACCCCTCGCAAGCCTTGAGCAGGCTGACGGTGTACGTCGGGGACGTCCACGACGCCGACGCGGTCTCTCGGGCGATGTCCGAGCACGACACCGTGGTGGACGCGGCCGGAAGCAGCTTCCCGGAGGAATACATCGCGATCCGTCGAGACATCGTGTCCGCGGCCCGGCAGGCGCTTCAACCGCCGCGCAGGATATGGGTGTTCGGCGGCCTTCCCGGTCTCCTCGTTCCGCACACGGATGTCCCGGGAACTGACCTGCCGGGGATGCCGGCCTTGTTCCGAGCGCACAGACCGAACTACGAAACGGTCAGGGGTTCCGGCATGGATTGGACATTCATCTGTCCGGGTCCCATGTACCTCGCGGGAAGGCGGGGCATTCCGGGGCGACTGGATGTCACGTTCGACGTGATGCCGTATCGGGTGGGCGAATGGACGAGGCGGCTGCCCAGGATCGCGCACCCCTTCATCATGTACTCCCATCTGCGCGAGATGGCCACCGCCTACGAGGATGTGGCCTGCCTCGTCATGAACAATCTGATGCCCGATGGGCCCTATTCAAGAAGACGCATCGGCGTGGTCGATCCTCACGCTTGAGGCGCCATGTCCAGCTTCGAACGGCTGCCGGACGTTGCCCGCAGACAAGTGAGCGGGAAGCGTCCTCGCTTGCCGGTTGAGCAGTCCGGGAATACCTCGTAAGTACTGGCCGTACGTGGACTGGGGTGACACCGTTACCAACTACGAGGATCCAGCAAGCGCCGAGTGGCTTGAACGACTCGTGGAGTTCAGAGACGAGTGGGCGAGTCAACGGGCCGTGATGGAGGCCCAGATTCGCGTGCTCCAGGCGGCGCTGCCCAGCGGCTCGTCGCCAGAGAGCCGCGCGATGCGGGCTCTCGTGCATGCGCAATGCGCTGCCCTGTGGACTCTGTTCGCGGCGAGGGCCGCCGCCGCGAATGACCTGTTCGTGGCGGATGAATCGGCAAAGGACTTCCATCAAGTAGCCGGTCGGCATGCGGCGGGCAGTATGGCGTACCGGCTGCAGCGGGTGGCGAAGTCTCTGCTGGAGGCTCAAGGGGAAGCTGCGGACAGTCTGCTTGCGGCTCAGATCGGGGCGGCAGAAGTCCTGCGCTCGGAAAAGGAAACGACTGCGGACACTCTGCTGGCGGCGCAGGCAGAGACGGCAGAAGTCCTGCACTCAGAAGAGGACACAGCGGCGGAGGTCCTGCTGGCAGCCCAGAACACGGCCGCGCAGACTCTGCTGGCGGCGCAGAAGAGGGCAGCGGAAGAAATGCTTCCGGACTAGTTGGCGCCACCTAGGTCCTGCGCCGCCGCCTCTTCGCCCGAGGCTCGTCCAGCAGAAGCGGAACGTCGCGCATCCTGATCGGACCGCCGAACAGGTCCTCTCCGAACTGCTCGAAGTCGGGCACCGTCACTCGCCCTCCGACGCGGTTCGCGATGCGCTCGAGCAACTCGCCCCTCGACACCTTCGCATCCGTCGCCAGGATGATGATGTTGTGGTCCAGGTCGAGCAGGTCGGCCTCCAGGGAGAGGACCGGGAACACCCACACCCGGCGCCAGACATTGGAGGCGGTGCGGTGCATGCTGCGGAACAGCCGGCTGCCTCTGCCTGCGACCTGGCCCAGGAAGTTGTAGACGATCACGCCGCCCGGGCTCAGGTGATCGCGCGCCACCTGCAGGAACTCCTCCGTGATGAGTTGCCGGGGTATCCGGTCGTCGTCATAGGCGTCGACGATGATGATGTCCCAGGTTTCGGGCGATGCTTCGATGAAGCTCCGTCCTTCGCCTATGAACACCCGGATCCTCTCGTCCTCGGGCAGCGCGAAGAGTTCCCTTGCGACATCGACCACGTCCGGGTCGATCTCGACTGCGTCGATGCGCATCTCCGGGTAGTCGCGCCACATCCGCTTGACCACCATCCCGCAACCCAGTCCGACGGCAAGCGTCCTCACGGCGTCAGGCACGAGCGCGAGCGCGATGTGGAAGTAGGCCGGGTAGGCGAAATCCGTCTCGAAGGGGTCGTCGAGGTACATCGAACCCTGCTGCCGGCGCTCGAACATCAGGAAGCGTATGCCGTCCCGGTCGACGACCTTCAGCCGGTGGTAGGCGGTGTCGTGCTCGTACATCGGGTCCTCCGCGTCGATTCCCGTCCCGATGTCGCATGGTACACGGCGTGACGGAACCGAGTGGGCACCCCCCTTAGCGCTAACGCGATTCCGGATCGGCTGAGGCGCCTACGCGCCGAGATTGACTCGATACTCGTGGTACCTGCATGAGCCGAAGCACTGGGCTTTCTTCTCGGCGATCGACTTGGGCCTGTTGTCTTTGGTGACGGGATCCGTACACCACGTGCCGGCGATGAGCCAGCACTTGTCATCTTCGGTGTTGTCGTACGAGGGACATGCCTCCAGGTCGCAACCGAGGAACTCATTGCACAACTTGCCGCTCATTTTCGCTCCATCCGTCCGATCGCGGTACGAGGCCAAACGCCCTAACCCGACTATCGGCGTCGCGGCGGCGACACGCGAGATGTATGTCGGCAGACGGCGCGCAGGGCGACGACGCGGAGGGTCAGGGCGTGAAGATCGCGAGACTCCTTCTCGGCAAGATGTTCGGATAGCAGCCGAGGCATCCCGATCCAGACAGGAACACCGCGGCTCCGTGCTGAGTGCGCACGGAGCCGCGGTGCGTTCGCTGCGTGGGGCGATCGCTAGCGCTTGCCGGCGGCCACGGGCGATTCCCAGTCGTCCATCGCCGTGGTCCTGCCGGTGTCGCTGGTCCATTCGATCTGCTGGAAGGTCATCGCGATCTGCTCCATGTGGCGTACGTGCGTCGACGAGCCGTCACGCGTGTTCGACTCGAGGAGGCCACCGGTGCCCGGTACCACCTCGCTGATGGAGGCGATGTTCGCGTTCGTCAGCTTGATGTAGCCGTAGCGCTGGTACCCCGTGCCCAGCCTGTTCGGCTGGTAGAAGGTCAGCCAGACCTCGGGGAGGTTCTCGTTGCTCGTCAGGGCCGCGTAGAGCCGCGGGCTCGCCTTGCTCCAGGCTATCGTGACGTTCATCGGCTTGTGCTGCCTCTTTCCCGTCGGCAGTCCGCTGGCCGCGTCCCTCGGGGAAGCCACGGCGTAGTTCAGGTTGTACACCGCGATCGCGCCGGTGGCGGCCGGGGAATACTCGCCGGCCACCAGCCTCATCTCACCCGCGATCGCGCCTTGCTTCTGTCCCTTGACGGTCATCAAGACCCGAGGCGATGCCTTTGCCACGACGGGGGCGGTCACGGCGCTCGCGCCGCGAGCCGACAGTGCGATACCTACCACGAGTGCCGCCGCGAGCGCGGCAGCGAACGTCCAAGACCACCGTTTGTTCATCTCAGTGTCTCCTTCCGGCTGGGCGGGGCCCCCGGGGATCTGTGCCCCGCCCGCCAACTTCTCGTAGTCACGGATTCTGTCCCTGTTGGCGCTTGAGGGCAACCGGGATGGTTGCCGGCGAATAGTATGGCGATGCGGATCCCGGTTGGGAACCGGACGGCCTTCTGCCCGGTGCCGGATATGCATGTCCTCGTCACAACATGCACGAATTCACTTGCCATTACATACAATACAACCCGGAGTGCATAGACGTGCCTTGGATGTGGCGGTCGAGTTCAGCGGACGGAATGCACGGCAAATCAACATTGATGCGCACGGCATCGGCGAACGGTATGGCCACGTCGGTAAATGGTAGGTATGATACGGGCAGAGGAAGTACGGCAACCCGGCGAGAAGGATTGGCCCAATGCATATTCGCACACGGTTCGACACCAGAGTGAGTAAAAGCTTCTCGGAACAGGAATTCTGCGAGCGAATGGCTTCCGGTATCCGGGAGCGGCTCGGGGCGGAAGCGGTCAGCGTCAGCATGGTCGCTTGCGGCCTCGACGGCGAGAGGGCCGACAGCGACATGTGGTCCGGCAGCTTCGAGGTCGAGGTCGAGGGCGCGGGGCGGGGCGTGGTGGAACACCGGATCCTCGCGTGCAACGACGCCGTCTGCAGCTCGCAGAAGGAACTCGTGGCGGCCTAGGCGAGAGACCGGCGTGCACGCCGCCCCGTGAACGACCGCGGCCCCGCCGTTCCCTGGGGGGCCGCGGTCGTTCATGCAGCGGTCGCGGCTCGGGACGCCGGCGATGACGGTATTCGGGACTCGCGGTGCTCCACCCCATCGCCGCTCATGTTGGGTAGAACCTAGTCGCCGGTGAGATCGATCGGTAAGCGGGAGCCGCCCGTTCGTGCGTGACTCAGGGGGGCCGGGATGCTCGACCGCCCATTGACGGGACTTGCAGCGCTGACGGTCGCTTGCGCCATCGCGCTCAGCCTCTGCGGCTGCGTGCCGGTGCCGGAGATCCCCATCCGGGTGGCGACCAGCCTCTGGCCCGGGCACGCTCCGCTCTACCTCGCGCGAGACCTGGGGTACCTCGACAGCAGCACGGCGCGCTTGAGCGAGATGCCGTCCGCGTCCGGGGTGATAAGCGCATTCCGCAGTGGGAATGTCGATGTGGCCGCCCTGACTCTGGACGAGGCTATCATGGTCGCCGAGAGATCGCCGGACGTGCGGGTCATGCTTGTCCTGGCGTCGTCGACCGGCGCTGACGCGATCGTGGCCCGCCCTGAGATCCGCGGGATGCGGGGCCTGCGCGGAAAGCACGTCGGGGTCGAGGACACCGCGCTCCGTGCCTTCATGATCACCCGCGGCCTCGAACTCTCCGGGATGAGGGCGGGGGACGTGCGGATCGTGTCGATGACGATCGACAAGCAGGAAGAGGCATACCGCGCCGGCCTGATCGATGCCGTGGTCACCTTCGAGCCGGTGAAGGCCAAGCTGATCTCGGCGGGCGCGCACGTGATCTTCGACAGCAGTCGCATTCCGGGAGAGGTGGTCGAGGTGCTCGTCGCGCGCCGCCGACTGCTCTCCGACAGAAGCGGGGATGTCGCGGCATTGAAGGAAGCATGGTACCGCGCGCTCGACTACAGGCGCACGCACGGATCCGACGCGATCAGGCGAATGGCCAGGATCCAAGCCACGACCCCAGAGGTGTTCCAGGAGGCCATGAAGAGCCTCGTGGTCGCCAGTCGCGAGGAGAACGAGCGCCTGCTCGGGGGACCAAAGCCGGCACTGGCCGACACGATCGCTCGCCTCGCCGACATCATGCGACGGCATGGGCTGCTGACTCAGCCGGTGGATCCGGCCCGTCTGATCGGGCTCGACGCGTCCGGGACAGCGACGTCATGAAGGTGCTGAGGCTGCGGATCGCGATCCCCGCCGTGATCATCGTGTGCACGGCGCTCGCCGCGGCGGCTCTGGCATCGTCCGGCATCAGCGAGTCGCGAGCAGCCACGCTCGCGAGCGCCCGTGCCGGTCTTCGCTCAATGATGCTCCCACTCTCCGAATCGATAGCGGCGCGCATGCTGGGGGGAGACGTCGCGACCGCCCGCGAACGTCTCGCGGCCGCCGCCCTGGATCCCCAGACCGACGTGCTCCTGTTGGCGGACGAGAACGACATCGTGATCATCGCCGACCGGAGGGAGTGGGACGGGAAGCCGGCCACTTCGGTCGCCCGATTCGATCCGCGCGAGGCGCGCAAGGTACGCGACAGCAGGCACGGCCTTGTCCTGCAATCGGCTGGCGGCACCAGCCTCAGTGCCTACTTTCCTGTGGTGATCGGGCGAGGGCCAGGAGACGTGGGCCCTTCGCGGGTCGGCATCCTCTTCACCTCCCACAACCTGTCTCGACACTTGGCTCTGGAGCGTTCTATCGAGTATGCGGACGCGGCTCGTCTGGTGGGGATCTTCGCCGCGGCGGCCATCGTCCTCGGGATCATCCTGGACGTGCTGGTCACACGCCGCGTCATGAGGCTGGAGTCCGCCGTCGCCGCTGTCGCGGCCGGGGACCTGGCGGCCCGCTCCGGAATGAGCGGGGTCGACGAGATCGGGCAACTCGGCGAGTCGTTCGACGCCATGGCGGAGCGGCTGGAGCGCGATCGGCGGCAGCTGAGGGACAGCGACGAGCGGTATCGGACCTTCATCGAACACACCACGGAAGGCATCGGACGCTGGGAACTGGAGGAGGGCGTCGAGGTCTCGCTGCCGGAAGATGTGCAGATCGATCGCATCTGGCGTGACTGCGTCCTGACCGAATGCAACGAGGCGCTTGCCAGGATGTACGGGTTCGACTCTTCGGCGTCCGCGGCGGGAGCGCGACTCCGCGACCTGATGCCTTCCTCGGACCTCCGAAACGTCGAGCACATGCGCCATCTCGTCAGTTCGGGCTACGTTCTCAGCGACGTCGAGACTCACGAGCTCGGTCGCAGCGGAGAGGACGTCGTGTTCCTGAACACCCTCCTCGGGATCGTCGAGGATGGCAGACTCGTCAGGATATGGAGCGTCCAGCGGGACGTGACCGCGCAGAGAGCGGCCGAGGCCGAGCGGCGGCGCAGCGAGGAGAGATACCTGGCACTCTTCGAGGGCATGCTCGAGGGGTTCGCATACTGCCGGATGATCTACGACGACGACGGTCATCCGGAGGACTTCGTCTACTTGGAAGTCAACGACATGTTCGAGCCGCTCACGGGACTCAAGGATGTAGTGGGAAAGCGCGCAACCGAGTTGATCCCGGGCCTCAAGGATTCGAGTCCGGATGTGATCGAGACTTACGGGCGGGTCGCCCTGGGCGGGAACCCGGAGCAATTCGAGGTCGACCTTCCGACTCTCGGCATCAGTCTGAGTGTCTACGCATACTCGGCTCCCGAGCCCGAACATTTCGTGGCCGTCTTCCAGGACATCACCGAGAGGAAGCGCGCCGAGGCACAGCTTCTCGCCCTGAACGCCAGCCTGGAGCAGCGGGTGGAGGAGCGCACTGCGCAGATGGAGGCCGCGAACGAGGAACTCGCAGCCACGAACGAGGAACTCACGAGCATGAACGAGGAACTCGCCGCGGTGAACGAGGAGCTGATCACGGCGAACGACGACCTCGCCGAGGCCAATGACGCTCTCGAAGCGTCGAACGAGCGGTTCGCCGAGGTCAATCGCAAGCTGGATGAGGCCACAAGGGCCAAGAGCGACTTCCTCTCAGGCATGAGTCACGAGCTGAGGACCCCGCTGAACTCGATCCTCGGCTTCTCGAGCATCCTGCTTCAGGGCCTGGCCGGACCGGTCAACGCCGAGCAGGCCAAACAGCTCACCATGCTCAACAACGCCGGAAAACACTTGCTCGCGCTCATCAACGAGGTTCTCGACCTGGCCAAGATCGAGTCCGGACGGTTGCGGCTGGAGATCGCGGAATTCGATGTCGCGGACGTCGTCGATCGGGTGCGCGACACCGTCCAGGGCCTCGCCGACGAGAAGGGTCTCGACCTTCGCGTCGTGCTGCCCACTCCCCCGGTTCAGATGCGGTCGGACCCATTGCGGGTGGAGCAGGTGCTGCTCAACATCGCCGTCAACGCCGTGAAGTTCACCGACGTGGGCAGTGTCGAGATACGAACGGCGAGCGAGGGGGACACGGTGGTGTTCGCGGTGACCGACACCGGACGGGGGATCGCGCCGAAGGACCTTACCAGCGTGTTCGACGAGTTCTATCAGGCCGCCTCGTCCGACGTCGGCAAGTCCGCCGGGACGGGTCTCGGTCTGCCGATCTCGAAGCGTCTCGCCGAGGCGTTGGGCGGCTCGATCGATGTGAAGACCGAGGCGGGCCGGGGCTCGACTTTCACAGTGCGGCTCCCGATGGATACCGGAGCATCCTGAGACCGGTAGCGGCTTCGGGTCGCACAGGGAGGGCCGTGCCCGAGCCGACGCGCTACAGGTCCGCCGCCGGCGCTTCTTCGCCCACTATCACGGGTTCGTGCTCGGCGGGTTGGACGGCCTCCTCGGCCAGGATCTCCGCGCCGACCTCGCTGGGACTTCCCAGGTGTGGTTTGGCCGACAGCGGGATCTCGCGCACCAGCAACATGGCGATGAATGCGCACGAGATCAGGCCGAAAGCCCATAGGAAGGTCGTCGCGATCCCGCTCGCCAGGGCGATGCGCACGTCGGCGAAGAACCGCGCCAGCAACACCCTCGCCTCGGGCGGCACAGCCGCCACGATCTCCTGCATCGCGCCGGCGTTCAGAAGCGCCGCGGGGTTCTCGGCGAGCCCGGAGAGCATAGGCGCAGCCGCCCCGAACTTGGATGAATCCCGGGCCACCAGGGCAGTGAGTTCACGAGCGAACGCGGAGTTCATGACACCTCCCAGCAGCGCCACCCCGACCGTCCCGCCGATCGTTCTGAAGAACTGGGTGGCGGCGGTCACCTCGCCGATCCTCCTGGGGAACTGAGACTGCAGCGCGATCGTGAACAGCGGCATGGTCACGCCGATCCCCGCTCCGACGAGCACCATGTCGAAGACCACCATCGCGTGGGAAGTCTCCGGGGTTAGCCGAGACAAGAGGAACATCCCGACAGTCGCGAGGCCGAGTCCGACGACGCCGAACATCTTGTAGCGGCCAGTGCGGCTGATCAGCTGGCCCGTGGTTATCGAGCCGAAGATCATGCCCAACATCATCGGGGTGAGCAAGGCGCCGGAATCCGAGGCCGTACTGCCCAGGACCATCTGCATGTATAACGGCAGGAACATGATGGAGCCGAACATCCCGACTCCCGAGAAGAAGAGCGCGACCATGCTCGCTGAGAATGACCGGTCGCGAAAGAGAGCGAGATCGATTATCGGTTCGGTCGCCCGGGTCTCGACGATCCCGAAGACCAGGATCGCTGCCGCGGAGGTGGCCAGCAGGCCGAGGATCGTCGGCGAGGCCCAAGCGTGGACCGAACCTCCCCAACTCAGTGCGAGCAGGAGCGGCACGAGGCCCGCCACGAGAGCGGCCACGCCCGACCAGTCGATGGCGTGGCGCTGCCCGCGCTCCGGTCTGGGCATCGCGGAGAGCAGCACCGCCAGCGCCAGGAGGCCGACGGGGATGTTCATGAAGAATATCCAGCGCCACGAGGCGTGGTCGGTCAGCCAGCCGCCGACCGCCGGTCCCAAGAGGGACGCGACACCGAACACCCCGCCGGTCATCCCCTGATATCTGCCGCGTTCACGGTAGTCGAACATGTCTCCGATGATCGCCATCGCGTTGGCCATCAGGGTGCCGCCGCCGAGTCCCTGTATCCCCCGGAAGACGATCAGCTGCAGCATCGCGTTCTTGGAGCCGGTCAGAGTCGCGAACAGGCCGTTGAACCAGGGCTCGCCGGCCATTCCAGACAGGACCGACCCCAGCAGGAACAGGACGATGCCGCCGGCGTAGAACCACTTGCGACCGTACAGGTCGGAGAGCTTGCCGACCACCGGTATCGCGATGGTCGAGGTCAGCGAGTAGATGGTGAAGACCCACGACAGCATCGCCATGCCGGACAGTTCCTTGACGATGGTGGGCATCGCCGGGCCGACGATCGTGGCATCCAGAGCACCCAGCAACATGGCCAGCAGGACGCCGGCCAGGATCGACATCTTGTGCCGCTGCGGAAGGTCACGAAGGTTCATACGGCGGGTGTCTCCTGACAGGCGTGAGGGGTAGACTCCGGCGCTTCGCGACATACGGACGGGCGGCGGAGGCCCGTGCCGGCGCGTCGGCGCCAACGGCGAGAGTACCCGCTTGCTGCTCCCTTTGCCAGTCGTACCGGTTCTCTGGTCGCCACTTCCGCTCGCGGACCGGACAGGTCATCCTTGTGGCGACGACTGTTTGAGACGCCTCGCCGGCTCGAAGGGAGCGGACGGATGGCCATCGATGGACGGGATCTGGTTCGCCCCAAGCAGACGGAGAAGGACGTGTACTCGAGTCCCGCCGTCGGAGTCGTGGCGGCGCTTGTCGTCATCGTCCCGATCGCTCTCCTGGTCATCGGGTCTTACTGGATCGGTTCGCTCACGGGCGGGTTTCTCGGCGGCGTCTTGGGGATCGCGAGCACCGTTGCGACCGTCGCCGTCCTTTGGGCGCTTAAGCGCAGGCGGCGCTAGTGGACTCACGCGAACTGACGATCGATCGCCATCCGACGCTCAGGGTCGCAAGGCTCGCATCCCTCACCAAGCCGCGACAGACCCTGCTCCTGCTCGTCACAAGTGCCGGCGCCTATGCATTGTCCCTGCCCGGCGGCATCCGCTGGCAGGAGTTGTTGTTGGGGACGGCCGCTCTCTGGGCCGCCATCGCTGGCTGCACAGTGCTCAATATGGTCCTCGATCGAGATATCGACACCAGGATGGCCCGCACGGCCGGCCGGCCGCTTCCCACCGGCGAAGTCTCAGTGACGACCGCGGTGTCGCTGGGGACGGTGCTGTCGGTAGCCGGGCTCGTGCTGGCATGCTCTCTCGGCGCGGCCTTCGGGGCCGTTGTCGTCGCGGGCTTAGCGATCGACCTGGGCGTGTATACCGCGTGGCTGAAGCGCCGCACGCCGTTGTCGATCCTGCTTGGCGGCGTCGCCGGCGGCATGCCCGCGCTGGCCGGTCGTACTCTTGCCTTGGGGCGGATCGATCTTGTGGGCGTGCTGCTCGCCCTCGCGGTCTTGCTGTGGATCCCCGCGCACATACTGACGCTTGCGATGCGACGTTCGGACGAGTTCGACGCCGCCGGCATACCCGCATGGCCGTGTGTCTTCGGCGACACGGCGACAAGAAGGCTGATCGCCAGTACCACGGTCGCGAGCGCTGCTGTACTTCTCGTGGCCGGCATCCTGCTGCGGACGCCTCCGACCGCGCTCTGGGCGCTGTTCATGCTCGGGTCGTCACTGTCGATCCTGGCGATCTTCGGGCTGTGGCGGCCGTCCGATCGCCACGACCTGATGTTGTTCAAGGCCGCGTCGATCTACATGGCGGCCGCCTTCGGCTGCCTGGTCGTAGGGGTGGCGCTCGCGTGAGGCTCCCGGCCATCTCGTTCCTTCGGGCGAGCTCGACTGGCGCGCTCTCGCGACTGGTAGTACGGTCATTGCGCCACACGCGCTCGTACGCCGACCGGGTCCGGGATCGGTGTTCCTCTCCAGTGAGGTGAAGTGGACGGTTTCTCTCCCATTCGCGGCAAGTGCAACTTCTGGCGCGAGCGCCTGGTCGAGGACGACCGCTGGGACTCCAGCGTGAAGAGGCCCGACCAACGGGTGGAGTGCTCTTGCTTCGTGGAGGGCTACGTGTGGCTTGCGACGAGGTCAACCGTCCCCGGAGAATGCCCCATCTCGATAGCCTGTCGCTACTACGTGAAGAACGCGTGATCGACCCCCGGCGCCGCGCCGATCGCGGCTCCGGGGGTCGATGGCAGCGCTTGAAGTGGCGGGGCTATGCTTCGCGGTTCCGGTGCATCATCTCGACGATGGTGCGAAGGCTCCCGGCCTTGGCGTGGGTCTCCCTCGCCACCCGCTCGCTCTCGGCGGGGTCGAGCAGGCTATCCACGCGCTCGGCGAGACCGCTGGGAGAGAAGGGTTTCGTGATGTAGTCCGTGAGCCCGTCCTCCATGCCGTCGAGCTGGCTCTCGTAGTCTCCGACCGCCGAGAGATAGACGACCGGGATTCGTGAGGTCGAGCGCTTCGACTGAAGCCGGCGCCGCACTTCGCGACCGTCCATCCGGGGCATCATGATGTCGAGGAGTATGAGGTCCGGGGAATCCTTCTCGGCCTTCTCCAGAGCCTGCTGGCCGTTGGTGGCCTCCAGAACCTCGTGCCCGCGTGCGCGCAGCGTGGTGGAAATGAGCCTCACGATCGAAGGCTCGTCGTCCACGGCGAGTATCTTGTATGTCATGCCGATCACTCCCTCTCGGTTGTGGGAGTCAGACAAGCAAGCCGCTTGCCGTCACGCGCCCAGCAAGCTCGTGATCTTTCGCACCAGGTCTTTCGGCGCGAACGGCTTCGTGATGTAGCCGACCGCGCCGCGCTGGAAGCCCGCTTCCTGCTCCGCCTCCTGGCTCTTCGCGGACAGCATCACGACAGGTATGTCCGCCGTCCTCGGGTCGGCCTGCAGGCGCTCGCACGCTTCGTAGCCGTTCAGCGCCGGCATGCTGACGTCCATGAGGATCAGGTCGGGGAGTTCGGAGAGGGCCGTCGATATGGCCGACAGTCCGTCGGCCGCCTCCAGCACCTCGAACCCGTTCGCGGCGAGCGCGTACGAGACCAGTCGCAGGATGTGGGGCTCGTCGTCCACGACCAGGATGCGCCTGCTCACTTCCGGCTCCCGTTCCCGTCGGTCGCGGGCGCCACGCCCGATGGCGCTCGGCGCGATCCGATCAGCTGTTCGACCCGATCTGCGATCAGTTCGGGGGACAGCGGCTTTGCCAGCTGAGTGACGGCAAGGTTCAAGACGTCGACGCGGTCGGAGTCTATCCGATGCCCCGTCATGACGATGATGGGGATCTCCTTCCACTCGGGCGTGGTCTTGACCCGCTGGATGACCTCGTACCCGTCCATGTTCGGCATCTTCAGGTCCAGGAGCATGACGTCGGGCTTGCGCGCCTTGATGGCCGCGAGGGCCTCCAGCCCGTCGAACGCTGCCGCAACCGCGAAGCCGCGCGTGCGAAGCATCTCCATTAGCACGCGCACCATCGACCGGTCGTCATCGACCACCAGCGCGACGGGGGAGGCTGACGATCCGACGATGCCGTCGATGACCTGCAGGAGGCGGGACTGGTCGATGGGCTTCTCAAGGTAGTCGGCCGCGGCGAATCGGCACGATGTGTCGTCGCAGACGATGGAGAGCACCACGATCGGGATCTTGGCGGTCTCGGGGCGCTCCTTGAGTTCCTGGAGCAGCTCGAAGCCGTCCCTGTCGTCGAGCAGCACGTCCAGCGTGATCAGAAGCGGCTGCTCTCTGATCGCGGCATCCACCGCCTCCTGGCCGCTGTGCGCCTTGATCACGTCGTAGCCGCGCTTGACCAGGTAGGTCTCGATCAGATCGGCCGCATACGGGTCGCGGTCGACCACCAGGACCTTGCCCCCCGTCTCGGTCGGACCAACCAGGTAGGGCGTGCGCACCATGTCCTTGGCGGCGATCGGGAGGCTGAAAGAGAAGGTCGATCCCTCTCCCGGCTTGCTGCGCACCCACACCCGGCCGTCGTGGAGTTCGATGATGTCCTTGCAGATGGACAGGCCCAGACCGGTGCCTCCGATCTCGCGGGTCATCGCGTTGTCGCTGCGGAAGAACTTGGTGAAGAGCCTCTGCTGGTCCTCCCGGGTGATGCCCATGCCGTGGTCCTTCACCGAGACGTGCACGAACCCCTCGGCCAGGCGGGCCGAGATCATGACGTCCCCGCCCCTGGGCGAGTACTTCAGCGCGTTGCTGACGAAGTTCAGCATCACCTGGCCCATCCGGTGACGGTCCGCGGCCACTCTCGGCAGTCCCGCCGGGATCCGGGTCCTGATCACCCTCCCGGTCTGCTCGAGCACGATCCGGAACGCGTCGACCGCGTCGGAGATCATGTCCGCCACCGCGAGCGGTTCCACCTCGAGATGTACGCGCCCCGCTTCGATCGAGGCGATGTCGAGCATGCCGTTGATCAATGCGACCAGCCGGTCCGCGTTCTCCTTGACGATCCCGAGGAACTCCCGCTGGGTATCCGTTATGTCCCCGACGTCGCCGTCCAGAATGAGGTCGACGTAGCCCTTTATCGAGGTCAGAGGCGTGCGCAACTCGTGACTGACGGTGGACACGAACTCGTTCTTCATCTGCGCGATCTCGCGCTCGGCGGTTATGTCGTGAAGGGTCAGGACCATGCCGATGTAGGCGCCGTGGGCGTCGATCACGGGACTGGTCCTCGCCTTGAGCACGTAGCGCTGAGACTTGCCCGCCGGCACCTCGCGATACTCCTGGGTGCCGAGACCGTCCAGCGAGGCGGCGCTGCCCTTGTAGACGTCGCACTGCGCGCAGGTGACCCTCTTCTCGGCGAATGGGACCGGGGTTCCGTCAGGACCCGGAGTCCCGCTCACAAGCCAGCACCGTGGATCATCGGAGTCGTGCGCCGGGCACTCCGTGCGCACGCAGTGCACTATGTTGCTGCATCGCTGTTCGGTCGGGGCCCGCGGGGCCTCGATCCCTAGAAGCGCGTCGGGGGAGATGGTCTTGCCGACGAGCTTCTTCGCCGTGCATCCCAGCATCTCGCACGCAGCGGGGTTCGCGTAGGTGATTCGGTCCTCCGGCGAGAAGAGCACGATCCCGTCTCCCGTGCTGGCCAGGATCGCCTCGGACTGCTCCTGGACCCGGTTCAGCTCGGTCGCGTCGTGCAGGGTCACGGCGATGCCCGAGTCCGTTCCCGAAGCGAAACGGGAGGCCCGTGCCAGGACATGCCGGTCTCTGAGTTCGAACTGGAAGGCCTTGGCGGGCGTTCGGCCGGTCCGGATGGAGCGCCTAACGCGATCCGCCAGCTCGGGGACGCCCAGCTCCTCGACGGGCCGGCCGACCGCGCGGACGCGCGCCAGACCGAGGATCTCCTGCGCAGCCTCGTTCATCAGCCGCACCACGCCGGCACCGTCAAGCGCGACCAGGCCTTCGTCCGTCGCGGATATGAGGGCCCTGATGCCCGGGTTGCTGCGCATGTCAGAACGACCACTCATGGCGATGCTCCGACGCTCGGGGTCCGCACGTCCCTGGATTCTACCCGCGAGAGGCGTGGATGGAGCGCCGTCGGGGGTGGGCCAGCCGAGCGCCCGGGCGTCCGGGAAGTCAGCCTGGAGTCACTCCGAGGTCGGCGGGACCCGAACCGGCCTCCGCATCGTCGGAGGCCGGTTCGGTCGCCTCGACTGCTTCCGAGTCGGCTTCAGGCGTCGGTTCTCCGGCGCCCTCCGAAGCGGACTCGGCGCTCGATTCCTCATCCGTGCCGGCGGCGGCCTCGGCGCTCGATTCATCGGCGGCCTCCGGTCTCGCATGAGCGCCCGCCACGCTCGTCTCGCGGGCCAGACGCTCGGCCACCCGGCGCACGGCCGCTCCGGTCTCTCGGGCGATGCGCGCGACCTCGTCGGACTCCGGCCGCGCTCGCTCCGCCTCCGGAGTGCCTCCCACCTTGACTCGCACCTCGCCCAGGGTGGTATCGACGACCTCCTCGTGGCGCGGCGCCACGGAGCGCCACGTCGGCGTCCGCCGCACGCCAAGAGTGCCGGTCTGACGCATCAGTTCGTCGGACAGGCGGGAGGCGTCATCGGGCGTCGAGATGATGGTGACCGCCGAGCCCAGCCGGCCCTTCTTCATAACGACCGGGGACTGCCACACGTCCAGCGCTCCAGCCTCGAGCACGAGTTCCAGCGCCGAGGCGAGCTGCTCGGGGGAGATGTGGTCGATGACGCTTTCCAGGACCGTGACCTGCTCCAGGTCCTCGCGGGCCGCGTCCGGCGGATACACCGTCAGGCGCAGCACATTGGGTACGGCGGGATCGCGGGATCCGGCGCCGTATCCGATCGCCGTGCCCGCGCCTGCCGGGCTCGGGCCGAATCGGGACACGAACGCGCGAACGAGCGCAGCGCCGGTCGGAGTCGTCATCTCGCCCTCCGCGCAGCCGCCGTAGGTCGGCACCCCGAGAAGCAGTTCGGCCGTGGCAGGCGCAGGCACCGGGAGTACGCCGTGCTCCGTCGGCACGGTCCCGAACCCGGTGCACACCGGCGAGGCCCACAAGTCCGTGATGCCCAGCTCCTCCAGTCCCACCGCGACGCCGACCACGTCCACGATCGAGTCCACGGCGCCGACCTCGTGGAAATGCACGACTTCCAGCGGCACGCCGTGCACCTTGGCCTCGGCCTCGGCGAGAAGCCGGAACGCGCGCAGAGCTCCGTCGAGAGCGGGCTGCGAGATCGCTGAGCCGTTCACCAATGCCTCGATCTCGGGCCACGAGCGCGGGGGCTGCTGCCCGGCGACGTTCACGGAGATCCGGGTGGCGCGCAGGCCTCCACGCGTGACGTCCTCCGCCGCGAGGCTCCATTCCCCCATAGCCAGACCGGCGAGCCGCTCGCGAAGCCTGTCCAAGGACAGGCCGGCATCCACCAGCGCTCCCAGGAACTTGTCTCCGGACACTCCGCTGAAGCAGTCGAGGTAGCCGAACACGTCGTCACGCGTCCCGCGGGTCTGTGCGGCCGGAAGTGGCACTGGGCTCGTCCGCATCCGGAGTGTCGACCTGGTTCACGCGGCTGGCAAGGGTCGCGGCTCCGAACCCGTTGTCGATGTTGACCACGCCTATGCCGGGTGCGCAGGAGTTCAGCATGGTCAGCAGGGCGGCGATCCCGCCCAGGTTGGCTCCATATCCGATGGAGGTGGGCACCGCGATGACGGGGACCGAGACGAGCCCGGCCACCAGCGATGGCAGGGCGCCCTCCATGCCCGCGACGGCCACTATGGCCCGGGCTTCGCGCAGGAGGTCCCGGTGCGCGAGCAGCCGGTGGATGCCGGCCACCCCCACGTCGTAGAGACGGGTGACCCTGTTGCCCATGACCTCGGCGGAGATCGCCGCCTCCTCCGCCACGGGGTAGTCGGCCGTGCCGCCGGAGGTCACGACGATGTGGCCGCGCTGCGGCTTATCCTCGCGCCGGTCGACCAGAAGGATCCGGGCCTCCTCGAAGAATCGCGCATCCGTGGCGATCTGTGCGACGACCTGGAAGTGTGACGCCGACGCGCGGGTCCCGAGCAGCACGTCGCCCTTCTCCAGAACCTCGCGGGCGATCGCGCGCACCTGCTGAGGCGACTTCCCCTGGCAGAACACGACCTCGCAGAAGCCCGTGCGCAGGCCCCGATGGTGGTCTACCCGCGCCACGTCCTGGTCCTCCAGGGACACCTGGGCGAACGGCAGGTCGGCGAGTCTCGCGAACGCATCGTCGACAGGCGCCTCGCCACGCGCGACGCGCTCGAGAAGTTCGCGCAGCTCAGAGCCTTCCATGGTCCTCCGATGCCCGTGCCCGCGTGCGCGTGCCGCAAGGGTATACTCGTCGCAGTGTATCCCCTGGAGGGTACGTGCAGGTAACGCTTGGGGTCTCCATCGCCGCTCTGGTCTTGGCCGGGCTCGCGCTGACTTGGGTGTTCGCCCTGGCCCAGCGAGTGCGGTCGCTTGCCTCCGCGCGTGGCGATCTGGCACGCATGGCCGCGGCCGGGGATCTGGTGGGAGTGGTGGAGGCGCTTCAGGCGCGCCAAGAGGACCTGGTGGCGGCCGACGAGCGACTTGCCGCCGTGTGCGGCGAACTCTCGGCGCGGCTCGAGACTTCGGTCCGCCACGTGGGCGTAGTTCGCTTCGACGCTCTGCCCGGCGACGTGGGCGAGCAGTCGTTCGCCGTCGCGTTGCTCGACGAACGGGCATCCGGCTTCGTGCTGACCTCGATGTACGGGCGCGGGGCCTACCGGCTCTACGCCAAGCCCATCGTGGAGGGGACGTCGGAACTGGTCCTCACGGACGAGGAGTCCGGCGCCGCGGGTCTGGCGCTGGAGGGCAGCGGCTTGCGTGTCACCGGGCAGGGGAGGGTGCGGCGTGCCGTCCTCTGAGCCCGTCGGGGGCATCGATCTGGGAGACAGGATCTACCTGATCGCCCGCATCTCCATGACCACGCCCCTGCTGCTGCTGTACGCGACCGGCTACCTGTCGTTCTCCGGCGAGCCGGACAGCACGCTTCGGCTGGTGTTTCTCGCGGGCCTCGCGCTCATCATCGGGGGCGGAGCCTTCACGGTGTTGTCGCACCTTATTCGGGCGCGCACCTCCGAGCGTGTCATGTGGGAGACCCTCCCCGTCGATCTCGCCGGCGCCAGTATGCTGATCTGGTCGACCGGCGGCTACCAGGATCCGATCTATCCTTGGATGCTGGGGCTGACCGTCGCGTATTCCGCCTTGATGGGCCAGCGCCGAGCGTGGGCGATCTCGGGAATCGTCTCGGTCACCTACATGCTCGCGCACGCGGCAGGACATGCGGCCATGCAGGAGGGGGCTGACATCGTCCTGCTGGCCTTCAAGGCCGGCGCCCTGTTCTTCACCGGCTACGTGGTCGCCAATGTCATGAGGGCCCGCAAGGACCGCGACGAGAGCCTCCTTCAGGGAGTAGCGAACGTGGAGAGTCTGAATGAACAGCTCTCGCGGCGTCTCGCCGAGCTGCACGCCATTTCCGAGATCACCGAGATCATCCACTCCACGCTCGACTTCGACCAGGTCGGGCCTTTGGTCCTCGACATCCTGAGCAAGGTCATCGGCCTTCCCTCGAGTTGCCTGTTCGTGATCGACAAGGACAAGGACGAGACTGTGTTCTCGGCGAGCTCGGGGCTGACAGCCGCCGCCGCCCAGGCCTTCCGGGAGGATGCACTGTATGGGCCCGAGAAGATACTTCAGAACCCGGACAGCGCGAGCGACCTGTTCGCATGCACGACCGTCCTGGATCACAAGCGCCTGATGGTGGTCTTCTGCGCCACCGGCGACTGGCTGTCGCACCTCGTGTCCGAGGACCGTCTAGTGCTTCAGGCCGTCGCGAGCGAACTGGTCGTCGCCGTCGAGAACTCGCAACTCTACAAACTTACGAAGCGGCTGTCCGTCACCGACGAACTCACGGGGTTGTTCAACTACCGCTATCTGCAGCAGCGGCTGGAAGACGAGATCGAGCGCGCCAGACGCTACAGCCGCTCGATCGCGCTTCTCATGCTCGACGCCGACGACTTCAAGTTGTTCAACGACACCCACGGGCACATCGCAGGGGACAGGGCTCTCGAGGAGATCGGCATAGTCCTGCGCCGGGCCGTGCGCGAGATCGATGTGGTGTGCAGGTACGGAGGGGAGGAGTTCTCCGTGATCCTGCCCGAGACCGACGCCGAGGGCGCCTACGTGGTCGCGGAGAAGGTTCGAGAAGCGATCGCCGTGCACCGGTTCGCCGACGCCAACGGCGAGCGCGAGGTGCGGCTCACAGTGAGCATCGGACTCGCCACATATCCCGGTTCGGCTTCCGATCGCGAGGAGCTGTTGCGGCAAGCCGATGACGCGCTGTACCAGGCGAAGAACTTCGGGAGGGACCGCGTGCGAGCGCCCCTGCACCCACATCCGCGGGTGTCGGAAGAGGACGAGACTGCCGCGATCGATAGCAAGGGAGCGTGAGGATGGCCCGCTGGGCTTTCTTGGGACCTGAGGGCACGCACACTGAGGAAGCGCTTCTGTCCTTGGAGGAGCCCGGCGTCGAACCGGTCGCGTGCGCCACGATCGGCGACGTGTTCGCGGCCGTTGCCTCCGGAGACTGCGCGAATGGGATCGTGCCGATCGAGAACTCCATCGAGGGATCGGTCCCCGCGACCCTGGACGCCCTCGTGTTCGACTACGATCTGCACATCCAACGCGAGGCGGTTCGCGACATCCACAACGCGCTGGTGGCTGCCCCCGGAACCGGTCTCGCCGACATCACGGCCGTGGTCAGCCATCCGCATGGGACGGCGCAATGCCGGGGGTGGCTGTCCAAGAACCTGCCCGGCAGGGAGGTCTACGCAGCCAACTCGACCGCCGAAGCGGTCCGGCGCGCCGTCGGAGAGCCCGGACTCGCCGCCGTGGGCACCAGGTTGGCGGCCGAACTCTACAACGGCGAGATCCTCGCCGGCTCGATCGAGGATTTCAAGGGCAACCAGACACGCTTCGTGGTGCTGGGCTCCGGACTGCGGGAGCGCTCTGGCCGCGACAAGACCTCGCTGGCCTTGTTCCTCCAGAAGGATCGTCCCGGCGCACTGCTGATGATCCTCTCCGAGTTCGCGTACGGCCAGATCAACCTGACCAAGATCCAGTCCAGGCCGACCAAGAAGCGGCTCGGCGAGTACATGTTCTTCGCGGATCTCGAGGGGCACATCACCGATCCGCAGGTGTCCCTGGCGCTGGAGTGTCTGCGACTCAAACTGCGATCGGTCAAGGTCCTGGGCAGCTACCCGATCGCCACCTAGACGCAGTCCGCCGTCACGCGGGGATCGACCGGCAGAGTGAGCGTGAAGGCGGAGCCCACGCCCAGGGTGCTCTCGACCGTAAGGTCACCCCCAAGCATCGTTGCCAGCCGCTTGCTGATGGACAGGCCCAACCCCGTGCCCTCGGGGTTCAGTCCGTTCGCGCGCGCCACCTGGTGGAACTCGTCGGTGACCAGGGGGATCTCGTCAGCGGGTATTCCCATGCCCGTGTCGCGCACGGTCAGCCTCACCCAGCCGGGCGGACGGACCTCGGCGTCCAATTCCACGTTTCCGCTCTCCGTGAACTTGACGGCATTTCCCAGAAGGTTGACAAGGATCTGGCGTACCTTGCCCTCGTCGGTGCGCAGCACGACGCGGGTATCCGGCAGGTGGACCGTGAACCTCAAGCCGGCCTCAGCCGTCAGGACGCGTATGGGCCCGGCGGCGGACTCGACAAGGTCGCTCAGCTCCACGTCGCCGTACTCGACATCGACTGCCCCGGCGTCGATCCGCGACAGGTCGAGTATCTCGGAGATCAGCGCCAGCAGATGCCGGCCCGATCGGTTCACCATCATGAGCTGAGCCCGCTGCTCGTCGTTGAGGTCGCCAGGCAGACCGCGGAGAAGGATGCTCGAGAACCCTATGATGGAGTTGAGCGGCGTTCGCAGTTCGTGGCTCATGTTCCGCAGGAACTCGTCCTTCGCGTCGCCCGCTCTCTCCAGCGCCTCGACCGTGGTCTCCAGCTCCCGGGTCCTGGTCTCGACCGTCTGCTGCAGTGAGGCGCGGTGCTCGATCAGCGCCCTCAGTGCCTCGTTTCGCTGCTGTCTCGCACGCAGTCTGTCGAGTCCGGTCTGCACGGCGCCCACGACGTCCCCGAGTATCGCGAGCTCCTCATCGCCGAAGGCGTTCACGGCTGACGAGTGGATGCAGAGCGCGGCGAAGGCGCGGCCGTCGGACACGATCGGCAGTGAGGCGGCGGATCGATAGCCGAGTGCCTGAGCTTCCGCCGCCCACGGCGCGCAGGACGGATCGTTCTCGATGTCACGCGACACGAACGGCTCGCCGGTCCGGATCGAGACGCCCGATGGTCCTTCGCCACGCGGGGATTCGTCCCAGCGCACCTCGATGTCGTTCAGGAAGCCGTCCGAGTTGCCCCAGGCGGCGACCGGCGCCACGGTGCGGGGTTCGTTATCCACGGCGATGCCGACCCAAGCCATACGATATCCACCCACCTCGACGATGATGCGGCACACGTCCATGAGCAGGTCGTTCTGGTCCTTCGCTCTGGCGACCGCCTCCCTGCTCGCGCTGAGCAGTGCCAGCAGGCGGTTCGCGCGCCACAGATGCTCCTCGCTCGTCCTCAACTCGCCGAAGACGATGTCCATGGGTCGGAGGATGACGGTCCGGGTGATCGCCGCCAGCATCATCGCGAAGCCTCCGAACGCGAACAGGTTCCCCGCGACGTTGGTGATCGCGAAGGGGTCGGTCTGCAGCGTGAGAAGCAGGTCGGCGCCGGCGGAAGCGACGGTCGCCCAGATCAGCAGGCGGAGGGCGTCTGGCTCGATCTCCTTTCGCAACCTTCGAAGCGGCACGATCGAGCAGAGCAGGACGACCGCGATCGCATACTCGCTCACCACCGCGAAGCGCGTGAGGCCCGTCCCCTCGACGAAGGCCGTCGGGAAGACGGGCCAGACGATCACCGTGGCGGCGAGGAGACCGGCCACGGCACCGGAGACCGCAAGGACGGCCGTCATGTGAACGCGCCTGCGCACGAAGAACGGGGCGGTCAGGAGGGAGGCGCTGAGCATGTAGCGGCTTGCCAGCCAGAGTCGGATCGACGCGTCGGACGCGATCCCCGGGAACACGCCCATGCCCCTGTAGGAGAGCGCGTGCAGCACGACGAGCCCCGCGACCGGGAAGAGTGCGGCGCCCAGGAAGGTAAGGTAGCCGTTGTCCGATATGTCGCGCGAGAGCCAGGCCACGATGAACAGGGTGAACATGATCGCCACCGAGAGAAGTCCGATCGTCCCATGCACGAGAAGGAAGCCCATCCGGTTTGAACCGAGGAGGATGCAGACGACGGAGAACGCGGCGAACGCCAACCACGTCCGCCAAGACCCCGGAGTGCCACGCGCGTGCTCCAGCACGACGACCGGCTCGGGCATCAGACCCCCTCAGCGCGCGCGAATCCGACGTCTCGCTGCGCATCACGTCGTTGTTACCCCCAGGTGCCGCCCGGGGCGCGCCGCATCCTTCGGAAGGTCGGCGGAGCAGTGCGGCGACGCGACGGCCGGGGCGTCAGCAGCAGCCGGAGCCGCTCGACGGTGCCGCATCCGGGGCGCCGCACGACGGCTCGCCGCCCCGGAACCAGGAAGCGATGATGGCGGAGGCGCAGCCCACCCCGGCCCGGACGTCGATCGCTCCGAAGGCGCAGTTCAGCGCGCACGCGCCGCACTCCATGCACGCGTCGCGGTCCAGGACTCTGGCTCGCGCGGGCCGGTCGCTCATCTCGAACACGGCGTGGGGGCAGACCTGCACGCAGACACCGCACCCGGTGCACTTCTCATCGTCGTAGGCGAGAGTGACGACGTCTTCCAGATGGCGGAGCCCGCTCATCCCAACCATCCTCCCGCGATCCAGAGCACCGCGGCGAGCCCGGCGGCTGCCACCTGCCACGGAAGGGATCGGCGCATCTCGACCTCCACGCCGGACAGCGACGTGAAGGTGGAAGCGCCCGTGAAGTTCATCGCCGCGAACGAAGCGCCGGCGATCGCGAACACGACCGCGGCGAGCAGGCCGGCTCGCTGACCGAGCGGGTAGAACACCGCGACCATTGGGATCGAGACGAGAGCACCGGCCAGCGCTCCCTTCGCAGAGAACATGCGGAAGGGCAGGGCGGGCAACAGCAGAGGGGCGATCACGGTGCCGGCGAGGACCGCCGCGAGCGGCGCCGAGATGGCGAGCGGTCCGCGCCCGAGCGCCAGCGTGGAAGACCACACCCCCGGGCCGATGCCGCCGGCCAGAAGCACTCCGGCTGCGATGACCAGTCCTAGAGCCAACGCGCCGACGAACTCGACCGGCACCAGGACGAGCCGGTCACGCGCGGGGAAGAGGACTCGCCTCATCTCGGGCTTCGCGCGCATGCCCGCATCCAGGAACGCCGGAAGATCGGCGGCGCGGACGGGGCCGTAGACGGCCCGGAATCCCGAGCGTCGCTTGACCTCGTGGGCCGCCACACCCGGCGCGCCCAGCTGTGGCACTACCACCGTGCCGTGAGACACGACCGCTGCCAGATCGGTGCGCGCGATGCGGTCCACGAGTTCGTCGGTGCCGAAAGTTCCCTTGCCGGCCGCGCACCAGACGTTGATCCCGCGAGTGTCCAGGACAAGGAGCCAAGCGCTGCGACCCGCGAGCTTGGAGCGCAGCGCGTCGAAAGTGAGCCTGTAGTTGGCCGTGACCAGCACGGGCGAGCGGGTGTCGGGGGTGCCGATCGCGTACAGTCCGGGATCGACCTTGTAGTCGAAGCGGCGCCAGTTCCAACGCACGGCCCATCCGCCGAGCCTGTCTCTCCACGTGAGCGTCGTCGGCACCAGCGGCACGCGATCGCCCGCCGCTTCGATCGACCCGCTCACGAACGGCTGGTCCAAGCGCGCACGCTCGACCTTGCTACCCGGCAAGGTGGGCGGGCCTCAACAGGGGGCTTGGTCGGCCGCTCCCGGAAGCGCATCGGCGTCGGGATTGAGGGCGATGTTGCTCATGGGGGCATTATACGCCCGGTCCCGATGGTGCCCTCCGGGATTCGACGTGCGCGACCTCGGCTATACTCACCACCAGAGACCGACCGGCACGCGCATTCACGCCGACCCCGCCGCGGGCGCGCGAGCGCCGGAGCAGAAGTCCGACGCTGGAGCCCCCGGAGGCCCGCCATGCTCGATGGACGCTACGTCCGCGACAACGCCGATACCGTGCGCAAGGCCATGGCGGACCGCGGCTCGTCCTGGGACATCGGCGCGTTCCTCGCGCTCGACGAGGAGCGCCGCACGCTCATCGCGAAGGTCGAGAAGCTGCAGGCGCGACGAAACGAAGCGTCCAGGCTGATCGGCGTGATGATGAAGGAGCCGCGCACCGAGGCGGCCGAGGCGATCAAGAACGAGGTTCGCTCGATCAACGGGGAACTCGGCGCCGACGCCGCACTGCTGGATAACATCGAGCGCGACGTCCGGGACCTGCTCATGACCGCGCCGAACCTCGCGGACCCTTCGGTGCCGGTGGGCGTGGACGAGAACGACAATCCGGAGATTCGCAGGTGGGGCACGCCGCGGGTCTTCGACTTCGAGCCGAAGGCGCACTGGGACATAGGTCCCGACCTCGGCATCATCGACTTCGAGCGCGCCGTCAAGCTCACGGGATCGCGCTTCGTGTTGATGGGAGGCCTTGGCGCGCGGTTGGAGCGCGCCGTGATCAACCTGATGCTCGATACGCACACCGGGCGCGGTTACAAGGAGTGGTGGCCGCCGATCCTGGCCAACGCCGAGACCCTCACCGGCACCGGTCAGCTGCCCAAGTTCGAGGACGACCTGTTCAAGACGCAGGGCGACCCGCCGCTCTACCTCATCCCCACGGCCGAGGTCGTGCTCACCAACATCCACCGCGACGAGACGCTGGACGCGGCCGACCTGCCGTTGCGCTACGCCGCCTTCACGCCGTGCTTCCGCGAGGAGGCAGGAGCCGCGGGCCGCGACACTCGTGGCCTGATCCGCGTGCACCAGTTCGACAAGGTGGAGATGGTCAAGTTCGCACGGCCCGAGGAGTCGATGGACGAGCTGGAGGGGATGGTCGCGGACGCGGGCAACATCCTCGAGATACTGGGCCTGCCGTATCGCGTGATCCTTCTGTGCACGGGCGACATGGGATTCGGCGCGGTCAAGACCTACGACCTCGAGGTCTGGCTGCCGTCGTACGACGGCTACAAGGAGATCTCCTCGGTCTCCAACTGCGGGGACTTCCAGGCGCGCCGCGCCTCGATCCGCTACCGCGACCCCGCCTCCTTCAAGGGCGGTCGCCTGCTGCACACCCTGAACGGAAGCGGGCTGGCCGTGGGCCGGACCGTCGCCGCGATCATCGAGAACTACCAGAGAGCCGACGGCACGGTCACGGTTCCCGAGGCGTTGCGGCCCTACATGGGAACGGACGTGATCGGCGCCGGGTAGCTCGACGGCGCCTTGCCGGCGCCGGGCCCCGCGGCGGGCGCGGCCGAGGTTCTCAGACGGTCCTCAAGTCGAGCAGCCTTTCCGCGTTCGCGCCGAGCACGTTCTCGAGTTCGCCGTCTGAGAGCGGCAGCGCGCGCAGGTGCGCGATCTCGGAGGCGGGATCGGTCCACGGGCCGTCAGAGCCGAACACCACACGATCGGCGCCATGCGCGCGCACGAGACCGACGAACTCCTGGTCGGGCAGGTGGCCCAGCGTGTAGGCGGTGTCCAGCCACACGTCGCGTCCCGCGAGCGCGTCGGCCACCTCGGCCCACATGCGGAAGCCTCCCATGTGGGCGAGCACGACCTTGAGGCCGGGGTGCCCATCCAGCATCGCGCTGAACGCCGCGGGTGTTCCGCGCAGCGTGGGGACGCTGATGTCCACGCCCGCATGGAACAGCACGATGAGGCCGTGTCGCCGGGCAGCGTCGTAGATGGGGTCCATCCGCGGATCCTCGGGCGAGAAGGCTTGGTACTCGGGGTGCAGCTTGAAGCCCCTCAGCCCGAGGTCGGCCATCCGCGCGATCTCGGACGACGGATCCTCGAGATTCGGGTGCATGGCGCCGAACGGGATGAGCCGCCCGCTTGCCAGGGAGGCGGCCCAGTCGTTGATGGCGCGCACCTGCGAGGGCTTGGTCGCCACCGGCTGCAGGACCGAAGCGTCGACGCCCGCGCGGTCCATGGAGGCGAGAAGGCCACCGACGGTGCCGTCGTAGACCGCCGCGACGCCGCCTTCGGCTTCGAGCGCCGGGATGGCGGACGCTGCGACGCCGTCGGGGAAGGCGTGCGTGTGGAAGTCGATGATGCGCAAGGACCTGTACCCCCTGGCGCCGGTCTTGGTCGTGACGCCGTTACGTAGCCGCAGGCCGACAGCCCCGGCCGATGTCAGACCGCCGCATCACACTCGAGGCGCGTGCCCCGAAGGAGTCTCCCTCCGCTGACGTGGAGGAGTCGTACGCATGCAGGATACGCCAAGGCCCCCGATCGGGCGGGGTGGCACGGAGATGTCGGCCGGGGACCTGGGGGAAGCTGTCGAAGCGGCCCGGCTGCGCGGCGCCGGCGAGGACGAGATGTTGACGCTCGAGCGGCGAGAGGCCGCGGAGATAGACTGCGCTCGCTCGGAATGGGCGATCGACGAGTCGTGAGGGCTGCCGCCGGTCGAGGTCCTCCCGGGACCGTGGCGACGCCTACCCCGCCGAGCCGCTCGAGGCCGCGGTTCCGGGGCTGCTCTTCTTCAGGTCGGCGAAGTGCGCCCGGAAGCGGCCGCCGTGGCCTGACGCGAGCACCTCGGAACTCGGCACCTCATAAACGCGCAGCCTATTGTCGAGGAAGTCCGAGAAGACGAGCATCTTGCCGTCGCCGCTCAAGTCCAGGGCGGTGCACTGGTTGCCGCCGACCACCGCATCGAGAGGCTTGCCGGTCGCCGTATCCAACAGGAGTATCGAGCCCCACTCATAGCCCGGAAGGTAGTAGCTCGTGGGGTTGTTCGCTCCCCGGTTCGAGACGAACAGCACACGCCCGTCCGGGGACAGGTCGATCGTGTTGGGCTTGTGGTCGGTCTTGCGCAGCCTGCGCACCGCGTCGGTCTTCATGTCCACGACCCAGATCGCATTCTTGCCCATGTCCGACGCGTACAGCAGCCCCCGCTTCTCGTCGGCCACGAGGTGCCGCATAGCGCCGCCGCTGGTGAAGATCTTCGTCACGTCGCCGGTAGCGAGGTCCACCTTCTCCAGGTCCCCCTTGGCGAACCCGGCCACGTAGAGCGTCTTGCCGTCGGCCGTGGGCCACAGTCCTCGGGGAGTCCGGGCCACCGGGATGCGCTCGCGCACGGTCCCCGATGCCAGATCCATGATCGACACGTCGTTGCCGGCCCAGTTGGCCGAGTAGAGCGTCTTCTCGTCCGGGGAGAGCGCGATGACCTTGGTCATCGTACTTGCCGTGTCCATCGTGCGAAGGACCTTGCGAGACGCCACGTCTATCTCGAACACCGTGGAGGTCTCGTGCAGCTTGGTCTCCATCTGGCTCGCGTATGCTCGGGTGCCCGCGCGATTGAAGATGACCTCCACCGCGCCTGAGCGGCCCAGGTCGATGGAGCCCGTGATCCTGCCGGACAGCGGGTCGCAGATCTGGATGGAGGGCGGCCCGTTCAGGATCGCGGACCACGCCTCCCTGCCATCAGGCGTCAGGGCCACTCCCTTTGGCGCGCCGGCGCAGTTCACCGAGCCGAGCGCGTGTACGAGTTGGCCCTTGGGGTCGAGCAGGAGATCGAACGCCTGCTCGCTCTCCAGGAAGAACTTCTTACCGAAAGCGTTGAAACCCGACTTGGTGACCGAGACTGTCACGGCCCCCGCCGGGATGGTGAGCCTGCAAGGCGTCGTTCCCGTGACCGGCGCGCCGCCGGCGCGCGTCACACGCACGAGCGCGCCCTTTGGTCGCGAGATGAACCGCATTCGGAACGGCAGGGGGATCAGCACGTAGCGGTTCTCTGACAGGCGGCCGCGTTCCAATGTGACCGAAGTGGATACCGGCCGGAATCCCGGCCGCGACACGGTGACCCGATAGGTTCCCGGCTCGAGCTCATCGGCGGCGAACGTACCTCTGGTCGGCTTGTTGCCCGCGAAAGTGATGGTCGAGTCGGCAGGCACGGCGGCGAGCGCCACTGAGGCCGGCCGCGTGAGCACCCACCATGCGATGCCGACGATCGCGACGGTTCCCAGAACCGCCAGCGTCCCCAAGCCGCGCCACGGCGATCGAAGTCGTACGCGACCGAGAGTGCCCAGCGAGCCACGTGGACGGCGTGGCGCGTCGATCGTGACGACCCTCGTTCGCCTACTCCTCGAACGGGCGGACATGTCGGACCTTCCGACGCAGCGAGTTACAGCGGCTTCATCCTGCCGCTCATTCGCGCTCGCATGAGCTTGGCCACGCCCCGCAGGGCGCGACCCCGGCCGATGATCGAGATGATCTCGCCGGTCTTCTGGGTGCCGCCGGCCGCCGCGAGCTTCGCACCGAAAGCCCCGACCTCCGCCAGAGATGCGCCGAAGGCGTCGAGGGCGATGGTGACGTTCTCCACCCTGTCTGCAAGCGATGGGCTCACGTCCATCTTCGCGTAGAAGTCGGTGGGCACCATGCCAGGGATCATGCCGACGATCGCCAGATGCTTCACGTCGCTGTTCTCCGCGGCAAGGGAGCGCGTCAGCGAAGCGATCGCGGACTTGGTGGCCGCGTAGGACGCGCCGAACTTGGCCACCTCGCCGCGGCTTCCGCGACCGCACATGTTCACTATCAGGCCGCCGCGTTCGCGCAGGTATGGGATCACGAGGCGGCAGCACAGCATGATGCCCGCGAGGTTGACGTCGACGATCTCGAGGATCTCGGATTCCGAGAGCTCGTGCAGCGGACGGAACCCGCCGGGGAGGCCGGCGTTGTTGAACCACACGTCTATGCGTCCGTGCTCAGCCAGGGCGCCGTCGAAGAGGCGCCGGGCTTCCTCGGGTTTCGACACGTCTCCAACGATCCCGCAGACCGCTGCGCCCGTCGCACGGAGGGCCTCAACGGTGTCATGTACCGCCGCACCGCGTCCGTTTACCACGAGCGTCGCTCCCTCGGACGCGCATGCCTCCGCGATGGCGCGACCGATCCCGCGCGTCGAGCCGGTGACGACGACCACTTTGCCTGCGAGCGATCCGGGCACTCAGCCTCTTCTCCGCGCGGCGGCGCCCGCGATGTCGGCGCCGACCGTGATCGATTCCCTCACCATGGCGATTGCCTCGGCCACGCTCGAAGCCTGCTTCAGCGCGCCACTGTCGCGATACCGCTCGAACGCGGAGCCCAGATCGAAGTCCAGCGCTATCACGGGTCGTCGGGCCTTGAGCGCCAGCGCGACCTCCGAGAGCGTTCCCGCCCCGCCTCGCAGCGCGATCACCACGTCCGAGGAGAGAGCGTTGATGGCGTTGCGCGCATCGCCCATGCCGGTCCGTATCCCGACGTCCAGGTACGGCGAAGCGCCGGCGTCGTCTTCGTCGGGCAGGACGCCTATCACGAGCCCGCCCTCGGATCTCGCGCCGGAAGCCGATGCGTCCATCACGCCGCACGCACGGCCGCCGTTGAGCAGGACCCAGCCCTCGCGGGCGATCGCCGCTCCCAGATCGCGCGCGAGGCCGAGCAGGCCGGCGTCGTCGTTGTCTCCCGAGCCCATGACGCCTATCACAGTCCGCATCGCACGAACCTTCCGCTGAAAGGCGCGCGCTGCCGTTGCTCGCGATCGCGCACCGCGAGCCAACTATCGACCGCGAAGTGCCGGTCCGTCAACGGGCGCGACGGCTACTTCAGCTCGAAGACCACGGTGACCTGCGACTGGGCTGCGACCTGTCCGGGCTGGATGTTCGGCGCCAGAGCTGCCGCGTTGGGCGAAAAGCTTCTTTCGGCGTAGTACGGGATCGGTCCGCCCGACCCGGGCGCCTCGGTCACGGAGATGACTCGCCCCAGCGAGCCGCCCGCGGCCTTGGCCATGGCCCCCGCGTTCCCCTTGGCGTCGGCCATCGCCTTCTCGATCGCGGAGATGCGGGCTGTGTTGGTGTCGCTCATGGTGAAGTTGGGCCCGTCGACGCTCGTGGCTCCGGCCCCCGTCGCCGCGGCGATCAGCGCTCCGACCGCCGATATGTCCTTGGTGGTGACGCGCACCGACTGACGAGCGTAGTAGGCGATCACCTTGGTGCCCCTGCTGCCATACACCTGATCGAGAGAGACTTGTTCGGTCTTCATGTCTTCGGCCTTCACCCCGGCCTGCTTCAGTGCCGCGATGATCTTGTCGGCCCTGGTGGTCGCGCCGTTCATGGCCGCCACGCTTCCCTGGGCGCGGAACTGGACTCCGAAGCCCATCTCGGCGCGATCGGGCGTGGCCTCGCCGGTGCCGTTCCCGATAGCCGTGACCTTGCGGGTCGCAGTGGTCTTCGCCTGCTGGGCCGTGCAGCCCGTCAGAACCGAGATGGCGAGCAGTGACGCGACGGCGACGAATACAGCAGCGGATCGTGAGCGCATGATGTGGTTCCTTTCCATCGAGGAGATCATGGGCCGGCGATTGCGGGTTGTCTTGGTGCGTCCATCCCCTTGGACGGACGACAGGAAGCTGCGGTTCGGAATACACGGGATCGTGCCGGAGGCTCGAGTCCCCCGCGATGATATCCTGTCTTCATGGTCACGCTGCTCCGCCTTGCGGTCATCTTGCTCGAGGTCGTCGCATTCGCCGTCGTGTCGATGGCGTGCGGCGATGTCGCCTCCGGTGCGTGTGCGCACGCCTGCTGTGTCAGGTCCGACCGTGTCGATCGTCCTCGGTCGGCGTTGAGTCGCGCTCGCTCTGCCTACAGAGGACGCGGCGCCTTTTCCAAGACCATGCTCCGACGGTGGGGACTCGGCGCGTCCTGTCTGCGGGCCGCGCCCATTGCGCCATCACTACTTGCCGCCTGGATGTCGCCTCTCAGGATCTGACACGGTCTCGCTCGTGGCCTGTGAGTCGTCCCACCCCTTGCGAGGAGTCCTCCCATGTCAAGAACCTTACGTTTCTTCGCAGCTGCCGTTGCGGCAGCTCTCATCTGGAGTCCAGCGGTATCCGCTCTTGCCGCTCCCGTCGGATGGCAGAAGGTCGGCGTGTCCCTGCACCCCGAGAAGACCGCCGGCGTACTGCTGATCTCAGGCGAGCTCCTGGGGACGGTATCGCTTCCCGCCGACGCCGAGCTGTGGGCCCCCACCGGCTCCGAGGTCCAGTGGATCGGGCAGATCCTCGGCGGACCGACGTCGAACGATCCCGAGTTGGAGTACACGAAGTCGGTGGTCGGTGACATGGACGTCTATCGCTTCACGCTGACGAAGTCCCGTGTCGCCCAGGTCGAGATCTCGACCGCCGAAGGAATCGGATTCGACGGCACGGCCTACAGAGCAGCTGTCCGGTGGAAGGCCCCGCGGGACATCCACGAAGTCAAGGTGGGCGTTCGTCTTCCTCGGTCTGCCACGATAGTGGAGCCGGCGCCGGGCGCTTCGGTGCAGCCGGGCGACTCCAACTACGATCTGTACTCCAAGACGGTCCGGAACGTGAAGGCGGGCGATCAGCTCGAGCTGGCGTTCGGCTACGCGCTGCCCACGGCGCCCGCGCCGGGCAGCCAGGCCGGAACCGACACCGGGTTGTTCGCGCAGATCATCCTGATCCTGGTCGCCGTCGGTGCTTTCGCTGCAACCTTTGTCGCTGTTCGCAGGAAGATGGCTCTGAAGTCGTCCGATGCCGGGAAGCGTCCGCCCTCCAGGGAGGCAAAGGCCGACGGCGCGAACGGTGCGCCCGATCGTTCCGAGCCCTCAGCGGGAGGACGCGGGCTCACCCGCGCAGCCAAGCGCAACCTGATCATCGCGGGCATCGTGGGCGCGATGATCGTCCCGGCGGTCCTGATCGGGGCGCAGACGACGAGGCCTCGGATGGACGGCGACATCATCAGCCGGACGTTCTCGCAACAGGAACCATGCGCAACGGCGAAGATCCCATTGTCGATCCCCGGTGACGCCGATCCCGCCACCACGGCGGAGACGCTGTTCGCAGCTATCGAGAAGATCGACGGCCTGACGACCGCCACGTTCAACGCGAGGACCTCGAGCATCGAGATCGGTTTCTGCGAGTCGCAGACGTCTGAGGTCACGTCTGCGGCAGACTCTCGCGCCGACCGGTCTGGTCGCGCAGGACGGAGGCGGCGAGGATCCAGGCTCCAGCGGAGGCGCCTCGGCGGAAACCACGCCGGGCGGGTAGGCGCTGGCGCTGGGTAGGCCTATGACGGAGGGTGCTCCCGGCGCGACAGAAAGGGTCGGAGAGGCGGTGTGCGCCCTCCGACCCGGTGTTGCTGTGGTGCGCCCTGCAGGATTCGAACCTGCGACCTCCCGGTTCGTAGCCGGACGCTCTATCCGCTGAGCTAAGGGCGCGAGCGCGGCTCCGACGGAGAGCCGCAGTGTGATCCGCCGCCTGGGCGGGGGCCGAGGACAGCGTATCGTAGCCATCCCCGGAGAACGATGTCAAATGGCGGAGAGTGAGGGATTCGAACCCTCGAAAGGGCTTCAAGCCCTTTACTCGCTTAGCAGGCGAGCGCCTTCAACCGACTCGGCCAACTCTCCGCGGACGCCATATGGGCGGGACCGCCCACTCCTGCGGCGCGGCGACGATTCTAGCACGGTCGAGCGACGGCGACCTAGACGGACGACGGCAGGCGTCGTGTCGCGAATCACCGTGCGTTGCTGGAGTGCCGGCCAACGGCCGCTGCGCCGAAAGGTTGGGAGCGGCGCCGGAGGGTACGCCGCTCCCGAGGAAGCACAGTCCGCGATGCGACGAGGGCGCTACTTCACCGCTCTGGCAACTCCACGCGAGACTGATCCAGCTCTGAACGTTGCTCCCGCGAACTTCACGCGGAAGTAGTAGGTGCCTTTGGCGGAGACCCTGTAGCGGCGGACCCATCGAGCGCCGCCGGAGACGGCCGCTTTTGCCCTCACGGCGGAGTATGTCCAGCGGGTCCTGCCCGCCTTCCGGATGCCGACCTTGCAGATGGAGCCGCGGTGACCTGCGGACAACACGCCCGCGACCGTGACGGACCGGCTGCCGGCGGCATGGACCTTTGGTCGGCCGATGGAGATCTTGGTGTGCGACCGGTTTGAGGTCGGCGTCGGGGTGGGCGTCGGAGCCACTGTCGGCAGTGGGGTGGGCTCAGCAACCGGCGTTGGCGTCGGAGCCGGAGTGGGGGCAGGTGTTGGAGTTGGCGTCGGACCGGCGGTTGGGGCAGGCGTCGGAGCCGGCGATGGGGTCGGGGTTGGGGTGGGGGCAGGTGTCGGAGCGGCGATGTTCGTCCACGCTCTCGAATTCATGCCGGTGACGAACGCCGCCAGAGTGTCCAGGCTGGACTCCACCCGCCAGTCGCGCTCCTTGTCGGCGTTGAACCAAGTGATCCCTACGATTCGGGGGAAGCGGTTCGGGATGGTCTCGAACATATCTGCGATCCATGCCGCCTTGTCGCCGCCTGATGTGGAACAGGCGATCTCGGCCACGAAGACCGGCTTCGCCGACAGTGCGGTTACAGAGGAGTATGCCGCGCTGTACAAGTCGGTGAAGGACCGCCAACTCGACCACGAGCTGCCCGTTCCGTAGTTGTAGCCGTCGAGCGCGATGTAGTCGACGTACGCGTCTCCCGGCCAGTACTTACGTATAGCGTTCTCAGCGGTGTTTGGGACACTTTCCGTGTTCGGAGACCAAACGAACTTGACGTTGGTCGCCCCCTCCGAGGAGAAGATATCCTTCATGTGGCGCCACGCGGCCACGAAGTCTGCCGGCACGTTGGCGTTGACGGTGCCGCCCCACGGATACCAGTTGCCGTTCATCTCATGCAGCGGACGCAGGAGGACCGTCCCGCCGAATTCCTTCGCACCGCGTGCGTAGCTGCGGAGATACGTGTCCCAGCCGCCGTCAGCTATCGTGCTCAGCCTGAATGACGGCTGATCGATCCCGTTAGCGGGGTTCCAGAACTCGAGGGTTGCCATCGGCACAGAGCCGTTTCCGGCTGCATTCGTCGCCTGCGTCCAAGTGAAGCCTTGAGACGTGTTTTGGAAGTAGTTGCTGACGGCGGCCCTTGACCCGATTGCCGTCTGGAGGTCGACGAGGGGATCGACGCTCAGCGGGGCACCTGGGACGTAGAAGCCCACCCAACGACCAGCCGGGAGGTCGACGCCTGCCGCATGAGCCGCGATCGGGTTGCCGAGTGCGGCAACGAGAAGGGCGGAGACCAGCGCGGCAGTGAACTCTCTTCTCAACGCTCTCACCTTCGGTAGCCAGGCTGTCTCTTCTCGAGAGATCCACGGCTTTGCGACCCCGCCTCACAGCGGGTTTGCCTTTGTCACGGAGGGCGCTGTACGCCCACTGGTCATACCTAAGCCTTATCGGCTCGATAAGCGGCGGACTTTACGCCAAGGCGCGGATCGGCGGTCGTGCTCCCAGGAGCTTCGCGCCTGATCTGGCGGTACACTGGTCGTGTGCTGCGGAACGCCCCAGGCCCTGACGAGCCGCCGCCGGTTCGGGGGATCGGGACCGCGAATGGCGGCACTGCGAATGAGGGGCGTCGGGGGACACACAGGCTAGCCACATTGGAGGGTCAACTGATCTCTCAGAGGGCGGGGAAGTCGCGTCTGGTCGAGTGGGCGCGATCGGTGGTTGAGAAGAGCGGTCCGTGGGAGCGTGCGGCCTTCGCGGTCGTGATTCTCGGCGCGCTGTTGCGAGTCATTGGGTTGGGTCGCCAGAGCATGTGGTACGACGAGCTGTACTCCGTGCTGATCTCCAAGAACGGGTTTGCCGACCTATGGGGTGAGGCCGCCGCCGATACGACGCCACCTCTCTACTACGTCGCGCAGTCCGTCGTGATACGGGCATTCGGCCTGTCCGAGATCACGATGAGGATCCTGCCGGCGCTAGCTGGCGTCGTGACGATCTGGCTCGTGTTCGCGGTCGGCAAGCGTCTGTTCGACGCGAAGACTGGCTTCTGGGCCGCCGCTCTATTCGCCACGGCTGTTCTACCGCTCCGGTACGCCCAGGAGGCCAGAGCGTATTCGTTTCTCATGATGTTCGCTGCGCTGGCCTTGCTGGCGCTGCTACGGCTTGCGGAGACGCCGTCACGCTTCCGAGCGATCCAGTTCGGTCTCGCACTATCGGCTTTGGCATACACGCACGTCTATGGCGTCCTGGGTGCGGTGGGCATCGTCGTTGGGATGCTGAGCGTTCGATCCATTCGGGTGAGAGTTCGATCACTGGGATTGCTGGCCGCGGCCGGTGCTGGCCTATCGTTCATTCCTTGGGGTTTGGTGATCCTGAATGGGCAGTTCCAGACCATCGGCCACTGGGCGGAGGCTGGCTCGTGGGCCATCAAGCCACCGGGCAATCTGTTCACGGAGTTCTGGATCGCCGTCGGGAGGTATGCTCCTTGGCCGGACGGCCCCTCAGTGACTCAGGCCTTCGCGTTCGCGGGGGTGGTCCTGGTCGGCCTAGCGGTCCCGCCTCCGGAACCTGCCATCGCGATGACCGGAGAAGGTGTGAAGGCATCGAGTGACAGAGTCCACACCCCCGGTGATGCCCGTCTCCTGCTCGTTCTAGCGGCGGTTGTACCCATGGTCATCGGTCTGCTGATCTCCGAGTACGTCTTGCCCATTCACAACCTCCGAAACGGTCTCGTGGTCGTTCCCGCGTTCTACCTGTTGGCGGCCGCTGGCGGCTTGAGACTGCGGAGGTTCGCCGGATACGCCCTCGTAGCTCTTCTACTCGTCAGCGCTGCGATCGGCCTGAATGGGTTCTACTCCAGCACCTCCAAGGGGCACTGGCGAGAAGCTGCTGCGTACCTGATCGATGAGGGTGCGCAGTCCCAAGGGGTCATCGTTTCCTCCAACATGGTGCCGCTGGACGTGAACATGTACTCGATCGTCTTGGGGCACGAGGAGCAGTTCCCGCTCGCCGAGCTGGACTGGACGCAGTCGGGGTCTGAGCTCGACCGGTCGATTCGAGGCGCCCTTGAAGGAAAGGATTCCGTGTACGTGGTAACGGCGTTCATCCCGCTCACGGGCGAGGACCGCACCGCTTTCGATGACAGCATGCGCAGGATGCAAGGTTGGCGTCTCGAGGAGACGCGCAACTACGAGACGGTGCCGCTCGTGCGGCATTGGGTTCGAACCGACTAGCACGCCAAGCCAGTGACGTACGGATAGCACCTGCTGACGAACGCGCGTCATGGCCTCTGGGCAGGGAAGAGGCCGCGCTTTCGCATCAACGGCCCTCACCTCCTGACGCGGATCTTGGACTCTCGCCATCGTGGAACTGGTCGGCGCTGCGGTGGCGCGAGCGACTGCTACAAGAGACAATCGTCCGCGGGCTACGCCGACCAGAGGTGAGACGCCGTCCTATGACATTGGGCAACGAGGTTCGGGCGACCGGAAGAGGCAAAGGGACCGCTGCTTCGGTCCTATCCGTTTCCTTCTTGACGGCCAGCGGGCTCCTGCTGCGCATCCTGAGCCTGAACAGTCGCGGATTGTGGCTTGATGAGGCGATCACTGTCGGGCAGGCCACTCGAAGCTGGGCCGACGTGATCCGAACGCTCGCTGGAGGGGTGCATCCGCCCCTGTACCACCTGATCATGCACTTCTGGATATCGCAGTTCGGCCGAGGCGAGATCGCCATCCGTTCGTTCGCGCTTCTCGTCGGAGTGGTGGCGATTCCCGCAGCCTTCTGGGCGGGCGCGCGAATCTACGACAGGCGTACCGGCATCATCGCCGCCGGGCTCGTCGCCTGGTCGCCCTTCCAGATCTGGTATTCGCAAGAGGCCAGGATGTACGAACTGCTGTTCCTGACGGGCCTTCTCTCGATTGCGTTCCTCGTATTGGCCATTCGCGAGAACCGCGTGCATCTATGGGTCGGGTACTTTCTATGGACACTCATGGGTCTGTTCACCCACTACTTCTTTCTGTTCCTGATGGTGGGCGAGGTCGGCTACTACCTTCTGGGCGAACTGGTGCCTCAGGAGCGCCAGCTCAAGGCGATGGGGACAGCGAAAGCGGCGCTCAGAAGACCGTGGAGCCTGTTCTCTGATGTGCGGACTTTCGGGCCCTGGCTGTCCTGTTCCCTGCTCATGGCAGTCCTGCTACTGATGTGGGCCTTCAACTCAGTGCTGGTATCCGCATCGGACGGACCGAACGCGCTGTTGAGTTCGGTGAGCGGCTCGGGCCTCGGATACGGTCAAGAGGGGGCGCGCCTCGCCTTCCGATTCAATGACGTCGCGGCTGTCGTCGTGCAGATGACCGCGGGTTTCCATTCACCTGCTGCCATGGAGAGCCTGGGGTCCATGTGGCCCGCGACCGTCTACCTGTTCCTCCTGACCATGAGCTTCACGGGATCGACGACGTCTCGGACCCGTGCGCTGACGGCGGGGGCTGCCGGGATGCTGGCGATGGTGTTGTTAGGTCAGTGGCAGGGGCAGATTCTGGCCTCCCGTTACTTCATGGCGGTGGCTGGTCCGATCGTCCTGTTGGCGTCGCGGTTCCTCGCCAAGGTCGACAGACGCATGGCCAAGCCATTGCTTGCGGGGCTCGTGGTCATTGCCCTGCTGTGCTGGTGGGACCAGTCTTTCAATCCTCGGAATGCAATGCGCTACGACAACAGGCTTGCTCTGAACACGCTAGCTGAGACGTGGAGACCCGGCGACGTCATCTTGTTCGCGCCCTACTACATCGACCCCCTCATCGACTACTACCTTCCTCCCTCGATGCCCTCGTACGGCATGCCCCAATACGGCAATTTCGGTAGGCTGCGGACTGACGTTCGGCAGATGGAACAGGATCTGAACCGGATAGTCGGGCCGTCCTCTAGAGTGTGGCTCGTGCTGTCGTTCCAGAACGTCCCGCGAATTCGCACGGATGGCTACTCGGTCAGGTACTGGCTGAAACATCGCGGCTACAAGGTCAGACTCCATAAGATCATGAGCCAAGTGGAGCTCCTGCGCTTCGAGGGGCAGGGCAGGCCACAGAAGTTCTTCGCCCCCGACGTCGGTGCCTCCGCGGTAGCCACCACATCGGTTGCCGCGCCAAGCTCTCACAACACGACGGGCGCGCCTTCAATGGGGCTCACACCATGATTGAGATCAAGGGGTCCCGCCGCGAGAGCTACCTCAAGCGCTGCCGTCTCTTGGTGTTACTTTGCGGTTTGACGGCAGCGTTCTATCTGTGGTGGTTGATGGTCGACGCGCGCCCGTCGAATCCCGTTCTGTTCCGGGTGCTCCTTGGCGCGGAACTGTTCAACATCGCACAGGCTGCGGGCTTCTGGTACACGATTTGGATCCAGCGCTGGACGGATCCATCGCGACTCGGACTTCTCACGGTCAGCCGAAACGGTGGACGTCTTCGTCACCGTCTGCGGCGAGCCTGCGACAGTCGTCGAGAGCACGGTTCGCGCCGTGAGCGCCATGCGTCACCCCAGGTTGAAGGTCTGGATCTTGGACGACGGGCCTTCGCGCGAAATCGAGGCAATCGCCGCCTGGCACGGTGCGACATATGTGACGCGCGCTGATCGCAGCGGGGCGAAGGCGGGGAACATCAATAACGCCCTGAGGTTGGCTCGCGGTGACTTCGTCGTGATCTTCGACGCGGACCACGCTCCTCTTCCCTCCTTCCTTGAGCGCACGATGTCGTGCTTCGTTGACCCGCGTATCGCCTTCGTGCAGACACCGCAGTCGTACCGCAATCGGGTGGTAAACCGAGTGGCCGCTGGAGCCCACGAGCAGCAGGCGCTCTTCTACGGTCCGATTCTTCGGGGCAAGAACGCGGCGGGCGCTGTCTTCTCCTGCGGAACTAACGTGATCTTCCGCCGATCGCGCCCTCGATCAGGCGGAGGGCATTCCCGAAGACTCGATCACCGAGGACTTGCGTCTATCGCTCGTGCTGCTGCGCCTCGGATGGAAGTCCCTGTACGTTCCCGAGGTACTCGCACACGGCTTGGGCCCGGTCGACGTGCGCGAGCTACTTCAGCCAGCAGCGACGATGGGCGCGCGGCGGTCTGGAGATCCTGCTGCGTAAGGCGCCCGTTCTTCCTCGGCATGCGCCCAGGCGCTTTCATCCAGTACTGCGCTGAGCTTCCTGTACTGGTTCACAGGGTGGGCCTATGTCGGGCTACATCGTGTCTGCCCATATGCTTCCTCTTCCTCGGGTTGACGGCCAGTGCAGGTTCCCAATCAGTACCCGATCCACTTCCTGCCCTACGTCTTCTCAGCACCTATTCACGATGATCTACGCCTCGGGCTTCTGCAATCACGTTCCGGTCTCTGTGGTTCACGTTGGCCAGCTTCCCGGTGCACATCTGGGCCTTCTTCTCCGCACTGTTCGTGCGCGAGGGTCGCGCTTCGTGGTCACGTCCAAGGTGATCGGCGCCAGGTCCTCGTGCCCGTGCTGCCGCACATGACTACACTTGCTCTGCTATCCGCTGCCGTGCGTTCGGGCTTGTCCTTCAGGGAGTCACGACTCGGTCATGAACAATGTCGCGTTCGCCATCGGGCATGTACTCATACTGCAGGGCTTCGTCAGACTGGCGCTCGACCGGATCGAGTGACGGCATCATGGCGAGTGGACGCATCGCTTGGGGACGCTCGACCGGCAGAGGAGGTCGGCTGGTGAGACGTAGTTGCGCTGCAGGGCACCTGACTGCGGCGTTCGATCTCCGGCATGGCTCTCGCTTGCGGTGTTGTGTGCCGCCGCCGCGGAGTGGTACCGGATGCGGGACGCTGATCGGTCTGGAGCCTGCGACGCCGGCTGCGGGATCCGGGCAGCGCGATCACTGGAGAGGTCACGCCGACCCTGGCCCCGATTCCTCTGGCTGCCAAGGTCAGACCGCCACGCAAGGGCGCCTACCTCGGCGTGTATGCTCCGCCCGCGCCGTTCGATGTCGACCGGGTCGAGTCGTTCGAGAAGCGCGCGCGCAAGGACGTCTCCATCGTGATGTGGTACCAGCCGTGGGCGGTCGACAACCGCTACCTCTTCGATGCGGGCGCGTGCGTGTCGCTGATGCGGCAAGGCAAGGTGCCCATGATCACTTGGGAGCCATGGAATCCGGGCAACAACGCCAATCTCCTCCGTGATCCGGCGCGACAGCCGAAGTACCGGCTCTCTAGGATCGTCAAGGGTGAGTTCGACGGCTACATCCGTTCGTGGGCCGTTCAGATCCGCGAGCTCGGTGGCCCCGTGATGCTGCGCCCCATGCACGAGATGAACGGCAACTGGTATCCGTGGTGCGGGGCCGCCAACGGCAACAGGCCGGCTGACTTCAGGGCCGCGTGGCGCCGGATCCACAGGATCTTCGAAGCCGAGGGGGCCACCAATGTCACCTGGGTCTGGAGCATCAACCACGAGAGCGTACCCTCCGGCCGCGGGAACAGGTACGCGGCCTACTACCCCGGTGACGAGTACGTCGACTGGACGGCCATCAGCGGCTTCAACTGGGGGACATCGAGTCGCTGGTCGAGCTGGCGGTCCTTCTCCCACTGGTACGACGAACCCCTGGCCTATCTGAAGCGCTTGCGCAAACCGATCTGCATCGCGGAATTCGCATGCGTGGAGCAGGGCGGCGACAAGGGCGCGTGGATGGCCGACGCGTACCGCCGCGTTCGAGCCACCCCCTCCGTCAGGGCCATCGTCTACTACGACTCGATCGAGCGCGCTCCCTCGAGCACCCAGGACTGGCGCGTCGATACCTCCTCGCGCAGTCTGGCCGCGTTTCGGAAGTCGATCGCGCCCGCATATTTCGTGGCGGACCCCCCCGCCGCGCTGTCGGACTGGGCGGCGCTGCTCGGCCCCGAGGGCACTCGCTATCTGACGTCTCTCAGATCGGTCTACTGACCCTCGCTGCCGCATTCGGCGGCGCTCACCGCGGACAGACCTCGACCGCTTCGCGACTCCCGTCGATTCTGCATCAAGCGCAGTGCGAACTGTGACGATACGCACAGTTGTGGCAACATGTGCAGGCACGCCGATGGGGCGGGAGCGCATAGCCGCGAGCCCGGTACCCGCATGCGAGGGGTGGAGATGAGCGCGAAAGTAGACCGTCGACTGGCCGTCATGGAGATGATGACACCCCAAGACCCGATCGACGTGACCATAGTCCTTCCCGCGTATAACGAGGAGGACTGCATCGTCGGAAGCTACGAGGAGATCTCTGGCGTCATGGCCCGGACGGGCTTGGACTTCGAGTTCATCTTCGTCGACGACGGCTCCTCGGACGGCACCTGGGAAGCCATACAACGGGTGTCGGCCTTGGACCCGCGCGTGCGCGGTCTCAGGCACCGCGGGAACTCCGGCAAGGCCAGTGCCCTGGCGAACGGGTTCTCCTACGCGCGCGGCAACATCGTTGCGACATGCGACGCCGATCTGCAGTACGACCCGAGAGACGTCCTGCGCGTGATAGACAAGGTGCTCGAGGGATACGACGCGGTATCCGCCTACAAGGTGATCCGCAGGGATCCGTTGTCCAAGCGGCTCCCCTCGAAGCTCTTCAACTTCGTGCTTCGCAAGGCGACCGGGGTGGTTCTCCACGACATGAACGCGGGCCTGAAGGCCTACCGCCGCGATGCCTCCGACGAACTCGTCCAGTACGGATACGGAGAACTCCACCGCTACTACATGGTCATCCTCGCCAAGAAGGGCTTCTCGGTGGCGGAGGTTCCGGTCGAGAGCCGACCCCGTCTGAACGGTAAGTCCAAATATGGCTGGGAGCGCTACCTTCGAGGAGCGATGGACCTCCTCACGGTGTTCTTCCTTTCGACCTACCGGGAGCGGCCGCTGCACCTGTTCGGAGGGGCCGGCCTGGCATTCGGCGCGCTGGGCGTCATGGCGGCGCTCTCGCCCTTCCTGGCGGAGTCTGTGCTCGGAATGCGTGTCGCCCAGACCGTGCCGATGGGGCTGGCTGGGGTCCTGACAGTGGCCGGCATCCAGCTGTTCGTCCTCGGCCTGGTGGCGGAGATGCTCAGCAGTCAGGAGCATCGGACGCCGGCAAGAGGCAAGGTGTCCCAGGTGATCGGCGTGGAGCGCCGAACGACCGGAGGCCCTCAGACCGGTGTCGTGGTCGAGCGGCGGCATCGTTTCAACGAGACGGTGCTGCTGCCGATGGAAGGCCGATCGTCGGCTGAGGAGTCGGACGAGACTCTCGGGAGTGACGATCGCCTGACGGACCCGCGAGAGACCAGGCGCGAAGCGGGGGGCGGTCGGTCCTAGCGCCTGACGGCGCGGCCGGTCATCCACTCCCAAGCGAATCCGGCCTGCTGCAGGACGACGCTGGCGATCAGCAGCGGCACGATCGCGACGATCTTGGGGTCGGTGATGTTCATCGAGATGATCCTGCGGTAGCTGCTCAGCCGACGTCCTATCACGGGCCCCGCGGGCGCGCGCTGGGAGAACTGGTACGCGCCTCTGCCGCGTTGGAAGAACCACCGCGTGAACTGTCGGAGGCTCGTTCTCGCCTCGTGCTCGACCATGGCAGTGGGCTGGAACTTGATCCGCAGCCCGGCCGCGTGGATGCGGTGCGAAAGCTCACCGTCATCCGAGCCCGCGGTGATTGTCTCGTCGAAAATGCCCACGCGCTCGAAGACGCTCTTTCGCAGCGCGCAGTTCAGGGTCGAGATGTGATCGGTGAAGCCCTGCTCGTCAACGAGGAACATGACGTCGAATCCCGCGTTGCCGCCGCCCGGGAAACCGAGGGCCGAGATCGAGTCACCTATGAAGGTGGACGGCGGGATGCGCACGTTGCCCATGACCGCGTCGATCCCAGGGTCCCGTAGCGGCGCGAGAAGTTCTTCGAGCCAGTCGTCAGAGGGCTGGCAATCGTCGTCGATGAATACCACGATCTCGCCGGCCGCCGCCTCGACGGCGCGGTTCCGCTTGTACGCGATGTTGGAGTTCGCCGGCACGCGAAGGAGAACGGCGCCGTGGCCGCCCGGCTCGGGCGGAGCCGGCCCCGTCACCGATGGATCCCCAGCGACAAGCAGGACCCCGGCGTCGCAACCCGGGCAGTTCAGGTCGGCCAGACGGCGCGCCAGACTGGTCACCGCGGGGCTCATTCCGCGCGTGACGACGGCCAAGGTCACATTCACTCGAGCCCCCCGCGAAATGCCTCGACGTCCTCGCGCGTGAGCCCCCTGGTCGCGAAGAGCAGTGCACCGTAGGCGACTGCGAAGAGGCCGTACCAACCTATCAGACCGAAGCCGGGCGCAGGGCGCACGGCGACTGCAAGCGCAGCGACGGCGGCGGCGGGCAGCAGCAGCCGTGCCAGCGTGGGGATCACCCGGAAGTCGAGCCGGTCGCGCATAGCCCAGAGCGCGATCACGCTCGCTGCGACGAAGGCCCCCGTTACGGACAACGCAGCGCCCATGGCGCCGATCCTCGGGGTGAGCAGCAGGGCAGCGACGATCTCGGCGGCGACCAGTCCTCCGGCCACGAACGCCACCGCTCGCCCACGTCCCTCGATGATCAGCGTCGGTGCGAGGGCTGCGGCCAACATACCCACCGCCGTCGCCACCGCGAGCGCCGCCAGCGCGCCTGCGCCCCCGGAGTAGTCCGCTGCGAACATAGTGGAGAGGAGCGCCTTTGACGTGGGCACCACACTCGCTGCCCACAGTCCGCCCGCGGCGACCAGGACCCGGGTGGCCTGACTGACGTAGTGCCGGAGCCGCTTCGTGTCGCCACGGATACTCGCTTCGTTGTACGCGGCGTAGAGGCCCCAGACGACGCCCGACGACAGAGCGATTGGCACCTGCGCGATCAGGCTCGCCGCGCGGTAGTAGCCGGCGTCCGCAGCGGGAAGCAGGAGCTTCACGAGCCACAGGTCCACGGACAGCGCGAGTGATTGGGAGATGATGAGCAGCGCTATCACCACCGACCCGCTCACCGCTGCCCCCGAGGTGAGTAGCAGGCCGCCTCCCGCGTCTTCCGGCGAGGGGGCCGGGGCTCTCCTGTTGGATGAGCCCTGTCGCAGGTCTCCCAGGAACGGGCGACCTCGGAAGTTGAACGCTATGAGGGCGAGCACCAGGATCAGCCCGCCGAGGGACCCGCAGATGCTGCCGACCACCGCTCCGAGAACCGAGAGGCCGGCCTGTACGAGCAAGACAGTCGCCACGAGCTTGATGATGGCGTATCCGCTCGTGGCCACGGACTCCAGCCCATAGGTTCTGGATCCGAGCAGCACCGCTCCGAACAGGCTGTACGAAGCGACGATCGGGATGTCGATCGCAGCCACCCGGAAGAGCAGGGAATCGGAAGGATGGCCGAAGGCCAGCGCCAGCGCGGGAGCGGCCATCGCCAGACCGGCTGCGAGCAGCAGCGAGACGGCGATCTGGCCGACGAAGTATGCGCGTGGGACGAGCGGACCTTCATCCGATCGGCCAACGACCCTCGCCAGCCACAGCGGCAGCCCCTCGTTGACGATGAGCTCGAGCCAAGCCAGCACCGTCGCGACCACGGCGAACAGCCCGAACGAGATCGGGCCCAGCCGCCGGGCCAGGAAGACGTTGAGCGCGAAGCCCGCACCGACCGCGAGCACGCGGCCCGCCGTCATGAGCACTGTGCCCCTCGTGAGTTTGGAGCGCTTCGGCGCCTCAGTCACTCCCGGACCACCCGTTCGTACTCGCGGAGGGTCGCCTGGAAGACGCGCTCGACGCCATAGCGCGCCGCCACGTCGGCCTTGCCCGCGGCCCCGAGTCGCAGCGCGGCGTCGGGGTCGTCCAGCATCCTCTCGATCGCGGAGGCCATCGAGGCGGCGTCGGCGGGAGGCACGAGGAGTCCGGTGACGTTGTCGGTCACGAGATCCCGGGTCCCGCCGACGTCCGTAGAGACGACCGGCACTCCAAGCGCCAGGGCCTCAGCAGTCGCGCCCGCCATCCCCTCTGTAAGCGACGGGCAGACGTAGACATCGAGCGCGCGAATGAAGGGTGCCGGCTCTTCGAGGTAGCCGAGCAAGTGGACACGGTCGCCCACCCCGAGATCCGCCGCGAGCCGGACGAGGTTCGCCCGCTCTCCGCCCTCGCCCGCCACCAAGCAGACAGCCGCGGGATGGACCACGGCGACATGGGCGAACGCCCGGATGAGGTGATCGACCCCCTTGAGAGTCTCGAGCTGGCCGACCGCGGTGCCGACGCGCGGCTGTCCTTCAGGCAACTCGGCGATCGCGCGCGATCGCCGCTCCAGGTCGGCGATGTCGATCATGCTTCCGGTGACGATCTTGAGGCCGCCCACGCCCATGCTCTCCAGGATCTTGCTCACGGACGGCGACACGGTGAAGATCCCGTTGAGCGCTGGGGCGACCCGGCGCAAGAGGAGGTTCCTGAATCGGCTGACGCCGGGGCTGGACCCGCGGGAGTAGACGAGGGAAGAAGTCGGGTCCACAAGGATGCTCACGAACAGCCCGGGTCCGCGGCGCCGACCTTTGCGTCGAACCAGCACGAGGCTTGGCCGTGCCAGCACCAGCGGGATGACGCTCGTCGCGTGGACGATGTCGGGCTTCTCTCCCCTGACCACGCCCCACAGCCTGTAGAGGTCCCACGGTGTGACGCGGAAGACGGTCGGGTGGAATCGGATGCCGCGTTCCCGGGCGGCGCGCTCGATCGCGGAGCCGGACGGCCCCGCAATGGCGACGTCGACGCCGGTGCGCCCGAGCATCCCGGCGAGAGTGAGGGTTCGCAACGCGGCGCCGGTCAGGTATGGACGCGCGACGTTCACCAGGTACAGTACTCGCACGGGACCATCCTTCCGAGGCCTGCACCACTTTAGCCCAGAGCGTCGGTCGCTGCATTTGTCGCTCACGGGCGCGGCCCTTTCCGGCGCCCTCGAGTCAGTGGTACAAACGCTGTCGGAAGTTGTCCTTTCGCTGACTGACTTGGAGAGCAACGGTGGATGAGGCTGCGCTGGCGGCGCCCAAGGTCCTTCTCTACCACGATGTGCTCGACGGCGGTCGCGTCGAGCCCACCGCGGCGGCCCGGGCGCTGCGACGCCAGCTCGACTGGATGGCGGCTGCGGGATTCCGCTTCTCGTCGATGGACGACTTCGTCCGCGGGACGCTCGGGCGGCGCGACGTGGTCCTCACCTTCGACGACGCGCTGCGCTCTTTCGCCGACGTCGCATTGCCGGTGCTTGCGGAGGTCGGCGCTCCGGTGACCGTGTATGCGGTCTCGCAGCTCTCGGGCAGGAACGACGCTCTCGGCGTCGTCATGTCGTGGGGTGAGCTTCGGGAGTGCGCCCGGATCGGGGTCCATGTGGGGTGTCATGCCATGACCCACGTGCCTCTCGACGAGGTCTCAGAGGACAGGATGCGCGAGGAGGTCAGGAGGTCCACCCTGCACTTTCGCGACGAGGGCTTGTCGCCGACAACGTTCGCGTACCCGTTCGGGCGCTTCAACGCTTCGGTCAAGAACGCGGTTGAGGCTGAGGGATACAGTCTGGCCTTCACGGTGATGAAAGGGGGCGCGGACCGGTTCGAGATACGCCGGCGTCTGCTCACCGGAAGCGAAGGACCCTTGCGGTTGAGGCTTCTGCTGTCCGAGAGGTTCTTCGAGATTCGCGACTCGGCCAGAACGCTGGTACCGCGCAGGTTTCTGCAACAGGACCAGCCCATAGGGTCGAGCCGATGGGACGCGCACGGGTTCGGGCTGCCGGACCGCGCTCCGGGACGATCCGGGGACTGAGGCAGCGGCGCAGGCGATCGGATCGGGACAGCTGCTACAATCGTGGGCGTAGGTAGGAGTGCGGGAATATCCGCTTCGCATCGATAGGAGCGGCCCGGGCGTGACATGCGGCCGATAGTATCCAGGGCTCCAAGAGACGCCGGACCTTTCGCGCGAGCCCGCGCCGGGAGGAAGGTGTCGGCGTCCGTGCGCCTACTGGCGCTTCTTTCGGCGGTCCTGATCCTTTCAACGGCGACGCAGGCCTCTGCGATCGGCGTACCTTCGAAGCACTGGGTGGGCTTCTACATCCCGGGCTCGCTCAAACAAGCGGGGACCCTGCAGACCCTGCAATCCAAGATCGCCACGCGCGCGTCCGTTCTGAACTGCTTTCAGAACACGACCAACGGATTCCAGGCATCGCAGGCCGCCCAAGTTGTCAGCAACGGATCCATCCCCCTGGTGACGCTCGAGTTCTGGAACCCGGCGGACCCCGGCGCGAGCACGCCCGCGCTCCTCGAGTCGATTTCGAAGGGCCGATGGGATGGCTACCTTCGCAAGTACGCGCGAGCGGCCAAGGCCTTCGGGCACACAGTCTGGCTGCGGCCCCTGCACGAGATGAACGGCGATTGGTACCCGTGGGGGGGGACGGTCAACGGCAACGCGCCGGGACGATTCGTCGGGGCCTGGCGCCACCTCAAGGGTGTGTTCGACGCGGAGGGCGCTTCCAACGTGAAGTTTGTTTGGTGCCCCAACGTCGAGAGCGTGCCCAACACTCCCGGCAACGCGATCCCGAGGTACTGGCCTGGTGACGGGTACGTGGATCTCATAGCGCTCGACGGCTACAACTGGGGACCCGGCGCTTACAGCTGGTCGCGCTGGCAGTCGTTTTCCGAGATCTTCGGGCCTGCCTACGACATCGTGACCACGCTCTCGAACCGGCCCGTCTTCGTGGCGGAGACGGCGTGTACGTCGACGACCGGGAACGAGAAGGCGGCGTGGATCGCCAACATGTTCCAAGTCATCCCGGCGCGCTTCCCCAAACTCACCGGCGTCCTTTGGTTCAATGGACTCTCGAGCCACGGTTGGCTTCTCGACTCCAGCCCCGGCAGTCTGCAGGCGTTCGCCGCCGGCGTCACCAACGCCGGATGGCCGCTCGGAGAACGCGCCGGGCCGTCGGCCGAGCCGCCCGCCTCCCCGAAGATCCTCACATCAGTCACCATCAAGGCGAGCAGGACGCGAGTCCGCAGGAGAAGCCCCGTGACGTTCTCAGGAGTGATCACTGGAGGTCTCGTGGGAGACGCGTGCCGACTCGAAGTCGCGAGACGGGGGGCCTCACGCTGGTTGCGCTGCTCGGCACCCGTGGCGTACTCGACGACGGCTCGCGGTGCGAGATGGCGGTACCGCTACACTCCCAGGGTGCGGGGGGTGTATCGCTTCCGCGTCCGTTTCGTGGGGAGCGGCAGGCGGGTGGGATCGGTGTCGCGGGTCGTGTCGGTGTCGGTGCGGTAGGTCGTGCGCTCCGCCCCGATGCCGCCTAACCCAGCGACTTGATCGACTGACGCGCCCGGCCTGCCAGATCCGGGCCGATGAACATCGACAGACCCCTGGACACGCGATCCGCCAGATCCGGGATGTGTCGTGCCGCCAGGGTTTCGGGCGTCAGCCCCATCTCGGCGACTTGGTGCTCGAGGGTCGCTCTGGCGACTATCGCGCCCGAGAGAGGGGCGATCGAGTCCAGGACCTGCTGGTAGAGCGCCTGGCCCGTCGCACCTTCCACGCGACGGCCTACTGGGCCTTGAACAGACTCCGGTATGTGCGCACCTGCACGAAGATCCCGATCAGCACGAGCGTGATGTAGACGAGCTCGAGGATCTCGCTGACCCCCGACAGTTTGATTCCGGACCCGGTGGCGTTGAAGTAGGCCCGCTCCACCCGGTAGAGCATCGTGACCGCGAAGACGGCCAGTCCGGCCACGAGCCACTTCCAGCTGCCGCCCATGCCGCCCCGCGTCGATCTGAGTATCTTGGCACCGAAGACCAAAGCGCCGATGGCCAAGGCCGCGTTGATGATGCAGATGACGGCTTCCTCCACGTCAGACCCCCTTCTCGAGCTTGGCGAACATCCCGTTCTGCATGATCAGACCGGCCGCAACGAGTGCGATGAAGATGGTCTGGATCCCGTAGTAGAGGAGATTGACGGGAATCCCGAGCATCACTTCGGATCCAGTGATGACTTCAAGGCCGCCGACCAGCTCGGACAGGGCGAAGGCGGTCACACCGGCGCCGATGATGCGCCAGGCCTTGCCCATCTCGCCCTTCACCATGGTGATGAGCACCAGCGCCCCCGCTCCGGCGATCAGTGCGACAACCATGTTGACGAGTTCGAACACCTTCTCAGCATCATCGGTCATCAAGGCGAATTCCACGAAAGCCTCCATCTGATCCGCTTGCGGTTGGGACCCCTAACCGAGCGACCTGATCAACTGACCGGCACGGCCGGCCAGATCGGGACCGACGAACGCGGACAAGCCCTTCGTGATGCGCTCCGCGAGTTCGGGGATGTGCTGCGCAGCGATGGTGTCAGGAGTCAGGCCCATCTCGGCCGACTGGTGCTGAAGGGTCGCCTTGGCCACGATGCCGCCCGTGTAAGGGCTGACCGCGTCCAAGATCTCCTGGTAAAGTGCCTGACCTGACGCCGGCAACGGGATCAGCTCCGATTGGGAGAGGATATGCGTCACCGCGATTGTTCGCACGTCGGGCACTCCCAGTCAAGGGCGATGCCTCAAGTAATATGCGAGTCCGCCGGCTTGTGCGCGGCACCTGGCCTCGCGAGGCCGTGCCAAGACAGCGCTAGGCAGGGGGCAGGAAGGCGAGGAAGGCCAGATGGTAGGCGACCACCATCGCGAATGCCGCGCAGCCGACCACACCGACTTCCAGGACCAGACGGAAGCGGCGGTTCGCCCAGACCGCGAGGCTGACCGCGAGTATGACGCCCGCCTTGAAGATCGCCGCCGCGGCCGGATCCATCGCGATGAGCCCCGCCATGATCGTGTTGGCCTCCCGCGCGCCGTGATCGAGCGCGTTCATGGTGAACAGCCAGTCGACCATCGACAGCGCGTTGAGGACGACCAGCGTCGCGAGAAGGACAGCCGGACGTTCACGCAGCGCCTCAAGAACCGGCCGCGGATGTCGGCGATCGAAGCCCGTGCGCCGCTCGCGCACCGTGAACCGCGGGCGTGAGTTGCGGCGATCGGCGTCGATCCTCTGGACTGCGCATCCCTCGTGCACTTGCGCTCTCCCCCGTGAGCAGCCGATGCTGGCTTCGTACCCCGGCGAGGGAGCGGGCCGTCGACGAAACCGACGGGCGGCGCTGTGCGAGCCACACGTCTCAGGGAGACAGTCCGTGCCTCGGGAAGACGGCGGACCGCACCTCGCGGATCGCCTCCGCGGTAAGTTCGAGTACCCGATGCGCCCGCTCCGGGGGGCTCGAGAACTCGTCGGCTCCTCCCAGACTGCGCGGCGCGTCGACTCCCAAGAGAGAGCACACGTGTTCACGCCAGGCGTCCGGCAGATCGTCGCTCACGCGGACTCCGAGCAGTTCGGCCATGACCCAGGTCCACGCCAGCGGCACGACCTCGACGATGTTGTAGCCGCCGCCGCCCAGTGCTGCCAGCCGACCCTCGCACAACTCGTCGGCCAGCCCCTTGATCCCGCAGACCAGCGAGTGGTAGCCCGGGAGCGTCAAGCCCAGATCGGTCTGCGGGTCGTTGTGCTGCGCGTCGATGCCGACCTGCGCCACTATGATGTCGGGACGATACGTCTGGGCCAGGGGCACGACCACATCGTCGAAGGCCAGACGGAAGCACTCGTCGGTCGCGAATGCCGGCAGCGGCACGTTCACCGAGAAGCCCTCGCCCGCGCCGTGGCCGATCTCGGATGGAAAGCCAGTGCCGGGGAAAGAATGCGTGCCGCTTCCGTGGACCGATATCGTCAACACGTCGGCGGATCCGATGAAGGCCTCCTGCACGCCGTCGCTGTGGTGCGCGTCGACGTCGACATACAGGACGCGAAGGCCCGGCCGGTCCCGGAGCGCCACCGCGATCGCGACCGCCGGGTCGTTGTAGACGGAGAAGCCCGCGGCGCGATCCCGGTGAGCGTGGTGAAGGCCCCCCGCGATGGAGAAGGCTCGAGCGCGCCGCCCGGAGAGAACCTCGTCGATGGCCACGATGGAGGCGCCGCAAGTGAGTGCGGCCACCTCGTGCATTCCCGGGAAGATCGGGTTGTCCTCGGTGCCGAGACCCATGCTCGGCCTGAACGTGGAGTTCCAGTCGCTTGCCTCCCGGACCGCCTCGATGTAGCGAAGGGAGTGCACGAGCAGCAGCTCGTCCTCGGTCGCCATCCTGGGCGGCACCACGGTACCGGGGTCCAGGATGCCGTACGCGTTCATGAGCTCCAAGGTCAGGGTGAGGCGTAGCGGGTCGAGAGGGTGTGACCGGCCCAGGTCGAAGGCGGCCAGATCCGGGTGCCATATCAACGCCGCCCGTTGCACCCGAAGTCACCCTCCCTGTCCGTCGCCGCCTGGGTCTCGGCTGATTGTCGCGGACACGGGAGGCGGCGTACACCGCCGTGCGCCCGTCGGAGGTCTCCATCCAGCGAAGACCGCGACGATTGGGGAAAGGTCCCCTGTGGAGGTGCCACATATGCGGACGATGCTCGATCCAAAGACCATCGCGTTGATCGGAGCCACCGAGAGCGAGGGCACGGTGGGTCGGACGATCATGGAGAACCTGCTGCGCTCGGACGGCCGCGCGATCTTCCCGGTGAACCCGCACCACGGGACCGTCTTCGACATCAAGTGCTTCCCGAGCATCGGCGACGTTCCCGAGAAGGTCGATCTCGCGCTCGTCGCGACCCCGGCGAGTTCGGTACCCGACGTGCTGCTGGAGTGCGCCAGGGCCGGAGTGCACGGAGCGATCGTCGTGTCGGCAGGATTCGGCGAGACCGGCAAGGAGGGGCTCGCACTCGAGCGGCGCATCAAGAAGATCCTTCGCGAGTATCCCATGCGAGTGGTCGGGCCGAACTGCCTCGGGATCATCCGCCCGAGCGCGCACCTCAATGCTTCGTTCCTCTCCGTCGAGCCCCAGGCAGGCGACATCGCTCTGATATCGCAGAGTGGGGCGCTGGGTACCGGCATGCTGGACTGGGCGGTGAGCGCCCACGTGGGCTTCTCGCTGTTCGCGTCCGTGGGCAGCATGGTGGACGTCGACTTCGCGGACCTCGTCGACTTCTTGGGCGAGGATGCGAACACGCGCAGCATCCTGATCTACATGGAGAGCATCGGGCACGCCCGGCGCTTCATGAGCGCGGCCCGGAGCTTCGCCCGCAACAAACCGATCATCGTGCTGAAGCCCGGCCGGTACTCGGAGAGCGCGGCCGCAGCCCTGTCGCACACGGGCGCCATGGCGGGCGGGGACGAGATATACGAAGCCGCCTTCAGGCGCGCGGGCGTGGTGCGCGTGCACGAGGTGGCCGACCTGTTCCGTGCGGCCGAAGTACTCGATTCGCACCGTCTGCCCGTGGGCCCCGACGTGGCTATCGTGACCAACGCCGGCGGCTTGGGAGTGATGGCGACCGACACCCTGGTGGAGTTGGGGGGCCGGCTCGCTCCGCTCTCGGACGCCACGATGGCGGCTCTGAACGCGGCGCTGCCTCCGTACTGGAGTCATTCCAACCCTATCGACGTGCTCGGGGATGCGGGCAGCGATCGCTTCGTCGCCGCGGTGCAGGCCTGCCTGGTCGATCCGGGCGTCAACGGGATCCTGGTCATCTACACGCCGCAGGGCAACGCGCGACCCGACGCCATGGCCGAGCAGGTCGCGGCGCTGGTGAAGGGCGCGAGCAAGCCCGTCATCACTGTGCTGATGGGGGGCAAGACGGTCGAGAACGGTCGCGAGATCTTCCACCTGGCCGGAGTGCCCTGCTACGACACCCCCGAGGACGCGGTCAGGACCTACCTCGGCATGTACCGCTATGCCCGCAACCTGGAGTTGCTGTACGAGACGCCGGCGGAGTTGCCGATCGATGTGGCTCCTCCCAAGCACAACCTGCAGGCCATGCTGCGCCGCGTCGCCCGAAGCGGCCGCAACGTGCTCACCGAGGAGGAGTCCAAGCGGTTCGTGACGACGTACGGGATCCCCATCATCCCGCAGAGCATGACGACCGACGTGAAGGGCGCGCTCGCCGCCGCCAAGCGGATCGGTTACCCGGTCGTTCTCAAGGTCGTGTCCCACGACATCACCCACAAGAGCGCCGTCGGCGGCGTGGAGACCGGCGTGTGTTCGGGTCCGGATCTCGAGCAGGCCTACGACAGGCTGCTCGCCCGGGTCGACCGGAGCTCGCCCGGCGCCGTCATCGAAGGCGTCTCGGTCCAGAAGATGGTGCGCAAGGTCGACTACGAGCTGATCCTCGGGATGAAGAAGGACTGGCAGTTCGGATCCGTGATCGTGTTCGGCGCGGGCGGCGTCGGCGCCGAGGGGCTCGCCGACTTCGCGGTGAGCCTCCCTCCTCTCAACCAGGTCCTTGCCCGCCGGATGATGGAGGAGACCCGCATCTTCAAGACGATGCAGAAACCCATCGGTGGCGCGGTGCCCCCGGACATCGGCGAGATAGAGGAGCTCCTGACGGTGCTCTCCAACATCGTCGTGGACTTCCCGGAGATCGCCGAGATCGACATCAACCCGGTAGTCATATCCGACGGCAAGGCCCGGGCCGTGGACGCGCGCATCGTGATCGACGAGTCGGTTCTGGCGGGCAAGCCCCAGTTCCCGCACCTCGTGATCACACCCTACCCGACCCGGTACGTCACACCGTGGAAGCTCTCCGACGGGACCGAGGTCCTGCTGCGGCCGATACGCCCCGAGGACGAGCCGATGGAAGCCGAGATGCTGGCCTCCGTGTCCGAGGAGACTCTCCGGGGCCGCTTCCTGCAGAACCTCAAGAACATCAGTCACGAGATGCTCGTGCGCTTCACCAATATCGACTACGACCGCGAGATGGCGATCGTGGCCGAGCTCACTCGGGGCAAGAAGAAGAGGCTCATCGGCGTCGGCCGACTGATGGGCGAGGCTGACAGGGGACGGGGTGAGTTCGCCGTCCTGGTCCACGACGACTTCCAAGGCAGGGGTCTGGGCTTCAAACTCACCGACGTGATCATCGGTATCGCGCAGGAGAAGGGCCTCCGCGAGATCACCGGATACGTCGATGCCGACAACCACCGCATGCTGAAGGTCGTCGAGGAGCTGGGCTTCGTCGCCGAGTCCACAACGGACTGCGTAACCGCCGTGCGTCTGGAACTCCGTTAGCCGGAGCCTCTGCGCGATCTTGGGGCGCCAGGCGCGGCGGCTACTTGACGGAGAAGACCGCCTTGGTCTGGGCCGCCGACCCCTCGACGAACGGCACCCACGTAAGGGTGAGTCCCGACTGCCGCTTGCGGACCTCGAATGCGATCATCGTCGTCGCCTCGCCCTTGGCGGGGATCTTGGGCATGTTCGATATGAAGTCGATCCCCCCCGTCTGGAGGGGCTGGATCCTGGCACCGTCGTTCACGGCGAGCTTCAGAGCCGACGGGCCCACACCCTTGGGCGACTCACTGCCGTTGCCGAACTTCAGGGTGAGCACCAGTATCTCTTTGCCCGCGTGGGCCTTGACGCGCTTCCCCTCGGCGTCGCGGATCGCGGTCTCATGAGCGACGTTAGTGATGGTCAGCGTGTACGGTCCGATTATCCCCTTGTTGCCAACGGCGATTGGAGTGGTCTGGGCGGACGGGACCACCTGGCCCGCAGCGGGAGTGGGAGTGGCCGCGGGTCCTTGCGACTCGGGGGGAGCGCATCCTCCGACTCCGAACGCGGCGAACGCGACACCGACCGCGACTGCCGTCCAAGCGACGGTCCAAGACCTTGCACGCATGGTCATCCCCTTTACGACGAACTCCGGACTCTGACGTGACAGTCTAGCGGACCGGAGCCGGTCGCGTCGGAGGCATCCGTGCCTTCCGGTGGTCCTGGGGAGAAGCGCGATGACAAGTGATACCCAAGGGGGTATAATGGCTTCAAAGCAAAGGCGGAGGGATCATCGATGCCGGAATACGACCATAAGTGCAAAGACTGCGGACACGAGTTCTCAGTGAACAAGCCGATCGCGCAGGTGGACAGAGTCGAGCGGTGCCCCGCATGCGGCGGCGCCACCGCGCGCAAGTGGGGCGCCGTCAACGTCCGGAACAGCTCCGAGTGCCGCCCCAGCAGCGGTTTCGGTTGAGGCTAGCCGTCTCGGGCGTGACCCGAGGACGGCCTCGCGGCGCTGATCGACTTGCGCATCCTGCAAGTCGGAAGTGGCGGAGGGGGAGGGATTCGAACCCCCGGACGCTTGCGCGTCAATGGTTTTCAAGACCATCGCAATAAGCCAGACTCTGCCACCCCTCCGCGGGGCCGGTCTCCGCACGAAGTATACTTCGGCGATGGATGACGAGACCTACATGCGCATGGCGCTCGACGAAGCGCGGGCGGCCGCGGAGATCGGCGAGGTGCCCATCGGGGCGATCGTGGTATGCGACGGCGCGGTCGTGTCTCGCGCTCACAACCGCCGTGAGAACGATCGGGACCCTACCTCGCACGCCGAGATGCTCGCCATGCGCGACGCGGCGCACAGGCTCGACCGCTGGCGTCTGTCCGAGTGCACCGTCTACGTGACACTCGAGCCGTGTGTCATGTGCGCCGGCGCCATGGTCCAGGCCCGGATCGACCGTCTCGTCTACGGCGCAGCGGACCCCAAGGCGGGCGCCGTCGGCACCCTCTACGACCTGTCGAGCGACGGACGGCTCAACCACAGGTTCGCCGTGACGGCCGGAGTACTCCCCGACGAATGCTCGGCGATCTTGATGGGCTTCTTCGGCGGACTGCGCCGCGAGGGCGGGGGCTTCGGCCGGGAAGAGTGACGCGAGGACCCGGGCGCCGTCGTTCAGGACGTCTCGCAATGCTATGCTTCCGGCATCGGGACGCGGCCGTCGGTCGCACCCTCCGGGCGATAGGGCGAGAGGACTCGAAAAGATGGAAGCCTTCCTTTCCGGTTGGTTGCTGCCGCTGCTGGCGGGCGTTCTGGTCACGGTCTTCGACATCATGCTCCTGCGCCAGTACCTTCAGAGGCGCAAGGCGCATCAGCTCGCGTGGACCATCGGATTCTTCATGTGGGCCGTTGCCACCTACATGGAGGTCTTCACCGTCGTCCAGGGCTCATGGAACGACCTCCTGTACCGCTTCTACATCGTCACTACCGCGGCTCTTGTGCCGGTTCTCGGTTACGGGACGATACGGCTGATATCGCGGCGCGCCGTCTGGGGATGGGCCTACATGGCGCTCAATGTCGTGCTCGTGGGGGTGTTCGCCTACGGCGTGTTCACGGTCACTCTCGACCCCGCGGAACTTGCCAGCGGCGCCGTCGCGAGCTACCGGGCTCTTGGCCCGAAGGGCACCTTCCCGAGACTGCTCTCGGCATTCGTCTCGATCCCCGCGGCCCTCGTCCTATTCTACGGCGCGATCCTGTCGATCATCCGATTCCTGCGCAAGTCCGAGTTCGCCTATCGCGTCTGGGCCAACGTGCTGATCGCCACGGCGACGCTGGTCATCGCGGCGGCGGGCGGCCTGGCCGCGACCGTGGGCACGTCGATCTTCTACCTCGCCGAGCTGGTCGCCGCCGCGCTGTTCGTGTGGGGGTTCCTCCTTGCCGGCACGCTGTCAAAGGGAGCCGCCGCCATTCGCGAAGCACGCGCGTCGACCGACGCGTCGGATGCGTCCGGTACGGGCGAGGATGGGGCGCCTCAGGCGCCCGTCGAATAGACGCCGGCTGCCGCACCGAACAGACGTCGAGAGGCCCAGCGCAGCCGAAGGGATTGTGCCGCGACTCCTGTCGTCGCCGAACAGGTTCCGTTCGTCGCTTAATCTCCCCGAATGACAGCGATGCCACTTTGTTATGCGCGCTCCGGGGCCGATACCTTCTGTAGCGTTCGGCGGCCGTACGACTGCCGTTCCTGCCGAGCATCCTGGAGAAAGCGAGCACCAAGATGTCACGAAGGTTGACTGTCGCGCTGATGGCCGCAGCAGCGTGGGCCGTTCCGTCGGTCGCTCTGGCGCAAGGCGGGAATGACCTGACAGCAGGCTGGATGGTCGGAGCCCTCACACTGGTCGCTGCCATCGTGCTGCTCGTCGTCGCTCTGGGGTTGCACCGGGTCGCGAGGGGCTCGGCCATGGCCGAGAACATCTCCTACGTCGTCGCTGCCTGTGCGTGCCTCGGCGCTGCGGTCCTGTCGGGATGGGCGGCTCGCTTCATGCCTGACGCCTTCACGGCGGACCAGGCGTCCCTGGGTTCACAGCTGCTCGTGATCGCGACGATCTCCTTCTTCTGCGTCTACTTCTATCGGGTCCGCTCCGCGCTCAAGCAGTTCTTGGATGAGGCCGAGGCCAAGAACGGTTTGGCGCGCTCGCAATCCTCAGACAGCGTATTCGCCGCAGCGGGCGGTCCCGGGAGTGGCGGCGTTGGCTAACCCGTTGGCGGGGCGCATCGAGGAATCATTGAGGCCGATCGTCGGCACGGTGCTGGCGTCGGTATCGGTGGATCTGGAGGCCCGGGCGATCGGCAAGACCGCCGACACCATAACCGTGAACGACCTGGACGCGCTGGCCGCCGCCATGATCACGCAGCTGAGCAAGTTCGTGGGCGATGACTTGGCTGAAGCCGCCGCCTCGAAGGTGCGGGAGATGGGCTGAGAGCCGCGACCTCCAGCGCCCGGCGGCAACTCAGGACGCGCCCAACTCCCGCTTCATCGCGGCCGTGATGGTCTGCCGCACCTCGAAATAGCCCTCCCATGGGTCCGTCCTGATCCGCGAGAAGCGTCGCGCGAGGTTCTGGATCGAGTACGTATCGGAACGGATGCGTCCGCCGAGTTCCTCCCAACGCAGCGGGACGGAGACGGTGGGGAGCGCTCCGGCCCTGGTCGAGTACGGCGCGACCGACGTCGCGGACCGCGAATTGCGCAGGTAGTCGACGAAGATCCTGCCCGAGCGCTTGGACTTAGCCATCGTGGACGTGTACTTCTCGGGCGCCACGCTCACGACACCCTCGGCCACGGCGCGGGCGAACCGCTGCACACCGGCCCAGTCCTCGTGAGGCTGCAGTGGCACCACCACGTGCAGGCCCTTTCCGCCCGTGGTCTTCACGAAGCTCTCGAGCCCGACCGCCTTGAGCACCGCTCGCACCAGCCGGGCGGCCTCCGCAAGGCGGCTCCACTCCAGTCCGGTGTCCGGGTCCAGGTCGAACACCATCATGTCGGGATGCTCGACATCCGACGTTCTCGCGCCCCATATGTGGATCTCGAGGACCCCCATCTGCGCCAGCGCGACCAGGCTGGCCGGCTCCGTGACGGCCAGATAGATCCCGGGCCCCTGTGACTCCTCGACCGTGATCCGCTCGAAGGGACCGGGGAAGTCGTCCGAGGGGTGCTTGTGGAAGAAGCAGGGTCCCTCGCGAGGACCCCGCGGCGCTTCCGATCCGGCGGCGACCCCTCCCGGGCAGCGCACCATCGAGACAGGCCGGTGGATGACGTAGGGCATCATGTGTTCCGAGACGCGCTCGTAGTACTCCGCCAGATCGAGCTTCGTGCTGCCGGATTCGGGCCACATGACGCGATCCGGGTGAGACAGGGGTATTCCGAGAACGGACTCGGTTGGCGAGGCCTTCGCGGAGGCCTTCGCAGGGGCCACCGCCGAGGCCTTCGCGGAGGCCTTCGCGCGCCGCTTGCTCACCACCGCGACAGGGGCGCCCGGCAGGTCCAGTCGGAGTCGCTTGAAGGAGGGATGCCGCAGTTCGCCCGCGGCCGTCCACTCGGTGAAGGCCACGTCCGCCCTGAGCTCGGGCCGCACCCAGTGCGCGGCGCGCGGAGCGCGCTCCATGCCTTCGCCGAATGGCGGCTCGTCGGTCGCCAGACCGCTCAGGCGCTCGCCGAGGCTGGCGAGCAGCCGCTCGTCGAACCCGGTCCCGACCTTGCCGGCATAGCGGAGCCCGTCTGCTCCCGGCACGCCGAGCAGGAGCGCTCCGAACGCTGTGCGCGCTCCGCCCGGGTCGGTCCATCCCCCGATGACGAACTCCTCTTCGCGGGTGCACTTCGTCTTGAGCCAGTCCGTGCCGCGCGCGCCCGGCTTGTAGGCGCTGTCGGCCCGCTTGCTCACGATCCCTTCGAGCCCGACCGAGCAGGACCGCTCCCGGAACGCCGGTCCGTCGCCCAGGAGGTGATCGACGTAGCGCACCGGCGACGCGGGGTCGAGGCCTCCCAGGAGCCGCCTCAGGGCCTCCTTGCGTTGCGTCAGCGGAACGCGGCTGAGATCGTATCCGTCGAGGTGGACCAGGTCGAAGACCCGATAGATGAGCCGGTCTCTGCGCTTCGAGCCGAGGTCCTGCTGCAGCGTCTGGAAACTCGACGTCCCATCGGGAAGCTCGACGACCACCTCGCCGTCGAGGATCGCCGAACTGGCCGGCAGTGTCGCGATCGCGGCGGCCAGCGGCCCGAAGTCCGATGTCGAGTCGTTCCCGCTTCGCATGAACATCGCGACGCGACCACCCTCGAGTCGCGCCGAGACGCGGTAGCCGTCGAACTTGATCTCGTGGAGCCACTCCTCGCCGTCGGGCGGCTCGGTCACCAGCGTGCACAACTCGGGCTCGACGAAGCGCGGGACGTCCGACACCCGCCGCGCTCCGGCCAACCCGGCCGGGTCGGGCGGGGCTTCAGGCGGCCCGACCTGGAGAGTCTCGCCGCGGGCGGCGATCTCGTCCATGGTCCTCCCGGTGGCGACGCTGGTGGTCTGCTCCGCCAGGATCGCGGCGCCGTCGCCCTCGGACGCGAACTCGTCGCGATGCTTGATGAGCAGCCAGTTCTTGTCGTCCTCATCCGGGCGGCCCTTCATGCGGACCAGCACCCAAGAGCCCTTGAGTCTCTCGCCGTGGAGCATGAACTTGAGATCGCCCTTCTCGAGCCCCTTGCGAGGATCGCCCTCGGGCTCCCAGTCGCCCCGGTCCCAGATCTCGACCGTGCCGGCGCCGTACTCTCCCTTCGGGATCACGCCCTCGAAACCGCCGTATTCGAGGGGGTGGTCCTCGACGCGGACCGCGAGGTGCCGGTCGCGCGGGTCCAGGCTGGGGCCCTTGGGGACAGCCCACGAGAGCAGGACACCGTCGAGTTCGAGGCGGAGGTCGTAGTGCAACCTGGACGCGGCATGCTTGTGCACGACGAACTGCCGGCCCCCGGTCGCGGCGGGTGAGCCGGCCGGCTCGGGAGTCACGCCGAAGTCGCGCTTGCGGCGGTACGTCTCCAGTCCCATGGCGCCCCGCTACGCGCCCTTGGCCGTCTTCCGGCGCCCTGGCGAGGAGGCCACGGGCTGGGCTTCTTGCTCCTTCTGCTGTTCAACGCTGCGCTTGAGAAGCGCCATGATGTCGACGACCTGGCCGCCGGCGGGCTGTTCACCCTCGGCCGGCGCCTCTTGCGTGAGCACCCGCGTCTGGCCCGACTTCACCTTCTCGTCGATCATGCGCAGGATGTCCTCGCGGTAGGTGTCCTTGTACTGCGCGGGGTCCCAGTCCGCGACCATCGCGGTCACCAGCTGCGCTGCCATGTCGATCTCCTGGGGGCTCACGCCGAGCTCATCGAGGTTCTCCGACGGCAGATCGAGCACGCCCGCGTCGCGTATCTCGTGCGCCCACCGGAGGACTTGGGCCACCAGCACCCGTCCCTCCGGGCGGACGGCGGCCAGGTGCTGTCGGGTACGGATCACGACCTTCGCGAGCCCGACCTTGCCCTCACGCCGAAGCGTGTCGCGCAGCAGCGCGTAGGCCTTGCGGCCCTGCTTGGTCGGCTCCAGGTAATACGGCGTGTCGCAGAAGATGTGATCGATCGCGGAATCGTCGACGAACTGCATGATGTCGAGCGTCCGCGTCGCCTCGACGTTGGCCTGTCGAAGGTCTTCATCGGTCAGCACGACCCACTGGCCCTCGGCGTACTCGTAGCCCTTGACGACCTCCTCCCAGGGGACGGCCTCGCCGGCTGCGTTCTTCCGCTCCTGGTGGATCGGCTCGAAGTCGCGCTTGTCGAGCATGTGAAAGGCCAGTTCACTGCGATTCGTGGCGGGATACAGCGAGCAAGGTATGGTCACCAGGCCGAAGCTGATCGCGCCTTTCCAGAGTGCGTGTGCCATGTCATGCGACCTCCGTCCGTGCGACTCGATGGGTGTGTATACCCGGTTGGGCGCGGGTGCCGGGCAGGGGCGCTCGCGTTCAGCCGATGGGCGTCCGCGAGTGGACTGACTCCTTTTCGGCGCGGGTATCAACGCGAGACACGCAGCTACCTCACCCGAAAGGAGGTCAGGAGATGGCAGGCAACACGGCTGTCAAGGAACGTCCAGTCAAGGAACGGCCTGTCAAGAAGCTGGCCGAGCGCACGCCCTCCGACGTCATGTTCGCGACATTCGCCGACAACGATGCGGCCAGGGGCGCTTACCACATGCTCAGGGCTCTCGAGAGGGAAGGCCAGATCAAGCTCGACAGCGCCGTTGTGATCGACAGGGATGCCAAGGGCCACGTGCGAGTCACGGGCGCGAGGCTGCCGGCGTGGCTGTGGGCGACGATCGCCGGGACCGGGCTCGCATTCTTCGGTGTCATCGGCGGGCTGACGCTTCTGGTGGTCACGCTCGTCAGGCGTTCGCGCGCCAGCGCGGCCGCCTGAGCACCTCGCCAGGCTGAGCACGAGGGGGCCGGCCCAATGGGTCGGCCCTTTCGTGTCGGTCAGCCGCACGTATGCAGAGGCTGGGCAGGCGCGATATACTTCCGCGTGCCATCGGCACCGGCGGGGTATGCAGGTCCCCGGTCCCGATTGACGGAGAGTTGACCGAGAGGCTTAAGGTGCACGACTGGAAATCGTGTGTGCGGCTTTAAACCGTACCCAGGGTTCGAATCCCTGACTCTCCGCCAGAAAGACATCATCGATGGAAGCCGGGCCGGACCCTCCCGCCCGGCTTCCGCGTCGATGGACCTGGGTATATCGCTCACGGAGTCTTCCGGATCCGAAGGGCGTGATGGAGATGAAGCGGACTCACAGCGGCAGGGTGTTCGTGTGGCTGGTGGGGGGCGTGCTGATGATGACGCCGCTGCTCGCGGGGCAGGCGGCTGCCGTCACGCGATGGCCGGTACTGAGGACGACGGCCTCGGTCTCGGGCCTCAGTTCGCCGACGATGATCGTCGCTCCCGACGATCGCTCAGGGCGGCTCTTCGTGACCGAGCAGGGTGGCCGCATCCGCATCGTGCGAAACGGCTCGCTGGTGCCCACCATCGCGCTCGACATCCGATCGCTGGTGAGCACGGGCGGGGAGCGAGGACTCCTGGGGCTGGCATTCCCTCCCGGGTTCGCGAAGAAGCGTTACGCGTACGTGCACTACACAGACCGGGCGGGCGCGGTCACGATCGCTCGCTTCCGGTTGAGCGCGCATGACCCCGATCGCTTCGTCACGTCGTCGCGTCAGATCATCCTTCGCGTCTCGCACCCTCTGTCCAACCACAACGGCGGGCAGATCGCATTCGGCGCGGACGGCTATCTCTACATCGGTATCGGTGACGGCGGCGGGGGCGGAGATCCCAACAACAGGGCGCGCAACCTCGGTTCACTCCTCGGCAAGATCCTGCGCATCAACACCGAGTCACGTCCGAGTCGGGCCGGATACTCCGTGCCGTCCACCAACCCGTTCGTGGGTAAGCGAGGGAGGCGAGCGGAGATATGGGCATACGGCCTCCGCAATCCCTGGCGCTTCTCATTCGACCGCCCGACGAAGACGCTGTGGATCGGCGACGTCGGCCAGAACAAGTGGGAAGAGATCGACCGGGTGGCCGGCGGAGGGCGCGGCGGCTACGACTTCGGATGGTCGCTGTACGAGGGCAACCACACATACAAGAGACGCACGATCGTCCGCACCGGATTCCGGTGGCCGATCGCGGAGTACTCTCACGCTGAGGGGGAGTCGGTGACCGGCGGATACGTGTACAGAGGGAAGACGAATCCGGCCATGGCCGGCATCTACTACTTCGGCGACTACAGTTCGGGGAGGATATGGGGCCTCCAGAAGTCGGGCGGCAAGTGGGTTCGCAAGATGTTGGTGAACACCTCTCGCAACATAAGCACCTTCGGCGTGGATGGCTCGGGAGAACTCTGGTACGCGGACTACGCCGGGGGCGTCATCTATCGGCTCGGGGCGAGTGCCACCGCCACCGCGACCGGTGCTCCTGCGACCGGGTCGACTGTCGCGGACGCGGCGACTTCCGCCGTGCCCTGCGGCGGGCTACCCGCTCGGTAGCGGTTCCCTGCGGAGGGTGGGTGCGCATGCCGATCGAGATCACCGATCCGCTCCAACGCGCGGTGGACGACGTCGTTCGCGAGTGGCCGGACGTGAAGGCAAAGAGCGTGTTCGGTCACCGCGGATACGTGCGGGGTCGCAAGATGTTCGCCTTCCTTGCCAACGGCGGCATCGCGTTGAAGATCGGGGGCGAGGACGAACTCACCGCGCTGTACCTGCGAGAAGGTGTCGAGCCCTTCGCCTACAACGGCATGCCCATGCGTCAGTGGCCGGTGCTCCCGCTCGGGGATGAGGACGGCCTTTCCGAGGCGCTCACGCTGGCGCGGCGAGCATACGAGGCCGTCGAGTAGGGGCGGCTTCGAAGGGCGGACGCGCGCCGATGCGGCCGGGCGCTCGTCTGGTCCGTATCGGCACAAGTGTCGTACACTACCGACTCGCGGCTGGGCGCCGCCGCAGCCGCCTTCGGCTGGCCAGGCGCCCCGTCGAGCACCTCGCGGAGAGGTGGCAGAGTGGTTGAATGCGGCGGTCTCGAAAACCGTTAGGCGGTTACCCCGTCTCGGGGGTTCGAATCCCCCCCTCTCCGCCATACGTGTCACGTAGGAACCCCCGGTAAGCGTGAGCAGGCCGAGGGTTCCGTCTTGTCTTTCCGATGCGTCGAATCGCCGGCGTAAGGAAGACGGTGCTGACCCGATTGCAGGGGGGCGTGACCATGGATCCCAGTGAACAGATTGACCTCTACATCGCGCAGAATCCGGACTGGCGCGGTGCCACGCTGGCGAAGCTCCGCAGGACCATCCTCGAGGTCGATCCTGAGATCATCGAGGAGTGGAAGTACATGGGGTCACCAGTCTGGTCACTCAACGGGATCATCTGTGTCGGCAACATCTTCAAGAACAAGGTGAAACTCGGCTTCATGGACGGTGCGGCACTCAGTGATCCCGACAAGCTCTTCAATTGCGAACTTGAGGGCAACAAGAGGCGGGCCATCGAACTCTACGAAGGTGATCACGTAGACGAAGGTTCGCTGAAGGCACTCGTTCGCGCTGCCATCGACTACAACCGGTCCAAGCGGAAGAAGTAGCCACGAGGGGCCGCGATCTGGCCGAGCGGACGGCCGCTCTCTCGACGCGCCTCAGGCGCTCTGCGCGATGGCGTCGAGCCTTCTGAGCATTTCGCGCACATCGTTGGCGGAGAACGCGCGGCCGTGGGCGGGCATGAAGCGCTTCGCGCCCGCCCGCAACAGCTTCCGCATGCTCTCGAGCGCGCCGATCGGGTCGGCGGCCATGGCCGGTGGGGCGACCACGCTCGTCATGTGACCCGGCCCGATGACAAGGTCCCCGGCGAAGGCTGTCCCGTCGTCGAGCAGGAGAGAGACGCACCATCTGCTGTGTCCCGGCGTGTAGTACAGCGCGCCGGGCAGGCCGAACCGATCGAGCCTCTCGCCGTCGGCGGCGGCGACGGAGAGGGCGATGCCCGGAAGTCTCAGAAGCGGGAGGGCGGTCGTGGCAAGCCACTGCACGGCCCGGGTCCAGACCTGCGTGGGAGGCGAGAAGGCCCGGCCGCCATCAGCGAGTGCATCGCGCGAGGCGGGGTGGGCCGCGATCTCGAAGTCTGCGTGCTTCAGAAGCGCGGGGACCGCCCCGACGTGGTCCAGGTGCGGGTGAGTGAGCACGGCGAGCGCGAGCTCGTCGATGTCCCGGCCGATCGCGAGCACCTTCCTCAGAATGAGGTGCTCGAACCAGCGGAACCCGCTGTCGACGAGGAAGAGCTTCTCAGGTGTCTCGATGAGGTAGCTCGAGAACGCGATGCCTTGGATGCGGTGAGTCTTCACGGCACACTCGACAGCAACACTCGTGCCCCGGCCGCGTCAGCGACCGCCTAGCGTGCCGGCGTCTTGGACTTCGCAAGCCGCGCCCGGACCGGTTCCGCGAGGCGGAACAGGTGCTCGCGCCGGGCGATGCCCAGCTGGGTCACCCAGATGAAGAGAGCGAGCCCGGTCATGAACGCCGCGAACTGCCAGTCGGGGTATGCCAGCAGCACTTCCAGGACGAGCAGAGGGGCGACGACCACGCCGACCATGGTCGCGCTGCGGGTCAGGAAGAACACGGGGATCGCGAGCGCGATGAGCAGTGAGATGCCCGGCACGGAGAGCCAGCCGCGCGCCACGGCGACCAACATCTCGTACACGAGCATGCCCGTGGTCGCCGCCATCCCCTGCCCGCCGCGGAACCCGAAGAAGACCGGGAAGCAGTGGCCCACGACGGCCGCGACGCCCGCGAGGTACGTCCAGCCCAGCGACACACCGAGCAGCGATGCTGCCCACATCGACAGAAGGCCCACTGATGCGTCGTAGACGCCGGTGATCAGGCCCGGGATCAGACCGAGTTGCGCAAGGGCGTTCGTGGTTCCCGGGTTGCGCGTGCCTACCGCCCGCATGTCGATGCCACGGGCTCGCCCGAGGAGGTCGGCCGGCAGCACGGATCCGAGCAGATACCCGATGCTGAGTGCCAAGAGCTCGCGCATGGCCGCCACCTCCACTCAGTGTGTTCCCTCGCGCCGCGGCGGTCCCGCGCATCGGGTATATAGGCAGGCATCGACACCGACGATGGGAGCCCATCATGGCTGTCTCCAGCGAGGCGCTCGCCTCTCTCAAGGTGGATGCGGCACTCGAGCACGGCGCGATCATCCAGTACGTCATCCACGGCGCGATGTTGCGGGATGCCGCGATCACCGATCCGGTCCGCAGGATCGCTCGCGAGGAGATGTGGCACTTCGAGTTTCTCTCCGAGGCCATACGCGAACGAGGAGGGGAACCGGCGCTTGATCGCGCGGAAGTCATGCTCCCCAAGTCCATGGCGGACAGCATGCTCGAGGACGTCGCCGCCGAGAACAGGGCGCTTTCTCACTACGCGCACACGCTCGACCTGCTCGGCGATTCCGATCCCGAACTGACCCGCCTCATCGAACGGATCGTCGATGACGAGCGCCACCACCGCACGAAGTTCGAGCGGCTGGCCGCCCAGGTGCGGGCCGGCGGCGAGCAGGCATATGCCCCTCACCCCATCACGGGCCCGGAGGACCTGGCGGTGGCGGGCCCGGCCATCGGCGTCGAGTACGCGAGCATCCTCCAGTACCTCTGGAACAAGTACGGATGCGGCGACTGCGAACAGGCCGAGCAGTACTTCGAGTTCGCCGTGGACGAGATGCGTCATCTGACCTGGGCCGCGTCCTACGTCCCGGGCCTCGGGGATCCCGTGGCTCCCGACGTGCCCTCAGAGCAGGTGCGCTTCGTCCACTCGACCGACGAGGCTCGTGAACTCGCGGAGCGCGTCGAGTCGACCGCGGCCGAGTTCTACCCGGCGAAGATCGGCGAGGCCAAGAGCGAGGATCTCGCGGAAGACCTCAGGCGCGCCCTCGGGCAGCACGAATTCCACCGGCACGAGCTCGAGCGGATGGACTGACTGGGGCGATTCGCGCGCGGGGCGATCCGCGGGCCATCCCCCGGGTGAACGGCACAGCGGCTGGGGGCCGCTACTTGACCACATCGGTCACGTCGATGAGGTCGTACGGGTGGTAGTCGTTGCGGCTGTAGTACGAACGATCCTCCAACAAGGGGTAGTCCGTGCCGAGTGCGTGGTCCAGGACGACCCGGAAGGTGTTCACGGACGAGATCGACGGGTACAGCTGCGTCGGCTGACCTTCAGAGAAGTACATCGCGTTCAGGATGCTGTGCCGGCGCCTGTACTTCGCCGTCGTGGGATCCAGGTCCTTCGCGGTCATGAACCTCGTGCCGTGGTCGCCCTGGATCACCACCACGGTGGGCCGTACGCGATCCCGAAGCAGGCCGTCGACGAACCGGAGGGCCATGCTGTTGGTCGCCTTGAGCTGCTCCACGTATGCACGCGACCGCTTGTCCGACGACTTCATGTCGGACACGGAGCCGCGGACCAAGCCCCCGTTCGCATCGAACACGAACGGTCCGTGCGGCACCAGGATGTGGGCGAAGACGAACTTCGGTCCCTCGATCTTTCCGCAACTCTCCAGATAGGCGAACGCGCCCTTCACGGTCTCGCGCTTTCCGTCGGTCATCAACCTGTTCGCGACAAGCCGGAGCATGGTGGTCTGCTGCAACACCATGGTCAGTTCGTTCTGGCCGGCCGCGTGGAAGTAGTCCGCTTTCGGCGCCCTGTCGGTGACCGCCCAGCCGGAGGCGACGTGCACGTACGTGTACCCGCGCTCCTTGAGGACCCGCGTCACGCGGTTGTCCATGATCATTGCGTAGGGGACGCTCCGGTCGGCTCCGGCTATCCCCTTCACGCGGTCGTTCACGTAGTCCATGTTCAGGGTCGACGCCAGAGACAGGAATGTCGCCGAGTAGTTGCTCTTGCTGTCCTCGGCGACATAGAAGCCCTTGCGTCTCAGGCTCTCCGTGAACGCCGAGTTGTCGAAGCCCGCGAACTCGTCCAGCGCCTCGTTCGACGTGTATGCGTCCAGGACCACGAAGTAGATGTCGGGCAGGTCGTCCCGGGCCTTCGGCGTCCCGATCGGCGCCGGCCCGGCCGACGGCTTCCCGGCTGCGGTCGCGGCGATCTGCTTCGCTGCCAAGCCGTCCACGCTCGCTCGAGCGAAGACCAATGAGACGGCCGCACCGACAGCGAAACACACGCCCAGTATCGTGACGGCTCTGACCGCCGATTCGACGCGTCGCTGGTTCCGCGAGATGAACGCTAGAGCGAAGACGATCAGCACGACGGCGCCGGCGAGGACCCGGTTCGTGCTCACTGCGAGGGGCCCCATCCGCAGGTGCAGAGGGCCTATCGCGTCATAGGCGGCGCCCCAGTAGAAGAAGACGGCCGTCAATACCGAGGCCCAGAGCGCAGCGATCCATGTCTTGCGCGAAAGGCCCAAGATCAGGGCTGTAACGAGCACAACTCCCAGTATCCCAAGGCCGGTCGAAGGCAGCATGTCCGCGGGCCGCAACTCGTCGGCGTTGGCGGCGTAGAACGAGGCCATCGGCGCCAGCACGAAGAGCAGGGGCGCCAGGAGCCACAGAAGCGCCGGCTTGCGCGCGTCACCCGATGCCGGGCCGTTCACGCGTCTCGCCTTCTCATCGAATACAGGACCCGGTCGGTATCCTTCACGCTGACCGTCTCGTCGAACTCGAAGTGCCGCCCGAAAGCTCTCTCGAAGCCCGGCTTGTCGTAGTCGGCGAATATGTCCTCGCGAGAGGCCAGCATGCGCCGCACCTGGCTGTCGGACTTCGGCACGAACTCGATGATCAGCGAGGGCGTCAACTCCGAAAAGAAGGCCGCGATGCGGTCCAGAGGGACGTTCTGTCCGATCGCGAGATGATGGATCAGCGCCAGGGCCAGGGTCACGTCGGGCTTCCCCCGCTCGAGGAACGAGTCCCGCTCTCGCAGGTTCCACCCGAGATTCGGAGTCGGGTTCATGAGGTCCATCACCAGAGGAAGAAGGTTCGGGTCCTTGGCGGAGCGACCCTCCCGATACGACTTCTCCACGGCGGCGGGATCGATGTCGAACGCGATCGTGTAGATCCCTCGCTCGCTCGCCAGCCTGCTGAAACGCCCGGTGTTCGCTCCCAGGTCCCACACGAGGCTGGGCGACGTCCGTCCCAGAAGCCTCTCGACCGCCTCGAGTTTCGAGGCCATGGCCGCGTCGTCGTAGTTGGTCTTGTCGTAGTAGTCACCCCACTCCGTGCCCTGGGGCTGCCAAGTGCATCCCTTCACCGCGGAACGAAGGCTGTCCAGCAAGGCGAACTGCGAGCGCTTGCTGACGGTGGCGCGTGATGTTGCGGCGCCTTGCGAGTCGCTGTACTTCCGCTGCGTGCGAGCGTGCGCGTGGATGTGCATCGCCGTCGAGGGCCTCAGCATCGTGCTCCTGGGCAGGAGTCTGCTTGCCAGGTCGAGGGGGATGCCGTCCAGGTCCGACTTCAACAACTTCGCCATGGACGGTCCGACGCGCGCATAAAGCTCCAGAGGAGCGAGGAAGTGCTGGCAGAACTGCCGATACGCGACCCACGGTTCGCCTTCGACGTAGGTCTCGAACGAGAGCGTGTCTATGAAGACGGGGCGGGAGCCGACGAACTGGACGTTGAAGGCGCTCGCATCCTTGAGCACCATGCCGTGCTCCAAGGCCTTCCATGCGATGTCGACCGTGAGGAGGGCGGCGTCGCGAAGCTGCGAGAAGCTCCACTCCCAGGGATAGGAGATGAATGGGATCCGTTCGGGTCTGAGGACCCGATGGACCGCCTCTTCATCGATCGATGGCGCGTCGACTTCCTCGTGAGGCACGAGCTGACCGCGTCCGACCAGCGTCCCGTAGAGTCCCGACGACATCAGTAGGGAGTAGTGCCCGGCATAGGTCGGGGCTACCGATCGATACAGGACGCCGTTCTCGGTGAAGATGTGCCCGCTCGGGTCACGAAACGAAGAGCCGCTCCAGTTCCGGCTAGACATCACTTTCGTCCGCGTTCCCTTCCTTCCGGAACATGCCGGTGATGCGGCGCCACAGTATCCTCAGCGCGAACGCCGATCCGACCAGTCCCGCGATGATCCACTGGAACACCATGCTGCCGGTTCCGGGATCGAGGTAGGCCAGCGCGGGCGGAGGCACGCAGAGATCGACCCCCAACACGACGAGAGCCAGGAGTGCGGCTTGCAGGAAGAACATGAGACTCGCTCCCTAGGTCAGCGGATGCAGGTGGTTTCAGGAAGGACGACGCATCTGCAGTATAACCGCCGCGGCTAGTCCAGTCCGCGCCTCCGGGTCAAAGGTCGTGCCGTCGCGCTGAAGAAGACGCCCGCCTCCGGATCCGGGGGGCGGGCATCTCTTCGGCCGCTCATGCACGTGTCGCCCGCCGGCGTGGGACAATCATCTCTGGTGGGAGGCGCGGCGCGAATGGGAAGGCGTCGATGCGGCGGTCAGGACCGCTGCTCGCCTGTCAGGGGGGCGTAACGTGGGATCAAGCTGGGCTGAGACCGACTCGCCGGGAGGCGTGTCCGTCAAGTACAAGGTGCACTGGCACGTGCTGCTCACGCACTTCCCCATCTCCGCCTTCATGGGTGCCTTCCTCTTCATGGGCCTGCATGTGATCACCCTGAACGACAGCTTCGTGCTCTCGGCGAACATCTGCCTGTTCGCGGGAACCGCTGTGATGGTGCCTGTGATGTTGACCGGCTGGTTCACCTGGAGGCGAGGCTACAAGTCGTTCAAGAGTCGGCTGTTCCTCAACAAGATGCGGATAGCGGCGGGGATGATGGCGCTCAGCGTCGCCTTCGTGATCTACGAACTGGCCTATCCTTCCCACTTCCTCATCTCCTCGCACAGTTCGGGTAACGCCGACTACTTCGCCGTGACGTCGCTGCTCATGCTTGGATCGGTGGCGGAGGGTGTCCTCGGCGGCAGCCTGCACCACCGGTAGCCCGGTTGTGTGACTCCCGCGCCGGCGGCACCGGACGGTGCGCAATCGTCGCGGGACATCGCTACACTATGCAGGCGATGCTGCCTGTGATGGGGGGGACAGGGTGCCAGTGGGGGACGCTCGGGACAAGGATGCGAGAATCGCGGACGACAACCGCGCGCGCGGCATCGGCCGCGTGCTGTGGCAGATCCTCGCCTTGAACATCGGCGTTTCCGCGGCGAAATCCATATGGGGACTGCTCAGCGGCTCCACCGCGATGTTCGCGGACGGTCTCCACTCGCTCGCGGACGGCTCGGGCAACGTCGTGGCGCTCGTGGCCATGAGGTTCGCCAGCAAGCCTCTGGACGAGGGGCACCCCTACGGCCATCACAAGTACGAGTCGTTCGCGAGCGCCACCATCGGGGTCATGCTGGTCCTCGCAGCTTGGCGCGTCGCGAGCGGGTCGGTGTCCTCGCTGACCGCCTATGCCAGCACGGGCGCTCTGCCTGAGGTCGAGGTCACCGCCACCTCCTTTGCGGTGATGCTTGTGACGCTGGTGATCAACATCTTCGTGGTGTGGTTCGAGACCCGCCGGGGCGAGCGGCTCGAGAGCGACGTGCTGCGCTCGGACGCGAAGCACACTCTCTCCGACATCTGGGTGACGCTCGGCGTCATCGTCTCGCTGGTGCTGGTGAAGAACGGCGTGGCGCTGGCCGACCCGATCGTCGGCCTGTTCGTGGCATTCGCCATCGCGTGGGCCGCCGTCGAGGTCTTCAAGGGCGTGACCACCACGTTCTCGGATGAGGCGCGGCTCGACCCGCGCGAGGTGGCCGCCAAGATCAACTCCTTCAAGGGCGTGCGAGGGAGTCACAACATCCGAACCCGCGGCACTGGAGCCGTCGTCCACATGGATCTGAGCGTCCTGGTGGATCCGGGCATCACCGTGGCTCAAGCGCATGTCATCGCCCGCGACCTCGAGGCATGGCTGTGCGGCGAGTACCCGGGCCTCAAGGACGTCGTCGTGCATGTGGAGCCGGACACTGAGGATCAGCGCGCGCGATCGCTCCTCCCCGTCGAGGACACCCCGGCACGCGCCATGCCCCCCGGGTGAGCGGCTCGGCCTCGGTCCGCTTGTCCGACTGATCCAGCGTCCTCGTCCGGCACGCCTATGGAGCGCTGCTGTGCTCATCAACGCCCCAAGCGTCTTCACTGCCCCTCGCTCGGGAACAAGAGTCCCAAGGACCGGGGCGCCTACCCCGTCATCCGCACACGCGAGAACCACCCCCCGACCTGCCCGATAGGGAAAGCGATGGGGATCGCCGTGTCGGATCCGCGCACTGGAAGCCACAGGAGAAGCGATGCTGAACGCAAACGCAGATTCGACGGATAGTCGCAGTCAGGTCCACACCGAGGTTCGCGCGCCCATCGAGGCGGTCATGTCGCGCGTGGTCTGGTTCGTCTTCGGCGTGATCGAGGTGCTGATCGCCATCCGGTTCGTCCTCAAGCTGCTCGGCGCCAACCCCGAGGCGGGATTCGTACGGATGGTGCACGGAGTGTCCGGTGTCTTCATGGCTCCCTTCGACACGATCTTCGGCACGCAGCGCGTGGCCGGGGCGGTGTTCGAATGGAGCGCGCTCGTCGCGATCGCCATCTACGCGCTGATCGCGTGGGGCATAGTCGCTCTGATCCGCGCAGTGAGCCCGCGCGAACACGCCGAGACCGTCGAGCGCGTCCAGAAGGATGACAACGTCAGGGTTCCGTGATGGCGTCGTCCAGCGCCGCGTCGATCGCCATGAACTTCGTCGTGCGCCGACGAGGGGCTAGACGCGGCGCCTCGAGACGAGTCCGTACACGAAGAGCACGATGATTGCTCCCAGTGCCGCCACCAGCACCGACGTCACGTTGAAACCGGTGACGCTGGGGCCGCCCAGCATGCTGGAGGCCCATCCGCCGACGAAGGCTCCGATGATGCCCAGGAGGATCGTCAGGAGCCATCCCAGGCTGTCACCCATGACCAGCTTGGCGATGACCCCGGCGACCAGACCGATCAAGATCCACGTGAGGAAACCGAAATCCATGAGAAACGACCTCCAAGATCGAAGCGGCGACGTGCGATCCGGCTAGAGATATGCCCAAGATCGCGTCGCCTATCCCCCATCCTCGGTGGTCTCGGCCGGAACCTCGCCGTCCATCCTCACAGAGGCGAGGGGCGAGACTCACCCCGACGCTGCGGCTTCATGGTCAGCACGGCGACGTCGTCCCGCAGCACTCCGTCGGAGAACTGCTCGACTTCGCGGAGGAGAGCGTCGGCCACCTTCTGGCTAGACTGGCCGCTACAGGAGTCCAAGAGCCATCTGGCCCGGTCCATGCCGAACAACTCGCCGTTCCGGCGGGCCTCGCAGATGCCGTCGGAGAAGAGGACGAGGGTCTCGTCCGGCCGCATAGCGAACCTCCAAACGTCGAACGTCTGCCCGGCGACGACCGCGAGAGGCGGGTTGCGACTGTCCCCGGGAGAGAGGTCCGGGCGCCCGCACACTATGGGCTCCGGGTGGCCCGCGACGCCGATCGCGACCGCGAACGATCTCGGGTCAAGCACGCCGAACACGGCGGTGACGAACTCGGAGTCTCCGAGTTGGCGCAGGAGCGCCTCGTTCGTGCCCGACAGTACGCGCGCGGGATCGGGATTGCGGTATGCGAGCGCGCGCATGGTCGAGCGTGTGCGCGCGTTCGTCGCCGCGGCTTCGATCCCCTTGCCCGAGACGTCTCCGAGCACGAACGCCACGTTGCCGTCAGGCAGGTCGAACACGTCGTAGAAGTCGCCGCCTACGCTGCCGATACCCGGCGCCGAGCGGTAGACGCTTCCTATCTCCACGTCCGCCGACGTTTCCACCGAGGCGGCCATCGCGCCTTGGAGAGTCTCGGCTACTCGATGCTCGCCCTCGTAGAGCAGCGCGTTGGCGAGCGCAAGCGACAGCGCCGCGCCCAGCTTGCGCGCGAACAGGATCAACCGGGGCGAGGTCACGGTCTCGCAGGGCGCGCTCCAGTGCAGCGACATGATCCCTGTCGCCTCGCCGCGCATCATGAGGGGAATCGAAAGCAGGGATCGCGTGCCGTAGCGCTCGGGCACAGCGCCGGCGCGTCGGTCCGTGAGTGTGTCGGCGATGACCACCGGCTCGCCGCTCTCGGCGGCCTCGTAGACGTGAGGCGCCAGCGAGCGGTCCAGCACCATCCCGCGAGTGCTTTGGAGATGCGGGCCGTGGGCATAGCGGACGTTGAACCGTCCCGCGCCGTCGTGGAGGCTGACGATGGCGCCGTCCGCACCCGCGACGGCGGTGGCGCCGGCCATCGCATTGCCCAGGATGTCGTCGATGTTCATCCACGTGTTGATGTCCGTGACTATCTGATTCAGGCCCGTGGAGAACAGGTTGTCTTCGCGGAGTTCCTGCTCGCGCTGGGAGAGCCTGCGGAACAACACGGCGAACGGATCCTCCAGAGACCGTGCCACGAGTGCCCTGTACACGAAGTAGAACGAAGCCAGGTGGAAGACGTGGCCGACGACGTTGAAGATGTCGGTCAGCGACGTGTACGCCGTGAAGGTGAGTTCCGCCGCGATCATGCAGCCGATGGCCAAGGAGAGATCGGTGAAGACACTGGGCTCCAGGCGGTGCCGCTTGCGAGAGAGCAGCCACCAGCCGGCCGCCATGCCTGCGATGATCGCCCATTCGGAGTAGATCTTGAACGGAGTCAGCCCCTGACCCGCTACGAACGTGATGGGGAAGGAGTGAGCGAAGACCATCCAGACGGCCGCGCCGACAGGAGTCCCGATCACGGCGATGGCGACCACGGGCCGCCTCAGTCTTCTCTCGATGAACATCGGCGATACGATCAGCCCGGCAGCCAGGATCACACGCGCCAAGATCCAGAACTGCGAGCCCATCGTCACGTTGGCGGTCGGAAAGACGGCTATCCCGTCGTAGGTGAGAGCGTGGAGGACCAGCGAGCCGGCTTCGAACAGAAGGAAGATACCGAGTACGGTGAGATAGTCGTCATCGACGAGCTTGCGGGTATGCCACGAGATGGCGAAGAACGCGAGCGCCACCGAGGCGACCAGGAACTCTATGACCGAGTGGTAGGCGAGGTAGTCCGCTCTTCCCGCGATCACGAGCAAGCCGAACAGCGCCACCAGGCCGATCGCTCCGATCGCTATGTTGAGGTCCCAAAGCGGGTGGGCGCGCGAGCCGGCCCCGGCGTCGTCAGTCGTCACGGGTCTTCCAACCTCAGATGGGCGATGCCCATAATCTAACAGCCCAGCCGCGTCCAGCCCAGCCCGCGTTCGCCGGGCGTCGCGCGACGCCCGCTATACGACGAGCGTCGACGGACTGGAGATGTACCTCTTGGGGAGTAGGTGCCGGGTACCGCTTCTGGCGGATGCGCACGCCGGCGGGAAGGTCTAGGGTCGGAGAGCGGAGTCTCCGCGACTCCTTGGCACTTGTTCTTCGGCCGTTGCAGGTCGGAACACGCCAGACGCAGAATCGGACACGCTCGCTGGGAGGTCATAGAGAGGTGTCGGCACGGGCCCGGCTCATCTTGGACGGGGTGCTGCTGGCGGCCTTCGTCGCGGCGGATGATCCCGTCGCCACCGGCATCGCGTTCCACGAATGGCTTTGTCTGGCGCTCGTCGCAGTCGCCTTGTTTCACATGGCTCTGAGCTGGGACTGGGTCGTCAGAACGGCCGTGTCGTTCCTGGCCACGCTGCGCGCGACGTCGCGCGTCAATCTGGTGGTGGACGCCGTCCTGTTCGTGGCCACCGTCACGGTGATGTTGAGCGGGTTCATGGTGTCGCGGACGCTATCGGGGATGGCGGGATGGGTCCCGGCAACCGCGGTTCTGTGGCACCAAGCGCACTCCGTGTCCGCGGACGTGACCATGTACGCCCTTGTCGTTCACGCCATACTGCACTGGAGGTGGATCGCGAACGTCGTCACGGGCGGAGCCCTGAGACGGCCGCCTGCCGTCGACGGGCGCCAGGCGACCTGCGTTCCCCGGACCGTGGTGCCGCCCAGGTCATCCGCGAGCAGGGCTCTCTCCATCCGGGAAGGGAGCGACTCATGCGTCGAGCCCTGAGCCACACGCCCGCCGTCCTGCTGGTGACCGCAGCCACCGCACTTGCCGTCTATGTCGCGGTCACCGCAGGGATAATCCTTTCGCCCGCCCAGACCAACGGCGTGTCGGCCGACACGGTGCGCGCCTGTCCGCAGACGGGATGCACGTCCGCTGACTGCCATGGGGAGACTGGACAGCCTCCGCCAAGCGCCGGTGGCGGGCAGTACGGCGGATCCGACAGTCAGGGGCCGGGCGGCGGGATGTTGACGTGTCCCCGTACGGGATGCGCCTCGGTTGACTGCCACGGCGCCAACGGGCAGCCGCCTCCTCGAGGGCGAGGCGGTCGCGGCGGTTGGGGACGCCACGACGAGCATCAGGATCCGCAGGGCCGGACGGGGTCCGACCCGCCGGTCTACTACTAGCTCATCCGACGGTCTCGCAGGGGGTGGGCCGAACGGCGGCGGGGGGGTACGCTCTAACGACGCGCTGGTCCGCGGGAGCTGCCGGGCGACAACCGAAGCGCGCTGGAAGGGATTCGCGGCATGACTCCTGAGCTGGATCGAACAGGGCCCCTGATCGGGCTGCGTTCCGTGGTGAAGACCTACGACACAGGCGAGGTCCCCTTCACGGCGCTTCGTGGGGTCGACCTCGAGGTCGAGGCCGGAGAGTTCGTCGGGCTGATCGGGAAGTCGGGGTCCGGAAAGACCACTTTGGTCAACATGATCACCGGGATCGACCGGCCCACCTCGGGTGAAGTGAACGTTGCCGGGACGCCAGTGCATTCGCTCGGCGAGAACAAGCTGGCCATGTGGCGCGGCAAGACGATCGGCGTGGTGTTCCAGTTCTTTCAGTTGCTGCCGACGCTGACCGTCGCAGAGAACGTCATGCTCCCGATGGACTTCTGCAGGGTCCATAACCTTCGCGACCGCCCCGAGTACGCGATGCACCTGCTCGAGCAGGTGGAGATGGCCGACCAGGCGCACAAGCTGCCCGCGGCGCTTTCCGGAGGTCAGCAGCAACGCGTCGCGATCGCGCGCGCTCTCGCCAACGACCCGCCGCTGATCGCCGCGGACGAGCCCACCGGCAACCTGGACTCGGCTACCGCCGAGTCCGTCTTCGAGCTGTTCGAGACGCTGGTCGCCGCGGGCAAGACGATCGTCATGGTCACGCACGACAGCGACCTCGCCTCGCGGGTCACCCGGGCGCTGCACGTGCGCGACGGCGAGATCGTCGAGGAGCGACGCTACGACCGCGCGTCCGCTGTGACCACCGGTGGGTGAACCGCGCTGGGCCAAGATCGGCCGCGATCTCGTCACCCATCGGCTCCGCACCCTCCTGGTCGTGCTCTCGATAGCCGTCGGCGTGTTCGCCATCCTGGTCGTCATGGGTGGCCGAGGCATGTTGCAGGAGTCGTTCGACGCCAACTTCGTCCGCTCCCAGCCCCCCAACGCCACGCTCTACACCTCCGGGTTCGACGATAGCGTCGTGCGCCGGGTCGAGAGCGCGGATGGCGTGCGCGCCGCCCAGGGAAGGCGCTCGGCGGCCATGCTATACCGGGCCGGGGATCTTCGCGAGGTCGAGGACGCGCCCGCGGGCGCGACATCCGCGAACCGGCCTCGCGGCATCGACCTGGTCGCGACGAGGGACTGGGCGACATCGCGCGTCGAGATCGTCTACCCCGAGCGCGGAGTGGCCTGGCCGCCGCCGCCCGGCGAGGTTGTCCTTGAGAGGTCCGCGTCGCAGATAGCCCGGCTCGACAAGGGGGATGCGATCACGATCGAGACGCCTGAGGGCGACAAGAGGATCGTGAGGATCGCCGGCTTCGCCCACGACATCAACTCCTTTCCCGCGATGTTCGTGGATCGGGTGCAGGGCTACGTGTCCTTCAAGACGCTCACGGACCTGGGTGAACCCGAGGAGTACAACCAGCTTGCGGTCACCTTCGACAAGAGCGCGCTCACTCGCGACCAGGCCTCGTCGATCACTCAGCGGATCACCGACGACGTTCTCGCGCCGGTGGGTGTGCGCGTCCTGGGAACCAGCGTCCCGCAACCCGGTAGCCACCGTCTGGGCGACATCTTCAGGGCGGTATCCGTCCTTCTCCTCGCCCTGGGGGTCATGGCCCTGCTGCTGTCCGGCATGTTGGTGGTCAACACGGTGACGGCCCTGCTGACCCAGCAGATGAGGCAGATCGGCGTGATGAAGGCCGTGGGCGGGAGGTCGGGTCAGATCATGCGGATGTATCTGACGCTCGTGGCCGTCTACGGGCTGCTCGCGGTCGCGATCGGGCTGCCGACCGGGTCGTACATGGCGGCGCGCTTCGCGGAGTTCGCCAACGGGTTGCTCAACTTCGGCACTCCGCCCTCCGGGCCGCCGGGCTACACCGTGGCTCTCGCGGTCGTCGTGGGTCTTCTGGTCCCGCTCGCGGTCGCGTACGTTCCGGTGCGGGCGGGCACCCGGGTGAGCGTGGTGCGTGCCCTGGACCCGGCACGCGGTGCGGGGGGCAGGTTCGGTCACGGGCTGATCGATCGCGTGCTGGGCCGGCTCCGTGGGCTGCCGCGCCCCGTGGCCCTCGCTTTGAGGAACACATTCCTTCACAAGGGACGGCTCGCTCTGACGCTCGCGACGTTGTCGCTGGCCTCGGCCGTGATCATGTCGGTGATCAGCGTGCGAAGCTCGATGCTCATGACCGTCGCCGACATGACGGGATGGTGGCGCTATGACGTCGATGTGACCTTCAGGCAGCCTGTGAGCGCGGCGGCCGCGGAGCGAGTGGCGATGAGAACACCCGGCGTCACGGACGCGGAGAGCTGGGCGGTCACGGGCGTCTCTGTGAAGGGCGCAGGTGGCTCGGGTTCGGACACGATCAGTCTGACCGGTCTTCCGCCGGACACGACGTTCGTCGCCCCGCGCATGGTCTCCGGTCGATGGCTGCTCCCCGGCGACGTCGACGCGGTGGTGATAAACACGGATGTCGTCAACGAGCATGGCCTGGCCGTGGGCGACTCGGCCGAGTTCGACATCCGCGGCGTCGAACGCCAGTGGCGCGTGGTGGGGATAGTCAAGGGGCGGCTCGGAGGACAGGCCGCATTCGCCGGCCTCGAGGACGTGACCCGCGCGCTCGGCAGGCCGGGCGCGGCCTTCCGGCTGGTCGTGCGTACGTCGGGGCACTCGGACGGCTTCCAGAAGCAGACCGCCGATCGGCTCGAGAGTGGTCTCAAGGACGCCGGGCTCCCTGTCGAGGGCATCGAGACGACTGTGGCATCCGCCCAGCAGCTATCGAGCGAGTTGGGCGTTCTGGTCACCTTTCTAGTGATCATGGCCGTGATACTCGCGGTCGTGGGGGTCATGGGGCTGACGGGGACCATGGTCATCAACGTGCTCGAGAGCACGCGCGAGATCGGGGTCATGAGAGCCGTGGGCGCCTCGCACTGGTCGATATTCCAGGTGTTCGTCACAGAGGGGGTCGCCATCGGCCTCATGGCCTGGGCCATAGGCGCACTGGCCACCTGGCCCCTCAGCCGTGGACTGGTCGAGCTCCTGCAGATCGCGATCCGCATACCGCTCACATACAGCTTCTCGTGGGAGGGGATCGTCGGCTGGCTGGCGTTCGTCACCGCGATCTCGGCGCTGGCCAGTCTGCTGCCGGCCTACCGCGCCTCACAGGTCAGCGTCCGGGACGCGATCGCCTACGAGTGACCTGCGCGTGGATCGCGGGGCGTGGACAGAAGGGCAACCGCGGGTATGTTGTGTCGGTGACGCGGCCGGGAATGGCCGCGTGGGAGCGGCACTTCGCGCGGATGGGTGTGAACACGGGTGAAGGTCATCGAGACCGAGCCTCTGCCGATCAAAGTGTGGGGATCGGCGATCGACGAGTCCGCTGTCGCGCAGGCGCGGAACCTGGCGAACCTGCCGTTCGCCTTCGACCATATCGCCCTTCTGCCCGACGCACACGTCGGGTTCGGCATGCCGATCGGGGGAGTCTTCGCCGCGGAGGGGCAGGTGGTCCCGCACGCCGTGGGTCTCGACATCGGCTGCGGGGTGCGGGCATGGCCGCTCGGTGTGACCGTCGAGGACCTCCTGCCGGTTCGCGACAGCCTACTGCACGACATCAGACGCTCCGTACCGCTGGGATTCGATTGGCATCACGAGTCCCAGGAGGACCGCACCGACTTGTTCGTCATCGTCCCGGACGCGAGGCCGCTTGCCGCCGAGGTCGAGAAGGCCAAGCGTCAGCTGGGGACTCTCGGCGGCGGCAACCACTTCATCGAGTTGCAGGTCGACGCCTCTGGGGCCGTGTGGGCCATGGTTCACACGGGCAGCCGCAACGTCGGGAAGCAGATGGCCGAGTACTACGATCGGGTGGCTCGAGAGGAGGCGGGCCGGCTCGGCGGAGTCCCGGCGGAGTGGGGGCTCGCGCACCTGGACGTGTCAAGCGACGCCGGCTCCGAGTACCTGGTCGTCATGCGCTGGTGTCTCGACTTCGCGACAGAGAACCGCAGGCTCATCGCCGAGGCCGTTCGCGACGCCGTGGCCAGGCGTTTTCCGCTCGCCGTTCCCGGCGAGGCCATCGACGTGCACCACAACTACGCCGAGGTCGAGCCGCACTTCGGGCGAAGTGTCGTCGTGCACCGGAAGGGCGCCGTGTGCGCCGAAGGTTCGGTGCTCGTCCCCGGCTCGATGGGATCGGCGAGCTTCGTCGCCCGCGGGCTCGAATCGCCGGAGTCGTTCCGCTCCTGCGCGCACGGAGCCGGGCGCGCGATGGGCCGCAAGGCCGCACGACGATCGATCCGGCCGGAGGACGTGGTGGCCGACCTGCGCCGCAAGGACGTCACCATCGAGGCCGCGCGCAGGCGGGACATCCCCGAGGAGGCGCCGCAGGCCTACAAGGACATAGACTCGGTCATGTCCGAGCAGTCCGACCTCGTCTTGCCCCTGCTGCGGCTGCGTCCGCTGGGGGTGATCAAGGGCTGAGGCGGGCGGGGCGCGTCCCCGCCCGCCGCTCAGCTACCGGCGCAGTGCGCTCAGTGACTCGGGCCACAGCAGCTCGTCAATGCCGAACTTCCAGGCTGCGTACTCCGGATCCATCAGATGGCACGAATCGCAGAACTCCGCCGTGGACACCCGGGCCGCGACGTCGAGCGGCCCGAACATGACGAACAGCCCGGCCAAGCCCAGCGCGGCCACGGTGCCCAGGACCCACGCCAATCGCCGCACTCCTCGCTCACTCATGGCCATCACCCCTCATGGTCGGATGGCATCGCTCGCCCCCCAGCGCCCCTTCCGGCCGATGTTTCCACCGCCATGTCCATGTTCCACCGGGAGCAGCGGTTCGCCCGATTCGCCGTTTGTCGCCGTGCCCGACAATTCACGGCATCATCGAGTGATTCAGCCGTTTCCGGCCGCTATAGCGGTCGGGGGACTGGTCAGAGCCGCGAGAACGGGTCATCCTGATAGGGCTGGGCGGCTTGGCCGCTCGAGTCGAAGGACGCCCTTGGAACTCAGGGAGAGTGAGACGCGTGACGTCGATCGTACTGCGCAGGACATCCATCGCGGCAGCCGTTCTCGGTGTCGGCATGCTCGCCGTACTGTGGGCGGGGGCCGCGTTCGCCGACGTGAGCGCGACCGCGGGGGGCAAGATGGGCCCTCCCATCCCGCCGTGGTCCGTCTCCAAGGACCTCATCCTGGCCGGTCACACAGGAGGTCCGGCACCCGGAGCCGAGGCCGGGTGTGTGGCGTGTCACAACGTCGCGGCCCCGCCGAGTATCACTCCCGATCAGGTGACGGCCGGCAAGGACGGTCCCACCATCGGCGCGGACAAGAAGCCTCACGCCAACCAGGCCTGCGACAAGTGCCATGCGGTCTCCGGCGGCGGCGGCGCGCCTGACACGGCGCCGCCGACGACGACCTCCAATGCCGCGGCCGCCTACGTGGGCAGGGCGAGGATCGTCCTCACGGCGACGGACAACGCCGGCGGATCGGGTGTGGGCAGCATCAAGTACAAGATCGATGGCGGGGACATCGTCACTGTGAACGCGCCCGCTGGGCTGAGCGCGACCGCGGGCGGCAAGATGGGTCCTCCCATCCCGCCATGGTCCGTCTCCAAGGACCTCATCCTGGCCGGTCACACAGGAGGTCCGGCACCCGGAGCCGAGGCCGGGTGTGTGGCGTGTCACAACGTCGCGGCCCCGCCGAGCATCACTCCCGATCAGGTGACGGCCGGCAAGGACGGTCCCACCATCGGCGCGGACAAGAAGCCTCACGCCAACCAGGCCTGCGACAAGTGCCATGCGGTCTCCGGCGGCGGGACGGCGACTCCCACTCCCGGTCCAGGCGCCGGGGCCCCGCTCACTGCCACCGTGGTGGTCACCACGGTCGGAGCGCACACGCTCGAGTTCTGGGCGGTGGACAACGCCGGAAACGCGGAGACTCCCCGCATCGTCGACTTCTCGGTGTCGGAAGCGCCGCCCGACCCCATAGCACCGACCACCACCTCCGACGCCGCTGCCGCGTACGTGACCTCGGCGTCGATCGTCCTCTCGGCGACGGACAACGCCGGCGGATCGGGCGTGGCCAGCATCAAGTACAAGATCGATGGCGGGGACATCGTCACGGTCAACGCGCCCGCGGGGCTGAGCGCGACCGCGGGCGGCAAGATGGGCCCTCCCATCCCGCCGTGGTCCGTCTCCAAGGACCTCATCCTGGCCGGTCACACCGGAGGTCCGGCACCCGGAGCCGAGGCCGGGTGTGTGGCGTGTCACAACGTCGCGGCCCCGCCGAGTATCACTCCCGATCAGGTGACGGCCGGCAAGGACGGTCCCACCATCGGCGCGGACAAGAAGCCTCACGCCAACCAGGCCTGCGACAAGTGCCATGCGGTCTCCGGCACGCCCGGTCCGACCGCCACACCCGCCCCGGGTCCCAGCCCGACGCCTGCCCCGGGCCCGACGGGCCCGTTCACTGCCACCGCGGTGGTCACCACCGTCGGAGTGCACACGCTCGAGTTTTGGGCGGTGGACAACGCCGGCAACGCCGAGGCCGCACACACGGCGCGCTTCACCATCATCAAGCGTGTGCCGGACTCGACTCCGCCGACCACGAGATCTGACGCGCGCGCCGTGTATTCGGTCTCCGCGTCGATCTCACTGGCCGCCGTGGACAATCTGGGCGGCTCGGGAGTCGCGCGCATCTACTACCGTCTGAACGGCGACAACCGGGTCACGTACGACGGCCCGGTGCTGGTCCCGTCGCTCGGGACTCACACCCTGGAGTTCTGGTCGATCGACACCTCGGGCAACGTCGAGTCCCCGCGCAAGAGGGTGACCTTCTCTGTGGCGCCCGCTGTGCTGCCCAAGGCGGTCCTGAGCAATCCGCTCGCGCCGTCGAGCGCCAGGCGGGGCCGGGCCTTCACGGTCTCGGGCTACTTGCGTCCCAAGCACGTCGCCGGGACATACGATGTGAGGCTGTACTGCTATCGGCTGGAATCCGGCGCGTGGAGACTGCGCAAGACTGTGAGCGCGCGGGTCGCGAACCACTCCTCCTACGAGTCGCGGTACTCGAGGTCCCTCTCGCTGCCCGCCGCCGGCAGATGGCGAGTGCGAGCGCGTCATGCGGATGCCACGCATCAGGCCAGCTGGTCGGCCAGGTACTGCGAGGTGAGGGTCCGATAGGACGCCCTAGTCCTCGCTGTGCAGCCTAGCCCTCGCCGAACTCGGACACCTCCGGGTCGTCGACGAAGGAGCGTGCGAGCGCGAGATGGTCTGCCGGCTTCCCGACGGCGTGCCAATGGACATACATCCTGCTGCCGCGCCTGGACAGCGCATGCCGCCTGACCCAGAGCCCACTCTCGCGTATCCGCCTCAAGAAGCGCTCGTAACGCTCCGGGTCCCACTCGGCGACCGCCTGGTACCCGCGGTCCTCGTTCGCGTGACCGGATACGTCCAGTCTGGAGAACAGGAGGAGGGCGACCAGGGCCAGGACGGTGCCCACGGCCACCAGCGCGTATGCGCCGAAGCCGGCCCCCATGCCGAGCGCGGAGGACATCCACACGGTCGCGGCGGTCGTCAGCCCCACGACCTGCCCGCGCCCCCGCAGTATGACGCCGGCTCCCAGGAATCCTATCCCGGTCACGACTCCGGCGGCCAGCCGAGCGGAATCCGCCGGGCCGGTCGCGTAGTTCGCATACATGGTGAACAGCGCGGAGCCCACCGAGACGAGCGTCATGGTCCGCAGCCCGGCGGCCTTCTCGCGCCACTCCCGCTCCATGCCCAGAGCGACGCCCACCACCATCGCGACGACGAGGCGCAGGATCTGCTCCCCGACGCCGGCCAAGATGAGGTTTGACACCGGAACCTCCCGTCCCGTCAGCTCGCCGCCGCGCTCGCCGTAAGCCTCTTCGTCGTCCTCTCGACTCCTGAATCGCAGCGGTTGCCCCAGGCGTCGACGAACACCCCGTCTCGCATCGCCAGAACGATCTCGCAGTTGTTGGCGCACCCGCCGCACTTGTCACCGCGCATCTCGAAAGGCACTTCGGCCTCGCCGAATTCGAAGACCGCGCGTTCGTCTCCCTCGAGCGCCAGAAGGGCCACCCCGATGGCGCCCATCAGGTGACCTTCGGCGTCCACCCGGATCTCCTCTCCCAGCGCGTGCTCGAACGAGCGCACGACGCCGACGTTCTTGCTCACGCCGCCCTGGAAGACGATCGGACCGCGGATCTCCTTGCCCTTGCCGACGTTGTTGAGGTAGTTGCCGACGATGGCGTCGCAAAGCCCGGCGATGATGTCCTCGGGCCCGTAGCCGATCTGCGACTTGTGAACGAGGTCGGACTCCGCGAACACGGTGCATCGCCCGGCGATGCTCGTCGGATTCTCCGAGCGCAGCGCGTAGTCGCCGAACTCCTCGACGGGGATGTTGAGCCGCCGGGCCTGCGAAGACAGGAACGAGCCCGTACCCGCGGCGCACAGCGTGTTCATGGCGAAGTCCACCGGCACGCCGTCCCGGACGAGGATGATCTTGGAGTCCTGGCCGCCGATCTCGAGGATCGTCTGCACGTCGGGATGGCGCGACAGGGTGCCCATCGCGTGGGCGGTGATCTCGTTCTTGACCGCCTGGGCGCGCAGCATCGCGCCGACCAGTTCGCGCGCCGAGCCGGTCGTTCCCGTCGCGACGACGCGCGTCCCCGGGGCCATCTGCGCCTCGACCTCGGTCAGGACCCGCCGGACGGCAGCGACGGGACTGCCCTCGGTCCACAGGTAGGAACTCGCGAGGACCCCGCCGCGGTCATCGACCACAGCCGCCTTCGTGGATATGGAGCCGATATCGACTCCCAGGTAGGCATCAAGCATGGCAGCGCCTCTTCCTCCGGATCGCGAGCATGTCGCAGAACGCCTCGAGCCGCGTGGCGACGCCCGTCTCGGACGTCTGGGCATCGCAGCTCATGAACAGGATGGGGAACGTGTTCTCGCGCGAGATGCGCTGCAGCGCGGCCGTGGCGCTGACCTCGGGCATGCAGCCGAACGGCTTGATGTGGACGACGCCGTCGAAGCCGCCGGCCATCATCGCGCGCGTGCGGGCGACGCTCTCCGTGCCGTGCCCTCCGACGTCGTGTCGCATATAGGGTCCGGCCATGCGGATGAGTTCGTTCATGTGGCGGCGCTCGTTCTCTCCGCGGTCGAACAGCGACGTCGCGTCGACGAACCGGTGGACCTCCACGCCGTGGCGCGCGAGAGTGCGCTCGACGAAGTAGTTGGCGACCGGTTCGACGACGACGTATATCTCGCCGACGATGCCGACGCGCAGGACCTCCGTGGGCTTGTCGACCGGAAGCGCGCGCAGATCCTCCATGCATCCGCGGCGGACCCGCTCGATCTCCCCGGTCTCCCGGGCCTCATCGAGATCGCGGTGGAACCTGGCGATGACGCGCTCGAACGAACCCCTCTCGACCTCGAAACCCACGTTCTTGCGCGCGTGGTCGTCGATCTCGTCGAGGGCTCTGGCCTTGGCCTCGGTCTCTTTGAATCGCCTGAGGATCGAGCGCATCGTAAGCGAGGGCTTGGCGCCTTTGAAGGCGCGCAGGATGTCGCGGGTGGTCACGCGGCCGCCGGTCAGGCGCAGGAACGTGAAGTCGTATCCGAGGTCGCGCAGGATCGCCTCCTGGACCTCGGAATAGTAGCCCAGCCGGCAACCGCCCCCCACCTGCATGATGACGTTGGCGCCCAACTCGAGCGCCTCGATGAACGTGCCGAGGTTGTACTTGAACGGGACGCAGACGAACTCCGGGCTGTAGCGCGCGCCCAGCTCGATCGTCCTTCGTGTGACACGAGGAGGGACCACCGGGTCGCCCAGCAGTTCTGCCAGCGGCCGAAGCGCGATCCAGTAGTTGCCGATATGCGGGAACGTCACCCGGTTCTCACTCATGCGCTGGCCCTCCGGGCGCGCCGCTTCATGGCGAGGATGTCGACGAAGCTCTCCAGTCTGGTGCGCAGGCCCGTCTCGCCCTGCAACTCGTCGAGGACCAGTGTGAGCAGCGGCACGTCTCTGACCTTGCGCTGGACCAGCTCGGCAACCAGCGAGTTCGGTCCGCAGGGGAAGGCCACGAGGAACACGATGCCATCCACGTCGCCGCGATGGCGCTCTATCGCCCCGAGGAGTTCCTTCTCGTAGGTCCAGTAGATGTCCTTGGACAGGCGCGCCGAGAGCCGTGTGGTCCTGCGCCGATCCGCGTCCTCGGAAACGAAGACCTCGGCGCCCAGCTTGGTCAGGTACTTGAGCAGAGGCTCGCCGATGAGGGCGTCCTCCAGATTGTAGGAGTGGCCCACCACCAGCACTCGCGGACGGTCGTTGGCCCCCGCGAAGCGGGACGCCTGGCGGCCCACGCGCTCCGCCTCATGCCTGCGCTGTGCCGAGTGCGCGCGAACGTACGCGACCAGAAGAGCGGCTGGGTTCGGACGCAGTCTCCAGCCGACTCCGAGAAGGCCGGGTGTCGCGTACAGGCCCCGCCTGGCGTCCACCGTGTAGCCGATGACGGGGGTGCCCGGCATCGCGTTCTCGATGACGTCCGTGAGAGCCATCAGCTTCGTGCAGGCCTCCTCGTCCCGCCGAGGAGCGACGAACCTGGGCACGAAGACGTGGTCCACGCGCGATCTCAGGGCGTCAACGTGCCCGAGATGGATCTTGAGGGGCAGGCACGCCTCGTCGACCGCCAATGCCGCGCCGCGCGTCAGGGTCGCCCGGTTCGTGGGCTGGCTCACCACGGTGCGGCACCCGAGCGACTCGAAGAAGGTCGTCCACAGGACGCCGTACCTGTGGAACAGCAGCGATCGCGGTATCCCCACGGACTCGACGCTCAAGATGCCCCCCTCGAGATCCTGCGTTCCTGTACCGTCCAGCCGCCATGCGGAGTATGCACTCCACGGATGTATCATGTCTCGCAGAAGTCCCTACCCGTTCGAAAGGACATCGCGTGGGCACTCACGGAACCTTCACCGGCACTCGATACGTCGTTCGTCGCAAGGTGCTGAAGCTCGCTGGAGGCGCGTTCCACGTGTGGGACGCCGACGGAGTGCTGGCGGCCTTCTCGGAGCAGAAGGCGTTCAAGCTCAAGGAGGACATCCGGGTCTATGCGGACGAGGCCAAGACGCGGGAGATCCTGTGCATCCAGGCGCGCCAGATCATGGACTTCTCCGCCGCCTACGACGTGACGGAGTCCACGTCGGGCGAGAAGGTCGGCGTCATGCGCCGTCGCGGCGGCCGCTCGATCCTGCGCGACGAGTGGGAGGTGCTCGACGCGGCCGAGAACAAGATCGGCACGCTGATAGAGGACAGCATGGCCCTGGCACTGCTTCGCCGGCTGCTCACCAACCTCGTGCCGCAGAAATACGACATCTTCTTCCCGGATCCGGACAGCGGTCAGAAGGTCGGCAGCATCGACCAGGCGTTCAACCCGTTCGTGTACAAGGTCGACGTCGACTTCTCCATGGATCCGGCGGGACGGCTGGACCGGCGCATGGGCATCGCGGCGGCCATCCTGCTGGCGGCCATCGAAGGGCGACAGAACTAGAGCGCGTCCTCGCGCGGTCTCAGCACCAGCACGGCGATGTCGTCCCTCAGCTTCCCTGAGGAGAACGCCCAGATCTCCTCGAAGATGCGCGTCGCGATGTCTTGGGGTGCCGCGTCCCTGAGGGTCTCGAGGAACGACAACAGCCGATCGTCTCCGTAGAAGGCGCCGGCGAGGTCCCGCGACTCGGTGAGACCGTCGGTGTAGAGCACGATGCTTTCGCCCATGCGCAGAGTCTCCTGCGCCGAGGGGTAGATCGCTCCTCGTATCGCCCCGAGGACCGGGCCGTGCTCCGTCAGCATCCGGACTCCGGCGGGGCCGACGATAGCGGCCGGCGGATGCCCTGCGCTGCAGTAGGTCAGGTCTCCAGAGACCAGATCCAGGATGCCGTATATCCCGGTGATGAATGTCTCGGTGCTCGTGAAGCGGGAGACCACCTCGTTGCTCTTGTTCATCACGACGTCGGGAGCGTGGCCGTCGACCGCGAGCGCCCGGAGGGAGTTCTTCACCAGCGCCGTGACCGATGCCGCCCCCAGTCCTTTGCCGGACACGTCGCCGATCGAGAACGCGATGCACCCCGGAGTGGTCTCGAACACGTCATAGAAGTCACCCCCGACCAGGACCTCCTCGGTGGCGGACCCGTAGAAATGGCCGACGTCGACGCTGGGGATGCTGATCGAGGCCGAGAGCAGCGCTCTTTGCAGAGTCTCGGCGATGTTGTGCTCGTGCTGGAACAGGCGCGCATTCTCTATCGCGATGGCGCAGCCATCGGCGGCCATCTCCAGCAGCGACACCTCCCAGGGCGGGGGCTCGGTCGCGGCGAGCCAGTCCACGTACAGCACTCCCGTGAGGCGGGCGGCGTAGTGCATCGGCACGCCCAAGGCCGAACGGACCCCGCTGCCGGGGACTCCAGGTTCCGCGACGCGATCATCCGCCGTCACGTCCGCAACGTAGACCGGTTGATTCTGGGAGGCGACGAGTCCCGCGAACCTCATCCGGAGTTCTGCATGGTCAGCGCCGGTTGCGTCATGACCTACGGCGCCCACCGCGATGAGCGTGCCGTCCTCCCGGGAGAGGATGACGGCCGCTCCGTCAGCCCCGATCGCCTCCACCACACGCTCGAGCAGGGTCGTGAGCAACTGATCCATCGTCATCTCGCGGAGGGGGAGGTCGGTCAGCTGCGCGATGGCCGCGAGTTGGGCGTTGGCCTCCTGCAACTCGCCGAGAGCCTGGTCGCGTTCGGCCTCTGCCGCGCGCCTCTGGATGCGTTGCGACGCCTCCGCGATCTCGCGCCGTACCACCGACGGCAGGCGCAGGAGATCGTCCTTGAACACGAAGTCCCTCGCGCCCATCTTCATCGCCTCGAGCGCGGTCGGCACGTCGATCGCGCCGGAGACCAGGATCAGCGGCACATCCAGACAACGCTCGTTGAGCGTATGCAGGGCCTCCAAGCCGCTGAAGCCCGGGAGGTTGTAGTCCGCCAGGACGATATCCCACTCGCAGGTGTTGAGCGCGTCGCTGAGTCCGCGGGCGTCCTCGACCCGGCGCGAGGTCACGTCGAAGTCCGCCCGTGCCAGCTGCCGGAGCACGAGTTCGGCGTCGTCCGCGCTGTCCTCGACGACCAGCACCCGGAGCGGCGCCGCCACGCTAGCGGCCCCTGACCGGAGGTGGTTCGTTCAGGACGAGCCAGTACAACCCCAGTTGCTTGACCGCCTTCACGAACTGTTCGAAGTCGACGGGCTTGCGGATGTAGCTGTTGGCTCCCAGGCTGTAGCTCTCCACCAGGTCGCGCTCTTCGGATGACGACGTGAGGACCACCACAGGGATGAGCTTCGTGCGATCGTCCGACCTGATGCGCTTGAGCACGTCCAGGCCGTCGACCTTGGGCAGCTTGAGGTCGAGCAGTATGAGACAGGGAGTGTCCGCGACGTCGCGCTCCTTGAACTCGCCTGTGCCGAACAGGTACTCGAGCGCCTTGGCCCCATCCTCGAGCACCGTCAGATGGTTGAGGATCTTGTTCTTGGCCAGTGCTCGCTGTGCGAGTTCGGCGTCGTCCGCGTTGTCCTCGATCAGCAGGATGTTCTTGGAGTCCGTCATCTGGCTGCTCCTGATCCCTGTGTCGTGCTGGTGGTCCGCCCCCGGTGCCGTGCTCGTTTGGCGTCGCATCGCCTCAGCAGAGCGTGAACGAGAACGTCGCACCCTTCTCCGATTCGCCGACGGCCCAGATCCGGCCGCCGTGGCGATGCACGATCCGTGCGGCCGTGGCGAGACCGATCCCAGTGCCGGGGAACTCGGCCTGCCCATGCACGCGCTGGAACGCACCGAACAGTTTAGCAGCGTATGCCATTTCGAATCCCGCACCATCGTCGCGTACACGGTAGACGGTATCGCCATTCTCCACGACGGCATCGAACTCGATCGTCGCCGTATCGTGCTTGCTGGTGAACTTCCACGCGTTTCCCATGAGGTTCTCCAGCACGATATGGAGCAGCTCGGCGTCGCCTTGCCCGTGCACGCCGGAGGCGATCCGGAACGTCACGTTGCGGTCCGGCTCGACCTCGCGAAGAGACTCGGCGACCTCTTGCGCTATCTCGCTCAAGTCGACGTCCGCGTTCTTCATCTCCTGACGGGAGATCCTCGACAGCCTCAAGAGGCTGTCGATCAGCTCGCCCATCCGGCTGGCGGCGTGGCGCACCCGGCGCAGGTCGTCCCGACCCCTCTCGTCCAGTGCGCCTGAGTAGTCCTCGAGCAGCGCGAGCGAGAATCCGTCGATAGCGCGCAACGGGGAGCGCAGGTCGTGGGAGACCGAGTAGCTGAACGCGTCCAGCTCCTTGACCGCGGATTCCAGTTCCGCGGTGCGTCGCCGGACGCGATCCTCGAGATCCATGTTCAGGATGCGCAGTTCCTTGCGCGCGGATTCGAGTTCGGCAACGTGAGCCTCGAGGGACTCCGCCATGCTGTTGAACTCGTCCCGCAGGGCGCCGAACTCGTCTCGCCTGGTGCCCAGCAGGGCTCGAGCGGTGAGGTCGCCCTGGGCCAATCGCTCGGCCGTCTGCTTCAGGAGGAGCGCCGGACGATAGACCGAGTAGGTGCCGACCATCCAGGCCGCGGCCAAGGCGAGCAGCGCGATCCCCGCGAAGGCGGCGACCGTGAGTACGAATCGGCGCCTCTCCGAAGCGAGGAGCTGATCGGACGAGAATCCGGCCGCCAGGTACAACTCCCCTGCTTGGTTCGGGAAGACGGGCGCGAAATAGTACTGGCGGACTGTGCCGTCTATCCCCTCCGCCGTGGTCTGACCCCGTTTCGCCTTGAGGATCGCTCTGACAAGCTCGGCTTCCGGCAGTTCCTGCCCCACGAGATCAGGCAAGTCCGGTCTTCTGGAGACGATCGTGCCGCTGCCGTCGATGAGGATCTCGGCCGTGAAGACATTGGCGGCCGCCAATCTCTCGCCCAAGCGCGCCGGAGACATGGCGATGTACTCCACGGCAACCAGACGTGTGACGGCCTCGTCATAGATCGGCATGCAAATGATGATCACGGGACGGCGTGTCAGCGGGTCGGTCTGGTAGTCGGAGACGACCAGACCGCGTGTCACGACCGCCCGCTGGAAGAACTCCTCGCCGGAGATGTCGGTCGGCTTCGCGTGGCGCGGACTGGACGCGCGGACCCGCCCTGCGGGATCGGCCACGGCTATGCCCACATACTCACCGTGCAGAGCCTGCAGGCGGTCGACGTTTCCCTGAGTGAGGGCCCAGTCATGTGACTGGATCGCATACGTTATCCCGAAGGTCTCCAAGGTCCCCTGGGCCTGGGAGACCGAGTCTTGGAGAGCTCGCACGTCGGTGTCGAGCCTGTGCCTCACGTCGTCACGCACCCGGTTCTGCGCGGCGTTGTTCTCGATGGCCGTGTAGACGAGCATCAGTAGGGCGAGGGGAAGGACCGCCAGGAGAACCACAGCCAGCAGTCGAGCCCTGAGTCCGCCGATCTTCAAGTTCTTGAGAAGCTTGGCCATTGGTCTGAGCGCTCTCGTGACGACTGGTATTGGATTATGGGCGCGAGGGCGTCGCGGCGCCACCGCCGGGCGTGACGTCGGTCGATGTTCGGTGCGCTTGCGGTGGCATGGCCCCGCGGCCTTCAGCAGTCTCCCCCGTGACCCGCCCGCGCCTGGACGATCGGTCGCGTTGGGTATACCTGCGTATGTGCGCCCGTCGCACTCCGGTCACGCGGGCTGCAGGCCCGTACGAGGATCGGTACCTTGGGAGCGAGGGAGGAACGGATGGCCAGGTACGAGAACGACGAGAGCACGAGCCACCCACTCGTCGCCGAGATGGGCGAGGGCACCTACCACTGGTGCCGGTGCGGAAAGACGCACACTGTGCCGTACTGCGACGGTTCGCACGAGGGAACCGGGGTCACTTCGCTGGAGTTCGAGGTGGAAACGCCCGGGACCTTCGCGATCTGCAACTGTGGACTGTCGACCAACCCGCCGTACTGCAGCGGCGCGCACGTAGACATAGAGTAGAGACCGGGTCCCGTGGCACCGCCGCGGAAGCCCCCGGCATGGCCACGAGCGCGGAGGAGCATCCGATGGCGACGGCTCGGCCGCTGCTCGAACTGACCGCATACACGGACCCGTACTGCACCTGGTGCTGGGGATCGGAGCCGGTCCTGCGCCGGATCCAGGAGGTCTTCGGAGACCAGGTGTCCATCGACTTCGTGATGGGCGGGTTGGTGAAGGACATCGACCAGTTCAGGGACCCCGCCAACGGGATAGGCGGGCCGGGCTGGGAGCACCAGGTCGCGGCACACTGGGCGGAAGCCTCCAAGTTGCACGGCATGCCGGTCGATGCCGACAAGTTCCCCGAACACGTGGCGATGCAGTCGACGTACCCGGCCAGCATCGCCTACGAGGCGGCGAAGCTGCAGGATCCCGAGATCGCGAAGCGCTACCTGCGTCGCCTGCGTGAGTCCGCGGCCGCCGAGGGGCGAGCGATCCACCTTCGGGAAGTCCAAGCCGAACTCGCCGACGAGGTCGGGCTGGACCGCGCCAGATTCCTGGATGACCTGGACGGCCGGGCCCGCGACGTGTTCGAGGCCGACCTCGATGAATGCGCGTCCCGCGGCGTCAGGGGCTTTCCGACTTTCCTGGTCCGGACGCGCGATGGCCGCGAGCGCCTCATGCGGGGCTACCAGGGATACGACGCGTTCGCCACGGTGTTCGCCGCTTTCGCCGGTGAGGAACTCGAAACCCGGCGGCCGACATTCTCGGATGGTGCGGTCCTGACCTTCGTGGACAAGTACGGGAGCGCGGCCCCCAGGGAGGTGGCTGAGGTCTTCGACGTGTCCGACGCACAGGCGGAAGCGGCGTTGCGGCGCCTGGCTGGAAGCGGGCTCGCCGTCGAATCCGCAGCCGGTAGCGGATCTCTGTTCAGACCCTCCGAGGGCGCCAGTTCCTGCGATGCGGCGAGCGGGGTCTGCTAGGCGGGGCAGGCCGTGACGGTCGGGCGGCCTTGGACCCTGCCGGCGCGGAGGCGCTACTCGCCTGCGGCGAAGACAGCGATCCCGTCGGAGATCCCCCGGGCCAGCTTCTGCTCGTACGCGCCGGTGGACAGGAGTCGGTCCTCGGCCGGGTTCGTCATGACGCCCATCTCGACGATCACGCTCGGTACGCGGCTCCAGTTGAACCCGCTCATGTCGGTCCTTGGGGCGATCCCGCGATCGCGCGCGCCCGTCGCCGCGAGGGTGGCGTTGTGTATGTCCCTCCCCGCGCGCGCTGACGCGGAGACGATTCCGCCCGTCCACCTGTTGCGGCCCGGCACGATCGTCAGCAATCCGGACGTCGAGCGCGATCTGACGCCATCGCAGTGGAGCCTGATCAGCAGTCCGGCGTGGGCTTCGTTGGCGATCCTTGCGCGCACGGAGTTCGGGATGTTCACGTTCTGTGACGTCCTTACCATGATCACGCGCATGCCTTCGGCCCTGAGCAGGTCGCGGAGCCGCATGGCGACCCTCAGGTTGATCACGGATTCCGCTACGCGGGTGACGACGCCGGACGTGCCGCCGGCGACGGCGGGCTTCGTGGTCTTGGACCCCGGCCCTATCGGTTCGGGACTGTAGTTGCCGTGCCCCTGATGTCCCGCATCGACTACGACGACGAACGCGGGATCATCGGCCGGCGAGGGTATGGCTTTCGGCGCCGGCGTGATCACGGGCGTCGGCCTCACCGCCGGAGCTGGCGTCGCGACAGAGGAGGCGGTGGGACCGCCGACTGGCACGGTCGCTGCCGTGTCGCCAGGGACGGGTGTGCGTCCGATCCAGCCCGACGGCGCACACGCACCGAGCGTCAGCAGGACGACGGCGGCAGCGGCTGCCCCGGCGACCCAGCGCGCCAATGACGGTCCGCGATGGTTCCAAGGCTTCGTCTTGATCCGTTTATCGTCTCGACTCACGAGAGTGGTCCGCCCCCATGTGGACGACGGATGGCTGTTTGCAGGTCCACGGCAAGAGTCCGTCCCACATCAGCGACGATCGGGCCAAGCAGCGGACCGTTCGACCGGCGGTCCGCCATGGATCACCCGCGGGCGGCGCCCAGAGGCGCGGTGGCAAGCCACGCGTTTCCGGCGTACAGAGCCGTGGCGATGACGGCGCCGACAGGCGGCCCCAGCGAGATTCCCGCGAGCGAGCCGACGTAGTCCACGACCGCGGCTCCGCAGAACGCCGCGATCATGGTCCGAAGCATCATGTCCCCTGGGTCGGTCGGAGCTGTCCGCTTGGTGATGACCAGCGTGCCTATCAGTGCGAGAAGCATCAGGATCTCCCCGAGGGCGAACAGCACGATCAGATCGACGGGCAACAACAACTCGGGAAGCCACCTGCGCCATGGGATGGAGTCGGGACTCCCGCTTGTGAGTCCGCGAAGCGCCGGCACACCCACCTTCCACGCCAGGACGAGCAGCCACACGAGAATGAGCAGCGGGATCAGGTTGGCCACCGCCAATTCCCTCCTCAGCGGCAACTGCAGCGATCCGACGGACATCGCCCTGAGCGCGCCTGACAGCCACTCGCCCAGCACCGTACCGAAGAACTCGCCGTTGAGGAGTCCCAGTGCCGCGGTGGCGATCCCCGCGGGGAGCAGAAGACTCGTCCGCTGGTCCGGATGTCCCCACGTCGCGGATCGTCCGCTCTCACCGCCGATCCCGCTCAGCAGCAGGGCCGCCGCGATCATCACGAGACCGTACCCCAGGTCCCCGACGACCACGCCGATCGCGATGACGAGCATCCATGCCATGAAGGGCCTCACATCCCGCTCCTGCGCCGGCCGTCTTCTGTTCGCGCCCGCCGGTCCCGAGACACTGTCTCGATCGCCCGGTTCTGCAGATACGTCGCTCATGCGAGCCCCCATGCCCCGTCGTGTCGGTGTGCGTATGATAACCGGCCGTCGGGGCGGCGTCTTGGCGGGGCTACATCGGCTCTCCCCTGCAGCGCCCACCCAGTGCCGTTGGGCGCCCGAGTGCCACCGCCTGACAAGACTATGCGCCGCGCAGCCTCTTTCTCCGCGGTTGATGCTACGGCAAGAGCGAGCAAGGGGACTATGATGTCTGCGCGCCCGTGCGTTATGTTACGGCGTGCGCGCATGTCGGAGAGGGGCGGCTCTTGGAGCGGGGAGCGAGGCGCTAGTGGCATCGAACCGGGACCTTGGTCACCGCAGACGGGGCGCTGCGGCGCTTCGTCGGGGCCAGTATCCGGCGGTTCCCGCTCGGCACTCCCGTCCCACCTCTCACTTCCCGGTCCCGATAGTCTCTTCCGACCCGTCTCCGTAGCAGCCCGCCGTTCGAAAAGCGGCCGGGCGCCCTCGTCCGGATCCGCGCCGTCAGCGCCTCCCCGGACAGGGAGAAGTCCAATGAGCACAGTGAGACTCAACAGGCAGACGATCCTCGGCGGACTGGCGTCCTCCGGCGGGCAGCCGGGGGGTGACCGCGGGAGCCACCGCGGTCCCGATCCGGCGGCGCACGAACTCACCCGCCGAGATGCCGTCGCTGTCGCGGGCGCGGCCGCGGCGGTCGCATACGGTGCTGCGCTGGCGGGCACCCGCCTCGATCCGCTGCCCGCTCCCGAGTTCGGCGCCACCGCAGGGACCGCATGGTTGCGAGCGGGGTCCTTCGGCGCGGTTCTGGACCCGGCGCGGTTCGGCGGTCTGCCAAGCCTGCTCGTGAGCGCCGGTGCGACCTGGAAGGCCGCCCTGACCGGAGCCACTTTCCCGGGCACGGGTCTTCCAGCCGACATGGAACTCGCGACGATAGGGTCAGGAGCCACCACCAGGCTGGGGATCCGGATGGCACTCGGTGGATTCAGCGCCGAAGTCCCGCTGTCGCTCTGGCTCGCGGGAGAGAGGGTCGCGACCTCGCGGGTCTCCGTTCGCGGCGTGAGCCTCGATCTCGGGCCGGACAGCGGGCTCGTTCTCGACGGTCCGGCGACGGCGACCTTGGCCGCGAAGGACTGGACGCTGCGTCTTGAGGGTGACGGGATCGCGCGGGTGACGGGCATGGGTGAAGACATCGTTGCCGATGCAGTCACCGTCTCCCTCGCGGCGACGGCTCTTCCCAGCCTTCTGTCCCGACGGATCAGCAGGCGCGCCGTGATCCTGCTCGAGCGGGGCGATCGCACATGGACGCTGAGTGCGCCGGCAAGCCCGAGCGGCGGGGTCTCATTCAGTGAGAACGCGTTCGACTCCATATCGATCGAATCGGCGGAGACCCGCAGCGGCGCCACGCACGTGGCGATGCTGGCGAGCGGCGCCGCGGCTGCGGGCACGTATGCGACGCGCAGCGGCGCGGCCGTGCCCATCCGTGATGTCCGGTTCGCGCGGCTGGCGGATAACGGCTCGTACCACCTGACAGGGCAGTTCACGGACTGGCGCACATGGATGCAAGGGCCTCACGGCGCCTTGCTGGTGGGCGCCGCCGATTGGGCATCGCCCTTCGAGATGATCGGCGATGCGACGGGGGCCAAGGTCACCTGCAGCCCCGCGGTCTATGGGATCGCCGCTCCGCTCGGCAACCTGATCGCAGCGCCGATCACGTTCCCCGAAGCCGCCCAGCGCGTGGTGAAGATGGGCGATACGGCCACTAAGGGGCCAAAGGCTCAGGCCGTGAATCCGGTCCCTGGTCCCACTATCGCTCCGGGCCCGGGCGTGATCATCCCGAATGACTCGAGTGTCACTGTGACCAGGCCAGATGACCTGCTGACTCTCAAGTTCAGCTTCTTCAATCTCTCGTACTCGACTTCGTCGGGCAGTCCCAAACTGGTCAGGGACGATAGGACGAAGCCGGCCTACATCTCGGTGGAGTTCCCACCGCAGCACATACTGGAGCGAGCATTCCTCGAGGGCGTCGAGACACCCACCGCGCCCCCGATCCAGAACTTCATCGCCGAGCCGAGTCGCCTGGCCTTCACCATCCCCGACTCCAAGGCGGATGCGGGGATCGACTACACGCTTGCGGGCCTGCTGACCTGGACCGATTATACCCACAAGGTTGTGCCGGCCATCGACCCGGCCGTGGACCACGGACCCGACCGGGGCATTCAGATGCACAAGCCGTTCGCGGGCTCGCACGGGTCCGTGCTCGTTCCCGCATTCCCGCCGGAAACGTCACTCGAAGTCCCGTGGGGACTCTACATGTCCCCGTCGCCGGGCGAGACGTGGGAGCACAAGATCGATCCCATGACCCTTCGCGACAGGACCGAACTCTGGCACACGCGCCTGCACGGCGAGGACACGATCGGCGGGCTCGCGGTGGTGCCCGGTCCCGGGACAGGTCCGGGCCCGATCGAGATCGGCCCGCTCCCGGTCCGGGAAGGACCGCCGAGGCTGCGCGCGGTGTGGGCCCGCTACTACACGAACGCGCTAGCGGGCGGCTCGGTCCCAGGCACGATCATCCAACGAAACGACTTCACGAAGGCGATCACTTCCGGACTGGACGTGCGCTGGACCGTCGCGGACCTCACGACGCGCTTCTACGACGATCCGATCAAGATGCGCAACCTGATGCTCAGTCCGCTGGGCGCCTGGTTCGACGGGCGGGGCGAGTGGGACGTCGAGGCGCTGCTGCTGCAGCACCCTGCCCCTCTCATCCACACCTCGCTCATGGAGTGGGACCATCGTGCGACGATGGCCCGCGACCACTACGTGAAGCTCGTGTTCGCGGGACGCCTGTTCCCCTTCGGGCACGCCGCATCGTTGATCATCATCACCGAGCGCAAGTTCAAGACGACGAACGGGCGCCGGTACGCCTACCTCATGCAAAGGAAGTACATCAAGGTCAGAGAGCCCGTAAGAACGTACAACTTCACCGACAACGGGGTCCGCGACCGCTCGTTCCCGTTCAAGAGGGTCGAGATCAAGACCCTGATGACGCCTCCGATCGTCGAGGAGGCCATCCCCATAGTCTCGATCAACTCCGCGTTCTGGCCCAAGACCATCGCGACCGGCCAGCGCACGCCGTTCCAGATCGAGGCGACGGACTGGGACGGCAACGTGGTCAAGTTCAACGCGCCGCTGATCTACATGGACGTGATAGCGGCCGTGGGCGGCATGGGTCCCGAAAGCACCGGCGACGCGGTGAACATCCTGTGCAACATCGCCTACAAGGCGGTGCCGGTCGACATGGCGGGGCAGAACATCGCATACGCCAAGAAGCACTCGGACACATCCAAGGGCGACGAGCGAACCCTTCCCACGAAGACCATGTACTTCGATGCGGAGCGCCTGACACCGCCGGCGGCCGGAGAGAACCGGTTCTACCCGCGCATGCTGAAGTCGTCGGTTCGCCTGCAGACGGTCGAGAAGCTGACGGGCAACAACACGCCCACGACGATCGAGATCGCCGACCAGTACAAGAACAATGCGTTCGCTGGTTCCAACGCACAGGGCATGATCTTCGCCAAGATCACCACGCCCACGAGCCCGACCTTCCCCGGCTCGCTGGCCGGCGGCCTGGCCACGCCGATCCCCGTGTTCTCCGGCTTGGGCGCCGCGATGGGAGCCATCGGCGGCAACCTCGACCAGGTGGCCGGGGGCCAGTTCAATCCGCTGGACTACTTCGACTCGGTGCTCAAGTCGGAACTGCTGGGCGGGATAACGCTGAAGGACCTCCTCAAGGTCGTGCTCGACCTGGCCGACATGCCGAGCTTCAAGGAACTCCCAATCCCGGGTATCCCGGAAAAGATCTCCATCTCCTTCGACTGGGAGACCAAACTCGACAAGGCGTTCCTCATCTTCGTGCCGGGCACCGACTGCAAGATCAAGCTCCACGCCCAGGTCGTGCAGAGCATCAAGGTGCCTCCTGACCCCCCCGAGTTCACCGTCACCGCCGAGCTGACCGACTTCACGCTCTCGATGGTCAAAGACGTCTTCGAGTGCGTGAACCTGATATTCACATCCCTGAAGTTCGAGTCGAAGAACGGCAGCTCGCCGGACTGCACGCCCAGCATCAAGGACGTCGAGTTCGTCGGTTCGCTGAAGTACCTGGCGGAGCTCGCGAAGTACGCGGGCAGCCTCGGCGGGTCGGGGTCCACGGCTCTGGCGAAGAACGGCCAGGTCGGCGCGTTGGTCACCGTGGTCGACTCCGGCCCTCTCAAGGTCGACGTCGACGCGAGCGGAGTGACCGCGACTCTGGACATCGCGATCCCGGACCTGAGTATCGGCGTCTTCGCCATGACGAACATGAGCTTCGGCGCGAAGCTGAAGCTGCCCTTCACCGGCGGGCCGGTGACGCTTGACTTCAACTTCTGCAGCCGAGAGAGCCCGTTCCAGATCACGGTGATGTGCTGGGGCGGCGGCGGATACGTCCTTCTGCAGTTCGATTCGAAGGGCATCGTAGCCGTCGAGATCAGCCTTGAGTTCGGCGCCGGGACCTCGTTCTCGGTGGGCGGGATCGCCAGCGGCATGGTCGAGATCAAGGGCGGCATGACGCTGCGCTGGGAGCGCGTCGTGGTGTCCGGCGTGGACCAGTCCAAGCTCACGTTCCTGGTGTTCATCCGCATCCACGGCTCGCTGGACGTGCTGGGCATCATCAAGGTGTCTCTGACGTTCTACCTGGAGTTGAAGTACGAGACCATCCCGAAGCTGCCCGAGCCCGGGGACAAGCTCACGGGCACGGCCACCCTGACCATCGAGATCGAGATCCTGTTCTTCTCGTTCTCGGTGGACCTCACCGTGACCAAGGAACTCGCCGGCAAGGATCCGACGTTCGTGGACATGTTGCCGGTGCACGACGACTGGGACGCCTACTGCGCGGCCTTCGCGCCAGCGAAACTGGGAGCGTGATCAGGCATGCCGACTAGAACCGAGACCCTGATGTGGACGGCCCTTCCCAACGGGCTGTCGCCGATGATGGAGGACGGGGTCACCTACCTGCAGATGTCGGTGTTCCTCTCCCCGCGACTGGAGACCACCGCGCTGTCGGGCAACATCGTCGAGTTCCCGGACTTCGTGGGCTCCCCGGCGGGGACCAACTGGGCCTCGCGCGTCGCCCAGGCCGGCTTCCAGGTGCAGTTCGCTAAGACCAAGGAGACACTGTTCGCGTCGCGCACGATAGTGAACGACCCCATCGTGACCTCGCTCCCGGAGCCTGAGCTGTGGGACCGCTTCTTCCCCGGGACCATGCCGTACAAGACTTTCAAGTTCCGCAACATGACCACGGCTGCGATCAACACCTTCGCCGTCAAGGGCGTCAGCAGCGTGATCAAGCAGCAGTACCAGACCATCGCCGCCACACCGCTGCTGGCATACCAGGTGCCGACGCTGTCCAAGCTCGTGAAGTTGCCGGGCGTGACCAATCCGCCGCTGTCCAAGATCCTGCCGACATACGGCGCGGCGGGTCTGTCGGCGTCGGCGGCCGCCACGCCCAAGCAAGACACCAACTTCGCGAACTTCGAGAAGTTCCATACACCGTATGTGAAGCCGGCCGGATTCGAGCCGCCGGAGATCCCGGACATGGACTTTCACAAGGCGCTCAGCGCGCTTGGCAACTATCCGCTGCTGCTGCGTCGCTTGGGCATCGTGATCGACATCAAGATCCCGTTCACCGCCGCGCAGGCTGCCGCGTTGTCGCTGTGCAAGGTCGTGCGCGTGGTTCCGGTGTGGCCCGCCGGTGCGCTGGCCGACCCCAACCAGTCGCCCGACGGCGGCTCGATCACGCGCAAGAGCGCGTCGCCCTGGACGGCGTGCGACCTCACGACGACCAAGAGGATCGTGCGCAAGAAGTACGTCTATACCGCGACGGGGTTCCGGCCGACGTGCAAGGACGCCACGATGAAGAACGGCTACCTCGTCTGCCGGACCGTCAGCGCCACCAGCACGACCTCGGACCCGGTCCAGATGTACAACTACAACGTCGACCTTGCCGCCACGCGGCTCATGGCCACCGCGGCGGTCGCCGCCAAGATCAATCCCGCGATCCAGAATCCCGTGTCGATGGGGGCTACGGGCGTAGGGGGCGACGCGCTTCCTGTCGATCAGGGCGTGCTGGCCGCACGCGCGGCCGAGTCGGAGGGACTCGCTTCACTCGGGCAGCCGATCATCAGCATGGCGCTGCCGGGTCTGGGGACGCGCATCGGCAAGCGCTTCGCATCGTCCGCCTCCAAGAATGCGCTGCTGGTGGCGGGACAGGACGAGGGTATCGTCCATTACGCCGAGGAGCTCAACCGGGGCTACCGTGTCGACGCCTGGGACAGCGTGACCAGACAGTGGCACTCGCTGTGCGAGCGCACGGGGATGTACGCCTTGGCCGGCTCACCGGTCGCGTGGGATGACGAGACCAGCGCCAGCGACGAGGGGTGGGTGCAATTCGCCGCCGTCTCGGCTCCCGAGACCGTCAACCTTGACGACGCCGCGCCGAGTTCCGTCAGGATCCACGAGTCGGTGTTCGATTGGAGCGGATGGAGCCTGACCGTCGCCCGACCCGGGGCGGCGCTGAGCGACGCGGACGCCGAAGGCAACAGCGCGCCCAGCAAGACGTTCGTCGGCCCCGATGGCGAGACCCACGACATCGGCAACTACCTGCACCCGATGCTGCCGCTGGACGCCCGTTTCACCGTGCCACCCGGTTCGCTGTCCAGGCTGCGCTTCGGCACAACCTACCGATTCCGCGCCAGGTCCGTCGACCTAGCGGGGAACAGCGTTGAGTTCGATCCCGGGAGCACATCGGCGGATCCCGGCGGCACCGGCGACACGAACACGACGGTGACCAGGGCGCTCATCCACCAGCGCTTCGACTCGGTCAGCCCCCCCGACGTCGTCTTGAGCGAGCCGACCAAGCCGGCCGAGACGCCGGAGGTGCTCGTCGTGAGGACCTTTATGCCCCCGGATGACTTTGGGCTCGTGACCCAGAATTCCAGCCGGCACGTCGCCCCTCCGAAGACCTCGGTCCAGATGGCGGAGACCGGTGGCGGCCTGGATGACAGCGGTGTGCCGGATAAGCCGGTCGACACCACCCTGTATTCGATGCTGTGCGCGAGAGACGCGTGGGACTATCCGATGGCCGCGGACAGGAAGCAGCTGCCGATCTCGCAATGGACCCCCACGCCCGCGATGCCTGCGATCGTGCCCTTCCTCCCGGACCAGTACTGCAAGGGCGCTTGCTTCACGGGTCTCCCGGGTGTCATCAGCGCCACGGTGTCCGCCGCGGCCATGCCATCGGGAAGCAAGATCGTGAACGTCACCATTCCGAAGACCGCGACCAGCAGCATCAAGATCAGCAGCATGCAGATCGCTTTCAACGACGCGGGCTCGACATGGTACGACAAGAAGCCGTTCCAGTTCCTCGTGAAGGGCAGAGAGGCGCTGGACTCGCGAGTCACCCCTCACGCTTCGGCGGTCGATCCCGTGTGGGACCCGGCGAGCCGGCTCCTTACCGTCGAGCTGTCCAAGGCGGAGCAGATCACCGTCGACCTGAGTTCGTACATGGACCCCTCTCACCTGGCGAACATGGGCGTCTACAAGTGGGGTGTCGAGAAGCACGTCCCGTCACTGCGGATCGCGCGGACGACCACGAGTCTCATTCGCACGATCGGGACGAGCGCGACCGGGGTCGACGCGGCGGCGAACTTCGTCAACACGGCGCCGATCGCACCCAAGGCTGCGTACCCGGCCATCGCCAACACGCTGATCCGGGCCTCGACTGTCGGCCGCAACTGGATGGTCACGCCGCCGCGCAAGCTCACCCTCGTGCATGCCGTCGACCTGCCGCTGATCAGGCCGGCGTTCACGGCGCAGATGCATGCCGAGCGCAAGGCGGGCGAAGTGAACGCGACGATAGTGGACTGGATGCCGATCAGCGGCAAGAGCACCAGCAAGCTCGACGTCGTGGGGAGATGGAACGAGACCATCGACAACCCGTCAGTCGTGGTCCCGAAGTGGGGCGCCACCGCAGTCCCGTCGAACGGTCACGCGTTCACTCTCGCGATCGAGACCAAGGACACCACGGCCCTCAACGGAGGAGTCAAGAAGCCGGCCAAGTTCACGGTGTTCCCATGGGGCACTGCACCCACGGCGGGACTGCTGGTCAACACCGCGACGACCGCCGCCAAGGACAAGCTGGCGAAGCAGAGGCAGTTCTTCGGGGACACGAAGCACCGTCTCGTCACGTACTCCGCCACCGGGACATCCAGGTTCGAGAAGTACTTCTCTGACCTCACGGACCACACGTTCACGTGGACTTCGGAGAACAAGACCATCCACGTGCCCAGTTCGGCCAGGCCGGCTCCGCCGCAGATCGACTACATCATCCCGACCTTCGGATGGAGCAGGACGGACACGTCGAGCAAGCGCACGGGCGGTGGGCTTCGCGTCTACCTGAAGCGGCCGTGGTTCTCGTCCGGCGCCGACGAGGCGCTCGGCGTCGTCATGTGGCCCTACAGTTCGGTCGGGACGGGCTTGACCAAGCTCGAGCCCTTCGTCACGCAATGGGGCTACGACCCGCTGTTCACGACGCCCGGGCACCTGCCGTCCGATTGGCCCAAGCTCAGCCACTTCAAGGAGAAGAGGTGGAGCCGTACCGGGCTGTCATTGGCCGAGGCGCCGGGTACCTCGCCGATGTGCGCCGCCTACGACGTGAACTACGATGCGGACACGGACCGCTGGTTCGCTGACCTGGTCATCGACCAGGGCACGGCGTACTTCCCCTTCATCAAGCTCGCGCTCGCCAGGTTCCAGAACTACTCGCTGTCGGGTCTCGAGCTCTCCTCGGTGGTGATCGCGGACTTCGCCCAATTGACGCCGGAGCGCAACGCTTCGATTGCCTGGGCCTCGGACAGGTCGTCGTTCACGCTCACCGTCACGGGCGAGACCTACGGCGTCAACCATCCGCACAAGTCCGCCACGGTGACCGCGACCGTGGAGCGCAAGCAGCCGAGCCAGGACGTGGTCGGCTGGACTGCTGTGACGGCCGAGACGGAAGTCACCCGGATCGCCCGCACAAGGCTCGAGGTCGCGAAGGGGATCACGGTCGGGAGGTGGCAGAAGACGATCACTATGCCGTCGAGGGGCGCCGATTTCGAATACCGGATCGTCGTCCGCGAGTACGAATGGTTCTCCAGCTACGACGAGAACGGCACCACCACTCCGGTCAGCCGTCTCGTGTACGCGGAGACTCTGCCGGTTCGTCCGTAGAGAATGTCCGGACTTCTTGAGCACTCGGGAGGCGCCATGAGATCGACTGGGGCGAAGGCAGGACGCGTGAGGCGTTCCACATCGGTGCTGCTGATCCTGGCGCTGGTCATCGCCTACATGCCGTGGGGGGCGACCCCCGCGTTCGCCGCCTCCACCTACACGGGCGGCGTGGATCAGAGCCCGCCCACCGTCATGCTCAACGATCACACGCCCTACGCCATCCACTTCTCAGGGGTGGGCCTGCCGGCGAACACCCTGCTGTACGTGTCGGCCAACCTGTCCGACACCGGCGCGGCCGGCGGATTCACGAACGCGCCCGGGTTCACATGGAAGAGCACAGTCGGCGCCCCTGGACGCTGGGTGCAGTCGCGTGAAGCCGCCAGCAGCAACGGGGCGGTGCAATCCAACGTCGATGGGGCGGTTTCGGGCTGGCTGTTCTTCAAGTGCGGTAATGAGAACTTCACGGGCTTTCCCGCGGGCAACGGGCACCTGGACAATCAAGCGTACCTGACGGTGCAGCTCTTCGACGCCGCCGGCAACTGAGTACGACCCGATCAGGCCGGCGACCGTCACCGTGCTCAGCGCAAAGGGGCAGGGGTCCTGGCTGCATGACGGGTCTCCCACACAGGCGGCTGCCGGCATCAGAGTCGACGCCATGTCGGCGAGCCCAAGGCGGCTTCTACGCCTCCCAGATGACCGAGGCCAACACCTGCGACGACAACGACGACACCACGGTGGACAACGAGGACTACGGCCCCACGGGTTCGACCGGCGACTTCAGGCTCGGCGTTCCATCCGCAACCGGGATGAGCATCTTGCTGAACGGCGCCTTGTGGGCGGGCGGTCGAAGCATAGCCTCGGGCGGGCCGGACACGGACATCGCCCTGGGCGCTCAGGACATGATCCCGCCCACAGCACCTTTCGGCCTGGTCGCCGCGCCGGGCGTCAACTCCGTCGGCCTCACTTGGACGGGCTCGACGGACACGGGCGGCTCTGGGCTTTCCGGATACTCGATCTACCGCCAGACGGGCACGACATATGGCGTCCAGGGCACCGGGGATCCGACCCTGACCTCGGCGCTCCCGGTGCTCATAGCTGACGTCGCGGCGGCCATCACCAGCTACAACGACGCTACCGCGAAGAGCGGCAATACCTACTACTACTACGTGCGCGCGAACGACGTCGCGACGAACGTCTCGGCTCGCTCGAACCAGGTATCCGCCGCGCCATCGGCCCCGACTCCCACGCCGTCGCCGACCCCGACTCCGACCGCCACACCGACCGCGACTCCGACGCCAACCCCGACTGTCACACCGACTCCGACTACGACCCCGACCCCCACTGCGACCCCGACTGCGACCCCGACCCCGACCCCGACGCCGACGGCCACACCGGCGCCGGGGCCACAGACTGCCACGCTGACGCTGTTGAGCGACAAGTCGGCGGTGTTGGGAACACAGGCCTTCACTCTGTCCGGCTACGCAACGCCGGATCCGAGCATGATCGGCAAACGGATCCGCATCTTCGTGAGGCGCCCCCGTTCGCCGATGTGGACTGTGTCGACCGTACGCACTCTGGTCGCCAATCCGACGGACAGCAAGCCGTACTACAAGTACGTCCTGACGCCGACCTCGAGGACTCGCCACGGGACATGGACGTTCAAGTCGGTGTTCGGCGGGGGAGGCGGGATCGGCCCCTGTGCATCATCGCTGGTGGCCGTAAAGATAAGCTAGCCAGGGCGGCCCACGGCGACAGTGCGCGATGCGCACCGAAAGCGATACGCGGCTCCGGTCCCGGATGAAGGGGACCGGGGCCGCGTCCCTAGTCGGCCAGGAGGGGCGAGTCGATCGGGACTCGCAGCGTGAAGGTCGATCCGACGCCGATCTCGCTCGAGACGTCGATCGCGCCGCCGATGGCTTCCGCGAGCCGGGAGGAGATCGCGAGACCCAGGCCCGCGCCCGCGTTCTTCGCCTCGGCCACGGGCCTGGCCTGATAGAAGTCCTCCAGGATGTGGGGCAGATCGTCAGGGTGGATGCCGCGTCCCGTGTCCGTGACGGCGAAGACGATGTGCCGGTTCTCGATCGAGACACGGAGCGAAACGGCACCGGACTCGGTGAACTTTACGGCGTTGCCGAGCAGATTGACCAGGATCTGGCGCACGTGGCGGGCGTCGGACGTCAGCACCCCTACTCCCGCCTCGAAGACCAGCGACAGGCCGATGCCTCTCGCGTCCGCCAGGGGACGCATCGTCTCCAGGACATCGCTGACGAGCGCTGGGACCTCGAACTCCTTGAGAAGCGCGGGCATTCTTCCCGATTCGATCCTGGACAGGTCGAGTATCTCGTCGATGAGTGAGAGCAGGTGTCTGCCTGCCACGCTCACCATGCCGAGTTGCCGCTCCTGTTCGGGGTTCAGCGATCCCGCATGACCCTGCAGCAGTATCCCCGAGAAGCCTATTATCGAGTTCAGGGGGGTGCGGAGCTCATGACTCATGTTTGCGAGGAAACGCCCTTTGGCCTCGTTGGCCGCGTGCAGGCGCACGTTTGTGTCGACCAGCTCACGGTTCGCGGTCTCGAGCTGAGCGGTGCGTCGCGACACTCGTAGTTCCAGTTCCGTGTTGAGTTCCCGGATCTCCTCCTCAGCCTTCTTGCGCTCCGTGACGCCCTCGACCAGCGCGAGATGGCAATCGGGCTTCGCGCCCTTCGGCCAAAGCGGGAGAACCGCCAAGCGCGCCCACACGATCGAGCGGTCCTTGCCGATGTAGCGTTTCTCCAACGTGTAGGACTCGACTTCGCCGGCCCGCAGGCGCGCAAGGCTCTCCCTGTCGGCCTGCAGGTCGTCGGGGTGTGTGATGGCGCTCGTGTCGAGTTCGAGGAGTTCAGCTTCCGAGTAGCCCAGCATCTCGCAGTAGCGGGGGTTCACCTCCAGAAGGCGACCTGTGTAGCTGTCGACCCTCGCCACGCCCAACGTGGGTTGCTCGAACAGGGTCCTGTAGCGCCTGTCCCCCTCTCGGAGGGCGTCTTCCATACGCCTGCGTTCGGTGATGTCGCGGTTGATCTCCAGGACCCCCCGGGTCTCGCCGGTATCGCCGCGTTGAGGCGCCTGGCGGCTGGCGACGACTATCCGCTCGCCTGCCTTTGTGCGGTGCTCGAGTTCGCCCTCCCATGCGCCGGTGCGCAGCAGACATGAATCGACGTCTTCGAGAGAGACGGGGAACCTCGTGTCGAGGAGCTCGTGGGCCACCCGGCCCAGCGCCTCCTCGGGGGTCCACCCGTATGTCGCCGTCGCCCCCCGGCTCCAGAACCGGATCCGGTCGTCCGCGTCGCGCACGATGATCGCATCGGGCGCCAGGTCGAGCAGCGCGGCCTGGCTCTCCAGGGCCCTGTCCGCCCGCCTGCGCTCGGTCACGTCCCTGGCGATCCCCTCGATAGCCACCGCCCGCCCCGTGTCGTCCCGGATGTAGACGTTGTTCTGTTCCGTCCAGATGGTGCGACCGTCCTTGGTCACCCAACGCATTGTGACCGGTCCCGGTCGTGACTCGCCTGACGCGGCGTCCGTCAGCAGGTGACGGTCGTCCGGATGGACCAGCTTGAAGCCCAGCTGAGGATCCGCGTAGTGCTCCTCCGGCGTGTATCCGGTGAGCCGGGTCGCCGACGGGCTGACGTATTCGAAGCCCGCGTCGGGCCACATTCGATACCGGTAGATCAGGTCCGTGGCGTTCTCGGACAGCACGCGGAACAGTTGCTCGCTCGTCTTGAGCCGATCCTCAGCGTCGCGGGCGCGTCTCTCGCTGGCGCCGAGATCGCCGATGACTCGCGCCATCCGTGTCAGGAAGCCGGTCAGGAGCTCGAGGATCGAGGGAAGGCGATCCTCGTCTATCACAGGCACTTCCGCGACAGCGGCAAGGTATTCGTTCATGTCGAACCCGCAGAGGCGCGCCTGCTCTCGGAACTTCTCCATGTCCGGCGGGGCGGTCAGGAACTGCCCCGCGAACATGTTGGCGACGTGAGTGCCCTCGACCAGGACCGGCGATGCGCAGTCGTGCAGTCCGTTCCCGCACACGTAGTGGCTGTAGCTCTTGCCGCGCTGCAGTTCCGCGGCCAGCGCCGTATCGCTCTCGACGCATCGAGAGCATGTGGCTGGGTCCACCCGATGGAAGTCGGTGCAGATCCTCTGCCATTTCGAGGCGAGCAGAACGTTGCCTTCCAGGTCGATCAGCGCCGCCGACACGCCGGTGGCTCTCTGGAAGGTGTCAAGGATCTGCTGGCCCTCGTTGCGCCGGAGGATCTCGAGCAGGAGAGCGGACCGGGCAGGCCTTTCGGCGACACCGATCTGCTGTGGCTTGGCGGGCTGTTCCGGCGCCATCAGGTCTCCATCGACCGGAGTCGTGTAGGTTCGCGGTGCGGCAGGTGTCGGATACCGGCGCCGTCGAGTCGGACCGCGGCGATGCCGCCCGGCAGCGTCCATGCGTCGTCGGAGTCTATACCCGTCGAGCACGCCGCCTCTCCGTCCGCCGGTCGCGCATGGGGCGCGAGGACAGATGAGTATCGCGCGGCACCGCCATGCCCCGTATGGGGCATAATCCTGCCGGCGGACAAGTCCGATCCGACCGCGAGGAGTGGCATGAGCGACCAGCCTTCACCCCGGGAGTCCCTGGACTGCGTCGGCCTCTACTGCCCGGAGCCGCTCTTCCGGGCGCGAGAGGCGATGGATGGGCTCGGCGTCGGGGACGTCCTGGAGGTCTACGCCGACGATCCGGCGGCCGAGGAGGACCTGACACGGTTCGCCAAACGCGCCGGGCACGAGGTCGTCGTCATCGAGAATCTCGGCGACCAGAAGCGCTTCCTGATCCGCAAGGGCCGCTAGAAGGGACCCGGAATGAAGGACGAGAGGGCGATCCTCTATGTGCAGACCAGCGCGGCGCCCGAGCGGCAGTACTCGCCGTTGGTGCTCGCGCAGACCGCGAAGGCGATGGATCTCGACCCAACGTTGTTCTTCCTCGGCATGGGCTTGATGACGCTCGTTCCCGGCGAGGCGGACAAGGTGCAGGTGGGGTCCTTTCCGAACCTGCGAGTCATGCTGGACAGGACCATGGAGATGGGGATCCCGATCCTGGCATGCGAGTCTTCGAGACAGCTCATGGGCTGGGACGTTGTCGAGTTCATAGACGGGGTCAAGATAGTCGGGGCGGCCACACTCAACGATCTCGCGCTCGATGCGGGCGCGACCATGTGGTTCTAGAAGGGGGCCCGGACATGGACGACGGTGTCTATCTGGATTATCAGTCGGCGAGGCCGGTGGATTCGCGAGTCCTCGAGGTCATGCTGCCGTACTTCTCGGAGCGGTTCGGCAATCCCGCGTCGCTCCACAGCATCGGTGACCGGGCCACGGAGGCCCTGGATACCGCCCGCGCCGGCGTGGCCGCATTCATCGGCGCCCAGCCCGAGGAGGTCATATTCACATCCGGTGCGACCGAATCCAGCAACCTCGCCCTGATCGGCTACGCGAACCGCAACAAGCGCGAGGGCACCCACGTCGTGATGTCCGAGGTCGAGCACATATCGCTGCACAACATCGCGAAGTACCTGGAGAAGACCGGGTTCCACGTCACCAAGGTCCCACCCGACCAGTTCGGCCGCATCAGTCCCGAGAAGCTGCGCGCGCGGATCACCGACGAGACCATCCTGGTCTCGATCGGCTGGGCGAGCAACGAGATAGGGACCGTGCAACCCATCCCCGAGATCGCTGAGTTGCTCAAGGGGACCGGCGTCGCGCTGCACGTAGACGCGGTGGCCGCCGAGGGGATCGTCCCGATGGACATGGCCTCCGTCGCGGTCGACATGCTGACGCTGTCCAGCAACGACATCTACGGCCCTCCGGGGCTCGGTGCTCTCTACATACGCAACGGAGTGCGCATGGCGCCCATCACCATGGGCGGAGGTCAGGAGCGCGGGCTGAGGTCGGGAACCGAGAACATGCCCGGCATCGTGGGTATGGCGGAAGCCGCCCGCATCGCCTCCGAGGAGATGCCGGCCGAGTCCGCGCGGCTGGCGGCGATGCGCGACCGCCTGATCTCCGCCGTGCTGTCGACGATCCCGGACTCCCACCTCAACGGGCATCCGCAGGAGCGCCTCCCCAACAACGCGCACTTCCGCTTCGAGGGGGTCGAAGGCGAGTCTCTGCTGCTGTCGATGAAGGACAAGGGGATCTCGGTCGCGACGGGCTCAGCGTGCAGTTCCAAGACGCTCGAGCCGTCCCACACCCTGATCTCCTGCGGCCTGCTGCACGAAGAGGCACACGGATCCATGGAGTTCACCTTCGGGCGGTGGAGCAAGGACTCCGACGTGGATCGTGTCATGGAGGTTCTCCCGGAAGTGGTTGCACGTTTGCGGCGCATGTCGCCGCTGTACAAGTCGGACTAGTCGCGGCCGGTCTGGACGCGCCAACGCGGCATCTGCCGCGCAAGGAGGATGCACGATGAAGTCCACGCAGTATTCGGAGAAGACGCTCGATCATTTCCGCGACCCGCGCAACGTGGGATCCCTCGAGGGCGATGACGTGGCCGTCGGCCGCGTCGGCAACCCCGTGTGCGGCGACCTCATGGAGATGTCCATCCGCGTCAAGGACGACCGCATCGACGACATCAAGTTCCAGACGTTCGGCTGCGGTTCCGCTGTGGCGACCTCGAGCATGACGACCGAACTCGTCAAGGGGATGACCCTCGACGAGGCGCTGGCCGTGACGCGCGGTGACGTGGCGGACGCTCTCGACGGGCTGCCGCCTATCAAGATGCACTGCAGCAACCTCGCGGCCGATGCTCTGCACGAGGCGATCAAGAACTGGCGCGAGGGCAAGCGAGTGGAACCGCTGACCGAGGACGAGATCGCCGCGACAGGCAAGGGATGCGGCGTTCGGGAGGCGACGGTCATCGAGGGCATCGACGACTTCAAGGACAAGGGTGTCTACGGATCCGTCCCGGATGTCGGCGTGCTGAAGGACAAGCGGGTCCTGGTGCTGGACAAGGGCATCCCGTCGGCCAAGCTCGCCCTGTCGCTCACGGAGGTCACGCCGCGGGTCGTCTTCATCACCGAACTGGACGCCCTGGGCTTGCCGGATGAACTCGCCACGCAGGTGAAGCGCTCCGACGTCAAGGTGTTGTTCCGCTCCCGCCTGGCAGCCGTGCGCGGCGAGGGCGAGGTGGAGCGCGTGCTCATAGCCGATCTGGCGGAAGACGAGGAGTACGAACTCTTCGTGGACGCGGTCGTGCTTCTCGGACCTCAGTAGCGGTCGCGCGGTATCGCGCCGCGGTGCTGCGTGGACGGCGTTTCCCAAGCGTGGCTTGACGCCGCGGGACGACCCCAAGTAGGGTCACTGCCATGGCAGACTCCACTTTCGGCAGACGGGCGAGGCTCTGGTTCTACGCCCGTCCCGTCTTCAGGGCGTTCGACTGGGCATGCAACTACGGCGCTTGGATGTTTGAGGGTGATCGCAGCCTCGCCAAGCCCGGACTGCGGGCGTCCCTGGCCGAGTTGAACGAGCGCAGGTCGGACTTGCAGCGGAGGCTGTCGGTTCTCACCGCGAGCCACGGCGATGCCTGCGCCGAGTGCAAGGGGCGGTGCTGCAGCGAAGAGCGGTTCCGCGACGCCTTCATCGACCGCGTCCTGCAGGACCCGGACACGGCCAATCGCGCCCCGCGCAGCAGGAAGAAGGCCGACCGCGAACATGAGTCGGCATACCCTCCCCTGAGGGGGCTGGCGAAGCCGCACGAATTCCCGAAGGACTACTGCCCGAACTGCACCACGGAAGGCTGCAGGATCTCTTACGAACAGCGCCCGATCCAGTGCACCGCCTTCTACTGCCGGAAGAGCATCGCCCTTCTCTCGGCGGAGGAGTGCGAGACCGGCGTCGACGCCCTTCGCGGCCTCATGGGCGTGCTGACGAGGACCGCCCTTCTCGCCGCCTCGTCCCGCGCAGCCGACTCCGGCCGCCTGGACGCCAGGCGCGGCGGGGTCGCGGAGTAGCGCCTGGCGTCGGGGCTTCTTCCGCTCCGGCCATTCGGCGTGCGGCGACCCTCGGAGAAACCCGCTCTAGCCCCGCTCGCCGGGTTCGGCGAAACCCTGCCAACCGTCTCGGAACAGGCCGACGCAAGCCGACACCGTGTCGGCATCCAATGTCGTCCCGGCGCCGAGCTCTATCTCCGCGAGCGCCACTTCGATGCCGAGGGCGTAGCGATACGGACGGTCCAGGGACATCGCCTCGACGATGTCGGCCACCGCCAGGATGCGCGCCTCGACCAGGATCGCGTCCCCGCTCAACCCATGCGGGTAGCCGCTACCGTCAAGCCTCTCGTGGTGCTGTCGCACGATGTCCGCGACCGGCCACGGGAACTCGGCGGATCCGAGTATCGCGTAGCCTGCTTCCACGTGGTCCTTGACGAGTTCGAACTCCGCCTTGCTCAGCCTCGCGGGCTTGCTGAGGATCTCCGCGGGCACGGCGACCTTTCCGAGATCGTGCATGCCGGCCGCGATGGTCGCTGCCTCCACCTGCGTGTCCGTCAACCCCATGCGTTTCGCGATGGCGCCGACCAGGTTCGACACCCGTTTCTGGTGACCCGCGGTGTATGGATCGCGGACTTCGATCATCCGCCCGATGATGTCGACGGTGGAGGAGAACGCCTCCTGGATCCTGTCAGCATGGGTCGCCGCCATCGCCTGAGCGTGCTTCATCTCGGTGATGTCGCGCGCCGTGTGCAGGAAGATGCGGCGTCCCCCAGGCGTGAGCCAGCCTGTCGGGTACACGCCCGACGACACCCACGAATCGTTCGCGTCGTTCCGCAGCTCCCTCTCGCACGAGCGCCCGGTGATCGCGGCTTCTTCGAGAGGGCATCCCGGGTACGGATCATCTGTCCCGTGGACGAGAGCGGGGCAGTGCTGCCCCGAGATCTCGACGTCGGACAGGCCGAAGACGTCGCGCATGACGCCGTTGGCGTGGATGATCCGATGGTCCTCGTCCACCAGCATCACGTAGTACGGGAAGCAATCGAGCAGTCTCACGACTCGCTCGTCGAGTTCCGCCGGCCCCTCGAGGCCGTACGAGTCCGGATGCACCAACCGCGGATCGCTCACGGGCTCGCAGGTCCCCTTTCGCAAGAACCGCTACATTCTACAACGCGCACACGACGTGCGTGCGCGTGCCTCTCTCGCTATCATCTTCGGCACGTGACGACTCGTTGGAGGTCCATCTTGGGAGAGGACGCGCTGGACGCGGCCCGACGCAGGGCGACCGGGCTGGTGCCGGCACGGGCGGCGGCCGCATGCGGAGTGGGATACGAAGGGGACGATTCGCGCGGCGTGTTCGCGATCCCGTTCCTCGGGACGCGGGTGGACATCGCCTATCCGGAGATGGATACCGCGTCCCCGGGCGTTCTTCCCCCTCACATCGTCGCCCTTCTCGTGTACCACCTGGCGGTCTCGGACGGCTCGCTCCCGACGGGTCGCTGGATCTCGTTCGCCGAACTGCCGGGTGGCGGATTCTACGTCGCCGCCTTCCGCGGGTACACCGCGAACGCCATCGTCCGACGTTTCGACGGGAAGGCCGACTCCCTCGAGGCCGCGCTCGCGGCGATAGGAGCCCAGAGGCTGCCGGGACTCGCTGATGTCGCGTGGTGCATCCCGGCGCTGCCGCGGCTCCCACTGGCGCTGCTGTGGTGGGAGGGTGACGACGAGTTCGAATCCCGAGCGGAACTGCTCTTCGACGAGACCGCATCACGTCATCTGCCCACCGACGGGTGCGCGATCGTGGGTTCCTGGCTCGCCGCGACGCTCGCGAGGCTCGCCGCGACCCCCGGAGCCTGAGACAGCCGGTCGCCGGGCCGGGATCCATGCGCTCTGGCTCGGTACGTGCTAGTCTATCCAGCCGACCCGTCCTCCAGCGCGCGCTTCAGCGCGCCCTTCGAGATTCCCCGTCACCACGACTCCGGAGATCCACTTGCGCCAGAACGACATACGCAACATCGCGATCATCGCTCACGTCGACCATGGCAAGACCACCCTGGTCGACCGTCTGCTCCAGACCACCCACGTGTTCCGTGAGAACCAGCAGGTGCCCGACTGCGTGCTGGACAGCAACGACCAGGAACGCGAACGCGGCATCACGATCCTCGCCAAGAACATCTCCATCCGCTATCGGGATACGAAGATCAACGTGATCGACACCCCCGGCCACGCCGACTTCGGCGGCGAGGTGGAGCGCGTGCTCAAGATGGCCGACGGCGCCCTGCTGATCGTCGACGCCTTCGAAGGGCCGATGCCGCAGACCCGCTTCGTCCTGAAGCACGCTCTCGAGCACGGGCTCAAGCCGCTCGTGGTCGTCAACAAGATCGACCGTCCCGGCGCCCGCCCGCACGAGGTCCTGGACGGGGTGTTCGACCTCATGGTCGAACTGGGAGCCGACGACGATCAACTCGACTTCCCGGTGGTCTACACCAGCGCCGTGGACGGATACGCGCGCGTCGAACACGACGACGGCAACATGGACATGCTCCCCTTGCTCGACGCGATCATCGACCACGTGCCCGCGCCGGACTGCGACCCTGACGGGCCCGTCGCCATGCAGGTGTGCACGATCGACTACAGCAGCTTCGTGGGCCGCATCGGCATCGGGCGCGTGTTCTCCGGGACCGTGCACAGCGGCGAGAAGATCCTCGTGATCAAGAACGACGGCAGCCGTTACCAGGCCATGGTGAAGCAGCTGTACACCTTCGAAGGCATGGGGCGGATGGAGACCGAGGCCGCTCATGCCGGCGACATCTGTGCCGTGGTCGGGGTCGAGGACGCCGACATCGGAGACATGTTCACATGCAGGATCGATCCGGTCACTCTCGCCCCGATCCTCGTCGAGGAACCGACCATGTCGATCGTGTTCGCGGCCTCGACGAGCCCGCTCGTGGGTCGGGAGGGCACCATCGTGGGCGGACGTCAGATCAAGGAGCGGCTCCTGCGGGAGGCCGAGTCCAACATCTCCATGAACATCAGCGAGACTCCCGATCGCGACGGAATGGAGGTCGCGGGTCGAGGTGTCCTGCACCTCTCCGTTCTCATGGAGACGATGCGCCGCGAGGGGTACGAGTTCCAGGTCGGCCGGCCGCAGGTCATCCTGAAGAAGGAGGGCGGCAAGACGCTGGAGCCGATCGAGCAGGCTGTCGTGGACGTCCCCAGCGAGTATGCGGGCAAGGTCATCGAGATCTTCGGTAGCCGGGGCGGCGAGATGACCGACATGGTCCAGCGCGCTGAGCGGGTGCACCTCGAGTTCAAGATCGCCACCCGGGGTGTCATGGGGTTGCGCACTCGGATACTCAACGCCACTCGCGGCGAGGCCACACTGTTCCACCACTTCGCCGAGTACGGGCCCTATCGTGGAGACGTCGGAGCACGGATCAGCGGCTCGATGATCGCCATGAGCACCGACAAGTCCGTGGCCTTCGCGCTCGATTCCCTTCAGACCCGCGGGAAGCTCTTCGTCGGCCCCGGAGTGATGTGCTACGAGGGGATGATCGTCGGCGAGCAGGCCAAGGAGAACGACCTCGTGGTGAACGTGGCCAAGTCGAAGCAGCTGACCAACATGCGCGCCGCGTCGGCGGACAAGAGCATCATCCTCGCTCCGCCGATAACGTTCACGCTTGAGGAGGCCCTCGAATACATCGAGGACGACGAGCTGGTCGAGGTCACGCCGAAGAGCATCCGGCTTCGCAAGCGGCTGCTCACGGAGAACGAGCGCAAGAAGTCCAGGAAGGCCTAGTCAGCCACGGCCGTCGCCGATACGTCGGCGGCTCCGCCGTCGGGGGCGGACGCCGGCAGCCGCAGCGTGAACGTGGAGCCGCGTTCCGGGGCGCTTTCGACGTCGATCCGCCCGTTCAGGAGTTCGGCCAATCGCCGTGCCACCGGCAGGCCCAATCCCGTGCCCTCCACGGGTCCGCCTTCGGGTCGCGCGACCTGGTAGAAGTCGTCGAAGACGCGCTCCAGGTCGCGTGCAGAGATGCCGCAACCGGAATCCGCGACCGAGAAGCAGATCTCCTCGTCTTCGGGTCTGACCTCGAGTGACACTCGGCCCGAGTCGGAGAACTTGACGGCGTTGCCCAAGAGGTTGAGCAGGATCTGCTCGACGCGCGTGCGGTCGGCACGCACGGTCGAGCAGCGGGGATCGATGTCGACGCGCAGCTCGAGGTTCTTCTGGCGTGCCAGCGGCGTGACGATGTCTGCGACCGACCGCGCGATCTGCCGCACGTCGCAGTCAACGCGATCGAGGCGAACCTTGCCGGCCTCGATCTTCGACAGATCCAGGACGTGGTTGATCAGTTCGAGGAGATGCCGTCCCGACGCGTTGATCATCTCTATCTGCGTGCGCTGCTCGCCGGTCAACGGTCCCGCGAGATCCTGCAGCAGGATCCCGGAAAAGCCCAGTATCGAGTTCATCGGGGTTCGAAGGTCGTGGCTCATCGCAGCGAGAAAGTCGCTCTTGGCTCTCGTTGCTTCGTCGAGTTGCCGGTTTCTCTCGCGCAGCCGGTTGTTCGTGGCCGTCAACTGCTCGTTTATCGCGGCGACATGCCGGTTCACCTGCGCAAGTTCCCTCGTTCGCTCGCCCACCCGCGTCTCGAGCTCGGCGTTCAGCCTGAGTATCTCCTGCTCCGACTCCTTGCGCTCGGTGATGTCCTCGCTGATGCCCAGCAAGCCGCAGACTTCACCGGACTCGTCGACGAGCGGGATCTTGGACGTGTCGCTCCACGTGTGCGTTCCGCCCGGGTTCTGAACCCGGGCTTCGATGTGGATCATGCGCTCGCCGCTGTCGATCACCGTCCGGTCGCTCACTGCGCACGACTTGGCCACCTCAGGAGCAAGGCCAAGATCGATCTCGGTCTTGCCGGCGAGTTCCTCTGGGCGCTCCAGTCTCATCGCTTCGAGCATGGGCCGGTTGCCACCCACGTACACGCCATCCCGGTCCTTCCAGAAGACCACCTGCGGTATGGCGTCCAGTATCAGCCGCAGGCGGTTCTCTGCGTCCATGGCGCGCCTGCGGTCCAGGCCGAGCGTGGCGCCGAGGCGCGCGGTCGCGGCCAGGAAGTGGGTCAGGAGCGCGAGGATGGTTCGCAGTCTTGGCTCGTCCACGACGGTCACCTCGCGCAGCGCGCCCATGTACGCGTCCTCGTCGAAGTGGAACTCCTTGGCCTGGTTGCGAAAGAACGCCTCGTCAGGGGGGGCGGCAAGGAACTGACCGACAAGTACGTTGGCGACGTGCCGGCCATCGATAACGACCGGGGAGGCGCAGGCCATCAGTCCGTTGCCGCACAAGTAGCGGGCGTAGTCCTTGCCTGCGTCGAGCGCTGATGCCATCACCGTGTCGCTCTCGATGCACCTCGTGCACGTCAGTGGATCGACCCTGTGGAAGTCGGTGCAGATCCGTTGCCAGGTGGAGGCGAAGAGGACGTTGCCCTCGCGATCGATCAGCGCGCCTGGAACGCCCACGGCGCGAGTGAAGGCCACCAGCAGATCCTGGATCTCCGTGCCTTCGAGGTTCTCCAACAGCGCGGCCGATTCCGGTGGCAGCGACGCGTCAGGCCGGGAGGCGTCGATGATGCAGCCGGCATCCGGCGAGCCCGTCCACCGCGGGACGTTGCCATCGGGCCGTGCGTCGACGGGATCACCGGAGGGACTCTTCGTCGGATGATGCTCTCGCATGGGCGGTCCACTCCTGTCCCATTACGCAGGTCTTCGTCGCGGGTCATGGCATTAAGAAGTGTAAACCACTCAGCCGCTCGAGAATGCCGTTTCTGCGTCTACGCGCCGACCGACGGCACGGACGTGGACTTCGGCAGGCGCAGGGTGAAGGTCGATCCGACGCCCGGCTCGCTCGACACCGTGATGTCTCCGCCAAGGGCGTGCGCGAGCCGTCGCGATACCGGGAGTCCGAGGCCGGTGCCCATCTCCTTCGCGACGCTCGGGCGCCTGACCTGATAGAAATCCTCGAACACGCGGTTCAACTCGGCCGGCGCGATCCCGCAACCGGTGTCCGAGACTTCGAAAAGACAGTGGTCGTCGTCCGAACGCAACGAGAGCGAGACGTATCCGGAATCCGTGAAGTTCACCGCGTTGCCCATGAGGTTGAACAGGATCTGCTCGACCCGCGTGGCATCGGAGTGCAGGGTGGTGCACTCCGGCGACGCGCTCGTTCGCAGCTCGAGACCCTTCTGCTCGGCCAATGGGAGGATCATCGAGGCGACGGACCGCACGACTGCGGCCGCCTCGAATACCGAGCGCTCCAGTTGCACCTTGCCCGCCTCGATCCTCGACAGGTCCAGGATGTGCTTGACCAACTCGAGCAGGTGCCTTCCCGAGTTGTTGATCATCGTGATCTGCCTGCGCTGCTCCTCCGTGAGCGAGCCGGCGAGGTCTTGGAGCATGATGCCTGAGAAGCCAAGGATCGAGTTCAGCGGAGTGCGCAGGTCGTGGCTCATCGCGGCGAGGAAGTCACTCTTCGCCCTGGTCGCCTCGTCCAGCCGAAGGTTGGTCGCCACAAGGTCCTCGTTGGCGTTGAGCAGCCTTGTGTTCAGGTCCGAGAGCTCCCGGTTCGTTTCGGCCAGCTGCGCGGTGCGCTCCCGCACGCGCTCCTCCAGGGCCGCGTTGAGCGCACGGGTCTCCTCCTCGGCGGCCTTGCGCTCGGCGATGTCCATGTGGACGCCGAGGACGAACGGCTTCCCCCCGATGGTGATGCGGCTCACGTAGACCATCAGGGGGAAGACATGACCGTCCTTGTGGTAGTGCTGCGCGTCGAATCGCAGAGTCTCTCCGTCAAGGATGCGGCGCATGCGCTCGGGCGCGAGGGCGCCTGTCTCCGGAGTGTCTATGTCGGACAGGCTCATGTGCAGCATCTCGTCTATCGAGTAGCCGTGCATCTGCGCGAACGCCTCGTTGACATCGACGATCCTCCCGGTCGCGTCGAGCACGAACACACCACCCGGCGACTGGTCGAAAAGGGTCCTGTATCGCTCCTCGTTCTCGCTCGCGATACGCTCCGCCTCCGACAGCGTCCTCTGGCTGTCGCGGAGGGCGTTCTCCGCACGAACGCGGTCGGTCACGTCACGGACCAGAGACATGACACCCGTCGTCTTGCCGCTCGCGTCCAGGAGCGTCGTGTTGAACCATTCGCAGACGACGGTCCTTCCGTCCTTCGTGAGGTTCTCGTTCTCGGAGTGTTCGCCACCGGTTCCGGCGAGCAGGGCGCGCGACGTCGTATCCAGGTGGGAGCGCACGGCCTCCGGGACGAACTTGGAGAAGTGCATCCCCAGGGCCTCGTCCCTGCTGTAGCCGAAGATGGATTCCGCCGCCCTGTTCCACTCGGTCACGAGGAAGGCGTCATCCCACTCGACAACGCCCAGCCAGGTCTGCCGGAGGTAAGCGGACAGCTTCCGCTCGTTCTCTGTGAGCGTTCTCACGGCCTCGGTCTCGGAGCTGATGTCCTGGATGAAGCCGTCGATGTGCCCCAACGTTCCGTCCCGGCCCAGATCCGCGCGGAAATCCAGGATCGCCGGGAACGTGCTTCCGTCCTTGCGCTTCATCAGACATCTGTAATCGGGACATGAGCCTGTCGATCTCAGTCGCCGCATGAGCTCTTCGCGGTCGGCGGCGTCATCGTACAGATCCCGCGCTGTGTCCTCGACTCTCGTGACCATCTCTTCAGGCGATGAGTAGCCGAACATGCGCGCCGCGGCCGGATTCGCGTAGGCGACCCTCCGCTCCACGCTGGTGTGGATGACGCCGACGACGGCGTTCTCGAGCAGAGTGCGGAGCCACTCGCCCGAGGGGTTGTCGACGTCGAGAAGTGGCGGGATGGGGTCCCGAGGGGAGGTCCGGGGTCCGATGCGGAGTGGATCGACTCGTTCGGTCAAGTGGATCGGCTCACTGTCCTCTAGGAACGGCGTCGCCGCCGGGGGCGTGACCGGGGCTATTGTCCCGCTTCTCCGGCCGGCACGTCCAGGTCGAGCGTGGAGGAGTCGCGGATGACGACGGCCACCTCGGAGGGCTCGATGCCGGGGTCGGCGGCGAAGCGTTCTCTGATCGCGCGGACCATAGCCTGCTTCATTTCAGTTGCCCGCCCTTCGTACATGATCACCTCGACGACGGTGTACCGGTCGGTCCTGCAGTCGGGCACGTCCACGCAATCGTCAGGGGTCTCCTGCACCCGCACGGTGACACGGCTGTCGGGGACGCCTAGAGCCCCGACTATGGCTTCGCGCGCGCTCTTGGCCAGCGACTGCTTCCAGCCCGGCGGTTTCGGGCCGGTGATGTCGATGCGGACGATCGGCATGACGCATCCCCTTCGCTTCCGTGTGTGTTCCCCAAGGATACTCTCGTGTCCGCCCAACCGCGGCACTGGCAGCATCGATGTGCCGACCGGGCTCCCCAGGTTGCCGGCTGAGGAACTGCGCGCGCTGTCCGCCTCGGGTCCCCACAGCCGGTACCAGCCGTCTCGCGAGTCGACGTTCGCCGGGATCCCGTACAGAGTCGACAGAGCCTCGGCGGTCAGCAGGGCTGTCTTCGACCCATCTCGGAGGACGCGGCCATCCTTGAGCATGACCACTCGCTCGACCTCGGGAAGGATGTCGTCGATGTGGTGAGTGACCATCACGATGGTCCTCCCATCGGCGACGAGGCTGCGCAGGGTCCCAAGGAACAGGAAGGTGGCCCCGGGGTCCAGACCGTCGCACGGCTCGTCGAGCACCAGGATCGCCGGGTCGTGCACGAGCGCGCGCGCGATCAGGGCGCGACGTGCCTCTCCTGTGGAAAGCGAATCCATCAACCGGCCGGTCAGCCTCGCGACTCCGAGGAGGCCGGCCAGTTCGCGGGTCTTCGCCATCATCTCGTCGGTCACCCGGTGGTGCTGGTGAATCCCGACCGAGCCGAAGAACCCGGACAGGATCGTGTCGAGTACGGTCACCGGCCGTTCGAAGACCTCCTGGAGGTCCCCCGACACGATCCCGAGAAGCTTGCGGGCCTCGAAGATGTCCCATCGTTCCTCCCCACGCAGCAGGACGGCGGGACTGCCGTTCTCGTGGGCCAAAGGGCGGACATCGCGCGCGAGGATCCGCACGAGCGTGGATTTCCCGGCGCCGTTGGGCCCGAGCACCGCTACGTGCTCGCCCTCGCTGAGGGCCAGGTGTCCGACCTCCAGCAGGCGCCTGCCCTTGCGCTCGACGACGGCGTCGCGGAGTTCGATGACGGGGGGCTTGGACACGGCGGACCTTTCGAGGGGGCGGAGTGGTGTCCGGACAGGATAGCGGTCGGGGGCCGATGCGGTCACGGACCGGGGCGCCGGCGGGTGCTGACTAGTGCGGTCGTGTCTCGTCCTCGTCGGCTCCTTCGAGCGGCATGCCTCGGGTGGTCACCCGATCCCGCCCGTTCGCCTTCGACTCGTAGAGCGCTCCGTCCGCGCGGGCCAGCGCCCGGTCGAGTGCGTCCGGCTCGCCGGGGTCCACGATGCTCACGCCGGCGCTCAGCGTCATCTCCAGTGAGACGCCCCCGTAGTTAATCGGCCCTTCGGCCACCGCGGCCCGGATACGCTCCGCGAGCGCGGCGGCGTCGTCAAGGTCCGCCTCCACGGCGAGGACGAGGAACTCCTCGCCACCGATCCGGCCGATGACGTCGTACGGGCGCAGATTCCGACGCACTCGCCCCGCGACCTCCGCGAGCACGCGGTCGCCGCTGGCATGTCCGAACAGATCGTTCACCCGCTTGAACTGGTCGATGTCGATCATGATCACCGAGAGCGATCCCCCGGTGCGGCGGGCACGTTCGATCTCGGCTCGCAGCCTCTCCAGGGTGTGCCGCCTGTTCCAGACCGACGTCAGCTCGTCGATGGTCGCCATGCGCACGAGCGACGCCTCCGCGGTCTCCAGCCGTATGGCCATCTGGCGCACGAGGAGGTACATCAGACCGAGAAGGAGAAGCACGCTCGCCACTCCGGAGGACACCAGCCAGATGGCGTTGACCGTCAGGGCTTCCCGCTCCTCCGTCAACGGGACCGTGACGCTGAGCGCACCCTGGATGTCGCCGACCTTGAAACCCTGCTGGGCGTGACACTCCAGGCAACTCTGACGGGTGATCAGCGGACGCATGTAGCGCAGGACGGGGGAAGGGCCCGCGCGGTCGGCCGTCCACACCTCGCGCGCGCCCTTCTCCATGGCCAGCAGGGACGTGCGCTCCCACCCGCTGGGCACGTTCTCCGGGTCGAGCGGCCGAAGGCCCGTCAGTCGCAGCGTCAATCCCAGCCGATCGGTGAGCAGGTCGCCGATCTCAGCCGTCATGATCGCGTGGTTGCGCAGCGTCAGCACGCGCCCGTCCGTCGTCTTCAAGTCGGCCTTGATGCCTATCTTGCGGAGGAACGGATTCGTCTCGACCCCGGGTCTCTTGACGACCCAGACGCCGCCGTAGTCGGTGTTCCACTGTCGCACAGCGATAATGAGATCCACGGTGGAGCGGGCCTCTGCCAAGGACCTCTCCTCCAGGAGGGCTTCGGTACGCAGGTACATCGAGGTGAAGCCCGCCGCGGCGAACACGGCGACGAGCAACACCACCTGCACCAGGAAACGGCGAAGGAATGTGCGGCGCGCGGGTTCGGGATCGGGCGTCAAGGGAACGGTGTCGTGGTCCTTCTCCATTGGGTGAAGATACCCCCGCACGTCGGCACGCACACTCATCGGCCGGGGGCGGGGCAGGGCCTGCCCCCGTCTGCAGGAACGCGGTCGGACCCTTGAGAGCGCGTGCTAGACTTGTAGGCGACCGGCGCCTTGGGCCGGACCTCGGGCGGCGTCATACCGTGAACCTGGTCAGATCCGGAAGGAAGCAGCCATAAGCGGTCCCTGGCGGGTGTCCGGGGCCCGGCCGAAGGCGCCGCACACGGGCCGGACCGAAGTGTCGGTCCGGCCCGTTATACTTCCTCTCGGAGCGCAGACACTTCCATCTCGCGCCGTTTCGATGGCCCGCCCGGCAGCCGCACCCGAGGAACCCCATGGCGCAACAGTCCCTCTACCGGAAGTACCGTCCGCAGACATTCCACGACGTCGTGGGACAGGACCACATCACTCGGACACTTCGCAACGCGGTGGAGGACGGCGCGATCGCGCACGCGTACCTGTTCTGCGGACCCCGCGGTACCGGCAAGACGACAATGGCCCGCATACTCGCCAAGGCGCTGAACTGCGAGAAGGGGCCGACGCCGGATCCCGATGACACCTGCGAGGACTGCAGGGAGATCACCGAGGGCCGGCATCCCGACGTCTACGAACTCGACGCCGCCTCGCGCACAGGGGTCGACGCCGTCCGCGACGAGATCATCACCAAGGTCGCGTACGCGGCGACCCGCGGGCGATGGAAGGTCTACATAATCGACGAGGTCCACATGCTGTCGGCCTCGGCATTCAACGCTCTTCTCAAGACGCTCGAGGAGCCGCCGCCTCACACGGTGTTCATCCTGTGCACGACCCATCCGAACAAGGTGCCCGAGACGATCCACTCGCGGTGCCAGCGGTTCGACTTCCGCCGCATCTCCGTCGAGGACATCGTCGGCCGGCTGGCATCGGTCGCCGCTTCCGAAGGGATAGCGGTCGAGGAGGGCGTGTTGCCGCTGATCGCCCGTCACGCTTTCGGCGGGATGCGCGACGCCATAGGCACGCTCGACCAGATGTCGGCCTTCACCGGCAGGAACGTGACTCTCGTCGATGTCGAGGGGCTTCTCGGCGAGATCGACACCACTCGTCTGGCGAATCTGGCCGACCTTGTCGCCGTGCGCGACGCGGCCGGCTGCTTCCGGTTCGTGGCGGACCTGGCCGAAGCGGGGACCGACATCCCCGAGCTCGCGCGCGGGTTCACCAGGCACGTGCGCGATCTCTACGTCGTGGCCGCCACGGACGCGGAGCCGGGCGTCGTCGACGTGATCGACACGGACATGCGGCGCCTTCGGGACCAGGCATCGCAACTCGGTCTCGACCGGCTGTCGCGCATGCTCGACCTGCTCGGCGAACTGGCCGGCGAGATGAGGTGGGCGCCCGATCCGCGCCTGGCCCTCGAGGTGGCTCTGACGCGAATGGCTCGACCCGGTTCCGACCTGACGGTCGAGGCCCTCGCCGAGCGTGTCGCCGCACTCGAAGCGGGCACCTCGGCTGTCGCTCCGCCGCCTCCCGCGCCAGCCGCGCCCCCCGCGCGGCGGGCCGACAGCGCCGATGCCGGCGTCCCGACGGCCGGACCGTCGCGCCGGACCGCGCCTGAGGAGCCAGTCTCGCCGGCTCCCCCCGAGCACGTGGCTCCCGCGCCGAAGGGGAAGTCGCAGCCGACGCCGGGCGCGGTGCGGGAGGCGTCTGCGTCCGTCGGATCCGATGTCGCGGGTCTGCGGCGGGCCTGGCCAGACGTCCTGCGCGAGATGAAGGCGGCGCGGCCCATGGCGTCGAAGGCCTTCCTGGACACGGAGGTCGGCCTCGACGGCGACACGGTCGTCGTCGAGTTCGCGCCGGACCGAAGGACCCCGATGAGGGCCGCGGACGACCCCGAGATCAAGGCTCTGCTGCGGACCTGCATCGAGAAGGTGACCGGGACGCGATTCGCGGTTCGATACCAGCTGGGACGCGGGGTGGTCCGCTCCGGCGGGGCGGAACCGCCGACGTCACCGACTCCGCCGGTCGCGTCGGCCGGGGCCGCCGCGGATCCCCCGGACGAAAGAGTCGCGGACCCGGGCGCCGGCGCGGATGTCGAGAGGATGCTCATCGACGGGCTCGGAGCCGAGGTAATCGTCGACAACACCTCCAAAGACTAGAGAGGAACGTGCGCGAATGAAGCCGAACATGCAGCAGGCCATGAAGCAGGTACAGAAGGCTCAGGCGGAGATGGCCCGGGTCACCGAGCAACTCGCCAATGAGACCGTCGACGCGTCCGCCGGCGGAGGCATGGTCAAGGTCGTCATGAGCGGGGACCTTCAGGTCCGATCGGTCTCCATCGACCCCGCGGCCGTGGATCCCGAAGACGTGTCCATGCTCGAGGACATGGTCGCTGCGGCCGTCAACGAGGCTCTCAGGGCCGCGCAGGACCTGTCCAACCGCAAGATGTCCGAGGTCATGGGCGGGATGGGGCTCCCGGGCGGGATCCCGGGGCTCTTCTAGGTGGTGCAGTGAGCTACTACGCCGAACCGATCGTGCGGCTTCTCGAGGAGCTCGAGCGGCTTCCGGGCATCGGACCCAAGTCCGCCCAGCGGCTCGCCTTTCATATCCTCAAGGGGGATGACGAGACCGCCGCGCGTCTTGCGGATGCCATCATCGAGGTGAAGCGGAAGGTCCACTTCTGCAGCGTCTGCTTCAACTTCGCGTCCGAGGACCTGTGCGAGTACTGCGCGGACGGCGAGCGCGACAGCGGCATGCTGTGTGTCGTGGAGGAACCGCGCGATGTCGTGGCTATCGAACGCACCGGGGAGTACCGCGGACGATATCACGTGCTGCAGGGCGCCATCTCGCCCATAGACGGGATAGGACCCGAGCAGTTGCGGGTCACGGAACTGCTTCGACGGCTCGAGGACGGGTCGATCAAGGAACTCGTCGTGGCCACGAACCCCAATGTCGAGGGTGAGACCACGGCACTCTACCTGGCACGCCTCATCAAGCCCCTCGGCGTTCGGGTCACCAGGATCGCCTCGGGTCTTCCCGTCGGGGGAGACCTCGAGTACGCGGACGAGGCGACCCTGGGACGGGCGCTCGAAGCGCGCCGGGAGATGTAGGGAACACCGCTCGACGGTCCGAGAGCCGGCGCAGCCGTTCGCCGGAGACATGACGCTGACCGCCATGGCGCCCGCGCACGGAGGCGCCGGCGCTGGTATGGTATTCGGACACTCCCGGCGCTCCGCCGGTAGCGGCAGAAGGGGTTGACCCCCGAAGAACGAATCCTATCCTTGTTGCACGGACGTGCGCACGGGCGGCGCACATGACGACGACAGCCCCCGGAAGAGAGGGACGGCATGCATCAGCTGACTGAGATTCGCTGGCATGCGCGCGCGGGTCAGGGCGCCGTGACTGCCGCGAAGCTGGTCGCGGAAACGGCGCTCGAACTCGACAGGTACTTCCAGGCGATGCCGGAGTACGGGCCCGAGCGCATGGGCGCGCCCATACAGGCATTCACCCGCATCAGCGAGGACCCGATCGAGATCCACAACAACATCGAGAATCCGAGCGTGGTGGTGGTGCTCGACGAGACACTTCTGCCTATCGTCGACGTTGCGCGAGGCCTGACGGCCGATGGAGTCATCATCGTCAACACGTGCAGCCCTCCGGACCAACTCAGAGCCGCGTTGGGGCTGGAGGGTCACGGCCGGGTGGCCAGTGTCGACGCGACCGGCATATCGGAGGATACCCTCAAGCGCAACATGCCCAACACGCCGATGATAGGCGCGCTGGCCAAGGTGACAGGCATCTTCACGCTGGACCAGATCGTCGACCATCTCAGGAAGACCTTCGGCAAGAAGTTCGCGCCCGAGATAGTCGATGCCAACGTGGCGTCAGCCACTCGAGCCTACGAGGAGGTGCAGGTCTCGTGAAATGGGATATCTCGAAGATGGGCACCTGGAAGGCCGAGGACTTCCCGGCCGGGGCGGTGATTCCCGAGGCCGGCAACTCGTGCGACTACGTGACCGGAGGCTGGCGCAGCGAGAGACCCGTGCGCGACGAGAGCAAGTGCACGCAGTGCATGCTGTGCTGGGTCTATTGCCCGGACTCGGCTGTCAATGTCGAAGACGGCAAGGTCACCGCGTTCAACTACGATCACTGCAAGGGATGCGGCATCTGCGCCAACGAATGCGCGCCCGATGCGATACAGATGGTGCCCGAAGGCTGCGAACTGCCGGAGGTGAAGAAGCCGTGAGCGAACAGAAGACGATGGCCGTCACGGGCAACGTCCTCGTCGCCGAGGCGATGCGCCAGTGCGCTCCCGACGTGATCGCGGCCTACCCGATCACTCCTCAGACCACGATCGTCGAGGAACTCGCCAAGTTCGTGGCGAACGGACGCATGCACGCCGAGTACGTGACCGTCGAATCCGAGCATTCCGCGATGAGCGCGTGCGTGGGTGCGTCGGCCGCCGGTGCCCGGGTGATGACGGCGACCTCATCGCAAGGGCTCGCCCTGATGTGGGAAGAGCTGTTCATCGCCGCCGGCATGCGTCTGCCGATCGTGATGGCCAACGCCAACCGGGCGCTATCCGCGCCGATCAACATCCACTGCGATCATAGCGATGTCATGGGCGCACGTGATTCCGGCTGGGTGATCCTGTTCGCGGAGAGCGCGCAGGAGGCATACGACAACACGATCATGGCGGTCCGCATCGCCGAGCACCCGGATGTGCTTCTGCCCGTGATGACGTGCCTCGACGGGTTCATCACGACGCACTCCATCGACCGGGCACAGATGATGGACGACGCCACCGTCAGGGAGTTCGTGGGCGACTACCTTCCCAAGCACGCCCTGCTCGACATAGAGAACCCCGTGGCTCACGGCACGTTCGCCGGCTTGGGCGGACCCTACTTCGAGTTCAAGCAATCGCAGCGCATGGCGATCGACAGGTCGGCGGCCGTGGTCAGGTCCGTCGGCGAAGCATGGTCGGCGGTGTGCGGGCGCCCGTTCGGAATGATCGAGGGATTCGGCATGGACGATGCCGAGATCGCTGTGGTGGTCATAGGGTCCACGGCGGGCAACACCCGGCACGTCGTGCGGCAGCTGCGATCGGAAGGCGTCAAGGCGGGAGTCCTCAAGATCCGCTGCTTCCGCCCGTTCCCGGTGGATGACATCGTGACCGCGCTGAAGGGGTGCAAGGCCGTGGCGGTGCTCGATCGCGCCGAGAGCTTCGGCGCGGAGGGCGGCCCGGTGTTCCTGGAGGTGCGCAGCGCACTCTACGACACTGCCGAACGCGTCCCCGTCGTGGACTACATCTACGGCCTGGGCGGAAGCGACGTGAAGACGGACCTCATCGAGCGCGTGTACCAGGACCTCAAGGACATCGCCTCAGGGGCTGCAGCGCCCGCGGGCCTGACATACCTCGGCGCGCGGTAGGAGGGAAGGACCGACATGGCAAGCATCTCCGAACTCTCCACCCGTGAGGACCGCCTGGAAGGCGGTCACCGCCTTTGCGCCGGTTGCGGGGCGTCGATCGCGGTGCGCCAGGTACTGATCGGCGCTGGAGCCACCCCGGTCATCGCGGGGTGCGCGACAGGCTGTCTTGAAGTGTCGACCACGATCTACCCGTACTCGTCCTGGAAGGTCCCCTTCATCCACAACGCCTTCGAGAACTCGGCGGCGACCGTTTCCGGCGTCGAAGCCGCGTTCAAAGGGTTGCAGCGCGCAGGCAAGATCCCGGCCGACAAGCGCGTGAAGTTCGTGGCCTTCGGTGGAGACGGCGGCACCTACGACATCGGCCTGCAGTCGCTGTCCGGCGCAATGGAGCGCGGACACGACATGGTCTACGTGTGCTACGACAACGGTGCCTACATGAACACCGGCATCCAGCGTTCGTCCGCGACTCCGATGGGGGCCTGGGCGACGACGGCCGAGGTCGGCAAGATCGGTCAGGGCAAGGTCGAGCGCCGCAAGGACCTCACCTCCATCATCGCCGCCCACCACATCCCGTACGTGGCGCAGGCATGCATAAGCGAGTGGAAGGATCTGACCGCCAAGGCGGAGAAGGCGTTTGCGGTCGAAGGGCCCGCCTTCATCAACGTCTTCTCGCCATGTCCCCGCGGCTGGCGCACTCCCTCCAACAAGACCATCGAGATCGCGAAGATGGCCGTGAAGACCGCGTTCTGGCCCCTCTTCGAGGTCGTGGACGGTGAGTGGCGCATGACCACCGGGCGCGTGACACGCGACAACAGGCTGCCCATCGAGGAGTTCCTCAAGCCTCAGGGGCGGTTCAAGCACCTGTTCAAGCCGGAGAACGTGGAACTCCTCGCGGCCATCCAGGCGGAGGTCGACCGCAACTTCGACTACGTGCTCAAGCGCTGCGGCGTGTGATCCTTCGCCGCTCGCTCGGATGACATCTTGGACGAGGCCCCGGAGCGGATCCGCTTCGGGGCCTTTCGCGTCGCCGGTGCTCGGAGCCGATGGCTGCATGTCACGCTGGTGGCGGTGATAAGATTACTGCGACTCGCGCACGCCGATGATCGGGAACGGTCACGCCCGCACTCAAGCGATCGGCCCACGCACATGGCGTTCCAGCCGTTCGGAAGACATCTGCACAACCAGATCGTCATACCTCTGCTCGTGGGGTATGTGGGCGTCGCTCTGATCGCGACGCTCGTGGCCGTCGTCCAGCTTCGCGGCCTGATCGACGACTGGGTCGGCCGGAATGCGGGTCAGGCCGCGCGCGGAGCCCAGGATCGCGTCGAGGAGGTGGCCCGGCGGCTGCAGTCCGATGCGAGGCTGATCGCGCAGGAGAAAGGTGTCGCGAGCGCCGCGGCGACGCAGGACTGGGCGTCCCTCCAGCCCGATCTCGCGATGCTTCGCCAGAACGAGGACGTCGATGACGTGTTCCTGCTCGACGGGACCGGAGTCCTCGTGGCCAAGGCCGGCATCGCCCCGGTGGATCTCGGCGACAGGCCCCTCGGCCGACTCGACGCCGGAGCATCGGCGAATCTGGACTACGTCACCATCCTGCGGATCGGGGGCGTCGACATGATCGCCGCCGTGCGTGGCGCGCCGCTTCGGGTCGGCGGGCAGACCGACGCCTTCACCGTGGTCACGGCTCACTGGATCACCTGGGACTTCCTTCGCAGGAACTTCGGCGGCACCGCTGCGGCCGTGGGCTACTGCGACGGGGAACACAACCTGCGCGCACGGTTCGTCGACCCGGGTGCGGCGTTCCTGTCCAGTCGGACCACGTCGCCGAGCGACTACAACGAGCTGAAGACGAGATTCCGAGAGAGTATCTCGATGGCGAACGAGAGCATCCGCGATGCGGTCGGCCATCCCGGTCGCGCCGTGGCCTACACGTCGGAGGGCCGGCAGTTCACGGTTCGCGCGACCTCCGCGGGGTTCTTGACGGCGACCGGTGGGACCGCCGCGTCCGACGCCACCTACACTCCCGCGGGCGCGAACGGCCACCTGTTCGTGGTGATGAGCAACGCCGTGGCAAACGACGCGGGCGGCACAGCCACAGGGCTGATCGCCTGGTGGTCCCTCGTGGCCATCCTGGCTCTCACCGGCCTCGGAGCCGTGATCGCGCGCCTGGTGTCTTCCCCGTTGGCCGCCCTCTCCGAGGGCGCGCGACGGGTTGCGGAAGGGGACTTCTCGGTCAGGGTCGAGGTCCCGGGCGCCAACGAGGTCACCGACGTCGCCGACAGCTTCAACGCCATGACGGACTCCCTCCGCGAGCGGACGGAGACTCTGACGAAGAAGGTCCTGGAGCTCGCGACGCTCTACGAGATGAGCGGCGCGCTCGGTTCCACTCTCGACCTGAGCGTTCTCCTCGACTCGGTACTCGATTCCGCGCTACGCATCTTCGACGTCGACTCCGGCTACGTGATGATCCGCGACAAGGCGTCGGGATCGCTCGATCTGTGCGCGTGGCGGGGCCTGGCACTCGGAGCCGATGACCGGGCGGTCCGCGGTTCGATGTCCGAATGGGTGATCCGGCAGGGCAGGCCGCTGATCTACAACCCGTCCGCGGACGAGCAGGCAGTCAACCACACGGACTCGGTGACCGGCGCCCTCGCCGCCCTGTGCGTCCCAATGTCCGCCGCGGAGGGGGTCCTGGGCGCCATCTGCGTGGGCAGCAGGGACCCCGACTTCCGTTTCGTGAGCGACGATGTGAGGCTGCTGTCGACGATCGCCAACCACGTGACGATGGCCATTGGCAACATCGACCTGTTCTCCAGCCTCCAGGAGGCGTACCTCGCCACAGTGCGCGCGCTCGCCGCGGCGGTGGATGCGAAGGACCCCTACACCCGCGGACATTCCGACCGCGTCGCGGTCTACGCCAAAGCCATGGCCGAGGCGCTGGACCTGTCCATCGATCAGACCACGGCTCTGGAGATGGCCGCATACCTCCACGACATCGGCAAGATCGGCGTGCGCGAGACCATCCTGTTGAAGCCGGGGAAGCTCGACGATGAGGAGATGACGCAGATGCGCCACCATCCGCTCATCGGAGCCAGCATCCTGCGCCCGGTGGCCTTCCCGTGGCCGATCGCGCCGGTGGTCCGCCACCACCACGAGCACTATGACGGTCGCGGTTATCCCGCTGGGCTCAAAGGCGAGGAGATCCCCGTCCTCGCGCGGGTTCTCACGGTCGCCGACGCCTACGAGGCGATGACATCCGACCGGCCCTACCGCAGAGGCTGCACGAGGCAGGAAGCGCTCGACGAACTGGAGAGGTGCCGCGGGACCCACTTCGACCCGAAGATCATCGACGCCTTCCTGGGCGTACTCTCGGAGCCTGACAGGATACCCGCGGTGAGCGAGAACGGGCACAAGGGGGATGTGCAGCCGGAGGAGGCGCGCGCCGTGTTCGTTTCCGTTTGCGACGGCATGCTCGCGAGCTTCCGTCGCCTGGGCGGTCCGAGGCTCGCGAGCAACTTCGAGTCGTCGCTGGACGCCTTCTTCACGGAGAGGTCCACGCCCTGCCGCCTGCGCAACGGGCACATGTCCGTGGAGTGGGGCGATGGCGGTGATATGGATTCGGAGATCGAGGACATGCGGGCGGTGGTGACCAAGCTGGCGGCGGGGATGGAAGCGGTCGCCGGACGCAGTCTGGTGGACCACTTCTACGAAGAGGCGGTCGCCGAGATGTCGGGCCGCATGGCGGTCATCGCCGAGGAGCTGGATCTCTACGTACAGGACTGAGGCCGGTCGCGGCGCCGTCCGCGCGGGAGCCGCCGCGGGCGCACACCACCGTCCGCCGTCCGCACTCATGCGAACGCGATGCGCGTACTGATACACTAGGCCGCGACCTCGAGGGCGACCCCTGGGAGTCGCGCAGACGCGGCGCTGGAGGGCGCATCAGTGGCACTTGTCGTGATGAAGTTCGGCGGGTCTTCGGTCGGCACTCCCGACCGGATCACTCGCGTGGCGCGCCGGCTCATCGCCGCCAAGGAGCGCGGCGACCGGGTCGTCGCGGTCGTCTCGGCGATGGGCGACGTCACCGACGAGCTGCTGGCCATGGCCGCCGCGATCAGCGACGATCCGCCTGAGCGCGAGATGGACATGCTCCTGGCCACCGGCGAGCAGGTCACCATCGCCCTTCTGGCGATGGCGATCCACGCGCTTGGCCATGGGGCCATCTCGTTCACGGGTGCGCAGGCCGGCATAGTGTCCGACGCCAGCCACACCAAGGCCCGCATCCAGGAGATCCGCGCCGACCGTGTCATGGAGGCGCTCGACGCCGGTCGCATCGTGATCGTGGCCGGCTTCCAGGGTCTGACCCCTGGGGGCGAGATCACCACTCTCGGCCGCGGAGGGTCCGACACCACGGCGGTGGCGGTCGCGGCTGGGCTGCAGGCAGACGTGTGCGAGATCTACACCGACGTCGACGGCGTGTTCACCGCCGATCCGCGCGTCGAACCGAATGCCGCAAAGGTCGGGGTCATCTCCTACGAGGAGATGCTCGAGATGGCTGCGACCGGCGCCCGCGTCCTGCAGATGCGCGCCGTGGAGTTCGCTCGCGGTCACGGAGTCGTCCTGCACGTCAGGTCGTCTTTCAACGACAATGAAGGTACCATCGTCAAGGAGGCCGACGAGAGCATGGAGCAGGCCATCATCTCCGGGGTGACGCACGACAGCTCGGAGGCCAAGATCACCATCCGGGACGTGCCCGATCGTCCCGGAGTCGCGGCCACCGTCTTCGGGCGGCTGGCGGATCACAACGTCAACGTCGACATGATCATCCAGAACGTCTCGGAAGAGGGAATGACCGACATCTCGTTCACCGCGCCTCAGGAAGACCTCGTGCGTGCGCGGCGGGCGGTCGAGGAGGCCGTGGCCGAGTTGCGCGCCCGCGATTGGCAGGTCGACGAGACGATAGCCAAGGTCTCGCTGGTCGGCGCCGGCATGAAGACGCACCCCGGCATCGCGGCACGGATGTTCAGGGCTCTGGCCGACGCGGGGGTCAACCTCGACATGATCTCGACCTCCTCGATACGCATCAGCTGCGTGATCGCCGCGGACCAGGTCGAGACCGCCGTCCGGGCGCTGCACCGCACCTTCGGACTCGGCAACGACGCTGTGATGACCGAGATGTCACCTCCGGCGGGAAGCGCGGTATAGATGGCCTGGACCAGGGACATGCCCGCCAGGCCGGTCGTGGCCGTCGCCGGGTCGACAGGTGCGGTGGGCGTCGAGATGCTCAACGTCCTGGCCCAGCGGCGGTTCCCGGCGGCGCGCGTCATCGCACTGGCATCGTCCCGGTCGGCCGGGCGGCGCGTTCCATTCGGAGACGGCGAGCTCACGGTCGAGCTGATGGAGGACGGTTCCTTCGACGGCGCGGACATCGCGCTGTTCTCGGCCGGAGCCGACGTGAGCAGGCGGTTCCGCGACGCCGTCGTGGGGTCGGGCTGCGTGATGGTCGACAACTCGTCCGCGTTCCGCATGGACGCTGATGTGCCGCTCGTGGTCCCCGAGGTGAACCGCGACGACGTGGGGCGGCATTCCGGGGTCATCTCCAACCCGAACTGCTCCACCATCCAGATGGTCGTCGCTCTGCAGCCGCTGGCCGCGCTCGCGCCTATCGCGCGCGTGGTGGTCTCGACCTACCAGGCGGCGTCGGGGGCCGGCCAGGCGGCGATGGACGAGCTGTACGAGCAGACAGGCCACTTCCTGGCGGGCAGCGCCTGGACGCCTTCGGCCTTCGCCCATAGGATCGCTTTCAACTGCATACCGCAGATCGACGTGTTCATGGATGACCTGTCCACCAAGGAAGAGTGGAAGATGGTGGTCGAGACGCGCAAGATAATGCACGTACCCGACCTGCGGGTGGCGGTCACCTGCGTTCGCGTGCCCGTGCTGCGCTGTCATTCCGAGTCGATCGCGGTGGAGTTCACCGCGCCTGTGTCGCTGGAAGCGGCGCGGGAGGCGCTCTTGGCGGCGCCCGGTGTGACCCTGATGGACGATCCGGCATCGAAGACCTATCCCATGCCCGCCATGCTGGAGGGCACCGACGACACCTACGTGGGCCGGTTGCGGGTCGACCCCAGCGTGCCTTCCGGCCTGCAGATGTGGGTGGTCGCCGACCAGCTTCGCAAAGGCGCGGCTCTCAACGCGGTCCAGATCGCCGAGGCTCTGCTTCCAAGCTGACTCGCAAACACAGGCACCCGCTTCACCGTCGCGCCCGGACGAGCAACGAAAGGACATTAAGGATGCCGGAGAACACGATCCTCATCGTTGAGGACGACGAGAGCATCTCTCGAATCCTGGAGCTCGAGCTTCTGCATCAGGGATTCGCGGTGCAGCGGGCGGCCGACGGCGCGACGGCTCTGGAGATGGTCGAGCAGGGTGCTCCCGACCTCATCGTGCTCGATCTGATGTTGCCCGGCGTGGAGGGTCTGGACGTCTCCCGGACGCTGAGATCCCACGGCTTCGACCGTCCCATCCTGATGCTCACGGCGCGGTCCGAGACCCAGGACGTCGTCGTGGGCTTCGAGTCGGGTGCCGACGACTACCTCCGCAAGCCGTTCGAGATGGCGGAGCTGCTTTCGCGCATCAGGGCCTTGCTCAAGCGCCGCGAGCGACAGGATGCCGGTTCGACCTTCTCGGCGAGCGGCGTGCTGATCGATCACAACGCCCGCAGCGCCACGTTCGGGGGACGGGCGCTGGATCTCACGGCCAAGGAGTTCGACCTGCTGGCCTTCCTCGTCGCGAACGCGGGCCGGGTGGTGACGCGCGAGGAGATCATCCAAGAGGTGTGGGGCGGACAGCGCGCGACCGAGAGCAACGTCATAGAGGTCTTCATGTGCCACCTTCGCGGCAAGATCGGGAAGCGGGGCGCGAAGATCATCCAGACCATCAGGGGCGTGGGCTACTTCTTCGCGAGGGACTAGATGCGCCTGTGGTCCATACGGACGCGCACTCCCGTACTCGCCGTCGTCTCCGCCTCGATCATCGTGTCCGCGGTCCTCGCCGCGGCCTACGTGGTCGTGGTCGACGGCATGAGCGGCGTCGCCGAGCAGGAGACGCATCAGCTGGCCGATTCCGCCATGAAATCCGTGAGAAAGGATCTGGATGCGTGGGTCGCGAAGACCCGCGAGGAGGGTGGTGCCGGACGGACGGCCGCGCCCGCCGCCACCCAGGCGTTCTTCCGGTCCCTGCCGGGGCGGCTCGGCCTCGATCATGACTCGCACGTCGGCAACTACGTGGTCTGGGAAAAGGGTGCCGACAAGCCCACGTTCGCCAGCGAGCCCCTGCTCGTGGATGATCCTGTCGGGCGTCTCGTAGCCGAGCGGGCCGGCGGGCAGGCTCCGGGACATATCGGCGGGAACCGGCTGATCCTCAATCTCGTGCTGACGCCTGACCTGGGGATGTACGTCGAGCACGTGCCCTTCGCGATGCCGGATGGGCGACCGATGGTGCTGGACGTCTGGTACGACGCGAAAGATGAGACCGATGCCCTGCGGCTGATCAGACCGCCGATGATCGGCCTGTCCGCCTCCGCGGTGCTGGTGACGGGTCTGATCATGCTCTGGGCCACCAGCTGGGTCCTGAGACTGGTGAACGAGTTGCGCGTGGCCACCGACTCAGTGGACGCAGGGCTGCTGAACGTCACCCTCCCGGAGACCAGGAACGACGAGGTGGGCGATCTTGCCCGGTCGATCAACAACCTGATCGGACACCTGAGACGCCGTGCGGACATGCAGACCAGGTTCGTCGCCGACGCGTCGCATGAACTGGCCACGCCGGTCGCCGGCATACGCGGCTACGTCGGGATCCTGCGCAGTTGGGGCCACGACGACCCGGAGGTGCGCGAGGAAGCGCTGAGGGCGATCGACCGGGAGTCACGCAGGATGGTGGGCCTGACCCGCCAGATGCTGGCGCTCATCCGCAGCGAGGCCGCCATGGCTCTTCGCCCCTCCGTCCACGACATCAACGCGGTGTGCCGGCGCGCTCTGGCGGACACGGCGATGCGCTACCCGGACAAGAACCTGGAGTTCGAGGGTCCGGACGACACGGAGCTGATGATCACGGCGGATCCGGACCGCATGGCGGAGGTCTTGTCGATACTTGTCGACAACGCAGCCAAGTACACTCCGGAAGGGGGCTCGGTCTTGGTGCGGACGTCCCGCCGCGACGGCGACGTCGTCATCGAGGTGACCGATACCGGGCGCGGGATTCCGCCCGGCGACGTGGATGCCATCTTCGAGAGGTTCTATCGCGGCGACGAGTCGCGGTACGAGAGCGCCGGCGGGTTCGGCTTGGGTCTGCCCATCGCCAAGGAGATCGTCGAGTCCTCGGGAGGCAGGATCGAAGTGGCGAGCCAACTCGGTATCGGCACGAGGTTCACCGTGACCCTGCCGCTCGGGATCGCCTGATGCCGAAGCCGCTCTGACTTTGCGGCGGACTCGAGCCATCGCGCAAGCGGGTGTGATAGCGGCCCTGTACGCGGCGCTGACTCTGTTGGTGCTGCAACTGCCCTGGCAACTCGGTTGGGGGGTCGTGCAGTTCCGTCTCAGCGAGGCGGCGACGGTGCTGGCGCTGTTCACGCCGGCGGCGATCGCGGGGCTCACCATCGGCACCGCGCTCGCCAACCTCTCCAACGTCGGGCAGGCGGGCCCGGCGGCTCTGCTCGATGTCGTGTTCGGCGCAAGCGGGACGCTGCTGGGCGCCCTTTGGACGTGGCGTCACCGGGAACACACCGCCTTGGCGCTCGCCGGGCCCGTCGTCGCGAACGCGCTGATAGTGCCCGCGTACCTCCCGGTGATGCTTGCCGCCATGGGGGTGCGCGAGGTGCCCTTCCTCGGGATCGGACCGCAGACGGCATGGCCTCTCGTCTACGGCGCCGGCGTGCTGACGGTCGGGTTGGGTCAGGCGATCGTCATCTACGGCTTGGGGCTGCCCTTGGCGACGGCGCTGCGCTCCATCGGTTTCGGCCGGCTTCTGGACACCGGCAGGCCGACGGATACAGACTAGGTCGACCGGGTATCCGGGTTGCGACGCGCCGCGCTGTGGCGCACGCTCACGGAGGCGAGACGCGCATGGGGGATGGGCCTCTGATCGGTGCGGCGGCCGGCGAATGCCGTGAGTGCTCGGCCTGCGTCAGGTGCTGTCACGCCCGCGCGATCCGCGTCGCGGACGGACGGTGCAGCATCATGGCCGACAGGTGCGTGGCCTGCGGTCTCTGCGTCTCGGCATGCGGCAGCCGGGCCTTCATGGTTCGGGACGACACGGACTGCGTGAGGGAGTTGCTGGCTTCGGGGCGCCCTGTCGTCGCCGTGCTGGCCGGCGAGTTCGCGGCCGCGATGCATCCAATGGGGTCCGCCGAACTGGAGGCGCGCCTCGAGGCCCTCGGCTTCCACGCCGTGGAGAACACGGTCCTTGGCGAGGAAATGGTCGCGGCGGCCTACGAGGTCCGTCACTCGCACTCCGATGGCATCCCCGTGATCCGGTCCTCCTGTCCCGTGGTGACCGCCTGGGTCACCCGCTTCCGGCCGGCTCTGGCGGGAGCGCTCGCGCCCGTGGTTCCTCCGTACGTGGCGCAGGCGCGACTCGTGAAGGCACTGTACCCTCCCGGCACCGCTGTCGTGTACGTGAGCCCGTGCTACGCGCGCAAGGACGAGTCGCGCGACGCGGAGTTCGAAGGCGCCGTGGACGCGGCCATCGACTTCTTGGAGCTGCGCCGCATGCTCGAGGACGCTCTTCCCCCCGAATCGGACGACGATGCGGGCGGCGGGACTGTCCGTCCGGAGCCGCTCAAGGAGCTGTCGCTCTCGGACGGGTATCCCCTCTCCACTCTTCGCTCGCGCGACATGACCGCCTCGGACCTCCGCGTCGTCAGGGGCCTGGTGGAGCTCGATCGCCTGCTCGCCGCCATCGAGGCGGGCGAGACGGCGCCGCTGGTCGTCGACGCGCTGAACTGCGAGGGCTGCATCGACGGTCCCGCGGTCAGCCCCGACGTCTCGTTGTTCGCCAAGCGAAACATCGACGCGACGGAACGGGAGTGCCGTCCCCGCCCCGCGGTGGGCAGCCGCGAGTTGCTCCGGCATCTTCCCAGCGTGGACCTCGTGCGTCGCTTTCACCCCGCGCCCGCATCGATCCCGGCCTACGACGATGACGAGATCGACGCGATACTCGCGGAGGGCGAGTTCGCGGATCGCGCCGCCGCGCTGGATTGCGGCGCATGCGGATACCCGACCTGCGTGGACCAGGCGATCGCGATCCGCGAGGGCAACGCGACGTGGGACACGTGCTTCCCGCTTCAGCGCCGTCGTTTCGCGCGCGACATCGATGCCCTGGAGCAGTCCGCGACCCGGGACTCGCTCACCGCGCTCTCCAACCGCCGCGACTTCTCGAACCGGCTCGCCGAGGAGCTGGCACGTCACACCCGCTACGGGACTCCGGTGTCGCTTCTGATGCTGGACCTCGACGGATTCAAGCGCACGAACGACGAGCTTGGGCACGTGGCGGGAGACGCGGTCCTGAGGGCGACGGCGGACGTCCTGCGGACCTCACTGCGCGCTTCCGACATGTCGGCGCGCTACGGCGGGGACGAATTCGCGATCATCCTTCCGGGCCTGCACAAGACCGACGCGTTCGCGGTCGCCGAGAAGTTGCGGGCGACCATAGCGGGCCTGCGCGTCATGGCCGGCGGCGGCGGGGAAGGAAGGGCCATAGCGGTCCGCGCGTCGATAGGCGTGTCGTCGGCCAACGGACCGTGCAGCGTGATCGAGCTTATCGAGTCGGCGGATCGGGCATTGTATCAGGCGAAGAATTCGGGCAGGGACCAGGTGAGGCTGGCTCCCGGCTAGGGGGACGACCGTGCATGAGGCGCTGCTGTGGGACACCGAAGGCGACCGCATCAGGTGCCATCTTTGCCCGCACCGGTGCTCGATAGCCGTCGGCCGTGAGGGGATCTGCGGGGTCCGCGGCAACGTCGAGGGTCGTCTTATCGCGCTGACCTACGGCAGAGTCGCTTCGGCGGCTGTGGATCCGATCGAGAAGAAGCCCGTCTTCCACTACTTCCCGAGCACCCTCGCGTTCTCTCTTGGCAGCGTCGGCTGCACGATGCGTTGCGGACATTGCCAGAACTGGCAGATAAGCCGGGCCAAGCCCTCCGACGGGGGTTTGCAGGACCTCTCGCCCTCGGATGCGGCGCGGATGGCGGTGGAGAACGGCTGTCGAGGCGTCGCCTTCACCTACAACGAGCCCGTGATCTGGCTCGAGTACGTCCTGGACGTGGCCGCAGAGGCGCGGTCGCGAGGGCTCTACACGGTGATGGTGACCAACGGATACATCACGTCGGAGGGGCTGGACGCCCTGGGCGGATCGATCGACGTGTGGCGCGTAGACGTGAAGGGCATCACGGACGAGGCGTACAAGACGTTGTGCAAGGTGCCGTCGGTCGCGCCCGTTCTGGAGCAGGCGGAGCGCGCTCGAAAGCGCTGGGGCATGCATGTCGAGGTGGTCACGAACGTCGTTCCCGGCATCAACGATTCGGAGGAGTCCCTGCGAGGCGTGGCCTCCTGGATCCACGACAAGGTGGGCGAGGACACGCCGTGGCATGTCACGCGGTTCTTCCCATACCTCGAGTTCTCGCATCTCGACCCCACGCCGCTCGAGACGCTTCGTCGGGCCCGCGAGATCGGCCGCGAGGTCGGACTCCAGTTCGTCTACCTCGGCAACATCGACGAGCCTGGCGGCGAGGACACCGTCTGTCCGTCCTGCGGAGCGATCGCCATTCGCCGGAGGGGCTACTCGGTGCTCAAGGACGCCACTCGCGACGGTGTCTGCTCCGCGTGCGGCACGCCCCTTCGACTCGTGGAATGACGGGGTCCCGACTGCCGTCATGGACGGTCGGTCAGGTAGCGGGGGCCCGGCGGCGGTGACCCGGTCGAAGGGGTACAATAGCGCGGCAACGCCTCGACCCGCGGCGGGCCGCCACGCGGCTCCGCAAGATCGATCACCTAGCTGAAGGCGAGTGCCTTGAGTCCTTGTGTCGTAATCCCGACGTTCTGGGTCCGCCGACGCGGCCGGTACACCGATCGGCTCATCAACGTCTACGATCACCCGACGCCCGTCGACTCGGACGGCACCCTTCCGGATTGCCTGAGCTCCCTCGAGAACGTGCGCGGCCTGGGCAGGGTCGTCGTCATCGTGGCCGCGGCCGATTCCTCGGCGGAGCACGAGGCCGAGGACAGGGTCAAGCGCATACTCGACGACTTCCCGGGTATCGATGCTCTCGTGTTCGGTCCGGCGGAGTTGGGATCGCTGCACCGCAGGCTCGAGCAGCTGGATTTCTCGGACATGATCCCGGGCATCAGCCTGACCGGCTACGGGGCCGTGCGCAACGTGGGCCTCATCGTCGCCGCCACTCTGGGATGCGACTCGGTGGTCTTCGTGGACGACGACGAGATCATCGAGGACCCCGGGTTCCTCGAGACGGCCGCCGAGGGTCTCGGCTCCCGCTCGCCCGACGGGCGGCCGGTGATGGCCAAGAGCGGCTACTACGTCGACCGGGAGGGGAGCCCCCTCGTCCCGGACGAGGGGCACTGGGCCGACACGTTCTGGCCGGTGTGCGCCGACTACAACCTGGCCGTGAAGTCGATTGAGAAGGGCCAGCGGATCAAACCCTCCAGCCTGGCGTTCGGCGGCTGTCTCGCCCTGCATCGAGACATGTTCGCGAACGTGTCGTTCGACCCCTGGGTGGTGCGAGGCGAGGATATCGACTACCTCATCAACGCCCGGATGCACGGCGGAGACGTGTACCTGGACAACGAATGGCGCGTCGTTCACCAGCCCCCGCCGTGCGCGAGCCAGGCTCTGGCTCTGCGCCAGGACGTCTACAGGTTCATCTACGAGCACCGCAAGTTGGAGTTCGCGAAGTCGCAGGTCGATCTCAGACAGGTGCCCGCGTCCTCCCTGCGCCCGTATCCGGGCGATCTCATCGGCTCGAGCATCACTTGGCGTTCCGTGGTGACCGCGGTGCTGCACGCCCTGTCCGGCAAGGAGATCGGCGCATACCTGGCGGTTGCCCGGGCCGCGCTCACGGAAGCGTCGAGATACGCCCGGCGCAACTGCGACAACTACTTCGCCTTCCAGCGCCGTTGGCCGATCATGATGGACGTCCTTTGGACCGACGTCGCCCTCGGGTCTCTGTTCTCGGGCGAGAGGCGCGTCGACCGGACAGCCATAACCGGGCGATTCCCGATCATCCCGACGGAGTAGCGCGAAATGCTCCGTGCGGGCCTCACCATCGCCGTGGGGTTGGTCTCGGGCATCCTGTCGGGCCAGTTCGGCCTTGGCGGGGGGTTCATCACCACGCCGGCGATCAGGCTCGTCCTCGGGTACCCGGCGCTCATCGCGGTAGGCACGCCGCTCCTGGTGATCCTGCCCACGGCTCTCGTGGGAGCGCTCTCCTATGCCCGGCGCGGACTCGCCGACGTGCGCGCCGGTCTGGTGATGGGGCTCGCCGGCTCGGCGACCTCCGTGGCCGGCGCACTCCTCAGCCGTGCTCTGGGAGGGCCCGCCGTGATGATCGTCACGGCCGCCTTGATCCTCTACGTGGCCGTGGACATGGGGGTCCACACGGTGCGCGACCGGCAGACGCCGGAGACCGGATCGGCCTCCGGACCGCCGCCCGCGAGACCTTCGTTGGCGCGCCTGGTCATCATCGGCGTCATGGCAGGTCTCTACTCGGGACTCCTGGGTCTGGGGGGAGGCTTCCTGGTCGTGCCGGCGCTGACAAGGTGGCTGGGCCTTCCCCTCAAGCGAGCGCTGGGCACCAGCCTGGTGGTCGTCACGATCCTGGCGGTACCGGGCTCCATCACGCACTACGGTCTCGGCCACGTGGACATCATCCTCGCCGCGTGGCTCGCCCTGGGCGCCGTGCCGGGGGCTCTCATCGGGGCCAAGCTCACGGCTCTGGCCCGCGAGCGGCACGTCGCGATCGGCTTCGCCGTCGTCATGGGCGTGACCGGGCTCGTCCTCGGGGCCAGCGAGATCGCGGCGCTGGTCCGATGAGCGGGCTGACGCGGCCCGCTCAAGCCGGCGAGCTCGCCGGTCTCTGGCCCATAGTCGGCGCGGCCCACGTCTTCGACTCCTTCGCCGAGTTCGAGGCCTGGTCCGCGGAGGCCCCGTGGAAGGTGCGATCGGGCGGGCCGGACGAGGCGGTCGTGCTCGGCAGGTGGCGGGAACACCTCGACCTCCTGGCTGTCCAGGGCATGTGGTGTCAGACGCGGCGGATCCCTGTGCTGCTCGCCGACCTGTTCGAGGTCGCGAAGGAACAGGGCTTCGGGCGGCTGCTGGGACCCATGGTCCCGGAAACGGTCATCGGTCCCTATCTCGCCTCGGGCATGTCCGTGCACCAGCGGATAGTCGTCTGCCGGCTGCGGATGCCGCGCGCGCCTGTGCGCGCGATGCCGGAGGGCGTGACGCTGCGCCCCGGTGGTCCGGCGGATGCCGAGGCGATGATCGACGTCGACCGGGCGTGCTTCGACGAGTTCTGGCGCTATGACGCCGAGTGGCTTCGTCGCCTCGCGGCGAGCGAACGCGTGATCCTGGCGGAACGGTCGGGCGAGGTCATCGGCTATACTCTGACCACCGTTCGCGGCGTCGAGGCGACCGTCGGCAGGCTGGCGGTGGTGACCGGCGAGCGGCGCGCAGGCGTCGGGATGGCTCTGCTTTCCGAGGCGGTGTCGTATGCGGACGAGAACGGCGCGGCGGCCGTGACGTTGTGCACGCAGGAAGGGAATGCGGCTTCTCGCCGCCTGTATCGCCGAGCGGGGTTCCAGGAACTCGCCGGCCGGCTCGCGATCGCGATCTCACCCCCGCTTGCGGGCGAAGGACGGTGACCGGCATGCGTTTCGTGATGACACCAGGCGGACGGGTCGCCCTGGACGCCGCGATGGTCGTGGGAGTCGCGGGTCTCGGAGCCGCCGCGATCGTTCTCGTGTACATGGATCGCGCGCAATACCTCCCCGTGGCGCTCGTGTCCATTCTCGCGGTAGTGGCCGTGGCGGCCGTGTACTCGCGCACGGTCGCGCGTCCGGACCACGTGCGCGCGATGCAGTCCCACCACCTCCTGGTGATCGCCAACGGCACCCTCGCCGATCTTCGCAAGGGACTGACTTCCCAGACCGCCCAGCTCGTGTGCCGTCTGGCTCTGCAGGAGACCGAGGCGGCGGCGGTCGCCATCACCGACCGGGAGTCCGTTCTGGGCTTCGCGGGCGTCGCGGAGGATCACCACACCGCCGGCGGACCGATCATCACCCGAGCGACGCACGAGGCCCTCAAGCACAACGAGCATCGGATTCTCTCCACCCAGGAGGAGATCGGCTGCCCGAAAAAGGACTGCAAGCTCCAAGCCGCGATAGTGGTGCCCCTCAGGGTCAGGGACACCCCGGTCGGCACCCTCAAGTTCTACTACACCACGCCGCGACTCTTGAACGAGAACCAGCTCACCATGGTCGAGGGACTGGCGCAGCTGCTCTCCACCCAGCTGGAGTCCTCCGAGCTCGACAGGCAGACGGAGCTCGCCACCCGCATGGAGCTCAAGGCGCTCCAGGCGCAGATAGATCCCCACTTCCTGTTCAACACGATCAACACGATAGCGAGCATGATCCGCACGGACGCGCCGAGGGCTCGCGAGCTGCTGCGGGAGTTCGCGTCGCTGTACCGGCACGTGCTCGAGAACAACACGGAACTGATATCGTTGGAATGCGAACTCGACTACGTCCGCCGGTACCTCGTCTTCGAGAAGGCGCGATTCGGGGAGGACGCCATCTCCCTCACCGAGGACGTGGCGGAGTCATTGCTCGGGGTGCAGATACCGGCCTTCGCGCTGCAGCCGCTCGTCGAGAATGCGGTGCAGCACGGCCTGGTCACGGGCAGGCGTCTGAACATCGCCGTCACGGCGCGGGAAGACACGGACGGCCTCACCATCTCGGTCAGCGATGACGGCCGGGGCATGGAGCCGGATGCCGTCGAACGCGTCATGGAGCCGGGCTTCGGAACAGGACTGGGCATCGCCCTCAAGAACGTGCATGACAGGTTGCGCGGTCATTTCGGGCCCGACAGCGGACTGCGGTTGACCAGCAGTCCCGGCGAGGGCACAACGGTCGCGGTCGTGATCGGCAAGCAGGATCGGACCAGTCTGGAGGACAGCGGAGCATGACGCTCAAGGCCCTTGTTTGTGACGATGAGGCTCCCGCTCGCTCCGAGCTGCGATTCCTGCTCAGCGAGGCCGGCGGGGTCGAGGTGGTGGGCGAGGCGTCCTCCGCGGGAGAGGCTCTGCAACTGATCCGCGGCGTGCCCTACGACGTCGTGTTCATCGACATCGACATGCCGGGAGTCACCGGTCTGGCGATGGCCGAGGCGCTCGCCGAGTTCGACCGCCCGCCGGCCGTCGTGTTCGTGACGGCGCACGGCGAGCATGCGGTCCGGGCATTCGAGGTGGCTGCCGTCGACTACCTGGTCAAGCCGGTCGAGCTGTCCAGACTCGTCCGCGCGATCGAGCGGGTCAGCAGCGTGGCTCCGCAGCGCGCGACCGCGCGCGTGGAGCGGGTCCCGGTCGAGAAGGCCGGGCGCAAGGTCCTGCTGGACGTGGGCGACATCGTCTACGTGATGGCGAAGGACGACTACGCGTATCTCTACACCGAGAAGGAGCGCTTCCTCTCCACGATGTCGCTGGCCCATCTGGAGCAGCGCTTGGAGCCCAGCGGCTTCTTCCGGGTCCACAGGAGGTTCCTCGTGAGCCTCGACCGGGTGGCCGAGGTCACGCCCATGTACGGGGGAGCGCTGACCCTTTCCCTCCGGGGCGCCGAGGACACCCAGGTGCCGGTGTCGCGCAGGCGCGTGCCCGCGCTGAAGCGGGCGCTGGGACTCTAGAGGTGTCTCCGATGCGGGTCGGCGTGGTCTCCGACACGCACGGTTCGCTCCCGGACGGCGTGGCGCGGGCCCTGCGCGGGGTCGACGCCATCATCCACGCGGGGGACGTCGGCGATCCCGCCGTGCTCGCGCGGCTCGGACAGATCGCCCCGGTGACGGCCGTTCGCGGCAACATGGACACCGAGGGCCGGTTGCGCCGCCTGCTGGCCGTGGCGAGGCTCGAGATAGGCGGGTCGCGCTTCGTCGTCGCGCACAAGGAGCACGTGCTCGGTGCGGGGATCGACCGCGACGTCGAGATCGGCGCGGACGTCGTGGTGTTCGGACACACGCACATGGCATCGCTCGTCAGGGTGGGCGGCGTGCTGTGGCTGAATCCGGGCTCCCCGTCGCACCCGCGGGGCGGAGGCGACCCGACTGTGGCCATCGTCGAGGTCGACGCGGGATGCGTGACGGCCGAGATCCTGCCGCTGCGCTAGCGGCGACGGCGCGCAGGCCCGTCGAGCCGCCGGCCTTGGAAGCTCCGGGCGGGGCGCCCCCGCTACACCACGGTCGTCCCTCGCAGCGTCTCGGCAATCAGCCGCACCGGGCCGTGTGCGGGCTGAGGCAGGTCGACGCGCACCACCGGCAGGCCGTGTCTCGCGAGCGTCACGAAGTCCCCTTCGGCCTGTGCGCGGATCAGCTGGTTCAAGGTGTATCCCTTGCCGGGGACACTCACCGTCGCCTCGTCCCTGGAGGTGATGATCAGGAACCTCCCGGTGGGCGGGCCCGCCTTGTGAAGCTGCCCGGTCGAGTGCAGGTAGCGCGGGCCGAGTTCGAGACAGCACGCGAGCCGCCGGACTTCCGATACGACCGACAGGGCCTCCGCGAGCGGCACCATCAACTCCTGGTCCTCGGGAAGATAGGCGAGCACCGCGAGATACGAGCCGGTGCCCGCGCCGTCGAGCAGCGCATGCATCGCCGAGGCCAGACTATCCAGTTCCGACGTCGCACCTGTGGGGATGTCCATCGTCATCGCTATGCCCGCCAGATGCAGCTGGGGCTCCGGGACGGCCAGCGTGCCGGCCAGGATCGCGGAGGTCGCATCCTTGGCCTCCGCGACGTTGGGCTGGTCGAACGGGTCGATCCCCATGAGATGTCCGGTCAGCGCCACCGCGAGCTCCCACCGGACGAACTCCGCCCCCAGATCGTGTGGGTCGTCCAGCACGATCTCGAGGATCGGCGTGCCCGTGGGCAGCGCCAGCGCGAAGAGGCTCAACTCGTCGTCCTTGGAGCGCATGACCACCACGGCGCGGTCCTCGCCGAGCATCGCGGGGTCGCCGTTGGGCGGATGGAGGACGGGAACGATGCCCTTGCCTCCCTTGCCGGTCGATTCGGCCACGAGCTGTTCGACCCACAGTCCGAAGGAGGCGAGAGACTCGGAGGCGACCAGCGTCAGCTTGTCGCGGCCCGACTCGAGCGCGTCGGTCATCCAGGATGCGAGCTGAAGGGCCGGGTTCCTGGAATCGGCCGCCCGGCAGGCCGCTTCCATGCGCGCAGCTCCCTCGGCCACCCGGCCGACGTCGATGCCGGTCAGCGCGGCGGGCACCATGCCGAACGCGCTGAGCGCGGAGTAGCGCCCGCCGACCGAGGCGATCCCGTGGAAGACGGCGGCGAAACCCTCCAGGGACGCGAGGCGCTCGAGGCCGCTTCCCGGATCCGTGACGGCGATGAAGTGGTTTCCGGCGTCCGTGCCGAGCCCGTCCTCCGCCCATGCGCGGAATATCGCGTAGAGGGAGAGGGGCTCGATGGTGCCGCCCGACTTGCTCGACACCACGATCAGCGTCGTCCGCGGCGTGAGCCTCTCCATCAGGCGGACGACGGTCCACGGCGAAGTGGTGTCCATGACGTGGAGGCGGAGATGGCCGCTCTCGGCGCCCAGGATCCGTGACAGGACCAGAGGGGCCAACGACGAGCCGCCCATGCCCAGAAGCACGATATCGGTGATGCCGGCGGCGCGGACGGCTTCGGCCGCTTCGGCCAGCGCGGGCGCCTCCTGGGCGGCAGCGTCAGCCAGGCCCACCCAGCCCATCCACCGGCCGGCTTCCGCCGCCAGCTCCGGGTCGCTTGAGAACAGGGACCCGTCTCTCGCCCAAAGGCGGCCGATCGCGTCGGCCTGCAACAGTCGCTTCATGGAATCCACGGTCGTGTCCCCCTTCGTGTCTTGACCCTATGCTACCCCACCGGCCGCGTCCCCCTCGGCGCCAGGGGTGGGCGCGTCGGGTCCGAAGCCCGGCTCCAGTCTGGTGACCAGCAGACCGCCTCCGACGACCATCGCTCCGCCGATGACGGTGTACAGCGTCAGCGGTTCGGCCAGCAGCAACGCCGCGAACAGCACGGCGCTCACCGGCTCGGAGTACATCAGGATGGCGGCGTGGTCGGTGCGCACGCGCCGCAGCCCCGACAGGAACACGAGCCCGGCGAAGAACGTCTGCACCAGTCCGAGTGTGACCAGCGCGCCGACGGCGAGAGGCGTGCTCGGTCCCGGGAGCAGCAGCAACGCCGGCGCCAGCAGAATCGAGGCCGCGACGTATTGGACCACCATGAGCGATCCGGTCGAGATGTCGCGGATGATCCGCTTCGAGCGCAGCATCAGCAGTGCGTAGGTGAGCGAGGCGCAGAACGCGAGCGCCGCCCCAAGAGTCTCGCGTCCCGAGGTGATCGTGATGCCTTGCGGCGCGACGATGACTACGATGCCGCCGAGGGCGAGCGCCAGCGGCAGCAGGATGTGGCGGTCGAACCGCTCGCGCGAGACTACGGGCCCGAGCGCGGCCACGAACACGGGCCCGGTGTAGCCCAGCAGCTCCGCGACGGCGACCTTGGTCATGTCGAGTGCTGAGAGGAACAGCATCCAGTTCACCGCGAGCAGGACGCCCTGGAGCGCCACATCGAGCAGCTTTCGCGTCGAGAGCGCCTTCAACTCGCCGAGCCTGCCGGTGACCGCCATCCACACGACCGACGCGAGTCCCGCGATCGCCACGCGGTAGAACACCATCACGGTGGGGGCGCCGTCGGACAGGCGCAGGACGAGGGGGATGGTGCCCCAGATGACCCCCGCGGAGGCCACCCGCAGGAGACCGCCGACGCTGTCGCGGCGAACGTCCGATCGCGCCACTCAGCAGATCCTCGGCAGCTGCTCGCCGACGAGCATGTCCATGATCCGGCGGGCGCCGAAGGACGTGCGCACGTAGACGCGACCTGCCGGACCTTCGCCGACCTCGCCGATGTCCGCCGCCTCCGCGCCGTACTTCGTGGCGCGCATGGCGTCGAGGGCATCCGCCGCCTGTTCGGGCGGCACGACGGCCACCATCTTGCCCTCGTTGGCCACCTGGAAGACGTCGTAGCCGAGCATCTCGCACGCGCCGCGCACCTGGAGATGCACCGGCACCGCGTCCTCGTCCACGGTCATAGACACCTTGGAGGCGGCGGAGAGTTCGTTGAGAGTCGAGGCTAACCCGCCCCGCGTCGGGTCGCGGAAGCAGCGCACGTCCGGCGCGGCGGCCAGGACGGCCTCGACGAGATCGGCCAGCGGCGCCGCGTCGGTCACGATGTCCGTGCCGAAGGAGAGCCCCTCGCGCACCGAGACGACCGCGATGCCGTGATCGCCCATCGTGCCCGACACCAGGATCCGGTCGTCGGGGCGGCAGTACGAGCCGGACAGGTCGACGCCGTCGGCGATCACGCCGATCCCGGCCGTGTTGATGTAGACGCCGTCGCCGTGGCCGCGCTCCACGACCTTGGTGTCGCCCGTGACTATCCGGACCCCGGCTTCGGTGGCGGTGGCGGCCATGCTGGCCAGGATGCGTCTCAGGTCGTCGATCGGCAGACCCTCCTCGAGCACGAAGCCCACCGACAGGAAGCAGGGCCGCGCCCCGGCCGTCGCGATGTCGTTCACCGTGCCTGCCACCGCCAGGCGCCCGATGTCCCCGCCGGGGAAGAACAGGGGCGAGACCACGTAGGTGTCCGTGGACATCGCGATCCTTCCCGGGGGCAGGTCCAGCGACGCGGCGTCGTCCATGCGGCGCAGCACCTCATCGCCCAGGGCGTCGAGAAAGACGTCCTCGATCAGATCGCGCATCATCGTGCCGCCGCTGCCGTGGGCGAGCAGGACGCAGTCCTCACGCATGCGGTCCTCCAGAGTCCGGATGCGACAGGCGGGATCCCGTCACGGGCGTCTTCTCAGGTCCGGCCGTAGTCGGTGTAGCGATAGTACGCGGCGCAGGACCCCTCGGAGGAGACCATGCACGGTCCGATCGGATGCTCCGGCGTGCATCCCTTCCCGAACAGCCGGCACTCGAACGGCAGGGTCACTCCGCGCAGCACGTCGCCGCATTGGCATCCGGGGATCTCCCTGGGCTCCGGAGGCGTGACGTCGAACCTCCTGGCCGCGTCAAGGCCGGCGAACTCCTCCCGGATCGCGAGGCCGGTGCCGGGAATGACCCCGATCCCGCGCCACTCCGCGTCGGTCGGCTCGAACACCTCGGCCATCAGGGCTTGCGCCGTGGGATTGCCGCCGGGGGAGACGCCGCGGCCGTATGCGACCTCGATGGCCGCCCGGCCCTCCGCCACCTGCTTGACCAGCATCCGTATCGCCTGGAGCACGTCGATGGGCTCGAAGCCGGCGATCACGCCGGGAACGTGGTAGCGGGTCGCCAGGAACCCGTAGGGTTCGGGGCCGATGATGGTCGAGACGTGTCCGGGCAGCAGGAACCCGCCTATCTCGACCTGCGGGTCGTTGACCAGCGCCTCGAGCGCCTTGGGGACCGTCTTGTGCAGCGACAGCGCCGTGAAGTTGGGCAGCGACTTTCGCGCCGCTGTCTTCATGGCCGCCGCCACCGTCGGCGCGGTCGTCTCGAAACCCACGCCGAGGAAGACCACCTGACTGCCGGGCTCGGTTTCGGCCAGGGACACGGCGTCCAGCGCGGAGTAGACGACCCGGATGTCGCGCCCCTCGGCCTTCTCGCGGGCGAGGGACGAGTAGGAGCCCGGGACCTTCACCATGTCGCCGAACGTGGCCAGCACGACTCCGGGTACCCGGCCGATCTCGATGGCGAGGTCGATGTCGCGGTTCGCCGTGACGCACACCGGGCAGCCGGGTCCCGAGATCAGCGTGATCGTCTCGGGCATCAGTTCGCGCAGACCGTGGCGGGCGATCGCGACCGTGTGGGTGCCGCACACCTCCATGAGCTTCACCGGCGTGACGGCCATGGATCGGATCGACTCGGTCAGCCGCTTGGCCAGGCCGGGGTCGCGCCAGGCGCTGGCGGGCGAAGCGGGCACGCGGCTAGCTCTTCGGCAGGTCGGTGGGGTACGACGCCGTGAGAGTGGCGAGGTCCTCCGCGTCCAGCGCCTCGCCCATCTCGCGGATGAGGTCCCAGGACTCGGCGGCGAACTGCTCGTCGACGACCTGGATGGCGTAGCCGGCATGCACCAGCACCCAGGAGCCGACGTCCGCGTCCGGCACGAGGTCGAGGCTGGTCGAGCGGGTGACGCCATGGATGTCGATCTCGGCGAGACGGTTCTCGCCGACGGACAGGACGCGGGCTGGTATGGCGAGGCACATGTGCTCTGGCCTTTCGCGTCGGCGGTGCACTCCGGGCCCCTGTCAAAGCGGCCCGCGACTCTTGGCTACGTAGTATGTACCGCATCGTGACGTGCGAGCGCCACGACGGCCTGCCCATACGAGATCGCCCCATCGTTCGTGGGCAGGTGGCGCGGGAGAAGCACCTCAAGGCCCGCGGCCTCCAGACCCCTCACCGTGCCGCTCAGCAGGATCCTGTTCGCGAACGTACCCCCGGCGAGCGCGACGTATCGGGTGCCCGATGAGGACGCCGCTCGCCGCGCGATCTCGACGCTCATCTGGACCACGGCGTTGTGGAATCGGGCGGAGATCGCGGAGGCGGGGACGCCCGCCGCCACGTCGGCGAGCAGTCTCTTCCACCAGAGGCAGCGGGTCGATCACGACCGGATGGGAGTCTCCCAGCGCGAATCGGTAGGCGCGGGTCTCGGACGGGTCGGCCAGCGCTTCCAGTTCGATGGCGGCCTGACCCTCGTAGGCGGCGTCGTCGCGAACCCCCGCGATGGCCGCCACAGCGTCGAACAACCTGCCCATGGACGAAGTAAGAGGGCTGTTGATTCCCCGGTTAGCTATTGAGAGTATCGTCGCGAGGTCATCGTTCGTTGCGAGTCGTCTTTGCAGCTGGGCAGAACCGGGGAGGTTCAACAGCCCTTCGTCCATTCCGAGCAGCAATCCCAGTGCCATGCGGGCAGGATGACGGATAGCAGCCTGACCACCGGGCATCGGCACGCGGCGCAGGTGCGCGAAGCGCTCGAAACCGCTCCACGACGCGACCAGCACCTCGCCTCCCCAGATCGTGCCGTCCGTACCGTAACCGGTCCCGTCGTAGGCCAGTCCCACCACGGGTTCGGCCACACCGTTCTCGGCGGCGACGGCCGCCACGTGCGCGTGATGGTGCTGCACGCCCTCGGACGGGAGGTCCAGCGACAGCGCGTACTTCGTGGACAGGTATTCGGGATGCAGGTCGTGGGCGACCAGCTCCGGGCTCACCCGGAAGATCCTCTCGTAGAGAGCGAGCGTGGCCTCGTAGTGCTCGAGCGTGTCGGCGTCGTCGAGGTCTCCGATGTGCTGCGAGACGAAGGCGTGGCCGCCGCTGGTCAGGCAGAACGTGCTCTTCTGCTCCGGACCGGCCGCGAGGACCTTGATCCGCGACTCGAAGGGCAGGCGTATCGGGAACGGGGCGTAGCCGCGCGCGCGGCGGGCCAGCTCCACACGGTCCCCGGACGCGCGCGCCACCGAGTCGTCGTAGCGCGAGAAGATGCCGCGGTCGTGCAGCACGAAGGCATCGGCGATATCCCCGAGGCGGTCCAGGGCTTCGGCGTTGTCCGTCGCGATGGGTTCCTCGCTCAGGTTGCCGGACGTCATTACGAGGGGTCCGGCGAAGTCTGCTAGGAGCAAGTGGTGCAGGGGTGTGTAGGGGAGCATGATGCCGAGCTCCTGGAGACCGGGGGCGATCGACGGGGCCAGCTGGCGGTGCTCACGCCCGAAGCTGAGCGAGCCGCTTCGCTCGCTGTCCTCGGAGTGTCCATCGGCGTTCGCCGATGAACACGCCTGCGGAGGCTCGCTGCGCGACTCCCTCAGCTTCGGGCTGCGCGCAAACCACGCCGGCGGTGCCATAGGGCGGCACCGCGGCGCCATCGCGCGCCGCGCTCTCGCGTGCCTCACCTTCGCGTGTCGCGGCATCGCGTGCCGCATTCTCGGCATCCGCGACGGTGGACTCGATGCGGCGCACGAGCACGATGGGGCGGACGGGGCCGGAGAGGAGAGCGGCTTGCTCGGGGGTGATGTGGCAGTGGGGGCGGGCGGAATCTAGGGTGGGGAACATGAGGGCCAGGGGCTTGGACCAGCGGTGTTTGCGGGAGCGGAGGCGGGATACGGCCGGTTCGTTGGTGGCGTCGCAGGCGAGGTGGAAGCCGCCGAGGCCTTTGAGGGCGAGGATCGCGCCGTCGCGGAGGAGGGCGACGGCGGCGGCGAGGATGGCGTCGGTGCGGGCGCGTTCGGCAGCGGCGTCGCGGTGGGGGCGGGGGACCGGCTCGGCGTCGGGCGTCCATTCGAAGCCGGTGGTCCGGTCCGGGGCGTTGAGGTAGAGACGGGGGCCGCAGATCGGGCAGGCGTTGGGCTGGGCGTGGAAGCGGCGGTCCGACGGGTCGTCGTACTCGGCGGAGCACTCGGGGCACATCGGGAAGTCGCGCATGGTGGTCTTGGGCCGGTCGTAGGGCACGTCGGCGATGATCGTGAACCTCGGGCCGCAGTTCGTGCAGTTCACGAAGGGATACCGATAGCGGCGATCGGTTGGATCCTCCAGTTCCGCCGCACAGGCCGAGCACGTGGCGATGTCGGGGGAGACCAGCGTCATGGCTCCGTCGACGGCCTCCGAAGCGCGGATCTCGAAGCCGGTGAAGCCTTCGGGCGCAACCGGGGTCACGTCGAGGGTCTCGATCAGAGCACGCGGGGGCGCGAGCGCGCGGATGTCTCGCGCGAACCGCTCTATCGCCTCGGGCTCTCCCTCCACGACGCAGAAGACGCCCTCGCTGGTGTTGTTCACCCAGCCCGCGAGAGAGAGGTCCCGCGCCAGGTTGTAGACGAACGGGCGGAAGCCAACGCCCTGGACGACGCCCGTGACCCGGAGTCGTGCGGCCGCGGTCACGGCTTCCGCGAGGAGTCCGTCGCGCGAAAGCCGTCCACCACGAACTTGTTGTTCATCCGGACGATCAGGCGGTAGCCCTGATCGATCAGCTCCATCGTGTTCGCGGCGGTCGTCTCGTCGAGCGCCTCGGTCACGCTGCGATACGGCGTGTCGTGGATGAACGCGTTGCGAACGCCGCGGATCGTCCGCCACCGCTTCGGGAAGTCCCGGTATCCCAGCTCCAGGGCCGCGGCCTCGAACTCCTCGCCCGTGAGCTGCGGGAACAGCTTCCCGATCCGCGTGCCGACGGACCGCACGTTGTCGAGGACGGTCGATCGGACGGCCACGTCGGCGCCGTGCGCACCCATGATCCGGTCGAGGATGTCCTCGAGCAGTGTCTCCAGAAACGTCGATCCGAGGATGACGACGATCTCCCACTCCCGGTCAGCGAAGTACGCGCGGATGCGTCCGTCGAGGTGTCGCAGGCGCTCGTTGGGGAACGGGCGCCGCTCGACACCTGAAGTGCCGCACGAAGGGCAGGGCGTCGTCGAGTCCGCCAGCGCGTGGTCGCCGCCGAGGTGGCCGCAGACGGAGCACTCCCAGTACGTGGGCGCGTGCGGGTCGGGCTTGGCGGGGACGGCCGGAACGGCCGGTGGCGGACGGTGGTTACTCATGCCGACCATGATAACCCGCGATGGCGAAGGCGCGCGCCGTCGACGGCCGGACCTACGTCAGCAGCCGCACGCCCGCAAAGTCGCCGTGGGCCCTGGCATCCGCCGAGTACAGCGGCGCGTCCAACAGCTCGGCCAGACCGCACGAGAACGCATCGTAAAGCGAGCACCCAAGCGTGTCCCGCTGTCTCGCGGCGGCCGCGACCAGCGTTTCTCCGATGGGCACCACGGCAAGGTCCACCCGGCGCAGGTCGTCCCACACTAGCTCCACGTCCGCAGCGATCCCGTCCCGGGAGCTGACGGCGAGAACCTCGTAGACAAAGAGCGAGTCGACCGCGAGGATCACGTCACCGGAGATGTGGCTCTCCAGAAGACGGAGAGCCTCTTGCGAGCCGGGCTCGTTGCGGAACCACTTGACGCCGACCGAGGCGTCGAGTACCCACACCGGTGGCTCCAACTACTCGACTCCCCGTCCGCTGGCCCTGAGCGCGCGAAGCTTCTCGAGGCTCGTCGGGGCTCCGTGCTCCGTCTTCTCGGCCTCGCCCGCGAAGTGCCGCATGTCTTCCACTGCAGCCAGCGCGCTGCGCCGGTAGGCGGCCGTCTTCTCTGACGAGCGCTTGACGGCCAAGTAGGCCGCTGTGGCCTCCTCGACCAGCGCGCTTCTGCTCACGCCGGTCTTCCTCGCGCGCTCGTCGACCTCGTCGAGCAGCCAGTCGGACATCGCTACCGCTACCTTCCTCTTCACGTCACACCTCCAAGCCGTTCATACCGCGAGTTCATACCCATGCTACACGCCTCGCTGCGCGCTCGCAATGTGGGTCAGGCGGTCACGGGCGCCCCCCGCTCGCCGCTGCCCCCGGCGCCACCCGCACCCTCGTGCGGCCTCTCCAGCCCGTGCGCCTCCAGCAGCGTCTCGTCCCCCATGACGTCCGCCGACGGTCCGTCGGCGGCGGACTTGCCCGCGTCGATAATGACCGCGCGCGTGCAGAGCGCCGCGGCGAGGTCCATGTCGTGAGTGGCGAGCACCTTCGTCGCGGGCAGAGACGCCAGCAGCGCGGCCATCTCGCGTCGGCCGCGCGGGTCCAGGTTCGACGTCGGCTCGTCGAGGACAAGGACGGGCGGCCGCATCGAGAGCACGGTCGCCAACGCGGCGCGCTTCCGCTGGCCGAAACTCAGGTGCTGAGCGGGACGCGAGGCCGACTCCGCCAGCCCGACGGCGTGGAGAGCCTCATGCACGCGGTCGTCGATCTCGGCGGGCTCGAGCCCCATGTTGAGCGGGCCGAAGGCCACGTCGTCGTAGAGCGTTGTCATGAAGAGCTGATCGTCCGGGTCCTGGAAGACGATGCCGACCCGCGCCCGTATCCCGCGGACGGTCTCGTCGCTCACCTCGACGCCCTCCACAAGCACCGACCCCTCCGTCGCCCGCAGGATGCCGTTGAGGTGCAGCAACAGCGTGGACTTGCCCGCGCCGTTGGGTCCCAGCAGCGCCACGGACTCGCCGGCGGCCACGGCGAGGTCCATGCCGTCGAGCGCCAGACTGCCGTCGGGATAGCGGTATCGCACGCCGCGCAGTTCGAAGACGGGAGGTGCCGAGTCGGCCGCCAAGTCGGACTCCTTCAGTAGAGGGCTATCGCAGCCGCGGTCAGGACGGACAGGACGAGAGCAAGCGCGTCCGGCGCGCGGAGGCGAAGAGTCTCGGCGGTCGGCAGGGCGCCCGTGAACCCCCGCGAGAGCATGGCCGCGTGGATGCGCTCGCCTCGATCGTACGCGCGCACGAACAGGTTGCCGGCGAGGTTGCCGTACAAGGACCAGCGACGCCTCCTCGGCATGACGGGCGCCCGGCTGTCCATCGCCGTGCGGAGCGAGGCGATCTGCCGCCGAAACACCCCGACGTACCGGGACAGGAACGAGAACATCGTGATGAAGACGTCGGGTACCTTCAGCGCCTCGAGTCCTCGGATCAGGCGCGGCACCGGCGTCGTCGCGGCGAGAAGGACCGTCACCAACGCCGAGAGCCACGCCTTCGACAGGATCGCCCAAGCCGCGATCCAGCCTCCGCCCGAGTAGGCGCCGGCGATCCCGCCGATGTCGAGAGAGCCGCCGTGACGCGCAAGCGGAGCGAACAGGGCTATCGTCCCGGCCACCGGAAGGACGAGACAGGCGTGTGCGAGCACGGTCCCGATCGGTACCCGGCCGATCGCCGAGACGGCGAGCAGCATCGCGACCAGGAGCGCGAACTCGGCCGGTCTCAGCGGAGGCGTCAGCACGACGGCAAGGATCAGCACCAGCCCGCACACGATCTTCGCGCGAGGGTCGAGGTCGTGCATCGGGGAGACCAGGTAGGTCAGCCGCTCGAAGCCGGCGCCGTGGCCGTGCTCGTGGAAGGGGCCCGGCAGTTCGGGATGATGGTGGACGTGACGGTGCCGCTCGCCCTCGTGCTCGTGCTCGTGGCGGTGGATCCCCGGAGCGCCCGGCACTTCGGTCATCGCTCCGCGCCCCGGCGTTGCCTAAGGCTCCGCAGCAGCACGTACGCGAGCACGCCCGCAACGATCACTCCGACGATGGCAGCGAGCACTCCCGCAAGGGCCTCGTTGGAGATGCCCGGTGCCGCGTACCCAGCCATCGGGGCATTCCAGATGGATGCGGGCGGCTTCAGGAAGCCCAGACCGCGTCCCACGGACTCGAGCCCGTCGGGGAAGCGCGACGCCAGGAACGACAGCCCGGCCGCCAACAGCGCGAACGCGCCCAGCGAGATCGCCAGGCCGCGAGGCCGCATCACCTCGGCATCCGCCTTCATGAGTTCGGGTCGGACGGCGTGCACATAGCCCACGAGCCCAGCGGTGACGAGCCCTTCGCCGATCCCGATAAGGGCGTGCCAGAAGCCCATCGCTCCGAGCACGGGGGCGAGGGGGACCGCTCCCGATACCCAAAGCATCAGCGCGGCGCCGATCGCCGCCGCGACGCATGCCGTCCAGCCCGCGACGAAGGCTCCCACGACGCGACCGGCCCTCGAATCGCTCAGACGCAGCCCGGCGCTGTAGACCCACCAGCCCGCGAACGGCGCGATGACGCCCATGTTCACGATGTTTGCGCCCAATGCCGTCACACCGCCGTCCGCGAACATGAACGCCTGCACGACCAGCACGGCCGAGACCACGACCACCGCCGGCCAGGGTCCCAGGAGTATCGCGACGAGAGCGCCTCCGGCGAAGTGCCCCGACGTTCCGCCGGCGACAGGGAAGTTCAGCATCTGGAGCGCGAAGACCAGCGCCGTGAGAACGGCCATCAGCACCAGGCGGCTGTCGGTCATGCGGATGCGCACCTGCCGCAACGCCCATCCGAGCGCTGCCGCGGCAGCCGCCCAGCCGCCCGCGAGCGTCTGCGTGTCTAGCATGCCGTCGGGGATGTGCATCGTGGAGTTCCTCTACAGGTGCCGGCCGGTCGTGGTCGACACCAACTTGCCGTGTTTGACGCCCTTGGTCCCGAGCAGGCCCTCCGCGATCGCGCGCACCTGCGCGCTGGTTCCGCGCACGACGACGACCTCCAGGCAGTTGTGGGCGTCCAGATGCACGTGCATGGAGGAGACGATCCGCTGGTGATGGGCGTGCTGGAGCGAGTCGAGCTTGTCGGACAGGTCGGACGCGTGGTGGTCGAAGACCATGGTGATGGTGCCGACGATCTCCTGTTCGGAGTCCTCCCACTCGGCGTCGACCAGCGCGTCGCGCACCAGGTCGCGCACCGCCTCCGAGCGGTTCACCCCGGTCCCTCGCCGGGCCACGAGCGAGTCGAACCGCGCCAGCAGTTCCTCGTCCATAGCAACGCCGAACCGCGCTAGGCCCATGGCAGATCCTCCGTCCGTAGCACGAATAGCCAAAGTGTAACACCGAGGAACGTCCTTTTCGTGCGCGGGCGAGAGAGATACGGTTCTGATGTTCGCCGAGCCCGTCGCTTGCTGGATGTGCGCACCGTGTGTGCCGGCGTGCTGAGAAACGCCTTCAAGGAGTAGACTCCCAGCCAGGGGCGTCGAGTGTCGTGGCTGCTGCGCAGCAGCCGGCTCATGCGGAAGCGCGCCGACGCAGCCCGCGAGGCACACGGAGCGCAGAGCATTGTTGGGCGGACCTTGAAGAATGTCACACGACTGATAGATCCGGGAGGGGTCGTTATGGAGACGGATGGGGAGAGCGTCGAAGAGTCTGCGGATATCGTGACTGCCACGACCGAAACAGGGTTCTTGACCCTCCCCTTCTCGGAGGATCAGTTTCGGGACTTTGTCCGCAGCCTGCTCGGCAGTCCGCAGGCGATCACGCGGCGTGTGCGTGGCTCCTTTGAGGCCTGCCCGGATGACTTTCGGAACCTGCACCACCTTCTCATTCAACGCCTAAGCCAACAGAATCGCGGTACTCTGGTGCAGTTCTGGGCGCGGCTTGGCTTCTCCGATGATTCCGCTGTGGAGCTGAACGCCATCGAGGAGCTCCTCTCCTACAACGAAGTCAGACCAATCGTCACGATGTCCGTCAACTTGAAGTGGGTCTTCCTCGTGAAGTTCGAGGACAAGCAGGCACCCGAACGGCAGACGATTCAGGTGTCCTTCTACTCGTCGGGTGACAGGTCTGTCTTCATCGACGATGAGGAGTCGCCAGACTACTATCGCTTGATGCCGCTCAGGCCTGAAGGGGTGATCCACTTCAGAATCGAGCACACTGCCCGGACTTGGGGAGCGGACCTCGAGGCTCTTCTGTCGAACCACCTTGAAGGGCTCGTGAAGACGGAGACGCCGCTGAGGAAGTTCGTGCGCAAGCGCAGCGGCAGGCTTGGTCTCGTAGTCGGCCTCTGGGTCTTCACGGCCTCCCTGTTCGCCGCCGTGCGCGCAACGGAGGGCTTCGCGTCCGCGCAGTTGCAGAGGGCGGCGGCGGTCGCTGCAAGACCCGCAGCCGTCGCTGTGAGCAAGAAGCTCGACTACCTCATGTCGCTCGCTGCCTCGGGCAGCTGGTACCAGTACGGACTCTCGGTTGATATGCTCATGGCGGTCGCTCTCGTCTTGGCAGTAGCAATTGGCATTTGGGCTGGCAGCGCGTCGGATACTTGGGATCCCAGCTACATCCTACTCAGCAGGCAGGACGGGAAACACAAGGCCAAGACGCAGCAGAGGCTCCAGCGCAAGTGGCTTTCCTTCCTGGCTTCCGTCGTTGTCGGTCTCCTCGTGGGCGTCGCTTCCAACGTGCTTTTCGTGTGGCTGCTTGGGTCAACCTGAGATTGGCGGGGGTCGGCAGGCCGCGGGCCGGCCCAACCAGGGCATCATGAACTGACGCGTTCACGGTCGTAGTGGCTGACGCCGCTGTGCCTCGGCGCGCAGCTCATGCCAAGAATAATGGGCCCGGACGCAGATGGATTGGGCGAGCTATGACGAAGCCTTACGGCAAAGCGGGGACAGATGGCCCCTCTCGCCGTGCGTTCATCCTGGGTGTCGGCTCATACCTCCCGGGGTTGGCGAGCAACGTCCCTGGCGCAGAACTGGTGCGAGCGTGGGACCACCTCCTGAATCGCGACGCGCCGGTCCTTCCTGACCCGACTTGACAGCCCGCATCCTTCTCACGGAAGCGCATCCAGACGGACTTCGCTCGGCCCAGGTGAGGTAAGCTCGGCTGGCAGCGCAGGTCGGCGGGCCGGCTCGGTGCTGACCGCACCAAGTTAGACACACAGGGGGTGTGGTGGATTTGGGGAACGAGACGGTGATCTTCGAGGTCTTCCTGGTTGGAGTCGCGGTGGTCACGTACGCGGCTTTCCTGTGGTGGCTCTTCGGCATCAACAGGCGTCGGCAAGACGAGAGGCGCGCGTCGATGCGAAAGATGCTCACCAAGGGGCTTGAGACGGGAGCGATTTCCAGCCTGGATGACGTCGTCAACCTCTACAAGGGGGCAATGCGTCTGTCGTCCGACGACCTGACGTATCGATCAGGAGTCTCGTCGTATCTTCGCGACTACCTCGTGGAGCTCGTCTCAGGTCGCAGCGGGACTGAGGACTCGGCGGACGCCATCCAACAGTCGAAAGGGCTCGTTACGAAGTGGCTCGCCGAGAACGACCAATCGGCTCCCTTTGCTGACGTGCCGGACGTTGAGCGTCACCTGATAGAAGACATCGCTAGCTTCCTAGCTTCCAGTGACCGCGATGGTGTGCTAAGGAAGCTGGATCAGCTTGCGAGCTCAGTCACGATACGAGAGCAAGACTACCAACGCATTCATCAGTCCAATCGTTGGTCAGTCCCGCTGGCAGCATTCGGACTCTTCCTTACCATCGTCTTCGGCGTCATCGCTATCATCAAGTAGTCTTCGGTGCCTGAGCATCCACCAGACTCGCCCACAGCGGTTGCGGCCGACGTCCGAAAGCGCTTTGCCCGCAGTTGACGCTCCTAACGTTGGACACACAGGGGGGACACGGTGGACATCCCTACAGGGAATCGGTTGATTCAGCTACGCGCGCGCATCGTCGCCGGTTTCGACTCAGGGAACTGGGAGGAGCTCGGGCTGCTGACGGGCGCGTCGGACCGGATCAACGGTCATCCCCGCCTCCTCCGAAGTCTCGATTGGGGAGACGAGGACTATGCGGGCAATGTGCTGACCGTGATCCGGCGGATCGTCGAACAGGACCCAGGGACGCTGCCGATCATCGAAGACTACGTCGACGTGCACTTCCCAGGCGAGTCCACGTTTGTCTCCGCCAAGCCGGCCGCCCGGCGCATCACGTTCGCGCCATACGTCTTTGATATTCCGGAGAGCCCGATCGAGACCGACTTGGTGGCCCTGATGATGCCGTTTGCGGCGGAGTTCGACGGCGTTGTCGAGGCCATCAAGAAGGCGGCAAAGGATTGTGATCTCCGTTGTCTTCGGGCAGACGATATCTGGGAAGCCAGCACCATCGTCCAGGACATCTTCAGCCTCATCTATAGGGCACAGGTCGTGATTGTTGACTTCACTGCGAGGAACTCCAACGTGATGTACGAGACCGGCATCGCACATACTCTCGGCAAGCACGTGGTCCCCATCTCGCAAGACCTTGAGGATGTGCCCTTTGACATGCGGCATCACCGGGTGCTCAAGTACCTCGCGAACACGGAAGGTCTTGCGAAACTGTCTACTGGCCTCACCAAGAAGTTGAGGCAGGTCAGTGTCGCGACGGCCGCCTCGTCAGGCCCCTCAGCTGACGAGGCGGATGCGATGGCGTTCTAGGTCTGACCCGCGTTTCCAGCTGACTCGTTCACAGTGGTTGCGGCTGAAGCCCGAGAGCGCTTTGCTGGCAGCCGGAATTCAAACACGTTGGACCGAACCGGCACACGGCTTTCGCGACTGAGGCTGCGAGACCGCCGCTATGGAAGGGGGAGCATGCGAAAGGTTGGCGTCAGGACCAAAGCTCGCCTTGGAGCGTTTGCCGGGCCCTTGGACCGGATCGTGGACAGCGCCAGCGAGACTGTGAGACTCTGCGACGCTTACTCGTCAGGAATGCGTCAGATGACCAAGGCGGTCGACATGCTTGACGCGTACCGAGAGGCCATGGATGTTCTGGGAAACCCGGTAGAGGACACAGACTTCGACGCGCAGCGGGAACGCGCCGCTGCATTTGCGGAACTCGCTCAGTCGGAGAGCGAGTCGCGATTCAGGCTCTTGAACGCCCATCTGTTCCTCGGACTCTGGGGTCAGTTCGACTCGTCCATCGAGGAACTCGCTGTCCTCTGGATCGAGAGGTGGCCCGTCCACGTGAGCCGGTTGAACTCCGATGAAGATCCCAGGGTGACCCTGCCCCTTACGGACGTGCTAGGAGACAATCGACGCGAGCGGGCTGAGCGCGCCTTCGACTACCTTAGATCCAAGAGACACTCATTCGGCCATGGTGTGTCCCGATTCGAGACCGTGCTGGCCCTGATCGGCCTTGACGGTCCAATCCCAGACGGTCTGGGTGATCAGTTCTACGAGATGGAGCAGGTGAGAAACGTCTATGCCCACTGCGGAGGAAAGGCCGACGCCCAGTTCGTTCGCAACTGCCCTCACCTCAACATGGCCGTCGGAGAATACGTTCCTTTCGACCGTTCGCGCTTGAATGTGTATGCCGCGAACATGATTGCCTACGCCATCATGGTGAAGGCTCGCGGCTGGGCCCGACACGGCATACGCAGCGGGTCTTGGGATCCGGGCGTCACCGTCGAGGCTGTGTCTCGCGCCCAAGGCGATTCTCTGATACCGCTTCTTCCAGCCTGCCACCCGCTGCGGAAGGCGTACCAAGATGTCCCGGGACCCGGCCCCGATGAAGACACATCAACAGTCTAGCGCATGCGGTCGGCCCAGCCCTTGCATCCAGCAGACAGCCCGCCCAGCGAGGTAGAATCGCTTCGAGCGTATGACCGGCGGGCTGCAGCTGATGCGAATGACGTTCGCCAGACACTCGGAGGGGGTATGCCGTGCGAAGGTCGGCTGTGATCGCATGCGTACTCGCGTCGGTCCTCGTACCTGGCTGTTCGGCTTCGCGTCTCTCGTTCGGGCCGTTTGCCGCTCCCTGGGCTCCGAGCAAGATCGCCTTTCGCGACGGCGCCTCGCCACGGGCGATTCGCCTGGCCGAAGCCGCGGAGTCGCAGGTGGGCGAGACCGTGTCGTACGACGCGGCATACGTGACGCTGGCCTATCCCGGCGGCGATGTGCCCATGGAGCGTGGTGTCTGCACGGACGTGGTCGTGCGCGCATTCCGGGCGCTGGGGATCGACCTTCAAGTCGAGGTGCACGAAGACATGGCCGCGCACTTCAGCCAGTATCCGAACCGGTGGGGGCTGCCTGGGCCGGACAGCAACATCGACCATCGACGCGTGCCCAACCTGCAGACGTACTTCGCTCGAAGAGGCAAGGCCGTCAAGATCACGAAGCGACCCGAGGACTACTGGCGGGGTGACGTCGTGACATGGAGAGTCCTGGGGCGGCCCCACACCGGGATCGTGTCTGCCACGCCCGCTCCCGGAGGGCAGCGCTACTGCATCGTCCACAACATCGGCGCCGGCGCCCAGATCGAGGACTTCCTCTTCGACTTCCCGATCACGGGACACTACCGACCCCTGTGACGGGGGGGCGCCTCTCGATCGTCACCGTGCGCTCGCGGACCGGCTCCCATCACGGTCCATTTCGGTTGGCAGCGTGGCAAGCTGCGCGCGTCGCGGGTAGGATGGGGTCCGGAGGTTCGACATGGTCGCTGTGCTCGAGAACAAGCTGGACGCAATCGTCGCCCTGTGTCGCAAGTACGGGGTCGCGCGTCTCTACGTCTTTGGCTCCGCACTGCGCGAGGACTTCCGTCCCGGCGAGAGCGATGTCGACTTCCTGGTCGAGTTTCAGCCTATGGATCCGTTCGACAAGGCCGACGCCTACTTCGATCTGCTCGACGAGCTTCGTGCCGCGCTCGGGCTGGAGGTAGACCTGGTGATGGCCGGAGCGGTCAAGAACCGCTACATCGCCCGGGACATCGAGCTCACCAAGCAGATGTTGTATGCCGCGTAGCGCCCTGGCGTACCTCGCGGACGTCGTGGAATCCTGCGATGGCATCGACCTTGCGCTGCATGACGTTGACCTCGCCGCCTACCAGGGCAACCGAGTGGTCCGCATGGCCGTCGAGCGCGAGTTCATCACCATCGGTGAGGCGGTCAACTCGCTCGGGCGTCTCGACCCGGAACTTGCGTCCGGCATCTCTCACGCAGGCAGGATCGTCGCCTTCCGCAACCAACTTGCTCACGACTACGCCTCCATCGAGGACGAGACGGTGTGGGCAATCGCCCGCCGCGACGTTCCCGTACTCCGCGCGGAATGCGAAGCGCTGCTGGAGGCACTCGGTGGCGCGGACTAACGACGGCGTCTCTAGCCGAACACGTTCTACTTGACCGGCAGGACTGCGGATGGGGTGTTGATCGGGCATGAGTCGTCCAGCAATTGACATCGACAAGCTTGGGCCTGACGAGCGCCTCGAGCTCATCGGCGAACTCTGGGACAGCCTGCGCGAACAGCCGGAGGCGCTTCGGATACCGAGTTGGCACCGCGAGGAGCTGGACAGCCGCCTCAATGAGTTCGACAGCGGCGACGTCGAGGTCATCTCATGGGAGGACGCGAAGCGTCGCCTTCGCTCGCGGCCGTAGGTGACCCGATCACTGGGCCGGTCCGCGTCCAGCTCGAGTCACGCAGAGATCTGGCATCTCGTCTCGACTCCCGAGGCCGCAAGGTCATTCCGATGCCAACACGATGCCAACGTGGCTCCAACCGTCGCGCGGCCCACGCCTGATAGGCTGTGAGTACTCCGATTGCGTCGCGGGGGGTCGCGACACGAGACGGATCGTCCCTTATCTGAGTGCTGCACCCAGATCCCGGGGCGGCACGGAACTACCCGTTCAAAGGGGGTCATGATGCGGAATCCGTACGCTCGGGCGCGCGTCGCGATCGTTGCCGGCGTGGCGCTGGCATTGCTGTGGCCGACCATGCAGGCAGGTGCCGACGCCTCTCGCAAGTCCGCGGCCGGCATCAACCGCCTTGCAGGCACCGTCAGGAGCCGAGCCGGCGCACCGCTGGCAGGGATCCGGGTCGAGGTCTACCAGCGCAGAACCAACCCGCTGGGCACCGACATGGTCGCGACAGCGACGACATCCGCTGAGGGGACCTACGCGATCGGCGGACTGTCTGACGGGCCCTACGACTACTGGTTCTACGACGACTCCCGGGCCTTCGCCCCGAGGATCTTCTCCCAGCTCGGAGTGCCGGTCGACGCCTTCGACGTCGCGCTCGACCCGACGGGCCAGATCCGCGGCACTGTCACGTACGCAGGATTGCCCCTGAGCGGAATCAGCGTTTGGCTCCTCGAGCGCGCATGGCCTCCCAGTCCGTACTCGTGGCTTCCGCAACCGTCGCCCACGCGGGCTCCCTACCAGCCGGACTATCCTTCCGGTTACTATGCGGGCCGCTCGACGGTCACCACGCGCGATGGGACATACCGCTTCGACGGCCTCATCCCAGACTCCTACTTCGTCGCATTCGCGGCCCACGATCCGTCCACGGGCACCGATCCCCTGTACTCCCTCCAGTACTACCACCTGGCATCCAGTTACATGCAGGCGACCAAGCTGACGCTCGACGCCGGGCAGACGCTGGGAGACATCGACGCCGAGCTCCAGCCCTCTAGTGATCGCACTCCCAAACCAGCTCACAGGGTGTCGAATCCCGTGGCTCCCTCTACGATGTCACATGCCAGGTTCTACACGGTGTATGCGACCTTGGTGCCGCAGCACGCCGAAGGCTCGCACCCCGTGCGCATCTACAAGCACCGCCGGGTGGGTGGCAGATGGAGAGCCTGCGGTTACGTCCTCGCCAGGGCCTCGAACTACTCGTCTTACACGAAGTGCACGGCGCGCATGAAGCTCACGCTCAAGGGCAGGTGGCGGCTCAGGGCCTACGCCCGTGCGGACGCCGACCATTCGGCCAAGTGGTCGCGCGGGTATGACTACGTGACAGTGAAGTAGCCCCTCCTTCGGACGGGGCGGCCAAGGGGGGTCCACTGTGGTCATCCTTGTCGGAGCGTTCCTGATCGCGCACGGCGTCGTCTACGGGCTGTATGTCGGCCAGGCATTCAGGCTCTTCGAGTTGAAGCCCGGTTTCACCTGGCCCGACGGCTCGTGGGCGCTCTCGGGGCTCATCGGGAATCAGGGCGTCCATTCGGTGGCGGCGGTCTTGTTCTCCTTGGTGGCTGCAGGATTCGCCGTCTCGGGAATAGCGCTGATCGCCCGGCAGTCCTGGTGGGGGCCGCTTGCCTCTGTGACCGCCATCGTGGCGACCGTGGCGCTGGTGCTTCTGTGGAACGGACGCCTGCAAGGACTCGACGCCCAAGGCGCCTACGCGATCCTCATCAATGCCGCGATCGTGGTGGCAGCGCTTGCGCTTCACTGGCCGAAAGTCGCGGTCTAGCCTGTCCTGTTCCCGAGTAGTCGCGACACTCCACACTTGCCAACGCCCGGCGACCATGGTCGGCGTGTCAGTCGCAGGCGTATGATTGAACCCGGCAGTACGACGACGGTGAGGTGAGCCGCAGTGACCATCGATGAGCTCAAGCGCGAGGCGCTCCAGCTGGATCCCTCGACCCGCGCGAGTCTTGCCCGCGACCTTCTGGAGAGCCTCGATGAGCTGACCGAGACCGAGATTGAGCAGCTCTGGCTCGAGGAGGCGGAACGGCGGCACCAGCAGATCGTCTCCGGCGCGGTCGAGACAGTGTCGATGGAGGAGGCGCTGTCCAAGGCGCGCGACGCTTTGCGGTGAACCGGCAGGTACGCCTCCACCCGGCGGCCCAGCAGGAACTGGACGACGCTGCGGCCTACTACGACCTCGAAGGTCCCGGTCTCGGTAGCGCCTTCCTCGACGACTTCCAGAGGGCGGGCGAGCAGGTTCGTTCACTGCCTCTACTCGATCGTGGACAACGACGTCTTCGTGCTCGCGGTTGCCCACAGCCGTCGTCGTCCGTTCTACTGGCAGGACAGACTCTGATGTGGTTTCGAACCACGGACTCCTGACAGCGCTTTGCGCTGCAGGCGAAGCCCAAGCGGTGTGAGGTCGAATCTGGGAGGTCGGAGGGAGCACCGCGTTCGGGGGAGGTGCGCATGAGGAGGCTCTATCCCACACAGGACGACCACCTGGCGCTGAGGGTGCTGTGGCTCTATGGACTCTACATGCTCATCAGCAATGCCACGTTCCTGCTCGGCTACTACGTGCTGCCGGAGGGTTCCTTGCGTCAGGGTCCGCAGACGGCAGCTGCTCGCGTCGTCGCCGGCGCAGGGTCCTTCGGTGCGGAGCTGCTTCTCACCCTCGTGTTCAATGTCGGTCTGGTGGTGACCGTCGCGGTCGTCATGAACCTCAGCCGGGTCAGGGGCTTTCCCGTCGGCTACCTGTATCCGGTGTTCCTCGGCATCGTGGGCGGGCTGATCGCCGGCACGAACTCCTTCGTGTCCTCCGACCTGTCGGACTACACGGTCCGTGAGGGGATGGCGCTGTCGCTGAGCATCGGCAACCTTGAGATGCTGGGCTACCTCTGCGTGATTGCGGCAACCGCCGGGATCGGCGTCTACGAGTACCGAAGTTGGTGGCGCTGGGGCCGCGAGTGGAAGGGGACCAAGACGAAGCCGCTCCGCGACATCAGGCTCTCGCGTTCTGAGTGGGCGATGTCCGTCGTCGGCATCCTGCTGGTCGTGTTCGCCGCCGTTCGCGAGACGATGATGGCGCGTGGCGGCTTGTGAGGCTTGCCGGATCGACTATCCACGGTCATCACGCCGCTGCAACCGGGTCGATGGACTTCGCCGGTCGGCTTAGCGCCAGATCATGAGCGGTCTGCAGGTTGACCCAGAACTCGGGCGTGGTGTTGAGCGCCTGCGAGAGCAGCCACGCGGTCTCGGGAGTCACCCCGCGCTTGCCGCGAACGAGTTCGTTCACGCGCTGCACCGGTACGCCCATGTGAGCGGCAAGCGCCACCTGGGAGAGGTGGAGCGGCGCGAGGAACTCCTGGCTCAGGATCACCCCGGGATGGGTGGGGATTCGGTTCTCTGGGATCACGACGAGCCTCCTTCTCTAGCGGTAGTCCACCAGTCGGGCCTGATGGGCATCATTGCCCTGCCAGCGGAAGACGAGCCGCCACTGGTCGTTCACGCGGATGGAGTGCATCCCCTTGAGGTCGCCCTTGAGCACCTCAAGTCGGTTGCCCGGCGGCGAGCGCAAGTCCAGAATCGCTGCTGCACCGTTGAGCAGGTCCATCTTGACGAGGGCGGCGCTGGCGACATCGCGCGGAAGGCGCTGGGCTCGTCTGGTCGACCGACCGTGATACAGGTCTTCCGTCGCGCCATCGCCGAACGATACGATCATCGCCGCCCCCTTTGGACTGCCATACTATCGCTTACACGGATACCGTGCAAGTCGGTAACATCGGCTCGTCCGCGACAACTCTCGGCAGACCCGGGATCGGTTGACGCCATGACCCGGAGCGCGCATCGTTGTGGCGTTCAGGCAAACAGGTTCATAGGCGGTGCCCATGTCATCTGCACGGATTCGTTTGGTCGCGCTCACGTGCGCACTGTTCCTCCTCGCGGCGGCGCCTCTCGTCCTTGTTCTCATGCGTCAGACGCCGCGCAGCTACCCCGACCTGGGCGGCCTCGTCGGTCGCGACGCGCCGGTGGGCAGGACAGTGCGCGTCATCGGCCGAGTCATTTCGTCAAGGGACGGCATCGTCACCCTGGCGCCGAAGCGGGGGACGGTTCCCACCGTGAGTATCACCCTCGGTGCCGACTCCACGCGCGTCGGCTACGGACCTCGGGCGATCTCCATCTTCACTGGCGTCCTCACTCGACCCGGCGTGGTCGAGGATGCGACTCCACTGCTTCCGGGACCCCCGGGGTCCTATGAGGTCAACGGTGTTCGGTAGCTGCGAGCCTTCTGCGCCGGCGTGTCTGACGCGCTTGTCCGCGATGGCGGCCGCTTGCGACGGGAAACGAAGAAGACCCCGTTGAGGGGTCTTCTCGCGAATCCAAGGATCCTGCACCTGCCAGCTAGTCATGCCACTCGGGGTATGCCCATCCATCGCCTTGGGCCATGTCGGCGAGCGCAACCGGCGCTCGCTTGGCCACCGGATCCCGTTCATACCGGTGGCGCCCTGGGGGGGGTCGCCTCGCAATCGGCGCGGGTATCATGTAATCTGATTATCAGATGCAACGCTAAGGGGACTCAGATGTCAGAAGTCACCGTCACCGAGGTCGCGCGGCACTTCGCGGACTACGTCAATCGTGTTGCCTACCGACGCGAGTCGTTCACGCTGGTGCGCGGCAACAAGCCGCTGGCGGAGCTGCACCCCTTGCCCGTCGGCAAGCGCTTGTCCGATCTGCCTGCGCTGGTAGCGTCGCTGCCGCATCTGTCTCCGGCAGAGGCCACGGCGTTCGCTGCGGATCTGGAGGCGGCTCAAGACGAGCTGGCGCAAGGGGAGGTCCGTGACGCGTGGCAGTCCTGATCGATGCAAGCATCCTGATCGAGGCCGAGCGCGGCCGGCTTCAACTCGTGCCGCACGTGGAACGGCATCCGGACGAGGAGTCATTCCTCTCCGTCATCACTGCCAGCGAGTTGCTCCACGGCGTGTATCGGGCGACGCAGCCGGATGTACTCGCCAAGCGCTCCGCGTTCGTCGAGGGCATCATCGAGCGCTTCCCTCTTCTCTCCGTGGATCTTGCCACCGCCAGGGCGCATGCACAGGTGTGGGCGCAGCTGCAGCAGGCCGGTACCATGATCGGGCCCCACGACCTATGGCTGGCCGCCACCTGTGTCGCGCACGGCCTGACAATGGTCACCGCGAATGTCCGGGAGTTCGAGCGCGTACCGGGGCTTGCCGTCGAAGTCTGGTCGGACCCGGCCTGACGCGCTGACTCACGCCACCGGCCTCTTGCCCTCCAGAGTCTCCTGCAGTTCTCGAACCAGATCGGCCCCCGGTCGAAGCGCCGACTGGTCCGGGTGAGAGTCCGCCCACTCCGGGGCGACTACCAGAGGGACCCACTGCGCACGGCCGTCACGTATCTCGCCTGCGACGGACAGCGCCGAGAGGAACACGCTTCCCATGAGCTTCACCTTTGTGACCGCCTCGCGACTCATGATGTCGCAGTTCTGCGGCGGCGAAGTGACCAGGTGCTGTCTGCACACGGTCGGGCGGAAGGGATAGATCGAGCACATCTGCTCTTCCAGGAACGGGCATGGGATCCAGAGTCTGTGATACCTCGGTCCCAGGTCCGCGAAGTCGACGCCACCCATGGCATCGGTGTCCAGGAGACTCTCGAGCCGGCCCGCTTCGAGCAGCCTGCGTCTCGCGTCGGCGAAGCGCTCCCTTACCGCAGTACGCCTGGGTTCGGGCATCTCGAGGACGATATCCCGAAGGAATCGAGCCTCGAACGAGGCGACCGGCACCAGGTGGTAGCAGCACGAAGTGCAGCCCTGCTCGCACGTGACGGCCGCACCCTGCTTGTTGTGCGCCTCGACCGCCGCGTCGACCACGGCGTCCGTAAGAGTGCGGATCACCGGCAGCAGGTCGATCATCCCGACGGGACCGGTGGGCGCCGCGACCTGGATGCTCCGGCCGCCGAGCGTCAGGACCATGGGTTCGGTCCCGGTCTCGGAAGGATCGTGGGTGTTGGGCGCCATGACTGCTAGGCGGCGGCGTCCGGGTCCGGGCCCGCCGCCAGCACCTCGGGCGACACGTGCGGAGCGTATTGCTCGAAGTTGTCGCGGAACATGCCGGCGAGATCGCGGGCCGACGCGTCGTAGGCGTCCCCATCGGACCACGCGGCTCGCGGGTCGAGTAGGTGGGCGCCGGCGCAGGAGCACTCGTGCGGCACCAGCACCTTGAAGATGGGGTGCGGCGTGAAGCCGGACTCCGCGAGCGATCCGTCCAGGGCCGCATCGAGAAGGCCGCGCGTGAGTTCGATGCTCATGCGGTGGCCCACCCCGTAGGGCCCTCCGCTCCAGCCTGTGTTCACCAGCCAGCAGTCGGTCTCGTGCCAGGTGAGCCGCTCGGCCAGCATGGTCGAGTAGCGGGAGGCGTGCAGCGGCATGAACGGCGCCGCGAAGCAGGTCGAGAAGGTCGGGCGCGGCTCCTCGACGCCCGCCTCGGTCCCCGCCACCTTGCTCGTGAAACCCGACAGGAAGTGGTAGCTGGCCATCTCGGGCGTGAGACGCGCGATGGGCGGGAGCACGCCGAAGGCGTCGTAGGTCAGGAAGAAGACGTTGCGCGGGTGGTCGCCGACGCCCCCCAACACCGCGCCCGGGATATGGTCGATCGGGTAGGTCGCGCGGGTGTTCTCGGTGAGGAAGTCAGATGCCCAGTCGATCGCTCGAGTCTGGGGGTTTATGACCACGTTCTCGAGGATGGAGCCGAACCTGATGGCGTTGTAGATCTCGGGCTCCGACTCCTCGGAAAGCCGGATGGTCTTGGCGTAGCAGCCGCCCTCGAAGTTGAAGACGCTGTGGTCGCTCCAGCCATGCTCGTCGTCGCCGATCAGATGGCGCTCGGGGTCCGCGGACAGCGTCGTCTTGCCGGTGCCCGAGAGGCCGAAGAACAGGGCCACGTCCCCCGTTTCGCCGACGTTGGCCGAACAGTGCATGGGCAGCACGTTGCGCTGCGGCAGCAGGTAGTTCATGACGGTGAAGATGGCCTTCTTGATCTCGCCGCCGTACATGCTGCCGAGAATGAGCACGAGCTTACGGGTGAAGCTGATGCCGACGAATACGGAGGTGCGGGTCCCGTCGAAGTCGGCGCTGGCGCGAAGGGAGCCGCAGTTGATCACGGTGAAGCCCGGGACGAAGTCCTCGAGCTCGATCGGCGTGGGCCGCACGAACAGCGTGTTGGCGAACAGCGCGTGCCAGGTCGCGTCTGCGACCACGCGGATCGGCAGGCGATACGTGCGCTCGGCGCCGGCGAAGCCGTCGAAGACGTACAGATCACGGTCGTGCAGGTAGCCTCGCGCCTTGTCGAGCAGGCGGTCGAAAAGTGCCGGCTTGCAGGACCTGTTGACGTCGCCCCAGCAGATCTGGTCCGCCGCGGGCCCCTCCTCGACGATCACACGGTCCTCCGGCGATCGGCCGGAGGGCTCGCCCGTCTTGACCACGAGCGCGCCGTTCGCCGCGAGGATGCCCTCGCCGCGCGCCAGTGAGCGCGCTATGAGCTCGGCGGGAGGCAGGTTGCGGTGGACTGCGCCTGTGCCGGCCAGTCCGAGCTCGGCGAGCTGGCCGCGGACATCCTCGTCTGTTGGTGGGGTCGCGGTGATTGAAAGTCACCTCTCGATCGTCGCTCGGCGCCGCGTTTCACGAGCGCCGGAAGGAGAGTATACCGTCGCCGCCTACATCAGCTCGACGGTGACCCCTTCATCCTCGGCGCCGTCGAGGCTGGCCTTGGCCTTCTCGAGTTTGCCGCGCGCCTCGCCCAGCAACACGGTCACCTGCGCCATCTCGGTGCTCGCGGCGTGCTGCCCGCCGCGGTCGGCGAGCTCGTGGAGTCGCTCGAGCCACTCCTGGGCGGTCCCGAGGGTCTCCTCGGTCTGGGTGATCGACAGTCGCAGTTGCGAGACGTTGACCCCTGATTCGCACATCGGAGACCTCCATTGAAAGAGTCCCGCGTTGGTCCCGCGGCCGTACGGCACGAAGTCGTTCGGTGCCTAGCCCAGCCAGGAGGCCAGTTCCTCGACCAAGCGCTTCTTGGGCATGGCACCAACGAGCTTCTTGACCATCTTCCCGCCGGAGAACACCAGAACCGTCGGGATCGAAAGGATGTCGTACTCCATCGCCGTCTTGGGGTTCTCGTCGACGTTGACCTTGCCGACCACTATCTTGCCGGCGTGCTCGGCGGCCAGCTCTTCAAGCACGGGCTCCATCATGCGGCACGGGCCGCACCAAGGTGCCCAGAAGTCGACCACGACCGGTAGCTTGTTGCCGACTACCGACTCTTGGAAATCCGCATCGCTGACATGGACGAGGTTCTCGCTCACCATTTCCTCCTTCTTCGGCGGCGCTCCCATGCGGGGGCGCCGTTCAGGGATCCTACAACGTGCAGACGTTGCTATCGATGTGGCGCATCGCCTCGAACGCGGCCGTCGCGCCCTGACCGGCGGCCGTCACCACCTGCTTCAACGGAGTGTCCGTGACGTCTCCAGCCGCGAACAGGCCCGGCATGGAGGTCATGCACGATCCGTCGATCCGGATCCAGCCCCCGCTCGCCAGGTCGGCCAGACCCACGGCGAGATCGCTGTTCGGATGCACTCCGATGAATTCGAATACCCCATCGACGGGCAGTATCTCCTCCGGCTCGTCGTTGGTGGCCTTCAGACGCACGCCCGTGACACGACCTTCGTGTCCCAGGATCTCGACCGGGATGCGGTTCCAGTGCATCTCGACCTCCTCACAGGCGAAGCAGCGCTCCTGGAGGCACTTCGTGGCCCGCAGATCCTCGCGACGGTGCACGAGATGCACGCGCTGCGCGAACTTGGTGAGGAACATCGCTTCCTCGACCGCCGCGTCGCCGCCCCCCACCACGGCCACGGTCTTCCCGCGGAACAACGCCCCGTCGCAGGTGGCGCACCAGGAGACGCCCCGGCCCGTGTATTCGGCCTCTCCCGGCACGCCGAGCTTCATCGGAGTTGCGCCGGTTGCCAGGATGACGGAGCGTGCCGGGTACTCCTCGTCGTCGTCGCAGTGCAGCACGAAGCCGCCGCCCTCGGGCCGGATCGACTCGATCTTGACGAAGGTCCGGAACTGCGCGCCGAACTTCTCCGCATGCGCGTGCATCAACTCGCCCAGCCGGGATCCGTTGAGTCCCTCGGGCATCCCCGGGTAGTTCTCGATCCAGTCGGTGGTGATGATCTGTCCGCCCGGCAGCACGCTCTCGAAGACCACGGTGTTCGCCCGGCCACGGGCGCCGTACAGGGCGGCCGCGAGGCCCGCCGGCCCCCCGCCGATGATCGCGATGTCGATCGTGTCGCTCACAGAGCGCTGCCACCAACCTTGACTGGCTGTCCCGCGGCTTGAGCCGCCTTTATGGTCTGGTCGAGCAGCGTTCTCGCCTGCCCGAGCACGTCGATCAGGCTGGGACTGTTCTGAGTCAGCCTGATGACCTTCTCGAACTGGTTGGCCGCCTTCTGGTACTGCTTGGGACTGGAGTTCAGGTAGAAGATTCCCAAGTTGAAGTTCGCGTTCACATGTTCCGGATCCTCGCGAAGGGCGGTCGCTGCCTCCTGGATCGCGTTCTCCACCCGTCCGGCGCGGTAGTATGCCGTCGCCAGGTCCGTCCGGACATCGGGGTCGCTCGGCGTGAGCTTGAGGAGCGCCTCGTAGTGATGGATCGCGTAGGGCCAGAAGGTGACGTTCTGCGTCGCCATCTCGTAGTAGGTGTCGGCGATCGCCCTCTGCGTCTCCGCGTCCTTGGGATTGACCTCCAACCTGTAGAGGTAGGCGAGCACCTGCTGTTGCTGGACCGGCAGCTGGTCGAGGAACTCCTTGGGAAGGGCGCTTATGCCGCCGGATCTTGTGGTGGGGGCGAACGGGCTGAAGGCGACCAGATAGACGATCGCGGCGAAGATGGCGAGCGCTATGGCCAGGATGGAGAGAGGGATCCGGTAGCGCTGGAAGGGGCGGATGATGAAGCGGCGCGTGAAGCTGTCCACTCCCTCTATCCGTTCGACCTCGATCCCGTAGGTCTGGGCTTTGAGCAGCATGTTCAGATCGTTCGTGACCAGGGTCAACCGCTCCGGCGCCTCCGCCGCCAGCTGCAGCGCTATGGCCAGGATGCGGTCGTCGGCGTTGCGGGACGTCAGCCCTTCCGGCAGGGCACCCTCGTTCCGGAGCGAGACGACGCGCAGCCGGCCGCCGCCTGCCAGGTCCACACCCTCGTAGAGGGGCCCCTGCATCGAGAGTTCGAACAGGATCCGACTCACCTCGCGCCCCTTGAAGCGCAGTTCAGCGTCCACGCGAGCGGTCTTGAGCTTGTCGATCTCGGAGATGACGGTATCGGGGATGACCAACTCGGCGTCCGGGAAGTCACCGATGACATCCGGGCTCGAGAGCAGGACATTGGTGTCCAGCACTACGGTTCGCACTAGAGTCCCCCGTCTCGCATATCCTGCGGAATAAGCTGCCGGAGACCCGGCCGGTTCGAGATGCAGCGACCAGTGTATACCGCGAAGCGGGCTGGCGCGCCGCTCCTCGTCCGCCTCACTCGAAAGAGCTGGACTGTGCTTCGATAGGGACAGGTGTGTGCAGAGGCTGCCGCTTGATCAGGGCCCGGATGGGCCCGATCAGGTAGCTGTTGTAGACATAGATCCTTGTCGCCACGGTCGCGCCCCGCGCGTCCTGCCCGTAGCCCGTGACCTCGATGCCGCTGTCCTGCGCGATCTGGGCGGCGGCCGCCCAGCCTGAGTTCGACCCCGGAGTCGTTCTCGCGACCTCTCCTGCCTCGAAGGCCATGTCGCGGGTCTTGTCGTCCAGGCGGTACGTCGCGATGAGGTACCGGCCGACATCGTTGACCACCGCGAGGGCCAGGGCAACGACCAAGGCGATCTTGATCCAAGTCCTTATCTTCATGGTCTGGCTCTCGAACTCATCCTGTGCTCCTGTCCGCGTTCTTGCCTGATGCCTCCCGGAGACGGGACAGAGCCTTTCTGCCCTGTCTCCGTATGTACCAGAGGAGTGCGAGGAAGACCAGCACGACAGTGCCTATGAGCACGAGCCGGTCCATGTATGAAGCACGGACATCGCACCTGGCCCGCGTGATCTCGAGGCCGCCGGCCGAAAGGCTCAAGTCCATGCCGCCCGACAGAGCCGTCCCCATGTCGACCGGCACGGTCAGGATGTTCTCGCCAGGCCGCACGTCTGCCTGGATGCGCTCGCCATCCGGCAGACGTATGGACGTGGGGTTCACCGACAGGATCAGGCTCAGCCGCCTGCCCGAGAGGTTCGTGATGCTCACGGGCACTTCCCCCTTGCTGCCCGACAAGGTCACCTTGGGCACCGCCAACGCGACCTTCGACAGGACGTCCCACGCTCGCGTGCCTGCGGCGTCCGCGAACTCCAGCCCGCGGGGAGCGAGAGTCCACGCGCCTGAGGGTCCGGCCCAGAACGAAACCTCGGCGATCGAGGGTCCGGCCCAGAACGAGCCCTCGGCGATCATGAGGTCGGTGATGGACGAGGTCGCATCTGCGTCAGCGGGCCCCGCGGCGGTCAGAAGGGCCCGGACGCGTCGGCGGGAATCAGCGACCCGCTCCCAGTACCCCGCCGGCGCCGGTCGCTCGGCTCGCGCCCGGGTGACGAGCGTGACCGAACCGCCGCGGCGCCCCGCCGCCAAGGTGGATGCATCCACGAGCTTGAGCCAGGGGACCCGGGCGAGTGCCGCCAGAGTCGGCTGCAGGTCCCTGACCGAGACGCGCGACCCGGCGCCCACGTCGATGACCGCCACGACCGCGTGACCGTTCGCGCGCCCGGTTGCGCGTTGCTCGAAGAGGCGGCCGAGCACGTCGGGGGCGGGCTTGGGAGCGTACGACAGCAGGTTCGAGACGCTCGGGTCCGCCACGAGCGCGGTCAGCGTGGTGTCCCTGACCGAGTACACCCCGGGGGCTGTTGCCGTCTTGCGGCCGGTGGGCCCGGACCGCACAGCTCCGAGATCCACGATGGCGAATCCTATGCCCCTTCCGGACAGGACCCTGGCCGCGGAGATGGGTAGCATGCCGCCGCCGGCCATGGATCCCGTGCAGATCCTGGAGGGCCACGCCGCTCTCATGAGGGCGGCACTCCGATCGAGTTGCGCGCCCAGGTCCTCCATCGCCCCCATGGCCTCGAGCCCCGCGATGTCCGGATCGGCGTACGGGACGTTCAGCACGCAAGCGTCCTTCGACGCGACAGTCAAAGAGTCCAGCGCCGTCCGGTAGACGGCCGGCACCGACGCGTCGGCCGAGGGGAGGGGGGTACCCGCCGCCGTCTGCGCCCGACCGGCGTTCCCGCTCCATTCGTCAAGGTTGAAGGTCGGCAGCGCCAGAGTGAGTCGGAAGTCGGGGCGGACCGCCACCAGTTGGGCGGCCGCCTCCACCTCGGACGCGACGCTCGACACCCCAGCCGGGAGCGCGAGGGGCAGACCTGACACGTCGGTCGAAGGCAGGCCGGAGAAGCGAAGGACCACGCACACGGGGACGACCGGGCGCGACGGGTCGTAGACGTACAGCGGCCGCGTCGCGTACACGGCTTCATGCCCGAAAATGCGGACACGCGCCTCCGATACGTAGCGTCCTTCCGGAAGTCGCCTCCCGGCCGACGCGCGTTCGAAGCGGAAGACCGAGACCTTGCCCTGTCGGCTGTCGCGGAACTGCGTCCTCTGGAACACTGTCCAGCCGAGGGGAGAGAGAATGCGAAACCGGACCGACATTCCCGTCGCGGGGCCAGGGATCCTCACCGATACTCCGACGGTGAGAGTCTCATCCGCTCTCAGTGACTCGGGAGCCCGCTGGAGCGACACCCGCGGAGCGGCAGGGTCACGGACCGCTGGAGCCGAGAACGCCCCGCCCAGGGGCAAGAACGCGAAGGTGGCCGCCGATGCGAGCCCGCATGCGGCCAAGCGCAGGACAAGGGCTTTGTGCATCGGCAAGTGGCGATCTCCCGCGATGGGCGCGGCCCCGTGTGATAGTACGTGCAGGGGGCAACGGGGTACCTAGCGAACATACAACGGACGTACAACAAGACAGATTACCGCATACACGAAAGCAGCCGCCCATGTCCGCTCAGCCCGAGGACCGTAAGCAGGCGTCCGAGGACGTCACGCCGATCCCTGACGAACTCCCGCTGATCCCGCTGCGGGATCTGATCCTCTTCCCGAACCTCGTCGTGCCGCTCTTCGTCGGCCGCGAGCGGTCCATCGTCGCCCTCGAGGAGGCGATGCGCGGCGGGCATCAGGTGGCTCTGGTCACGCAGCTGGTGGCGGAGACGCAGGACCCCGGTCCGGGCGACATCTACGAGATCGGATGCGTGGCCAACGTCCTCCAGGAGATGAAGCTGCCCGACGGCACCGCGAAGGCGCTCGTCGAAGGGGTCAAGCGCCTTAGGGTCGTCGAGTTCACGCAGATGGAGCCGTATATCAAGGTGCGCGTCGAGCCGATCGACGAGCCGGGCGTCGGCGATGTCGAGACCCAGGCCCTCATGCGCGCCCTCGTCGGGGATTTCGAGAAGGCGGCGGAGCTGGGCAAGCCGATCCCCCAGGAAGTGCTGATGGCCGCTGGGAGCATCGAGGAGCCGGGCAGGCTGGCCGACTTCGTCGCGTTCCACCTCAATCTCAAGACGGAGGAGAAGCAGGTCGTCCTCGAGGCCCTCGAACCCAAGACGCGCGTGGAGAAGGCCGCCGCGTTCCTGCGCAAGGAGCTCGAGATCCTCGAGATGGGGAGCCGGATACAGAACCGCGTCAAGGAGTCGATGACCAAGTCTCAGCGCGAGTACTTCCTGCGCGAGCAGCTCAAGGCGATCCAGCAGGAGCTCGGCCAGTACGATGAGGTCACGGCGGAGGTCGACGAGTACAAGGACAAGATCCAGAAGGCCGGCATGCCCGAGGAGGTCGAGGAGAAGGCCCTCAAGGAACTCGGCCGCTTCGAGAAGATGCCTCAGGCCGCGGCCGAGACGTCGGTGATCCGGACCTACCTCGACTGGCTCGTGGGCCTGCCCTGGGAGAAGTCGGACCAGGAGAAGCTGGACCTGCTGGAGGCCCAGAAGATCCTTGACGAGGACCACTACGGCCTGGAGAAGGTCAAGGAGCGCGTGCTCGAGTACCTGGCGGTGCACAAGCTCACCGACAAGATGCGCGGACCGATCCTGTGCTTCGTCGGCCCTCCCGGAGTCGGCAAGACCTCCATCGGCCGTTCGATCGCTCGCTCGCTGGGGCGCAAGTTCATACGGATGTCGCTCGGCGGGGTGCGGGACGAAGCGGAGATCCGCGGTCACCGGCGCACGTACGTCGGCGCGCTGCCTGGCCGGATCATCCAGTCGATCAGCCAGGCCGGGACGCGCAACCCGGTCTTCATGATGGACGAGGTGGACAAGGTCGGCGCCGACTTCCGCGGCGATCCCACCTCCGCACTGCTCGAGGTGCTCGACCCGGAGCAGAACAATTCGTTCCAGGACCACTACCTGGAGGCCCCGTTCGATCTGTCGGATGTCATGTTCGTCACCACCGCGAACATGCTGGACACCATCCCGCCCGCGCTTCAGGATCGCATGGAGGTCATCCACTTCCCCGGCTACACCGAGGACGAGAAGCTCCACATCGCCCGACAGTACCTGGTGCCCAAGCAACTGGCCGAGCACGGCTTGACGCCGGGCAAGCTGGAGATCGAGGACTCCGCGATACACGAGATCGTTCGCCGCTACACCCGGGAGGCGGGCGTGCGAGGGCTGGAGCGGCAGATCGCGTCCATCTGCCGGCAGGTCGCCCGCAAGGTCGTCGAGGGGCGCAAGGGCAGGATCCGGGTCACCGGCCGGACGGCGTCCAAGTACCTCGGTCCGCCGCGATTCAGCTTCGGCATGGCCGAGGAGAGGGACGAGATCGGGACCGCCACGGGTCTGGTATGGACCCCGGTCGGCGGCGACGTCATCTTCATCGAGGCCACCACGATGAAGGGCAAGGGCGCGCTGACGCTCACCGGGCAGCTCGGCGACGTGATGCGGGAATCGGCCCAGGCCGCGGTGTCCTACATCCGGTCCCACGCGAAGGAACTCGGAGTGGACGAGGACTTCAACGAGAAGCTGGACATCCACATCCACGTCCCCGAGGCGGCCATCCCCAAGGACGGACCGTCGGCCGGCATCACCATGGCCACCGCGCTGGCGTCCGTGCTGATGGACTGTCCCGTCAGGCGCGAGGTGGCGATGACCGGCGAGATCACGCTCAGGGGCAACGTCTTGCCCATCGGGGGACTGAAGGAGAAGCTGTTGGCCGCCCATCGCGCGGGCCTGAAGACCGTTCTGATCCCGAGAGAGAACGTGCGGGACCTGGAACTGCTTCCCGCCCGCGTGCGCGACGAGATCGACATCGTGCCGGTTGGCCACATGGACGAGGTCCTTCAGCGAGCGTTGGTCGCCAGCTGCGGCGTCAAGAAGACCGGCAAGGCAAAGGCCGGGCGGGCCAAAGGCGGAGCGGCGAAGTCCGCCTAGCCATCACGCCCACTGCGCCCGGACGCCGAAAAGCCGTCCCAGGGCGGCGGAGGGGGACGGCTTCTTCGGCGTCTACGGCCGTTGTGCTGCGTATCGTGTTACGGCTGCGTCGGTTGAGTTAGCGCCTGGGCGGCGCCGGGCGGTACGGCCGTTGTCACGCGTGTAGACGATGTGCCACGAACGTGGTCGCACGGTCGCGCTGTCTCAAGGTGCAAAGTGCGGATCGTGCTTGTCGTGGCTCCCTACGCGGTCTGTATCGGCAAGTTCCGACAGGTTCCTTATAGTGTTCTTAACGGGAGATTATGGACCACAAGCGCGACCGTCCGGAGCGGGGAGGAAACGACGAGATGCGCATACTCGTGACCGGCGGCGCCGGGTTCATCGGAAGCAACCTGGTGCACTCATTGGCCGAGGCGGGACATCACGCGGGGGTCATAGACGACCTGTCGACAGGCAAGGTCGAGAACCTTCACCCGGCGGCATGGTTCGAACCGATGGACCTGCTCGACTCGCGACTGGGCGCAGCGGTGGCCGGATTCGCGCCCGACTTCGTGGTGCATCTCGCGGCGCAGGCGGACGTGCAGGCTTCCATCGCGGATCCCGATCGCGACTGGGCGGTCAACGTCGAAGGGACGCGGGCGGTCGCGGCCGCGGCCGCCGCGTGCGGCGCCAGACGCGTCATATCGGCCTCGTCCGCCGCCGTGTACGGGGAACCCGCGGAGGTGCCACTGAGCGAGACCTCGGCCAAGGCGCCGGTCAACCCCTACGGTCGGTCCAAGCTGGCGGCGGAGACCGCGCTGGCGGAGACGCTTCACGGGACCGCGACGGACTACGCCTCGTTCCGTTTCTCGAACGTCTACGGGCCCAGACAGGACTGGCACGGCGAGGGCGGGGTGGTGGCGATCTTCGCCGCCCGTCTGGCTGCGGGCCAGGCGCCCGCCATCTATGGGACGGGCGGCCAGACAAGGGATTTCGTGTTCGTCGGAGACGTGGCTTCCGCGATCGCGTCGGCGCTTCTCGCGGATGCCCGCTTGGCGGGACCGATGCCCGACGGGCCGGCCTTCAACATCTCGACCGGGAGGGAAAGCACGGTCGAGGAGGTCGCCGCGATCCTTCGCCGGGAGTCCGGCGCCGACGTCGAGTTCGGCCACCTGCCCGCCCGCGAGGGGGATGTCGCGCGCAGCGCGCTCGATCCGGCGAAGGCGCTGGGAGCTTTCGGCTGGAAGGCCCAGCGACCGCTCGCGGAAGGGCTCGCGACGGCCTGGCAGTGGTTCCGGCAGGCGCTGTGAGCCTCGATCGCAAGACCGCGAGCGAGCGTCTGCAGCGCCTGTTCCTGGCGAAGGCCAGAGCAGAGCTCGAGGCGGCCGACGCGCTGCTCGGCACGGAGGTGACCGTCGCCGGGCACGGCGATCCCCTGGGCGAGGTGGTGCTCGTCAAGGGACTCCCGGATGCGCAGGACCGCGAGGCGGGCGTCGCGATGGCGCGTGCCGACGGCGAGGCCGCGGCCAAGATCCTGGATGCCTTGGGACTTGATCCCGGCTCCGCGTGGATCGTCTGCTCGCGACCCGGCGCCGATGTCCCGAGGGAGGCGAGGAGCCGCAGGCTGGCGATGGTCGTGGAGGCTGTCGATCCGCGGCTGGTGATCGCCGTGGATGCCGAGGCCTCGGACGACCTCGCCTGCGCCCTCGGCGTCTCGGCCCTTCAGCCGGGACGGCCGACGACGGTGCGAGGACGAGTGGTCGGCGCGGTCGGGGGGCTCGCCGCGTCACTCGGTGATCCGTCCGCGAAGGCGAGCGTGTGGGAGCAGTTCAAGGCGATCGCCGTAGCGGCTACCGGGGCCTGAGCTGCCTCCGGGTCTCCGGCGGCTCCAAGAAGGCGCGATCGGTCCGTTCCGGTGTCATGCGCCGCCGGCGGCCGGTGTCCACTCTTCCTCGATCTCTTCGATCGCGCCCATGGGACACTCCTCCATGCAGCTGGCGCAACCGGTGCAGTCGTCCTCGTTCACGGCCTCGGCCTTGTCGTCGACAAGCTCCAGCACGCCTTCGGCGCATGCGTCTATGCAGATCCCGCAGCCGGAGCATTCGTCCTCGTTGATGATGGGTCGGGGCATCTCCACTCCTTCGACACGGGGCAGACGTTGGCGCGTACCTTACCGAGCGATGGACGCCCTGTAAAGCCGTCGACAGACGCGATGTTCCAGAGGTCGGGGGGCGTCTCCCCAAACTCCGACGCCCGTTGGTCAAGGGTCTGCAAGTGCGGGTTTGGCTCGCAAGTCGGATGGGGAACATAACGTGTCAGCCCTCACGTAACTTGACACGACCACACTCACATCTTACACTTCGTGACCGGCGGCGCCGCAACGCCGCCATGGCACACCGAAAGGAGTCTGAGCGAGCATGGGCAAGGTAATAGGCATCGACCTGGGCACCACGAACTCGGCAGTCGCCGTTCTGGAGGGCGGGGAACCGTCGATCATCATCAACGCGGAAGGCGATCGCACGACGCCGTCCGTAGTCGCGTTCCGCAAGGATGGGGAGCGCATCGTCGGCAAGGCCGCGAAGAACCAGGCCATCACCAACCCGGAGAACACGGTCAAGTCGATCAAGCGCTTCGTCGGACGCAAGTTCGAGGAGACCACCTCCGAGCGCAAGACGGTCGCGTTCAAGGTCTCGAAAGGCAAGGACGGGCGGGCCGTCGTCGACGTCGAAGGCAAGCACTACATGCCCGAGGAGATCTCGGCGATGATCCTGCAGAAGCTGAAGAAGGACGCCGAGTCCTACCTGGGCGAGACCGTCAGCCAGGCCGTCATCACCGTGCCGGCCTACTTCAACGACATGCAGCGGCAGGCCACGAAGGACGCCGGCAAGATCGCCGGACTCGAGGTCCTGCGCATCATCAACGAGCCGACCGCCGCGGCGCTCGCCTACGGGCTGGACAAGGGGGCCAAGGAGCAGACGGTCCTGGTCTTCGACCTGGGCGGCGGCACGTTCGACGTCTCGATCCTGGAGCTGGGCGACGGCGTCTACGAGGTGAAGTCCACCAACGGCGACAACCACCTCGGCGGTGACGACTGGGATCAGCGCGTGATCGACTGGCTCGCCGACAAGTTCAAGGGCGACAACGGGATCGACCTGCGCGCCGACAAGATGGCTCTGCAGCGGCTGAAGGAGAAGGCCGAGCAGGCCAAGATGGAGTTGTCCCAGGCGCAGGCCGTGCAGATCAACCTGCCCTTCATCACGGCTGACGCGTCGGGACCCAAGCACCTCGACTACGAACTCACCCGTTCGGAGTTCCTCAAGATCACGGCCGACCTGCTCGACCGCTGCAAGAAGCCGGTAGAGGCGGCCATGAAGGACGCGTCGATGAAGATGGGCGACCTCGACGAGGTCATCCTGGTCGGCGGCTCGACCCGCATGCCGGCTGTCCAGGAGATGGTCAAGTCGCTCACGGGCCGTGACCCGCATATGGGAGTCAACCCCGACGAGGTCGTGGCGCTGGGCGCGGCCATCCAGGGCGGCGTCCTGGGCGGCGAGGTCAAGGACATCCTCCTTCTCGACGTCACGCCTCTGTCCCTGGGCGTGGAGACGCTGGGCGGTGTCATGACGCGCATGATCGAGCGCAACACCACGATCCCGACGCGCAAGACCGAGACCTACACCACAGCGGCTGACGGACAGACCTCGGTCGAGATCCACGTGCTGCAGGGCGAGCGGGAGATGGCGTCGGGCAACAAGACGCTCGGCAAGTTCACTCTGGCCAACATTCCGCCGGCTCCTCGAGGGGTTCCCCAGGTCGAGGTGACGTTCGACATCGACGCCAACGGCATCGTGAACGTCTCGGCCAAGGACCGCGGCACGGGCCAGGAACAGAAGATCACGATCTCCGGCACCACGGCTCTGTCCGACGACGAGGTCGACCGCATGGTCAAGGACGCGGAGACGCATGCGTCCGAGGACCACGCCAAGAAGGAGGGCGTCGAGGCGCGCAACATAGCCGACACGCTCGTGTACACGACCGAGAAGACCCTGAAGGATCTCGGCGACAAGGTCCCGGAAGAGACCAAGACCGCCATCGACGAGGCGATCGTCGAGGTCAAGAAGGCGCTCGAGGGAGACGACGTGGACGCGATCAAGGAGGCCTCCACCAAGCTCCAGGAAGCCTCCTACAAGCTCGCTGAGATCGTCTACCAGACAGGGCAGGCCGAGGGCGAAGAGGGCGGAGGCGCCGAGGGCGAGTCCGCCGAGGCCGAGGCTCCCGCCGGCGACGAGGAAGTCGCGGACTTCGAAGTCGTCGACGAAGATGCGAAGAAGTAGAGCGATGAAACGCGGTAGCGATGGGGGCGGCGTGGCGGGTCCCTCCGGTGACTGGTCCTCGGATCGGAGGGCGGCTCGGCCGTCCCCGGATCCTGCGGAGGTCACCTCCGGGACCCGTCACGCCGCCTCGGGACACGATTCGGTCGACCAGGAACGTGAGGACGATCTGGGCGCTCAGCTGGAGGCCGAGGCCACGTTGGAGGACCGGCTCGAGGAGGCTCGGGCGGAGGCGGCCCGGAATCTCGAGACCGCCCTGCGCTGGCAGGCGGAGTTCGACAACTTCCGCAAGCGCCAGGCGACGGTTGCCGGGGACCAGGTGCTCCGCGCGAGCGAGCGGGTGGTCGAAAGGCTGCTGCCCACCATCGACGACCTGGAGCGAACGATCGACCACACGGTGGCGGGAGGAGACCTGTCCCATCTGCTCACCGGCGTCGAGATGGTGCACACCCAGATCCTCGACGTGCTCGGCAAGGAGGGCGTGGAGGTCATCGACCCCTTCGGCGAGGAATTCGATCCGGTGTTGCACCAGGCCGTCAGCCAGCGCGAGGACCCCGAGTTTCCGGAGCACACCGTGATCGAGGTGTTCCAGCGGGGTTACCGCATGCACGGGCGCGTTCTGAGACCGGCGATGGTCGTGGTCAGCGCGGGAGGTCCTCAACGGGCGGCACCGGCAAAGGAGTAGCTCGGCGATGGCCTCCAGGGACTACTACGAGGTTCTCGGCGTGCCGAAGACGGCGTCGGCCGACGAGATCAAGAAGGCCTTCCGGCGCCTGTCGCGGAAGCATCATCCCGACACGGGCGGCACCGAGGACAAGTTCAAGGAACTCAACGAGGCCTACCAGGTGGTCTCGGATCCGGAGAAGCGCAAGCAGTACGACCAGTTCGGCCAGTACTTCGGCGGCAACGCGCCTCAGGGCGGCGGCGGAGCACCTCCGGGCTGGCCGGGCGGCGTGGGCGGTGCCGGCGGGCCGGGAGGCTTCCGCTACACCACCAACGTCGACATGGGTGACCTGGGAGACCTCTTCGGTTCGATATTCTCCGGTGGCGGTGGCGGTGGTGGCGGCGGCAAGCCGCGGGCACAGCGAGGCCGGGACCTCAGCTACGAAGTGACGCTGTCGTTCGACGACGCCCTTACCGGCGTGTCCTCGAAAGTCGATGTCCAGCGCACGGAGAAGTGCTCCACCTGCAAAGGCACCGGCGCGGCGGCCGGCACGAGCCCCACGACCTGCCCCGTGTGCGGAGGCACCGGGCGCTCCTCCCAGGGCCAGGGGATGTTCGCGGTCTCGCGGACCTGTCACCGATGCGGCGGGACGGGCAAGGTGGTCGAGAAGCCATGCGGCGCCTGTCGCGGCAAAGGCCAGGTGGTCCGGGCCAAGCCTCTGACCGTGCAGATCCCGGCCGGCGTGACCGACGGCGGCAAGATCCGGTTCGCCGGCAAGGGCGAGCCTGGCACGTCGGGCGGCCCGGCGGGCGATCTGTACGTGATCACCCACATCAAGCCGCACCCCTACTACACGCGCGAGGGCGCCGACATCCTTCTGGATCTTCCGGTCACCGTGGACGAGGCCGCCTTGGGGGCGGAGCTGGAGGTCCCCACTCCGGACGGCCGGGTCAAGCTCAAGATCAAGGAAGGAACGCAGACCGGGAAGGTCTTCAAACTGCCCGGAAAGGGAGCGCCCAAGCTCAAGGGCGGGTCGCGCGGGGACATGAAGGTCCGCATCCAGGTCGTGACGCCCACTGCCATGAATGCGGAGCAGAAGGAGCTGCTGAGGCGATTCGCTTCGGCCAGGAACGACGACGTGCGCACGCATCTCCAGCGCGCGTGAGAAGGGTGGATCGAAGAGGTGATCGCTAGCAGGCGCAGGGCGACCGACACGGGTGACGACCGGCCGGTCTACATGATCAGCGTGGCCGCCGGGCTCTCGGGGATGCATCCGCAGACGTTGCGGGTGTACGAGCGCCGGCAGTTGCTGCAGCCGAGGCGCTCGGCCGGCAACACGCGCCTGTATTCGGACGCCGACATCGAGAGGCTGCGCTTCATCCAGCAGCTCACCCAGGAGGAAGGCATCAACCTCGCGGGCGTCGTGCGCATAATCGAGCTGGAAGATGAGCGCGCACACATGCTGGCGGAACTCAACGAACTGCGCGGGATGGTCGACGAGATCAGGCATCGCATGGACAGGGAGATAGAGGCTGCCCATGCCTCGTACAGGTGCGAGATAGTGCTGGTGCCCAGAGGAGGCATGACCAGGATCGCCCGAGACGACACGTGAGAGAACGCCACGGGCACGGCATGGCGTAGAATGTCGGTCGCCAGACCGAATCGACTTCTCCATCTATGCACAGGGACACGACGAGCAGGGGGTAGGACATGAGCGCACTGCGCGGGACAGGCCGGTTCTCAAGGATCGCGGCGGTCGGGGTGATGCTTCTCGCCGCTGTCGCGCTGACGGCTTGCGGCGGCATCAACATGGCGCCCGGCGGGCCGAGCGGCACCGGGGCCTCGGATGCCGCGAAGGCGCTGGTCGTGCCGGACGCCGTGCGCTCCCAGATGTTCCAGGTCATGAAGAGCGCCGGCATGGTCGTAGCCAATCCCGCATACGTCTTCATGAACTACGACGCGACGTCGAAGGACAGGATCAACGTCACGGGTTCGTTCCAGGGCCCGAAGGGGCTGGTGCGCGGCGCGGCACTTGTCTACTACACGAACGCGACGCTGATCAACAAGAGCGGGAAGTGGACGCTGACCGAAGCCAGGTAGCGGTTGGTGAGGTGGGCGCGAACCGGGCCCCTGCGGCGACGGTCCTCGGGTGGGTCCATCGGCTTCGCCGATGAACACACCCTGCGGGATGTCGCCTCCGGGGCCCGGTTCGCTTCGCTCACGGGCCTACCTCGCTATGCGCTCTTGGGGGCCATGAAGGTCCGGGGGCGGTGCTCGCCATGCGGTTTGGGGGGCATGAAGAGTCCGCGGGTGCTGGTCGGGGCGGGTTGGGGGGATGTAGGAGGCACGGTACGGAGCGGGGCGTGAAGGAGTGATCGAGGCATGCGGATGGACAAGCTGACGGTCAAGGCGCAGGAGGCACTGGGGGCTTCGCAGGGGATCGCGGACGAGAGCGGTCAGCAGGCCGTCGAACCGGAACACCTGCTCAAGGCGCTGCTGGATCAGGCGGAGGGGATCGTTCGCCCGATCGTGCAGAAGGTAGGCGCGGACCCGGACGCGGTGGAGCGAGAGGTCGTCGCCGCGATCGAGGCGCTTCCGAAGGTGTCCGGCGCGTCCGCGGGGGTTCAGGGAATCGGACCGCGGCTCAACACCGTGATGAACGAAGCTTTCAGGCAAGCGGAGAAGCTCAAGGATGCGTTCGTCTCATCCGAGCACCTGCTCGTGGCGCTGGCCGGCGACAAGGGCGAGGCCGGCCGGATCCTCGAGCGCGCCGGCGTCACGACGGAGAGGCTGCTCAAGGCGCTCGAGGAGCTGCGCGGCGGAGCGCGCGTCACCGACCAGAACCCCGAGGCGCAGTTCCAGGCTCTGGAACGCTTCTCACGGAATCTGACGCAGGCCGCACGCGACGGGAAGCTGGATCCGGTCATCGGCCGCGACAGCGAGATCCGCCGCGTCATCCAGGTCCTCTCGCGCCGCACGAAGAACAATCCCGTGCTCATCGGAGAGCCGGGCGTGGGCAAGACCGCCATCGTCGAAGGCCTCGCGCTGCGGATCGTGGCGGGGGATGTGCCGACCACTCTGGCCGACAAGGACGTCGTCGCGCTCGACATCGGAGCGATGGTGGCGGGCGCGAAGTACCGCGGAGAGTTCGAGGACCGCCTGAAGGCCGTGCTGCGCGAGATCGAGCAGGCCGAGGGGCGTCTGGTGGTGTTCATCGACGAGTTGCACACCATCGTGGGCGCCGGCGCTTCGGAGGGCTCGATCGACGCGTCCAACATGCTCAAGCCGGCGCTGGCGCGCGGCGAGCTGCGCGCCGTGGGCGCGACCACCTTGGACGAGTATCGCGAGCACATCGAGAAGGACGCGGCTCTCGAGCGGCGGTTCCAGCCGGTCTACGTCGGCGAGCCGACCGTGGAGGACACCATCGCCATACTTCGCGGCATCAAGGAGAAGTACGAGGTGCACCACGGCGTGCGCATCACCGACACGGCCATCGTGGCGGCCGCGATGCTCTCGAACCGCTACATCACGGATCGCTTCCTGCCGGACAAGGCCATCGACCTGATCGACGAGGCCGCGTCCCGGCTTCGGATCGAGATCGACTCCATGCCCACCGAGATCGACGTGGTGGACCGGCAGGTGCGCCAGCTCCAGATCGAGGAGGCGGCGCTGGCCAAGGAGAAGGACGAGGCCTCGGCCGAGCGGCTCGCCGCGCTGCGCGCCGAGATGGCGGGGCTCTCCGAGGGGCTCAGCGGCCTGAAGGCGCGCTGGGACTCGGAGAAGGAGGTCATCGAGGGTGTTCGCAAGGCCAAGGCCGAGCTGGACGAGGCCAGGGCCGACGAGGAGCGGGCCGAGCGCAGCGGCGATCTGCAGCGCGCCGCCGAGGTCCGGTACGGCCGCATCCCGCAGATCGAGAAGGCGATCGAGGAGGCCGATGCCAGGCTCAAGGAGCTGCAGGCCGGCACCCCCATGCTGAAGGAGGAAGTCGACGACCAGGACATCGCCGAGGTAGTGGCGGCTTGGACCGGCATCCCGCTCTCGAGGCTGATGGAGGGGGAGATGGCCAAGCTCTCCCACCTCGAGGAGCAGCTGCACCAGCGGGTCGTAGGCCAGGACGAGGCGGTGTCCGCGGTTGCCGGAGCGGTGCGCCGGTCCCGGGCGGGCCTGTCAGATCCCGACCGCCCGATCGGGTCGTTCATCTTCGTCGGGCCCACCGGTGTGGGCAAGACCGAGCTCGCCCGTGCTTTGGCCGCGTATCTGTTCGACGACGAGCGCAACATGGTGCGCATCGACATGTCCGAGTACATGGAGAAGTTCTCGGTCCAGCGCCTGATCGGCGCGCCCCCCGGCTACGTCGGCTACGAGGAGGGCGGTCAGCTCACCGAGGCGGTGCGGCGCCGGCCCTACTCGGTGATCCTGCTCGATGAGATCGAGAAGGCGCACCCCGACGTGTTCGGCGTGCTGCTGCAGGTGCTCGACGACGGGCGTCTGACCGATGGCCAGGGTCGCACGGTGTCTTTCCGCAACGCCGTCATCATCATGACCTCCAACGCGGGCTCGCAGTTCGTCGGCGAGTTGGCCAAGGAGGGCGACGGCTCCAAGATCAAGGCGATGATCGAGGAAGCGCTGCGCGCGACCTTCCGCCCCGAGTTCCTCAATCGCGTCGACGACATCGTCGTGTTCCAGCAGCTGTCCATGGAGCAGATCGAGGCCATCGTCGAGTTGCAGCTGGCCAAGGTCCGCGAGCGGCTTGCCGAGCGCAAGGTGTCCCTCGAGCTGACCCCGGCGGCCGTCGAGAGGATCTCGCTCGACGGGTTCGATCCGGTCTTCGGCGCCCGCCCGCTCAAGCGCGCCATCCAGCGAGAGGTCGTCGACCGCATCGCCAAGTCGCTCATCGACGGGACCGTGCACGAGGGAGACCTGGTCCGCGTCGACGTCGGAAGCGACGGAGAGCTGGAGGTCAGGACGGCGGTGGAGGCGCGGGTGTAGGAGCGGCGCTTCCGGCTGATCCTCTCATCGGTCACGATGGCGCGGCGGGCGATCGGTCGCTATCGTCACTCGCCCGGCGTTGCGTCATCATGAAGCAGACTCGGGCGCCGCGTCCCAGGGAAGGAACACGCCGATGATCGCTCTCCTTCAGGTCCTGCTTGTGCTGGTTCCGGTACTCTACTTCGCCTTCGTGGCCGTGAAGCCCGCGGTCGCGGGCCGTGACCTCGGCCTCGTCAACTTCAAGTCCCTCTGGAAAGTCCCGGTCTGGCTCGTCTTCTCCCTTATTCTCGTGAACATGTTCGTTGTGATCCCGGGTGGTTCGCGCGGGGTCGTGTTCTCCCAGACGGCGGGCGTCGAGAAGCGCATCCTGAACGAGGGCATGTCCATCCTGGTCCCGGTTCTCGAGACGCCCACCATCTATGATGTGCAGCGCCACACGGTGGACATCGACCTTGGCCAGAACAATGCGGCCGCGTCCAACGATGTCCAGGACGTCTACGCCGTGGTCAAGGTCAACTACCGTCCCAAGCCTGACAGGGTCAACATGACCTGGCAGGAAGTCGGAGATCGTGAGTCCTTGGAGAAGAACATCCTGACGCCGCAGGTGACGCAGGTGCTCAAGTCCGTGATCCCTCGATTCGCCGCGGCCGAGATCATCAAGCAGAGAGAGACGATCGCCGACGCGACGCTGAGAGAGATCAACAACTCCCCGACCGTGACCCGCTACATGGAGGTGTTCTCCATCGCGGTGAACAACGTGGATTTCCGGCCTGAGTTTCGCCAGCTGCTCGAGCAGAAGGCTCAGAAGACCCAGGAGCTTGAGATCGCCATGCGCGATGTAGAGATCGCGAAGCAGGCCAAGTTGAAGCTCATCACCCAGGCTCAGGGTGATGCGGAATCCACCAAGACTCGTGCGGACGCCGCCGCGTATCAGAACAAGGTCCTTGCCCAGACCGTCACTCCGAAGTCTCTCCAGTCCCGCCAAGTCGACATCCAGGAGATACTCGCCAAGAAATGGCAGGGCGGAGTCCCGGGCACCTATCTGAACATGGGCGGCTCAAGCAGGGGCGGCAACGAACTGTCCGTTCTTAACCTGAACTCGTTGTTCGGGAAGCCATAGAGCCGGCGCCCTTCAGAGACTTCGGACACCACTGGCAGGGGTCACCGTTCACCCTCCCAGCAGGGCCTCGAGTCTGTCCAGGTCCACCGTGTTCTCGCCCAGCTCGCCCCACCACCGCGAACAGCAGTTCCCGTCGAGCGGGATGCCGACCGCAGGGATTCCCGCGCGGTCGCACTTGCGCATCCCGGCGACCAGTTCCGGGATGCAGGCCAATCCCAGCACGCCGAGGCTGCCGGGGTCCTTCGCGCCCTGCTTGAGCACCTTCGACAAGTCGGCCTGCATCCAGATGTACGCGCCCACATCGTGCGAGTTGAGGATCCGGGTGACCTCCCGCAGATAGCAGGCGGGCGCGCATTCCGTGCATACGTAGTCGAATCCGTCGCTCTTGCAGCGGCAGGCGTCGGCCTTCTCGCGCAGGCAATGCGGCAGGAAGGCGAGCCTGCGGGTCGCCTGCTTGAAGGCGTCTATGTTGCGACGATTCGTGAGTTCGAACTCGACGCTGTAGAGGAGATACTGGTCTCTCGTGGTGGCCAACTCCGTGTCGCCCCGTTGTCCGGCAGTGAGTTCGCCAAGGTGTCCCTCGACATCGCCGAGATACTCGCCGAGCGTCTCTCGCGCCCGCGACAGGGCGAATCCGCCCGGGGAGTCGGGGACGGGGGCGCGACGGATCTTCCCGAGGAGGGGGCGCCTGTTCGCCGCTCTGATGTCCGTCAGCAGCCTCGGCAGGTCCGGCCACCGCTTCTGGCACTCGTCCGCGACGGCGGCCAGCGCTTCGTAGAACCCCGCGGTCGTGTCGGAGGAGCCGTAGAGGCAGTAGGTGCGGCCTCGTACCGGCCCCGGGCGCAGGACGGCCGTGCGGTCTGACCGCTGTGACGTGTCGGGCATGATCGAAGCGTACTCCGCGTTCATGCGCTCGTCGAAGCAAGGCGGCGGCCAAGATGTCCTCGCGCGGCGTTCGGACGAGGCGACGCGGCCTCAGGGGCCCGCGACCACTCGGGGACAGGACAGGCTAGATGGGCGATTGCGCGGGTGCCCTCATGCGTTCGCGCAGGTCTCGAGCGCCGTCCAGGATGCCTTCGAGAGCCGGCCGCGCGTGCCGAAGGAGGCCGAGTCTGATCGCGACGTCCCAGATGGGGCCGGCCTTCTTCCAGCCCAGCTGATAGGCGGCGTGCCTCAGCTTCTCGCCGGTAGTCTCCCTGGCGGCAGCGCTTCGCAGCATCGAGCCGAAGCTGTAGAAGTCGCGACGCGCCCTGTGGTAGCCCGCCTCGAGCTGGTCGGCTGTCATGTTGGGATGGGAGATCACGGCATGTCGCGTGTCGTAGAGGCGCCAATCGTCGGTGGTGATCCTGCCCTCGGCGGCCATGCGCGCATGCAACCGGGTCCCAGGGTACGGCGTGAGGATGTGGAACGTCGCGGTCTCGATGCCGCGGCTGACGGCCCACTCGACGGTCCTGTCGAATACGTCCGGATCGTGGTGGTCCATCCCGAAGACGAAGCTGGCATTCACCATCACGCCTGCCTCGTGCATCCGGCGGACCGCCTCGTCGTAGTCCGCTCCGACATTGTGGCTCTTGCCGTGGCCAGTCAGCGCGACCGGGTCCAACGTCTCGAAGCCGACGAAGAGGCTGCGCAATCCGGATGCGGCCGCCGCCGCGAGGAGCCCCGGTCTGAGAACGGACTCCACCGTGCCCGCCGCCTGCCAGACCCTCCCCATGCCTGACATCCCGCTGAAGAGCCGCCTGGCGAACGTCTCGTCGGCCAGCAGGTTGTCGTCAAGGAAGTAGAGGTGTCGGCCGGGCAGCGATTCGATCTCGGCAAGCGCGTTCTCCGTCCGGGCCGTGTAGAACGAGCGACCGCCGGCGAAGAAGGAATCCTTGTAGCAGAAGTCGCAGGAATACGGGCAGCCTCGGGAGACCACGATGGAGTTGGGCACCAGGTACCGGCCGCGATCGATAAGGTCGCGCCTCGGAGCGGGGATTCCGTCCAGGGTGCGCTCCGTCGAACGGTACAGGGGGCGAGAGCGGCCCGCGCGGAAGTCAGCCAGGAATGCGGGCCACGTGCCCTCGGCCGGACCCGCGAAGACTGTGTCGGCGTGTGCGGCGGCCTCCTCCGGCAGCGAAGTGGGATGCAGACCACCCAGGCAGACGTGCGAGCCGCGCGCTCGATAGAGGTCGGCCAGTTCGTAGGCGCGGTGAGCGGACGTCACGTAGGTCTGGATCGCCACGAGGTCCGGCCGGTCGCCGGTCGAGATCCTGCCCGCGTGCTCGTCGCAGATCTCGATCTCATCGTCTTCGTCCAGGTAGCCGGCGAGCGTCATCAGGCCCAGCGGAGGGAACAGCGAGTACTTGATGGGCCGAAAATACGGGCTCGTGGCCTCCTCGAGGGCGGGAAGGATGAGTTTGACCTTCATCGGGACGGTCCTCTCGCCGGCGCTTCTTCTTCCGCACGAGTGTGGACCCCGGACCGTAGCGAATCGCGTACCGGTTCCTTGCCGTCACCTTACCGTCGACGCCGTCGCCTCGCCGAAGCCGGATCGTGATGTCTTAGCCTAGCGCTAGAATGTGTCTCGCCGACGGCCCGTCGGCCGTACGGCCGCTGGGAGGAGGACCATGGCGAGGCCGATCCGATTCATTCACGCGGCCGACCTGCATCTCGACGCGCCGTTCGCCAGCATCGACGCGACCGATCCCAGGGTTCGCCAGGCGCTCGTGGGCTCCACGTTCAAGGCCTTCGACCGCATCGTGGCGGCGTGCATCGATCGAGGTGCCGACTTCCTGATCATCGCGGGGGACGCCTTCAACTCGGAAGACAGGAGCACGCGCGCTCAACTGCGATTCGCGGACTCCATGGAGTTGCTGGCCGGCGCCGGCGTGGAGGTCTTCGTCGTCAACGGCAATCACGATCCGGCGAACGGGTGGTCGGCCGGCGTTCGATTGCCGGCCTCGGTGCGCGTGTTCTCCGCGGCCGAGGTCGGGCGCTTCGAGGTCGTCCGCGACGGCGAAGTCCTGGCTGCCGTCTACGGGCGCAGCTTCGGCAAGGCTGCGGAAACCGACAATCTCTCCTCGGGCTATCGCAGAGACCCCACGGATCGTGTGGCCATCGGCGTTCTCCACGCGAACGTCGGAGGCAACAAGGACTACGAGCCGTACTCGCCGTGCTCGCTCGGCGACCTTTCCGCGGCGGGTATGGACTACTGGGCCCTGGGTCACATCCACAAGCCCCAGCGGCTGTCGGAGACTCCGCGGATCAATTACCCGGGAAGTCCGCAGGGTCTCAACCCGAAGGAGGACGGGACACACGGCTGCATCATGGTCGAGATCGCGGACGGGTGCGTCTCGGAGACCTTCATCCCGACGGGCGTCGTGGGGTGGGACCGGCGCTTCATCGATGCCTCCGGACTCGATGACATCGACGCGGTCCGTTCGGCCGTCCGAGCCGCGTGCGAGGATATCCGGCATGGGACCGACATCCCGGTGAGCGCCCGCCTCGATCTCACCGGTCGCAGCCCCGCGCACGAGGACCTCGTTCACCAGGGTCAAGCCGGCAGACCGGCGCTCGAGGATCTGGTGGAGAGCCTGCGGGTCGAGCAGATGGCCCAGGAGCCGTGGATCTGGATCGACCGGATCCGCGACCTGACGTCCTCGCCGATCGACCTCGACATCGTCCGCGGGCAGCAGGACTTCGCCGGCGACCTGGTGCGCCTGTCGGATGCATTGATCGCTGACGGCGCGTCCATGGCGGCCCTGTTCGAGGAAGTGGTCGGGCCCGTGCGCAGGAGGGTCGGCGGGATGGAGATCGCTCTCGACGCCGCGGAGGCCGTGTCACGGGCCCGCGATCTGTGCCTGGACCGGCTGCTGGCCGACGGCGAGGTTCGATGAGACTCCGGAGGATGGAGGCGCTGGCCTACGGGGGACTGACGGACCTCTCGCTCGGGGAGCTCGGCGACGGCCTTACCGTCGTTCTGGGCCCGAACGAGGCGGGCAAGTCGACATTGACCGCTCTCGTGCGTCACGTCCTCTACGGATTCCCGCGCAAGAACGCGAAGGAGCCGTCGTTCGTGCCGTCAGGCGGGGCGCGCCGTGCGCGACTCGTCTTCGACGACGCCGACGGGGCATGGACGATCGAGCGCAACGACGGCGCTCGGGGCGGTCCGGTGAGCGTCGGCGCCTTGCGGGGGCCGGACCGGGAGGGTCTGGTCGGCGAGTTGACCGGAGGGGTCAGCGAGAGCGCCTTTCGAGTGGTGTTCGGCTTCGGTCTCGGGGACCTCGCGGAGATAGAGCGCGCCGCCGATTCCGGCGACGACATCGTGGGTCGCCTGTACGCCGCCGGCACCGGCGTGGCCGCCAACCCCGCGCAGGTGCGGTCGGGGATCGAGGCGGCTGCCGCCGCCATCTGGGCCCCGGGCGCCAGCACCAGGACCCTGAATCGCCTCCTTGCCGAACGCGACACGCTGCAGGGGGAGGTCCGCGAGCTCGTGGCGCAGGCCGAGTCCTTCGCCTCCGATCGCGTTCGGCTCGAGTCTCTCGACTCGGGCGTCGAGGCGGCCCGCAAGGAGAGGGACCGGCTGGAGGTCGTCAGACGCGAATCGACCCGCGATGCCGACGCGGTGCGGGCGGGCCTCCTGGCCGAGGAGGACATCGACTCGAACCTGGCGGTGGTCCGGACCGAGGTCGAGAGGGATCAGGCTGCTCTCGAAGCGCTGGTCCCGGACGATCGGGTTCTGGACCGCGCGCTGGAGATCGACGAACTCCTGGCGGAGTTGTCGGCGCATCGCGACAGGCTGGATCGGGTGCGCTCGCAAGCTGAGGAGCTCGCGGCCGTGGATCGACGGATCCAGTCCGTCTCCGCCGGGATCGGAAGCGCGGACGCCGCCTCCCTGGATACATCGCATCAGACGGTCAAGGAACTCGAGAGGTGGCGAGACACGCTCACGCGCGCCGAGTCGAGGGCCGATGAATCCGAGCGAGCCGCCCAGGATGCCGGGGCCTGGAAGAGGGCCGCCGGACCTCTCCCAGGCCAGACCGCCGCCTCGGGAAGACGGGTGCCCGCGTACTCGATGCTCGCTATCGGAGCGGCCTCACTGGCCGCGGGGCTGCTGCTGAGTCAGACCGCCGCGACGGCGATCGGGGCGACGCTGGTGTTGGCCGGCCTGATCTTCGTCTTCCTGCCAGGCCGCGCTTCCGATGGCGATCGGGATCTGCGGCTAAGGACCGGGGATCTGTCCGAGGCGTCCCGCCTGGCCTCGGAGCGGGCCGCCACCGACGCGCGAGCTCTCGCGGATGCGAGACAGGGGTGGGGGGAGTGGCTCAGCGCGAACGGCCTGACGTTCGCGGGGGAGGACCCGGCGGCCGTCGTGCTCGTCATGTCGGACGTGAGGGGGCTCAAGGACCTGGTCGCCCACAGGGCGGAACGCGCGGCTGATCTGGAGGCCGAGCGAGCCTTGTTGCTGGCCTATTCGGCGAAGCTCGGCAAGGCGGTGGGCGCGTTCCTTCCCGAAGCCGCGTCCTCGGGTCCCGAGGATGCCGCGGTGATCGCGGACCGTGCACGGGCTCTGCTCGAGACGGCCCGGGGCGACGCCCTCGCCCGCTCGGGACTGAAGGGGCGCCTTGAGGCGAAACGCGCCCGTTTGGCCGAACTGGAGGTTCGACGGAACGCGGTTGCGGCAGACGTTCAGAAGACTCTGGCCTCTCACGCAGCGGACGGCCTGGCCGCGCTGGAGGTTCTCGCAGAGAGCGCCGCCGACGATGCGGATCGCGCTCGCGCGACCTACGAATCCCTGGCGGACGAACGTTCGACTCTGAAGGGCAGGCTCGACACGGAGTCCACGGAGGGCGGGATGTCCGCCCGGCGGCTCGAGATCGCCGGTATCCAACAGCGGATCGCCGATGCGGTGGCTGAGTACGCAGTCCTCGCCATGGCGGCACGGCTGCTTGCGAGTACCCAGGAGGACTACGAGCGCAACAGGCAGCCGCAGGTCATCAAGTCGGCCGAGCAGGTGTTCTGCCGCATCACCCGCGATCGGTTCGCGCGCGTGAACGTGCCGATGGGCGGGCGCAGCATCGAGGTGTACAGCAGCGGCGGCTCGGGGTACACGTCGGATCGGTTGTCGCGCGGCACGGTCGAGGCGCTGTACCTGTCGATGCGCATCGGGCTCATAAGCCAGCTCGGCGAGGTCGGCCGCTCCCTGCCCGTGCTCATGGACGACATCCTCGTCAACTTCGATCCGGAGCGCCGCGAAGGTGCGGCCGAAGCGATCGCCGCACTCGCGGAGGTCCGCCAGGTGGTCTTCTTCACCTGCCACCCGGAGACTCTGGACGTGCTCACGCGCGTGGCGCCGGCGCGCACGCTGGTCACCCTCGAGCGCTGCGGACCGTAGAATCTGCCCGGCCGCCCGTGTTCCAGGCCGTCCGTCGGCTGTCGCGGCAAGCCCGTTAAGCGCTTGGGAGACGCGGGGAATACAGACGCCGAGCCGGGGAAATGGCCTCCCCGGCGACACAGGTGTATGCGACGCGCGCGGAGGTGACGGAAGATGGCCATCACTCGTTGGGACCCGTTCGGAGAGATCGTCGGCATGCAGCGCGAGATGGATCGCATCATGTCGAGGATGGGCGGGATCAGGCTGTTGGAGGACGTGCCGACGGTGGCTTGGATGCCTCGGGCGGACGTGCTTCACAAGGGCAAGGACCTCGTATTGCACCTCGAGGTCCCCGGCATCAGGCCGGAGGACGTCGAGATCAAGGTCACGGATGGGATGCTGAGGATCCACGGTGAGCGCAAGATGGAGGACATGAAGGAGGGCGAGGACTACATCCTGCAGGAGCGCTCCTACGGCGCGTTCGAGCGCACCATGATCCTGCCCGAGGGCGTCCATCCCGAGAAGATCAAGGCGGACTTCCACGACGGCGTGCTCGAGGTGCTCGTTCCCGGCGCCGTCGAGGCCGCCAAGCCCAAGGTCACCAAGATCCCGATCGCAGTCGGCAAGAAGTGATCTCTCACGTGGCTTCGGCCGCGCTGCGAGCCAAGTGGGCCCGGGCGTCCAGCCCGGGCCCACGCTCGTTGACGGCCGGATGCGACCACTCCGCCGTCGCGTCCAGGCTTCGCCGAGGGCTCGACTGCACGCTTTAGCCGCTCCTGGTCATCGAACGCGGCGGGATCTCTGTCGGGCATCGCCCTCGGCGCGCGCGTGTCGCGCCTCGAGTACGGCGTGGATGATAGCGACCGCGACCGTCGATCCGACCATCGCCAGTATCCCGAGGTGGGCGGTTCGGATCCAAGGCAGGGCCAGCGTCGCCAGGTCGCCCCCCGCGTAGCCGACGGCGGACGCGATCGACGCCCAGGCGACGGCGCCGAGCGCGTTGTAGAGAAGGAACGTGCCCCACGGCATCTCGGAGGACCCTGCCACAAGAGCCGCAACCACGCGCAGGCCGGCGATGAAGCGCGCGAAGAACACCGCTGCGGGACCCCGCTTCGCGAAGAATCGGTCCATGGCCCGAAGCCTCTCGGGCGTGACGAACATCCAGGCGCCGAATCGGGTCAGAACCCGTCGTCCGCCGAAGCGCCCGATCGCGAATCCGACATTGTCGCCGGCGATCGCGGCAGCCGCCGCCACCGCCGCGACCAGTACGATCGAGAGCCGCCCGCGCGCGGCCAAAGCGGCCGCGGACAGAAGCATCGTCTCCCCCGGTACCGGGATCCCGGCGTTCTCGAGAAGGACACCCGCGGCGAGCGCGACGTATCCGTACCTGCTCACGTCGAGCATCAGGGCGGCGCCCAGTCCCTGGATAGTCGCTGCAGCCATGTCTCCATGATACAGGCCAGCCCCTGGCAGCCGGCCCGGAGGTACGGCCGTTCCCGTCGCGAGCGAGCGTCGCGACAGACCCGCTGGCCGGTCCGCGGGCGCTGTGAGGCCGGAGGGGGTATCCTTCACGAGGAATAGACGGAACAGACGGAGATACGATTGGCCCGCACGTTCGCATCGGACAACAACTCTGGCGTGCATCCCGAGGTGCTCAACGCCATAGCCTCGGCCAACATCGGCCACGTGCACGCATACGGCGACGATCCTTGGACCGCGGGTGCGGTGGACGCCTTGCGCCGCCATCTGGGTCCGGCGGCCGAGGTGTTCTTCTTGCTGACCGGCACAGGCGCGAACGTTACCGCACTCTCGGCGATGTCCGGACCGGGGCACGCAGTCGTCTGTCCCGCCACCGCCCACATCGCGACCGACGAGTGCGGCGCACCGGAGCACTTCACCGGCGCCAAGATCATCGGAGTCGAGACGCCGGAAGGCAAGCTATCACCGGGCGACATCGCGCCGCTTCTCGCGGTGATCGGAAACGAACACCACTCGCAGCCGCGCGTCGTGTCCATCAGCCAGGTCGCGGAGACCGGTGTGGTGTACACACCCGACGAGGTGCGGGCGCTCGCGGACCTGTGTCACGAGCGGGGTCTGTTGCTGCACATGGACGGCGCGCGCATCGCGAACGCGGCGGCGTCCCTCGGTGTGCCCATCGCCGCGTTCACATCGGAGGCCGGCGTGGACGCGGTCTCCTTCGGTGGGACCAAGAACGGTCTGATGTTGGGCGAGGCCGTGGTCCTGCTCGACCCCCGCCTGGCCGAGGCCTTCAAGTACATTCGCAAGAGCAGCGCGCAACTCGCCAGCAAGATGCGCTTCATCTCCGCGCAGTTCCAGGCGTTGTACGGCTCGGATCTGTGGCTGGAGCTGGCCACCAACGCGAACGCGATGGCGACGAGGCTCGCGCAAGGCGCCCGGGAGGCAGGCCTGGAGCTGGTTTGGCCGGTCCAGGCCAACGAGGTGTTCGCGCGCCTGCCGGTCGCGGCGGTGCCAACGCTTCAGAGAGTGGCCGACTTCTACGTGTGGGAGGAGACCGGCGACGGCACATGCGTCGTTCGCTGGGTGACCTCATGGGACAGCGAGCCGGAGGACGTCGACCGGTTCGTGGATGCGCTTTCGGGCGCGCTGGGAGAGGCATAGATGGGGTTCGAGGGACTGGGAATAGACGAACTTCTGCTGGGCGGCATCATCGAGATGGGCTACACCGAGCCCACGCCGATCCAGAGCGAGGCGATCCCGTACGCGCTGGCCGGTCGGGATGTGGTGGGCTGCGCGCAGACCGGCACCGGTAAGACGGCGGCGTTCATCGTGCCGGCGCTCCAGAAGACGCCCGCCGACGGCGTGCTGCGGACCCTCGTCATCACTCCGACACGCGAGCTCGCGCAGCAGATCGAGGTGTTCGCGGTGTTCATGGCCGCGCGCACCGGGCACAAGGTTCTCGCGGCGCTCGGAGGAGTCCCCCTCGAGCCGCAGGTCAAGGCGCTCAGACACGGGGTGGATCTGCTGGTAGCGACTCCCGGCCGCCTGCTGGATCTTATGCGACGGGGGGTCGCCGATCTGAGCCGCGTCGAGATCCTGGTCATCGATGAGGCGGACCGGATGCTCGACATGGGCTTCTGGCCCGATGTCCGCCAGCTGCTGAAGGGCCTTCCCACGAAGCGTCAGACGATGCTGTTCTCCGCGACCATGGCGCCCGAGGTGCTCCGTGTCATCGCGAGCGCGCTCTCCGACCCAGTCAGGGTCGAGGTGGCGCCACCCAACGTCCCGATCGAGGCTATCGACCAGGCGCTGTACCCGGTCGACGAGTCTCAGAAGGTCGACCTGCTCGTGGCCCTCATGGAGGCGCACAAGGACTTCGACCGGACCCTCGTGTTCTGCCGCACCAAGCAAAGAGCGGACGCGGTGCACGCGGGGCTGGCCCGAGTCGGCGTGAAGTCGATGCTCATGCACTCAGACCGATCCCAGGAACAGCGGATGAAGGCCCTTGAACGGTTCCGGGACGGCCGTATCGCCGTGCTTGTGGCCACAGACGTCGTTTCGCGGGGCATCGACGTCGAGGGCATCAGCCACGTGGTCAACTTCGATGTTCCCAACAGCGCCGAGGACTACGTGCATCGCATCGGCCGGACGGCCCGAGCCGGGGCGAGCGGCACAGCGTACACGTTCGTCTCCATCATGGAGTTCCCGGAACTGGATGCGATCGAGATGCTGATCGACCACGAGATACCGGTCAGGGCGCTCGACGGGTTCCCCTATCGCGAGCACGCCATCCCGCACGCGGGCCGTCTCGTCGCCCGGAAGAGGCGCCGCGCGTTCGGCGGACGGGTCATGGGAAGACGGGGGCGCAAGAGATAGGCTGGACCGTGACGGGTTCGGGAGATCCGCTGCGCGTGCGGGCGCGAGAGGACGGCTGGCAACGCGATGGACGAATGCAAACTCAGCGCGGCCAACGGGGAGCTCGGAGTCCCATGCGGACGCGAGACCTGTATCTTCTGGCGCGTTGCCGGCCACCTCGACCTGGGGCACGAGATCGAGCAGGACGGCTGCGCGATCCAGAAGTTCGAACTGCTGGAGGCGCGTGGGCCTGAGTTCGCACAGTGGCTTCTGAGTGTGAAGGCGCGAATCGAGGCTATGGATCCGCCGGGGCGGTCCTAGGACAGCTCGCCGATCTTCCGCAGCACGTCCTCCGCGTGTCCCTCGACATTGACCTTGGCCCAAACAGCGGCAATTCGTCCATCCGGGCCGACCAGGAATGTCGAGCGCTTCGCCGTGACCCCCAGGACCTCTCGCGCTCCGTACTCCTCGATGATGCTCTTGCCGGTATCCGAGATCATCGGGAACTTCAGGCCGAACTTGTCGATGAACTTCTGCTGGGTCGCCGGCTTGTCCGCGCTCACGCCCACCACGAGGGCGTTCAGCGACTCCAGCTCCGGCATGTGCTGCTGGAAGTCGTTGGCTTCATGCGTTCAGCCGGGTGTGAACGCGCGCGGGAAGAACCATATGACGACCCAGCTGCCGTTCTGCTCGGAAAGCACGAAGCGACCATCGCCGGTGATGGCGGCATCGATCGGCGGCGCCGGATCGCCGACCACGGGCATGGCGGGGTGTTCTGACATATCTGCCTCCGCAATGGCGCGTCTTGAGCACCTTTCGCTGGAGTATGCCCGTTCCCGCGCCGGCGCGTATACTCGTGGCGTAGTTCGCACTCCGAAGGGGGACCTCAGTGAGCGCAATAGCACCCTTGTTCGCCTGTCTGTTCTTCCCGTTTGTTGGTTTGATCCTGATCATGCTCTCGGGTCTGCGGATCGCCAACGAGTACGAGCGCGCCGTCATCTTTCGGCTCGGCCGCCTCAGGGCCACCAAGGGTCCGGGTCTGTACTGGCTGATCCCCCTGGGCATCGACCGCCAGCGCAAGGTGGATCTGCGTACCATGACTGTGGACATGGAGAGTCAGGAGTCGATCACCAAGGACTCCGTCACCGTGAAGGTCAACGCGGTCGTGTGGCTCAAGATCGCCGACCCGATCAAGTCCGTCGTGGGTGTCGCCAACTACTACACAGCCTCCTACCAGGTGGCCCTGACCAGCCTGCGCAACATCATCGGTCAGCACGTGCTGGACGAGGTCCTGAAGGAGCGCGACAAGATCAACGCGGCGCTCCAGCTCGTCGTCGATCAGGCGACCGAGCCCTGGGGTGTCAAGGTCGAGATGGTCGAGATGAAGGACGTCGAGATCCCGGTGAGCATGCAGCGCGCGATGGCCCAGGAGGCGCAGGCTGTGCGCGAGAAGCGCGCCCGCATCATCAAGGCGGAGGCCGAGCAGGAGGCTTCGATCAAGCTCGCGGAGGCCTCCGTCGTCATCACCGAGAATCCGCTGGCCCTCGAACTGCGGCGCATGCAGATGATCACCGAGGTCGGCACCGAGCAGAACACCACCACGATCATCATGATGCCTTCCGAGTTCGTGACCATGGCCGAGAACCTCTCCAAGGCGTTTCGGCAGAACAAGACGGGCGAGTAGCAGGCTGCCCCTGACGCACAGCCGGTGATGCTCCGCGAGGCCGGCGTGGCTCCCCCGTCTCATGCAGCGACGACGGCTTCTTCGCGTTGCCATCGCCTCTCCCACCCGCTACAGTCGCCGTGAGCCGCAACAGCGCGCATGTTCACAGTAGGCTCGGACAGCCACTGACATTCCAGGAGGGGGAATCGCAGTGGATGGAACGGGTGCGTTTGTCGTACCGCCCGGTCCGCCCAGGGAGCCCTACCGTTTCGGCGACCTGGTCATCGACCCGATGGCGCGCGTCGTCTCGTGCGAGTCAGCACGAGTCGACTTGACCACTCGCGAGTTCGACATCCTCGTCACGCTCGCGTCCCATCCGGGATGGGTGTTCACCGCCGATTCTTTGGCAGCCGCGGAGACCCGCTTCTACGCCAGCCCGTCGTCTGTCAACGTGCACATCGCCAACCTGCGCAAGAAGCTCGGCGCTGTCGGATGCCGTGACCTCGTGGAGACCGTCCGCGGAGTCGGGTATAGGCTGAACGCCCCCGCGACTCAGCCGAGCAAGTCTCCCGGCCCGTCCGCCGAGCCCTTCGTGGGTCGTGAGCGAGAGATGGCTGTCATGTCCTCCGCTCTGGACGCCGCCGTGTGCGGCGACCCTCGTTTCGTGCTGGTCAGCGGTGAGGCGGGCGCGGGCAAGACGAGATGCGCCGAGGAACTCGCGCTCCAGGCGGCCGCGCAGGGCGCCCGAGTCTTCTGGGGCCGCTCGATAGAGTCGGGCGCCCCGCCGTATTGGCCTTGGGTCCAGATACTGCGCGGCCTGCTTGGATCGGGGGCGAGGGGCGCCTCGGAATCCGCCGCGAAGGGCTGGAGCGCGGCCTTGGGGCAGCTGCTGCCTGAGCTTGCGCCGGACGGCGAGCGCTGCGCCGCCGATCCGACCATACCGGCAGGGGAATCCACTTTCCTTCTCTTCGACGGCTTGACTCGAATCGTGGCTGACTCGTCGAAGGCCGCGACTCTCGTCCTGGTCTTCGACGATCTGCAGTGGGCACCAGCAGCCTCCCTGGCCCTGCTCGAGTTCATGCTCAAGGACCTGGGCGATGCGAGAGTCCTGGTAGTGGGACTCATCCGATCCGAGGAGGAAGTCTCCGCGACGTTGCGACACATGCTGGCCGAGTGCGCCCGCGGCCGTCAGAACGACTGCATGAAGCTGGGGCCCTTCTCGGCCGACGAGATCGCAAGGCTCGCCTCCGCGTCGCGCGGCCTCGAGCTCGATCCACTGACCGCGGAAGGTGTGCGCCTCCGCACGGGCGGCAATCCGCTCTTCGTGGCCGAGCTGCTCAAGATGATGGCGGCCCAGGGCGCATCGGCGCTGGAGCCGGGCGGGCTGGAACGGCTCCTGCCGACGCCGAACGTCCACAGCCTCGTGCATGCCCGACTCTCGAAGCTGGTGCCTGAGACCATCGAACTGCTGGAAACGGCCTCGGTCGCCGGCTTCTACTTCTCGCTGCCCGTCATGCAGGCCGCGAGCGGGCTCACGCGCGCCGAGGTCCTGGATCGGCTGGGCGACGCCGTGGACGCGGGCATTCTTAGGCTCACCGACCGGCCCGAGCGTTTGAGGTTCCGTCATGGCCTGGTCCAGCAAGTCGTCTACCTCGAGACCCCGGCCGCGAAGCGGATCCGCCTTCACGGTCTCGTCGGCGATGCTCTGGCGGCGACCAGCGGGACGAGCGACGCCCGCTTGTCCGCCATCGCCAACCACTATCGCGAGGCGGTGCCCGCGGGGTATGCGGGCAAGGCGATCGAATACGCCATGGCAGCGGGCCGACGGGATATGGAGCAATGCGCATTCGATTCGGCGGCAGGTCAATTCGAGTACGCACGCCTCCTTCTCCCCGACGCGATATCGGAGGATCGATCGTGCATCCTTCTCGGCGAGGTCGAAGAGGCCGTCGGAGATGCGCTCGCTGCTTCGGGCCGGATGAAGGAGGCCGCCGATGCCTACCGTCGCGCAACGGCGTGCGAGGGCGTCGATCGAACGCGTCGCGGAGGGATACTCGCCAAGCTGGCGGGCGTCCTGACCGAGACCTACGATCTGCAGGGGGGCCTCGAGGCGGCAAGCAGCGCCGAGGTCGAGTTGGAAGGAGTGCCCGAGTCCGATCGCGACCCCGCCTGGAATCGGGTATGGGCCGAGTCGCAGGTGAAGCTCATGGCGGTGCTCTTCTGGCTGAGGATGATTCCCGAGCTGGTGCAGCGCTTCGAGACGATCGGCCCACGGCTGCAGGAGTGTGGAGACGCCGGGCAGCTGGCGGACTACCTCTACATCGTGGTCATGTGCTGCTACGGGCGGCAGCGCTTCTGGCCTTCGGATGAGACCGTCGAGATCGCCCGACGCGGATACGATGCGGCGCTGGCCTCCGGCTCGCGCTTCCGCGAGTCCAATGCTGCCGGCGTGCTCTCCAGCGCACTCGTCTTCAGCCTGCGGTACGACGAGGCCCGTGAGTATGCGCTCAAGGCACTGGTATGGGGGGAGAAGGTCGGGGCCTACATGGCGACGATGCTGGCGCTCACAATCGTGTCTCATTGCGACAGGGTGGCCGGCGACACGGCCGCCGTCCGAAAGAGCGCGGCCGCCTGTCAGGACGCGTCTCGGCGTATCGGAGCGTGGGAGGATTACGGAGCCAACGGCGCAGCGAATCTCGCTTGGGTGGCGTGGCGAGAGGGCGACCTGTTGGCGGTAAGGCCGCTGGCGGAAGCGGCGCTCGACATCTGGGAGCGCGCATTCTACGTATTCAAGTGGGCCGCCACTTGGCCGCTTCTGGCAGCCAGCCTCGAGTTGGGGGAGATCGCGGAGGCCATCCAGTGTGCGCGCGACCTGCTGGAGCCCGCGCAACAGCCGCCGTATGGCGAGCTGGAAGACGTGGTTGCCGAGGCCGTCGCGGCCGCGGATGGTGGCGACCAGGCGCGCGCCGTCGAGGTGCTGCGGCGAGCGGTCGTCATGGGGCGCGAGTTCGCCTACACGTAGGGCGGTCTCGCCTGCGCGCGGGGCAGGGTCTGTCGCGCGAGTCTTGGCTGGCACGCACGCGTCTGCACTCATCTTCTCTGAACCTTAGCGACTTCTTGCGAACAACTTAGAAGTCCTCTGCCATCGTCGTCTCCACTGTTCGGGTGGGTTTGCGCGGGGACACGGACGTGCGGGGGGAGGGAACGACGGCGTGAGGTCTCCGTTCATCGGCGCAGCCGGATCGCGTGCGCAACGCGCGTCCATGTGGCCGAGGCGCAGTCAGAAGGAGCAGTCCCGGATTCCGGAGTGTCGAGCATTGAGTGAGACAACGATTCAAGGAGGAAGAAGATGAAGAACGTCAAGTTGCGTTTCGCAGTGTCCGTGATGGTGGTGTTGGTCGTACTCGTCGGACTGATCGTCGCGTCCGCGAGCACGGCGACGGCAAAGCGTCCCAAGATCACGCTGTCGGGGTACTGCACGAGCAGGACCTGGCCGTCGCCGGCACCACCCACGCCTCTGACCCCCGCCCTGCCGTCCTTCAACGTCACGGTCTCCACAAGCCCGGCCTTGGTCATCCACAACGTCCGGAACGGCCGCGGGACCCAGTACATTGGTGGCATCGAGTCGAAGAGCGTGGGCTCCGGCAGTCACGCCGATGTCATCAGGAACTACTCGTGGCCGGGCGTGGAGAGCATCTGGCACAACTACTATTACATCACCGACGTCACGGTCACCGACGCCGCGACCGGCGAAAGCAGGCGGGGCGACTTGGTGGCCTTGAACCAAGGCCACTCGGGGGGCGACCCCAGCGGCGGCGTGACACACGGCCTGAGCGAGTCGACGATCATCAGCGGCACCGGTGGACTCAAGGGCGCCAAGGGATTCATGATCGCGGCCAACGGCGTGACCGGTATCGGTGGTGCAGGCAGCTCGTCCTACTTCAACTACTACTACGAGATCTCCGTCCCCGCACGCGAGGCGCACGACGACTAGCTCCTTCGAAAGCCAGAGGGGAAAGCGGGGTCCCCACCCTCCGGGGGCCCCGCTTCTTGCTTCCTGGCGTACCATGACGCCATGCATTTCCTCATTGACGGCTACAACGTGACGATGGGGGACGAGGCGACACGCGGTCTCGACCGTGACACGCAGCGTCTGACTCTCGTGCGCCGGTTGATGGCCCGGGGATCCGAACTGCTGGGTTCCGGGGAGATCACGGTCGTCTTCGACGGGGGAGTCCTGCGCGCCAACGAGACTCACGGACCCGTCTACGTGCGGTTCTCCGGCGACCACAGCGCCGACGACGTCATTGTCGAGATGGCCGTGGCGGAACGTGGCGACGTGGTCGTGGTCTCGTCCGATCGCGAACTGCGCTCGCGCGTGCGCGAGCACGCCGGCCGATCGATCGAGGTCCGGCCCACCTCCACCATCTTCGAGGATGCCAAGCCGCGGCGGTCGCGAAGGCCTCCTCGCCGGCATCCGCAAGGCGGCCTGCCGCCCGGGCACGAGGTCATCACGCGGGAGCTGACAGACATCTGGCTGCCCGAGGAGAAGGGCTGATGCCGGGTACCGGCGTGATCGTCAACGCGCTCGCGGTCCTCGCGGGCACGGCGGTGGGCCTCGTCTTCGGCCGGGCGATCTCCGAGCGCTTCCGCAGGATCGCCTTCGCCGCCCTGGGCCTGTCCACGTTCGCCATCGGTGCCAACATGGTCGTCGGCGGGCTCATGAAGGCTGACGCCGCGAGATCCAGGTACGCGGTGCTGGTACTCGTCGGATCGCTGGTCGTCGGCGGATTGCTCGGGGAGGCCGTCGGGATCGAGGCGTGGCTGGAGCGCTTCGGTCGGTGGCTGAGGCGTACCGCGGGACGCATCCCTCTGGTCGCCGCGGCCGGCGAGGGCGAGCACCAGATGGTCGAGGGTTTCGTGGCGGCGTCGCTGCTCTACTGCGTCGGGACGATGACGGTCATCGGCTCGCTGCAGGATGGCCTCGGCGACCCGAGCCTGCTCTACCTGAAGTCCCTGCTCGACGGGATTGCGTCGATCGCTCTCGCATCCACGTTGGGCATCGGCGTGGGCTTCTCCGTCATCCCCATCCTGCTCCTTCAGGGGGCCATCGCGCTGGGGGCGCACTCGCTGCAGCCCCTCCTGACCGACGCGGTCGTGAGAGAGATGTCCACCGTGGGCGGGACCCTCATCCTGGCGATTGGCCTGGATCTGATGGATGTGAAGCGACTGCCGGTCGGCAACCTGATGCCCGCCGTGTTCATCGCGGGCGTCCTCGGCTGGTTCCTGGGCTAGCTGCCGACGCGGCCCCGGTTGCCCCGCGCGAGGCGCCTGGCTGTCAGCGGCTGTTCCTCGTGCTGCCGGACCGCACGATGAGGTAGTACACGAGCCCGAGGATCAGCGCCGCCGCGAGCAGCAGGCCGATGGTCTCCGTCGACTCGTGGGACAGGGTCGAGATCATGAGCTCGCGGATCATGGACACAAGGGCCACGGCGACAAAGACCTCCACACGGAAGCTGTCACCCTTCAGATACCGGATCTCCGTCCCGAGCAGTTCCACGATCATCCAGATGATCAGCAGTGTCCCAAGAGCCGTCACTATCCCGGTCACCAGATCGGGCGAGTTGATGAGCCTGTAGATGTCCGTGACGAACAGCGCGGTCACGCCGATCGACAGTCCGATGAGCGCCAGCACCAGGAGCAGATTGAGCCCGTAGGCGAACCGGTCCGCGAAGCCTATCAGCGTGCTGTCCAGCCTCTCCGTCAGGAAGATCTTCTTCAGTTGCTCCTCGTGGTAGGAGGAGGTCATGACGTCGAGGTTGATGTCGAGGATCTTGTTCAATGAGTCGATCATCCTCGACCGCTTCGTCTCGTCCGGGACTTCGCGCCGCAGGATGTCCGACATGTACTGACGCTTGAAGTTCATCGAGGATGTGACCCAGTGGATGGGGATCTCCCGACGCACGTGGGTCGAGCCCACGTGTCGCAGCTCCTCGATGTAGTGGTTGTCGTACTTGCCCGACAGCACGCTGGTGAACCAACGCGCCATCGTGTTCGCGCGGGCTTCGACGATGGCCTTGCTGGGGAACAGCCCGCCCATCTCCGGGTAGCTCGCAAGGTACTGGTAGAAGCTCTCGGTGAACTGAGGAACGTACGGATCCAGGACCTCGCGCGCGGCATCGAGGTTGCGCACGTCCTCCTCGGTGAACATGTAGTGCTTGACGATGTCGCCCCAGCTGACCACGCGGTCCCTCGTCTCGTGTGCGCCGGCGTCGATGCGGACGCCATGGAGTATAGCGGTACTCGACGCGGGCTCACTCCTACGCGGTCTCTCGCCACCCGTCTATCTGGAACGCGCTCGGACAGATGTCCGAGAGCGCGCAGGCGCCGCAGATGGGCCGTTTCGCGACACAGACCGCGCGGCCGTGGTCGATGAACCGGTAGTTGACGGCATACCACTGGTCCCGAGGCAGCATCTCGCAAAGGTCGCGCTCGACCTTGTCGGGGTCCTTTTCCGCCGAAAGGCCGAGCCGGTGCGCGAGCCGGAACACGTGCGTGTCCACGGCGATCCCCTCGACCTTGCCGTACGCGTTGGCGATGACGATGTTGGCCGTCTTGCGGGCGACCCCGGGCAGCCGCATCAGGTCTTCCATGGTGTCCGGGACCCGTCCGCCGAACTCGCTCACCACCATGCGCGCCGCGCCCATGATCGACTTGGTCTTGTTGTGGTAGAAGCCGGTGGGCTTCACGATCTCCTCGACCTCCAGCACGTCGGCCCCGGCCAGGTCCGCGGGTCCGGGGAACCGGGCGAAGAGCTTGGGAGTCACCCTGTTGACTCCCGTGTCGGTGGTCTGCGCCGAGAGGATCACGGCGACGAGGAGGTGCCAGGGGTCGTCGAAGTCCAAGGCGATATGGGCCTCGGGATAGAACTCGCCCAAGCGTCGCATGACCTCGCATGCGCGCTGCTGCCTCGTCATCGCGGTCGCCATGCGTTCTCCAGCCTCCGCCGGGTACAAGTGGTTGTTGACGAGGATACCCGTGACCGCCCCGGTGGAGGAAGGTCAGACGGGGGAGAAGGAGCCACGCCATGCACGCACCTGTCCAGATCGCCGCGAACTCGTTGTCGGACTACCTGGGCGCGATGACGCGCGCGGTCTTCGAGCCGGGCCTGAACTGGAAGGTCGTCGACGCCAAGTGGCCCGGCATCACCCAGGCCTTCCAGGACTTCGACCCGAAGACGGTGGCCGGCTACACCCCGGCGGACGTCGAGCGCCTCATGGGGGACGCACGCATCATCCGTAACAGGAAGAAGGTCGAGGCCGCGATCCACAATGCCGGCGAGATGCTGGTGCTGGACCGCGAGCCGGGCGGCTTCCGCGAATGGCTGCGCTCGAGGGGGTCGTTCGACGAGACCGTGGGGGCGCTTCGGGCACACTTCAAGTTCCTCGGCGAGAGCGGCGCGTACCACTTCCTGTACGTGGTCGGCGAGCCGGTGCCGCGTCACGAGGACTGGATGGCGGCACACTCCGTCTAGGCGGCCGGCCGGGCCGGTGCGGCCCAGGAGCACCCCGGGACTCGCGAGGTCGGGCGCCGGGCGCTTGACCCACGCCCGCCAGGGGCATAACCTCGCACGGCACGTCCACCCCGCCCCGGAATCCGGCGCGGGGATGTCGTGCTGTCGTGGCCCGTCCGTTCAGCCGACCCGAGAGAGCCCATGTCACTCCTCGCAGACCTTGCATCGGCGCTCGACGCGGCGCCCGGATACACGCGGTGCCGTCAGGCGCTCGCCGAGGGCGCCGACTTCTCGCTTGCCGCCCCCGCGAGCGTGAGGCCCCTGCTGGCCGCAGCGCTGTTCCGCGCCCGTCCTCGGGCCATGCTCGTCGTGGTCTCCGGCGCCGAGGCCGCCGACCGTTTCGCCAGGCAGATGACCGCGTACCTCCCGCTCGATCGCGTCTTGACGCTGCCTCTTCCCCCGACTCTCCCGTGGTCGCGCGAGCCGGGCCGCATCCAGGTGGCGGGACGCCGTTCCAGATCGCTTTGGGCCCTGCAGAACGGTCGTCAGGTGGTCGTCGTCTCGTCGGCCCGGGCGCTTCTTCGGCGCCTTCCGCCACGCGGCGCCTCCGAGACATACGAGCCGGTGATCCTGCGAGCCGGGACGTCACTCGATCTGGTCGAGGTCGCGGAGACCCTCGCTCTGATGGGCTACGACCGCGTCGATCAGGCGTCCGAGCCCGGACTCTTCGCCGTCAGGGGAGGCACGCTCGACGTCTACCCGTCGGACGCCTCCTATCCCGTGCGAGCTGAGATGCTGGGCGATACGATCGAGACGCTGCGGCGCTACGTTCCCGGCACCGGGCAGACGGTGGGAGACGCCGACGAGACCGAGGTCTACCCGTGTCGCGAGGTGCGTCTGTCGCACAGCGTCAGGAAGGACATCACGCATTCCTTCCGTTCCGCATTCCGCGACCTGAAGGAGAAGGCGGTCAAGGACACCGAACTCGCGAGGGAACTCGACCTCATCGAGCAGGGGGTCTACTTCGACGGCGTCGAGTCCTACCTGCCGCAGGTCTACAAGGACCTGGATCCGGTGACCGGCTACCTGTCCAAGGACGCCCTCGTCGTCGTGGCGGAGCCTCGCGCCCTCTTCGACGACACGGTCCGCCATTTCGACGAGGTCGAGGCCGCGGCCGAGCTCCAGGGGGTGGATCCCACTCGATACTTCCTCAGGCCCGCTGACGTGGATCTGGGCGGTCGGCAGAGGCTCACCCTGATGTCTCTGCTCCGGGCGGGCGGGTCCGTCGATGGCGAACTTGCCGCGCGACGGCCGGACGTCGCGGGAGGTGAGCCCAAGACCGTCGCGGGTCTGCGAGCCCTTCTCGACATCGGATACCGCGTTCTGTTCGCGACGCACGATCGCAGGCAGCGGGAGAAGTTGACGGCCTCCATGGCGGAAGCGGGACTGCCTGTCTCGACCTACCGCGGAGCGCCTCACTCCGAGCCGGGCTCCGCGCTCGACACGGCCGGCGAACTCCCGGACCGCGTCGTGTGCATGGCCGTGGCCGACATACCGGCCGGCTACGTGATCCCCGACGCGCGTCTCGCCGTCGTCGGCGTGGACGATGCCTTCCCGCGCAGCGCGCGCCGCAGCCCGATCGCCGCGATGGCGCAGGTCACATTCGACTTCAAGCCCGGGGACTACGTCGTCCACGTGACCCACGGGGTCGCCCTGTTCCGCGACGTGGTGCGCCGCGAGGTGCTCGGTGCCCCGAGGGACTACTTGCAGCTGGAGTACGCGAAGGGCGACAAGCTCTTCGTCCCCGTGGAGCAGATCGACCGCGTGACAAAGTATGTTGGTCCTGATTCCTCCGCGCCTCGCGTCACTCGCCTCAACACCGCCGACTGGAGCCGCGCGACCGGGAAGGCTCGCGCGGCGGCACGCAAGCTCGCGTTCGACCTCGTGGACCTGTACTCGCGCCGGGCGACCACCATCGGCTACGCGTTCTCCCCGGACACGCCCTGGCAGGCGGAGATGGAGGCGGCCTTCCCGTTCACGGAGACTCCCGACCAGCTGTCAGCCATCGCGGATGTCAAAGGCGACATGGAGGACGACAAGCCGATGGATCGTCTCGTGTGCGGGGACGTCGGCTACGGCAAGACCGAGGTTGCGATACGGGCGGCGTTCAAGGCCACCCAGGATGGCAAGCAGGTGATGGTGCTGTGCCCGACGACCATTCTGGCCCAGCAGCACTACACGACCTTCTCCGACCGCTTCGAGCCTTTCCCCGTCCGCGTCGAGGTGATGTCCCGATTCCGGACCAAGGCCCAGCAGGATGTGGCGCTGGCGGGCTTCGCGGACGGCAGCGTGGACATTCTCGTGGGCACGCATCGCCTGCTGTCCCGCGACGTCGCGCCGCATGATCTCGGGCTGGTGATCGTGGATGAGGAGCAGAGATTCGGCGTCGAGCACAAGGAGCACCTGAAGAACCTTCGCGAACAGGTCGACGTGCTCACGTTGTCCGCGACCCCTATCCCGCGCACGCTGCAGATGGCGACGTCCGGCGTTCGCGACATGTCGATCATCGACACGCCGCCGGCCAACCGGTTCCCCGTCCAGGTGCACGTCGGCGAGTTCGACCACGAGCTGGTCCGATCGGCGATCCGCCGGGAGATCGACCGCGGAGGCCAGGTCTACTACGTGTTCAACCGCGTCGTGACGATAGACGCCGCGACCGAACGCGTGCGGGAGATGGTCCCCGAGGCGCGTATCAGGGTAGCCCACGGGCAGATGAGCGAGAGTCAGCTCGAGCGCGTGATGGAGAGCTTCGCCGCCGGCCAGGTCGACGTGCTCGTCGCCACCACCATCATCGAGTCGGGCATCGACAACCCGCACACGAACACTCTGATAATCGAGGACTGCGAGCGCCTGGGGCTGGCCCAGCTCTACCAGCTGAAGGGCCGGGTCGGGCGGAGTCACGTGCGCGCGTACAGCTACTTCCTGTTCGGCGCCGGCAAGTCCCTGACCGACCAGGCCATCGAGCGTCTCACCGCCATCGGCGAGCTGACCGACCTTGGAAGCGGCATCAAGGTCGCGATGCGGGACCTGGAGATCCGCGGAGCGGGCTCGCTGCTGGGCGCCGAGCAATCCGGCAGCCTCTCGGCTGTCGGTTTCGACCTGTATGCGCAGATGCTTCGCGAGGCTGTCGCGGACGCTCGGGGGGAGGCGCTCCCGGTGCACACCGACATCCGCGTGGATCTGCCGGCGCCGGCCTTCCTGCCGGAGGAGTACGTCTCCGAGGTCGACGAACGAGTCCGCTACTACAGGCGGCTCGCGTCGGCGTTCACGCCCGAGGCTGCCGCGAAGATCGCCACCGAGCTCACGGAGCGGTACGGAGCGCTGCCGGTGGCGGCCTCGAACCTCATCGGCGTCGCGCGAGCACGGGCCCTGGCGGCCGAGATCGGCGCGACCAGCGTCGCGGTGACCAGGAACCGCGTGGTGGTGCAGCCGGTCAGCCTGACGCCGGAGCAGCGGGGTCACCTCGCGACGCTCGGAGCCGTGTACGTCGAGCGCGACCAGAAGATACAGATGCCGCTCGCGTATGGAGAAGCCGTGGTGACGGGAGTGCTGCACACCTTGGATGCTATACTCGGCTCCACCGTACCTGCGCCAGCGTGAGACGCTGCCCGCGACGCCGAAGGAACCGTCATATGAAGATATCGTTCCGCTCGTTCTCCACCGTGATCGCGCTCGCCATCCTGCTGGGCTCGGTCGCCCTGTCGGGCTGCAACAGCAAGCCGACCGCCGCGCGCGTCAACGGTACGGCCATCGACCTGTCGGAAGTGCAGCAGCAGATGGACGCGATCAAGAAGCAGCAGCCGTCGGCGTTCGAGGGCACCGAGGGGGTAAAGGTCGAGGCTGACTACAAGGGCAAGATCCTGGAGAGCCTCATCCAACTCGAACTCGTCAAGCAGGCGGCATCCGACCTCGGCGTCAAGGTCGCCGACAAAGAGGTGAATGACTACATGGCCCAGCTCCAGACCCAGTACGGCGGCAAGAAGGGTCTGGACGAGGCGATGAAGCAGTCGGGTGTCACCGCGGATCAGCTCAAGAAGAGCATCGCCAACCGTCTGTTGCGCGACGCCGTCATCAAGAAGGTCTACAAGGGCGGCGCCATCACGGACGCGGAGATCGCGACCTACTACAAGAAGAACCTCGCCACATTCGGGTCGGGGCCGCAGGTCCGCGCGGAGCACATACTCCTGCTCGAGAAGGACCAGGCGCTCGGCCGGCAGTTGCTGACCAAGGTCAAGAACGGCGGCGACTTCGCCGCATTGGCCAAGAAGTACTCGACCGATCAGGGGACCAAGGTCAAGGGCGGCGATCTCGGCTGGGCGTCACCCACCACGTACGTACCTGAATTCGCCAAGGCCGTGGGCGAGATGAAGGTGGGCCAGGCGCGCCTGGTGCACTCCCAATTCGGGTGGCACGTGGTCAAGCTGCTCGGCACCGCCCCCGCCAAAGTCAAGCCGCTCTCGGAGGTCAAGGAGCAGGTCAGGCAGATGATCCTGCAGCAGAAGCAGTCCGATGCGTTCGCCAAGTACATGGAGGCCCTCAAGAAGAAGGCGAACGTGGAGATCGTCGATCCCGAGATCAAGAAGGCGATCGACGCAGCTGCCAAGACTACCGCGCCCGTTCCAGCCCCGTAGACGGCCGGGTCCGCGGGGGTGCCGTGGGCAACATAGCGATAGTCAATCTCGGGCGAGGCCCGGAGGCGTTCACGCCCGGCGTGCGCGACAGGCTGGCGGCGGCTGAGGCCGTCGTCGTGCCGTCGGAACGCGGCGCGGCGGCCGCGATACTAAGGGCCGCGGGCGTCGCGTACAGCTGCCTGGCCGATCACGAAGCGCCTCCCGGCGCCACCGGAGACCAGGTCGTCGACGTCCTGCGGTTGCTTTCCGCGTCCGGGGACGTGGCGTTGGCTGTGGCCGGCAGCCCCCTGCTGGGCGAGGGCGTCGTGACCGGCATGCTGCAGCGCATCGGCCCGGTCGACGTGGTGCCCGGGGACTCGCCACTCGAGGTCCTCCTGGTGGCATTCGACGTGGACATCACCACCGACCTTGACCTGGTCGACGCGTCGTCCGTGAAGGCCCGTCTCCCAGAGCGCGGTTCGCACCTCGTGGTGACCGGCGTCTCCAACGTCATGTCGGCGAAGATGGTCTCCAAACGGCTCGCCGAGCTGCACTCGCCGGAGCACCCGGTCGTTGTGGCCGTCGCCGATGGGGCCGGCGCTTGCCAGGCTGCGGATGACATCCGTGTCCACGCTCGCGGACCCGACGGTCCCATGGCACGGCGCCACCCTCTACGTGGCTCCCTTCCGGGTTCCTCCGCCCGGCGGCTTCGACGAGCTCGTGCGGATCATGGCGATCCTGCGAAGCCCCGACGGGTGCCCGTGGGACTTGGAGCAGACGCACATGTCGATCCGGCGCAACCTTGTCGAGGAAGCCTACGAGGTCGTGGCCGCGATAGAGAACGGCGACAAAGACGAGCTGGCCGACGAGTTGGGCGACATCCTGCTACAGGTGGTCTTCCACTCCCAGATCGCCGCGGAGAACGGCGACTTCACAGTGGACGACAGCATCGCGGCGATCATAGCGAAGCTGCGCCGCCGCCACCCGCATGTGTTCGGGAACGCCTCCGCGGATACCCCTGCCGAGGTCATCGAGCGCTGGGACCGCATCAAGCGTGAGGAGAAGGGCGGCGGCGCTCTCGAGGGCATAGCGCACAGCCTGCCTGCCCTCATCTACGCGGACAAGGTCTCCAAGCGGGCCGTGGCAGTCGGCTTCGACTGGGATTCGATCGACGGCGTGTGGGAAAAGGTGCATGAGGAGATCGACGAACTCAAGGCGACGTCGCCCGGCAGTCCTGAAGCGGCCGACGAAGTGGGGGACGTCCTGTTCTCCATCGTCAACGTGGCCCGCAAGATGGGTGTGGATCCCGAAGAGGCGCTTCGCGGGACCTGCGAGAAGTTCAAGCGGCGGTTCGCGGAAATGGAGAGAACGGCCGCGGAGCAGGGTCGCGACATGACGGATCTCTGCATGGGTGAGATGGAGGCGCTCTGGCGCCTTGCCAAGGACAGCGAGTGCGGACATGTCGTCGAAGGCACGGGGGAAGCCGGGCCGGAGCCTGATGCGGCCGGAAGCCGAAAGGGGAGTCGCAACACATGAGCCTGATCACGGATATCTGGGCGCGGGAGATTCTGGACTCGAGGGGCAATCCGACCGTCGAGGTGGAGGTAGTGCTCGACGATGGGTCGTCCGGGAGAGCCGCGGTCCCGTCGGGCGCGTCGACCGGGGCGTTCGAAGCGGTCGAACTTCGCGACGGCGACTCCGCGCGCTACAGCGGCAAAGGCGTGCTGACCGCCGTTGCGAACGTGAACGACACGATCGGTCTCGAGTTGATGGGCATGGACGCCACCGATCAGCGCCTCGTGGACATGACCATGCTCGAGTTGGACGGCACGGCGAACAAAGGCAACCTCGGCGCGAACGCCATCCTCGGCGTGTCGCTGGCTGTGGCCAAGGCGGCGGCGGAGTCCACCGAGCTCACCCTGTACAGCTACATCGGCGGCGCCAACGCCCATCAGTTGCCGGTGCCCATGATGAACATCATGAACGGCGGCGCGCACGCTGATAACAACGTCGATCTCCAGGAGTTCATGGTCATGCCGGTCGGCGCCTCCTCGTTCGCGGACGCCCTCCGCATGTGCGCGGAGATCTACGCGGCGCTCAAGGGCGTGCTGAAGTCACGCGGACTGGCGACAGGCGTCGGCGACGAGGGCGGGTTCGCCCCCGATCTCGCCAACAATGAAGAGGCCCTGAAGGTGATCATGGAGGCCATCGAGAAGGCGGGCTACAGCGCCGGAGAGCAGGTCATGATCGCGCTCGATCCGGCTTCCACCGAGTTCTACGACGCCAAGGCAGGGATCTACACGCTCAAGGGCGAGGGGCGCGAGCTGTCGTCCGCCGACATGGTCGAGTTCTGGGCGGATCTGTGCGACCGCTATCCCATCATCAGCCTCGAGGACGGCATGGCCGAGGAGGACTGGGACGGCTGGAAGCTGCTCACCGACCGGCTCGGCGACCGCGTGCAGCTCGTCGGCGACGACCTGTTCGTGACCAACCCCGAGAGGCTCGGCCGCGGGATCGAGCTCGGCGTGGCAAACTCGATCCTTATCAAGCTCAACCAGATCGGATCGCTGACAGAGACGCTCAACTGCATCGAGCTTGCCAAGCGCGCCGGCTACACTTGCGTGATCTCGCATCGTTCCGGCGAGACCGAGGACACGACGATCGCCGACGTGGCGGTAGCGGTGAACGCCGGCCAGATCAAGACCGGCGCGCCGGCCCGCTCGGACCGGGTCGCAAAGTACAACCAGCTCCTGCGCATCGAGGAGGAGCTCGACGAGTCGTCCGACTACCCGGGCATGCGCGCCTTCTACAACATCTCACGCTAGGTCGACGGCTCGTCCTCCTGCATCCGGGACAAGACGTCCTTCCCGGTCGCTGGTACGCGCACCATGCTCGGGGTCCGGTTGCCCACGTCGGGGGGTACTAACTCCGCAAGACGACACGGCGGTGGTGGGAACCCGGGGGCACAATGCGGAGAACGAAGATCGTCGCTACCATCGGTCCGGCCTGTGACGCGCCGGGCGTGCTCGATGCGCTCATCGAGGCTGGAGTGGATGTCGCGCGTCTCAACACGTCGCACTCTTCGCGCGAGGAGCTGGAACGACGCCTGGCCGCGGTTCGAGCCGCGGCTCACCGGGCGGGGCGGCACGTGGGAGTGATGCTTGACCTGGCCGGCCCGAAGCTGCGCGTCGGGGAGGTTCAGCCGGGAGTGGTGCTGGTCGAGAGAGCGCCGTTCGCCCTGGTTTCGGGGGTGTGCCTGGGAGACCAGGTGCACGCGTGCGTGAGCTACCAGGGTCTCTCGGATGACGTGGTCGTCGGAGATCGGATCATGCTCGACGACGGCGCGGTCTCGCTGTTGGTGACGGGCTCCGGCGGGGGGCGCGTCGACACCGTCGTCGAGGCCGGGGGCCCGTTGCTCAGCCGAAAGGGCGTCAACGTCCCGGGGGTCGGCCTCAGGGTCGACTCCGTCACGAGCAAGGACGTGGACGATGTCGCTTGGGCCCTTGATGCGGGTGTGGACATGGTCGCGCAGTCGTTCGTTCGCGAGGCGGCCGACGTGGTCAGGCTGCGCGAGCACATGGGGGATCGAGCCATCCCGATAGTGGCCAAGATCGAGAAGCACGAAGCTGCCGGAGACGTCGAGGCGATCGTGGGAGCGGCGGACGCCGTCATGGTCGCCCGCGGCGACCTGGGCGTGGAGACCACGCCCGAGGAGGTTCCAGTCATCCAGCTCGCCATCGTCGCGGCGTGCCGCGCGGCGGGCAAACCGGTCATCGTGGCCACACAGATGCTGGAGTCGATGGTCCGATCGGTCCGCCCTACTCGGGCAGAGGCATCCGATGTCGCCAACGCCGTGTTCGAGGGGGCCGACGCCGTGATGTTGTCCGGCGAGACCGCCGTCGGCGCCTACCCCTTCGAGGCCGTGGAGACCATGGCACGGATCTGCGTGACAGCCGAGGAGTACGGCGGCGAACCGCCAAGGACCGGAAGCCTCGCCGGATCGCGCGATGACGTGACGCGCGCTGTCAGCGCCGCGGTCTGCGCGCTTGCGACGGACCTGGAGTTGGCCGCGATAGTCACCGCGACCGAGTCCGGCGCCACCGCTCGGGCCGTGGCGGCTCGGAGGCCCTGCGTGCCGGTCCTGGCCATGACCCCCGACGCGGCGGTCGCCCGGAGACTGGCACTCGTCTGGGGCGTCCATCCCCAGGTCGTGCCTGCGCCCTCGACCCTGGAGGAGATGGCCGCCATGGCGGTGGAGGTCGTGCGAGCCACCGGCGATGCCCGTCCCGGAGACCTCATCGCGCTGACGGCAGGCGTGGCCCTCAACAGGCCCGGGACCACCGACCTTATACGGGTACTTCACGTCTAATCCCTGCTCAGAGCATGCGTGTCGTCTAGACCTCGTGTAGAGGTCTATTGTTTGGCGAGGTGTGATATCATGTGCGCTGAGACACGAGGGGTGTCTCTCCGCGGCAAGCCGCGGCGTGCAACTGGATCGCGGGCCTTCACACAGGACCAATCACCCCATGGCATCACAGCAGTCGTCGCAGCGAGGGGCCTCGCGGAGCGGTCGGAGCGCGTCTCCAATCCAGGGGGGACGCACCGGCGGCTCGTCTGCACGCGCCCGGTCCTCCTCGGGCGCGCGAACTTCCTCCTCCCCCCGGAAGTCGCGGACGGCTCCAGCAAAGCCCCGTGTCTCGACGAAGGCCGCGGGCGGTGCGCGGAAGGGGGTTCCGCGCACCGCCACGCGCAGCATCTGGGTTCCCCTCGCGGTTCTCGGCTCGGTCGGGCTTCTGGTCTGGTCGCTGTACCCGGCGCTGAGACTCCAGTACCGGGCCAGCCGCGACGTCGCCGGTCTGGAGCGGGAGTACAGGACGATCCGGGCGCACAACAAGGCGCTCCAGGCACAGGTGGCAGACCTCAAGACCCCGGAGGGTGTGGAGAAAGCGGCTCGCGAGAGCCTCGGGCTGGTCCTGCCCGGAGAGAACGTCTACGTCGTCGTCCCGTCGGATCCGGCCAGCCAGTCATCCGACGTGCCCGCAGACGCGAGCCCCCCGGACTCCTCCGGCATTCTCACCGCGCTCCTGGATGCCGTCTTCGGCGTATCCAAGTGAGATCGGCGCAGGCCGGGAACGGCGCCCGGATCGAAGACGACCGCGCTCCGGATCCCAGCGATCGGACGGTCGTGGCCGGACAGCTCGGACGGCCGACTCGCGGGACGTGGCGTGTCGCAGCCAGATGCTCCAGAGGCTTCCCGCAGGTGATCGCGGTCGCTCCCGTACTGGAGGACGGCTCCCCGTTTCCGACGACCTTCTGGCTGAGTTGCCCGTGGCTCGTGCGGGCCGTGTCAGACGTCGAATCCGCAGCCGGTGCTACCCGATGGGCGGCCAGGCTGGTCGCGGATCTCGAGCTGAGTCGCACGGCGATGTCGGCGGACTCGGCTTATCGCGAGGCGAGGAGCCGGATGTCGCAGGGGGCGGATCCCTGCCAGGGCGTCGGAGTCGCGGGCCAGGCCGACCCCCTGTCGGTGAAGTGCCTGCATGCCCGAGTCGCGGCGGCCCTTGCAGGCATCCATGACCCCGTCGGGGAAGGGGTGCTCGCCGAGATCGATGCGGGCGGGATCGACCGAGAGTGCTCGGACGACCGATGCCGGGCGTTCATCCCCGCGGCCGACGCCTGAGGATCTGGCGTAGAATCGGCTTGATACGCCGCGCTACGTCCGCGCGCCTGTTCGCGACGGAGACGTCCACGCCGGGAAGGCGACAGTTGTCATGGGGACACCGACGGTCAGGCGCGCCGCCATCGACATCGGTACGGTCACGACCCGTCTGCTCATCGCCGACGTCTGCGACGGCCGGATCCGGGAGATCCTGAGGCGCACGGTGGTCACCCACCTGGGCGAGGAACTGCATGCGAGCGGGATCCTCTCGGACGCGGCCGTTGAGAGGGTCGCGGAAGCGGTCGGCGGCTTCCTCCGCGACGCCGCGGATCACAAGGCCGACGAACTGATCGCGGTGGCCACCTCCGCGGCGCGCGACGCCGCCAACGGACGCGAGTTCCTCGCGCGACTCGAGGCGATCGGCGCCCGTCCACGGATCATCGCCGGGGCCACCGAGGCGCGGCTCTCGTTCCTGGGTGCCACCTACGCCATCGACGACGACGACGTCCTGGTCGCCGATCTCGGCGGAGGTTCCACGGAACTGGTCTTCGGTTCGGCGCACGACACGGGTGCCGGCCGCGAGGTCGAGATCGAGGCCGCGCGTTCGTTCGACGTGGGGTCTCGGCGCTGTCTCGACATGTTCCTGCTCACGGATCCGCCGACGACCTCCGAGATGGCCACGGCGGCGGCGTGGGTCGCCGCGGAGATGCGTCCGTTCTTCGACGGCATTCGCGAGCGTCCGCGCACGCTGATCACGCTTGCGGGCACGGGCACCACGCTGTCGGCGATCAGGCAGGGTCTCGCCGCCTACGACACGGCGATGGTGCACGGTTCACAGCTGACGGGCGGCGACATAGCCGACCTGCGGGACGAGCTCGCGGCCCTGCCCGTGGCCCGGCGGCGCGAGGTCGTGGGCATGGATCCGGCGCGCGCCGATGTCATCGTCGCGGGAGCCGTCATCCTCGAGACGATACTCGGCCTGGCCGGTTTGGACTCTACCATCGTCAGCGAGCACGATATCCTGTATGGGTTGGTACTCGAAGGCGCCTAGCCGCCGGTTCCGCTCCCGAGAGAGGCGCCGCCGGCCGTGATCCCGTCATGAGGCCCCCTACCCCAACTGGCAGAGGGAACCGGCTTAAACCCGGCAAAGTCTGGGTTCGAATCCCAGGGGGGCCACCACGGGGACGGCGTCCGAGCTGTGAGATACTTTGTGCGCACCGTCCACCCGGGTCGCCGACGGCGCCGTCCGCATCCTTGACGGACCATGCCGCTGGGGGCCGAAAGGGGCTCGAGCCAGAACCGTGAGCGCAGAAGCACCGCTTCGCCTATACCGGTCGTTCGTCGGCCAGGACCCCGCGGCGGCCATCAAGGTCATCGAGCAGGCGCGCGCTTCGGGGACGTCGCAGGACAAGCTCTTCGATGCTCTGTTCGCGCCGGCGCTCGCGCTTCTCGGAGCCGCGTGGGCGACGGGCGACGTGGACGAGGTCACGTTCACGCAGGCGGCCGTCGTCGCCGAGCAGATCACATCGTTCGTCGCTCCCCCTTCCGCCTCTCCCGACACGGGGGTCACCGTCCTGATCGGATGCATGCAGAAGGATCGTCACTCCGTGATGAAGAACATCCTCTCGGCCGCGCTCAAGGAGGCTGGCAACCGAGTGCTCGACCTCGGCGTCGACGTGCGTCCGGCCGAGTTCCTGGAGAAGGTGGAGGAGACGGGCGCGCGGATCGTGGTCGTGTGCGCGGAGATCCTCCAGACCGGCCGCGCCGTCGGACGCGTCCGTGACATGCTTGCGACGGCCGGGCACGGGGATGCCGTGATCCTCGTCGCCGGCGGCCCGTTCGAAGCCGACGCCGATATAGCCAAGTCGGCCGGCGCCAACGGTGTGATCCACGGCGCGGAGAGCGCGATCAGGCTGGTGAGCCGCGTGGCCGCCGAGCGCCTGAGCGTCTCCGGTGGGGGCGCTTCATGAGCATCGACCGTTCGCAGCAGGTGCTTCTGGCGGAGGGCCTGGCCAGGCAGGGGCACATCGCTCCCGCGGTCGAGGCGTGCTACGCCGCTCTCCGGATGGACGATTCCCAGCCGCTGCCCCACGCTCTGCTCGCCGAGGTCATGCTCGCGGGCGACTTCTACGACGAGGCCATCCTGTCGGCGACTCGGGCCATCGAGCTGGATCCCGACTGTTCGCCGGCGTACCTGGACCTGGGGTTGGCGTACGACCGGCGCGGCGGCATGTGGGACCAATCGATCCTCGTATGGCACGAACTGGCCGAGGTGGTTCCCGATTTCGTCACGGCGCACGTGCAGCTGGGGGAGGCGTTCTCGGCCGCTGAGTTCGACGAAGAGGCCATCGAAGCGTGGCGGACCGCGCTGAGGCTGGATCCGAAACACGCGCGCGCGATGTACAACCTCGCGGTCGCGGCGCTGAGGCGTGAGGGCGTGCCGACGGCGCTGCCCGGGTTCCGAAAGGCCGGCGAGCTTGATCCCAGTCAGGACGAGCTGTTCTTCGATCTGGCGGGCATAGGCCCGCTGCCCGAGAGGCTGCCCGACCCGGACTCCGTCGCCGATGATCGCGACTCCCTGCTGGAGGCCGCGGGCATCCTGGCCAGGGCGGAGGACTACTTCGGGGCCCAGGACCTGATAGGGGCTGTCCTGGACAAGGAACCGGCCGACGCGGATGCCCTGGCGCTGGCCGGCTACATGTATCTGAAGCAGGAGGCCGTCAACGAGGCCATGGCCGTGGCGCTGCGCGCGCTCATGCTTCGCCGGGACAGCGCGACGGCCATCTACGACCTCGGGGTCGCCTACGCGAAGCGGCCCGGTCTCGCCCGCCGCGCCGCCCGTGTCTTCTCGGCGCTGGCGGATCTCGTCCCGGGACATCCGATGCCGCACGTGCTCCTGGCGGAGTCGCACATGGGCCAGCGGCGGTACTCGTCCGCCCTGCAGTCATACCGGTCCGCTGTCGCCCTGGACCCCGCCTGTGTTCGCGCCCGCTTCGGACTCGCGGCGGCGCTGCTCACCGAGGGCAGGCACGCCGAGGCGGATTGGGAGGTCCGTCGGGCCGCATACTACGAGACGAAACGGGAGCGGCACTTCTGGAACCTGTATGACGCGTACGTCGAGGGAGGGATGTAGCCGTGGCACAGCGCCGTCGCGGCAGGCGGGGCCAGTCCGGGGCCAGCCAGGTCAAGTCCTCCGGCGACTCGTCGAGTTCGACCACCGCAGAGCAGCCCGAGGAGCAGACAGCCCCGCAGCCGGCGAAGGCGACCGCGCCCCGCAGGTCCGCGACCTTCCCCCTCGGCATCGATTACTGGCCGCTGGATGACGAGATCGCGTCCTTCTCGGACTGGTATGACGGCGATATCGAACAGGACTTCCGTTCGTTCGCCGAAGCCCGATTCACCCTCGTGCGGGTCTTCATCTCTTGGAAGTACTTCGAGCAGCAGGTGGGCAACTACGATGTCGAAGCCTCGCAGCGTCTGGATCGCATCATGTCAGCCGCCGTCGAGAACGGGCTTCAGCTCATCGTGTGCTTCTTCGCCGACGACAGGCTCGCGGAGCTGACCGACGTCGCGTGGGGCAAGAAGAGGGATCCGAGAACCGACCCCTATCTGATCCAGCGAGAGGTGTCGCTCGTCCAGCGGGTCGTTTCCGTGTACCGGGGTGAGAAGGCCGTCTTCGCATGGGAACTGGCGAACGAGGCGTTCTGCACGGGCTTCTCGGCCTCGTCGGATCTCGAGAGTTGGGCGCGGACGCTGCGCGAGGCGGTGCGGGAGGTCGACACAACGAGACCCGTGCTGCTGGGTGTGGATCCGGAGACCATGCTTCGCGCTTCCGGCGTGGATCCGCGAAACGCCATCGACGAGTGCGAGTTCGCGATCAGCCACGTGACCGCGCCGTATCAGGCCTACGCCGCGGAGGGCCCCGTCGACTCTGGTCCGGCGACCTACCTGCCATCCTTCCTGCTGCGCAGCGCCCGCCGCGATCTGCCTGTGCTCGTCGACGGGGTCGGCGTCCAGTCGCTCGACTACAGTGCGTCGCAGGAGGCCGGCTACGTGCGGACGGTCATGTACGGCTCCCTGATGAACCGCGGAAGCGGCGTCCTGCTGCGCCGCTGGCGCGATGTCGAGACGGAGCGGCGCGAGCCGTATTTCCGCGATCCGTATGAGGTGCTCGTCGGGATGACCTGCACGGACGGTTCTCCAAAGCCGGCGCTGGCGGAGGTGTCGCGCTTCGCGCGCGTGGCGGCGCGCCTGGACCTTCGCCGGTACTCTCCGCAGCCCGAACGTGTGGCCGTGCTCATCCCCACCGAGCGCTACGATCCTCTGCCGTCCATGGCCGGTCTGTACGACCCCCGCGCCTGTCTGCAGTCGTACACGTCCGCCAAGGAGGCGCACCTGCCGGTCGAGATCGTCCGCGAGGGCGATCCGTTCGACTCCTTCGGCGTGCTGATCGTGCCCAGCGCGGGCAGGCTGCTTCGGGGGACCTGGGGCGAGCTGCTCGGGTTCGTGCAGGGCGGCGGATCCCTGATCACCTCCTACGGGGGCGGGGATGCGGACCCGATCATCCGCGAGCTGTTCGGTGTCGAGTTCCTCGGCGACTACGGTCCGCGCGCCGATGTGGCTTGCCGCGTGGCTCAGCCCGACGCCCTCGGCGCACTCGTGTCGTTTGACGCGCATCTCGCCCTTTCCCACTTCGCGCTGTTGGGAGGGGGAGGAGCGACCGTGGTGGCGACCGACGCGAAGGGCAGTCCGATGCTGACTTCGCACAGCTACGGGTCCGGTCGGGCGATCTACTTCGCGTTTCCGATCGAGCGAGCGCTAGCTCAAGGGGACGCCTGGGCGGCGCCGGCCGCGGTCCGAGGTATGCTTCGCACGGTCTACGGATCCGTCGCTCGCGCGGCGGGGGCCTCCCTTCCGATCGCATGCGACGCGGTGGACGTCGAACTCGCCATGTTCAACGGCGAGCAGGACGACATTCTCCTGCTGCTGAGCCACTCTCCGGAGAAGATGACCGTGTCCGTCGGGACCGAACGCGTCGTGGCGTCCATATCGGACGTGCGGGGCGGTCAGCCCTCGGCAGTGGGGGGGACGGCGTTCGGGGTCCCGCTCGGTCCCAACGGGGCGGCCGCGCTCCGCATCGTCTGGTCGTGACGGCCGTCGTACCCCACGCCATCCGTGATGCGGTATCGGGGAGAGGGCGGGGGTCCGGTTCTGCGCGACGGTGTTAGAATCGTTGCGGCGACCGGTGGTCCGAGTCCGCGCATCACGGCTCTTCGGGGGCGCGGATCCAAGCAGCAGATGTGGGGATGTTGATGGACGAGGACCGCGAGTTCCCCCGCGAGGGTCTCTTGCAGTCCTGGCTTCGGCTCAGCGAGGCGTTGGAAGCGCTCCCGGAGCCGCGCCAGGCTCTCTACGACGCGGTCACAGGGCTGCCGACGATACCCCTGCTCTTCCCTCGCATCCGGGCTCTTCTGGCCGATCGCGGCGAAGTCTCCATCCTGTGCCTGAATGTCGTGCGCTTCAGCAGGATAGAGGAGATCCGAGGCTGGAAGGCTCTCGATGAGGTGATGCGGCAGGTGGCGCAGACCCTGGAGCGCATCACGGGCGCCTACCTTCGGGATGCGGATGTCATAGCGGAGCTGATGATCTCCGGTGACTCCTTCGTGATAGTGCTGTCACCCCCCAGGGACACCGAGAACACCGACGGCGCGTCGCTGGAGATGCTCGTCGAGCGCGTTGAGTCCAAGGTCCGCGAGGACCTCGAGTGGTCGATCCCGCCCGCACTGTCGAGCAAGTTCGGCTGCTATGCCGGAGCGTCGATCACCAAGGCTGACCCGAAGATGCCACTCGAGAGTCTCGTGCTCAAGGGGCTTCTGCGCGCCCGGGAGCAGTCCAGGTCACGCGAGGCCGTCGACCTCGCCACCCGCAGCCGGCGGCTCGTCGACATCATCGACGGGCGCGAGATCCAAACGCTGGTGCAGCCCATCCTGAGGTTGGAGGACATGGCGGTCGTCGGGTACGAGGCTCTCTCCCGGGGTCCAGAGGGAAGCGAGTTCGAGCACCCCGACAGCCTGTTCAAGGTCGCGTACGACTCGGATCTCGTGATGAGGCTGGAGGCCCTCTGCCGCGACCAGGCCATCCTCTCCGCCGCGGCACTGCCGGCAGGGCGGTTGCTGTTCCTCAAGATCGAACCCGAGGCGGTCGCCGATCCCGGCCTTCGCGACCTGATGTCGTCTGACCTTCGTCCTGACGCCGCGGTGACGCCGAGCCGCATCGTGCTCGAGATCACCGAGCGCGCCGCGGTGAGAGACTCTTCTGCGTTCCGCGCGAGCGTGGGGTACTTGCGAGCCCTCGGGTTCTCCGTGGCGGTCGACCACGCGGGCGCGGGCTTCGGTTCCCTGCAGGTCGTCGCCGAGGCGAAGCCCGAGTGGCTGAAGGTGGACATGACGCTGATCCGCGGGGTCGACACCGACGATGTGCGGCGCGGACTCGTGGGCAGCATCGCCACATTCGCCCGCCGCGCCGGCGTGAATCTCGTCGCGGAGGGGATAGAGACTGAGGAAGAACTCGCGGCGCTTCGTGAGATCGGCCTGGAATACGGGCAGGGTTTCCTCTTCGCGGAGCCCATCGCCCCGTTCCCGGACGACGCGGACGTGTACGCGGGGGGAAAGACCGCTTCCTTGAAACGACCGCACGATTCAGGATAGTGGCCGACGACGGGCGTGAGGTCCTTGCTGTGAACGATCCCCTCCGATGGGATACGCTGGACCCCGAGGTCGATGCATTCGTCGACGCCAACATGGTGTCGTTCGCGTCGTGGGACCTGATCGTGTATCTGAATCGGAATCCCGGAGCCTGCGAGTCCGTGGCGCAGTTCGCGAACGTGCTGGCCCGCCAACAGGCCGACATGGTGCCGGTCGTCAGGCTGCTCGTGAAGAACGGCGTCGTGGAAGAGCAGCCCGACGGCGACGAGGTCCGCTTTCGGCTCAGCGACTCACCGGAGGTTCGGCGCGTCGTGTCCACCTTCATCAGGATGGCCTCCCGGCGCGAGAACCGGCTGGAGTTCGTGCGGCGCGTTCTCGCGCAGATGACGGGCGCCTGAGGCCGCACCGGTCGCTGTCCGGCACGCACAACGGGCGGACCGTGGCCTCGCTATGTCCACCGATGGTCGCATCATGTACGTTTGTCTCGGCCGCTTCCCCTGCGGTCAAGCCGTATCGCGACTGTCGAACGATCGGAGAGCTTTGGAAACCGTCAGGCTGACGCAGATGTCGAGCAAGGCCGGTTGAGCCGCCAAGTATGGTCCGGCGGACCTGCAGGCGATCCTGGATTCCATCGTTCCAGGCCAGTCCGACAACCTGATGGTCGGGTTCGAAACCGCGGACGACGCCGCGGTGTACGTGCTCGATCCCGATACGGCTCTGCTGCTCACGGTCGACTTCTTCACTCCGATCGTCGACGACGCCTACGATTTCGGACGCATCGCGGCAGCCAACTCGCTGTCCGACATATACGCGATGGGAGGCCGCCCCCTCACCGCCCTCAACCTGGTGGCCTTCCCGTGCTCGTTGGGTCCCGGGATCGTGGCAGAGGTCCTGCGAGGCGGCGGGGACGTCGTCCGCTCTGCCGGGGCGGTCGTGATCGGCGGCCACACCATCGACGACAAGGAGCCCAAGTTCGGTCTCTCGGTGATGGGAGTGGTTCACCCGTCGAAGGTCGTGCGAAACACCGGTGCGGTCCCGGGTGACTCCCTGGTGCTCACCAAGGCCCTCGGCACGGGCGTGATCGGAACGGCCCTGAAGCGCGGGCTGGAGACTGAAGAGAGCGCGCGCGAGGTCATCGAGTCGATGGCCACGCTCAACCGCGACGCGTGCGAAGCCATGGTGGAGACCGGCGTGCACGCGGCGACCGACGTGACGGGATTCGGTCTGCTGGGGCACCTGCATGAGATGATGTCCGGCAGCGGGTGCGCCGCGAGCATCGACCTGGATGCCGTGCCTGTCTTCGCGGGGGTGCGCGAGCATGTGGAGCGCGGCGTCGTGCCGGGACGTACAGCCGACATCATCGAGTATGCGTCGGCCTTCGCGCGATGGACCTCCGCTTCGGACCGGACATCGTGGATGAACATCCTGTGCGATCCCCAGACGAGTGGCGGATTGCTGATCGCGGTCGAAGAGGGGAAGACGGCGCGGCTCTCTGCCGAGCTGGAAGCTCGCGGTGTGGGATGGGCGCTCGTCGGCCGCGTCACGGACGGCGAGCCCGGGACCGTGGAAGTGGCGTGAATCGAGGGGGGATCGTCGATGGCCAAGACGTTCTGGGTAGTCTCCGACAGGATCGGTGGAGGCGAGCTCGGTCGAGTCCTCATGCGCAACTTCCTGTATTCGCTTGCTCGCAATGAGGTCATGCCCGCTCGGATGATGCTGATGAACGAAGGGGTCCGGCTCGCCTGCGAGGGTTCCGAGGTGCTCGACGATCTGCGCCTTCTCGCGGACGCGGGCGTGCCGATCAAGGTGTGCGGCACCTGCCTGGACTACCTGGGACTCAAGGAGGATGTGGCCGTCGGCGAGGTCGGCGCGATGGCCGCGGGGGTGGCCACCCTCGCGGGCGATTCCGACGTCGTCACGGTCGCCTAGGCGCGCGCCCTCCGCCGCTCGCTGTCAGTAGCCGCGCCACCCCTCGGGTAGAATGACCGCATGGACAAGCAGTCGCTCCTGCGACGCCTCCCCAAGACAGACGAGTTCCTCAAGCGCCCCGACCTGGCGGACCAGACGCGGGAGGCGCCCAGATCCGTGGTCCTGGACGCCGTCCGGGACGCGATCGACGCGGTGCGGGAGTCGATCGTCGCGGGGGAGGAAGTCGCCGTCGACGACGAGGCCATCGCCGCGGACGCCATCTCGCGCATCGATATCCGCATGCGGCCGAGCCTGCGCCGCGTCATCAACGCCACCGGCATCATCGTGCACACGAACCTCGGTCGAAGCGTGTTGTCCGATGACGCTCTGCGCGCGGTCGCCGAGGCAGGAGGCGCCTACTCCACCCTGGAATACGACGTCGAGAGCGGGGAGCGCGGCAGCCGCCACGTCCACGTCGAGCGCCTGGTGTGCGACCTGACCGGCGCCGAGGCCGCCATGGTGGTCAACAACAACGCCGCCGCCGTGCTCCTGGGTCTTGCGGGACTCGCCTCGCGCAAGGAGGCGATCGTCTCGCGGGGACAGCTCGTCGAGATCGGGGGGTCCTTTCGGATCCCCGACGTGATGCGTCAGTCCGGCGCCAAGATGGTCGAGGTCGGCGCCACCAACAAGACCCACCTTCGCGACTACGAGCAGGCCATCACCTCCAAGACAGGCCTGCTGCTGAAGGTGCACTCGAGCAACTTCCGTGTCGTGGGTTTCACCGAGGAGGTCTCGCTCGCGGAACTCGTGGGGCTCGGACGCGAGCACGGAGTGCCGGTCTTCGAGGACCAGGGCTCGGGCGTTCTTCTCGACCTCGCGCAGTTCGGGTTGCCGGGGGAGCCCACGGTCCGCAGCAGTGTGGACGCCGGGGCGGATCTCGTCTCCGTGTCCGGCGACAAGCTGCTCGGCGGACCGCAGGCGGGGATCCTGGCCGGTCGGGCGGATGTGATCGCAAGGCTCAAGAAGCATCCGCTGGCGCGCGCCGTGCGCATCGACAAGCTCTCACTGGCCGCTCTCGAGGCCACCCTGCGTCTCTACCTCGATCCGGAGCTCGCGGTCGAGAGCATCCCGACACTGCGGATGCTGAGCATGTCCGGAGAGAGGGTCGCAGGGCGGGCTAGTGCCATCGCCGAGCACATCCGCGCCGCGTGCGCGGGAGTGTTCGAGGCCGACGTGGTCGAGGACGTCTCGCGCGCCGGGGGAGGCGCGCTGCCGCTTGCGGACATCCCGACAACGGTGGTGGCGCTGACGCCGCTGTCCATGGGCGCCAACGAGCTCGAGGAACGGATGCGGACCGGCGATCCGGCGATCATCGCCCGCATCCACGAAGGGCGGATCCTGATCGACCCGCGGACGCTGCTGCCCGGTGAGGACGAAGAGGTGGGTTCCACCCTCGCCGGGCTGGCGGCAGGCGACTAGCCGGTCGGGGGATGGACGTCGGCCCGAGTCTGCGCTCGGCATCCGTCCGCGTCCGCTAGAATCGGCGCATGGATGCACAGTCATCGGCTCGGCCCCCCTCACTCGTTCTGGGCACCGCGGGCCACATCGACCACGGCAAGTCAGCGCTCGTCAAGGCGCTCACCGGCACCGACCCCGATCGTCTGCCCGAGGAGAAGGAACGCGGAGTCACCATCGAGTTGGGCTTCGCCAGGCTCGAGTTGCCGAGCGGCCGGTCGATGGGCGTCGTGGACGTGCCCGGCCACGAGAGGTTCGTCCGCCAGATGGTCGCCGGGGCGACGGGGATAGACGTCGTGCTGCTGGTGGTGGCCGCGGATGACGGCATCATGCCTCAGACCCGCGAGCACCTGGCCATCATCGACCTGCTCGGGATCCCCAAGGGGGTCGTCGCCATCACGAAGGCCGACCTGGCCGACGACGACTGGATAGCCCTGGTCGCGGACGACGTGGAGAGGCTCCTGAAGGGCACGACCATCGAGGGCGCTCCGATCGTGGCGGTCTCAGCACGAACCGGCCGCGGTCTGCCGGAGTTGCTCGCGGCCCTCGACGAGGTCGCGGGTGAGGCCGCGGCCCGTCAGGCGTCTCTTCCCATGCGCCTGCCCGTCGACCGCGTCTTCACCATCGCGGGCGCCGGCACCGTCGTCACGGGCACCATGTGGTCCGGCGGCGTGAAGCGCGACGACCCGGTGGAAGTTCTGCCCTCCGGTCGCACCGGACGCGTCCGCGGTGTCCAGGTCCATTCGGAGGTGGTCGAGCGGGCGAGCGCGGGTCAGCGGGTCGCTCTCAACATCGCGGGCCTCGACCGGGGCCAGATCGATCGCGGCGACATCATCGCGGCGCCGGGCACGCTCTCGGTCACCGACCGGTTCGACGCGCGTTTCACCTACCTGGCGGGCAACGAGCGTCCGTTCGAGTCAGGGACGCGGGTGCACGTGCATCACGGCACGCGCGAGGTCCTGGGACGCGTCCTGCTCATGGATCGCGCCATGCTGCATCCTGGCGAGAGCGCGTTCGCGCAGGTGAGGCTCGAGGATCCGCTAGCTCCACGCTACGACGACCGGTTCATCGTCCGGTCCTACTCCCCGGTGTCCACGATCGGCGGAGGCGTCGTGCTCGACGCGCTCCCTCCCCGCCGCACGAGGCTGCGCGACGCGGAGCGCGGCCTGCTGGAAGCTCTGCAGCGCCACGACCTGCACAGCGCCGCCCTTGGCCTGCTGGCGTCCCGGGGAGTGCCGATGACCTCGGCCGAGGCCGCTGCCGCGCTGGGACTGCCCCGCGCGGGGGTCGCCGATGAGCTCAATCGCGCCGGCCTGCCCCGTCTCAAGGTCGGCGCGGACACGTACTTCGCCACGTCCGAGGGATTGGAGCGGCTCGTGTCCCAGATCGAGGCGGCGCTCCTTCGCTTCCACGAGGGGAGCCCGACATCCACCGGGATCGCGGCCGGAGCCCTGCGCGACATCGTGGATCGGCGGGTGCCGCCCAAGGTCTTCGAAGCGGTGCTCGATCTCGCCGTCGGGAGAGGCGTCGTGCGAGTCTCCGGGGGCACCGTGAGCCACCCACAGGCCGCAGTCTCCGCGGTGGCCGAGGAAGACGCGGCGCTCGAGAGGCTGGTCCCGGTCTTGGAGGAACAGCGTCTCGCCACCGGGACAGTCGAGGAACTGGCCGCTCTGGCGGGAGTCGATCCGGGTGTGGCGCGCAAGGCGCTCGGGAAGCTGGTGAAGGCGGGCAAGGTCGTCAGGCTCGGGCCGGAGATGCACTTCTCCGCCTCCGCGGTCGAAGACGCGCGAGCGAGGATCGTCGAGTACCTGTCCGCCAACGGGACCATGCTGGCGAAGGACGCCCGGGACGTCACCGGGACCTCACGCAAGTACGTCGTCCCTCTTCTGGAGTACTTCGATATGCACGGCGTGACCAGGCGCGACGGAGACGTGCGCACGCTCCGGAAGCCTTGATGCCCTTGTCGGCGAAGCCGAAGCGCCCTCGGGACGCCGGCGCGGGGACCGGGCTCTAAGCGCTCTTCGGCGTCGCCGCCATGGGCAGCGTCACCGTGAAGACGGCGCCGCCGGCCGGGCGGTTGGCTGCCGACACCGTGCCTCCATGGATCTCGAGCAGGCGCCGGACTATCGCGAGGCCGAGGCCGCTTCCTCCCCCGGCCCCGCGCGGCCCGCCCGAGCGGTAGAACCGATCGAAGAGCCTCGGCAGGTCTTCGGAACGTATCCCGGTGCCACTGTCGTCCACCTTGATCACGACATTCGAGCCCTCGGCCACCGCGGTCAGGCGGACGAGGCTGCCGCCGGGCGAGTGCGCCGCCGCGTTGCTGACCAGGTTCAGCATCGCCTGCAGCAGCTGGTCCGGGTCGCCCAGCACCCACAATCCCTGCGCGGCCATCACCGCGAACCTGTGGTTCCGCCCAAGGACCCGTCCGCGGCCGGCGGTTTCCAGCAGCAGCACCCTGACGTCGAGGGGCTGGAAGGGCCGCTGCTGCCCGGCCTCCAGGCGGGACAGGCTGATCATGTCGTCAACGAGCCGGCCCATGCGCTGGACCTCGTCCGCCACAAGATCGAGCTCCTCAGCGCGCTCGGCCGGCGATATGTCGTCTCTTCGCAGGATCTCGAGGTGCCCGCCGACGACGGCGATCGGTGTGCGCAGTTCGTGCGAGGCGTCCGCCAGGAACCGGCGCTGGTCCCCGAAGGCGGATTCCAGTCTGTCAAGCATGGCGTTCACGGCCGCGACCAGCCGTCCGACATCGTCCGGCCCCTCGTATTCGATGCGCTCCGTCAGGTGCGCGTGGGAGACCCTGTCGGCCGTGGCGGCCGCGTGGCGAAGCGGCGACAGGCTGGCCCTCGCCGCCCACGCTGAGAGTCCCGCCCCTATGAGCATGACGAGTCCGCCCGCGCCCGCAAGGGTCCACACGAGCCGGTTGATGATGGCGGCCGTGGGTGCGACCGGCAGGGCAGCCTCGAACACCGCGATCACCGCGTGGCTCTTGTCGATGACCGGCACCGTCGCGGCCCGGTATCGGTTGCCTGCGTACGAGACGTCGAGGAAGGCGCGCTTCGCGCGCTTCGGATCGAGGGCGGCGAGGTTGCCGGCGGCCTTGTCGAGATGGATATCGGAGTTCGAGAGGATGTCGCCGTTCTCGAGCCGCACCAGCAGAAGCGGGCGGGACGGCGAGTACGAGGCCGACCGCGCCTGCAAGTAGGCGCGCGCCACAGCGTGGAGGCCCCCATCGGCTTCTTCAACGCCACTTCGTCCGACCGACGCGGAGAACGCCTCGGCTTCGCGAAGAAGGCTTCGGTCGAGTTCCGAGCGCAGCTGCCCCGAGATGGAGAAATAGGAGATGGCCGAAAGAGCGTTGACGCCTACCGCGAGCACCAGCGTCACCATCAGCGCCACTCGGACGCCGGTGGAGAGACGCCTACGCCGGTACACGGTATCCGGCCCCTCGCACCGTTTCGATCACCGAAGTGGCATCCGTCCGATCCAGCTTGCGTCGCAGGTAGCCGACGTAGACGTCCACGATGTTGCTGCCCGGATCGAAGTCGAACCCCCATACCGCGTCCAGAAGCTGCTGACGAGTGATGACCTGGCCGGCGTGACGCATCAGGTACTCCAGTAGCGCGAATTCCCTGGATGGAAGATCGGCGACGACGTTCCCTCGGGTCGCGACGCGCGTCCGGGTGTCGAGCACCAGATCGCCTATCCTCAAGACGCGGCTGTCGGGCTGTCCGTGCCGCACGCACGCCCGGATCCGGGCCGATAGTTCGCGCATCGCGAACGGCTTGGTCAGGTAGTCGTCCGCTCCGAGATCCAACAGGTCGACCTTGTCGTCGATCTCCCCGAGCGCCGACACGACGATCACGGGAAGCGAGGGCTTCGCAGCGCGGATGCCTGGAAGGATCTCTCGTCCGTTCCCGTCGGGGAGCAGCAGGTCCAGCAGCACGAGGTCGTAGTCTCTGGACAGGGCCATGTCCAGTGCTTCGTCCTTCCCGGTGGCCCGCTCGACCGTGTGGCCTTCGGCTGACAGGCCCTTGACCACGAACGAGGCGATACGGTCCTCGTCCTCGACGAGAAGGATCCTCACCGGCTCTCCTTCGACAGTGCGGGCAGTGTAGGGATCTCGCCGACTCGGCGGTCCGGCTAGTCGTGCTTGCCGTCAGACCTCGGGCGCGAGGGCCGCCTGCCGCGGGGACTCTCGTCATGCCCGTCGTCATCATCGTGCGATTCGTGGATCTGCGGCGCGATCACTTCCCTGTATTGTTCGTGATCCGCGACCTTCTTGCTCTTGGGCCGGGTCGAACGCGAGTTGGCCGAGGTCGCGCCACGGCGCGTCCGACGAGGTCTGGATCTCTTCACGGCAGGCACGCGTCGCTTGGCCTTGGCCTCGGGCTGGCGCTTCACCTCAGCCGTCCTGGGCGGCGGTGGAACATCGACCGTGGCCTCGGTCGAGACCGCGCGCAGGGGCGTCGCGCAGGTCGGGAGATCCTCAGCCCGAGGGGCGCGCGGATATGTCGAAGACGACGCGAACGCCGCCGCGGCGGCGGTCAGAAGTATCGCTGCCGTCGCGAGGATCGTACTGGCTATGCGGTCTCGGTTCATTGATTCGCGGGCCTCCAAGGTTCAAGTGTAGTCGGTCGGCCTCCGGTGTCGACCCCCGAGCGGTTCGCGACGCCTCCGGCGCGGTCGCCGGAATGACGCACTGCCCGTGTGAAGTGCGCGTATGGCGCGTGTGAGAAATCTCTCACTTGTCCCTGAGGCGGCGCAGTGCGTTTGACAGGTCAGGGCGACCCGCCCACCATACCCGCTTGGAGGCGAATGGGTCCTGGTGGGCTCCGCGGTCTTCAAAACCGTCGTGGGGCGTGAAGAGCGTCCTGGGTGTGTTCGATTCGCACGCGCCTCCGCCATATACATCTACCAGCGGAAACGCTGCTTTCGCTTGAGATCATCCGCCGTTCTGCGTGCCGCGAGGACGTGTCGCATGCGAACTATCCGTGCGCCTATGGGATTGCGCTTATATGCTCTGGACGGTCGTTGGATGCCTATCGCGCTTCCGGGAGAGTACTTGAATGCCCTTGACCGGAGCGGATTGCTGCCGTCGGGGACGTACTCGAAAACCGTTAGGCGGTTGCCCCGTCTCGGGGGTTCGAATCCCCCCTCTCCGCCAGTCAGCAGGGCAAACGTGGCCCCGCTGCCCGATCCGGGGGCGGGGCTGCGTGTTTGTGGCAAGTTGTGTCCTAGAAGCGCGGAAAAGGGGTCGAGAACAGTTCCACGGGCTAGGAGTTCGCCGCCCTCTGTTCGGCCCTGTCCAGCATATCTCCGAACCGCTCCGCAGCAGCCGAGTCCATGCCGTGCGAGACGTGCGCGTAATGTCAGCGTCAGCATCGCGGTTGACCCGCTGTGCCTCGCTGCCCGACACGTCGTGGCCGGCGGGCCGAACTTGATGCAGCCGAGCCCGCGGTCGTGGCCCTACTTGACCGCCACGTAGTCGTATCCGCTGGACCACCGGGCTGTGTGGAGGGTGTCCGCGGGCGCGTAGGCCCTGAGGCGCCAGACCCCTGCGATCGGCAGCTTCACGCGCGCCGCGCATCGCGTATAGGTCGACCGGTTCGCCGCCTGGGCTTTCACGTAGCCGTACGACTTCCATCTGCCGGAGACCCAGCGGTACTTGTAGACGCGCACTGGATAGGTGCCTGCCCTGTGACGAGGCTTGAGCGTCACGTAGACCGTCGAGGCTCGAGTGCGCGACATGACGGTGGGCACGGCGGGATTCGAGAGCGTCGGGGCCACCTGGGCGGTGAAGTGCAGGATCGTGCCCGACCACCCGACCGCCCAGCCGCTCGAGGCGTTCACGAAGTGGACACCGGTGAGTTCAGCGGTCGAGTCTGAAGTCTGGACGACCCACGAGGCGCCGCCGTTGGTGGTGCCGAGGACGGCGCCCCCGGTCCCAACAGCCCAACCGGTCAAGGCGCTGACGAAGTGGACCGACTCGAGGTTGGCCGTCGTTCCGGAGACCTGCGGGGTCCAGGTCGTCCCCCCGTCGGGGGTCTTGAGGATGGTGCCGTTGTACCCAACCGCCCAGCCCGTGCTCGCGTCGACGAAGCTTACGGACCGGAGAGAGTTCGTCGTGCCGGAAGCTTGCGGCAGCCAAGCCGTCCCGCCGTTCGTAGTCTTACGGATGACACCGCCATCTCCGACCACCCAGCCGGTGGAGGCGTCGATGAATCGGATCGACCACAGCTCGCCAGTGGTGCCCGTGCCCAACGGCAGGGACCACGAGGCACCGCCGTTCTCGGACCTGAGGACGGTGCCATGACTCCCGGCCACCCAGCCCTCGGACGCGTTGACGAAGTGGATCGCGTCCAGCCAGTTCCCGGTACCGGAGGTCTGGGGGATCCAGGTCGAGCCGCCGTTCGCGGTCTTGAGGATCGTGCCGTGTTGCCCGACCGCCCACCCCGTGCTCGCGTTGATGAAGCGGACGCATGAAAGCCAGTTCGGCGTGCCGGAGACCTGGGGGGTCCAGGTCGAGCCGCCGTTCGCGGTCTTGAGGATTGTGCCGCTATCCCCCACGACCCAGCCGACGGACTGGCTGACGAAATGGACGGAACGCAGCGGGACGGTTGCGCCGGACGGTTGCACCGTCCACGTTGCGTCCCCAAACGCACTCGTCACGAAGCCGAGCGACAGGACGAACGTGGTGAGCATCACGCCGATGCGCAAGAGGCGTTGACTCGTCGCCCGGCCTTCCCTCCCGTGATCGCGCTGCGAACCAGTGCTGGGTGAGTAGGACATCGGGCCCCTCCCTAGTCTGGCGACGCCACGGGGCCTCACCATGTCGGCATCCTACTCGCGTCGGTGCTCGGGCGCCAATCCGGGACTACCGGATAGCGCTGCCTCGGCGGGTATGCGCCTCAGTGCTTACCCCAATGCCTGGGGGCTAGCAGGCCGCGGCTCACCCCACAACGGGAGGCGGCGACCCTACTGTTCCAGGCAAGCGTGACGGTTCTAGAAGCCTGGAGCGCCGCCAAGAAGTCCGAGCCGTGGGGGAAGGGCCCGGCCGCCAAGAGCGGTGACCGTGTGACCGTGAACTACACGGGCAAGCTCACCGACGGGACGAAGTACGACTCGTCGAAGGGCCCGGGCAGGACGCCGTTCCAGTTCGCCCTGGGTGCGGGAGAGGCCATCGCCGGGTGGGACCAGGCGGTGGCCGGGATGAAGGTTGGCGGCAAGCGCAGGCTGACCATTTCGCCGGACCTGGGGTACGGGACCCAGGGGCAGGGCAGCATCCCTCCCAAACTGGACAGACATCTCGTCGTCTCTCAATCGGGCGTTTAGGCGAGGGGCCGGATGATTGTCGGGCGATTCCCGTCGGCGTTAGAATCGGTCGATTACGTGCCGGCGTCGGGCGATTACCGGGCGATTCACGCGGAACGGACTTCCTTTGGGAGGTAGCGCGCTGAGCGTCCCGCCCTTTGGGCTCGGTCGCGTCCCGCGGAGTGGTGTGACTTCCACGTACAAAGCATACCTCGGGCGGGGTACGTGTAGGCTACTGCCGAAGGGGGATTCTCATGCCGAGCAGAAGTTCTATGCTCTTCCAGTGAAGGCTCTGCGTCTTCGAGCCGCTGTGTACGCGTCGTTGCCGGTCGAGACGAACTACGCAGACCGAGAGGTCACGGGAATGCGGTTGTGCTGGTTCTGGGGTCCGCGCCGACATCGGGGCGTCTTCGGACTACGACCCGGCTTGCCGGGCACGCCAAGCTGCATCCTGTCGAGCCGGTGGGCCGTCAGCAGCGCGGATGTGAATCGGTCTCCCGTCAATGGATGGGACGATCGGGGTTGACGAGGACATGGGAGGAACATGCTCAGCAGCGGCCCAGTACGCGCTAGTGAACAGGTAAGGACCGCGCTGTTGTTGGCCGCTGGCACCGGAAGCCGGCTCTCTCCGCTGACGGACTCGACCGCCAAGTGCCTGGTCGGCGTCAGCGTTATCCCCATTCTGGAGCGTTTGATCCGCTGCTTGCACGCCTATGGGTTCTCGCGTCTGGTCATCGTGGTCGGACATGAGGCGGACGCGATACAGGACTACCTTGGCGATCACTCGGGCGCCATGGAGATCAGCTACGTCGCCAATCCACTGTACGAGACTACCAACAACATCTACTCCCTGTGGCTTGCCAGGAAAGAGATCGACGAGCCCTTTCTGCTCGTCGAGAGCGACGTCGTGTTCGAGGAGGATTTGCTCGAGGGGATGCTGCAGCCCGATCGGATCGCCGTTTCCAAGGTGCTGCCATGGATGAATGGAACGACTGTCACACTCGACGCGGAGGGCGGCGTCAGTGCCTTCTACCTCGGCGCACTCAGTTGCGCCGACTCCGCACATTTCAAGACGGTCAATATCTACAGCTTGTCACGGTCCACCTGGAACGCGGTCAGCGATCGGCTGAGTCGGCGTATCGCGGCCGGACAAACGGGCGAGTACTACGAATCGGTGTTCGCGGAGATGGTCGCTGACGGCAGCCTAGCGCTCGAGCCGGTCATCTTTCCCGCCGAACGATGGTATGAGATCGACACGCTGGCCGATCTGGTGGCGGCCGAGCGCGTCTTCCCACGACACTCTATGACCATGAACGAATCGAAGCAGATCTCGGATCGTCGCCTGGTCGGCAGTGCGAGGCGCGACTCGTCACCTCAGGTGCGTGCGGCGCGAGAACTGGAATACGAGTCACTCGCGTCGGAGCACGGCGGCTACTGGCGTCACGGGTTCGTCGACCACGCCTACCTGTACAACCTGTATTTCCCGCCGGAGTCGCTTCTTCGATCAACTCGGCAGGCAGATCCATCAGCTGGTGTTGAACTACCCCGTCGCCCAGGAGGTCCTGGCGGGGCTCGTGGGCGATCTGATCGGTCAACCGGCCGAGAGGATCGCGGTCGGCAACGGCGCCGCGGAACTCATCAAGATCGTCTCCGGGCAGCTCGCCGGTAGGCTCATCACCCCGGTTCCTTCATTCAACGAATACGTCAACGCGGCGCCTGAGGGACACGTCGTCGAGTTCGCCCTGGAGGCTCCCTCGTTCCAGCTCGACGTCGACAAGTTCGCCGCAGAGGCCATCGGCTGCAATGCGGACTTCGCGGTCGTGGTAACACCGAACAACCCGACCTCGCTGCTCGTGCCCAAAGTCGACCTTCTGCGCTTGCTCGGCGCTCTCGCCGGGCACGACTGCACGCTGATCGTGGACGAGTCATTCATCGACTTCGCCGATGAAGGCTCTCGGGAGTCCCTCGAGGCGGATGTTGCCGCGCACCAGAACCTGGCGATCCTCAAGAGCATGAGCAAGGCATACGGCATCTGCGGACTGAGGATCGGCTACCTGCTCACCGCGAACGAGGCCCTTCTCCGACGGGTTCGTGAGGGTTTGCCGATCTGGAACGTCAACGGCTTTGCCGAGGCCTTTCTTCGTCTTGCTCCCCGCTATCGGCAGGAGTTCGCCGCCAGCTGTGACCAGGTGCGCGCCGACAGAGACGGGCTCTACGAGGATCTGCGTGGCATACCCGGTCTCCTTGTCTATCAGCCCGAGGCCAACTTCATCTTCTGCCGCCTTCCAGACGACGCTCCGTCCGGACCGGAAGTCGCACGCAGACTGTTCGTCGAGGACAACATCTACATCAAGCACTGCCAGGACAAGACCATGCCCGACTCAAGCCGCTACATCCGCATCGCCAGCCGCACGAGGCGGGAGAACCAGGTCATGGCTGATGCGCTTCGGCGGGTCATCGGGCCCAAGGAGGAGCGTGAGCACGTCGCGCCAGTCGACTGCTCCGCGACCGATGCTCTGGTTCGCGCGTGACTTGCCCAACGTGTGCTCGCTTGCGGGGCTGTTGTCGGCGGTGCTCGGGATCTACTTCGCGATCCGCGGCGTCTTCCCGGCAGCGATGATCGCCCTGATGTGGGCGGTGGTCTTCGACTGGAGCGACGGTCTCATCGCCCGACGGATGACGGGACGCACAAAGGACCAGCGTGCATTCGGTGAGCAGATTGACTCACTGATCGACCTCGTCAGCTTCAGCATCGCACCCGCCGTGGTGTTGCTGAGCGGCGGGCGGTTCAGCCCCTGGTTCGTCCCGGGCGCCTTCGTGATCGTCGCCACTGGGGTCATTCGGCTGAGCTACTTCAACGTCTTCGGGCTGATCGACGACACGACCTACCGAGGGTTGGCGCTCGACAACAACGTCCTCATCCTGGCGCTTCTCTTCGTCTTCCGTCCCGCCGTGGGCTCCCAGGCGTTCGTCGTCGTCCTCTACGTAGCGCTGATAGCACTGGCTGCCCTCAATGTGGCTTCGATCAGGACGCCCAAGCTCGGCGGCAGATGGTACTTGGTCGTAACGCTGTACGCGATCTGCCTGAGCGCGATCTTTGGATGGCAGATACTCTCCGGCTGAGTGGACCAAGGTGCGCACGGTCTACTGACCAGAGACATCGCGCTTGGGGCGGCCGTCAGAGCCGGAGTCAATCAGCTGGCGGCCGCCTGCGCTTCCAAAGCTTACCAACCTCGGGCGGCAAGGCTGCGCTCACACTCGGAAGAAGCAACAGGCCGAGGCGATTCAGCGACGCTCGAGCAAATCGACCCGGCGGCAGACCCGAGGCAGTTCACTCTCCGTTAAGAGTCCTGAAAAATCTGTTTCACCAATGACCTCGGAATCCCCCTTAGCATGTGCATTGGAACGCCCCGGCTTCCGCGTAGGTTCTCATGCTGGGATCGCGCTCCGACTTGTTGCCCGGCTGGCGCTGTGGAGGTCCGCTCGCAGGAACGAACTCATCTGGTTCGTGTTCCTGCTGATCGTGAACTCAATTGGCATACTTCCGATCATCTATCTGCTGCTGACCAGGGGCAAAGCGGAGAAGGATGCCCGGAAGTCCGGATAGGTGCCTCGCCGCGAGGACTCAGTCGTGCTGATCTCAACACGAACTCAGGCAAGACACGGCCGCTGGATGGATATACTTAATTCGCCGTGAGTACAACTGGGGGAAGGGAGCCGCTGTTATGAAGCGGACATTCAAGATACTGACGATGGTCGCAGTGATTGCCGCGCTCGTAGTTCCCGTGCAGGCGCTCGCCGTGAATGCGCGCAATGGGAAAGCGACACATACGGTAACGGCTCGCAAGGCGAAGGCGTCCGCCGCGGCCGCCAAACTTGCGAAGCTGAAAGCACGGCTCAGAAAGAAGCTAGCCAAGAGCAAGAACGTGGTCAGCCGCTCTACCGCTGCCCTGCAGCTGAGGATCAACCGCGTTCGCGCCCGCGCCGTCACGGTCGGAAGCACCGGTGCCGATGTGAGTGCGGCAATCGCCTCCTTGGATACCGCTCAGACGAAACTCGACGCCGCCAAGACGCAGCAGGCAGTCGCAGCAGCCGCCTACAACCAGGTGTTGGCCGCTACCACGATCGCGGGCGCTCGCACCGCCCTGAAGGCAGCAAGGGGCGAAGACAAGAAGACCGCCCAACTGCTCAAGGACGCTCGCAATGCCCTGAACGCTGCAATCCAGTCTCTCAAGGCGGCCGCGGGGGCCTAGTCGATTCTCAAAGAGGAGGGGTAGCGGACAATCCGCTACCCCTCCTCTTGCTCGTCCGACCACTCGAGCATTGTTGACCCCCCGCCGTCCACTCGCTGTCACTGGGTCGCTGCGATTGGCAACGCGATCGCCTCCCCAACTGTAAGACAGCCTCAGCTCGGGTTCAGCGCCAAGAGAGAGGATCTTGCCTCGCTCTCACCACGTACCGGTTCGTCCAGCTGTCCACGAGGGCCGATGGGGCCAGCGCACGCCAGTCGGCTCTTCATCGGAGTCGCCATGGCTCTCGCCGCGGTCCTCATGTCGCTCGCCGTCGCAGTGACGGAGTCGCCGTCGGCGCATGGACGCCCGAGAACACCTACGCGACTTGGACCGCGCGTGCCTCGGGCACGAGGATGTCGCTACTGTCCGTCCACTTTGCCAATGCCACTACCGGCTGGGCGGTCGGGGAGCGCCGGCACATCATGATCTCGCCAGCGGCAAGGATTTCGCCCTGCGTGTCGAGAGGGACGACGCTGTCCATCGATAGCAGCTCCAATCTGAGATGACGGTCAAGCTTGTCCAACGGCCGCCCAGCGTTGGCCTGAGCCAGCACCTGTGACTTGTGGATCGCTGCCGCCTCCAGTAGATCTTGCGCATCGACCAGCGTCTCAACGCCCATGATTTCGAGTGAAACGTTCAGACAGCTCTCATGGCATCCCAGATATCCGACAGTGTCAGACCTCGATCGCCGCGCGTGATCGACTCTCGCTCAGACCCGGATGAAGGTCACGTTCTCGGATATCAGGGAGATGCAGGCCGACTGATAGCCCGCGCTCAGCCACGCTTGCGCCTCAACATGCTTCGGGTCGTTCTCCCACCACTGGGCGAACTTCCGGGCCGAAGGGGGCAGCGTGTCGCCGATGATGTCGGCGACGTCGTCAAACGACAGAGTGACCCGTTCCTGACGCTGCTCGTTGAGATAGCGCCGAAGTGACTCGTACTTGCCCATAGTTCCCCCGACCACGAGTGCTGTTCCCCACAGGCATGATATCGCACGATCGCAGCTCCTCAAGTGCAGCGTCGATCGTTCTCTGCTAGCTCGTGGCTGCGCCTCGAGCCCGCACGCGGTCAGTTCCAGACCATCGTTGACAGTCACAGTCCAGGATCGTCGACAAAGGACCACCACAGAGAATCGCAGTTGGGACGCCATGTCCAAGGGCCCGGAGCGGCGCTCTACCTGCCATGTCCGCACGCTCACGAGCGCCAGGTCCGCCACGCGCGGGCGAAGCAGGACTAGCTTGTCTTCGGGGGATTCAAGGCCTCCGCCTCGGCCAGTTGCTCGGCACGCAGCACCTCCGCAGCCTTCTTCTGAGCCTCAAGAAGGGTGGATGCCGCCAGTTCCTGAGAAGCAAAGAGAGTCTGCGCGGCAGCGGCGAGCCTGCGGGCCAGATCTAGTGCCGCCGTACTCCCCACTACCGAGGAGAATCCTTCGGCAGCTGACTGCGCCAAGAGGACCTCTTGGGCAGCAACGGTCTTGGCATCGAGCATGGTCATCATCGCCGTGTGCTCGGCGTCCAGGAGGTGCAGCAGCGCTCGTGCCTCCGGCGATGTCCGCGCACCTGCCGAGAGACGGAGAATCTTCAACTCCGCCTCGTAGGACGCGCGTTGCTTCGCCCACTCCGCCTTCATGTTCCTCAGACTGGCGATCCACGCTTCCAGGCTCGGAGTGTCAGCCTCGTTGCCGTTCTCGCTCTCGGTCATCGGACCCGCCAGTCTCCAGAGGGGTGATGTCCCACATGATAAGCGCTGGTACGTCGGGGGTGTGACTAGAATTGGAGGGTGGCGCTCCGGTCGTAGAGTGGGTTCCTCCGCGGTTCGTCTGAGGTGCGGCTTCCTGGGCTTTGAAGATTGGATCTGCGCGTCGAGGCTGAGATCGCGATGGACAATGCGGAGAGTTCCATCCGCGTCACTGCCCACGATGTGATCAAGTTCGGCACACTCGGCTCCATGGGAGTCTGCCCACGGAGATCAGCATCCGAGAGGTTCTCGAAAGCAGGGCGTGGGACGCCGGGCACAACCCACAACGCAGACAAACCCGAGAGGGCTTGCGCGCCCACTGGTGCGCCGGACCCCGACGGGCGCCCCGCGGTCACTCCGTTCCCAGCCCAAGTCCCTTCACTATGGTTCCGCTTGGGGCTGGTCCTACGGTGGTACGTTGTGTCACGTGCGTTCGATCAACACTGGGAGGAACCATGGGGGAGCACACTGGCCAGGGGCGCGAACTGGAGCCCGAGGAACTCGAACGTGAACTGTTGCGTTTGAACGCCGACCTGCAGAAGGAGTACGCCATACTGCTGGCTGCTCAGGTGAAGGCCGTCAAGGTACTCCAGGAGTCTCAGCGTCAGGCAGCCGAAGCCCTGAAGACGGCACAGGAGAAGGCACTTGAGGTCCTGCGGGAACGGCAGATGACCTTCGTGGAGTACCTGCCGCAGGAGCAACGGGATACGCTTGTGGCCGCCTTCGACAAGGCTGCTAACACCTTGCGGGGGATGCAGGGCATCGCGGCTGAACTGCTGATGAAGGCGCAGAGGGAAGCGGCGGCGATACTTCTGGAGGCGACCATGCATGTCGTGGACGCCCGTGGTTTGGACCGCAAGCACGAACCCTAGCGGCGGGCCGAGGAGGTCTTCTCCGGGCGAGCGCCCGCCGATGTTGGGCGATCAGAGAATTGGCTTGGGGGTTCCCTGGCTTGACTTCTGCGTAGCCACAAGTGCCTCAGCGTCTGTCTTCTGTTCTGCGCGAAGAATCGCCGCCACCGATGTCTGGGCCGTCAATAGGGTCGCCGCCGCCTCGTCCTGAAGTCCCAGGAGAGTCCTCGCAACGGACTCCAGTCTTCGTGGCAGACTGCTGCTGGCAACGCTTCCGACCAGGCGCGAGAAGTCCTCCGCCGCTTCCTGGGCCAAGAGAAGGTCTTCCGCCGCAGCGAGCCTGGCCTCTACCATCACGCTCATCGCTCGGCTCTGTGCTTCCAAGAGACGTGCCAACGCCCGCGCCTCCGGCGACTCTGGCTCCGCTAGCTCCAGACACAGTGCTTTCAAGTGCGCCTCCATGGCGGCCTGCTGCGTCTTCCATTCGTCTCTCAAGCTCGCGAGACTGTGAGCCGTCATGACGCGACCCGAATCCTGCTGCTCATCCTCGTTCTCGGTCATCGGCTCTACCGCCCCAGTGTCGGACCGCAATAGTAGGCCTATGCCCGTTCCACCGGGAAACCGCGGTCATATGGCTCTGTCCCTCGCGCGCTCCCACCTACGTTCTCTCGCTCTCGCAGATGGAGGGCAGAAAGGGCAAAGAGGAGTCGTGCGCAGCTGATGGGGATGACTTCCAGTCCGCGGCGGCGCATCATTCATCTAGCGGCCGTGCTGATTGTGGCCGCAAGTCGAAAGCGGAGGCACTCGTGGACAACAAGAAGAACGCCGAACCCGATGAAGATGCCTTCGAGATGGCGACCCAACGGAGAACGGCCGCGCTGTTGATGGCAGCCCAAGACCGTGCCTCCGCCTTGCTTCTGGCCTCCCAAGACCGGGCTGCCGCCCTCCTTCTCGCGTCCCAAGACCGGGCGGCGGCGCAGCTCCTGGCGGCCGAGGCGTGGGCAAGCATCAACTCGAAGAAGATGACCACCGAAGAACGACAGGCGCTCTACGACGCCGCCTCTGATGCCCTGCGCAAGCAACAGGAAGTGGCTGCGGAGGCTCTCCTGAAGGCACAGCGAGAAGCAGCAGCCACCCTGCTGCAGGCGAACATGCAGATTGCGGACGAGCGCGGTGGCGCCAAGACTCGGTAGCCAGTCCGTACCCGATGCGTTGCCAAGCCCGCTACCAGCGACAAATTGCGCAGCGGGCTATCTTGTTCCCTAGAGTCGGCGAGCACTCGCAACGAGGGACTGCCCAGTCGCTGCTCAACGACGCATGCGTCGCGACGTCCTGTGGGAAGAAGACATGAGTCAGACGACGGGCTGCCGCTGCCGAATCTCCGAGCGTCGGGCGGCCGTCCGTGGGGAACTTCAAGAGGAGGGTCTTGACCATGGCACCGCTCGGAGGATGGAGCCCGTCTCTGGAGACTGGCAACGAGGAGATAGACATCCAACATCGCAAGATCATCGGGTTCCTTGACGAACTCAAGCGGGTCGCATGGGATTCTGACTCTGAGGTCCTCAGGGCATTGGTCGCGGTCCTCGACTTCACGAATGACCACTTTGTCCTGGAGGAAGCACTGATGACCCGGGTCAACCACCCGCCTGAGCCGACCCAGACGATGGTGGAGCAACACAAAGAGTTCAAGTCGTATGCACGACTGCGCTTCGGCGAGTTCCGGCGAGGCGAGCAGTTGAGCGTTCTACCGCTTCACGGCTACATCGAGGAGTTCTTGACCGGTCACGAGTTCGGGACCGACAGACTGCCAGCGTCGTGGATACACCATCAGAACTGGCCCCCGCCTGGAGCCTAGATGCGGAACTCGACGAGAACCACGAGTTGCTCGCCTCGCGTGGGACGGGGAGATGGGGGGTGACGCGCACGGGAGACTACAAACGTGCCCTATATCGCACGTGGTGCGTCCTCATCGAATGGCTTGCTCATGACTCAGGACCAAGCCCGCGAGCTCCCTGCTTAGTCCGAGGTGGTGGCACGCGGTTGAGTCGCGGCCGGAACGTCCTCGCGTATCGGCAGCCGAACAGTGAATGTCGACCCGCTGCCCACGGCACTTCGCACGTCGATGCTGCCACATAGCAGCTCGACCAATCGCTTCGAGATCGCCAGGCCCAGGCCCGTGCCGGCCACCTTCTCGATCCCCAATGGCGCCACCTGGTAGAACTCGTCGAAGATCATGGCCAAGTCAGCCTCGGAGATTCCGCCACCCGTGTCCGAGATCTCGAAGACCACGGCGTGACCGTCCCGGCGGGTTCTCAGAGATATCCCCCCGTGATCTGTGAACTTGACGGCGTTGCCCAGCAGGTTTATCAGCACTTGCCCTACCCGCATGCTGTCCGACCGCATAGAGATGCGCTCGCTCGGACGACCACATTCGAACGTGAGCGACTTCTCCGCGACCAAGGGAGCGATGGTGTCGCAGACCCGATCCAACACATCAGCGACGTCAAACTCGGTGAGGGCCAGATGTAATTCCCCGGCCTCCACTTTGGATAGATCAAGAATCTGATTGATGAGACCGAGGAGATGCTTCCCTGCATTGTTGACCATGGTGAGTTGCTTCTCTTGCTCGCCGTTGACCGGCCCGGCCAACCCTTGGAGCAGGATGCTTGAGAACCCGAGGATCGAATTGAGCGGAGTTCGCAACTCGTGGCTCATGCCCGCGAGGAAGTCGCTCTTGGCCCTGGTCGCCTCGTCCAGCCTGGAGTTCATCTCGGCCACCGCGTCGTTTCTGCGTGTGACTTCCTCGTTCGTCTTCCGAAGTTCCTCGTTGGCTTGCACGAGTTCGGATGTGCGCTCCTCCACGCGCTGCTCCAGCTCCGCGTTGAGTGCTTGAAGCTGCTCCTGCGCCTGCTTGCGCTCGGTGACGTCGCGAGCCACGATCTGTACGGATGGATCGCCCTCCCACACGAACGGTATCGCTGCCAACTCGACGATCATCTCGTGCCCATCGAGGCGCACGTACTTCTCTTCTATGGGCAGTAGGGGCTTGCGTTCCTGCTGCATCTGAAGCATGCGCTGGCTCACGACCTCGCGCGAATCGGGATGTACGAAATCGATGACCTGTCGGCCTATCAACTCATCGCTTGAGTGTCCCGGGCCACCGAATACCTGCCCCGCCGCGGGATTCGCAAAGATCACGATACCGCGCTGATAGACGGCTATCGCATCCGGAGACGCTTCCACGAGACTGCGGTAGCGCTCCTCGCTCTCGCGCACCGCCCGTTCGGCTTCCTTGTTCTCCGTGATGTCGGTGAACATCGCGAACGACCCCGCGAACGCTCCCGAGCGGTCCGTGACCGGCGTCGCGGACAGCTTGAACCAGATGGGCGATCCGTCAGCTCGCCGCAGCCGCATCTCATAGCGGTTGGGCTCGCCCCTGCGCCTGTGCGTCATCTGCTCGCGAAAGGCAGCGACGTCCTCGTCGTAGATGAACTCAAGCACGGGACGACCGATCATGTCCTCCGGTCGGTAACCCAGCATTCGCCCCAACTCGTCGTTCACGAACGTGGTGCGGAACTCCGCGTCCTGTGCCCAGACTCCCTCCTGCGACGTCTCGACGAATCGACGGTAGCGCTCCTCGCTGTCGCGCAGGGCGTCTTCGGCGTTCTTGCGTTCGGTTATGTCGGCATAGGAGTTGAGGGTGCCGAGAAAACGGCCGGACTGTGGGTCGTGCAAGGGCGCGGTTCTGGTCATCACGGCTACGGTGGACCCGTCGACTCTACGGACGGCTTGTTCGACTTGGGGCGGGGTCTCCCCAGGCTTCAGCTCACGGCAGCAGGCGAGTTGCTCCTCGGGGCGAAGCGAGCCATCCGTAGCGGACAGCCCGAGTGCGGGGTCGTCGCACCGCCTCCCGACCAGCTGGTCGCTGGCGATGCCGAAGATCTGACCGGCGGCCCGGTTCGCGTACTGGATGCGGCAGTCATCGCCGGCGATGACGATCCCGTCAACGATCCCGTCAAGGATCTCGCTGACTCGACCCTGCCACTCACCGGAGACACTGGGACTCCCGTGCACCACGAAGGCCACGCATTCTCTTCGATCGCCGCTGCATCATGCGTATACCCGACACGCCTGAGCGTAGCTCGCCACTCGTAATGGCTTGTGCTCACGCACTCAACTCTCGAATCGTGACCAAGATGCTGAGCATACTCCTCACCCTGCAAAGAGCCACTGGAGGCCAACGTGGGGTACGAGCGGCCGGTGCATGTTTGCCCACAGCGACCGGGGTTGGGTCGTGAAGGTAGCGCATGAAGACATGTTTCGCTCTCACCACGCCACAAGAGAAGCGGCTGTGGGCGCGGGCCGCGAGCTGGCTCGGCTGATGAGGACTGAGCTTCGTGTCTATGACATTGACGGCAGTCTCTGCTCGCGCGATCTCTACGGAAATTCGTTCTAGCTGCACCCATGCTGCCGCGCCAGATCAGGGAAATCTTCTCATCGAGGACAACGTAGTTGGTGCGTGTCTCTCCCTCGACTCGAACGAAATTGGTGGTGAGGCCGCGGCTTCTCAGTGCCTCTTCGAGAACCGCGCCGGTATTGCCCCCGAGGAAGCCTGCCGCAACGACCTCTCTGCCGAGCGAATGCAGGATCGAGGCGACGTCGACACCCTTGCCGCCGGGATGAAGAGACGTCGACCCGACACGATTCAGGCGCCCGACACCGAACTCTCTCGCTGACAGGAACCTGTCCATTGCGGGATTCAGGGTCACTGTGACGATCATCGCAGCCCGCCCCTCCTGCGGAGTTCGCGAGACTCCGAGGGCGAAGCCCCCAGGAGCCGACGCAACCTCGGCGCTGGTCCCATCGGACCTCATCGATGAGAGGATTGTGCCCGTTCCGGCGACTGTCACGCAGGGACCAGGCGTCGAGTGTGACCGCGATCCCGGAGCGGACCGGATCGCCCGCGAGCCAAGGCGGCGTTCGGCGACCTCGTACGAGACGCGACCGCGAGCGGGACTTCGAAGCAGCTTGGGCATGATTCATACGAGCAGACGATGACGAGCGCTCGGCTACATTCGGGCTCAGAGGGATAGAAGGACACATTGCAGCCATCGAGTCATTCAGTCGACGGGGTAGCGACGGGGGTGGCGACAGCCGCGCCCGCGGTCGAGGCCGTCGGCCTGCAGATGACCTATGGAACGGGGTCCACACAGGTTCGCGCTCTTGCCGATGCGACCTTCGCGATCCATCCGGGCCAGTTCGTGGTACTCCTCGGGCCGAGCGGTTCGGGCAAGACAACGTTGCTCGACCTCGTCGGAGCACTCGAGACGCCGACAGGGGGCACGATCAGCGTCTTCGGACACGACCTGGCCGGCCTCGACGAGGACGATCGAACGTCCTACCGGCTCCACACGATCGGCTTCGTCTTCCAGTTCTTCAACCTGGTGCCGACTCTGACGGCCCGCGAGAACGTGGAGCTGCTCGCCGAGCTCACCGGTTCCGACGCGCGCGAGCGGACGGAGCAGGTGCTGACCCAGGTGGGGCTCGGCGACCGGATGGATCACTTCCCCGCTCAGCTCTCCGGTGGCGAGCAGCAGCGTGTGTCGGTCGCGCGGGGACTCGTGAAGAAGGCCCCGCTCATCCTGTGCGACGAGCCGACAGGGGCGCTCGACATCGAAACCGGCACTCGAGTCCTGCGCGTTCTAAGGGACATCGCCGACGCCGGTGACCGCACAGTTCTGGCGGTCACGCACAATGCTGTGATCGCCAACATGGCGGACCGCGTCCTGCACCTGCGCGACGGCCGGATCGTGTCTGATGAACCGAACGTGAGCAGGGTCGAGCCGGAGGATCTGGTCTGGTGAGCGTGCTGTCGCGCAAACGCATGCGCGACCTGTCGCGGCAGCGCTGGCAGTTCCTGTCAGTGCTCGTGACGATGATCATCGGAGTGATGCTCTACGGCGCCTCGTGGGACTCGTATCGCAACCTCGACGTCTCTTACCGAAGAACCTACGAGCGCCTGGCGTTCGCCGACATGACGGTGACGGGCGCGAATGATTCCTTCGCCGGAGAGGCAAGGCGGATCGCGGGGGTGGCCACCGTCGAGGAGCGCATCCAAGCCGATGTCCCCATGCGCATCCGCGGAGCGACCTTCATGGGCCGCCTCGTATCGATCCCCGCCCAGCGGCAGCCGGCGGTCGACCGCGTGGATGTGACCAGCGGAAGCTATCTTCGGCCGGGCGACGCCTCCGCGCTTGCCGAGACACACGCGGCGACGGCGTTCGGCCTGAAGCCCGGGAGTTCGGTCGACGTCCTGACCTCCGGAGGATGGCAGCCCATCCCCGTCGCCGGGATCGTCGTCTCGCCCGAATACCTCTGGCCCGCCCGGAGTGCGCAGCAGCCCTTCGAAGGAGCGCGCGACTTCGGGGTCCTGTTCGTATCCTCCGACGTCGTGGGTGCCATCGCCGGGCCGTCGGCGATCCGGCAGGCCCTCGTCCGATACGAACCGGCGGCCGACGTGGGGGCCAGCGACCGCGAGGTTCGCCGCGCCGCCATCGCTGCGGACGCGGCCTCTATAGTGACGCGCGCCGAGCAACCCTCGAACAGGCTGCTATTACTCGACGTGTCCGGATTCTCTGAGATGGCGGTGCTCTTCCCGATCATGTTCCTGCTGGCCGCCGGACTGGCCACCTACCTGCTCCTGACACGCCTCGTCTATGCGCAGCGCTCGCAGATAGGGACGCTGCGGGCCAACGGAATGCGCCGCAGCACGATCGTCATGCACTACCTGGGCTACGGGGCTTCGCTGGGGCTCGTGGGCGGGATCGTCGGCGCGGTCTTGGGAGTGGTGTTCGGCTGGGCGATCACGGGGGAGTACACCGCCGAGCTGGGAATCCCGGACACGATCCGGCAACTCAGGCCCCTCACGCCGCTCATCGGCGTCCTGTTCGGGGCCGCGGCGGGGACTCTGGCCGCGTGGCTTCCCGCTCGCCAGGCTGTTCGCGTCGAACCCGCCGTGGCCATGCGCGGGGACGTTCCCATCACACTCGGACATTCCAGTCTGCTCGAGCGAGTGCTGGCTCCGCTTGTCATGCTTCCCGTCCGCTGGCGGGCGGCCCTTCGCAGCGTGTGGCGCAATCCCCGGCGGAGCCTGTCGACGATCGCCGGCATCGTGCTCGCGTTGACGCTGGTACTGACGTCGTGGGGCATCGTCGACACGACACAGATACTTCTGGATCGTCAATTCACCGGAGTCGAGCGTGAGGACGCGGTCGCGGTCACGAAGGTCCCGGTGCGGACGGATCTGGTGCGACGGATCCGGACTGTGGCGGGAGTCGCCTCGGCCGAGCAGGTGGTGGGGCTGGCGGTGACCGTTCACGGCCGATCCGGTTCGTACGCCACACAACTCATGGCGTTCGACCCGACGACCCAGATGCACACCTTCGCCGGCGGGGGACTCTCGGCCGGACGCGTGCTCGCCGGCGCATCCATCGGCGCCAAGACCGGTGCGACGCAGGGAGACGTCGTGACGCTCTCGTTCCCGGCCTTGAAGCGCAGCATCAGGCTCCCGATGGGCCGCCCCTTGGACGAGCCGCTGGGCACGCTGACATACGTGTCGATGCCGACTCTGGTGAGCGCGCTTCGTGCCTCGGGGGTGGCGGATCCCGAGGGACAGCTCTCCTCGCCCGACCGCTCGGTGGTGATGACCCGATTCACACCCGGAATCGACCGGACCGCGGTGTTCAAGGCGTTGCGCGCACTCGAACCCGTCGCCGTGGTGACCGACTCCCGGGCGCTGTACGACACCGTCCAGCAATACATGGGGTTCTTCTACGTGTTCGTCGGCATCATGCTCATCTTCGGCGCCACGATGGCGCTGGCGCTCATCTTCACCACGGTGTCGGTCAACCTGGCCGAGCGCTCGCCGGAGATCGCCGGGATGCGCGCCAACGGAATCTCGCGTGGGATGATCGCGCGCCTGTTCACTCTGGAGAACCTGCTCGTCGCGGCCATCGGCATCGTCCCGGGCCTCCTCGTGGGATACCTCTCGGCGGCGGCGTTCATGGCGACGTATTCCAGCGACATGTTCAGCTTTGCGCTTCAGATGCGCCCCACCACGCTCGTTCTATCGGCCGCGGCGATGCTCGTCGTCACCGGGCTCTCTCTGTGGCCCGGCCTTCGGGCAGTGGGCAACCTCGATATCGCGCGGGTCGTGAGGGAACGCTCGCAGTGAGCCAGCCTGCAGCGCAGACCCAGCCGCACTCCCCGGTGTAGACTGACGCCCATGGCTGCCGGGCAAACAGAGCAGGGCGAGACGACTCTGCAGCGCGGCCTCTCCCGCTACTGGGCTTCGGACACGGCTGTCATGTTCACCATGGCAGCCCTCGTGGGCATCGGCGCCGGGCTGGAGCGGTAGCCTTCATCCGCTCGATCGCGTATCTCCAGACGCTCTTCTTCCAAGGGGGGCGCACTGCCCTCGACTTCATGGGCAGCTGGTACGTCATCGTCCTTCCGGCCATCGGCGGGTTGATCGTGGGACCGCTGATCCACTTCCTGGCCCCCGAAGCCAAGGGGCACGGCGTCCCCGAGGTGATGACCGCCATGGAGACACGCGGCGGCCGGATCCGGCCGGTCGTCATCCTCGTCAAGGCGGTCGGCTCGGCCATCACCATCGGTTCGGGTGGGTCCGTGGGTCGCGAAGGGCCGATCGTTCAGATCGGAGCGGCCATCGGCTCCGTTCTGGGCCAGAGGTTCCACCTGAGCCAGAAGAGGATGATCGGCCTCATAGGGGCCGGGGCTGCCGCGGGGATCGCCGCCACCTTCAACGCTCCTATCGCCGGAGTGATGTTCGCCCTCGAGGTTCTCCTTGGCGAATACACCATTCACTCATTCGGCACGATGGTGGTGGCAGCCGTCTCCGCCAGCACGGTCAGCCGGCTGTTCCTCGGCAATCATCCGGCGTTCGCCGTGCCCTCGTACTCGCTGGTGAGCGGATGGGAGATCCCGCTGTACGTGGGACTCGGTATCGTCGGCTCGCTGGCAGCCGGCGCGTTCGTGCGCGCGCTCTATTTCGCCGAAGACGCGTTCGACGGCTGGCGCTTCCCGCCATACCTCAAGCCTGCGGTCGGGGGACTGGCCCTGGGGCTCGTCGCCTATTTCGTGCCCCAGGTGTTCGGGACCGGGTTCTCGACAATCGAGAGCGCGCTGCACGGCTCGATCCCGCTCTTGCTGCTCGTGGCCCTCGTGGTCGCCAAGATCCTCGCCACGTCTCTCACTTTGGGTTCGGGGTCTTCCGGCGGGGTGTTCGCGCCGGCACTCTTCATCGGAGCGGTCGTCGGCGGCGCGTACGGACAGGCGGTCCACGCGCTCTTTCCCAGCGTCACCGCGGCCGGCGGCGCTTATGCGACCGTCGGCATGGCGGTGGTGTTCGCAGCGGCTGCCCGGGCGCCCATCACCGCGATCCTTATCCTGTTCGAGATGACGCTCGACTATCGGATCATGCTTCCGCTCATGCTCGCCACGGTGGTGGCGACAGTGGTCGCCGAGAAGGCCGAGCCGCACAGCATCTACACGCTCAAGCTCTTCCGAAGGGGCATCGACTTCGGCTCGGGAAGGGCGCATCGCCGCCAGCTGCCCACGCTCGGCGAGATCATGACGCCGGCCAGCCGGATCCCCACCGTGGGCACGGACACGACGCTAGAGGAACTCGCCCATGTCTACCGCGACACCGGGTATCACGGACTCCCCGTGCTGGATCACAAGGAGCGGCTCATCGGCGTGGTGACCATCGGGGACCTCGAGCGAGCACTTCCGGGATCCCCGGAGGGTGCGACGGTCGGCGACATCTACACACGCGAGCTTCTCACGGCCACGACGAGAGACCGGCTCGACCAGGTGCTCGCCCGGCCCGGCTACATGGATGTCGGCAGGATCCCCGTCGTCGACGCCGAGGATCCCTACCATCTTGTCGGAGTCGTGCGAAGAGCGGACTTGGTGCGCGCCTACTACGGGATCGGACGAGGCGTCGGTCGGTCCGCGGCCAAGACTCCCGAGACCGACTGAGGATCGTCCCGCAGCAACACGGCGGCACATGGAACGCCCCGGCTTCCGCGTAGGTTCTCATGCTGGGATCGCGTTCCGACTTGTTGCCCAAATACATGGTGTGCTGCGGAGCGACAATAGCGAACGCTGACGTCCGCCTGCCGCCGTGCGTACTATCCATGCGCCTATGGGATTGCGCTTGTATGCTGTGCACGGTTGTTGAATGCCTATCACGCTTCCGGGTTTGTACTTGAATGCCCTTGACCGGAGCGGATTGCGGTCGCGCGGCACGTTCTTCAAAACCGTCGTGGGGCGTGAAGAGCGTCCCGGGTGTGTTCGATTCGCACGCGCCTCCGCCATGTGAAACCACCGGCCAGAAGGCGGACTGGCGAACGAGAGAGCGGCGACCCCCTGGGGGGCCGTCGCTCTCTCGTTCCGGGGCGATCCGCCGCACGCTGCCGGCGCCCACAAGGTGGGGGCGATCACTGAGCCCTAGTCCGCGCCGCCGCCGCCCATCTTGCCGGCGAGGTTCTTCGCCGCGTCGCCCACCTTGTCCTTGGCTCCGCCGACCAGATCGCCGGCCTTCTTCGCCATCCCACCCATGCTCTCCGTCGCATCATCGATCTTCTCGGCCGCACCCTCGGCGAGATCCTTCGCCTTCTCGTCGACGTCGCCGACCGCACCGCCGATCATGTCCTTGGCCTTGTCAAAGAACCCTTTGTCGCCCACGCGAGCCTCCTGTCTACGAGGGGCCGCACGGCCCCGTCCGGATTCCATTCCCCAACAGGTCGGACGTGCACCGCCGCCAGTCTGGTGGTCGCGGCGGTCGGACCAGCAGCGCCCGGGCCGACGTGCGCGTCGACTCATACTCCAAGGTCTGGGTAAGAAGGAAGACGCAGCATGAGGTTCTCTGATTCTGTCCACGCTCGCGCTCGCAGCCGCGCAACCGGAACCGCCGAGGGAGTCCGCGATGCGCACGTATCATCTGGTGATCGCCGGTCTACTCATCGGCTTATCCATCGTCGCCGGGACCGCCGGCTGCACCGCCTCGCCGACGACCGTCAAGCCGGCGAAGATCCGCCTTGGGACGCTGCCCCAGGCGGACTCCCTGCCACTCTGGGTCGCGGAACGCGACGGTCTGTTCAAGAAGGCCGGCCTGGATGTCGCCATATACGAGTTCCCGTCGACCCAGGACCGCGACAAGGCACTCGTCGACGGATCGCTCGACGGCGAGCAGGCAGACCTCATCGTGCCCGCCTCGGCCCGCTCGGGAGGAGTCCCGGTGAGGGTGGTCACGATCATGTACGGCGTGACGCCGCAGGATGGCCGGTCGGGCCTCGTGGTCGCGCCGGGTTCGAAGATCAAGTCGTTGAGGCAGCTGGCCGGCGTGCCGGTCGCCACGTCTATCGGGGGCCTGCCGGAGTACGTCCTGGACAATCTGATGTCCAGGGCCGGTGTTCCCGCAAGCGATGTCAAGACGGTAGAGATCAAGAAGATCCCGGTGCGCCTCGGGCTGCTGCTGAACCGCCAGGTGGAGGCCGCCGTGTTGGCCGAGCCGTTCCTGTCTCTCGCCATCCTGAAAGGAGCGAGGCTGATCGCCGACGACACGAGTGGAGAGAACCTCACCGAGTCGACGATGCTCTTCAGGAAGGACTACCTGGACAGGCCGGAAGGAGCTGCGGCGGTCAAGAAGTTGCTGGGCGTGTGGGACGACGCGGTCGCGAGGGTCAACGCTGATCCGGACGCGTATCGGGCACTGCTCGGCGAGAAGGCATCGATCCCCGAACCGCTGGCCAAGACTTTCAAGGTCGGCAGGTACGAGACGCACCAGTTGCCGAGGAAGGCGGACGTCGAACGTCTGCTGGAGTGGTTGCGCAAGAAGCGTCTCCTCGCCAAGCCGGTCACCTATTCGGACCTCGTGTGGGCACCGCCCGGTCAGTAGGGGCACGCGCGCGTACCGGGGGTGCCTCAACCCGTCGGAGGCGGTAGTCTTGTCGACGCACGTCGACTGGAATAGTGGGAAACGACCAAGGGGGATGCGGATGGAAGCGATCGAGGCGATCCTGGGGCGCCGCAGCATCCGCAACTATCAGGACAGGGCCGTCGAGCCCGAGAAGATAGAAGTGCTTCTGCGAGCGGGGATGGCGGCGCCATCCGCCGGCAACCAGCAGTCCTGGAGGTTCGTGGTCGTGACCGATCGCGACCAGCTGGACCGGTTGGCGGTCGCGACCCCGTACTCGGGAATGCTGGCTCACGCGCCGCTCGCCATCGCGGTGTGCGGCGACACGACGAGCAAGAAGTACCCCGAGGACTACTGGGTGGAGGATTGCGCCGCGGCCATGCAGAACGTGCTGGTCGCAGCCCGCGCTCTGGGCCTCGGGGCGTGTTGGCTCGGGTACCACCCGCGGCAGGAGCGCAAGGATGAGGCGCGGAGGATCCTGGGGCTTCCGAAGAACCTCGACACGCTGGGAGTGGCCAGCATCGGCTACCCGTCCGAGGAGAAGCCGCCATCGGATCGCTACGTGGACGACTACGTGCGCTTCGACCGTTGGGGATGACGAACGCTCACGACTCGTCCTCGTCCGGGACGGCCGCGGCGAGCAGGCCCGCGCTCCTGCGCGCGCGCGGCCTCACTGCCACGCGGCCGGGCGACGAGGGGCCGGTCCAGGTCTTCGGCGGTCTCGACCTGGACTTGGAGGCGGGCACGTTGACGGACCTCGCCGGCGCCTCCGGCAGCGGCAAGACCACGCTGCTGTTGTCCCTTGCGAGGTTGCTCCCCGGGACCAGCGGCTCGCTCGCCCTGGAGGGTTCGCAGGCCGAAGACGTCGATCCGGGTGTCTGGCGCTCGCGGGTGGCTTATCTTCCGCAACACACGAGCCTCGCTCCCGGAACGGTGGCCGACAACCTGACCCTTCCGTGGCGGCTGAAGGCGCGGCGCGGCAGGCCGGCGCCGTCCGCGACCGCGCTGCGCGATGCGTTGGATCGCGTGAACATGGGCGATGTCGCTCTGGAGCGCGACGCGGACCGTCTCTCGATCGGACAGGCCGCGAGGGTCTCCCTCCTGCGCGTCGTGCTCACCGATCCCGCGTGCCTTCTCCTCGACGAGCCGGACGCGAGTCTCGATGACGACAGCGCAGGACAGGTGGCACGGATCACCGCCGAGTTCGTGGACGCGGGCGGGGCCGTGGTCCGTGTCCGGCACGCGCGGGTGGATGCCCGGGCGGATCGCCGCCTGCTGCTCGCGGGCGGGCGTCTCGAGGTGGCGCAAGCCCATGGCTGAGACGGGCGGCGTCATAGCGATCGGCTGGCCCCAGCTCGCCTTGGCCTCCGGCTTCATCGTGATCACCGGCCTTCTGACCTTGGTCCTGCACCTGGGGGTCGCCAGGGACCTCGCCATCGCCACCGCGCGCATGTACGTTCAGCTGCTGGCTCTCGGGTTCGTGCTCCGGTGGGTGTTCCGGGTGGACACGCCGCTCGTTGTGTTCGGCATCCTGGGCGTCATGCTGGTGGCGGCCACGCGCATCATCCTCAAACGCTCTCCTGATGCGCCGCCCGGGTTGTTCGGCTCGACTCTGCTGTCGATGGCGCTGACCGGCATCACCGTGACCCTCGCCGTCACCGGACTCGTGGTCGGGGTCGATCCGTGGTGGCGCGCCCAGTACGTCATCCCCATCGGCGGCATGGTCATCGGCAACTCGATGAGCGGGATCGCGTTGGCTCTGGAGCGCGTGTTCGCTGATCTCGACGGCCGCTCGGCGGAGATCCTCTCGCTTGTGGCGCTGGGGGCGACGCCTTGGGAGGCGGCGCGACAGTCCGTGCGCACCGCGCTGCGTGCGGGTCTCATTCCCGGGATGAACACGCTCGCGGCAGTCGGCATCGTCTTCATCCCGGGTATGATGGCAGGGCAGGTGCTCGCGGGTGTCGATCCGCTCACGGCCGCCCCGTACCAGATCGTCGTCATGCTCATGGTCGCCACCGCGGACGTGCTCGGCTCGGTGACCGCGGTACTGCTGTCCTTTCGGCGGCGCTTCACCTCGGACGGTGTCTTCATGGAGAAGGGCCACCGGGCGTGAGGCACCGTCGAGTCGGTGGAGCGATCCGGCGCCGATGCCGGACGACCTGACCGGGGGTTCTCGTCGATGACCGGGTTCGAACTGTATCTGAAGCGCCACAGCCGTGCCTTCGACCGCTATCTGTCCACGTTCTTCTCCGCGGGCACGCACCCGGACATGGCGCGCTACCTCTACGGACCCCTCCGCGCGTTTTCCGAGAACGCCGGCAAGCGCCACCGGCCGCTGATCTGCCTGATCGCGTGCGAGGCCGTCGGCGGAGATCCCGCGCGCGCCCGCGCTTCGGCCGCGGCCATCGAGCACTTCCACACCGCCGCGCTGATCCACGACGATCTCGAGGACTCGTCCCTGACCCGGCGCGACGAGCCGTGCATGCACGTCACGGAAGGCGTGGGTCTGGCCATCAACGCCGGCGATCTGGCTCTCGCGCTGGTGTGCGGCACCGTCGTGGACGACCCGGGGCTGGACGACCACACCAAGCTGCGCGTCCTTGCCGAGCTGGTCGCGATGACCACGCGCACGATCGAAGGCCAGGCGCTCGACATCGGCTGGGCAAGGGACAACCGCTTCGATCTGACTGTCGAGGACTATCTCGTGGTGGCGAACCACAAGACCGCCTTCTACTCGGGAGGTGTCCCGCTGGCCGTTGGAGCGATCGTCGGCGGCGGCAGCGACGGCCAGGTCGAGACGCTGCGCGCGTTCGGGATGGCGGCGGGGCTCGCGTTCCAGATCCAGGACGACGTCTTGAACCTGGTGGGCCGCAAGGAATCGGTGAAGAAGGACTTCCGCTCCGACATCACCGAGGGCAAGCGCACGCTCGTCGCCATCCACGCTCTGCAGAACTCGCCGCGCAGCGGACGGCTTCTCGAGATCCTATCGTCCCGGCCGACGGACGCAGCGGCACTCGACGAAGCGGTCCGGATCATGGAGGAGGCCGGCTCCGTGGAGTTCGCCCGGGCGTACGCTCAGAACCTGATAGCCGAGGCGAAGGTGGACCTCGAAGGCGCGCTTCCGGGCAGTCATGCGCGCAAGCTCCTGTCCTCGATGGCGGACTTCTTCGTCCGCCGGAACGCGTAGCGCAGACGCCGGAATCGCTCGGTCCGGCGGTCATGCCGATCAGGCGGACCGCACACTCCAGACGGCCGATGGGTATCTCCCCCATGTGCATCGTCCGCCCGTCCGGCTCCCCGGTCGTGGCGACTCGGAGAAGGAGCATGCCATGCGATCGATTCAGGTGTCGGACGGGATCCATTGGGTCGGCGCGATCGACTGGAACCTGCGCGACTTCCACGGGTACGAGACACCTCGGGGCACCACCTACAACGCATACCTCGTGGTCGGTTCCGACAAGGTCGCCCTGGTCGACACTGTCAAGGCGCCGTTCGTGACCGAACTCCTGTCGCGGGTCGCCGATGTGCTCGATCCGGCCAAGGTGGACGTCATCGTTGTCAACCACATCGAGCCCGACCACAACGGCGGCCTGCGCGACGTCATGGCCGCGATGCCGAACGCGCGCGTGGTGGCGTCCGCCTCAGGCGTGAAGGGCATAGCCGAGTACCACAACGGGCTGATGGTCGATCCTGTCGGCCCCGACGACGTTATCGACCTGGGTGGCCGCACCCTGCGCTTCCTGCCGATGCCCATGGTCCACTGGCCGGACTCGATGTTCACGTACTGTCCCGAGGTCGCCACCCTCATGCCCAACGACGCGTTCGGCCAGCATATGGCGTCGGCGGAGCGGTTCGCCGACGAGGTGGGCGTGGACCTCGCGCTGACCGAGCTGGGGATCTACTACGCGAACATCCTGATGGGGCTTGGCCTCCCCATCGCAAAGGCCGTGGACAAGGTCGGCGCGGCTGGGTGGGCCCCGAAGGTGGTGGCGCCGTCGCACGGCGTGATCTGGCGCGGCGAAACGTTCGACCGGGCCCTCGCCGAGTACGGCCGATGGACAAGCAACACGCTGCGCGACAAGGTCGTGATCGCCTACAGCACGATGTGGGAATCGACCGCGGCTCTCGCCAGGACGATCGCCGACGGTGTCGCGGCGGAGGGCGTCGAGGTCGTCGTGTACGACCTGGCGGTCTCGCCCGTGGCCACGGTCACCCATGAGCTCCTGGAGGCCAAGGGGCTACTCCTCGGGTCTCCGACGCTTCACAAGGGCATGTTGTTCCGAGTAGCGGGCTACATTCAGTGGCTGACCGGCCTCAAGCCGATCGGGCGCCTCGGCGGCGCATTCGGTAGCTACGGGTGGAGCAGCGGCGCTGTGGAGCAGATCACGGAGCGGATGACCGCGATCGGCTTCGCGATGGCGGGCGAGCCGTACAAGGAGAAGTTCCGCCCCACCGAGGAAGACCTCGAGGCCGCTCGCGAGTGGGGCAAGGCGTTCGCCCGCGCGGTCAAAGAGGCCTAGATCGTAGCTCCGATTGTCGATGCCCGAACTCCATGCTATGCTGACGTCCTCACACTAAGGAAGGACTTAGGGTGGACCGCAACATCCTCCGTGCTTCGGAAAGGGGAAACGCATGGGAAGCCAAGTTCTGAGGCGTGGGATGCGATTGGCTTGCGCCGTGTCTCTGATAGCGATGTCACTCGCGGCAGGATTGCAGCAGGCGCAAGCGGCGACCGAGTCAGGGGGCGGCGTCACCGCGGCGGTTGCCGACACCACCCCGCCGGTGACCACGTCGAATGCACTGCCGAGCTACGTCAACAGCGGGACCATCTCCCTGACGGCAACCGACGGCGTCGACGGAAGTGGAGTGGCTTCGACCTACTTCCGGATCGACGGCGGAGCCACAACCACCGGCACGACCGTCCCCGTCACCGTGGCCGGTACGCACACGGTGGACTTCTGGTCCGTCGATGTCGCGGGCAACAAGGAGTCGACCAGGACGGCCACCACGCATGTGTCGGACACGCTCGCTCCGAAGACCACCTCGAACGCCAAGGCGGCCTACATCTGGGTGGCCACGATCGCGCTCACGGCCACCGATACCATCGGAACCACGGTAGGCAGCGGCGTCGCGCAGACGTACTACAGGATCGACGGCGGTGAGGTCGCCACGGGCACCGCGGTCTCCCTCAACATCATCTCCAGCAGCATCGGCACCCACACCGTGGATTTCTGGTCCGCGGACAAGGCCGGCAACATCGAAGCCACCAAGACGGCGACGTTCAAGTTGTCGGATATCCTTCTCACGAAGGTCAAGATGACCATCCGGCGCAGCCGCAGTCGGGCCAGGATAGGACAGACCGTCAAGATCTCGGGCGAGGCCACGCCAACGTTCCGCATGGTGGAGGCAGAGATCCATCTGTACGTGAAGAAGCCGGGCAGCACGAGCTGGCGGTTCGTCGCCGACCGTGTGATGTCGCCTTCCGGCGGTCGCGCGGTCTGGTCCTACAACTACCGCTTCAGGCGCGGCATGAAGACGGGTCCCTACCGCTTCAAGGCGGTCTTCGACGGCTACGGCTTCCTCCGCTCGGAGTCGCTCGTGACCAGCGTGTTGCTGACCAGGAACTAGCTCGGACATGGATCCGATTCGCCCATCGTCCGAGATGCGCTCCAACCAAGGAAAGGGGAAACGCATGCTTCGTCAGACAGGCTCCGCGGGGATCCGGCGCACCGTGATCCTCGCGACGGCGCTCACAATGGCAATGGCGCTGGCGGCGCCCGTTGCTTCCATGGCCGCAGTCGTGACGCCGACCATCAGGGTCAGCACCACCTCTCTGGACATGCGCAACACCAAGAGGACGGTCCTGCTCAGCGGGAACGTGGCAGCCTCCGAGGCGGGCCGCAAGGTAGCAGTCCTGGTGCGCAAGCCCGGCAGCTCGAGGTGGAGCACCTCGTCCTATCGCACCATCACCAGCACCGGGGCCTGGTCGTACCGGTACCTGCCCAGGGTCAACGGCACCTACAGCTTCCGCGCACGCTACGGGACCAGGCTGTCCGTGATACGGAGCGTCAGGGTCAGGCGGGCGCCCAGATACAAGCTGATTCTCGCCTCCACCACGTCGACCCAGGACTCAGGCCTGTTCGACGTGCAGATCCCCGCCTTCGAGAAGCGCTACCCGTACTGGGACGTGAAGGTCATCGCGGTCGGCTCGGGCGAGGCACTCACGCTTGGCCAGAAGAAGGACGCAGACGTCATCATGTCCCACAGCCCCGAGGCGGAGCAGACATTCCTGAGTAAGGGATACGGCAAGAACAGCAAGAAGGTCATGTACAACGACTTCGTCCTGGTCGGAGCGTCGTCCGATCCCGCCGGGGTCAGGACCTCCGGATCCATCGTCGATTGCTTCAACAAGATCTACAGCCAGGGAAAGACCTTCGTCTCGAGAGGGGACAACTCAGGCACTCACGCCAAGGAGAAGTCGATCTGGGCGTTGGCCGGCAAGACCGACTACGCGAGGAAGTCGTGGTACAAGTCGACGGGTCAGGGGATGGGCGAGACCCTTCGCATCGCCGGGGAGATGGGCGGCTACACGCTGGTCGATCGCGCGACCTGGCTGGTCCTCAAGCCCACCAACCTCATCATCGTCCAGCAAGGTGACCGCAACCTGTTCAACCAGTACCACGTCATCGAGGTGGTCGGGGCTCACAACGCCGAAGGGGCCAGGGACTACTCGAACTGGGTCGTCAGCAGTGCAGGCCAGACGCTGATCCGCAACTTCGGACGGAGCAGGTACGGAAGGTCGCTGTTCGTGCCCAACGCGGGCCCGGGGGCCCAGTACTAGTCGAGTCCAGCTACAGCGCGCGGCGCCCAGGCGCCGCACTCGGGAAGACCGGAAAGGCCCGGTCCGCACCTCGCGGACCGGGCCTTTCCGGTCTTCCTGTCGTGTGCTCCGATGCCCTTGGGCGCCTCTGATCCAGCATTCTCGCGCATGGACCGGCCCGTTTGTCGCATGGGCCGCGGCACGGCGTTTGTGGCTCGATGAATCTGGGTGGAATTAAGGCAGATAAAGAAAGCGCCGACTTGCGTAGGATTTCCGCTTACGAGCGGAGGGATGGTCGCCATGGCGAAGCTATTGTCGGGTTTTCGTGACCCCACTCGGAGGCCACGGTCGATCATTCTGAGTCTCGTCACCGTTTTCGCGCTCGTCGCCGCCATGACCCTGATGTTGGGCGCCACATCGACTCGCTGGTTCTGCGCTGAGGTTTGTCACAAGGTGCAGGACGACACGATCACGGCGTACGCGAGCAGTCCGCACTCGAAGGTCTCCTGCATGGCATGTCACGAGCCCGTCAATGCGGACCCGGTCACCTTCATCGTGAAGAAGGCACAGACGGTTCCCGAGTTGTACCAGGCGATGACCAACACCTTCAGGCTGCCGCTGAACGAGGGGTCGGCCCTCTCGCTGAACCCGGAGGACATGAGTTCCGGGCAGTGCACCCAATGTCACCTGGACCTCCGTGGGGTCGTGACGAGGAACGGCATCGTGATGAACCACAAGGTGCACGCCGACAAGGGCATATGGTGCACGGTGTGTCACAACCGGGTGGCTCACGACGAGCAGGGTCGGCCACTCACACTGACCAGTCCGGACGGTACGCCCAACGCGAAGCACCGGGTGTTCACCGACATGACCGCATGTTTCCGCTGTCATGACCTGGAGGGCAAGAAGGACGCCCCCGGCACGTGTTCGGTATGTCACACCCCAGGCTTCACGCTGAAGCCGCCGAGCCATGCCGCTTCGGATTGGCCGCGCAAGGGGCACGTGGCGGCATACGCAGCCGATCAGAAGGCCGTGGTCCACGAGAGCGCTGTCGCTGACGAACTGGTCAATGAGGGGGTGGACGGCAAGCTCGTCCGGCCGGTCTCTCTCTGCTCCACGTGCCACATCCAGTCGACATTCTGCATCGGGTGTCACGGGATGCAGGTCCCGCACATGGCCGACTTCGAGTCCAGGACGCACCCCGTGGTGGCCAGGGATCAGTTCGCCAAGTGCGTCATGTGTCACGGCGACCCGGTCAAGACCGGATACTGCGAGAGCTGCCACCACGGCACGAGGATCGGCTGGACGTTCGACAGGAAGGTCCCTTGGATCAGGCAGCACGGCGCCGCCGCGAACAAGGTCGGAGCCGGGGCCTGCTATGTCATCTGCCACCACCGCGACAGCTGCTACAACTGTCACCCGAAGGGCAAGAAGTTCTCGAACCCTTAGCGCGGGACTTCCAGTTCTCGAACCCTTAGCGCGCGGACTTCCAGCGTCCGATCGCCGCCGCGGCTTCCTCCACCGTCAGCGCCGTCGCCGGAGCGCCGGGATACTCTTGGCGCAACCTGGCGAAGAGCTCGGAGAGTATCGGGGGACGGATGTTTCCTGCGGCCATGATGTCGGCCCGCTCGAACACCTCCGCCGGGGTGCCCTTGAGCGCGATGCGGCCGCCCGGCTGCAATATATATGCGTAGTCTGCGAATTCAGGCACCTGGTCGATGTCGTGCGTGGACATGATCACCGTCGTGCCGCGCTCCTCGGCCAGACCGTGAAGCAGCTGCGCGAGTGACTCGCGCGCCTCGGGGTCCAGCCCTTCGAACGGCTCGTCGAGAACCAGCAACTCCGGGTTCATCACGAGCGCTCCGGCCAGCGCCACCTTGCGCTTCTCGCCGCCCGACAGGTTGTGCGGTACGCGATCCGCCAAGTCGGCGATGCCGAGGAGGTCGAGCGCCGCGTTCGTCAGCTCACGCGCGTCGGCTTCAGGAAGGCCGTACTGTCGCGGTGAGAATGCCACGTCGTCGAACACCGTCGGCGCTATGAGCTGCTCGTCGACGTGCTGGAGCACCACACCGATGCGCCGGCGTATGGACACCCAGTCGCGCGCCGGGTCGACGCCGAAGACGCGGACGTGCCCCTCCTGCGGCGTCAGGACGCCGAGTATGTGGAACAGCATCGTGGTCTTTCCCGAGCCGTTGGGCCCTAGGACCGCGACGCGGCTCCCTCGATCCGCGGCGAACTCGAGGCCGCACAGGTCGACCTGCGTCCCATCCTCGTATGAGTGCTTGACGCACGACACCAGCACGACCGTCTCGCAGCCGTCGGTGTGGGCGTGATCGTGGCCGGTCGCCGGACGATCGCACGTGGCGTCGTTCATCTGTGCGTCCACCTCGATATGAGTGCGGCCAACAGCACCAGCAGTGCCGTGCCGACCGGCAGCCATGAGAAGGGGTTGAGCGCCCCCGCTCGCATCCTCCACAGGACGGCGACCCCGAGGACGGCGGCCGAGCCGGACACCAGGGCCGCGTCGAACGCTGGGCGTTTCGCGCGCGGCAGCGTCACACGAAGGCGCCCCTCATAGCCTCGAAGGCGCATCACGTCGTACTCGCGCTGCGACAGGTCCAAAGCGTAGAGGACCAACCCGCCGAGCGCCGCGATCGTGGCCCGAGCGGCGCGCACAGGATGCCCGCGAGACAGCCCGGACCTCAACCTGATCGCGCGAGTGAGGCTCGCGAACTTCCCGCCGAGCAGGAAGATCGACCGGTACGTCATCAGCATGGCGTCGCCCACGATCCCCGGAGTCACGGCCTGAAGCGGCGCGAACACCTGCGGGTACGGGGTGGAGAACACGAGCGTCAGCGCGGCCAGAGCCGCGGTGACCGCCTTGGCGACGAACAGGGCGCCGGTGACGGCGTCCGGCGCGCCGGCGAACGCGAACACGATCGCGAACAACGCGGGGTATGCGGCGAGGCCCAGAAGCGGGCCGGCGGGCAGCCGGTTGGCGAGGGCGACAGCGACAAGCAGGACGCCGAAAGCAGTGACCAGCAACACGTTGTCCTGAACCACCACCGCGGCGAGAACGAACCCGAACGCGGCCAGCTTCGAGATGGGGGAGGCGCCGTGCAGGGCGGAGCGGCCCGTCGTTGCGCTGTTGTCGATGAAGCGGACGTCCATTCGCGCTATCCCGCCCCGCCCTCGTGCCCGACGATCGGGCGTGCACGGGCGCGTATCGCGCCTTCGAGCACCAGCGACGGACGCACACGCGAGACGTATCCGAGGACACCCGCCGTCACAAGCGCCTCCAGGATCCAGCCGATCGGCCCCAAGGTGTACACTACCGCCGCGAATCGGCCCAGGGAAAGGCCCTGGGTCGCGGCGCCGACGGGCGCACCCGTCCGTCCCGTTGCCGCGCCGGTGCCCCCTTCGCCTCGAAGAAGGCCCACCGAGAAGACGCCGGCCGCGAACGGATCGGTGAACCTCAACGTCGAGGGGTCGAGCGCGCCCGTCTCCCGTGCCGTGGTCGCGCCTCCGCCGATGGCGACGATGCCGACAAGCAGGGTCGTGGTGACGGCCAGGGTGGCGATCGTGGCGATCGCGGCTGCCACGCGCAGGCGCGATCGCCCCAGGATCGCTACCAGTCCCCGGACCAGCGCCCAGCCGAGCACCATCTCGGCAGCGATCATCAGGGTGTTCAATCCGATGACAGTCACGCCACCGTGTCCCAGCAGCGCCAGCACGGCCTCCACGATGAAGGCGGAGATGATCCCGAGCCAGGGGCCGAGCAGCACCCCGGCCACGACCGTAAGGTTGATGTGGTAGGCGAGAGGCACGATCTCGCTCGACATCGAGATCAACACCAGCGCCGAAACGACTCCCAGCAGCGGGACCTTCCGGCGGATGTCCTGGCGCTCCGACACCTTCGCCGCGAGCCAGACCAGCGCCAGCGCGATCGCCCACCCGGTAGCCCAGAGCCAGACCGGCAGCACTCCGTCGGGTATGTGGATGTGCGACATGGCGTCAGGGCCTCCCGCCCGGGCGAGCAGCGGCGGAAACGCATCCCCGGCACAGTCCGTACACGACCACCTCGTGACTTGTCACCACGAACCCGTCGTGAACCGGGCCGAGCGCCGTTTCGTCCAGCGGGCAGGCGGTCTCGGCGATCAAGCCGCATCCCGTGCACACGAGGTGATGGTGGTGCCCGCTCACGTCGCAACGCACGTACAGCGCCCGCCCGCCCGAGTCCCCGACCTTCTCCAGATGGCCCGACTCGACCATGGCGCCGACGGCGCGGTAGACGGTGGCGGTGCCGGCGCTCCCGCCCTCACCGCGCACGGCGTCGGCAAGCCCGTCCACCGTGAAGGCGCCGGTCATGTGATGCACCGCCTCGGCGATGGCGGCGCGCTGTGAGCTCATCCGGCCCGTTCCGTAAGGTCCGCGCGTGGCGGAGTGCGTCGCGAGCGACTTCGGAGCGGCGCGCATCGAGACCCCCCAAGTGAGAACGATTCTCACCTACATTACCCCGCACGGGGCGCGCGCGAAACACGCGCGGGCCGGGATGTCCTATCATCGACATGGATGCACCTATCAGATGCGCTGAGTCGGCGGGCTGAGCGCACGTTTCGCCGGGGCACGATCTTGGGGAGGGCCACGAGGATGAACGTCACTCAGCTTCGCGCGTTCGTGACAGTCGTCGAGCACGGTTCGTTCTCGGAAGCTGCGCGCGTGATGGGGTTGTCGCAGCCGGCGGTCACGATGCAGATCCAGGGTCTTGAGTCCGATCTCGGCGCGACGCTTCTCGAGCGTCGCTACCGGCGTATCGAGATGACCGAGGCCGGGCGTGCGCTGCTTCCATACGCGCGCACGGTGCTCGGGCAGATGGAGGCGGCCCGCGAAGAGGTGGAGCGGCTCGCGGACCAGGTCGGTGGACACCTTCGGCTCGCCGCTTCAACGACTCCGGGACAGTACGTCCTGCCACGGCTGCTGGGTCCGTTCCTGCGCGCGCACCACGACGTCAGCGTGTCCATCCACGTGGCGGACACGACCGAGGTGCTGCAGCTGGTCGAGGCGGGAGACGCCCACGTCGGTGTGACCGGAGCGATGATCCCCGGCGCCCGCGTGTCGTATGAGGCGATGGGCACGGACAACCTCGTGCTGATCTCTTCGCCCGACAGCCACCTCGTGAAGCGGGACGATCTGACTCTGGACGACATCGCCGAGGAGCCCTTCATCGTCCGGGAGCCCGGATCGGGGACCAGGATGGTGTTCGAGGAGGCGCTGCGCTCGGGCGGGATCGATCCGGCCGAGCTGCGTGTGGTGATCGAACTCGGCACGAGCGAGGCGGTCATCAGCGCCGTCGAGGGTGGGATGGGAGTCGGCGTGGTCAGCCACTGGTCGGCCGACAAGGCCCTTCAACTGGGCACGGTCGTCGAGGTGGCGGCGCCCGGGTTCCCCGTCACGAGGCCCTTCTACGTGGTCGCGCCGCGCGGCACGCTGCGCCGTTCCACCGAGGCGCTGATCGAGCATCTGCGCGCGACGATGACGGCGTGATCGGCGGGCACAAGGGGCCGACGGGCTATGGGCGCCCAGTTGTGCACCCGGAAAGTCGTTCCTACGGCGGTTGACACGCCGCGGTAGGGAAATCCATAGTGTGCCGAGGGGTTTTTCGAACCGTCTTCTGTACGGACTTGGGGGTCCAACTATGCGCAAGAGGTTACTACTGTCCTGCCTCGCACTCTGCTTCCTGGTATTGGCGATGACGTCGTCAGCTGTGGCGAAGACGTCGACGAGCACCGGATCCGAGAAGTGGTACTGGCAGAATCCGCTGCCGCAGGGCAACATGCTTGAGAAGGTCCAGTTCATCAATGAGAACAAAGGGTGGGCCATAGGCGCGCGCGGCACCCTTCTCGAAACGGCCGACGGCGGCCAGACCTGGACGTCCAGGGCGACAGCCGAGACGATCGCCAACGTCAGAACGCTCACCGCACTCTGCTTCGTGTCTGAGACCTTGGGCTATCTGGGGACCAGCGACGGCATCATCATGAAGCTGGACGCCGGGTCGTGGATCTCGACCACCGTCAATCCGAGCGGAGCTGCGATCACGGACATCGCCATGTCGGGCGGCGTGCTGTGGGCCACTACCGCCGACGGAGCCCTGTATCGCAAAGAAGCGACTTGGATCAGGAAATACCAGTTCCCCGGCAAGACCCTTCAGTCACTTGCTCTTGCCGACGCCACTCACGGCTGGGCGGTCGGAGGCTCGGGCTTCATCGTGAAGTTGCACACCGACCCCGTTCTGGGGCAGGTCGTGACCTCCTTCACAGTGCCGGGGACGGCGGACCTGAACGACGTGGCATGCCTGCCGGGAAACCTCAACAACGTGTGGGCTTGCGGAGACCTCGGCACCATACTTCGCAGCCAGGACGGTGGCGGCGGGATCGCTCAGTGGGCCCCGAGGACGTTCGGGACGAACGACCTGTGGTCCGTCACATTCTCGTCGGATGCCAGCAGCACCGTCAGGCGGGGATGGTTCGTCGGTAGTCAGGGAACGATCGCGGTCGCCACGGACAGCGACACGGATGGGATAGTGGTGACCGCGATCGACTCGAGGACTACTCGAGACCTGTACGCGGTTGCTTCGTTGGGCGCCGCCCGAGCCTGGGCGGTCGGGTCCGACGGCGCGATAGTCGTGTCCGACGCGTCCAATCCGAGCGGACCTTGGACACCATCATTCAGCGACATCCTGGTTTCCCGGGAACACCTGCGTCACGTGGACTTCGCGCCAGGGACCGAGATCGGGTCCCTGGAGGGATATGCAGTCGGAGACAACGGGACGATAGTCCACACTGTCAACTCCGGGCGCACGTGGCAAGTACAACCATCGGGACTCGCGATCCAGTCTCCGCCCGCCGTTGCCCGGCGAGCAGACCTGAACTCCGTGTATGTGAACCCGCTCGACTCCGGCGAGGCTTGGGTGGTCGGCGATAGGCAGTTCACCGTTCAGGGGGCTCCACCGGCGGTTTGGCGGTGGACCATACTGCACACAACCGACCACGGGGCGACTTGGAATCCCGAGCCCGGTTCGACCGCATCCGCCGAAGACCTGTTCGATGTGTGGTTCAACACTCCGACCAAGGGTTGGGTGGTTGGGAAGAACACCGTTCTTCAGTTCTCAGCCCCCGACTGGACGAACCTGGTGCCCCCGCCCGGGCAGACATACAGCGCAATCTACATGTCGGGCGTGGAGGGCTGGATCGTGGGCACGGGCGGAACGATCCTTCACACGACGAACCAGTGGGGCGAGGGACCGCCGCTCACCACGCAGCCGTCGGGAACCGATGCGGCCCTGTTGGATGTCGCGTTCGCGTCGGGCACCACCGGCGGATACATCGTCGGCGATGGGGGCACTGTCCTCACCAGCACCGACGGAAGTGTATGGGCGCCGAACGCCTCATTGTTCGCCCCTGCGTTCGTTCTCACGAGCGTGGCGTTCGCGGACGCGTCATACGGTTGGATGGGCGGGGCGATCCCTCCCGGCCCGGTCGCCCCGGGATGGCAGGTCCTGCGCACCATCAACGGCGGCGATTGGACGGCAACGGACGTCGGGGTCGACATGGATCGCGTCATCGTGTCCTTCGACTCCGTGAAATGCGGCGGCAAGCAGTTGGCTTGGGGCGTGGGCCTCAAGGGCGCGATCGTGGCCAATTTCGACATCGATGAGACTCCGCCCTCGCCCCCTGCCTTCGTTTCGGCCGTCGGCGGCCCTCAGAGCATGTCGCTCTCGTGGACCAACCCGTCGGATTCGGACTGGAAAGAGACCCGCATATACCGCCTCACGACCGACACGGACGTCGACCCGGCAACCGCTACCGGAGCCATCTACACAGGAAGAGCCACGGTCTATGCGGACACGGGTCTGGGCAGTGCTGCGACCTACTATTACCGTGCCTACGCGTGCGACGAATCAGGCAACTGGTCGAGGCCCGACCCCATCGCGAGGATAGTTGGGACGACAGCGGCGACAGCGACCCCGACCCCGACCGTGACCCCACCACCGTCCGAGCTTGTGCCGCCGATGACGATATCCGACGCGGCTGCATCGTACTTCGGCACCGCCGTGATCCATCTGACCGCGACTGACGGGCCCAACCCCGGCGCATCGGGGGTAGCCCACACCTACTACCAGGTCGACGGAGGCAGCCAGACATCGGGCACCGTTATCACCGTAGACGCTATCGGACCGCACTTCATCTCCTTCTGGTCAGTCGACAACTCGGGGAACGAAGAGGCCCACAGGACGGCCCTGTTCTCCATAGCCGCGCCGACCCCGACCCCGGCGGCCACCGTGTCAGTCTCGAACCCGGTGGCTCCATCCACGATGCGGCTCAACAGGACCTACACGGTGTACTCCACACTGAAGCCCCGGCACACTGCCGGCACTTCCCCGGTACGGATCTACAAGTACCGCCTGGTCTCCCGACGGTGGAAGGCCTACGGCTACTGGAACGCCAAGGCGAGCAACTACTCGACCTACTCGAAGTGCTCCGTCAGGGCCAGGCTCGGGCTCAAGGGCAAGTGGCGCCTGAGGTCCTACGCCGTGAGGGACGGCGATCACGCGGCCAGGTGGTCCAGCGGCTACGACTACGTGACGGTGAAGTAGGTTCGCTCTCACACGCGCTCTCGAGGCGGCCGCTTCCCGGATGGGGGCGGCCGCCTCCATTGCGCAGCCAGCGCTCCGTTGCCGTCCACCAGCGCGGAGTCTTGTCGCGACGTGCCAGACGGGTGTATTCTCCATCAGCCGCGCCGAAGTGCGCGCATCTCTGATCCCGGAGCGACCTAACGCGACAGGCGCTCGCCATGGTTCCCGGGACGACAGGGCCCAGCGGAAAACCGCTTGACCTCCCGTGTTTGGAAAGGAGATTCATATGCGCCTCCTCTCGAGCCTGCCGGGGATCCGGCGGGCGGCGGTTCTCGCTCTTGCCACCCTCTCGATCGCGTCGCTGGTCGCGTGCTCGACTTCCACGACGGCCACGACCGACCTCATCCTGGCCTCGACTACATCCACGCAGGATTCGGGCCTCTTCGACGTCCTCATCCCGGCTTTCACGGCGGCCAACCCCCAATTCAAGACGAAGGTGGTGGCCGTTGGCTCGGGGGAGGCCCTGACGCTGGGCGAGAAGAAGGACGCGGACGTGCTCCTCGTTCACAGCCCCGTATCCGAGATGACGTTCATGGAGAAGGGCTTCGGAATCAACCGCAAGCCCGTCATGTACAACGACTTCGTGATCGTGGGACCGAGCGCCGATCCCGCCAGGATCAAGGGCGACGCCTCCGCGGTGGACGCGTTTTCCAAGATCGCCAAGGCGAAGGCGACCTTCATCTCGCGCGGCGACGCATCGGGTACGAACACCAAGGAGATCTCCATCTGGACGTCCGCTACGGTCGAGACCAAGGGCCAGAACTGGTACCTGTCGACGGGCCAGGGGATGGGCGAGACTCTGAGAATCGCGGCGGGGAAAGAGGCGTACACCCTTATCGACCGGGCGACGTGGTTGACCAGCAAGGGCGGCAATCCGGACCTCGTCCTGCTGGTGGAGGGGGACAAGAAGCTCTTCAACCCGTATAGCGTCATCGAGGTGACGGGAGCGAAGAACGCCGCCGGTGCGAAGGCCTTCTCGAATTGGATCACAGGGCCGGAGGGCCAGAAGGTCATCGGCGCGTTCGGCGTCGACAAGTACGGCCAGCAGATCTTCGTGCCGGACGCCGGCAAGTAGGACCCGTACTTCGCGCCGCGCAGCCAGGGAAGTGTCGCGCAGCCTGAGCGGCCGGGGCAGGAGAGAGGTTCCATGGTCATCTACTGGAGTGCCATAGTCGACGGGTTGCGTCTGATATTCAGCGGCAACTCCGGCGTGTGGGACATCATATGGGTCTCGCTCAGAGTGTCGGGGACCGCGGTCGGCATCTCGATGCTGATCGGCATCCCGATCGGCTATGTCTTGGGGATGAGCCGGTTCGGCGGCCGCGCCGCTCTTATGGTTCTGGTGAACACCGCCATGGGATTCCCGCCGGTGGTAGTAGGGCTCTACGTGTACATGGCGATCTCGAACACAGGCCCCTTCGGCTTCCTGCACCTCATATTCACGCAGGAGGCGATGATCGTCGCGCAGGTGATCCTGTCGGCGCCGCTGGTGGCCGGTGTCACCACGGCTGCCATCTCCTCGGTACCTCGCGAATTGCGGCTGCAGGTACGCGCACTGGGAGCCTCCAGGTTCCAGGAGAGCATGGCCATCCTCAGGGAGGCACGTCGAGGGGTGATGGCCTCGGTCATCGTCGGCTTCGGCGGCATAATCTCCGAGATCGGCGCCGTCATGATCGTCGGCGGCAACATCGAGGGCGATACCCGCACGATGACCACTGCCATCCTGACATCGGTTCGCATGGGGGACTTCGGACTGGCCATGGCCTGGGCCATGGTCCTGGTCGGCATCGCGCTGATGGTGAACGTCGCCCTCACCAGCCTCCAGAATGTCGGGGTGTCGTATGAACGGTGAGGCTGCGGCGGCCGGCATCATGACCGGGGACTCGGCGTGGTCGGGGAACGCGCCGTCCGTGAGCGGTGAGGACATCCGCGTCGCATACAAGGGGCGCACTGTCGTGTCCGTGGACGCCATCGATCTCCCCGCCGGCAAGACGTTCGCTCTGCTCGGCGCCTCGGGAGCGGGCAAGTCCACGCTGCTGCGAGTGCTGGGGTTGCTCGAGCGTCCGACCCGCGGTCTCGTGAGTATCGACGGAAGACCGGCACGGTGGCGGGACCTGAACACTCGCAGGACCATCGCTGCCGTCTTCCAGAAGCCATTCCTACTGCGCGGGAACGTCGCCGACAATGTCGGCTATGGGCTTCGCCTGCGCGGCGTCCGCGGGGCGGAGCGCTCGAAGCGTATCGAAGAGGTGCTCGCTCGCGTGGGGCTGGACGGATGGCAGGAGCGCTCTGCTCTCACCCTGTCCGGAGGCGAAGCGCAGCGCATCGCTCTCGCGAGGGCGCTGGTGCTGCGTCCGCGCATGCTGCTCCTGGACGAGCCGCTGTCCTACATGGACCCTCTGCTCAAGCGCCAGCTGACCGTCGAGTTCGCGAACATCCTCGCGGGCGAGCACGTGACGTCGCTGTATGTGACGCACGACCAGGACGAGGCCAGGGTGGTCGCCGACGTGATCGCGATCATGCGCGATGGCCGCATAGTGGCCCACGGCGATCCGGACACGGTGCTGGCCATGCCGGGCGACGCATGGCAAGCCTCATTCCTCGGCATGGAGCCATCCTTGGACGGCGTCGTCGTGGCCAGCGAAGGGGGGACCGCTCGCATCGATTGCGGCGGTCTCGAGATATTCGCCATCACCGACGCGCCTGTCGGCGCGAAGGTGGAGGTCGGAGTCCGGCCGGAGGACATCCTCCTCTTCGAGCCCGGCATCGAACTGCCTCTATCTTCCGCGCGGAACTCCATCGACGGCACCGTGGTCGAGATCGCCCCGATGGGTGCGACCGCTCGCGTGGTGGTCGAGTCAGGTGGTGCACGCCTTGCTTCAAGCGTCTCGACCTCCTCCGCCCGATCCCTGGGGCTCTCGCCCGGGTCTCCCGTGAGGCTGCTCTTCAAGGCCACCGCCGTCAGCGTGCGCCGATGCCACAGTACCGGGGTCTGAGGACGAAGACTGTGAGGACACGTGAGACTCGGAACAGAGGACATGGACAAGCGATGACATCACGTGACGAGGCGACGCGTCTGCCCATAACCGCCGCGGTTCTCGCCGGCGGCCGCTCGCTGCGCATGGGCGTGGACAAGACGCTGCTGTCGGTCGACGGCGAACCGCTGCTCAGCCGCGTGGTCGAGGCCGTCAGCGAGATATGCGCTCACACGATGGTGGTCACCAACAGGCCGGAGGCGATCCGCGAGGCGGGCGTGCCCGAGGAGATCCCGGTCGTCGTGGACGAGGTCGCATACCAGGGTCCGCTCGGCGCGCTCGCGACGGCGTTCATGACCGCGCCCGACGAGTGGGTCCTGGCCGTGGGCGCCGACATGCCGTGGCTCCAACCCGAGATCATCCGCGCTCTGTGGGATGCGCGGAACGGCGCCCAGGTGGTCGTCCCCGTCACGGACAAGGGGCTCGAGCCGCTGCTGGCCCTCTATCACCACGACTGCCTCGAGGTCGCGCGCAAGGTGCTGGCCTCGGGCCGGCGGCGGATAGTGGCGATGTTCCCGGACCTTCACGTCGTGGAGGTGCCGATCGAGAGTCTCCGCGGCGCCGACCCCGGCCTTGTCAGCCTCTTCAACGTCAACACTCCAGAGGACCTCATCGAGGCGCGCGAGAGCGAGCCGGTCGAACCGCGGAAGCCGACGCGACCCGTGGTCGTCAACGCCAGCGTGGATCGGCACGCGGGCCGTATGCCCTCGGAGCGTCCCATCACCGTCTACATGAACGCCGTCGAGGTCGCGACCGTACAGGCCTCGCCGACCGATCTGGAGGAGATGGCGGCCGGCTTCCTGCTGGCTGAGGGGCTGATGGCCGATCGCGCCGCCCTGCGCTCCATCGATGCCGACTACAAGCGCGGCCTCGTCTACGTGGAGACCGATGAGTCCGTCCCCGACGAGCTCGTGTACAAGACCCGCTACATCACCTCGGGGTGCGGCAAGGGTGTCACGTTCTCCTCGGTCGGCCACGCGAAGGACCTCGCCCACGTCACGTCCGAGCTGGTGGTCGACGCCGCGGACCTGCACGCCATGGTCCACGAGATGTCCACGCAGGCTGCGGCGTACCGGGACTCGGGCGGAATGCACGGCTGTGCCCTGGGACGCGACGGCAAGGTCTTGCTGGTCCGGGAGGATGTCGGGCGCCATAACGCGGTCGACAAGCTGCTCGGGCGCGCATGGCTGGACGGCGTGTCCACCGAGGACGCGATCCTGCTCTCGACCGGGCGCATCAGCTACGAGATGGCCGTCAAGGCCGCGAAGGCGCGCGTTCCCGTGGTCGTGTCGCGCAGCGCCGTGACGGACCTCGCCGCCGAGATCGCCGACGAGCTCGGTATCACCTTGGTGGCGTATTGCCGCGGCAACAGCATGGTCGTCGTCTCGCATCCCGAGCGCGTGGTCAACGAATCGTAGAGGAGAAGGACTTGCTCACCGTCGAGAAGGCTCAGGCCGCCGTACTGGAACGCATCCCGAGACTGGCTTCCGAGCGCGTCAGCGCCCTGGATGCACTCGGCTGCGTCCTCGCGACTTCCGTGGTCTCGGACATAGATGTGTCGCCGTTCGACAACTCCGCGATGGACGGCTACGCCGTGCGCGCCGCGGATCTCGCCGATGCATCCGAGGCCGCCCCAGTGGTGCTTCGCGTCGTGGAGCACATAGCCGCGGGCGGCTTCCCGACTCGCGCGTTGGGTCCGGGGGAGGCGTCACGCATCATGACCGGTGCGCCGGTTCCCGAGGGCGCCGACGCGGTCGTGATGGTGGAGCGCTCCGAGGCTCTCGAGAACGCCGGAGGCACGGGAGGGACCGTCGCGTTTCGAGCCGTGCCCGCCGCAGGAGAGCACATCCGGCTTCGCGGCGAGGACGTGAAGGTCGGCGAGACCGTGCTGCGGGCGGGCGAGATCGTCGGCCCGGCGGCCGTAGGGCTGATGGCATCGGTCGGCGCGGCGGAGGTCGACATCTACAGACGGCCCCGCGTCGCCATCGTCTCCACAGGCGACGAACTGGTCGACATCACGGAGAAGCCCGGCCCCGGCAAGATCCGCAACTCGAACAGCTGGACACTGGCGGCCCAGGTCCTGGACGCCGGGGCGATCCCGCACATGCTAGGCGTCGCGCGCGACAACGAGGCCGACACCCGCGCCCTGCTGTCGCGGGCTCCGGAATTCGACATGATGATCAGCACCGGAGGCGTATCCATGGGCGACTTCGACGTCGTCAAGGGCGTTCTCGAGCAGATCGGCGTCATGGACTTCTGGAAGGTGGCGATGCGCCCCGGCGCCCCGCAGACCTACGGGACCATCGGCGGGACCCCCTTCTTCGGGCTGCCGGGGAATCCGACTTCCACCATGGTCGGTTTCGAACTGTTCGTGAGGCCCGCCATCCGCAAGATGAGAGGCTTCGCCGAGCTGTACCGCCCTCGCACCACCGCCGTTCTGGCCGAGGATGTCCGCAAGAAGTCGGACCGCCGCTACTTCCTGCGCGGGCGGCTCGATCGTGTCGAGGGTGGCGCCGGCACCGGAGCGTACAGCGTCAGGCTGTCCGGCGGACAGTCCTCAGCGATGCTCAGTTCGATGCATCGCGCCAACTGCCTCGTATCGTTGCCGGAGGATGCGACTAGACTCGCTGCCGGCAGCGCCGTGGAATGTATCCGGCTCGACATGGAGGAAGGCACACAATGAGCAGTGGAGAACCGAAGGTCATCGATGCGCGCCTGGCTGAGCAGGTCACCGAGGACCTGAAGGAGGCCGTGTTGGCGGACGCCGTCGACGGCAAGATCACATGCCCGAAGCTTCGCAAGCTCGCCGAGGACAAGGGCGTGCCCTACAACGTCGCGGGAGTCGCCGCCGATCTGGCCGGCGTCCGCGTCCACGACTGCAGCCTGGGGTGCTTCTAGCACACCAGGGCCGACCGGAGCGAAGCGCCCCGGCGAATCGAAGAAGGCGACTCTCGTGGAACAGCCATATAGGATCCCGGTGGTCTCGGTCATCGGCAAGTCCGATTCCGGGAAGACCGGGGTCATGGAGGCGCTCATCCGCACATTCACTTCGCGCGGACGCAGGGTGGCTTCCGTGAAGCACCACGTCCACGAGGTGGATCTCGACGTGCCCGGAAAGGACTCCTGGCGGCACTCGCGCGCCGGAGCCGTCACCACCATCATATCCGCGCCCACGCAGTTCGCCGTGGTGCGCAAGATCGACCGGGAGCGAACGCTGGAGGAGATCGTCGAAGCCGCCGGCGACGCCGACATCGTGCTCACGGAGGGCTTCAAACGCGCCGGGAGCGTCCGCATCGAGGTGGTCCGAAAGGCCAGGTCCGACGAGCTCACCAGCGATCCCGGCACGCTTTTCGCGGTCGTGACGGACGACCCGGGGCTCGCGCCGCCGGGCGTGCCGGTCTTCGGCCTCGACGAAGCGGAACGGCTCGCCGACCTCATCGAGACCACTTTCCTGTCAGGAGGCGACGCCTGAGATGGCAGTCGACCAGTACGGACGCCGCATAGACTACCTGCGCATCTCGGTCACCGACCGCTGCAACCTGCGCTGCATCTACTGCATGCCGGAAGAAGGCGTCGAGTGGAAGTCCTACGACGAGATGCTGTCGTTCGAGGAGATCGAGCGCTTCGCCGCGGCCGCCATCTCCCAAGGCATCTCCAAGATCCGTCTCACGGGCGGCGAGCCGCTGGTGAGGAAGGGGATAGTCGAGCACATCTCGCGGCTGCGGGAGATAACGGGGATCGAGGCGATCGCTCTCACCACGAACGCCACCCTCCTGCCCAAGATGGCCAAGGACCTGAAAGCCGCGGGCCTGTCCCGCGTCAACATCTCCCTGGACTCGCTCGACCCCGACGTGTACGCCAGCGTGACCCGTGGAGGGCGCCTCTCCGACGCCCTCGCCGGGATCGATGCCGCGTTCGAAGCAGGGATGTCGCCCGTCAAGATAAACGTGGTCGTCGTGAGAAGCCTCAACCAGGACCTGGTGTCCTTCGCCAAGCTGACCATCGACCGGCCCGTCCACATCAGGTTCATCGAGTACATGCCGGTGGGTGGCGAGGACGAGCCGGTTCCCGGCGGAGCGTGCGGTTCGGAGACGCAGACCGGCGACTGGACCGAGGCCGACCACGTCCCCAGCGACGAGATCCTCGCCAGGCTCATCGCCGAGGGCGCGGCTGCGGGACTCGGCGAGCTCTCGCCGGTCGACAAGGGAGACGCGCCCGGAGGCTGGGGCCCTGCCAGGTACTACCGCTTCGAAGGCGCGCAAGGGACCGTGGGCGTCATCTCGCCGCTCTCCCACCACTTCTGCGGCGAGTGCAATCGCCTGCGCCTCACCGCCGACGGGAAGCTGCGCACATGCCTGTTCTCAGACGACGAACTCGACGTGAGGACCGTCTTGAGGGCCGGCACGGACGAGGAAGTGCGTGACGTGATCCGTCTCGCGCTGGCGTCGAAGCCCGAGAGCCACAACATGCGCAGAGGTACTCTGCGGCGCATGTCTCAGATAGGAGGATGACGCGACGATGACTTCGGATCGACTGACACACGTCGACGAGCACGGGGCGGCCCGGATGGTCGACGTTGCGGGAAAAGTCGTGACGCACAGGAGGGCGGTTGCCACCGCACGCGTGCACATGCGCGCGGAGACCCTCGCCATGATCGTCGAAGGAAGGGCGGCCAAGGGTGACGTCCTGGCCGTGGCCCGCGTTGCGGGTATCATGGCCGCCAAGAGGACGAGTGATCTCGTGCCGCTCTGCCACCCGCTTCCTCTCACCCATGCCAGCGTCGACTTCGAGCCGCTCGACGACGGCATCCGCATAACAGCGGTGGCCGAGACGGACGGCAAGACCGGGGTCGAGATGGAGGCGCTGACCGCCGCCGGCATCGCCGCGGTCACGCTGTACGACATGTGCAAGGCCGTCGATAGGGGCATGATCATCGGCGACGTCATGCTGCTTTCGAAGGAAGGCGGCAAGTCCGGGACCTGGATTCGCGAGGAGGCCACATCGTGAGCGATCTGCCAACATCCGGCACAGTGGTGTCGGTCAACATCTCAGAGAAGAAGACGGTTCGAAAGACGCCCGGGACCCAGGGTGTCTGCCTGTTCGACCGCGGGTTCGAGGGCGATGCGCACGCAGGTGACTGGCATCGCCAGGTCAGCCTGCTCGCGAAGGAATCCATCGACAAGATGGTCGCGGCCGGGCTCGACGTCGGAGCCGGCGACTTCGCTGAGAACATAACCACCTCCGGCATCGAGGTCATGACTTTGCCCGTCGGCACACTCGTGAAGGTGGGAGACGAGACCCTGCTGGAGATCAGTCAGATCGGCAAGGTCTGCCACACGAAGTGCGCCATCTTCTATCAGGCCGGTGACTGCGTGATGCCGCGCGAGGGTGTCTTCGCCGTGGTGCGTACCGCCGGACCCGTGAAGGTAGGGGACGCGGTCACCGTGGTCTCGCTGGGCGATGGGACCTGCGACAGGACGCCGCCGGAAGCGGTGGCGGAGTTCGAGGCCGAGAAGGCGCGCGAGGCGGCGGAAGCCGCCGCGGCTGCCTCGGCCGCCTGTGAGCCGGCCTCCGCTCGCGGGCATCTCAAGGGGGAGTGACGGCGATGGCCGAGCTGAGCATCGGCGTAGTCACCTCATCCGACAGCTGCCACCAGGGCACCCGTCAGGACACTTCCGGCAAGGCGCTGGCCGAGCTGTGCCAGGAACGGGGCTGGGTGATCTGCGACTATGCCGTGTGCCCTGACGACGAGGAGTGCCTCGTCGCCTCGATCAGCGAGATGGCGGATGTTCACTGCGCGGACGTGATCCTGACCACCGGAGGGACGGGGTTCGCTCCGCGCGACGTCACTCCGGAGGCGACGATGGCGGCCTGCGAGCGTCTCGCGCCCGGGATCGCGGAGCATCTGCGGTCGGAGAGCATGAAGGTCACACGCCGCGCCATGTTGTCGAGAGGAGTCGCCGGCATCCGCGGCTCCACGCTGGTGATCAACATGCCGGGAAGCGAGAAGGCCGTCCGTGAGTCCTTCGCGTTCATCGCGGACCAGCTCGAGCACGCGGTCGAGATGATGGCCGGTGGCGGGCACGACTGATGCGCGGAGCGGCAGCGTGACCACACGAGGCAGACCGACCATCTACCTGGACCATGGCGCGACGTCGTGGCCGAAGCCGCAGTCCGTTGTCGACGCCATGGTCGACGTGATGGAGAACGCCGGGGCGAATCCGGGGCGCGGGGCCTACGCGATGGCGATGGCCGCTTCGAGGATCGTCTTCGAGGCGCGTCGTGACTGTGCCACCCTGCTTGGCGTGCCCGACTCCCGGGACCTGTTCATGGTGTCCGGAGCCACCGAGGCGTGCAACCTGATGCTGAAGGGGCTCGTGCGGGCGGGCGAGCGCGTCGTCGTGTCCTCGATGGAACACAATGCCGTCACGAGGCCACTGCACGTGCTTGCCCAGCGCGGCGTCAAGGTCGACTTCGTCACGGCGGACGCCACCGGCTTCGTCGATCCGGACGAGGTCGAGCGCGCGGTCGCCGCGGCGCCGACGCGCGCGGTCGTCTGTCAGCACGCCTCGAACGTGACCGGGACGATCCAGCCGATCGGGGACATCGCCGACATAGCGCACGCGGCCGGCGCGCTGGCGCTCGTGGATGGAGCGCAGGGCGCCGGGCATCTCGCCGTCGATGTCGCCGCCCTGGACGTGGACGCGTACGCCGCGTCCGGCCACAAGGCGCTGCTCGGCCCACAGGGCGTCGGGCTACTCTACCTGCGAGCGGGGCTGGAGGCCGAGCAGCTGCTGGAGGGCGGCACCGGAGCGGGGAGCTCGGAGGAGCCCGGCCAACCCGTCGCTCGTCCAGAGAGGTACGAGGCCGGCACGCCCAACACCCCGGGCATCGCCGGGCTCGGCGCCGCCGCGCGATTGCATCTCGAGCAGGGGGAGTCGATCCGCGCCCTCGAGCAGCGTCTGGCCGCCGAGGCGCGCCGGGGTCTCATGGAGACGCCCCACGTCAGGCTGCTGGGTCCCGGACCCGGCGAGCCGTCCGTGCCGATCGTGAGCTTCACCTCGGACGTCATGGAACCCGACCGGATCGCCTTCGAACTCGAGAAGCGTTACGGTATCGCCGTGCGTTCCGGCCTGCACTGCGCGCCATGGGCCCACAAGACCCTCGGCACCTTGGAGAGCGGCGCTGTCCGCGTCGGGATCGGCTACGGGACGACGGACGAGCACATCGAGGCTCTCCTGGGCGCGCTCCGCGCGATACTGGGGTGAGATCCAGGGACCCCAGACCCTTCGCGGTCTACGGGTTCGCCACGACCCACGATGCGCTCGCCGCCGAGGCGCGCCTCAAGAGCGTTCTCATCCCAGTCGTACCGATCCCCTCGCCCAAGGAACTCGGCGAATTGTGCGGGATAGCGCTTCGGGTCGCGATGGAGGACGTGTCGCGAGTGGAGTCCGCCCTGATCGGCGAGGGGGTGCGCTGGACCCTGCGGGTCGATATGCAGGATGTCTGACCCTTTCGCCGAAGTGCGAGAAGAACGTTTGGATCGGGCTCGAAAATGCATCTACTTCGGGTCTCTGTATGCTTTGACACTCCCTGGGGCGAACCATATACTTCACGTCGTATCCCGGGACCGGGGGATGTCGATCCATCAGCAAGGCGTGGCGGGCTTCTTTCCCGCTACACTCGTCCGGTGGACGCAAGTCGGTCGCAGGGTCTGCACGATGCCAGGTAGGGTATGTCCGGGATCCGGCCCGACAGCCGTCCGGACGGCACCGCTTCAGGAGGTGTGAGCCATCAGTCTGCCCGAAATCAATATCTGGCTCGACGTGGTGTTCGCCACACTCGAAGTAGCGATTGTCATCGGGGTCACCCTGCACTTCTTCGCCAGCATGCTCGTCGGCAGATTCGAGAAGATGTGGATCAAGGGCTTCTGGATCGCCCACGACGGTCCGCCGCTTCCCGCGATGCCCAAGGTCCAGCACTTCATCAACCTTCTGATGATGGTCATCTTGGCCATCTCGGGCATGTACATCCGCTTCCCGTTCTTCGACGGCGGACGCACGGCGATGCGCTACGTGCACTACTTCGCGATGACCACCGTCGGCATCAACTACCTCGTGCGCGTCGGCTATGCGTTCCTGGCCAAGAGGCGTGACTACAAGGAGTTCTCGATCGGGATGAAGGACATCAAGTCCCTTCCCGGAGTCGTGATGTACTACCTGTACATCAAGGAGAACAAGCCGCACGTAGCCAAGTACAACGTGCTTCAGAAGATCCTGTACGTGAGCATCGCCCTGATGTTCCCGGTGCAGGGCTTCACGGGGCTGTCGCTTCTCATGCAGCCCTTCGTCTTCGGCTACTCCCCGCGCTATCTGCTGACCTTCTGGTGGGCTCCGCTGGTGGGCGGTGTCGCCATGGCCGGCGCCTGGATGCGCCTGATCCACTACACGTTCAACTGGCTCTTCATCGTCATGGTGTCGATCCACTTCTACATGGCCTGGAGCCAGGACTTCCCCGGCTTGGTCAGCTTCTTCGGCTTCGAATGGAAGGGTCCGGGCAGCGAAGTCTGGAAAGCGAAGCTTCGCGCCGCAGGCAAGCCGGTACCTGAACCGGATACTTCGCACGCGGAGGCCCACTGATGCCCGGGCGAGACGCGACGCCGAGCATGACCGGCAGGATCGTCTTCGCGGTCGCCGTCGTGGCGGCGTTCGTAGCAGGGCCCATCGGGGCATCGGCCGCGCCGGCCAAGGTACCGGTGCCCGCAAGCGCGAAGACGCCGTCCAAGATCCCCGCTGCCGCTGCCAGCGTATGGGCGCTCGATGCGGCTGTGCCTTCATTCGCCAGGACGGGTTGCCTCGTGTGCCACGCGGATCCCAATCTCGTGGTGTCGAAAGAGGGAACCGCGAATGTGAACCTCTCGATAGACATGAAGGCGTTCAACGCTTCGGTCCATGCAAAGATCGCCTGCGCGGACTGCCATTCGAACTTCGGCTACAAGGCGCCGCACAAGGTGACTGACTGGCGCGCCGTGGCCAAGCAGTCCTGCGTCAACTGCAAGGATCACCGGACGCAGTTCCTGGCGTATGAGAGCGGCTCACACGCGGTCAAGCCGACTTTCAACAAGAAGCCCGATCCCAAGGCAGCCGAGAAGCCGCTCTGCGGCGACTGTCACGGCTCTCACGCGATAGCGAAGCTGAAGGACAGCCCTGCGGCGCAGGCTGCCCTGCGCGCTGAGGCTTCCACCATGTGCGGCCGGGCCGGATGTCACGAGGACTACTGGGACAACTACAACGACTACTGGCACGGTGCGGCCTACAAGACCGGCGCGCCTGACGCGCCTGTCTGCTGGGACTGCCACGGCCAGCACACGGTCCTTCCCTCCAAGGATCCGAATTCGTCGACGAACGCCGCCGGTCTCGCCAGGGGTTGTGGGAAGTGTCACCAGGGCGCCGGCCCGGCGCAGGAGGCCTACGTGAAGATAATCCACGGCCGGGCCGCGCTGGCCGCCCGTAACCCGCTTCGAAAGATCCTTGCCTCCGTCATCCCTTGGCTGAGGTAGTGGGGTCGCCGGTGTGGAATCCGACGGATCCGATATCACCGCCGAGGGGCTGCATGTGAAGCGCGATAGACGGATCCGTCTGTACGTGTACACAGGGCTGCTGAGCGCGGCCCTGTGTGCCGCTGCGGCCGTCGCCCTGATCGTGGTTCCAGGACTGCTCGCTGCCACCGGCGCGATCCCGGCCGGCTCGGTGGACATCAACGCGTCCGTGACGTCCCAGACGCAGTGCGCCCCCTGTCACAGTCTTGCGATCGACTCGCCCAAGCCCGGCATCATATACAACCATCGCAAGCACGAGGCGGCGGTAGCACGCACGAACGCGACCGCCGACTGCGGCGCCTGCCACTGGGGCCCGGCCCACCGGCCCGACCTGACCGTCGGCTCCCCGAAGGCCTCCTGCTTCGTCGCGGGGTGTCACCAGGTTCCCTATACCTCGAGCCCCGCGATCAGCGGCAAGTGCTCGATCTGTCATCCGAAGTCCTTCCGGCTGCGTCCCGCGGATCACACGAAGGGCTACAGCGGCAGGCCGCACGTCAAGCCCGCCCGCGCCGACGAGAACTCGTGTCTCGTGTGCCACGCCCCCAAGGGCTTCTGCGATTCATGTCACCGCGAGCAGGGCGTCAAGGCCAAGGCGACCAAGGCTGCATACGAGCCCGTCTCGGCGCCGGCGCAGCCATCGCGTCCGCGGCTTCTGGTCGACACCCGCGGCAAGGCCACGATGGGTCAGTGCGTGCCGTGTCACTCGGATATCGATCGCTTCCCCAAGACCCGCGTCACCTTCGCGCACGCCAAGCACTTCGACTCCAAGAGCGGGAAGGGCTTCCCGGCCAGGTGCGAGGCTTGCCACACCAGGTTCAGTCACGTCCCGGACAAGACCTATCGTCCGGACATGCCGTCGTGCTACGCGTGCCACGGAGTGTCTCACGTGGCCAGCGCCACGATCAGCACGCAGAAGACCGTGGCGACGGTGAAGTGCGCGGCCTGCCATCCCAGGAGTTTCGTGCTGAAGCCCAAGGACCACACGGCCTCCTTTGCGAAGAAGACGCACCCAAAGGCGCTCGCCAAGCGTGCTGAGTCGTGCAACATGTGCCACGAGAGCCCGTTCTGCGTTGCATGTCACCAGGGCAAGCCGCAGGGAACCAGGGCGGTCCGCCCCAAGGTGATCCCAGCCGGGCACGGTTCAAGTGACTTCGTGGGATACCACGGCAAGGAGTACCGGAAGGCCAACGCCACCTGCTCCGCATGCCACGACGGAACCACCTGTCGCCGGTGTCATAAGACCGCGCTTCCTCACCCCGCCGACTGGCTGTCGTCGCATCCGCTCTCGCCCGCGCTCGAGGCGCCCGACTGCAACGTCTGCCACCTGGACAAGAGCACCTGCCAGCAGTGCCATCACAGCAGCCTCAAGCGCGCCGAACTGCTCGTGGCCAACTGCGTGAAGTGCCACCCGACCATACGCAACAAGTCGGTCGCGGCGATCAAGAACCGGGGTCTCGCCGAGCACGCGGCGCACTTCCCAGGCCCCAAGACGAAGGGTCTTCCCCTGCGCTGCGCTGCGTGCCATGTGGGCTTCGCGATGTCTGTGGACGCTTTGCTGATCACGGAGACCAAGGGTCACGACACGCGACTGTGCTACAGCTGCCACGGAGCGAAGAACGATCGCGGTGTCCTCATCGCGCCGTATCCAGGCAACACGCTGTGTCTGCGCTGCCACAAGGATCTCAAACTGTGACCGCCTCAGGGCTCTTGAGACCGGTTCCGCGATGGTCGCACGCCACCGGGGACGGCCTGGTCGATGTTGCCATACGCGTCGCGGTGGTCGCGGTCCTCGTGTTGGCCGCGTACGTCGGGTTCTCGTACTGGTCGGTCTCGCAAGCTCGTGTCGAAGCGCCGGCCGAGGCCGACGTCACCGCCGCCGAGGCGATCGCGGGCTACAAGGCGATACTCAAGCGCAACCCCGCGGACGTGTCGGCGCTCTCCGGCCTGGCCAACGCGGAGATGGCCGCCAAGGACTTCAAGTCCGCCGAGTCCCACTGGCGCAAGGCCATCGCGGTCGTCGGAGCAGCCTCGGCCGAGGTGGCGGACCCGCGGCTCGAGGTCGCGTACTACGGCTTGGGAGTCGCATGCCTGGAGATGCATCGCTATCAGGATGCTCTGGTGGCCCTCAGCGAGTCCGCGCGCATGAAGAACGACGCGTCCGATACCCACTACATGCTCTCGGTCGCTTACCGCGGGCTCGCGCGACCGGACAAGCAGCGCGCCGAGCTGTCGGCCACCGTCAGACTGGATCCCGAGAACGCCCAGGCCCAATACGACCTGGGGCTGCTCGCGTTGAAGCAGGGCGACGTGGCCTCTGCCGCAGAACTCCTCAGAGTCGCAGCGGACTACGCGCCGGCGACGATACAGCTGCCCAAGCTCGAGCTCGACAAGATCGCGGCCGCGGGCGGGGCGGCGGAGCGGCTCGCGAAGGCGCGCGCCTTGGCCGCCACCGACGTCATGGCCGCGCTGGGCGAAGCGCGCACGGCCGCGGCACTCGACCCGACCGATTCCGGGGCCGTGCGCCTCGTGGCGAACCTCTGGGACCGGCGGGGCGACAGGGACCGCGCTCTGAACGCATACAGGCGCCTGGACGAGCTGAGGCCCGGCGACGCCGAGGCCGCCCGAGCGATCAAGAGGTTGGGTACCGATGGCAAGTGAGACCATGAAGGACCGAAGCACGATGGACGCCGCCGGATCGCGGTCCGGCATGGGCTCGATGGATGCCGCCGAGCGCTCTCGCCGCGTTAAGAGCGCCGTGCTGGCGCTGCTGATCGTCATCCTGGCCGTACTCGCCTTGGCCGCATACCTGCTGAGCTCGGTCGGCGACCCTTCGAGCCAGAACAAGGCCGTCGCGTCCAGGCCCTCGCAGCCTCCTGAGTACGTCTCCTCGATCACAGGCACCGGGAAGAACGCCTTGCGGATGCCCATAGGGGTGGCCGTAGGCGGCAACGACAGGGTGTATGTGGTCGACGGAGCGACGCACTCGATCAAGGTCTTCTCCACGAAGGGCAAGTACCTGTTCTCCTTCGCCGCGATCCGTGACTTGTCTTTCGACGCGGTCAGGACCGGCGTCAACAAGAAGCTCCGCGCACCGGTCTACCTCGCGCTGGACTCCGACGACAACGTCTGGGTCACCGATCGTGGCCTGCAGTCGATCTTCGTCTTCGACGCTGACGGCGGCTTCCTGCGGACGTTCCACACGCCAGGTGATGTCGAGTTCGACTGGAGCCCCCTGGGCATCTCCCTGGACGACGCCGGAGATGTCTATCTGACCGACATCGCGTCGGTCGAGTCGCACAGGGTCCTGGTCCTTGACGGAGACGGCACGACCAAGGTCGTCATCGGCCAGGGTGGGCAGGTCGTCGATACGATGGCGGATCCCGGCTCGTTCTTCTATCCGAACGGGGTCGTCGCGTCGCCCGGTTCCGTGAGCCCCCGCCAGATCTTCGTCGCGGACAGCAACAACGGCCGCGTGCAGGTCTTCGACATGTCCGGTAAGTCCGTTCGCATCATCCCGACAGGGGGAACGCCGCGAGGCGTCGTGGTGGACGGCAAGGGCCGGCTGTACGTCGCGGATGTGCTCTCGCACCAGGTGGACGTGTACTCGCCCAAGGGGCAGCGTCTCGTGACCTTCGGCACCAATGGGTTCGGTCCCGGGAGGTTCCGCTACCCGGAGGGCATCGCCCTTGACTCGGACGGGCGCATATACGTGTCCGATCGGGAGAACGGCCGAGTGCAGGTCTGGGCTTTCCGGGAAGCGGCCGCGGCGGGGCTGCCGGCGGCTGTGGTCGAGGTCGCCCGGCGTCAGTGGCCGTGGTGTCTGGTCATCCTGCCTCTGCTGTTGATCCCGCTGCTGGTGATGCAGCAGACGTCGCGTCGGGTATTCGTCGCGACGGCGGACTTCGTCGAGGGCATGGCCGCGTCCGAGATGGTATCAAGGATGGCCGATCGCAAGTGGCGCTGGCTGGTGACCGATTCCACGCACGCGAAGTTCGTGGGGCGGACCGTGGACGGGGTCGATCTGGGCGCCATGCTTGAGGCCGTCCCGTACTCGTATTCCGACGCGGCGCCGCTCGCCGACCGGCTCGGGGTGCCCGTGGAGACTGCAGGCGTTCTCGCCCTGGCGCAGCGGCACAAGGCTCTGTGCACGGAGGATGCTGAACTCACCCAGCTTGCGGCATCGCTGGACATCGATGTGTACGACCGGGTGACGTTCTCCGCAAGGTTCTTCAATCGTGAGGGACGATAGATGGATGCCCTCTTTGACATCAGACAGATCGGCCACGACGATGCTTTGCACGGAATCGAGAGGGTGGAGTATGATGCGCGTCAGCACACCACGGAGAGGTTCGGCGGAGGATACGTGCGCGATTGCGGGGAAGGCCCGATGACCGTGAATAGGCACACATTCCTGCGCGCTTTCGGGGTACTGGCGCTGTTCATGGCCCTCCTGCCCAGCCTCGCGTACGCGAACGCCGGCGTCCATGGAGGCTACCCCACGGACAGCGATCAGTGCAGCAGCTGCCACAGGGCGCACAATGTCTCGAGTTCGATCATGTGGACCGACACCAACGGCAAGAGACGATCCGCGCTGCTCCGCGGCGGTGCGAACGACACCGGCGAGTTCTGCTACACATGTCACGGCGCGACTGCGCAGGGCGCCGACACCGACGTCGAGGACGGCGTCTACAAGTCCCGCGCCTCCGACGGCGCCTTCGGCACGTCGGGTGACGCTCTCACGGGCGGCAAGTGGGGACCCTGGACCACGCCTGATCTGGCTGCGACCGGAGTGAACGCCCAGCGGATCAAGATGGACTGCGCGGTGTGCCATCTCGTCCACGGTACGTCCAACTATCGTCTGTTGAACGACACGCTCTTCGGCCAGCCCGCGGGTGGTTACGATTCCGCCGGCAACCCCACTCCGTTCGTGCTGTCCGCCGAGGAAGGCTTCCCGGAGGGCGGATTCCGGCTCCACGTCAATGCGGTGGACGAGGGATACAGGCCCAGCTATACGGCCGCGCGGCATGCCAAGCCTCCCGTCAGCGGCGACGGCACGGCCGGCCCGGATCCTGCCAAGGGCATGAGCGGATGGTGTGGCAAGTGCCACAACTTCGCCGCCGGATCGACCCACTTCCACCCATTCAACGTGCCTTTGTCGAACTGGCCCGGTTCACCCATCAGGACCGTCGACAACCCCCTCCCGCTCGCCCACGATATCGACGAAGGCGTCGATGGCTCGCCTCTCACGAACACGGCTTCCGATTGGATCGACTGCACAACCTGCCACATAGCGCACACGCCTCACGGAAACACCACGGCTCCGTTCGTCTATCCGGCGCTGTGCGTGTCCTGCCATACCGACTTCTAGGCTGGAGCGGTTGGTTGAGAGGTTCGGCAGTGCTCATGGCGTGCGATTGCGGGGAGGGTCCGACTTCGTGAAGGTGTTCGCGTTCATGCGCGCCGCGTGCGTGCTGGCGATGATGGTGCTTCTGGGTCCCAGTCTGGCGTTCGCGAACGCCGGGGTTCACGGGGGCTACACGAAGAACAGCGACCAGTGCAGCAGCTGCCATCGGGCGCACAACGTCACCAGTTCCATCACATGGACAGACGCGACCGCCAAGACGCGATCCGCGCTGCTCCAGGGCGACGCGACCTCGGCAGGCGAGTTCTGCTATACGTGCCACGGGGCCACCGCGCAGGGCGCCGACACGGATGTCGAGGACGGCGTCTACAAGTCCCGTGGCTCCGCCGGTGCATACGGCACGGCGGGCGACACGCTCACCGGCGGCGCGTGGGGCCCGTGGACCACGCCGGCGATAGCGGCGGCCGGAGTCAAGACCCAGCGGATCACGATGGACTGCGCGGTGTGCCACCTCGTCCACGGAACGTCGAACTATCGCTTGCTGAACGACACACTCTTCGGCCAGCCCGCGGGTGGTTACGATTCCGCCGGCAACCCCACGCCGTTCGTGGTGTCGGCCGAGGAAGGTTTCCCCGTGGGTGGATTCCGGTTGCACGTGGATCCAGCCAGCGCCGGGTACCGGCCCAGCTACACGGAGCCGCGGCATGCCAAGCCCCCGGTCAGCGGCGATGGCACGTCCGGACCTGATCCCGCCAAGGGCATGAGCGGCTGGTGTGGCAAGTGCCACCCCTTCCCATCGTCCGCTCCGCATCCTCTCGCCGGGGGAGTCGGCCGGCACTCGGTCAGCGGTCCGCTCTCGGCCTACGCCGGCACGCCCATCAGGACTGCTGACAACCCGCTCCCGCTGGCCCACGACCCCAGCGAGGGGGTCGGCGGGGAGCCCCTCGCCAACACCGCCTCGGACTGGATCGACTGCACAACCTGTCACATCGCGCACGCTCCGCACGGCAACACCTCCGCCGCGTTCATTCGATCGGTGTGCACGAACTGCCACAACCCGTTCTAGGCTGAGGGCCGAGAGCCAGGCCGGGGACCGGCGATGGGCTTTCGGGGCCACTCCGCACTCACCCTCGCTCTCGCGACCCGAGTACACTGTTGTGCAGGGTCCGCCGAAGCGACGGCCCGGTTCGAGCCCCGACCCTTCTCGACCCGGAGCAGCCCCCATGGCCGAGGCGCACGAAGACAGCCGACCGATCGAGCGGGGCGGCCCCGGGAACCCGAATCGCGGTAACCTGCGCAGGCTGATCGCCAGGATCGCGGAGGAAAGGGGTCTGGACCTGAGGCAGTACCGCCTCCCGTACGTGGAGCGGCGGGTCGCCACGCGTCTGAACTCGCTGAATCTGCATACGTACAGCCAGTACCTGCGCCATCTGGACGAGAATCCCACAGAGTGGGCGAAGTTGCTCGACTCGCTGACCATCAACGTCACCGAGTTCTTTCGCGACGCGACGGTGTTCCGGCTCTTCCGCGAGCAGATAGTCCCCGACATCATCGCCCGCAAGTCGCGAAGCCGCCAGCGCATGATCCGAGTTTGGTCCGCGGGGTGTTCGACCGGCGAGGAGACGTACTCGGTGGCGATGTGCTTCCTGTCCGAGATGGGACTCCGCGCCGACGACTTCATACTGTCCGTCACGGGGACCGACCTCGATTCGCAGGCGCTCGGGACGGCGAAGGCCGGCGAGTACGACCTCTCGAGACTCAAGGACATCCCCGATCCGTACAGGCGACAGTTCCTCGAGCTGGGCGCCACGACTTTCCGCATCACCCCCGAGGTGAGGAACTGCACGAGATTCAGGTACTTGAATCTCTTCGACGACGCGCCGATAAGTGTGGTCGACGCCATCTTCTGTCGGAACGTCTTCATCTACTTCACTCGAGAGCAGCAGGCGAGGACGCTGGACATCTTCATGCGGTCGCTCGCCCACGGCGGATACCTTGTGCTTGGGCGAAGCGAGAAGCTCGCGATATCCGTATCCGACGGCTTCGAGACGGTGAGCGGCAGGGACCGGGTCTACCGCAGGAAGTGACATTCGCCGAGGACGCTGGGCGAGTCACATGGAGTAGAATCGCCGAAGGGCTTGAACGCCACGGCGACGTGGCGGGGAGGAGGCAGTGCGCGTGGGGAATACGAGGCAGTCCAGGGCGGTGGTCAGGCGGAGTCTCGCGGCCACCTTCCTGCTGTGGACGTGGGCCACGATCGGTCCTGCGGTCGTGTCCGGGCTGGTCCTGACGGGAATCGTGTGGTGGGTCTGGTTCAGGCCCCCGCTGCTCCCGATGCTGGGCATGATGCTGTTCGGCGGCGTGCTCATGGCTGTGACGGCGATCCCCGGCACCCTCTATTGGCACAAGGCTTTCCGGACCAGGATACTCGCGCCGCTGCGCGGTCTCGGTGAGGTGATGGACGTCGCCGGAAAGGGCGATCTGACCGTGCGTGCTGCGGTCACCACCGAGGACGAGATCGGCGTGCTGGCCGACGACTGCAACCGCCTTATCGAATCCCTTTCCGAGATCGCTTCCACGGTTCGCAGGTCGGCAGAGTCCGTCTCGGCCGCGGCGAGCGAGTTGTCCAGCTCGTCGGAGGAGATCCAGGCCTCGACCATGGAGATCTCGACGTCCGTGCAGCAGATCGCCAATGGGGCGGAGCTGCAGTCGGGCAAGGTCGAGGACACCGCCTCCGCCATGCAGGCCATCTCCGCATCCGTGGCGGGGGTCGCCGAGAGGGCCGAGGAGGCCTCGCGGATCACGCAGGACGCGGCGATGTCCGCATCCAACGGCCAGGAGGCGACGGCACAGGCCATCGCCAAGATCGGCGAAGTGCAGGAGGCGATCGTCACCCTCGCCGAATCCGTCGAGATCCTCGGGCGGCACAGCGAGGAGATAGGCAAGATCGTCGACGTGATCACGTCGATCGCGGACCAGACGAACCTGCTCTCGCTCAACGCGGCGATCGAGGCGGCTCGCGCCGGAGAGTCCGGACGCGGGTTCTCCGTCGTGGCCGAGGAGGTCCGCAAGCTGGCGGAAGGCTCGGGCAAGGCAGCCGAGCAGATAGGGGATCTCATAAAGGAGGTCCAGACCGAGACCGGTCGCGCGGTGAAATACACGCTGATCGGCACACGCGAGGTCGCGCTCGGCACCGAGGTCGTCGGCCGGACGGGCGAAGTCCTTGCCGAGATCAATGCGGCGATCTCCCGTACCGCGGCACTGGCGGACGAGATAGCCGGCGCCATGAACGAGCAGCGCGAACGCACTTCGTCGGTCGACAAGGCGATGCACGACATCGCGGCAGTCGTCGAGGAGAACGCGGCATCGGCCGAGGAGACCGCCGCGGCGGCCCAGGAGCAGACCGCATGTGTGGAGGAGATCACATCCTCGGCCCAGGATCTCGCCGACATGGCTCATCGCCTGGAGGAATCCGTGCACATCTTCCGGACGGGGAACGACTGAGGTGGCCGGAAGCGAAGAGGTCCGGCAGTACGTGCTGTTCCGCCTGGGCTCGGAGGACTTCGGGCTGCCCATCGCGAAGGTGAGCAGCATCGTGCGCTACGAGCCCGTGACTCCGGTGCCGCGCGCTCCAGCCGCGGTCGACGGTGTCATCAACCTGCGCGGCAAGGTCATTCCGGTGGTCAATCTGGGCCGCAGGCTGTTCGACTCCGAGTTCCACGCGACCGCGAGTTCCCGCATCATCGTGGCGGAGGGCGAGAGCGGCCAAGTGGGTCTGGCCGTAGACGCGGCCAGCGAGGTCGTCGGCATAGCTGTCTCCGACGTGGCCCCCGCGCCCGAGACGGCATTGACGGCGGGAACCGCCGAGGCGTTCGAGGGGGTCGCCCACTACGGCGACCGCCTGATCATACTGCTCGATCTGGACAAGGTTCTGCCGCGCGCCGACTTCGAAACGTCGTCGATCGGGGACCGCATGGAGGGTGACGACGATGTCTAGCACGATCCTCGTGGTCGATGACGCAGCGTTCATGCGCATGATGATCCGCGACATCCTGTCCGAAGAGGGCTACGTGATCCACGAGGCGGTGAACGGCCGCGACGCGGTCGACAAGTACGGACAGTGCCATCCCGACCTGGTCACCCTCGACATCACGATGCCGGAGATGAACGGCTTGGACGCCCTTCGGGCGATAAGGCAGGCCGACGGGAACGCGCGAGTGCTCATGCTGACCGCTATGGGTCAGCAGAAGATGATCGTGGAGGCACTCGAGGCGGGCGCCATGGACTTCCTGGTCAAGCCGTTTCAGCCTGCCAAGGTGCTGGAGACCGTCAAGAAGTGCCTGCAGTCGGTCGCTCGGTAGGGCTGCCCGCGCCATGCGAACCCGTATTCGCGTACTGGTGGTCGACGACTCCGCGCTGATCCGTCAGATGCTCACGCAGGCGCTGTCCCTGGATCCCCGGGTCGAAGTCGTGGGCACGGCGGGAAACGGTGTGGACGCCATCGAGAAGGTACGCGCTCTGCAGCCCGACGTCGTCACGCTCGATATCGAGATGCCCGAGCTCAACGGGCTCGAGTCGCTCCCGTTCATCATGAGAGAGTCGGCCGCCCGTGTGGTCATGCTCAGCTCGGTTGACGATCCGGACACCACGTACGCGGCGTTGTCGTGCGGCGCTGTCGACTTCGTTCCCAAACCCAAGGGCGGCTTCGCCAGCTCCCTGTCCGACCTGGCGGACGTCATGCTGAAGAAGATCAAGACCGCGTACCGGGTCGAGCCGGGCAAACGTCTGCAGGCATCCGGGCCTCCGCTCAACAGGGATGGCTCGGTCATGGCTTCGAAGCGGTACACCACTGCGCGCCGCGCCGACTCGGTGGACCGACTGGTGGTGATGGCGTCCTCGACCGGCGGTCCTCCAGCGCTGGAGAAGGTGTTCTCTGGGCTCCCCGGGAACCTGCCGGTGGCGTACCTGGTAGTTCAGCATCTTCCCGCAGGCTTCACAGCGTCCCTTGCGAAGCGGTTGAGCAGGATCGCCGGGTTCGATGTCCAAGAGGCTGCTGACGGCATGCGCGTGGAGGCCGGTCGAGGCTACCTGGCTCCGCACGGTGCGCACATGCAAGTGAGTGGTCACCCGGGGAGGCCGACACTCCTGTCGATGGACGCCGCGCCGGCCATACACGGCGTCCGCCCCTCGGCCGACCCGCTGTTCAAGAGCGCGGCGACGGGATACGGACCCAACATCACCGGAGTCGTCCTCTCCGGCATGGGGCAGGACGGCGCGGCGGGCCTGCTCTCGATCTTCGGAGCGGGCGGTTCAACGATCGTCCAAGACGAGGCGAGCTCGGTCGTGTGGGGCATGCCGGGAGCCGCTGTGCGGCTGGGCGCCGCGCAGAAGATCGTGCCTGTCGGCAGGATAGCCGCAGAGATACGTCGGACGATGCGCGATGGGAGCTGAGCACGGTGCCCGATGACATGCGGACATACCGGGATGTGTTCTTGTCCGAGAGCGCCGAGTACGTGCAGAGCATCGTGGACGGCATGCTCCGGCTCGAGAAGGTGCCTGACGACCTGGAGCCGGTGGAAGTCGTGTTCAGGGGGGCCCACAGCCTGAAAGGCATGGCCGCCGCCATGGGATACGAGCGGACGGCCGACCTGACCCACAAGATGGAAAGCCTGATGGACACCGTGCGCGGGGGCGCCCAGTCGGCCGATCGCGGACTGGTGGACCTCATGCTGCGCGCCGCCGATGCCGTCAGGCTTCTGATCGATGACGAGGCCAACGACCGGGTCGCCTTCGACGCGGGTGCGATCCTTGCCGAATTGGCGGCACGCACACAGCTCGACAGGGGCTCGACGCTGGGGATGACCGCCGAGGGAGAGAGCGTCTTCGACGTGACGTCCCGCGACGGCGACGGCGGCGCCGAAGTGCTCGTGACCGTCTCGCTCGAGGAGTCGTGCGTGCTCAAGTCCGTGCGGGCATACATGGTCATCAAGCGGTTGTCCCACATCGGCCGTGTGGTGGAGACCCACCCGTCCGCGAGGGACATCGAGGACGAGAACTTCGGGCTGTCCTTCGAGGTGGTCCTGCAGACCCCGCGTCCGGCGGCCGACGTCGCCAAGGCGGTGGAGGCGGTGAGCGAGGTCGCGTCCGCCGAGGTGGCTGACCGGGCGCGGTCGTGCCCGATCGGACCGCCGGCCTACGCCGAGGATGAAGCGCACGGGAGGTTCAAGAACGCCATCCCCAAGCTGTCCGAGACCCAGACCGTCCGCATCGCCATCGGCCACTTGGACACGTTGGTCAACCTCGTCGGGGAGATCGTCACGGTCCGCTCTCGATTGGAGAACCTCATCTCCCATGATGGGAGTCCGGATGTCCGCGAGGCGCTTGAGGATCTGGGGCGAATCTCGTCGGATCTTCAGCACGAGGTCATGCAGACGCGCATGGTGCCCGTCGGCAACATCTTCAACAGGTTCCCCAGGATGGTGCGCGATCTCTCGTGCGACCTGGGCAAGGACATCGAGTTCGAGATGGAGGGGCTCGGAATCGAGCTGGACAGGACCGTCCTCGACGAGGTGGGCGATCCGCTGGTCCATCTGTTGCGCAACGCCATCGACCACGGGATCGAGCCGTCCGGTGTCCGCGTGGCGAGCGGCAAGAGCCCCCGCGGCACCGTTCGCCTCTCCGCGTCCCGGGAACGGGACCAGATCCGTCTCGTCGTCTCTGACGACGGTCGCGGGATTGATGAGGACCTGATCTGGGCCAAGGCTGTCGAGCGGGGCTTGGTCACGCCACAGATGAGGGAGGGATACCCCGCGGCCGACATCCTCATGCTGACCTGCGCCCCGGGATTCTCGACCACCGAGGTCGCGACGAAGGTGTCGGGTCGTGGCGTCGGCATGGACGTCGTCCGTGGGAAGATCCAGCATCTGGGAGGCTCGCTGTCGATCCGCTCGGAGCCGGGCGTCGGCAGCGAGTTCGTGCTGAGCCTGCCGCTGACCCTGGCCATAGTGCAGACGCTTCTGGTGGGGTCAGGAGAGCAGGTCTTCGCGTTGCCGCTGAGCTTCGTGAGCGAGGTCCTCTCGAGAGACGAGATGGATCTCGACACCATCGAGGGCTCGCCGGTGCTGTCCTTGAGGGATGGGAGCGTCGTGCCCGTCTATCGCCTGGACGTTCTCATCGGAGCGCACGCCGACCATGCGCGCGCTCCCGAAGATAGCGAGCACATCGTGATCGTGGAGGTCGGCGACCAGATACGCGGACTGACCGTCGGTTCGCTCATCGGACGGCAGGAAGTGGTCATCAAACCTCTGGCAAGGGCGTTGAAACAGGCGAAAGGACTGGGCGGCGCCACCGTGCTCGGGGATGGTTCGGTGGCGCTCATCCTGGACCCGCGGATGATGTTCTCGATGGGAGACTAGGCGATCGTGGACTTGAGGAAGCTGTCGGCGCTGCAGATGGACGCACTCAGGGAGACCGGGAACATCGGTGCGGGTCATGCCGCCACGGCGTTGTCTCAGCTGACCGACCACCGCATCGAGATCGATATCCCAACTCTGGAGATCGTCGAGGTGGGGGAGGTCCCCAGCGTGCTCGGCGGTCCCGAGACGCTGGCGGGCGCCGTGTACACGAGACTGTTGGGCGACCTCTCCGGGGGAATGCTCTTCGTGGCGCCCCGGGCCTCGTCGCTGGCGCTCGTCGACCTCATGCGCAGCCGCCCGATCGGAGTCGCGAAGTCGTTCGGAGCCGAGGAGGAGGCGATCGTGACGCACGTGTCGCAGATCCTCGTGTCGGCGTACCTGGCCGCGGTGGGCCGATTGGCGGACCTGAGCGTACTGCCGTCCAAGCCGTCCTTCGCGCTGGACATGGTCGGGGCGATCCTCGAGTCGGTGACCACCGAGGTCGGCCTGACGGCCCAGACGGCCATGTTGCAGCGCACTCGCTTCTTCTCGATGGAGGAGATGGTCGACGCGTATCTGTTCTTCATGCCGAATCCTGACGGACTCGAGGTGTTGCTCGCGCGCCTCGGCGTCGGATAGCGGGCGGCCGAGTGGCCATCGATCCTCCCTCCGGGACGGGGGGCGACATCGTCACCGTTCTCGTGGGCGAGATCGCTCTCGCCGAGTACCCGGACCTGCTCACGGCACAGGCCCTGGGATCCTGCGTGGGCCTGACTCTCTGGGATCCGTTGCGTAGAGTGGGCGGGATGTCGCATATCATGCTGCCCGACGGCAGTGACGCTGCCACGGCGGCCAATCCGTACAAGTTCGCGACCAGCGCTGTGTCGGCGATGGTCGAGATGCTGGCGGACGCCGGGAGTCCCAAGCGGCGATTGGTCGCGAAACTCGCGGGCGGTGCGGCCATGTTCGGGTCGGAGGCGGTCGCGGCCACGATCGGGTCAAGGAATGCGGCTCAGGTCAAGGTCGAACTCAAGCGTCTGGGCATCCTGCTGCGCGCGGAGGACACCGGCATGAATCACGCCCGCACTATCGAACTGCACCTGGACACAGGTATCCTTCTGGTTCGGAGTTATGCGTACGGGATCAGGGAGATCTAGGTGGCGGAGTCCGTGGGTGATGGAGAGGCGACCGTGACGGAGGCTGCAGCCGACGCCCCCTCCGCTGTGTCCCGGCCGGGGAAGCTGCGCATCGCCATCGCCGGTGCGGGACTTCGCTCCGCCTCGCTGTTGAGACTCCTGAACGAGGTCGAGAGCATCGCGGTCGTCGCGCTCGCCGATCTCAGTCAGTCCGCTCCGGGGATGCGGTTGGCGGAGAACCTCGGCATATTCACGACCACGGACCCCACGGAGCTGTATCAGGTGCACGATCTGGACCTGATCGTCGACCTCTCGGATGATGAAGGAACCAGACAAGCCCTCCTGGGGCAGGCGCCGGCCGGTGTCGAGCTGATCGGGGCCAGGGGGGCTGAGATGGTGTGGGACCTCCTGGTCGCGAAGAAGCGCGGAGAGGAGCAGGAGAGACTCTTCGTCGAACTGCAGGTCGCGTACGACAAGATCCGCAGCCACGAGCGCAAACTCCAGTCTGGCAAGGAGGCGCTCGAGCGAGCCAACGGCGACTTGGAGACGCAACTCGCCGAGATATTCTTCACGCACGAGTTCTTCAAGGCGCTCACCAGCTTCAACTCAGTCGACGACGTCACTTCGCTCACGGTCGACGGAGCCAATGGCATCCTGGGCGCCGAGATAAGCTGCGTGTACCTGCTCGACAGCGAGCGTTGGACGTTGCGCCTTCGCGCCAGCCAGGGTCGTCCAGAGGACTACTTCGTGCCCGAGGTGCCGGTCTCGGAGACGATGTTGGGTGAGGCGTTCGGCACGGGGCTGGTACAGGAGGCGGAGATAGAGGCAGGCTCACCGTCCGCTCTGTGGGTGAGGCATCCCGATGCCCTCAGGTCGCACGTGGGGGTGTCCCTGCGCACCGGCGACTCCGTGTTCGGCGTCCTGGCGCTCGGCTCCTCGACTCCTCGCGAGCTCAGCCCGCAGGAGATCGACCGGCTCGGAGTCGTGTGCAACCAGGCGTCTCTGGCACTGCAGAACGCTCTTCTCCACGAGGAGTTGGAGCGACTGTCGGTCACGGATAGGCTCACCGATCTCTACAACCACGGCTACTTCCAGCAGAGGCTGGAGGAGGAGGTCGGTCGGGCCTCGCGCTTCGGTCATCCGCTGTCGCTGATCATGATCGATATCGACGACTTCAAGAGCTTCAACGACATGTGCGGTCATCCGCGGGGCGACAAGGTGCTCCAATGCGTGAGCGATACCATCAGGGCCAACCTTCGGGATATCGACGTGGCCGCGCGCTATGGCGGAGAGGAGTTCGTCGTGGCCCTGCCTGAGACGGACACGGCGGGCGCCGAGTCGGTGGCCGAGAGGATACGGCAGGGCGTCGCCGCGTTGCCGTTCGCGACAGTCGAAGGTGCCGACCCCGTTCACAAGACCATCTCAGTGGGCGTGGCGACCTACCCGACGCATGCCCGTACCCAGAGCCGGCTCATCGAGGCGGCGGACCGAGCGATGTACGTGGCCAAGCAAGAGGGCAAGAACGCCGTCCGGGTCTCATCGGCCGTGCCCTAGCAGGCGTCCCGTCCATCCGATACCGGCGGCTCGAGTCCCGTCGGCGCGGGTATACGCCCTTTCGATGGGGCGATACGATGAACGTGTTGCACGCGGTTGCCCGGTTTCGGCAGCCGGCCGGCCGAGAGGCGCGTTTTCGATGAGCCTGCGAAGGGCGCTGGATGGACTTCCGGGTGACCGGGCGACCGAAGGTCTGGTCCGCGAGGTTCTCCAGCTGATGCGTGTCCATGGTGGGCCGATATCGGCCGACGAGGCGTCTCTGCGGCTCGACAAGGCTGAATGCGAGGTCGCCGTGATACTGGAGCGGCTCGCCGACGCCGCCGTGCTGCACCGCGAAGGGCTGCTCTTCTCCAAAGTCCGGGATACTGTCGTGGATGCGGACATCGACCGCTTCATGCGGCGTGCCGAGCGTCACAGCGCGCTGGTGCGTTCGAACGTGTCCAAGTTCATCAGGGACCGTCGAGGGCAGCCGTGAACGAAGGCAGTGCGACGGACGCGGAACCCGCGGGACGTCGATGACGATACGCGCCAGGAGGCCTACACGGTGAGACCCATCCGAAAGGGTGAACGCGGACCCTCGGTCGAGGACGTCCAGAGGCGTCTGGTGGCGCTCGGCTCCGACATCGGGCCCACCGGGGTCGACGGGGTCTTCCTCGGCGCGACGCTCGCGGCCGTCCAGGCGTTCCAGCGGGAACGGGGCCTTGTCGAGGACGGCGACGTGGGGCCCGAGACGTGGTCCGCGCTCGTCGACGCCACTTTCACCCTGGGCGATCGACTGCTGTACCTGCGCGTGCCCCACTTCCACGGTGCGGACGTCCGAGCGTTGGAGGGAGCGCTGAACGCGCTCGGCTTCGCGGTAGGCGACGCGGACGGCATCTTCGGCGCATTCTGCGAACGCGCCGTCCGCGAGTTCCAGAACAACTCGGGACTCCGGGCGGACGGCATCGTTGGCCCGGATACCGTTCGCGCCCTGGGCAACCTCAGGCACGTCTGGGAGGGCAAGGCGCCCGACGCGCCAACGGCCCTGAGGCGCGCGCCGGCCCGAAGCGCCGGAGTCCTGCGGGGCCGAGAGGTGGGTCTGCTCGCGCTCGACGAGGCGGGAACGGCGGTGGCTGAGCGCCTGTGCAACCTGGCCCTCGCGAGCGAGCCTGACGCGCGGGTCGCCCTGGCAGGTGAGGACTCGATCGTCTTGACGGAACTGACCATGGTCCTCGGTGAGCGCCGCGCGGAGCGTCCGGAACGAGAGGCGCCCACGGTCGCCGCAGCTGACGGCGGCGATGCGTTGGCGCGGCGCCTCGAGGTCGCCCTGTGTTCTCTGGAACACCCGCCGCCGGTCATCGAGGTCGTCCTCAGCGAGGGCGCGGACGACGAGCACACCATGCAGCGCATCGCTGTCGGGCTGCTGGACGGCCTGTGTATCGGATTGGCGCGGACGCAACCTCGAGATCAGGCGACACGACGGGCGCGCGCCTGAACGGTGCCGGCGATGCCCGCTGTGCTATTCTGACGAGGTTTGACCGCCCCTCGGATCCGCACCGGGAGGGACAACCCATCCGCTTCTCTCGATCACTCGCCGGACTTCTGGCGTTGAGCCTGCTCCTCGGCACGGTGCCCGCCGCGGCGGCGCCCATCGCCGACAAGCGCACATATGCCGCGGGGATCAAGAGGCAGTTGGACCGCTTGGACGTCAGGATGGAAGTCGCGGTCGAGGACTACAACACGGCTTCGCACCAATATCGGCAGGTGAGCCTGCGCCTCGCCGAGAACCGGGCTCTCATGCGGCGACTCGACGCTCGGATCGGCCTTCTTCAGAAGTCGCTGGCCACAAGGGCGGACAGCATGTATCGCGCGGGCCCTACCGGTCTCATGACGGTGCTGCTGGGCGCGGCCTCGTTCGAGGATCTCGCCACGACATGGGATCTTCTCAACGCATGGAACGACCGGGAGGCGGCGGCGGTGTCCGAGCTTCGGACGAAGCGGGTGACGACCCGGCGGGTCGCATCCGAGGTCCGGGCCCTGCGCAGCGAGGCGAAGGCGCAACTCGACATCGTGACGGGCCGGCGACGTTCCATCGAGGGGGATGTCGCCACGCGGCGGCGACTGCTCCGTGGGGTGGAAGCCGAGATCGCCGCGCTCGAGGCGGCGGAGCGAGAACGCGCCGCCCGGGACGTCGCGACACGATCCGGATCGGGAGGATTGGGCTGGGATTGGGGTTCTCCGACGCGAGAACCGCGAGGTGGCGTCGTGGAGGTGGCGATGCGGTACCTTGGCAGGCCCTACCATTGGGCCGCCGCCGGGCCGGATTCGTTCGACTGCAGCGGGTTCACCATGTTCGTCTACGGGAAGGTCGGGGTATCGCTTCCGCACAGTTCGAGAGGACAGATCTCCTCTGGGCAGCGCGTCTCGAGGAGTACTTTGAAGCCCGGCGATCTGGTGTTCTTCGGCAGCCCGATCCACCACGTGGGCATCTACGTCGGCGGAGGACGCATGGTCCACTCCCCGCACACCGGCGATGTGGTCAGCGTCGATTCCATAGACCGAGGGGACTACTCCGGGGCATGCAGGCCATAGTCCCTGCCGTACAGTCGACCAAGAACGGCTCGGTTCCGGGTGGGACTTGCCGACGACGGTCCCGGGGTTCGGCGACTCTTGACATGCGGGTGTGCGCGCACGCGCGGCGGGATGCTGCTACGATTGTGGATGATCGAATCGGTCGGCATGACGGGTGGGACCATGGCTGAGATCGACGGACTTCTCAAGGTGATGGCGGAGCGCGGAAGCTCCGACCTTCACATCAAGTCTGGCAGCCCGCCGGCCGTGAGACTCAACGGCAAACTGCTCCTGATGCGCGACCTGCCGGTGCTCACGGCGGAGATCACCGAGAAGCTCGCGGTAGGCATGATGGACGAGCACCAGCGCGCCAGCTTCGACGATCATCGAGAGGTCGACTTCGCCTACTCCGTGTCGGGCATCGGCCGATTCAGGGTCAACGTCTTCCACCAGCGGGGAAGCGTGGCCATGACGCTTCGTCGCGTGACCACTGAGCGCATGGGAATCGAGGAGCTCGGGCTGCCGCCCATCGTCCGCCAGCTGGCGAACGAGACGAGGGGCCTCGTGCTCGTCACGGGCACCGCCGGATCCGGCAAGACAACGACCCTCGCGGCCATGATCGACCAGATCAACAGTACCCGCGAGGGACACATAGTGACCATCGAGGACCCTATAGAGGTCCTTCACCAGGACAAGAAGTGCATCATCAACCAGCGCGAGATAGGGATCGACACCGAGAGTTACGCGGAGGCCCTGCGCCACGTCGTCCGGCAGGATCCGGACGTGATACTGATCGGCGAGATGCGGGATCACGAGACCGTCTCGGCGGCGCTGACCGCGGCCGAGATAGGGAACCTCGTCCTGTCGACCCTGCACACACTGGATGCCACGGAGACGATCGCCCGTATCATCGACTTCTTCCCCCCATACCAGCAGAAACAGATCCGTCTGATGTTGGCCGCGACATTGCGCGGGATCATATCGATGCGGCTGGTCCCATCCATCAACGGCGGACTCGTGCCGGCCGTCGAGGTGCTGGTCACGACGGGAACGGTCCGTGAGTACATCCTGGACGCTGAACAGACCTACAAGATCCGGGACGCGATGGATGAGGGGGACTACTACGGGATGCAGACCTTCGACCAAAGTCTCCTCACGCTGTACCAGGCCGGCCAGATCACGATGGACGACGCCATGTCCATGGCGGCCAACTCCCACGACTTCAAGATCAAGGTGAGGGCGTTGGGGATCTCGACCCAGAAGGCCGCCGAGTCAGGCATCTACTGAGGAGGACTGGGTCGCGGCGTCAGCAGCCGGCGATGATTCGAACGCGGGCGACTCGCGCAGGCCGGCGGCTCAGGTCGCGGGAGTTCCCGGAGAACGGCGACGCACCTTCGCGCGCCGCCATGCCACGGCCGCGCCCATGGACGCCGCGCCGGCCGCGGCCCCGAGGGTGTCCATACCCCAGTCGAGCGGGTCGGGGGTGCGTCCAGGCACGAACGCCTGGTGAAGCTCGTCCGTGATCCCGTATGCCGAACACACAGCCAGTGCGATCGCCATCGCTGCGGCCAGACCCGGCCGCCGGGCCAGTGCGAACGTGACCAGCAGGCCCAGGATCGCGTACTCGGTGAAGTGGGCCTCGTAGGACCAGTGGCCGGGAAGGTTCGAGCCGGGTACTGAGCTGAGGGCGAAGATCACGATCGACCAAGAGGCGGCGGGCAACCAGCGAAGCGGGGATCTGGCGGGAGGGGCCGGACTATCGCGGACCGGATTCGATGCATCAGACATGCGGCGAGTCTACCATCGACAGGCGTCCGGGCGGATTCGACCCCGACGCGCCGCGTTGACGGCGGCTGCGGTCGGGCCCACCTTGGGACCGGTAGACGTTCGCCACGGAAGGAAGACGAGATTGCCCCGGAAGTCCTCGCTATGGGCGGTAGTCGCCTCGGCGGCATGCTTCGCCACGCTCGGCATCCTGACCAAGTGGGCTTTCGGCGCCGGAGCCGACCCCCAGTCCATGCTCATGTGGCGCTTCGCCATATCCGCGCTGCTACTGGGCTCGGTCCAGTTGGTCCGCGACCGGCGTCAGATGGCGATCACCGCGGCGGACCTGGGCTCGTTCTCCCTGCTCGCGTTGTCGGGCTACGGAGTGGCGTCGTTGTGCTACGCATTCGCCGTGAAGGAGATCGGCGCGTCCGTCACGACGGTGCTGCTGTTCACCTATCCCGCGATGGTGTGCCTGATGGGGCGTGTCTTCCTGGGGGAGCCGCTTCCCCGGCGCCGCATCGCATCTGTCGTCCTGACCTTCCTGGGCTGCGCGCTCGTGGCCGATGTCCTCGGGGCCTCCGGCGACGTGACATTGCGCGGTCTCGCCCTGGGCCTTGGGGCCGGCGTTGGGTACGCGGTCTTCAATCTGCTCTCCTACAGGGTGCTCGATCGTCGGCCGCGCTTCGTGATCATGACCTACACGTTCGGGATCTCCGCGGTCGGGATCGCTGCCGTGACGACGGCGACGACCGGCTGGCCCACGACCGCGGCGTGGGGAGCCGGCGCATGGATCGCGTTGGGGCTCATCGTGCTCGTGCCTACCTTCGCCGCGGTGACGCTCTACCTTGGCGGCATGCGGGGCCTCGGCGCCCCGCATGCCGCCGTCGTCTCGACCCTCGAGCTCCCGTTCGCGATCATGCTCGCCGCCGTGTTCGTGGGAGAGAGACTGGCGCCGGTGCAGTGGGCCGGCGCCGCTTTGGTCCTGGCGGGCGTAGTTCTCGCCGAGTGGGGAAGCGCGGGGGTGGAGATGGACGCGGCGCCGGCGGTCTGAGGAACTTGCTCAGGACGCGATCGTCAGCAGGTAGGCGACCCCGCCTCGTGCTAGCCACGCGACGATCTCGGTCGCGAACTGACCACCGAATGCCCACGCGACCACCCATCGCGCCTCGGCTCGCTGTGTCCCCAGGGCGACCAGGCCTCTGGCGGTCAGCCATGCGGACACTCCCAGAGAGAGGAACCCGAGTGGTTCGACGACGGCAACGGCGAACGGGAGCAGAGCGGGTCCCCACGCGTCGGCGATCGGTCGGGGGTCCGCGGCCAGAGTGCCACGGGCAGTGGCCCGCATGATGAAGAGGCGCGCGAGCGCCCATGCCGCCGTCCAGCCGGCCGCGAGGAATCGGCGCAACACCGGCACCCCGAACGAAGCCGGGACCAAGAAGGAGAGGGCGACCCCTATCGCGAGCGCCGCGGCGCCGGCCTCCTTGAGCCGCTTCCTTTGCGCGGCGTCCGCGGACCTGAGAGTCCCGTCGGGATCGCGCACGTAGCGGGCGGCGAGAGTAGCGACCGCGACGGTGCTGGAGGACTTGACCAGACTATACGCGCGTCGCGCGGAGCCAGCTGCTCTCGTGATGACGCGTCTCCACGCATCGAACAGGGCCTTCACCACCCACCGCCCGGCGGCACGCGGCGTGTCGATTCGGAGAGTGGGATTTCGCGGCGTGATAGCATTGAAGGAGCATCGCTCTCGACCTGAGGGTAGATAGCGCAAGCATAGCGTACGCGTGGAGGTCCGGTATCCCCTTGGGGCCGCGCCCTCGGCATCATGAGACGTGCGCGGCCTCTGCGGTGAGTTCGTGTCGGAGGTTCAACTTGCAGGGCCGCTCTCGCTGGATCCGCGTTCTCAACATGTCGGCACTGGTGCTGGCCGTGGCGTTCGTCGCCATTCTGGCGTCCGCCGGCTACCTGTATGCGTTGTCCGGCACCCTTCCCGAATTCGAGACAGCCGCAGGGTATCTTCGCGTCGCCCGAACTTCGATCGTGTACGCGGCCGACGGTTCGGTTCTCGCGGAATGGCACGGAGAGCAGGACCGGAAGATGCTTCGTCTCGAGGACATCCCGAGAAGCGTGAGGGACGCCGTGATCGCGGCGGAGGACGAGGGATTCAACCGGCGCAGAAACGTGGACGGCGCCGCTATCCTCACGGCACTCCGGGGGGACGGGGGGCGAGTGAAGAGCACGATCACGACGCAGCTCGTGCGAATGCTCCTCGATGAGCGAGGTTCTCCCGGCCTGGCGATGAAGATCCGCAAGGCTCTCATGGTCAACCGGATCGAGGCAGAGACTTCCAAGAAACGCGTCCTCGAGGCTTACCTGAACATGGTCTACTTCGGCAACGGTCGATACGGCGTGGAGAGTGCGTCTCAAGGCTACTTCGGCAAACCCGCGTCGGAGCTGACTCTGGCCGAGTCTGCGCTGCTCGCCGGCGTGATCCGGTCCCCCGGACGCCTTGCGCCCACGGTCGACCCAAGGGCCGCTCGCGAGCGGCGAGACCTGGTGCTGACGAGGATGCGCGACCTGGAGTTGATCACATCAGAACAGGACGTGGCGGCCCGGGATGAAGAAGTCGTTCTGGACACCAGCCCGGCGGGCGCGCCCGACGTGGCTCCCTACTTCGTCGAGTACGTGAAACAGCAGCTCATCAACAGACTCGGCACCAGGGCGGTCTTCGCCGGTGGCCTCAGGATCCACACCACCTTGAATCCGGCCATGCAGCGGGCCTCCGAGCAGGCGGTCGCATCCATCCTTACTTCCAAGGGGGACCCCGAAGCCGCCGTGGTGGCCGTCGACCCGCGTGACGGACGCATCCTGGCAATGGTCGGAGGCCGGGACTTCGCCAAGGCGCGATACAACCTCGCCGTGCAGGGACGCCGCCAGCCCGGTTCGGCCTTCAAACCGTTCGTTCTCGTGGCAGCCCTTGAAGGCGGCGTGAGTCCAGACCGCAAGTTCGACACCTCCTCATACGTGGTCCGTGTCAAAGACGGGTACTGGCGTGTCGACAATTACGAGAACGGCTTCACCAAGGGAACGCTGACCCTCCGCGCCGCCACGGACTGGTCGGTCAACGCGGTGTTCGCGCGTCTCGTGATGGAGGTGGGGCCGGAGAAGGTCGTGGATGCGGCGAGACGAATGGGGATCACGTCGCCTCTCGAGCCCAACCCGGCGATCGCGCTGGGAGGGCTGTCCCAAGGCGTCTCTCCCCTCGAGATGGCATCGGCGTATGGGACCCTCGCCACGGGCGGGATGCACTCCGCCCCGTTCGCCGTGCTCGAGGTGACCGACGATCGCGGCACCTCACTGTACCGATCCGAGCGGTCCACGAAGCGGGTGGTCGCCCAAGGGGTGGCCGCCCAGGTCTCGGGGATGCTGCGCGAGGTCGTTGAAAGAGGCACGGGAATGAGAGCGCGGATCGGTCGCCCGTCGGCGGGCAAGACGGGCACCACTCAGTCGTATCGGGACGCGTGGTTCGTCGGGTACACGGGCTCGATCTCGGCGGCGGTGTGGGTCGGATTCCGGGAAGGACAGGTCGACATGGCCAACGTCCGCGGCATCAAGGTGACCGGCGGCAGCTTCCCCGCCATGATATGGAGCCGGTTCGTGGGAAGTCCGCTGATGGTGGCGGCGGCTCCCTCGAACATCCCCGTCTCAGCCCGCGTGGGTGGTGCGGCGCCCGTGCCGGAGAGCTCCATCGTGGCCGTACGGATCTGCCTTGAGACGTTCCTCCTCGCGAACCCCCGATGTCCCGACGTCACGGAGGTCGACCTCGAACCCGCCCTGGTCCCCGCGCGGACCTGCTCCAAGCACTGACGTGCACATCAGGCCCGACGCCCCCCGGCGCGCGGGAACAGAAGTCTGACCATCAACGGCGCTTTCAGGGCGATCACCTGCTGCTGGCAGGTCTCCTGACAGCAGTAGCAGCGGATGCACCCGTCGTAGTCGAAGACCGGCCTACCCTCCACCATGTTGATGGCGGACACCGGACAGTTCTGCTCGCATGTCCGGCATCCCGAACAGCCGACAGGGTCGGCGAGCAGGGGGAGAGACGCGGTGCGCCTGCGCAGCCACTTGGCCAGCGCGACGGGGAGTCTGCCCGACACATCTCGCATCGGTCGAGCGAAGTCGCGCAGCGCGAACGTCTGCCACGGCTCTCCGGCCACGTCGACGTCCTCGATGCGCTGTGGGCCCAGGCCGCGCCGGGCCGCGGCCTTGTTCGTGTAGACGTCCATCGGATCGAAACCGACCATCGATGACGCTACGACATCCAGGGATACCGGATCGGCGGAGGCCAGGATCGCGCCGATCCGGCGCGGCGTGCCGCCGGCCGGGCCCTCCCCCTCCATGCCCACCACCGCATCCATGATGGTGAGATCCGGATGGCACGCGAGCATCAGATCGATGAGCATGTCGGCGAAGTCGTCGCGGTCCGGGACCTTGAGGTGGAATTGGGCCTTCTCGAGTCCCGGTACACAGCCGAACAGGTTCTTGACGCCCCCGGTGTACATCATGAATCCGTGCGTCTTCAACTTCGGAAGAGAGATGAGCACGTCGGCTTCGACCGCCTCGCGACCCAGGTTGAAGGAGGCGTAGAGGCGTTGCCCCTCCACGGGCACGCGCTTGACCTCATCGTCCAGCAGCACCAGGCGGGCCCCCTCCTCCGCGCACACGGCGGTCATGCCGCACGTGTCGAAGAGCGAGCGGACGGAGTTCGCCGTGGAACGACCGGCGGGGCTGTCGCCCACGGCGACGTCTCCGGCTCCGGCCGCGAAGGCCGCGCGTATCACCGCTCGCACGAAGTCCGGGTGGGTCGTGACGGCCCGGTCCGGTCCGGCCCTGGACAGGAGATTGACCTTCAGGAAGACGCGGTCCCCCTGAGACACGAACGCCCCCATGCCTCCAAGCGGCGTGAGGGCGCGCGCGAGTGCTTCGCCGACTTCAGCCGCTGCGTAGTCTCCGCATCCGGAGATGCCGACCAGTGGCCGCTGTCCCGTCACGCACTCAGTGAGCTCAGACGTGTCGTGACCGCCCGCAGGATCGCCGCGTACGACACGCTCCCGTAATGAAGGGGTTCTCCGTCGACCACCGTCACCGGATACATGAGCCCCTGCTCGCGGATCGTCTCCACCATGGCCGAATGGGCGGCTCGGACGTCCTCGCGCTGCGTGTCGAGGTACGCGATCGTGGCCTGATCGCCGAATCTGCGCACCAGCTCGTCAGCTACGATCGAGGTGATCTCCTCCGGAGACCACGAGGGACCTCAACCTCCGCTGAAGCAGGACGTGGCCGCGGGGGAATCGAATACCTGGACTACGACGGGTTCCATCTGATTCACAGCTCCTCTATCTTGATCGCGCGCGTCGGGCACGAGTACGCACACACGCCACATCCGGCGCATCTTGAGGCGTCGATCGTCCACGGTCCGCTGCCTTCCCGGACGATAGCACCCTCGGGGCAGGACATGCGAGCCGGGCACCCCGGCGAGCGGTCGCATCGTCCTGGGTCGATCGTCACTGCGTACATGGATGTTGCTCCTCCTCGGGTCGCTTCTTCGACGTGAGTATACCCAAGGGGGTATAGTGATGCAAGTCCTCGAGCCACGGTGCTATGATGAGCGGCGGCTGGGAATGTCCGCCGGCCATTCGCGTCCGGGGTGCTGGAGGTGCGCGTTGGGTCCTATGGTGAATCACGATGCGGCTGCGCGACGACTCCTGGTAGTGATGCTTGGCGCCGGGGCGGTCGTGGGCGCGGTGTTTCCCCTGTTCGCCAGCATCTTCGTCACGTTCGGCGGCGCCCAGTCGACGGCAATGTTCGTCGCGCTGTGCATCGCCGCGGGGGTGGGCGTCGGCCTGGCGTGCTGGAAGGTCGCGACCGTGAGTTCCCGTCGCATGCTCGTGGAGATTCTGGCGCAGGCGGGCGACACGCTGGGAGTGGTGGTGCACGAGTCCGCCGGAACCGAGGACATGCGCATCGAACTCGCGCGCGTGTTCGGGAACGTCACGACGCTTCTCGGGCAGATCCGACAGGTCAACAGCCGGCTCCGGGGACTCGCTTCCGACATCCTCTCCGCCAGCGAGCAGCAGGTGGCGGGCGCCGCGGAACAGGCAGCCGCGGTGACGCAGACCTCAGCCACGCTCGAGGAGCTGGCACAGACGTCGAAGCAGATCGCCGACAACTCCGAGTCCGTGGTACGGGTCGCCGAGAGGACTCTGGCCAGCGCAGAGGACGGGATGAGCGCCGTCGCCGACACGGCGAACGGTATCGAGGAGATCCGAGCGACGACCCGGCAGTCCTCCGACCGCATCCTGGCCCTGGGGGAGCGCAGCCAGGAGATCGGTCGCGTCCTGACGATAATCGACGAGATCGCCGAGCAGACAAAGATACTCGCCCTCAACGCGGCGATCGAGGCCGCGCGCGCCGGCGAGGCGGGCAAGGGCTTCGCCGTGGTCGCCGGCGAGATACGGAAGCTGGCGGACTCCGTGACCGAGTCCACGCAGGAGATCGGCCGGGTCGTGCGCGAGATCCAGGCGTCGACCTCGGCGCTGGTCATGGCCACGGAGAAGGCGGCTCACAAGGTGGATGAAGGCAAGGAGATCGCGCACCGTACCGCGGATGCGCTCGACCGGATAGTCCAGCAGGTCGAAGAGACCACCGATGCCGCCAAGCAGATCTCGATCGCGACGCAGCAGCAGCGCACAGCGTCCGAGCAGGTCGTCATCTCCATGAGGGAGGTTGCGCAGGTCAGCCAGCAGCAGGCGGCCGCGGCCAGGCAGGTCTCCACCTCGGTCGGTGAGCTCACGGGTCTGGCCGATTCGCTCGTGACCGGCTAGGGCCGATCGTGTCGGGAGTCCTCGACCGGCTCGCCGCCGCCGGCTACGCGCTTCCATCCGCGCCCGTTGCGCTGGGTTCGTATGTCCCCGCGATCCGAACGGGCGCGCTCGTGTTCACCGCGGGTCAACTCCCCCTTCGGGACGGCGAGCTCGTCGCGTCGGGATCGGTCGGGGCCGATGTCACCGTCGAGGTGGCGAGGCGCTGCGCCGAACAATCGGCGCTCAACGCGCTGGCCGCGGCGTCCACAGTCTGCGATCTCGACGGCGTCACCCGAGTGGTCAAGGTCACCGCGTACGTCGCTTCTGCTCCCGGGTTCACCTCTCAGCCGACCGTCGCCGACGGGGCGAGCGCGGTGATGGCGGCGGCCTTCGGAGATGCGGGCCGGCACGCGCGAGCGGCCGTGGGGGTGGTCGCGCTGCCCATGGGGGCGCCGGTCGAGGTCGAGGTCGTGTTGGAGACAGGCTGAGGATGGACGCCGAGCCGCGGGCCAAAGTCCCTCGCAACGTCGCGGCGATGGGCGTCGTCAGCCTGCTGACGGACGCGTCTTCGGAGATGGTCTACTGGACTCTGCCCTTCTTCCTGAAGCAGGTCCTGGGCGTCCCGGTATCCGTCGTCGGCATCATCGAGTCCGTGGCGGAAGCGACCTCCTCCCTCACCAAGGTCCTCTCGGGGCGGCTTTCGGACCGGACGGGCAAGCGACGCCCGCTGGTGGCTTTGGGTTACTCGCTGTCGAATCTCGTCAAGCCGCTGCTCGCGCTGACCGCGACCTGGCCGGCCGTGTTGCTGCTGCGGTTCGCCGACAGGCTGGGCAAGGGCATCCGAACCGCACCGAGAGACGCGCTGATCGCCGATTCATCGACGCAGGCGACGCGCGGCCGTGACTTCGGCGTTCACCGGGCGCTGGACACCCTCGGCGCGGCGATAGGGCCCCTCACCGCAGGGGCCGTGCTGGCGCTGAGCCCGGGAGCCTTCAAGACGGTCTTCCTGATCTCGGCGATACCCGGGGCCGTGGCCATAGCCGTCGTGTTCCTGTTCGTCCGGGAGATCCGCCGTCCGGGAATGGATCGCGGTGCACGCACCGATCCGCCACCCTTCCGGCTGCGTCATCTCGGGCGACCCTTCGTTCGCTTCACCGTCCTGTCCACGGTGTTCGCACTCGGGAACAGCTCCGACGCTCTGCTGATGCTGCGGGCGAACAACATGGGCGCGCCGACCGCTGTCGTGCCCCTCATGGGGGCCCTGTTCAGCGTCGTCGGAGCACTCGTCTCGGTGCCGGCGGGAAGGATGAGCGACCGGTTCGGGCGCAGACGCGTCCTGATCGCCGGCTTCGCGCTCTATGCCGTGGTCTACTCGGGTTTCGCACTCGGCGGCTCGCCGTGGACGGCTGCCCTCCTGTTCGCTCTGTACGGCATTCCTTATGCCATGGTCGAGTCCCTCGCGAGATGTTACGTGATCGATCTGGTCGGTCCGGATCTGCGGGGGACCGCCGTGGGAGGCTATACGTTCGCTCTGGGATTGGCCGCGCTGCCGGCGAGTGCGCTGGGCGGTCTTCTGTGGGACCGCGTCTCTCCGGCCGCGCCTTTCTGGCTCTCGGCGTCTCTGATGGTGATCGCAACCTTCATGTTGGTTCTCTCGCCCACGCTGAGACGTGCCACGCAGGCCAACTGATCTCACCCCCGCCGCACTTCTCTCGAGGATGTGTTTGCGCCACCGGGTGCCTTCTTATATCTTGATGTGATGGAGCGGGGAGGGGAAACCACCGCTCGCTTCGTGTACGTCAGGCTTCGCGTATGCAGGGAGAGGTGTCCATGCGCAAGATCTCGCTGGCTGGGTTCAAGGATCCGGTCCGCCGCCCGCGCTACATCATCTGGACGGGCGTCGTCCTTCTCGTGCTCGTCCCTGTGATGGTGGTGGTGCTGGGCGCCTCCTCGTCGCGATGGTTCTGCGCTCAGGCATGTCACAAGGTCCAAGACGATCTGATCAGGGCCTACGAGAGCGGAGTGCACTCCGAGATCTCGTGTCTGGCGTGTCACGAACCGGTCAACGCCGACCCGGTCACCTTCATGCTGCTCAAGACCAAGGCCCTCAAAGAGCTCTACGAGGCGGTCACCAACACCTACCACTTCCCGCTCAACCCCGGAAGCGCGCTGGCCTTGAACGAAGAGGAGATGCCCGCGTCCCAGTGCACGCAGTGCCACTCCAAGAACCGAGTGGTCACGCCCCCGAGCGGCATCCTGATAAACCACAAGAAGCACGAGGACAAGGAGATATGGTGCACGGTCTGTCACAACCGCGTCGCCCATCCTGAGACCTCGCTCACCCTGGAACTCAAGACGCCCTCTGACGGGAAGCCCAACGTCAAGCACCCGGACTTCACCAAGATGACGGCCTGTTTCCGCTGTCACGACCTAGAGGGCAAGAAGGACGCTCCCGGCGCGTGCCCGACCTGCCACACGGCCGACTTCGCCCTGAAGCCTCCGAGCCACCTGGAGAACGAATTCTTCCCCAAGGGCCACGCGGAACTCGCGAGGGCGGACCTCGAGACCGTGAAGGAAGGCGCCGCGGAGGCGGAGAAGCTCATCGAGGAGGGCGTGCCCAAGAAGATGGCCGAGCCCGTCTCGTACTGCTCGACGTGCCACATCAAGTCGCAGTTCTGTCAGGGATGCCACGGGCTCGACATACCGCACTCCGAGGAGTTCAAGACGAAGTCCCACCCCCAGGCGGTCAAGACGGTCTTCGCCAAGTGCGTGATGTGCCACGCACCCGGGACGAAGGGCACGCCACGCGTCGCCGACATGGCGTTCTGCAACAACTGCCATCACGGCACCAAGGTCGATTGGACCTTCGACAAGGCCGTGCCGTGGAGATCACAGCACCCCAAGGCCGTCTCGAAGAACGGCGTGGATGCCTGCTTCGTCACGTGCCACAAGCCGGAGTTCTGCTATGCGTGTCACAGCAAGGAGAGGCCGTTCCCGACTTCCCACAGGTCGGCAACGTGGAAGAAGCCGAAGAACATCGATCCGCGGTCCGGAGACAGGGCGGGTCACGCGAAGGCCGCCACAGCCGACGTCAAGGTATGCGAGATCTGCCACGGCAAGGGCGCGCCGAACGTGCCGTTCTGCAAGGCCTGCCACAAGGTCCCGATCCCGCACTCGGATCAGTTCAAGCAGTTCCATGCCAAGACAGGTCGTTCCGACCCGAGGGTCTGCGCGAACTGCCACAGGTGGCGCGAGTTGTGCTCCAACTGTCACCACGAGGGGTCCTCGCTCACGACCCCGTGGACCAGCGTGCACGGCAAGATCGTCACGGCCAACGGATCGGCGGCCTGCTTCGTCAAGTGCCACAAGAAGGACACGTGCGTCGCGTGTCACAACAAGCGGAAGGTCATACCCTCATCGCACAGGGCGAGGAACTGGAGAAACCGCACGTCTTTGAACACGAAGGCGCAGCATCCGGTCGTCTTTGCCAAGTATGCCGAGGTGTGCACCTACTGCCACGGGGATGGCGGCACCAGCGCCAAGTTCTGTATGAGCTGTCACAAGCTCGCCATGCCGCACCCTGCCGACTGGAAGGACGTGCACAAGGCCCAGTTCCAGGCGAAGAAGGTCACCAAGCCGGTGTGCATGAACTGTCACGTCCAGCAGTTCTGCGACGGCTGTCACCACACCTACACCAGCACCGCGGTGACGTGGCGCAAGTACCACCAGCAGGTCGTCAAGCGCGACGGTCCGGCCAAGTGCTTCGACAAGTGCCACGCCGAGACGTTCTGCTCGCACTGTCACGTGCGCTTGATCCACTAGCAGTCGTCGGCAGAGCCAAGTCGCTTCGGGGCCCGACTTCCCGTCCAGGGAGGCCGGGCCCCTTGCTCGGCGCGGGTCGCCAGGCGTCCGGGCGTCTGGCGCCCTTCGCGAGCCCGGCCTGCCAGGGACCTTTGCGCCCGAGGCCGCGTATGTGTAGAATCACGCTTCTCGGGATGTGGCTCAGCTTGGTAGAGCGCTCGGTTCGGGACCGAGAGGTCGTGGGTTCGAATCCCGCCATCCCGACCATCCTTTACGATCGACGGCGGGCCCGGTACCTGACCGGGCCCGCCGCGTATATCGAGCGGTGACCCGAGCATGATCGCGACACTGATGCACCTACTCGGCTACGGGCTGTGCCACCAGCTTCCCCAGCGGTCGTTCTTCGGCGGGGGCGTGCAGGCGCCGGTATGCGCTCGCGACACGGGCATCTACGTCGGCTTCGTCGTCTCGCTGCTCGTGATGATGCTGATAGACCGCAGGCGCAGGCGCTCGGAGCTTCCCCGAGCCCCCATCCTCGCCATAGGCGGAGCGTTCGTGGCGATAATGGCCTGGGACGGCATCACGTCATACGCTGGACTACGAGGCACCACGAACGACATCCGCCTCATTACGGGTCTCCTGACGGGGTGGGCTCTCCCACTGGTCGTGGTGCCTCTTCTCAACTCGTCCCTCTGGACGACCATCGATCGGGGACGCGTTCTGGAAGGCCTCGGCGACTCCCTCGCCTGGCTGCTCCCCATCCCGGTGGTGTTCGCCGCGGTCAGGTGGGGCTTGCCGTTCCTGGGCGTGGCCTATCCTCTTCTGATCGGCGCCTGCATCGTGGTCACGTTCGTGGCGGTCAACCTGATCATCGTGATCATGATCCCGCGCTTCGAGCGTCGCGCGGCCCGTATCGCTGACGCCTGGCCGGCCATGTGTCTGGCGGCGCTGATCTCGGCGGTCGAGATCGGAGCGGCCGGCTGGCTGCGCGCTTGGCTTCAATCCCTGATCGGTCTCCGCTAGAATCCGACACGTCGGACTGCGTTCGCGACGGCCTGGGGGAGAACCCGTGTACACGTACAAGGACCGGGTGCGTGTGATGATCGTGACCAGCGGGTACCGCATCGAAGGAGACTTCCACGTGCTCGCGGGCAGCAGGATCACGGACGCGTTGAACTCCAAGACGAAGGAGTTCTTCGCGATCACCGACGCCAAGGTCTACACGGCGGACGGTGCCACGGTGCTGTACGCGCCCTCGTACATCGCGGTCAACCGTGAAAGCATCGCCTGCATCTTCCCTCTGGAGTAGAACCGCCCTCCGATCCCGATGTCAGAGTGCCCGTGTACGTTGTCCTCCGGGATACTCGGCCGGATGGAGGCGGACAGTGGGGAAGCTCGATGACGAAACGGACGTCCGTGCGTTGGTGAGGCGGTTGCGCCGTGACGCGGTGGCGGAGCACGGAGTGCCCGAGGACGCGGCCGCCAGAGCCGGCGCCATCACGATCCGCAGACTCGCAGGTGGCACGGATGCCCGCGCCGCCTGTGACGCGCGTCGGGTGACTGGATACTTCTGGGGCGTGCTGAGACGCCAGGCGCTGTGCGACCCACGATCCGGCGGGTCCCTGAGGGACAGATACCTGGTGGCGGCGTTCGCGCACGATCTCTCAGGAGGGGGGCACGCGCCCGAACGCGTCTTCGAGGAACTCACTGCACGCTTCGGCACGACTGTCGGGCCCGACGTGCTGGAGCGGTTCAGGCCACGACATGCGGGCCGACAGGTCTGTCGTGACCTAGCGGTATGACGTGGAGAGAAGCAGCCTGCCGCTCGCGAAATCGAAGATCCAGAGTCGACGGTAGGCCAGGGGCCCCGTCTGTCCTCCGAACGCCTCCACGACAATGATGGATCGCACTCCGTCGACGTCGGCCGCCTCCACGTAGACCGGTACCGCGGCGGTGCGGTCAGGGAATCCGCGCGTCAACAGCGTAGCCGCCCGCACCCCCGTCGCGCCCTCGCCGCGAAGCCATACGAGCGCGTCGGTGCGCGCTCTCGGCGCGTCCGCGACATCGACGTCCGCGACGGCGGACAGGTCGATCTTCTGCGCGGCCTTCTCGATCGCGGCGGTCGAAGTCGGCGCCCCGTTCGGAACGAACTCGACCTTGTTCTGCGAGCGACACCCCGCCAGCGCGAAGGTCGTCGTCAACAGAAGCACGATCCCGACCCGCGCCGCGAGTCTCGAAGTCATGTGGCTCGTCCCTCCGACCGTCGTCCGACCCGTCCATACTATCCGATGGCCGGTGATGCACTACAATCGGCTGGCTGTCCGGCGCACGTCCCGGACGCGTTCTCGCCCGTCGGCCAAGGAGAAGACATGGCATCGGTTCGCGCGGAGATAGGGGTGTTCGGCGGCAGCGGTTTCCACTCGCTTCTCGAGGGGGCCAAGGAGCACCGGATCGACACGCCATACGGAGCGCCGTCGGCGGATGTCACGATCGGCGAGATAGGCGGCCGGTCCGTCGCGTTCCTGCCCAGACATGGGAACGAACATCAGTACCCGCCGCACATGATCAACTACCGCGCCAATGTCTGGGCCATGAAGGAGCTGGGCGTGTCGCGCATCATCGGACCCAACGCATGCGGTTCGTTGCAGCCGGGAGTGAAGCCCGGCGATTTCGTGATCTGCGACCAGTTCGTCGATCGAACGACCGGCCGCAAGGACACCTTCTACGACGGTCCGACGACCACGCACGTGTCGTCGGCTGACCCATATTGCCCGACGATGCGCGCCGTGGCCGTCCAGGAGGGGAGGTCCCTGGGCATCACGGTGCACCCCACCGGGACCGTGGTGGTGATCCAGGGCCCTCGCTTCTCGACCCGTGCCGAGTCGAAGTGGTTCGCGGCGCAGGGCTGGGAGGTCATCAACATGACCCAGTATCCGGAGTGCTACCTCGCCCGCGAACTCGAGATCTGCTACTGCAACATCTCGCTCATAACCGACCATGATGTGGGTACGGAGGGCGTCGAGCCCGTGACCAACGACGAGGTCGTTCGCGTGTTCCAGGCCAACAACGCCAAGGTGCGCGATCTGCTCCACGCCATGATCCCTGCGCTGCCCTCGGCGCGAGACTGCGTGTGCGCAACCGCTCTCACGGGCGCCGCGTTCTAGGGCACCGCGAACTGAGGTCGATCGGGGAAGGAGGGGCATGTTCCGCCTGCCGGCCATCCGCATCGGTCGCCTCTTCGGAATCCCGATCGAGATCGATCTGTCATGGCTCCTCGTGTTCGGGATAGTCGGCTGGACCTTGTCGACGGGCTACTACCCGTCGTCGTTCCCCGGGCGTCCCTTGGCGGTCGACGCCGTCAGCGGCATCCTGACGGCTGTGCTGTTCTTCACCTCGCTGCTGACGCACGAGTTCAGTCACTCGCTGGTTGCCGTGCGCAGCGGGACCCGAGTCGAGCGGGTCACGCTGTTCCTGTTCGGCGCCATCGCCCAACTCGCGGACGAGCCGCGCTCACCGGGCACCGAACTTCGGATGGCTCTCGCCGGTCCGGGGATGAGTCTCATGCTTTCGGGCGTCTTCTACGCGCTCTACCGCCTGCTGGTCGATCTCGGCATGTCCGACGTGATATGGGCCCCGGTAATGACCCTGTCGGCCGTGAACCTCACGGTGGCGTTGTTCAACATGGCACCGGGCTTTCCCATGGACGGAGGCAGGGTCCTGCGCGCATTCCTATGGTGGGCGACCGGAGACCGGCGTTCAGCGACGTCTGCTGCGAGCCTCGCGGGACAGGGATTGGGCCTGGCGATCGCGGGGTTGGGCGCCTGGGCGCTGGTGGAGCGCCAGTTGGAGGGTGTCTGGTTCATCGCCATGGGTCTGTTCCTGCGCCTGCTGGCGAGATCGGCGTACATCGGGCAGGAAGGGGCCATGTGGATCGCGGGGACTCCCGTCTCCGACGTCATGATCTCTCCCGTTCCGGTCCGCCAGGCTTCGCATGACGGACTGCCGCACTCGTCACGTTCTCAAGCCCCCATAGACGAGCGGATCGTGGCGGTGGTCGAGGCCGGGCGTCTGATCGGGATATCGCGGCCGGGAGACGGGGGTGCCGAGGCGCCGCCCGCCGGCATGCTTGTGGACGCGCGGGAAGCAGTCGAGACGGCCGTGCGCCGGTTCTCCGAGACCGCCTTCGACGCCTTGCTCGTGGTGTCGGACTCCCGTGTGGTGGGCTACCTCACGAGGTCGGCGATGAGGGAGCGCATCGCCGCTCTTCACGGGGGTGCCGGCTCCTCGCTCCGGAAGCGGGTCCGCGGCGGTCCAGGTAGACGAGCCGGAGACTCCCGAATACCGCCTGGCGTGGCGCGGCGATGATGATGGTGATACGCTTGCGCACGGTGTACACCTGGCGCGCCGAGATAGCATATCGCCATCGACGCGGCTGTTGGCAACAAGGAGGACTCATGGCTGTGTTCGGAATGCCCGGCGGGGCCGAGTGGTGGATCATTCTCGTCGTCATATTGCTGCTGTTCGGTCCCACGCAGATACCGAAGCTGATGAAGACGCTGGGCAAGTCGGCCAAGGCGCTCAAGGAGGGCATGGACGGCAAGCTTGATGAGGATGCTCCCGCGACCGCGGGGACGCCCGCGACCCCTCCGGCCGCGGACGCGTCAGCGGCACAACCGGCACCCGCGTCCGATACCCCGCCCGCGCCGGAAGCCACTCCGGCGCCGGACTCAGGGCCGGTGCCCCATCCCAAGGTGCGAGGCGATCGCGGCGGCGACTAGCCGCTCGGGTCTCGGTGCGCAAGTCGTCCGGGCACTTGCACGAGCGGGCGCAGGCTGTATACTCTCGGTTACTCAATCGGGCCGCCTCACGTGAAGGGCGGCCCGCGCGTTGCCCCCGACGGGACTTCGGATGCCGCGGTGGGACGCGAGGACCAAGGTCACAGGAGCGCAGTCCATGCACAAAGACGTCGCACTCACGGTCGAAGGCCAGGTCAAGCTCGAAGATGAGCTTCGCCATCTCGAGACCATTCGGCGCCGCGAGGTGGGTGAGCGCATAAAGGAAGCCAAGGAGTTCGGGGACATCTCCGAGAACTCGGAGTACGACGACGCCAAGAACGAGCAGGCGTGGGTCGAGTCGAGGATCGCCGAGATCAACCTCATCCTGGCGCATGCGACGATAATCGCGAGTCCCAAGAAGAACGACAAGGTGACCCTCGGCAGCAAGGTGGAGCTCCAGGACTCGGAGACGTCGGAAGTCCACGTCTATCAGCTCGTCGGCTCCGCCGAAGCCGATCCCGGCAACAACAAGATCTCCAACGAGTCCCCCGTGGGGCAGGCCATCATCGGCAAGCGCAAGGGCGACTCCGTCACCGTGACTGTGCCTTCGGGCAGGGTTCTGGTGTACGCGGTCCTGTCCATCACGCGATAGGGCGCGCATGAGCGACGTGGGGGCCAGGGGCGCCGCACCGTCGGACGATCCCGCCGAGGTTCGCCGAGCGAAGCTGGACGGACTGCGCGCTAGCGGTCAGGAGCCATACAGACTGCGTTTCGATGTTACCGCCCGTTCCTCGGAGCTGACGGCGCGGTACTCAGGACTCGGTGCCGGCGATGAGACCTCCGACCGCGTGTCAGTCGCCGGTCGCGTCTTGGCCATAAGGGATCAGGGCAGGGCGGTCTTCCTCGTCATTCGCGACGCCACCGGCGAGGTCCAGCTCTTCTGCAGGGTGAACGTGCTCGGCGAGGAGGCGCTCGGGAGGATCAAGGAACTCGATCTCGGAGACTGGGTGGGCGCGTCGGGAACCGTCTTGCGCACACGTCGCGGCGAACTCTCGGTCGCACCATCGGAGGTCGAGTTGCTTTCCAAGTCCCTCCGGCAGCTGCCCGAGAAGTTCCACGGCCTCACCGACACGGAGACGCGGTACCGGCAGCGCTACGTCGACCTCATCGTGAACCCCGAGGTGCGCGAGACTTTCCGCCTGCGCTTCGCGATCATCTCGGCGATCCGCCGATGCATGGAGGACCGAGGCTTCCTTGAGGTCGAGACTCCGATGCTGCACCCGATCCCCGGCGGTGCGACGGCGCGTCCATTCGTCACGCACCACAACGCTCTGGACATGGAGCTGTACCTTCGCATCGCGCCCGAGTTGTACCTGAAGCGCCTTCTGGTCGGCGGTTTCGAGCGTGTCTATGAGATCAACCGGTCGTTCCGCAACGAAGGCGTGTCCGTGCGCCACAATCCCGAGTTCACGATGCTGGAGGCATATCAGGCGTTCACCGACCTCCGCGGGATGATGGAACTCACGGAGCACCTGATCCGGACCGTGGCCGCCGAGGTCCTTGGCACGACGACCGTCGCGTATCAGGGCGAGACCATCGATCTCGGAGCCCCATGGCGGCGCGCGACGATGCTGGATCTCACGAGCCACGCAGCGGGCAGGGAGATCTCGTTCGACATGACGCTGGAGGACCTTCGCGGCATGTGCGGTGAGCACGACGTCCCCCTGGACGCCGGGTGGGGGAAGGGCAAGCTCATCACCGAGCTGTTCGAGAAGCTCGTGGAGCGCACCCTCGTGCAGCCGACGTTCGTAACCGAGTATCCGCTGGAGACGTCACCCCTGGCCAGGAAGATCCCGGGACGCGAGGACCTGACAGACAGGTTCGAACTCATCGTCACCGGTCGCGAGATAGCCAACGCGTTCTCGGAACTGGTGGACCCGGTCGACCAGCGCGAGCGTTTCGCCGCTCAGATGGGCGCCAAGGTCGGAGGCGACGACGAGGCGATGGGCTACGACGAGGACTACCTGCGCGCCATGGAGTATGGAATGCCTCCCGCCGGAGGCCTGGGCATCGGCATCGACAGGCTCGTGATGCTCCTCACGGACAGCGCGTCGATCCGGGATGTACTGCTGTTCCCGCACCTGCGCCCTGAAGGCTGACGGGGGAACCGGCTCCCACGGTCCTGCCGGCCGCAAGGATCGGACCGGGGTGTCGAGACTTGAGTCGCACGCGCTTATATCTTGGCATCTCGCTTGCTCCGTTCGGCGTGTATCGGGCATGCACGCCACGGCCGAGGGGTATACTGCTTGTCGGAAACTCAGAGATCACCCGCCGCGACGTTGTCGCGGTCCGTATAGGGAGCGAAAGCAGATGTTCGAGCGATTCACAGAGAAGGCCAGACGAGTCGTGGTGTACGCGCAGGAAGAGGCGCGCATGCTCAATCAGAACTACATCGGCACCGAGCACCTGCTGCTGGGTCTGATCCGCGAGCAGGACGGGATCGCCGCGAAGGCGCTCGAATCGCTTTCCATCTCACTCGAGGATGTCCACCAGCAGGTGGAGGAACTCATCGGGCGCGGCACCTATGTGCCGACGGGACATATCCCGTTCACGCCTCGCGCCAAGAAGGTCCTCGAGTTGAGCCTTCGAGAGGCGCTGCAACTCGGACACAACTACATCGGCACGGAGCACATCCTGCTGGGGCTGATCCGTGAGGGCGAGGGAGTCGCCGCGCAGGTGCTGTTGAACCTGGGCGCCGATCTGGAGAAGGTGCGTTCCGCAGTCATACAGCTGCTGTCCGGCTACTACGGAAAGCAGGGCGAGCCGACCGGCGAGGAGCGTGGCGGCAACGCCAGCCAGCTCCTCGACGAGTTCGGGCGCAACCTGACCCGTCTGGCGCGGGAGGGCAAGCTCGACCCGGTCGTCGGCCGGGAGAAGGAGATCGAGCGCGTCATGCAGATCCTGTCGCGCCGCACGAAGAACAACCCCGTTCTCATCGGCGAGCCGGGCGTCGGCAAGACGGCCGTCGTCGAAGGCCTGGCCCAGATCATCGCGCGCGACGAGGTTCCCGAGACTCTCCGCAGCAAGCAGCTGTACACGCTCGACCTGGCCGCGCTGGTGGCCGGATCGAAGTATCGGGGCGAGTTCGAGGAGCGCCTGAAGAAGGTCATCAAGGAGATCCGCGAACGCGGCGACATCATCCTGTTCGTCGACGAGATGCACACGCTGGTCGGCGCGGGCGCGGCCGAGGGCGCGATCGACGCGGCGTCCATCATCAAGCCGGCACTTGCCCGCGGGGAATTGCAGACCATCGGCGCGACCACGCTCGACGAGTACCGTAAGTACGTCGAGAAGGACCCCGCGCTGGAGCGCCGTTTCCAGCCGATCATGGTCGGCGAACCCTCTATCGAGGAGACCGTCGAGATCCTGAGGGGCCTGCGCGACCGCTACGAGGCTCACCATCGGGTGTCGATCACCGACGGGGCTCTGGAGGCGGCGGCCAACCTCGCAGCACGCTACATCTCCGACAGGTTCCTGCCCGACAAGGCCATCGATCTCGTGGACGAGGCCGGCTCCAAGATGCGCATACAGATGATGACCGCTCCGCCGGACGTTCGCGAGGTGGAGGAGCGCCTCAAGGCCGTGCGCCAGGAGAAGGAAGCCGCCATCGAGGCGCAGGAGTTCGAGAAGGCCGCGGCGCTCCGCGATCGCGAGAAGCAGGTTCTGGCAGAGAAGCGGTCCATCGAGGACGAGTGGCTCAAGCCGGACAACCGTCGCGTCGTCGAGGTGACCGAGAAGGAGATCACCGAGGTCGTCTCGATGTGGACAGGCATACCGGTGACCAACCTGACCGAGGAGGAGGCAGCCAAGCTGCTTCGCATGGAGGCATCGCTGCACGAGCGCATCGTGGGCCAGGACGAAGCGGTCTCGGCTGTCTCGCGCGCGATCCGTCGCACGCGCGCCGGCCTCAAGGATCCGAGGCGCCCCGCCGGCTCGTTCATATTCCTGGGCCCATCCGGTGTGGGCAAGACGGAGCTTTCCAAGGCGCTCGCGTCGTTCCTGTTCGGGAGCGAGGACTCGCTGATCTCGCTGGACATGAGCGAGTACATGGAGAAGCACACGGTCTCCAGGCTCGTGGGCTCACCTCCCGGCTACGTCGGGTTCGACGAGGGCGGGCAGCTGACCGAGCAGGTTCGCCGCAAGCCGTACTCGGTGATCCTGTTCGACGAGATCGAGAAGGCCCATCCCGACGTCTTCAACGTCCTGCTGCAGATCCTGGAAGAGGGTCGGCTGACCGACGCGCAGGGCCGCAAGATCGACTTCAAGAACACCATCGTCATCATGACGAGCAACCTGGGAGCGCGTGATATCGCGAAGGGCCGGACTCTCGGGTTCACCTCCGAGGGGATCGACGGCCTGACGCACGACACCATCAAGGAGCGCGTCACCGGCGAGCTGAAGAAGCTGTTCCGCCCCGAGTTCCTCAACCGGGTGGACGAGGTGATCGTCTTCCACGAGCTCACGCATGATGAGATCGGGCAGATCGTCGATCTCATGATGGACCGCCTGCGCGACCAACTGGCCGCCCAGGGAGTCAGCATCACTCTCACGTCCGGGGCCCGCGAAGTACTGGCTCACGACGGGTTTGACGCCTCGTTCGGCGCGCGTCCACTGCGACGCGCGATACAGCGCGCCGTCGAGGATCCGCTGTCCGAGGAGATCCTGGCCGGTCATTGGGTCGCCGGAGACGTGGTGGAACTGTCCGCCGAGGACGGACGCATCGTGTTCCAGAAGGGGACAGGTGCGGCGCCGGCTCCTCGCAAGACGGCCGAGAAGGTCGGGCGCGGACGCCCATCGATGCCACGGCGCGGATCCGGAGGCAAGGGCGCTGCGTCCGACGGCGCCCTGGGCGCGGGGTAGACCAGACATGACACAGTCGCCGTGAGGGCGGACGTGCGACTCTCGGAACGCGGCAGACGGGGAGATGGTGGCGTGCAGACGTCGTCCGACGACATCATCCTGGAGTCCCTCACCCGCGTCGCGCCGGGCACCCCGCTTCGCGAGGCGTTGGATCACATCGTATCGGCCGGCACGGGGGCCCTGATCGTGGTGGGCGACGAGGAGACGACCGACGGTCTGTGCGACGGCGGTTTCTCCCTTGGCGCGCCCTTCACGCCACAACGCCTGTTCGAACTCGCCAAGATGGACGGAGCCATCACGCTGAGCGCCGACGGCGGCTCGATCCTCAAGGCGAACGTGCACCTGGTGCCTGACGTGCACTTGCCGACGTCGGAGACCGGCATGCGGCACAGGACGGCCGAGCGCGTGAGCCGCCAGACCGGCGCACTGGTCATCTCCGTCTCCCAGCGTCGCGAGCTTGTAACGCTCTACGTGTCCGGAGAGAAGATCGTGCTCGAGGACCTCGATGTCGTGCTCTCCAAGGCGACCCAGGAACTGATCACCCTTCAGCGCTTCCGCGCCAGGCTTGATTCAGCCTCCGAGAGGCTCACCGATCTGGAGTTCGCGGACACGGTCTCCCTGGGAGAAGTGCTGGACGTCATCCAGTCACAGGTCATGGTGTTGAGGGTCGCCCGCGAGATCGCTCGGCACGTGACGGAACTCGGCGTAAACGGTCGTCCCGTGCGCCTGCAGGCCGAGGAGCTGGCCAGCGGAGTGGGCGGCGCCCTCTTCACCCTCCTGCGCGACTATCTCCCCGCGACGGGGGACTCGGAGGTCGCGGCGGTCATCGACGCGGTGACCGGGTTGCCTTCGGACAGGATGCTCGATCCGGCGGTGCTCTCGAAGGTGCTGGGCTTCTCGCCCGCGACCGACGCCGCGGAGCGGATCGTGCGGCCGCGCGGGTACCGTGTGCTTCGTACCGTGCCGATGTTGCCCGAAGCCGTCGCCGACCACATAGTCGAGCGCTTCGGCACGCTGCAGGGGATCCTGGGGGCGTCGGATGAGGAGCTCGAGATGGTGGCGGGAGTCGGATCGCGCAGGGCACGCGCCATCCGCAACGGGATCACTCGGATGCGACAACAGGGGTCGGGCTAGGCCTCGGGCCGGGTGTCCCGCGGATCCGCGAGCGCACGGCACTGTGCTAGAATCCGCGTCACCATATCAGCCGGCTACCGCCCGCCGGGAAGGTCCCCGGCGGCCCGCGAGGGGAGGTGAAGGCGCAGGCGGCCGCGATGCCGTCGCCGAGATGCGCCGCATGCCATGTTCGTCCAGCTCACCCGGTTCGTGCTCGCCACACTCGGGGCGCTGGCAGGTTTGGCAGTCAAGGACGCCATAGACTGGACGAGCCAGATCGGGATCCAGGAATCTTCCGTCATCATTCTATTCGTCATCCTGGGTTGCTCGATCGGCTTCATCCTAGGTGGCATCCTCGGCCGCGAGCTCACCAGGGCCTACTTGAACGCTGAAGAGCACGTGCGTCGAATGTCCGCGGCGGACCTCCTTCTCGCCGTCTTCGGGCTGGTCCTGGGCCTCGTGGTGGCGCTCATCATCTCCACGCCCATCCGCGTGCTGCGACCCGCGTGGATCGCCGTCGGGGGGACCGCGGCCCTCTTCGGACTCCTCGGATACATCGGCCTTCGCGTCGCCCTCGTCAAGCGCCTCGACTTCGTCCGGATGTTCCCACAGCTCGCCGATCGCCGCGCGCCGGAGGGCGGATCGGTCCCCGGCAGGATCCTGGACACCAGCGTGGTGATCGACGGCCGTTTCGCCGACCTGCTGCGTTCGGGCTTCATCGCCGGAGCGGTCCGCGTCCCGGGTTTCGTGCTCGCGGAGTTGCAGACCCTGGCGGATTCCGCGGACGACACCAAGCGCGCCAGAGGGCGTCGCGGGCTCGACCTGCTGGCGACCCTTCGCGAGGGCTCCCACCCCGTCGAGGTCATCGATGCCGACTTCCCGGATCTGCCCGAGGTGGACGCCAAGCTGCTCAAGCTCGCCCGAGAGTCCGGCATGGAGATCGTCACGGTGGACTTCAATCTCTCGCAGGTGGCGAGGGTGCAGGGCGTGCCCGTTCTCAACATCAACGAGCTCGCAGCGTCGCTTCGCCCGAGCCACCTTCCGGGCGAGCAACTGCGTCTCGCCCTGATACGCGAGGGCAAGGAGAGCGATCAGGGCGTCGGCTATCTGGAGGACGGCACGATGGTAGTCGTGCAGAACGGGCGAGGCGACGTCGGGAAGGAACTGGACATCGTCGTCACCTCGGTTCTCCAGACCTCGGCGGGCAGGATGGTCTTCGCGAGGCCCAAGGGGTCCTGAATGAGAGTCGCGATCGTCGTCGCCGGCGGCACGGGCGAGCGCTTCGGGCGCGCCGGGGGGAAGCAACTGGCGCCCGTGGCGGGGGCGCCTGTAGTGACTCACGCGCTTCGCGCGTTCGAGGATTCGGAGACGATCGACGATGTCGTGTTGGTGTGCCACCCCGACAGCGTGGATGAGTTCCTGCGGACCGCCGTGCTGGGCCAGGGTGTTGGCAAGGTGTCTTCGGTGATCGCCGGTGGAACAAGCCGCCGCCTGTCCGTAGCGGCCGGATTGGCGGCGCTTCCCAAAGGGACGCTCGTCGTCGCGGTGCACGATGGAGCGCGTCCGCTAGTCGAGGCGGGCGTCATCGACGCCGCGGTGCGGGACCTCGAGAGCTCGCCTGGGATCGACGGGGTCGTGGTAGGACATCCCGCCTACGACACGATCAAGGCCGTAGGCGGGTCCCTCGAAGTGGACGGGACGCCGGATCGCGCTGGATTGTGGGTTGCGCAGACCCCTCAGGTCTTCCGGGCGGACTCCCTGATCGGCGCCCATGCTCGTGCGGAGGCTGACGGGTGGGAGGGAACCGATGACGCGTCGCTGGTCGAACGGGCCGGTGGCGTGGTGCGCATGATCGAGGGGCCGAGATGGAACATCAAGGTCACCGTCGAGCAGGATCTGCTCGTCGTCGAGGCGTTGCTGACTCACCGGGGAGGCGAAGGCGGGTGACCATGATGCGCATCGGCCTGGGCTATGACGTGCACGCTTTCGCGGAATCGCGCCGGCTGGTCCTCGGCGGAGTGGAGTTCGAGCACGAGACCGGCCTTGCCGGTCACTCCGACGCGGATGTCCTGGTCCACGCCCTGATGGACGCCATCCTCGGCGCGATGCGTGCGGGCGACATAGGTCTTCATTTCCCGGACACGGATCCGGCTTTCGCGGGGATATCGAGCATCGAACTCTTGCGGACGGTCGCGTCGATGATGCGCGAGTCGGGGTGGCACTTGGTGGACGCGGACTGCGTCCTGGTCCTGGAGAGGCCCCGGATCTCGGATCAGCGCGATCCGATGCGACACAACATTGCGCGGGCGCTCGGTGTGTCTCCGGATCTGGTGGGGCTGAAGGCCACCACGACCGAGGGCCTGGGCGCCATCGGACGCGGCGAGGGAGTCGCCGCTCAGGCCGTCGTGCTCCTGGGCCGAGAGGACTGACGTGAGCGAGCGGGGGCCATCCCTGTTCCGTCCGCTGGGGGCGGGCTCGGCCGGGCAAAGACTCCGTGTGGCGTTCTCCTCGATTGACAGCGGCGTGGGGCGCCGTGAATAGTGGCACGGGATGACAACCAGGGACGTGCGTCGACAGGGGCTGCAATCGGCATGCTCGTTCGCCTGAAGAAGGACATAGCGGCCGTCATGGAGCGCGACCCGGCCTGCACGTCGGGCTGGTCGGCGTACTTCCACTATCCGGGTCTGAAGGCCATCCGGTGGCAGCGCCGGACGCGCTGGCTGCATACCCACGGGAGAGTGTTCATGGCTCGCACGGTGAGCCAATGGGTCCGGCACCACACCGGTATCGAGATCCATCCGGGAGCGACCATCGGCGAAGGGCTCTTCATCGACCACGGCATGGGCGTGGTGATCGGAGAGACCACAATCATCGGGAACAACGTGACCATCTACCAGGGGGTCACCCTGGGCGGCACCGGCAAGGAGCGCGGCAAGCGCCACCCCACCGTCGAGGACAACGTCGTGATCGGAGTCGGCGCCACCGTGCTCGGCAACATCACGGTCGGTCGCGGCAGCAAGATCGGGGGCGGAGCGGTCGTGGTCAACGACGTGCCCCCGAACTGCACTGTGGTGGGCGTCCCCGGCCGCATCGTGGTGCGGGAAGGTCAGCGTGTGGAGACCATCGATCTGCACCACGAAGACCTCCCCGATCCCGTCATCGAGATGTTCCGCTGTCTGCAGCGTCGCATCGACCGGATCGACGTAAGGCTGTCCCACGAAGAAGCGGATCTTCAGGAGATCTCGCCGGACGTCGGCGCGGCGCGGGACTCGCGTGACGCGTCCGCGCCGACGGATGCGTCAGGGGCTGTGAAGTGAGCGACACGCCATGATCAGGCTGTACAACACGATGACGCGAACCAAGGAGGATCTCGTCCCCCGCGAGGACGGGAAGATCCGCATGTACGTGTGCGGGCCCACCGTGTACAACCACATACACATCGGCAACGCCCGCACATTCCTCAGCTTCGATGTGATCCGTCGCTACCTCGAGTATCGGGGCTACGACGTGCGCTTCGTCCAGAACATCACGGACGTCGACGACAAGATCATCCGTGCGGCCAACGATGAGGGCGTGTCGGCCTCGGAGGTCGCGACGCGGTACTCGGACGCATTTCTGAAGGCCATGGCGGACCTGGGCGTGAAGCCGCCCACGACCGCGCCGAGAGCCACCGAGACGATCCCCGAGATGCTGGAGATGGTCGAGAGGCTGATCGAGCTGGGCAATGCCTACGTCGTGGGCGGCGATGTCTACTTCTCCGTTCGCAGTTTCGACGGATACGGCAAGCTGTCCGGTCGGGACATCGACGAGTTGGAGAGCGGCGCGAGAGTGGACGTCGACGAGCGCAAGAAGGATCCTCTGGATTTCGCCTTGTGGAAGGCTGCGAAGCCTCGCGAGCCTCACTGGCCATCGCCTTGGGGTGACGGCCGCCCCGGCTGGCATCTGGAGTGCTCCGTGATGTCCGAGCGGGAGCTGGGGCTGCCGCTGGACATACATGGCGGCGCAACGGACCTGATCTTTCCCCACCACGAGAACGAACTCGCCCAGTCCGAGGCGGCGACGGGCGTCCCCTTCGCCCGCTACTGGATGCACGGCGGTCTTCTGCAGGTCAACGCCGAGAAGATGTCCAAGTCTCTCGGCAACTTCATGCTGCTGAAGGACATCCTCGAGCGCTACCCGGCTCCCGTCATCAGGCTGCTGATGCTGCAGACCCACTACAGAAGCCCGCTGGAGTTCTCGATGGGGCGGCTCGACGAGGCTACGGCGGCGCTGGAGCGCATCGCGAACCTGGTGCGCAACGTGGGCTGGGCGCTGAACTCGGCCGCCGTCGCAAACGGTGCGTCGCCTGCCGATCGGGCGGCTCTCGCGACTGCCGTGACCGACGCGCGCACTAAGTTCGAAGCGGACATGGACGACGACTTCAACACGGCGGGCGCGCTGGCTGCGGTGTTCGACCTTGCCCGCGCCGCGAACACGTTCCTCGCGGCGAGCCCGGACGGCTTGTCGGAGGAGGACCACGGGTCTCTTGCGGCGGCCCAGGCGCTCGCGATCGATCTGATGTCCGTGTTCGGCGTCTCCGTGAGTCCCGGTGTCGTCGCTCCGGCGTATCCCAAAGAAGTGGTGCCTCTGGCCTCGGAACTCGCGGGGTACTTGGGGTCGGATCCGCAGGAGGCCGTCGACGCGCTGCTGGCGGCGAGAGCCGCTGCCAGGACCGCCAAGGACTGGGCGGCGGCGGACGCCTTGCGCGATGGTCTGTCGCGCCTGGGCATGGCGATCGAGGACACGCCCGCCGGAGCGAGGGTCGCGCTGCGGGCCCGGGCCTGACCGCGCGATGGACCGCGTCGAAGGCCGTCACTCCGTCGAGGAGATGCTCCGCTCGGGCCGGGCGGTGCGTCTCGTCCGAGTCCTGGACAAGTCCGGCACGGACGTGGAGCCGCTGGAACGGATCGTGTCGCTCGCTCTGCGCGAAGGGGTCCCGGTCGAGCGCGTCAGCCGGCGCGACCTGGACCGGGAGAGCGAGAGGGGCGCTCACCAGGGCGTCATCGCGCACGTCGAACCCTTCCGATACACGCCCATGGCAGACGTGCTCCGGGTCGGGGCGTCGAAGCCGTCCAGTCTGATCTTCGCTCTGGACCACGTGACGGACCCGGGGAACCTGGGGGCCGTCGTGAGAACGGCCGACGCGGTCGGGGCCGATGGCGTGATCATCGCCAAAGACCGTTCGGTCGAGATGACGCCGTCGGCCTACAAGGCGGCATCCGGGGCAGCGGAACATGTCGCGGTGGTCCGCGAGACGAACGTGGCTCGCGCCCTCGAGGCGTGCAAGGACGCCGGATACTGGGTGGCGGGAGCGACGGAGCACGCCGAGACCCTGGCGTGGGACGCGCCCCTTGAAGGTCGGATAGTGCTGGTCCTCGGATCGGAGGGCACAGGATTGTCGCGTCTGGTGGAGCGATCGTGCGACTTGCTCGTGCGACTGCCCGTCTCGGGCTCGGTGGGATCGCTCAACGTGTCCAGCGCGGCCGCGGTCCTGGCGTACGAGTGGCTGCGTCGTCAGCGGTAGCGGGGCGAGTCCCGGCCGGATTCGGCGTCCGGGGTATCCACGTCCAAGGGCGTCGGCGTACGCACTCGTACATCCCTTCACAAGCTAGTTGACACGGCATCCCCGGAAGCCATATGGTCGTATCTGGAGTCCAGTCGGTCTGCCGGGGCTATGGACCGATTCCTCTCCGATGCATGGGGGCCGCAAGCGGGAGGTCATTGATGCAAAGACGATCGACAGCGGCCCGTCGGCGACCGCGTCTCGAGGGGGAACTCGACCTGGTCTTGGCGGCTCAGGCCGGAGATGAGGGAGCCTCCGATGCGCTCGTAGCGAGGTACAGGAGCTTCGTGAGGGGCAAGGCGCGCAGCTACTTCCTGGCCGGTGCCGATCGCGATGACGTGATGCAAGAAGGCATGATCGGCCTGTGCAAGGCAATCCGGGACTACAAGGCGGATCGCCAGTCGACCTTCCGCTCCTTCGCGGAGTTGTGCGTGACCCGCCAACTGATCACCGCCATCAAGGCTGCAAGCCGTCAGAAGCACGGACCGTTGAACAGCTACGTGTCCCTGCAGCGTTCGACGTCGACGGAGGATGAGGGCGACCGGGTGCTCTCCGACATTCTGGCGGCGCGAGAGGTCTGCGATCCCGCGGAGATCGTCATCAACGCCTGGGAGGCAAGGACCATCAAGGAGGGCTTCACCGACGCGCTGTCCTCTTTCGAGTCCGACGTGCTGGTCCTCTACTCACAGGGGCGATCGTACTGCGAGATCGCAGAACGCCTCGGCCGGCATCCGAAGGCCGTCGACAACGCCCTCCAGCGCGTGAAGCGCAAGGTCGAGATCCAGGTTCGCCGCTGTCGCGCCTGCTGATCGTGAGCGTGGCGCCTGCCGCGCCCGCGAGGTAGGATACTGGCGCGCATCGGCCGGCGTAGCTCAGTTGGCAGAGCAATCGCCTTGTAAGCGATAGGTCGGGGGTTCGAGTCCCCCCGCCGGCTCCATCAGCGCCCTTCTTCGGTCGAGGTCGACAGCGTCGGCTCCGGGAGATCCCGATCAGTCCTCGTCGTGAGCCCGCAGGGGCGGGCGCGGCTCCTGATCCTGCTGCCACAACACCTCGATGATCTCCACGGGCTCCGCGATGTTCTTGAGCCTGAAGACACCATGGGTGACGGAGCTGTAGGAGACGCCTCCCACGGCGTCCATCTCCCGCTTGGTCGTAAAGACCTGACCACCGTCAGCAAGGCTCATCACACGCGCGGCCAGATTGAGGGCACCGCCGAGGAACGGCCTGCCGCTCTTGTCGAGGACCACCTCTCCCGAGGCGATCCCCGCGCGGATGAGTATCCACTCGCCGCCCGGGCGTGATGCGTTGTAGTCGGCCAGTGCACGCTGCATGCGCACCGCCGCGTCCAGCGCCGAGGCGGGGGAGTCGAAAGCGGCCAGCAGGCCATCTCCGCCGGTGGACTTTCCGTGACCGCCGGCACCCTCCACTATCGGGAGCAGCAGGTCCCTGTGTCTCTGCACCAGCTTGGCGGTCTCCGTACTTCCGAGGTCCTCGGTCAGCCTCGAGAACGACTTCATGTCCGTGATGAGCACCGTCTTCGACGCGGTGTGCTTGCTGGCGAGCTTCTCCTCGGCCGAGGAGATCGTTCGGAGAAGCTCGTCGACGTCGGCATCCTCACCCGCGCTCCCCCTTGCTCCCGACTTGCGAGCCACGGGGGTGAACACCCACTCCGATGCCGCAGCCGCCGAGAGCATCACAACCAGGGCCGCTCCGAGTCCCGGAGCCAACGTGCCCGATGGCGTAGACCCTTTGAGCACAGCCGAGGCGCCCACGGACAACACGCCCAAGGCGATCGTGATCGCCGCCGCCGCCCCCAGCGACATCAGGCGCGGCTTCGTCGAGTTCGCGGGGCGCTTGGCGACGATGAGTCCCGTGGCGGCCGCGGCTCCCGCCCACAACAGCGGCTGGACCGCCAACAGCCCGAGGTTCTTCGCGCCCATCACCTTGGCGAGGGTGGCCGAAGGGTCGACGCGCGCCAGGCCCGGCATGAACCACCCGAAGGATAGAGGGTCCTTCAGATGCGCGAGTCTTCCAAGGTCCACAAGGGCGGCGCTCCCTCCCGTGGTGAGGGTGCCCAACGACGCTGCGCCCACGAGGAATCCGGCGGCCTGGACCACCAGGCAGGCGACGAATGCCGCGATGGCGCCCTCGCTGGCTCCCAGGAGGTAGCCCGCGAGCACGGCTACGCCCCACTCGGCTTTGACCAGGGTCGCGGCAAGAGCCGCCGCGATGACCAGGAACACCCGCCCGTCCAAGTCGCTCAGGTACTGGAGCATCCCGAAGCCGAGGACCAGGAACAGCACCCCGGTCAGGACATCGGCCGCCAGCAGCGGAATGCTCACCGCCACGATCAGGGCCAGGACGCCGATCGCGGGCGACAGCAGCCCGAGGACTCCCACGGCCGCCGCCAGGATGGCGACCAGCGCCGACGGGTAGAACCCGGGGGCCGCAAGACCCAGGAACGCGCCGCCTGCGAATGCGAGCGCGCGCAACCAACGTAGAGCCCCGGCATTGCGTCGCTCCGCGATCGTGTACAGCATCGTCGGTCCTTCCTCATCCTCCGAAGACGAACGATAGCGCGAGGCCGTGCTGCGCGGCGGCGAACAGTGCGCCTCCACTGCGGTTCACGAACGCGAGCATCAGCCATCCCGCGTAGACAGTCACGCAGAGCACGATCCCGGCGACCGCGGCGACCGCCTCTGCCGTCCGCTTCTGCGCGGGCAGCCTCATCACGTGGATGAGGCGCGGGATGAAAGGGATCAGCATGGCCGCCGGATACCCCGCGGCGGCGACGGCGAACGAGGCGCCGCGTTCCGCCATCCCGGCGATCCTCGAAAGGTCGAGTCCAAGTACCCGGCCCTTCCCGCCGTCCGCGCTTGCGAGTATGACGTTGGCGCTCTCGAAGACCAGGATGGACCCCAGCAGGGACGCGGTGAGCAGGCCGTCGAGCGCGGCGAGTTGCGGAGTGGTGAGAGCGGCGCCGAACGTCACCGCGCCGGCATCGGTGTGCCAGGCGCCCACGATCCAAACGACCAACACCACCGAGAGCACATGCATCGTCTGGTCCAGGACCAGAGTGAACAGTCCACGCGTCGGCGTGCTCAGATACGTCGCGATCGTAAGCCGCTCGATCACCAGATGCAGCGCCACGACCAACGCGACCGCTGGCCAGTCCTGTCCGATCGTGGCGAACAAGACCAGCGCGCTGACCGCGGCGTGGATCGCGGTGTGAAGGATCAACCCCGCGAGGCCGTCGCGTTTGGCAAGGACCAGGCGGCCCGGCTGCAGCAGGAAGTCGCCCAGGACGTGTCCGAGATACAGGTTGAGATACAGCGCCATGTCGTCAGCCGGTTCCCTCTTGTCGCGCAAGCCGCACCCATTGTGCATGAAAGGCGGCGTCAGGTGTGGGCTGGGAATGTGCGGATATCCCCGCGAGCCACTCGCGTGGTCGAGAGTCGCCGACCGCGAGGCCGGCGGTCCCGATGCCTGAGGTATGATGGTGGCGCAAAGTCGCAAGGAGGAGCCATGTCAAACGAGGATTTCCTGTCGAGGGTCCCGCTGTTCGCCAACTGCACGCCTCAGGAGATAGCCGCCATAGCGGCTGTGGCGCAGGTCAATTCCTTCCAGCCCGGACAGTTGATCGTCATCCAGGGTACGCCGGGCCAGGCGTTCTACACAGTCCTTTCCGGCCGGGTCGAGATACTTCGCGACGACACCTCTCTCGGCGCGTTCGGACCCGGGGACTTCTTCGGAGAGATGTCGCTGCTGGACCACGCGCCGAGGTCCGCGACGATCCGGGCCATCGAGGCGACCGAATGCCTCATGCTCTCCAGCTGGGATTTCAAGGCCGTGCTCGAGAAGCATCCGTCCATCGCGATCAAGCTGCTGGAAGTACTGAGCCGTCGGATCAGGGTGGCGGACGAGCGTATGATGCAGTGACATCCGCCGGAGCCGGGGGGCACCGAGAATCAAGGGGGAATCGATGAGATACCAGGGGGGGGACCTTCTGCAGTCAGTCGGGATCCGCATCACGGAGCGCTACCTGCGCGACAGTGGAGCGATGGGGATCATGACGGTTGCCGGGAGTATAGATCAAGCGGAGTTCGCGGGCGTCGATGTCGTGTGCAATCGAGGCGGCGCCAGCGTGAGGATCAAGGTCAAGGCGGACGCGTACTTCGGCACCGACCAAGTGCTGATCGCCGACAAGGCACTCGAGTTCTACCGCGGCTCGTCCACCACGAACTACGCCTTCGAGACCATCTCGCACCACGTGACCAGGCGCGCGGGCTGGATGATCGACTCCGTCGCCGATGAGTTGTTCTACTACTTCGTGGCCATCACTCAGCCGGAGGATGAGGTCCGCTCTCTCATGGAGTCGTCGGACGATGTCTTCTTCTCGGGGCTAGCGGTCCAGCGCGACGAGCTGCACGTCCTGCCCATGCCTGCCCTGAGGAAATGGTTCACCGCCAACCACGAGCGATACGCCCCGCGGCCGGTCGCGCTCGGCGATCACTCGGGCTGGTACCGGATCATCCCGGTGGCCGACCTCAACGGCTCGTTGCCTGGTGCCAAGGTGAAGGCCGGGGTGTTCGCTGGTCTCAGCCGCAGGTGATGGTTGCGAGCACCTGGATCGGCCCTGCAACGCTTGCCTGCCGACCGTACGAGTCGGCAGGCCCGGCGCCTGGCGGACGGCGACGTGCTGGACACGCCCGGCCCCGTTGCTGTCGTTGACACTGGACGAGGCCATGCAGTAGTATTCGTCTGCCTTTTCGCCCGGTGGCAACTTGACAAAGCGAATACGGCTTTTTTCTTGTTCGGGGGTGTGCCCGAGTGGCTAAAGGGGACGGGCTGTAAACCCGTTGGCTACGCCTACCTAGGTTCGAATCCTAGCGCCCCCACCATTCGTCGACACTCCGGGGACCGGCCTCGTGCCGGATCCGACAAGTGCCCACATAGCTCAGTCGGCAGAGCACTTCCTTGGTAAGGAAGAGGTCATCGGTTCAAGTCCGATTGTGGGCTCCAGCGATAGTCCCACCGGCCCGGCGACGCGTGCTTTTCCAAGGCCCGGGCGGAAACGGCTTCGGCTGTTCGGCGGTGTAGCTCAGCGGCTAGAGCACGCGGTTCATACCCGCGGAGTCACTGGTTCGAATCCAGTCACCGCTACCAGGGTCATCCACGTCCGCGCCGATGTGCCGGTCGTAGATCGATAAGAGTTCGCACGTATATCACAGACGTAGTCGTCCGGCCGTGGGCGCCGCGCCAGCAGGAAAGCGCGAGCGTGCATCGTCATTCTCCAAGGAGGAGACACATGGCGAAGAAGAAGTTCGAGCGCACCAAGCTTCACGTCAACGTGGGCACCATCGGTCACGTGGACCATGGCAAGACCACGCTGACCGCGGCGATCACGAAGACGCTGGCCGAGAAGGGCTACGCGGACTTCACGCCGTTCGACCAGATCGACAAGGCACCCGAAGAGCGTGAGCGCGGCATCACCATCGCGATCGCGCATGTCGAGTACCAGACCGACAATCGTCACTACGCGCATGTCGACTGTCCGGGACACGCGGACTACGTGAAGAACATGATCACGGGCGCCGCCCAGATGGACGGCGCGATTCTGGTCGTGTCCGCCGCCGACGGTCCCATGCCCCAGACCCGCGAGCACATCCTGCTCGCCCGTCAGGTCGGCGTGCCCCACATCGTCGTGTACCTGAACAAGGTCGACATGGTCGATGACCCCGAGCTGATCGAGCTCGTGGAGATGGAAGTGCGCGAGCTGCTCAACGAGTACGAGTTCCCCGGAGACGACACGCCCATCATCCGCGGCAGTGCTCTCAAGGCCCTCGAGGGCGACGAGGAAGCGAAGAAGTCCATCTGGGAGCTCATGAACGCGATCGACACGTTCATCCCCGATCCCGTCCGCGACATCGAGAAGCCGTTCCTGATGGCCATCGAGGACGTCTTCACCATCACCGGGCGCGGCACCGTGGCCACCGGGCGCGTGGAGCGCGGCGTGGTCAAGGTCGGAGAGGAAGTCGAGATCGTGGGCATCCATCCCGAGACGCGCAAGACCGTCGTCACCGGCGTCGAGATGTTCCGCAAGCTTCTGGACCAGGCTCAGGCCGGCGACAACATCGGCGTTCTGCTTCGCGGCGTGGCCCGCACCGAGATCGAGCGCGGCCAGGTCCTGTGCAAGCCCGGATCGATCACTCCCCACACCGAGTTCACCGGCCAGGTCTACATCCTGACCAAGGAGGAGGGTGGCCGTCACACCCCGTTCTTCGACGGCTACCGTCCGCAGTTCTACTTCCGCACCACGGATGTGACCGGCATCGCGCACCTGCCTGAGGGCACCGAGATGGTCATGCCCGGCGACAACGTCGAGGTCCGCGCCGATCTCATCGCGCCGATCGCGATGGAAGAGGGTCTGCGCTTCGCGATCCGCGAGGGCGGCCGCACCGTGGGCTCGGGCAGGGTCATCAAGGTCATCAAGTAGGTCTCTCGCGGACCCCTTGGGCCGCGAGAGACCCCCGGCATCGAGCCGACTGAAGCGGCTCATGCCGGGCGGCGCGCGTGTCCTGCAGAGATGCGGGGCCCGGCCGGACACGGCCGGGCCCGGTTCGCCCGCCTCATGGCGGTTTGACACCCCGCGAAGGCGGGTGCTAGATTACCCTACCGTCCCCGGCCCGTCCCGCTCGCGTGGCGCCAGGGGGTCCGTGGCCTTTTGGAGGACTGATGAGGACGCTCGTAACGCTGGCGTGCACGGAGTGCAAGCGCCGCAACTACACGACCAAGAAGAACAAGCAGAACAATCCGGAGCGGATCGAACTGAGGAAGTACTGCAAGTGGGACCGCCGCCACACCGTGCACAAGGAAACGCGGTAGTACCCGGCCTGGCGTCCATTGGCCGACTTGAACAGACAGGCCAGTAGCTCCAATTGGTAGAGCGCCGGTCTCCAAAACCGGATGTTGGGGGTTCGAGCCCCTCCTGGCCTGCCACGACAGATACCCGCGCCCCCAGGTGATCTGCGGGTGCGGTGCCGCATCCGGGATGGCCCTGCGGGGCCCAAAGAGGATGGAACCGAAGAAGATGGCTCAGACAGCCAAGGCGGCGAAGCCGAGCGTGTTCGCTCGGTTCAAGCGCTATCTCAACGACGTCAAGGCGGAGATGAGGCGTGTCGTCTGGCCGTCGCGCAAGGAAGTCATCAATTCGAGCGGGATCGTCATCACGACGCTCATCATCTTCATTATCCTGATCCTGGTCTACGATCAAGTCTCGCTGTTCGTAGTGAAGACCCTGAGCAAGTTGGGGGGCTGAACAGCCGGCCATGTCCAAGAAGTGGTACGTAATCCACACGTATTCGGGCTACGAGAACAAGGTCAAGACGAATCTCGAGCACCGCATCGATTCGATGAACATGTCGCACAAGGTCTTCAGCGTGTTCATCCCGAAGGAGACCGTCACCGAGATCAAGCAGGGCGGCCGCAGGGTCACCTCCGACAAGAAGGTCTTCCCCGGCTACATCCTGGTAGAGATGGAACTGGACGATGACTCGTGGTACGTCGTCAGGAATACTCCCGGCGTCACAGGCTTCGTAGGTTCTCAGGCGAAACCCGTCGCGCTCTCAAAGGAAGAAGTCAAGCGGATCCAGGGCAGCGTGGTCGGCGTCGCGAAGCCCAAGTCCTTCACCGAGTTCCAGGAGGGCATGGCCGTCAAGGTGGTCTCCGGTCCGCTTGCGGAGTTCGACGGCCTCATCTCGGAGGTCAATCCGGATCAGGGCAAGATCAAGGTCATGGTGTCGATCTTCGGCCGCGAGACACCGGTCGAACTCGGCTTCGATCAGGTGGCCAAGCTGTAGCGGGACGCTCCCACAGGCCCCGCCGTCGGGAGTGATGCCCCGCCGGGCTTCTCGGGGCGGACGCAAGTGCTTTGACACTGGACAATCGGCCCGCGCCGTCCGGCGCGGCCATTCAAGACGGATCGGATGAGAGAAGAAGATGGCTAAGAAGGCGATCGGCTTCATCAAGCTGCAGATCCCGGCCGGCCAGGCCAACCCGGCGCCGCCGGTGGGTCCCGCCCTGGGGCAGCATCAGGTCAACATCATGCAGTTCTGCCAGGCGTTCAACGCCCAGACCCAGGGTCAGATGGGCACGATCACGCCGGTCGAGATCACCGTCTACGAGGACCGCTCGTTCACATTCGTCACCAAGACCCCGCCCGCGGTGTACCTGCTGAAGCAGGCCGCGGGCATCGAGAAGGGCTCCGCCCAGTCCAATCGAACCAAGGTCGCGACGGTGACAAGGGACCAGGTCCGCCAGATCGCGGAGACCAAGTTCGTCGATCTGAACGCGAATGACGTCGAGGCCGCGATGAAGATCATCGAGGGAACGGCGCGGTCCATGGGCATCACGGTCGAGTAGCCGGTTTCCGCGGTTCGAACCGCGTTTTCGGATCGGTCAGTGAAGTGGGAGGGCCCGCTGAGGGCCCGCTTACCACAAGGAGGCGCAGGACATGAAGGTCGCACGCAAGATGCAGGAGGCCCGTTCACGGGTCGAGAACGAGAAGCTCTACTCGCCATTTCAGGCGATCTCGCTCGCCAAGGATATACACCCAGCCGGCTTCGACGAGACCGTCGAGGTCCACTTCCGCCTCGGTGTCGACACCCGCCAGGCCGAGCAGCAGGTTCGCGGCAGCGTGGTGCTGCCGCACGGCACTGGCAAGTCGGTGCGCGTTGCCGTCTTCGCCGAGGGTGACAAGGCCCGTGAGGCGGAGGCCGCAGGCGCCGACATCGTCGGAAGCGACGATCTCGTCGAGAGGATCCAGGGCGGCTTCCTGGACTTCGACGCGACCGTCGCCACGCCCGATCAGATGAGCAAGGTCGGCCGTCTGGGAAAGATCCTGGGAACCCGCGGTCTGATGCCCAACCCCAAGCTAGGCACCGTGACGATGGATGTCGCACGAGTCGTCAAGGAACTGAAGGCCGGCAAGGTCGAGTACCGGGCCGACAAGTTCGGCATCGCGCATGTCGGCATCGGTAAGGTGTCCTTCGACGTAAAGAGCCTGGTGGAGAACTACTCAGCCGTGCTCGATGAGGTCATCCGCGCGAAGCCGGCCGTGGCCAAGGGCCGCTATCTCAAGTCGATCAACGTCGCCACGACCATGGGTCCCGGCATCAAGGTGGACACCACCAAGACCCGCGGTCTCATGGAGGACCAGGCCTGACGCACCGCGACCTGGGTGGATGGCGTCGCGGTGGTCGCCCCGCGAGTGCGTGTTGCATCACCGGACCGGGGCGTGCATACTACGCTCTCGTACGTTTGACATCTTGGCGAACACGAGTTGCTGCCTGAGACAGCCGGTGCCGGGAGATTCCCGGCCGAAGTGGACCACGCGAATCGCGGTCCTGCCAGCCGAGGCGGATGCCTGGTCGGCCCGTCGCCCGCTGCGACGGAAACCGGACCTTCCTGCGGCCTCCGTCTTTCACCGGGCGGGGGCCGCATCGTCTCTCCGGACCCGACGTGTCCCCGGATGAGCGGCCCGGCGCCCTTCCGCCGCGGATTCGGCGGGATGGCGTGATGAAGTGTCGCAGAGGAAGGGAGGGAATCGAATGGCCACAAGCCAGAAATTGGAGACGGTCGCTGAGATCAAGGACCGATTCGCCCGCGCGGCGTCGGTGATCCTCGTCGACTACAGGGGTCTCAGCGTCAAGGAGCTGCAGCAGTTGCGCGGCAAGTTGCGCGAGAGCGGGTGCGAGCTCACCGTCTACAAGAACACGCTTACCGAGATCGCCATGCGCGAACTCGCCATGCCCGACCTCGGCACGCTGCTGGAGGGGCCGTCGGCGTTCACCTTCGCATACGGCGACCCAGTGACTCCGGCGAAGGTGCTCGTGACGTTCGCGAAGGAACACAAGGCGCTCGAGGTCAAGGGCGGCTTCATCGAGCATTCGGTGACGGATGCCGAGGGCGTCAAGGCGCTCGCGTCGCTGCCTTCTCGCGAGGAGCTGCTCGCGAAGCTGCTGGGGACGATGCAGAATCCGACGGCTGGTCTCGTGCGCGTGCTCGCCGGCCCCGCCGGCGCGTTCGTTCGCACACTTCAGGCGGTGGCGGACCAGAAGGCCGCAGCCTAGCTTCACCGCACTCGACGACTTGACGGTAACGGACGCCGCGCGCGGGAGCGCGTGACAGCGTCGCAGGAGCGAAAAGGAGACAAGAGGACATGGCTGTAAGCAAGGACGAGATCATCGAGGCTATCAAGGAAATGCCGGCGTTGCAGCTGGCCGATCTGGTCAAGGAACTCGAGGAGATCTTCGGCGTTTCCGCCGCGGCCCCCGTGGCCATGGCGTCCGCCGCACCGGCCGAGGCCGCCGCGGCCGAGGAGAAGGACTCCTTCGACGTGATGCTCACCAGCGTGGGACCCAACAAGATCTCCGTCATCAAGGTGGTCCGTGAGATCGTGACGGGCCTGGGCCTGAAAGAGGCGAAGGATCTGGTGGAGAGCGCCCCGGCGGCAGTGCTGCAGGGAGTGAACAAGGACGATGCGGACAAGGCCAAGGGCAAGCTCGAGGAAGCCGGAGCATCGGTCGACTTGAAGTAGCTCTTCTTCCGCTCTCGACGCAATGGGGGCCGGGGCCGCGAGCTTCCGGTCCCCATTGCGGCCGACGAAGGGCGTCCACTCGGCGCTCTCATCACGACCTCCGGTGCCCCGTGCGCCATTCGGGGGAATAGTACGCGAACGTATTGACCGGGCAGTCTCTCTTGAGTAGACTGACCGTTTGCCGCGATATGCCGTTAGCCCCACGTCCGGAGGAGGAATCGCCTGGTGGCCCGTGGAGCCGGATCCCGCATTGTCCAAGCTGGTCTTCGCCAGCGCCGCACTTTCGCAAAGATCCCCGAGGTGCTCGACGTCCCTAGCCTCATCTCCCTGCAACGGGACAGTTTCAAGTGGTTCCTCGAAGAGGGTCTGCACGAGACTTTCCAAGACATCTCTCCGATCGAGGACTTCACCGGCAACTTGGCCGTCGAGTTCGGCGCGCACGAGTTCGGTGACCCCAAGTACTCGGTAGAGGAGTGCAAAGAGAAGGACATGTCCTATCAGGCGCCGCTGTTCGTCGACGTCTCCTTCATCAACAAAGAGACCGGCGAGGTCAAGGAGCAGCAGGTGTTCATGGGCGACTTCCCGCTCATGACCGACCGCGGCACCTTCGTCATCAACGGTACGGAGCGCGTCGTCGTCAGCCAGCTGGTCCGCTCTCCCGGCGTCTACTACGCCGAGGAGCGGGACAAGACGTCCGACAAGTCGATCTTCACCGCCAAGGTGATCCCGGCTCGCGGCGCCTGGCTCGAACTGGAGACCGATCGCCGCGACGTGGTCTCGGTCCGCATCGACCGCAAGCGCAAGCAGCCGGTGAGCGTTCTGCTCAAGGCGCTCGGTATCGCCGAGAGCCGCGAGGAGATCCTCGAGATGTTCAACGACTCCGAGTGCATCAAGCGTACTCTGGAGAAGGACTACACCGAGAACCGCGAAGAGGCGCTTATCGAGATCTACAAGCGCCTTCGCCCGGGCGAGCCTCCGACCGTCGAGTCGGCCCGCACGCTGCTCGACGGCCTGTTCCTCAACGCCCAGCGCTACGACCTGGCCAAGGTCGGGCGTTACAAGGTGAACACCAAGCTCGGTCTGGCGCTGCCGATAGAGCAGTCGACGCTGACCAACGAGGATGTGCTTGCCGCCGTCCGCTATCTCGTCAATCTGTGGGATGCCGTCGACGGCTACGAGATCGACGACATCGACCACTTCGGCAACCGTCGAGTGCGCAGCGTCGGCGAGCTGATACAGAACCAGTTCCGCATCGGCCTGGCGCGCATGGAGCGCGTGGTGCGCGAGCGCATGACCACGCAGGACATCGAGCAGATCACCCCGCAGAGCCTCATCAACATCCGGCCGATCGTAGCCGCGATCAAGGAGTTCTTCGGTTCGAGCCAACTCTCCCAGTTCATGGACCAGACCAACCCTCTGGCCGGGCTCACCCACAAGCGGCGCCTCTCCGCGCTCGGACCCGGCGGGCTTTCCCGGGAACGTGCGGGCTTCGAGGTCCGTGACGTGCACCCCAGCCACTACGGCCGGATGTGTCCCATCGAGACGCCTGAAGGTCCGAACATCGGCCTTATCGGCTCGCTTGCGACATTCGCTCGCATCAACCCGTACGGGTTCATCGAGACGCCGTACCGGAAGGTCACCAAGGAGAAGGTCACGGACGACATCGACTACCTGACCGCCGATGCCGAGGGCCATCACATTATCGCCCAGGCCAATGAGACCTTCGACCCCAAGACTCGCAAGTTCGATAACGAGCGCGTGCTCTGCCGGGTCAAGGGCGGGGAACCCGAGGAGCACAAGCCCAAGGATATCGAGTACATGGACGTGTCGCCGCGCCAGATGGTGTCGGTCGCCACGGCGCTTATCCCGTTCCTGGAGCACGACGACGCGAACCGCGCCCTCATGGGCTCCAACATGCAGCGCCAGGCCGTTCCGTTGCTGCGTCCGCAGGCGCCGATCGTCGGCACCGGCATGGAGCATCGGGCGGTCGTGGACACCGGCGAGATCATCCGCGCGAGGCGCGCCGGGACGGTCGAGCACATCGACTCGCGGTCGATCTCCGTGCGCGCGGAGGACGGATCGCTCGACGAGTACCGTCTTCCGAAGTTCATGCGCAGCAACCAGGGAACCTGCATAAACCATAGGCCGGTAGTCGTGATCGGCGCGAAGGTCGATGTGGACGCCGTGCTGGCCGACGGTCCCTCGACAGACCAGGGCGAACTGGCCCTCGGGCACAACCTCCTGGTCGCGTTCATGCCTTGGGAAGGCTACAACTACGAGGACGCGATCATCCTGTCCGAGCGCATCGTCAAGGAAGACATGCTCACCTCGATCCACATCGAGGAGTATGAGGTCGAGGCTCGAGACACCAAGCTGGGGCCCGAGGAGATCACCCGCGAGATCCCGAACGTGGGCGAGGACGTCCTGGCCAATTTGGACGAGGACGGGATCATACGCATCGGCGCTGAGGTCTTCCCCGGCGACGTGCTGGTCGGCAAGGTCACACCCAAGGGCGAGACCGAGCTCACCGCCGAGGAAAGGCTGCTGCGAGCGATCTTCGGCGAGAAGGCTCGCGAGGTGCGCGACACCTCGCTCAAGGTCCCGCACGGCGAGACGGGCCGCGTCATCTCGGTCCACAAGTTCTCCCGCGACGCGGGCGACGATCTGTCTCCCGGCGTCAACGAACTCGTGCGCGTGTACGTGGCGCAGAAGCGCAAGATCAACGAGGGCGACAAGCTGGCTGGCCGCCACGGCAACAAGGGCGTCATCTCCAAGATCCTTCCGATCGAGGACATGCCCTTCCTCGCCGACGGGACGGCCGTTGACATCATCCTCAACCCGCTGGGCGTGCCCAGCCGCATGAACATCGGCCAGCTGCTCGAGACCCACCTGGGCTGGGCAGCCAAGGTCGGATGGGCGGACGGGGACGAGCAGAAGGAGCCGGTCGAGGGCAACATCTTCGTGGCCAGCCCCGTGTTCGACGGAGCGCGCGAAGAGGAGATCTCCGAGGTCCTCCAGAAGGCGGACCGCAACCTCATGGTCACCGCGCGGAAGCGCTTCGGCGACAAGATGATCCCCGAGCTCGTGCCGCAGGTCGGAGGGTCCGGCAAGGCCGTCCTCTTCGACGGCAGGACGGGCGAGCCGTTCCGCGAGCCTGTCACGGTCGGCGAGATCTACATCCTGAAGCTGCTCCACCTGGTCGACGACAAGATCCACGCGCGGTCGACGGGTCCGTACTCGCTGATCACGCAGCAGCCGTTGGGTGGCAAGGCGCAGTTCGGCGGTCAGCGCTTCGGCGAGATGGAAGTGTGGGCGCTGTACTCCTATGGGGCGGCCTACGTCCTGCAGGAGATCCTCACGATAAAGTCCGACGACGTCCTGGGCCGCGTGAAGGCCTATGAGGCCATCGTCAAGGGCGAGAACATCCCCGAGCCGGGAATACCCGAGTCCTTCAAGGTACTGGTCAAGGAGATGCAGTCGCTGTGCCTGGACGTCGAGATCATCGCGGAGTCCGGCGAGCAGATCGAACTGAAGGAAGAGGACGAGGACATCTTCAAGACCGCGGAGGAGCTCGGACTGGACCTCAGCGGCATCGGTGTCATGAGTCTGGCCGACGAAGCGGAGGCCGAGGAGTTGCCCGAGCTTCCCGACATCGACGACCTCGGACTTGACGTCTCCCTCGCCGATCTCGGCGACACCGAGACGGTGGAGTAGCGAGTTAGACCGCACGACAAGGCACCAAGGCACCTTATACATCACCCGGCCGGCCGCTGGCGACAGCGGTCGGCGGGGGTGACGCCAAGGAGGAAGAACACGTTGCTCGACGTCGACGTAAACAACTTCGATCGACTCCGCATCGGCCTGGCCTCGTCGGAGCAGATCCGCCAGTGGTCGCGCGGAGAGGTCAAGAAGCCGGAGACCATCAACTACCGCACCCTCAAGCCTGAGAAGGACGGACTCTTCTGCGAGAAGATCTTCGGTCCGACCAAGGACTGGGAGTGCTACTGCGGCAAGTACAAGCGCGTCCGGTTCAAGGGCATCATCTGCGAGCGCTGCGGCGTCGAGGTGACCCGTGCGAAGGTACGTCGCGACCGCATGGGCCACATCGAGCTGGCTGCGCCGGTGAGCCACATCTGGTACTTCAAGGGCGTTCCCTCCCGCCTGGGGTACCTGCTCGACATCGCTCCCAAGGATCTCGAGAAGGTCCTGTATTTCGCCAGCTACATCATCACGTCCGTGAACGACGAGGATCGTGAGGCGGACCTTCAGATGTTGCGCGACGAGCTCGAGAGTGAGCTCGGCGGCCTCGGTGCTGAGAAGGCCGAAGAGGTCAGCGCGGTGGAGGCGGAACGGGACCGCAGGATCGCCGTGTTGCGCGGCGAGGCCGAGCCCGACGAGGGCGAGGAGATCGACGAGGCGGTCGCCGTAGAGGACCAGATCAAGAAGATCAACACGGAGGCCAAGCGCGACATCGCCGACCTCGACGAGGACTATGAGGAGCGGCGCGAACTTCTCAAGGAGAGCTTCGACACGTTCCAGAAGCTCGTGCCCAAGATGCTTGTCTCCGACGAGACACTGTACCGCGACATGAAGGGTCGCTACGGCAACTACTTCCGCGGCGGAATGGGTGCCGAGGCGGTCAAGGACCTTCTCGCGAGGCTGGATCTCGGAGAACTCTCGACCGAGCTGCGCACGACCATCACCGACGGCAAGGGGCAGAAGCGCGCCAAGGCCATCAAGAGGCTCAAGGTCGTTGCCGCGTTCAAGCTCTCGAAGAACCGCCCCGAGTGGATGATCCTGGACGCCATCCCGGTCATCCCGCCGGACCTGCGCCCGATGGTCCAGCTCGACGGCGGCCGGTTCGCGACCAGCGACCTCAACGATCTGTATCGTCGGGTCATCAACCGGAACAACCGTCTGAAGAGGCTGCTCGATCTCGGCGCGCCGGAGATCATCGTCAACAACGAGAAGCGCATGCTGCAGGAGGCCGTCGACGCTCTGTTCGACAACGGCCGACGTGGTCGGCCCGTGACGGGCCCGGGCAACCGCCCGCTGAAGTCTCTGTCCGACATGCTCAAGGGCAAGCAGGGCAGATTCCGTCAGAACCTGCTGGGAAAGCGCGTGGACTACTCGGGTCGCTCCGTTATCGTCGTGGGGCCTGAGCTGAAGCTGCATCAGTGCGGTCTTCCGAAGGTCATGGCGCTCGAGCTGTTCAAGCCGTTCGTGATGAAGCGTCTGGTCGATCTCGACCACGCGCAGAACATCAAGAGCGCCAAGCGCATGGTGGACCGCGGCAAGTCGGTCGTCTGGGACGTGCTGGAGGAGGTCATCCGTGACCACCCCGTGCTCCTCAACCGCGCGCCGACCCTGCACAGGTTGGGCATCCAGGCCTTCGAGCCGATCCTGGTCGAGGGCAAGGCCATCCGGCTGCACCCCCTGGTCTGCACCGCCTTCAACGCCGACTTCGACGGCGACCAGATGGCCGTCCACCTTCCCCTTTCGGCGGAGGCACAGTCCGAGGCCCGGATCCTCATGCTGTCGGTCAACAACATCAAGTCGCCGGCGCATGGCCGTCCTCTGGCCACGCCGACCCAGGACATGGTGATCGGCGTCTTCTACCTGACAGCCGAGCGTCCCGGTGTCGATGGCGAGGGCAGGGTCTTCTACAGCTTCGACGAGGCCATCCTGGCCTACGACAACCGCAGCGTGGACCTTCAGGCCAAGATCCAGGTGCGCCTGTCGGACGACGTCGTCGAGGAGTACATGGACGAGGCGACGGGCAAGGCCGCCTTCAGGGACTGCAAGGCCGGCGAGCGCATGACCACCACCGTCGGTCGCATCACTCTCAACCGCTCGCTTCCCGAGGACTACCACTACATCAACAGGGAGGTCGACAAGAAGGGCGTCTCGCGCATCGTCGAGGATTGCTCGAACCGTTACTCGACCACCGAGATGGCCCGCATCCTCGACGAACTGAAGCGCCTCGGGTTCCACTACGCGACGCGTGCCGGCGTCACCGTCTCCGTCTGGGACGCCGTCATACCACCGGAGAAGCCGGAACTCATCGCCGCCGCGGAGGTCAAGGTCGCCGCGATCGAGCAGCAGTACGACCGCGGCCTGATAACCCGCAACGAGCGGCATCGCCAGATCGTCGACCAGTGGACGGCGACGACCGAAGAGGTCGGCGAAGCCATGGCCGCCAACTTCGACAAGTTCAACCCCGTGTACATGATGGCGTACTCGGGAGCCCGCGGTAACATCAAGCAGATCCGCCAACTGGCCGGCATGCGCGGACTCATGGCGAACCCGAAGGGCGAGATCCTCGACCGTCCGATCAAGGCCAACTTCCGCGAGGGCCTCACCGTCCTGGAGTACTTCATCTCCACGCACGGAGCCCGCAAGGGTCTTGCCGACACGGCGCTGAGAACCGCGGACTCGGGCTATCTGACCCGCCGCCTGGTCGACGTCGCACAGGACGTCATCGTACGCGAGGCGGACTGCGGGACGGACCAGGGCGTGCCACTCACGATCGTGGACCCCAAGGACCCCGGCCGCGTCGATCACGACCTCGTCGGGCGTTGCCTGCTGACCCCGGTCGCCGATGGCAAGTCGGGCGAGGTCCTGAAGGAGGCCGGAGAGCACATCGCCTCCGACAAGGAGCTCGATGAGTTGCGCGAGCGGGGCGTCGAGAGCGTCGAGGTCCGCGCGGTGATGACCTGCAGGGCGAAGTACGGCATCTGCCAGAAGTGCTACGGATGGGACCTCGCATCAGGTCGCGAGGTCGATATCGGCACCGCTGTGGGGATCATCGCGGCGCAGTCCATCGGCGAGCCGGGCACGCAGCTCACGATGCGTACATTCCACACCGGCGGCGTCGCCGGCGAGGACATCACCCACGGTCTCCCTCGCGTCACCGAGCTTTTCGAGGCCCGCAGGCCGAAGGGCCAGGCCACCCTCGCCGAGATCGCCGGCACGCTCCAGATCGAGGACGCGGACAAGACACGCAAGCTCGTCGTCACCGACGAGCAGGGGCACGAGAAATCCTACACGGTATCCAGGCGCTCGCGTCTGCGTCCCGGGATCGCCGACGGGGCTGTTGTGGCCGCCGGCACACAGCTCACCGAGGGTTCCATCAACCCGCACGAGCTCCTGGAGCTGCGCGGCGAGAAGGACGTTCTGGCCTACATCGTCGCCGAGGTGCAGGACGTGTACGCGTCCCAGGGCGTCGACATCAACGACAAGCACATCGAGGTCATCGCCCGTCAGATGATGCGCAAGGTCTCGGTCCTCGACGCGGGCGATACCGACTTCCTGCCCGGACAGCTGGTGGACCGGTTCGTCTTCCAGGAGGACAACGAGCGGGTCATCGGGGAGGGCGCGAATGCCGCCAGGGCCGAGTCGGTGCTCCTGGGCATCACCAAGGCGTCGCTGGCCACGGACTCCTATCTCTCGGCCGCCTCCTTCCAGGAGACCACGCGCGTCTTGACGGACGCCGCGATCGCGGGCAAGGAAGACAACCTGCTCGGCCTGAAGGAGAACGTCATCATCGGCAAGCTGATCCCGGCGGCCACAGGTATGAAGCGGTATCGATCGGTGATGCTCACCTACAAGGGCCAGAAGGCCGAGTGGAGCGCGCTGGAAGGCACCGGGCCGCTGCCCGAGTTCGCCCCGGACGAACTGAAAGAGCTCGAAGCCATGCTCCCCACTCCGCAGTCTCTGATCGAAGAGGGCGGACTGACGGAGGAGGAGGCCACCGCCTTCTTCGCCGACCTGGACGTCAATCGCGAGAACGTCGAAGTCATCGATTTCGGGGCCATGCTGCCCCCGATAGACGATAACGTGGCCGCCGGAGTGCTTCGCGCTGCCGGGGCCGCGAAGCCGGAAACCGACGACTGGGAAGACGAAGGCCGATGCGCCGCGCAGACGTCCTCGGGCGCGCAGTGCCGCAACAATGCTCTCCAGGGCAGCCGGTACTGCCGCACCCACGAGGGAGCGGCCGCGACCGACGGTCTGTGCAAGGCGACGATGAAGGACGGCCGTCTCTGTCCCAAGAAGGCCAAGGACGGCGGCGACTACTGCGGGCAGCACGCCAAGCTCGCTGAACACGCCCAGTAGGACAGCGATCCGAACGACACGATGAGGGGCGCCGCGCAGGCGGCGCCCCTCATCGTGCGCGCGACGCGGGACAGACTGGACACGCCCGGAGGCGTTGACTGATTGACATGTGCTTGCGGGCTTGCTAAAGTCCCTCCTTGCGGCTCAAGCGCGGTCGTGCGCTTGCGCACGGTCGTCAGCCTTGGCCGCGGGATCGTCCCGCGAGTAGCGCGGGTCCTGTATACGTGAAGGAGACATGCGTTGCCGACCATCAGCCAATTGGTTCGCAAGGGACGGAAGCAATCCGTCGACAAGAGCAAGACGCCGGCGCTGAAGGGCAACCCTCAGAAGCGGGGTGTCTGCACGCGCGTCTACACCACCACGCCGAAGAAGCCGAACTCCGCGCTGCGCAAGGTCGCCCGCGTGCGACTCGTGAACGGCATGGAGGTCACAGCCTACATCCCGGGTATCGGCCACAACCTGCAGGAGCACTCGATCGTGCTGGTCCGTGGCGGACGAGTCAAAGACCTTCCGGGTGTGCGATACAAGATCATACGGGCCGCTCTCGACTGTGCCGGTGTCGCCAAGCGCAATCAGGCCCGCTCTCGCTACGGCGTCAAGAAGCCCAAATGACGCGGCATCGAACAGACGCCCTACGGGCGCTGTTCATGCGGCGGGCGTATGTTCCGATTGATCCACGTTCGTTAGGAAGGTAGCGAATCATGCCAAGGCGCGCAGCAGCACAGCGTCGAGAGGTATCGCCGGATTCGGTCTACAACAACCGGCTGGTCTCGCAGCTCATAAACAAGGTGCTTCTGGCGGGCAAGAAGTCCGTCTCCGAGCGCATCGTCTACACCGCGTTCGAATCGATCGAAGCCAAGACGGGCACCGATCCGCTGACGGTCTTCAAGAAGGCGATGGACAACGTCAGGCCCGCCCTCGAGGTCAAGCCCAAGCGTGTCGGCGGCGCCACCTACCAGGTGCCGATCGAGGTCAGTTCACGCAGGTCCACGACCCTCGCGATCCGCTGGATCGTCGGGTTCTCGCGCAAGCGTCGCGAGAAGACGATGTCCGAGCGGCTGGCCAACGAGATCATGGACGCGGCCAACGGCGTCGGCGCTTCCGTCAAGAAGCGCGAGGACCTCTTCAAGATGGCCGAATCGAACCGCGCGTTCTCGCACTATCGCTGGTAGCCGTCGCCGATGGCTCCCGGGCTCTCCCCGGCATTCCCACTCCTAGACCGACGTGAGGTAGACGGCAACTCAATGGCTACGCGGTATCCACTCGTTAACACCAGGAACATCGGCATCATGGCTCACATCGATGCCGGCAAGACGACCACGACCGAGCGCATCCTGTTCTACACGGGAAAGACGCACAAGATCGGCGAGGTCCATGAAGGCGCTGCGACCATGGACTGGATGGTCCAGGAGCAGGAGCGCGGCATCACGATCACCTCAGCCGCGACGACCTGCTATTGGAAGGACAACCGGATCCAGATAATAGACACGCCCGGGCACGTTGACTTCACGGTCGAGGTCGAGCGCTCCCTGCGTGTTCTCGACGGCGCGTGCGCGGTCTTCTGCGCCGTCGGCGGGGTCGAGCCGCAGTCCGAGACGGTGTGGCGTCAGGCGGACACCTACGGAGTCCCCCGGATCGCCTACATCAACAAGATGGACCGCACCGGCGCCGACTTCTACAACGTCGTCAACATGATGAAGGACAGACTCGCCACCAAGGTGGCCCTGCTCCAGCTCCCCATCGGAGCGGAGGACCGCTTCACCGGCATAGTCGACCTGGTCGAGATGAACGCGATCTTCTTCAACGAGGACGACAAGGGCATCAACCCGACGGTGGGCGAGATCCCGGCCGACATGGCCGAGGACGCCGAACTGAACCGCGACGAACTGGTACACCTCGTCGCCGACTTCGACGACGCGGTCATGGAGAAGGTCCTCGACGAGCAGGACGTCTCCGTGGACGAGCTGAAGGCGGCCATCCGCAAGGGATGCATCGCCTGCGGTATCACCCCCGTCACATGCGGAGCCTCCTTCAAGAACAAGGGAGTCCAGTCTCTGCTCGACGCGGTGATCGACTACCTGCCCTCGCCGCTGGACATCGCGGCCATGAGGGGCAAGGATCTGCTTTCCGGCGAGGAGGTCGAGCGCCCCGCGGACGAGAAGGCCCCGTTCGCGGCCTTGGCGTTCAAGGTCATGACCGACCCATACGTCGGCAAGCTCACCTATTTCCGCGTCTACTCGGGAACGATGAAGGCCGGTTCCTACATCCTGAACTCGACGAAGGATCGCAAGGAGCGCGTCGGCCGCCTGCTTCAGATGCACGCCAACCACCGCGAGGACATCGACGAGGTCCGCGCGGGCGACATAGTCGCCGCCGTCGGGCTCAAGCACACATCTACAGGGGACACCCTCTGCACCGAGGACGCCCCGGTGATGCTCGAGTCGATGGTGTTCCCGGATCCGGTCATCGACATCGCGATCGAGCCGAAGACCAAGGCGGAGCAGGACAAGCTGGGCGCCGCTCTCGTCAAGCTCGCCGAGGAGGATCCGACCTTCCGGGTCCGCACCGACACCGAGACGGGTCAGACCATCATCGCCGGCATGGGCGAGCTGCACCTGGAGATCATCGTCGATCGCCTGCTGCGCGAGTTCAAGGTAGAGGCGAACGTGGGCAAGCCGCAGGTCGCATACCGCGAGACCGCGGGCAAGCCGGTCAAGGAGGCCGAAGGCAGATTCGTTCGGCAGACCGGCGGTCATGGACAGTACGGCCACGTGGTCCTCAACCTTCTCCCGCAGGAGCCGGGGACCGGCTACGAGTTCATCAACAAGATCGTGGGAGGCGTGATACCCAGGGAGTACATACCTGCCGTGGACAAGGGTATTCAGGATGCACTCGACAGCGGCGTACTCGCCGGCTTCCCGATAGTCGACGTCAAGATCGAGCTCGTCGACGGTTCCTACCACGACGTCGACAGCAGCGAGATGGCGTTCAAGATCGCCGGCTCGATGGGTTTCAAGGAGGCCATGCGGAAGGCGGCCCCGGTGCTGCTGGAGCCGATGATGGCGGTCGAGGTCGTCACGCCCGAGGAGTTCATGGGCGATGTCATCGGCGATCTGTCCAGTCGCCGCGGTCACATCGAGGGCATGGAGCCGCGCGGCAACGCGCAGGTCATCCGCGCCAAGGTGCCGCTGTCCGAGATGTTCGGTTACGCGACGGATCTTCGGTCGAGCACGCAGGGACGCGCGGCCTACACGATGCAGTTCAAGGCGTACGAGAAGGTGCCGAAGTCCGTTGCTGACGAGATCGTCAGCAAGGCCGGCGTGTCACAGGGCTAGCGAAGGCGAAACGGGAAAATGGCCAAGAAGAAGTTCGAGCGCACCAAGCTTCACGTCAACGTGGGCACCATCGGTCACGTGGACCATGGCAAGACCACGCTGACCGCGGCGATCACGAAGTGCCTGGCCCGCAAGGGCTACGCGGACTTCACGCCGTTCGACCAGATCGACAAGGCACCCGAAGAGCGTGAGCGCGGCATCACCATCGCGATCGCCCATGTCGAGTACCAGACCGACAACTCGTCACTACGCGCATGTCGACTGTCCGGGACACGCGGACTACGTGAAGAACATGATCACGGGCGCCGCCCAGATGGACGGCGCGATCCTGGTCGTGTCCGCCGCCGACGGTCCCATGCCCCAGACCCGCGAGCACATCCTGCTCGCCCGTCAGGTCGGCGTGCCCCACATCGTCGTGTACCTGAACAAGGTCGACATGGTCGATGACCCCGAGCTGATCGAGCTCGTGGAGATGGAAGTGCGCGAGCTGCTCAACGAGTACGAGTTCCCCGGAGACGACACGCCCATCATCCGCGGCAGTGCTCTCAAGGCTCTCGAGTGCACCACGTGCGGTCCGGGCGAGTCGTGCGAGTACTGCGCCTCCATCGACCAGCTCATGAACGCGATCGACACGTTCATCCCCGATCCCGTCCGCGACATCGAGAAGCCGTTCCTGATGGCCATCGAGGACGTCTTCACCATCACCGGGCGCGGCACCGTGGCCACCGGGCGCGTGGAGCGCGGCGTGGTCAAGGTCGGAGAGGAAGTCGAGATCGTGGGCATCCATCCCGAGACGCGCAAGACCGTCGTCACCGGCGTCGAGATGTTCCGCAAGCTTCTGGACCAGGCTCAGGCCGGCGACAACATCGGCGTTCTGCTTCGCGGCGTGGCCCGCACCGAGATCGAGCGCGGCCAGGTCCTGTGCAAGCCCGGATCGATCACTCCCCACACCGAGTTCACCGGCCAGGTCTACATCCTGACCAAGGAGGAGGGTGGCCGTCACACCCCGTTCTTCGACGGCTACCGTCCGCAGTTCTACTTCCGCACCACGGATGTGACCGGCATCGCGCACCTGCCTGAGGGCACCGAGATGGTCATGCCCGGCGACAACGTCGAGGTCCGCGCCGATCTGATCGCGCCGATCGCGATGGAAGAGGGCCTGCGCTTCGCGATCCGCGAGGGCGGCCGCACCGTGGGCTCGGGCAGGGTCATCAAGGTCATCAAGTAGGCACGTGTTCCTTACGGTCGGTCCGTGCTGACGGAGGGTGAAAGAGTTGGCGAACCAGCAGAAGATCAGGATCAGGCTCAAGGCCTACGACCACGAGATCGTGGATCAGTCCACGAAGAAGATCGTGGAGACGGCACAGAGGACGGGTGCTCGAGTGGCGGGGCCCATCCCGCTGCCGACCGAGCGCAGCCTCTATTGCGTGATTCGGTCGCCGCACGTGAACAAGGACAGCCGGGAGCACTTCGAGATGAAGACGCACAAGCGCCTGATAGACATCCTCGACCCGACTGCCAAGACCGTCGATTCGCTCATGCGCCTCGAGCTGCCGGCGGGCGTGGACATCGAGATCAAGCTCTAGCGAGGGCACGTTAGGCAACCCGCTCCGCTCATGCGGTCCGGGTGGCAGGCAGGAAGCGGTCGCAAGAGGTGCGATGGTCCCGATGGGACGAGAGCATCGGCTCGGACCGAGGACCGCACAGACGAGAGGTGCAGGGAAGATGGCCACTACGATTCTCGGCCGCAAGATCGGAATGAGTCAGGTCTGGAGTGAGGACGACCGGCTCATCCCCGTCACGGTCATAGAGGCGGGACCTTGTGTGGTCTCGCAGGTCAAGACGGTCAAGCGCGACGGCTACTCGGCCATCCAACTCGCGTTCGGGGCCGTCAAGATCGACAAGGTGAACAAGCCGACGGCAGGCCACTTCGCGAAGGCGCACACGCAGCCGAAGCGTCACATGCACGAGGCGCGCACCGCCGAAGGCGAGGTCTACAAGCCCGGGCAGAAGATCCTCGTGGACAGTTTCGAGGTGGGAGCCCGGGTCGACGTGAGCGGCACCAGCAAGGGCAAGGGCTTCGCCGGCGTAATGAAGCGTCACAACTTCAAGGGCGGCCCGGGCGGTCACGGATCGCACTTCCATCGCGCGCCCGGCTCGATCGGTATGTGCGCGACCCCGTCCCGTGTCCTGAAGGGCGTCGGGATGCCGGGGCACATGGGCGATGAGAGGGTCACCGTCAAGAAGCTCGAGATCGTGCGTGTGGACCGGGAGCAGAACCTGTTGATCGTCAAGGGCGCAGTCCCCGGCGGCAAGGGCGCGCTGCTCGTGATCAGTGCGAGTTAGCTAGCGTTGCGCGCCAAGCTGCCGCAGCGTTCGAGGAGATAGAGAAGAAATGGCGACTCTCGAAGTGAAGGACATGAAGGGCAAGAAGGTGGCCACGGCCCAGCTGGCCGACGCCGTCTTCGGCATCGAGCCCAACACCCATGCCGTCCACCTGGTCGTACGGAGCCAGATGGCGGCGCGGCGCTCGGGCACGCACTCCACCAAGACCCGTGGCCAAGTCTCGGGCGGCGGCGCGAAGCCGTTCCGCCAGAAGGGCACGGGCCGGGCGCGCGCGGGCACGACCCGCGCACCGCAGTGGACCGGTGGCGGAGCGGTCTTCGGGCCGCATCCTCGCAGCTACGCGTTCAAGGTGCCGAACAAGGTCGTCAAGCTGGCCATGCGAAGCGTGCTGTCGGCAAAGGCCGCCGAGGGCGTGCTGTTCGTGATCGACGCGATCGATCTGAGCGAGCCGTCGACCAAGGCCGCCGCGGGGCTCATCGCGGCTCTCGGGATAACCGGGCGCGCGACCGTCGTCGTGGCCAATGACGACACCAACGCGCTGAAGTCGCTGCGCAACCTCGAGAAGGTGCGCGTCATCACCGCCTCGGAGTCGAACACATACGACCTGGTCGACAACGCGGCGCTCGTGTTCACCAAGCCCGCGCTCGAGTTCCTCGAGGGGGTGCTGTTGTAAGCATGGACGCCCGCGAAGTCGTGAAGAGGCCGATCGTCTCGGAGCGCAGCTACGAGCTGATCGAGCACAACCGATACACGTTCGAAGTCGACAAGCGCGCTCGCAAGCCTGAGATCGCAAGTGCGGTCGAGGAGATCTTCAAGGTGACGGTCCTGAACGTGAACACGATGAACGTCCCCGGCAAGAGCCGTCGTGTCCGCGCCGTGAGGGGCATGACGCCCTCCTGGAAGAAGGCCATCGTCACCCTCAAGGAGGGCGACAAGATCGAGTTCTTCGAGGGCCGGTAGGAAGTGGATCCGGCGTCGTAGCCGCCGCGCAAGAGACCGCGAGGAAGCGGTCGCCAGTCCCCTGGCGGTACGGCCATCGGATGAGAAGGAGAGAGAATGGGACTGAGGAAGTACAAGCCGACATCACCGGGACGCCGGTTCCAGACGGTCTCCGATTTCGCGGAGATCACGAAGTCGACTCCTGAGAAGTCGCTTCTTGCGCCGCTGCACAGCACGGGTGGACGCAACAACAACGGCCGGATCACGATGCGGCATCAGGGCGGCGGCCACAAGCGCCGCTACCGCATGATCGACTTCAAGCGGACCAAGGACGGCGTACCCGCCAAGGTCGCGGCCATCGAGTACGACCCGAACCGCACTGCGCGCATCGCGCTTCTGCACTACGCGGACGGCGAGAAGCGCTACATCCTGTGCCCGCAGAAGCTGTCAGTGGGCGACACGGTGATGTCCGGCCCCGGGGCGGATATCAAGCCCGGCAACTCGCTGGTCCTGTCGGAGATCCCGACCGGCACCGTCGTCCACGCCGTCGAGTTGCAGCCGGGTCGCGGCGCCGCAATGGCCCGCTCGGCCGGCACCTCGATCCAGCTGATGGCTAAGGAGGGCAAGATGGCGATCCTGCGCATGCCGTCCTCGGAGATGCGCATGGTGCAGCTCACCTGCCGGGCCACCATCGGGGTCGTCGGCAACGCCGAGCAGGAGGGTATCCGCGTGGGCAAGGCCGGGCGGAACCGCTGGGCCGGCAAGCGCCCGTCGGTCCGCGGCACGGCCATGAACCCGGTGGACCACCCGCATGGCGGCGGCGAGGGCAAGAACAAGACCGCGGGCAGGCACCCCGTCACTCCGTGGGGCGTCCCGACCAAGGGGCATCGCACCCGCAACAAGAAGAAGGCCTCGAGCCAGTTGATCATCCGGCGCCGCAAGAAGTAGCGGCACTTGTCACCAGGATGCGAAGACTTCGAGCAGGACTGGAGCGTATGTAGATGAGCAGAAGCTTGAAGAAGGGGCCCTTCGTGCAGCCGCGGCTGCTGGCGCGCATCCGCGTCATGAACGAGGCGGGCGAGAAGCGGGTCCTCAAGACCTGGTCGCGGGCTTCCACCATCTTCCCCGAGATGGTCGGGCACACGATCGCTGTGCACGACGGCCGGAAGCACGTTCCCGTCTATATGACGGAGTCAATGGTCGGCCACAAGCTCGGCGAGTTCGCGCCGACGCGCACGTTCCGCGGACACGCGGAGGACCGCAAGAAGGGCAAGCGGTAGCAGCCGCGAACCGGGTGTGACACGCGCCTTCGCGCGCGTGCCCGTCGACTAGTCGGAGGATCGGAAGAGCATGGAAGCCAGAGCAATCGCGAGGTACGTTCGCGTGAGCCCCCGAAAGGCCCGTCTCGTCGTGGACATCATCCGCGGCAAGTCGGCATCGGAGGCGGCGAGCATCCTCAAGTTCACCCCGAAGGGGGCGGCCGAGGTGGTCGGCAAGGTCTTGGATAGCGCCGTCGCCAATGCCGAGCACAACCTGAAGATCAAGCCCGAGACGCTCTTCGTCTCCAGCGCTTTCGTCGACGAAGGTCCGACGCTCAAGCGCATCAGGCCTCGGGCGAAGGGCCGTGCGTCCCAGATCCGCAAGCGAACGAGCCACATCACAGTCATCGTCAAGCAGCAAGAGGAGGCGTAAGCGCCGCATGGGCCAGAAAATCCACCCAGTGGGTCCTCGTCTCGGCATCACGGAAGAGTGGCGTTCGCGCTGGTACCAGGGCAAGGGCTACGACAAGACCCTCGCCGAGGACATCGCCATCCGCAAGTTCCTGACGGCTCGGCTTCGCCGCGCCGCCCTGTCGCGCATCGACATCGAGCGCATGGGCGACAAGGTGGTCGTGTCCCTGTGGAGCGCGCGCCCGGGAATCGTGATCGGCAAGAAGGGCACCGAGGTCGATGTCCTGCGCAAGGACCTCGAGAAGATCACCGGCCATCATGCGGCGGTCAACATCATCGAGATCAAGCGCCCGGAGATGGACGCGGCTCTGGTCGCCCAGGGCGTCGCCGAGCAGCTCGAAGCGCGCGTCGGTTTCCGCCGCGCGATGAAGAAGGCCGTCACCTCGTCGATGAAGAGCGGCGCGCTGGGTATCCGCATCCAGTGCTCCGGACGTCTCGGCGGCTCGGAGATGGGCCGTCGCGAGTGGTATCGCGAGGGTCGCGTGCCGCTTCACACGCTGCGGGCCAAGATCGACTACGGCACGGCGGTGGCCAAGACGACTTTCGGCGTCTGCGGCGTGAAGGTCTGGGTCTACAAGGGCGAACTGCTGCCCGGCCAGACCATCGCCTCGCTTACCGAGCAGGCTGACGAACGTCCGTCTCGTCCTTCGGGCGACTGGCGTCCGCCGCGCCGCAACGAGGGAGGTCGAGGCTAGGTCATGCTTCTGCCTAAGCGCGTAAAGCACCGCAAGGTCCAGCGGGGCAGCAACTGGAAGGGCCAGGCCAAGGGCGGGACCGACGTCACTTTCGGTGACTACGGCCTCAAGGCCCTCGAGGCCGCATGGATCACCAACCGGCAGATCGAGGCCGCGCGTATCGCGATGACCCGCTACATGAAGCGTGGCGGCAAGGTGTGGATCACGATCTTCCCGGACAAGCCCGTCACGCAGAAGCCGGCCGAGACCCGCATGGGTTCCGGCAAGGGCAACCCGGAGAAGTGGGTCGCTGTAGTGAAGCCCGGACGCGTCATGTTCGAGATCGCGGGAGTGACAGAGGATGTCGCGAAAGAGGCGATGCGCCTGGCAGCGCAGAAGCTCCCGATCAAGTGCAAGTTCGTTGCCCGTGCCGAGAGTGGCGGGGAGGCTTAGATGAAGGCTGAAGAGGTCCGGCAATTGGCCGACACGGAACTGGCCCAGAAGGTCAAGGACTCACGTGTCGAGCTGTTCAACCTGCGGTTCCAGCTGGCCACCGGGCAGCTGGACAACCCGGAGCGCATCAAGGCGGTCAAGCACGACCTGGCGCGCCTGCACACCGAGATCCGCTCGCGCGAGATCGAGGCTGCCCGCAAAGCGCCGGCGGCGTCCTGAGCCGCGCGGTCAAGTGTCGAAGGGACATATGAGCGATGAGTGAAGAGCGGAACAATCGGAAGACCCGACAGGGTGTCGTGGTGTCGTCCTCGGGCGAGAAGACCTGCGTGGTCAAGGTCGAGGAGCGCAAGCCGCATCCCAAGTACGGCAAGATGATGACGCACAGCGAGAAGTTCCACGCCCACGACGAAGCCAACGTGTGCGGCGTCGGCGACGTGGTGACGATCATGGAGACCCGCCCGCTTTCCAAGATGAAGCGCTGGCGGCTCGTCGAGGTCGTCGAGAAGGCGAAATAACGTCGGATCCAGCAGACGGGCAAAGGACGCCCGCTGCTGATCCGCCGAGGGACGGCTGGACGAACTGGCCGCGTGAAGTAGTCGGAGGAAGAGATGATCCAAGCTGAGTCGCGGCTCAAGGTCGCTGACAACTCGGGAGCCCGCAAGGTGCTTTGCATCAAGGTGCTGGGCGGCTCGAAGCGCCGCTACGCCCACGTGGGCGATGTCATCGTCTGCACCGTTAAGGAAGCCATGCCAAACGGCACGGTCAAGAAGGGCGACATCGTTCGCGCGGTTGTCGTCCGCACGAAGAAGGAATCACGCCGCGTCGACGGAAGCTACATCAAGTTCGACGACAACGCGGCGGTCATCATCGACAACCAGGGCAATCCCCGGGGCACTCGAATCTTCGGTCCGGTCGCGCGCGAGTTGCGCGAGCGCAAGTACATGAAGATCGTGTCGCTGGCCCCCGAAGTCCTGTAGGAACAAGGAGGATTTCGCGACATGCCGAGGTCAATGACTATCCATAAAGGCGACAAGGTCCGCATCATCGCCGGCAAGGACAAGGGCAAGGACGGCAAGGTGCTTCGCGCCTACCCGTTCAAGGAGCGCGTGCAGGTGGAGGGCATCGCCCTCATGAAGAAGCACACGCGCCCGACCCAGCGCAACATGCAGGGCGGCATCATGACGATCGAGGGCACCGTGCACGTGAGCAACGTGATGCTCATCTGCCCCAGCTGCGCCGTTCCGACCCGGGTCGGTCGCAGGCGCGAGAACGGCACGCGAGTCCGGGTGTGCAAGAAGTGCGGCAAGGACATCGACAAGTAGCGAAAGGCGGCGCGCAAGCGCCCGCCTTTCGCGGCCGGCATCCAGCAGACGAGCTGCGCTCGCTGCTGATGCCGACCCCATGAGGTGAAGTGACGCCGGGTCGGAAATCCGGCGCCCGCGAAGAAGAAGATACGGAGGCAGCCAGGTGGTTCCCAGGCTCAAAGAGAAATACGTCACGGAGGTGGCGCCGGGTCTCATCGAGAAGCTCGGCTACGTCAACGTGAACCAGGTTCCGCGTCTGAGCAAGATCGTGGTGAACATGGGTGTGGGCGCGGCGTCGCAGGATGCCAAGATCCTCGATGCCGCGATCGCGGATATGACCATCGTCACCGGTCAGAAGCCGGTGGTCACGCGGGCGAAGAAGTCCATCGCCGGCTTCAAGATCAGGCAGGGCATGCCCATCGGGGCGAAGGTCACGCTGCGCGGCGATCGCATGTGGGAGTTCATGGACCGCCTGCTGTCAGCGGCACTCCCGCGTATCCGCGACTTCCGCGGCATCAATCCCGACAGCTTCGATGGTCGCGGCAACTACTCCATGGGAGTGGACGAGCAGCTCATCTTCCCGGAGATCGACTATGACAAGGTGGACCGCATCCGCGGCATGGACATCACCTTCGTCACGACAGCGAGCACCGATGCGGAATGTCGTGCGCTGATGGACGCGTTCGCGTTCCCGTTCAAGAGGTAGGCGAAAGTGTCCTGCGCCCCGCCAGCCGCGGCGGCGTCACCATCGTAGGAGGTATTTCGTGGCAAAGAAGTCGATGATCGCCAAGGCGGCTCGTACTCCGAAGTTCGGTGTGCGTGGAATCAACCGCTGCGCCCGCTGCGGTCGTCCGCGGGCGTTCTACCGCAAGTTCGGGCTGTGCCGCATCTGCCTTCGCGAGTTGGCGAGCCGCGGCGAGGTGCCGGGAGTGCGCAAGGCCAGCTGGTAGGACCGCGACAAGAAGCGGTCCCGGTCCCGGGAAGGCGCGCGCACCACGGGCGCGCGCGAACCGCCCAGGCGCCGATCCGAACGGATCATAGGAGGCAACTAGAAGATGAGCATGACAGACCCGATCGCGGACATGTTGACCCGCGTTCGCAACGCGAATTCCGCGTTCCAGAGCACGGTCGCGATGCCTTCCTCGAAGAAGTTGGTCGAGATCGCCCGCATCCTCAAGGAGGAGGGCTACGTCTCCGAATTCACAGTCACACCAGGAGCGCCGCAGCCCACTCTCGGGATCACGCTGAAGTACGGTTCTCGCAAGGAACGCGTGATCACCGGCATCCGGCGCATCAGCAAGCCGGGGCTGCGCGTCTACGCGAAGAAGGACGAGCTGCCCCGGGTCCTGGGCGGCCTCGGCATCGCGGTCATCTCGACGTCGAAGGGCGTCATGACCGACAAGCAGGCCAAGAAGGCCGGCGTCGGCGGCGAAGTCATCGCCTACATCTGGTAACCCGGCTAAGGCGACAGGAAAGGAGCGAGTAAGCCGTGTCTCGTATCGGCAGACAGCCCATCCCGGTCCCCTCCGGGGTCGAGGTGAAGATCGAGGGTCAGACGGTGACCGTCACCGGCCCAAAGGGCACCCTCAAGCAGACGTTCACGCAGGACATGATCCTCGCACTCGAGGATGGCGTCCTCACGGTCTCACGGCCCAGCGACGAGCGGGAGCACCGTTCGCTGCACGGGCTGACCCGGACGCTTCTCGCCAACATGGTGACAGGCGTCTCGGACGGCTTCTCGAAGAACCTCGAGATCGTCGGGGTCGGGTATCGCGCCAGCATGAAGGGCAACGATCTCGAGATGTTGCTCGGGTTCAGCCACACCGTGATGGTCAAGGCGGAGCCCGACATCGTGTTCGAGGTCCCGGCGCCCACTCGCATAACGGTGCGCGGCATAGACAAGCAGCGGGTCGGGCAGGTCGCCGCCGAGATCCGGCATTGGCGGCCGCCGGAGCCGTACAAGGGCAAGGGCGTTCGCTACGAAGGCGAGCGCGTCCGCCGCAAGCTCGGCAAGACGGCGAAGTAGGGAAGGGTCGATAGAGCAATGGACAAGTTGAAAGCAAAGGCCGCCGCTCTGGCACGCCGCCAGCGTCGGGTCCGCGGCAAGGTCCGGGGAGATGCGTCCCGTCCCCGTCTGCGCGTGATCCGCAGCAGCGCGCACATCTACGCGCAGTTGATCGACGATATCGCCGGAGTCACGATCGTGTCGGCGTCGTCCATCGACTCCGAGCTGCGTTCCAGTCTCAAGACCGGTTCGAACATCGACGCAGCCAAGGCCGTTGGCGAGGCCGTCGGCCGTCGAGCCGTGGAGAAGGGTGTGACGGACGTGGTCTTCGATCGCGGCGGACGCCTGTACCACGGCCGGGTCAAGGCACTCGCCGACGGTGCCCGCAGCGCCGGGCTGAAGTTCTAGGGAGGACGGGTACTATGGCGCGTCAGATGGCTCCGGTATCGGAGCTGCAGGAGAAGGTCGTATACATCAACCGCGTGTCCAAGGTGGTCAAGGGCGGCCGCCGGTTCTCGCTCACGGCGCTGGTCGTCGTCGGCGACGGCAAGGGCAACGTGGGCGTCGGGATGGGCAAGTCCGCCGAGGTGCCCGTCGCCATCAAGAAGGGTGTCGAGGACGCCAAGAAGAACATGTTCAAGGTGGCCTTGGCCGGCGGGACGATCCCGCACGCGGTCGTCGGACGTTTCGGCGCCGGGCGAGTCATGATCAAGCCCGCCGCGCCCGGTACCGGCATCATCGCCGGCGGTCCCATCCGGGCGCTTTTCGAGCTCGCCGGGATCACCGACGTACTGTCGAAGTCCCTCGGCTCGGACAATGCCCTCAACATGGTGAAGGCCGCGGCCGAAGGGCTGCGGGATTGCACCAGCCCGTCCACCATCGCCCGGCGGCGCGGCAAGACCGTCGGCCAGGTGTTCGGCTGGGAGGAGTGAGCACGATGGCGAAGCAGATGCCCGGTAAGACGCTGACAGTCACCCAGGTGCGCAGCACGATAGGCTGCCCTCCTGACCAGCGCGCCACGGTGAAGGCCCTCGGGCTGCACCGTATCCGCCACACGGTGCAGAAGGCCGACAGCGCCGCGGTGCGCGGTATGATCCAGAAGGTGCGTCACTTGGTCGAGGTAGTGGAGTCCTAGATCTCCACGCGATACGCGCCACCGACCCGGGTGGACGCGCCAGGAGTCAGCCGGCGGCGAGCAGCCGGCAGTCGTGCCGACGACCGGCGCGGCGGCGAATGAAGGAGTGACGAACGAATGCAGCTACACGATCTCTCCCCCGCGCCCGGTTCACGCAAGAACCGGAAGCGCGTCGGTCGCGGTCACGGCTCCGGCCACGGCGGGACCTCGGGCCGCGGCGACAAGGGCCAGCTGTCCCGCGCGGGTGGCGGGAAGGGCCCCGGTTTCGAGGGCGGCCAGAACCCGCTGGCCATGCGGATGCCGAAGCTTCCCGGGTTCAAGAACCGGTGGCGCCAGGAGTACGAGGTCGTCAACGTCAGCCGCCTGGAGACCCTGTTCGCCGGCGGTGACGTGGTCGACGCGGAGTCGCTCGTCGCAAAGGGCGTCATCAAGTCGGCTGCGGCGCCGGTGAAGGTGCTCGGCGACGGCGAAGTCACCAAGGCGCTGACCGTGCGGGTCGACAAGATCTCAGTCTCCGCTCGCGCGAAGATCGAGGCCGCCGGAGGGACGGTAGAGTCCATATGATCGAGGCGCTGGCGAACGCGTTCCGCATACCCGACCTGCGGCGCAAGATCCTGTTCACGCTCGCCATGATCGGTCTCTACCGCGTGGGCGCTCACGTGCCCGTGCCGGGAGTGACTTCCCAGATGCTGGAGACGCTCGCCTCCAACATGAACGCGAGCGGCGCGCTCGGCCTGCTCAACCTGTTCGCCGGCGGCGCGCTGGAGCAGTTCGCGGTGTTCTCGCTGGGCATCATGCCCTACATCACGTCGTCGATCATCATGCAGCTCCTCCAGGCGGTGATCCCCCAGCTTGAGAAGTGGCAGAAGGAAGGCGAGGCGGGCCAGCGCAAGATCACCCAGATCACCCGGTACGTGACGCTAGGCCTGGGCCTTCTCGAGTCGATAGGCCTCGTGGCGCTCTTCCAGTCGCCTCCGCCCAACGGCTTGGGTGTCCAATTCGACTTCGTGACCAAGGTGCTGATCGTGACTTCGTTGCTGGCTGGAACCGCGTTCATCATGTGGATGGGCGAGCTCATCACCCAGCGCGGCATCGGCAACGGGATGTCGCTGCTCATCTTCGCGAACATCGTCGCGCGCTTCCCTGCAGACTCTGGTACAGGCCTTCCAGTTGCAGGCCGCCCTCGTCGTCCCGATCCTGCTGGCCGTGGTCGGCATAGTGGCCGCGATCGTCTACATGGAGCGCGGCCAGCGACGCATCCCCGTCCAATACGCGAAGCGTATCGTGGGCCGGCGAGTATACGGCGGCTCCGGAACCTACATCCCGCTCAAGATCAACGGTGCGAACGTCATCCCGATCATCTTCGCGTCGTCCGTGCTCTACTTCCCGGTCGTCGTCGGGCGGCTCTCGGGCGTGGCCTGGATGACCAGAGTCGCGGAGGCTGTCGAGTCTCGGCCCGGTCCACTGGCTGCTCACCACGTATCATGATCGTCTTCTTCGCGTACTTCTACACTGCCCTCGTGTTCAACCCCATCGATCTGGCCGACAACCTGCGCAAGCAGGGAGGCTTCGTGCCGGGCGTCCGTCCGGGAAAGGCCACTTCCACCTACATCGAGAACGTACTGAACCGGATAACGTTTCCCGGCGCTCTCTTCCTGGCAGCGATCGCGGTGGTTCCGACGATCCTCTTCGAGCAGACCAAGAATCCGATGATCCAGGCGTTCGGCGGGACGTCGATCCTGATCATGGTCGGCGTGGCGCTCGAGACGATGACCCAGCTGGAGAGCCAGCTCAAGATGCGCAACTACGACGGCTTCTTCAAGTAGGACGATCGGCGGGTCCGGACCGCGGCCATCCGGTCCGGAGAAGAGACGGACTGGAGGGAACTGGTGAACATCGTTCTGCTCGGCGCTCCCGGCGCCGGCAAGGGCACGCAGGCCGCGAAGCTCGTGAGGCGATTCCGGCTGGCCCACATCTCCACCGGCGACATACTCCGCAAGGCTGTGGCCGACCGCACGGCACTCGGGCTCGAGGCCAAGCGCTACATGGACAAGGGCGAACTGGTTCCCGATTCCGTGGTCATCGGCCTGGTCAAGGAGCGCCTGGCGAAGTCCGACTGCGATGCCGGGTTCATCCTCGACGGCTTCCCGCGCACGGTGCCGCAGGCGGACGCACTGGAGCAGGCGCTTGGGAGAGATGGGCAAGAGCCTCGACCACGTGATCAGCATCGAGGTCGCTCGCGACACCCTGATCCAAAGGCTTACCGCCCGACGGCAGTGCAGGGAGTGCGGACGGATCTACAACATAATCACGGACCGTCCGCGCAACTTCAACATGTGCGACGACTGCGCCGGTGAGGTCTACCTGCGCGAGGACGACACCGAGGAGACGGTCATCAACCGGCTGGACGTGTACGACCGCAACACCGCGCCACTGATCCAGTACTACACCGAGAAGGGCCTCCTGCGCCCCATCAACGGCAACCGAACCGCCAGCAAGGTCTTCGACGCCCTGGCCGCCTTGGTCGGCGCGTAGAGCCGGACCGACTGTGATCGCACGCAAGTCTCAGATGGAGCTCGAGACGATGCGCGAGGCGGGTCGAGTGACCGCCTGCGCGCTTCGCGCCGTGGGGGACGCCGTCAAGGCTGGGATCACGACCGCGGAACTGGACGAGATCGCCGTCCAGGTGATCGCGAAGGCCGGCGCTCTTCCGGCCTTCAAGGGCTACCACGGCTTTCCCGCGACCATATGCTCGTCGCGCAACAGCGTCGTGGTCCACGGTATCCCGGGACGCGAGCGCCTGGCCGATGGCGATATCATCTCGGTGGACGTGGGGGCGATCGTCGACGGGTACTACGGCGACTCGGCCTGGACCTGGCCGGTGGGCGAGGTTCGACCCGCGGTCACCCGGCTGCTCGAAGCGACGCTCAGCAGCCTCGAGGCAGGGATCCGCAACTGCGTTCCGGGGATGCGGCTCTACGACATCTCAGCTGCCGTTCAGGCCGTGGCCGAAGCCGCCGGCTTCTCGGTGGTCCGCGAGTACGTGGGCCACGGGATCGGGCGTGCGATGCACGAGGAGCCTCAGGTGCCCAACTACGGAACCGCCGGTCGCGGCCCGACGCTCCAGTCGGGGATGGTCCTGGCAATCGAGCCGATGGTGAACGCCGGTGGTGCGGCCGTCATCCAGAAGGACGACGGATGGACGGTCATGACGGCCGACGGGAGCCCGTCAGCGCATTTCGAGCACACGGTCGCGGTGACCGACGGTGGGCCGCTCGTGTTGACACTGGTGTGATGCGGGCGTGCTTCGAAGCGCGCGGGCATGTCATACACGAACGTTCTTCACGGCCGCACGCGATATGCTATACTCCCCGTTTGCGGCTCGGACGCTCAACCGATAACTAGGAGAGGGTATTTGGCCAAGCGCGACGACGCCATAGAGATCGAAGGCACCGTGGTCGAACCCCTGCCCAACGCGATGTTCCGCGTGGAGCTGGAAAATGGGCACAAGGTGCTGGCCCACATCTCCGGGAAGATGCGCATGCACTACATCCGCATCCTGCCGGGCGACAAGGTGGTCGTCGAGCTATCGCCATACGACTTGACGCGCGGACGCATCACGTATCGCTACAAGTGACCGCGAAGAAGAGTGACCTCGCCCCCGCAGAGCACGTTCGGGGGCGTTTGAATGGACCCTGGCTGGAAAACTGACACCTGCGGCTGGGTGTGGACATACATGTACTTGCAGTAGGCACCACGAAGGGAAACGCGATGAAAGTGCGACCCTCTGTGAAGAGGATCTGCGAGAAGTGCAAGGTCATCCGCCGACATGGGCGCGTTCTGGTGATCTGCGAGAACCCGCGTCACAAGCAGCGGCAGGGCTAAGCTTGAAAGGCTGGAGGTAGCGCAAGTGGCGCGAATCGCAGGCGTCGATCTGCCCCGCGAGAAGCGGGTCGAGATCGGCTTGACCTACATATTCGGAATCGGACTCACGACCAGCCAGCGAGTGCTTCGTGAGACCGGCATCAAGCCCGACACACGTGTGCGCAATCTGACCGAAGAAGAGGTCGTGCGCCTGCGTGAGTTCATCGACCGGAACGTCAAGGTGGAGGGCGACCTTCGCCGCGAGGTTGGCCAGAACATCAAGAGGCTCATGGAGATAGGCTGCTACCGCGGCCTGCGCCATCGCAAGGGCCTGCCGGTGCGTGGCCAGAGGACGCACACCAATGCGCGCACGCGCAAAGGTCCTCGCCGCCAGATCGGCGCAAAGAAGAAGGGTAAGTAGCGATGGCAGCCGCTCCCAAGAAGAAGGTCGCCAAGACCCGCGTGAAGCGCAGCGAGCGCAAGAACATCGCCGTGGGTCAGGCGCACATCAAGAGCACGTTCAACAACACGATCGTCACGATCACCGATCCCACGGGAAACGTGATCGCATGGAAGTCGGCGGGCACCGTCGGGTTCTCGGGCTCGCGCAAGTCGACACCGTTCGCGGCGCAGTTGGCCGCCGAGCAGTGCGCGAAGGATGCGCAGGAGCACGGCCTCCGCAAGGTCGCCGTCTTCGTGAAGGGCCCCGGCTCGGGAAGAGAGACCGCGATCCGCTCGCTTCAGGCGGCCGGCCTCGAGATCTCGAGCATCCAGGATTGTACGCCCGTTCCGCACAACGGCTGTCGGCCGCGCAAGCGCCGCCGCGTGTAGAGGTATCGAGGAGGAACCCCCCAGATGGCACGTTATACTGGCGCGGATTGCAGACTCTGCCGCCGCGAAGGTGTCAAACTCTTCCTCAAGGGAGACCGCTGTTACAGCGACAAGTGCGGCGTCGAGCGCCGGCCGTTCCCTCCGGGGCAGGCCGGCAAGAAGCGCCCGCGCGACAGCGAGTATCGTGTCCAGCTTCGTGAGAAGCAGAAGACGAAGCGCACGTACGGCGTCCTTGAGAAGCAGTTCCGCAGTTACTACGAGTTCGCCAGCCGCCAGCAGGGCATCACGGGTGAGAACCTGCTGCGTCTGCTGGAGAGCAGGTTGGACAACGTCGTCTACCGGCTCGGTTTCGCCGCGTCTCGCGATGAGGCGCGCCAGACCGTTCGGCACAACCACATCCTGATAAACGGTCGTAGAGTGAACATCCCGTCCTACCGGGTACGAGCCGGTGACGTGGTGGCGCTCGCGGAGAAGGCTCGCGACCTTATCGTGGTCAAGGCGGCCGTCATATCCTCGGCGCGCGTCGGGGTGCCGGGCTGGCTCGAGGTCGACGTCGAGAAGCTTCAGGGCAAGGTCCTGTCTCTTCCGAAGCGCGACCAGATCGACGTGTCGGTCCGCGAACAGCTCATCGTCGAGCTGTACTCGAAGTAGCACCTTTCTTTTGTCGCAGGCCAAGGAGGCTTAGTACATGACAGAGTTCATGAGGCCGTCGGTTTCGGTGGATCGCATCGACGACCGCACGGCGCGCTATGTGGTCGAGCCGCTTGAACGCGGGTTCGGCTACACCCTGGGCAACTGCATGCGCCGGGTGCTGCTTTCCTCGCTCCAGGGCGCCGCAGCTCGTTCCATCAGGATCGAGGGCGTGCAGCACGAGTTCTCCGCGATGACCGGTGTCCGCGAGGACGTCACCGACATCGTCCTGAACGTGAAGCAGCTTGTGTTCAAGGAGAACGGCATCGGAGACGATGCCGCGGCCACGCTCGCAGTGACCGGACCGAAGACCGTGACCGGAGCCGACTTGCAGGTTCCGTCCGAGTTCGAGCTGGTCAATCCCGGGCAGGTCCTGGCGACCCTGGACAAGGGCGCGAAGCTCGAGATGAGCATCAGGGTAGGCGTCGGACGCGGCTACGTGTCGGCGGATCGAAACAAGGACGTCAACGACCCTCTCGGCGTCATCACCGTCGACTCGCTGTTCAGCCCGGTGGTGCGCTGCACATACCTGGTGGAGAACACCCGCGTGGGCCAGCGGACCGACTACGACAAGCTGACCGTCGAGCTCGAGACGACCGGCGCCATGGATCCCGATGACGCCGTCGCCCGCGCTTCCCGGGTCATCGACGAGCACATGATGCTGTTCGTGGAGCAGGCGCACACCGACATCAGCGGCGAGCCGGTGTTCGGCGAGCTGCTCGACGAGGGAGAGGCCATCCTGGACACGCCGATCGAGGAGCTCGACCTCTCGGTCCGCTCGTTCAATTGCCTCAAGCGCCAGGGAGTCAACACGATCGGTCAGCTGAAGGAATGCACCGAGGCTGACCTGCTCAACATCCGTAACTTCGGCGCCAAGTCCATCGAAGAAGTGAAAGACAAGCTTCAGCAGATGAGCCTTGGACTGAAGTTCTAGCCAGGAGAAGCGCGCGATGAGACACGCGAAGAAGGGCCGTGCGCTTGGCACGGACGCGAGCCACACAAGTTCCATCCTGCACGGCCTTGCGAGGGCGCTGTTCGTCAACGAGCGCATCAAGACGACGGAGACGCGCGCCAAGGAGGTCCGCTCTCTTGTCGACCGCATCGTGGGCTGGGCGAAGCGCGGAGACGTGCACGCCCGCCGCCTCGCGATGGGTGAGCTTCGGGACAAGGCGCTGGTGCACAAGATCTTCGCCGAGATCGGTCCCCGTTTCCAGGACCGTGACGGCGGCTACACCCGCATACTGAAGCTCGGCCCGCGCAAGGGCGACGCGGCTCCCATGGTGATCATGGAGCTCGTGGAGTAGTAACGCTTCCGCGCGCCGCGAGGCGCCGCAGCGGTTGGGTTAGTATCACGGGAGGGCCCTGCTTGCGGGCCCTCCCGTCGCGTCCCATGGGGTCTGGAATCAGCGAATGATCGTGTTCGACGAGGTCGCGTACGCGTATCCGGGCACGGGCGAGGGCGGTCCGGCGCTGTCGGACGTGTCGCTGTCCGTGGAGCGGGGAACGATCCTCGCCGTGGTCGGAGCCAACGGCTCGGGCAAGTCCACGCTCGCGCGATTGATGGATGGCCTTCTGCGGCCCACGGCGGGCGTCGTCACGGTCGACGGCACGGACACCCGAGACGACGCCCGCGTATGGGACCTGCGGGCGCTGGTGGGGATGGTCTTCCAGGATCCGGACGACCAGATCGTGGGCACGGTGGTCGAGGAGGACGTGGCCTTCGGGCCTGAGAACCTGGGCGTCGACCCGGTCGAGATGCGCGAGCGCGTGACCGCGGCCCTGGCGTCCGTCGGACTCACCGGTCTGGAGCGTCGCGAGCCTCACCTGCTTTCGGAGGGCCAGAAGCAGCGGGTCGCCATAGCGGGCGCGTTGGCCATGCAGCCGGCCTACCTCGTCCTGGACGAGCCCACCGCCATGCTTGACCCGTCGGGCCGGCGCTCGGTGCTCGACCTGATCGACACGCTGGCGCATCAGGAAGGGCACGGTATCGTGCACGTTTCTCACGATGCTGTGGGTGTCGCGCGCGCCGACAATGTGATAGCGCTGGATCGCGGCCGGGTCTTCTACAGTGGCGTCCCTGAAGGGCTGCTGTCCGACCCCGGCGTTCTGGAACACGCGGGGCTCTCGATGCCGGCGATCGGGCGGCTGGGCGAGGCACTGCGACGTCTCGGGGCCGACGTGCCCACGAGCGCCATGGACGCCGAGAGCCTGGTGAGCGCCCTGTGGCCCTGACCCTCGACGGCGTCAGCTACTCCTACGCGGCCGGGACGTCGCTGGCGCAGCCCGCCGTCGACGGCGTCTCGCTGTCGGTCGAGGTGGGGGAGCTGCTGGTGGTGCTCGGGCCCTCCGGATCGGGGAAGACGACCGTCCTGCGTCTGGCGGCGGGCCTGCTCGAGCCGACCGCGGGCACGGTCATGGTGGACGGGAGAGAGGCGAAGGATCGCGACCGCGGCGGCGAGCGCGTGGTGGTGGGGCTGGCGTTCCAGAGGCCGGAGACACAGTTCTTCGCGGCGACGGTCGAGGCGGACGTGGCGTTCGGACCGAGGAACCTGGGAATGGAGCCGAACGCCGCGATCGAGGCCGCCCGGCTGGCCATGGAGACCGTGGGGCTGGACCCGGCCGCATTCGGGGAGCGGACGCCGTTCAACCTTTCCGGCGGCGAGGCGCGAAGGGCTGCCCTTGCGGGAGTGCTGGCGATGTCGCCCCGCTACCTGCTGCTCGACGAACCCACGTGCGGCCTGGACGTCTCAGGCCGCAGGGCGGTGGGCGCCGCGATAGGCCGCGTGCGGGACAGCACCGGCGTGATCGTGGTGACCCATGATGCCGAGGAGTTCCTGGACGTCGCTGAGCGCGTGATGCTGCTGCTGGACGGTCGGACCGTGTTCGAGGGAGGCGTGGACGCGCTCTTGTCGGGCGCGAGGCGCCTCGAGGACGAGGGTCTCTGGACGCCTCCGGAGTCCGTGCGCGCGCAAACGCTGGCGGCGCGTGGCGACCGGAGCGTGGGCGCGCCCGTGCTGGACATCGAGTCCGCCGCGAGGCGGCTCGCCGGCGCCATGGCGGGTGCCTGATGCGCTACACGGGCCTCGGCCAATACGTTCCCGTGGACTCGCCCGTGCATCGGCTGGACGCTGCGGCGAAGATCGGGATCGCGGCTGCGTTCACTGTCGGCCTGTTCCTCGCGGGGCGATTCTGGGGGATGGGAGCGTTCGCGCTCGCGGTCGTGGCGGGTGTGGCGCTGGCGCGCGTTCCCGCGGGAATGGCCCTTCGCGGCGTGCGCACCGTGGGCGTGATCATGGTGGTCACGCTGCTGGCCAACGCTCTGCGCTGGCAGCCGGCCACTGAGGCGCTGGTCCGGCTGGGCCCGCTGGCCATCGACGAGCAGGGCCTGAGGCTGGGGGCCTTCTTCGCGGTCCGTATTGTGCTGCTCGTGGTCGGCACGTCTCTGCTCACCCTGACCACGAGCCCGGTCGAGCTGGCGAGCGGGATCGAGCGGGCGCTCGGACCTCTGAAGGTCTTTCGCGTGCCGGTGGGGGATCTTGCGATGACCCTGACCATTGCGCTGCGTTTCATTCCGACGACGGTCGAAGAGACGGACCGCGTCATCACGGCGCAGAGCGCCCGCGGCGCGCGTTTCGACGCCGGAGGCCCGATCGCACGGGCGCGTGCCTACGCGCCCGTGCTGGTCCCCGTCTTCCTCAACCTCTTCCGCCGCGCGGACGAGCTGGCCACGGCGATGGAAGCGCGCTGCTACCGCGGAAGCGAGGGGCGTACGCGTCTGCGCGAGTCCCGGATGCGTCCCGCCGACTGGGCCGCGTTGCTCGTCACCGGCTCGGCACTGGTTCTCCTCGGGGTGTTCCTGTGAGCGCGACAGACGCGTTCCACCCGGCCACGACCGTGCTCACGGTGTCCTACGACGGTGCGGCGTTCCACGGGTTCGCGCGCCAGGCGGGCGGGGTCCAGACGGTGCAGGGCCGTCTCGAGGACGCGCTGCGGATCGCTCTGCACCGCGAGGTCCTTACAGCCTGCGCAGGGAGGACGGACGCCGGAGTGCACGGGCTGGGGCAGGTGGTGAGCTTCCCGGCCGCTCCCGGCGATCCGGATCCCGGCGAGTTGCTGCGTTCCGTCAGTGCTCTCGCCGGGCCGGACATCGCGGTCAGAGAGACCAGGCTGGCGGTGGCGACCTTCGACGCGCGGCATTCGGCGCTGGCTCGCGAGTATAGGTACCGTATCGCGACCGGTCCCGTACCGCCCCTGTTCATCTCCCGGCACGCGTGGTGGGTCAGGGCGGATCTAGACCTTGAGGCGATGCGTCTGGGCGCGACGGAGCTACTGGGGGAGCACGATTTCCGCTCCTTCTGCGTGGCGCTCAGCGCCGAGGGGAAGCGCACGGTGCGCGAGGTGGATCTCTTGGAGTTGGCGACCGGCACCGAGCTCGGCGAGCCCTGCGTCACCGTCCGTGTGAAGGGCAGAAGCTTCCTGCACTCGATGGTCCGCATCGTCGTGGGATCCCTGGTGGAGGTAGGCAGGGGCCGGAGGGCGCCGGAATGGGTCGCGGAGGCTCTTGCGGCGTGCGATCGCTCCGCGGCGGGACCGACCGCGCCTCCGCAGGGTCTCACCCTGTGGGACGTGGATTATCCCGAAGGGTCGTGGCTGTAGAAGCGCGGAGTCCGCTATCATCACACTTCCAGCGGACTGTGACAGAGCCCGTACCGACTGCCCGAAGCGACGCGACTGAAGGAGCGAGACACACATGGCACCAACGAAGGCAACCGCGCGCCACATCCTCGTGGACTCCGAGGAGAAGGCCGAGAGCATCAAGAAGGAGATCTCCGAGAACGGGGCCGACTTCGCCGAGATGGCGAGGACGCATTCCTCCTGTCCTTCGAGCAAGAACGGTGGAGATCTCGGCGAGTTCGGACCGGGGCAGATGGTCAAGCCGTTCGACGAGGTAGTCTTCCGCGACGAGGTCGGCGTGGTCCACGGTCCGGTGAAGACCCAGTTCGGCTATCACCTCATCGAGATCACCAGCCGCAGTTAGGCGGACCAGAGTTCAGAGAGCGGGGGTCGGTGTTGAGAGGTCACGCGTACAAGATCTCTGTGATCATGCCGATCTACAACGTCGGCCGGTATCTCGAAGAGGCCATCGACTCGGTCGTGGGGCAGACGATCGGGTTCGAGGACAATGTCCAGCTCATCCTCGTCAACGACGGCAGTTCCGACGACACCGAGGTGATCTGCCTTCGGTATCTCGAACGGTTCCCGGGCAACGTCGTCTACACCCGGCAGGAGAACGCCGGGGTCGCCGTCGCCCGAAACCGCGGCCTGCAAGAAGCGCACGGCGAGTGCGTGTGTTTCCTGTCCGGCGACGACAGGTGGGAGACCGACGCGTTCGCCAAGGGAGCGGCGTTCCTCGAGCGGCACCCGGACATCGACATGGCCGCCGCCAGGATCGTGTTCTTCGAGGCGCGCACCGGCTACCATCCGACCGACTTCAAGTTCCGAGGTGGCGAGGTCGTCTCGATCCACGAGGAGCCCGAGCGCATCCACATCGGCGGAGTCGCGTTCCTGCGGCGCAGTGCGCTGAGCGGGCGCAGCTACGACGCTCGTCTGAGACAGGCAGAGGACTTCGCCTTCATCGAGCCGCTCATCATGGCGAAGGGCTACTACGGCGTGGTGAAAGACGCGATCTTCTGGTATCGGCGTCGCTCGACCAAGGACTCCCTGGTCGACACCTTCACCAGGAGCCGCTCGTGGTACTTCGACGTACTGGAACTGTGTCACACGATGCTGTTCGATCTGTCCCGCAAGCAATTCGGGAGCGTGATCCCATACCTGCAGCACTGCGTCATGTACGACCTGCAGACGCGGCTCAAGGCTCGCATCAGCGATGACATGACCGACGAGGACGTCGCCCGCTACAGGGCGCTGATCGCCGGTCTGCTCGCCGACATCTCAGACGACGTCATCTTCGCCCAGCGTCAGATCCACGTGGAGCACAAGCTCTACGCGCTGGCACTCAAGAGCGGCAAGAGCGTCACCGACATCATGCGCGGTCTACGGATCGAGGACGGCGTCGTGTATCACAACGCCATCAAGGTCAGGGATCTGGCTCGTGGCCAGCGGCTGGTCGTGGAGGTCCTGGAGTTCGACGGAGATTCGCTTCGCGCAGAGGGCTACATCATCTCCGTCCTGGAGAGGTCGGCGATCTCGCTCGAGTTCGACGTCGAAGGAAAGCGCGTGGAGGCGCAGTTGACGGATCGTCCCGATGGGTGCAAGTCCTCGCTGGGCGAAGTCATCATCGAACCCGTGGGGTTCATCGCGGTGATCCCGCTCCGAGAGGACCAGGCGATCAAGGCCGTGATCGGATTCCGGGGGTTCGAGATCGAGCCATCGTGGGTCTATGGTCCCCACGCCAGGCTCACGGAGTCGATGAGAACCTCGTACTTCGAACAGGACGGCTGGTTCGCGACTCGAAGGGGAAAAGGCGGCATCCGCGTCGTCAGGGACAGGCGCCCGTTCGCCCTGTTGAGGCGGGAGAGACGCTTCCTCGGAGAACTCGTCGCGGAGAAGAAGCGTCGGGACCTCGCTTCGCTCCGCGTGCTCCATCTACTGATGGGACGACCGCTCCCGCTCGAATAGCCCCAACGGGTGGACACGCCCGGAAGCGTTTGTTGCCTTGACCCAACGGGACCGCGTGATAAACTAGGCGGGTTCGTTCCGCGCCGGCCCCCGTGTTCACGCTTGGGCAGGCGTCTGACACAGCATGTGGATCCCTGTTGGAGGACTCGTGAAGACGTACCACGCCAAGGTCGGAGAGGTCGAGCGCGAGTGGCTGCTGCTCGACGCCACCGACATGACGCTCGGCCGGCTCGCCAGTGAGGTCGCCCAGATCCTCAAGGGCAAGCGCAAGCCGCAGTACACACCACACATCGACACCGGCGACTTCGTCATCATCGTAAACGCGGCGAAGATCAAGGTGACCGGCAACAAACTCGAGGACAAGAAGTACTTCCGCCACACCGGGTTCCCCGGCGGCCTCAAGGACATCACCCTTGGCGACATGCTGGCCAAGGATCCCCGCAGGGTCATCGAGAAGGCCGTCAAGGGCATGCTGCCCAAGAACACTCTCGGCCGGGCGATGGGCATGAAGCTCAAGGTCTACGCCGGAGCCGAGCATCCGCACGAGGCCCAGAAGCCCCGTCAGATAACACTGGAGGGCTAGTCGCGATGACTGACAAGGCTGTCTACTACGGGACCGGACGCCGCAAGACCTCGGTCGCCCGCGTCCGCATCACTCCCGGCACCGGCATCATCACCGTCAACGGCCGCGAAGCGGCCGGCTACTTCGGCCGCAGCGTGCTGATCCAGCATGTGGAGCAGCCTTTCCGCACCACCGAGACGACCGGGCACTTCGACGTCATCGCCTCGATCCACGGTGGCGGGCTTTCTGGCCAGGCAGGAGCGCTTCGTCACGGCATCGCCCGCGCCCTTCTCGAGGCCGGCGACGACTACCGTGGAGAGCTCAAGAAGGCCGGCCTTCTGCGTCGCGACCCGCGCATGGTGGAGCGCAAGAAGTACGGTCTGAAGAAGGCGCGCAAGCGTCCCCAGTTCTCCAAGCGCTAGGCGCCGTTCCTACAACGCATGCGAACGGAGGCCCCTCGCACGACGGCGGGGCCTCCGCTTTGTTCTCGGGTATCATTCGGCATGGCCGTCACCCAGACAGTGCGGCCACTCGCCCAAGCAGGGCGAGGAGCGATCGGGAGACCCTGACTCATGTCGCGACTGTTCGGAACCGATGGCGTTCGCGGAGTGGCCAACATCGAACTGACTCCGGAACTGGCCTTCCGTCTGGGCGAGGCCGCCGGTCACTTCCTGGGGGACCGCGGCCGCGGCCGTCTCGTGGTGGGCAGGGATACCAGGCGCAGCGGCGACATGCTGGAGGCCGCTTTGGTCGCCGGCATCTGCTCGGGCGGAGCCGACGCGCTCGTCGCGGGGATCGTGCCCACGCCCGCTGTCGCCTATCTCACGCGTGCTCTCGGGGCGGACGGCGGCGTGGTGGTGTCCGCCTCTCACAACCCCGCGGAGCACAACGGCCTCAAGCTGTTCAGCCGGGAGGGCTTCAAGCTCCCGGAGGACCTGGAGGACCAGATCGCCGAGTTCGTGACCGCCCAGCGGACGTGGGAGAGGCCCCGCGGGGCTGAGGTCGGGGTCGTGGAACGCCTGGACGACGCGGCGGAGCGCTACATCGCCCACGCGGTGTCCACGATCCAAGGTGACCTGTCTGGCCTGAGAGTGGCGGTGGACTGCGGCCATGGCGCGGCCGGGACGACCACGCCTTTCGCCCTGAAGCGGCTCGGCGCCGAGGTCACGGCCATCAACTGTGACTGGACCGGCATGGACATCAACGACGGCTGCGGCTCGACTAACCTGGGTCCGCTCCTCGAAGTGATGGCGGCAGGCGCCTTCGACCTGGGGATAGCCCACGACGGCGACGCCGATCGCGTGCTGGCCGTGGACGATCTCGGCGAGGAGGTCGACGGCGATTTCATCATGGCGATCGCCGCGAAGGACATGCACCGGCGTTCGCGTTTGGCGCGCGGGACCGTCGTGGGAACGGTGATGTCCAACCTGGGATTCGAGATAGCCATGCGCGAGCAGGGCATCACGGTCGTGAAGACCAAGGTCGGCGACCGCTACGTCCTGGACGAGATGCTGGCGATGGGGGCCAATCTCGGCGGAGAGCAGTCCGGGCACATCATCTTCCTCGAGCATGCGACCACCGGCGACGGCCTGGTAACCGCTCTGCAGCTGATGGCGGTCATGCGCTCCACCGGGCAGCCTCTGTCGGAGCTTCGCCGGGTCATGAAGCACTTCCCGCAGGTCATGGTCAACGTGCCCGTGAGCGACAAGGGCCGGCTGACGACGAGCGCGGCCATCGGGGAGGCCGTGGCGGCGGCCGAGCGGCGTCTCGGGGACGCTGGCCGCGTGCTGGTCCGAGCGTCCGGGACCGAGCCGCTGGTGCGCGTCATGGCCGAGGCGGACGACGAGAACGAGGCTCGCGGAGTGGTCGAGACGCTGGTCGAGGTCGTACGGGCCGAGATCGGCTGAGCTTGGGCGCAGCCGTCTAGGGACCCGCATTCGCTTCCCGCACCGTCTGGAACGTCCGGCGCCCGTAGCGATACCGTTGCGGGCGCTCGTTCTCGTGCTCGGGTAGAATCAATCCCAGTAGACGCATGCTTGGCCGGACGACCTGGGAAGGAGTGAGGCCCCGCAACTCGAGCGCACCAAGATCAAGCGCCAGGACTGGAGCTTCCCGCCCGCATGTCGCGGCGGTCCAGTCGACGAGGCGGGGGCCTATCGAAGGATTCGGCGGATGGCCCCCCGGCACCTCCGGTGTCGTGACCGTGCCGACAAATCCCGCGGGCGACCGCGGGGACAAAGCGGCCCGGGACCGGATGTCATTCAAGGGTCTCGCGTGCAAGCGCGCGCTTTCGTGCGGTGAAGCCCGGCTGCGGACCGGGCCCGCACTCCCCGACTGGACGTTGACTCACCCTCGGAGGTGATTCGAGCATGTGCGGAATCGTTGGATATGCGGGAAGTGCGCGGGCGTCGGACGTCCTTCTCGAAGGCCTCGCCAGCCTGGAGTATCGCGGATACGACTCCGCCGGGATCGCGGTCATCGCCGACGGCGGGATCGACGTGTCGCGGCGGGTCGGCAAACTGGTCAACCTGCGCGCGGCTCTGGAGGCCGCTCCGCCCATGGGAGTCGTGGGGATCGGCCATACCCGCTGGGCGACGCACGGACGGCCGAGCGAGGAGAACGCGCACCCGCACTCCGACTGCACCGGCCGCCTGTCGGTGGTGCACAACGGCATCATCGAGAACTACCTCGAGCTGCGCGAGGAACTCACCGCCGCGGGGCACACGTTTCGCTCCGAGACCGACACGGAGACCATCGCCCACCTGATCGAGTCACTCTACGCCGGCGATCTGACCGCAGCGGTATCGGCCGCGCTGCCGCGCCTCGACGGTTCGTATGCGGTCGCCGTGGTGCACGCGGACCATCCCGGCACGATCGTCGCGGCGCGGAAGGATTCGCCCCTCATCATCGGCTTGGGCGAGGGCGAGAACCTGGTGGCCAGCGACATCCCCGCCGTGCTGCGGCACACGCGCGAGGTCCTGATCCTCGAGGACGGCGAGGTGGCCACGATCGACGCGGGCTCGGTCACAGTGATCGACGCGATCGGAGATCCGGTCTCCTCGGAGATGATGCACGTCGAGTGGGACCTCGACGCTGCCGAGAAGGGCGGCTACGAGGACTTCATGCTCAAGGAGATCCACGAGCAGCCCCGAGCCATCCGGGAGACCCTGCGCGGACGCGTGGGGGAAGACGGACGCATCCAGCTGTCGGAGCTCGCCATGACCGACGAGGAAGTGCGCGACATCGACCGCATCTACATCACGGCCTGCGGGACGTCCTTCCACGCGGGCCTCATAGCCAAGACGCTGATCGAGACCTGGGCGCGCGTGCCCGTCGAGGTGGTCGTGTCCAGCGAGTTCAGGTACAGCGACCCGCTCGCCGACGAGCGCACGCTCGTGGTCGCGATCACACAGTCCGGCGAGACGGCCGACACGCTCGCTGGAGTGCGCGAGGCTTGCTCCAGGGGCGCGAAGGTCATCGCCATCACCAACGTGGTCGGCAGTCGTGTGACGCGAGAGGCCGACGGGGTCATCTACACCCACGCGGGCCCGGAGATCGGCGTTGCCGCCACCAAGACGTTCACCGCTCAGATCGCTGCACTCTATGTGCTGGCGCTCTATCTGGCTCAGGCCCGGGGTGTGATGACGGCGGAACAGGTGGCCGGCATCTGGGCTCAGCTTCAGGAGTTGCCCGGGATCGTGGAGGATGTCATGTCCGATCACTCCGCGCTGCAGGGTTGCGCGCTCGTGTACAAGGACCGCTACTCCTCTCTGTTCCTCGGCAGGGGGATAGGGGTCCCGGTGGCGATGGAGGGAGCGCTCAAACTCAAGGAGATCTCCTACATCCACGCGGAGGCCTTCCCCGCCGGCGAGATGAAGCACGGCCCCATCGCGCTTATCACCCCCGAGGTGCCCGTCGTGGTGGTGGCGACCGCGAGCAGCACCTACGACAAGGTCGTCAGCAACATCCAGGAGGTGCGCGCCAGAGGAGCCGAGGTCATCGCCGTCGCGACCGAGGGCGACACCGGCATCGCCAAACACGCGGAGCACGTCTTCTACGTGCCTGCGACCGACGAGCTGATCTCCGCGATCCCCGCGGTGGTACCGCTCCAGCTGCTCGCCTACTACATAGCGAAATACAGGGGCTGCAACGTCGACCAGCCGCGCAATCTGGCCAAGTCAGTGACGGTGGAGTAGGCGGCAGGATGATCAAGGGGCTGGGCGTCGATATCGTCGAGATCGGTCGGATGCGCGACGCGCTTGCGCGTCATCCCCGCATGAAGGAGCGCATCTTCTCCGCGGACGAGCGCGCCTACTGCGACAGCCGCAGTCGGCCGGAGGTGCACTACGCGCTGCGATTCGCCGCCAAGGAGGCCGTCCTCAAGGCGCTGGGGACCGGGTTCGCGGGTATGACGTTCCAGGACGTCGAAGTCGTCAGGGACGGCACCGGACGGCCCACTCCGAGGCTGAGCGGGAACGCCGCTGTGGTCGCCGGGAGGATCGGCGTGGTCGAGATGCACCTGTCGCTCTCGTACACGCGCACGACCGCGGTCGCCTCGGCGGTGGCGATGGCCGCGGGGGAGGGTCTCGAGCCCGAGCCCGTCGACCCCGCTCGGCTGAGGGCGCGGGCGTTCAAGGAGATGCGCTCGATCGTGGACGACGCGGGATCGGGCGACGACGAGTCCTGAGACCGGCTGAGGGGGATCCATGAGGCTCGCGCTCACATCAGGACTTGTCCGCCGCTCCGAGCAGGACGCCGTGGCGGCCGGGGCGACGCTGTCCGATCTCATGGAGCGTGCCGGCAAGGCCGTTGCCGCCTACGCCTCCGAGCTCGCCCCTCAGGGGGGGATAGCGATCGCAGCCGGCCGCGGGAACAACGGCGGCGACGGCTGGGTGGCCGCGCGGCTCCTTCGCGCGGCCGGCCGTGAGGTACGCGTGATCGCGCTCGCCTCGCCCGCCGACCTGCCCTTTCCTGCCGCGGCAGCCGCAGAGGCAGCCGTCTCGGCAGGCGTCGAGTGGAGCGTCGCGGACGACGCGACCGCGGGAGGAACGGAAGTCGCGGCGGCGTTTGGAGAAGCTGCGCTGGTCATCGACGCGCTGTTGGGCATCGGTGCCTCGGGCGCCCCGCGCGGGGCTTGCGCCGGACTCGTCGGCGCTATCGGAAAGGCCTCGGCGCTGGTGCTGGCGGTCGACGTCCCCTCGGGCGTCGATGCGGACACGGGAGCGGTGCCGGGAACGGCCGTGCGCGCGGCCGTCACCGTCACCTTCGACTCGCTCAAGGTGGGCCTCGTGCTCCGGCCCGGCGCCGACCTCGCCGGCGAGATAGTGATCGCCGACATCGGGCTGCCGTCCCCCTCCGACGCGAAGGGCGCGCTCGAGGTGTGGGACCTGGACGATCACGCCGCGCTTCTGCCGCTCCCCGGTCCCGAGGATCACAAGGGGACCCGCGGGAGAGTGCTTGTCATCGGCGGGTCTCCGGGCCTGACCGGAGCCGTCTGTCTCGCCGCGTCCGGCGCGCTGCGGGCGGGAGCCGGCTACGTGACCGTCGCGGCGCCGGAGCCGTCGCTGGCCGTCGTGGAGGTGAAGCTCACCGCCCCCGTCAAGGTCGCGGTTCCGGTCGACGCGGACGGCGGCGTGGGGCCCGAGGGGCTGGTTCGGCTGACAGAGCTGGCCGGTCGGGCCGACGCCGTCGTGCTCGGGCCGGGTCTCGGACGAGCGGCGTCGACCGCCGAGACGGTGCGCGGCCTGCTGGAACGGCTGCGGTGCCCGGTGGTCGTCGACGCCGACGCGCTGTGGGCGCTGGGGTCCGACGTGGCGATACTGCGTTCCCGTGATGCCGCGGTCGTGATCACGCCGCATTCCGGCGAGGCGGCAAGACTCCTGGGCGTATCGCGTGAGGCCTTGGACGCCGATCGACCCGCTGCGGCGAGGGCACTGGCGGGCGGCGGGGTGACGTGTGTGCTCAAGGGGCAGCGCACGCTGATCTCGGACGGGGAGCGGGTCGTCGTCACGAGGACCGGAGGTCCGGGGCTGGCGACGCTGGGCACGGGAGACGTGCTATCCGGGATCGTCGGGGCGCTGCTGGCTCAAGGGCTCGCGCCGTTGGACGCGGCGGCGCTCGGAGCGCATCTGCACGGCGCCGCGGGCGACGCGGCGACCGAGGAGTTGACCTCCGTTTGTTGCACCGCCGAGGACGTGCTTACATATCTGCACAAGGCCGTGGGCGAACTGCTCGTCAACCGGCGTCCGGTCTAGGAAAGCGACCGGACGACATCACCAAGGAGGCACCATGGCGTCGAGCACAGCCAGGGACATCATGACCCCGGACCCGGTGACCGTGACGCCGGACATGTCGGTCACCGACGCGGCGCACCTCATGGTGGAGAAGCGTGTGGGCGCACTTCCGGTGCTCGGCAACGACGGCGCGCTGGTGGGTCTGGTCTCGGAGAGCGACCTGATCATGCAGGACGTGAAGGTCCACTTCCCGACCTACATCCACCTGCTCGGCGGTTTCATCTTCTACCCGGGGTCGACCGACCGGTTCGAACACGAACTGAAGAAGGCCGTGGGTGCCACCGTGGGCGACGTGATGATAGCGGAGCCCATGACGGTGGACGTGAGCGCGAGCGTCTCGGATGTGGCCACTCTCATGATCGACAGCGAGGTCGGCAGGGTGCCGGTCATGGACGGCGGCCGGCTGGTCGGGATCGTCTCCAAGTCCGACATCGTGCGGTCGATCGCGTCGGAGGGGTAGCGTGGCCGAGCGGCGCTGGGCCTGGAGCGAGATCGACCTCGACGCGATAACGCACAACGTCAGGGCGCTGAAGGGACTCGTCAAGCCCGGGACGCTGTTCATGGCGGTCGTCAAGGCAGACGCCTATGGACACGGAGACGTCGCTGTCGCCCGTGCCGCGCTCGCATCGGGAGCCGACCGCCTGGGCGTGGCGACGGTCGAGGAGGCCGCGGGCCTGCGGGCAGCCGGGATCCATGCTCCTCTGCATCTGCTATCCGAGCCGCCGCCCAGGGCCTCGGCTCTGGTCGTCCGCCATGGGCTCATACCCGCGCTGTACTCGCGCGACTTCGCGGTCGCACTGTCTCGCGCGGCCTCGCACGCGCAGCGCTCGGTGGCCTTCCACCTGAAGGTGAACACCGGGATGAACCGCCTGGGCGTGGACGATGGGGACGCAGCCGGATTCGTGGAGTCTCTCGGCGGGCTGCCCGGCTTGGCGATGGAGGGTGTCTTCACTCACTTCGCGACGGCGGATGCCCCCGGCGACTGGGACTTCGAGCGACAGGTCCAGCGATTCGACTCGGCGATCAGCGAGATGCGCTCGCGGGGGATCGATCCGGGGATAGTGCATGCGGCCAACAGCCCGGCGACGATCCTGCATCCGGAGACGCATCTGTCCATGGTGCGATGCGGCATCTCCCTCTACGGCCTGCATCCTTCCGAGGCGACCAGGGGTCTGGTGGATCTTCGGCCGGCCATGTCGGTCAAGGCGAAGGTCGTTCAGGTGCGCCGCGTCGCCATGGGCGAGGGCGTCTCCTACGGGTTCACGTACCGCGCGGCTGCCCCGACCACGATCGCTACGCTTCCCATCGGCTACGCCGACGGCGTGCGCCGCGGCCTCTCGAACGTGACGCGTGTCCTGATAGGCGGGGTGGAGTGCCGGCAGGTGGGCCGCGTGTGCATGGACCTGATGATGGTCGAGGCTACGCGCGGTCTCGAGGTCAGAGTCGGTGACGAGGCCGTGATCCTCGGCCGTCAGGGAGATGCCGTTCTGACCGCGGACCAGCAGGCCGAGGCGCTCGGGACCATCAACTACGAGGTCGTGTGCGGCTATGGTGCGCGCCTGGAGCGGCGTCACGTGGGGAATCGTGCGGAGACCCTCTGACGTCACCGCGGCGAGTCCGCCGTTCACCGAATACTAATCTGCTTGTGATTGGTTTCTTGCAGGAACGAGTGCCGCTGTGCAGTAATGGATAAAGACAAGACAGATACCAGAATTCCGTGACGGCGTCCCGGCGGTTTTCCGCCGGGACGGGTGCGCGGTAGGCAAGTTCCCGCGGCGGCTCGGCAGACGGGCGCGGCGGGGGAGAGGGGATGCGTTGACGGATGAGAAGACGCTGGAGGAGATCCAGCTTCACGAGGACGTGATAGAGAGGGACAGCAATTCGCCGCTGTACCAGATCCGCGAGAAGGAGATCGCTATCTCCGGACGGATGCTGGAGGCGAAGAGGCAAGCGGAGACCATAGTCGCCGATGCGCGCCGCGGCGCGGTCGAGCAGGTCAACGAAGCGAGAGCCGAAGCTGACAAGCTCGCTCGCGAGGTCGAGGCGAAAGCGATAGCGGATGCCGAGAAGGAGGCGCGCGCGCTTCGCGACGGCGTCGGCGCTGAAGTGGCGGCGATCGACGAGCACGTGCGGGGGCGCATTCCCGACGCTGTGGCCGCGGTGGTGCGGGCGGTCACCGAGGTCTAGATCCACGGTCGGGGACGAGACGGACGAAGAAGGAGGCGAGGGGACATGCTCGTACCAATGGCACGTGTCGAGATCATCGGCCCCAAGAGCAAGTTCTTCGACGTGGTGACTCTGCTGCACGAGCAGGGGACACTACAGCTCCAGGACCTTTCCAAGCAGATCGGAGCGGGAGAGCTTCCCGTCGACCAGATGGAGATCATGTCGGGCAAGCAGGCTGAGAGGGAGAACCTCGAGGACCTGCTCATTCGCGTTCGCGCGATCCTGAGAACGCTTCATCAGCCGATCACGAAGGTCGATGCGGAGCAGCGACAGCAATACTACCGGCGCCTGTGGAAGTTCGACGGACAGGCCCTGGCGGACGAGATCGCCGGGGTCATGGACGAGGTCGAGGACAAGACCTCGAGTCTGGCGCAGACGCAGGTGGACATCGAGAGCGAGCTGGTCCTGCTCGCGCGCTACGCGCCGATCCTGCACAAGATACAGCCGCTCGCCGCGCAGATAGTGGCGACAGGCGCCTTCGAGTCGGTGGCGCTGCTGGTCGAACGCCGGTACAAGGGCGCGCTCGACCAGCTCAAGGAAGAGCTCAACAGGATCACCCACAACCAGTGCGAGATCGTCTCCATCGATGTCGACGAGGACACCACAGCGGCCATCGCGATCTTCAACAAGACTTACTCCGAGCCCGTTCACAAGCTGCTGGACATGGAGAACGTCAACCAGATCAGACTTCCCTCCGATCTGGAGGGCATGCCGTTCGACGCGGCCTACTCGACGATCGTGGAACGCCGGGAGGCCCTGCCCAAGCAGCTCGATGAGGTGCGCAAGCAGCTCGAGACGATATCGGCGCAGTGGTACATGCGGCTCGCCACCATCCGCGACGTTCTCTCGGACAAGCTCGAGGAGATCGCGGCGATCCCGAAGTTCGGGCAGACGGGCTACGCGTTCGTGATCACAGGCTGGGTGCCGGTGGTCGACATACCGCAGCTGAGCAAGGCCGTCCTCACTCAGTTCGGTTCCGACATCGTCATCAACCAACTCGAGATCAGTGAGAAGGACTTCGACGAGACGCCGGTGGCGTTCAAGAACGCGAAGGTGATGCAGCCCTTCGAGAAGCTTCTGAGCGTCTACGGTCTGCCTCGCTACGGCACGATCGATGTGACCTGGATGCTGTTCGTGTTCTATCCGCTGTTCTTCGGCATGATCGTCGGCGACATCGGTTACGGACTGATCATGCTCGGCATCATCCTGTGGCTGAGGTTCAGCAAGCGCGACAACCCCACGGTGCAGCTGGCCACCTCGGTCCTCGGCCCGGCGGCCACGATGGTCATCGTCTTCGGATTCCTCTACGGGGAGTTCTTCGGCAACGTGCTCGGGCCGGAGTACCTGAACTGGATCAGGGTGGTGCAGGTCGGACCTCTCACGCTTCCATTCGTGCGAGAACAGGCCGTCGTCGTATTCGGCTACATCGTCCTGGTGGTCGGTGCGGTCCACATCGTCATGGGCCTCGTGTTCGGCGTGGTCAATGCTCTGCGCACCAAGGCGAAGCACCACCTGTACGAGAAGGGCGGCATCCTCACCGTCGTGCTGGCCGTGTTCATAGCGGTCGGGCTCGGGCAGGCCGAGGTGCTGTTCGGCAACTGGGCAGTGTGGGGTCAGACCGCCTTCGCGATCCTCGCGCTCGTGGCGTTCATCTGGGTGCTGCGTTGGGGCGGCGTCCTGGGCGCTGTCGAGACCCTGGAGTCATTCGCTGGTATGATGAGCTACATCCGTATCATGGCGGTCGGCCTTGCCGGGGCGATCTTCGCCAATGCGGCGAACCAGATCATGAGGGAGACCGGCAACATCGCCGCGGCGATCGTGGTCGGCGTCCTGCTCCATGGATTGAACTTCGCGATCGCGGCGTTCTCGCCGACGATCCACGCCATACGTCTTAACTTCCTCGAGTTCTTCGGGAAGTTCTATGAGACAGGTTCGAAGGCCTATAACCCGTTCCAGAAAACCGGAGGTGAGAAGAGCGCATGATCAAGCACAGACTCGCAAGATTGGCATTCGGCGGGGCGTTCCTCGGAACGCTGCTGCTGCCCGCGATGGCGTTCGCACAGGAGGCAGGGGCCGCAGGAGGCGAGGCGGCCACCACGACGCCGTGGCAGGTCAGCGTCGCGCGGGCGATAGCGGCCGGTCTGGCGATGGGCCTTTCCGCGCTGGGTGCCGGCTACGCGCAGGGCAACATCGGGTCGGCGGGCGCCGGCGCGTTGGCAGAGCGTCCTGAGCTTAGCGTCTGGATCATCACTCTCATGGTCCTGCCTGAGATCATCGTACTGCTCGGTTTCGTCTCGATGATTCTGATCAACGCCAAGTAAGGGATTCGAAACCGCGGGGAAGGACCCCCTAAGCGATGGCCATCGAGGACATCTTCAACTCTCTTGAGAAGCAGGCCGACGCCGAGTGCCGTCAGGTCATCGACGACGCCAAACAGCAGGCGCAGTCGATCATGGATGAGGCGCGAGCCGAGGCCGACAAGATCAAGGTGGACAAACTCGAGCACGCCCGGGCATTGGCCGAAGCTCGCGCTTCGCAGATGCTGAACTCGGCGCGGCTCGACAACAAGCGCACCCTCTCCAGCGCGAGAGAGCGCAGCATCTCGGAGGTGTACGACAAGGCCGCGACCGAGCTGACAAAGCTGCGCGTCGACGGTTCATATCGGGCGCTGTTCCGCTCGCTCGCCGAGGAGGCGCTGTCGGGCGTCGAGGGCGAGGTCGTCGTCATGGTCGACCCGGCCGACGAGGCCCTCGCGAAATCAGTGCTCTCGGATCTGGGAGCGAAAGCGACCACCGACACATCAGTCGGCATGGCCGGCGGACTGACCGTGGCCGCCGATCAGAAGCGCGTCTTCCGGCGCAACACGCTCGGGGACCGGCTCGCGAAGGTTCGCTCGATCGGACAGTCCCAGGTAGCGGAGATCCTGTTCGGATGAGCAAAGCCCTCAAGTCGCGCCGTCAGATGTGGAGCAAGAACTACGGCTACTGCAACGCGCGCCTGCATGGCATGCGCTCGCATCTGCTCAAACCCGACTTCTTCGACCAGCTGATGGACGCAGCGGACATGAATCGGATCATCCAGTTGCTCTCCGAGACGGAGTACAGCCAGGACTTGGACGCCGAGATGATCCACGGACGTACCGCGGACACGGTCGACGAGGCGCTGAAGGACAACATCGTCCGGGCGTTCCAGAAGGTCATGGGCTTTCTCAATCCGGAGGGCTCGGACATCATCGGAACGCTCGTGGGCCGATGGGACCTGTTCAACATCAAGTCCATCATCCGGGGCAAGCACGTGCACCTCGCATCCGAGGAGATCGAGCGCAGCCTCTATGCCGTGGGCCAATTCACGCCGATCGAGCTGAAGGACCTTGCCAGGCACAGCGACGTACGCGCGGTCGTGGACACGCTGGCGACGTGGGGCTCTCCGTACGCGAAGGCGTTGCGTCAGGCGATGCCCGACTACATCGCGAACAACGATCTGGCCGTGTTGGAGTTCGCGCTCGACCGCTACTACTCCGCCTGGTCCGCGGAGCAGCTGGCCGGCAAAGGAGCCAACCGCAAGCTCGCGCTGCGGATCCTGGGCATACAGATCGATTCGATCAACCTGCTCACGGCCTTCAGGCTGCTGCGCTCCGACATCGGCGACATGGACCCGATGCGGCTGTTCCTGCCGGGTGGGGCTCACATCGCCAAGGAACAGTTCGTCGAACTCGCGCAGATGTCCGATATCGATCAGGTCCTCGACGCGCTCAAGGCGACCGCCTACGGCAACTCGCTGGATGAGGCGGCTGCGGCGTACGTGGAAGTCGGGTCGATCTCGGTGTTCGAACGGGCGCTCGAGGAGTACGCGATGCGCAAGGCGCTGTCAGCGGGCCAGGCCGATTCGGTGGGCGTGGGGATCGGAATCAGCTACCTCTGGGCGAAGCAGAACGAGGTCACGAACCTGAGGATCATCGTGAAGGGCAAGACGGTGCGGATGCCCGTCGATCGTATGAAGAGAGAGCTGATCCTTGTATAGGCTCGTCGTCCTCACGGATCCGGACAACGCCGACGGCTTTCGCCTGGGCGGCGTCGACACTCGCGTGGCCGAGTCGCCGGAAGAGGCGCGACGCGTGCTCGCGGACCTGGTCGACGACGACTCGAGCGGGATCATAGCGGCCAATGCCACCTTCGTGGCCGCGATCGATGAACGGCTGCAGAGGAAGATCGACTCGAGTTACCGCCCGATCGTCATCTCGCTCCCCATCACGGAGAAGCTGGAGATCGAGCAGGACCACCGGGCGTATCTATCGCGCCTGATCAGACGTGCTATCGGATTCGACATAACACTGAGGCGAGGCTGATGATCGCAGGGAGCATTGCTAAGATAACGGGTCCGGTCGTAGTGGCCGGCGGCATGACCGGCGCGAAGATGTATGACGTCGTCCGGGTCGGCCATTGGGGCCTCATGGGTGAGGTCATCAGGCTGGAAGGCGACCGCGCGACCATCCAGGTGTACGAGGATACGTCGGGGCTGACCGTCGGGGACACCGTCGAGTCGACCGAGGGGCCGCTCATGGTCGAACTCGGTCCCGGCCTGCTGTCGTCGATCTACGACGGCGTGCAGAGGCCGCTGCCGATCCTGGCGGCTTCGGGCGACTTCATCGAGCGCGGCACCGCCGCCTCGGCTCTCGACAGGGAGAAGGTCTGGCCGTACACCCCGGTCGTCGCGGAGGGCCAGGATCTGGCGCCCGGCGACGTGGTCGGGACCGTGCAGGAGGGTCAGACTATCCTTCACAGGATCATGGTTCCCCCTGGGGTCACCGGCAAGGCCAAGACGGTCGCGGCCAAGGGGAAGTACAACATCGACACCGTGCTCGTGACCCTCGAGGACGGACGCGAGATCACGATGACGCAGAAGTGGCCGGTTCGTCAGGGCCGGCCCTATGTGCGCAAGCTGGACCCGACCACCCCGTTCATGACGGGCATGCGCATCCTCGACACGTTCTTCCCGATCGCGATCGGCGGCAACGCCATCATCCCGGGCGGGTTCGGCACCGGAAAGACAGTCACCCAGCAGTCGCTGGCGAAGTGGGCGGACGTCGATATCATCGTCTACGTCGGCTGCGGCGAGCGCGGCAACGAGATGACCGAGGTGCTCACAGAGTTCCCGGAGCTCGAGGATCCGAGGACGGGCGCGCCTTTGATGGACCGGACGGTCCTGGTGGCCAACACCTCCAACATGCCGGTGGCCGCTCGCGAGGCGTCCATCTACGTCGGAGCCACGCTGGCCGAGTACTACCGCGACATGGGCTACAACGTGGCCATGATGGCCGACTCGACGTCCAGGTGGGGCGAGGCGCTTCGCGAGGTCTCCGGCCGCCTTGAGGAGATGCCCGGCGAGGAAGGCTACCCCGCCTACCTGGCCACGCGTCTCGCGGCGTTCTACGAGCGCTCCGGTCGCGTGAAGACGCTTGGCGCGGACGATCGAGTGGGTTCAGTGACGATGGTCGGCGCGGTGAGCCCCGCAGGTGGCGACATGTCCGAGCCGATGACGCAGAACTCCCTGCGAGTGACCGGCGCGTTCTGGGCGCTCGACACGTCTCTGGCGCATCGCCGCCACTTCCCTGCCATCTCCTGGACCAGGAGCTACACGCTGTATCTCAGCCAGGTCAGGGGTTGGTTCGAGGAGACCGTCGCGGCCGACTGGCTGGCGTTCCGCGATCGGGCCATGTTCATCCTCCAGAAGGAGACCGAGCTTCAGGAGATCGTGCAGCTCGTCGGTCCGGACGCCCTGCCCGAGTCCGAGAAGATCATTCTCGAGGTCGCGCGCATGCTGCGCGAGGACTACCTGCAGCAGTTCGCGTTCGACGATGTCGATGCCTACTGCCCGCCGGACAAGTCGTATTGGATGCTCAAGACGATCCTCGCGTTCGAGGACGCGGCGGTGGGCGCGCTGAACCGCGGCGTGGCCCTGCGGCAGATCATGGAGCTGCCGATCCGGGACAAGATCGCGGGCATCAAGACGACCCCGCACGAGGAGGCCGTCACGTTCATGCAAGAGTACGGTGGCAAGCTTTCGGAAGACATCGCTGAGATCGGGGTGCTGTAGAGATGGTTGAGGCAACTCTCGAGAAGAAGCGGTCGCTGCTCTCGACCGACTACAGGACTCTGAGCTACGTCACGGGTCCGCTGGTGTTCGTGGAGAACGTGCACGGCGTCGCCTACAACGAGATGGTGCAGGTGCTGCTCCCCAACGGGAGCGAGAGGAGCGGCCAGGTCCTGGAGGTCTCCGGCGACATCGCCGTCATCCAGGTGTTCGAGGGCACGCAGGGCATCGACATCGATCGCACCAGCGTGCGCTTCCTGGAGGAGGTCGCCAAGATCGAGGTCTCGCCGGACCTGCTGGGGCGCGTCCTCAACGGTGTCGGCAAGCCGATCGACGGTGGCGCGCCTGTCATCCCGGAGAAGCGCCTGGACATCATGGGCTCGCCGATCAACCCGTACTCCCGCGAGCAACCGGCCGACTTCATCGAGACGGGCATCAGCGCGATCGACGGCCTCAACACGCTGGTCCGCGGTCAGAAGCTGCCGATATTCTCCGGCTCGGGTCTTCCTGCCAACGAGCTCGCCGCGCAGATCGTGCGTCACGCGCGAGTCAAGACGGGCGAGGAGTTCGCCATCGTGTTCGGCGCGATGGGCATCACGCATCGCGAAGCGGCGTTCTTCATGAACCAGTTCGAGACCACCGGCGCCCTCGAGCGCGTCGTGCTGTTCCTCAACCTGGCCGACGACCCCACGGTCGAGCGTCTGCTGACTCCGAAGTGCGCCCTGACGGTGGCCGAGTACCTCGCATTCGAGAAGGATCTGCAGGTGCTGGTCGTGCTCTCCGACATGACGAACTATTGCGAGGCCCTGCGTGAGGTATCCACCGCGCGCGAAGAGGTGCCGGGACGCCGCGGCTACCCCGGGTACATGTACACGGACCTCTCCATGATTTACGAGCGCGCCGGCCGCATCAAGGGCCGCAAGGGCTCGGTCACCCAGCTTCCGATCCTCTCGATGCCAGACGACGACATCACCCACCCCATCCCTGACCTCACCGGCTACATCACCGAGGGGCAGATCGTTCTCTCCCGACACCTGCACCGCCGCGGGGTCTTCCCGCCCATCGACACGCTGCCGTGCCTGTCACGTCTGATGAACCTCGGTATCGGCGAGGGGAAGACGCGCGAGGACCATCGTGCGGTCGCCAACCAGCTCTACGCCGCCTACGCCCAGGGACGCGACCTTCGCAGGCTCGTCGCGATCGTCGGTGAGGAGGCGCTGTCCGACACCGACCGGCGCTACCTTCGGTTCGCGGACGGATTCGAGAAGAGCATCGTCGGCCAGGGCGAAGAGGGCCGCACCATCGAGCAGACATTGGACCTGGGCTGGGAACTCCTCGCGGGCCTGCCCATGGGCGAGCTCAAGCGGGTGCGCGACTTCATTCCGAAGTATCACCCGCATGCGAATCAGGCTTCAGGCGGGGAAGGCGATATCTAGACCATGGAAGAGGTCCGGCCAACACGATCCGAGCTGCTCGAGCGCCGAAGCCAGATCCAGCTGGCGCAGCAGGGCATGGACCTGCTCAAGCAGAAGCGCGACGCGCTTCTCATAGAGTTCATGTCCGTCATGGACGAGACTCTGCGCCTCTCCTCGAGGCTTCAGAAGACGACCTCCGAAGCGCAGTACTCCCTGGCTGTCGCCAAGTCGGTGGACGGCAACGTCTCCGTTCGTTCCGTCGCGATGGCGACGAAGGGCGACATCACCATCGACATGACCGGCACCAAGATCATGGGCGTGGCCGTTCCGGTGGTCACGAAGGGTGACAGCCCGGTGCGCAGCTCGTTCACCCGCGGCTATTCGATCACCGGCGTGTCCTCTCGCATCGACGAAGCCGCCGACAAGTTCGAGAACATCCTGGACGTGATCATCGAGTACGCGGATATCGAGACCAGGCTCAAGCGACTCGGCGAAGAGATCCAGAAGACGAACCGGCGCGTGAACGCACTCGAGCAGATCACCGTGCCGATGCTGAAGGAGCAGGTCGCCTTCATCCGGCAGACGCTTGACGAGCGAGCGCGCGAGGACCTCTTCAGGCTCAAGAAGGTCAAGAAGAAGATAGAGAGTAAGAAGGCTGCGCAGGTGGTCTGAGGAGCGGACCGGCAAGGTCCGGCGCTCAGACAGTCCTCGAAGAGCCCGCGAGCTTCGCATCGCGGGCTCTTCTGCGGAACTCGCGGCGGACCTCCCAGGCTCCGCCCCGCGACCGGGGACTCAGGCTTCGGAGGGGCCGGACACTCGGACTTCGGGCAGACCGGGCCAAGCTTCGGACAGGCCGGGCTGACCCTCGGACAGGAACGGGACTCAGTCTTTGGACAGCACGAGCTTGTAGGCGTCTTCGAGGACGGTGACGCTGTCGCGTTCGTGCTTGGCGATCTCGCGGGCGCGGCCGAGGATCTCCCGGATGTCGGCCATCTTGAGCTTGCTGAAATGAAGCTCCTCCCAGTCCGCGCGGGCGCAATAGGCCCACATTTCGCCCAGGATCCAGTTGAGCGCCTCGATCTCTGCCAGAGAGAGGCGGGACCAGTCCGCTCCCAGTCCGTGGCGTATCCGCTCCACGGCCCGCTCCACAGCGCGACCTTTGCGGATCTGGAACGCGCGCATCCCGATCTCTTCGTCCGTGACGTCGGGGTGTTGATTGTTCATGTTCATGCTGGGCTCACGACCCTTTCGCTGACATGCGGTCCGTCAACTGTCATAAATACGACGCGGGAGGTTGGAATCCTGCCGCGAGTGGCGTGCGGCCCGGCGATATAGCGCTGAACGCGCGTGGCGCGGACCTCCATATTCCGGCTGAGTTGTCCCTGCGGTTCGGCCTTGACTAGAATGGGTGACGCTTAGGTAGGTACCCAGTCGCGCATGCCATTTGTCCGCTCGCCGCCCGACATCTAGGAGACCCATGGAATTCTCGGAGGTCATCGCGCGGCGCCGCAGCGTACGCCATTTCAACACGAAGCTCGCGGTGACCGAGGAGGACGTGACGGCGCTGCTGAAGGCCGCGGTGACCGCGCCGACTGCCGGCAACATACAGCCTTGGAGATTCGTCGTCGTGCGCAGCGCGGACGCGAGGGAGCGGCTCGCGGCGGTCATGCGGCAGCCGTGGTCGACGGCGGCGCCGGTCGTGATCGTCGTGTGCGTGGACCCGCGACCGTGCGCGGCCCGCTACGGCGCCCGCGGCGAGATGCTCTACGCCATCCAGGACACGGCGGCGGCCGTCGAGAACATCCTGCTCACCGCCGTGGATCGAGGTCTCGCGTCTTGTTGGGTAGGCGCTTTCGACGAGTCGGCGGTGCGCGAGGCCATAGGAGTGACGAGCCCGATCACCCCGATCGCGGTCCTGCCCATCGGACATTCCGCCGAAGCGGCCGGCAAGCCGGCGCGCAGGCCGCTCGAAGAGGTCACCACGTGGTTGTAGCCGGCCCGGAAGACTGCCCCGACCTGGAGTCCCTGCGCGAGCACATCGGCGATTGCCACAGGTGCCCGCTCGGAGACAGTCGCACGACGCTGGTGTTCGGGGTCGGCGATCCTCGTGCCGAGTTGATGTTCATCGGCGAGGCGCCCGGCAAGAACGAGGACCTGTGCGGAGAGCCGTTCGTCGGCGCTGCCGGAGTGTTCCTTGATGAGCTGCTGGCATCGATCGGTCTGCACCGGTCGCAGGTCTACATCGCCAACGTGATCAAGTGCCGTCCGCCCGGGAACCGCGATCCTCTGCCAGTCGAGATCGCGACCTGCGACCCGTTGCTCGGGCGCCAGATCGATCTGGTCGATCCCAAGGTCGTCTGCACCCTGGGCAAGTTCGCCACACAATTCATGCTGGACACCACCGTGGGCATAACGAAGCTGCGGGGCAGACTGTATCGCATGCGAGGGCGCAGGATCGTGCCGGTCCTCCACCCGGCAGCCGCTCTCTACAATGGGTCGAACCGGCAACTGCTGTTCGACGACTTCGCGCGGCTGAGGGTAGTGCTCGACAGGGACGAGCACGCACCGAGCGAGGAAGACGGCGTCGGGGCCGACGACGCCGAGGACGGCGGCGCCGAGGCGACCGGGTCTCCGCCGGAGTCCGCAGGCACCGGCCCCGCCGCGGGCGCGGTCCACGAGCAACCCCCCTTGTTCTGATGGGGGCGACCGTGCGTCGACGGGGTGGCGAGGACTCGTCGTCGGGGGAGGATCTGACTCTCTCGACCGGTTCCGACCGCGACACCCTCGATCTGGGCCGCCGCCTGGGGGCGCTCGCCGAGCCCGGGGACGTCTTCGCGCTTCGGGGATCGCTGGGAGCCGGCAAGACCTGTCTCGCCCAAGGTGTCGCCCGAGGGCTCGGCATCAAGGAGACGGTGCAGAGCCCCACATTCAACCTGCTGCTCGTTCACTGGGGACGTCACACTCTCTATCACTTCGACCTGTACCGCCTCGAGTCGGCCGCGCAGCTGGAAGACATAGACTTCTACGAGACCATGGAGGCGGGTGGAGTGTCGGTGATCGAGTGGGCCGACCGCTTCCCGCGGGAGTTGCCCGCGGACAGGCTCGACGTCACGCTCGAGCCTTCCGGCCCTTCTCGGCGTCGCGTGACTTTCACACCGCACGGCGTGCGCGCGCGGCGTCTCGTCGCCTGCATCTCATCTGAAGAGGCCGGTGCACCGTGAGACTGGTGCTGGCACTCGACACGGCCACCACCGAGTGTGCGGTCGGTCTGGGCGAGTGGCCCGCCGACTCCGCACTTGAGCCGCGCGTCCTGGGCGAGACGAACATCTCGACGCCGAGGGCGGCGCTCACGCACCTGGTCACCACGATCTCACGGTTGTTGGACGAGTGCGGCCGCGACGTGGGGGAGATCGGCGCCGTGGTCGTGGGCCGCGGTCCGGGGTCGTTCACAGGGGTTCGGATCGGCATCGCCACCGCGAAGGGCATCGCGTCAGGCCTGGGCGTGCCGCTCTACGGCGTGGGGACGATCGATTCGGTGGCCGAACGGTTCGCCGCCCGCGACGGACTGGTGGGAGTGGTCGGCGACGCGATGCGCCGGGAGGTGTATCCGGCTCTCTTCCGATGCGAGGCGGGTCGCGTGCGGCGCCTCACGCCCGACACGGTCTGCACGCCCGCGGAGGCGGCACATGGGTGGGCCGCCACCATCCAGGAGACGGTCGTCCTGGCGGGAGAGGGCCTGGGCAAGTACGCGGAGGTGTTCGCCAAGGAGTTGCAGGCCCGCGCGGAGATCTCGCGGCCGCCGATGTGGACCCCCACGGGGTCGTCTCTGCTGCAGGCCGCATGGCGCCTGGGAGTGACGAGCGCCGACGGGGTGGCCGCCACGGTGCTGCCCGTGTACACGCGTCTCTCGGATGCCGAGGAGGCCGAGGCCAAGCGCGCGGGTCGTCTCGCCAACGTGTGCGACGCGGGCGTCGCTGGACCGAGCGATCACCCGGCCGATCCGGAGTCCCACGGGCCCAGCCCCACGGGCGAGGGACTCCGATGAGCACCCGCCTGAGGTCCATGCGCGAAGAAGACATCCGGCGCATCCTCCCGATCGAGCGGGCCTGTTTTCCGACACCCTGGTCCCGACGCATGTTCGAGGACGAGTTCGGGCACGGCGAGGACCGCTACTGGGTCGTGGCGGATTCACCCTGGGGACTGCTGGGCTACGGTGGCGTGATGATCGCCGGCGACGAAGGTCACGTCCTCAACCTCGCCGTACGCCACGACGCGCGGGGCCGGGGATTGGGGACAGCGCTGCTGTCTGACCTCGTCGTCGCGGCGCGCGAGCGCGGCGTCCGACGGCTCACTCTGGAGGTGCGCCCGTCGAACGAGAGGGCCATCCGGCTCTACGAGGCGGCGGGTTTCGCCGGCGTCGGCCATCGCCCCGGTTACTACGTCGACAGCGGCGAGGACGCGCTGATCATGTGGACGGGTGACATGGCGGCGGCCGACGCGGTCGCCAGGGCGTCTGAGCTTCGCGAGCGCTCGGGTACCGCGCTCGATAGCCTGCGCCTGCCCGACTCGGCGCGCGAAGGCGCCGCGGTCGATCGAGGAGACCTGATCCTGGCCATAGAGACGTCCTGCGACGAGACCGCGGCGTCCGTGGTGCGCAACGGACTGGAAGTCCTGTCCAGCGTCGTCGCGAGCCAGATCGACTTCCATCGCAGGTTCGGCGGCGTCGTTCCCGAGATCGCGTCGCGCAAGCATGTCGAGGCCATCGTCGGGGTGGTGGACGAGGCGCTCGAGGAAGCGGGCGTCACGCTGGAGGATCTGACGGCGCTGGCGGTGACCCAGGGGCCGGGCCTGGTGGGCGCGCTGGTCGTGGGCGTCGCATACGCGAAGGGGCTCTCGTTCGCGACGGGTCTGCCGCTGGTCGGCGTCAACCATCTCGAGGGCCACCTCTTCGCGAACCTGCTGGCGGACCCGGACCTGTCGCCGCCGCTCGTGGCGCTGATCGTCTCGGGCGGTCACACGTCCCTCGTGCACGTTCCCGCCTGGGGCGAGTATCGCACCCTCGGCGCGACTCTGGACGATGCGGCGGGTGAGGCGTTCGACAAGGTGGCCAAGGCGTTGGGACTGGGCTATCCCGGCGGTCCCGTGCTCTCGACCCTGGCAGCCGAGGGGGACCCGACCGCCATCCGATTCCCGAGGGCGATGATGCACTCGGGCACCTTCGACTTCTCACTCTCGGGCCTCAAGACAGCGGTCGTCACGCACCTCGAGACGGAGCGAGAGGCGGGGCGCGACGTCGATCCGCGGAATCTGGCGGCATCCTTCCAGGCCGCGGTCATAGACGTCCAGGTCGCGAAATCCGTTCGCGCGGCTCGCGAGTGCGGCGTGGATACGTTCTGCCTCGCCGGAGGCGTGTCCGCCAACGCCGCGTTGCGGGAGGCGCTGCGCATCTCACTCGCCGCTGAGGGCGTCCGGCTGTCCGTCCCGCCGCTCGATCTGTGCACCGACAATGCAGCGATGATCGCCGCCGCCGGCCACTTCAGGTTTCGGCGCGGAGAGACCATCGGGCCAGCCGCCGAGGCGGTACCGAACATGCGGCTCGACTGACCCCTGTTGTCGTCCGCGCAGCACGGATATGAGTCCCGCGGCATCACATATCCGCCGGTTCCTTCCCTTGGGTCTTGCGTCCTCCGGACCACATCGCTAGAATCCACTCTGGCGTTAGCACTCTATGGGGCGGACTGCTAGCTCGGGACGCTCGGGGGGTATGTACGTCATCGGTGACAGGGTGGGTTGGCGCGCGCTGCGCGACGTCCCACGGCACGTGTATGGAAGTCGGACGAAGACGATGGAGGGCAGGGCATGAATCTCAAGCCATTGGGCGATCGCGTGATCGTCAAGGCCAGCGAGGCCGAGACGCAGACGAAGTCGGGACTGTTCATACCGGACACGGCCAAGGAGAAGCCCATGAAGGGCGTCATCATGGCCGTCGGTGAGGGCAAGTGGGACGAAGACGGGAAGAGGCGCATCCCCATGGACGTCAAAGTCGGGGACGTCGTCATCTACGGGAAGTACGGCGGCACGGAGATCAAGGTCGACGGCGAGGACTACCTCATCCTGTCGGACCGGGATGTCTACGCGATCGTCGAGGGCTAGCTCACACGCAAGCAGATCCGCGCGCCCCGGACTCGCGGCGCGCTCCGTATTCGTCAAGGAGGGATGACTCTCTATGGCCAAGGACATCAAGTTCGACGAGGAAGCCAGACGCGGCCTCGAGGCGGGCGTCAACAAGCTCGCCAACGCGGTGAAGGTCACGCTGGGCCCGAAAGGCCGCTACGTGGTCCTGGACAAGAAGTTCGGCGCGCCGACCATCACCAACGACGGCGTGACCATCGCCAAGGAGATCGAGCTGGAGGACGCCGTCGAGAACATGGGCGCCCAGCTGGTCAAGGAAGTCGCGACCAAGACCAATGACGTCGCCGGTGACGGCACCACCACCGCGACCGTTCTGGCTCAGGTCATCGTTCGCGAAGGACTCCGCAACGTCGCGGCCGGGGCCAACCCGCTCGCGATCAAGCGCGGTATCGAGAAGGCCGTCGACGCGGTCGTCGCGCAGATCAGGCACGACGCCAAGGACATCGAAGGCCAGGAGGAGATCGCCAATGTAGGCGCCATCTCGGCCGCGGATCAGGTCATCGGCGACAAGATCGCCGAGGCCATGAAGGTCGTGGGCAAGGACGGCGTCATCACGGTCGAGGAGTCGCAGACCTTCGGCATCGAGATCAAGACCGTAGAGGGCATGCAGTTCGACAAGGGATACATCTCTCCGTACATGGTCACGGATGCCGATCGTATGGAGGCCGTCCTCAACGATCCGCTGATCCTGATCGCGAACCAGAAGATCGGCTCGATCCAGGACCTGCTCCCGGTGCTCGAGAAGGTCATGCAGCAGGGCAAGCAGATGCTGATCATCGCCGAGGACGTCGAGGGCGAGGCGCTCGCCACGCTGCTCGTCAACAAGCTTCGCGGCACGTTCACCTGCGTCGCGGTCAAGGCTCCCGGATTCGGAGATCGACGCAAGCGCATGCTCGAGGACATCGCCATCGTCACGGGCGGCAAGTCCATCTCCGAGGAACTCGGTCTCAAGCTCGAGAGCGTGGTCATCGACGATCTCGGCCGCGCCAAGACCGTGAAGGTCACCAAGGAGAACACGACGATCATCGACGGCGCCGGTGCCGAGGCCGACATCAAGGCCCGCATCAGCCAGATCAAGAACGAGATAGAGGACAGCGACAGCGACTTCGACAAGGAGAAGCTGCAGGAGAGGCTCGCCAAGCTCTCCGGCGGCGTGGCCGTCATCAAGGTCGGCGCGGCCACCGAGGTCGAGCTCAAGGAGAAGAAGCACCGCATCGAGGACGCCCTGCAGGCGACCCGCGCGGCCGTGGAAGAGGGCATCGTCGCCGGTGGCGGAGTCGCGCTCATAAACGCGATGCCCGCGCTCGACAAGCTCAAGCTCGACGCGGACGAGATGATCGGCGTCGCGATCATCCGCCGCTCGCTGGCTGAGCCGATGAAGATCATCGCCGACAACGCCGGGTTCGAAGGCGCCGTCGTCGTCGAGAAGATCAAGTCGCTCAAGAAGGGCGAGGGTCTCAACGCGGGCACCGGCGAGTACGGCGACCTCGTCAAGATGGGCATCATCGACCCGGTCAAGGTCACCCGCTACGCGCTGCAGAACGCAGCGTCCATCGCGGCTCTGATCCTGGTCACCGAGACGACCATAACCGCCATCCCCGAGAAGGCCGATGCCGCTGCCGCGGCGATGGCCGGAATGGGCGGCGGCGGCGGGATGTACTAGGCGGCACCTGAGCCGGACGCCTCCGATCACTGGGCCCCACGCCGGTCACGGCGCGGGGCCCAGCGCTGTGCCGCCGCAGGTATGCGATAGACTCTGGCGTGGGGGAATGCGCCGCGCTGACTGGAGCCAGATGAGCCACGGGTACGAATGCGCATCCTGATCGTCACTGACACCTACGCTCCCGCGCGCAACGGAGTGGCCGTATGGTCGGCCATGACGACCCGGGAACTGCGCGCGCGGGGGCACGAGGTGGACGTGCTGACGTATGCTCACGATCGGCGCCCGCCAGGTCAGCCGGGCATGCACGAACTTCCCACATGGGGGGGCCTGGATCCCGACTTCAAGATCGCGCCGATAATGTCGGGACTCCCGGAGGCGATCGAGTGCGGGGCCTGGGACATCGTCCACTCGCATCACCCGATCCTACTGGGTCCGCAGGGCACACGCATAGCCAAGCACTGCGGCGCCAAGATGTTCTTCACGTGCCACTCCGTGTACACGGACTACCTCGACGAGTATGCCTGGGGAGTCGGCCGGTTCCTGTCCGGCGCGCTCTCGCGCAGCGTGGTGCGCTACGTGAACCGGTGTGACGTGGTGCTTGCCCCATCGACGTGCGTGGCCGCCTGGCTGCAGCGGTGGGGGGCCCGAGTGCCCGTCGAACTCATGGAGGCTCCCGCGGACACGGAGCGGGTGCGCCCGCGTCCGCGATCGGAGGCCAGGGCGGAGCTCGGTCTGGCTCCGCACGAGCGGGTGGCACTCTATGTCGGCCGTCTCGCCGAGGAGAAGAGGCTGGACGAGTTGCTGCGGGAGTTCGTGGAAGTCGCCAGGCGAGTGCCGGGCGCCGTCCTTGCCTTCGCGGGAAACGGCCCCCTCGAGTCCTCGCTGGTCCGCAGGGCCGAGCGGCTGGGGATCTCCGACGCGTTCAGGCTGCTGTCAGCGCTCGACGGGGACCAATTGGGGCTGTGGTACTCCGCCGCGGACGTGAACGTCAGCGCCTCGCGGTCGGAGACCGGGCCGCTCACGGTAGTGGAGGCCATGGCGTGCGGCACGCCGACGATCGCCCATCGCGCGCCGGGCTTCGAGGACCGCATCGAGACAGGCGTGAACGGTATACTGGCGGAGGAGCGCCCCGGCGCCCTGGGTGAGGCGCTCGTGAGCATCCTCGGCGACGATGCGCTGCGTGCTCGGCTGGCCGAAGGCGCGGCGGTCAGGGCGTCGAGATATACCGTCGACGCCGTCACGGACCGGCTGGTCGGGATGTACGAGCGGGTGCTGGCCTGATTCCCTCTGCGGCGTCGCCCCCTCGGGAGCGGCGTCGCAGACTCTGAAGGGGCGTGACCGTGTCTCTATCCATCGGCATAGTGGGTCTGCCGAACGTGGGCAAGACCACGCTGTTCACCGCACTCACGGGCAAGCACGCGGAGGCGGCCAACTACGCCTTCTCCACCATCGAGCCGAACGTGGGCGTCGTCCCGGTCCCCGATCCCAGGCTGACCCGCCTCGCCGAACTCGTGAATCCCAAGCAGGTCGTCCCGGCCACCATCGAGTTCGTCGACATCGCCGGGCTTGCCAGAGGGGCCAACGAGGGCGAGGGGATCGGGAACAAGTTCCTCGCGGTCATCCGCGAGACCGATGCGATCCTCGAGGTCGTACGCTACTTCACCGACCCCAACGTGATCCACCCCTCGGGCGAGATCGACCCGGCGGCCGACGTCGACACGCTCACCACGGAGCTGATCCTCGCCGATCTGGGCACCATCGAGAAGGCGCTGCCCAGGCTCGAGAAGGAGGCGAAGCGGGACAAGGCGGTGGAGCTCAAGGTCGACCTTGCCCGCCGCGTGAGCGCGTGGATGGAGGACGGACAGCGCGCCGCGCGCATGACGATGACCGACGACGAGCGCGCGCTGCTCTACGACCTGCACCTGCTGACGATGAAGCCCATCCTGTACGTCGCCAACGTGGACGAGGATGCCGTGGCGGCGCAGCCCCCCGAACTCGACGGCGCTTGCCCCGTCCCGATCTGCGCCAGAGCGGAAGCGGAGCTGGTCGACCTCTCGGAGGATGAGGCGGCCGAGTACCTCTCGGTGCTGGGCCTGAAGGAGCCGGGTCTGCACGCCCTCGTGCGCGAGGCGTATCGCATCCTCGGACTCCAGTCCTTCTTCACGGCCGGGGACATGGAGGCGAAGGCCTGGACGGTTCGGATCGGCGCGAAGGCGCCCGAGGCCGCCGGCGTGATCCACTCTGACTTCGAGAGGGGCTTCATCAAGGCTGAAGTAATATCTTACGATGACTACGACTCCTTGGGGTCGGAGGCGGCCGCGAAAGCGGCCGGCAGACTCCGCATCGAAGGGCGCGAGTACGTCGTGGCCGACGGCGACGTCATGCACTTCCGGTTCAACGTATAGGCTGCCCATGACACGTGACGCCTCAGCGGTACCGCGCACGGACGAGGAACCCCTCGGCGGAGCGATGCTCCTGTCATTGCTGCGGGACCTCGGAGCCGCCGCGACGTCGTCCTCGGACGTGAGGGGCATCTGCGCGGACATCCTGCGGGCGCTTGATCACAACCTGGCGTTGCGCGTCGGGGTCATCTACGAGTTGGACGAGGCCGCGGGCATGCTGCGACGCCTGGCCCCCGCCGGCCTGCCCGACGAAGTCAGACCGCTGTCCGGGGATGCGCCGATCGATCACGATTCCGCCCTGGGCCAGGTGCTCTCGGGCGAACTGTCCTGTTTGACGCACGACTCGGCGACACGGGCCGAGTTCATGGTGCGAAGCGGCCGCGCCACGGACGCGGAGAACGACCGATGGATCGCGATGCGGCTCAAGGCACGGGGCCGTGTGGTCGGAGGCATGGTGCTGGCTTTCGCCGGGCTGCGGCCATTCCGGGAAGACGAGATCGCCCTGTACCAGACCATCGCGTCTCAAACGGCTATCGCGATAGCGAACGCGGAATTCCACGAGACGCAATTCGCGGCGCAGTTGCAGGCGGAGCGGGAGATCGACTGGACGCGGGCCCTCCTCTCCGCGAGCGAGGCGCTGGCGGAGAGGACCAACCTCGCCGATCTCCTCGGCGCGCTGACCGAGATCGTCATGCGGATGCTGTGGTGCGGACGCGCCAGCGTCTTCCTGTGGGATCCGACGACCGCTGAACTGAGAGTCGCCGCCACCAGAGGAAGAGGCGCGCTGCCGGTGGGGCTGAAGGTGGATCTGCTGGAGGCGACGGTCGAGGCGCAGGAAGCCGTGAGGACCGGACGGAGCGTGGTCATCGACTACGACTCCCTGCCCGAAGACATGCGCGGCCTCGGGCGCCTCGCCGAAGACGTCCGTCTCGCCCTTGTGGTCCCGATGGTCCATCGCGAGCAGGTGCAGGGTCTGATCCTTGTTGACGACGCGGACGAGCGCCACGGATTCGGGGACGAGGAGGTCAGGCTCGTCGAGGCCATCGCAAGGCAGGGCGGCGTGGCCATCCAGAACGCGCGTCTCTTCGAGCGGGAGCGCACCGTCGCCGAGACACTGCAGGAGGCGCTGCTGACCATTCCCGAGACCCTTCCTGGAGCCCGGTTCGCGCACGTCTATCAGGCGGCGATCGACACGGCACGCGTGGGAGGGGACTTCTACGACGTGTTCGAGATCGACGACGACCTTCTCGGCGTCATGGTGGGCGACATCTCCGGCAAGGGGCTGCGTGCCGCGGTGCTCACGTCACTGGTGAAGAACACGGTCCGGGCATACGCGATGTTGCCGGGCAGCACGCCGGCGGGAGTCCTGCGCCTGACCAACACCATGCTGTTTCGCGGGTCGGAGCCCGAGATGTTCGCCACGATCTTCCTCGGCATGCTCGACCGCCGTACCGGCCGGCTTGTCTACTGCAGCGCCGGTCACCCCACCGCGGCTGTCCTGCGCAGGAACGCCGCCGCGACCGAGCTGTGCGCAAACTCCGCGGTGGTAGGGGCGTACTCGGGCATGCCCTACTGCGACTCCGAGACGCGTCTCGAAGACGACGAACTCCTGTTCCTGTACACGGATGGTCTGATCGAAGCGCGCTCGGAAGGCGGGTTCTTCGGCGAGGAGAGGTTGTTCGAACTCCTCCAGGGCGCATGGGAGGGGGATCCCGACGGGACGCTCAGGAGCGTGACGGAACACGTCGTGGGCTTCGCGGGCGGCAGGCTGACCGACGACCTGGCCATCTTGGGCGTCGTGAGAGCGAGCGCGCCGTAGCTCGTTGACCCCTTGGCCCCCCTGCGATAACCTTGTCGCACCCCGCACGCCCGAGCGGACTTCAACCGTCGCAGCGCCGTTCGCTGTCGATACCAGAAGACCAGGCGCAGTGACCGGCCCGCAGCTGATGCGAGGGGCGGCCGAGCACCTGGTCTTGACGTATATTCGGGCGGCGTCGAGGGCATGGATACAGGCGAAGATACGTCCGGAATCGAAGGAGGCTCCATGGAGATCGAGATCGGACGGGGCAAGACCGCACGCAGGGCATACGGTTTCGACGATCTGGCGATCGTGCCGTCGCGCCGCACACGTGACCCTCGTGACGTGAACACGGCCTGGACGTTCGAGTTCCAGGGCCGCACGTTCAGCTTCCCGCTCCCGATCCTCGCTTCGGCCATGGACGGTGTCGTCGACCCGGCCTTCGCCATAGAGATGGGCAAGCTCGGCGGACTCGCCGTTCTCAACCTCGAGGGCATCCAGACCCGATACGCGGACGCTGATGCCCAACTCGACAAGATCGCCTCGTTCGACAAGTCGGACGCGACACGCAGGATGCAGGAGATCTACCTCGAGCCCGTCAAGCCGGAACTCATCACCCAGCGCGTCAAGGAGATCAAGGCCGGAGGCGTGCTGGCTGCGGCATCCCTCACGCCTCAGACGGTCGATCGCTACATTCCGGCCGCTCTCGAGGGTGGCTTGGATGTCCTCATCATCCAAGGAACGGTTGTATCCGCCGAGCACGTGTCCAGCTTCGACGAGCCGCTCGACCTCAACGCGTTCATCCGGAGCATGGACATCCCGGTCATCGTAGGCGGCTGCTGCTCGTACTCGGGCGCGCTTCACCTGATGCGGACGGGCGCCATCGGTGTCCTTGTGGGGGTAGGACCGGGCCACGCCTGCACTTCCCGGCGCGTGTTGGGCATCGGCGTACCGCAGGGCACCGCGATCGCTGATGCGGCTGCCGCCCGCATGCGTCACCTGGACGAGACCGGGACCTACTGCCATGTCATAGCCGACGGCGGCATGCGCACCGGTGGCGATCTCGCCAAGGCCATCGCCGTGGGCTCCGACGCGATCATGATCGGGTCACCTCTTGCGTCGGCCTCGGAGGCGCCCGGCCGCGGCTATCACTGGGGCATGGCGACCTTCCACCCCGAGTTGCCGCGCGGGACCCGCGTCAAGGCCGGCGTGAAGGGCACGCTCAAGGAGATCCTTCTCGGCCCCGCGCACGAGAACGACGGGACGATCAACCTCTGCGGGGGCCTGCGCATGTCGATGGCGACCTGCGGATACGAGAACCTCAAGGCGTTCCAGAAGGCCGAGGTGATGGTCGCTCCTTCGCTGCAGACCGAGGGCAAGGTGCTCCAGAACGCTCAGGGCGTCGGGATGGGCAGATAGTGGCCCCTGGAGCCACCCCTACCGTATTCGTCGTTGATTTCGGGGCTCAGTACGCTCAGCTCATCGCGCGTCGCGTGCGGGAGTGCAGGGTCTACAGCGAGATAGTGTCCAGCGATATCTCGGCGGACGAGGTTCGGCGGCGAGGCCCCGCGGCGTTGATCCTTTCGGGCGGACCCGCGTCCGTGTACGCCGAGGGCGCGCCGAAGATGGATCCGCGCATCTACGAGCTCGGCATCCCGATCCTGGGCCTGTGTTACGGGATGCAGCTGATGGCGGTCGATCTGGGCGGCGCGGTTCCTCGCACCGACGTCGGCGAGTACGGCTTCGCCGCTCTCACGATCGCCGATCCCGCCTGCGCGCTCTTCGAGGGTCTGGCGGACGACCAGCAGGTGTGGATGAGCCATCGGGACAGTGTCGGCACGGCGCCCGCGGGCTTCAGCGTCGCCGCATCGACTCCGACCACGCCGGTCGCAGCGATGGCGTGCCCCCAGCGCCGCCTCTACGCGACGCAGTTCCATCCCGAGGTCGCGCACACCCCGGCAGGTCTGGACATGCTCAAGAACTTCCTCTACGACGTGGCAGGTCTGGCGCCGACGTGGACGATGGTCAACATCATCGACGAGGCGGTCGAGAACATCCGCGCGCAGGTCGGCGACGCGAAGATCATCTGCGGCCTTTCAGGCGGAGTGGACAGCTCAGTCACCGCCGCGCTGGTACATCGGGCAGTGGGCGACCAACTCTCGTGCGTCTTCGTCGACCACGGCATGCTGCGGCACGAGGAGGCCGACGAGGTCGTCCGGGTCTTTCGCGACCAGTTCCACGTACCGCTGGTGCACGTCAGCGCCGAGGACCGCTATCTGGGGCTGCTGGCTGGCGTGACCGATCCGGAAGTGAAGCGCCGCATCATCGGCGAGGAGTTCTGGAAGGTCTTCTTCGAGGAGGCGACCACCATCGAGGGCGTGCGCTTCCTCGCGCAAGGGACCCTGTACCCCGACGTGATCGAGTCCGGGTCGGGCAAGGCGGCCAAGATCAAGAGCCACCACAACCTGATCCCGTTCCCGAAGGGCGTGCACTTCGACCTCGTGGAGCCGCTGCGCATCCTGTTCAAGGACGAGGTGCGCGAGGTCGGCGCGGAGCTGGGACTCCCTGACCACATCGTGCACCGGCAGCCGTTCCCCGGACCGGGTCTGGCCGTGAGGATCATCGGAGAGATCACCCACGAGAAGCTGGAGACCCTGAGGGCCGCTGACGCCATCGTGCGCGAGGAGATCGGCGCCTGGGACTCGCAACGCCAGGTTTGGCAGTACTTCGCGGTGCTGCCGGACATCCGCTCGGTGGGCGTGATGGGGGACGAGCGCACTTACGGAAGACCCATCATAATCCGTGCGGTCTCATCGGCCGATGCTATGACAGCGGACTGGGCGCGCCTGCCGCACGACCTTCTGGCCAAGATGAGCAATCGGATCATCAACGAAGTCGAAGGGGTAAATCGGGTGGCGTACGATATCACCAGCAAGCCGCCGGGCACCATCGAGTGGGAGTGACCATGTCTGAGGAAGTCCAGAAGCAGATCTCCGAGCACCGCGCCAGGATCGACGAGATCGACTGCCGGATCGTCGAGCTGCTCAACGACCGCGCGAGACTCGCCCTGAAGATCCGGGATCTCAAGCCCAAGGCGAGCCTGTCGCTCTACGACCCGAAGCGCGAGGAGGAGATCTTCGCGAATCTCGCGGCGTGCAGCCAGGGCCCGCTGTTCGATGACAACCTTCGCGAGATCTACGGGACGATCCTGCACGTCATGAAGGAGATGTAGCGCGTGCCCGAGATCGCCAGAGGCGCCGACGCGGTGACGCGCGGAGGCCCCGTGACCATCATCGCCGGCCCGTGTTCGATAGAGAGCCGCGATCAGATCATGGAGGTCGCGGCCGTGTGCGCGGAGATCGGCATCCGGGTCCTGCGGGGCGGCGCGTACAAGCCGCGCACGTCGCCGTACTCGTTCCAGGGCCTTGAGGAGGAGGGCCTCGTCCTGCTCCGCGAGGCAGGCGAGCGCTACGGTCTGCTGACCTGCACCGAGGTCACCGACTCCGCCCACGCGGAGATAGTGGCCGAGCACGTCGACATCCTGCAGGTCGGCACCCGCAACATGGCGAACTTCTCCTTGCTCAAGAAGCTCGGTCAGGTCACCGCGGGATCGGGAAAGCCCGTGCTGTTCAAGCGGGGCATGGCGTCGACGATCGAGGAGTGGCTCGCGGCCAGTGAGTACATCACGATGCACAACCCGAACGTGATCCTGTGCGAGCGCGGCATCCGGACCTTCGAGACGTCCACACGCTTCACGCTCGACATCACGGCGGTGCCGGTCGTCCACAAGTTGTCCATGCTGCCGATCGTCGTGGACGCCGCGCACGCGACCGGCCAGAGAGACCTCGTGATGCCGGTGTGCCGGGCCGCCATAGCGATAGGCGCCGACGGGATAATGGTCGAAGCGCACCCTGATCCCCACAAGGCACTGTCGGATGGTCCTCAGTCGCTCGACATGGAGGGGCTCAGGAATCTCATCGGAGAGATCGAACCCGTGGCAACGGCGGTCGGGCGCACTCTGAGCTAGCACCCGACCGCGCACGTGCGTGCGAGGATAGGGAGTCAACAGGAGGTCGCGCGTGCCGGATCGCGATACCAGCTTGGCTCGCACGTGCCTCAATTGCGGCTCGATGGGGTCCACGCGTCTCGGCTCATGCTCGGTGTGCGGGCTCTCCGTCTGCGACAGGTGCGGCAACGTCCAGCACGTCGGCGGAGAGAAGAGGGCCACGCACAACAAGTGCCTCTCCAAGGACCAGGGCTTCAGCATGATCAAGTTCGTGAAGTAGGGGAGCCGCCGCGGGCCCGCTGAGGGCCCGCGTGCGGTACAATGGACACCACATGTCTGTCGACCTCTCTGTACTCAACCCCGCGCAGCGCGACGCCGTCACCACCACGGAAGGTCCCCTTCTCGTTCTTGCGGGGGCCGGCTCCGGGAAGACCCGCGTGCTCACATACCGCGTCGCCCATCTCGTGGGTGACTCGGGCGTGTCTCCGCACGCCATCCTGGCCATCACCTTCACCAACAAGGCCGCCGAGGAGATGCGCAACAGGCTCGCGGAGCTGATCGGTCCCACGTCCCGCGGCATGTGGGTGATGACCTTCCACGCCTTCTGCGTGCGGATGCTGCGCCGCGAGGCCGAACTCCTCGGCTACTCGCAAGGATGGACGATCTACGACGAGGACGATCGCAAGAGGATGCTGGCCACCGTGATCACGTCTCTGGACATCGACATCAAGCGATATCCGGCCTCGACCTTTGTGAATCGGATCTCCGGTGCGAAGAACGAACTGGTGAGCGTGGATGAGTTCGCCTCCCGCGCGTCCACTCCGCCCGAGAAGCTCGGGGCCAGGGTCTATGCGGAGTACGAGCGCCGCATGCGGCAGGCGAACGCGATGGACTTCGACGACCTGCTGGTGAACGCCGTCCGTCTGTTCGAGAAGCACCCGGAGGCCATGGATCGCTGGCGTGGCCGATTCCGCTACCTGCTAATCGACGAGTACCAGGACACCAACCGCGCGCAGTACACGCTGGTGAACATGCTGGCGGCCACTCATCGCAACCTGATGGTGGTCGGCGACGACGACCAGTCCGTGTACTCGTGGCGGGGAGCGGACATCCGCAACATCCTCGACTTCGAGCAGGACTACCCCGAGGCGGTCGTGATCAAGCTGGAGCAGAACTACCGCTCGACGCAGACGATCCTGGCCGCGGCGAACTACGTGGTGGCCAACAACGCCGACCGCAAGATCAAGACGCTCTGGACGGCCAACGCCGAGGGCGAGTCCATCACCCGGTATCTCGCGGCGGACGAGCGCGACGAGGTCCGATTCGTCGTGGACGAGATCGAGCGGCTTCTGCGCGAGGAGCATCGCACGTACTCGGACTTCGCGGTCTTCTACCGCACCAACGCGCAGTCGCGCGTGCTGGAGGACCAGTTCCTGCGCTCCGGCGTCCCATATCAGCTGGTCGGAGGGACCCGCTTCTTCGAGCGCGCGGAGATCCGGGACGTGATCGCTTACCTGCGGACCATCGTGAACCCCGCCGATCCCGTTCCTCTCAAGCGCATCATCAACCAGCCGAAGCGCGGCATCGGGCTCACGACGGTGGCCGTGCTGGAAGAGGCATCGCGCCGGGAGCAGATCACCCTTTCCCACGCGGTCGTCCGGGCGCCCAAGGAGGACTGGCTGACCAGCGGACCGAGGGCGAAGGTCGCGGCCCTGGCCTCGCTCCTCGAGCGCATGCGCGAGGTCGACGCCGAGAGCATGCGGGAGTGCGTCGAGTGCGTGGTGGACATGTCCGGGTTGATCCAGGCCCTTGAGGCCGAGAACACCGACGAGGCGCGCGGCCGGGTCGAGAACATCAAGGAGTTCTTCGGCGTGGTCGACGAGTTCGACTCCGCGCACCCGGATGCCGAGTTCGGAGACTTCCTGGAGTGGGTGGCCCTTCGCACCGACCTGGACAACCTGGAGCAGGGTGACCGCGCGGTGACCCTGATGACCCTGCACACGGCGAAGGGCCTCGAGTTCCCCGTGGTGTTCGTCATCGGCATGGAGGACGGGCTGTTCCCGCACGCCAACTCGATGTTCGAGCCCAAGGGCCTGGAGGAGGAGCGGCGGCTCGCGTACGTCGGCATCACTAGGGCGCGCGAGCGGCTGTACCTGACGCACGCCTATCAGCGGACTATCTACGGCGCGAGCCAGTACAACCCCCCCAGCATGTTCATCGCCGAGATCCCTGACAAGCACATGCGCTGTGAGGGAATCGGATCGGCGGGGGCCGAGAAGGTGAGCAAGCCGCGCGGCGACCGCTACGGACGCCCGACCTGGCGCGAGCCGGTCACGGCCACCGGTGGCGGACGAGTGTTCGGCTCCGGAGCGCCGCGTCCTGTCGTTCCGACCGTGGCCGCGGGCACGTTCGATGTCGGCGACACGGTCGAGCACAAGACGTTCGGTCCCGGAGTCGTGACGGCCGCCAAGGGTGACCGTGTGACGATCGCCTTCGGAGGGGAAACCGGAGAGAAGACCCTGCTGACGGGGTTCGCTCCACTCCGCAAGGTCACCAGCTAGGGGCTTGGACGGGGGAGGGGTGAGGCCGGTGGGTCCGATCCTGGTCTTCGGGCACCTGAGCCCCGACAACGACTCCATCTGTTCCGCGATCGCCTACGCGCACCTCAAGAACCTGACCGATCCCGCGAACGTGTACGTGCCGGTGCGGCTGGGTCCGATGCCTCACGAGAGCGCATGGGTGCTCGAACGGTTCGGAGTGGAGCCGCCCGAGGAGATCGCGCATGTGCGCACCCGCGTGCGGGACGTGATGACTACGGACGTAGTCATTGTCCATCCCGATGACACTCTCCTAACCGTTGGCCGCCTCCTGTCGGCACGGGGGGTCCGCGGGCTTCCGGTGGTGGATGAAGGACGCGTCGTGGGCCTTGTGACCATGCAGGCGCTCGCCGGACGCTACGTGGAGGACCTCACGGTCGCCGGCTTCCAGAACAGGCCGGTGAGCGTCGAGCAGCTTGTCGAGGTGCTCGACGGGCAGCTTCTGGCCGGCCGGGGCACCGCCACCCTGTCCGGCGGCGTGCTGATCGGGGCGATGGAGCCGCAGACGATGCTCGGGTACGTGCATCCGGGCGATGTCCTGATCGTCGGCGACCGTCGGCGTTCGCAGCCGCTCGCGATCGAGGCGGGGATCGCCTGCCTCGTGATCACTGGAGGCAACGCGCCGGAGGAGGATGTCCTGGCGCTCGCGCGTGAGCGCGACTGTGCGGTCGTGCTCACATCGAAGGACACCTATGGGGCCGCTCGTCTCGTGAACCTTTCCAACCGGGCCGGTGAGGTCATGGACACCGACGCGCTCGTTCTGGAGCCGGACACGCTCTTGTCCGAGGCCACCGAGGACCTGTTCGCCTCCCCGCACCGGGAGGCGCTCGTGGTCGACACGGCCGGGACGCTGGACGGCATGCTCACCCGCACGAACGTGGCGCGCGCACACAGGCGCAGGGTCATCCTGGTCGATCACAACGAGACGTCCCAGTCCGCCGACGGCGTGGAGGAGGCGTCCGTCGTCGAGATCGTCGACCATCATCGTATCGGCGACGTGGAGACGGCGTACCCGATCACATTCCTCAACCTGCCCGTCGGCTCCACCGCCACCATCGTGGCCATGCGCTACCGCGAACTCGAGGTCGAGCCCACGCCGCCGATGGCCGGCCTGATGCTCTCGGCCGTGCTCAGCGACACGGTCATGCTCAAGTCGCCGACGACCACGGACTCGGACCGGGGGGTCGCGGAATGGCTCGCCCGCGAGGCGGAGTGCGACCAGGTGGAGTTCGGCATGGAGATCTTCCGGGCACGCAGCAGCGGCCGCGCGTTCTCGGCCGAGGAGGTCGTGCGCTCCGACATGAAGGAGTACCGGATCGGCGACACCCTCGCAGCCGTCTCGCAGGTGGAGACCGTCGACCTGGATGATGTGCTGTCGCATCGCGACGAGATAGTCGCCTACATGGAGTATCTCGCTCGCGAACGCGGCTATGGTCTGGCTGCTCTGATGGTGACCGACGTGGTCCGCGAGGGCAGCGAACTGCTCGTCGTCGGAAGACGGCGCATCGCGGAGCGCGCCTTCGGCGTCCCTTTCGACTCGGGTTCGGCGTGGTTCGACGGGATGCTGTCCCGGAAGAAGCAGGTAGCACCGCTTCTGGTCGAGTCCGCCGGACGGGCGTAGGAAGGGCAAAGGGATGTCCGCGGATCCCATGTCTGGAACGCGACCCGGATGGCTGACCCGGCGGCTGGACCCGGCGCGCGCGAGTGGCCTATATCTCACCTTGGCGGTGGTCGCGGTCGCCGTGTTCGGCGGGGCGTTCCTCGCGATCGCCGAGGATCTCGGCATCGCATCCCCGGCACTCGCCGCGGACACGCCACTGGTCATACTCATTCACGGGGCGGCTTCACCCGCGGTCACCCGCGTCTTGTGGATCGCGACTCTGCTGGGCGACACCATGGTGATGACCGCACACGTTGGGATCGCCTTCGGGCTTCTGGCTGCCTGGGGGCGCAGGCGGGAGGCCGTCGTTCTGCTGGTCCTCGCGCTGGCGGGGCCGCTGTTCAGCAGCACTCTCAAGGCTCTCTACGGGCGGGTGCGCCCACCCGCCGCCGACGCGCTCCTGGCGGTTCCGGGCGACGCGAGCTTCCCCTCGGGACACTCGCTCTCGTCGTTGCTCCTTTATGGAGCGCTCGCCATGTTCGTGGTCCTCGGGGCGCGGACGCTATGGCCGAAGATGGCGGCGATCGCCGTCGCGCTCGTCCCGACCCTCGCGGTGGGCGCGTCCCGTGTCTACCTCGGCGTTCACTGGCCCTCCGACGTCCTGGCATCGTGGTGCCTCGGGGCGGCGATGCTCTCCGTTGCGGGTTGCGCCCTCGTGGCGTGGGATAGGCTCGTTCCGAGAGAGTCGGGCAGCACCCAGCCGCTCAAGTCGTCAGCCGCCCTCTGGGCGCTCACGATAGCGGGCGGCCTGGCGAGCGTCGCGGTGGTGGTGGCGGAAGCCTTCCGCAATCCGCTTCCCTAGGCGGATCCGGCGCGGTCATCCACCAGCAGGGCGCTGGTGACCGCGGCTGAGATCGCGTCCGCGTCGATGTCACCAACGCACGCCGCCGCTCCATTCACCAGGACGACAGGGAAGGCCCCTTGCGCCTCGATCAGCGCGTTCAGGGCCGCGCTCTGGTCATCGGGCAAGAGGTCGTACAGGTCTTTCGACTCGATCAAGAACCGTTCGTCGAAGTCACGCTTGAGCCTCTCCTCCAACACGTGGAGGCGCCATTCGACGGGCATGGCTCAAGTCGAGCCTTCCGAGAAGCCGAGTTCCTCGAGCGGACCGCCCGAGTACAACCTGGCCCCGCCTCAACCGCACGCCTCGGCGTTGATGACCTTGACAACCACTTCGTCCATCGGCCTCTCCCTGGTCTCCTCGGGCGCGTCGGCGGCTCGCCTCCTGGATGGGCCCCTGGGCGTCATGACCCCGGTGATCGATCGTTCCCGCCTTCGGCGGGAGCCACTTGCGGAACGAAGACCACAGGCACGCTTGCGTGCCTGAGCACCTTGTCGGCGACCGAGCCGATGACGGCGCGTGCCAAGCCGGTGCGTCCGTGCGTTCCCATGACAATGAGATCGGCACCCAGCTCGCGCGCGCGGTCCACGATCGCTTTGTCGACGCGGGGCGATACGACCACCTCGGCCGTTGCCTCGATGCCTCCGGCGCGGACCGCAGCCGCCTCGGACTCCGCCGCCTCGCGCAGATAGCCCGAGATCGCCGTCGTGACCGCCTCGTCCTCGACGCCTTCATACTGGGCCGGCTCGGCGACTGCGAAGACGATGACCGAGTCGCCCTCGCCCTTGGCTATGTCGACCGCGAATCGGCGCGCGGCCTTCGCCGTGGCCGATCCGTCTGTCGGAAGCAACACGATGCGAGCCATGGTCGCTCCTCTCCGGCGGCGCCGCGGGATCGCGCCCACCAATCGTCAGTCCTTGGTTCCCCTCCGCGATGTGTCCTGCACCGCCGCGTCCTAGTGCAGTACCGCGTTGAACATGTAGCCGATCGCGATGATGCCCACGGCGTTGACGCCGAAGTAGGTGGCGATGAGCTTGGGCTTGAGCACCTTGCGAAGGATGATCGCCTCGGGCAGGGACAGTCCGATGACAGCCATCATGAAGGCCAGCACGGTACCCATCGCCATGCCCTTTTCGGTGAGCACGCTGACGAGCGGGATGACGCCCGCCGCGTTGCTGTAGAGCGGCACGCCGATGAGAACGGCGATCGGCACCGCGAAGGGGTTGCTGGGGCCGGCGTACTTCACGAGGAAGTCGTCCGGGATGTAGCCGTGCATCACTGCACCGATCCCGATGCCGACGACCACGTACGGCCAGACCTTGCCCACGATCTCCTTCACGTAGCCGACCGCATAGACCAGACGCTCGCGCCAGGTCTGCTCCGGCAGTTCTCCCGCGTCGCCCACGCGGATCCGGTACACGTACTCCTCGACCCAGCTCTCGAGTCCGAGCTTGCCGATGACGATGCCGCTCGTGATGGCGATCAAGAGCCCGGAGACCACATACAGCGCGGCGATCTTGAAGCCGAACAGTCCGAACAGCAGGATGACGGCGACCTCGTTGATCATCGGGCTCGCCACGAGGAACGAGAACGTGACGCCCAATGGCACGCCGGATTCCACGAAGCCGATGAACAGCGGAACCGCCGAGCATGAGCAGAACGGCGTCACGATCCCCAGCAGAGCCGCCGCGATGTTGCCGCCGTATAGTCTGGAGTGCGACAGGAGCTTCCTGGTCTTCTCGGGCGGGAAGAACGACCTGATGATCGCGACGAAGAAGATGACCACCGCGAGCAGGATGAGGACCTTGGGCACGTCGAACAGGAAGAAGTCGACCGACAGCCCCAGCTTGCTGGTCGGTGCGAGCCCGAGGACCGTGTAGGTGATCCAGTCGGAGAGCATCTGCAGGGGATAGAAAGGATCCATCACGAGTCTCCCGTCGACGCCGTCGGTGCTACTGCCCCGAGCGCTGGAGAATGGCCTTGACCTCGTCGTAGGGCGGAACGCGCCCGGAGAGGATGAGTTGTTCGTCGATGACGAGCGCGGGGGTCGACAGGACGCCATAGGCCATGATGTCGGCGAAATCAGTCAGCTTGACGACCTCGGCGCCGAGCCCGAGTTCATCACTGGCCTTGCTGACGAGCCCTTCGAGCCTCTTGCAGTTCGCACAACCGGATCCCAGGATCTTGATCACCATTGCGCCGCCTCCTAATCGGTTCGATGGTTGCCGAAACGTTTCAGCCAAGAGGGGCGGGCCGGACTACCGTCCGCCCGCCCTGAAGTCCCTAGAGCTTGCCGAGTTCTTCCTCTATCGCGTGCAGAGCATCGCGTCGCAGGGTGTAGTAGACCCACCATCCATCTTTGCGCGCGTCAACGAGTCCGGCATCCCGCAACACGCTCATGTGGTGGGATATGGTCGAGGCCGAGAGGTCCAGCCTTTCGGACAACTTGCAGCCGCACAGCTCGCTCGCCGCGCAACATGTCTTGCCTGGCTCGGGCGTCGACTCTCCCAAGATGCGCAGGATCTCCCGGCGCTGGGCCGATGCGAGCGCCTTGAATGCGGCGTCTATCCTCGGCGCCTCGATACCTGCGCTGACACTGGCCATGCCGTCTTCCAATCAGTTGGACGAATATCGAAGCGTTTGCTGGAGAGTATACCCCAATAGGTATGACTGTCAACAGTCCCAAGTGGTCTGTCCCGCGCGGCTGGTCAGATTCGCATTCGAGTGTTATCGTCAATCGTCGATGGGCGCTTGTTCGTGAGACACTCTCGCCAGGGAGGCATTTCCAGTGACCATACTTCGAGTCTTCGACCCCCCCATGTGCTGCTCGTCGGGGGCTTGTGGGCCAAACCCTGATCCTGCTCTCGTTCAGTTCGCACGCGACTTGGGGTGGCTCAAGCACCGGGGCGTCGCCGTCGAAAGATACAACCTCTCACAGGATCCACAGCCCTTTGTCGACAATCCGAGCGTCTTGGCGGCGCTGTCCGCCTCGGACTCGAGCATCCTTCCGATAATCTTGGCCGACGGCCGGGAAGTCGCGCGGGGCTCCTACCCCACGCGAGAGGAACTCGCCGCTATCCTTGGTCTGGATATGGGAGAAGCGACTTCGTGAGCCGCCGCTCCGCGATCGATGCGTTGGCGAGCGAGGCAGGCCGCTACGCGCTGTTCACCGGCAAAGGCGGAGTGGGCAAGACTTCCGCCTCAAGCGCGCTCGCGCTGGCACTTGCTGACGCGGGCAAGCGAGTGCTGATCGTGAGTACGGACCCCGCGTCGAACCTCGACGAGGTCTTGCAGACCGAGTTGGGCGGGGTTCCGGTTCGGGTGAAAGGCTCCGAGACTTTGTGGGCAGCGAATCTCAACCCCGAAGACGCCGCCGCTGCTTACCGCGAGTCCGTGGTCGGCCCCTACCGCGGGATCCTGCCGGCGTCCGTCGTCGCGAACATGGAGGAGCAGCTTTCCGGAGCGTGCACGGTCGAGATCGCCGCGTTCAGCGAATTCGCCCGGTTGGTCTCCGTCGAGGAGACCACGGACGGGTTCGATCATGTGATCTTCGACACCGCGCCGACCGGGCACACCATGCGGCTCCTGACTCTGCCCTCGGCGTGGACCGGCTACATCGACACGAACACCACGGGAACCACCTGCATCGGACCTCTCGCCGGCCTCGCCCAACAGCGCGCGTCGTTCTCGCGAGCGGTCGAACTGCTCAGCGATCCCGGCACAACATCGCTGGTGCTCGTGGCCCGCCCCGACACGGCATCACTGGCCGAGGCGGCCCGGACGTCCGCGGAGCTTCTCGACCTGGGCATCACCAATCAGCGGCTGGTCGTCAACGGCGTCTTCAGTCCCAATGGCAGCGGCGATGCCATCGCGCAGGCCTTCGGCGCTCGCGTGCGCGCCGCCCTCGACGCGATGCCATCCGAGCTAGAGGCGCTTCCATGCAGCGAGATACCGCTGCTCGTGGAGAGTCCCGTAGGCGTGGACGGACTGCGCGCCATGAGAGCGGTCGCCAACCGGGAGCTACCTCCGACCGGCCCCGCCGCGGAGGACGACCTGAGCCTGCCCGGACTCGGCGCGCTGATTGACAAGCTCGCGTGTACGGACTCCGGCTTGATCATGGCGATGGGCAAGGGCGGCGTGGGCAAGACGTCCGTCGCCGCGGCCGTTGCCGTTGCCCTGGCCCAGCGCGGCAAGCGAGTGACCCTGTCCACGACCGACCCGGCCGCGCACGTCGCGACTGCTGTCGGCGGGTTGCTCCCGGGGCTCGACGTAGAGCGCATCGACCCTGAGGTCGAGATCGAGGCCTATCGCAAGGATGTGCTTTCCAGGGCGGCGAAGGATCTTGACGCCGAGGGGCTGGCCCTCTTGGAGGAGGACCTGCTGTCCCCGTGCACGGAGGAGATAGCCGTCTTCACCGCGTTCGCCCGAACCGTGGACCACGCCACCGACCGGATCGTCGTGCTCGACACGGCGCCCACCGGTCACACGCTGCTGCTGCTGGATGCCTCGGAGTCTTACCACCGCGAGGTGCTTCGCAATGCTTCGACCACGCCGCCAGCGCTGCTCGAACTCCTGCCCCGCCTGCGCGACGAGGAGTTCACCCGCATCCTGGTCGTGACGCTGCCCGAACAGACTCCGGTGAGCGAAGCGCTGCGTCTTGAGCGCGACCTGGCCAGGGCGCAGATAGTACCTTGGGCGTGGGTCATCAATCAGAGCCTCGCATACAGCCGCACGAGCGACCCCGTCCTGCGCGCAAGGTCGCGAGCCGAGTTCGCCCAGGTCGCTCGTGTCATCGACCGATCTTCCCGGGTGGCGGCCGTGCCGTGGGTGACCGAGGAGCCGCAGGGCATAGAGGCGCTATCGAGATTCGCGCGGTTGTGAGCGACGTCGACAAGGAGGTCAACATGTCCAGTTGGGTGTACAAGTGCGAACGCTGCAAGAAGTCCTTCATCAAGGAAGTGCTTGCCAGCGACCAACCCGCCGAAAGGGCCGAATGTCCGCACTGCGGGTACCCGGACGCGGCCAAAGGATTCGAGTTCTCGGCGATCTCCGGCGGTTGATGTTCGGCGAGCAGCGGTCGCTGCTGACGGACCGGGAAAAGGAGCTGAGAGGGATGAGCGAGTACTGTGTGGGCGCTCCTTCCACGGGATCCGGCGACATAGTCCGGATCGACGATGACGAAGAACTCTCCCGCGTGTTCCGCGCGCTGGCGCATCCCGCACGCCTGAGTCTGATTCGCCTGCTCAAGGGGCATGACTCGTGCACGGGCAGCGAGGTCTTCTCCTCGCTCGCACTTGCGCAGTCGACCGTCTCCGAGCATCTGCGCATCCTGGGCGAAGCAGGGCTCTTGAGCTCCAGCCCCTCGGGTCCACGGACCTGCTACTGCCTGGTCACCGAGAGGCTGCTCGCACTGGGGAAGGCCGTGGAGGATCTGTCCAGCGTTGCGACTTCGGGGAGGGTGAAGTGAGCCAAGAGGCGTCCGGCAAGAAACGCATGGGGTTCTTCGAGCGGTATCTGACGCTTTGGGTGGTCCTGTGTATCGCCGCCGGGACGTTCATCGGCAATGCCTGGCCGGGAATCTCGCAGTGGCTGTCGCGATTCACTTACGCACAGATTTCGATTCCCGTGGCGGTTCTCATCTGGCTGATGATCTATCCGATGATGCTGCAGATCGACTTCGCTTCGCTCAAACGCGTGGGCGAGAAGAAGCAGGGGCTCATCGTCACGACCGTGAGCAACTGGCTCATCAAGCCCTTCACGATGTATGCGATCGCCTGGTTCTTTCTCAACATCGTGTTCACCAGGTGGATACCGGTTGACCTCGCTCGCGAGTACCTGGCCGGCGCCGTCCTGCTAGGTGCGGCCCCATGCACGGCGATGGTGTTCGTGTGGTCCTACCTCGCCGACGGCGACCCCGCGTACACGCTGGTGCAGGTGGCCGTGAACGACCTCATCATCCTGGTCGCCTACGCTCCGATCGTCATGTTCCTGCTCGGACTGAGCGACATCGTAGTCCCTTACGACACCGTAATCCTCTCGGTGGTGCTCTTCGTGGTGGTGCCCTTGGTTCTGGGATGGATCTCCCGTGTCCAGCTCATCAGGAGCAAGGGTCTTGCGTGGTTCGAGCAGACCTTTCTGCCGGCGCTGGCGCCGGTGACCATCACGGCGCTGCTGCTGACCCTTGTGATCATCTTCATCTTCCAGGGTCAGACCATCGTCTCAAACCCCTTGAACATCGTGCTCGTCGCGATACCGCTCACCATCCAGACCTATCTGATCTTCGCGATCGCCTACGGCTGGTCATGGCTGTGGAGACTGCCGCACCCGATCGCAGCACCCGCCGGCTTCGTGGCCGCCTCCAATTTCTTCGAACTGGCGGTCGCTGTGGCAATCTCGTTGTTCGGCCTTAGGTCGGGGGCGGCGCTGGCGACCGTCGTGGGCGTGCTGACGGAGGTGCCGGTCATGCTCTCGCTTGTGTGGATAGCCAACCGTACCGCCGGGTGGGTGACGCACCGGGTCGCGGGCGGACTATTGAGTGCGGAAGGGGTGGACTGACCATGAGGTTCCTGGCCGCGACCGATCTGTCCGAGGCAGGGCTTCTGGGCGTCGAGGCGATCTCGCTGATGCGGGCTCCTCAAGGCGACAAGGTCACGCTGCTCCATGTCGTCGATCTTGATCTCTATACCGCCGGGGGTTCGGTGCCCGGCATCATCGAGTTCGCCGAGGAGCGTTTGGGCCCGGAGGCTGAGCGCCTCCGCGCGTGCGGATTGGACGTGACTGTGCGCGTCGAGCAGGGCGATTCTGCGCAGACGATCAGAGATGTGGCGGCCGAGGAAGACTCAGACCTCGTGGTGATGACCAGCCTGGGCAAGGGCGCGAAGACCGGAAGGCTCATGGGGAGCGCGGCGGAGAAGGTCGCGTCGGCCGGCACCGTTCCCGTACTCGTGGAGCGGGTCCACATTCTCGAGGGCGAGGCGTGCTGCCGTGTCAACGCCGGGAGTCCCTTCGAGCGCGTGCTGATCGCTGCGGATCTGGACGAAGCGGCAGTGTCGGTCGTAGCGCTGATCGACAGCCTTTCGGACGTCGGAGCCACGCGCGTCCTGCACGTGGCTCCAGATGCCGATGCCGTTGCCGAGGCTCGGAAGCGGCTACGGGCGATGATGGACCGCGCGCCGACCCGCATGAAGGCCGAGGCCGACGTGATGGCGGGCGACCCCGCGCGGGTGATCCTTGACACGGCCTCGGAGTGGAAGGCGACCACGATCGCGCTGAATCCTTGTGCGCACGGGATGCTGCATCGGGCCATCTGGGGCAGCACGGCTCGAGAGGTCGCCCTCCACGCCCACTGCTCGGTGCTGTTCGTGCCTCCCACCAAGGGCGAGAGCGACCAGCAGCCCATCTGAAGGGGAGTTGTGTCGGACACCATGAACGTCGTGCGCCGCTTCGCGCTCTTCTCGGACATCCACGGGAACCTTGCGGCCCTCGACGCCGTACTGGCCGACATGGACGCCTCGGTCATCACCGAGCGCTACTGCCTCGGGGATCTGGTGGGCTACGGGCCTGAACCGGCGGCGGTCATCGAGCGGATGCGTTCATCAGGCGTGCCAACCATCCTCGGCAACTACGACGACGGCATTGGTAACCGGCGCGGTGAGTGCGGCTGCTACTACGCGACCGACCAGGCGCGCTCAGAGGGGGCCGCCTCGTACCGGTTCACGGAATCGGCGGTGAGCGACGCGGACGCGGCATGGCTGGCGGCCCTGCCCGCTGAACTGCGCTTCCACGTGAATGGTCTGCGCGTGCTTATCGCCCATGGCAGTCCGCGCAGGGTCAACGAGTACCTGCTTCTCGACCGCACCGACAGGCAACTGGCTCGACTCGCTGACGAGGCGAATGCGGATCTCGTGTGCGTCGGCCACGTGCACATTCCGTATCACCGGTCGATGACCGCGATCGACGATCGCGTCGTGCACTACGTGTCCAGCGGGTCGGTCGGCAAGCCCAAGGACGGCGATCCTCGCGCCGCATGGGTGGAGATCGTTATCGGCTCGGCGGAAGCGGTCCTCGCGGCCGCTCCGGATGACCCGGGCGTCGGAGTCGCGGGCGAGGGCGGACTATGGGTGGGCGCGATCACTCACCGAGTGCCTTACGACGTGGAGTCTGTGGCCGCCGCAGTCATCGCGAGGGGGCTTCCGCTCACCTTGGCGGACACCCTGCTTACTGCGTAGTCCATCCCCGGGTTCCCACTAGACCGACAGCCGCACGGTCCTCCACGCGGTCCGGCCTTTGCGGCCGCTTCGCGGGCCCCGTCGAGTGCCGATGGCGACCATGGCCGACTCCCGGCGGTCCAGGACGCCGGAAGGCACTCCGATCCAGAGGGTGCCTCCGGATCTCATTGAGCTCACATGAGATGGGACCACGCTGTTGCTCGCCGGGCTCAGCACCTGGACCGTCTCGCCGGTGACTGCCACGTCGAGCCGTGCGGGCGCGCCGCCGCCGAACAGCCGCAGGTGGAACTCGTACAGCCGGTCGGCCGGAGATGCGCCGGCGGTGCTCGCGCCGATCCACAGGACATCCTGTCCCTGCACCATGCGCACCGCGGAAACCGCTCCGCGCCGTCCGCCGATCGCGGAGACGCGGGCGAACCGAGGCTCGACGACCACTCTATCCGCGGCCGTCTCGGCGGGCGGGCCCACATCGGGGCACGACGCGGAGGGTCGCGCCGGCTCGTGGGTGCGGTACAGCTCGTTGCGTCTCACAAAGGCCAGCAGGTACATCTTGAGGTCCGGGATGTTGAGCTGGGTACCGTACATCTCCACCGCACGCAGCTTGAGCCGCTCAGCGCGCTCAGTCAGGGGCAGCGAGTGCCAGCGGCCCCCGACCGCCAAGAGGCTGGTCGGAGGCTGAAGGTAGGCGTCGGGGAGGAACAGCCACGGAAACGGGTAGTGGCCGAAATGCGTCAGGTAGCTGTACCTGCCGCCCTCGTATGCCAACTCCTCCAGAGCGTAGTCGACGAACGCCGCGGTGGCCCAGTGATCGTGATGCGCGTCGCTGGCGTCGGGATGGATGACCGCTGTCGGTCCGAAATCGGTGACGATCCTCTTGAGGTCGGACGCAAGGCCGGATCCGCAGCAGGATGAACTGGGGAACTCCGCGAAGTCGTATCGGGAGGATGCGCCGCCGTCCGCTCCGGAATGCGGGCGATCCGGATCCCAGTTCCCGTCCCAGAGGGCGCCGAGGCTGCCGTCGGGATAGCCGAGGTGCAGACGGTCCTCCTCGGGAACCCCCAGCGCGTCGAGCGCCGCCTCGCTCTCGGCATGCCTGAGACGACCCAATCGAAGGAACGTCTCCGCGGTGACCGGGCCCTTGGCGATGCGGGCGGCGGCGCGCCTGTAGCCGTCCCCGGCGGTGATGACGACCACTCGTACCCGCGCGCCCGCTGCGAGGGCCTGGGATATCGCGCCGCCCGCTGCTATCGCCTCGTCATCAGGGTGCGGAGCGATGACGAGGACTCGACCTCCGAGGTCCGCGACGTCCATGGGGGAGGCGGCGGCGTGATCGGGCTCGTTCGAAGCCGGCCCGGCGATCGCGTGGCCCACACGCATGGCGGCCGCGCCGCCGAGGGCTTTGAGCGTGACATGGGGCCCGAACCGCCCCCGTTGGGTCCTCACCATGGCTGCTCCTGCCAGGATACGGCCGTGCGGCCATCACGTGATTATACCGTGGCTTCGACAGGGGAGTCCCGCCGGCTTCTCCGCAAGGCCCCGGACAAATAGAACGAGGCGCGTTGGGGGGAACGCGCCTCGTTATTCAGAGCGGGCGTTCCCCGACCAGAGGGGGGAGGAGGTACGGGTCGCCCAGACTCCGCGACTACTGCAAGCAATGGTCGTGCCAAATCGCAGCGGGATATCAATGTTTCTGATGCCATCCAGCTAGCGTGCGTGATCGGCGAGCCAATCCCCGATCGCGGCCTCGATCCCCTCGCGGCCCGCATCCACGATGCGCGCGAACCGCTCGGGGAGGTCCTCTAGTTCGGCCAGCCCGCGAGGGACCGCCGGCGCTCCGGGCGCCTCATCGGCCACGCGATCCAGAAGTCCGACGCCGGACAGCCCCTCGGCATCGGATGGGAGGGCGGCTGAGTAGGCGATGCCGTGAAGGGCCCGATACACATCGGCCCCGAACTTCGCCCAGTGCGCCGTCGAGACGACGAGCACGGGGTTGTCCGCGCGCAGACGCTCGGCGACCTCCCAGGCGACGGCCGTGTGCGGGTCCAGGAGGTATCCCCGCTCGTCCCACACGCGCCGGATGACCTGCAGGGACTCGTCGTTGCCTACCCAGTCGCCCAGGAAGTCCGCGCGCATCGCTGCGAACGTGTCGCGATCGACCTGGAAGCGCCTGTCGCGCGCCAGGTCGGACATCCATCCGCGCACCGCGGCCGTCTGGCCCGTGATCTCGTACAGGAGCCGCTCGAGGTTCGATGAGATCAGTATGTCCATGCTCGGAGAGGGAGTCGTCACGAACTCGCGCTCGGATATGTCGTACACCCCTGTGGCGATGAAGTCGGAGAGCACCTTGTTCTCGTTGGAGGCGCAAAGAAGCCGGCCGATCGGGACGCCCATCTTCTTCGCGTAGTACCCGGCCAGTATGTTGCCGAAGTTGCCCGTCGGCACCGCAGCGTCGATCTCGCGCCCGGCGATCACACCGCCGCTCGCGACCATATCGGCGTACCCGGAGACGTAGTAGACGATCTGCGGTAGCAGACGTCCCCAGTTGATGGAGTTCGCACTGGACAGGCGCAAATGGTGCCTGTGGTGGAGCCGCGCGTTGAACTCCTCGTCGGCGAAGGCCGCCTTGACGGCGTTCTGGCAGTCGTCGAAGTTGCCCCGCACTCCGAACACGCTCACGTTGCCGCCCCGCTGGGTGACCATCTGCCGTCGCTGGATGTCGGAGACCCCATCGGCTGGATAGAAGACGCAGATGCGTGTGTGCTCTCGATCGGCGAACCCCTCGAGCGCGGCCTTGCCGGTGTCGCCTGATGTCGCCACCAGGACGAGGAAATCGTCGGAGTCCTGACCTTCAGACACGCGCATGGATATGGCCTCGGAGAAGAACAGCGGCAGACACTGCAGCGCCATGTCCTTGAAAGCCGACGTCGGCCCGTGCCACAGCTCGAGCACGTGCAGGTCCGCCGAGACCTCGATGACCGGCGCCACGTCCGGGTGGTCGAACGCGTCGCCGTACGCCCGGTCCATGAGCGCGGCCACCCGCTCGTCCCGCACGTCGACCCCGAACAGTGTGTATATGTGCGCCGCGCGGTCGGGGTAGGGCACCCGCGCGAGGCCCACGATATCCGGCAGCGTCAGCGCCGGCACCGTCTCGGGCACGTAAAGCCCTCCGCCGGGGGCGATGCCCGCGATGACCGTGTCAGTGAACGTGCGTGGCGTGTCGTCCAGGCCGCGAGTATCCCGATACATGATGGTCCTCATGCGGGCATCGTAGCAGAGCACGCGCGCGCGCACGGACATGAGCGATGACATGCGCGGGGCGCTACCTTGGCGGAGGCGGCAGGCGTGTGAGCCCGATGTCGGACACGAAGGGGATCGCACCGGCGGAGCGCGCGTTGCGTGCCGCCTCGGCGGTTGCGACCCTGTCGCCGGCGGCGACGTAGTCGGTCGCGAGGGTCAGCAGTCCCTCGGCGCGGATGGTCCGCAGCGCCCGAATCCCGGCCGCCACCTCCGCGGGCGAGCGTCGCACGTAGCGGCGGCTGTCGAAGTCGTAGGTCCAAGTCACGTCCTCGAGATTCCAGCCGTCATAGCACGCCAGGGTCGGACCGATGCTGTCGGCGCCGTTCTGCGTCAGCAGCAATCCTCCGGCCTCGTGCGTCCGTGTCGACAGCGCGCTGACCAGCAGGCGCATGCCCTCAGCGTTCGCCGGGTGCGACTCGATCATGTCGGTGTTGTCGAGGAAGAGCCCGTCGAGGCCTTTCGCCAGCATCGACGGCGCGACGTGCCTCTGGATCACGTCCCGGTACCCGGCCGCGCTCACATCGGCGTACCACTCGTTCCAGTCGCCCCACAGATCGAGCCGGTACGACTTCACCTTCGGGTACCAGGAGCGGCCTCGCTCTATGGTGCCGACGCTCAGGTAGCCGAGGACTACCGCGCCCTTTGCCTTCAGCCTGCGGACCTGGGCGGCTGTCGCCGCCTCTCCGTCAACGACCAGCAGGTCGTACTCCGCGAGGCGCTGCACGTCGGCGCCTCCGAGATCGCGGCCGATCGCGAATGCCCAGTCGCGCACGCCTGACAGGCGGGTCGGGGTCGAGCGGAGCCCGGCCGCCGGACCCTCGCCGCGGAGAACGCGCGCGACGGCGCGCGAGTCCTTCGACGGCGTCCACCGAGGGGCGTCGACGCACATCCGGGCGATGATCGCGACGGCAACCACCGCGGCGGCGGCGAGGAGGTACGGCAGCCACCGGCGTTGGGGGCGTGGGCTCGTCTCAGCGGGATCGTTCTTGCTCACAAGGTCTCCCCCATGCGGCTCGTCCCGATCCAAGGATCCTGGGGCCTCGGCCCGCGCTCGATGCTGGAGTGACGAGCAGCGCGCGACTCGTCCTTTCATCGTACCGCAGATGTCCCTGCCGACCGTGCTTGTTGCCACGGCGCGAGTCATGTCAGACAATGTGTCGTTATCGTACCGACCCCGACTGGAGGTAGAGACCCCGATGAAGTACTGCGTCGTCATCATGGATGGTGCTTCGGGGTGGCCGCTCGACGAGCTCGGCGGTCGCACCACACTGGCCGCCGCCAAGACCCCGAATCTGGACACGATGGCATCGACGGGAAGCGTCGGCCTTTCGCAGACAGTGCCTGAAGTCTGCGAGCCTTCCTCCGCCGTGGCGTGCATGGCGATCCTGGGCTACGACCCGGTCGCCAACGCCGTCGGCAGAGGAGCCATAGAGGCGGCGAGCATGGGGATCGAGCTGGCCGACGACGAGATCGCGCTGCGAGTGAACCTCGTGAACACGGACGGCGGCGTCATGGCGTCGTATTCCTGTGGGCACATATCGACCGCCGAGTCCCGGGAGATCATCGGAGAGCTGAACGCCGCGCTCGAGAACGATACGTTCCGTTTCTATCCGGGGGTCGGGTACCGCAGCATCCTCGTGGTCAAGGGGCACCCTGAGTTGATCGATGTGGTCTGTTCTCCGCCGCACGACATGCCCGACGAGTCGCTGGAGGGTCACATGCCCAGTGGGCAGGGCTCACAGGTCCTCCTCGACCTCATGGACAAGGCGCGCGCGGTCCTGGCTTCCTCTCCGGTCAACTCGCGCCGACGAGAATCGGGCGAGGTCGCAGCCACTGACATCTGGCCGTGCTGGCCGGGCGCGGCGCCGAAGGGCATCCGCCCGTTCTCTGAGATCCGTCTCTTGAGCGCGGCCATGACCTCCGCCGTCGACCTCCTCAACGGACTTGCGGTTCTCACACGGATCGACCGCCTGGACATACCGGGTGTCACCGACGGACCGGACAACGACTACGCCGCGCAGGTCGAAGGGGCCCTGGCCGCCCTGGAGGACCACGACGTGGTGTTCATCCACATCGAGGCGCCCGACGAGGCAGGACACGCCGGTGACGTCGCCGGCAAGATCGAGGCCATCGAGGCCATCGATCGCGAGGTGGTGGGCCGCCTTCTGGCCTACGACGGCGATCTGCGGATCCTGTGCATGCCGGACCACGCCACGCCGATCGAGTCCAAGACCCACGTCTCGGACCCGGTTCCGTTCGTGGCGGCGGGTGGAGATCTTGCGAGCATTCCCGCGAAGAGATTCGATGAGGAGTCGGCGAAGGCACAGAGATGGATATTCGACCCGGGGCGCGGGGCGCTGGAGTTCCTGCTTGCCTAGGATCGCATCGCGCTCGGCGGCGGGGCCCTACGCCATCCTC